>CAVQVF010000001.1:0-811797 GCA_963717095.1 uncultured Alphaproteobacteria bacterium
CAGATGCAGCCGTGGGGTCACGGTTTCGAGCATAGGCAATGCAGCAGCCCCGAGCGCTGCGGTCAACTGTCCGGTTTGGCCGCGTAAAACGCGCGGCGTGGTGCGGGCGCGGCGGGTGGCGACGGAAACCGGCATCGGATCAAGTGCGGCGATGATGGCGTCGATCACCGAATTGGGCAAGCTCCGCCAAAAATGATGGTTTGGGGGTCGAGCAGGTTTTCCAAAGCGGCGACGGTCGGCGCGAGATAATCGGCGGCTTCGGCGATCCAGTCGAGCAGCACGGGATTGCCGGCGTCGTGCAGGCCCTGCGAGATCGTCGACTCGGTGGTGAAAAGGCCAGCGGCGGCCAGCTTTTCGCGTAGGGCATAGAGCGAGACGAAGCGCTCAAGAGCACCCTCCGGGCCATAGAGCGCGGCCGATTGCGGGGGGTAACGACGAAATGGCCGATTTCGCCGGCATTGCCGAACGAACCACGCAGGGGCCGGCCTTCCTGGATGATGCCCAGCCCCAGGCCGACGCCGAAATAGACATAGCCGAAGCTGGAAAAGGCTGGCCAGCGCCATAAAGCCGCTCGCCGACGGCAGCAGCGGTGGCGTCGTTTTCGATTTCGACTGGCTCCCCGATCGCCTCAGAGGCTAGCGCTTTGGTATCCAGTCCGGTCCAGCCGGGCAGCGTGGCGGGGCCGACTGAACTCATGCCCTCGATTTCGAACGGGCCGGGCATAACCAGGCCGACACCGAGTAGGTTGACCGCGATGCCGGGTACCGACTGGCGCAAGATATCCACAGCTTGGCGCAAGTCGGCCAAGATATGGGCGGGGCTGGTATTGGCGACTGGGCGGATCGACTGCGCACGGACGCGCCCGCTGAGATCGAGCAGCACGATGACGATATGATCGGCGGCGATTTCGATGCCGGCGGTCATCGGGCCATCGGGATTGACGGCGAATTGGATCGGCGGCTGCCCGCGGCCCGCGCGTAGGCGGCCCAGTTCGATCAGCAGGTTTTCCGCCACCAGTTCACCGACGATATTGGTGACCGCCTGGGGCGTCAGATGCGCGCGGCGGGCGATTTCGGTGCGTCCGAGATGGCCCTGGGTGCGCACCACGTCGAGCACGACGCGGCGGTTGTGAGCCTGTTGCGCTCGGGATTGCTGCCGATGGCCAGGCTCCCGCGCGCCCCCGATTTTTCGCGCTTGCTCAAATCCCGGTCCATGCCGGAAGGCTATTTCCCGGCTCCGAATAACTCAAGTAGATTATTGTATTGACAAATTTGTATGTGTCGGCTGACCTGTGAAGCTCGGGACATGGCTTCGTGCGGTCTCGAAAAAAGGGATTTCGTCCGCTTAAACCCAGGCTAAAATGCAGGGGCGGGCCTTAAGGAGGATATGATGCGCAATCGGTTCATGCTCGCCGGCCTTGCCGCGGGGATCAGTCTGCTGACGCTGGGTGCGGCCCAGGCGGTGGAAATCGAATACTGGCAATATGCCTTCGAAACCCGCGTCACGGCGATGGATCAGCTGATCGCCAATTTCGAGGCGGCCAATCCCGATATCACGGTCAAGCAGACCACGTTCCCCTATGACGACTACCAGACCCGCGTGATCGCGGCCAAGGCCGCCGGGCAGGGCCCGGACGTGTTGCAGATGTTCTATGGCTGGCTCGACAAGTTCCAGGGCGGCGGCGTGCTGCAGCCCCTCTCGCCCACGGTGTTTCCCTCACGATGCGATCGAGGCCGATTTCTTCCCCATCGTCACCGCCATGAAGCGCGGCGACGATTATTACGGCCTGCCGACCGCGGTGCGCTCGCTGGCGCTGTTCTATAACAAGAAGCTGTTCGAGGAAGCCGGGCTCGACCCCACCAAGCCACCGCAGACGCTGGACGAACTGGTTGCCGCCGCCGTGGCGACCGCCAAGCATGACGATGCGGGCAATCTGATTTCCGAAGGCATCACGCTGGACATGGCCGGGCAGGACCACCAGTGGTGGCGCGAAGTGCTGATCCGCCAGTTTGGCGGCGTGCCCTATAGCGACGATTACAGCAAGGTCACCTATGGCGAGAAGGGCGGCGCCGAGGCGCTGCAATTCTATACCGACCTGCAGACCGTGCAGAAGGTGGGCCAGACCGGCTTCATGGATGAAGGCCAGGCCGCGTTCCGCGGCGGCATGGCGGCCATGACCATCGACGGCACGTTCCGGCTGGGCGCGTTCGCCACCATCGACCAGTTCGAATGGGGCGTGACCGAATTGCCGGCCAATGCCGATGGCCTGCGCTCCAACTATGCCAGCTATTTCGCCAATGGCATCGGCTTTTCCGCGGAGGGCGAAAAGCTGGCCGCTGCCGAGAAATTCCTGGCCTATGTGTCCTCGCCCGAGGCGATGCAAATCTGGCTCGACGTCGTCGGCGAATTGCCGGCCCGCAAGTCGGCGGCACTGACCGAGGAGAACCTCGCCGATCCGATCTTGGCGCCGTTCCTCAAGGCGCTGGATTACTCGCAGACGACCCAGTTCGTCGACGAAGCCGGCCAGCGCCAGGTCGCCATCGACATGGCCAACCGCGTGCTGCTCGAAGGCCAGTCGCCCGCCGACTCGGTTGCCCAGGCGGCCACGGAGGAACAGGCCATCATCGACGCGGCCAAGCAGTAAGCGCGCCGTGACGCAGAGCGCAACCACAGGCGACGCGGCCCCCAAAGGCCGCGTCTGGGACCGGTTCTCGATCCGCACCAAACGCGTCATCTGGGCATGGGCGTTTCTCGCTCTGCCCATCGTCTTCTATGGCTGGATCCGGTTCTATCCGACCTTCCAGGCGTTCTGGATTTCGTTCACCGACTGGGACATCCTCAAGCCGGCGCAGTTCGTCGGGCTGGAGAACTACGACAAGCTGGTGCACGATCCGGCGTTCTGGAAGGTGTTCCGCAACACCTTCACCTATCTCATCGTCGGCACGCCGATCAGCCTCGTGATCGCGTTCGTCGTGGCCTATTATCTCGATCGCGTCCGCTTCATGCACGGCTTTATCCGGGCGCTGTATTTCTTGCCGTTCCTGACCACGGCGGCGGCCTTGGCCTGGGTATGGCGGTGGATTTACCAGCCGGTGCCGATCGGCGCTGATCAACGGATTGCTGTCGCAATTCGGCATTCCGCAGCAGGCGTTCCTCAAATCGACGACGCCAAGCGCTGCCGGCGATCATGGTGACGGCCATCTGGGCGGGGCTGGGCTTTCAGGTCATCATCTTCCTGGCCGGGCTGCGCGCCATTCCCTCGACCTATTACGAGGCTGCGCGCATCGACGGGCTGGGCGAATGGCGCCATCCTGCGCAAGATCACCTTGCCGCTGCTCAAGCCGACGACGGTGTTCCTCGTGGTGTTCTCCTCCATCGGGTTCCTGCGCATTTTCGACCAGGTCTACAACATGACCCGCAACGATCCGGGTGGTCCGCTGGGCTCCACCAAGCCGATCGTGCTGATGATCTACCAGACGGCGTTTTCATCCTTCGACATGGGCTATGCCGCCGCGCAGACGGTGGTGCTGTTCATCATCCTGCTGGTCGTGTCGCTGCTGCAGCTCTTTGTGTTGAGGAGCCGCTGAGATGACCATCGCCGTGCCAGATACGCGCGTCCGCCAATGAAATTCGCCCGCATCCGGCCCGGCCAGATCGTCGTCTGGACGCTGCTGCTGCTGGGCGGGCTGATCATGATCACGCCGATCCTCTACATGTTCTCGACCTCGCTGAAGACGGCCAACCAGGTTTATGATCTGCGCCTGATCCCGGCTGCGCCGAGCTTCGACAATTATTTCAAGGTGCTGTCCGACGGCGATTTCATGCGCTGGTTCGGCAATTCCACCTTCATTGCCACCACGGTGACGCTGTCCAACGTGTTTTTCGACAGCCTCGTCGGCTACACGCTGGCGAAATTCGAGTTCCGCGGCCGCTATTTCATCTTTCTCGCGATCCTCTCCACGCTGATGATCCCCACCGAAATGCTGGTGATCCCCTGGTATCTGATGAGTAGCCAGCTCGGCTGGCTCGACAGCTATTGGGGCATCATGTTTCCCGGCATGATGACCGCCTTCGGCACTTTCCTGATGAAGCAGTTTTTCGAAACTGTGCCCGACGACTTCCTCGAAGCCGCGCGGATCGACGGGCTCAACGAATTCCAGATCTGGTGGAAAGTGGCCATGCCGCTGGTGGCGCCGGCCTTGTCGGCCCTGGCGATCTTCACGTTTCTCGGCAATTGGACGGCGTTCTTCTGGCCGCTGATCGTCACCACCAGCCGCGAGCTTTATACGCTGCCGGTGGGGCTATCGAGCTTTTCCGATGCGCAGGATACGCGCTGGGAAATGATCATGACCGGGGCGGCATTGGCGACGATTCCGACGCTGGTGGTGTTCCTGGTGTTGCAACGGTTTATCGTGCGCGGCGTGATGCTGGCCGGATTGAAGGGCTAGAGCCATGACCGATCCGCGCTTGAGCGACAGCAGCAGCTTTCCCGATCCGGTCTATAAGGACACCGTGCTGCGGCCGCTGTTCGACGGCGCCAAGACGCACCATGTCGAGGGCTTTCGCGCCATCGACCGGGCGCATCTGGTGATGCTGGTCGAGACCGGCATTCTCGATGCCGCGTCGGCCGGCAAGATTGCCCAGGCGCTCGAAGCCATCGACGCCGAAGTCGATCCGGCCAAGCTGGTCTATACCGGCGAGGTCGAGGATTTTTTCTTCCTGATCGAGAAGGAGTTGAAGGCGCGTCTGGGGCCGGACCTGGCCGGGCGGCTGCACACCGCCCGCTCGCGAAATGACATCGACCATACGCTATTCAAGCTGGGGCTGAAGAGCCGGATCGATGTGCTGTTGGGCAAGGCGGTGGCGCTTTACGATGCGCTGGTTGCCGCGGCGGAGCGGGAGAAGGCGACGCTGATCGTCGCCTATACCCATGGCCAGCCGGCGCAGCCGACAACGTTTGGGCATTACCTCGCCGCTGTCATCGAAGTGCTGGGCCGCGATATCGGGCGGCTGTTCGAGGCGCGGGAGATCGTTGACCTGTCGCCAATGGGCGCGGCGGCGATCACCACATCGGGGTTTCCCGATCGATCGGGCGCGAATGGCGCAGCTGCTCGGCTTTTCGGCGCCGCTGCAGAATTCTTATAGCTGCATCGCCGCGGTGGATTACATCACTGGCACTTATGGCGCCATCGAGCTGATGTTTCTCCATCTCGGTCGCCCGATCCAGGATTTGCAGTTTTGGACCAGCTTCGAGGTGGGCCAGGTCTATGTGCCCAACGCGCTGGTGCAGATTTCCTCGATCATGCCGCAGAAGCGCAATCCGGTGCCGATCGAGCATTTGCGCCATCTCGCCAGCCAGACTTTTGGCCGTGCCCGCGCCATGCTCGATGTGATGCACAATACGCCGTTCACCGACATGAACGACAGCGAGGGCGAGAGCCAGGCCATGGGCTACCAGGCCTTCGACAGCGCTTATCGGGTGCTGGATCTGCTGGCAGCATTGGTGGTGCAAATTCGTATCGATCCGGCGCGGGTGGCCAACAATATTCGTCGCTCCTGCATCACCATCACCGAGCTGGCCGATAGCCTGGTGCGGCGCGAAGGTTTGTCGTTCCGCGAAGGCCACGAGATCGCCGCAGCGGTGGCGAAGGCCGTGGTGGCGATGGATGGCGATCTGCCGGTCGATGGCTTTGCGCCGTTCCTTACCGCGTTTGAAAAGGCGACGGGACGCAAGACGACGATCGATGCGGCCCTGTTCGCCGAGCTGGTTTCGCCAGAGCATTTTGTGGCTGTACGCGATCGTTTCGGTGGCCCGGCGCCAGCGCCGCTGGCGGCGGCAATTGCCGGCTATCGTGGCAAGTCCGCTGATTTCGTCGAGAGAATGAAGCGGCATGTCGATCTCGAAGCGGCCGCCGCAAGCGAACTTAGAACCAAATTCTCCGCCCTGATGGGAGCCGCCTGATGGCCAATATCGAATTGCAAGGGCTGGTCAAAACTTATGGCAAGACCACGGCGGTGCATGGCATCGACCTGGAGATCGCCGATGGCGAATTCGTGGTGCTGGTTGGCCCCTCGGGCTGCGGCAAGTCGACGACGCTGCGGATGATCGCGGGGCTGGAGGACATCACCGGCGGCACGCTGCGTATCGGCAGCGAGGTGGTCAACGAGCGCGAGCCCAAGCAGCGCAATATCGCCATGGTGTTCCAGAACTACGCCATCTATCCCCATCTCAGCGTGGCGCAGAACATCGGCTTCGGGCTCTATACCGCCAAGCTGAGCAAGGCGGAAAAGGATCAGCGTATCCTCGCCACGGCGCAAGATCCTGGGCATGGAGGATCTGCTGAAACGCCGGCCGTCCGAACTCTCCGGCGGGCAGCGTCAGCGCGTCGCCATCGGCCGGGCGATGGTGCGCGATCCGGTGGCGTTCCTGTTCGACGAGCCGCTGAGCAATCTGGACGCGCAATTGCGCTCGCAGATGCGCATCGAAATCAAGCGGCTGCATCAGCGGCTGGGGACGACCATCGTCTATGTCACCCATGACCAGATCGAGGCCATGACCATGGCCGACAAGATCGTGGTGATGCGCGATGGGCGGATTTTGCAGGTCGGGTACGCCGACTGAACTCTATGAAAGCCCGGTGGATGTGTTCACCGCGCGGTTTATCGGCAGCCCGTCGATGAATCTCGTGCCCGGCAAGGCGGCAGGAAGCACGCTCACCGCGAGCGGCGCGACGATTGCCGGCCTGGATGCCAGCGCAATCACGAGCGGGGATGTGCTGATCGGCGTGCGGCCGCACGATCTGATCGTCGGCGCGGCGGGGGCGGCTGGTTTGTCGCTTTCCGGCCTCGTCACCGCGGTCGAGCCGCTTGGCTCCGAAACGCTGGTGCACCTGGATATCGCCGGCACCGAAGTCATCGCTACCGCGCCGGGCAAGATGGTGCCGAAGGTGGACACGACCGTCACGGCCTCCGCCTTGCCGGGCTCGCTCTACCTGTTCAGTGCGGCAACCGAGCAGAGCCTGGGACGGCTCTAAGCAGCGTTTCTGCATTTATCGCCATGGATGTCCGCCGCGCGGCAGCATAGACTCGGCTCTGCGTTGTGGAGACCGTTGAATGCCCGCCAGTGATGCCCTGAAGCCGCGACCCTTTGCCGAATTTCTGGGGCGGCGGTCGGGGGATAATCCGTTGCGGGCGGCGATTGACGCGGCCCACCGCCTGCCGGAGCCGGATTGCGTGCCGCCGTTGATCGCGGCAGCAACACTGCCGCCTGATCTGGCCGCCGCCATTCGCGCGCTGACCATCAAGACTGTCACCGCCATGCGGGCGCAAAAGCGGCGCGGCGGGGTGGATAGCCTGGTGCAGGAATATGCCTTGTCGAGCCAGGAAGGCGTGGCGCTGATGTGCCTGGCCGAAGCGCTACTGCGCATACCCGACAATGGCACGCGCGATGCGCTGATCGCCGACAAGATCGCGCCGGGCGATTGGCAATCCCATCTCGGCGGCAGCCAATCGCTGTTCGTCAATGCGGCGACCTGGGGCCTGGTGGTCACCGGCAAGCTGGTATCGCCGGTGGACGAGACGGGCCTGGGCAATGCGCTCAGTCGGCTGGTATCACGCTCGGGCGAGCCGGTGATCCGGGCCGGGGTGAACCTGGCGATGAAGATGATGGGCGAGCAGTTCGTCTCCGGCCAGACCATCGGCGAGGCGCTGAAAAACGGCCGCCCGCTTGAGGTCAAGGGCTTTCGCTATTCCTACGATATGCTGGGGGAAGCGGCGACCACGGCCAGGGATGCCGAGCGCTATCTGCAGGATTATCGCACGGCGATCCACGCCATCGGCAAGGCGGCGGCCGGGCGCGGTGTTTATGAAGGGCCGGGGATTTCGATCAAGCTGTCCGCCCTGCACCCGCGCTACAGCCGGGCGCAATATGGTCGGGTAATCGGCGAATTGGTGCCGCGCGTGATCGAACTGGCGCTGCTGGCGAAGGGCTATGATATCGGGCTCAATATTGACGCCGAGGAAGCCGATCGGCTGGATGTCTCGCTGGATATCCTTGAGGCGCTGTGTGTCGAGCCGCAACTGGCCGGCTGGCAAGGCATCGGCTTCGTGGTGCAGGCCTATTCCAAGCGCTGCCCGTTCGTGCTGGATTTCATCGTGGACCTGGCGCGGCGCAGCGGCCACCGCATCATGGTGCGGCTGGTCAAGGGCGCCTATTGGGACAGCGAGATCAAGCGGGCGCAGCTCGACGGGCTCGATGGTTTTCCGGTCTATACGCGCAAGGTTTTCACCGACGTTGCCTATATCGCCTGCGCGCAAAAACTGCTGGTGGCGACCGACGCGGTCTATCCGCAATTCGCCACGCATAACGCGCAGACTATGGCGACGATCTACAATCTGGCTGGCGCCTACACGCCCGGCCAATATGAGTTCCAGTGCTTGCACGGCATGGGCGAGCCGCTCTACGAAGAAGTGGTCGGCGAGGGCAAGCTCGACAGGCCCTGCCGGATTTACGCCCCGGTGGGCAGCCACGAAACGCTGTTGGCTTATCTGGTGCGGCGGCTGCTGGAGAACGGCGCCAATTCGTCCTTCGTCAACCGCATCGCCGATCCGGACGTGCCGGTGGGGGCGCTGGCGGATGATCCGGCGGTGGTGGCAGGGGCAATCGTGCCTGCCGGTGCGCCGCATCCGGCAATCGCTTTGCCACGGGATATTCTGGCGGGTGGCCGCAAGAATTCACGCGGGCTGGATTTGTCGAACGAGCCGACATTGAAGCAGCTTGCGGCTTCGCTGGTCGAAAGCGCCAAAACGGAATGGACCGCAGGGCCTACAGTCGGGTCCCCTTCTCCCCTTGCGGGAGAAGGTGGCTCGCGCAGCGAGACGGATGAGGGGGCTGCGATGGGGAAAGTTACCCCTCATCCGCCCTTCGGGCACCTTCTCCCGCAAGGGGAGAAGGGAGAGCGGGGCATTCTCAATCCGGCGGATCATAGCGACATTGTTGGCACGGTGGTTGAACCCTCGCCGGACTATGCGGCGCTCGCGCTCAAAACCGCCACGACGGCTGCTCGCGGCTGGGCGGCCGTGCCACCCACTGAGCGCGCGGCCATGCTCAACCGTGCCGCCGATGCGATGGAATCCCGGATCGAGAGGCTGATGGGATTGATCATTCGCGAGGCGGGAAAGTCGGCGGCCAATGCGATTTCGGAGGTGCGCGAGGCAGTGGATTTCCTGCGCTATTACGCCGATCAGGCCGAGAGATTTGCCAACGCCACGCATATTCCGCTTGGCCCGATCGTCTGCATCAGCCCATGGAATTTCCCGCTGGCGATTTTTACTGGCCAGGTAGCGGCGGCGCTGGTTGCCGGCAATCCGGTGGTGGCCAAGCCGGCCGAGGAAACCCCGCTGATCGCAGCGCAGGCGGTTGCCCTGCTGCATCAGGCAGGCGTGCCGCGCGACGTACTGCAATTCCTGCCGGGCGACGGGCGTATGGGTGCAGCGCTGGTCGGTGATCCAGGCACCTGTGGCGTGATGTTCACCGGCTCGACCGACGTGGCGCGCTTGATCGCCAAGCAGTTGGCGCAGCGAACGCTACCGATTGGAAGTCCCGTGCCATTTGTGGCCGAAACCGGCGGGCAGAATGGGATGATCGTGGACTCTTCGGCGCTCACCGAACAGGTGGTGGGCGATGTGCTGGCTTCCGCCTTCGATAGCGCTGGGCAACGCTGTTCGGCGCTGCGCGTGCTGTGTCTGCAGGAGGATATCGCCGACAAGACGCTGGCCATGCTCAAGGGCGCGATGGCGGAATTGCGCACCGGCACTCCGGATCGGCTGGCGGTCGATATCGGGCCGGTGATCACGGCTGAGGCGCAGAAAACCATCGTCGATCATGTGGAGGCGCTGCGCGCAAAGGGCCGCACTATCGTCGAAGCACCGCTCGATCCCGCTGCGACGCTGGGCACGTTCGTCGCACCCACATTGATCGAACTGGAGGATTTGTCCGAACTGACGCGCGAAGTGTTCGGGCCGGTGCTGCATGTGGTGCGCTATCAGCGAGAGAACATCGACGCGCTGGTCGATCGGATCAACGAGCTGGGCTATGGGCTGACCTTCGGGCTGCATACGCGCATCGATACGACCATCGAGCGTGTGACCAGCCGGATTGCCACGGGCAATATCTATGTCAACCGCAACCAGATCGGTGCCGTGGTTGGGGTGCAGCCATTTGGCGGGCATGGCCTGTCGGGAACCGGCCCGAAGGCGGGCGGCCCGCTCTATCTGCGGCGGCTGGTGCGAACCGATGTTGCCGTTATCGCGGAGCTGGCGCCAAATGCGCAGATCGATCCGGCTCTGTCGGCGCTCGCCGATTGGCTGGCGGCCAATGGACGTGGAACGCTGGCCCAACAGGCGCTGCGCTACGGCGTGCATCCGGCGATCAATGCTGCAGTCGAACTGATCGGCCCGGTGGGCGAGCGCAATCTCTATTCCACGGCGCCGCGCGGCACAGTGCTGGCGATTGCCGCCACCGAGAAGGGCCTGCTTTTGCAACTGGCGGCGATCCTGGCGACGGGCAATTCCGTTGCGGTCAAAGCGTCATCGGCGCTGATCGCGCAATTGCCCGCCATAGTGCGTCAGCGGGTTCGGGCGGCAGCGGGCGAGGGCGGCGTCGCCGCGGTCCTTGTCGAAGGTGATGCCGAGGCCGTTCGCGCTGTATCGCGGCGCGTCGCGGATTGGCCGGGGCCGATCGTCACGGTGCAGAGCGCGCAGGTGGGGCAGGGTGGTTACAGCCTCGATCTATTGGTGAGCGAAACTGCGGTCAGCACCAACACCGCCGCAGCGGGGGGTAATGCGAGCTTGATGGCGATCGCCTGACGGTTATGCCGCTGCATAAGCAGTGAGACCCTCGACCAAGGCGTCATAGACCAGGCGGACGCGCTGGACGTGGCGTAGATCCTCATGCGTCACCACCCAGGTGTCCATTGGGAAAGCGAACTGATCGGGGAACAGCTGCACCAGGTTGGGATCGCGTTTGGCCAAGCCGGTCTGGCAGATGCCGATACCAATCCCGGCGCGAATTGCGGCGAGCTGGCCGAGGTCGCTATCGGTGCGAAAGGCGAAATCCTCGCGCTGCAAGGTCAGGCCCATGGCTTGCAGGGTGCGTACGCCGATCGTGGCATGCTCGAAGCCGATCAGCGCGAAACTCGCCAAGTCCTCCAATCGGACCGGCATACCGTACCGGCCGAGAAAGCTGCGATGGGCATGCAGGCCCAGGCCGATGGCGCCGATGCGCTTGGCGACGAGCGCGTCCTGAACCGGACGGAAGTTGCGCACCGCGATATCGGCCTCGCGCCCCAGCAGGTCCTCGCTGCGATTGCTGAGGCCGAGTTCGAGTACGAGGCCCGGGTGGGCGAGACGCAGTTGCGCCAGCATGGGCGGCAATACCTCGACGCCGATGACTTCGCTGGCGGTGATGCGCACCGTGCCCGAGGCGGAGCCGGCTTCGGCAGAAGCGGCGCGCGCGAATGAATCCGCCGCGTTCGACATTGCTTCGGCATGGGCCGCCAGTTCGTGGGCGATGGCGGTGGGGATCAAGCCGCTCGGCGCGCGAGTGAACAAAGCCACGCCGTGACCGTGTTCAAGGTCCTCGATCCGCCGCCGCACCGTGGGCTGGGCCACGTTGAGCACCCGCGCGGCACCCGACAGGCTGCCCTCGCGCATGACCGCGAGAAAGGCGCGCTGCCGTTCCCAATCTGCTGAAGGGTGCCGATCCTTGCTCATACATTTTGTACTAGCAGGGTGAAAAAGATTGTCAATGTTAGATGAGATGGGACGTGGCCATATTGGGTGGGCAACACAGGAGACCCAAATGATCTTGATCACAGGCGCAACGGGCAATGTCGGCTCGGAAATCATCAAGCTGCTATCGGGCGAAGGCATCGCCGTCCGGGCCATGGTGCGGTCGGCCAAGGCGGCCGAAAAGCTCGCCGGCCTAACGGGTGTGACCGCTGTCACGGGCGATTTTGACGATGCCGCCTCGCTCGAAATGGCGCTGGCCGGCGTGGACACGGCATTCCTGCTCACCAATTCGTCGGAGCGCGCCGAGGCCCAGCAATTGGCATTCGTCCTCGCGGCCCAAAAGGCCGGTGTTCGTCATATCGTCAAGTTCTCGCAAATCCATGCCGATGCAGCCTCGCCGGTGCGGTTCCTGCGCTACCATGCGGTGGTGGAGCAGGCGATCGAGGCCAGTGGGATGAGCTACACCTTCCTGCGGGCGAACCTGTTCATGCAGGAGTTTTTGTCGTTCCGGGACTCGATCCTGCATGGAGGCAAGTTCTTCGCGCCGATCGGGGATGGCAGGGTCAGCCTGGTCGATATTCGCGATTTGGCTGCTGTCGCCGTAGCGGCGCTCACCGAGCCGGGCCATGACAACAAGACCTATACGCTGACCGGGCCGGAGGCGCTGACGCATGCTGAGATCGCCGGCAAGATTTCCGTCGCGCTCGGCCGGGAGGTCAGTTTTGTGAATATCGCGCCTGAACAGATGCGGGCGGCGGTGATCGGTTTCGGCTTTCCCGAATGGCAGGCCGATGGGCTGATTGAGGATTATGCCCATTACCAACGGGGCGAGGCTGGTGACATCAGCACCGATATTGTTAGCATTACGGGATCGCCGGCGCGCAGTTTCGATACCTTTATCGGCGATTACGCTGTCCGATTCTGAACATAAGCGGAGTGTCACATCAGTTTCACAAAGCTCGGATTTGAGTGCCTGCACATAAAGGGAATTGCACCATGTCCGATGAGCAGGCCTATCTCGACCGTATCCGCGCGGAAATTGCCGACAGCTTCGATGAAGAACTCGAAATGCAGTTGGAGGACGATCGCCTCGATGAGCTGGTCGCCGACGGGATGACCCAGCCGGGTCCGGAGACGGTGGAGCGGAAGGTATATTTCCGCGAACTGTTCCGGCTGCAGCATGAACTGGTGCGGCTGCAGGATTGGGTGCAGCACAACAAGCTCAAGGTCGTGGTGATCTTCGAGGGCCGCGACTCGGCGGGCAAGGGCGGCGCCATCAAGCGGGTGACGCAGCGGCTTAACCCGCGCGTCTGCCGCACCGTGGCCCTGCCGGCGCCGACCGAGCGCGAGAAGAACCAGTGGTATTTCCAGCGCTATGTGCCGCACCTGCCGACGGCGGGCGAAATGGTGCTGTTCGATCGCTCCTGGTATAACCGCGCGGGTGTCGAGCGGGTGATGGGGTTCTGCACGGCCGAGGAGCTGGAAGAGTTCTTCCGCACCGTGCCGGAGTTTGAGCGCATGCTGGTGCGGTCCGGCATCATCCTGATCAAGTATTGGTTCTCGATCACCGACGAGGAGCAGGAATTCCGCTTCAAGATGCGCATCCATGATCCGCTCAAGCAGTGGAAGCTGTCACCCATGGACATGGAAAGCCGCGTCCATTGGGAGGAATATACCAAGGCCAAGGAAGAGATGCTGGCGCGTACCCATACGCCCGAGGCGCCGTGGTGGGTGGTTCAGGCGGTGGACAAGAAGAAGGCGCGGCTCAACTGCATCGCCCATCTGCTTGGGCAGATCCCCTATGGGGATGTGCCCAAGGCGGAGGTCGAATTGCCCGGCCGCGTGCGGCACGATGACTATGTCCGCTCGCCAGTGCCGCCGGAATTGTACGTGCCTGAGGTTTATTGAGAGCCGGTTAGGCACTAAGGGCCGGCTCCCCCCCCTTGTGGGGGAGGGGTTGGGGGTGGGGGTGTCGTGATGTCACCGAACTCGATATTTGTGGAAGTCACGACACCCCCACCCTAGCCCTCCCCTCAAGGGGGAGGGAACAGATCGTGCCGAACCTTAACTAGCGTTTTAGCTGCCGATTACGCCGCCATCGCGCTTGGTCAGGACGACCAGGGACGGGCGGGCCGGCATGGCGTCGGCGAAGTCGGGCCATGAGGTGCCGGCATCGTCCATGGATGAGGCGTCTTCCATGTCCTCGATGCGCAGCTCGCCGGGATGCTGCACCGACAGGAACAGGCTGGTGGCGTCCGGTGTGAAAGTCGGCGAGCAGGCTTCCGAGCCGGTCGGAGGGATATAGAACAGGCGGGGCAGGGCGCGGCCATCGCCTTCGGTATCCATGGCATAGACAGCATCGGCGATCCCATCGGGCGGCGGGCCATCGGTGGTCACCCAGATGCGTCCGGCTGGATCGACACCGATATTGTCGGGATCGGTGAACCAGCCATTGGCGGTGGTGTCGGGGTGATAGAGGCTTTCGTCCTCGGGCTTGCTCGGATCGCCGCAGAGCGCGAAGACGTCCCAGGTGAAGCTGTCGGCGGCATGGTCGGGCTTATCGGGCGCGCCGGGCGGCACCAGTTCGAGCAGGTGGCCATGCGGGTTGGGCCCGCGCGGGTTGGCGACGTTAACGGTTTCGCCTTCGTCACCGCCCTCGCTGGCCGGCAGGCGGTCTTCGTTCTCGGTCATGGCGACATAGAGCTTGCCGGTGCCGGTGTGTGGAATGAAGCCCTCGGGCGCATCCATTGGCGTGGCGCCGACCAGATCTGCGGCGGCGCGGGTGTTGAGCACGACGTCGGCCTGGGTAGTGAAGCCCGCTTCGGCGGTGAGCAGGCCTTCGCCGGCCACGAGCGGAATCCACTTCATGGTGCCGTCGCTGGCGAACTGGGCAACGGACAAAACACCGTTATCGAGCAGGTCCTTGTTGGCAGCACGATCATCGGGGTTGAACTTGTCGCGGGTGACGAAGCGATAGAGATATTCGAAATCGTCGTCATCGCCCATGAACACCACGACGCGGCCATCGGGCGCGACGCTGACCTGGGCGCCCTCATGGGTCATGCGGCCCAAGGCGGTGCGCTTGATCGGCTTGGCGGTGGGATCCATCGGATCGATCTCAACCACCCAGTCGAACTTCATCCATTCATTGGGCTCGTTCTCGAACTTGAAGCGTGGCTCGACGCGCGAGACCGAATAGATATCGTTCTCGTCTTCGTCCCAGCCCTGGCGTTCCACCAGTTCCTGGTTGGCCAGCGTGGTGTAGTCGCCGGCGAAGACGTCCATGGCGCCTTCCTCCCCGGATAGCATGGTGCCCCAGGGGGTGACGCCGCCATTGCAGTTGGAGATGGTGCCGAACACCACGGTGCCGGTGGGGTCGGCCTTGGTCTTGAGACGGTCGTCGCCGGCAGCGGGGCCGGACATCACCATTTCGGTGCCCATATGGATGCGGCGGTTATACTGGCCGTCCTTGACCACTTCCCATTGGGCGCCAGTGCGCTTGACCTCGACGATGCTGACGCCGGTCGAGGCCATCACGGTGCGGATCTGCGCATCGGTCAGCTTTTCGCGATAGTCGTCGGCGGTGAGGCCGGGAAACATCAGGAAGGGCGTGGCATATTCGTGGCTGACCAGCAGCAGGCCGCGATCCGAGGCGGTCGAGCCCAGCGGCAAGGGCAAAAAGGCAGTGAAGTCGTTATTGTAGCCGAACTGGCGCTCGGCGGCCGGGCCGTCGATGGTGGCGAGGTCGAATTGTGGGCTGTCGGGGAACAACGCATCGCCCCAGCGCAGCAGCACTTGGCGGTCATAGCCTTCGGGCCAATGGTCGGCGGTGTCACGGACGCGTTCGAGTTCGGTGAAGGTCAGCGTCGAGGCATTATTGGTAGCCGCCGCCGCGCGGCCGACACCAAAGGCGCCGCCCATGGTGGCGACGGCGGTGGTGGCCAGAAAGCCCTTGAGCAGAGCGCGGCGGTTGAAGCCTTCATTGAGCAAAGAGCCGTAGCTCTGGGCAAAAGCGCGGCGCGGGTTCGGGCGCTCGCGGGTTTTCTGGCGGTCGGTCATGAAAGCTCCTGAGGCTTGCTGATAGCCGGAGCTTTTTCATGACGAGACGAAGGTTGCGTGACAGCGATTATGGATTCAGGCGGCGTCACTCAGCAGGGTTTCGGCCAGGCCATATTCGTGCAGTTTGCGGTATAGCGTCGAGCGGCCGATCTTGAGGGCGCGGGCGACCTGCGACATGCGGCCACCATAATGCTCGATGGCAAAGACGATGGCGGCGCGCTCGATTTCGGCCAAGGCGGTAACTTCGCCGGTGGGGGCGATGAAGCGGTCGGTCGCAGCCGGTGCATCGGGCATATAGCGCTGGCGGCCCATGGCGTCGTCGATATGGATGGGGCTTTGCTGCAGGGGCGCGGTTTCGATGGCGCTGGCGGCCAGTTCGCGCCCGTTGGTCTGGGCGACGATCTGCGGGAAGTCCACGGTTTCGAGGAAGGCCCCATCGGTCAGCACGATGGCGCGATAAACCGCGTTTTCGAGTTGGCGGATATTGCCGGGCCACGCATAGCCGGTCAGCAGGTCGAGCGCGACGGGCGAGATGCCGAGCACGCGCTTGCCGGCTTCGGCGGCGAAGCGGGCGATGAAGTGGGCAACCAGTCCCGGCACGTCCTCAAGGCGCTCGCGCAGGGGCGGCACATAGATGGGAAAGACGTTGAGCCGATAATAGAGGTCTTCGCGGAACTCGCCGGATTTGGCGAGATTCAGCAGGCGCCGATTGGTGGCGGAAATAACGCGGACATTGACACGCTCGGGCTTGGCCGCGCCCAGCGGCTCGATCTCGCCCTCCTGCAGTGCCCGCAGCAGCTTGACCTGGGTTTCGAGCGGCAATTCGCCCACTTCATCGAGGAACAGCGTACCGTTATGGGCTTCGGCGAACTTGCCGGCTTGGTCAGACGTGGCGCCGGTAAAGCTGCCCTTCTTGTGGCCGAACAGAATGGATTCCACCAGATTGGGCGGGATGGCGCCGCAGTTGACGGTGATGAACGGCTTGCCGGCGCGGTCGCCGGTGCCCTGGATGATGCGGGCGATCAGCTCCTTGCCGACGCCGGTTTCCCCTTCGATCAGCACCGGGATCGTCGATTTGGCGGCCTTGGTGCAGAGCGACAGGACGCGGGCCATGGCTGGCGCCTTGGCGATCATGTCGGCGGCGGTGAAGGTGCCGGAGCGGCGGGCGCGTTCAGAGCGGATGGCGGTTTCGAGCGCGTCCAGCTTCATGGCATTGCGCAGCGAGATGATCAGGCGCTCGGGCGCAACCGGCTTGACGAAGTAATCGACCGCGCCCTGGCGCATGGCCGTGACCACGGTTTCGAGCGAGGCATTGGCGGTCTGGATGATGACGGGGGTATTGAGGCCTTCGCGGGCCATAACTTCCATCACGCCCATGCCATCGAGATCGGGCATGACCAGATCGAGGATCATGGCGCCGATATTGCGATCCTCGCGCAAAATGGTCAGGGCCTGTTCGCCGCCGGTGGCGGTCAAGGGCTTGAAACCGGCGCGGTTGGCCACTTCGGCAGTCAGGCGCAACTGCACCGGATCATCGTCAACTATCAGAACGCGCGTCATTGGACCTCGGAGTTACCCGCTCGAATCGCGGTGTGCCGTTTTGGGAGGATTGTGACGGTTCCGACTTAAGAGGGGATTAATCATGGGGATTTTGCCCGATGCGCCGATTTTGCCGGTGTAGTTGTTGACTGCTTTGTAGTCTGGAGCTACAAATGAAACATGAAGGCGATCAGCTACAGCAAGGCTGCTATCAGGACCTTGCACCGCATGCCGGCGAACACGGCCTCTCGAATTCGATCGAAGATCAGCGAGTATGCTGTAGATCCTTCCGCGCAGGCGAACAACGTCAAGGCACTGCAGGGGCGATCGGGCATAAGGCTGCGGGTCGGCGACTGGCGTATCATCATGGAAGACGGCGCCGTGCTTGAGGTGCTGCTGATCGGCTCGCGTGGCAATATTTACGGCGATTAGGAGGATTACATGAACGAGATGGTGACGATCCCTCGAGAGGAATATGACCGGTTGCGGGCGGATGCGGAGTATCTTGCCGATCTATCAGCTTATGACGGGATCAAGGCTCGGCTTGCCGCAGGGCAGGAGGAGTTGATCCCGGCCGCCTTCGCCGATCGGCTTATGGATGGAGAAAACGCAATCCGGGTATTTCGCGAACTGCGCGGATTTACGCAATCTGGCCTGTCCCGTGAGTCGGGCGTGAACCGCGTGCAGATCGCCGATATCGAGGCAGGTCGCAGCGCCGGATCGATCGAGACCATGCGCAAGCTGGCGGATGCGCTCAAGGTCACGATCGACGATCTGGTCTAGGCATGCGTTACTGCCGAACGGCACCCTTCACATCCCGGCCTGTGCTGGCTATGGTCCGCGCACATTTTTGACAGCCGGAGACTGACGCCATGACCGACCAAGCCATACAAAAGGGGCATAATCAGTTCGGGGCTCTGCCGGTATGGGATTTGTCGGACCTTTATCCGAGCAAGGACGGGCCGGAATTCAAGGGCGATCTGGAGCAGGCCAAGGCGGACGCGGCGGCGTTCGAGGCGGACTATAAGGGTAAGCTGAACGATCTCACCAAGGCCGGCAAGCTGATCGAGGCGATCAAGTGGACCGAGGCGCTAGGCGATTTGACCGGCAAGATCGGCTCATTCGCCTTCCTGCAATATGCGCAGAACACCACCGATCCCGATCGCGCCAAGTTCATGGGCGATACCAATGAGGCGCTGACGAACCTGTCGACCAAAGTGCTGTTCTTCGAGCTGGAACTGAACCGCATCGAGGACGAGGTGCTGGAAGCGGCCTTCGTGCAAAGCAGCGAATTGTCGCGCTATCGCACCTGGTTTGCCGAATTGCGCAAGGCCAAGCCCTACCAGCTCGACGATAAGCTGGAGGAGCTGTTCCACGACAAGTCGGTGACCGCCTATTCGGCCTGGAACCGGCTTTATGATGAGACGCTGGCAAGCCTGCGCCTGGAGGTGGATGGCGAGACGCTGACGCTGGAAGCGACGCTGCACCTGCTGTCCGAGCGGGACGAGAAGAAGCGCGAAAGCGCCTATAAGGCCGTCAGCAAGACGCTGACCGAGAATGGCCGGCTGTTCACCCACATCACCAATGTGCTGGCTAAGGACAAGGAAATCTCCGACCGCTGGCGCGGCTACCAGGACATCGCCGATAGCCGGCACATGGCCAATTCGGTGGAGCGCGAAGTGGTCGATGCGCTGCAGAGCGCGGTGCGCGACGCCTATCCGCGGCTGAGCCACCGCTACTACAAGATGAAGGCCAAGTGGTTCGGCAAGGACAAGCTCAATGCGTGGGATCGCAATGCGCCGCTGCCGAACAGTGACGAGCGCATCTGGGACTGGGACAGCGCCAAGGCGACCGTCATGGAGGCTTACGGCAAATTCTCGCCCAAGCTGGCGGAGGTTGCCGCGCCGTTTTTTGACAGCGGGTGGATCGACGCGCCAACTGCGGATGGCAAGCTCAGCGGCGCCTTTGCGCATCCGACGGTGCCGAGCGCACATCCCTATCTGATGCTCAACTATATGGGCCGCTCGCGCGATATCATGACGCTGGCGCATGAATTGGGCCACGGCGTGCATCAGCGGCTGGCGGCAGCGCAGGGGCCGCTGCTGAGCAATACGCCGCTGACGCTGGCCGAGACCGCAAGTGTGTTCGGCGAAATGCTGACCTTCCGGTCGCTGCTGGCCCAGACCACGGATTCCAGACAGCGGTTCGCGCTGTTGAGTTCCAAGGTCGAGGACATGCTCAATACCGTGGTGCGGCAGATCGCCTTCTATACCTTCGAGCGCAAGGTGCATACCGCGCGGCGGCAGGGCGAGTTACGAACCGAGGAGATCAACGCCATCTGGCTGGAAGTGCAGGCGGAATCGCTGGGCGAGGGCATCGTGCTCAATGAGGGCTACGATATCTTCTGGAGCTACATTCCCCACTTCATCCATTCGCCGTTCTACGTCTATGCCTATGCGTTCGGCGACTGCCTTGTGAACTCGCTCTACGCGCAGTATGAGAAGGCCGAAGATGGCTTTGCGGAGCGGTATTTCGAGCTGTTGAAGGCCGGGGGTTCCAAGCATCACTCCGAGTTGCTGGCGCCGTTCGGGCTGGATGCGAAGGACCCGAAATTCTGGTCTCTGGGGCTGTCGATGATCGAAGGGTTGATCGACGAACTTGAAGCGACCAGTCCGAACTGAACTTTAGACGACTAGACTTTAGACCCGCTATATTTTCGAGGATGAAATGGCTAGCAAGCACGAACCCCTGCCCGCATTGGTTGAAGAGAGCGCGATGGACTACGCCCAGCACCAGCAGACCTATGACACGTTCGTGTCGATGGTGAAGTATGGCATCCTGAGCATGATTTTTCTGGTGATCGGGCTGTATTTCTCCATCATCGGCGCGCAGCCGATCCTGGGTGTCCTGCTGATCCTGGCATCGATCGTGGTGCCCCCCGTGCTGGCGATGTTGTCGCGCAAATAGGCTTTGTCCGCGCCTTGACGCGACACAGTCCACTGCCTGATTGGCGCATCCGCCTATTGGTGAGAATTGACCGCGTGCCGCGTGCCCGTTCGGGCGCGCCGGCTATCGGAGGAGAAACGGCATGAAAATCGCAATCGTCCGCGAGCGCGTCGAAGGAGAGAACCGCGTAGCGGCCACTCCGGAAACCGTGGGCAAGCTGATCGCTCTAGGTGCCAGCGTGTCGATCGAAGCGGGCGCCGGGCTCGGCGCGCGCATTCCCGATGCGGACTATGCGAGTGCCGGTGCCGGCATTGCGGCGACTGCTGCGGCGGCGCTCAAGGACGCCGAAATCGTTTTGACCGTGCGCCGCCCGACGGCGGGGAGCCTGGCTGGCGTGGCCAAGGGCGCGCTGCTGATCGGGGCGCTCGACCCCTATGGCAATGACGCGGAGCTGGCGGCTTTGGCCAAGGCCGGCGTCACTGCCGTTTCCATGGAATTCATGCCGCGCATTACCCGCGCGCAGGTGATGGATATCCTGTCCTCGCAGGCTAATCTGGCTGGCTATCAATCCGTCATCGACGCGGCGGCGGAATTCGACCGCGCTTTCCCGATGATGATGACCGCCGCTGGCACAGTCCGTCCGGCCAAAGTGTTCGTCATGGGTGCCGGCGTTGCCGGTTTGCAGGCAATCGCCACGGCCAAGCGGCTGGGTGCGGTGGTGTCGGCGACCGACGTTCGGCCCGCAGCCAAGGAGCAGGTCGAGTCGCTCGGCGGCAAGTTCGTCGCGGTCGAGGATGAAGAATTTAAGCAGGCCGAAACCGCTGGCGGTTACGCCAAGCAGATGAGCGCCGAATACCAGGCCAAGCAGGCCGAGTTGACGGCCAGCCATATCGCCAAGCAGGATATCGTCATCACCACCGCGCTGATCCCGGGGCGCCCCGCGCCGCGGCTGATCACCAAGGCCATGGTTGAATCCATGGCGCCGGGCTCGATCATCGTCGATCTGGCGGCGGAACGCGGCGGCAATGTCGAATTGACCGTGCCGGGCAAAATCGTCGAGCACAACGGCGTCAAGATCATCGGCTATACCAATGTGCAGGGCCGCATCCCGACTACGGCGAGCCAGCTTTATGCGCGCAACCTCTTGGCTTTCGTCACGACATTGATCGATGCCAAGGCCAAGGTTCTGGCGATCAATTGGGATGATGAACTGGTCAAGGCGACCGTGCTGACGCGCGATGGTGCCGTGGTGCATCCGCAGTTTGCTGCGCCAGTTGCTGCGGCCAAGCCGGCTGCTGTCGCCAAGGCCGCGCCGAAAAAGCCAGCCGCGACCACCAAGGCCGAGCCGCAGGCGGCCCCGGTCAAGACCGGAGCGGCGAAGGCCGCGCCTGCCAAGAAGGCTCCCGCCAAGGCCGCTGCGCCTGCCGTAACTCCGGCAGTGGCGGAGACGCCCAAGCCGGCCGCTGCCCCCAAGCCTGCCGCGGCCAAGAAGCCTGCTGCGCCCAAGGCCGCCAAGCCAGCCGCTGCCCCCGCTGCCAAGCCAGTGGAAGCGGCGGTGCCGGCGGTGAAAAAGCCCGTGGCCAAGAAGCCGGCCGCGCCGAAAAAGCCCGCAACCCCAGCCAAGGATGCCAAGTAAATGGAAGCCATCGATCCCTTCACCTTCCGGCTCGCCATTTTCGTGCTGGCGATTTTCGTGGGCTATTTCGTGGTCTGGTCGGTCACCCCGGCGCTGCATACCCCGCTGATGAGCGTGACCAATGCCATCTCCTCGGTGATCGTGGTGGGTGCTTTGCTGGCCGTTGGCGTGCAGTTGGCGGCTGATGCCAATTGGGTCTCCAAGGCGTTCGGCTTCATCGCGCTGGTGTTCGCCAGCGTCAATATCTTCGGCGGATTCCTCGTCACCCAGCGCATGCTGGCGATGTACAAGAAGAAGGGCTAATCCCCATGATCAATGCGGATATCGCGGCCCTTCTCTATCTCGTCTCCGGCGTGCTGTTCATCCTGGCGCTGCGCGGTCTCTCCAATCCCCGCTCGGCCCAGCAGGGCAATCGCTTCGGCATGATCGGCATGGCCATCGCCATCCTGACCACGCTGGCGCTGGCGGCCCCGGTCGATTGGGTCAGCTGGGTGCTGATCATCGGCGGCCTCGCGCTGGGCGGCGGCATCGGCGCCTATATGGCGCGCACGGTCAAGATGACCGACATGCCGCAACTGGTGGCGGCGTTTCACTCCTTGGTGGGCCTTGCTGCGGTGTTCGTGGCGGCGGCGGCGCTCTATGCGCCTGAAGCCTTCGGTATCGGCGAAGTCGGCGCTATCCATGCGCAGGCGCTGGTCGAAATGAGTATCGGCGTGGCCATCGGCGCCTTCACCTTTACCGGCTCGATCATCGCTTTCGCCAAGCTCAACGGCAATATGAGCGGCAAGCCGATCATCCTGCCGGCGCGCCATGCCATCCATATCGTGCTCGGCGTGGCGCTGATCGTGCTGATCTATCTGCTGACCACCTCGGGCAATCCGGTCTATTTCTGGCTGATCACGATCCTCGCGCTGGTTCTCGGCGGGTTGATGATCATCCCGATCGGCGGCGCCGATATGCCGGTGGTGGTGTCCATGCTCAATTCCTATTCGGGCTGGGCCGCGGCGGGCATCGGCTTCACGCTGGGCAATACCGCGCTGATCATCACCGGCGCATTAGTGGGCTCCTCGGGCGCGATCCTGAGCTACATCATGTGCAAGGCGATGAACCGCAGCTTCATCTCGGTGATCCTGGGCGGCTTCGGCGGCGATAGCGGCGCTGCCGCGGATGCGGCCGAGGACAATCGACCGGTCAAGCAGGGCGCGGCCGACGACGCGGCATTCCTGATGAAGAATGCCAGCAAGGTCATCATCGTGCCGGGCTACGGCATGGCGGTTGCGCAGGCGCAGCATGCTCTGCGCGAAATGGCCGATCTGCTCAAGAAGGAAGGCGTCACCGTCAAATACGCCATCCATCCGGTGGCGGGCCGCATGCCGGGGCATATGAACGTGCTGCTGGCCGAAGCCAATGTGCCCTATGACGAAGTGTTCGAACTGGAAGACATCAATTCGGAATTCGCCCAGTCCGACGTGGCCTTCGTCATCGGCGCCAATGACGTGACCAACCCGGCGGCCAAGACCGACAAGACCTCGCCGATCTACGGCATGCCGGTGCTCAACGTCGAAGATGCCGGCACCGTGCTATTCATCAAGCGCGGCATGGCGGCGGGCTATGCGGGCGTTCAGAACGAGTTGTTCTACCGCGACAACACTATGATGCTGTTCGGCGATGCGAAGAAGATGACCGAGGAAATCGTCAAAGCCTTGGGTCATTGAGAACGCATTCTGGCGGCCAGATAGGACGGGTATTCGCTTGCGCGGCCCTTCGGGTCTGCGCTTCCGGTGCTCACGTACTTAATACGCTCCGCTCCTCGAAAACCCATCCTATCTGACTCACCACAATCCGTTTCCGGCAGGAGCCGCGAAATCTGGAAGGCCCGCTTCGGCGGGCTTTTTTGTTTTTGAAATACCCGGCGTCATTCCCGCGAAAGCGGGAATCCATTCTTGGGGCCGCGGCGGACGAATGGGTTCCCGCTTTCGCGGGAATGACGTCGTGGGTGGGGAACTGCCGTGGTGGTAGGAAGTTATCGCCGGGCCATTTTAGGGTGCGCGGGCTGGCGCCTCCTCGCTTCAATAATGTGGTGGGGGAGGCTCTGTCCGTGGATCGGCGATATTGCTGGTGGCGCGGGCCTGCTCGTCGAGCAGGTTCACCTTGCGGCTGAGCGCGTCGATCACCGCCCATTGTGCGGTGATGGTGGCGTTCAACTCCTCGATGGTTTCGTCCTGGTAGGCGATGCGGGTTTCCAGGGCATCGAGCCGGTCGGAATCGCTCATCGGCAATGCTCCTTGCGAAATGGTTCGGGCCATTCCTTAGGCCGGCAGGCGGGGTGGCGCAATTGTGACGCTCGCGGCGGTGTGTTGACGTAAAGGGAACCCTTTGCGTGCCCGGCCATTGGTTAGCCAAATCCTAACGAGGGAGCCCGGCATGGCGGCCACATGGACCCGATACGATAGTGCATCGGCCAATCTGAACGAAATCAGCGGCCTTCTCGCAGGCGCAGTGCTGCCCGTTGCCTTCTACATGCTGCTCAATCTCGCTGCAGGCTCCGTCGGCATTGTGCCGGAGGTGGTGGCGCCATTCGGATTGCCTGCGTGGATCGTCGGCGGCGGAACCATGCTGGCCCTCACGCTATCGGGCATAGCGCGCTGGCTGGTCATTGCGCCCAAGGGGGCCGGTCGGGTGGCGGGCTGGTGGATCACGGTATAGGCGGTATCATCCTGCTGCCATTTGCCGTGCTGATCGCCAATCCTCTCACGGCCAGCCTGCTGTCAATGCTGGTGCTGCTGATCGGCATCATCGCCGCCGTCCGAGCTTCGGCGCTCTCGGCCGTGGCGGGAATATTGCTGTTGCCGGGGCTGCTCGGGCTGGGTATCGGCTCGCTGATCGGGTTTACGACGCTGGCCGGCGGCTGGTCGCCGCCCTTCGGTCTGCTCGATCACAACAAACACTAATTCGCCATCCTGGTGGTTACCTTGGCGTGCGTTCTTGCGGCGCACGCTCTTTCGCGCCATTTGAGGGCAACACTTGCTCGCATGCGCGAAAGGATTTGCCTTGTCCAAAACTCTCAAGATCGATGTGTTTACCGATGTCGTCTGCCCGTGGTGCCTGGTGGGCTCGGCGCGGCTGGACAAGGCCATCGCAGCCCTGCCGGACGATATCGAGGTGATCGTGGAGAACCATCCGTTCTACCTCGATGCGTCCACCCCGGCCGAAGGCGTCGTGGTCGCCGATATGCTGCGCCAGAAATACGGCAAGGAGCCCAAGGAGATGTGGGAGCGCGTCGAGAGTGAGGCCAAGAAGGCCGGCATCGACCTCGATCTGTCGCAGCAACCGCGCATGTTCCCCACGGCCAAGGCGCATACCATCACCCGGCTGGCGAAGCCCCTGGGTGTGCAGCACGAACTGGCCAATGCTATTGCCGAGGCGTATTTCCTTCAGCACCGGCAGATCAACGATGACAATGTGCTGGCCGATATTGCCGTCGAATTCGGTTTCGATCGCGGCGATGCGATGGATGCCATGAACGATGCCAACGAGCTGGCGCTGACCGAGCAATTGGCGGTGCAGGCGGCCGAGCAGGGTATTCGCGGCGTGCCGTTTTTCGTGTTCAATGAGAAATATGCTCTATCGGGTGCGCAGCCGCAGGACGTGTTCGAGAAGGCGATTGCGCAGACGCTGGAAGAGGCCTGAATGAAGATTTTCCGCCGCATCATTGCCGGGCTGATCATTGTCGCCGCGCTGGGCTATGGCGCGGTGGTGGCCGGCATGTATGGGCTGCAGCGCAGCTTGCAGTATGAGGATATCCACGGGGCGGTCACGGCGCTGGCGGATACCGCCCTTGTCGGGGCCGAGGACGTGGCAATCCCCGTGGATGGTGCCGTCATCAATGGCTGGTATGCGGCGCCCCAGCCGGGCAAGCCGCTGATCCTCTATTACAAGGGCAATTCGGGCAGCTTTTCGGGCGAGCATGAGCGCTTCGAGACCTGGACGCAGGCTGGCTACGGGTTTCTGGCATTCGACTATCGCGGGTTTCCCGCCTCGCCGGGCAGCATAACCCAGCAGGGCATTCTCGATGATGCCGTCGCCGCCTTCGACTGGGCCCAGGCCAAGGGCTTTCCCTTGGTGATCTGGGGCCGCTCGCTGGGCTCGGGACCATCGACCTATGTGGCCAGCGTGCGCGATGCAGATGCGCTGCTGCTGGAAACGCCGTTCCTGTCGGCGGTCAACGTCGCGGCGGAGCGCTATCCCTACCTGCCGGTCTATTGGGTGATGCTGGACCAGTTTCCGGTCAATGACTGGATCAAAAACGTGACCGAGCCAGTGCTGATCGCTCATGGCACGGCCGATACCACGATCGATGTTTCCAATGGCAAGCGGCTCTACGATCTGGTGCCGCATCAGGATGAATTGTGGATCGTGCCGGACGGCACGCATGGCGATCTTTGGGATCGCGGGCTATGGGGCAAGGCCGAGCCGTTTTTTGTGCGCTCGGAGGCGGCAGCGGGGCGCTAATTTGATCCGCTGGTTTTGGAATCCTCCTTTCTTCCCTCCCCCTTGTGGGGAGGGCCGGGGTGGGGGTTCTGGGACGAGCAGCTTATGCCATATAGCCTATTGAGCCCCACTGCTGGTTTCGTACCCCCACCCTCAATCCCTCCCCACAAGGGGGAGGGAGGCAGATCGGGGCTCCATATCTGCAGGGCCAAGCTGAACGGAGGCGGTACCAATGAGAATGAGTATGCTGGGCGCTGTGGTGCTGGCATTAATGCTGGGAGCGGGCAATGCTGCTGCCGCGCCAATTGCCCTGGCGATCAAAAGCGCGACGATGCAGGTCGATGAGTTTACCGGGCAGCCGACGCTCCTGCTCCAATTGGAACCCAGCGCGCAGCGGACCTTCGCCAAGCTCACCACGCGTCACGTGGGGGAAATCCTCGATCTGCTCATCGATGGCACCGTGGTGTCGTCGCCGCGTATCCAGACGGCGATTGCCGGTCCATCGCTGTTGATCAGCGGCAATTTCACGGCAAGCGAAGTTGCCGAGTTGGCGCGCCGGCTTTCCAATGGTGATGCCGTCGTCGAGGTCAATCTGGCGCCGGAATAGCGGCGCAAACAAAAACGCCGCCCCGAAGGACGGCGTTTTCAAATTCTCTACCGCAAACCTTAGAAGGAAGCGGGACGCTCTGGACGGGGAGCACCAGCACCGGCGCCACCACCTGCACCCGGACGAGCGCTCTGGCCGGGACGCGGCGCTGCGGCTGGAGCGGGCAGGCCACTCTCGCGCTGGGCGCGCTTGCGAGCCAGCTTGCGGGCACGACGGACGGCCTCGGCCTTCTGGCGAGCCTTCTTTTCAGAGGGCTTCTCATAGTAGTTGCGCAGCTTCATCTCGCGGAAGACGCCTTCGCGCTGCAACTTCTTCTTGAGCGCGCGCAGCGCCTGATCAACGTTATTATCGCGAACGACTACTTGCAAAGGTCAACCGCCCTTTCGAAGCTTGGTCAATGTGTTTGGATGATAGCGCCGGGCCAAATAAACCCCGCGCCGACCAGCAGAGCCAGTCACCGTGGGCCGCTCTATAGCCCAAGGGTTCAGGCTTGTCCACTGGGAGCGAGCATAAAACGCCAATTTCCTGGCCGGTCCGGCTTGCCTTGCCGGGAGCGGGCGGTCCACAACGTCGCCAGATTAGCATGGAGACGTCACATGGCCCAAGAGCTAGTCCTGCTGCCGGGATTGATCTGCGACGCAAGGCTGTGGCGCGATGCGATAGCGCCGCTGGGCGAGGCCGTGAGGCCGATCATCGCCGATCTGACGCAGGATGACAGCATTGCCGCGATGGCGGCGCGCGTGCTGGCCGCGGCACCGGCACGATTCGCCTTGGCCGGGCTATCGATGGGCGGCTATGTGGCGCTGGAGATCATGCGGCAGGCGCCCGCGCGGGTCAGCCACCTGGCCCTGCTCGACACCATGGCCCAGCCGGACGATGAGGCGCGTCTCGCCAAACGCCGCGCGGGCATCGAGAGCATCAAGCTGGGGCGCTTCATCGGCGTGTCCTCGGGGCTGTTGACCAGCCTTGTGGCGCCACAACGGCTCGGCACACCGCTGGCCGATGAGGTGCAGGCCATGTCTGAGCGGGTAGGGCAGGAAGCCTATATCCGCCAGCAGACCGCGATCATGGGCCGGATCGATTCGCGGCCGGGGCTGGGCAAAATCGGGGTCCCGACGCTGGTGGGCGTCGGTGAGCTGGATATCCTGACGCCGCCGGCGCTGTCGGAGGAAATCGCGGCGGGTATTGCAGGGGCGGAGCTGGTGACGTTCGCCGGCAGTGGGCACTTGTCGACGATGGAGGTGCCGGAGGCGGTGGCTGGGGCGATGACGCGGTGGTTGGCGCGGTAGCCGCAGTCGACACCCTCCCCCTTGCGGGGAGGGATCAAGGGTGGGGGGCGGCTGGCCCGAATATCGGGGCTAAACCGCCCCCTCCCTGCTCGATGAACGGACTTAGCGAAGGGCTAAGTCCTATCTCGCTTCCCTCCCCGCAAGGGGGAGGGTGAAGGAAGAACTCAATCCTTCCGCACGATGCGGTTCACATGCGCCATCTTCCGCCCCGGACGGACTTCGGTTTTGCCATAGAGGTGCGGTTGAGTGGCGCCGGTCAGCGATCCCGGGATCGTCAGCACTTCGTCCCCGATCAGGTTTTCCATCACCACGTCGGCCAGCCGCGCCGGGTCACCCAGGGGCCAGCCGAGGACGGCGCGGATATGCTGCTCGAACTGGTCGGTGAGGCAGACGGCCTCGGTCCAGTGGCCCGAATTGTGGATGCGGGGCGCGATTTCGTTGACCAGCAGGGTCGGACGCTCGCCGGGCACGACGAAGAACTCGACGCCGAGCACGCCGACATAATCCAGCGCGACGACGATGACTTTGGCCAGCATCGCGGCGTGCTTTTCGAGGCCGGGAGAAATGTCGGCGGGAACGGTGCTGGTGAACAGGATGTGGTGGCGGTGCAGGTTCTCGGCCGCGTCGAAGCTCTTGACCTCACCCGACAGGCTGCGGGCGACGACCACGGAAATTTCCTTGTCGAACGGCACGAAAGCTTCAAGCACCAGCGGCTTGGGGTCCAGCTCGGCAAAGGCCGACGCGGCTTCGCTGCGCTCTCGGATAACGCGCTGTCCCTTGCCGTCATAGCCGAGCCGGGTGGTCTTGAG
Source organism: uncultured Alphaproteobacteria bacterium (assembly GCA_963717095.1). Classification (GTDB taxonomy): domain Bacteria; phylum Pseudomonadota; class Alphaproteobacteria; order Rhizobiales; family Devosiaceae; genus Devosia. Next base: position 29,167 of record CAVQVF010000001.1, read on the forward strand.
CACGGCGGGCAGGCCGAGGGCGTCGATGGCGGTTTCGAGGTCGTCCAGGGTCTCGACGGCGCGGTGCGGCGCCACGGGGATGTTCTTGGAGGCGAGGAAGGCCTTTTCCGCCAGCCGGTCCTGCGAGATGGCCAGGGCATTGGCGCCGGGGCGCAGCGGCTTGCGGGCGGCGAGGAACTCGGCGGTCTTGGCCGGAACGTTCTCGAATTCGTAGGTGATCACATCGACCGCATCGGCGAAGGCCGCGAGCGCGACCTCGTCGTCATAGGCGGCGACGGTCTTGTGCGGGGTGACCTCGAAGGCGGGGCTGTTGGCATCTGGGCAATAGATATGGGTGCGCATGCCCAGCTTGCTGGCGGCCAGCGACAGCATGCGGCCAAGCTGGCCCCCGCCAAGGATGCCGATCATGGTGCCCGGGGGCAGCGGAGAAATTTCGGGCACGCTTTTACTCGGTGTCGGAAGGGAACAGGGGAACGCGGGCGGATTGCGCCGCGCGATAGGCGTCGAGCCGGTCGGCCAGGTCGTCATCGTTGAGGGCGAGGACGGCGGCGGCGAGCAGGGCGGCGTTGACGGCGCCGGGATGGCCGATGGCCAGCGTGCCGACCGGAATGCCGGCGGGCATCTGCACGATGGAGAGCAGGCTGTCCTGGCCCGACAGGGCCTTGGACTGCACCGGAACGCCGAAGACCGGCAAGGGGGTCATCGCGGCGATCATGCCCGGCAAATGGGCGGCGCCGCCGGCCCCGGCAATGATGATCTTGAAGCCCTCGTCGCGGGCGTTACCGGCAAACTCGACCAGGCGCTCGGGCGTGCGATGGGCGGAGACGATGCGCGCCTCATATTCGATTTCGAGCGTTTCGAGGGTTTCGGCGGCGAGCCGCATGGTGGGCCAATCCGATTGGCTGCCCATGACGATGGCGACACTAGGCTTGGTGAGCATTGATTCCCCCGAACCGCTCTGCAAAGCGGGCATTTAGCCCCATTGCCGCCACAACTCAAGCTGCCACGGCATTACGCGATGATATCGGGAATGAGAATATTCTCCAGCTGGACGATGCGATCCTTGAGGGCCAGCTTTCGTTTCTTGAGCCGCTGGATCAGCATCCGGTCGGCCACGTCGGACTGGGTCAGGGTTTGGATGGCAGCGTCCAGATCGGCGTGTTCCTGCCGTTTAGTGGCAAGTTCCAGGCCGAAACCGGCTTCCTGTTCTCTGGTCAGTTCAAGCATGGTCTTGGCATGTCCGAAGGTCAGAACGCTGGCATCTGGTTAACCGATCGGTAGCCGTTTTGCACCTGATATTCACGGGGTGCATTAACACGGTCGACAAGACGTGAATTTTTTGTGACGATGCTTCTGTCCACCATGCTTAAAGGAGTTGTTATGACGACTGAAGGCCATATCGCGGCGCTGGAACGGCGCCATCAGGATCTGGACCGCCAGATCCAATCCGAGCTGCAGAATACCCGCTACGACGATCTGATGGTTACCGCGCTCAAGCGCAAAAAGCTCGAAGTGAAGGACGAACTCGTAAAATACTCCGGTGCCAACGCGCCGTAAGCGTCGAAGTTTCCCCAGTTGGGATGGAGGGTCACGGTCAGTTCCGCGGCCCTTTTTTGTTGCCTATACGTCAGGCGACACCGCCTGCGAAGAATACGCCCTGGGCGCCGTCCCAGATCAGCTTGAGGGCGAGGAAGAACACCAGCACATAGGCGATCTGGTAGAAGTATTTGGCCGAGATGCGGCGCACCAGGTAGATGCCGAGCAGGACGCCGATAATGCCCACCGGAATGAGCGCCGCGGAGAGTTCCAGCCCGTGAACCGGGAGCTGGCCGAGGAAGTAATACGGGATCAGCTTGGCGGTATTGACGATGCCGAAGAAGACCGCGGTCGTGCCCGAATAGAGCGCTGGCGCTAGGCGCTGGGGCATCACGTAGATCTGGAATGGCGGGCCGCCGGTGTGGCTGACGAAGCTGGTGAAGCCGGAGAACCCACCCCAGAACACGCCCCAGGGCGTGGAAGGCGGCAGCCCTTCCAGCTTCTTGCGCAGCGGCAGCATGGCATCGAGCACGAATAGCAGCGTGACCACGCCGACGAATAGCAGCACGGCGGCGTCCGAAACGAAGGACCACAGCACCCAGCCGATAATGGTGCCGATGGCAGCACCGGGCAGCATGATCTTGAGAATGTTCCAGGAAAATTCCTTGCGGTAGGCAAAGACCGCGATGACGTCCATGGCGATCAGCACCGGCAGCATTATGCCGGCGGCTTCGCGGGCGGGCATAACTAACGTCAGCAGCGGTACGCCGACCACGCCGAGGCTGCCGAGCAGGCCGGATTTGGACAGTCCGACAAGCAGGACCGCGATCGAAGCGACCGCGACGAAATAGGGATCGAACATGGGAAGGACGCCTGGAAGAAGGTCGGTTAGTCAGAGTCCCCGCGTGCCGATTTGTCAACGGGGCGCTGCGGATCTGGTGCACGATCGGCGGTCATGGCCTGGTTGAGCAGGCCCATGGACTGACGCACGAGGCCAACATAGGCGTCCGCGTCATTGCGCAGGGCAAAGCTGTCGTGCAGCAGCTTGTTGTCGTGTTCCTCGAAGGCCTTGGCCAGTGCCAAAGCCTTGTCGGGCTCGTAGCCCAGGCGGGCCAGCACCTTGGCGCCCAGGCTGATGGCGGAGAGGAAGGTTTCGCGCTCGAACACCTCGACGCCCAATTCCATCAGCTCATGGGCATGGCCGCGATCGATGGCGCGGGCGGCAATGGTGACATTGGGAAAATTGCGACGGACATTGCGGGCGATGGTGAGAATACGATCGCGCCCGCCCACGGTGATGACCACCAGTTCGGCGTCTTTGACACCGGCGGCGTGCAGCAGGTCGAGCCGCGAGGCGTCGCCATAGAACACCTTGACGCCGAATTTGCGCACCAGCTCGATCTGAGCCGGATCGTCGTCGATCAGGGTCATCTCGAAACCCTGGGCGCGTAGCAGGCGGGTGACGATCTGCCCGAAACGGCCATAGCCGAGGACGACGATTTTCTGGTGCTCATCGATATCGTCGCTCTGGCGCTGGTCGCGCCGGGCATCGAGCTGGGGCGCCACCAGCCGGTCGAAGGCCAGCAGCAGCAGCGGGGTCAGCGCCATGGACGTGGCAATGCCGACCGAGAGCAGATCGTATTCGACGCCGGTAAAGGCATCGGAGCTTTGGGCGAATTGCAGGATGACGAAGGCAAATTCGCCGGCCTGGCTGAGCAGGATCGCCAGCAGCAGCCGATCGGCCAGGTGCATGCGGAACACGGTCGCCAGAGCGAACAGCACGAGGAACTTGACGCCGACAAAGCCCAGCACCAGCGCCAGCAGGCGCAGCGGTTCGGTGAACATGATCGAAAAGGCGATCGACATTCCCACCGAGATGAAGAACAGGCCCAGCAGCAGCCCCTTGAACGGCTCCAGGTTGCTTTCCAGCTCGTGGCGATATTCGCTATCGGCCAGCAACACCCCGCCGATGAAGGCGCCCAGCGCCGGGGAGAGACCGACATATTGGGTCAGCAGCGCCGCCCCGATGACCAGCGCCAGCCCCAGGGCGGTGAAGGCTTCGCGCACGCCGGTGCGGGCGACATAGCCCAGCAGCGGGCGCACCAGATAGCGGCCGGCGACGATCGCGGCGATGAAGACGCCGATCAGGGTTAGAGGGGTGATCCAGTCGGTGGGGTTATCGAGCGCATCCACGGCATCGGTGATGTCGACGCCCACACTGGCATTGATGCCCGAGGTCGCCAGGATCGGGATGGCGGCGAGAATGGGAATGACGGCCACGTCCTGGACCAGGAGGATGGCGAGGCTGGCGCGGCCGGTATCGGTCTTGGTGATGTCGCGCTGCTCGACGGTCTGCATGGCGATGGCGGTCGAGGACATGGCCAGCGCCAGCCCGATGACCACTGCCGCATTCCAGTGCAGGCCGGCAAAGTGGACGATGACCGCCAGCAGCGCCGCGGTCAGCAGCAATTGGGTGACGCCCAGGCCAAGAACCTTGTGGCGCATGCGCCAGATTTCGGAGGGTTGCAGTTCCAGCCCGATCAGGAACAGCATCATGACGATGCCGAATTCGGAGGCGTGGCGGAGGGTTTCGGTATCGGAAACGAGGCGGAGGCCGTAGGGGCCGATCAGCACGCCGGCGGCAAGATAGCCCAGCACGGTGCCGAGCCCCAGGGCCTTGAACAGCGGCACCAGGGCGACGCTGGCCGCAAGGAGAACGAAGATTGCCAGCAGGAGGTTATTTTCCAGATTATCCTCCTGCCGGCTCTATTTGGGTGGGCGCTCTTAGTTGTCGGTATCGCTCTTGAGCGATTTGAGCCGGGCGAACACCGAGTCCGCATCGAACTCGTCATGGTGCTCGGGGCCATGATTGGCGCCGGTGCCGAAATCGGGGGCATTCTCGTCGCTGTGGCCACGCGCGCCGGAGCGGGACATTGCCTCTTCGGCGGTCATCAGGGTGGTGCCTTCGTCCAGCTCGTCCGGGCCGACAGCGCCCTTGGACGCGCGCTTGACCTCAAGATCGAGATCGATCTGGCTGCACAGGCCCAACGTGACCGGATCCATGGCGGCGAGGTTGGCGGCGTTCCAGTGGGTGGATTCGCGCACCGAGTCGATGGTCGACTTGGTGGTGCCGACCAGGCGCATGATCTGGGCGTCCTTTAGCTCGGGATGGTTCCGCACCAGCCATTTGATGGCATTGGGGCGCTCGTTGCGGCGCGAAATGGGGGTGTAGCGCGGACCCTTGCGCTTGGCGGCGGCCACGCGAACCTTGGGCTCAAGCAGGGTCAGCCGATAATTCGGATCCTTCTCGGCCTTTTCGATTTCTTCACGCGTCAGCTGGCCATTCTGGATCGGGTTCACGCCCATGATGCCGCCGGCGACGTCGCCATCGGCGATGCCCTGGACTTCAAGCGGATGCAAGGTGCAGAACGCCGCGATCTGTTCGAATGACAGCGCCGTGTTGTCAACCAGCCAGACGGCGGTCGCCTTGGGCATCAACAAGGGCTGGGTCATGATAATACTCTCCTCGTGGCGCGGCCGGTCTTCCTCCGGGCCGCTCCGCCTCTTTGCGTGCTGCTGAGGGGGAACGCTTTCAATATATGGGTTTGATGGTCAAACTGCAATGACAATGTCACTGCAACCATGATGGCGGAGCCGGGTTGCTCAGGGTTCGGCGTGGGTTAAGCTGGATGGACAGGCAGGAGGCCGCAATGGACGAAGACGCGATCAAGACGCCCAAGGGCCACGAAGTGGGCATGATGCTCGATGCGATGTCGGTGGAGGAATTGGTGGAGCGCATAGCATTGCTGGAAGGGGAAATCGCCCGGCTGCAGGCAGCGATCGCAGCGCGCAACAAGACCCGCAATGCTGCCGATGCCCTATTCAAGTTTTGAGCGAAGCGGCAATGGTTGGCGAGAGCTTGCTGGGCAGGGTTAAGAAATTGCCTCCTGTTAACGCGCAATTAACAGTTCACCGGTAACTTACCGTTATTCAGATTTTTCTGGATTTTTCAGAGTGATTTCTCCCTCTGTTTGACGCCTCCCTGTTAACTTCGAGAGCGGTTCTTACCGCTCTTTTTTTCGTTCTGAATTCTCAAATCTTTGATCTTAAAGCTCTTTTCAGCCTGTTTTCCTTACGGTGGTGACGGCGGGGCGGTTTGCCCCTAAACTGATGCCTTGGACGAGGGAGGACGCGTGGCGGACATCGGCGAAAAGGGACAGGCGATTGCCATCGGGCCGCGCATCGTGGCGTCGGGCGGGTTCGACGTGCTTTATCGCGAAGGGATGACCCTGATCGAGGAGGTCGCGTCCTATCTCGATGGCGACGGGCGGCTCGACAGCCGGGTTCTGCCGCGGGAAGCCTCGTTCCTCTACGCCACCGAATCCATGCGCCTGACGACGCGGCTGATGCAGCTGGCCTCCTGGCTGCTGCTGCAGCGAGCAGTCAACGAAGGCGAAATCACCCCGGAAAATGCCCGTTCCGAAAAGGAAAAGGTCAAGTTTTCCGCCACGCCCTCGGAGCGCGGCGGGCCGGGATATGAGCATCTGCCGGAAATCCTGCGCACCTTCATCGACAAGGGCGATCGCCTGTTCGACAAGGTCATGCAGTTCGACACGCTGGAGCGCGGCAAGATGGCTGAGGTGGATGCGGGAACCGCGAACGGGATCGTCGATCAATTGGCGCGATTGAAGGCGGCGTTCCGGCGGGCCGATTAAGTTGCGCGCGGGGCGAAGAAAATGATTGCCGCACCGATGATGCAGACGAGGGCGCCCACGATGTCCCACAGGTCGGGGCGGATACGTTCCACCCCCAGCATGAACAGCACCGAAGCGGCGACATAGAGACCGCCATAGGCAGCGAAGGCACGGCCGGCGCTGGCCGTGCCGGTCAAGGTGAGCAGCCAGGCAAAGGCGGCGAGCGCCACAAGAGCTGGGAGCCAAAGCCAGGGCTGGTTCAGCCGGAAGGCCTGCCACACCAGAAAACAACCGCCGATCTCGCATGCCGCCGCCAATAGAAAGAAAACGAAGGTCATGATGGTCTCCTTTGCGGTGGCGGGGATAAATCGGCAGCAAAAAGCCCGGCGCGAAGGCCGGGCTTTTGAATTCTTGGTCGATCGGTTTTAGATGCCGAGGCCCTTGAAGCGTTCCTTGAAGCGCGAAACACGGCCGCCGCGATCGAGCAGCTGGCCCGTGCCGCCGGTCCAGGCCGGGTGGGTCTTGGGATCGATATCGAGCTGGAGGGTGTCGCCTTCCTTGCCGTAGGTCGACTTGGTCTGATACTTGGTGCCGTCGGTCATCACCACGTTGATCAGGTGGTAGTCCGGATGGATATCGCTCTTCATGGTCGCCTCAAATGCAACGGGCGCCAGCAGGCGCCCTGAAAGACAAAACAGGTGTTGGCGGCTTCATAGCGAAAGCGTGGCCAATCTGCAAGGGCCGGGCGTGAGCTAATATGTCTCGGAGAAAGCGGTTGCGGCCCCTTTGAGCAGGCCTTATGTAGGCAGTCAGTCGGCAGCGCCTCGGCGCGCCGCTTTTTGTGGATGATATAGCCCTGCCATGACCGATCAGGCCGTCCCGTTGCCCACCGATGCCGAAACCATCACCGCCCCAGCCCTGCCGCCGCCGCGCAAGCTGCGGCCGCTGAAACGGCTGTTGCCGTTCGTGCTGGGCTATCCGTGGCGGCTGGCGCTGACCGTTATCTTCCTGTTGATCTCCACCATCGCCTCGCTGGCCATTCCGGCGCTGCTGGGCGGGGTGGTCGACCAGGGCTTCGTCGAGCAGAACCTGAACAATGTCGCCAATTATGGCTACCTGATCGTCGGCATCGCCGCGGTCATGGGGATAGCGAGCGGGGCGCGGTTCTATTTCATCTCGGTCATTGGCGAGCGCGTGCTGGCCGATCTGCGCCAGGCGGTGTTCGTGCATCTGCTGGGCCTGGATGCGCGCTATTTCGATACGCACAGGGTGGGCGAACTCACCAGCCGGCTCAATGGCGACGTGGCGGTGATCCGCGGCGCGGTGGGCTCCAGCGGTTCGCTGGCGCTGCGCTCGCTGGTGACGATCATCGGCGCGCTGATCATGATGGTGCTGACCAGCCCGGTGCTGACGGTGGCGGTGGTGATCGCGGCGCCGTGCATCCTGTTGCCGCTGATCGCCTTTTCGCGCCGCCTGCGCGGCATGTCGCGGCGGACGCAGGACGCGCTGGCGGATCTGTCGGCGATGGCGACCGAAATGCTGGGGGCGACACGGACAGTCAAGTCGTTCACCCAGGAGAAGGTGCAATCCGCCCTCTATAACGAGCGCAGCAACGCCAGCTTCCAGGCTGAGGTGAAGCGGCTGTTCGCCCGCTCGGCGCTGGTGGCGCTGGTGATTTTCCTGGGCACCTCGGCGATCGTGTTCCTGGTGTGGTGGGGCGCCCGCTCGGTGTTCGAGGGCACGGTGACGGCCGGGCAACTGGCGCAGTTCCTGATCTATGCGCTGATGGCCTCGGGCGCGCTGACCAATGTCAGCGAAGTGCTGGGCACGCTGCAATCGGTGGCCGGCTCGACCGAGCGGCTGGTGGAAATTCTCGATACCGAGCCGCAGATCAAGGTCGCCGCCAATCCGGTGGCGATGCCGGTGCCGCCGCTGGGCACGGTGGCGTTCGAGAATGTGGATTTCTCCTATGCGCCGGACGGCAGCGATCTGGTGCTGCACGATCTGAACTTTGCCGTGGCCAAGGGGCAGACGGTGGCGCTGGTTGGCGCATCGGGTTCGGGCAAGTCGACGACGCTGTCGCTGCTGCAGCGGTTCTATGATGTCGACGGGCGGCGCCATCAAGGTGGATGGGCTGGATATCCGCGATGTATCGCCGTTCGAATTGCGGCGGCGGTTTGCCTATGTCGAGCAGGAGCCGACGATCTTTGCCGGCACGGTGGCCGAGAATATCCGCTTCGGCAAACCCGATGCGAGCGACGCCGAAGTCGAGGCCGCGGCCAGGGCGGCGCTGGTGCATGATTTCGTCATGGACCTGCCGCTGGGCTATGGCTCGATCGTCGGCGAGCGCGGGGTGATGCTGTCGGGCGGGCAGAAGCAGCGGCTGGCGATCGCCCGGGCGATCCTCAAGAACGCGCCGATCCTGCTGCTGGACGAGGCGACCAGTGCGCTCGACGCGCAGAGCGAGCGGCTGGTGCAGACAGCGCTGGAGCATCTGATGGCCGGGCGCACGACGCTGGTGATCGCCCACCGGCTGGCGACGATCCGCGATGCCGATACGATCCTCGTGCTGGATGGCGGGCGGATCATCGACCAGGGCACGCATGACCAACTGGTCGGCAAGGGCGGGCGTTATGCCGAACTGGCGAAGTTGCAGTTCCGGCATGAGGCTGAGGGCTGAGCCTTCTTGCGGTATCTCAGTCGTCACCCTCTCCCCTTGCGGGAGAAGGTGCCCCGAAGGGGCGGCTGAGCGGGCATTGAAGCATGGGTGTGCGCAGCGACCCCTCACCCTGCTTACTCCGCTGAACGCATCGCAAGCTGTCCCTCTCCCGCAAGGGGAGAGGGGTGACGACTGAGGGTTCACACCTCACCCCTCGGTCAGCTTGAACTCGATCCGTCGGTTGCGCCGATAGGCCTCTTCGGTATCGCCCGGATCGAGCGGGGTGAATTCGCCGAACCCGGCGGCGATCAGGCGGTTGGGGGAGACGCCCTTGCTCACCAGATATTTGGCCACCGAGATGGCGCGGACGGCCGAGAGTTCCCAGTTGGAGGGGAATTGGGCGTTGGAGATGGGGCGCTTGTCGGTGTGGCCGTCGATGCGCAGCACCCAGTTGATATCGGGCGGGATTTCGGTTTCGAGCTGCAGGATGGCGGCGGCGAGGGCGTCGAGGTCGGGCGTGCCAGCGGCCTGCACATTGGCCTCGCCGGGGCCGAACAGCACTTCGGACTGGAACACGAAGCGGTCGCCGACGATGCGGACATCGGCGCGGCCTTCGAGAATTTGGCGCAGCCGGCCGAAGAAATCGGAGCGGTAGCGGCGACAGGTCCTGCACGCGCTGGGCGAGGGCGAGGTTCAGGCGCTTGCCGAGATCGGCGATCTGGGTGCGCGATTCGGTGTCGCGGGATTCCGAGGCGTCGAGAGCCTGCTCCAGCGCGCCGATCTGGGTGCGCAGCGCGGCAAGCTGCTGGTTGAGCAGGGCGACCTGGGCATTGGCCTCGTCGGACATGTCCTGGGCCTGCGGACAGTTCGGCATTGAGCCCGGCAATGGTTTCGTCCTTGCCGGCAAGGCCCGTGCCGATGCCGGAAAGCTGGCCGGTCAGATCGGCATTCTCGGCCGTGGTGGTGGCGAGGGTGGCCTGCAGGTTGGCGATGGTGGGAGTTCAGATCGTCGGCATTGGCGCGTTCGAGCTGCAGCAGGTCGGTCAGCTCGGCGATCTGGCTGTTGAGGCGGGAGAGGGCGGTGTCCTTGCCCTGGATTTCCGGGCCGAGGAAGAACTGGGTCAGCATGAACAGCGACAGCATGAAGATGATGACGAGCAGCAGGCTCGACAGGGCATCGACGAAGCCGGGCCAGTAATTGGCCTCGATCCTGCGGCGCGAACGGGCTCCGGGCATAACCTAATTCCGCCGATCGGTGTCGTCTTGGGCCAGCATGGCTTCGATCAGGTCGCGCAGCTTCTTGTTGGTTTCGCCCTGCTCGACGATGTGGGTGCGCAAATCGTCCTGCTCGGTGCGGATATGCTTGACCAGCCCATCAATGCCGCGCGCCAGTTCGGCCATGGCGCGAATGGCGTTCTGGCTGGAATTCTGGTTCTGCATGGTATTGCCGAGACGGTCGATCATGGCCTGCATGTCGGCGCCCTGCATGCCCAGGCCATTGGCCTGCATGGCGGTCACCGGATGATCCAGCTCGGTCATCGAGGTCATCCAGTCCTCGAGATCGGTATAGAAGGCGTTCTGCGCCTGGCTGGTCTGCAGGTCCGAGAAAGCCCAGCACCAGCGAGCCGGCAAGGCCGAACAGCGAGGACGAGAAGGCGGTGCCCATGCCCTGCGAGCGGCGCGGTCAGGCCGTTCTTGAGGTTGGCGAACAGCGAGGCGGTATCGCCGGCGGTGACGTCGAGCGCGTTGATGACGCCGGCGACCGAAGTCACGGTTTCGCAGCAGGCCGTAGAAGGTGCCCATCAGGCCCAGGAAAACCAGCAGGCCGGTGAGATAGCGCGAGGTGTCCTTGGCCTCGTCGAGCCGGTTGCCGACCGAGTCGAGAATGGAGCGCATCGAGGACGGGGTGATGATCGCCTCGCCGATGCGCTCGCGCAGCAGCCCGGCGACGGGGGCCAGCAGGATGGGCGGGCGCACGGTGGTGGCGGTGCCGTCCTGCAGGGAATTGACCCATTTGACCTCGGGAAACAGCCGGTAAATCTGGCGGAAGCTGAGGAAAATGCCGATGAACAGGGTGAAGAAGATCAGCGAATTGATGAAGGGATTGGCCCAGAAAAAGGTGACGATGGTGGTGGCCAGGATCGCGCCGACCAAGGCGACGATGATCAAGAAGATCAAGATCTTGATGAGGTAAACCGTCGGGCTGGCGAGATGGTAGGGATCGTAGCCTTGCGTCATCGGTATCTGGCCCTGGTCCATGCGCGGCAAATCAATGGTGTGGAGAGTAGTCAGACCAGATGGGTGTGACAATGAGAAAGGTTAACGGACGTGTGTGAGCGCCGCGCGGGTGGGAACCCTGCGGGTGCTGGGAAGACTGCGAGCATGCGGCGAGACGTGCCTCATGATAATTTAGTAATAGCGAGACAGCGTCTCGCCGCATGCGATGGGGTTTCTGTCCGCCCGAGCAGTGCCTCCCCTTCACGCGTGGGGTGCTCCGTCGCGCTGGCCCAGGGATCGCGCGACCGCATTCCCCTCCCACCAAACTCCCCACGGCCGTTCGTCGCGAACCCGCAGCTAACGTGGAGATGTTGGGGAGGAGGATAGCGCGGGAATTTGGGGTGGGGATTAGTTTGGATAGAGCGGATAGATGGTGGCCAAACGACTCCCCTCCTAGCCCTCCCCTCAGGGGAGGGCTGGGGAGGGGGTGCGAGAGTCACGGTCGCTTGTGCGACCATCTAGCGGCCGTAGCACGATCTCAGGATGGGTACCGGCCTGCGCCGGTATGACACCGTCGGGTGTGGGGATATTGGGCTAGAAACGAACCGAACGCGGTGGATTGGGACCCGCCCTAAGGCGTCACGCTGGCCTGCAGTTCGGCGCGCAATTCGATCAGCGGATCGGGCCTGAGCACGCCAGGGGCGCTGTAGGGATTGGAGAACGAATAGATGAGGAACAGGATGACGCCGGTATAGGCGCTGAACAGGCTCATCAGCACCAGATTGTGGCGCTCGGGCCGGTAGCTGTAATAGCCCACGGCAATCAGCACCACGCCCGTCAGCGCGGCGAACCAGAACAGGCCGATCAGCGAGCCGGTGCCGTTGAGTTCGCGCAGGTCGCGCGCCGAGGCAATGGCGTGCAATTGGGTCAGCATATGGTCGCGCAAGCTGGCCTGGCGAGGGTTTTGCGGGGTCAGGTCGAGAACGTTGGAATAGGCCGCTTCCCAGGCGGACCAGGCCTGTGCATCCAGGCTTTCCCCACGGCCGAGCGCTGACCATTCGTCATCGACGACGAAGCCGAGATAATCGATCATGTCCTTGCGCACATTCGTCAGGGCGAGGGCATCATAGCGGCCGGCATCGTTGAACACGTCGGCAATGGCGCTGGCCTCGTTGGCCATTTGACTTCGAGGCGCTGGTAATTGGCCATTTCCTGGGCAAAGACCAAAGCCAGGATCAGCCCGTGCAGTGCGCCGATGCGCGTGACCATGGCACTGGCCATTTCGGGATGCTTGTCGAAGGGCCGATTGCGCACGGCAAGGCGGGCCACGAAATAGACCGCCAGCGACAGGGCAATGGTGCCGCCGACGAACAGCACGCCGACGAATATGTCGTTGAAAATTTCCATTGCAGCAGGGTGCCGCGCGCCGCGGACCGTGTCAAACGGACATGAGCTCTTCGACGGTCGCTGACCGCCGAAGGCTGGATTGCTACTGGATCGTCTTGAGCTGCTTGAGCAGTGCGGGCTGGATGAATTCGTTGCCGGCGACGATCTGGCCGTTCCAGACCGAGCCGGTGGTGCCGGCATAGTCGGAGACGAAGCCGCCGGCTTCCTTGACCATCAAGAGGCCCGGCGCCACGTCCCAGGGGGCAAGGCCGGCTTCCCACAGGCCATCGAAGCGGCCCGAGGCGAGCCAGGCCATATCGACCGAGATCGAGCCCGAGCGGCGGATGCCGGCGACGGCGGGGTTGATATGGGCGAGCTGGCGCAGTTGCAGCGCGTCATTGGCGGTGCCCTGGGTCTTGATGCCGGTGGCGACGACGGCAGTCGGCCAGGTGCTTGCGGCCGGCGACGCGCAGGCGCTTGCGGTCGTTGAGCCAGGCGCCGCCGCCCTTTTCGGCGGTGTAGAGTTCGTCCATCACCGGATTGTAGATCACCGAGGCGACGATCTCGTTGGCGCGCTCCAGCGCGATCGCCACGGCGAACATCGGGAGCGAATGCAGGAAATTGGTGGTGCCGTCGAGCGGGTCGATGATCCAGCGGTGCTGGCCATCGGTGCCGGCGACTTCGCCGCCCTCTTCCATCAGGAAGGCATAGGTGGGGCGGGCCTTCTGCAATTCGTCGAAGCACGATCTGCTCGGCGCGCCGATCGGCGTTGGAGACGAAATCGGCCGGGCCCTTGCGGGAGACCTGCAGGTTTTCGACCTCGCCGAAATCCTTGGTGAGCGACTTGCCCGCCTTGATGGCGGCCTGGACCATGACGTTGAAGGATTGCCGAGCGTGCCATGGCTTAGTCGGCCCGGCGCATATAGGTGACTTCGGTGGTGTCGACGACGATGCGCTCGCCGGTATTGACGAATTGCGGCACCATGACCTTGAGGCCATTGGAGAGCTTGGCCGGCTTGAACGAGTTGGCGGCGGTCTGGCCCTTGACGGCCGGATCGGCCTCGATGACTTCGAGGATGACATTGGGCGGGAAGCGGATGCCGAGGGGGGTGTCCTCGTGCATTTCGACGGTGATCTTCATGCCGTCCTGCAGGAACGCGGCGCGGTCGCCGACGAATTCCTTGAGCAGTTCGATCTGCTCGTAGCTGTCCTGGTCCATGAACACCAGGCTATCGCCCTGCTCGTAGAGATAGGTGAAATCGCGGAATTCGAGCTCGACCTGTTCGACGGTTTCGGCCGAGCGGAAACGCTCGTTGAGCTTGGTGCCGCCCAGGATGGCCTTGAGTTCGACCTGGGCATAGGCGCCGCCCTTGCCGGGCTTGACGTGATCGACCTTGACCGCGACCCAGAGACGGTCCTGATGCATGATCGACGATGCCGGGGCGGATTTCGTTGCCGTTGATTTTGGCCATTGTCTCGTTTTTCAGGTGATGGGTTGGCAATCGCCACAAGGACCATCCGCGCCATGCGGCTGGCTTGCAGCGAGAATTTATAAGGGCATGGGCCGCTTATTGCCCCAGAACGGGCAAGTGTTCAAGGGTTTTGCTTTATCGCGGGCACCGGAGCCTGCTTGGTGCTGGGCGCCGGAGCATCGGCAGCGGGCGGGGCCTGGCCTGCATCGGTGGGGCGGGCAGGGCGGTCTGGCCGCCGGTGGCCGGTTCTGCGGCAGCAACGGCCTCGGGCAATGCGGAAGGCCAGAACCGGGCGCGTTCCTCGGCGCGGGCCAGCTCGGTATCCGGAATGGACACCAGCAGACGATCGAGCGCCGGATCGCTCAGGCCCTGGCGGCGGGCGAGCGCGCGCCACATGGCGGCGTCTTCGAGGTTGAGGCTCGACGCCTTCGCCGACGGCCAGCAGCTTGGCATAGCGGTTTTGCGCCACGGCATTGCCGGCCTCGGCGGCGCGCTGATACCAGCTGGCGGCGTCTTCGACGTTCTTGTCGACGCCCTGGCCCATATAGAGCAGGGTGGCGTAATCGATCTGGGCGTCGATCAGGCCCGGCTTCGGCGGCGAGGCCGATATATCTGGCGCCACCGACCGGATCGGGCACGGCGCCCGCGCCTTCGATCAGCATGGTGCCGTAGTCATACTGCGCCTCGGGCAGTTCGGCATCGGCGGCTTCCTTGATCAGCGTGGCGGCTGTCGGTCAGGCTGGGGGAGGCATAGATGCCTTCGACATGGAGCAGGGCCAGATTGTATTTGGCCGGCATATAGCCGGCATCGGCGGCCTTGCTGAACAGGTCGGCGGCGCGCTGGCGATTGAGCGGCACGCCGGCGCCTTCCTGATAGAGCAGGGCCAGTTCGAAGCTGGCAAGCATGTCGCCATTATTGCTGGCGAGCTGATACCAGCCGGCGGCGCGCTGGGGATTTTCGGCGACGCCGAGGCCCTTGGCATAGATTTCGGCGATCAGGGTCTGGGCGGCGGCGATCGCCCTGTTCGGCGCGGGGCAGGGCCAGTTCGAGCGCGGTGAGGAAATAGCCGCGCTGGAAGGCGCCGAACGCCTCATCGACGCGTTGACGCGGGGGCCGAAGATTTCGCTGCTGATGGCCTCGGCCGGGTTCTGGGCGAAAGCGGGCGATGGCAGGAGCGTGGTTGCCAGCAGCAGGAGGGGGGCGATGTGGCGCATCAGGCTTGCTCCATCGCAGCGGCGAACTGGGCGGCGGTGGCGGCGGGCTGGATCGGTCCACAGGCTCTGCGACAGCGCGACGAACTCGACAGCGGCGGATTGGGCCAGCGCCGGGGTGGCGGCAGGATCGCTCAGCACGGCGGGAATTTCGAAGGTTTCGGCCCACCACAGCGGCGAGATCGCTGGCGGCCTCGTCGATGGCGCCGTCGAGGGGGCCGAAGAACAGGTAGTCGACATCCATTTCGCCCATGGTCATGGCGTCGTGGCGGGACTGGACATTGCCGGCGCCGACGATGAGGGCGGGCTTGAGCGCCTTGACGGCGGCCTTGACCGCGGGGGCGCCGCCGGTGACGTGCACGCCATCGGCGCCGAGGCGCTTGGCCAAGGCGGGGTCTTCCTCGATCAGCACGGCGCAGCCGGCGCCCTGGCCGACATTGATGATGGCGGTGGCCAGCCTGGCATAGTCCGCGTCGTTGTGCTCGCCGCGGCGCACCAGGATGGCCGAGACCTGGGCTGCGGCCAGCACGGCCATCAGCGTCTGGGGAAAGGCCTCCGGATCGGCGGACGCTGGGGTGACGATGAACAATTGAGCGGCCATGGGCTTCCGGGAGAGTTGACGCGTGACGCTCTATGCAGCGCCATTTTGGCGACAAAAGGGACGAATGTCTCAATATGGAAAAGGGGGGCCGGGCGCAACCGATGCGCTGGAGTTCTGCTTAAGACACAAAAAAGCGCGCCCGGTGAGGGGCGCGCCGAGTGTGACGTTGGGACGTCAATAGGATCAGGCAGCCCGGTCGAGCGCGGGTTCCCACTGGCCCAGGGCGGCCAGGGAATTCATCTTGGCGCGATGGGTGAAGGCGGCCTGGGCGGCGGGGAAGTTCTCGCGGCGGCCGGCCCAGGTGCGCAGGGCGACGTTTTGCAGGGCGCGGCCATAGGAGAAGGTCAGCGGCCAGGGCAGGCCCTTGATCTGGTTGATGGCCGACAGGTGCGCGGTGGCCTCCTCGTCGGTCTGGCCGCCCGAGAGGAAGGCGATGCCGGGGACGGCGGCGGGGACATGCTCGCGCAGCACCTCGACGGTGCGGCGGGCGATATCCTCGACGGTGGGACGGTCGCGCGAATTGATGCCGGGCATGACCATGTTGGGCTTGAGCAGCATGCCGCCGAGATCGACGCCGGCGAGGCGCAGTTCCTTGAACACGTTTTCGAGCACTTCGCCGGTGACCTGGGCGCAGCGTTCCATCGAGTGATCGCCCGGATCGCCATCGCCGACCACTTCAGGCTCGACGACGGGGACGATGCCCGCTTCCTGGCAGAGAATGGCATAGCGGGCCAAGGCATGGGCATTGGCGCGGATATTGTTGCGGGTGGGGGCCACGTCGTTGATGGTGATCACGGCGCGCCATTTGGCGAAGCCGGCGCCCAGCGTGGCATAGCGCTGCAGCCGCTGGCGCAGGCCATCGAGGCCCTCGGTGATCTTTTCGCCGGCATCGCCCGGCATGGGGAAGGCGCCGCGATCGACCTTGATGCCGGGAATGACATCGGCATCGGCCATCATGGCGCGGAACGAGGTGCCGTCGGCGGCGGACTGTTCCAGGGTTTCTTCGGTGAGGATGACGCCGGAAATGTAGTTTTTCATCGCGTCGGTGGAGCGGAACAGCATCTCGCGATAGTCGCGGCGCAAATCCAGAGAATTGGGCAGGTTGATCTTGGCAAAGCGCTTGGCGATGGTGCCTTCGGATTCATCGGCGGCGAGAATGCCCTTGCCCGTTTCCATGAGTTTCTGGGCGGTCGCGTTCAATGACATCGGTAGTGTCCTGATCTTGCTGATAATCGGTGGAGATTAGACTTTCGTTTGGGCCGAAGCGATTAGACCAAGGGTTATTAGACGAAGGGCTAAAGGATGGCAAAGATTACTCGGGCGGCCATTGCTGTGCGGCATGCAAGACGCGCAAAATCATGATGCCCGTTTCGGACACGCTATAAATTATGATGTACGGCGTGCCGATTAAAACAAGTTCTCGAGATTCCGGCAGTCTTCCTGGCCGGCCGATCATTGGATTTCAAGCGCATCTGTTCTGTTTGCCAGTTCCAAATCCATGGCAACGGCAGCCCTCGGGCTATCATCCGCGATGAAATCGACAATGGCGTGGCGATCTGCGATAGCTGTGCCAGACCAGATAAGCTTCACTCGCCGCGCTCGTCCGCAAGTCGGGATAACGCCTCTCGTTTGAGACGGAACATCTCTTGCACCTCTTCATGCGGGACGCTTGGCCGCGGATCATCCAGCGCTTCCTGCACCTTGGCCCTGAACCAGGCGTCATAGGCGTCCGGATCGGTCGTCAAGCCGGCTGGCAGCGCGCCTTCATTGGCGACGCGGGTCAAAAGGATGCGGACGGCGTCCGAGACCGTCAGCCCCATAGTGCTGAGGACCTCGGTGGCGCGGTCCCGGATATCGGCATCGATGCGTGTTTGGACGAGTGCGTTTGCGGCCATATCTGCCTCCTATGCCTTCAATGTAATGCAGTTGCATTACAAATCAAGCGGAGAGCTACTTCTTCAGCGCATCGACCCCTGGCAAGGGCTTGCCTTCCATCCATTCGAGGAAGGCGCCGCCGGCGGTGGAGACGTAGGTGAAGCTGTCCTTGACGCCAGCATGGGCGAGGGCGGAGACGGTGTCGCCGCCGCCGGCGACGGAGGTCAGCAGGCCTGCCTTGGTGCGGTGGGCGACGTGCTTGGCGATTTCGACGGTGCCGGCATCGAACGGGGTCATTTCGAAGGCGCCCATCGGGCCGTTCCAGACCACGGTGTGGGCATCGTCGATGGCGGCTTTGATGCGCTCGATCGAGGAGGGGCCGATATCGAGGATCATGCCTTCGGGATCGATGGCTTCGGCACTGTAGAGGCGGGTCGGCGAATTGGCCTTGAAGTGCCAGGAGACGACGGCGTCGATGGGCAGGATGATGGCGCAGCCGCTATCGATGGCCTTGTCCATGATGCGCTGGGCGGTTTCGGCGAGATCCTTTTCGGCCAGCGACTTGCCGACGCCAAAGCCCTGGGCGTGGAGGAACGTGTTGGCCATGCCGCCGCCGATGACGAGGCCATCGACCTTGGTCACGAGGTTTTCGAGCAGGTCGATCTTGGAGGAGACCTTGGCGCCGCCGACAATGGCGACCACCGGCTTTTTCGGCTTGCCGAGGCCGGCTTCGAGCGCTTCGAGTTCTGCCTGCATGGCCAGGCCCGCAGCGGCGGGCAGCAGATGGGCGAGGGCTTCGGTGGAGGCGTGGGCGCGGTGGGCGGCGGAGAAGGCGTCGTTGACATAGACGTCGCCGAGGCTGGCCATGCGTCTTGGCGAGAGCGAGGTCGTTGGTTTCTTCGCCGGGATGGAAGCGGGTGTTTTCGAGGATGAAGACGCTGCCGGCGGGGGCGGCATCGATGGCCTTTTGGGCGGCCGAGACATCGGTCCAGTCGGTGGGGATGAAGCCCACGGGATGGCCGGTCAGGTCGGCGACGGTGGAAGCAGACGATTTCGAGCGAAAACTCGGGATCGACCTTGCCCTTGGGGCGGCCGAAATGGGACAGCAGGATCACCTTGCCATCGTGGCGCACGATCTCGCGGATGGTGGGGATCAGGCGCTCGATGCGGGTGGCATCGGTGACTTTGCCATCGGCGACCGGCACGTTCAGATCGGCGCGCAGCAGCACGCGCTTGCCGGTGAGATCGAGTTCATCGAGGGTCTTGAAATGTGCGCTCATGGTGATCCCGCCCGCTGCCAAAGTGTGCCCGTGCGTAGCAGAATGGACCGGGAGGGGGAAGGGGCGGGTTGCGCCTCATCGTGGCACGCCCTCGTGGTTCGAGGCTCGTAAGAACTCGCACCTCACCATGAGGGCTACTGCCAGATTGCGCTGTTTCAGTAGTCCTCATGGTGAGGTGGGAGCGAAGCGACCCTCGAACCACGAGGGCGTGGCACAATTAGGCGACTGCAGCCACCGCGTGGGCCAGTTGCCCGATGAAGAACAGCGGCGCGCTGGCCAGGGTCACGGTGGCCAGGGTGCCCAGATCGTCGGTCAGCACGTGGCGGGCGAAGCCGTCGCTGGGCCAGGCGGCAAGGCCGACACGGCGGCGGATGGCGCGATCGCGCCAGAGCAGGAAGCCGGTGGCGGCTGCGGGTGGCAGCAGGAGTACCAGCGGCTGGCCCATCCAGCCGGTAATGATGGCGGTGGCGGGAATAGCGGGCAGAACCCGGCGCATGACGTGAAACATGATGGCCCCCGAAACGCTGTGTGACGAAGGAGTAGCGTGAGTCGATGACTCTGGGACGACAGCATACCCCTCACCCTGCTTGCTCTGCTGAACGCGTCGCAAGCGGCCCCTCTCCCGCAAGGGGAGAGGGGTGACGACTGAGATATTGAGGTCGCCTTCTTCTCCCCTTGCGGGAGAAGGTGCCGAAGGGCGGATGAGGGGTTAGCCCGCTCGTTCGAACAGCCCGGGATAGTTCACCACCAGCCCATCGGCGTCTATTTCCAGTACGCGGTCGAAGCCATCGGCATTCTGGAAGCGGAAATGGGTGGCGTCGAGCTTGGTATAGATCTGCTCGTCGCGCCGGACCGTCATCTCGTCGCCATCGATCCAGGCCATGGCAAAGTGCTGCGGCGTGTCGATGACGAATTGAGCGCGCCAGAGCGGTAGCGAATTGGTGAGCGGGGTCGGCCAGATATCGACATCCAGGCAGCCTTTGAGCGCGGAAAGCGGCTCGGCGCGATCGTCGGACCAGTTGCCGGCGCCATCGGAGAACAGTTCGAGGGTCTTGCCGTCCGTGCGTTCGAGTTTGAGCGTGCGGACGTGTTCGGTGTCATCGAGCTTGATGCGGTAAAACAGGCCATAGCTGGGCGTGATGATGGTGCCGCGGATGCGGGTGTCGCGGTCCGTTGAAATGACGTGGCAATGCTCGATGGTGGCGGGGTCGAGGCCGCGCCAGCGGACGGAACGGTCAAGGCTCATGTGGCATCTGCCCTTTGGGGCCGGTGGATTGCTGGGAAGATTAGGGGCGCAGGCACAGCGCTGGCAAGCGCTCAGCCAGCCTTGATCGGTTGGCGCAGAATGGTCTTGAGCTTGATGGGCGCGGTCTTGCGGGCGTCGTTGAGATAAATCTCGTGGTGATGACCGTTCCGAGCCAGGTGGCGACCCGGAATTTCCACTTCGTGCAGATGCTCCAGCACGGGGCCTTCCTCGTCATAGCTGCCCAAGTGCATGATCTGCAGGGCGCGGCCCTCGGTAAAGCTCTCAAGACGCAGGCTGGTTGGCGCGCCGGTCAATTTTTCGGCGGATTTTTCAACCGCAGCGTCATACATCGCGCGAGTAACGAAATCGGGCACCATGATCATCATGGTCCAGCACCAGTTCGCCTTGTTATGGGCCACGAAATCGTTGGGATCATCAGCCCACCAAAGGCCTTCCAGCGGGGGCACGAAATAGTCCTGCCCCAAGTCCTTGGAGGCAAATTTCATGGCATAGCTCACCCCATAGAGCCATTCGACGGCCACTCGATAGCTGGCGGCAATGTTCGGATCGCCTCGGCCGTCGATCATGACGAAGGTCATGGCGGGCACATCGACAAAGACGAAATCGCGGGAACCGGCGTGGTAGAGGTGTTTCAGCTCTGTCTTGAAATCGATCTTGTCCATGCCAGTCCTTCCTGATTGTCACAGGGCAAATCGGTGACAAAGCTGCCAGCATAAAAAAAGCCCCGCCGCAGAGCGACGGGGCCAATTGTGCGGCAAAGTGCGCGGCTTAAAGCGTCTTGCCCAGCGCAACGGCGGTGTCGGCCATGCGGTTGGAGAAGCCCCATTCATTGTCGTACCAGCACAGGACGGCGACGAAATTGCCGTCCATCACCTTGGTCTGATCGAGCGCGACGGTCGAGGAGTGGCTGTCGTGGTTGAAGTCGATCGAGACATTGGGGTGGGTGGTGTAGCCCAGGATGCCCTTGAGCGAGCCGTCGGCATATTTGCGGACGATCTCGTTGATCTCGTCGGCAGTGGTGTTGCGCTTGGCGATGAACTTGAAGTCGACCAGCGACACGTTCGGGGTCGGCACGCGGATCGAGACGCCGTCGAGCTTGCCCTTGAGTTCGGGCAGCACCAGGCCGATGGCCTTGGCGGCGCCGGTCGAGGTCGGGATCTGGCTCAGCGCGGCAGCGCGGCCGCGATAGAGATCCTTGTGCATGGTGTCGAGCGTCGGCTGGTCGCCGGTATAGGAATGGACCGTGGTCATCATGCCCTTTTCGATGCCGACGGTCTCGTTGAGCACGTAGGCCAGCGGGGCCAGGCAATTGGTGGTGCACGAGGCGTTGGAGACCACGATGTGCTCCTTGGTGAGCTTGTCGTGGTTGATGCCGTAAACGACGGTCAGGTCGGCGCCTTCGCCGGGGGCCGAGATCAGAACCTTCTTGGCGCCGGCCTTGAGGTGCGCCGCGGCCTTTTCGCGGGCGGTGAAGATGCCGGTGCATTCCAGCGCGATATCGACGCCCATGGCGGCGTGCGGCAGCTCTTCCGGGTTGCGGACGGCGGTCACCTTGATGGGGCCGCGGCCCACATCGATGGTGTCGCCATCGACGGTCACGGTGCCGGGGAAGCGGCCATGCACGCTGTCGAAGCGGAACAGGTGGGCATTGGTTTCGACCGGGCCGAGATCGTTGATCGCGACCACTTCGATATCGGTGCGGCCCGACTTCGATGATGGCGCGGAGGACATTGCGGCCGATGCGGCCAAAGCCGTTGATGGCGACGCGAACTGCCATGGGAAAGTTCCTTAGAGGGAGGTTAGGTGGGAGGAGGTCGAGGCTCTCTTACAACTGTGCGGTGACGGCTTCAACAATCGCCTTGCGCGGTAATGCCAAAGTGACGCATAGAGCTCATCGATGGGGCCCGAAGCGCCGAAGCAGTGCATGCCGACGAAGCGGCCCTTGTCGGCCCAGCAGCTTGATCCCAGCTCATCGAGATGCCGGCTTCGACGGCGACGCGGGCCTTGGCCTTGCCGATGATCTCGTCCTGGTAGGCGTCGGACTGCTTGTGCGAACAGTTCCATCGAGGGCACCGAGACGACGCGCGGCGGAAATGCCCTTTTCGTCGAGCAGCTTCATGGCTTCGACGCGCGATGGCGACTTCCGAGCCGGTGGCGAAGATCACCGCATCGGCCTTGGCATCGCCGGCGAGGTTATAGGCGCCCTTGGCCGATTTGTTTTCCGTGGTGTATTCGGTGCGCACCGTCGGCAGGTTCTGGCGCGACAGGGCCAGGATCGAGGGCGCGGTGGTCGCTTTCCAGCGCCAGCTGCCAGCATTCGGCGGTTTCCACCGCGTCGGCGGGGCGGAAGACCAGCAGGTTGGGGATGGCGCGCAGCGCCGACAGGTGCTCGACCGGCTGGTGGGTCGGGCCGTCTTCGCCCAGGCCGATGGAGTCATGGGTCATCACATAGATGACGCGCTGGCCCATCAGCGCCGAGAGGCGGATCGCGGGGCGGGCATAGTCGGTGAAGACCATGAAGGTGCCGCCATAGGGGATCAGGCCGCCATGCAGCGCGATGCCGTTCATGGCGGCGGCCATGACGTGCTCGCGGATGCCGTACATCATGTAGCGGCCGGTAGCGGTCGGCGGCGGTGAAGGGCGTGGTTTCCTTGGTATTGGTCAGGTTGGAGCCGGTGAGATCGGCCGAGCCGCCCAGGGTTTCGGGCACGACGGCATTGATGACGTCGAGCGCCATCTGGCCGGACTTGCGGGTGGCGACCTTGGGCTTGTCGGCGCTCAGCTTCTGACTTGATAGGCGTCCATGGCCGCGGGCGAAGGCGGCGGGCAGGGTGCCGTCGATGCGGCGCTCGAATTCGGCCTTGTTGGCGGAAGCGGCAAGGCGGGACTGCCATTCGCCGCGGATGTTCTGGCTGCGGGTGCCGGCGGCGCGCCAGGTGGCCAGCGTTTCGGCGGGGATTTCGAAGGCGGGGTAGGTGATGCCGAGCGCGGCCTTGGCGCCGGCCAGTTCCTCGGCGCCGAGCGGGGAGCCGTGCACCTTCTCGGTGCCGGCCTTCTTGGGGGCGCCAAAGCCGATCGTGGTCTTGGCGGCGATCAGGGTCGGGCTTGTCGCTGACTTCTTGGACTGCGAGCAGCGCGGCTTCGATGGCGGCCTGGTCGTGGCCGTCGATCTCGATGGTGTTCCAGCCGACGGCCTTGAAGCGGGCGATCTGGTCGGTGGAGTCGGAATTGGAGACGGCGCCGTCGATGGTGATCGAATTGTTGTCCCAGATCAGGGTCAGCTTGTTGAGCTTGAGGTGCCCGGCCAGCGCGATGGCTTCCTGGGAAATGCCTTCCATCAGGCAGCCGTCGCCGGCCAGGCACCAGGTGTGGTGATCGACGATGTCAGCTGCCGAATTCGGCGGCGAGCTTGGCCTCGGCGATCGCCATGCCGACGGCATTGCCGACGCCCTGGCCGAGCGGGCCGGTGGTGGTTTCGATGCCCTGGGCGAATGACCATGCTCGGGATGGCCGGCGGTCTTGGAGCCGAGCTGGCGGAAATTCTTGACCTGGTCGATGGTCATGTCCTCGTAGCCGAGCAGATAGAGGCTGGAGTAGAGCAGCATCGAGCCGTGGCCGGCCGAGAGCACGAAGCGGTCGCGATCGGGCCACAGGCTGTCGGCGGGATCGAACTTCATCACCTTGGTGAACAGGACGGTGGCGATATCGGCGCAGCCCATGGGCAGGCCGGGATGGCCGGAATTGGCTTTTTCGACCGCGTCCATGGCAAGGGAGCGGATCGCATTGGCCAAATCGTTCTGCTGGGCTGTGTTCGTCATGGGGCGTTCCGCTCTGTTGGGTCAGATAAAACTGTGGAGAAGCGGGCGCGCGTGCCCTCTCCCCAAGGCGGTTCGAGGCATAACAGGTTCCGATTGCCTGTCAATGACAGTGGGGTTGGACGTTGCATCGTCGGGTGCCCTGGGGCTAACTGGTGGGTGTGAACGACTTGGCTCAAGGGTGCGGCGGACGATGAGCGTGACCGAACAGCAAGACGGCATCGAGGCGGCCAATGAGCGGTTCGACCGTGCCATGGCGCGGCTCGACAACAGCCTCAAGAACCTGGGCACGCGGATGCGCCAGCTCAACCGCATCGAGGTGGATACCCAGCGCCTGGTGACGGAACGGGCGCGGCTGGCGACCGAACTCGACAAGGCGGCGGCGCGGGCCAAGCGGCTCGACGACAGCGCCCATGATGTGTCGCGGCGCCTGGTCGAGGCGATGGAGACTGTTCGCGAAGTCTTGGCAAAGTAGGATTTTCTGGATGCCCGAAGTCAATGTCGAGATCAATGGCCGCAAGTACCGCATGGCCTGCGAGGAGGGTCAGCAGGCCCATTTGATCGGGCTGGCGGCGCGGTTCAACGAACAGGTCGAAGCTCTCAAGGGCGCCGTCGGCGAAATCGGCGATAACCGGCTGACGGTAATGGCCGGCATCGCGGTGGTGGATGAGCTGGCTGAGGCGGAACGCCGCATCAAGGCGCTCGAAACCGAGGTGACGGTGCTGACACGCGCCGGCCAGGAAGTGGCCGCCGAAATCGAAACGCTGGAGGAGCGTTTCGCAGCCAAGCTGGACGAAGCGGCGCGCAAGCTCGAATCGGTGGCCGAAGCGCTGGATGAGACCGGCGTGGTGCCGTAAAGCGGTTATGGCAAAGATTGGCAAACTTTGCTAAGGTCGGGCAAAGGAGATTTGCCATGGCCACGATGAATGTATCGCTTCCCGACCAGATGAAGGAATGGGTCGAGGCTCAGGTGCAGGGCGGGAAATACGGCAATTCGAGCGATTATGTGCGCGATCTGATCCGGCGGGACCAGGAGCGTGGCGATGCGCGGCAGAAACTCCAGCAAATGGTGGACGAGGCCCTGGCGAGCGGTATTAGCGATATGACGCGCGAGCAACTGCTGGCACGGATGCGGGAGAAGGCAAAGGCTGCGATCAGCCAGAAGAAAAGCGCCTAGCCTTTGGCCTGGATACTCACGTCCAGTGCTATCGGCGATCTTGACGGAATCTCCGCCGAAGGCGCTGTTCAATTCGGCTACGTCCAGTCCGAATTTTATGAACGCAGGCTCGTCGAGATGTTGGACACTCTGGCTAGCAATCCCTATCTGGCAGTGGAACGTCAAGCCTCGCTTGGACCGGTAAGGCTTATGCCGTGCGGCAGCCACAACATCCTCTATGTGATCGAAAACGAGGACGTCGTGATCCTGCGTGTTCTGCACGGGCTGCAGAACTGGTTCGATCTTCTCTAAATTCCCGCTTTGCACTCCCCGTGCGAACGCACTATATCTTTGCTGCTGCCCGGTGCGTGTTGGATACCTATATCCCCGGGGCCTTAACGATCCGAAGGGAGCTGTCCCTGACTGGGCTCCTGGGCTCAGACATACGGCGCCCACCTACGTAAAGTAGGTTCCCGGGATCGTGTATCCCACGGCCAGGGCGGCACCTTATTTCCGGCAGACGGACACACGGCGCGGCATGGCTGACGATCAAATCGAAAACGCCAAGGCCGGGCTGCGGCTCAAGGCCCATGCGGCGCGGGCGGCATTGCCGCAGGGCATGCGCCATGATGCGGCCCTGGCTGTCACCGAGCATTTCTTCAAGCATATCGAATTGGCGCCGGGCGATGTCGTGGCTGCCTATTGGCGCATTCGTGACGAACTGGATTGCCAGCCGATTCTGGTGCGGCTGATGGACACCATGCAGCCGGTGGTGCTGCCGGTGGTGCTGGGGCCGCAAGAGCCGCTGGAAATGCGAATCTGGGAGCAGGGCGCGGCGCTTTATCCGTCGGGCTTTGGCACGCTGGCCCCGGCCGAACTGGCGCCGCAGGCGGAGCCGGACGTGGTGCTGATGCCGCTGCTGGGATTCGACCGGATGGGCACGCGGCTGGGCTATGGCGGCGGTTACTACGACCGGACGCTGGCGCGGTTGAGCAAGAGACCACGGCTGATCGGGTTGGCCTTCGCGGCGCAGGAACTCGAAGCAATTCCGCGCGAGGCCCATGATATTCCCCTTGATGCGGTGGTGACCGAAGCCGGCATGCGCCATTTCGGAACGCCGCAATGAAGTTTTTGTTTTTGGGTGACGTCGTCGGCCGCGCCGGTCGCGATGCGGTGGCCGAGCGCCTGCCGGGCATCATCGCCACCTATGGCTTCGATTTCGTGGTGGTCA
Source organism: uncultured Alphaproteobacteria bacterium (assembly GCA_963717095.1). Lineage (GTDB taxonomy): Bacteria > Pseudomonadota > Alphaproteobacteria > Rhizobiales > Devosiaceae > Devosia. Next base: position 55,568 of record CAVQVF010000001.1, read on the forward strand.
ATGGCGAGAATGCCAGCCATGGCAATGGGTTGACCGAGCCGCATTTCATCGGCATCCGCGATGCAGGCGCCGATATCGTGACGCTGGGCGACCATGCCTTCGACCGGCGCGAGACGCTGACCTATATCGAGCGCGAAACCACGCTGGTGCGGCCCATCAATATGCCGGCCGGCACGCCGGGACGCGGAGCGATGTTCATCGAAGGGCGCAATGGGCATCGGGTGCTGGTGATCAATGCGCTGGGCCGGGTGTTCATGGGGCCGGCGGACGATCCGTTCCGCGCCGTGGAAGCGGCCGTGGCGGCGTGTCCGCTGGGCGAGCAGGCTGATGCGATCATCGTGGATTTCCATACCGAAGCGACTTCGGAAATCCAGGGCATGGGGCATTTTCTCGATGGGCGGGTGTAGCCTGGTGGTGGGCACTCACACCCATATCCCCACCTCCGATCATCGCATCCTCAAGGGCGGTACGGCGCTGATGGCCGATGCCGGCATGTGCGGCGATTACGATTCGGTGATCGGGGTCGAGCCCGAGGAGCCGCTGAACCGGTTTTTGACCGGCATCATGGGCGGACGGTTCCAGCCCGCAGAAGGCGAGGCGACGCTATCGGGCGTAGCCGTGGAAACCGACCCGCGCACGGGGCTTGCGATCAAGGTGCTGCCGGTGCGGATCGGCGGGGTTTTGGCGCAGGCGCTGCCAATATTCTAACGCGGCTAAGCCGGCTTGCCCTTGGCGAAGAACAGGAACAGCGCGGCGATGACGGCGACGATCATGGCCGGGATGGGGGCGAACACCATCGCCACGCCCAGAACGACATTGGCGGCGACCAGGTAGAGCCAGGAATAGCCGATATCGCGCAGCCGCTTGACCTGGATGGCCAGGCTTGGCCAGAACACGAAGGCAGAGGCCAGCATTTGCGCATCAAGTTGCGCCATTAGCAGGTCGTTTTCGGTCCACGGACGGCCCTCATTGGTCGGTCCGATCATTGTCTTGGTCAGGATCGTGCCGATGACATAAGCGATGGCCGCCAGGAAGAAAAACGCCAGGGCGAATTCCTGCCGGTTCAATCGGCCGCGAAACGAGAAAAAACACCACCACAGCGATTGCACGGCCAGTCTCCACTATAATGGCATGGTGCATAGCAGAGAGCGACGGCAGAAAACACGCTGGCCGTTGGTTAACGAGCGCGCAGCTTCTCGATTTCAATAGCCTCTTCGGCTTTGATTTTCTTTAATTCTTTGCGACCCACCGCCTTTAAAGCTTCCAGTTGAGCAATGAGTTCGTCAATATATCGGCCAAATTCTTCTGGCCCGACTGCCCAATCCGTGAGAACGACCATTTTTTTGTTCTTTTGGCCGGCATCGACCAATTTCCATTGGTCCAGGACAACGTTGATACCTCTCCAGCCACTGCCATATTTCCCTGCAAATACGCTGAACATCTTAGTCGTCACCGCCATTGCTCTATCTCCGTGATTCATTGAGCGACCATACCACGGTGTTTGGTCCGTCCGACTCTCGACTTCACAAGTATGAAAGGCGCCCCTATAAACGGGCAAAATTTTAGTCAGCATTCTGGGGAACCTCATGGCAGGCCATTCACACGCCAAGAATATCATGCACCGCAAGGGCAAGAGCGACGCCGTGCGCTCCAAGGTTTTTTCCAAGCTGGCGCGCGAAATTACCGTCGCTGCCAAGCTGGGCATGCCTGACCCGGCCTTCAATTCGCGCCTGCGCCTTGCCGTCAACAATGCCCGTGCCCTGTCGATGCCACGCGACAATATCGAGCGTGCCATCAAGAAGGCGATTGGCAATGACGGTGATAATTACGAAGAAATCCGCTACGAGGGCTATGGACCGGGTGGCGTCGCCATCATCGTCGAGACCCTGACCGACAACCGCAACCGCACCGCTTCCAATGTGCGTTCGACCTTCTCCAAGAATGGCGGCGCCATGGGCGAAACCAATTCGGTCGGCTTCATGTTCGACAAGATCGGCGAGATCGAATACCCGATCAAGGCCGGCTCGGCCGACAAGATCATGGAAGCGGCGATCGAAGCCGGTGCCGACGATGTCGAAAGCGACGAGGACGGCCACTGGATCTATACCTCGTTCGAGGCGATGATCGAGGTGTCGGCAGCCTTGGAAAAGGTGCTGGGCGAAGCCGAATCGATCAAGGCAATCTGGAAGCCGCAGACCAATACGCCGATCGATGCGGAAAAGGGCGCCACCCTGATGAAGCTGATCGACCTGCTCGAAGAAGATGACGACGTGCAGAACGTCTATTCCAACTTCGAGATGAGCGACGAGGACATGGCCAAGCTCGAAGGCTGAGCCGTCCTTTTCTGCTAACCGGTCTTGCCCAGCGAGACGTCGGGATAATCGGTGGCGTGGACGACGGTGACGCGATTGCGGCCGGCTTCCTTGGCATTATAGAGCCGCTGGTCGGCGATGCGGAACAGTTCGGAAAAGCTGGCCGGGCCTTCGAATACGGCGCCGCCAATGCTGACCGAGAGTTGGCGCGGGCGGCCATGGGGCGAAAAGATTGCCAGATTGACCGAGCGGCGGATGCGTTCGGCGACGATTTCGGCGCGATGACGATCGACGCCGGGCAGGTAGACGCCGAATTCCTCGCCACCCATGCGGCCGACTAGCTCGCCCGGGCGCAGCATCGAGCGGATCGAGCGGGCAATGATGGTCAGGGCCTCGTCTCCGGCATCGTGGCCGAACAGATCGTTGATCGCCTTGAAATTGTCGGCGTCGATCATCAGCAGCGCGCCGCTGGGGCGCAGATCGCTGCGCAGCAATTGGGTCGTCACCTTGGCGGTGAAGGCCCCCCGATTGAGGCATGAGGTCAGGCTATCGGTGCGCGCGACCAGCCCCAGCCGCAGATTGCTGATCGCCAGGCCTCGCAGCCGCATGCTCATGTAAAAGAACAGTGGGATGCCCAGCAGCATCGGCAGCACCGTGGCACTCATGAGCGAGCGCCGCAGCGCCCTGCTTCCCAGGTCGTCGAACATCACCGCGTTGAATGCCAGCGAAACCAGCACGCAACCCAGGGTGCCGAAAAAGGTCCAACGGGCAACGCTCGACCAGCCTTGCAAGGCACTGAGGGGTCTGGAAGGGGGCATTGAAAATCTTTCTGCTGTAATAGGCGAAGACCGGCAGCCGCATTGCGGGGCCGGGCCAATAATGGGTTGGGGATTATCGGTTCAGGCTGCGCTCCGCTCCATTGTTGACATGGCTTTCAATCAGGCTGCCTGCATCAGGGCGACGCGATCGCGGCCGCCCGTCTTGGCTTCGTAAAGGCGCTGATCGGCGAGTCGGTAGAGATGGTTGAAATCGACGCGGTGCGCAAAAGCGGCGCCGCCGATACTGACGGATAATGGGTGGGGCGCATCCACCGGCATGAACTGCAGGCCTGATACGGTCAGGCGGATGCGCTCGGCGACCTGATCGGCGGTGGCGAGGTCGGCGCCCATCAGATAGACGCCGAATTCCTCGCCGCCGATCCGTCCCACCACGTCGGAGCTGCGCACGCTGGCGCGGATGGCATCGGCGATCATCCTGAGGGCGGCATCGCCCTGCTGGTGGCCGAAGCGGTCGTTGACCTGCTTGAAATCGTCGGCATCGATAATGAGCAGGGAGCCGCCATCGCTGACCGGCGCCGTGGCGCGCCGATCCAGATCGCGCCGGACCTGCATGGTGAAGGCGCCGCGATTGAGGCAGGTGGTCAGCCAATCGGTATTGGCCAGCAGTTCGAGCTGTGTGTTGACGTGGCGCAGCTGCTCGTGCCGCAGCATCAGGTAGAACATGATCGGGCCGCCCAGGACGAGCGGGGTAAGCACGGCGACCAGGAAGCCAGGCAGATTGAGCCCGGCGGAAAACATATCCATGAAAATATTGGTCAGGATGATCGATACCGCGATCGAGGCCAGCAGCAGCAAGCCACTGGTTCGATAAATGTGGTTCCAGGCACGCTGCGGCAATCGGCGGGCACTATCGATCATCGGTCATCTTTCATGCATTCCCGGGCAGACACTATGGACGGGTCTTGAAGATGGTATTGGCGAGACGGGCGCAATTTTAGGGATTGCCGGGTTTTCCACCGCTGGCGTTGCCGTTTTGTTCACTTAAGGCTTGGTAGGCTGGCACCACCGCTTTAAAGGTGTGGGCCATGAGCAAAGCTGTGCGAATCATCGGTATCGACCCAGGCCTGCGCCGATGCGGTTGGGGTATTATCGAGTCGGAGGGTAACAGGTTGGTGTTCGTGGCCTGTGGTACGCTGACGCCGCCGACCGAGGGGCCGCTGGCCGACCGGCTGGCCATGCTGTTCGCCGGCGTTAACGATTTGCTGGATCGATACAGGCCTGACGAGGCGGCGGTGGAGGAGACCTTCGTCAATGCCGGGCCGCGCTCGGCGCTGATTCTGGGGCAGGCGCGGGGCGTGGTGTTGATGACGCCGGCGGCGCGGGGCCTGCCGGTGGCGGAATATGCGGCAAATCTGGTGAAGAAGTCCGTGGTCGGCACCGGCCATGCGGAAAAGGGACAGGTGGGCCTGATGGTCAAGACCTTGATGCCGACAGCCGATTTCAAGGGTGCCGACGCGGCCGATGCGCTGGCGATCGCCATCTGCCACGCCCATCACCGGGTGGCGGCGCAGCGGTTGAGGGCCAGTGCATGATCGGCAAGCTCAAGGGTCTGGTCGATAGTTTTGCCGATGACAGCGTGCTGATCGACTGCGGCGGCGTGTGCTACGAGGCGTTCTGCTCGTCGCGCACGCTGCAGGCGCTGCCGCGCGTCGGCGAGGCGAGCGTGATCTTTATCGAAACCATCGTCCGTGAGGATATGATCCGGCTCTACGGCTTTTCCAGCGAGGCGGAGAAGGCCTGGTTTAATCTGTTGATGACCGTGCAGGGGGTTGGCGCGCGCGTGGCGCTCGCGATCCTCTCCGCCTTGTCGCCCTCGGAGATTTCCAGCGCCATCGCCCTGCAGGACAAGGCGATGATGGGGCGGGCCTCGGGCGTTGGGCCCAAGCTGGCCGTGCGGCTGGTGACCGAGCTTAAGGGCAAGGTGCCTGCGACCGGCGGGATCGACGCCGGCACGCTCGGGCTGCAGAATGCTTTGGGCGAAGGGCTGGCCTCGGGCAATATCACCGATGCCGTCTCGGCGCTCACCAACCTCGGCTATTCCAGCGCCCAAGCCTCGGCGGCATTGGCGCGGATCGTGGCGCGAGAGGGGGATAGTACCCCGACGGAGAAACTGATCCGGCTGGGGCTGCGGGAGCTGAGTAGTTGATGCTTGAAAAGTTCATCTCTCCTTACTATTCTTTTTAGTAAGGAATGCTCAGGAGGTAAGGCATGAACAAGCACCTGAAGATTTCGGCGCGCTCGAAAATGACCAGCAAGGGTCAGACGACAGTGCCGCGGGAAATTCGAGACGCGCTCCGCTTATCCGAGGGCGTGCAGATCGAATGGATCGTCAATGAGAATGACGGCACGGCAACGATAAAGCCCAGGACGTTGCGTGCGGTTGATCTGGCTGGGTTTCTTGGACCTTCTCCGGTGGGGCCTGTGAGCATTGAACAAATGAACGATGCTATCGCCGAAGCTGCAGCCGAACGCTTCGCGCGTGCCGTTAAGCGATGATCGGGGTCGATACCAACGTCCTGGTCCGGCTGTTCATCGAAGAAAACCCCGAACAAACCGCTTCGGCGGTGAGTTTCTTCGGCGCCCGCTCGGCGGGTAGCCCGGCGCATATATCCTTGATCGTGATCGCGGAATTGGCATGGGTACTCGGCAAGACCTACAAGTTCGGTCATGACCGAGTAGCGGCAGTGATCGAGCGGCTGCTGGAAACCTCCGATATCGTCGTAGAACGCGATGATATCGTGAGATGGGCGCTGGAACACTTCGATCATGCCAAGATCGACTTGGCCGATTTACTGATCGCCAAAATCAACCGGCAGGCCGAGTGCCAGACCACGGTGACATTCGATCGGAATGCCGCCAAACGCGTACCCGGAATGGAATTGCTCGCGTGACCTCTCTCACCTCCCCCGCTGCCGGACGCGATGAGCCGCTGGACGTGTCCTTGCGGCCGACCGGGTTTTCCGAATTCGTGGGCCAGGCCGCCGCGCGGGCCAATCTGGAAGTATTCATCCAGGCGGCCAAGCAGCGCGGGACGGCGCTGGATCATGTGCTGTTCGTCGGGCCTCCGGGCCTGGGCAAGACCACGCTGGCGCAGATCATTTCGCGCGAACTGGGGGTGGGGTTTCGGGCCACTTCGGGTCCGGTGATCGCCAAGGCGGGGGATTTGGCGGCGCTGCTGACAAATCTGGAAGATCGCGATGTGCTGTTCATCGACGAAATCCATCGGCTCAATCCGGCGATCGAGGAAATTCTCTATCCGGCGATGGAAGATTATCAGCTCGACCTGATCATCGGCGAAGGGCCGGCCGCCCGTTCGGTGCGGATCGACCTGGCCAAGTTTACCCTGGTGGGGGCGACGACGCGGGCGGGCTTGCTGACCACGCCCTTGCGCGATCGCTTCGGCATTCCGGTGCGGCTCAATTTCTATACGTCCGAGGAGCTGGTGCTGATCGTGCAGCGCGGCGCGCGCCTGCTCGGCATGCCGATGGCGCCGGACGGGGCGATGGAAATCGCGCGGCGCTCGCGCGGCACGCCTCGCATTGCCGGACGGTTGCTGCGGCGCGTCACCGATTTCGCGCTGGTCGATGGGTCGGGCGAGATCACCCGTGCCATCGCCGACAAGGCGCTGCTGCGGCTCGATGTCGATGCGCGGGGGCTCGATCAGCTCGACCGGCGCTATCTGACCACCATCGCCGAATTCTACAATGGCGGTCCCGGTAGGGATCGAAACCATCGCCGCTGCCCTTAGCGAGCCGCGCGATGCGATCGAGGAAATCGTCGAGCCATACCTCTTGCAACAGGGCTTCATCCAGCGCACCTCGCGCGGGCGCATGCTGACCGGAGCGGCGTTCCAGCATCTGGGCCGTGCCGTGCCGCAAGGCTTTGTCGGCACGCAGGCCAGCCTGTTCGAAGAGCCGGAGGGCGAGAGTTGAGCGCGGATCGTCACATGATCGCCTACGACATGGGTCCGGGACGGTTCAATTTCCGCTCCGCGGGCATCATTTCGCGGGAGGGCTATATCCTGATCCACCGGGCGGTCTCCGATGCCTTCTGGGCGCTGCCGGGCGGCAGGGTGGAATGGGGCGAATCCACCGCGGAAGCACTGGCGCGCGAAATCGAGGAGGAATTGGGCGTTGCGGGGCAGGTCGGCGGTTTGAGCATCGTGGTCGAGAATTTTTTCACCTACGCGGGCAAGCGATACCACGAATTGGCTTATTACTTCCCCGTCTCGCTCCCTGAGACGTTTCCGTTTCGCACGGATGGTGTAATCTGCCATCGCGTCGAGGATGGTGACGTGGAACTCGAATTCAAATGGGTCAAGCCGGATGCGCCGGTGCTGAAGGCGCATGATTTCAAACCAGAGGCGCTGCGGGACCAATTGGCGGCCCCTCATCGGCCTGTCCGGCATCTGGTGTGGACGGATTAGTCGCCGCACATGGCCGAGATTCACACGTTCCCCGTCCGCATCTATTACGAAGACACCGATTTTTCCGGCAATGTCTATCATGCCGCCTATCTCAAATTCTTCGAGCGCGGGCGGACGGAATTTCTGCGCGAGGCGGGCATTCATCATTCGGTGCTGGCGCAGGATGGCATCGCCTTTGCGGTGCGCTCGATGGTGATCGACTTCGATGGGGCCGCCCATATAGATGATCTGCTCAGCGTGGGTACTCGTATCGAGGCGATGACCGGCGCGCGGCTGACCCTGGCGCAAACCATCGAGCGGGACGGGGTTATCCTGACGCGCGCCAAGGTGGTGGTGGTGGCGATCAAGACCGGCGGCGGGGTTGCCCGGTTGCCGCGCGACCTGCTCGTTCGGCTTGCGCCAGGCGCATAGGGCCGGCCCGTTCACGTTGCTGGCCGGGCACAGGCTTTGTTAACCAATCCTTGACCATAATTGCGGCAAAGGGACTGTCCTGTGGTGCCGGCTTCCGCAAAGGCCGGGAAGCCAAGGCATTTCTCTTAAATTTGACAAATTCCGACCGCATGGCCTGTGCCTGAAGGTCGGGCTCTGTAAGCCGGCCGAAAGGATCACTCCATGGACGCAGCGACAGCGGTGGGAGCGGCAGCTCCGCACATCGATTTCTCGATCTGGGGGCTGTTTTGGGCCGCCGACTGGATCGTCAAACTGGTGATGCTGGGCCTGCTCGGCGCCTCGATCTGGTGCTGGGCCATCATTATCGACAAGACGCTCCACTATCGGCGTGCCCAGAGCGAGATGAACCGCTTCGAGCGCGTGTTCTGGTCGGGCCAGTCGCTGGAGGAGCTGTATCAGCAGCAATCCGATAAGGCGACCGGGGGGCTCGGCGCGGTGTTCGTCGCCGCCATGAAGGAATGGAAGCGCAGCCACGAGCAGAATGCTTCATCCTTCGTGGGCATGCAGCAGCGGCTGGACAAAGTGCTGGACGTGGCGATCGCCCGCGAGAGCGAGACGCTGGAAAAGCGCTTGGGCTTTTTGGCCACTGTCGGTTCGGCCGGCCCGTTCATCGGGCTGTTCGGCACCGTCTGGGGCATCATGAACGCCTTTACCGCCATCGCGGCCTCGTCCTCGACCAACCTTGCGGTCGTGGCGGCGCCGATCGCCGAGGCGCTGTTTGCCACGGCCATTGGCCTGGTCGCGGCCATTCCCGCGGTTATCGCCTATAACAAGCTGTCATCGGACGCCGGCAAGATGATCGGGCGGCTTGAAGGCTTTGCCGACGAGTTCTCGACCATCCTCAGCCGCCAGCTCGAAGCCCGGGGCAAGTAGTAGCATGGGCATGGGTGGAGCAGGCGGTGGAGGCGGGGGCGGACGGCGCAATAGCCGGCGCAGCCGTCGCAAGGGCAGTGGCGGGGTGATGAGCGAGATCAACGTGACGCCGCTGGTCGACGTCATGCTGGTGCTGCTGATCGTGTTCATGGTGGCCGCCCCGATGATGACGGCTGGCGTGCCGATCGACCTGCCCAAGACTGCGGCGAACGAACTCAACAGCCAGACCCAACCCATTACGGTGGCGGTAACGCCCGAAGGCAGCATCTATGTTGGCGAAGACCCGGTGGCGGAGAGCGATCTGATCGCCACGGTGACGGCATTGGCAACCAACGGCACCGAGGACCGGATTTTCCTGCGCGGCGATACCTCTGCCAATTACGGTTCGGTGATGAAGGTCATGGGGCTGCTCTCGGGCGCCGGCTTCACCAAGATTGGCCTGATCACCGAGAAAGCTCCAGGGACGCCATAGATGCGCACCGGGATCGTCGTATCGGCTGTTGCTCATATCGTCCTGTTGACCGTTGGTTTGATCAACCTGGGGCAGGCGGAGCCATTGGAGCCGGTCACGGAATCCATCGCCGTCGATCTGGTGCCGGTCTCGGACTTTTCCAATATTCGCGTCGGCTCGCTGGATAGCGAAGTGGTCGAGACCCCGACCCCCTCGGCGGTCGAGACCGACCAGCCGGCCGAATTGGCGCAGCCGGCAGGCAATACCGAAGAAAACCAGGAACAGCCCCGACCGGCCGATATTCCCACGCCTGCCCCGGTGATCAATACCGCCCCGACGCCAGCGACACGGCCTGAGCCGGTTCCAGAACCTGAGCCTGAGCCGGAACCCGAGCCAATCCCGGAACCGGAACCTACTCCAGAACCTGAACCCGCCCCCGTCCCGGAGCCTGCGCCCGTTCCCGAGCCGGCCCCGGAACCTGAACCCGAACCCGAACCAGCCCCTGTGCCGGAACCCGCTCCGGAGCCGGCTCCAGAACCCACGCCTGAGCCCACACCCGAGCCGACGCCGCCCCAACCGGCAGCGCCGACGCCTGCGGCGCGTCCCACTAATCTGGCGCAGAAGCGGGCCGAGTTCGCGGCCAAACAGGCAGCGCAACAGCAAGCCATTGCCGACGCTAAAAAGGAAGAAGAACGCAAGAAGCGCGAAGCGGCAGCCAAGGCCGAAGCGCAGCGTGTTGCCGACGCCGCCGAAGAGGCCGAGCGCGAGCAGGCGGCGACTTCGGAGCTGGATGCTTCGCTGGCCGACGATATTTCGGCCATAATCAACAGGGATGACTCCACCGGCGCGACGACCGGGCAGGGCGGCTCGCCGACCCTGGGCGATACCGATGGAACCTCGGCGACGCTGAGCCAGTCGCAGATCGCCGGACTGCAAGCCAAGATCAAGCAGTTCTGGAACCTGCTGCCAACAGAAACCGGAAGTGGGCTCAGTGTGCAGTTGCGGTTCAACCTAAACCCGGATGGGACCGTTGTAGGAACGCCGGAAATTGTATCGGCCGATCCGTCGCCCACGGGCGCCTCGATGGCGCGGGCGGCGCAACGGGCGATATTGCAGGCGGCGCCGTTCAGCCTGTCGGCAGATTCTTATGACCAGTGGCGCGAGATCGAAATCACGCTGCGACCCTGATTTTGAACACACGGGCGGCACAGAAGTGCCGATCGTTGAGATGGAGAAGACGAGATGACCCTTCTGACCCGGCGCAATGCGCTCAAGCTCGGCCTTGCCGGCGGGGTGGCGATGGCTGCCAGCACTTCGGCAATGGCGGCGCTGCAGATCGTGGTGGAGGGCGCCAATTTCCAGCCGCTGCCGATCGCCATCCCCGATTTCGCCTCGGGCGACCCCAGCTTCGGCAAGGAAATCGCCGATATCGTGCGCAATAACCTGCGCCGGTCCGGCCTGTTCCTGCCGCTCGATCCGGCTTCGCTGCCGGTGCAGGTGGGCGACGTCAACAACACGCCCGATTTCAACACCTGGCGCACGGCCAATGTCGATGCCTTGGTGATGGGCGCGGTGGAGCGCGGCGGGCAGATTTCCTCTTCGGTGCGCGTCTGGGATACCCAACAGGCGAGCCAGGTGGTGGGCAAGAGCTACAATACCGATCCCAATTCGTCGCGCCGCGTCGCCCATATCATCTCGGACGCGATCTATGAATCGCTGGCGGGTGGCACGGGCTATTTCGATACCCGCGTGGTCTATGTCGCCGAAAGCGGGCCAAAGGCCAACCGCGTCAAGCGCCTCGCCATCATGGATCAGGACGGCGCCAATGTGCAGTTTCTGACCGAGGGCAATACGCTGGCGCTGACGCCGCGCTTCTCGCCCAATAACGACCTCGTCACCTATATGAATTTCGAGGACGGCAATCCGCAGGTCTATATCCTGCAGCTGTCGACCGGCCAGCAGCAGCGCCTCGGCTCGTTCGGCGCGATGACCTTTGCACCGCGCTTCTCGCCCGATGGCGGGCGCATTGCCTTCTCGGTGGAAAATTCGGGCGCCACCAATATCTATTCGGTCAGCGTGGGCGGCGGCACGCCGACCCAGCTCACCAGCGGCGCGGCCATCGATACCGGCCCGTCCTATTCGCCCGATGGCGGCAGCATCATCTTCGAAAGCGATCGTGGCGGCACGCCGCAGCTCTACATCATGGGCGCCGGCGGCGGTAACGCGCAGCGCGTCAGCTATGGCCAGGGCAGCTATTCGACCCCGGTGTGGTCGCCCAAGGGCGATCTGATCGCCTTTACGCGTCAGTCGGGCGGGCAGTTCAATATCGGCATCATGAACCCCGATGGTTCGGGTGAGCGCATGCTCTATACCAGTTTCCACGCCGAAGGGCCGAGCTGGGCGCCGAACGGGCGCGTCATCATGTTCTTCCAGGATCCGGGCGGCAATGACGGCCCCAAGCTGATGAGCGTGGATATCTGGGGCCGCAATGTGCAGACCATTCCCACCGACAGCTATGCCTCGGACCCGGCCTGGAGCCCGCTGCGCGCGTAAGCCCTCTATCGGCAGCCCCTTTCCCGTCCGGGAGGGGGCTGCCGATATCGTTTTGAGCCAATGAGTCCAAATCCAACACGATTCTTTAAAAGCACTGCGCTAGTTTGCCGCGGAAGCAGTGCACTGAACTGAACATTTCGGGCGCCAGCAGGGACTATTGTATCGAGAGATGTATAGTGGCACCGGGCAAGATTGGCGGGATTACGAAACTTGAGGACAGGCCCTCTCGCCGCCTGATCCTGGCTTACAAGCTGGCTGCGCTGGCGATCGTCGTCATAGCACTGTGCTGGGGCGCGGTGTTCGTCACGATGCAATGGTGGTGGCTGGCGGCGGCCGATCTTGGGCTGGCTCTGGTTGGGGCGGCGAGCTGGCTGCTGATCCATCAAGGGCGGCTGGCCGTGGCGCTGATCATCTCGCAGCTGGCGTTCCTGGCCTTTGCCGTCATGTTCTGCATGGTCTTCGATGTGCCCAGCGATACGGTGCCCAGGGTCTCCCATCTTTATCTGCTGACGCTGGCCATGCTGGGCTACATCAATTACCTGCGCAAACGATCTAACGTGCAGCTGGTCGTTATCGGCCTGTGCCTTGCGGCCTTCATCGCCTTTGCCAGCGCCAAGCTCTCGGTTCCGTTCGCCCAGCCCATTTCGGACGATTTCCGCCTCGTCGGCGCCTGGATCAACGTTACTTTTGCGGTGGTGATGCTGTGTTGCTGCATTCATGTCGTGCAGGTCCAGTTCGCCCGCACCACCACCATGGCGCGCGAGCTGCAACAGGCGCTCCTCAATCGCGAATTTACGCTTTACTATCAGCCCCAGGTCGATTGCGCCGGCAATACGCTTGGCGCCGAAGCGCTGTTGCGCTGGACCAGTCCGAAGCGCGGTTTCGTGTCGCCGGGCGATTTCATCCCGATGGCCGAGCAGGCCGGCCTGATGACCGGCATTGGCGGCTGGGTGCTGGCTGAGGCGTGCCGGACGCTGGCCGATTGGGCGCAAGACCCGGCGCGGTGCAATCTGACCCTGTCGGTCAATGTCAGCGCCAGCCAGTTTCATGAGATCGGCTTCGAGGAGACGGTGTTTCAAGAAGTGGCAAGCCATCGGCTCGATGCCACCAAGCTGAAGCTGGAGCTGACCGAAAGCGTCATGGTGGCCGATATGGAAGCGGTGATCGCCAAGATGCACCGGTTGCGCGCCGCCGGGATCGTCATTTCGCTGGACGATTTCGGCACCGGCTATTCCTCGCTGGACTATCTGCGCCGCCTGCCGCTCAACCAGCTCAAGATGGACCGCAGCTTCATCCAGGACGTGGTGGAGAACAAGCGCAGCGCGTCCCTGGCCCGCAATATCCTGCAGCTGGGGCGCGATCTCGATATCGCCGTGCTTGCCGAAGGCGTGGAGACGCAGGAGCAGTTCCGGTTCCTGCTCGATAATGGCTGCGCCGAATTCCAGGGTTTCCTGTTCGGCCGCCCGGTTCCCCGCGCGGAATTTGAATTGCGGCCCCTGGAGCCTGCGGCGGCGGCTTGAAGGTGGGATGGGACTGAGTGGCATTCAAGTTTGGCACTGCCCGTGCGGAGCCCGGATCTGCCCCCTCCCCCTTGAGGGGAGGGTTAGGGTGGGGGTTCTGAACTATCAATACGCTCATCCAGAGGTATAGGCCTGATTGAAAGCTCGGAACCCCCACCCCATCCCTCCCCTCAAGGGGGAGGGGGCCGATCCGGGTTCCCAATCACCAGTGCAAAGCCGAATGCCTTGTAGTCCTACCCTTCGAGCGCCGGCATATTGAGCTGCGTCAGCACGCGGTTGCGGCCTTCCTTCTTGGAGCGGTAGAGCAGCTCGTCGGCTTGGCGCAGCAGGGCCGCGGTGCTGGTGTCGGCGGTCGGGCGGGCCACGAGGCCGCCCCCGCTGATGGTCAGAACCCGGCCGGTGAGGGAGCGCTCATGGGGAATTTCCAGCGCCATGATCTGGCTGCGCAAGGTTTCCAGCATGGAATCGAAATTATCGGCCTCCGGCACGAGCAGCACGAATTCCTCGCCGCCATAGCGGGCGGCGACATCGTTGGGGCGCCGGGCGAGGCCGGCCAGGACTCCGGCGACCTGGCGCAGGGCCTCATCACCCGCGCCATGGCCGTAAAAATCGTTGTAGAGCTTGAAGTGGTCCACATCGATCATGGCCAGGCCGATCGGCTGTCCGGTGCGCAACCCATGGTTGAAGGCCCGCTGGAAGGCGTCGTCGAAATATCGCCGGTTGGCGATGCCGGTCAGGCCATCCTGCTGGGATAGTTTCTCCAGTTCCCGGCGCTGGGTGGCCAGTCGGAGATGGATCTGGACGCGCGCGCGCACGATGGCTGGCCGGATCGGCTTGGGAACATAATCAGCTGCGCCAAGCAGAAGGCCGCGCTCTTCATCGCGCACATCGGTCTGTCCGGTAATGAAGATAACCCCGATATCGGAGGAGTGCCGGTCGGCCTTAATGTGGCGCAGCACTTCATAGCCATCCATGCCCGGCATGGACACATCGAGCAGGACCAGGCTGATGTCCTCCTCCTGCATTCTGCGCAATGCCGTGGCCCCATCCTTGGCGAGGATGACCCGGCATTCGTCCTGCAATAGTTCGGCCAGCGCCGCGCGATTGACGCGGTCGTCGTCAACGACGAGCACCGTGGGCAGGACAGTCGTGTTCATGGATGGCCGCTCCCTCCAATAGCTTCCAGCTGGCCTTTCAGCCGCAGGAGCGCCGCGCCGGCAGCGTCCAGTTCCAGTTCGTCATAATGGTTCTGCACTTCTTCGGCGAGCGTGTGGCCGGGATGTCCCTGCAGGCCGGTGCTGATCTGTTCGAGCAGCGCCTTGGCCGCGTAATCGCCCTGGGCCACCAAGGGCCTGGCACGCGTTACCATTTCAAGAACCACATCGGCAGCAAGAGGAGCGGCCGTGTCCTGATCCGGCCGGGGCAAGCTGGCCAGGCCTTCACGAATATCGCCGAGCAGGCTTTCCAGCAGCAGGCGGAATTCCTGCGCCTGCGCCGTCACGGCCTCGGTCTCTCCATCCCGGGCGGATTGCTCGAGCCGGTCGGCTGCAGCGTGGAAGGCACCGGCGCCGAAATATCCGGCACTGCCCTTGAGTTGGTGCGCCAGAGCCGCGACCTGATCGAGATCAACCGCGTCCAGGTGCCGGTCCAATTGCTGCGGTGCGTCGGCAAAATCGCGCAGGAAGCCTTGCAGCAGCCGCTGGACGCGCTCGACCCGTCCCCCAAACCGCGCAAGCGTGACAGCCAGGTTGAAATCGGAACCCGGCTTGAGATGATCGTCACTGTGGGCCAGTCCGGCGCCGTTCATGGAGGCGCCCAGGACATCGGCGAGCGTGCGATAGAGTGCCGCGTCGTCGATGGGCTTGGTCAGGTGCGCGGTCATTCCGGCTTCCTGGCTGGCCAGGTGATCTTCTACCCGCGCCTGCGCCGTCAGGGCGATGACCGGCAGATTTGCCCAGCGGCTTTGCTTGCGGATTTCGCGCACCGCGGTCAGGCCATCCATTTCGGGCATGTGCATGTCCATCAGCACGGCATCGAAATCATGCAGGTCCACCATCCTGAGCGCATCGCGGCCATTGACCGCGGTTTGCACCGCGATGCCGGCCAGTTCCAGGAAATCGCCGGCGACCTCGCGATTGAGGGCATTGTCATCCACGACCAGGACCCGCCGGCCCTGCAACAGGCTGAATATGGCATCTTGCGAGCCCGATGCCGTCAGGGCTCTGGGGGTGTAGTGAATATCCACCGTGGCATTGGGCAGGGACAGAATGCCCAGCACGGTATTGAACATGACCGACTGGGTCACCGGCTTGATGAGGACGCCCTGCAGGCCGATCTGTTCGGCGCCGCGTAGCACCTCTGCGCGGCCATAGGCGGTGACCATCAGAACCGCCGGAATATGGGGCAGGGTGGCATCGGCCCGGATCTGGCGGGCGGTTTCCAGGCCGTCCATGTCCGGCATGCGCCAGTCCATCAGCACGATATCGAACGGCTTGCCGTTCTGCGCCTCGGAGCGCAGCAGCGCCAGCGCCTCAAGGCCCGAAACTGCGGTTTCGGCAATCATGCCGAACTCGGATACCATGTCGGCAAGGACCTCCCTGGCGCTCGCATTGTCGTCGACGATGAGGACACGGCGGTCCTTGAGATAGTTCGAGGGATGGGCTGCGACATTGGGCGTCACATCCGCTTCCACGGGTTGCAGCGCCACGGTGAAGAAGAATGTGCTGCCCTCTCCCGGCGTGCTCTCCACCCAGATTTGTCCGCCCATCATTTCGACCAGCCGCTTGCAGATGGCGAGGCCGAGGCCCGTGCCGCCATATTTGCGGGAAGTATCGGTTCCCGCCTGCGAGAAGGGTTGGAACAGGCCCGCCACCTGATCGGCGTCGAGGCCGATGCCGGTATCGCGGACGGAAAATTGCAGCTGCGTGGGGGCGCTTTCGGTAGGCGCCGGCGCGATGGAAATGATCACCTCGCCGGCCTCGGTGAACTTGACCGCATTGCTGACCAGATTGGTCAGCACCTGCCCCAGGCGCAGCGAATCGCCCCTGAGCAAGGATGGCGTGTCGGGGGCGATGGCAAAGGCGATTTCGAGTTCCTTCTCCTCCGCCCGCATGGCGGTGAGGGCGGAAACCGATTCCAGCACGGATTCCAGCGTGAACACCGTGCCTTCCAGTTGCAGGCCGCCCGCCTCGATCTTGGAGAAGTCCAGAATGTCGTTGATGATGCCCAGCAAGACCTTGGCGGAGGTATCGATCTTTTCCAGGTAGTTGCGCTGCTTGGGGGCAAGATCGGTCTGCAGGGTCAGCCGCGTCATGCCGACCACGGTATTCATGGGCGTGCGAATCTCATGGCTCATCGTGGCCAGGAAATCGCTCTTGGTGCGTTCGGCGGTTTCGGCGGCCTCCTTGGCGGCGCGCAAGGCAGCGGCGGCTTCGCGCTCGCCCGTCACGTCGCGCACGATCCCGTCCCAGACTATTCTGCCATCGGGCTGCTGGCGCAGGGCCGAGCGGCTGTGCATCCAGAGGTGGCGCTCATCGCGTGTGATCACGCGGAATTCGCAGTCGAACACGTCCCCGGTCTGCAGCGAGCGCTCCATGGCGGCATGGTAGCCGGCCCGGTCCTCGGGGTGGATGGCATTGAGGAACGCCGCGCGGTCCGCGAGGATTTCGGCGGCTTGTATGCCCACCAGCTGCTCGATGCCGGCGCTGATATAGGTGACGCTGGTGACGCCTTCCAGATCGCGCTCCAGCCGGTAGATCGCCCCGCTGGGCAGGTTATCGGCCAGCGCCGCCAGCCGTTCGCGCACTTCCTGGCGCTCGCTGATGTCCTGCACCGTGCCGGCCAGCCTTATGACCTTGCCCTCGTCATCCCGGATGGCCTGGCCCCTGATAGAGACGGGGAAAGCGATGCCATCGGGCCGCAAATGCTCCACTTCCATGTCATAGGCTTCCCCGGTCAGGGCGCATCTGGCGATGGCGGCGCTGGTCCGGCGGAAACTTTCCGGCGTCATCAGCTGTTCCAGGCTCGCCGCCGTCAATGGCGGGCCGGCGGGATCGGCGCCGTTGATCTCGTAGAGCATGTCGGAGGAGGTAAACTCATTGGTGGCCAGGTCGAGCGTCCAGCTGCCGATCCTGGACATTTTTTCGGCCTGTTGCAGCGCCTCGTAATTCTTCTGCGAGGCCTGTCCGGCGAGGCGGCTTTGCTGCAGGCTCTGGCGCAGCGCGGCCTCGGCCCCATCCAGGCTTTGCCGCAGCGTTTCGAATTCGGCGACGAAGGAGGGCGGTACCTCCACCGAAATGGCCTGTCCCAGATCCTTGCCTTCGGTAATGGCGCGGGCGCGCAAGGCCAGGTGCTTGATCGGCAGCAGGATGCGGCGCGCCAGGATCATGGCCAGGACGAACGCGACCAGGATCGTGGTGGCCGATGCGCCGATCATGACGGTGATGGGCTGTTGCCAGCGATCGTTGAAGGCGGTGAGCGGCTCGCCGACAACGGCGACCCAGCCGGGCGTTCCCTGGATTTTGCGGAAGGCGAACATGATGCCGCCGCCTTCGAGCGTGCGTGCTTCGAAGGTGCCGCTCGATGTGCCCAGCGCCACCAGCGTTGCCCAGTCCGGCACCGGCTTGCCGACGAGCTTGTCCCCATCGCGCGAGCGGCCGACGACATGGCCGGTGCCGTCGGTGATGGCCAGCACCACATTGCCGGCGACCGCCCCCTGGCGCGCCAGCGAGCGGATCAGCACTGAGGGCCGGGCGATGAGGCTGACGACTTCCATGGTCGCGCCCTGCATGCGGCCCGGCACGGCAATCATGATGCGCGGATCGGTATCGCCGGCCAGTTCGGTCGTCACGATATCGGAAACTGCCGCTTCACCCGTCGATGCCGCGGTCAGGGCGAGTGCATCCACGGTCGGGTCTCCGGCCCCGGCCACCACGCTGAAACCGGGGGAGCCCTTGCTGATCAGGGTCACGCCGGTCTGCCCTTCGAGCAGCGCGTTGATTTCCACGGGGCCGTTGCCGATGGCGTCATCCTGCTGCAAGGTCGCATGCCCGCTCAGCAGGCGCGAGGTGGCCTCCAGTTCGCTGGTGACCGATTGGGCCACCACATTGGCGGTTTCGAGCAATTGCTGGGAGGAGGCATCGCGATAGGACTGGCCGGCGCGCAGCAGCGTCGTCGCCACGACGCCCAGGGTCGGGATCAGGACCAGCAGGACCAGTGCGATCAAGCACATCTGCAGGGAGGGCCGCCGAACCATGCCGATAACCTTAGAAATCCATGTTTTCATCGTCTTCACTCCCGAGTGAAAATCATGGGGGCAAAGGTAAAACAATCGCCTAAATTAATGGCTTCCCCCGCTTTTCTTGAAGTCCGAAGAGCAGATTGGGTAAAATTGAGTTACCGGCACGGCTCATTCTGCAAATGCCTGTGAGTTGCCCTGCACGTTCGTCAATCTTGATCATCCCAAGCGGGACAGCTGGTTTGGCCTTGATGCACTTAACCTTAACGTGACCATGACCTTCCCTGTGGCCAAACTGCACCATCTCGAAAAAGCCAGGATTCCCGCCACATTCCAGCCGCGATGGGCAACAATTAACCATACCGGAAAACCCGGTCTTAAGATTAAGCGC
Source organism: uncultured Alphaproteobacteria bacterium (assembly GCA_963717095.1). GTDB lineage: Bacteria > Pseudomonadota > Alphaproteobacteria > Rhizobiales > Devosiaceae > Devosia. Next base: position 74,619 of record CAVQVF010000001.1, read on the forward strand.
GGTAAATGACGTCCTTAAGATTATCGCCTTTCAGGAGCTTCCCGTGCTGATGAATGCACCCCTCAAGACTGTGTTGCGCGCTGCCGCAATGCTGCTGTTCGTCGTCGCAGTGGCGGCGTGTTCGCGTTCTCCCAATAGCAATGCCGGGCTGACCGGCGTCGGCAATCTCGGGCCTGGCGGCGGCGCTCCGGGCAGCCAGCAGGAATTTCTGGTGTCGGTCGGCGACCGCGTGTTCTTCGAGACCGATTCGTCCTCGCTGACCCCCGAAGCCACCGCGACCCTCGACAAGCAGGCCGCCTGGCTCAACCAGTATGCCAATTACCGCATCATGATCGAAGGCCACGCCGACGAGCGCGGCACCCGCGAATACAATATCGCGCTGGGCGCCCGCCGCGCCTCCATCGTGGTCAATTACCTGGTGTCGCGCGGCGTCAACGGCCAGCGCATCGTCTCCAAGTCGTTCGGCAAGGAACGTCCGGTGGCGATCTGCAACGACATTTCCTGCTGGAGCCAGAACCGCCGCGCGGTGACGGTCGTCCAATAGGTCAAGAACGGCTTTTCGCAGACCGAAAAGCCTATCCCATCCAGTGCAAACTGGAGGCAAGAGCGCCGGGAGCCCTTAATTGGGCCCCGGCGCTTTCTTTTGACCAAATTTCGACTTTATTGCGTGGCCGCTACAGACCATGCTGTCGCTTTCCCCCGGCGAGCATTTGGAGGCCTGCCTTGACCGTTCTTTCTAACCGATCCCGAGGACGATTGCTGGCGCTTGCGTCAGTGCTGATGCTCGGCGCCGCCGCCCCGGCGCTGGCATTCAGCGTTTCGCCCCTGCCGCCAGCCGGCGTGGTGACCAGCGATGCCCAGCCCGCGCGTATTCACGTCGCCCAGAGCCAGGAAGCGGCACAGCTGGCGGTGCGCATCCAGCAGCTGGAAGAACAGATGCGGCTGCTCAACGGGCAGATCGACGGGCTGACCTTCCAGTTGACGCAGATGCAGACCCTGGTCGAGCGGATGAGCCAGGACAATGAGCAACGCCTGACGGCGCTGGAAGGCGGTGCGCCGGGAAAACCTCCGGCGGCAACCCAAACTGACGGCGCGACGCCGTCCGAGGCGTTGCCGCAGGACCCCAACACTGCGCCGCTGACCGAGATTCCCGAGCAGGGCGTCAAGCCGCTGCCCGGCGAAGAAGAGATCGATCCCAGTTTCACCGACGGCAGTGCCAGTCCCGATACGCTGGGCAATTCCGGCGATCCGCTGGTTGGCACCGGCAATGGCGATGAGGCCATTCCGCTGGGCACCGGCGCCGCCGTGCCGCTGGGGGAGAAGCCGCCGCTGGATCTGAGCTTTGATCCCAATGCACCGGCCGCCAATACCGGCGATGCCGATGCCGATGCGCAATACAATGCCGGCTACGAGGCCCTGACCACCGGCGACTACGCCTTTGCCGAAACCCAGTTCAGCCAGTTCCTCGAACTCTATCCCGACAATAGCCGGGCCACGGACGCGGCCAATTGGCTGGGCGAGGCGCTGATCCAGCGCGCCGCCTATGATGAAGCGGCCGAAGTGCTGCTCAATGCCTTCCAGAAGGCGCCGGACAATCCGCGCGCGCCCGACCTGCTGCTCAAGCTGGGCATTTCGCTATCGGGCGCCGAGGAGCGCGAGACGGCGTGCCGGACTTTCGCGGAAATCGACAAGCGCTATACCAATCTGACGCCGGCCTTCCTCACGCGGTTGAGCGCGGAAAAGACCAAGGCCGAATGTCCGCCGGCGTAAGGCTGGACGATGCGGCGGCGCTGGAAGCGATCTTCGCGTCCGTCGCCGATTTGCCCGCCATCGGGCTGGCCGTGTCCGGTGGTGCCGATAGCCTGGCGCTGATGGTTCTGGCGCAACGCTGGGCCAGCGGGCGCGCAAACCCGCCGCGCCTGCAGGTCTATTCGGTCAATCATGGTTTGCGGTCTGAGGCGGCCGATGAGGTCGCTATGGTGCTGGCGGTGGCGCAAAGCCTGGGCATTGCCGCCACGGGCCTGCTGTGGCGAGGCAACAAGCCCCAGGCCGGCGTGCAGGAGGCGGCGCGGATCGCGCGCTATCGGCTGATGGGCGCGGCGATGGCGGTGGACGGTGTGCCGGTGCTGCTGACCGCCCATCATCGTCAGGATCAGGCCGAGACCATTTTGATGCGCCTGGCCCATGGCAGCGGCGTCGAGGGGCTCAAGGGCATGGCGGCGATGTCCAGTGTCGAGGGCGTGCGTGTGCATCGGCCCCTGCTCGATTGCGATCCGCTCCAATTGCAGGCCGTGGTCGCCGCGGCGGGGCTGACGCCGGCTGAGGATCCTTCCAACACCGATCCCCATTACGAGCGGGTGCGCTGGCGCAACGCCATGCCGCAACTGGCTGAGTTGGGGCTGGATGCGCCAACGCTGGCCCGGTTCGCCCAGCGTATGGGCGAGGCCGATGCCGCGCTCGCGCAGATGGCCGAGAACTGTTTTCAAGCCCTGGTGACGCTGGACGGATTCGGCGCTGCCCGGATCGGCCATGCCGAATTCGCCGCGCTGAGCCCGGCCGTGGCCGTGCGGCTGCTGGGCCGGGTGCTGAACATCGTCGGCGGACGGCAGAAGCCGCGCGCTTTGGGGTTGGTCGAACGGCTGCAGAATACGCTCTCGACCGGCGATCTCGTCAAGGCGGCGACGGCGCATGGCTGCGTGGTGCGCACCAGCGCCGGCTCGATCCTGGTCGCCCGCGAGCCGGGCCGCGCACTGCCGCCCGACGCGATGCTGCTGCCGCATTCCGAACTGGTCTGGGACCAGCGGTTTCTTATCGTCAACGGCTCGGACGAGGCGGGGCTGACCGCCAGCGTCGCCGATTACCTGCCGCGCCACCGGCTTGAGGAATTTCTCGGCTTCAAGGTCACCGCCCCCGCCGAAGCCATCCGCACCGCGCCCATTGTCCGCGACGAGGCCGGCGGGGTGTTGTCGCTGGGCGGCTGGTCGTTCGACGAGCGCATCAAGGTGACGTTGCTGATCGATTGAGGGCACGTCCTCGTGGTTCGAGCGTCGCTTCGCTCCCGCCTCACCATGAGGACTACTCACAGACCTCCGATTTTCCAGTAGCCCTCATGGCGAGGTGCGAGCCCTTCGCGAGCCTCGGACCGGGGGCATGGCATCATGTCCCCCACCCATCGCGCTTCCCACGGCCGCCTACCACACCACCTGACATCGTGGCTCCGCACACCCCCTCCCAGCCTCCCCCATCAAGGGGGAGGTGTCTGCCGGTGGGTGGGACTGGATCGAGCTCTACAGGTCACTAAGCCTGAATTGGATCTATCCCCAAGAGTGGCGCGGTCACCTCCCCCTTGATGGGGGAGGCTGGGAGGGGGTTACGGTTTAGCCCCAATCCATCGGCGCTTCTGCTCCCTCCCCCTTGAGGGGAGGGCCGGGGTGGGGGTGTCGAGGTTTCAACAGATATCGACTTCGCGGCGGGCTCGACCCCCCCACCCCCAACCCCTCCCCTCAAGGGGGAGGGGAGCCAAACATCGGCGAACTTATCCATCTTCCCCCCACCCCCAAAAACCTCAGCTATCCTCCGTCCCATTCCCCCGCATCACTGCGCGGTCGCGACGAACGGTCGGCGTGGGGATACCGGATGAAGGCAGGGTCGCTTGCTTTCCGCTGGTACGAATGGATTGGGTCCGGCCAGCTCTCCGGACCGAAGGTCGGAGGCGAACGGGCTGCACCTGTTCTCCAACCTGCGACGACGCCAACAGGGCGTGGACGCCGCGGGCCGCTCTTGCGGAGTAAAGACGTAAATCCGCCACTTCACCGTATCCAGCGAGCCTCCGGTCACATGGGGCGAAGTGAGCTTCTTCATTTCGCCGTCTACCGGCATACGAGGCAAACTTCGCCCCATGTCGCACTTTCGAAGTATCCCGTAACCGCCCGGCACCCCGCGCGGCGTTTCTGCACGACCCACGGAACCTTCCGACTCCTCAGGGCGTATTAACCCATTGACGACAATATGGCTGGACGAGACGCGCAAAGGGCCGCAGGGCTTGCCCTTGTAACGCCCCAATGCCGGACATACATTCGGCACACCAAACCGGCCCCAATGCGCCGGCCCTCCCGGGACAGGATTGATGAACGGAAATTTCCGCAACTTCGCCATCTGGCTGGTCATACTTTTCATGCTGATGGGCCTGTTCCAGGTCTTTCAGTCTTCGACCCACACTGCCTCCGTCGCCGACAAGAGCTATAGCCAGTTCGTCACCGACGTGAATGCGGGCAAGGTCACCAGCGTCGTCATCACCAATGATGTCGTTTCCGGCGTCATGAGCGACACTTCGCGGTTCGAAACCACGCTGCCGGCCGGCGCCGATATCATCACGCGCCTTGAGGACAAGGGCGTCTCGATCACCGCGCGCGAGCCGGAATCCAGCCCGTTCTGGTCGATCCTGCTGTCGAGCTGGCTGCCCTTCATCGTCATCATCGGCGTGTGGTTCTTCTTCATACGCCAGATGCAGGGCGGTGGCCGTGGCGGCGCGATGGGCTTTGGCAAGTCGCGCGCCAAGCTGCTGACCGAAACCCATGGCAAGGTGACGTTCGAGGACGTTGCCGGCGTGGACGAGGCCAAGCAGGACCTTGAGGAAATCGTCGAGTTCCTGCGCGATCCTGGCAAATTCCAGCGCCTGGGCGGCCGTATTCCGCGCGGCGTGCTGCTGGTGGGCCCTCCCGGCACCGGTAAGACGCTGCTGGCCCGTTCGGTTGCCGGCGAAGCCAATGTGCCGTTCTTCACCATTTCGGGTTCGGACTTCGTTGAAATGTTCGTCGGCGTCGGCGCGTCCCGCGTTCGCGACATGTTCGAGCAGGCCAAGAAGAACGCGCCTTGCATCATCTTCATCGACGAAATCGACGCCGTCGGCCGCCAGCGTGGCGCCGGGCTCGGCGGCGGTAACGATGAACGCGAGCAGACCCTCAACCAGTTGCTGGTCGAGATGGACGGCTTCGAAGCCAATGAAGGCATTATCCTGATCGCCGCGACCAACCGTCCCGACGTTCTCGATCCCGCTTTGCTGCGTCCGGGCCGTTTCGACCGGCAAGTTGTCGTTCCCAATCCTGATGTGTCGGGCCGCGAAAAGGTGCTCAAGGTTCACGTCCGCAAGGTGCCGCTGGCGCCCGATGTGGATCTCAAGACCCTGGCGCGCGGTACGCCCGGTTTCTCCGGTGCTGACCTGATGAACCTGGTCAACGAAGCGGCATTGCTCGCGGCGCGGCGCAACAAGCGCTTCGTCACCCATGCCGAGTTCGAAGACGCCAAGGACAAGATCATGATGGGCGCCGAGCGCCGCACCATGGCCATGTCGCAGGACGAAAAGAAGCTGACCGCCTATCACGAAGCTGGCCACGCCATCATCGCGCTCAAGGTTGCCGGCATCGATCCGATCCACAAGGCAACCATCATCCCTCGTGGCCGTGCCCTGGGCATGGTGATGACGCTGCCGGAAAGCGACAGCTATTCGTTCAGCCGCGAAAAGGCCCTGGCACGCCTGACCATGCTGTTTGGTGGACGCGAAGCCGAGATGATCAAGTTCGGCCCTGAAAAGGTGACCAGCGGCGCTTCGGGCGATATCCAGATGGCGACGAGCCTGGCCCGCTCCATGGTCATGGAATGGGGCATGAGCGAGAAACTTGGGCGCGTGCGCTACAAGTCGAGCGAGCAGGAAGTGTTCATCGGTCACTCGATGACCCAGTCCAACAATATGAGCGACGACACGGCCAAGTTGATCGATCAGGAAGTGCGCAAGCTCATCGAGGATGGCGAGGCTTCGGCCAAGCAGGTCCTGATGACCTACCACGACCAGTGGGAAGCCATTGCGCAGGCCCTGCTCGAATACGAGACACTGACCGGCGACGAGTTGCGCGCGCTGATGGACGGCCAGCAGCCGATCCGCCCCGACGATAGCGGTCCGACGACCAAGGCGACGGGCGTGCCATCGGCCGGAAAATCGGGCAAGAAGCGCCCCGACGCGCCGCCGGAAGGCGGGCTCGAGCCGCAGCCGGGCAGCTAACCAGTCTGGCGAAGTTTCAGGGGCCGCCTCCGGGCGGCCCTTTTCCTTTGCGGAATTCTCCGCTATTCCGCCCGAAAGTGGTATTATCGCAGCGGCGGGACAGATGCGGCGCAAGCGCATCCGCGGCAGAAGAGGCAGCACATGGCCAGGAAATATTTCGGCACCGACGGTATTCGCGGGCTGGCCAACGGGTCCAAGCTGACGCCGGAACTGGCCCTCAAGGTGGGCATGGCCGCCGGGCAGAAATTCGTGCGCGGCGATCACCGCAACCGCGTGGTGATCGGCAAGGACACACGCCGCTCCGGCTATATGCTGGAAACGGCGCTGACCGCAGGCTTTACCGCCGTGGGCATGGATGTCTATCAGCTTGGCCCGATGCCGACCCCGGCCGTTGCCATGCTGACGCGTTCCTTGCGCGCCGATCTGGGCGTGATGATCTCGGCCTCGCACAATCCCTATGACGATAATGGCATCAAGCTGTTCCGGCCCGATGGCTATAAGCTGAGCGACGAGCTGGAAGAAGAAATCGAGGCCATGATCGATAGCGACATGACCCAGTATCTGGCCCATGGGCGCGATATCGGCCGCGCCCATCGCGACGAGGACGCCAGCACCCGCTATATCGAATATGCCAAGCGCACGCTGCCGCGCAATATCGATCTGGCGGGCCTGCGCGTGGTGCTCGATTGCGCCAATGGCGCCGCCTATAAGGTGGCCCCGGTGGCGCTGTGGGAGCTGGGCGCCGAGGTGTTCACCATCGGCAACAAGCCCGATGGCTTCAATATCAATGACAAGGTCGGCTCGACAGCGCCCGAGGCGGTTGCCGCCAAGGTCAAGGAAGTGCGCGCCGATATTGGCATTGCGCTGGATGGAGACGCCGACCGCGTCATCATCATCGACGAAAAGGGCAATGTGGTCGATGGCGACCAGTTCATGGCGGTGATCGCCCAGAGCTGGCTGGAGCGCGAAATGCTGCTCGGCGGCGGGATCGTCGCTACCGTGATGTCCAATCTGGGGCTGGAACGCTATCTGGGCTCGATCGGGCTGACGCTGGAGCGCACCCAGGTGGGCGACCGCTATGTGCTCGAAGCCATGCGCTCCAAGGGCTTCAACGTGGGTGGTGAGCAATCCGGCCACATCATCCTGTCCGATTTCACCACGACGGGGGATGGCCTCGTGGCGGCGCTGCAATTGCTGGCGGTGCTCAAGCAGCAGGATCGCGATATCTCCGAAATCTGCGCGCGCTTCGACAAGGTGCCGCAATTGCTGCGCAGCGTGAAGTTCAAGTCCGGCAAGCCGCTGCAGCACAAGCAGGTGATCCAGGCGATTGCCGATGGGCAGGCCATGCTGGGCCAAGGCGGGCGGCTGGTGATCCGTGAAAGCGGCACCGAACCGGTGATCCGGGTGATGGGCGAGGCCGACGATGCGGCGCTGGTGCTGACAGTGGTCGGGCAGATCGAGGCGGCGATCAAAGAGGTCGCCTGATCGTTGTTTGTTAATATTGTTTTAACAGCCGACAACAACCGCGGCGGGCACCAAGTATTGCGCGAGCAGCCATGCTAGGGTTAAAGTTTTAGGTTAAGTGGGCTTTAAGGAAATTGCCGGATATTGGCTGCAATCGACTGGTGTCGTGGCAACCTAAGGACGAATTTCCATGCGCAAGCTCACAGCTGCGGTTCTGGTGGCGGGAGCCACTTTCGTTGTCGGGCCGGCAATCGCCGCCGACTTTCCCGATTATCCTCCGATCATCGATGTTCCCGATGTCGACTATGGCGTGCAGGGCTCGTTCTACCTGCGCGGCAGCGCGGCGCTCAACACGATGTGGGCCAAGGAAGTCGAACACCCATTCGTCTCGGCTCCCAATGTCTTTGAGATCGATGAAAATGGCTACGGCTATTCGGTTGGCGCTGGTGTCGGCTATGAAACCGGCACGGGCCTGCGCGGCGATGTGACGGTCGATTTCATCGGCAATGAAGACCTGCAGACGACGATACCGGCCGGTCACCCGGAGGTTGTGGAAGGCGTTCACAAGCTGTCGCTGCGTTCCACTGTTGCCCTGGCCAACGTTTACTATGATTTTGGTTTCAACAATGGCGGCTACGGCGCCAGCGGCGGTGCCTTTGGTTATGTCGGTGCCGGCGCGGGTCTGGCCGTCAATGATTTCATCACAAACGGCCCTGGCCTGGCCGATACGCGCGATACCAATGTCAGCTTTGCCGCCGCCGGCATGGTCGGCGTTGGCTATGACTTCGGTGCTGTCGTCGCCGATATCGGCTATCGCGCGCTCTATATCAACGCGATCGAAAACGATAAGGCGACCCTTCCCTATAATATCGCCAACAACTGGGTTCATGAACTGCGCACCTCGGTTCGCTATCGCTTCAACTGATCCAATCGCGGCAAGGGCGGGGGCCACGCTGTCCGAGCCGGCTTGAACGACCTGATCGGCGCCCAAGGGGCGCCGATTTTGTTTTGGCGGCCGGCATTGAGGCGCAGGGTGGGCCGCTACGCCCGGCTTGCTGGCAATGGCGGCGCGCCCTACATCTGTCGCATGTGCGGACGCCGATGCGCCGCTGCAGCCGGGGTTTACGCATGATCGCCGATGAAACTAAACCCGCCTCCAGTGGGGGCCTTGAAGTTGCGCGTGTCGCGCTCAAGGTGGACATCGTGGTGATCGGGGCCGGACAGGCGGGGCTGTCGTCGGCCTATCATCTGCAACGGCTGGGACTGGCGCCGGCGCGCGGTTTCGTGGTGCTGGATCAATCGCCGCAGGCTGGTGGCGCCTGGCAGTTCCGCTGGCCGTCGCTGACGCTGAGTACGGTCAATCGCATCCATGATTTGCCCGGCATGAGGTTCGCCGACGCGGTCAAAACCGAGGCGCAGGTGCAGGCTTCGGTCGCGGTGCCGAATTATTTTGCCGCCTATGAGCAGAATTTCCATCTGCCGGTGTTTCGCCCGGTCAAGGTCAGCCAGGTGGTCATTCGCGGCGAGCGGCTGCGGGTGGAGACCGATGCAGGCAATTTCTCGGCGCGCGGCGTGATCAATGCGACCGGGACGTGGGAAACGCCGTTCATTCCCGACTATCGGGGCGCCGCATCCTTCAAGGGGCGACAGCTACACACCAAGGACTATCGGCAAGCAGCCGACTTTGCCGGCCAGCGCGTCCTTATCGTGGGCGGTGGTATTTCGGCGATCCAGCTGCTCGACGAGATTTCGCGCGTGACCCAGACCACTTGGGTGACGCGGCGCGAGCCGATGTTTCGCGAAGGCGAATTCAGCGACGAGGACGGCCGCGCCGCCGTGGCGCTGGTCGAGGAGCGGGTGCGCCGGGGCGCACCGCCGCATTCGGTCGTGTCGGTCACCGGGCTGCGGATGACGCCCGCCATAGCGGCGATGCGTGATCGCGGCGTTCTCAACCGGCTGCCGATGTTCAGCGAAATCACCGAGACCGGGGTGAAATGGGCCGACGGCACTGCGCAGGATTTTGACGTCATCCTGTGGTGCACCGGCTTTCGCAGCGCGCTGGATCATCTGACGCCGCTACAATTGCGCGAGCCGGGCGGCGGCATCAAGATGACCGGGCGGCTGGCGACACAGGTGGTCAACGACCCGCGCCTGCATCTGGTGGGCTATGGACCTTCGGCATCCACCATCGGCGCCAACCGGGCCGGCGAAGCGGCGGCGCGCGAATTGATGGCTTATCTCAAGCTGTTGTGATCAGGGCTGCGGCCGGCAAGCGCTCGCGCTTGCTGAATTGGCCTGGCGGCACCAGGCCGGTGCGCCAGGCAGTGATCAGGCGGCGGTCGTCGGCGACGCGATAATGGGCCATGAGCTCTGAGGCTGCGTCGCGATCGTCGGCCAGCACCGACATCGGCCAGGTCTGGAAGCCGCGCGCCGACAGCTCCAACTGGCGGCGATAGAGCGCGCGGCCGGTATCGATCGGGTTTTCCTCGACCGGGCGATGAAACAGCAGAATTGCCGTGGATGAGAGCGTGCGGTTGTGTTCGGAAATCATGCCGCCGATCAGGCCGGCGCGGTCGAGGACGCCGAACAGGGGATCGCGCAGCACATGGCCGGCGCCGAAAGCCTCGATGCCGGTCAGGCCAAGAGCGGGCGCGGAGAGGCCGTCGATGCCGAAACGTGGATCGTCCGGCGACAGGCGCATCCAGTAAAGCAATTCATTGCGGTAGGCGGCATTGCGATAAAAGGCGAGGTTGGTCCGCTCGTTGAGCGCGGAGATGGAGGCGATCTGGCCGGGCTCGTCGATGCGGGTGATGTCGCCGCGCCGATCGGACCAGTCGGCGAGCGAGCGGGTATTTTCGACGGCGGCTGGGGCAAAGCCTTTGCGCCAGGTCATCCGGTGGGGCATCTGCACCACGAAGGGATCGCCGGCAACGCCCCGCTTCAGCTCGATGCGCACGGCGGCCCGGAAGTTCGAGTAATTGAGCGTGCCGAAGCCGATGCCCTGTTCCGCCAGCACGATTGCCGTCGCCTCCAGCGCCGCGCCGAGCGAGATGCGCAGATCGCGGCCGGTCACGTCGCCCACGGCAAGCTGGCGGGTGGTATCGGTCATCAGCCAGAGCGCGCCATCGTCGGCCAGCTTCCAGCGCGTCGGCTGGGTATTGTGGACGCTGGGCGCCTGGTTGGCGGTGGCGGCAAGCTCCAGCAGGTCGGCGGCACTCAACATGACGATTATACCAGGGCTTTGCGTTCCATCCCGCCGGCCATCCAGTGCCGCGGATGTTCATGGCCATTTCGAATGGCCGAGCAGATGGATAGCAGATCGGCGGCGGGGTTCAATCCACCACGGCCCGGAGGTTCAATTCTCGATCGGCTCGAAGCTGCGAACGATTTCGTACATGCCTGGTTCGAACTTGGCGATGGTGAGTGCTTCTTGCAGGAAAGGTGCCGGGCCGGGATTCTGGCGCATGGCCTGATAGTCTTCGTTGCTGCGCCAGCGGGCAACCATGGTCACCTTGGTGCCATCAAGGCTACGATGCAGGGTGCAGCCGACAAAGCCCGGCGCCCGGTTGACCGAGCCATCCGTCGCCCGGGTCAGCAGGTCGACGAGACGTTGCTGGTTTTCCGGGGCGACGGTGAAGACGTTGATGAGCACGACGCTCGCAGGTTCGGTCATGGCAGGTCCTATAGCTGGGCTGATGATGCCCAGCCTCTTAGAACACTGCGAGATATTTCAGCAGCGAAATAATGCCGATGACGATGACCACGATCTGCACGATCTGGCGGACGCGGGCTTCGACCGGCAGGCGTTGAACCAGCCACAAAATGAGGACGACAACGAGGAAGGTGATCAGAATGCTGATGAGAACAGACGTGCCCATGACGGGACTCCTTTGACGCTTACCCGCACACAACGCCAGCCGCGCCGCTTCGTTGCGCCGGGAATGCGAAAAGGGGCGCAGTCAAGTTTGCGCGAGCGGGCGGCTCGCAAGGGGGCTGGCCCGCCAGTTTGGGTGGCGGAATTTCTGTTGCAGTTGTAGAGACTTCGCCATGAGCCGGGTTGCGGTAGACCCTGGCAAGAGCAGCAAGGAACAGAACCATGGGCGAGCGGATCAAACTGACATCGGGCGATGGCTACGTTTTCAACGCCTATCGTGCGGCGCCGGCAGGGGCGGCCAAGGGCGCGGTGGTGCTGATCCACGAAGTGTGGGGGCTCAACAATTTTGTGCGCAGCGAGGTCGAGCGTTATGCGGCGGCTGGTTACCTGACCATTGCCCCCGCGCTGATGGACCGCGTCGATCTGGGCTATGAAAGCGAAGATTACGGTCCGACCGGCTTTGCCCGGATCGGCGAGTTGATGAAGGGCTTCGATCAGGCCACGGCGCTGCCCGATGTCGCGGCGGCGGTGCAGGCGGTGGCCGGCGCCGGCAAGGTGGGCATTACCGGCTATTGCTTTGGCGGTGCAACTTCCTGGCGCGCGGCCCATGCCGGCCTGGGGCTGGCGGCAGCATCGGGCTATTATGGCGGCGGGCTGCTCAACTATATCGACCTGGTGCCGCAGATTCCCACTGAGATGCACTATGCCGAGAGCGATAGCGGCATTCCGCTGGAGCAGGTGGAGGCGCTGCGCCAGCGCTATCCGGATATGGGCATCTATCTCTATCCGGGCGATCACGGGTTCTGCAATTTCGACCGGGCCGACAGATATGACGCGGGTAGCGCCAAACTGGCCAATGAGCGCACGTTGGCCTTCTTCGCCAAGCACCTGGCGTAAGCTGCGGTGACGCTGGAGGCGCAGTTTGCGCTGATCGTCGAGGAGCACCGCTACAGCCTTGCTGCGCCGCTCTCGGTGCGCAAGGCGCTGCTGGTGGCGGTGCTGCTCGACCATTTTGCCGATCGAGTATTTGCGCAATTCCGCGATATGCCGGACAAGGTGTTCGGTGCGCAGGATGTGCTGGCGTGGCGCAGGGCGCTGGCGGATCGGTCGGCGGCATTGGCTCTGGTGGCCGAGCTTGGCTCGGGCCGGCAGGACGGCGCAGTCCTGCGGATCGACACGATCGAGGTGCCGATCGCCGATTATCCGGCGCTATCGGTCGAGGACTACATGGTCAGCCTCTATAACCACAATACGGTGCAGCGCGTGGTCATCGTGACGCGGGACGGCGCCACGGTGCTGGCACACGATATCCTGGCGTCGGCACTGGCCTATTGGGCCAATGCCGATTGGCGTTGAGCGGGCAGGCGGTGTGAAGCGGTCAGTCCGGCCACTTCAAGATCGCCGCCTCGCGCGCCAGCCAGATGTCCTCCATCGGGGTCGCGATAATGTCGTTGGAGAGCGCTGCCTTGCCCAGTTCTTCGGTCAGGCGCTCGGCGACGATAAACTCCTGCCCCGGATGCAGATTGCAGGGGTCGAGGAAGAAGTGGCCATGTTCGGCCTCGTGGTCGCGCACGATAACCGGGCGGTCGCCCGATGCCAGGCGGATGGCGAGATCCCAGGCCGAGATATGGGCTTCCTGTGGGTCGATCTTGACCTTCATGCGATCGAGCGGATTGTTGGTGGGGTCGGGCACGACGGTGGCGGTCACGCCGGGCTTGCCCGAAAGGGCCTCTGACCACACATCGAGCGCCGCGCGCTCACGGGCACGAATGCCCTCGTGGTCGCGGGTTTTCCAGGCGGCCATAGCCGCCATAACGCCCACGATGCTTTCTTTGCCCACCTTCATGCCACGGCCGACGCCCCGGTTCTGCAGATAGGTGGCGCGGACCAGGTCCTTGGAGCCGGCGACGATGCCGGAGGTTGGCCCGCCCAGGAACTTGTGACCGGACCAGATGACGATATCGGCGCCGAGCGCCAGCACGGTCGTCAAATCATATTCGGACGCGGCATCGACGATGACCGGAATGCCCTTGCCGTGGCAGACTTCGATAAAGGTCTTGAGCGGGATCTGCGCGTAGTCGACGACGTGATGGGAAATCACAAAGACGCCCGCTGCGGTATTCTCGTTGATCGAGGCGGCCAGCTGATAGGCAGAGGCGGCGGTCGCCTGGCCGACCGGCACCACCTTGGCGCCAGACAGGCGGATCATCTGTTCGACCGGGGCGCCGAAGCTGATCATGTGTCCGGACATGATGACGATTTCATTTTTGAGCGTGCCCGTATTGGGCAGGCGCTCGATGGCCAACAGGTCGGAGCCGGTCATGGCGCCGGCAACGGCCAGCGTAATGCCCGAGGCGCAGGAGGCGGTGACGAAACCGGCTTCGGCCCCGGTGAGGTCGGCGATCACCTTGCTCGCGGCCTTGTGCAGTGCGGTCATTTCGAAGAACTGCGGCAGGCCACGGTTCATGGCATCGATCGCCTGGGGCACGACGATGGAGGCGCCGAGCGCCGTCATGGTGCCCGATACGTTGATGACCTGGCGCAGCCCCAGGTCCTGGCGGATATCATTGGTCACGGCGAAACCTCAAAACTTGGATGATGGGTTACTGGCTAGTCAGGCCATTTCAAAATACCGGCGGATGATTTGACGGGCATCGCCATGGCATTGGCCGGGCGCTTGGCGTCGAGAAGCTGAGTCAGGCTCGTGGCGACCGTATCGGCCTCGCCGGGATGGAGATTGCAGGGGTCGAGCCAGAACACGCCGCGTTCCGCCTGATGGCCGCGCACCATGATGGGCGGCGAGCCGGCTGTCAGCGCCGAGACCAGTCCATAGGCGGTAAAGCCGCTGACGGGCGAAACGCGGACCTCCAGGCGATCCAGCGGATTGTTGGTCGGATCGGGATTGATGCGCGCTTCGATACCGGGACGGCCGGCAAGTGCAGCCTGCCAAAGTTCGAGCGCGGCCTGCTCTTTGGCACGGATGCCGGCATGGTCGCGGACTTCCCAAGCGTCGAGCGCGGCCATGACGCCGGCAATGGTTTCCTTGCCGACCTTCATGCCGCGGGCGACGCCGCGGTTTTGCAAATAGGCGGAGCGCACCAAATCCTTGCGGCCAGCGACGAGGCCCGAAGTGGGGCCGCCCAGGAATTTGTGGCCGCTATAGATGACGAGGTCCGCACCCTCGGCGATGAAGCGGCGGAAGTCGTATTCGGACGCCGCATCCACAATCACCGGCACGCCCTTGGCGTGGCAGATGGCTACGAATTCGGGCAGGGTGAGCATGCCATAGGAAATAGTGGAATGGGCGACGACATAGATGCCGGCCGCCGTATTGGCGGTGATGGCGTCTGCCACCTGATAGGGCTGGGTGGAGCTGACCGCCCCGGCAAAGACTGGGGTGCCGCCGGCCAGCCTTATGGCTTGGTCGATGCTGTTGCCATAGCTGGCATTGTGGCCGAGTTGCAGGATGACCTCGGTTTTGAGGCCGGTGGTGTCGAGCGGCAGACGCTCGATGGCCAGCAGGCGATCCCCGGCCATTGCGGCAGCCACCGCCATGACGATGCCGCCAGCCGCAGAGCCCGTGACCAAGCCCGCTTCAGCGCCGGTGAGCCGGGCGATGGTGGTGCTGGCCGCGCGCTGCAGATCATCGATCTCGACGAACTGGGGCGCAATCTCGGCCATGGCCCGGATGGCCTCCGGCACGATGATCGAAGCGCCCAGCGCCGTCATCGTGCCCGAGACGTTGATGATGGGCCGCAGGCCAAGCCGTTCGCGGATCGGGATATTGCTGGGGTCGTTGATGGCCGATGTCATGACGCTGAAACCTTGCCTAAGCGCGGAGTTCGAAGATGGCTTCGATCTCGACGGTAATATTGTTGGGCAGCGAGGAGACGCCGATGGACGAGCGCGCGTGTTGCCCGATCTCGCCGAACACCGCCGTGAACAGGTCCGAGCAGCCATTGATGACGTCGGGGTGGTGGGCGAAATCGTCGGCAGCGTTGACCAGGCCTAGCAGCTTGACCACCTGGCTCACCTTGCCGAGGTCGCCCACGGCATCGGCGAGTACCGACAGGATATTGAGCCCGGTGAGCTTGGCGTGTTCGTAGGCCGCGCTGGTGGTCACATCCACGCCGACCTTGCCGCGATGCATCAAGCCGTCGGCTTCACGCGGGCCCTGGCCCGAGATGAAGATCAGCGATCCGGTGCGAACGAAATTGCGGAAATTGCCGATGGGGCTGGGGATGGGCAGCAGTTTCAGGCCAAGCGATTCAAGGTGCGCCAGGTTTGGCATCGGTCGTCTCTTTTCAGTTAGTGGGCTGCGGCGCTGAAGCGCGACAGGAAGGTACGCAGCCGCTCATTATTGGCGACCTCGGCCATCAGGGCATCGGGGGTTCCCTGTGCCGATACAAGGCCATCCGCCATGAAGACGATTCTGTGGCTGGCATCGCGGGCGAAGGCGATTTCGTGGGTGACCACCAGCATAGTCATGCCATCCTGGGCCAGCTGCCGGACGACATCGAGCACCTCGTTGACCAGCTCGGGATCGAGCGCCGAGGTGATTTCGTCGAGCAGCAGGATCTTGGGATCCATGGCGACTGCGCGGGCGATGCCGACGCGTTGCTGCTGGCCACCCGACAGTTCGGACGGCAGGCTCTTGGCCTTATGGGCGAGCCCGACCCGCGACAGCCAGTGCTGCGCGATCTCCTGCGCTTCCTTGGCTGGCTTCTTGCGGACGCGGCGCAGGCCCAGCATGATGTTCTGCTCGGCCGTCAGGTGGGGGAACAGGTTGAAGCTCTGGAACACCATCCCGGTTTCCGCGCGCATGCCGGCCAGATCGACCTCGCCGCGCCGCTTGCGGCTGGTGGCGTCGACATAGCCCACTTCGCGGCCATCGATCTGGATCGAGCCGCCATCATAGGTTTCAAGGAAATTGACGCAGCGCAGCAGCGTGGTCTTGCCGCTGCCGGATGGGCCGATCACGGTTACGACTTCGCCAGCCGACACGTTGAGATCGATCGATTTGAGCACTTGATTGTCGCCGAACGACTTGCTGAGTTTGTCGATCTGCAAAAGGTTGGTCGTGGTCATACGGCTCACTCCCGAATGTATGAGTAGCGCCGTTCCAGCAGCTTGCTGAGGCTGGAGAGGCTGTAATTGATGGCGAAGTACATCAGGGCGCCCAGGATATAGAGGGGCATGGGCTCATAGGTGCGCCCGATGACCTGGTTGATGGCCTGCATCAGGTCCACCACGCCGAGCAACGATACCAGGGCGCTGCCCTTGACGGCGTCGGTCACGCCATTGAGCCAGGGCGGCAGGAAACGGCGGACCGCCTGCGGCAAGATCACGTAGCGCAGGCGCTGGGCGAAGACGAGCCCGATCGACATGCCGGCTTCCATCTGCCCGCGCGGAATGGAGGCGACGGCGCCGCGGACATATTCGATGACATGGGCCGCACTTGAAGACAGTCAGCGCCAGAACCGCTGCCCAGAACGAGCTGAGGTTCAGCCCCAAAGGCGGCAGGCCGTAATAGACGATGAAAATCAGCACGAGGATAGGGATGCCGCGAATGCAGTCGCTCAGCAGCCGGATCGCCCAGCGCAGGGGCTTGGGGCCGTAGATCAGCCCGATGCCGAGCAGCACGCCGATCACGAGAGACAAGGCGACCACGATGAGCGAAACCAGCAGCGTGGTTCCCAGGCCTTCGAGCAGGTAGGGGATGGAATAAAAGATCGCTTCCATATCAGCGCTCCACCCTGAAAAGGCGTTCAAGTCGGCGCAGCGCGAACAGGATGACATAGCCGGTCACGACATACATCACGGTCGTCACCGCATAGACTTCCACGATGCGGAAGGTCTTGTTGTTGATCCACTGCGCGCCATAGGTCAGCTCTGGCACCGCGATCACCGAGGCGATGGACGTGTCCTTGAACAAGGAAATGAATGTGTTGGACAGCGCCGGCAGCGTGATGCGCGTCATGGTGGGCAGGCGGACATAAAGCAGCCGCTGCCAGGGCGTCAGGCCCATGGCCTTGCCGGCATCCATCAGGCCCTTGGGCACTGCATCGAGCCCCGAGCGAAACACTTCGACCAGATAGGCGCCGGCATAGAGCGACAGCGTCACCACGAACGAGACCGGGGCGCTATAGGCGATATTGACCACCGTCGGCAGGCCGTAAAACACCAGATAGACCAGCAGGAGCAGCGGCACATTGCGGATGAACTCGACATAGGCCGAGATGCAGGCCCGCGCGATCCTGCCGGCCGATACGTACCAGATGGCCAGCACGAGGCCGATCAGGGCGCCGATGATGATGGAGATCAGGGCCAGTTCGAGGCTGAGCAGGAGGCCCCCGCTCAATTTATCGAAATTGCGCCAGATCTGGTTGAAGCTGAGTTGATAGCCCATGCCGCCTGCCGTTGGTGCGAGGGGTCCGTTTCAATCCGGAATAACCAGCCAGCGCCTGGGCGCTGGCTGGAGCGTCAGGTTTAGATTGCCGGGAAGCCCGTCGTGCGCACCGGCGCGTCGGAGCCGAAGAACTCCTTGAACGCGGCGTCATAGAGCGCATTCTCATGGCCGAACATGGCGATGGTGAAGGCGGTATCGACGAACTGCAGCCAGTCGAGATCGCCCTGGCGCAAGGCGGCGCCGTAGAGCATGGCACGCCAGGATTTGCCGCTGTCCACGTAACGGTCGGGGTTACGGGCAACCAGCCACTTGACCGTGGACAGATCGACCGCGGCGGCATCGACGCGACCGGCTTCAAGCGCCTGGAGCACATTGGCCTGGGTGTCGATCTGCATCACCTGGGCCTCGGGCAGCACTTCGTGCACGCCGTTTTCGGCATCGACGTTCTGCAGGATCGACACGCGCGTGTTGGCGCCGCCGGCGAGCAGTTCGTCAAAGCTCTTCAGGGTGCCCTTGGGGCTGCTCAGCAGCGCTACGCCCTCGACGTAATAGGGGCGCGAGAAGGCGATGATCTGGGCGCGGGCGCCCGACATGGTCATGAACTGGATCGAGATATCGACCTTGCCGGTGACCACGTTCGGCACGCGCTGCGCTGCGTCCTGCAGCACGAATTCGACCTTGGTTTCGTCATCGAACAGCGCCTTGGCGAGAATCTTGCCCATGGTGATGTCCATGCCGACCAGTTCGCCCGCGTCGTTCTCGAAGTGCCACGGCGCGTTGGTGCTGCCGGTGCCCACGATGAGGTGGCCGCGGTCGATAATGGTGCGCAGCAGGCTGTCGCTGGCCGATTGCGCCACGGCCTGTTGTGCGCTCATCGCCATCAAGCCGACGCCGCCGGCCAATGCTGCGCCGCCCATGCCGAGCTTCAAAAATTCGCGGCGTTTAGAGATGTCTGTCATGATTGCCTTCCCTTGCGATCCCTGTTCCCAGCGTCGCCCGAATAGAGCTTGTCTGGTATATCGGACATTATTCCGATATTTAAGACGCTAATGACAATATTGGCGGTTTGCAATAGGGGTGTGGCAGGAGGCGCGATGAACGATCTGACGATAACCAACACCAAGCCGGAAAGTGGCCGCGAGCGCGGTATCGATCGGGTGCTTAAGCTCTTGGCCTATTTGAATGAAAGCGGCCGCCCCGTGCGCGTGGCGGAGCTGCCCAAGGCGCTCGGCGCGCCTCGTTCGACGATTTATGAGCTGGTGCGCGTGCTGACCGATTCGGGGGTTCTCGAACTCACCGGCGACGACAACAAGGTGTATTTCGGCAAGCTGATCTACCTCTACGGCATCAATTATCTGCGCGAGAACGACCTGATCCGCCGCGGCTCGGCGGAGGTCGATGCGCTCTCGGCGCTGACCGGGGAAACCAGCGAATTGTGCGTGCTGCACCGCAACCGGCAGGCAATCGTGCATACCCATCCCGGCTCGCGCCCGATGCGAATCAGCTCGGAAGCGGGAGGGCAGATCCCGCTGCCCTGGACAGCGTCCGGCCGGCTCCTGCTGGCCCATATGACGCCAGGCGAGATCGAAGCGCTGATCCTGCCCGAAGATCTGGTCCTGCCCGATAAGCGCGTGGTTGATGTCAACGAGTTCGTCGCCGATTGCATTGGTGCCCGCGGCAGCGATATCGTGGCTACCAGCGGGCTGATCAACAGTTTCACGCAGTGTTTCGCCGCGCCGATCCTGGGCGTACACGGTCACGTGCAGGCCACGATCTGCCTGGTCCTGCCGCTGGATATTGCCAGCGAACACCGCTCGGAACTGCAGCAGACCCTGATCGCCAGCGGGCGCAAACTGTCGATGAATGCCTAGCTCCAATTCAGCCAGCGGGTGCTTGCAATGAAAATGGATGTCATGGTGCTTGGAGCTGGCATCGTTGGCGTCAGCACCGCCATCCACCTGATCAAGCGCGGCCGTTCGGTCGCCCTGATCGACCGGCAGGGTGCCGGGGAGGGGACCTCGTTTGGCAATGCCGGCTTGATTCAGCGCGAAGGCGTTGCGCCGCATCTGTTTCCGCAGGATCTGCCGACGCTGCTCAGCTATGCGCGCAACCAGAGCCTTGCCATGCGCTACCAGTGGCGCGCGCTGCCCCGCATGGCCAATTTTCTGGCGCAGTACTGGTGGTACTCCCGGTCGGCGTCATACCGCGCCATCGTAGAGGATTATGCCAAATTCATCGCCCACGCCGTCAGCGAACATGCCCCGCTGATCGAGGAGGCCGGAGCCTCAGGTCTCATCGGCAAGGCCGGCTGGATGGAGGTCTATCGCAGTGAGGCCAGTTTTCGCGCCGCCCAGGCCGAAGCCGAGGCGCAAGCACGGTTCGGCCTGACCCATGCGGCGCTCGACGGCGATGCGCTCCGCCGGCAGGAGCCTGGTGTCACTGCCAATCTTGCGGGGGGAATCCACTGGACCCAGCCCTGGACAGTCCGCGATCCGCTGGCGCTGACGCAAGCCTATCTCGCGCTGTTCCAGAAACTGGGCGGCCAGTTCGTCACCGGCGATGCTGCGACACTGCGTGCGGCAGAAGGCGGTTGGGAGGTCGATACCGAGAACGGCGCGGTGACAGCGCAAGATGCGGTCATTGCCCTCGGCCCCTGGTCAGACACCATGCTGCGCAAACTGGGCCGGCGGCTACCGCTTGGCGTCAAGCGCGGCTATCACATGCACTATGCGCCGCGCGGCAATGCTAGCATTTCGATGCCGATCTACGACGAGGCCGGCTTTCTGGTAGCGCCGATGCAGCGCGGCATTCGCCTGACCACGGGCGCGGAGTTTGCCCTGCTCGACGCGCCACCCAATCCGGTTCAGGTGGACGACGCGGAGCAGGTGGCGAGCGCCTCCTACCCGTTGGGCGAGCGTCTGGATCCGACCCCCTGGATGGGCGCACGTCCCTGCACGCCCGATATGAAACCGATCATCGGCCCCGAAGGCCGCAAGGGGCTTTGGCTGGCGCTGGGCCATGCCCATCACGGCCTGACTTTAGGGCCAGCCACCGGGCGCCTATTGGCCGAGATGATGACAGGCCAGACGCCGTTCATCGATCCGACGCCCTATAGCGTGTCCCGGTTCGCTTAGAGACGGTTCCGCTGACACTATGCAGTTTCAGCCAGCGACATCGGTCGAGTGCGCCAACTCCTTTTGGGACTCCAGCGCGGTAAGCCGGCCGGTCAGCGCTTGGTGTACGGCGGCATAGGCATCGCTGCCCAGCGTCAGCCGCTTGGGTGCCTGCGCTTGGTCGACCGCGTCGATGATGGCCTGCGCCATTTTGCGCGGATCGCCCGGGAAGGCGGCAAGGCCCGCCGCGGCGAGCATGCGGCGGAAATCGCCCACGTGGCTCTGCTCGTAAGGCTCCATGATCTGGCCCATCACCGCGCTGCTGCCGGCAAAGTTGGTGCGCGAGGCGCCCGGTTCGACCAGGATTGCATCGATACCGAACGGGGCTACTTCCTGGATGAGAGCTTCAAAAAAGCCTTCGATCGCCCATTTGGTCGCCGCATAGACACTCATGGAGGGATAGGCCGTCTGGCCCAGCATGCTGGCGATCTGCACGATGCGTCCGCCACCCTGACGGCGCAGATGCGGCAGCGCGGCCCGAGCCACCTGGATGGAGCCGGTGATATTGGTGTCGATCTGGTGTTGAATCTGCGCGTCGCTGACCTCCTCCGCGGCTCCCAGCAAGGCGTAGCCGGCATTGTTGACGATGACGTCGATCCGGCCGAGATCGGCAAACGCAGCATCGACCGTGGCGCGGATCGCGGGCGTGTCGGTCACATCGAGCCGGCTGATCCAGAGGCGATCGCCATATTGGATTTTGAGGTCATCAAGCGCGTCGGGTTTGCGCAGGGTGGCGGCAACCCGGTCGCCGCGGGCGAGTAGAAGTTCGGTCATCTGGCGGCCGAAACCGGAACTGGTGCCGGTGATGAACCAGGTCTTGGACATTGGAAACTCCATGTAGATTGAATATTCGTTCGAGCGAGAGAGCATCAGCGGGCGACGGCCCGCCAACAGGATTCGGCAATGGCGTCGATCGTCGCCGCATCGAATGCCTGATAGTGTTTGGCTATTCGGGCGGCGGTGCCAAAGGTGATTTCGTAAAGGGCTTCGAGCGGTAAATCGCGAAAGGAAGATTCGCCGCCCAAAAAGCCGAACCGATTGGCGATGAAGCCGAAGTTGGGATCGTCCCGGATCATGTCGGTGATGGTCGACTTGCCGTAATAGGGCGAGTTTTCGAACTGTTCGAGGAACTGCGCCTCAAGCCTGTTGTCACGGTAGAAGCCGTAGATGTTCTTCCACAGCCGTTTGTAGGCTTCCAAGGGCGGCAACTTGTCGAGATCGCCCGCGACGAAAATGCCGCCTGCCTGCGTCTTGATCTTGCGGTGCAGGGCAAGCAGAATGTCCTCCTTGCCGGGGAAATAGTGATAGATGATCCCAGCGCTGGCTCCCGCGCGCTTGGCGACCAGCGCCATGGGCGCATCGTGCAGGCCGCGTTCGGCCACCACTTCGAGCATTGCCTGCAATATCGTGTCGCGCCGGTCGATCGTGTTCATGGATGGGTATTTAGACTGAACGTTCGTTCTAGTCAAGTGTTGAACGTTGTGCCGTATCAGGCCGTGGTATGACGGTTTGCTCGGTTCCGGCTCAACGCATGGCAAAGTGTTCCGAGACGATATGGCGGGCAGGCACGCCGCGATCGAGCAATTGTGCCTCGATCTCTGTCATCATCTCGGTGGGGCCACAAAGGCAATAGGTGGTTTTCTTGCCCCCAATCTCTGCCAGATCCGTCCCGCTGAGGCGGCCGCTTGCCGAGGAGACATGTAGCGTAAACCGTCCTGCCGGCAGCCGTGTCATCAATCGCTCGATCTCGTCGCGATAGACGGCTTGGTCGTCCGTTCGCACCGACCAGATCAGGTGTAGCGGCAGGGTGGAGCCCGACGCGCTCAAGGCCTGCAGCAGTGACAGGAATGAGGTGATGCCAATGCCACCGGCCAGCCAGACCTGCTCGCCCTTGGCGTTGGAAACCCGATAGCCAAACGAGCCATAGGGGCCGTGCAGGCGCACCCTGGCGCCCACGTTCAGGCCCAGCAGGCCCGCGGTGAAATCGCCGGCGCGGCGAACGGACATGCGAATATGGCCGTCCGCGTCCAGTCCCGAAATGGAAAACGGGTGACGTTGGCCCGAATCTGCCCCATCCGCTAGCGATAGGAACGCGAACTGGCCCGGGCGCGCGCCAATGGTTTGGTCCGGTCGCAAGGTCAGCTCGCGGATATCGGCATGCGTGGCAGCGTTGACTACCGTGGCATGCGCGCCTTCGCCTCTGGAGGGATAAACGAAGACGGCATAGGTCCAGGTGATGAGGCCGATCATGGTGATCGCGATCATGTACCAATCGAGCTGCAACACGATGGCGTGCAGCGTTCCGCCCAGGAAGGGTATGATCATCAGCTTATGGGTGGTCAGCCACGCCTCGTAGGGTAGGCGTACCCAGATCGTCAGCACCACCAGGGCCAGCAGCCCCAGCGTGCCCACCAGTCCGAGCGTATAGGCGATATCGATGCCCGGCACGATATAGGTGGCCACCATGGACCAGTTGGGCATGGCCTGCAGCACCAGGATCGCGGTGTGCAGCACCACGAAGCTGAGCGCGATCTTGCCCGA
The DNA here is from genome assembly GCA_963717095.1 of uncultured Alphaproteobacteria bacterium. GTDB lineage: Bacteria > Pseudomonadota > Alphaproteobacteria > Rhizobiales > Devosiaceae > Devosia. The sequence goes on from CAVQVF010000001.1 coordinate 98,135, forward strand.
AAGGGCGTGCAGCCCATAGATACTGTCGAGGCCGCCGAACAGCCGCTCAACCCAGCGCCACCGCGTGGCGAGGATGAAGTTCAGCACAAAGAACAGGGTTGCATAAAAGCCGAGCGACGTGCCGGCCTCAAACAGGGGATCGGTCGTGGCACCGGCATGCAGCATAATGCCGGTGAGGACGCGGAAATCGATAGCGGCCGCCAGTTCCATCACCGACAACGCCATGGCATAAATGCCCGTCAGTACCACCAATGCACTGGCTGGCGTCTGCCGCGCCAAAAACGATCGCGCCGGATTGAGCATGCACATCTCCTTAGTCGGCTGAATGGCGTCAGTCGGCAAAGCAGAGGCTCGCCATGTTCGCTACGTGGTTCCCCGGCAGAGGCTTTTCAATAGCCGTCCCAAGGGGGAGGTCAACGCATGCTGCAAAAGACGCATTGACGAGGATGGCGGTTCGGGCGTATCTCCCGCCTCAGGACACCTTGCCCTAACGAGGGCAGGAGCGTATTCTTCTAAGAGTTTGAACTATAATCCTTTTTAACGCTTGCCTAACTGGCATGTGCTTGTGGTGTGTCAGATCTTATTTGCCAGCGTTTCGTCGTCACTCGCGTGGCCATAAGTCCGAAACACATGGTCAGGTGATTTCCACCCTCCAATTTCGCCGTTGTGATCACATCGACCCCCGCCCGGATCATCGCCGTAGCGAACCCGTGCCGGCAAGAATGAAATGTCAGCCGTGCAATATCTGCGCGCTTCACCACGGCCAGCCAGACGTTCCGCGCCGACGATGGATGGCTGTAGGGGAACACCGAAGCATCATCTTGGCGGTTGCTTGGAATGTTGGCTATTGCCGCCACCAGCATGGCTGGCAAATGCACTCGGCGCCGATCCCCTCCTAAAGCGTGTGCGTTTAATCGGCCTCATACCCGGCAGCTTTAGAAGTTTCTACATTGCTGTGGCTCGAAGAGGTCGCAGATGTCCTTGAGGGCCTCGCAGATGGCGTCGAAGGATCGGGCGGCGCGCTTGCGGAGCAGTGCGTTCAGTTTCGAGAAGGCCATCTCGATGGGATTGAGCTCTGGGGAGTAAGCCGGCAGCGGCAAGAGCCAGGCGCCGCGCTGGCGCACCAGTTCGGCGGCACGCTCACTCTTGTGGAAGGCGACATTGTCCAGGATGACGATGTGGCCGGGCGAGAGGGTGGGTGCGAGCTGGGTTTCGATATACACCTCGAAGCGCGTTCTGTTCATAGGCGCATCAATGATCCAGGGCGCGACCATGCCGTAGCAGCGCAGGCCGGTGATGAAGGTTTGCGTTTTCCAGCCACCGAACGGGGCATGACTGCGGTAGCGTTGGCCCTTGGCTGACCAGCCGCCTCGCTTGGTCAGTCTGGTGTTGGTCGAGGTCTCGTCGACGAAGACCAAGGCGTGCCAATGCTTTGGCGAAGAAGGGTTTGCGGCGCGTCATCCAGTGCTGGCGCGCATCTCGGATGTCCGGGTGGCGTTGCTCGCTGGCCTGTAGGGTCTTTTTTTGGGACTGAGGCCAAGCCGATGCAGCAGACGTCCAACACTGGAGCGGTGGACGCTCACGCCGCGCCCCGCAAGCTCGACACACAGCTCATCGAGTGTCAGATCGCCGTTCTCGTTGACACGCCGGCGCACAAACTCGGTGTGCCCGGCAAGCTTGCCAAAACCCACGCCATGGCCTTGCCGGCGTGCCGCAAGCGAGCCCGTCTCGGCCTTCAGCTTCATCAGATTGTTCACAAACCGAGGCGAAACACGGAAGTGCCGCGATGCCTCGCGATTGCTGTAGCCTTCCTCGACAAACTCAACAACACGACTACGGAACTCCATCGGATGTGGCTTGCCCATAGCGGTTCTCCTTTCAACCGCAGTGGATCGCCAATCCAGCGCAACCGGAATCCCGAATCCCGTAAAGCGCAACACGCTTTAACTTCCCCTGCGTCACCCAGGCTTTGCCGGCGGCGAGATCCACATCTTGCCACGTCACGGCCAAGGCATCTCCAATGCGCGTGCCGGTGAGGAACAGAAAGCAGGCCAGCGCACCCATATGCGGCGAGCTGGCGCTCATGCAGGCCTGCACCCACTCCAGAGTTGCTGGCACCTTTTCCTTACGCACCTCGGGGAACCGCTTCACCCGCAGCGTGGGGCACAGGTCCATTGACGCGGCGTGGTTGATCACGGCCATTGTGAGCAGGATAAATTGCCGGTTGCGCGTCGCATTGCTGACGTTCGGGAAGACGGCCACGGCGCCCTTGCGCATGTTGCCGCCATTGATGTCCCGAACCAGCGTCTCTTTCCAATAATCCTCAACGGCCTCAAGGAAGCGATCCACCTTCCCCATCTTGCGGTATTCGATCGCCGCACGAGCGAAACTTGAGACCGACTCCGGGCCATCTCGATGACTTTTCCAGAAGCGTCTTTCGACGTCATTGATGAACTGCTGGGCGAGGTCTTTCTTCGCAGTGCCCGTAGTTCCTCGTAGTCGCGTCGTTGGGGCGCCACTCTCACCCCCGCCGAGCGTCCCGCGGTAGTGGTAGATTTCTCCTCGTTTGTAGAGATTGAGGGACATGGCCGGCTGGCCTCCAAAATGGCGTCGACGTCTTGCTGTGTCAGGGTGATCCGGTTGCCCATAATACGGCAGGCGCCGCGTGATCGCGCAAGCGCCTTCACGCGGCGCAATGACCAGCCCATCTGCAACGCAAGCGTCTCGGGTGAATAGCGTCGGCACGGATAAACGGATCAACGTGTTCCGTCCTTTGGGCGGACGGTTTCAACGCCTCCTCCAGTTTCTCGATCCTTGCTTCCAGGGCTAGGTTATACCTTCGACGCCATCACGCCGCCGGAGCGCATGGGCGACTACACCCAGATCATGCGCAAGTCGTTCCTCATCTCCAACACCCAGGAGACCGTGGACGAAGCAGGGCGCATCCAGAAGGTCAAGCATCAGAAGCTCAAGAAGGGCATCGAGATCAAGAAGGATGTCGAACTCGCCATCTTGACCAACAATGCATCTGTGGCCGGCGCAACCCGCGAATTCGGCGGCTTGCCCACCTGGGCGGAAACCAATGCCAACCGTGGCGCTGGCGGCACCAATGGCGGTTTCGACTTCAGCGCCGGACTGACCGTCGCCGCCGGCAATGGCTCCCAGTGGGCGTTTTCCAAGGCCATTCTGGATGACGTGATGCAGCAGGCTATGAGGCCGGCGCCAACTTCCGCGAAGTGAGCGTGTCGCCTTACGTCAAGTCGGTGTTCGTCACCATCATGTCGGATGCGAACGTTGTTCCGTTCCGACAGGCCGTGAAAAGCGGCGAGGGCAATACGATTATTGCCAATGCCGACTATTAGCACGGCCCGTTCGGCGTCGTGGCGATCATGCCCAACCGTGTGCAGGCGGCCAACGCCGCCGTCGCGCGGGATGCCCACTCCATCGACAAGGACATGGTGAAGTTCCTCTGGCTTTGTAAGATCCAGCAGGACAAGGACATCGCCAAGACAGGCGACGCCAAGAAGGTGGTCCTCATTGGCGAGGGCACCCTGAAGGTCGCCAATGAGGCCGGTATCGGCATCGCGGCCGATCTGTTTGGCCTGAACGCCGCAGCCTAAGCCATCTAGGCACTATCGCACTAACAGGCCTCGCCAATCGGCGGGGCTTTTTTCATGAGGACCATCATGGCCAAAACCGATCTGGATCCCGAACTGCTGAAGCAGGCGGAAGAATTGAATATCTAAGTCACCGACGCGGCGACCGATGAAGCCTTGAAGGCGGCAATTGACGAAGTGCTGGCAGAAGATGGCGCCGGTGGCGCTGGCGATATCGCCACATTGCGCGCCGACTACAAGGTGGCGACCGGCAAGAACGCCTTCAATGGCTGGGATGCTGCCGAACTGCAAAAGCGCATCGATGCCGCCGGTTCGCCGCCGCAGCCCCCCAAACCTGCCAAGCCGAAGAGGCAGCCAGGCTCATTTGACCATGACGGCGACGGCAAGAAGGGCGGGGCCGCGCCCCTCTGGTCCCGGTGCAGGCCAGGCGCGACACATGGGACGAAAACGGCGTTCGTCATCGCAAGGGTAGCGTTGTGGAGGTTTCGGTCGATGTTACCCTCGATGGCGTCGAATCCGGCGCGCTTTCGCGGATGCGCTGATCTAACCGGCAATCGAGCCATCAATAGGCCGGGGGATTTCGTTCCCCGGCCTTTTCCATGGAGCAACCAATGACGCTCTCTCACGAATATCCAAAGTGGGTTCATTCCCCCGGCAAGACATCGGTCATCGTCAATGATGCTGATGCTGAGGCCTCGCAGTTGGCCGCATGGGGTTCTGTGTCGGGCCTGCCGCAGTTCCGGCCCCTGCTGCTCCCGCAGTGGTCGAAATGCCGCCAGCGGTCGCCGCTGAACCGATTGCGCCTGTCGCCGCGCCATCAACAAGTAATCTGGGCGACTGGGATAGGGACGGCCATCCTGGCGGTTCCGTGCCTTCGGAGAAGCCCACTAACGCTCTGACCACGCCTGCACAGCCCAAGCGCGGCGGCGGATGGCCCAAGGGCAAGCCCCGCCAGTCCAACCGGCACTAGGGGGGTCCAATGGGCCTCGCCGTCATCACATGGGGTGATCTCATCACCCTATCGCTCAAGAGCGCTGGCATTCTCGGTGTAGGCCAGAACGCCATGGGCAGAAAATGGGCGCATCAGCCAAGACCCCATCGAGGGCGGCGTTGAGATCACGCCAGAGCAATATTTGGCAGCCCTTGCGGGGATGCTGGATGGGATGATTGTGACGATCGAAGGTGGGTTTGCTGTAGTAGCCCCGCCAGCAGCGGAGCCCGCCCCAGAGCCTTAGGACGACCCAGACACGGATGCGCCGTATCGACTATATAAGTCGACCTTAATCCGCCGGCTGAGCAATGAAGAAGCGGCAGTGATGGAAAGCGTTCTGGCCGCTGCCGACGCCAAGCTGCGGCTGATGTTCAACAGCGTTGAATACTTCGTCAGTGACGATCCACTGTTCGAGACGCTCCAGGCGGCAGTTGGAGAGGCGTTGACGCTGGGGCGTGCAAAAGAACTCTTGGCGGAAAGCTAAATTCCACTTGATAGCAACAACATACGTCTATAGCGCTAGATATATGAACCAGCCCGCCATTTCGACGGTTTTCACCGTTTTGCTCCGTGTCATCATTGTTCTGATCGGCCTGATGTTCGGGCTATTCTCGTTCCTGACGTGCTTCCATGTGGTGTATGCCCATTCTGATTGGCCGATGCTGGGCTATGCCACTGCCTGCGCTTTGGTGGCGGTAGGTATATTGAGGAATTCGGTTTCTCGCTGGGAATAAGAACTGAGGAGCGGGACGGCAAACCCTGCAAAAGCCCAGAAAATCCCCGCTGACAAGAAGTCAGCGGCTAAGCAAAATGTCGCTAGAGCCATCAGGATCATGATGTTCCTGGCTGACGTAGATTTTCTCAGATCCAGGCCCAGTCTTCGAACATCTGGAAAGACAAGCCAAGCCAGGAATAGAGCAGATGCTGCGCTAAGGAATACTGGAGCATGGGACGATAATGTTACCACAGCCGTCGATGTGCCGGAGGTGGCATTCCCCGAAATAATTTGCGCCACCAAGGCGTCTTTCATCTGGCCGGCATGTATCAGCCCAATATGCTCGAAGAAGCGCATTGATGAATTAGCATCAATGCCGATGGCCGCCGCCACGTCTACCAGTCGGACTACAAGACTGACAGCCATCACGTGCGGGTTAATTAAGAACAGATTGAGTAGTCCTGGGAATAATACAAAGTACAAAAGAACGGCAGCGGCCATCATAATGAAGTATTTAACAGAAGTTCGTCTGTGCCCGAGAAGAAATAGAACAATTAACATCCCGATTATCCCGAGAAATACGACCTTGCTCAGTAGAAGAACGGATACAAAGCACAGTGAAAACCCAAGAAAAAGGCCGCTTACACGGTTCGTTGTAAGAAAAAACGCCATGGTGATCATTACAACCAGACAGGCAAACTGGTTCGAGTGAAATAAACCCGATGGGCGCCCCTGAAGATAGGATCCCTGGAAATCTCTCGCGGTAACAAGAAATGAGGGCTCAAGTGGCACCTCGACCCTTCCGCCCCCCGGAAGTATGCCATTCGTTGTAAGCGCCTGAGTCCATTCTCCAACACCAAGAACTTGGAGTAACATCACAATCCCGGACAAAAGGGTGATGGCGAGTAGAGCGTTTTTCACGTTCTCTCGTTGTAACTGTCCGGCGATTGCTCCGGCAGCTAGGAACAAGACATTGAGCGTCACTTCATAGGGGAGTCTCTGTGCGGTAACCGCACCAAGGAGAAACAGAACGCCGACCGTTGAAATATATGGGATCGACCACCTCCCAATAGCCGAAATCAGCAATACAACCGCGCCAGAAATGCTGATTATGTGGAAGATGCGCCCAACAAGTTGCAAATCCGCTATCTCTTGGTTTGCAAAAACCACAGCAGCAATCATGCAGGGCAATAGTCCTATCGCCGCCAGTCGTGAAAAAGGTTGACGGCTTAGCTCGACCGGTTGGATCACTCTATGCAGCCCTCTTTCCTGCTACAGCGTATTCCTATTGCGTTAATGCCCTCTTTACCACATGAACCGGCTTGCCACTGGCGGCTTATACGTCAGCGCCAGATATGGCGAACGGCCTTGGCTGGAAACCGAAGTCCCTCGCCGCCTCAGAGTAGTCGAACGCCATATCTTGGTTCATGCGCTCGGCCATTTCTGGGGTCCAATGGGAAAACCTGCGCTGTTTGTTGAGTACGGAGAGCGCCAGCCGGAAGGCGGATAGTGGAATCCTTGGTATCAAGGCCGGGCGGCCCATGGCTTTGAAAACCCTCTCCACCATCTGCCGGTAGGTTACGACCTCGCCGCCAGAAACGTTGTAGGCGCGATTGACGGCCTCAGTTGACGCTAATGCAGCGACACAAGCCGCCCCCAGATCCTCCGCATGGATCGGCTGGCGTTTCCCTATGCCCCCGCCCAATAGCGGAAAGACACCGAACCGCCTGATCATGCCAGCGATCTCAACGATATTCTTGTCGCGACCCGAGCCGTAAATGAGCGTCGGCCGCAAGATCACCCAAGCGATCGAATGCGCCTCGCACCACTGAATGAAATCCTGTTCGGCGGCCTGCAAGTCGCGGGCGACCTGCGCCTCTTTGGGGCTGGTTGAAGCCGACTTGGTAAAGCGACTTGTCGAGGATAGCGCGACGATCTTCCTTGCACCACGGCGCAGCATATGGTCCCGGCGCTCATGAAAGGTCACGATCGGCACGGCGTCTATCCAGAGCGGGATTTGAACCGACGATTCATCAACCAGGCGCTGCCAGTCAAGGCCGCCGCCTTCCCGTACTTTGCGGGAAAAACCAATCGGGTTGAGCGAGCGCAACCGGGCTTCGGCTACTGCCGCCGTCCCAGTATTTCCTGCTGCGCCAACGATACCTACCGACGTTTTGTTCATACCCACACCTAAGCAGACTTCCCTCCTTTCGTCACCACCCCCATCAATGGAGAAATACCCATGGCCCGCACGGTCAACGCGGAGACGCTTGCGCTTAGCAAAAAACTGGAGGGCCTTCGCCTCAAGGCATATCCCGATCCTGGCTCGCGCGATGGCAAGCCCGTCACCATTGGCTACGGGACCACCCGCATCAGCGGCAAGGCCGTGACGCTTGGAACCACGATCACCGAAGCGCAGGCCGAGAAATACCATATGGCCGATCTGGAGGCCGTGACCGCTGCCATTGAGCGCTTGGTCAAGGTTCCGCTCAATGACAACCAGCTTGGCGCGCTCACTCTGTTTGCCAACAATATGGGGACCGGGGCGCTCCAGAAGTCCACGCTGCTCAAGAAGCTGAATGCCGGCAACTATGATGCTGTGCCGTCCAAACTAGCGAAATGGCGCTTCAATGACGGCAAGGTCATGCAGGGCTTGGTCAACCGCCGCGCCGCAGAGGCCGGCCTATGGGCAAAGGGATCATTTGCCGCCTCGAACACAGTCAGAGGAACTGATGACGCCGGAGAACTTGGCGGCCGGCAGCTGACTGGCGCTGTGGGCCTCGCCTCTGGCAATGGCCGAGTCCAGATCGCTTTGGCGTTCGTGCTGGTACTCGCCGCTATCGTCGCGGCTGTTCTGATTATCCGCAAGAGGGCTCAGTGATGGACTGGATCTGGAATTTCGTCTGGGGCGTCGTCCCGACCTGGGCATGGGCGATTATCGCTGGGCTGCTGCTGGGATGGGCGTGGCGGGTGTTCGGCTGGCAGGGCATCCTTGTGGTGCGCTGGCGGCCATTGTGACCCTTGGCGCCTATCGGCAGGGCTGGCGCGACCGGGATGCTGACAAGCCGCCTGCGGTGCCAATCGAGGACTTTCTCGAACCTTTGGCCCCGCCGCCGCGCAGGAAGCGCAATCCGTGGTCGGTGATCGACATTATCCGCGGGCGTAACGACTATGGCCGAATCCACAGCCTACCTGCTCGGGCAGCTCATCGAGAGCGTAGCCGGCCTCCGCCGCGATATCACCGACATGCGGGACGACTTCGATACGGAGAAGGGCCACGCCCACGAAAGCCGCAAGGACGTGCATCGCAAGATCGATGAGCTTGCCGGCCGGGTGGGTGCTGTCGAAAGCAAGATCGAGATCGCGGGCCATGTCGCGGCCCAAACCCGCGATGTGATCGACGCGATGGAGGCCACACTTACCGATGACATGAAACCCACGGTTGACGAGTTCAAGCGCATGAAGCTCATCGGCTGGTCGGTGGTCAGCATCGTCGGCATTGGCGGAACCGCATTAGGCGCTTCTCTGATCTGGTGGGGTGAGCAGGTTATTGGCGCCATTCGGCACTTCCTGAGGATTCCATGAACAAGCCGCGAACGGTCTTGTGTCTCTGGTGTGTCAATCATCCTTGCTCGTTCGTGACTTGTTCTCGCTAGGAGATGCACGAGCCTGCAACCTTAGTCGGAGCAAATAACTAAGCCTCTTGCGCTTTTCCTTGGGCTGGATTACTGGCTCCCCTTAGGACACCTCTCCCTAACGAGAGGCGCATAGACCTGGGAGGGTCGCTGAATATGGCTGATATGCCCCATACCGCACCGGCGGTGAAACCGGCTAATCCAAATTTTTCTTCTGGCCCCTGCGCGAAACGTCCTGGTTGGACGGTCGATGTGCTGGCCAATGCGCTGGTCGGCCGGTCGCACCGGGCCAAGCCGGCCAAGGCGCGCATCGAGCGCGCCATCGCGCTGACCCGCGAACTGCTGGAAGTGCCCGCCGACTATCTGATCGGCATCGTTCCGGCGTCCGATACCGGCGCCGTCGAGATGGCGCTGTGGTCGATGCTCGGCGCCCGTGGCGTCGATATGATGGCCTGGGAATCGTTCGGCGAGGGCTGGGTCACCGACGTTCAGAAGCAGCTCAAGCTCGACGACGTCCGCGTCATCAAGGCCGGCTACGGCGAATTGCCCGATCTGGGTCAGGTCGATTTCGACCGCGACGTGGTGTTCACCTGGAACGGCACGACTTCCGGCGTGCGCGTGCCCAATGCCGACTGGATCGCGGCCGACCGCAAGGGCCTGACCTTCTGCGACGCGACTTCCTCGGCCTTCGCCCAGGACATGGATTTCTCCAAGCTCGACGTCGTCACCTTCTCCTGGCAGAAGGCGCTGGGCGGGGAAGCGGCGCATGGCATCCTGATCCTGTCGCCCCGCGCAGTGGAACGGCTGGAAACCTTCAAGCCCGACCGTCCGCTGCCCAAGATTTTCCGCATGACCAAGGGCGGGAAATTGATGCGCGACATTTTCGAAGGCGCCACCATCAATACCGTCTCGATGCTGTGCATCGAGGACGCGGTGGACGCGATGGATTGGGGCGTTCGGATCGGCGGGCTCAAGGCCATGCAGGCGCGCGCCAATGCCAATTTCAAGGTGCTGGCCGATTGGGTCGCCAAGACCGATTGGGTCGATTTCCTGGCCAAGAAGCCGGAAACGCGCTCCAATACTTCGGTGTGCCTGGTGATCTCGGATCCCGAAGTCACCGCGCTGGATGCCGACAAGCAGGCGGCTTTGGCCAAGGCCATCGTGGCCCGGCTCGACAAGGCCGGCGTTGCCTACGATATCGGCGGCTATCGCGATGCCCCCACGGGCCTGCGCATCTGGACCGGCTCGACGGTGGAAGCCTCGGATTTGGCGGCGCTGACGCCGTGGCTGGACCATGCGTTTGCGATTGAAAAGGCAGCGTTGCTGGCTGCCGCGGCTTAGAAAACAGAACCCCCTCCCTAACCCTCCCCGCAAGGGGGAGGGTGACATCGAGTGTGTTGCATTATGTTGCCACGCTCGCAGGGTTCACCCTCCCCCTTGCGGGGAGGGCAAGGGAGGGGGCCTTTCCCCACTCGATATTCAGGAGGGCGTCATGCCCAAGGTTCTCGTTTCCGACAAGCTCAGCCCGACCGCCGTCCAGATTTTCAAGGACAATGGCGTCGAGGTGGATTACCTGCCCGATCTGGGCAAGGACAAAGACAAGCTGCTCGAAGTGATCGGGCAGTATGATGGCCTAGCCATCCGCTCGGCCTCCAAGATCACCGAGAAGATCATCGCCGCCGCGACCAATCTCAAGGTGATCGGCCGGGCCGGCATCGGCGTCGACAATGTCGATATCCCCGCTGCCACCGCCAAGGGCATCATCGTGATGAATACGCCGTTCGGCAATTCCATCACCACGGCCGAACACGCCATTTCCCTGATGATGGCGCTGGCCCGCCAGCTGCCCGAGGCCGATGCATCGACCCGGGCCGGCAAGTGGGAAAAGAACCGCTTCATGGGCGTGGAAGTGACCAACAAGGTGCTGGGCCTGATCGGCGCCGGCAATATCGGCTCGATCGTTGCCGATCGCGCCATCGGGTTGCGCATGAAGGTCATCGCGTTCGATCCGTTCCTGACGCCGGAACGCGCGCAGACCCTGGGCGTGGAAAAGGTGGAGCTGGACGATCTGCTGGCCCGCGCCGATTTCATCACCCTGCACACGCCGCTGATCGACGCGACGCGTAACATCATCAGCGCCGAGGCTCTCAAGAAGACCAAGAAAGGCGTGCGCATCATCAACTGCGCTCGTGGCGGTCTAGTCGATGAAGCCGCGCTTTATGATGCGCTGAAATCCGGCCATGTCGCCGGTGCGGCGCTTGACGTGTTCCTGGAAGAGCCGGCCGAGAAGAACCCGCTATTCGAGCTGCCCAACGTGATCTGCACCCCGCATCTGGGCGCCTCCACCACCGAGGCGCAGGAGAATGTCGCGCTGCAGGTGGCCGAGCAGATTTCGGCCTATCTGATGACCGGCGAAATCACCAATGCGCTGAACTTCCCGTCGATCTCCGCCGAGGAAGCACCGCGCCTGACGCCCTTCATCAAGCTGGCTGAAGTGCTGGGCTCGTTTGCCGGCCAGCTGACCGAAACGGCGATCAAGGGCATCAAGATCGAGTTCGAGGGCGATGTCGCCGCCATGAATACCCGCCCGATGGTGGCGGCGGCGCTCAATGGCGTGCTCAAGCCGATGATGGGCGAGGTCAACATGGTCTCGGCTCCGCAGATCGCCAAGGATCGCGGCATCAATGTGGAAGTGGTCACCCGCGAGCAGCAGGGCGCCTATGAAAACTATATCCGCCTGACCTTGATCACCGAGCGCCAGGAACGCGCCATTGCCGGCACCGTGTTCGCCAATGGCAAGCCGCGCGTCATCCAGGTCAAGGGCATCAACATGGAGGCGGAACTGACGCCTTCGATGCTCTATGTGACCAATGAGGACAAGCCGGGCCATATCGGCCGTCTCGGCACGCTGCTGGGCACGCTCGGCATCAATATCGCCAACTTCAATCTGGGCCGCGTCGATGTCGGGCAGGACGCCATCGCACTGGTCTCGATCGACGGCACGCTGACCGAAACCCAGTTGGGCGAGATCGCCAAGCTGGAAGGCGTCAAGCAGGCCCGCGCGCTGCGGTTCTGATATCTTTGCCACGACTTCCCCTCTCCCCTTGCGGGAGAGGGACAGGATTTCTGCGTTCAGCAGAAATCCAGGGTGAGGGGTGCTGGGCTATCCCGTGCCTCGACGCTTGTGGATGGCGCTGGACCCCTCATCCGCCCTTCGGGCACCTTCTCCCGCAAGGGGAGAAGGAAGAAGAACTAGCCCCGCCGCGCCGACCATTCCGCCAGCACGATGCCGCCGATGATGATGGCGGCGGCGAGATAGTGGTAGAGTTCCAGCCGTTCGCCGATGATCAGCACCGAGAGTATCGTGCCGAAGACCGGGATCAGGTTGTGGCTGGGCGCGGCGCGATTGGCGCCGAGCAGTTCGACGCCGCGAGCATAGAACACTTGGGCGAACATCGAGGGAAAGACCATCACATAGGCCAGGACAAACCAGACCTTGGGCGAGGCGTGCGCCAAGGTGGCGAGCTGGGTAAGGCCGCCGCCGAACAGTTGCAGGGTGACGAGGCCGGTCAGTGCGGCGCCGGCGAAGGCAACGCCCAGAAAGCTCATCAGGTGAATGTCGGGGCGATATTTCAGCGCCAGCGTATAGGCGGTGTAGGTCAGGCAGGCCAGGATGACGAAGGCATCGCCGATATTGATATCGAGGGTGAGCAGGCGAGCCGGATCGCCATGGGTGGCGGTGAGAATCACCCCGGAAATGGCGATGATGACGCCGGCGACCTGCAGCGCGCGGGCGCGGACATGGAAGACGATGAAATTGGCGCCGAGAATCATCATCGGCAGGGCGGCCTGCTCGATCGATGAATTGACCACGGTTGTGGTCTGCAGCCCGATATAGAGAAGGACATTGAACAGTGCATAACCCACGGCGCCATAGGCCATCAGCAATGGCCAATGGCGGGCAACCACCGGCCAGTCGCGACGCAGATGCGGCCAGGCAAAGGGCAAAATCACCAGCGTAGCGCCCAGGCAACGGGCCGCCAGCAGCAGGAATGGGTTGATTTCGCCGAGCACCAGCTTGGCGGCGACGCCATTGCCGCCCCAGAACAGGGGCGCCAAAACCAGCATTAAATAGGGCTGATCGAGCAGCCGGGCGGTTATGCCGCGATTTTGGGTGGCTACCGGCTTTGTCATCGTCGCTCGGGTGATGTAAGGACAGTCGGACTTAGCAGTTATTCGGTCGCGATCAAATGTCCTGAGCGGCCGAAGAAACCAAGGTGACGGTTCGATCGTCAAGTGGCTCCCCGGGGCCGCGGTGGTCTGGGCGTGCCGATCTTGAGGAATTAAGCGCATGGCAAATGTGGTTGTCGTCGGCTCGCAATGGGGCGACGAGGGCAAGGGCAAGATCGTGGACTGGCTCTCGGAGCGCGCTGATGTGGTCGTGCGCTTCCATGGCGGCCACAATGCCGGCCATACGCTGGTTATCGATGGGGTGAGCTATAAGCTGGCGCTGCTCCCATCCGGGCTCGTGCAGGGCAAGTTCTCGGTGATCGGCAATGGCGTGGTGGTCGATCCGCATCATTTCGTCGTCGAGCTGGGCAAGCTGCGCGCGCAGGGCGTCACGGTGACGCCTGAGCTGCTGCGGATTGCCGATAATGCGCCGCTGATCCTGTCGCTGCATCGTGAACTCGATTCGATCCGCGAGGATTCCAATTCGGGGCTCAAGATCGGCACCACCAAGCGCGGTATCGGGCCGGCCTATGAGGATAAGGTGGGTCGCCGCGCGATCCGGCTGATCGATCTGAGCGAACCCGAGACCTTGATGCTCAAGATCGAGCGGCTGCTGCTGCATCATAATGCGCTGCGTCGCGGCATGGGGCTGGTCGAAATCAGCGCGGATGCGATCTATGAGGAACTGACTTCGGTCGCTGCCGAAATCCTGCCGTTCATGGATCAGGTGTGGCGCATTCTTGATGAGAAGCGCAAGGCGGGTGCCCGTATCCTGTTCGAAGGGGCACAGGGCGCGCTGCTGGACAATGATCACGGCACCTATCCGTTCGTGACCTCCTCCAATACCGTGGCGGGGCAGGCCGCGGCCGGTTCGGGCCTGGGGCCGACGGCGATCGGCTATGTGCTGGGGATTACCAAGGCCTATACGACGCGCGTCGGTGAAGGCCCGTTCCCGTGCGAACTCAATGATGACATCGGTCGGCACTTGGCCAGCGTCGGCAAGGAAGTGGGCGTCAATACCGGGCGGCCACGCCGCTGCGGCTGGTTCGATGCGGTGCTGGTGCGCCAAACGGTTCGTACTTCTGGAATTTCGGGGATTGCGCTGACCAAGCTGGACGTGCTCGATGGTCTCAAGGAGATCAAGGTGTGCGTCGGGTACGAACTCGACGGATCACGGATTGATTATTTGCCTGCCTCAATGGGGGCACAAGCCAGGGTTAAGCCGATTTACGAGACGCTCGAAGGCTGGTCCGAAACGACCGCTGGGGCGCGCAGTTGGGCCGAACTTCCCGCACAGGCGGTCAAGTATGTCCGCTATATCGAGGAGCTGATCGGGGCACCGGTGGCCATGCTGTCGACGAGCCCGGAACGGCTTGACACCATTCTGGTCCATGACCCATTCCAAGATTGAGTTTTTTTGTTACAAGATAGCCGCAATCGTGAGTAGCAAGTAACCTATGGCGGACTACAAAGAGCTGTTGCGCCGGGCCATCTCGGCGCTGCCGGAAAATAATGGGGCCGCACGCCGTGCGGTGTACGAGAAGGCGCGCACAGCCCTTGTCGGGCAATTGCGCGCCATTACGCCGCCATTGCCGGCGCGCGACATTACCCAGCACCGCCTGCAGCTCGAAGATTGCATCCGCCAGGTCGAACAGGAAGCCAGCGAGGCGGTGATCTCGCTGGGCCGCGAAATCAATATGGCCGGGCGCCATGCGGCGCCGGTGCCGGAAGCATCAGCACCTGCCGTTCCAGTTCCCGAAGCACCGGTTCGCGAAGCGCCAGCCGAAATGGTGGCGAGCCCCGGTTGCAACAGAGCCCGAGCCTGCCGTCAGCCACCCGATCGAGCCGCCCCCGGTTGCCGGGGCGAGCCCGCCTGCCGAGACAAGTCTGCCTGTGGAGCCAAGCCAGTCTGCGGAGCCCGGCCCGCAGATCGAACCAAGCCAGCCTGTGCCGAGCCAGCCGGTCGAGCCGCCCAAGCCGGCGATCGGCAGTATCGAAGATATCATCAATCAGGCTGCGTCCGCGTCTTCGGCCAGCGTGGTCAGCATTGTCGCCAAGCCGGACGAGCCCAAGCTCGATCTCGGCACGGAGCGGCCACTGCCCTTGATCGTGGCCCGCGCGGAAGCAGCCAAGAGCGGGCCCACATCGCCCATTTCAAACGGCGGCGTGCGTTCGCCTGATAATCCGCTCAAGGCACCGAGCTTCACGCCACGCCGTGAGCCTCCGCTTGCCGCCAACGCATCGGCTGAGCCGCTGCGGGTGCAGTCGCGCATGGAGCCGAGCCTGGGTGGCCAGGCGCTGGCGCGTCAGCAGGTTGCAGTGCCCCTGGCCGTGGTCGAGGCGCCGCCGGTTGAAGCCGCATTGTCGATGGTGCGCGAGGTTGAGGTCGAGCCCGATCCTCGCGAAGCCGAAGGCGTTATCGAACGCGCCATCGAAACGCTGGATCGAGCAGCGCGCGGCGAAGCCACGACGCCACTGGCCGATCTACGCCCTCTTGGGGTTTCGGACGCCGCCGCCGGCCGCGCCACGAGGGTGGAAGCCGACGACGACGCCAGCGACGCGAGTTTCGCCGCGGCGTCTTCCGGCGGCCGTAGTGGTGCTGGGCTGACGATTTTCCTCGTCGTGTTCGCACTGTTGCTGGCCGGTGTCGGCGGCGGCGGTTTCTGGGCCTGGCGCGAGGGCTATGTCGATCTCGACCAGATGTTTGGGCGCGCGACGCCGGCGGCCCAGGTGGCTGAAGTGACGCCGCCGGCCGACAGTGCCGCTCCGACGCTGGATGCGGCCGAGCCGGCAGCCCCGACCGACGAAGTGAGCGGCCCGGGCAATACCGCCACGACCGGGGGCACCGACGAGCCGACAGCGGCGCTGGAGGGGCTGGAAGTTCAGGATCGGCTGGAGCCGACGCCCACGCCGGTGGTGCCCAATGGTACGCAGACAGCCTTGCCCCAGCTGAGTGGCGAGGAGATCAAGGGCGAGGAACGGCTGCCCGACGAAGACACCGAAGTGGCCCAGACCAACGATCTGGCAGCATCGGTGGATCCGGCCGTGCTTGCCGGCAGCCAATCGCTGCTGCTCGAAGCCTCCGCCGATGGGCGGACCGGCGCGGTGCCATTCTCTGGCACGATCGATTGGACCGAGGGGGTCGATGAAACCGGGCTGCCGACGCTGATCGGCAAGGCCAATATTCCGGCCCGCAATCTGGGCATCGGGCTGACCATCCGCAAGAATGCCGATCCGAGCCTGCCTGCCAGCCATTTGATGGAAGTCGATTTCAACGTCAGCGACACCTTTGTGGGCGGCACCATTGCCGGCCTGCCCGGGGTATTGCTCAAGGACGAGGAACTGGTGCCGGGCACGCCGCTGGTCGGCGCGTCGGCGCGTGTCGTGGGCAATTCGTTCCTGTTCGCGCTCAGCGCTTCGGCGAACGACGCTGCGACCAATACCGACCTCTTGGAGCATCGCAAGTGGATGGACCTGGCCGTGATCTACGGCACCGGCCGAAATGCCATCATCACGCTTGAGAAAGACGATGCGGCGCAGGCCTTGTTCGACAAGGTGTTCGCTGCCTGGGCCAAACCCACGACCTAAGTCTGGGTCAGCCGGTAATCGGCCAAGTGATATTGCCGGCTGGCAAGGGCGGTGACGTCGTCCTGGTGATGACTGACGAGGATGGTGTGCCAGTTCTGCCGTTCGGTCAGGGTTTTGACCAGCGCGCGGATGGTTTGGCGGGTTTCGTCGTCGAGCGCCGAAAAGGGTTCATCCAAGAGCAGCACCGGGCGATCGCGCAGCAAGGTGCGGGCGAGGGCGACACGCTGCTTCTGGCCGCCGGAGAGAGTGGCGGCGCGCTGCGGGCCGATGTCTGGAAGGTCCACCTCCGCGAGCGCCTGTGCGACGCGCTGATCGATGACGGCGCGGGCGGTGTGGGCGGGCAGGCCCAGGGCGACATTGCGGGCGGCGCTCAGATGCTCGAACAGGCTTTCCGATTGCAGCAGGAGTGAAACCGGACGGCGCTCGGGCGGTAGCAGCAGCAGGTCAATGCCATCGAGCGTCAAGGTGCCGGAAGTGGGTACCAGAAAACCGGCAAGCTGGTCGAGCAGGGTCGATTTTCCCGAGCCGCTGGCGCCGGAAATGGCGGTGATCTGGCCGGGCTCGGCCTCGAACGAAAAGACATAGGGCGTCGCCTGGCCGGGATAGGCGAAAGTCAGGGCTTCAGCGCGCAACATGGGCAAGCCTTTCGAAAAGTTTGGGCAGGGCGATGAAGGCGATGATGGTGCCTGACCAAGAGGATCGCAGCGATGGTGGCGGCGTCGTTGCCGCGATAGGCGCCGAGCGTGCGGAACATCAGCAGCGGCAGGGTTTGGAAATCCTGGTTGCCGAACAGGGAGATGATCCCTAGATCGCCGAGCGAAAAGCAGAAGGCCAGCGCCAGCGCCACTCCGATATCGCGGCCGAACAGAGGATATTCGACCAAAGCGAACTGGCGCCAGCCGGACAGGCCCAGCGAGCGGATCAGCTTGCCGCGGGTGCGGGCGACGGCATCGAGCGGCGGTCCGAGCGTTGCGACGACGAAGGGGAGCGAGAGCAGGCTATTGCCGAGAATGACCACGTAAGGGGCGGCAATGGCAGGGGAAACGCCCAGGGAGCGCACGGCAAGGAAAAAACCGAGCGACAGCACCACGGCGGGTACGGCGAGATAGGCATAGCTGGGAATGCCCAGCGCGGTGCGGGCGGCTCCGTTGCCGGTGGCCCCGCGACCCAAAGTGAGGATGAGAGCCAGGGTCAGCGTCAACAGGGCGGAGAGGCTGCCGATGATCAGGCTGGTGGCGGCGGCGCTCCAGAAGCTGGCGGTGGCGAGGACGTGGGGCAGGCCGGCGCTAACGCCACCGATCAATACCGAGAGCAAGGGCAGCACGAAGCCGATGGTGCAGAGGATGAGCAGCAGGGCCTGGATGGCTCGGGCGCCGAGCGGATCGTGCCAGCGCGGGGCAATGGATGGTCCGAGCGCGGTGGGGACGGGCGCCAGGGCGGCGGCACCGAGGATGACGATGGAGCAGATGCCAATCTGCGTCAGCGCCAGCATGACCGCGCCCTGCAGGTCGAAATCCTGGCGTATGGCAGCGTAGATGGCGACTTCCAGGGTCTGATTGGCCGGCCCGCCGCCGAGCAGCAGCACGATGGGAAAGCTGGTGAAGGCCAGAAGGAATATGATGGCGCCGAGGCCGGGGATCGTCCCGGCCATGGCGGGCCAGTCGATGATGGCGAAACGCTGGCGGGCGCTCAGGGCCAGGCTCTGGCCCGTCTTGAGGCGGCTGGCCGGGATGGCGTCGAGCCGGGCCAGGAGGATGCGGGCGGCGAAGGCGCCATCGAGGATGATGTGGGCAGACAGAATGCCGGAAAGGCCGAAGGCCGGGTTGCCCAGAGTGTGGCCGGTGAGGGCTTCGGCGGCCTGATTGATCCAGCCATTACGGCCCCAGATGGTGAGGAGGCCGAAGGCGACTACCATGCCGGGGGTGACGATGGCCGAGGAAAATAGCCCGACTACGAGATCACGGCCGGGGAAGCGCAGGCGATTGAGGCTCCAGGCCAGGGCGATGCCGACGAGGAGCGAGAGGATCGTGGTGAGGCTCGCCTGGATGATGGTCATGCGGACGAGATGGGCGATGTCGAGACGCGAGGCGGAGGCGGTGGTGCCGGTGGCGGTGGTGAAGATGGAGTAGAGGACGACGGCGATGAGCGTGGCGATGGCGAGGGCCAGCAGGGTTGCGGCGGCGATGCGGAGGGGGCGTGGGGGGAGGGTCATTGGTGTCGCCCATCCTCATTGCGCATAAAAGAACCCCCACCCCTGTCCCCTCCCCACAAGGGGGAGGGAGACGATAGGGCCGCTTGCTCACTGGGCGCGGTTACGAAGATTGATTGGGCGGGTCTCCTCCCCCCTTGTGGGGGAGGGACAGGGTGGGGGGACGACCGACGCAGGACCGTGGCTCCGAACACCCCCTCCCGCCATTCGAGCATAGCTCTCATGGCCTTCCTCGCTCAAATCGCTCCACTGGAGCGATTTGTCCCTGCGGGCCGCTCTGAAGTCCCCCGTCAAGGGGGAGGTGTCGTTCCGCGTATGCGGCGTCTGCGAGCATGACTATTGAATCGCCTTCAACATCTCGTCGATCCATTCCTTGGAATGGGCGGCGATGTCTTGCTCGGACAGGTGCAGGGTTTTGGTGGGCTGCGGCAGGGTGGCGAAGGCGGGGTCGATGTCGGAGCCGAGATCGATGACGGGGAACATCCAGTTGGTGCCGGGGATGAGCTTCTGGCCATCGGCGGAGGCGAGATAGGCCAGGAATTGCTTGGCCAGTTCCTGATGCTTGGACGACTTCAAGACGCCCGCGACTTCGATCTGGGCATAGTGGCCTTCATCGAACAGCGCCGCGTGGATGGTGTCGTCTTTTTCGGAAATGATATGGTAGGCGGGCGAGGTGGTGTAGCTGAGGGCCATATCGGCTTCGCCCTTGAGGAACAGGTCGTAGCTTTCGCTCCACTCCCGCGTCACCGTCAAAATATGCGGCTTGAGGCCGGCCCAGATTTCGGCGGCGCGGTCGCCATAGGCGGCCTTGACCCAGAGCAAGAGGCCCAGGCCCGGCGTGGCCGAGCGCGGATCCTGGATGGCGATCTTGAAGGTATCGGGCAGGGCGATCAGCTCTTCGAAGGATGCGGGTGGGGTCTTGACCGTATCGGTGTCATAGACGAAGGCGAAATGGGCGTAGTCGAAGGGCACGAACTGCTGGTCGGTCCAGGGAGCGGGCAGATCGAGGCCCGACAGGTCGAGGCCGTGATCGGCGAACAGGCCGGTGGCGCGGGCTTCCCCGGCGATGGCGGTATCAAGGCCCACGATCAGATCGGCCGGCGTGGTATCGCCTTCGAGCTGGACGCGGCGCAGCGTGCCGATGGAGGATTCAGCGGGAATCCATTCGACGGTGCAGCCGCCGCAAATGGCTTCAAAGCCTGCCTTGAGGCCGGGGCCGGGGCCCCATTCGGCGGCAAAGCCATCATAGGTATAGATGGTCAGGACCGGCTTTTCCTGGGCGATGGCGGGGGCGGCGATGAGTCCGGTAAGGACCGCAAGCGCCAGACGGGTGAATTTGACCATGGGTCATTCCCTTCAGGTTTGCGGCCATGTGAGAAGGGAATGTGTCAATGGCGCAGACGCGAGACGGCGCCCCTTGCCATCTCGAACTTCCTCCGCCAGCATGACCTGGTTCAGGTTCAATGGGTAACTCTCAGCTCCGGATTTCTCCGGAACACCCCAGCGAGACGCTTCACACTTAATGAGAGCTTTGTGACAGTGCAAGAGACTTCCGTGGACGCACCGGACGGGCTGCCTTTGGTGTTTGAGGGCCCAATCGCCATCGTTGGCGGGGGTAATGTTGACCCGGCGCTGCTGCGGGCGCTGGCTAAATATGGCGTCATGCTGGTGGGCGCCGATGGCGGCGGCGACGCGATCGGCGCGGCTGGCCTCGTGCCGGCGGCGATCATCGGCGACCTTGATTCGCTGGAGGATCGTGCGGCCTGGGAAAGCCGGACGCGGGTGATTCACATCCCCGAACAGATCACCACCGATTTCCAGAAAGCGCTGTACTCGACTAAAGCACGAGTGACGCTGGCGCTGGGCATGACCGGAAAACGGCTGGATCACACGCTGGCGGCCTTGAGCGCGGTGCTGCAATTCGCGCCGGAGCGCAGGCTGGTGCTGATCGATGAGGTGGACCTGGCGTTCGCCGCGGTGGGGGGGTTCGGGTTCGAGGCGGAAGCGGGAGAGCGGGTGTCGATCCATCCGCTGGTGCGGATTGGTTTTGCGCGGTCGAGCGGGCTGTTTTATCCACTGGACGGGTTGGTGCTGGAGCCGGGCGGACTGCTGGGATCGTCCAATGCGGCGACCGGGGGGCGGGTGGAGATCGTGCCGGTGGATTCCACGCCATGGCTGTTGATCCTGAGCAAGGAGCGGCTGTGGGATTTGCTGGGCGAGATGGGATCGACGTGAGGAAGCGCCGCGCGGTTCGGACCGGCGGTTGAGGGGAGACTGCGGCAATGGCGAGACCATGGTCCCGTTATGCGGGTAGACCGCGAGTGATGAAACCTTGGTCTCGCCATCGCATCCGGGTTGAGCGCTGTATCCTCGGCTTATAGCGTCGTTGGATCGGGCAGAGCTCCGGGCGGGCGACCCCGACCCCCGTATCCCCACACCGACCGTTCGTCGCGACCGCGCAGTAATGCGTGGGAATGAGGGGAGGATAGCTGAGGTTTTGGGTGTGGGGATAAGAGGGGTAAGCGCTGAGGGTTGGCTCCGCCCAAGGGCGAGGGGAAGTTTCCGCGGGAGCGGAGATCAATACCGGCAGGCGCCACTCCTGTTGAGGGTCCCCCCACCCTGGCCCTCCCCTCAAGGGGGAGGGGACGATGGCCGATAGATTGGGGCTAAACGACACCCCCTCCCGGCCTCCCCCATCAAGGGGGAGGTGACCGCGTCACTCCTGGAACTCGATCCAGTTCAAGTCACTACGTTTGTTGAATTCGATCCAGTCCCCTTCCACCGGCAGACACCTCCCCCTTGATGGGGGAGGCTGGGAGGGGGTGTTGGGAGGCACGATGTGGCGGCTCCGACAAACAAAAAGGCCACCCCGGAGAGTGGCCTCATTATCTCGAACTCAAAGCGCTTAAGCGTCGGCGCCGGCCTGGTGGCGGGCGGCGTCCTTGACGGCGTCCTGGACTTTTTCGAAGGCTCGGACCTCGATCTGGCGGATGCGTTCGCGGCTGACGTCGTATTGCTGGGCGAGCTCTTCGAGCGTCGACGGATTATCCTGCAGGCGGCGGGCCTGGAAGATGGCGCGTTCGCGTTCGTTGAGCACTTCCATGGCGCCATTCAACAGGCCCATGCGCTCATTGTATTCTTCGCTGTCACCCAGGCGTGTTTCAGCGCTCGGGGTGTCGTCGACCAGCCAATCCTGCCATTCGGACGAGCCTTCGTCGGCGCGCATCGGCGAGTTCAGCGAAGCGTCGCCCGACAGGCGGGCGTTCATCGAGACAACGTCGGCCTCGGTGACGTTCAGCGTGGTGGCGATCTGGGCGATCTGGTCGGGATGCAGGTTGCCGTCATCGAGAGCGGCGATCTGGCCCTTGACCTTGCGCAGGTTGAAGAACAGGCGTTTTTGCGCGGCGGTCGTGCCGATCTTGACCAGCGACCACGAGCGCAGGACATATTCCTGGATCGCGGCGCGAATCCACCACATGGCATAGGTGGCCAGCCGGAACCCCTTATCGGGCTCGAAGCGCTTGACGGCGTGCATCAGGCCGACATTGCCTTCCGAAATGACTTCGGAAATGGGCAAGCCATAGCCGCGATAGCCCATGGCGATCTTGGCCACGAGGCGGAGATGGGAGGTAATGAGTTTTTGGGCAGCGCCGGGATCGGCGTGCTCCTTGTAGCGTTTCGCCAGCATGAATTCTTCATCCGGCTCCAACATCGGGAACTTGCGGATTTCCTGAAGATAGCGGCTCAGCCCGCCTTCGGCTGACAGGACGGGCAGATTAGTCTGGGCCATGAACGCACCCCTTTCTGGCTCCCCCGCATTCCGCGGGCGGAATGTTTCGGTGCTGTCCGAGAGCGGCACAGTGCACGAAACGGATTTATATGTAGGCAGTAATCGGGCGAATGTAAGGGTCGTGAAGGGGTAATAACGTTACAAAATGGATAGGGTTCCGGCTGGCACGCCCTCGTGGTTCGAGGCTCGTGAAGAACTCGCACCTCACCATGAGGACTACTTTTGCCACTAAGCCAAGTAAGCCCCCTCATCCGCCCTTCGGGCACCTTCTCCCACGAGGGGAGAAGGGGATGGAGCCGAGAGTCTTCAGTCGTCACCCTTCTCCCCTCGTGGGAGAAGGTGTCGCGCAGCGACAGATGAGGGGGTTATTTCGCGAACGCCTTGTCGAAATCCTCCAGTGCCTCTTCCAGCGCTTCCAAATCGGGCGGCAGGGGCGCCTCGAACATCATCTCTTCCCCAGTAGTGGGGTGTTCAAACCCCAGTTCGGCGGCGTGGAGGGCCTGGCGGCCGAGGGCGACGATGGGGGCGGCGACTTCGGGGGGGAGGCGATTGACCTTGGTGGCGTAGCCGGAGGCATAGACGAGATCGGAGACCAGGGGGTGGCCGATATAGGCCATGTGGACGCGAATTTGATGGGTGCGGCCGGTTTCGAGCTGGCACTGGATGCGGGTGATGTCCCAGCCCTCGCCGCCGAAGCGGGCTTGCACGGCGTAATGGGTGATCGCTTCGCGGCCATCCTTGCGCACGGTTTGTTTCAGCCGGTTGTTCTGGTCGCGGCCGAGCGGGGCTTCCACGGTGCCCTTGCCGGTTTCGGTGGTGCCCCAGACGAAGGCGATATAGGCGCGGTGCAGCGGGCCGGTGCGGCCGTGATCGGCGAACTGGGCGGACAGGTGCTGGTGGGCCAGATCGGTCTTGGCGGCCACCATGACGCCAGAGGTGTCGCGGTCGAGGCGGTGAACGATGCCGGGGCGCTTGACGCCGCCGATACCCTGCAGGGTCGCACCGCAATGGAAGATCAGCGCATTGACCAAGGTGCCGTTGGGGCTGCCGGGGGCGGGATGGACCACCATGCCGACTGGCTTGTTGATGACGATGAGTTGATCGTCCTCATACAGGATATCGAGGGGGATATCCTCGCCCTGGGGTTCGGCATCTTCGGGGGGCGGGGCGATAAGAGTGATTGTCTCGCCGGCCTTGACGCGATATTTGGGCTCGCTGACGGTGGTGCCGTCGATGGCCACGGCGCCGGTGAGGATCAAGTCCTTGAGGCGGCTGCGGCTGAGGGCGTCGTGGGCTTTGGCCAGGACGGCATCGAGCCGCCCGCCTGCCTGTTCGGCATCGACGACGACTTCGACTTCATCACCATCGATTTCCTCAATGGGTAGGTCCTGCATGAGCGATCCTCAAAATACCGAGCCCGGTGGGCCAAAGACAGATGCGCCGCTGTCGCCCGAGGCGTTGGCCATGTTTGGCAAAGCGCGCCGCTCGTTCGGGATTTCGATCGGCATCCTGTTGCTGGGCTTTATGGCGATTGGCTTCGCGCTTGTCTATCGGGTGATGCGCGATGCCCCACCGCTGGCGGTGGCCGCCCCCATCGGCATGCCCGCCGGGGCCGAGGTGATTTCGGCCATGGTGGCGGATGGGGCGGTCAATGTGACCTATCGGCTGGGCGGGACAGTGACGCTGGCGCTGTTCGACCAAAAGAGCGGGGAATTGACGCGCTCGGTGGTGATCGGGGCGGAGTAGGGCCAAAAAGGTTCAGGTATTGAACGCTTTCTTCTCCCTCCCCCTTGTGGGGAGGGCCGGGGTGGGGGTTCTGGGGCTGTCAGCTTATATTAAACCCCGCTGTTAGTTTAGAACCCCCACCCTCAATCCCTCCCCACAAGGGGGAGGGAGGCAGATCGGGCTCTCGAACGACAGCGCCTGGCCGGACGTCGAGTGACCTTATCGCCCCTGGATTTCGCGCAACGCGGCCATGCGGTCGCTGACTTTGCCGCCTTTGCGTTTGCCGGGTGGGGGCGGCTTGGGTAGTTCGGCGGTGGCTTGGCCATCGTCGGCGAAGCGCTGGACGCGGTCGAACAGGCTTTCCTCGGGATTGGCAATCGCCGGTTTTTCACTTTCGACGGCGTAGACCAGGCGGCTGACGCTGGCGGCGATGTCGTTGAGGCGGTCGCGCAGGCTGGTTTCCTCGATGCGGTCGGTGTCCCAATCGGCCAGAAGGGTGGATTCGACGCCAGTGACCTTGAGGCGCAGGGCCTCCAGCTCGTCATCGAGGCTCAGTTTGTCGGCGAGCAGTTGGGGGCCTTCGGATTTGGCCGCGTGGCCGGATTCGGCGAGAATGGCGTTGAGCCGGGTTTCGGCATCGGCCATGTGCGCTTCGGCGGCAACCAGACTATCGGCTGTCGCGGCTTTGCCCGAGCCATTGCGCAGGGCTTCGAGTTCCGCGTTGCGCAGCCGACAGTTCGCGTTCGCGCATGCGCAGGCGTTGCGCCAGATCGGTGCTTTCGCGCTCCAGTTCGGCGAGGCGGGCGTTCAATTGGGCCTCGCGGGCCTCGAATTCACCGACCACGGCAAGACGCTGGTCGCGTTCGGCCTTGAGCGCGCCCAGCTCGGTGCGGCTGCGGTCGACATCGGCGAGCTGATCGGCCAGCCGCTTGCGCAGCGTTTCGACATTCATTTCCAGCTTGCGGGTGGACAGCGCGAATTGCGCGCGCAACTGGTCCTTGTCGGCGCGAAACTCGGCCATGGTAATGGGGGTGGCCGCTTCGATGCGGCGCTTGGTGAGGCGCACGGCGCGCTTCCACACGGCGGGCATGATGATCAGCGCCAAAAGGCCCGCAACGAGCAGGCCGAGCGCGAAATACATGATGTTCTCGATGCCCATCGACGCAACTCCGGGGCCGCCGGGCTGCCATAGCCTGGCGGATAGACCTATCTGGCAGCCATGGCGGCGGGCCGCCATCCTGACCATGACTTCTTCCTAACGCGTTTGCACGCGCCCGTCACGATAGAGCCGGAACCATCGGCTCCGGCTATGGCATTTTTACGTTGAAATTGGTTGTCCGGCGTCTTTATACGCGCGCCTAGAACGGGTTCCAGGTCGGCTCGGGGGTGAATTTGAGGTAGCCGACATTCAGGCCCAGCCGCGCGCCGACGCCGGAGCGGATCGGCACCAGCACGATATTGCGGTTCTTGATCACGGTCATGCCGAGGCCGCCCACGATATAGGCGGAGCCGTCGACGCCGGCGAAACGGCTATAGATATCCTGGATGGTGGAGAGGTTATAGACCAGCATCATGGACTTGGAGCCGTCGCCGCCAACATCGAAGCCCAGGCTGGGGCCCTGCCAATAGACCGGGATTTCGCCGGCATTGCGGGTAAAGAGCGTGCCTTGGCCATAGCGGGCGCCGGCGAACAGGGCGCCGCCGGCATCTTCGCCCAGGATATAGCCATTGGGCAGGCCGAACTGGCTGACCGAGCGCTCGATCAGCGAGGCGAGGCCCTGGGCCACGGAGCCGAAAAAGGCGCTGCCGGTCTGGACCAGCTCTTCGCCCGAATAGGTATCGCCGAGCGAGCCCTGGGCAAAGGCGGTGGGGACTGGAGCAAGCAGAGCGGTCAGCATGGCAAGAACGAGGGCTAGGCGCTTGAGCATGATTTTCCTCCGGCGACGGGCGCGGTGGTTACGATGACCTTAAGGATTGACGGGTAGCCTTGAGGCTGGACCGCGTGCACCGATCATTGCTGGCAATCATGAAGCAAACCTCTAAACAAATCTTAACCATGCTTGCCTTTGTTCTGCCGCTATTGGGCACGGATTTGCCCGTGCAGGCGCAGTCGATCGTGACCGATATCGTCACCGATCCGCTGACCGGGGTCGCCTTGGGCGGCATGGATCCGGTATCGTATTTCACCGAGGCCGGCGCCGCTGCTGGGGCGTGGCGATTTCGAATTTATCTGGCACGGCGTGCCCTGGCATTTCGCCACCGAGGCCAATCGCGACGCGTTCGAGCGGGCGCCGGAAATCTATGCGCCCCAATTTGGCGGGCACGGCGCGATGAGCGTGGCGCGCGGCTTCGTCTCCGACGCCGATCCGACGATGTACACGGTGTATCGGCAGCGCCTCTATCTGTTCTATTCGGCGGGCAATCGCGAAGCCTTCCTGCTGGCGCCCGAGGAAGCGGCGGTCAAGGCGGAGGCGAACTGGCCGGCATTATCGAAGAAACTCTCGGGCCAGTAGGGAAGCCCATAAAAATAGGGTCAATTTTTACCGATGAGGCACTAATGTTGGTGCCACTGATTCCCGTGCGTCCCTCGGCGCGCGCTGTTACGGAGATTGCATAGATGGCCGAAATCATCGAGCTCAACGCAACCGATCTCGCGGCCATGTTGTGCTCCCGGGTCTGTCACGACCTGATCAATCCGATCGGCGCGATCGGCAATGGGCTCGAAGTGCTGGCCGATCCGACCCAGGGCGACATGAGCGAAGGGGCGCGCGACCTGATCGCCAGCGCCGCCAAGCAGAGCCGCGCCAAGCTGGAATTCGCCCGCCTGGCCTATGGCGCGTCGTCGACCGCCGGCACCGATATCGACACGCGCGAATGCGAACGCGTGGCGCGCATCCTGTTCGAGATCGAAAAGGCCGATCTCGAATGGAACGTGCCGCTGATCCTGATGCCCAAGCACAAGTCCAAGCTGTTCATGAACATGCTGCTGATCGCCGCCATGTCGGTGCCGCGTGGCGGGCAGGTGACGGCTCAGCATCACCGGCGATGCCGGCCAAGAGAAGTTCGAGTTTACCAGTAAGAGCGATCCGGAAAAGCGGCAGAAGACGCTGATCCCGGCCGGCTGCGTCGGGCTGCTGTCGGGCATGCCGGAAGAAGGCTCGGTGGATGCGCGCGGCATCCAGCCGTTCTATACGGGGCTGTTGGCGCGGATGACCGATATGGACATCACTATCGGCATGGAGAACGAGATGTTCTACCTGACCGCGGTGCCGAAGGCGGCGCGCGGCCGAAACCATCAATTAAGGCGGACTACTGGATCAGCAGGCGGACCGCATCGATGATGGTCTGCCGCTGGCGGGCGGTATCGACGCTGCCATCCGTGCAATAATCGGGTGCCGTGCCGTTCCACATTCCGGATATGGCGCGCACGAGGCCGAGCAGTTCCTGCGGACTATAGCGTTGGGGCAGGTGGCCACTGGCTTGGGCGGCCTCGATCGCGGCGATCTTGCGGGCATTGGATGCGGTGATTGCTTCGATCGGGGGAGCATCGGCACCGCGTTCGAGGCGCGCCCAGGCGGTGAGGCGATGGACGGTGGGGTTGTGCAACTGGTGATCGAACTGGCGCGCGGCGTAGTTCGGCAGGTCTTCGGCATCGAAGGGGACGGCATCGATGGTGAGCACGACCTGGGCATCGTAAACCGCAGCGAATAGCCCGTCCTTGCTGCCGAAATAGCTGTAAATCAACGATTTATTGGCGCCGGCTCGGCGGCGATGCGGTCGACGCGCGCACCGGCAATGCCGCGCGCGGCGAATTCCGCGGTCGCGGCGGCGAGCAGTTTCTTGCGGGTTTCGGTGGCGTCTCCGGCCATTTTTACGTTCGAACTAACTGGTTGGTTGACAACTCGCACAAGCAGCATTATCTCCGGCCTACGCAGCTAACTAAATAGTTAGTTAGCCGTTCGTCGCGGAATTGCTACCGGCAAGGCACGATTGGCACGAGCGCGTAAAGTTCAGCAAGGAGAAATGCCATGAGCAAGGTCTGGTTCGTTACCGGCAGCTCGCGCGAGCCTGCCTGCCATTGTCAGCCGCGCTCGCCGCGGGCAATAAAGTGGTCGCCACGGCGCGCAAGAGCGAGGATCTGGCGGATCTGGTAGCGCGCTATCCCGACACTGCGCGCGCACTGGCGCTGGATGTGGCGGACAATGAGGCGGTCAAGCGTGTGGTCGCCGAGGCGCATGGCCTATTCGGCCAGCTGGATGTGGTGGTCAACAATGCCGGCTACGGCGATATCGCGGCAATCGAGGACGTGACCGACGCTGATTTCAAGGCACAGATCGATACCAATTTCTATGGCACGGTGTATGTCACCAAGGCGGCATTGCCGCTGCTGCGCCAGCAGGGTCATGGCCATATCATCCAGATCACTTCGATCGGGGGGCGGATGCATTCGATGGGGCTGGCAGGCTATCAGAGCGCCAAATGGGCGGTGGAAGGCTTTTCCGGCATTCTGGCGCAGGAAGTGGCGCCGCTGGGCATCAAGGTGACCATCGTCGAGCCAGGCGGGTTCCGCACCGATTGGGGCGGGTCGTCAATGACCATTCCGCCGGTGAGCGAACCCTATCGGGAGACGGTTGGCGCGAGGGCGGAATGGATGCGCTCGGGCGGTTTCAAGCCGGCAGGCGATCCGGACAAGGCGGCGCAGGTGCTGCTTGCAGGTGGTCGAATGCCCGAGCCGCCCGCTACGGCTGATCCTGGGCAAGAGCGCGTATGAGAATGGTGACGGCGTTCGAGGACGGCCAAAGCGGAGGCCGACAAGCAGTGGCTTGATCTGACCAATGCCACCGAGGCAGAGGATTAGGACCAATCATCTGATGCCAGCCCGGCATTTTCAGGGCGCTTCATTGGTTGGGGATTTGCTAACCTTTCCGTAGGCAGTGGCGGCGCATAATGGCCAAGCGTCCGCCTCTGCCGAGAGTCCCAAGTCCATGAAATCCTGTCTCATCGTCGATGATTCCACCGTCGTGCGCACCGTGGCGCGGCGGATCATGGAAGATATGGATTATATCGTCGATGAGGCCGAGGACGGCCAGGAAGCCTTCGACAAGTGCCGGCAGGAAATGCCCGACGCGATCCTGCTGGACTGGAACATGCCGATCATGAGCGGGCTGGAATTCCTCAAGCTGCTGCGCGCCTATGTCGGCGGGGAAAAACCGCGTGTCGTCTATTGCACGGTCGAGAACGATATCGGCGTCATCGCCATGGCGCTGAAGGCCGGTGCCAGCGATTACATGATGAAGCCGTTTGACCGGGCGATTTTGGAGTCCAAGTTCGAGCCGGCTTAAGGCTTTCGACTCCGTTTGCACGTTTCTCGGCTATGGATGCATTAAGAGCACCCCCTCCCTAGCCCTCCCCGCAAGGGGGAGGGTGACTTCGGCTTTTGGTACCACCTTGCCCACCCACAGGGCTCACCCTCCCCCTTGCGGGGAGGGAAGGGAGGGGGTCTTCACAGCCAGCCGAATGTTGGTTTCAATCCACCAGCGTCTCTGCCCTCGCGCGCAGGAACGCTTGTTCGCGCTCATTATGAGTCATGCCCGCTGCCCGTTCGAATTCGGCGCGGGCTTCGTCGCGGCGGCCCAGTTTTTCCAGCAGTTCGCCGCGCACCACGGGCAGGAAGTGGTAGTTCTTGAGCGCCGGCTCGTCCTTGATTGTGTCGATCAGGGCTAAAGCTGGGGCGGGGCCATCGGCCATCGAGATGGCGACGGCGCGGTTGAGTTCGATCACCGGCGAGGGCGTGACCGTGGCCAGCGTGCCGTAGAGCGTGGCGATGCGGGGCCAATCGGTATCGTTGCCGCGGCGGGCACGGGCGTGGCAGGCGGCGATGGCGGCCTGCAGGGCGTAGGGGCCTTCGGCGCCCCCCAGGCGCTCGGCTTCGGCGAGGGCGGCGAGGCCGCGCCGGATCAGCAACTGGTCCCAACGGGAGCGGTCCTGGTCGAGCAGCAATATGGGTTCGCCATCCGCATCGGTGCGCGCGGCGGTGCGGGAGGCCTGGATTTCCATCAGGGCGACGAGGGCGTGCACTTCGGGCTCGGTGGGGGTGAGGCGGGCGAGGACGCGGCCGAGGCGGAGGGCCTCGTCGCAGAGCTGCGGGCGCATCCAGTCGCTGCCGGCGGTGGCGGAATAGCCTTCGTTGAAAATCAGGTAGATCACGCCCAGTACCGAGGCGAGGCGTTCGGCGCGTTCGGGGCCGCGGGGGACTTCGAAGGGCACGCCGGCCTCGGCGATGGTGCGCTTGGCGCGCACGATGCGCTGGCCGATGGTGGGCTCGGCGACGAGGAAGGCACGGGCGATTTCCTCGGTGGTGAGACCGCCGAGCAGGCGCAGGGTCAGCGCGACGCGGGACTCGGGGGGCAGCACCGGGTGGCAGGAGGTGAAGATGAGGCGGAGAAGGTCGTCGCCGACATCGTCGTCCAGGGCCTCGTGCAATTGCTCGATGTGGTCGGGGGCGTCGGTTTCGATGCCGTGGCCGACATCGACCAGCTTTTCGGCCGCCATCTTGCGGTGGCGGAACAGATCGATGGCGCGGCGCTTGGCGGTCTGCATCAGCCAGGCGGCCGGATTGTTGGGCACGCCGGAGGTGGGCCAGGTTTTCAGCGCGATCACCAGCGCGTCCTGGGCGAGTTCTTCGGCCAGGGAAATGTCGCGCACCACGCGGGTCAGCCCAGCGATGAGGCGGGGCTGCTCGATTTTCCAGACCGCGGTGACGGCGCGGTGGGTTTCGGATTCGGTGGTCATGGGGGGATGAAAGCAGGATGGGATGGCGGGAGCAAGACGGGGCTCTGCGTTTGCGGAAGTCACCCCCTCCTACCTCCCCCATCAAGGGGGAGGTTTCTCTCCACTCTTGGGACTCGGTAGTGCCACCGCACCAGCAGACACCTCCTCCTTGATGGGGGAGGTGGGAGGGGGTGACCTCCGAACGCGCAGTGACCTACCGCGTGATCGGCTTCTCGTTGGCGTCGCGCCAGGCTTGTTCGGCTTCGAGGTGTTCCTGGCTGACGCTATCGAGGGGGAAATCGAACGCCTCGAAGACTTGGCGCAGCTCGACTTCCTGGCCGTCCGCGAAGGGGATGCGCTTGCACCATTCCAGCGCTTCGGCCTTGTCCTTGACCTGGATCAGCCAATAGCCGGCGAGCAGTTCCTTGGTTTCGGCGAAGGGGCCGTCGGTGACGGTGATCTTGCCGGCTTCGAACTTGATGCGGGCGCCCTTGGAGGAGGCCTGCAGGCCATCGCCGCCCAGGAGGACTCCGGCATCGATCAGGCTCTCATTGTAGCGGCCCATGGCGGCGATCAGCTCGGAGGAGGGCATTATGCCGGCTTCGCTATCGGCATTGGCTTTGACGAGGATCATGAAGCGCATTGGAGGTCTCCTGTGGTTTGGGGCTACAGGCCCATGAAGGACTTGGGCGTCTCGCCCTGGAGGAACGGCTCGATCAGCATATGGAGCAGGTCGGGCTGGCTGATGACGGCGGTATGCGAGGTGGCCGGCAGGATGGCGAAGCGGGAGGCGGGCAGAGGAGTGCCCATATCGCCCATCACGCCGCCGCCGAGCAGCTTGAAGAAGGCGACTTCGTGTTCCAGCGTGATGACGTCGCTATCGCCGGCGATGATCAGGACTGGGCTCTTGATGGTCTTGACGTCATCGCCCCAGGCCAGGGGCTCGTGTTCCAGAGCGATCATCTTGTCGACGAAGGCGGGGAAGCCATCGGGATTGACGGCGAGCTTCTTCCAGGCGTCTTCCATGGGCGTGCCGATGAACATCTCGGGCTTCATCTGCGGGATCATGGCGGCGTAGGCCGGCTGCATGCCCGAGATGTCGTAGCCGGCCGAGGCGCTGACGATCTGGTCGACCTTTTCGGGATGGCGGATGGCGAGCTGGATGGCGGCGCCGGCGCCCATGGAATAGCCGAAAATGTCGGCCTTTTCGATATCGAGGGCATTGAGGACGCCAGCGGCATCGTCGGCGAGGTTTTCCCAGGTGATCGGGCGGTCAATGTCATTGGTGCGGCCATGGCCCTGGAATTCCATGGCGATGACCTTGTGGGTCTTGGCCAGCATGGGGATGATCTCGCCCATGTCGGGAATGGCCATATAGGCGCCGGGCAGGACCAGCAGCGGGTCACCCTCGCCGGTGATCTCGTAGTAGATGTTCATGCCATTGACGGGCACAGTCTCGGCATGGGCGGCGGTTACTGCCAGAAGGCTGGCGGCGGCGAGCGGGGCGAAGAGCTTGTGCATGGCGGTTCCTCGGTGGCGGCGCGGGCGTTTCCTGCGCTTCTGGCAACACGACGAACGGCGGTTTGGCTTTTCGACAGCGGGGGTAAAAAACCAGAACCCCGCGCAGGGGAGGCTGCACGGGGTTCGGTGTGACGGTAGCAATGAGCCTAAGGCTTTCTTGTTTGGCGCGTTTCCGAACCGGAAAACCGCGCCGCACTTTTCCTGGAAACGCTTTATGCGCTTTCGGAATATTCCTGCTCGTCGGGTTCGCGCAGCACGTAGCCGCGGCCCCAGACGGTTTCGATGTAGTTCTTGCCGCCGGTCGCAACGCTCAGCTTCTTGCGCAGCTTGCAGATGAACACGTCGATGATCTTGAGTTCGGGTTCGTCCATGCCACCATAGAGGTGGTTGAGGAACATTTCCTTGGTGAGGGTCGTCCCCTTGCGGAGCGAAAGCAGCTCCAGCATCTGGTATTCCTTGCCGGTCAGGTGCACGCGCTGGGTCATCACTTCGACGGTCTTGGTGTCGAGGTTGACGGTCAGCTCGCCGGTCGAGATGACCGACTGGGCATGGCCCTTGGAGCGGCGGACGATGGCGTGGATGCGGGCCACGAGTTCGTCCTTGTGGAAAGGCTTGGTCATGTAGTCGTCGGCTCCGAAGCCGAGACCGCGTACCTTGTCCTCGATGCCGGCGAGGCCGGACAGGATCAGGATAGGGGTCTGAACCTTGGCGACGCGCAGGGTACGAAGCACTTCGTAGCCGCTCATGTCGGGCAGATTCAGGTCGAGAAGAATAATGTCGTAGTCGTAGAGCTTGCCGAGATCGACGCCTTCTTCACCCAGATCGGTGGTATAGACGTTGAAGCTCTCCGATTTCAGCATCAGCTCGATGCTTTGCGCTGTCGCGCTGTCGTCCTCAATAAGGAGTACCCGCATTATATTCCCCTTGTCATTCGTTCCTGCTGGAACAGCGAGACTGGTGGCCTGACGCCCGTCTCACCCCAAACCCTACTGGATATGACTGAACCCTAAGCCCTAATAGTTAACAAAGTTTAATTCGGTTGGGCAATACGCAAACTCAGGTAAGATGAATTAAGTTTAAGTCGTTGAAAATTAAAGGTTAATTCTCTTCATTTTTCTTAAGAAAATGGTTTAAGTAGGCACCCTAAGAGACTCTTTGGACTCAA
This sequence comes from uncultured Alphaproteobacteria bacterium, assembly GCA_963717095.1. Lineage (GTDB taxonomy): Bacteria > Pseudomonadota > Alphaproteobacteria > Rhizobiales > Devosiaceae > Devosia. The sequence goes on from CAVQVF010000001.1 coordinate 132,092, forward strand.
GGTATTGCGGGTTGTGAAGGGTAAAAACGAGCGGTCGCGCCAAGTGTATCAGGGACGGCTCCAAATGTCTCATTAGCGCTTTTTGCTTAACGATCGGTTACCATCCGATTCGGATCATACGACGATTCGGAGCTGTGGAGTTCACCATGAAGGCCTTAACCTCGGCCATCGATGCGATTGATGATGTGGAGGTTTTTGGCCGGGTCAAATCCGTCCAGGGCCTGTTGATCGAGATCGTCGGGCCGGTGCGCGAATTGCGGGTGGGTGGCCGCGTGGCGATCGAGACCTCCAATGGGGCCGAGCTGGCCTCCGAAATCATCGGTTTCAAAGATGGGCATGCACTGTGCCTGCCGTTCGGGCAGGTCGCGGGCGTGCGGCTGGGCTGCAAGGCGGTGTTCCAGCGCAATGACGGCTCGGCCTATCCTTCGGAGAGCTGGCTGGGCCGCGTCATCAATGCCAATGGCGAGCCGATCGACGGCAAGGGACCGCTGCTGCGCGGGGCCCATCCCTATCCGCTGCGGCAATCGCCGCTGGCGGCGCATGACCGGGTGCGGGTGGGCGATCCGCTCGATCTGGGGGTGCGGTGCCTCAATACCTTCACCACCGTGTGCGAGGGGCAGCGGCTGGGCATCTTTGCCGGCTCGGGCGTCGGCAAGTCGGTGCTGATGAGCATGCTGGCGCGCAATACCAATGTGGACGTCGCGGTGATCGGGCTGATCGGCGAACGCGGGCGCGAAGTGCAGGAATTCGTGCAGGAATATCTGGGTGAGATCGGCATTCAGCACGCCGTCGTTGTGGTGGCGACCTCGGATGAGGCGGCGCTGATGCGGCGGCAGGCGGCCTATATGACGCTGGCGCTATCGGAGTTTTTCCGCGACCAGGGCAAGCGTGTTCTCTGCATGATGGACAGCCTGACGCGCTTTGCCATGGCGCAGCGCGAAATTGGCCTGGCGATCGGGGAACCGCCCACCGCCAAGGGTTATCCACCGACGGTATTCACGGAATTGCCACGTTTATTGGAACGGGCGGGCCCTGGAACGGTAAATTCGGGCTCTGTTACCGGACTATTTACCGTTTTGGTCGAAGGTGATGATCACAATGAGCCTATTGCCGATGCCGTGCGCGGTATTCTCGATGGGCACATCGTAATGGAGCGCGGGATTGCCGAGCGGGGGAGATACCCGGCGGTAAACGTGCTCCGGTCCATTTCGCGCACCATGCCAGGGTGTGTTCCGGTCGCGTTTCGACCGGTCCTGGCCAAGGCACGAGAGCTCATGTCGATTTATTCCGACATGGAGGAGCTGATCCGGCTGGGGGCATACCGGAAAGGGTCAGATCCGAAAGTGGACCGCGCGATTGCCGTCTATCCGGCGCTGGAGGCTTTTTTGAGCCAGGAGCGGGAAGAGACCACGACGCTGGCCGAGGGCTATAAACAGCTCGAAGTGATTGTCGAGGCGGCAGGTGCGGCGGTTTGATGGGGCGGTGTTCGTGCCCCGGAACTGACTTGGTGTGTAAGGAGTACGGGTCGTGAAATCGCGCAGCGAGAGCCTCATCAGGCTCAAGAAGTTCCAGGTGGACGAAAAGCGGCGTCAGGTCGCCCAGATCGAGATGATGGTCAACGACTTCGTGCGCATGGCGGGCGAGCTGGACCAGCAGATCGAAATCGAGCAGACCAAGACCGGCATTTCCGATGTCGCCCATTTTGCTTATTCTACCTTCGCCAAGGCGGCGCTGGCGCGGCGGGATAACCTGATCGCCTCGGCCAACGACATGCGCGAAAAACTGGAAACGGCGCAGGACGGGCTGGCCGAAGCCATCGAAGACCTCAAGAAGGTCGAATTGCTGGACCAGCGAGAGCATCAGCGCGAAGCCGTTGAGCAGCTCAAGGTGGAGCAGGCCGAGTACGACGAAATCGGCCGGCTGCGGTTCCGCGGGCAGTAAAAGATTTGCATCACCGTTTAAGGCCCGCATTGCGGGCCTTTTGCGTTTGGATGGTGGCTAAAGCCCACACCCCCTCCCGTCCTCCCCCATCGAGGGGAGCAGCGTGTCCGCCGGTGGGTGGGGCGACTATTGAGGCTGCAAGAGTGGGAGGAACCTCCCCCTTGATGGGGGAGGTAGGAGGGGGTGGTCCGGGCTACCCCGAGCCTAAGGCGTAATTTCCATGCGCTGGTTTGCCCGGTCATCGACGTAAGTTGCCGGATCATAGGCTGCTTGCGCTTCAAGTTCTTCGCGGCTGGCGTTGATGAAGAGGTAGCGGGTGCCATTGGTGTCGGCGGAGAAGCTGAGATTGTCGAAGCCCAGGGCGACGGGCTTGGCGCCGAGGCCCAGGAAGCCGCCGACATCGACGATCAGCGCGTCGATACCGCCATCGGGGGTGAGGGCGACGTCGCTGATGCTGCCAATGGGCTCGTCATCGATGCCATAGACGCCGGTGCCGCGCAGCTCGTCGGCGGTGAGGGCGCTGCCGTCGAAATCGGTGAGGCCGGTGCGGTCCATCGCGGTGCTGATGGGCGGGCGATTGGGCTGGTCGGTGGTCAGATCAGGATCGGCGGGAGCGGCATTGGGATCGCCGGGCGCCATCTGCTCCTGTTCCTGTTCGGGCGTCATCGCCGGGCCATCGGCTTCCTCGCTGTCGCTCCAGATGAAGGCGGGGGCGGCGGTCAGGGCTTCGGCGGTGGTTTCCAGCACCCAGCGGCGGCTGCCGTCGTCGCGCTCGGCCCAGATGAGCTGGACGAAATCGACCGCTACGTCCTTGGTTCCAACGCCGAGGAAGCCGCCGACGCCGATGACGACGGCGGAAATGCCCTGGCCGGAGGTGACGACCATATCATTGATGGTGCCGATCTCCTGGGCGGTGTCGGCGATGCTTGAATAGACCTTCTGGCCCAGCAAGCGGGTAACCAGCGTATCCTGACCGTGGGTGGAATAGCCTTCCGACAACACCGTGGGCGGGGTCAGCCCGCTTTGTTCCAGCTCGCTTGGCGCAGCCGGCACGGCATCCTGGGAGATTGCCGGGGTGGCGAGTAGCAGCGCGAAGGCGGGCAGGGCGAAGAGGGCGTGACGCATGGAAGGCTCCTTCATGGACGAAAGGCCGGCCCGGGTTGGGCCGGCCTCGTGGATCGCAGTGGGCCGCAGATTACGGCGCGGCAGGGGCCGGAGCAGGCTCGGCGGGAGCCATCGTATCGGCTGGTGCCGTGGTGTCGGCAGGGGCCATGGCGCCGCCATCGGCAGGAGCGGCGGGCTCGTCTTCCTTCCAGACGAAGTCCGGTGCCGCGGTCAGGGCTTCGGCGGTGGTCGGCAGCACCCAGCGTTCGGTGTTGTCGGCAGCGACGGTGAATTGCAGGGACTTGAAATCGACCGCGACGGCCTTCTCGCCGATGCCGAGGAAGCCGCCGACGCCGATCACCACGGCGGTAAGCTGGCCGGCTTCGTTGAACACCAGGTCGCTGACATTGCCGATGTCTTCGGCATCGTCACCAGCCGAGGAAAAGACCGGCTGGTCGATCAGGCGGGACGCCAGATTATCGGTATCGGCAGCCGTATAGCCGGCCGACATATCCCAGGGTTCGTTGACGTCGGTGTCTTCGATGGCACCGGACTCGACATCGCCGCTGGCGGCGGGGGCGGTCGTGGTGGTCGGCGGGAGCTGTGGTATCCGCTGGCGCCGCCGGGGCTTCGGTGGTGGTCGCGGGGGCGGCGGGAGCGGCGTCCTGGGCGATGGCGCCGGCGGTCAACAGCACTGAAAGAGCGGTGGTGGTCAAAAGGGTGCGGATCATCATAGGCTCCGTGGGTTCATTGTGATGATGAACGGGCGGTGCGGCGCAAAACTTTCCGGTGGAGCGCCGTGCCGCCCATGATGTCTGGACAACGTGACATCGGCGGCAATCGTTCCGCTGCGGCCCTGGCATGTCTGCAAACGACGGAATTGAAAAGGCCGGCGCTCGTGAACGAGGCCGGCCCTTTCCGCCTCCCCGGCGGTATTGGTGTTCTCGAAGTCCGCAGCGATATGCGCGCAGGGCTCCTGACATCACCGATACTAGCGGAACTGTGACGACAGCACACGCTTTGCCGCTCGGCAGCGTTAAGCGGTTGCTAATTGGTTAACGCAATCGATCAGATTTCATAGGTCCGCATGGCGCGGTGGGGCATGCCGGCATCGTCGAAAATCTCGCCGAAGGCGACGAAGCCGAGCTTTTCATACATGCCCAATTTGTCGGTCTGGGCGGTGAGATAGAGCCGGTCCTGGCCGGTATCGCGGCAGGCAGCCATGGCCGCCTGCATCATGGCCTTGGCGATGCCGCGGCCGCGAAAGCGCTGGCGCACGGCGACGCGGCCGATCTTGGCATGTTCGGGCAGATCGACGACGCGCAGGGTGCCCACCACTTCGCCCTCGGTGATGGCGACGAAATGGGTGGCGGTGGCATCGTATTCGTCGTGTTCGAGTTCCTCGGGCACGTTCTGCTCCCAGACGAAGACCTCGCGCCGGACATTGAAGGCGGCATTGCAGAGGCTGGAAAAGGCGGGGACGCGCAGGACGGTGATCTCGGATTGCATAGGGGACTCGGTGCTGTTTTGCGGGACACTATCCGAGGTCGGGGGAAGGGGGAATGTGTGGTGGTTAGTTCTGTGGTTAGCCCACCCCCACCCTCATTCCCTCCCCACAAGGGGGAGGGAAGCCTGCTCCGTGCCTGTTTAACGCTCTGAGCTAACAGCTCCAGCGTCTCCCTTTCCCTTGTGGGCGAGATATCAAGACCTGTGTACCAGATCATGTACGAAGCCGAGCTTTTCGATGACTTGGGGGGTGAGGATGAAGGGGTAGGCGTCGGGCAGGCCCATGGTGCGGTTGAGGTTATTGAGCAGGGCGGCCAGCGGTACCCAGTGATCGACGATGTGGGCGATGCTGGTGGCGCCGAAGGGATCGAAATCGAGTCGGACGGCATGGCTGCCGTCGTCATCGACGCGGGGGCGGGCTCTGACGCCGAAATCGGCAGCCATCTCCATGGTATCGACGATGTGCAGATAATGGGCCCAGGTTTCGGCGAAATCCTCCCAGGGATGGGCAGTGGCATAGGCGCTGATATGGGTTTGCGGCCAGCCGATGGGCGCGCGCTGGGTGTAGTAGGCCTGCAAGGCTTGGCCGTAATCCTGGCTCTCGCCGCCGAACAGAGCGCGGAAGCGGGGGAGATCGGGAGTGCCATCGACCAGCAGGTCCCAATAATGATGGCCGATCTCGTGGCGGAAATGGCCGAGCAGGGTGCGGTAGGGCTCGCCCATAGCGGTGCGCCTCGCCTCGCGGGTGGCGTCGTCGGATTCGGCCAGGGCGATGGTGATGATGCCCCCATCGTGGCCGGTCATCACCGGCTGGGCTACGATGGGCAGATCGGCAAGGAAGCGGAAGCTGAGGCCATGCACCGGATCTTCGCTGCGGGTCTGCAAGGGGAGCTTGAGACGCAGCAGGGAATAGAACAAGCGCTTCTTGGCGCGCTCGATGGTCTGCCAGCGGCTCAGATTGACCGGGGCATCGACGGCGGGAATGGTGTCGTTGTGGCGGCAGGCGGCGCAATAAATCTCGCCGCCGGGAATAGCGGGAATAAGCCAGTTGCAGGCGCCATAATGGGCATTGGCGCAGAATACGAAGGAGTCGTCATGGATAGCCGGGCTGGACCACAGGCCGCCGTCCTCGACCAGTGAGACCAGGGCATTGCGCTCGGGCACATAGCCGAGCTGGTGGCCGCAGCGCTCGCACAAGGTGTTCTCGAAATAGACGGTGTTGCCGCAATGATCGCAGGCGAAGAGTTTCATGACGGGCCTCGGAGTGTGCTGCGATAATGGCTGGGCGGAGGGGTGGTTCCAAGGGGCATGGCGGAGCGCCGCGCGGGAATTCCGGGCGGTTGGGGTTAGGCTGCGGCAATGGCGAGACCACGGTCTCGTTATGCGGGTAGACCGCGAGTAGTGAAACCGTGGTCTCGCCATCGCATCCGGGTTGAGTGCAGTGTCCTCGGCACATGGCTTTCGTTGGACCCGTGCTGCACATCCGGGCGGGCGACCCCGACCCCCGTACCCCCACGCCGACCGTTCGTCGCGACCGCGCAGTTGATGCGTGGGGATGGGTGGAGGATACGCTGGGTTTCTGGGGGTGGGGATTAATTGGATAGATCGGGTTGGCTCCCCTCCCCCTTGAGGGGAGGGGTTGGGGGTGGGGGTCGTTCAGTGGATCACACATCGACCCCCACCCTCGGTCCCTCCCCTCAAGGGGGAGGGAAGGGCAAGAGCCGGTAGATTGGGGCTAACAACGCCCCTCCCTCGGTCCCCTGCCATTCGAGCAAAGCTCTCATGGCCTTGCTCGCTCAAATCGCTCCACAGGAGCAATTTGTCCCTGCGGGCCGCTCACAAGCCCCTCAAGGGGGAGTGTTCACTTTGAACCTTTAAGAACCCCCACCCCTGTCCCCTCCCCACAAGGGGGAGGGAGACGCAGGAACCGCTTGCTCAAAGGTTGCGGTTGCTAAGATTGATTGAGAGGGTCTCCCTCCCCCTTGTGGGGAGGGGACAGGGGTGGGGGTCCACCACAAACACCAGCCTAAAGTGAACCCTCCGCTCAAGGGGGAGGGAAGGGCAAGCGGATAGATTGGGGCGCGCCCTCGTGGTTCGAGGCTCGCAAGAGCTCGCACCTCACCATGAGGACTACTGATCGATGGAGTTTAGACAACGCTCCCAGTAGTCCTCATGGTGAGGCGGGAGCGCAGCGAGCCTCGAACCACGAGGACGTGGCTGGGTGGGAGGCATTGGGGAGGAGCGCGCCGTGGGCAGGTTCGCGCAACCGATCATCCAGGCGTGTGCGGGCACAGTGGCGTGCCGTCTTGCCGGGCTAAAATGGGTCGCCTAGTGTCGCGCCAAACTGGAGATTCCGATGACTGATCTATCTGACTTTGCGATCACCAAGCGTTGGCCGGCGCAGAATCCGGATATCCTGCAGCTCTATTCAATGTCGACGCCCAATGGGGTCAAGGTCTCGATCATGCTGGAGGAAATCGGGCTGCCCTATGAGCCCCATGCGATCAATATCGGAGAAAACGAGACTTGGGGGCCGGAATTCCTGTCGCTGAACCCGAATGGCAAGATTCCGGCGATCATCGATCCGAACGGGCCGGGCGGCAAGCCGCTGGGGCTGTTCGAGTCGGGCGCCATCCTGATCTACCTGGCCGAGAAAACCGGCAAGCTGCTGCCAACCGATCCGGCGCAGCGCTACGAAACCATCCAATGGGTGATGTTCCAGATGGCGGGCGTGGGGCCGATGTTCGGGCAGTTGGGGTTCTTTCACCGCTTTGCCGGAAAAGCCTATGAGGACAAGCGGCCGTTCGAGCGCTATCGCGCGGAGACGCAACGCCTGATGGGCGTGCTGGAGACGCGGCTGACCGGGCGGCAGTGGATGATGGGCGACGAATACACCATTGCCGATATCGCGCTGATCGGCTGGGTGCGCAATATCATCGGGTTCTATGACGCGGCAGGCGTGATTGGGTGGGCGGAGTTGAAGGCCGTGCCGGCATGGCTGGAGCGGGCATTGGCCCGGCCGGCGGTGCAGCGCGGGGTGGAGATTCCGGCGCGGGGGTAGGACACTGGACAAGTTAAAGGGAGCCGTTGGGCTCCCTTTTTCTTCAGTTCGCAGCGCCGTCCATGTCGGCGCCATGAGCCGCCAGACTTAGACGCTACCGATGGTCTTGAGCCGGATGCGCGGATGCACTTCGTTCTGGCTCATGACGACGGTCTGGGGGCGGAAGCGTTCGACGATGGCGCGGACATGGGGGCGGATGGAGGGCGAGGTGATCAGGACGGGCAGTTCGCCCTGCTGGGCGGCGCGTTCATAGCCTTGCTGGATGCCGACGATGAACTGCTGCAGGCGCGAGGGGGCCATGGCGAGGTGGCGGTTGTCGCCCTCACCAACCATGGCTTCGGCGAAATCACGCTCCCATTGCGGCGATAGCGTCAGCAGCGGCAGATTGCCATCGGGGCCCAGATTGGCGGCGCAGAGCTGGCGCGACAGGCGCGAGCGGACATGTTCGGCGATGGCCTGGGTCGAGCGACCGACCCCGGCGATTTCGGCGACGCCTTCGAGGATGGTCGACAGATCGCGGATCGAGATGCGCTCGTTGAGCAGCGCCTGCAGGACGCGCTGGATGCCCGAAACCGAAATCATGGCGGGGACGATGTCCTCGACCAGCTTCTGTTGTTCCTTGGGCAGGCCGGCGAGCAGGGACTGCACATTGGCGTAGCTCAAAAGGTCGGCGACATTGGCCTTGAGAACCTCGGTCAGGTGGGTCGAGATCACCGTCGAAGGATCGATGATGGAAAGGCCGCGCAGTTCGGCCTCGTCGCGCAGTGCAGCCTCGATCCAGGTGGCGGGCAGCCCGAAGGTCGGCTCGGTGGTGTGGTGGCCCGGCAGGTTGATCTCGCGGCCCATAGGGTCCATGACCATGAGCTGGTTGGCCCAGATCTGGCCATGGCCGGCTTCGACCTCCTTGATGCGCACCTTATAGTCGTTGGGCTCGAGCTGCATGTTGTCGAGGATGCGCACCGGCGGCATGACGAAGCCGAGTTCGCCCGCGAGCTGGCGGCGCAAGGCCTTGATCTGCTCGGTGAGACGGTCGCTGCCGTTTTCGTCTTCCTTGACCAGGCTGAGCAGGCCATAGCCGAGTTCGAGCTTGAGTTCGTCGATCTTGAGGCTATCGGTGATCGGGACTTCGCTGATGCCGGCGGCGCCGGGCGTTGCAGGGTTGGCTGCCAGGGCCTTGAGGGCGGCATCGGCGATCTTCTTGTCCTTGCCGGCCATGGAGCGCCAGGCGAGATAGCCGACACCGCCGGCAATGCCGATAAAGGGAATGAAGGGCATGCCGGGCAGGAAGGCCAGCAGCACCATGACGGCCGAGGACATGCCCAGCGCCTTGGGATAGCCGGTGAACTGGGCGGTCAGCGCCTTATCGGCCGAGCCGGTGACGCCGGACTTGGAGACGAGGATACCGGCGGCGGTGGAAACGATCAGGGCCGGAATTTGCGAGACGAGGCCGTCGCCGATGGTGAGCAGGGTATAGACGTTGCCGGCTTCCTGGAAGCTGAGGCCTTCCTGCATCACGCCGATGATCATGCCGGCGATGACGTTGATGAAGGTGATGATCAGGCCGGCAATGGCGTCGCCACGCACGAATTTGGAGGCACCGTCCATGTTACCGAAAAAGGCGCTTTCGCCTTCGAGTTCGGCGCGGCGGGCTTTTGCGGTGGTTTCATCGATCAGACCTGCGCTCAGGTCGGCGTCGATGGCCATCTGCTTGCCGGGCATGGCGTCCAAATTAAAGCGCGCCGCGACTTCGGCGATACGGCCGGAACCCTTGGTGATGACGATGAAGTTGACGATCACGAGAATGGCGAACACCACCACGCCGATGACGAAATTGCCCCGGGTAATGAAGTTGCCGAAGGCCTCGATGACGTGGCCGGCGGCGCCGGTGCCGGTATGGCCTTCGGACAGGATCAGGCGGGTGGTGGCCAGGTTCAGGCCCAGCCGCAGCATGGTGGCGATCAGCAGGACCGTGGGGAAGGACGAGAATTCCAGCGGCTTCTGGATGAACAAGGCCGTCATCAGGATCATGACGGAGAAGACGATCGAAATGGCGAGCAGCCCGTCGAGCAGCACCGGCGGCATCGGCAGGATCAGGATGACGATGATCGCCATCACGCAGGTGGCAAGCGCTATGTCGCCGGACCGCACGATGTTGAAGACCGAGGCGAAGCTCGGAATCTTGAAGGCGGGGCCGGGAATTTTGCCGCTGGGGACGATGTCGGTCATGAATGTGGGTGTCCGACTGGGTTACGGAGCGGTGGGCAGCGCCTCCCTCCCCCTTGAGGGGAGGGAATGAGGGTGGGGGTCGTTTGGGGGGCCATTGCCGGACCCCCACCCCCGACCCCTCCCCTCAAGGGGGAGGGGAGGGAGGGAGCCGATAGCGCCATAGTCCCCCAAAGATGCACTACGCAACCCGCTGTTCGTTCGGACCGGGCACGAAGGTGCCTTCGTCGGAATATTGGTTGAGCTTGTTACGCAGGGTGCGAATCGAGATGCCCAGGATGGTGGCCGCATGGGTGCGGTTGCCCAGGGTGTGATGGACGGTGTCCAGGATCAGGTCGCGCTCGACATCGGCAACGGTGCGCCCGACCAGGGCTTGGGACATGGTCTCGGCGGTCTGGTTGAGCTGGGCGGACAGGGTGTGAGCCTGGACCGCTTCAGTCAGACCCGTGCCGTCGGGCATCAGGATGGCGTCGGGGCCGATGACATCGCCCGACGACAAGAGGACGGCGCGGTGCAGGGTGTTTTCCAGCTCGCGCACATTGCCTGGCCAGGGCGCATGCAGCAGCGCTTCGCGGGCGGCCGGGGACAGTGAGCGCGGCGGCAGGCCATTGGCCTTGGAATATTTGGCAACGAAATGCTCGGAGAGCGCCGAGATGTCGCCGGGGCGGTCGCGCAGGGGCGGCAGCTTGAGGTTGACGACGTTTAGGCGGAACAGCAGATCCTCGCGGAAGGAGCCGCCGCGCACGGCGTCGTTGAGATTGCGGTTGGAGGTGGCGAGAATCCGGATATCGACCGGCACGGGCTTGGCCCCGCCGACGCGATCGATCAGGCGTTCCTGGATGGCGCGCAGCAGCTTGGCCTGCAGTCGGAAATCCATTTCGGAGATTTCATCGAGCAGCAGCGTGCCGCCATTGGCTTCCTCGAACTTGCCGATGCGGCGGGCGACGGCGCCGGTAAAGGCACCCTTTTCGTGGCCGAACAGTTCGCTTTCCAGCAGCGCCTCGGGAATGGCGGCGCAGTTGATCGAGATGAACGGCTTATTGGCGCGGCGCGAACGCGAATGCACGTATTTGGCGATGACTTCCTTGCCGGTGCCGCTTTCGCCGGTGATCAGGATGGAGGCGTCGGAGCCGGCGATCTGGTCGGCCATGCGCACGACGCGCTCCATGGCGGGATCGCGGAACAGGAAATCGGTGGCGTCGCGCGCCACGGCGGCGATCACGGCGGCGATCAGCTCGGCGTCGGGCGGCAGCGGGATATATTCCTTGGCGCCAGCGCGGATGGCGTTGACGGCGGCGGCGGCATTGGTCTCGACGCCGCAAGCGACGACGGGAATGGAAATGCGCTCGGCTTCCAGGCCGGCGATCAGGGCGCCGATATCCATCATGACATCGACCAGCAGCAGATCGGCGCCGCGGCCGGCGCGCAGGGATGCCAGCGCGATTTCAATGGAGGGGGCGTGGGCAACCTTGGCGCCGCCTTGCATGGCCAGCTTGGTGGCCTCGCTCAGCTGGCCTTCGAGGGCTCCAACGATCAATAATCTCATGAAATGCTCCTCCTCATTGCGGCTTGATGATTTCGGTCATGGTGACGCCGAGCCGGCTTTCGACCAGGACGATTTCGCCGCGCGCGACCAGGCGGTCATTGATGAAGATCTCGACGGCTTCGCCAACCTGGCGGTCAAGCTCGATGATGGTGCCGGCATCCAGTTTCAGGAGCTGGGAGACCGGCATCTTGGTGCGGCCGAGTACGACCGAAACACGGACGGGAACGTCGAAGACGGCTTCAAGGTCGGCGGCGGTGCGCTCGACATAGCCTTCGCGTCCGCCGGCGGCGGCGGCAGGCGCGTTCATCTCTTCGAAATTCATCGGATCGGCGGCGGTGTTGATATCGTCGGTAACGCCAGCGCTCATGGGTGTTTATCCTCTTGGCTTTGGCCGCTGCGGGCGGCGAGGTAAGCTGAAATCTTGGAATCGATCTGCCTGGAGATCGCGTTGATGTCGCGCACGAGGCCGCCTTCGACCCATTCGAGCCGTCCGTCGCCCAGGCGGATATCGGGATCGCCCAGCACCACCAGGCGTCCGGCAAAGCCGGAATTGGACATGTGGCCGGTAGCGACGTCACGCACGGTATCGGCGATATCGGGGCTGCAGCGGATCACCAGATGGGGCACGTGTTCAAGGCTGGCCATGCATTCGGCGATCAGCGCGTCGAGTTCGGCCACCGGATAGCGGGCCAGCAGATGCACGGCAAGCTTGCGCCCGATGCTGGCCGCCAGCTCGACGGAGTCGCGCAGATTGGCGGCATTGGTATCATCGAGCGTGGCGATCATTTCGGCCGTGCGGGCAGCCAGGGCCGTGGCGGCGGTCGCCATGGTCTGGGCGGAGTGCGCCGTGGCATTGCGCTCGCCGGCGGCAATGCCTTCGGCATAGGCCTCTTCGCGCGCCTGGGCCATGAGCTGGGCGACCAGATTCTCGGGCACGGTGGGCAGCATCGGCTCGGGAACAGGCTCGTGGGCCAGATCGAGATCGAAAGTGAAACGGGCGGGCTGTGCCATACTCTAGGCCACCATCTGGTCGTCGGCTTTGGACTTCATGATGACGATATCGCCCTTGGCGGCGAGATCCTTGGCGGTCGAGACCATGCGGCCCTGGGCTTCATCGACATCCTTGAGACGCACCGCGCCCATGATTTCCATATCGTCGCGCAGCAGCTTGGCGGAACGCGCCGACATATTGGCGAAGAAGAATTCCTTGACCGTCTCGTTGGCACCCTTGAGGGCCAGAGCCAGCTCCTTCTTGTCCATGCGCTGCAGCAGGGTCTGGATAGCGGAGGCTTCGAGCTTGCCGAGATCCTCGAAGGTGAACATCAGCGCCTTGATGCGTTCGGCATCGTCGCGATTGGTCTCTTCGAGCGTGGTGAGGAAGCGCGCTTCGGTCTGGCGATCGAAGGAGTTGAAGATTTCAGCCATCTGTTCGTGGCTGTCGCGGCGCGTGGTGTGGCTGAGCGTCGACATGAATTCGATGCGCAGGGTGCTCTCGATTTTTTCGAGAATGTCCTTTTGCACCGTATCGAGCCCCAGCATGCGCTGGACCACGTCCATGGCCAGCTCGTCGGGCAGCACGGCCAGAACCCTACTGGCATGATCGGTGGCGATCTTGGACAGGATCACGGCGACAGTCTGGGGATATTCGTTCTTGAGATAGGTGGCGAGCACGTCTTCCTGGACGTGGGAGAGCTTTTCCCACATGTCGCGGCCGGCTGGGCCACGCACTTCGGCCATGATCGCGTCCACCCGTTCGGGCGACAGGAAGGAGAGCAGCAGGCGCTCGGTGCTGTCGGAATTGCCCGCCAGGTTCCCGTTGGACGAAATGATGGTGACGAATTCAATCATCAGGTCATCGAGCATTTCCTGGCTGATCGGTCCCAGGGTCACCATGGCGCGTGATAGCTCCTTGATCTCGGGCTCGGCGAGCTCGGCGAAAATGGGCTTGCCGTATTCGGGGCCGAGCGCCAGCAGCAGGGCCGCGGCCTTTTCGTTGCCCGTCAGGACGCGCTGGGGAACGTCGTTCCCCAGGACGAGCTGACCAGACTTGGCGAGTTCGGAACCGGTGCCGGATTGGGATACAAGAGCCATAATTATGCCGCGCTGCTCAGCCAGTCACGCACGATCAGTGCGGCCTGCTTGGGGTTTTCCTCGACCAGCGTACCGACGGTGCGCAGGGTATTGAGCTGGGCTTCGCCCATCGATTTGGCATTGGCGACCCAGGCGGGGGTCTTGTCGCCGTTTTCGTCTTCGACGGTTTCGACAGGCACCAGATGGCCACCCGCGGTCAGCATGCCCTGGCCCAGTTCGGCGCCGGAAGGCAAAGCCAGCGGCTCGATCTTCTCGTTGGCCAGCGCCTTCTTGAGCAAGGGGCGCATGACGAAGAACACCAGGGCCAGCGCGATCAGGAGGGTCACGGCCATCTGGGCGCCGTTCATGATGTCGTCGCGGGTGAAGTCGAGCAGGCCTTCTGAGGCATTGGTGCCATCGCCAGCCACTTCGGGCCGATCGGCGAACTGCATGTTGACGACTTCGACATTGTCGCCGCGCGCTTCGGAATAGCCGACCGCGGAGCGGACCAAGGTCAGCAATTGGGCGAGTTCGTCGGCGGTACGCGGGGTATAGACCGGGTTGCCCGAGGCGTCGGTGGAATAGACGCCATCGACCACCACGGCGACCGACAGGCGCTTGATATTGCCCGCCTCGGTGACGGCGGTCTCGGTCTTCTTGGAAATCTCGTAGTTGACGACTTCCTGGGAGCTTTTGCCCTGCTCGGTGGTGCCGGCGGTGCCGTTGTTGGCGCTGGCGCCGGGCAGTTCATTGGCGACGCTGACCTGGCCATCGGAGCCATTGGCAAGGTTTTCATTCTCGCTGGTCTGGGTGGACCGCACGACCTGGCCATCGGGATCGAAGGATTCGGAGGTGACGGTGGAGCGGTTGAAATCGATCTCGGCGGCGACTTCGACGCGGGCCCGGCCGGCGCCGACCACATTGGCCAGCATATCCTCGACGCGAGTGCGCACCCGGGTTTCGTAACCCAGCGTCTTTTCAGCGGCCTCGCCGGAGAGCGCTCCGGTTTCGCCATCTTCGGTGCCCGATGCCAGCAGAGTGCCGGTATCGTCGACGATGGAGACGCGATTGGGGCTCATGCCTTCGACCGCGGAAGCCACCAGGTGCTGGATGGCGCGGATTTCACCGGTCGACAACTGGCCGCGCACGCCCACGAAGATGGAAGCCGACGGCTCCTTGGTTTCGCGGCGGAACAGTTCGCGTTCGGGCAGCACCAGATGCACGCGGGTGCTCTTGATGCGGGCGAGCGAACCGATGGTGCGCGCCAACTCGCCTTCGAGGGCGCGCACATTGTTGATGTTCTGCACGAAGCTGGTGGCACCCAGCGTACCCTGCTGGTCGAAAATCTCGTAGCCGACCTGCCCCTTGGCGGGCAGGCCCGAGCCGGCCAGGTTCATGCGCAGCGTCGTGATCTGGTCGCGCGGCACCAGGATCGTGTCGCCTTCGCCGCGCAATTCGAACGGAACGTTCAGGGTTTGCAATTCCGTGACGATCGCCGAGGAGTCCTCCAGCGACAGGCCGGTATACAACGGGGCCAGGACGGGCGTCGAAGCCCGCATGACCAGGAAGCCGAAGAAGCCGAGCATCAGGGCTGCGACGACGGCCATGGCGGCCAGCCGGGGGAGGCCTATGCGGTTGATGAGGTTGGTTATATTATCCACGCCAATACTCGATTCCGAACTGACTTCTCGACGCGAATGCGTAAATCCACCGTTAGGCAAAAATTACCTAGTGAATGGTAAACATTGTCTTAACGAACTGTCGCAGTTTGAAAATTCCGGCAAAAAATGCCGAGCAGGATGAGCAAAGGATGAATCCGTGGCGTTAAAAATTCTGGGCCGGGTCACCTCCATCAATGTGCGCAAGGTTTTGTGGGCGGCGGGCGAGATGGGCCTCGTCTATGAGCGCGAGGATTGGGGCCTGCCGGTACGTGATCCAAAGGTGCCGGAATACCTGGCGCTTAACCCCAATGGGCAGGTGCCAGTGATCGTGGATGGCGATTTCGTGCTGTGGGAAAGCAATGCGATCCTGCTCTATCTGGCCGAGTTTTACGGGCAGGATACGCTGTGGACGCAGGACGCCTATGCGCGGGCGCGGGCCTATCAATGGCTGGTCTGGCAGGCGAGTGAACTCAATCCGGCTTGGGTTTATGCGGTCCAGGCCCTGGTGCGCCGGACGCCGGGTTATGACGATCCGGCAAAAATTGCCGAATCAATCGAGAAGTGGGGCGACCGGATGGGGGTGCTGGAGGGACAATTGTCCAAGGGCGAGGATTATGTGGCCGGACCGCAGTTTACGGTGGCCGATATTGCCATCGGGCTATCGGTCCACCGCTGGTTCTCGACGCCGTTCGAAAAGGCGGAAATGCCCGCCGTGGCGGCGTATTATGAGCGGGTCAAAGGGCGGGACGCGGCGCGGGAGTGGATGGGGGCGGGGACGCCTTAGGCTGAATCGATATTCAAGTTTGCCAGGATTTTTGGGAGCCCCGATCTGGTCCCCTCCCCCTTGAGGGGAGGGCTAGGGTGGGGTTCTGAACGCGTAATACGCTCGTCCAGAGGTATAGGCCCAATTGAAAGCCCGGGAACCCCCACCCTCGATCCCTCCCCTCAATCCCTCCCCTCAAGGGGGAGGGAGGCAGATCGGGGTTCCCCATCAACAGCGTAAAAATGAATGGCGATTGGTCCTGACGCTCGCTCCGACGGGGGGGCTAAAACAGCAAAACCCGCCCAGGCGTTCTGCCAGGGCGGGTTTTGAATTTCTGAGCTTGGCGCTTGCGCCTAGCCTTCCCGGTAGTGCTGAATCCAGGTGGTGCGCAAACCGGCAAGACCATGCTTGTCGATGGCAGCCTGCCAGTTGAGGAATTCATCGACGCTCAGTGTGTAGCGGGCGCAGGCCTCTTCTAGGCTGAGCAACCCACCGCGTACGGCAGCGACGACTTCGGCTTTGCGGCGGATGACCCATCTCCGAGTATTCTTCGGAGGCAGATCTGCGATCGTGAGCGGACTTCCGTCCGGCCCGATAACGTACTTAACGCGAGGACGCATTTGTACGGTCATTTTACTCTCTACTCAACCTGACCATATAGGCTGAAGAGTACGCCACTGCCCTTAAAATTCGACTAAGGGGAAACTTACAACAGGTTAAGAATAGTCGCGGATTTCGGGGGGATATTGTGGATCGGGGGCCGATATTGGCACACCCCGCCCGCAACCCTGCCGGAAAGGCTGGGGTCATGGCGCCAGAGGCGCCGCAGGCACGATCGCGGCCATGGGCCGCGAGGGTGGGGGGCTCGGCGCCCCCCAGCGGTATCAGGTCTCGGTGGTGGGGGTATCGTCGGCGGGAGGGGTGTCGTCCGTGGGGGGAGCCTCGTCGAGAGGATCGTCCTCATCGGGATCGGCGGGCGGCGTTGGCGGCGTGGTATCGGGAATCTTGACGGCAGTCACGTCGGACAGCCTGATCTTGGAGCCGCCGACGGTGAAGATGGGCTCGACGCCGGAGAAATCCACCGCGCTCACCACGCCCACAGTGGAGGTGGAGATGGGCACCTTGCGGTTGTTCAAATCCTTGCCATCGATGGTGATGGTATAAACGCCATCGGGCTTGGGCTTGTTGTCCGAGCCAATGCCATCCCACAGGAAATTGCCGGCGCCCTCGCCGAGCGAGCCGACTTCGGAATAGACCACGTTGCCCGATGCATCCTTGATGGTGACCGTGGCCTCCGCGACCTCGGCTTCGGTCGTGAAGGACCAGGAGGCGCCGCCGTTTTCCAGGGTGGCCGTGGTGCCGTTCGCGGTGACTTCCTTGCCGATATAGGAAACGGCGTCGGTATTGGACGAGTTCTGGCTGGAATTCATCAGCGCTTCAAGGAAGGTATTGGTCTTGAGCTGCTGCTCGACGCCGGTGAACTGCACCAATTGCTGAGTGAACTGGTTGGTATCCATCGGATCCAGCGGATTTTGGTTCTTCAGCTGGGTGGTCAGGATGTTGAGGAAGGTGTCGAAATTGTCGGCGATGCCGGCCCGGGAATCGACCACTGGCACGTTGGGGTTGTAGCCGCTGCTGCCCCCGATGGGATTGGTTGCCATGGTGCGCTCCTATGCGATGATGTTGACGCCGCTGGCCGAGAGGCTGGCGCGGTAAAGGTTGATCTGGGGGGCAGGCGCCTCTTCGGCCTCGACGACGCTATCGCCGAGGAACGCCGATTGGCGGCCCTGGTCCTGGCCTTGCTGGCCGCCGCTGAAGGGGTTTTGCTTCAGCGAAAATTCGAGATTGGTCTTGGAGCTGTCGAGGCCCGCCTGCTGCAGCGCCTTTTCCAGGCCGCGCTGGTCGCGTTGCATCAGATCGAGGGTTTCGGCTTTTTCCACGGTGAGCCTTGCGGTGACCTGGCCGGAGCGGTCGATATCGAGCCGCACCTCGATCTTGCCCAGTTCGGGCGGATCGAGCCGCATCTGGAAGCGCGAATTGCCGTCATTGACCTGGCGCACCAGCTCGAAGGCGATCTGGGGCAGGTTGAGCTGCTGCTGGCTGGTCTGGTAGCCGGCGATCACCGGGCGCAGGCCTGGAGCCGCCTCGGGGCGGGTGGCGGCGTGAACGGCGGCCTGGGCGGCGTTGGGAGGGGTATCGACGGTCTTGGCGGCGGCTGTCACCACCGCGTCGATCTTGGCGTCCCGCGCCTTATCGCGCTTGTCGCCGGCATCGCTGCCCTTGTCGGCGGCGGTATCGGCCTTGAGCACCGGATCGGTATCGGTCGGCGCGGTCAGGGTGGTGCCATCGTCATCGGCTGAGCTAGTCGAGGCGAGTGTGTCCGCGTTCTTGCCGGCGAGTGTGGGCTCGGCGGTTTCCAGCTTGGGGGGCGTGAACGCCGGCGTCGAGGCGGCGGTCGTAACGGGGGCAGCGGGCTTCAGCAGGCGATCCAGCGCGGCTTCCAGATCGATATCGAGCTGTGCCGTATCGGCGCCGGCAGCGAGATCGACGGCGCCGTCATTGAGGCCCTTGAGCAGTGCGGCGAGCTTGTCGCCCACGGCCTTGAGCTGATCGGCAAGGGCCGCATCGGTGGTGGTGGTATTGGCCGCCTGGGTCAGCATGTCCTTGGCAATGGGGGCCAGGGTCGAGATCAGCTGGGCTTCCATGGTGCCGCTGGCCGGCAGGGGCTGGGTGGCCATGGCCGCCAGCTCGTCCATGGTGGGCAATTGGTCGAGCGATACGCCCAGGGCGCCGGCCAGCGCGTCCAGGCTCTGGTTGAGCTTGGCAAGGTCCTCGGGGGAGGGCGCCTGGCCATTCTGCGCGGCGGCGCGCATGGCCGTAAGGCTATCGATGATGCCGGTAAGGATGGCTTGCGGTGAGGCCGGCTGCTGGATCGGGGCCTGCCCATCGATGGGGGCGGCAATCGGATCGGGGGTTTCGTCGGGCTTCTCGTCGGTATCGGTGCCCAGATCGAGCGCCATATCGACGAGGCCGGCGGCGGATGCAGCCGCGGCCGGGGCGGGCTTGGCCGCCTCGTCGCTCTCCTCGGTCTCGTCAAGCAGGTCGGCAAAGACGTCCTTGCCGGGCTCGGCACTGGCCTGCGCGTTGAGGCCTTTGACGGACACTCCGGGATTTGCGGCGGTGGTGACGGTGAGATGACTTGCCACGATAGCGGCCCTTGTTGAGACTGATCCGTACCCAGCAATGCAAGCGGCTTGCCAAGTCGGTAGAGCAGGAGGAAATTTCTTGGTTAACAAGGAGTTATGGGGGAGCCTGCGGCCTGGCGTTCGGCAAGATGCGGTCGCTTGGCGGCAGCAAATGTTGGCCCGGCGGCAAAAGCTGCCGGGTGGTTGCGGGGGGCGGGCTAAAGGCGTAAAAGCCGCCGCACAGCTATCCGCTGGCCCTTGAACCCAACCGGATACGATAGGAACATGTTGAACTCGCTTGATATTGCCAAGCGTCCCCAAGACACGCGCGTCGTCGTTGCGATGTCGGGGGGCGTGGATTCTTCGGTCGTGGCGGGCCTGCTCGCTCGCCAGGGTTATGACGTGGTGGGGGTGACGCTCCAGCTTTACGATCATGGCGAGGCCTCGTTCCGCAAGGGCGCCTGTTGCGCCGGGCAGGACATTCACGACGCGCGCCGGGTGGCGGCAACGCTGGGGATTCCCCATTACGTGCTCGACTATGAGGAGCGCTTCAAGAAGGCGGTGATGCAGCCGTTCGCCAATGCGTATCAGCAGGGCGAAACGCCGGTGCCGTGCATTGCCTGCAACCAGTCGGTCAAGTTCGTCGACCTGATGGCGGTGGCGCAGGACCTGGGCGCGGATGCGCTGGCGACGGGGCATTATGTGCAGTCGCGGTTGGGTGATGACGGGCGGCGGCAGTTGTTCCGGCCGGTCGATGCCGAGCGTGACCAGACCTATTTCCTGTTTGCCACCACGCAGGATCAGCTTGACTATCTGCGCTTTCCGCTGGGCGGCATGGGCAAGGCCGAGGTGCGCGAACTGGCCCGCGACATGGGCCTGGAAATCGCCGAAAAGCACGATAGCCAGGACATTTGTTTCGTGCCGCAGGGCAAGTATGCCGACATCATCCGCAAGATGCACCCGGAAGCGGTGGCAACAGGCGAGATCGTGCATCTGGATGGCCGCGTGCTGGGCACGCATGAGGGCATCGTCAATTACACGATCGGCCAGCGCAAGGGCCTGGGCGTGGCGGCGGCGGAACCGCTTTATGTGATCAAGCTGGAGCACAAGAGCGGCCGCGTCATCGTGGGGCCGCGCGAGGCGCTGAAGACGCATACGGTGCGGCTGCGGGACGTGAACTGGCTGGGTGGGACGCCGCTGGCGGAACTGTCGGCGGGCAATGGTGCGCCGGTCGAGGTCAAGGTGCGCTCGACGCGCGGGCCGCAGCCGGCGGTGATCCAGAGCCGCGATGGCGATGTGTTCGTGACGCTGGTGAGTGGGGAATACGGGATTTCGCCGGGGCAGGCTTGCGTGTTTTACGCGGATGATAGTGCGACAAGCGAAGTGTGGGGCGGCGGGTTTATTGCGGAGGCTGTGCCGCAGGTGTTTGCGGCTTAGATTATTTCAGTTCCCAGTACCGCTTTTCGGACGCAGCAATGTCGGCAAACTTGCCAATGCGCCGAAGATCTTGGGCCGCCCAACGCATATCATACTGCCAAGTGTAGAATAAGTCGCCCGCAGAGCGTAATTCGTTCTCGTGAGTGGCCCAAATATGTTTGCTGATGTCGACTATTTTAGCGCGTCCACCGGATGCCACCACTGCATCATATACCCATTCGCGCAGATCAGACTTATTGGTCATTCAAGCCACTTGGAATTGTGAGAGCTATCCAAACCTTAGTATGCGAAATTGGATTCGTCTTCCGCCTTTATTGCGCCGGAGCCGGCGCTTCCTGCCCCGGCAGTGGCTTGGGCAATGGGATCGCATCTTCCGGCGCGATATGTTCTTCGGCTTCGGTACGGTCGTAATAGCCCCACATGCCGAAATTGGAGGCCAGGGCTGAGCCGATGGTGACGATGCCCAGTACGATGAAAATCAGCAGGATGATGCGATTGCTGTTCAGCTTGAAGGGGCTCATGGCGCGGCTGCCTCAATAAATCTTTGGAATGCACCCAAGGAATGGGCCGATGGCGGCGTCTTAGCATTATAAGCAACGCCAGGGTAGCAAGCGCGAGTGTATGCCGAGGTGATGGGACTGTCTGCCGCACCACTGGTCGCCGACGCTGCGATGCAAACGCGGGCGCTGGTGGCGCGTGCGCAGCAGGGCGATAGCGAGGCTTTTGGCGCGTTGATCGAGGCGCATTACGACGCCATCTATCGCACGGCCTATAAGTGGAGCGGGCATCGCAGCGACGCCGAGGACATTGCCCAGGATGTCTGCGTCAAGCTGGGCAGCATGATCAAGAGTTTCGATGGACGCTCGGCGTTTAGCTCCTGGCTCTATCGGATCACGCTGAACGCCGTGCGCGACATGCAAAGGGCGCGCAGCCGACGCAATAAAGGCGCCGACGCGCTGGCGGAGGTGAGCCCCGAGGACACGCCGCCGGACCAGGAAGAAGCAGCGACCAGCAGCCAATTATGGGATGCGGTGCGGCGCCTGCCGGAGCAACAACGCGATGCGGTGCTGCTGGTTTATGCCGAAGAATTGAGCCACGCGGCGGCGGGCGAAATCATGGGCTGCAAGGAAGCAACTGTCTCCTGGCATATCCACGAGGCCAAAAAGACCCTGAGGGGTTTGCTATGAGCGATGACATGAACGATGGCTTCAAAGCGCTGAAGGATGTGCCGGTGCCCGCACCGTCCGAAGCTGCGCGCCAGCGCGCGTTGGCGGCCAGCCGGATGGCGTTTGAAGCGGCCAAAACCGAAAACGTGAAAAATAATGCGGAGGCACCCCAAGGAGTTCGCCGGGCCAGCCGTCTCAGTTCCATCATCACTTCCTTGAAAGGGAAATCGATCATGGACATGCGTCTCCCCATCGGCACTGCGGCGATTGCCCTGTTGCTGCTGCCGCTCGGCTACCAGTTGTATAATTCGACGGCGATGAGCCCGACTGGCCGGACGACGGTCGATACCGGCGTTCCGGCCGTCGCGGATGCTGTGCCGAAAGTGGTGGTGCCGATGACGACATTGCCGGTCAACCCCGATCTTGCAGAGCCTGCTCCGCAGCCGGCGGAGCTGGACGATACGGCGGCGCCGCAGGGCGCCGTGCAGGCGCAGAACAAGTCCGAGGCGGTAGCGCCCCTGCCAGCTCCGGAGCCGGTGGCACCGGTTGCCGATGCACTGGCGGGCGCGCCGCATCCGAGCGCCAACGCCACTATGCTGGAGCGGGAAGCCGCGCCGATGGTGAGCGGGGACGTCGGTGGGCTGGAGATGATGGTGGCGCCCTCGCCGATCGAGATGGCGGCGCCGATGCCGATGCAATCCATGGCGGCAGCGGCGCAGCCAAGCGGGGATGAATTTACCGCGTTCGATGAATCGCCGCTCAAGGTGGTCAAGGACGAGCCGGTCTCGACCTTTTCGATCGATGTCGACACGGCCAGCTATTCCTATGTCCGCTCCATGCTGGATGACGGCTATGTGCCCGAGCCTGATGCGGTGCGGCTGGAAGAGCTGATCAATTATTTTCCCTATGACTACGCTCCGGCCGAGAGCGCCGATGTGCCGTTCAAGCCGACCATGGCGGTGTTTCCGACGCCCTGGAATCCCAAGACGCAATTGCTGCAGATCGGCATCAAGGGCTATGTGCCGCCGGCCGGCGAGGACAAGCCGAGCAATCTGGTGTTCCTGATCGACACCTCCGGCTCGATGGACGAACCCAACAAGCTGCCGCTGCTGAAGCGGGCGTTTGGGCTGCTGGTGGACCAGCTTTCGGCCAAGGATACCGTGTCGATCGTGGCCTATGCCGGCTCGGCCGGCGTGGTGCTGGAGCCGACCAAGGCGGCTGACAAATCCAAGATTTTGGCGGCGCTGGATAATTTGGCGGCAGGCGGCAGCACGGCGGGCGCCGAGGGGATCGAACTGGCCTATCGGCTGGCCGAACAGGCCAGGGTGAGCGATGGGACCAACCGGGTGATCCTGGCGACGGATGGCGATTTCAATGTGGGGATCGACGATCCGCAGGATCTGGAAAACTTCATCAAGGCCAAGCGCGATGGCGGGGTGACGCTGTCGGTGCTGGGGTTCGGGCGCGGCAATCTGGATGACGCGACGATGCAGGCGCTGGCGCAGAACGGCAATGGCAATGCCAGCTATATCGACACGTTCCGCGAGGCGCAAAAGGTGCTGGTGGAGGAGGGGGGCTCGACGCTGGACATGATCGCCAAGGACGTCAAAATCCAGGTGGAGTTCAATCCGGCAGTGGTCAGCGAATACCGGCTGATCGGCTATGAAACGCGCGCGCTCAACCGCGAGGATTTCAACAATGATACGGTGGATGCCGGCGATATCGGTGCCGGGCATACGGTGACGGCGCTCTACGAGATCACGCCGGCCGGGACAGGGCTGGTCGATCCGCTGCGTTACGGTGCCGAAGCGGCGCCGCCAGTCCCCGCGGCAGGCGATGAGATTGCCTTCCTCAAGATGCGCTACAAGCTGCCCGAAGCCTCTGTCAGCCAATTGCTCGAAGTGCCGGTGACGCCCAGCCTGGTCTATGGTGATATCGATGCGGTGAGCCCTGACATGAAGTTCGCGGCGGCGGTGGCGGCGTTCGGGCAGAAGCTCAAAGGCTCCAAATATGCCGCCGGGATGAGCTGGAGCGATATCGCCATGCTGGCCCAGGCCGGGCGCGGCGCCGACGAAAGCGGCTATCGCGCCGAGTTCATGGGGCTGATCAAGACGGCGTCGCTGTTGCAGCCGGATGAGGCGGGGGAGCCGGATGTAGTGCCGGCGCAGTAGGGCTGTGGCGTTCTATGAAGCAGGAGGCCAGGAGCGATCCTGGCCTTTTCGTTTGCCTGGCATCGTGCCACGCCCTCGTGGTTCGAGGGTCGGCTATGCCTCCCGCCTCACCATGAGGACTACTGGGAAATCTCTGCAATCAAGGTAGCCCTCATGGTGAGGTGCGAGTTCTTACGAGCCTCGAACCACGAGGGCATGGCAGGATGATCCGATAGCTGCGAACCATGCTATCGTATTGCGGCAGCGAAATAACCAGGAGACAACATTGCGCGGCATAGATTTCAGTTCCTGGGGGAGCCTGCTGACCACGCTGCTGGGGCTGGCGTTGGTGACGCTGATCGGCATCGGTATTCGGTTGCTGGTGATGCAGACCATCCAGCAGCGGCAGCAGCGGGTGAACCGGCAGATCAACGAGCGGCTGCGGGCGCTGATGTCGGCCTATAAGGTGCTGGGCGGCTCGTTTACCGGCAATCTGAGTGTCGATCCGACGCATCTGCACGATTTGCGGCATCCGGCGGAGCCGGTCGAGGGCGAAGCTGCGCATGCCGAGGTTGGAAGTCCTGAAGGGGACCGGCGGCGGCGGCGCATTCGCGATGCGGTCGAGGCGGCGCTGTCGGATATTTTCCTGCTCGGCACCGAGGAGCAGGTGCGGCTGGCGGAGCGGGCGGCGCGCGAGCTGATCGCCGGCCATCCGGTGCAGACGCATGAACTGGTGGTGTCGCTGCGCAATTACATTCGTGATGCGCTCGATCTTGAGGCGATCCCGGCGGATTTGGTTATTCCGACGCAGGGGCCGACACGGCCATCGGGGGCGGGTGCGCGTGGCAAGGGTGACGGCGGTGACAAGGCTGGCGGGCAGGGCGGCGGCGGTGGTGGAATGGGTGGCGGTGGAATGGGCGGGGGAGGTGGCATGGGCGGTGGGGGCCGCAATGCCGATGATGCCAACGATCCTAACGCGAGCCGATAGCTCGTTTTTTCTGCTCTTTGAATGCCCCTCGATCTATCAGCCATCGCCTCCCTCCCCCTTGAGGGGAGGGAATGAGGGAGGGGGTCCTTCGGTGGATCACAAATCGACCCCCATCCCCAACCCCTCCCCTCAAGGGGGAGGGGAGCCAAGAGCGGAGGGATCTGTTTTAAACCAGCGGCTTCAGGTTCGCTTCGATGCTGGCGCGTTTGCCTTCGAGGAAGGGCGGGAGCGACAGTTTTTCGCCCAGGGTTTCCATCGGCTCGTCAGCGGCGAAGCCGGGGACGTCGGTGGCGATTTCGAACAGGATGCCATTGGGCTCGCGGAAGTAGAGCGAGGTGAAATAGAACCGTTCGACTTCCCCGCTTGAGCGGAGGCCCGCCTGGGAAACGCGGGCGATCCACTGGCGCAGCGTATCCTGATCGGGCGTGCGGAAGGCTACGTGGTGCACGCCACCGGCGCCGGGACGGGCGGCAGGCTGGGTCGGATCGACCACGACGTGCAGTTCGGCCGCAGGGCCGCCTTCGCCCATCTCGAACACATGGGTTTCACCCAGCTGGCTGGTGGCCGGATAGGTGCGCACCTTGCGCATGTTCATCACTTGGGTCAGCACCGTTTCGGTGCCCTCCAGAGCCGGCACCGCCAGGGTGATGGGCCCCAGGCCGATGATCTGCTTGTCGGCCGGCACCGGGGATTTGGCCCAGGGGATGACCTTGTTGGCACTATCGGTGACCATGCGGAAGCGCTGGCCTTCGAAATCCTCGAAATCGAGCGACAGGTGGCCGGCGCGTTCCTTGATGGCGCCGGTGCCCACATTGTGGGTCTGCAGGTGCTCTTTCCACCATTTGAGCGTGTCCTCGCTGTCGACGCGCAGGCCGGTGCGGCTGACGGTATGATTGCCGCGCTTTTCCCGGTCGGCCTCGAAATCGAAAAAGGTCAGGTCGGCGCCGGGGGAGGCGACGCCATCGCCATAGAACAGGTGATAGGCGGTGGTCTGGTCCTGGTTGACCGTCTTCTTGATCAGCCGCATGCCCAGGGTCTGGGTATAGAAATTGAGGTTTTTGGCGGCCTCGGCGGTGACGGCCGTCAGATGATGAATGCCCGAGAGTTGAAGGGTCATTGGGGTTCTCCTGAAGGGGCGCCTGACCAGCTTAGTCGCGTCAGCGCCGTTGCCAAACAGATAGTCGGTTTCGGCGGCGCGAGGCAGAGGGATCAGCGGCTACAGATTGTTGCCGTTTTTTGAACGAATGATTTTGTTCGAGGGCATTTAGTGATCAATCGTCCAATTTCCGGCCGCCATCAGCGGGGGCGCAACCAGCCGGAGGCCGAGTGCATTGCTCCCGATTGGGGACATCAGCCAGCGGAGCAGGCCATGAGCGAGCGCACAGAAAGCCAATCTCCATCGCATCGGAGGCCAGGGGGCGGCAGCCAAACTCCCGAACCGGACGAGCAGAACGAAATCGCGAGCCTCGCCGATGCCCGTGCGGCGGTACAGGGCTGTCAACGCTGCCCGCTCTATGAGCATGCGACGCAGGCGGTGTTCGGCGAAGGGCCCCGGAATGCCGATATCATGTTCGTCGGCGAGCAGCCCGGCGACCAGGAGGATCTGGCGGGCAAGCCTTTCGTCGGCCCGGCCGGCAAGGTATTGGACGCGGCAATCGCGCATGTGGGGCTCGATCGCGCAAGAGTTTATGTCACCAATGCGGTCAAGCACTTCAAGTTCGAGCCGCGCGGCAAGAAGCGCATTCATCAGCGCCCCGACGCGGGCGAGATCCAGGCCTGCAAATTCTGGCTCAACCTGGAACGGGCCTTCGTCAAACCCAAGATAATCGTGGCGTTGGGCGCGACTGCCGCGCAGAGCCTGTTGGGCAAGAGCGCGACGATTTCCAAGCTGCGCGGGGCGCCCATCGAGCTGGAGGATGGAGCCGTGCTGTTCGTTACCAACCACCCGTCCTATCTGCTGCGCATTCCCGACCGCGAGCTGGCGGCCGTGGAGCGCACCAAGTTCGAACGGGACCTGGCACTGGTGCGCGATCATGGACGCAGCGTAAAGAATTGATCGGGCGACGCCTTGTGCTTGACAGTACCGCGTCGCAAATTTAATAAGTCGGCGCGCTCTCTAGGCGCATGGCCTTCCGGTTCGCCGGATGCGGTTCCTGGAGCGGAGTAGCTCAGTTGGTTAGAGCAGCGGAATCATAATCCGTGTGTCCCCAGTTCAAATCTGGGCTTCGCTACCAAAATTCCTAGTGAAATCAATCAGTTAAAAGACAGGTTGATTTCACTGGGACATCTCCCCAGGCTAGCACAGTCAAGCACAGCGACTGAGCCCCTCCCTTGAAATCACTGATAAATCCCTCGCCTTGGCCCGGCGCGGTAGCACATTTTCAACACAGCCCAGATACCTCCATAACGGGAGGTGTGCGCTATGTGCTGAAACGGCAGAATTGCCCTATTCCATCTTTGCCAAAGGACGGCACCAGCAAGTTGTGGGTGCGGTTTTCCATTAAGGGCGAGGGTCAGGTGCGTAAGTCCCTGGGCACCAGCGATCCCGAGTTGGCGCTGTTGAAAGGCCCACGAGGTTTGGTTTGAGGCGAATTACCGCTCACGAAACGGGCTGCAAGTCGCAAACGACACTACATTCACTAAGGCTGCTGAAGAATTTATCGCCATGGTCGAGCGCGAGGTCGAGCGTGGTGATCGCCCCGCCTATCACGCGCGCGATATCCCTCCGGTCATCCGGCGCTATTTCATCGAGTTTTTCGGCAAGAAGGATATCGATGCTATCGCCGAACGCGACATCACGCGCTATCTCGAATGGCGCAAGGATTACTGGATAACCGGCCCAGGCAAGGACATCACGGAAATCCGTTATATCCGCAAGGGGCGCTGTGATCCGGTCGTCCACTCGGCGAAAAGCGGGTTCCGACGGTAAGCCGCCAGCGTGGGGAATTGGTGATGCTGCGTCAGCTGTTCCGTCAGGCCGTGCGTTGGGGCTATCTGAACAACGCCCAAATGCCTGCTGATTGAGGTGCCAAGGGCAAAAGTGCCCAAACAATCGCCCCAGCTTTTCACCGGAAGAGTTTCGACGTTTGAAGCCGACAAGCCTTGCTCGGTTGTCCGACCCAGAAATCCACGAACATCTGCGGTGGGACCGAACGATCCTGCATGCCCAGATCATGATCGGCGCGTTTTCCGGAATGCGCCCCACGGAGATGAAGAACCTGAATTGGGGTGACGTGCGTCGGTTACCGCGCTGGGCAGAAAGAAACCCATCAAGGATCGAGATATTAGGCTTCAGCGTCCATGGCAAATCCAAAAGCCGGGAATTCGTGGCGCAGGAAGCGGCGCTGACCGTGGTTCGATATTTTGTGGAATTTTTGGCTGCCGCATCAGGGCAGGGAGCCGGGCGACACCGATCCCGTGCTATGCGACCCGCGACGGCAAGCGCCTGGGATCGACCAAGAAGGGCTTCATCTGAACTTGCTGGGTGCAGTGCGAACTCCTGCACGATTATCGTGGGGTCAAACGCACTATCCTATTCGTTCCGGCATTTCTATATCAGCCAGCAGCTCGCCCATGGCGTCGATGTGTTCCCTCTTGCACGGAACACTGGCACGAGCCCCGACATGATCCACAAATTTTACGGGCAAGTGCTCCAACGCAGCGCATGAAGGATCATCTGCGGCCCACCTGGAAAGACGAATAAAGCCATCGGGGCCGCCAGGCACCCATGAAGTCCTTAAAGCAGACGAGCCTCGCACGTCTGGCAACGTCCAATTGGGGGTCGGTTTCGGACTGCCGGAACGGGGTTGGAAAGGGGGCTGTCTGCTTTCAGGTGGCCTTCGGAGAAAGCGGACGTTGGCGGTCTGGTAACGTTGGGACCGAAAGCGGTGGGCCGCTTTTGGCGACGATCTGCTCGAAACCGGTCACGCAGATCATTTTGGGCCGGCAGCGGGTAGCTTTCTGGTAGCTCAACGCACAAGCCGACATACAGTCGGTGGGCCCGATCTGCCGGTGAGGCGGCAAATGGATTTCGATCGCCCGCAGCTTCGAAAGCTGAATACGAGGGTCGATTTCCTTAACCCGCTGCAGGGCTTAGGCGTAGGCGTGGGCCATGTCTTGAGTGTCATTGCGACCAAATTGCAGGTAAGGGAATGCAAACCTGTGAGCTGGATAGTCGCAATAGTATTCAGTGTTTCCGTTGATGTTGACATTCACCCATAGTCTACTTGAACACCGAATGAAGAGCGAACTGCTCGGGTAGGGGTAACCGTGTGGATAAATGCCGGGGGGCAACATGGCAAATGGAGCAGCATCACTTACAGAATTGGAGAGGCGCGTTGTAAAAGCGCTTCTCGCAAAGAACTGGCGCAATCAGGACATCCATGCCTGGGTCAACGCAGGTCGGTCACCGACCGTGAATTTCGCGCGCATCGCATTCGTAAAAAAGAACGCCGCTGAAGCAGTGGCGACTGAGGAAGAGGTCGCCTTTTTCCTCAAGCATCGGAAGGCGCGCGATCCGCAGACGGGCCTAAACCCGTACGACGATGAAAAGCTCATCCGCTCGCGTGAAGCTATGATCCTTGCAGTTCAGATATTCAACAGCCCGGCGATGAAATTTAAGACGGAAGTATTCTGCGTCTTGACCAACGTGGCCTGGACCTACCTGATGCATGAATACTACACGCGCAAAACGCCGGTAGCGGTCAAGAAACCTGACGGCTATTCGATGCCTTTGAGCGAGATGATCGAGCGGGGAGACTGCCCTTTATCCGATGGAATCAAGCAGAACCTAAGGGCGCTGAAGAAGCTTAGGGATAAGGTTGAGCACCATCTCCTCGGCAAAGCGGACGCGAAGTGGCTCGGGCTTTTCCAGGCCTGCTGCCTGAACTTCGATACGGCGATCTGCAAGCTGTTTGGCGACGAGCTGTCGCTGTCGACGGATCTCGCGTTCGCTCTCCAGTTCGCGCGACTTAATCTCGAACAGGTGACCACCACGAGCAAATACGAGGTGCCGCCCGAGATCGACGCGATAGATGCGCAACTCACTGAAGGCCTGACGCCGGAGCAGCTCAACAATACCGAGTTCCAATTTCAGGTGGTGTACACGCTTACTGCAGCCCCGAAATCAAAGGCCAACATCCAGTTTGTGAAGCCTGATTCCGCTGCAGGGAAACAGATCCACAACGTGCTTACCAAGAAGGTGATCTCAGACGACGAGTACCCGCATAAACCTGGCAAGGTGGTGAAGCTAGTCGCTCAGAAGAGCAAGAAACCTTTCACGACGCACAACTTGCAGCAGGCCATTCGCCTGTATCAGGTGCGACCCAAAAACGGGGCGCCTCAACCGGAAAACACCGACAAGACGCACTGCATCTTTCATGCTGCGCACAAGGACTACACGTACTCGGATGAGTGGGTCGAGAAGTTGGTAGCTGCAGCGAAGGAGCCAGCGGAACTAGCTAAGATTAAAGCTGTGAAGCTTTAGTCTACCGCGACCTGACGGTTCGCTTTCTTGGCTTTTTCGCTGGTGGCTGTAGGTCCAGATTTGTTTGCTGAAGAGTTGGGGACGCCGGAACAAAGCGCAGAACATCCAGTATTCTGTAGTGAGCGCGGCCACTCCTGGAAGGTTCTGTGATCTCCAATTTCACGTTGTACGCGTCATTCGGACTTGCCCCTCCACGCGCCAAGGCGTCTGCAGCGATAGTCGTTCCGGAGATGTCAGCGTAGATGACATCAGTACCGAGCTTGAAGCGCCACTGCGCGGCGGATTTATCGAAGACAGGTGAGTAGACGCTCAACCAGGCATTCTTGGGCGTTGGGTCAGGAGGCGTTTCATCGGGCGCTTGCTGTTCGGAAATTCCGACGGTTGCGGAATTGACGATGGCGTCAACTTCGGGTCGGTCGATCATCGATACGACCGTGTCTCCCAGCCGAATTTTCACGTTGTCAAAGCCGTCCTTACCGACCGGGCTGAAAGCATCGCGGACGGCCTTAAGCGCAACGACGTTTTCCGATAGTTGGAGCACGTTGTTCGTGACCTGGACGGAGTTGCCCTTGCCCTTCACGTGGACCGTCACGATGCCCTTGTCGGTGTCGGTGGTCTTCTCGATGATCTCACGGCCGGCTCGCCATTTGAGAAAGCCAAGCAGGGAGAATCCGCCGACTATCGGCGTTCCAATGAGACCGATCCACTCCAGGAGATCCTTCGCCGATTTGACTCCGTCGTCGCCAAGAAGCGTCTGGATCTGCTCGAATATCTGGAGGACAACCTCAAAGTTAACGTTGAAGCACTTGTGCTCAAAATCGGAGACAACCAGCACCTTCGCCGTCGACTCCTTGCCGTTGAACTGCGTGTTGGCTTCCCGAATGAGCCGGCCCATAGCAAGCAGCGCGGGCGCCAGGGTCTCCACGTCAATTGTATGATCATCAACTCGGGAGGTGCCGTCGTACGCGACGGAGAACTCCTGCTTATCTTCAGTCTGTGCCATCAAAATCCCTCGCGAGCATTAAGACGGGAAATTGCTTACTGGGCAATGCACGACAGTGAGGTGGGAGCGAGCAGATCACATGTCTGCTTTTGAGAATGCGTTTAATCCCCCTGAATGTCCGCAACGTGGTCGGTAGCTGCCGTTCTGATCCCCCAACCTCATGCCGGCCGACCCTAGCCAGGGGGAACTGTGCCTCGTAGCAGAACCCAACTGAGTGCAAGGATTATGGTCGCTCTTTTGGATCGTGGCTGTAGTCGGGAATGGAGAATAACCATTCCTGGAGACCACAGCATGAGCATCCTGAAGACCCTGAAGCTGACCACGGCGCTGCCAGTGCGCGCCAGCAACGACCCCGTCGAGCGCGCCCGCAACAAGGTGATCGAAGCGCTGGCCGAACAGAAGGCCATGGCCGAGGCCAAGATTGCTGGTCAGCACTATGCGCCGACGCACACCGTCTGGCGCAAGAATGAAGCCGGTGTGCGTGTTCAGGTTGAAACCCCGAAACGCCTGCGCGCTGGCTGGTTTATCGATGCTAGCGGCCAGACCTTTTTCGGCCTGCGCTATGCCGGCAAGCCCATCGAGTTTGCCAAGGACAAGAACGCTATTGCCGTTGGTGATCTTGCGGCTCTGCCTGCAATCCTCGACACCCTGACCGAGGCTGTGCGCGCTGGTGAACTCGACGCCCAGCTTGCGGCGGCCGCTGCCGAACGCGGGCTTATGCTACGCAAGGCCAGTTGATCCTGTCCACCATGAAATACCTCCCAGCGCTGGGAATGGCAGCAATGCTTTTCCTGGCATTTTTGTTTCTGGCGAGTGCCGCACACGGCGATCAACCACAGGGCCAATTGGATTGTGCCAAGCTGCGGTCGGCGGTCCTGGAACTGGTCGGTGACTGGTCCAAGACCATGCTGTTCGCCAGCCGCGACATGAGCCGTGATGGCTGGCTCGATGCCAATGTGGCGAGCTCGGCTTTCAAGGAAGTGCAGATCGCGGTGATGTATTTCGATTACGCCTATGAAGGGGTGCCAAAGACCCGCGAAGCCTGCCGGGCACTGGCCATGCGGTTCGGCATGAATGTTGGCACCTACATCGATCAGGTCATGGCAACCGGCACTCGCCCAGCGGAGCGCATAGCGCGCCCGTAGGGTTCAGGTGCAGCGCGGCTTGCATTGATGGCGCCAGCCCCGCCAGAGGGCGCCGTAGGGCATCAGTGGCATGCGGCGCAGATGCTGGTGGAGCAAAGCGCCACGATGGGCCATAAGCCGGTGTACCGCGGACCTATGGAGATGCTGATGAGGCCACTGACCACAGATGCTGCGCGCGCAAAAATGGACCATCAATGCACTATCTCGCCTCTAAACGACCGAGTGCTGCGGAAATCCCAACGGGCGAATTCCGTTTCATCGCGCTCGATGTCGAAACCGCCAATTATGACCGAGCCCATATCTGCCAGATCGGGATTGCCTGTGTGCGCCCGGACAACTCCATCGAGACTTGGGTCAGCTATATCGACCCAATGACCAGCGACTGGTCCTGCAGCCGCATTCACGGCATCAATGGGCGAACCGTGGTCGGCGCTCCGAGATTTTCGCAAGTGTTGCCAATGCTTGAACGCGCATTGCTGGGGCATGTCGTTTATCAGCATTCCAATTTCGATCAGGGCGCTGTCGCTGCGGCTTGCACTCGCCACGGGTTGACTGTTCCGCCCTGGAATTGGCGAGACAGCGTGAAAGTTGCGCGCTTAGCGTGGCCTCATCTGAAGGGCAATGGTGGGCATGGGCTGGCTTCGCTCAAGATCCACTTGGGATTGCAATTCAACCACCACGACGCGGGCGAAGATGCGCGGGCAGCTGCGGAAGTGGTTCTCCATGCCGAGCGGCATTTTCTAAGCACCGCGTCTAGATAAAGGCCAACAAGTGCGCGACGCCAAACAATGCCCAGTGCATTCCCGACGAGCGCATGACGTGGTGCAATACTGCAGCGCTATGCCGCTTTCTTAGCGAGGATTTTGTCAACGATAGGGTCGCGCAGCCGGTGATATTCTTCCTTATCAATTCCGCCACGTTCATAGACTGCCTTAAGACGAGATAGCATTGAAAGCATCTCCTCTTCCAAATGATGGGCTGATGTTGCGTCGCGCGCTGCTTGTTCTTGTGGACGCGCGCTTACGGTTTGTTCTTCTGCCTCGAGGTTCTTGGCAACACAGGCCCAGACCAGGCATGCAACCCATCCGATAAAGCTCCATCCAAAGAGCACGTTCAAGGCGAGAAGCGGCCAGCGGTTGCGATGTTTCCGGTGAAATGCGACAAATGTAGGCATTAAGTATAGAAACATAGTAATGCCGACGAATAACGCGAGGCCCAGGCTCCAGCTAGCCATTACATATTCCTGTGAATTGACTGCGCTCGCCAGCAGCACCAGTGTCATTATTCCGCATGTGGTAAACCATGCTTGCTTAGTCAAAAACGCTTTTTGCACGGCTCCTCTCCAACTGAATTTGCACATTGGCTGTCGAGCATTGATTAATTGTAAAGTGCTGATGCGTCGATGCTTTCCGTATGGTGGGATGGTAAAGACTTCCTGGCTATATGTGTTGTCGAGCGGCGCAGGTCCTGCCCGCGTTGGCGAGGGTCGGGCTCGTTGTGCATTAGTATTTAGCGAGCTGCACCGGCGCGCGCGATCCTATGGGCAACACGAAGAGCGCCAGACAACAGAAACATATAAAACAGTGCGGCCACTACTTGGGAAGCAGGCCACACATGCCAATGCGTCTGTGACGCCCATAGAGCTATAGCCGATGGCTATAGCTCTATGGGCTTGCCATAGGTAGCTGAGTGGACGAAACGTGTTTCTAACGCCTTGGTTCTGTTGGTTCTTTTCTGCGAAAAACGCGACTACTTGGCCTTTGGTCCAATAGACTGCATATCGCGGTATCGACAGACAGGGAAGATGCTCGTGGAGCCGAAAATCACGGATGGGCACAAGCTGCTCGCGCATAATGTTCGGCGTTGGCGTGAACTGCGCGGGATCGGACCGGACGTGCTGGCGCGAGCCATAGGCAGGCCTCTGGCCATGATCGAGGACATAGAGCGCGCCGAGCAGTTCGATATCACCCTCAACGATATTGATCAGTTGGCAGAAGCGTTGGCAGTTCAGCTATTCGAGCTATTCGAGCTGTTCGAGTTGGTCGCACCGGATGGACATCGTTGATGCGGCCCCTGCTGAAACACCCTGAAGCACCACGGCTTCTTGCCCGCAATGTCTGGCGCTATCGGGAACAGCGCAGGATGACTGCCAGCGCATTGGCCGAACATCTCGATTGGCCGCTGGTGGAAATCGACAGGATCGAGAATGGTGACAAGACTGATTTGACCCTTGATGAATTGGAGCGTCTCGCGCTGGCGCTCCACCGGGAACCAGCCGATCTGCTGATGAGTGGCCGAACCCACTAGCGGCTGCTGCTGAACGGGGAATACAGGATGGAGAAAGTTTCCGCAGAAACTTCTCCTCGTGAGAAGGTAGAAAAACATCTGGGTTGCCACCTTGGCCGAACTCGACATGATCGCGAACGGTGGCAAACTCGATCTAGCACTTTGGGAGCCGGAGCTTCTGGCTCTCACCCTTCAAGTTGTCCTCTCTGCCTCCTCTTTGAGGAAACGCTCAGCAATATGTCCCTATGGTCATTTGGCGCATGCGGTATCACGGCATGCCGATGATCATGCAGGTGAGACACCGACGAGCGCCCGAAGCCAGCCCACTACGCCATTGGTTTGTCGCAACGTCTTTTCGCCTGCCAGCGGCCTCTGTAGCGCAATTCCTGCGGGGATGGTCTGGTCGGCCAGGTAATTGTTCACCTGCGCCACGGCACGGCGCAGCACAGCTCGAATTTTGCCATGAGCCGTGGCCGATCCGAGAGTATCGATTTCTGCCAACAGTGCATCGCCCAAACCCATGACGACCTTGCTGGAAATTACCCGCTGCTTGGCCCGCATCGAGGTCAGATAGCTCGGGGACTTTCCCAACAGCCGTTTCGAGAAATCGCCCTTGGACCGGACAATTCCGGCCTCATGAAGCTGCTCGTAGACCCGTTCCAGAAATTCGATCCCCTTGGTCATCGTCGCTGGCCCTCCCGCCATAAATAGAACTGAGCAGCAGGCCTGTAACGGCTGCTGCAACTGTATTTAGCGGCCAGGGCCGCAAGGGAGGATTTCGGCAATGGTAACGGCAACGCGCGCCCTGCACGGCGACAATGGGTCTCACAGACAGCGATTGCGGGAGGGCTATCTGGAACTCAGCCAGCGCTTCCCGGACTACTTCGTAACGCTGGTGACGAACCGCAATACCCTTGTGGGCAAGCGGCTGTCGCATATGTCGCTGGATGAGTTTCACCGGGCAGTGCGCGACTTCCACAAACGCATCGACACGGCGCTGCTGGGCACGAGGGTCAGCAGGAAACCCCGAAGCCAGCGGACCAATGGCTTGATGTTCGTGGAGCATGCCGGGCGGAATATTCATGGTCACGCCTTCGTGCGGTTCGCGGATCAGGACGGCAGGACGCTCGAAGACCTGCAAGAGATTTGCGACGAGGCTTGGGCGGCGATATGCCCCGGCGGCAACGTGCTTATTCAGTCCCAATATGACGGCGGTCCAGGCTTCTACCCCAGCAAGGAACTAGAACGCCGGAACTACGACTTCGACCAAACCATCCTGTTTTCCACCTTCGTCAGCAAGGACTGACCCTCCCCGCTTTGGTCGGCCTGTTGCAACGCGCGGTCGGCATGGAGTGGATGGATAATGCTGCTTTCATTTGCGAGCCCTCACTTTGGGGGCGCGCAGTGAAACGGTATTGAATGATGACAACCAATTAACGCCTAGACACTCAGACATCGAGACATCGCCAAAGACCAAGAAGACCACCACAGGCACCGAGTTAAATCCCACTTCGGTGGTCTGGAGACGAAAGTCCCGTCACAACGCAAACGGCCACCGACATTCCATCGGTGGCCGTTTCCATTTCGCGTTGCTCACCCAGCTAGTGCCGTGTTTCGACGGTACCCTGACCTCTCCCACGCTCATGGTCGTGGGGCCCTGGATCGCCGGCCAAGGCAGCTTGATAAACGTCGTTATATGCAAGGGGCAGCGAACGTGTCGGGTCCCATAGCAATTCCATATCGATGGCGATCATTTGCGCCCGGATCGCCGTTAGACGCTTGCCAAGGTGCTTGAGCTCATCTGGAAGGTCGATGAGCATATCGCCGATTGTCACGTGCGCGTAATCCAGAAGGTCACACAGGCGCTCTTCCGCTGTTGTTTCAGTTTCATCGGCCATCGGAGCTACACGACCATGCCATGTTCAGCAAATAGGCGGCATCCCCTTTTTAGGGCTCTGACGCTACCCGCCGCGTTGCTCACCAACTGGGCGAGGTCGGCAGAAGTAACCTGCCTAACGCCCAGCCGCAGCAGCTCGGCCTCTGCCCAGTCCCGCATTGCCGGGTCGGGGTGCAGACCAAGATAAATCTCGTTGAACCGCGTGCGGACATTGCCGTCGATTTCCGACAAGTGGTTGGTCGAAGCGAAAACCTGAACGCTGAGGTCATTCTGTAGCTCATCGAGCCATGACTTGACGTAGTTCCAGTTCTTGGCGCCGATGCTGTCGAATTCGTCCACGATGAGCCACCGGCGGTCCGTATCGCTCAGCGTCTGCAAGAGTGCCATTTCTCTGACCTTGTTCAGAGCCACCTTATCGTATCCCGATACATGATCGAGAACCATCAGGTTCGAAAAACCCAATGCCGTCCTGTAGTCCAGCATGGTCAAGCCGCTGGACCGCATCGCTTCCATGGCGATGACCCGACAGAAGACGGATTTTCCGGTGCCAGCTGGACCATGAAACAGGAGGCTGCCTCCAGCCGACGAACTGATCGCCGACTGGATGATGGCCATGGTGTTGGCCGGGAGCGCGATCATCTCGCGCAGCTTGTTGGGCGTGGTATCCGTCATCATGCCACCTTCTTGCGCGAAGTCGGGGTGTTTGCGGCTTTGGCGATACGATTGGCCGCAGGCTTGGCAGAAACCGACACATCCCAGGTCTTGTCGCCGGGGTTTTGCTCGAAATGTCGATCCACGGCATTGAAGGCTTCGAGCGCCTTCTGCTCATCGAGCGCCAGTGGCACGATGCTGGTCACACCATGCTCGTCCTCCCGAACCAGCAGCATGAACACGCCCTTGCCTTTGATGCTGGCAGGCACGTTGAACTTGAGGCTTGGCTGCACCTTGCCAAAGCGAAACGCCTTCTGTTGAGCTTCCCGCAGCGCGGTCTGATCAACGGTGGGCGACTTCGCCGGCGCCGCGGTAGTGCTCGCCTTGTTAGCCGTGCCTTTGGCGGCTCCGTTGCAGTGCGCCTCATAGGCCGCCAGGATGCCTCGGCCGAGAATTTCGCCGTTGGCTCTTGCATGTTCACCCGCGAGCCATTCGGGGAATTCGTCGACGGTCAGGCCCTTGGCGATGGCGAAGCCAACGATGCCGGAAACCTTGGTCAGCGTGCTCTTGTCCCGGTTTGGCATCGCCAACTTGGCTACCGGGATCGCGATGTTCTCCTGGGCGGGCTTTCCGAACGGCACCTTCTTTTGGATGCCATCGGGCTGATCGCCGTTGGCATCGTAAGCGAAGTATTCCTGACCGATGAAGAACGCCTCAACATACTTGATGTCCTCGGCCTTCAGGTCCTTCGTCAGAGCAAACACATTGCAGACCGATGCCTGCGTTTCAGCAGGACCTTCCTTGACCCTTCGGTGAAGGTCCTGTTCGGCGGCCTGGGCAACAAGGTCCGCAGCCTGTGCTTCGACAAAACGCGGGATGTAGTAGGCAAAAGCCTGGGGCAGTTCGATTTTGGTCTTCGTCTTCGTAGCCATAGTAAACTCCAATAGTCAGCCGTGGGCGATCCATGCTCATGCACGGTCAATCACCCTCCCAACATTGTTGGGGATGTTAAAAAAATGCCGTTATGCGAACCGACACGGGGTTACTGCTTGATCATTCGATCTAGCGATATTTAGACTTTGACGATCAGAGCGCTAAACTGCCGATTGTTTGAAAGTCATTTGTAAGACGCTTCGTCTCACCGCATGAATTGAAGGTCTCATGGATTTGAAATCTGTCAACTGTTCGAATTTGAACTAAATTGAGCCGCGAAAACGCTGTGGCCCGATCTTCTCAATAGCAAAGAGTTTCTGCGGAAACTTTTTGCCCATGAGGAACTTCTCAAGCCCGCCAGTTTGGGACTAGAGCAACTCGACCGCTGCCCGCATCATGTCGTCGCGGACATCGATATAGCGCTGGGTGGTGGTCAGGTGCTTATGCCCAGCCAGCGTCATGATGACCTTGGCGCTGACCCCCGAATGAGCGAGTTTGGTGATGAACCAGCGACGACCGCTGTGCGAAGTGGCGCCATCAAGACCAGCGGTCCGATAAAGCTGTCCCATTAATTGGCAGAGCGTGTTTGCGGAGAAGGCAGTTCGCTTCTGCGTCAACAGCAAGGGCGCGTCTGACAACCGTTCGGAAAAGCGGGGCAGGGCGTCCCGGTAACGCGTGATTTCCCGGCGCAGGCGATCACTCAAGAACACCACTCGTTCGTGCCCTCCCTTGGCAATGCTGGCACGAACCCGAAGCTGTTCGCGCACATCACCGTCGTTCTCGAATAGGTCCCGCATGATCAGCCTAGCGATTTCTCCAACACGGAGCCCGGCTAAGTGAGACAGCATCAGCGCCATGCGGTCGCGTTCTGCATGCTTGCGCTGCGCCACTACGGCCAGCAGGCGCTTGTATTCGGGCTCGGTGAGCACGCGGGCTTGGCGCATTGGTTCCTCATGAAAGGCCTCGATTGGCTGCTTTTCATGATGTTGCCGTTAAAGCTCATGCGCGACCACAGACTGCGGATAGGGCGAAACGTCAAGGATCTGCGGGCGTTTCAGCGAAAAACGGAACCTAAGGAAATGCACATTCTATTAGGTCTGGCATCGTGCTGCTGGTCAAGAAGTGCACTTGGCCTGAATGCTCAGTTGGGAAATAACCGGGGATAGACGAATGAGGACGGCCAATTCTAGCGAGATGACCAGCAATGCCGGTGTTCACCACGCAGCTTGGCAGCTAACTCGACGGGGCTGGCACGTGATGCCAACGCCTACTTTGCGTTGAAAGAGATCCACACTAAGGCGTCACTATACGCATCGATTTAAAGAGGCGCTCTACAATATCGGAGATTGCCTGGGCCGAACGCTGTCTAACTTCGCCCATCGGTGCCAGCCTCTCGATTTCGTTAGCCATCCGGGTAAGAATACTTTTCTGAAAAGCGAGCGTAGGAATGGGAACCGCAATCTGAATAAACAGGGAGAAGAATAGCTCATGACGAACGGCGCCAATTGCCGTCTCCTCAATTAATCGCCGGAAGTAAGGGGATCTAATCAATGTCAATGCAAATTCGGGGTCTAGGTCTTCTTTGCAAGAGAATTGCGGATAATAGGGGCTAATTAGACTGACCCCATCCGCAGTTCCAACAAGCCCAGCTGATCCAACGTTTATGCGCTGAGGGTTGTATACGATAGCATTTGATATAAGCCTTTTATACTTTCGGCCCGCTTTAAAATCGCTTCCCCTCTTTATCTCACTGAGCCGAACGCCGTCATCGTTGGTAACGCCATATACCTTCCATTCGGTATCGGGTTCGTCGGTTGGATCGATGTAACTAGATACGTCGCTAACAAGTGGCTCGAACGAGGTCGCAAGCAGGTTTGCTTGTGATACCTCGAAAACGGCATCGTCGACCCATTCTCTCCGATAGCGAGTAGCCATTTGCGATTGGATCAACGCCGGCATTTGTCGCTGCGTCTCCAATCGTTGAATTAGTTGCACCTGACGGTCTTTATCGGGAACGGGAACGAACGCAGGAGTGGCCCACAGCTCTTCTAAAGACGAAGAAGAGATGATGCTGCTCCATTTTTTTGCAAGGGGACCATAGTCGAAGTAGAATTGAAGTAGTTTTTTATCTAATCGGCTGTCAATCCCTCGTAAAACTGTATCACGAGCTGGATCATCATCAGTCGTTTCATCTCGAAACTGAGTGGACGAGGACGATAATTTTAGCACGATATCCTCTGGGCCAATGGCCTTGCCGTCTGGCAATCTTTCGAAAAGTTCTTGCAAGGGTATGGCCAAAGCCTCATCAGAAGGCACTACCTTTAGATATTTACTGGGTTTTAGAGTTAGGTTTTTCTCGCTTATCTCCTCTAGTGATACAAATTTGGATGCTTCGTCCTCTATCCGTAGAGCAAATCGCTGAGCGGTCTTTTCGACTTCATCAAATGAACGGGCTTCCGCAATCCATACACGTTCGGTGCCTTTCCAATTTTCATCCACTCTAGGGCGTCGAAATACCAGAATGCAGGCTTTTACTTCGGCAAATTCAAATACGCCCTTGAACAAGCCTATAACTGCCTCGAGTTCAAAGTTGCGCAATAGACGCTCACGAATTTT
This sequence comes from uncultured Alphaproteobacteria bacterium, assembly GCA_963717095.1. Classification (GTDB taxonomy): domain Bacteria; phylum Pseudomonadota; class Alphaproteobacteria; order Rhizobiales; family Devosiaceae; genus Devosia. The sequence goes on from CAVQVF010000001.1 coordinate 172,909, forward strand.
GGCTTCGTCGCGTCTGAACAACACGCCCTCCGGCATAACCACGCCGCACCTGCCGCCGGGTGCTAGCGCGTGCATCATGACCTGAAGAAAGTTGGCCTCTGGTTTTGAGGTTTTATGCCAAGGCTTGAAGCGAGCTCCAACATCGCTGACAGCCTGAGATCCGCCATAGGGAGGATTGCCCATAATCCTGTCAAACCCGCCAGCCTTGAGGATGGTGGGCAAGGGGTTAGGCTGGCGCTCGCCGCGAATCTCTAATCGGCTACGGGTATAGGACTGCCGATCTAGGCTATTAAATTGAAGTATGGTTGTGTGACCATCTCCGTGTAGGATCATGTTTAAACGAGCCAACCGGGCGGAAACAGATTCTGTTTCGTTGCCGTATATCGCTTTTGACCGCAGTTGCTGTAGCGCTACTTTTCGTTCTTCCGTTGAAAGTGCAGCGTCAGAAGAAATATTTCGTGCAACGGCGTCGAAAGCACGTGTGAGAAAACCTCCTGTGCCACATGCGGGATCCCATACCCGCATGCCAACGCCGGGGGCTAGAATGTGCACGATCAGATCAACTATCGGCCGGGGAGTGAAAAACTCACCTTTAACGCCGGCATCAGCCATCTTGGCAATGAGATACTCATAAATATCGCCCTTTTGATCGTAAGATATTCCAGCGAAATTTATGCGATCAAGGCTGCTAAGCGCCCGGGCGAGCACTTCGTCATGCTTTAGGTCAAACTGAAAATTTTCAAACGCAGCTCCCACCTGCCCGCTGTCTTCCCACTTTTTCTCCCCAAAAAACCTGCGAAGTCGTATCAACACTTCCGGATGCGCGCCAATAAAACCACGAGGGTCCAGTGCCCGCAACGTGCGCCATCTAAAATCTAGTGGTATTAGGCCCTGAACATCTTCGTCTAGACTGTCGTAGAGGTCGTCATAGAACTTGAAGAAAAGAAGTATGGCGGTATATTCGACATACTTTTTAACATCACGGTGTTCATTTCTGATTGCTGTGCACGCCTGCCACACCAAGTTTCGTAGTTCCAGTTGGGTGGTCATTCGTCCCTAACCATTGAATCCGTCAGCTGACGGACAAGTTGCCGAATACGCTTTAGATGCGGTCTGTTCAGCCGTAAGGCTTCCACTGTGTATGTGGCCGATGGCGAAAGCGGTGTCCAACTTCCGTCAAGCTCCTCAACATACTGGGACTCAAAATCGGTCTGACAAAAGTCAACGATTGAAACTCCAAGCTTGTTAGCTGGCCACTTGATGTGTTTTATGTGATTACACGGGTGGCAACTATAGTATATATTGTAATAATTCAACTTATCTTCTGGGAATGTCTTTTTTGGCTTGTAGTGGTCTAACTCGAAATTTTCCTCACCTGCTGCGAATAGCTCGGACAGCAAGCAGTAAGCACATGATTTCTGAAAATCATGGCGCACATATGGACGATAGGTTCGGTAGTCTGATGAGATCGGGGGGGCTGGGTCTGTTCTGCTGAAGCGAGGCACAGTATCAAACTTTCTGTTTTGCCGTCAGCCGGACTTCCAGAGATCGGATAATAGGATCGTAAAATGGCGCCTCAAGCTGCTCTAATTCGTAGTCAATTTGAGTCAGTTCTGATTGCTCGATCGGAGTTAGTTCCCGAGTGAATTTGGTATCAACGAGTTCCCTATAGCGTTGTCTAACAGGCTCGGCCACTATGTAGTCAATATGGTCCTGCATGGAGGAGGATGTTCGGTCGAAAGCCAAATTAAGCGTATCTAAGTCCGGCAGATCGGGCGCGGCGCGACGAACTAACTGTTCGTCTATCTTCGACAACGGAAGAGCAGTTCTCAAAGCAAATATTAGTCGTCTGAAGCTGGCCGCCTGTTCCTCGAATAAGGCTTCGCGTAGACTTTCGACCCTTCCAATTAGATCGAAGTTTTGTTCTCGCTCCTTGCTGTAAAATGTTCTCTGAAGAGTAATTTGTGCTCTAAGTTCCTGAAGCTCTGCTCTTATAGAGGGTGCAGACCACTCACCTGTCAGATCGAAGGGTGATACAATCTCAACCTCCTCGATTTCGACGGGAATATCCGCATAAAGCATGCCCGCGTTACGGCTTTCGGGCAGAATGTCGGTAGACGGCAACTGCTCAATAAGGTCCGCAGACACAGGAGCAGCGATAACCGCTTCTCTATACTCCCAGTCCGTCACCCCCACAAAATCCGCCATAACAAAGCGGTCTTTGGAAGGTCGTCCATCTGCATCATGCACCGGCTTGCCAAACTGATCGCGGGGAATGCGAGCTCCGCGACCTTTCATCTGCAGATAGAGACTTTTATGGCGCGTGTGACGACACATGAAAAGTAAGTCTAGTTCAGGAAAGTCAAAACCAGCAGTCAGTATATTTAGGTTGATCAGAACTTTTGTTGCAGAAGAAGGATCCTGGAATCGTTGTAAAGTTGCAGCTCGCGCTTTTGAGCTATCGACGCTCGAAAGGACCAGCGCAGCATCGTAGCTCTCTTTGCGCTTCGCTAGTTCCTCATTGAAAATTCTCCAGAGTGAGTTTGCATGCGACGCGCTGGCGGCGAACAGTAGACACTTTCGACCGTAGAATTGGTCTAGGTAGTAGTTACAGATTGCCCTGTCTCTATTTTCTATCTCGACGGAAATTCCGAATTGAAACGACTTAAAAAGAACGCCGTCTAGGTTTAATCCGTTCTTATCAACGTTTGTCTTAACGCGATGAATGACATAAGGCGCCAACTGGCCTTGCTCGACAGCTGTCTCGTAAGGAAATGAGAAGACCGGATCGCCAAAATAGGCTATGGTTTCGTCGTCTCCCAGGCGAGGGGGCGTTGCAGTCAAACCAATTTGGGGGCATTTGAAAAACTCTAGCGTTTCGCGCCATGTCTCGCCATGCACAGATCGATGAGCTTCGTCCACGATAACCAAGTCGAAATAATCGGGATGGAATGGCTGGCGGTTGAACCTGTTCTGGAGAGTGGCAATCTGAGCAACTAACACGTCGATGCGCGCCCGGCCCAGGCTGTCAATTGTGTTTACCTTAAGCTCATCGAGATCGCGCTCAAGTTTTTCTAGTGTCTGGTCTTCTAAAGTGTCCCTGTCTACAAGAAAGAGGGCTGAAAGACGTCGCCCCTTGGTGTCCATCACGAGGCGATCTGCGGACGCAATTATTTCTGCCGCAAGTCGTGTCTTGCCGGTCCCGGTGGCCATTTCCACCAACATTCTAGGTTTTCCGGCGACCAGACCAGTCAAAACGGCCGAGAGTGCTTCTTTCTGATAATCTAAAATACCGTTGTCAGTTGCAATGTAGCCGTCTTGAAGGGCGCTTGGATCTCGTAATAAGAAGCGAAGCTGTTCTTCCGTTGGTAGATAGTATAGGCGCTGTATTTGTCGGCTTGACTGATCCTCGATGAAGTGAAGCCGCCCGTCCGAGACAATAATGAACGGAGTCCTTAGTTCCTGCTGATACCTTTGAGCTTGCTGGAGTTGCACTCGGAGAGCAGAGGGATTGTCAGATTGGAGAGCGGCTTTGGCCTCGATGATGCACAGGTCATCGAGAAGATAATCGACGCGTCCGCCAGCGACAGCTAGCTCGGTTTTCACCTGCGAAGGCTGCCAGTCAGCATTCGTTAGGAGTTGATCGATGATATCTCGGGCGAGTTCTTCAGGTTTACGCGGTGCCATATGTCGGCGTGGTCATGCGCGCTCCTTAATGCGGGTGTCCCACCTTAGTTGCGATGGGGCATTCAGACCAGTCCCAAGGCTCAATTTGCATTAGCGGCTTCCGTTGAAGCGGGTGTGTAGGGCTCGCGACTGCCTTGCAAAAATGGCTCCAGAGCGCTGGCTCGGATCGCAGCATGGTTGATCTGTAGGTAATCGGCAGGCTGAAGATTTGGCTCAATCGGACCGACTGCGATGAGGCAAATCGTGCGCCCTCCAGACGTGCCGCCCATTCAATATATATCGGCGAGTAATTCGAGGGCCCCGATAGCCCCTCGTTGCAGCGGCCGATATGCCAGCTCTGGAAGAAAACTGGCTTGCGATAGATTGCGATATAGCGTCCTGGGATTTGAAGCCTCAGGACCTCGGGAGTTTGAGCCTTGGGTTGGATTGAAGGAGGCGCAGTTTGCCAAACCGAAAGCTTTCCCCTCCAGAGTGCGCGGTATTCTGGAGACAATCTAATGCGCACGCCAGTTTTGCTGCTCACCTGTTTTTCTCTGGCGACGCCAGTGCTTGGCGCGCCGTTGCCGTTCAATGACGGCATGTATGCCAGTAGTCCTGCCATCTGCGAGGCCATCAACACCGGTGCTGACGCTTGGTATGAACAATTTCCAACCGGTATCGCGCGGTTGATCGAAGGGCCTCAGATCACCGACGTTATGGAAACTAAGTGCGATGTTTCCAACGTGCGCCGTGACGGTCAACGCGTGCTGTTTTCGGCCAAATGCGTGACCTGGGATGTCTGGGAGACGGTGGAAGGCACTTACAGCTACGTGTCGCCGGATGCCTTCCATTTTCGCGGCCAGACACTGAGCCGCTGCGATGCCCCAACATTACCCGCACCACGCGATGGCTTCTCGGCCAGCACCGAGGAAATCATCGACCTGTGGGCGAAGGCCAACTCTGGTTGTCGGGGTGGCAGTGGCGATGACCCGCGCACCATGGGCGCCTGTGGCGAACGTGAGGAGTATGACGCCATTTTGCAGGGCAGGGGCTGGTGCTACGGCCGTCCTGACGACGCGGGATATCAGCGGGCTTGGCAGCGTTGCAATTGATCGAGGTGCCGCACCAAACGCCGCAGAATACCTAGCACAGACGTAGCACAGGTACTTTATATGCTGTGTTAAATCAGTAGGTTACAATGCTTCGTTGTCTTATCATAATCCGTGTGTCCCCAGTTCAAATCTGGGCTTCGCTACCATTCGAAACGCCGAAAACCTCAGGGTTTTCGGCGTTTTCCTTTTTTGGGTATCAAGGGACTGGAGCCGGCGCCGGGTGTCGTTGTGGTGTTCGACACCGACTGCGTGCTGTGCTCGTCCTGGAGGACCTTGATGCGGCACGGCGGCCATAGGCGGGAAGTATGACCCCGGATTCAAACGTGAGTGGGTTCTTCCCTGGTCACTGGCGCGCGAGGACATCCCACCAGCCGTGATATAGCGGATGATTTGGAGACAGTGGAAAACTTTCGGCGTTGCCGTTTTGCGCTGAAGAATAGAAGGCCGTGACGAGTTCTACCGCGCTGCGCGCGTCATCAAGGGTCACGGGGAGCGGCTTACCGTAGATGACGGACGCGTGGAACAGCGCGAACTGACCTTCGAACCGCGACTTGATGGGGATTACCGTATCGAGAGCCTCTTCCATTGCCTGCTTGATCACGCCGTTGCGCGCGATGAAGGTCCATGGATCGTCGCCGGGCGTATAAGCGGAATGGTTGCTCTCGATGGTGATGTTTTCAAACATCAGGCGCAAGCGGCTGATCTGGTCTTGTGATCCCAGAGTGGCGGACAGGGAGACCAGGGCGCCCGACTGCATTTCAAGGGAGGCGCTGGCGCAGTCTTCGACCTCAATGGCGTTCACACGTGTGGCGATGCGACCAAAAAGGCTCGATACGGGTCCCATGAGATAGGTCAGAAGATCGTGGATGTGGATGGACTGCGTCGTCAGCACGCCGCCCAGTTCGCTCTGCCACCGGCCGCGCCAGGGACTGTTGTAATAGTCCTTTTCGCGATGCCAGAACGTCTCGGCGGTTGCCAGATAGGGCTTGCCGGCCAGGCCGCTGTCGATGAGGTGTTTGGCTTTGGCGACGCCGGTGCCAAACCTGTACTGGAAGATCGGCAGGAGCTGCTTGCCGGCCTTCCTGGCGGCCTGCGCCAGCTGATCCACCTCGGCTAGCGAGCCTGCGATCGGCTTTTCGCAAATGACGTGCTTGCCCGCCGCAAGCGCTGCCATGGCTTGAGGGAAATGCAGCGTAGGGGGCGTGCACAGATCGATAACGTCGACATCCGCCATGGCCAGGATGTCTTCGTACCGCGTCGTGCGGTGGGGAATGTCGAAGCGTTCGCCGATCTCGTTCAGGAGATCTTCCCGCAGGTCGCAGATGGCCACCACATCGAATTTGTCGTCATTGGGCGCGAAGCCGTCCTGAAGGTGTTCGAGGCCAATACCACAGCCGATGATGGCAGTCTTGAGCTTGCGGACCATGTTGAAAGTTTCACGTTCGATTGCATCGGGGGGTGAAGACACCTGCGCCTCGCGCGAGATCACGCGAGGCGCAGGCAGTGGGTGAGGTGGGCTTTGCCGGCCATTTACCGGCATAGGGGAGCTTATTTTTCCGCGTTGATGGCGGCGATGTCGCTTTCCAGCGTGTCGAAGGTCTGATCGAGGGAAAGCTCGCCGACGATCAACTGGGACATGCGCTGCACGATCGTATTGAAGAACGCCGTATTCCCGGTTGCATTGGTCAGCTGATAGGCTTGCGGCGTGGCCGTATCGCGGTTGGCGATGAACACATCCATGGCGTTCTTCACGTTCTCATTGGTGGTCTTGTACTGCAGGTTATCGATGTGAGCGCCGGGGATCTGGATGAATTCCTCGGCCAGCTGACGCTGAATTGCTTCGCCGCCGATGTATTCGGCAAAGGCGGCGACAGCTTCTGGATGCTTGGTATGTTCAAAGGCGACGACCGCCGTTCCGCCGGGCATGGCCACGCAGCCGCCAGGGCCACATGGAGCCTGAATGGCAGTCCAGTCGAACGCATCGCCAATCATGCTCGAGAAGTTGCCGACCATCCAGTTTCCGGCCAGATAGGTCACCGCATTGGCGTTGACGAACTCTTCGCCCATCGACTTGTAGGCCGAGCCACCCGCCGCGCCCCACATCTCCTTGGGAAAGGCGCCGGTTTCGGTATAGCCATAGAGTTCGGTGATGAAGTCACGCGCGGACTGGTCCGGGAAGATGAAGTTGCCGTCCGCATCGATCATTTGCGAGCCAGCCGAGAATAACGGGCCGGCCATGCGGTGGCCGGAACGGTCGAGCGTGAAGGGAATGGCGACGCCGGTCGCCTTGGCGACTTCCACGGACGCCTCGACGATTTCCTTCAGTGTTGCGCCGGGCTTGGGCAGGGGCACGCCCGCCTGCTCGAACAGCGTTACGTTGACGAAGGGCAGGTTGAACGTTTCGGTCCAGGGGAAGCCCTTGATGCTGTTGGAGCCTGGCGCGTCGCCTTCGCGCATTGTTGCAAGGCTGTCGCCATAGAGCGCGGCAAAACCATCGGCGTCCTTCATATAGGGACGCATGTCCAGGCCAAAGCGGGTCAGGGTCTTATCGGCGACCTTGGCCAGGTCCGGTCCTTCGCCAACGGCAAGCTGCATCGGCAACTGGCGCATCACCGCGTCATAGCCAGTCGAAACGAACTCAACCTTGATCTCCGGGTGATCGGTATTGAACTGGTTGGTGATCTCTTCCATGCGCTCGACATTGGCGGGGTTATCATCGGTGTACAAAAACGTGATGTTCGCCACGTCCTGAGCGAATGTGGTTCCCGACATCAAGCCGGTGATCAAGGCTGCGCTAACCAGCAATGTTGTGTGCTTTGCAGACATTCAGTTTCCTCCTCAAAATGCCGCCAAGTTTAATGCAAAAAATTGCATGATTGATTGGCTTGCCGACAGAATTAGCATTGACATGTGCCGGTAGCAAGGGTCCAATGCGCCGTGTGCATGAGCTTTGTCGTGCAAAAATTTTATGAAAAGGGTTGGATAGGATGGCGCAGCGATTTGCGGTTCCGCTTCAGGCGGGTACGCCCCTGGTCGTGTGGGAACTCAGTCCCGTCGTCGCGTCCGATTTTCCGGGCTTTGCGGTGCCGGCTGAGGATCGCGTGCAGTATCAGTTTCGCAATGGCTTTACCCAGGTCGGTGATCTGCCCTGCCGACAGGTGATGCACGCTGAAATGATGGGGCGTCCCATCGTGCCGCCCAGCTTTTGGCTCAGCGCCGGATACTATGCGCCGGTGGCCAACCGGCGGGTGGAATTCAATGGATTTGAATACACTCCGACGCACAAGCGGCGCTGGTGCCGCACGGTCGTGACGGCACCGCATGCGGGGGACTTTCCGTTCAACCTGGCAACGTGCGGCGGCGTGCGGATCTGGGTCAATGGAGCCGAAGCGGCGCGGTTCGAGCCCTTTGAACGCAATGCCGAGCACAGCACGGGGATCGTTCTTTCCCTGCAAGCCGGTGACAATGCCGTCTGGATGCATATGGAGGACTTGTTCGAGCGCGACACCAATTGGTACGTTGAACTCACCTACACAGGCGAGCATGCCCTCAGCGCCAGCATCGAGGCGCAGACGAACGCAGGCCACATCGCCGTGGTTCGTGAACTCTCGGCCAGCGTCCGTCCGGAACGCGATTTCTTCACCAATGAACCCTTCGCGCTGATCTTCGACCGGTCGGCGGATTTCGACATTCCGATTGCGGTTCGTATCGTTTCCCACCAGCATGATCGCGCGACCTTCCTCGACGCGGACGTCACGCTGAAGGCTGGTGAAACGCGACTGGAGATCTGCCGGTCCGACGAGATTCCCGATGGCTATCATGGGGTTCCACTGACCTTCAAAGTCGGCGACGTGACGATCGATCGACCCATTGATGCGGTTTTTTTCTCGCGCCTGAAGCCGTCGGTTGCTCCGGCGAGCGAAGTGGCCCGGAAGCGTGAGGCGCTCGAATTTGCTGCCCATTTCGGCGACCATCGCATCGGCCGGGTGCTGGCGATGTTTGCGGTCGATGATGTCGATGCCGTCAAGGTGCACAGCATTCTGGACGCCACGCTTGGCTCCATCGAGGCGCGCGAAGACTGCTCGGACTTCGTCATGGTACCCTTGCTCTGGGTGTGGGGTCTCTATGGTGAGCGCATTCCGGCGCATCTTGTGGCGCGGATGCGCCGGGCAATTCTGGAATGGCGCTATTGGGTGGACGAGCCCGGCAATGATGTTATGTGGTTCTGGAGCGAGAACCACACGCTGTGCTTCCACGTCTCCCAATATGTGGCGGGAAGCCTGTTTCCCAATGACATCTTCATCTGTTCGGGGCGCACGGGCCTGGAGCAGAAGCGGATCTCCGAAGAGCGGTTGCACCTGTGGTTCGATGCCGTGGAAGAGCATGGATTCGTCGAGTGGAATTCGGCGGCCTATTATCCGATCGATTTCATCGGCATCTTCGGTCTTTACCATTGGTGCGATGATGGGTTGAAGCTGCGCTGCAAGGGGCTGCTGGATAAGCTTTTCCTGATGACCGGCCTGCACACGCTGTCGGGTGTGCCGGCAGGCTCCATGGGGCGCGCCTATGACAAGGAATTGCGCGCTGGCCCGCTGACGGAGCTGGCGCCTTTCTGCCGGGTGGGCTTTGGCTTCGGTTGGCTGACGCCAGGGGTCGCCGCGCTGCCGCTTTATGGCCTGTCCGACTACCAGGCGCCGAAAGAGGCCATTCGCGCCGCGCTCTGGGAGCAAAGCTCCGGCATTGAGGCGCAGTACACCCAGGGCCACGAGCACAATGGCAAGCTGAAGCTGTTCAAGAGCCGTGATGCGATGCTGTCCACCGTGGTCGAACACAGTCCCGGCCGTCCCGGCCACCAGCAGCATGTGCTCGACGTGCGCCTGTCGGGACACCCGATGGCGCGGCTGTGGATCAATCATCCGGGCGAGGACGACCCTTGGGGCGTCAAACGCCCTTCGTTCTGGTCCGGCAACGGCATTCTGCCGCTGGTCAATCAATTCGGCGATACGGCACTGATGCTCTACGATCTAGGCAAGACGCCCGAGCTTGGGTTCGTGCATGCATTTGCTGCCGCCGACGGGCTCGACGAAGTGTTGCACCGCGGCCAGTGGCTATTTGCCCGGTCCGGCAATGGCTATGCAGCCATCTGGGCATCCGCGCCGCTTGATGCCGTTGCAACAGGCCCCACTGCCCATCGTGAATATCGCGCCCACAATCTCAAGACTGGCTGGATCGTGCGTGTGGGTGGTGGCGAGAAGGAAGCGGATTTTGCCGAATTCGTTGCTGAGATGGAGGCGAACGCCCCTTCATACGCAGCCGAACCGATGCGGCTGTCGTTCAACCACCCCGATCTCGGCGTTTTGGCGCTCGATTGGCAGGGTGGAGCAAGCTGCCAAGGGGCGCCGGTGACATTCTCGGCCCTTACGGTCGATCCAATTATCAAGTGGGGCTCGGGCGCCGACGGGCGCTGAGACCTCGCAGCTAACACTATCAGGAGGAATTGAAGCTGTGGCCAGCTTAACATTGACCAATGTGACGAAGAGTTTCGGCGTGGTTGCAGTCGTTAAAGGCATCAGCCTTGACGTCAAGGACGGCGAGTTCGTGGTTCTGGTAGGGCCTTCCGGTTGCGGAAAGTCCACCCTGCTGCGGATGATCGCGGGGCTCGAAGATATTTCGGGCGGCGACATCGCCATCGGAGAGCGCAGCGTGGTGGGCCTTTCACCCGCGCAACGCGAAATCGCCATGGTGTTTCAATCCTATGCGCTCTACCCACACATGACGGTTCGGGCGAACCTGTCATTCGGGCTCGAAAACCTGCGCATGGAGAAGGCCGAGATTTCGCGCCGGGTGGCGCATGCAGCCGAAATGCTGGGTCTTGAACCCTATCTGGATCGCCGTCCCAAGGCGCTCTCGGGCGGTCAACGCCAACGCGTCGCCATCGGCCGGTCCATCGTGCGCGAGCCGTCGTTGTTCCTGTTTGACGAACCGTTGTCCAATCTTGATGCCAAGCTTCGCGTGCAGACGCGCGGCGAGATTATCAACCTTCACCGCCAGCTCCGTTCGACGATGATCTATGTGACGCACGATCAGGTGGAAGCCATGACCATGGCTGACCGTATCGTGGTGATGAATGGCGGGGCAACCGAGCAGGTTGGGACGCCGCTTGAGTTGTTCGACCTGCCGCAAAACCTGTTTGTGGCCGGCTTCATCGGTTCGCCGCGCATGAACTTCTTCGACGCGACCATCACGCGGTGCCAGGACGGTGCGGTGACGGGCACGGTCGCTCACCTGGGCGAGATCGACTTGCCGATTGACGCTGCAGAGGTGAGCGCGGGTGAGGCGGTGGTGGTCGGCATCCGTCCCTCCCATACCAGGGTTGGGGAAGGCCCCTACCAGATCAAGGTCGAGTATCAGGAAAGCCTGGGAACCGAGACCTTCATCTATGGACGGCTCGAAGGCATGGGCGAGTTGGTGACGCTGCATGTGCAGCACCATTACGATGCAAAGCGTGACACCACGCTTTCATTCGATCTGCCGAATGATCGGTTGCATGTGTTCCGCAAGTCGGACGAGCAGCGCATCCCCACCCGCCATGACGCCTCACGAGGACTGAACCGTGGATAGCATCAAATCGTTCTTCGGGGCGTTGCTGATCCGGGTCGTCGGCTTGCTGGAGCTTCCATTCAACGCAGTCGAGCGGATCGTCGGCGGCCGGCGCATGCCATGGGTTTTTTTGGCGCCCAATCTGATCATCTTTAGCGTTTTCACCTTCCTGCCTATTGCCCTTCTGGTCTTTTACGCCTTTACCGGCGGCACCAATATCCTGCTGCAGGATCGGCCCTTTGTCGGCTGGGACAACTTCGCGCGGCTGTTCAACTGCTCGAACTACCTGTCGCCGTATTCCTGCCAGGAGTCGTTATTCTGGATCGCGGTGCACAATACCCTCTGGTATGTCTTCTTCACCGTGATGGGCATGCTGATCGTCTCGCTGGTGACGGCACTGGTGCTGGATCGCACGATCAAGGGCCGCGGGTTCTTCCGGGCCGTGTTTTTCTACCCCGTTTTGTTGTCGCCGGTGGTGATCGGGCTGGTCTGGAAGTGGTTCCTCGATACCAACGGGCTGCTCAATGGCCTCCTCGCCTCCTGGGGCTTTGAGCCGATCATCTTCATGCTCGACATTTTCTGGGCGCGCTTCTGGGTGGTCATAGTGTCCATCTGGTTCCAGATGGGGTTTTACACCCTCATCCTGCTGGCGGGCCTGCAAGCCATTCCGCGGGATATCTATGAAGCGGCCGCGATCGATGGCACGCCGCGCTGGCGCGTATTCCTGCGCATCACCCTGCCGATGCTGATGCCAAACCTCATAGTGGTGCTGGTGCTGCTCATGATCCGCTCGGTACAGGTGTTCGACGAAGCCTGGGTGATGACCAATGGCGGCGGGCCCGGCACGGCCAACACATTTATCGTGCAGTTCATCTACCAAACGGCCTTTGCCAGCGATCTCAAGCTCTATGGGCTCGCCTCCGCGGCATCGGTGGTGATGGGCGTGGTCCTTCTTGTCCTGACGCTGTTCCAGCTGCGGCTGGCCCAAAAAGCGGAGCAATAGTCATGAACACTGTATCTTTCCTCAGCCGCACCCGGGGCAGAAACGGTCCCGACCTGACCGATTGGCTCTCATGGATTTGGCTGATCCTGGGCACTTTGGTGGTCGCCATTCCTATCGTTTGGGCGGGGATGTCCTCGCTCAAGCAGCCTTCGGAAATCACCCGCTTTCCGCCCAGCTTCCTGCCCGTTGCACCGGTTCAGGTGCAGGTGGAAGGCCGCGAGGGCACATTGGGGCTCTGGCAGGTCGAGATAGACGGCAAAATGAGGGAGCTGGCACTGGTTCGGCGCATTGGCCTGAATGCCCAGATGGTCGATCCATCCAACCCGACGCAAACCATCAACGTTCCGTCGCAGTCAATTCAGCCAGTTACCAATCTGTCGATCGCCACCAGCAATTACACGGATCCGCTGCAGCGTTTCAATTTCCTCACCTACCTCAAGAACTCGGTGTTCGTGACCACGGTGGCGACGGTTCTGACACTGCTGCTCAACTCGATGGCGGCATTCGCGCTGTCCAAGTACCGCTTCCGCGGGCGCAATGCGGTGTTCGTCCTCATCATCTCGACTTTGATGATTCCACTCTCGGTAGTGATGGTGCCGGCATTCCTGGTGGTGGTGGGCCTCAACCTGATGGACAACCTTTGGGGAGTCATTCTGCCAACCATTGCGACGCCGACTGGGGTGTTCCTGCTGCGCCAATATATGCTGACCATTCCGGACGAGCTGATCGAAGCGGCCCGGATCGATGCCGCCAGCGAATTTCGTATCTTCTGGCGCGTGGTTCTGCCACTGACTGCCCCTGCGCTTGCGGTATTGGCGATCTTTTCGGTGATCTGGCGGTGGAATGATTTCCTTTGGCCCTTGATCGTTTTGATCCGGCAGCAGAATTTCACGCTCCAGGTCGGCCTCAATGCCTTCCAGGGTCAGTTCACCGTGCAATGGCACTACATTCTCGCCATGACCATGCTGAGCCTGGCCCCGGTGACCGTGATCTTCGTGTTCCTGCAGCGCTACATCACGGCAGGCATCGCCAATACAGGTATCAAATAGACAGATGAGTGCGCCCAAGATCGACCGCAAACCGCGTATTGGGCTCAAGGACATCGCGGGCAAGGCCGGTGTTTCCATCAGCACCGTCTCCCATGTCATGAATGGCACGGCCCGCATCTCGGAAGAGGTGCGGGCGCGGGTAATGCGGAACGCTCAGGAACTTGGATATCTGGGTTTTCATCGCGACCGGGCGACCAAGGGTGCGCTGAAACGCCTGTTGCTGGCCGTGCCCTCCTACGGGCTTGCCGAAACCGAAGCCAACCTCTTCCTCTGGACAGTGCTGTCGAGCCTGCGCGCCTATTGCGCCGAGCGCGAAATCCAGCTGGTTCCCTTTTCACCACTCAGCGAGGTGCTGACCGGGGCAACGCTGGTTGAAGCGGCGCTGAGAGAGAATGCCGACGGCATCATGCTGATGCATGATGATCGCCCCGAATTGTTGTCGGCTTTGGCCAATCTCCGGCATAAGGCGCCTCCCATGGTGCTGGTCAATGGCGAAGACGCGGAGATGACGGTCGATACGGTATCGCCACAGAACCGTTTTGCGGCGCGGCAGGCGGTGAAGTGGCTGACCGATCTTGGACACCGCAATATTCTGCACGTGTCCTGGAACGGGCGCACGACCATCCATCGCCGTCGTGACGGCTATCTCGATGCCATGCGCGATATCGGCGTGTCGTCGGAAAGCGCCCCCATCCTGGCCTTCCCGGAATGGGACCTGCATCTTGCCCAGCAGATATTGTCCGAACAATTGGTCGACCATGTCCGACGCCACAACATCACGGCCATATTCTGCGCCGCCGACAACGTCGCCCTCCATGCCCACCGCATTTTGCATCAAGCCGGGCTGCGCGTGCCGGACGATATTTCGCTGATCGGGTTCGACGATATCATGCAGACCGAAATGAGCTCGCCGCCGCTCTCTACCGTGCATGTGCCGATGGACGTAATGGGCCCAATGGCATTGCGTGTTCTGGAGGATCGTTTGTACGAGGCTGACAGCCTGCATGCGCCACGCCGCCGAATCGAGCTGGGCTGCCGCCTGGTGAAACGCGAAAGCGTCGCTCCCCCCCGTTAAGGGGCGGTGTTTTGCGGACTTTCGTCGCGGCTTCGCGTCACCGGCCCGGACTGGGAACATTTCGCTACGACAAGGTTGTCATCTCGATCAATCTTACCGCAGGCGAGTGCCGTCACCGGCAAACACAAAGGCCGCGGCCGGATCGAAGGCCAGCCGGACTTCGGTTTGTGGTGCGACGGCGATCCGCTCGGTGATCTGGGCAACCAGCGCGGTGCCGGCGGGCGTCTGGCCGTAGAGATAGCCGACATCGCCCAGATGCTCGATCACGTCGGGGCGCAGCCGCAGGATGCCGTTGTCGGCCAATCGCAGATGCTGCGGCCGGATGCCCAGGGTGACGAGCGTCCCTTCGGGCAAAGGCGATTGCAGATGGGCAAGATCGACCGACATGATCTCATCCCCATCGATCGCCAGCCGCCGCCCGCCTTGCACTACGCGCGCGGGCAGGAAATTCATCCGGGGCGAGCCGATGAAACCGGCGACGAACATGTTGGCCGGATCATCGTACAGTTCGAGCGGCGCACCGACCTGTTCGACATTGCCGGCCTGCAGTACGACGATCTTGTCGGCCAGCGTCATGGCCTCGACCTGGTCGTGGGTGACATAGATCATCGTGGAGCCGAGCTGTTTGTGCAGCCGTGCCAGTTCCAGCCGCATATGCACCCGCAGTTCCGCGTCGAGATTGGACAGCGGCTCGTCGAACAGGAACACCTTGGGATCGCGCACGATGGACCGGCCGATGGCGACGCGCTGGCGCTGGCCGCCGGACAACTGCGCCGGCTTGCGATCGAGATAGGGCGTCAGCTGCAGCGTCTGGGCCGCCTCGGCCAGCCGCCGGGCAGTCTCGTCCGGGGCCACGCCCGAGACGCGCAGCCCGAAGGTCATGTTCTCGGCGACCGTCATATGCGGGTAGAGCGCATAGGACTGGAACACCATCGATATGCCCCTGTCCACGGGCTCAAGCCCGGTCACGTCGCGGCCATCGATATAAATCTTGCCGGCGGTGACATCCTCCAGCCCCGCCACCATGCGCAGCAGCGTGGACTTGCCGCAGCCTGATGGGCCGACCATCACCACGAATTCCTGCGAGGCGATGTCGAGGCTCACATCGCTCATGACCTTATGAGCCCCAAAGGACTTTGCAACATGCGACAGGGCGACATTGGCCATGATCGTGTTCCCTATGCCAAGGCGCGGGTAAGCGCGGTGTGGGCGCTGCGCAGTGCAACGTCCTCGGGCTGCTCGAAGCGGCATTCGATGGCCCCGAAACCATCAAAGCCGATATCGGCCAGGGCCTTGAACGCCGATGCGAAATCGGTGTGGCCCAATCCCGGCTCGCGGCGGTGGCTATCGGCCAGATGGACATGGGCAACCAGCTCGCCAGTCGCCCGCAGCGAGGCGGCGATATCGGCTTCCTCGATATTCATATGGAACAAATCGGCCATCAGTTTGACCGAGGGCAGGCCGACCGACCGGCAGAGCTGCGCGCCCTGGGCCAGCGTATTGACCATGTGATCCTCATAGCGGTTCAGCGGCTCCAGCCACACCGTGACGCCGCGTTTGGCCGCGTGGGTGCCCAGTTGGCCCAACATGTCGGTCAGCACGGCCGTGTCCTCTTCGGGCGTGCGGGGCGCCTTGAAGGGCGGCAGGCGATTGGAGTGCATGCCGTAGGAGGCCGGCGTCACTACGCCACTGGCGCCGATCTCGCCGGCAACGTCGCATAGCTCCTGCATTGCGCTCAGCGCTTCGGCGCGGCGGGCGGCGTCGAAATCGCCGATGAAGCGGTCGGCGATGACACAGATGGAGGGCATCACCACGCCGGCACGCGCCGCCGCGGTCAGTTCGGGCAACCGTGCCGACATGCCGGCGCCACCGCGCAATTCGATGCCCTCATAGCCGATGGCGCGCACCTGGTCCCATTTGGCGATCAGGTTGTCGCCCGCAAGCAGGTTTTCCTGGACGGCGAATTTGATGGTCATGGCTGGATATCCGTAAAATCGAGGAGGATCTGCAGGCAATCGGCAGGCCGGTCGCGCAGCATCTCGAAGGCGGCCTGCGCCTCGGAAGCCTTGTAACTGTGGGTAATCAGTTTGCCGAAATCGACTTTGCCGGAAGCGATCAGCCCCATGATGGTCTGGTCCAGCCGCTCGCGGCTCCAGCGATGGTCCAGCGATGGATTGACGCCGCTGATCTGCGAACAGATCAGATTGACGCGGTTGTGGTGGAATTCCTCGCCCAGGAACAGCCCGCGCCCATCCCCCTGGAAGAAGCCGCACACCACGACGCGGCTATTGTAGGCAACCGAGCGAATGGCAGAGTGAAGCGCCGGATAGGCCCCCGATATTTCGATAGCGAGATCGGCGCCGCGGCCGCCGGTAATCTCCTTGATACGGGTTGCGGCATCCTCGGCGCTGGCGTCGATCACGTAGTCGGCGCCCATGTCGCGGGCCAGGTCCAGCCGGCTTTGCAGCCGGTCGACGGCGATCACCGTGGCCCCGTTCAGCTTGGCCAGTTGCGTCACCATCAGGCCGGGCACGCCCTGTCCGAAAACGGCGACATATTCGCCCAGCCTGATGCCGGCATCGAGGATGGCGTTCAGCGCGATGGCGCCGATCTGCGAAAAAATGCCCAGGCGTGGATCGACGTCATCGGGGAGGATGCGCGAAGCGGTCCAATCCTCGGTGGCGATGTGCTCGCTGCGATGCCGCCAGGTGCCCCAGACGATCTGGCCCGGCGCAACGCGGGTCACGGCGGAACCCACTTCGACGATCTGTCCCACTTCCTCATATCCCATTGCGGGCATCGGATAGGTCCAGCTGGTCGCATCGGGCTGGAACAGCCGCGTGGCCGTGTCCCAGCGCTTATTCAGGAATGGATTGGAGCCGTGGAATGCCGTCATTTCCGTTCCGGCCGAGATGCCGGAATAGAGCGTGACGATCCGTACCTCGCCGGCCGCCAGGGCCGGGGGCGCGTAGTGGTTGTAACCAATCCGGCCCGGGCTCTCCAGCACGAGATTGTAGGCGGGGTCTGGAGCGGGAATGGTATTGCTCTGGCTCATAGTGATTTCCTATTTGACGGCCCCAGCTGTCAGTCCTTTGACGAACTGCCGCTGGAAGATGAGATAGACGACGATGACGGGAATGGTGGACAGTGCGACGCCGGCGGCGATCAGGCCGATGTCGCGCGTATAGGCCCCCTGAAAGAACATCAGGCCTAATGGGATCGGGCGGAGCGCCTCGTCCTGCAGGTAGAGAAGCGGCATCAGGAACTCGTTCCAGGTCCGCATGAACTGGAACACGACCAGCGTCGATATCGCGGGCCATGCCAGAGGCAGCATGACCGAGCGGAAAATCCGGAACTCGCTGCAGCCGTCCACCCGGGCGGCCTCGGTCAGCTCATGGGGCAGATCCTCGAAGAACGACTGCATGAGGAAGATGCCGAAGGGCAGCCCAAAGGCGATGGATGGCAGGATGACGGCGAGGTAGGTGCCGATCATGCCCATGGCGAGAAGCTGGTAGTAGAGCGGGATCATGACCGACTGGAACGGGATCGTGAGCCCGAGCAGCATGGTGTAGAAGATCAGCATCCGCCCGCGAAAGCGGAACCGGGCAATGCCGTAGCCGCCGAGCGCCGACAGGGCCGTGACGCCGATCACGGTGGGAACCGTGATGATGATGGAGTTGATGAAGTAGCTCCCGAAACGCCCCTTGACCCAGGCATTGACGACATTGCCGAAAAACAGCGTCGTCGGCAGGCCGAACGGGTCCTGCATCACCTCCCGCGTCGGCCGCAGGGCGGTGATCCACATCACCACGATCGGATAGAGGGCGATAAAGGCAAAGAGGATGAGCACAGCATGGCGAAACCACAGGCGGGCGTGGCGAGACGTCAGCATGGATTGGGTCATCGTGCCACCTCGTCGCTGCGCCGCATCCACATCGTGGCCCAGGCCGCGATCAGCGACAGGATGCACATGGCCATCGACAGGGTCGCGCCATAGCCGTAGTCGTTGCCGCGGAAGGCAATTTCGTAGGTGTACGTGCCGATGACTTCGCTGGCATTATTTGGGCCACCGGTGGTCATGACCCAGACCACGTCGAACACGTTGAAGCCGCCAATCACCGTGTAGACGATGACCATGGTCAGGACCGGACGGATCTGCGGGATGATCACGTGGCGGAACCGCTGGCGCGCATTGGCCCCATCGATCCGCGCCGCGCCAACCAGTTCGGGATCGACCTTTTGCAGGCCCGCGAACAAGACGACGATGCAGAACCCGAGATAGGACCATACCGCCGTCAGCAGGACCGCATAAAGCGCGGTGCTGCTTTCGCCCAGCCAGCCAACGGCGAAATGGCCCAGGCCAACCGCCCGCAAGGCGGTGTTGAGCAGGCCGAACAGGGGATTGTAGATCCATCCCCAGATGATGCCGATGACCACTGGCGAGAGCACCACGGGCAAGAAGTAAATCGTGCGGTAGGTCATCGAAGCGCGGGCGCCCGACCACAGCATCACCGCGATGACCAGCCCGATGGCGACCGGCGCCACCGTGCCGATAATGACCCAGATCACGTTATGGCCCAATGCGGCCCACATCGCCGCATCGCCGGCCATGCGCATATAGTTTTCAACGCCGGTGAAGGCCGGCATGCCCACCCCATTCCATTGGGTGAAGCTCAGCCAGAGCGTGGCGATGAAGGGCACGCCGAAAAACAGCAGGTAAATCGCAAAGGCGGGCAAAACGAACCAGAAACCAGCTCGTTGCCGAGCCGCGATACGGGTGTTGGACATGAGGCTTCTTTCGCTGGACGGACAGCTGGCGAAGATGGGAGGCCTCCCCGGCCTCCCAAATTGGCGTGGCTACTGCGTCATGGCCGCCTGCAATGCGGTGGCCTGCTCCTGGGCTGTGCGCTCGCCCGCAAGCACGGCCTGGAAACCGTCCTGCATCACGGTGTTGAACGCCTGGGGCATCAGGATGTCGATGCTGTAGCCCATCTCCTTGGTGGCCAGGATATCCATGGTCTGGGCCAGCAAGGGCGACACGTTGAGCGTCGCCGTGTCCACGTCATAGGGCGGGATCGAGGACATGTCCTCGACCCAGTATTTGGCGTTGGCCGGGTCATAGAAGAAGCTCAGCATCCGCTCTGCCGCTTCGACATTCTTGGAGGCTGAAGTGATGAAATAGCCCGACCCCAGCCCGGCGGGCGGCTGTTGCGTCCCGCCAGCCGGTGCCGGCAGAAAGAAGGACTGCGTCTGGAACGAGGTGTCCTTGAAGTCGCGGATCATCCAGCTGCCAGTCATGGTCATGCCTGCCAAACCCGATGCGAACAGGGTGTTGGCGTCATCATAGGCGACCGCATTGACGGACTGGTTGAAATATCCCGCCGTATTGGGGTCCACGAATGCCGCTTGGATGGCGGCCACGACTTCCGGCCGGTCCCAGGTTGCGGTCCCGGCGATCATGGCCTCCAACTCGGCCTGCGGGACCAGGTTGTTGACGTAGAGGCTGAAATTGTGGAACGCGGGCCAGCCTGGAGCATCGCCAAAGGCAATGGGGATGACGTCGGCCTGCTTGAGCGCCTCGGCGACGGTCAGGAACTCCTCATAGGTCGTGGGCACGCTCAGGCCCAGTTCCTTGAACAAGTCGGCATTGTAATAGACCGCCAGGAATTCCAGCTGGTTGCCGATGCCGTAAACCTTGCCGTCGAACGTCGTTCGAGCCTTGGTCCAGGGATAGATGTGACCCAGTGAGCCACTGGCATAAAAGTCGTCAAGCGGCCGCAGCAGGCCCGCTCTTGCCAGCACGCCAGCAAAGCCCGGGCCGGTATCGTAGTACAAAACGTCCGGTCCCGTCCCCGAATTGAGTGCGGTCTGGATGATGGCACGCATGTCCTCGGTCGACTGCACGTCGCGGACCACGTCGATATCAGGATTGGCCGCTTCGAAAGCCGCGATCAGAGCATCCATGCCGTCGGATGTTTCAGTCATCGTATCCCATACGCGCAAGACGGTCTGCTGCGCGGTAGCCGCACCTGTGGCCAGCACCAGCCAGCCCGCGGCAGCGAGCATTGTAAGTTTTTTCATCTTTCCTCCCTTAGCGCCGTTTTTTGGCGCTGTCTTTTCCACACCCAGGCCATCTCCCTATGGCCCAATGTGGTAACGTTACCATATCGCGGCGACAGACGTAGTCAATAGGTTTCTAACCATAAGCGGGCGGGAGAAGGCGGGGTGTTCAGGCGGGGGGCTTGGCCGTCGATCGGCGCAGTACGAAGGTCGCATCGAGCTCAACAAGCTCGGGCGATGGGGATTTCAGCCCTTCGACGGCATCGATGACCATGCGGGCTGCCGTCTGGCCCAGCTCGAAAGCCGGCAGCCGGACCGTGGTCAATTGCGGCGTCAGATAGGAGCCCAGCGTATCGTCGAACCCGATGATGGAGATGTCTTCGGGGATCCGCAGCCCCGCTTCGCCGATTGCCTGCATGGCGCCGGCAGCCACGATATCGTTGGTGCATTGGATCGCCGTGGGACGGCGCCCGGACGATAGCAGCCGGACGGCCGCATCATATCCCGGCTGCACCGAATGCTCGGCATCGACCAGATAGAGCGGGCCGGCCAGGGCGAATTCCGACGGCGAGCCGCCGATCGCGGCCATCGCATCGCGATAGGCGGTGATGCGCTCCTTTTCCACATAGGCCACGTGCTCGGCCGATGGCTTGCCGCCGATATAGGCGATATCGCGATGGCCCAGCTCGATCAAATGGCGCATCGCTTCCAGCGCACCGGCATAGTTGCGCACCAGGATGCGCGGCACGGCCAGGCTGCGCGGTCGTTCGACCTGGACCACCGGGATACCGCGCGAGGCGGCAAAATCGATATTTGCGGCGTCCACGGCGGTTGTGAAAATCAGTGCATCGGCGCGCCAATTCAGGAACGTCTCGATACCGCGGCGCTCCGCCTCGGCCTCGCCCTGCACGTTGTAGGTCAGCGCCGTATATCCGCGCGCCTGGGCCAAATCCTCGACGCCGCGGGCAACCATGAGATAGAATGGATTGGGAACTGTCGATCGCAACAGGTGTCCGATAACGAAACTGCGCTGCTGCTTGAGGCTGCGGGCCACCGAATTGACCTGATAGCCCGTCTGCTCGATGGCGGCGAAAACGGCGGCACGCGTGTGGGCGGCGACATAGCCCTGTCCCTGAACAACGCGGGTCACCGTGCTGGTTCCAACCCCGGCGATGCGTGCCACATCCCGTATCGTGGGTCTCATCGATACCCCTTTTCGCATCTCAGAATGGGTTGAAGCCGCAAGAGGCAACGCTCGCAGCAAATGTCGCGGTCAACTCCTTTGGGCCATGGCATCGATTTAATCAACCATGCCGCGGACGGCGCCTGATCTACAGGTCGCGACGATCCGTCCGAGCTCCGGCATGGATAGCCCCAGCTAAATCGCGCATGACGCCGCGTTTGGAGCTATTTGCTCCACATCGGACGGTGCATTGCTGAGCTGGGGCTTTCCGATCGTGGTGAAAGGGGGGCTTCCTAGAACTCGCTCCAATCCTTGGAGATGGCAGCACTGCCCTGGCTGAGATAGGAGTGGGCGGCCGAGCGGACTTTGTCCACCACGGGACGCACCACGCCGACGGGCCTGCTTCGTGCAGCCGACGCTTTTTCGTCCAGGGTGAAGATATCCACCACCCGGTCGAGTTCACTGGCCTGTGCCTCGGTCTGCTCGATCGCGGCATTGGTCTGTTCCACCAGCGCCGCATTGTGCTGGGTCATTTCATCCATGGTGCGTACGGCCACGGTCACTTCGTCGATGGCTGAGGCCTGTTCGCGGCTGGCCAAGGCGATGCGCTGCATCAGCGCCGAGTTTTCATTCACCGCCTGCTGCATCGCCGCCAATTGTTCGGCCGCGCTCGACACCAGCTTGGAGCCGCCGCTGACCTCGCCGGCCGATTGCTCGATCAGCGCCTTGACCTCGGACGAAGCGCTGGCCGCCGATTGCGCCAGGCGGCGCACTTCCACGGCAACCACGGCAAAGCCCTTGCCGGCATCGCCGGCGCGGGCGGCTTCCACCGAAGCGTTCAGCGCCAAGAGGTTGGTCTGGAAGGCGATATCGTCAATCAGCCCGATGATGTTGGAAATCTTGGCCGAGGAGGAGGTGATCCGCTCCATCGCCGCATTCGCCTCGTTCATCACCGCGCCGCTGCGGGTGGCGCTTTGCGACATGATCTGAACCTTCTGGTTGGCGTCCTCCGCCATCCGCGCATTTTCGGCCACGGTCGTGGCCAATTGTTCCATCGCCGCTGAGGTCTCCTCGATGGTGGCGGCCTGCTTGGTGGTGCGTTCGCTCAGATCATTGGCGCCGGAGAGGATTTCCCCGGTGGCCGTCTTGAGGGCACGCGAGGTTTCGCGCAATTGCGTCACCACCTGGGTCAGCTTGTCACCCACCGCATTGGTATCGGCCTGCAGCTTGGCGAACGAGCCGGAATAGTTGCCCACCATGCGCTTGGTCAGGTCGGTATCGGCCAGGGCCGCCAGCACGCCGCCGGTCTCGGCCAGCCCGCCATCGACGGTTTCCACCAGTTGATTGACGCTGGTGGCCAGCGAATTGAGTTCGGCATCGGGAAACTGTGCCATCACCCGCTTGGTGAAATCGCCGCCGATGGCGGCATCCACCACTTCGCCGAATGCGGCCTGCAGCGCCACCATCATGTCGCCGCGCTCCTGGGTGCGGCGCACGGCGGCAATCTTTTCTTCCTCGGTCATCTGGCCGACCTTGATGCCGTTCTCGCGGAACACTTCGACGGCGCGGGCCAGCGTGCCGATTTCGTCGGTCCGGCTAATGCCAGGCACCTCGACCGCGTAGTCGCCATTGGTCATGGTCTCGACGGTTTTGCCCATCGCGCCCAGCGGGCGGCCGACCATGTGGCGGATCAGGCCGAACATGATGGCGCAGGCAATCAGCACGCACAGGCTCGCCAGGACCGCAATGGTCAGCCGCGCTTCATTGACCGCCGCATCCAGCGTTGCGACCGGCACGTAGGACACCACCACCCAGCGGTCTTCGGTTCCACCAATATTGATGGGCAGCGCGATCGAGCGCATCATCACGCCATCGGCGCCTGGGGCATCGATCTGGCCGGTGCCGTTGGCCAGGGTCGTGGTGACGAGCTGCAGGGTCGGATCGGTGGCGGGCAGTGGCTTGCCCAGCAATGCCGCATCGGGGCTGGCCACCACGATACCCGAACCGGTGACGACCTCGACATAGCCGGTATCCATCGGCTTGATTTCGCGCCAGGCGCGCATTGAGATCGGCCAGCGACAGATCGACGCCGCCGGTGCCCATAAATTTGCCGCCATTCTTGATCGGCACGCCGAAGGACATGATCAGCACATCCTTGCCGCCGACGGCATAAGTGTAAGGCTCAATGGCCACGGCGCGGTCCAACGACTTGGGCAACTGATAATAATCGCCCGCGGCTTCCATGCTTGTCGTAGTCCGCCAGCGGCTCCAACGCGATGCTGCCGCTGCCGCGGTTCCAATAGGGTACGAACCGACCGGTGGTATCGTTGCCGGGCTGGCCGATGAATTCGGCGTCGCGTCCGTCCAGCGCATTGGGCTCCCAGCCGGACCATGTGGCCAGCAATTGCGGATTGCGTTCAAGATAGCCTTTGAGCACGGCATTATAGGCCGCCCGGTCCAGCGTGCCGGCGCCATGCAGCGCCTGCAGCGTGGTGACGATGCCATCGGCTGCGCGGGAGGCATTGATCACCCCCGAGGCGACCTCGTCGGCGACCTGCTGGGTCGTGGAGGTTTGCAATTCGTGGGTTTGGGTTTCGATGGTCTGGCTAACGCGCTGCACCAGCACCACCATGCCGATTGCGAACACCGCCGCCAGCGCGGCACCGCTCAGTAAGGCGACTTTGACGGATAGAGAACGAATACGCATTGCAGACAACTCCAATGGGCGGTGAGATTGCCTATTTTTGTCGCAACAGGGTTAATTATCGATCAAGGTAAACTACTGCCCCAAGACGTTTTTGTCGCGAAATCGTCATAAAGAGAACTTTTGCTACCAAAGTAGGGGGTGGTTACATCGGAAATGCTGTTGTCGGAGTTTTAGCTCAAGACGTGAAGGGTTTGGCGCCGACGTTCAACCTGGCACATATCGACCCTAAGCCGCGCGGCTGATGGGTTGGGGCTTGGGCAAAAGCTCTCCGCGCAACACCAGCCCAATCGTTGCCACGGCGATTGCCAATACGACAAGGTTGGCGGCGCCGAAAAGGACGGGTGCCAGGATGGCCATGGCGCCGGTATCGCCGTTCAGCACCAGCCGCATTGCGGCGGCGGCCAGGGCCGTCGCGCCGAAGGTGAAGGCCCAATAGGATGGCGAGAACTTTTGTTCGCCGATCCAGGGCAGGAGCCGCAAGAGCAGCAGAGCCTGCAGCACGGCGTAGCCGATGAGGGCGTGAACGAAGATATCGGGTGCGCCGCCACCGACCGACAGGTAAGTCACCGCACCGACCGCGGGAGGCGCCAGCTGGATGCCCAGGGTTGGCCGCAGCGCCGGCGCCATTGCCGGGTCGGTATAGAGCCGGTGGAGCAGGACCGACTCGATTGCCAGCCAGGAAAACAGCGCCGCCCCAAATGCCAGCTGTCCCCAATCGGGCGCGCCCAGGGCGGCGGCCGTGGTTCCGGTGACAAAGCCGCCGGCCACGCTGGGCAAATAAAGTACCGCCGTCGCCGCGCCCTCCGGGCGTCCACCATGCCAGAGTATCCCGGTGCGCCACAGGGCGAAGCCGAGCGTGAAGGCTGCGCCCAGGGCGAACAGGGTCCACGCCGCCACGAGCGAATAGGGGATTGCGCCTTGGGCGATCAGCATGGTGGAGACGCCCGCCAGCCCGATGAAGCAGCATTGGACGGCATGCTCGGCCTCGGCGCGCGCTTCGGATGGTTTGACGAGCCATTTGGCCGCAAAGAGCAGCGTCACCACCAGCCAGACGAGGGCGGCGATGAGCATGATAGCCCTTCTCCGATCCAGGCGGGCAGATTCCACAGGGCATGGGCGATCCGCCAGGCGTTTGCCAGGCCGGCGAGTCCAAGGACGATGCCGAAGAAAGAGGCGGGGACGGTCGGCAGTGCAATTGGTGAGGCCATGGTCGCTCATTCAATCGGTTGCGGGAAGCCCTGGTGCCGGGCAGCCCGCCGGAGACAACGAACGGGCCGCATGGTTGAAGCCGAGATTTGGCCCGCTGTCACTGCGTAAATGCGTCGGGCGTGCGGGCCATGAAGCCGCGCCGTCAGTGCGGCCAGGCGGAGCCCAGAATGATGCTGCAGAAGTTCATCCGCTGGTAGTTGGGATCCTTGAGCGCCAGCACGTCGGCCTTGACGTTGCCGAAGGTGGTCAGCGGCTTGGCGATGATCCCCTGGGCAAAATGGTCGATGATGTTTTCCTTGAAATTGTGCTCGCGCGGATGATGCGCGCAGACATGGTCGCGCTGCTCATGGGTGAAGTCGTGATAGGCGATGCCGAGCACGTCCATCTCGACGCCGCTGGTCACCAGCGCCACCGTCGGGCGCATATGTTCGGGAACGCCGGGCGTGGTGTGCAGCGCGATCGCCGTCCACACATCCTCGATATCGCGTTCGGGAATGTCGTAGCCCTTGAGGAAATCGCGCGCCGCATTGGCGCCATCGACCTCGAAGCGCAGGTCCGGGCTGGCATAGGCCGCGGTCAGGCCCATGTCGTGGAACATGGCGCCGATATAGAGCAGTTCGGGGTCGTATTCGAGGCCGCGGCGTTCGCCCGTCAGCGCCGCCCAGAGGAAGGTGCGGCGGCTGTGATTGTAGAGCAGGTCGTCCTCGGTATCGCGGACGAGCTGGGTTGCGGCGCGGGCCATTGCACTGTCGGGCACGCGAATGCCGGCGATGAAATCGGTCATGATCAGCTCCTGATTTGCCTGGCGCCGCAGCGGCGCCGTCCCTCATTTGTCGCCCGTCGGCGTCCGACCGGCAACGCGGCTTGCCCATCGGATCAGGACAATGGCACATGGTTTCCAGCCATCCGCGCCGGCCAAGGGAGATCATCTCGGGATGAGCGTGCACAAAGTCGCCATCGTCGTTCACGAAGGGGTTCAGGCGCTGGATGTCGCCGGCCCTGTCGATGTCTTCGCCGAGGCCAATGGTTTCATCGATAGCGCGGATCGATATGAGACCTGTCTCGTGGCGGCCAGCCGCGAGCCGATGCGGGCCTCCAACCGCATGCAGATCGTCGCCGATCTGAGCTTTGAGGAGGCATCGGGGGAGTTCGACATTATGCTCGTGGCAGGCGGGCCCGGACTGCCGACGGCCGACCCCGATCCCGCGATGTCGGAATGGCTGGTCTCGGCATGCCGCTCGTTCGCGTCTCTACGGTTCCGTGTGCACTGGGGCCTTCGCGCTCGGCCATGCCGGCCTGCTGGACGGTCATGTGGTGACGACGCATTGGCAGAATGCCCAGCGTCTCGCCACGCTGTTCCCCCGTGCCAATGTCGAGCATGACCGCATCTATATGCGTGACGGCAAACCTGGTCACCTCGGCCGGAGTTACCGCCGGTATCGACCTGGCGCTATCGATCGTCGGAGAAAGGCACGGTGCCGGGGTGGCGCTGGCGGTGGCCAAGCGCCTGGTGGTCGTGGCGCAGCGCCAGGGCGGGCAGTCCCAGTTCAGTCCGTTCCTGACCGCGCCCAGCGATGACAATTCGCCCATTGCGCGAATCCAGGTCCATGTCATGGCCCAGATCGGCAAGCGGCATACGCTGGAGGATCTGGCCGACCATGTCGGCATGAGCCCGCGCAATCTGTCGCGCTTGTTTGTCCAGGAGACCGGGATCACGCCCCATGAATTCATCGAGCGCGCCCGGATCGACACCGCTCGCCGGCTGCTCGAAGCGAGCGATTCTGCGCTCAAGGCCATCGCGTTCGATTGCGGCTTCGGCACCGCGGACAGGATGCGCGCCGTGTTCGCCCAGCGACTGGGCGTTACACCGGCGCAATATCGGCTGAGCTTCCAATCGGTTCGTTTGACATAGGCAACAATTGCACCTGCCGAATGGCAATGGGCTACCGTTCGGCAGGTTCCGCGGCGACTGTTGCCTTGCTATCTCAGATCGCTGTCAAAACCGTCAGCCGGTCGAGGGCGGTGGAAAAGCCGGCAAGCGAGACGGAAAGCGCCACGTCCTGTCCGTCATTGGACATGGCCTTGAGCTTGAGGGTGGTGCCGGTCCGCAGGGCGGCGATTGCCGTTTGGTCGAAGACCAGTGGCACGAGGCATCCCGCGGGCAGGCAGGTGGAAAAGCGCAGCGGGGCCTGGGCGGCCTGCTCATCGACGGCCAGTGTCACCCCGGCGTCGAGCCGCAGGCCGAACGGCAGGACCAGCGTGCCTGTAACGCCGCCATCGGCGGCTGTCGCCAGCTCGATGGCCAGGATGCGCTGACCGTTCTGCTGGGCCTGTTGCTGGGAGACGGCGCACTGCTTGGCCTGCCCGTCGGGGGCGGCGCAGGCGACGCGCCAGTCCTTGTACGTCTCCTGCAGCGAGGTCGCTCCGCCCGGCAGCGGCGATGCCGCGTCCTGCGCCAGAACCGTGGAAGAGGACATCATGGCCAGCAGCGTGGCGGCGAGCGGCAGGAACTTGACCATGATCAAAACCGGGTGTTGAGGCTGGCGGAAATGCCGTTAATCGCTGGCATGATTGGCAAACCGCCCGCCTTTAGTAAAGCGGGCAATCGTGCAGCCATCGAAACGGGGCTCCGGGGCTCGAACGGCTTGCCGAAGCTCATGCCGGCATTGCCACCGAATGGGGCTCAAGCCCGGCTCGGTCGGGACTGTTCACTCTGGACGCTTTAAGCTCCCCACTCTTAATCCCCTGCCATTCGAGCATAGCTCTCATGGCCTTCTTCGCTCAAATCGCTCCACCGGAGCGATTTGGCCCTGCGGGCCGCTCAGCAACCCCACAAGGGGGAGGGAGACGATGGAACTGGGAGGGCTGTGCTGGCGCCTCCCTCCCCTTGATGGGGGATTGAGGGTGGGGTGACTGCCGCCAACACCAGACCAAAATGAACACTCCCGGCTCGGGCGAGGTGCCCAGGATGATGCCTTTACAGTGGGAACCGTTTTCGACCATCCGCGTTTGGGCGATGCAGAGACTTCTCTGCAACTTCCAGCGTCGGACCCAGCAAGGCGTTGTGCAAGACGCCGCCTTGCTGGGTCTTTGGCTGCGGTCGTAGCGCGGGGGCAATAGAAAAAGGCCCCGGCGAATGCCAGGGCCTTCAGTTTTGTTGGTCGCTTTGAAAAGCCTAGAACTGGAAGTTGACGCCAGCGCGGACGGTGCTGAAACGTGCCGACACATCGGCGGTCCCGGCAGCACCCAGGTCATAGGTTTCGTCGCCGAGATCGGTGTAGAGATATTCGCCCTTTACCGAGATATTGTCGGCAACGGCATATTCGAGGCCAGCACCGATGGTCCAGCCGAAATGGTTCTGTTCGTCGTCGCCCACAAGCGCGCCTGACGCTTCAAATTTCCCGCCGCCGAAGGCCAAGCCACCGGTTACATATGGCATGAAGCGATCGAAGGCGACGCCAGCGCGTGCGCGTACCGTGCCGAAGTACTGGATGGTTTCGTCCACAGTGGTGCCTGTGACGGTTTGGGAAAAGCTGACGTCGCTGAGCTGGATGTCGCCTTCGACGCCGAGCACGAAGCCGCCGAGATCGTAGTTGTAACCGGCCTGGACACCGCCGAGCATTCCATCGATGTCATTGGTATCTGGAGCGCCGGCGATTTCGATCTCGCCCCAGCCGTAGCCGATGTTCGCGCCAGCGTAGAAGCCGTTCCAGTCATAAGCGGAAGCCGACGAGACGACCTGCGCAGATGGCTCGATCGCCATCAGATCGGCGGCGGAAGCGGAAGTGACCGCAAATGCCGAAATGGCGGCGGCGGCAAGCAATGTGCGTTTCATAACTGAGTCCCCAGTAAATACTGACCTCAATCTAACCGGGAGCCCCGGCAGTGTCTTTCGGGAAAACCCCTAGTAATGTGAATGAGTTGTAACTGTGTCCCGGCTGCAACAGGGTGGGCGTCGCGGGCGATCTGGCAGAGTTGCAGCACGGTTCGGTTCGCTGGTTATCCCCGGCCGTATCGTCGACGATAGCAAAAAGCCCCGACGAATGCCGGGGCCTCCAATGTCGCTGGTCGCCTGGAAAGCCTAGAACTGGAAGTTGACGCCAGCGCGAATCATGCTGAACCGGGCCGATGCATCGACGCTCATGAAGCCGGGGTCATAGGTCTTTTCGCCGAGATCGGTATACAGGTATTCGCCTTTTACCGAGATCGTGTCGGAGACGGCATATTCGAGGCCGGCGCCGAGGGTCCAGCCAAGATGGGTCTGTTCGTCGCTGCCCACCAATAGCCCCGATGCCTCCATTTTGCCGCCGCCGAAGGCCAGGCCGCCGGTCACATATGGCATGAAGCGATCGAAGGTCATGCCGGCGCGCGCCCGAACCGTGCCGAAATATTGCAGGCTCCTATCCAGGGTCACCGGCCCGAAGTCTTCCGAAAAGCTGACGCCGCCAAGTTGCAGGTCGCCTTCGACACCAAGAACGAAGCCGCCGAAATCGTAATTGTAGCCGGCCTGAACGCCGCCGAGCACGCCATTGATAGTGTCGGTGGTCGTGCTGGCCGGGCCGATATATTCAAGCTCGCCCCAGCCATAGGCGACGCTTGCGCCAGCGTAAAAGCCTGTCCAGTCATAGGCAGAGGCCGGCGAGACGATCTGCGCAGATGGCGCGATCGGCAACAGATCGGCGGCGGAAGCAGAAGTGGTCGCAAATGCCGAAATAGCGGCCACGACGAGCAATGTGCATTTCATAGCCGAGTCCCCCGGAAAATAATGATGTCTATGTAACCGGGCGGCTCAGTAGTGTCTCTAAGGAAACATCTGTAATGTGAATGAGGTGTAACAGTGCATCGGCCGCAACAGGGCGGGAGGTCCTGTTGCAGCCGAAATTATGCAGGGTCAGCCCTTCACCCCCGCCGACAGCATGATGGCCTGCGTCACCCGGCGCTGGAACAGCAGATAGACCACGGCCACCGGCAGGGCGGCCACGACGGCCGATGCCATCAAGCGGGCATAGACGATGCCATAGGCGTCCTTGACCTGGGTAATGCCGACCGCGACGGTCATGGTGGCTTCTCCGGTCGCGGCCAGGAATGGCCACAAGAAGGCGTTCCACGCCGTAATGAAAGTGATGATGGCCAGCGCACTGGTGACGCCCCAGTTCATCGGCAGGTAGATGCGGAACAGGATCTTGAACGGGCCGGCGCTGTCCATCTGGGCGGCCTCCCGATACTCCTTGGGCACCGAGTCGAAGAACTGCTTGTAGACGATGATCACCACCGGAACGATGAGCTGCGGCAGGATGATGCCGGGCCAGGTGTTGAGCAGCTTGAACTGCGCCATCAGCACGAAATGGTTCACGATCAGCGCCTGCATCGGCACCATGAAACAGGCCAGGATCAGCATATAGATCAGCCGCCGCCCCGGGAAGTCGAGCTGGCTGAGGGCATAGGCGCAGCCGGCCGAACTGACGATGACGATGGCGGTGATCAGCCCCGAGGTCACGAACGAGTTGATGTACCATTGCGCGATGTTGGTGTTGCGCCAGATATGCTCATAGGCCTCGGTATTGATGCGCTTGGGCCAGAGCGACAGGCCCTGCGCCACCACCTCGGTTTCCGATTTGAACGAAGTGATGACCGCCCAATAGATCGGGAAGGCCGCTGCGATGGCGAAGACGATGGTGATGGCCGACAGGAGCAGTCCGCCGATATCGATGGCTCGGTCGCGACGGGCGCGACCTTGGGCAATATGGCTCTGAGGAATGGCTTGGACGCTCATTTCTCACCTCGCGCACGGAGCAGTTGATATTGCAGCACGGAGAGCACGATGATCATGGCGAACAGGATCACCGATGCGGCAGCGGCCTCGCCGCCCTTGTTCTGCTGGAAGGCGGCTTTGTAGATGTACTGTACCAAAACGATGGTGGCGTCCTGCCGCCCGCCGATCGAGAACAGATAGACCTGGTCGAAGATCTTGAGCTGGGCGATGAGCTGGATGGTCAGCACTAATGCGGTCACCGGCCAGATCAGCGGCCAGGTGATGCGGCTGAACTGGCGCCAGCGCGAGGCATTGTCGAGTGCGGCCGCCTCGTAGATCTCGGGCGAGACATTGCGCAGCCCGGCGATGAACAGCAGCACGTTGAAGCCCAGCGTCCACCAGATGGTGACGACAGCCACGGTGGGCATGAAGAAGGGAATGGTGCGGGTCAGCGACATCGGCTCGCCGCCATTGAAGGGGCGCACCAGATATTGGATCATGCCGTATTGCACATCGATGATCCAGTTCCAGGTGAGGAACACCACCGATACGGGCAGGATATAGGGCAGGAAAAAGCAGGCCATCACCGCGCCCTGTTTCCAGCCCTTGAGCCGGTTGACCGCCATGGCGATGAGGAGCGAGATCAGGGTGTTCGGAATAACCGTCAGCAGCACGAAATAGGCGGTGTTCCAGAATGCGGTGCTGAACAGCTTGTGGGTCAGGATGCGGATGTAGTTCTTGAAGCCGACCCAGTCGCCGGGGCCGATCAGGGGCGCATCGGTGAAACTCATGATCAGCATCTGGATCGTCGGCCAGACGAACAGCGCGCTGTAGATGACCACGAACGGCCCGACGAGAACCGCCGCGGCAGTGTATTCCTTGCGCCTGTCCCTGAGCATGCTTGCCTCCTCGGTATCGGGGCTCTCGTCACCCCCTCCCAGCCTCCCCCATCAAGGGGGAGGTGCCGTTCCGCGTTTTGGACTCGATCCAGCCCCACCCACCGGCAGACACCTCCCCCTTGATGGGGGAGGCTGGGAGGGGGTGAAGCCGCTTGCTCGGAGCCTAAAGCTGCCCGTTCAAATCATCGCGCATCTGCACGGCGGCGTCGGCGGGCTCGATTTCGCCATTGGTGGCGGGGACGATGTAGTTGGTCCAGGCATCGCCGAGCGGGGCTGCCGGGCCAGCCAGGATCGTGCGCGGGTCGAACACGGCGGTGGCGGCGAAGCCGGCATAGTCCGATTGCGGCTTCAGCGCCTTGAACTCGGCGCTTTCACGCACCGCATTGTAGGCGGGGATATGGCCGGCACCGGCCCAATCGAGCGCATGCTCGTCCATCCATTTGATGACCTGGAGCACGGCAGCGCGCTTTTCCGGATCGGCCTCCTTGCCGGCATTGGCGGGGATGACGAAGGAATGGGAGTCCGACCAAGCGGCGGACTTATCGAACAGCACCGGCAGCTGCACCGCGCCCCATTCGAACATTTCGCCCTTTGTGGCGAGATCGGTGAAGGTGGGCACTTCCCAATTGCCCATGATGAAGAACGCGGCCTTGCCCGAAGTGAAGGTGGCGAGCGCTGCAGGAGACTCGATCTGGGCGGGTGTCCAGCCATTGGTGACCCAGCGGGCCATGGTTTCGGTGGCGGTGGTCAGCTTGGCGAGGTCCTCGTCGGTGGGGAAGAACCCGCCGGCATCGGCGTCGAACATGGTGCCGCCCTGCTGGCCGAAGAAGCTGTAAACCGCGCGATAGCGGTCGCCGGTCGGCATGGACAGGCCATATTGATCGTCATGGGTGAACTTGGCGAGGGCCGCCTCGAAGTTCTCCATGCCATCGAGCCCGGTGGGCAGGCCATCGTCGCCGATCAGGCCGGCCTCGGCCAGCATGGGCTTGTTGTAATAAAGGATCAGGCCATGCTGATCGAACGGCACGGCATAGCGGGTGCCATCCACCTTGGCGGCTTCGGCTGCGGCAGGGGTGAACTGGTCGTCCGCGAGGCCGACTGCGGCCAGTTCTTCATCGGTGATTTCCGACAGCGTGCCGCTATCGACGGCAAGGGGAATGCGCGACAGGTGATAGGTGGCGATATCGGGGCCTTCGCCGATGGCCGAGGAGGTCTGCAGCTTGGTGTAGAACGGGGTGCCCCATTCGAGCGTCGTGCCTTCGATCTTGATCTGGCCTTCGTGCTCGGTGTTGAAGCCGTCGATCAGCGCTTTCATGCGCACGCCATCGCCGCCGGCCAGAAAGTCCCACCAGACCACGGTCTCTTGGGCCGCGGCGCCGCCAGCAAGCGCCAAAAAGGCAGTCGAGGCCAGTGCGAAGCGTCGTAGTGAATTTCTCATTCATTCCTCCCAATCGGTTTTCGCCCTATGCGTCTCCTCGGGCGGCTGGTGCGTCGCATTGAGCTTGGTAAGCGCACCGCCGAAAACTGGACGCCGGTATCAGCCAGCGTGGTAGGCCACCCCTCCCATATCGAAGAGATGCGTGCCGTCGCCATCGGCGCTGAGTGAGACCTTGGCCCTGGTCTGCAACTGGCTCTTGCCGGCGTCCTCGGCGACGACAAGAGTTCCATCGAGCAGGCGGACATGCAGCAGGGTGCGGTCGCCCAGGCGCTCCACCAATTCGATGGTGCCGGAGAAACTGCCATCGGCCGCGACCCGCAAGGCATCGGGACGAACCCCGAAGGTGAGTTCGCCAGCGGGCAGGCCAGCACTGGGAATGTTGGTCACGATCACCGAGCCGCCTGTAGTGACCACAGCGCGGCCATCGCGGTCCTCCAGCGCCGTCACTGGCAGGAAGTTCATTGCCGGCGAGCCGACAAAGGCCGCCACGAACCGCGAGGCGGGCCGGGAATAGACCTCCATCGGCGTTCCGATCTGCTCGATGCGGCGATTGTTCATCACCACGATGCGGTCGGCCAGCGTCATCGCCTCGACCTGATCGTGGGTGACGAAGATCATCGTGGTCTTGAGGCGCTGGTGCAGTTGCGCCAGCTCGACCCGCGTGCGCACCCGCAGGCTGGCATCCAGATTGGACAGCGGCTCGTCAAGCAGGAAAGCCGAGGGTTCGCGCACGATAGCGCGGCCGATGGCGACGCGCTGGCGCTGGCCGCCGGACAGTTGAGCCGGCCGGCGGTCGAGCAGGGGGCTCAGTTCCAGCATGCGGGCAGCTTCATCGACGCGGCGGACGATATCGGCCTTGTCGGCGCCCACATTCTGCAGGCCAAAGCTCATGTTTTCGCGCACCGTCATATGCGGATAAAGCGCGTAGTTCTGGAACACCATGGCGACGCCGCGCTGGCCGGGCGGCAATTGATCGACCCGACGCTCGCCAATGCGGATTTCGCCCTCGTTGACTTCCTCCAGGCCGGCGATCATGCGCAGCAAGGTGGATTTTCCGCAGCCGGAAGGGCCAAGGAAAACGATGAACTCGCCGGACTTGATGTGCATCGAGACATGTTCGAGCACATTGACGGCGCCATAGGATTTGCTGACCTCGTTCAGCACGATATCGGCCATGTTCGTTCCTCCTCTGTGGGCCGGCGCAGCTGCGCTGTCTTCCGGCCTATCGGCTCTTGCTTCCCCTCGCCCCTTGCGGGGTGAGGGGTTCTGCGCCCTCCTATGCTTGGGTGCCGGAGCCCTAGCCCGATACCCCTCATCCGCCCTTCGGGCACCTTCTCCCGCAAGGGGAGAAGGGGAAGCCCAGACATCGGTTCTTTCTCCCTCAAGGGGGTAGTTCAGTTCTCTTCGTCTTCCTTACCCGCGCGGGGGCTTCAGCTCTTCCTCCCCTCCCCCTTGAGGGGAGGGGCTGGGGGAGGGGGTCGATTTGTGGTCACTGAAGGACCCCCACCCCGGCCCTCCCCTCAAGGGGGAGGGAGGCCCGACTACGAAGCCCGCATTTCCCTATCGATCCACCTGCAATTCCCTCGCCGTTTGCACCACGCCATCAAACAAAGCCGCTGCCACCGGATCGGCGCCCGGCGCTTCGCGTGTCAGCCGGAACGTGGTGGCAACCACGCCGCCGCGCCCGACGCGCTTTTCAGCGATGATGGCGGCGGGCTTATGCACCCAGCCCACCACGATGCCCGCATGCACGTTGGAGCCGAACTCCCATGGCCGGAACCCGGTCAGCAGGTGATGCGGTACCACGTCGGAGAATGAGAGGTCGAGGATCGGGCCACCCGGAATATTGGCGAAAGGGCCATCGCGGCGGACCCAGGAGAAGCCGGCGATCCAGTCGCCGCGCCAGATGGTGCCGTCGCGTTCTACCAGGGTAATGCCGGGCAGATGCTGCTCGACGCTGGCGCGGAACTGCTTGCCGTCAGCCACGATGCTGCGGTGGGGCAATTCCCCATCCGGCATGTCGGTGCGCAGGTTCTTGTTGGTCTTGACCGTGCCATCGGCCAGGATCACGTAGCGCGCGCCGGCCTTGATGGCCTCCACATCGGCGCCATCGACGGCGTGAACGAGGTGAACGTCGGCTTCGCCTGCCGGCACGACGCGATAGCCGAGGCCCGCCGCGAAGGCGGCCAGCTTGCTATCGGCCACGGCGAGCGTCGGCAGCGCCGGGGTCTGGCGCTGGGCATAAAGCCCGATATCGAGGCTGTTGCGGGCCAGCTCCTGGCCGTTGGCCGTGAGCACGAAATCGAGATGCAGCACGCGGTTTTCTCTCGTGGCCGGCATGGCCAGGTCGAGCCTGGTCAGCGTGGTCGATACCTTGTCGCTGGCCGCGATGGCGGCTGAGCCCTTCAGGTCGCCGCTCCAGGTGAGCTGCGCGCCGGCCGGCACGGTTAGCCCGCCGCTGGCGATCGTGACCTCGATAGGCAGGCTGTCTCCGGCATAAGCGGAGTAGCGCGCGGGGCGGGGCACGATGACGATGTCATTATTGATCTGGCCGAACACGTCATGGAAAACGCGCGGATTGCGCTCGATATCCAGCAGGCCATTGGCCTCCCAATGCACGTCGGTGAACTCGGTGATCACATAGCCCATGATCGAGGCATGCTGGCGCATGGTCTCGATTTCGTAGCGCAGGTTCATGAACTGATACCACTGCACCGCGGTGATGAAGCCCGCGAACGAGCCGAAGGTGCGATGCAGGTCGAGCGCGGCGAAGCGCTCCTCGATGCCGTGCGGCAGAGCGGCACCGTCGCCCCAGGGCGAGCCGGTCTCGAACCAGTCGGGCTCGCTGCCGTCTTTGCCGCGGAGCTTCTTCGGATCAGGCAGGCCCCAAACGCCGAACTCCGAAACGATGAGTGGCTCATCGCCCCGGCGTTCGGCGTCTCCCAGGGAGGAGAACGTCCAATCGGCGCCGGCGGCGAACTGGGCGGTGATATCGTCCCATTCCTGCCGCCGCTCGGGCACCGAGCGGTAATAGTGATAGTCGTTGAGGTCGGTCTTGACGTGGAAATTGGGGAAGCAGGCCGAATTGTCGACCACGAGGCGAGTTGGGTCCTTGGCTTTGAGCCAATCGTAGGTGTCCTTGACCCATTGGCGATGCTCGGCATTTTCGAGCATGCGCGTGCCCCAGTCCTCGTTGATGATCGTCCAGGCGATGATCGAGGGATGGTTGCGGTCGCGCTTCAGGATGCCCGTCATAGTGTCGCGCATGCGCTGGGCCGACTTGGTGGTGAAATTCGCCACATTGGGGATTTCGGTCCAGATCAGAAGGCCGAAGCGGTCGGCCACTTCATAATAGCGCGGGTCCGGCACCTTGATGTGGCAGCGCAGCAGGTTGAGCCCCAGATGCTTGGCTTTGCGCGCCTGGTCTTCGAGGAATTCGAGCGATGGCGGCGTGTAGATGCCGTCCGGGTAATAGTCCTGATCCAGCGCGCCGCGCATGTAGATCGGCTGACCGTTCAGCAGCAATTGGCCGCCCTTGGCTTCGATGGTGCGGAAGCCGAAGGTGTGGGTGGCGCGGTCGGTGCCGTCATCGAGATCGACGGTCAGCGAATAGAGATTGGGGGCTTCGGGTGACCACAGCTTGGCATTGGCGATGGCCAGCGATGCGGAGACCTGGCCGGTGGCCGTAACGTTCGCGGTGGCAACGACCACACCATTAGCATCAAGCACGCTGAGCTGCACGGGAAGGCCGGCTGCCGCGTCCGTGAAGGCCAGCTCGACATTTGCCGTGCCGTCCATGCCGGCAGTAATGATGACATCCTGGGTGCGGCGCGTGTCGCGCGCTTCCAGCGAGACCGACTGCCACAGCCCGCCAATTCGGCCATACCAGCTGATCTTGCCATGCGGCACTTCGCTGAAGGGGAAATCGGGATAAAGGCGCTGATCGGCGGTGGGCATGGTAACCCGCACTTCGATCTCGTTATGCGCCTTGAGCAGACGCGTCGGCAGGACGAACTCGAACGGGAGATAGGCGCCTTCATGGCTGCCGATGGCCTCGCCGTTGAGCCAAACCTCGCAGAAATAGCTGACGGCGCCGAACTTGAGCGCCAGTTCCTGTTGGCCCCAGCCTTCCGGTACGCTGAAGCTGCGCTGATAGATGGCATGGCCGCTGGTATCGACGAGATCGGAAAATTCGGCCTGCCACGGACCGGGGACATGGGCATCGCGCCAGGGGCCGTCCTCGTGCCGGAAGCGCCAGACGCCGTCCAGCGACAGGCTGCGGCGCGTTGCGACCTGCGATTGTTCAGCTGTAGCCAACCCGATTTGCGTCATCCCCACCCTCAAGCAATATTAGTTATATTATTATCAGCATATGGCGACCGGATCTGGCTGGCAAGAGGGTGAATTGGTTGTGCAATCCGTTAGCTATCCGCTAGCGCATTCGGCTAAATGGGACACGAGAGTGAACGCGAATGAGGGCCGATGGAAAAACGGGCGACCATGCGGGAAGTGGGCGAACTGGCCGGTGTCTCGCAGGCCACCGTATCGCTGGTGCTCAACGGGGTTCCCAATGCCCGCGTGTCCAAGGCGACGCGTCGCCGCGTCCTCGATGCCGCGGAGACGCTCGGCTACCGCCGGGGCAAGTCCCATCCGGTGCCCGAGGGTCGCAAGCGGGTCATCGGGCTGTTCATCGACGAGGTGACCACCACCCCCTTTGCCGCCCAGTTCATCGAGGGTGCCCGCGACGAGGCCGCGCTGCAGGATGTGAGCGTGGCGACCTTCTGTACCCGCTCCGATCCGGCGCTCGAACAGGCGGCCATCGACCTGCTGGTGTCGCAAAAAACCATCGGGCTGATCTATACTTCGCTGATCACCCGCCAGGTCGTGGTGCCCGAGATGTTCTCGGCTTTGCCGCTGGTGCTGCTCAATTGCTACGAGCGCAAGCTGCGCTATCCCACGGTGGTGCCGGGGGACATTGTCGGTGGCTATGTGGCGACCGAAGCGCTGCTCAAGGCGGGGCATCGCCGCATTGCCCATCTGGCGGGCGAGAGCTTCATCGAGGCTTCCGTCGACCGCGAAAAAGGCTTTCGCCAGGCCATGGCCGACTGGAAGGTGCCGGTGGATGAAAGCCTGGTTTCGCTGGGCGGCTGGACCATGCGTCACGGCCGTGAGCGGGCCTTGGCGCTATTATCGCGGCCCGATCGCCCCAGCGCGGTGTTCTGCTTCAATGACCGCATGGCCATCGGCTGCTACGAGGCGGCGCGGTCACTGGGCCTGCAGATCCCCAAGGACGTTTCCATCATGGGCTTCGATGATGAGGATCTGTCAGCATTCCTCGATCCGGGACTATCCACCATGGTACTGCCACATGACGAAATGGCGCGCTGGGCGGTCGGGCAATTGCTCGATGGCTATGCCAGCGCCGACCAGGACGAGCGGCTGCAGAAGATCAAGATCGAGTGCGAATTTATCGAGCGGGCATCCATCGCCCTGCCGCTAACCTAAGGCGGCGCGGGGCGCGGCCACCGAGTCCCGTTCGACCAGCGGACATTCGAGCTTGGTGATCGGGAAACGCTGTGCGGGACCTGCATCCTCGCTGAATTGCTCGATGATCCACTGCCCCATTGCGCGATGCGGCAGGATGGAGGTGGTCAAGCGCGGATGCAGGTGGCGCGAGATTTCCTCGTCGTCATAGCCGATCACCGACATGTCGCTGGGGATATCGAGCCCAGCTTCCTTGAGCGCCTCGTAGC
The DNA here is from genome assembly GCA_963717095.1 of uncultured Alphaproteobacteria bacterium. GTDB lineage: Bacteria > Pseudomonadota > Alphaproteobacteria > Rhizobiales > Devosiaceae > Devosia. The sequence continues at coordinate 212,415 of CAVQVF010000001.1, forward strand.
AGCCGATGGCCGTGCGGTCGTTCTGGCAGAAGATCGCCGTCGGTGGCTCTGGTAGTGCCAGCAATTTGCGCGTGCCCTCATAGCCGGCGCTGGCCGACCAATTGCCTTCGACCACCAGCGCGGGATCGAACGGAATATCGGCAGTAGCCAGGGCGCGACGATAGCCCTTGAGCCGGTCCTGCGCGGCCTCCATCCAGATTTCGCCGGTAATGGTGGCGATGCGCCGGTGCCCGTGTTCGACCAGATGGCGCGTACTGCGCTGCCCTCCGGCGATTTCGCTGGGCACGACCGCCGGATGGGATTGCTTTTCGGTATAGCAATTGAGCAGGAAGACCGGCACATCCAGCGCCAGGATTTCCTCGGGCAGTTCCACCTCGCGGGTAAAAATGGTCATATAGACCAGGCACGAAATCCCTTGATCGAGGAAGGCGCGCACCACCTCGGCCTGCGTTTCAGGATCATTCGACGTCTGCGCCACCGTCACGATCATGCCGTTCGAGCGCGCCGCGGCATTGACGCCGTCAAAGGCAATCGCCGCCTCGGGGCTGGTCGCCAGCTGGTCCACCACAAAGCCGATCCGCGGCGTCGCCGTCTCGCGTTTCAGCGATGCGCCACTGAGAGGCGCGATATAGCCCAGCCGCCGCGCCACATCGAAAACCCGCTGCCGCGTGTCCGCCGAGAGCTTGATTCCCGGCGCGCTGTTGAGCACGAACGACACCGTCGCCTGCGAACATCCCGCCTCGCGCGCCACGTCCGTCATCGTCACCCGCCGCGCCCGCTCCGCCCGCATAAGCCGAACCGACCCCACAGCAGCTACATTCGTTTGTTTTTGCTGCGGCATGACAGGCCAAGATGGGTTGGGAGGAGTTGGCTAATAGGTATCAAAAACTAATTCATATTAGCAAGCGGTGTTGATCCCCCTTTGTCAGGACCTCACTCATAGCGCCCAGACCAGGAGCAGCATGGGCACGGAAACCAGGACCACCAGGATGGAGAGCGGCAATCCCAGCCGCCAATAGTCGCCGAAGCGATAGCCGCCGGGGCCCATGACCAGCGTATTGCACTGGTGCCCGATGGGGGTGAGGAAATCCGAGCCGGCGCCGATGGCGACGGCCATCAGGAAGGCCTCCGGCTGAAATCCGAGATCACCGGCAAAGGTGGCGGCAATGGGCGCCATGACGAGAACGGTGGCGGCGTTGTTGAGGAATGGGGTGACGGCCATTGCCGCCACCATGATCAGGGCAAGGGCGCCATAGGGCGGCAAGACGCTGGCGGTGGCCGATAGCCAGTTCGCGATGAGGTCGGTCCCTCCGGTCGTTCGCAGCGAGTCGCTGACGGGGATCAGCGCCGCCAGCATGATCAGGATGGGCGCGTCGAGATGGCTGTAGACCTTGCGCAGCGGCACGGCATGGCTCACCACCATCAGCACGGCGGCGGCAAAGAAGGCAATCGCCACCGGAACAAGGCCGAGCGCGGTCGCGGTCATGGCGGCCAGGAGGATCAGCAGCGGGATCAGCCCGTTGCGCACACTGCCCAGTTTCAGCCCGCGTTCCACCAGGGGCAGGCAATCCCACTGCCGCAACAGCTCGGGCAGGTTGCGCAGATTGCCCTGCAGCACGATGACATCGCCATTCTGGAACTTGATCTGTCCCAGCCGCTCGGTGAAGCGCTTGTCCCGTCGGCTGATGGCCAGAAGGTTCAACCCGGTCTGGTCGAACAGGGCCAGATCCTGGGCGCTCAGCCCGATCAGATTGGAATTATTGCTGATCACGGCCTCCACAATGCCGGTATTGGTGGAGGCGAGTTCGGCATCGCGGCGTTCCGAGAAGGCCAGCTTGCCCTGAGCCACGATCTTGTCGAGCGCTTCGGGCTCGCCCTCCAGCAGCAGCACGTCGCCCTCCCGGATCGCCGCATCGGGCAGGGGCGCGCGACGAACGCCGGATGAGCCGATGACGCTGGTAATCATGGCCGGGCCGCCGCCGAGCCGCTGCAGCTCGCCGACGGTCATGCCGATCGAGGGGGAATCGGCGGGAACATGGGCTTCGGTCGTGTAATTGTTGATCTCGATGGCGTCGTCCATGGCGCGGTTTTCCCGCGCCCGGGCGGGCAGGAGCTTGTAGCACAGGGTCAGGAAGACCACTCCCACCAAAGCCAGCACCGCGCCCACCGGGGTGAAATCGAACATGGTGAAGGGCACGCCGGTCAAATCCTCGCGCAGCCGCGACACGATGATATTGGGCGAGGTGCCGATCTGGGTCATCAGCCCGCCCAAGAGCGAGCCGAACGACATGGGCATCAGGAACATCGATGGCGAGACCCCGGACTTGCGGGCCATCTGCAGGGCGATGGGGATCATGATCGCCAGGGCGCCGATATTCTTGACGAAGGCGGACAGCACGGTCACGGTGAGGACCAGCAGCACCAATTGGGCGCGGGGCGTGCTGATATTGGGGGCGAAGCGCTGGATCGCCACCTCCATGATGCCCGATCGTGAGACTGCCGCGCTGACGACCAGGGCGCTGCCGACGATGATGACGATATCGTCGGAAAACCCGGAAAACGCCGCTTCGGGCTTCACTACGCCGACCGCTACGGCCGCCAGCAGGGCGCCGACCGCAACCAGGTCATAGCGCCATCGCCCCCATACGAATGCCACCATCATGAAGGCAATGATACTGAAGGCCAGAATCTGCGGTATGGTCATTGGAACTCCCTTGCCGAAGCACTCAACGCAAGAATGCGCGAAATGAAAGCATTGAGCAGGCGATATATTTTCGCTTCGCTGCACGCAGGGGCTTGCATAGCTCCCTTGGCATGGACACAGGTTGCTTGTGACGCCCGAAGGCCCGTAGAGATGGGCACCGGCCGAATTCCTCCCGCTCGAAATGCTTCGATGACTATTGCCCTCCCCATCGCTCCCCCGAGCCATGCCCATGCATGATATGCGATCGAAGATCGTTCGGCTGACGCCGGTTTTGTTGCGCAAGGCCATGCTGCAACTGCGTCGCCGCCGCAGTCTTTACCTGATCGCCCTGGCGATCCTGACAGGCGTGCTGTCTGGGCTGGTGGTCACGGTGATCAGCTGGGTCACCCATGAAATCCATGTCCTGATCTTTGCGGTTCCCCAGGATTCCAGGCTGAGTGCCCAGCTATCCCTGGCAAGTCCCTGGATGGCGCTGCTGCCGGCGCTGGGTGGCATCCTGATGGGCATCAGCGTGGTTTTGACCCGCCGCTTCCGTACGCGCCCGCCCGTCGATCCGATCGAGGCCAATGCGGTGCATGGTGGCCGCATGTCGGTGCGCGAAAGCCTGATCGTGACGGCGCAGACCATCATTTCCAGCAGCTTCGGCGCCTCGGTGGGGCTGGAGGCGGGCTATACGCAGATGAGTTCGGGGCTGGCATCCAACCTTGCCGCGCGGCTGCGGTTGCGGCGCAATGAAATTCGCCTGTTGGTCGGGTGCGCCGCGGCTGGTGCTATCGCGGCGGCTTTCGATGCGCCCATTACCGGGGCGTTCTATGCCTATGAGCTGGTCATCGGCCTCTATTCGGTAAACCTGCTGGCGCCCGTCGTCGCCGCAGCGGTGGCGGCAAGCCTGACGGCGTCCAAACTGGGTGCGGTCCAGACTCCTATCGAGGTCGGTGCGGTGTCGCTGGTCAATTTCAGCGATATCGTTCCGTTCCTCATGCTGGGCCTGATCGGCGGGATCGTCGCCATCGCCATCATGCAATCGGTGGCCTGGGTCGAACGCGGGTTCTCCTGGCTGAAAACCCCGCCGCAGTTTCGCCCCCTCATCGGCGGGGTGATCATGGGGGGCCTTGCACTGATAACGCCGCAGGTCTTGTCGTCGGGCCATGGTGCGCTGCATAACCAGTTCACGGCCGGGCAGGGGCTGACGACGATCGTGCTGCTGTTCTGCCTCAAGATCCTCGCGTCCGCTGTTTCGCTCGGCTCGGGCTTTCGCGGCGGCCTGTTCTTCGCTTCGCTGTTCCTGGGGGCACTGCTGGGCGATATTTTTGCCATGAGCGCCACCTGGCTCGGCCTGTTTCCCCATCTCGACCTGACCCTGGCAGCGGTGGTGGGCATGGCTTCGCTGGCCGTGGGCGTGGTTGGTGGTCCCTTGACCATGACCTTTCTCGTGCTGGAGACCACGGGCGATCTGGCGATCAGCGTGGCGGTGCTGGCGGCGTCGCTGGTCTCGGCAGTGCTGGTGCGGGAAACCTTCGGCTATTCGTTCTCCACCTGGCGCCTGCATCTGCGCGGCGAAACCATCCGCAGCGCCCACGATGTCGGCCGCCTACGCAACCTCACTGTCGGCTCGATGATGCGCGCCGATGTGAAAACCGTCTCCGAGAAGATGAGCCTGGCCGCATTCCGCGACCGCTATCCCCTTGGGGCGACCGAGCGCGTCATCGCCGTGGGCGCCGATGGCCAGTATGCGGGGATAGTTCTGGTGACTGACGCCCATCAGGCGGCCAGCGACGGGGCCGACGCCACGGCCAGCGTCGCCAGCATCCTCAAGCTGACCGACCGCCTGCTGCTGCCCGGATTGAATGCCAAGGACGCGGCGGAACGCTTCGAAAAGTACAATAGCGAAGAACTTGCCGTGGTCGATAACGTGACCAACCGCAAGGTCATCGGCCTGCTGACCGAGGCACACCTGTTGCGCCGCTATGCCGAAGAGCTGGACAAAGGCTGGAAGGATCTGACCGGCGAGGGGTAGGCTGAATCGACATTCAAGTTTGCCGTGATTTTTGGGAGCCCGGATCGGCCCCCTCCCCCTTGAGGGGAGGGATGGGGTGGGGGTTCTGGGCTTTCAATTTAGCTTATAGCCTTGGATGAGCCCCTTGATAGTGCAGAACCCCCACCCTCAATCCCTCCCCTCAAGGGGGAGGGAGGCAGATCAAGGCTCTCAATGCATTGTGCAAACTGAAAGTCGATTAGTCCTAGCGCCGGCCTGCGTTCAGGCCGGTAACGCCCGACGATTCACGCCACGTATTTGCGCCAGTTGTGCTGCTCCTTGAAGCCCAGCACGTCGCGGATTTTCTTGTTCGAGATCGGCGCTTCGCGCTCGCCCATGGCCCGGGTCACCGGCGAATTGGGCGCATATTTGCGCAGTGCTTCGGCGGTTGGCTCATTGGTGGTGATTTCGTCGTTCACCGCGTTGAACACCTGATAGCCCAGGCCATCCTTGGCCACGCACAGATCGACGATCTGCCCGAGGTCGCGCGCATCGATATAGCTCCAGGCATTGCGCTTGCGCGACGCCGGATCGGCGAGGAAAGCGGGGAACATGGAATATTCATGCGGCTCGATGACGTTGCCGATGCGCAGCGCATAAATATCGATGCCGCTGCGCATGGCGAAGGCACGGGCGGTTTTCTCGTTGACCACTTTGCTGAGGCCATAGGAGTCCATCGGATCGCTGTCATAGTCTTCCTCAAGCGGGAAGCTGTGAAAATCCTTGTCGCCTTCGGCAAAGCACACGCCATAAGTGGTTTCGCTGGAGGCGATGATGACCTTCTTGATGCCCAGCTTCACCGCCGCTTCGATGACATTGTAGGTCGAGTTCACATTGGCGGTGAAGGTGGTGTTGTCGGGCCGCAGCAGCACGCGCGGCACGGCAGCGAAATGCACGACGGCATCGATCGGCGCGGGGCCCTTGCCGGTGGTGAAGCCATCGAAATCGAAGTGCATCGACAGCGCGTTGAAGGTCTGGCCGCTATCGGTCAGGTCGGTGACGACAGTGTTGACGCCGGGATGGTTGAGCGGCACCAGGTCCAGGTTCAGCACCTGATGACCCTTGTCGAGGAGGTAAGGCACGACATGGCGGCCGGCTTTGCCGCTGCCGCCGGTGAAGACGATGCGCTTGGTCATGATTGCTCTCCGATAATCAGTTGGTTTTGGCCGCGGGCAGCTCGATGCCGGTGATCTGGGCGATCAGCCGGGCCGGGGAGGCGTCGTCGTCGCGCCCCATGCCGGCGGCGGCGGTCATCAGGAACATCTGCAAAGCCGAGGCGGCGATAGGCAGCGGGAAGGTTTCAGCGCGGCCGATATCGCTGACGATGCCGAGATCCTTGGTGAAGATATTGACCGCGCTTTTGGGCGCATAATCGCCATCGAGAATATGGGGCACGCGGTTTTCGAACATCCAGGAATTGCCGGCCGAGGCGGTGATCACCTCATAGACCTTGGCGATATCGAGTCCCAGCTTGCTGGCGAAGGTGATGGCCTCGCAGGCGGCGGCGATATGCACGCCGGCCAGCAATTGGTTGACGATCTTGAACGAGGCGCCAATGCCGGCTTCATCACCCAGCTCATAGACCTTGCCGGCCATGACATCGAGCGCGGGCCGCGCCGCGGCGAAGGCTTCGGGCGTGCCCGAGGCCATGAAGGTCAACTCCCCGGCATCGGCGCGCACGGCGCCGCCGCTCATCGGGGCGTCGAGATAAAGCACGCCCGTCTCGGCGCAACGGGCGCCGAATGCCTTGGCGGCGGCGGGCGCCATGGTGGCGCAGGAAATGATGACGCTGCCCGGCGCCATGGCGGCAACCAGCCCACCAGTGCCGAACAGCACGGCTTCGGTTTGGGCGGCGTTGACCACGACGACGACGGCAATGCTGATGCCTTGTACTGCGCCAGCCGGGTCGGCCCCCGTGCGCCCACCGGCCGCCGAAAGCGCCGCCATGGCTGGTGCCGATGGATCGTAACCGCTGACGACATGGCCGGCACGCAGCAGGGACTTGGCCATGCCAAGGCCCATCGAGCCCAGGCCGATCACGGCGATATTGGCGGACATGCCTAGTCTCCTGTTGAGTGCAATCGGCTGCGCATAAGCGATTGCGGCCGAGGGGTTTCGTGTTTATGTTAGCGCTGTCATTTATTGGGATCATGACCATGCCGGGTCGCCCAAGTCAACAATTTTGCCGAGGACAGGCCGGCCCATGGGCGCCAGAGGACGACGACAGGGGGTGACGCTGGCCGATGTGGCTGCGTTGGCGCAGGTCAGTGAAATCACGGTGTCGCGCATCCTGCGCAATCATGGCCCGATTGCCGAGGATACGCGCGCGCGGGTGTTGGCGGCGGTGCGCGAGACGGGCTATGTGCCCAATCGGCTCGCAGGTGGGCTGGCCTCATCGGGCTCCAAGCTAGTCGGGGTGATCGTGCCCTCGCTCACCAATATCGTGTTCCCCGAAGTGCTGGGCGGTATCCGCGCGGCCCTCGTGGGCACCGGGTTCCAGGCGGTGATCTCGGTCAGCGACTACAATCTGGAAACCGAGCAGGATCTCGTCGCCTCGCTGCTGGCCTGGAAGCCGGAGGCCATGGTGATCGCCGGGCTCGACCATACCGAGATGGCGCGCGCCATGCTGGAGGGCAGCGGCGTACGTATCGCCGAGGTGATGGAAATCGACAGCCAGCCCATCGACCTGGCCGTGGGCCTGTCGCACCGGCAGGCGGGGTTCGATACGGGGCAATACCTGCTGAGCCGTGGCTATCGACGCTTCGGCTATGTCGGCCACGATTGGGTTTCGGACCATCGCGCCAAGCTGCGCTATGACGGGCTTGTCGCCGCTCTCGGCGAGGCCGGGGTGGACTTGGCGGAAACCTGCCGCTTCGATGGCCCCAGTTCGACCGGGGCGGGGCGCGACATGCTGGCGCAAATCCTGGCGCGGCGGAGCGATCTGGACGTGGTGGTGTTTTCCAATGACGACATGGCGACCGGCGGGGTGTTCCATTGCCTGGGCGCAGGCATTCGCCCCAAGCAGGATCTGGCGCTGTTCGGTTTCAACGGGCTCGATATCGGCCAGGCACTGCCAACGCCGCTCTCGACCGTCCGCTCCAACCGCTTCCTGATCGGCAAGACGGCGATCGAAAAACTGCTGGGTCAGCGCGAGCGGCCCGAGACACGCGAAGTCATCGACACTGGCTATGAGATTATAACGGGCGCGACCGCCTGATCTGTGAGGACCAATAGATGCTGCTTGGAGCGATTGCCGACGATTTGACCGGCGCGACCGATTTATCGCTGATGCTGGCGCGCAACGGCATGAGAACGGTGCAATATATCGGCGTGCCGCCCGCCGACGCCGATTTCGGCGATGCGGAGGCGGTGGTGGTGGCGCTGAAATCGCGCACTATCCCGGCTGATGAGGCCATTGCCATGTCCACGGCGTCGGCCAATGCGCTGCTCAATGCAGGGGCCGAACAGCTGATCTTCAAATATTGCTCCACCTTCGATTCCACCGATGCGGGCAATATCGGGCCGGTGGCGGAAGCGCTGCTGGACCTGCTCGATGCGCCGATTGCCATTGCCTGTCCGGCCTTTCCGGCGGCGGGCCGCTCGATCTATCAGGGTCACCTGTTCGTCGGGCAAATGCTGCTGTCGGATTCCCCGATGAAGGATCATCCGCTCACCCCGATGCGCGATGCCAATCTGGTGCGGGTGCTGCAGCGGCAGGCCAAGGGCACAGTGGGCCTGGTCCCGCTTGCGGTGGTCGAGCAGGGCGCGGATGCCGTGCGGGCAGCGCTGGACACAGCCCAAAAATCGGGTCACCGGCTGATGATCGCCGATGCTGTCCGCGATCAGGATTTGCGCGTGCTTGGCGCAGCGCTGGCCGATGCGCGGCTGATCACCGGCGGCTCCGGCATTGTCATGGGCCTGCCCGATAATTTCCGCCGCCAGGGCCGCATCGGCACCACGCCGCTGCCTATGCGCATGGCGGCGCCACAGGGCCGCGCGGTGATCCTGGCGGGATCATGCTCGGCGGCGACGCGCGGCCAGGTTGCGGTTGCCATCGATGCGGGGTGCCCTGCATTGCGGATCGTGCCGCTCGATATCGCCTCAGGCGCGCAGACGGCGGCGTCCATCGCCGATTGGGTCATGCAGCAGAGTGGCGTCCGGCCGCCGCTGGTCTATTCCAGCGACGATCCCGAGGCGGTCAAGGCCGTGCAGGACCAGTTGGGGCGCGACAAAGCGGGGGCACTGGTGGAACATGCACTGGCCGAAGTCAGCGTCATCCTGCGCGATCATGGGTTTTCGCGCTTCATCATCGCCGGCGGCGAAACCTCCGGCGCGGTGGTGGATGCGCTTGGCGCTCGTGCCTTGCAGATTGGGCCCGAGATTGCGCCCGGCGTGCCGTGGACGCGCAGCGTGGGCAATCCAGATCTGGCGCTGGCGCTCAAATCAGGCAATTTTGGTGCCCCCGATTTCTTCGTGACCGCATGGGACATACTCGATGACTAATTCCATCCGCCATGCCGAGAACCTCGCCCGTGACGAAATCGTCAAGGTCGGCAAATCGCTGTTCGAGCGTGGGCTGACCTTCGGCTCCACCGGCAATATCAGCGTGCGGCTGGCCGATGGCGGCTGGCTGATGACGCCGACCAATGCCTCGCTGGGCGATCTCGATCCGGACCAGCTCTCGCTGTTCGATGCCGCAGGCCAGCATATCGGCGGCGGCCAGCCGACCAAGGAGGCGGTGCTGCACCTGGCCATGTATGGCGAGCGCGCGGATGCGGGCGCGGTGGTGCATCTGCATTCGACCCATTCGGTGGCCGTCAGCCTGATCGAAGGCCTCGATCCCGACGACCTGCTGCCACCGCTGACCGCTTATTACGTCATGCGGGTTGGCCGGCTGCCGCTGGTGCCCTATCTGCCGCCGGGCGATCCGGTTTTGGCGAGCGCGGTGGCTAAGCTGGCCGGTGCGCATCACGCGGTGCTGCTGGCCAATCACGGCCCGGTCGTTGCCGGCACCACGCTGGCCAATGCGCAATATGCCACCGAGGAGCTGGAGGAGACGGCCAAGCTGTTCCTCATGCTGCGCGGTATGCCGATCAAGCCGCTGACCCAAGAACAGGCCGCCGAATTGCGCCAGCGCTACAATCTCAAATAGGCGAACGTTCGCCGCTATTGCAAAGGATGCCCTTATGTCTGACGCCTCGCAAAGCGAAACCATCGGCTTCATCGGCCTTGGCATGATGGGCCATGGCATTGCCAAGAACATCGTCGAGAAGGGCTACACGCTCACCGCGATGGCACATCGCAATCGCGTGCCGCTGGATGATTTGATCACGCGCGGTGCAGTCGAGGCAAAATCGGTGGCGGAGCTGGCGGCCAATTCGAGCGTGGTGTTTCTCTGCGTGACTGGCTCCAAGGAAGTCGAAGCGGTAATGCGAGGCCCCGATGGTCTGGCGGCAAACCTCAAGCCCGGCTCCCTCGTGGTGGATTGCTCCAGTTCCGATCCCACCTCGACAGTGGCGATTGCCGCCGAACTCAAGGCTGCCGGCATCGACTATGCCGATGCGCCGCTAAGCCGGACGCCCAAGGAGGCTTGGGAGGGCACGCTCGATACCATGGTGGGCGCTGATGACGCGGTATTCGCGCGGCTGCAGCCGATCCTGGCCACCTGGGCCGGCAAGATCGTGCATATCGGCGGCGTCGGCGACGGCCACCGGATGAAGCTGCTCAACAACTTCGTTTCGCTCGGCTATGGCGCGATCTATGCCGAGGCACTGGCACTGGCCGACAGGGTGGGGATTTCCGCCGAACGCTTCGACTCGGTCATTCGCGGTGGCCGCATGGATTGCGGCTTCTACCAGACGTTCATGAAGTTCACGCTGGAGGGTGATCGCGAGGCGCACAAATTCAGCCTCGCCAACGCGTTCAAGGACCTGCGCTATCTGGAATCGATGGCAAATGGGGCAGGGCTGGTGAACAGCGTCGGCAATGCGGTCAAGAATTCATATGGCGTGGCCGTCGCGGCGGGTGGCGCGGCGGATTATGTGCCAATGTTGCCGGGCTATATCGATCAGCTCAACGGCGGCGGGGACGAGTAGAGCCTCGGATTGCTCACCCGAAGCCTCACACACTCGGTGTCATTCCGGCGCAGGCCGGAATCCAGCTTGAGATTTCACCCCAGCCGCAAGGTGTTCGTGCTGACTGCCCTAGCTCGCGGCATCTGACGCGATCTCAGGATGGACCCCGGCCTGCGCTGGGGTGACACCGAGTGTGGGGTGGTTTCATGGAAACCCCAGACGGGGTATACGCAACGCATCCCCCGTCCCCGCCATTTCCCAGCGCAGCCTAATCCGACGAGCGCAGCTGCCGCACCCGCTCGAACGCCACTGCGATGATGATGCAGCCGCCGATAAACGCGCCCTGCCAGAAGGCGTTGATGCCCAAAAGCCCCAGGCTGTTGCGGATGATTTCGATCAGCGCTGCGCCGATCAGGGCCCCGATGGCTGTGCCGACGCCGCCGACCAGACTGGCGCCGCCGATGACGGCGGCGGCGATGACCTGCAGTTCCATGCCGGTGCCGATATTGGTGGTGACGGCGCCCAGCCAGCCGGTCTGGATAATGCCGGCAATGCCTGCGGACAGGGCCGAGATCATATAGACGGCGACCTTGATCAGCCGCACCGGCACGCCGGTGAGCGTCGCGGCGCTCTCATTGCCGCCGATGGCATAGAGGTGGCGCCCGAAACTGGTCCAGCGCAACACGAAGCCGACGATGATCGCCAGCGCGATCATATACAGCACCGGATTGGCGATGCCGAGGAACCAGGCGCCGCCGCCCAGATCGAGCAGGCGGGCGTGATCGGGACCGAATTCGAACACCACGGTATTGTTGGATGCCACCATGGCCAGGCTGCGCGCGATCGACAACATGCCCAGCGTGACCACGAAGGGCGGAAAGCCCAGATAGGCGATCAGTACCCCGTTGAAGGCGCCCACCGCCAGCGAGGTGGCGATCGCCACGGCGATGCCGATTTCGAGGCCGTAGCCGGCATGCATGGTGATCGCCAGCATCATGGAGGCGAGGCACAGCACCGAGCCCACCGACAGATCGATGCCGCCGATGATGATCACCATGGTCATGCCCAGCGCGATGATCGCGGTGAAGGTGACGTTGCGGGTGATGTTGAAGATGTTCTTGGAGGTGGCGAACGAGTTCGTCGCGAAGGACAGGAAAATGCAGGCCGCGACGATGGCGACGAAGACCCAGAACACCTGGCTGCGCAGCAGCAGAGCCAGCGGCGTATGGGTTTTTTGCGCGATAGTCTGATCGAGTGTGATTGTCATGTGCCTAGACCCGTTCGATTGCGCCAGTGATGAGCCCGGTGACTTCCTCGGGCGAGCTTTCCGCGACTTTGCGATCCGCCACCATGCGGCCGCGCCGCAGTACGATAACGCGGTCGGCCACGTCGAACACGTCGGGCATACGGTGGCTGATCAGCACCACGGTGACGCCCTGGTCGCGCAGCCGGCGGATCAGGTTGAGCACTTCGGCCACCTGGCGCACCGAGATCGCCGCGGTCGGCTCGTCCATCAGCACCACCTTGGCTTCCGATAGCCTGGTGCGGGCGATGGCGACGGCCTGGCGTTGGCCGCCCGACATGTTGCGAATCAGGTCGCGCGGGCGGGTTTCCGATTTCAGTTCGGCAAAGATTTCGGCGGAGCGCTTGTACATCCGGGCATAGTCGAGCACGCGCAGCGGGCCGAACCAGCGATGCACTTCGCGGCCGAGGAACACATTGGCCGCCGCCGTCAGATTGTTGCACAGCGCCAGGTCCTGGTGGACGATTTCGATGCCGTGACGGCGCGCATCAAGGGGCCGGTGCAGCGCCAGCGGCTGGCCGTCCATGCGCATGGAGCCCTCGCTGGGCGGAAAATTGCCGGCGATCATCTTGACCAGCGTCGATTTGCCGGCGCCGTTATCCCCCATCAGCCCGACGACTTCGCCCGCCTGCAGCGAAAACGATACGTCGTTGACCGCCTGGATGGCGCCGAAATGCTTGGAGATGTTTGCCAGTTCCAGTATCGCCACTCTATATCCCTCTGCGCGCACGTTTCCCTTCTCATCCGCGATGGACAAGTTGACATGCGACTAAGCTCTGCGGCTTCTCCTCCCCAGGACGAAGACCTGACCCAGCTTATGCAAAGGAGCAAGCAGGCGTCAACTTAACGCTTGAGAAATAAAGTCATTGTTCCGTTGACGGCAGCGCCGGGGCGATATTAGCTATGCGGGGGAGACCGAGGAGGCCGTGGTTCGGATATTTTCGAACTGCGGACGGTTTCTGCCCACCCATTGGGAGAGAAAAATGAAAAAGATAGTTTTACTTGTGGCCGCGACTGCGCTTGCTTTGAGCGCGGGCCAGGCTTTCGCCGCCAAGAAGCAGTTGGTCATCGTGGTCAAAGGGCTCGATAATCCCTTCTTCGAAGCCATCCACCAGGGCTGCCTGAAGTGGAATTCGGAAAATGCCGACAGCGAATATGAATGCTTCTATACCGGCCCGGCTTCGACATCGGATGAGGCCGGCGAAGCGCAGATCCTGCAGGACGTGCTGAGCAAGCCCGATACCGCGGCCGTCGCCATTTCGCCCTCGAACGCGCCGCTGATCGCCCAGACCATCCGCAGCTCTGCGCCGACCATTCCGATCATGACGCTCGATGCGGATTTGGCCAAGGCCGATGCCTCGCTGCGCATGACCTATCTGGGCACCGACAACTACCTGATGGGCTTCAAGATCGGCGGATACATCAAGGCGGCCAAGCCCGATGGCGGCACCATCTGCACCATCGAAGGCAATGCGGCGGCAGACAATATCCTGCAGCGCGCCCAGGGCATGCGCGATGCGCTGTCCGGCCAGAAGGATCTGGCGGCTCTCGCCGGTGAAGGCGGCTGGACCGAAGTTCCCGGCTGCCCCGTGTTCACCAATGACGATGGCGCCAAGGGCGTGCAGGCCATGAGCGACATCCTGGCCGCCAATCCCGATCTCGACGCGTTCGGCATCATGGGCGGCTGGCCGCTGTTCGGCGCGCCGCAGCCCTATCGTGACCTGATGAGGCCGCTGGCCGACCGTATCGCCAGCAATGACTTCGCCGTCGGCGCCGCCGATACGATCGGTGACGAAGTGGCTATCGCCGGGGAAGGCCTCGTGACGGCCCTGGTCGGCCAGCGTCCGTTCGAGATGGGCTACAAGGCGCCCTCGGTGATGATCGACCTGATCGAAGGCAAGACGGTTGAAGATCCCGTCTTCACCGGCCTTGACGAATGCACCAAGGACACCGTCGAAACCTGCATCCAGCAGTAAGCTCGCTTGCTTTGAAGCCAGAAGGTTTGTCGGGGCGCGCCAAAATGGCGCGCCCCGATTTCGTTTTGCCGCTTGCCAGGGGAGGGGCGGAGGTCAACCCTAAAGGCCGCGTATTTATCGCCTGAACAGGATAGTCCAATGCCCTTGAGCCAAGTCGATGCCAGTGCCGCGCTCGTCGTGATCGATATGCAGAAGGGGGTTCTCGCACTGCCCACGGTTCACTCCACCGCCGATATTCTTGGCCGAGTGGCTGAACTGGCCAAGGCATTCCGCGCGCGCAATCTGCCGGTGGTGCTGGTCGATGTGGCCGGGCGCGCGCCCGGGCGGACCGATCTCGCGTCCAGCTTCAACCCGCCTGCCGATTGGCGCGAACTGCCGCCCGAACTCGATGTGCAGCCCACCGACGGCCGCGCCACCAAATTCAACGTGGGTGCGTTCTATGGCACCAGCCTGGAAATGGTATTGCGCCGGCAGGGCGTGACGCAGGTCATTCTCGTTGGCGTCTCCACCAGCAGTGGCGTCGAGGCGACCGCGCGGGCGGCTTATGATCACGGCTATAACGTGGTGACCGTGGTGGATGCCATGACCGATACGGACGCGGATAACCACCGCCACAGCATCGAAAAGATTTTCCCCAAGATCGGGCAAATCACCACGACGGAAGCGGTGCTGAACCTGCTGCGCCAGTCCCGCCAGGACTGATCGATAATCAAATTTGGCACTATTGATGCGGAGCCCGGATCTGCCTCCCTCCCCCTTGTGGGGAGGGATTGAGGGTGGGGGGCTGAACTATCAGTGGGGCTCGATAGGCCATAACCGATAGTCCCAGACCCCCACCCCGGCCCTCCCCACAAGGGGGAGGAGAAGAAGAAGGGCTCCTGCAACACCTGTCGATTGGTTACAAAGCGACGAAATTGGTCGCGCTGACACATGGTGTAAACATGGCCTTTTCAACCAGTCCGGGTCGGCATACCAATAGCTTATGTCCGATATCCTGACCCAGCGCGAAATTGCCCCGGTGCGTCCCGAAAGTGGCGATGGGGATCGCTACCAAACTCTGCGCCGGGAGGCCGAAGCGGGCATTCCCCATGATGTGGGGCTGGATCCAGACGATCCCGATTCGGTGTTTCAACTGCTCCAAGCGGGGCGGGCCGAAGGTATTGCCGGCGCGCTGCTGACCATAACCGGGATATCGGGTGGCGCCCCGCGCGCTTTGGGCGCGCAGATGGCGGTGCTGGCCGATGGCCGCTATTGCGGCTATGTGTCGGGCGGGTGCGTCGAGGCCGCCGTTGCGAGCGAGGCGATCCGTGCCATCGGCAACAACAAGGACGAGACGCTTCGCTTTGGCACCGGCTCGCCGTTCCTCGATATCAAGCTGCCCTGCGGTGGCAGCATCGATGTGCATGTCCATGTCCGCCCCGATGCCGAACTGGTCGCCTTGGCGCGGACGCAACTGGCGGCGCGGGTGGCGTTCGCGGTGGCGTTCAATCCCACCGAGGGCCAGGCGCAGTATCTGGCCGCCTCCGGCAATCGCGACCGCAGCGAGTGGCAGGGCTTTTCCTTCGTGCGCCATTATCATCCGTTGACCGCGCTGATCCTGATCGGGGAGGGGCCCGAACTGGTCGCCGTGGCCCGGCTGGGCCGTGCCGCCGGCCTGCCGGTTGCTGCCTATATGACGGCTGATGCCGGCGCGACCACCGCGCTGCAGGTGGGGGCCGAAGTCACGGTGCTTAACGGCGCCACCATGCCGGCCCTGCCGGTCGATCCGTATACGGCGGTGATTTTTCTGCTGCATGATCGCTTCAAGGAAAGCCGGTTGATGGAGGCGGCTTTAACCTACGATCCGTTCTATATCGGCGCGCTGGGCAGCCGCCGCACTCATGCGGCGCGGGTAACGCAACTGCATGCGGCGGGCGTCGCCAATGAGCGGATCGAACGGCTGCGCGGCCCGATCGGGTTTTTCGGCCCGACGCGCACCTCCTCGGCGCTGGCCCTGTCGGTGCTGGCAGAAATCACCGACGCTCGCATGCGGCTGGACGGCTGATGGCGGAACTGGGCGCAACCGCGCTGCTGGTGCTCGCCGCCGGGCTGTCGCAGCGCTTTGGTGCCGATAACAAGCTGATGGCGCCGCTGGGGGGCAAGCCGCTGGCGCTGCATCTCGCCGATACGGTGGCCGGGGCGGCGTTTATGCGCAAGGTAGTGGTCTGCCGGCTGGGCGATATGCCATTGCAGGCCGAGTTCGCGGACCGGGGTTTTGACGTGGTGGTCAATCCCGATAGCGGGCGCGGGCAGGCGTCCTCGCTCGCCCTCGGCGTCGCGGCGCTGGCTCAATTGAACCCACAGGCCATTCTGGTGTGCCTCGCCGATATGCCGTTCGTGACGCTGGCGCATTTGCAATCTGTCAGCGGCGCACTCGGCGATCAGGTCACCGTCGCCGCCTCCCGCCTCCCCAATGGCCAGCCCAGCCCCCCCGCCGCCTTCGGTCTCGTCCATTTCGACGCCCTCATGCGCCTGCAAGGAGACAAGGGTGCCCGCTCGTTGCTGGGCAATGCCCACCTGATCGATGCTCCCGCCGAAATCTTGGCCGATTTCGACACTCCAGCAGACTTTGCCGCGCAGGACTAACCAAAGCCAAGCAGGGCTGCAGTTGACGCTGCCAGATGACTTGGCGGTAAGGAATTATTAGCTATTTATCGCAATATTCATTGGCGATTGATCTTGTTCCGCCAATTTGTTCGGACCTGTCGGATCGAGCATTTTTGCAGATTGAATTTTCATTTTTTTGAACGTTTACGTCCAGGAGGACACCATGGTTAGTGCAGTTTCAGGTCAGGCGGTCGGCGTCGATCTTTCATCCCACAAGGCTGGCACAGATAACGGCACTCAGCAGGTTGGGGCAGCACAGCCGGAGGCTGTCGAGGAGCCGGCGAACGCGGAACGACCAGCGACCTTGGTCACTCTGTCGCAGACGGCGCGAGCGTTGCTCGATCAGGCCGACAGCACCCCGACACCGAGAGTTGTAGAGATGCCGGCGGGCGGGATGACCTCGGAACAAGTCCACAACATGTTTAAGGTTAGCAAGATCGAGATGGAGCTTGGACGGCTGGATCGGCGAGAGGCTATGCGGGCGACCAATACTGTTTTCCTTGAGATGTCGAAGGCTTCGTACGATAAGGTTCGCAACACTCCACCCAAAGCCCCTGTCCTGCTGAACGCGGAAGAAACGGAAACGGCGCTGAAAATGCTCAGCGACGCGGGACGGACTCCAGGCGGAGAAAGCTATGGCTTCCTCAAGGATGGGCTTCAGTACAATTTCAAGGATGACGGCACTGTGACGGTGCAGGAGCAAGGTGTTGCTACTTCAAAAGAAGATCAAAGAGATCTCATGGAATTATTTGAGAAATCAATAAAAATGCACTCCAAAATGCTCGAAGATACTTCGGAAAAACGAAGCGAATTAAATGCTCAGCGAGATGCACTTCTGGCCTAATTAATCCAAGAAGACCTCTTCTCCCTCCCCCCCGGGGAGGGAGACAGATCGGGGCTCCACATTGGCTGTGCCAAACTGAATGCCGATTCAGCCCCTCATCCTGCCTGCGCGATATCGACCTTGAGCTGGGCCAGTCCGGCCAGGGCAGCTGTCAGTTCCACGTCCTCAAAGGCGATGCGCACGGCATCGACCAGGGCGGCTTCGGGTTGGCCGGAGAGCTGGGTGGCGAGCTGGCGGAGCAGGGCATTGGCGGCATAATCGCCGCTGGCCACCAGCGGTTCGATCGCGGCGATCAGGGCTAGGACCGCGGCGTGATTGATCGCCATGGGTGGAGCATCGGGGGAGCTGGTCTGCGCCAGTCGGGCGCTGATCGCGTCAAGTACAGCCTGCAGGTGTCGCCGGAAGGCCGCGGCGAGTACGCCGGGATCGCCGTTGCGTGCGCCCTGTTCCAGCGCCTCTGCCGCCGCCGTGAGCTGGCTGGCCTCCAGATAACCGGCTGCCCCTTTGACGAGATGCGCCAGTGCCGCGGTTTCGGGCAAGTCCCTGGCTTCGATGACGGTGCCGAGCTTGGCAGGAATATCGGAGAAATCCCGCAGGAAGCCGCGCAGCAGGCGTTCGAAGCGCTCCGGGTCGCCGCGCAGGCGCCGTAGCGCGGCTTCGAAATCGAGAACGGCCTCCTTCTCCGGCGGGGCTGGTTGGGCGGCCAGGGGCGTGGTGCCGGTGAAGATGCTGGCCAGGGTGCGGTAAAGCTGGGCGTCGTCGATGGGCTTGGTGAGGTGGGCCGTCATGCCGGCTTCAAGGCTGGCGTCGCGGTCCTCCACGCGGGCCTGCGCTGTCAATGCGATGACCGGTAGCGCCGACCAGGCTGGATTGCGGCGGATGTGGCGGGTGGTTTCCAGCCCGTCCATTTCGGGCATCTGCATGTCCATCAGCACGGCGTCGTAGCGCTGTCGCGCCAGCCGCTCCAGCGCCTGGGCGCCGCTGGCGGCGGTATCGACGATCACGCCGGCCAGTTCGAGGAAATCGGTGGCCACTTCGCGGTTGAGGGCATTGTCGTCCACCACCAGAACGCGGTGTCCCGCCAGCGTGGCCGTTGTGCCATCGGCTACCGGCTCCGGCGTGGCTCCGCCATTGCCGGGGACGCTGCCGAAAATGCCCTGCATGACGTTGAACATCATCGATTCAGTGACAGGCTTGATCAACAGCCCTTGCAGGCCAAGCTGATCCACCCGCCGCAGCACTTCCTCGCGGCCATAGGCGGTGACCATCAGCACGGCCGGCATACGGCTCAGCGAGCGATCGGCGCGAATGCGGCGGGCCACTTCCAGACCGTCCATGCCCGGCATGCGCCAATCCATCAGCACCAGGTCGAAGGGGGCGGCCTGAAGGGAGGCGTTGTGCAGGCTGACCAGCGCGTCGGGCCCCGAGGCCACGGTCTGGGGCACCATGCCGAAGCTGCTCACCATGTCCGCGAGGATCGTGCGGGCGCTGGCATTGTCATCGACGATGAGGACGCGGCGGTTGCGCAGGTGTATTGGTGACGGCCTCGCCGTCCGGCATCGCTTCGCTATGGCGCAGGGCCACGGTGAAGCGGAAAATGGTGCCGCGGCCCGGCTGGCTTTCCACGGTGATGGTGCCGCCCATTTGTTCCACCAGCCGCTTGCAGATGGCCAGCCCCAGCCCGGTGCCGCCATAGCGGCGCGAAGTGCGCTGATCGGCCTGGGTGAAGGGGCGGAACAGGCCCGAAATCTGCTCTTCATCCAGCCCGATACCGGTATCGCGGACGCGGAATTCCAGCATGGGGGCGTCATCGTCCACCGGAGAGCGGGTGACCGACACGACGACCTCGCCGGTTTCGGTGAATTTGAGGGCATTGCCCACCAGGTTGATCAGCACCTGCGACAGCCGCAGCGGATCGCCGCGCAGATTGCGCGGCACCGAGGCGGCGATGGAATAGGCGATCTCGATGCCCTTTTCCTCGGCGCGCAGCGCGGTGACGGTCGAGACTGAATCGAGCACCGATTCGAGCGTGAATTCGGTATCCTCCAGCTCCAGCCGCCCGGCCTCGATCTTGGAGAAATCCAGCACGTCGTTGATAATGGACAGCAGGTTCTTGGCGGAGGCGTCGATTTTTTCGAGATAGTTGCGCTGCTTGGGTCCCAGCTCGGTATGCAACGCCAGCCGGGTCATGCCGATCACGGTGTTCATCGGCGTGCGGATTTCGTGGCTCATGGTGGCCAGGAATTCGCCCTTGGCCTGTTCTGCGGCTTCCGCCACCTCCTTGGCCTGTTGCAGCGCCTCCCCCGTTTGCCGCTCGATGGTGATGTCGCGCACGATGCCGTCCCATACGGCCGATCCGTCGGGGCGGATGCGCGTGGTCGCCCGGCTGTGCAGCCAGGCCATGGTACCGTCGCGCCGATAGACGCGGAAGCGGCAGTCGAAGACGTCCGCGCTCTGCCGCGAGCGCTCGAATTCGGCCAGGTAGATGGGGCGGTCCTGCACGTGGATGGCGCCCAGGAACGCGTCCTGCTCGGCCAGCAGCGTGGTATCGGACAGCCCGAGCAGCGCTTCGATGCCGGCGCTGATATAGGTCAGGCCATATTGCCCATTGGCCGCCTCCATGCGGTAGATCGCGCCCGAGGGCAAATTGTCGGCGAGAGCGGTCAGCTGGGCCCTGGTTTCCTCGCGCTCGGAGACGTCCTGCACGGTGCCGGTGATGCCGATGATCTTGCCCGTGGCGTCGCGATCGGCCTGGCCACGCACATTGGCGAGAAAGCTGGTGCCGTCGACGCGGACATGCTGCACGTCGATGGCGTAGGCCTGGCCGGTTTCCAGGCATTTCTGGATGGCGGTTATTTCTCTCTGGTGGGATTCCGAGGACACGAGGCGCGCCAGATCCGCTGGCGTGAGGGAGCCGTCGGGCTCCATGCCGTTCATCTCGTTGAGCATTTCGGAGGTGGAAAACTGGTTGGTGGTGACATCGAACCGCCAGTTGCCGATCCGCGCCATCCGCTCGGCGCGCTGCAGGGCGTCGTTGCTGCGCTCCAGCTTCTCCTTGGCCAGGCGGGTTTCGGTGATGTCCATCACGAAGCCCACCAGGCGGTTGGGGGCGGTCGCGGTCGCCTCGATCATGCGGGCGGTCGAGGACACCCAGCGGATTTCCCCGCTCGGGCGCACGATGCGGAACTGCAGGTGATGGTTTTCGCGCTCCTGGGTGCGTTCTTCCATCTGGCTGGGGTCAACCAGATGGAAATCGTCCGGGTGTACATGGCCGTAGAATTTGCCCATATCGGTCAGGCTGCCCGCCCCGACCCCGAAAAGGGCGCTCAGGTTTGGATCGCAATGCAGGATGCCGGCATCGATATTGAACTCCCACACGCCCAGCCCGCTGGCCTCGGCGGCCAGCAGCAGGCGTTCGCGTTCGTCCTTGAGGGCCACCTTGGCCTGCAGCAGCGCCACATGGCTTTGGTGCAATTGGTCTTCAGCCAGAATCGTGGCCAGATGATCCTGAATATTGTCGCGCACTTGCACGGCCAGCCGGTGCTGCATTGCGGTGGCCGTCTGCGGTTGCGGATCGAACATTTCGATGACACCGAATATCGTGCCGTCCGGCCAGGTGAGAGGCAGGCCCAGATAGGCCCTGATCCCTTCCGCAGCTTGGGCGTTGCCGTGCCATTTGGGGCTGGCGATATCCAGTGCGCTGCCATCGGGTATCCTGCTGCGGCTGAGCAGCGTGAAGCCCCTGATGGGAATGTGTTCGCCTTCGCCCGGCGCGGACGATCCGCAGGCGGCCAGCACTTCGGCCTCGGCGCCGGAAAGGCCCCAGATGCGCCCTGCGGACAGGCCCAGGATTTCGGTGAGCGTGGCGAGCATGTCGCGCCAGCGTGCCAGGATATGGCCCGGGATCACCGGCGTGGCCGGCGTTTTGCGATCGACGATAGCGGGGTCTTCGATCACGTCAACCTCCACGGCGAATGCCGGTCACCGGCTATATTTTCGCATTATTGCGTGGAGAATTGGTTAAAAAAATCTTACGCCGCTCTGGAAGTGAATCAACCGGCGCCGGCATCGCCACCTGGAATGGAGGCCGGCCAGGGCCTTTTTCCTTGTGCTGCTCAAAAAACGCAAATATTGCACTGGGGTGATCTAGTAGCAGGTTTTGTGAATGACTCCGACGCGGCGGGCGAACCAGGGGGATATTGCGGAGAAGCTGGGCGTTTCGGTCAGCACCGTGTCGCGGGCGCTGGCCAACGAGATCGGCATCAGTCCGGCGGTGCGCCGCGAGGTGCTGCGGATGGCGCTCACGCTGGGCTACAAAAGCAAGCATGCGGTGGCCGTGGCGAGCGACAAGCGGGCGGTGGCGCTGGTGCCCCTGGGCGGTGCCATGAGCGGATTGTCGGGGTTCTACTTCGGCATTGTCGAGAGCATGAAGACCGCGGCAGCCGAGGCGGGGATGCTGCTGGATGTGCGGCTGGTCAACGAGTCAGCGGTGACGCTGGACCTGATCAAGCGGCAGATCGTCCAGGCCGATGCCAATGGCCTGCTGCTGGCGGGGATCGATGCCTGGGACGAGTTGGCGGCGTGGTGCAGCGAGGCCAATGTGCCGGCGGTGCTGGTCAATGGCAGCGATCCGCAGATGCGGCTGAGTTCGGTGGCGCCGGCCAATTTCTATGGTGCGTTCCTGGCGACGCAGCGGCTGCTGGATGCCGGGCATCGGCGCATTTTGCACTATACGCACCAATATCGCCCCACCATCCTGCAGCGGCAGCGCGGCTTCGAAGCGGCGATTGCGGCCATGCCGGGCGCAGTCGGGACTATCGTCAATACGGCGGAGCGGGCGACGGCGGACCTGCTGGCCGACCTGCTGGCCGGCAAGCATGACGTGACGGCCCTGTTTAGCTGGAACGACATCGCGGCGGTGGAGATGCTGGAGGGGCTTTATGGCGGAGATCGCTCGCTGCCGGCCAATTTCTCCATCATCGGTTTCGACGACTTGCCGATTGCCAGCGTGGCGACGCCACGGTTGAGCACGGTCCGCGTCGACCGCGAAGCCATCGGGCGCGGCGCAGTGCGGCTGCTGGTGCAGCACATGGAAGGCGAGCGCGCCGTGCAGCAGCTCGAAATCGGCGTGTCGCTTGTCGCCGGCGAAACGGTTTTTCCCGTCTAAACGTTCCCCGATCGTTAGCGTTGAGCATAGCATTGAGGCTGCTTCCCCAGCCTATCCCTCTGACTCCTCAATGCAAATCACACAAATTTGCGTAAATTGCGTAATTTACGCAAAATACTTGCGAAACCGCAAATTGGCGACTAACTTGCCGAGTGCGCCACAAGGCGCCGGGCCGGCAACAGACGGCCATGAGGGAGAGGATTTTCATGATGAACAGCAGACTTTGGCAGGGCGCATATGCCGGCCGCGTCGTTACCGGCGCACTCACCGCCGTTCTGATGCTGAGCACCACAGCCCTGGCGCAGCAGCAATCATCCATACTCGATTCCCTGGTGGCGGACGGCACCCTGCCGCCGGTCGCCGAACGCCTGCCGGCAAATCCGCTGGTGGTCACGCCGGTGGAAAGCGTCGGCAAATATGGCGGCACCTGGCGTTCGGGGCTGCGCGGCGGGCTCGACAATGCCTGGATCGCGCGCACCGTGGCCTATGACGGGCTGGCCCGCTATGACCGCGAATGGAAGCAGGTGATCCCGAACCTGGCCGAAAGCTGGGAAATCAGCGAAGATGCCAAGACCTATACGTTCCATCTGCGCGCCGGGCTCAAGTGGAACAATGGCAAGCCCTTCACCAGCGCCGACATCGCCTTCGCGGTCGACCTGCTGCATGAGCCGACCTATCCGGGCGGCGCCGGCTTCGTGAAGAACCCGAAAAATCCGGTCACCATCGAAGTGGTGGACGACACCACGTTCAAATTCATCTTCGAAAATCCCAATGGCGTGTTGCTCGATGAGCTGGCCAGCGTCAACGGGCTGACCATCGTGTCGCTGAACAAGGAATATTGCGGACAGTTCTATCCCAAGACCAATCCCAATGCCGCCGCTGATGCCAAGGCTGCCGGGTTCGAGACCTGGGAGCTTTACATGCAGGACCGCTGCAGCTGGGCCACCGAAACCATCCGCTGGGCCAATCCCGATCTGCCGTTCATGAATGCCTGGATGATCAAGGAGCCGCTGAAGGGCGACAGCACCCGCGTCACCTTCGAGCGCAATCCCTACTATTGGAAAGTCGATACCGAGGGCAACCAATTGCCCTATATCGACACGCTCGAAATGCGCGTTTCGGACTCGCTGGAAGAGCTGACGCTGATGGCGCTCAATGGCGAGATCGATTTCCAGGACCGCCACATCAATACCATCATCAACCAGCCCATCTTCTTCGACGGGCAGGAGGCGGGCGGCTATCATCTGGGCACGGAAGTGTCCTCATTCTCCAATTCCATGGTGCTGCAGTTCAACCTGAACCATGTCGATCCGGCGCGGCGCGCGGTGTTCGGCAGCAAGGATTTCCGCATCGGGGTTTCCGAGTCCCTCGATCGGCAGGAAATCATCGATGTTGCCTTTACCGGCCAGGGCGAGCCCTACCAGGTGGCACCGCGTCCCGAATCCCCGTTCTATGACGAGGAAATGGGCAAGCAATATACCGAGCTTAATCCCGAGGATGCCGCCAAGCATTTCGAGGCTGCCGGGCTCGGCGCCAAGAACGGCGATGGCTTCTACACCATGCCCGACGGATCGCCGCTGGTGGTCAACATCGAAACCATTGCCGCATTGCATCCGGAATGGATCGATATGCTCGAAATGGTGCAGTTGCAGCTTGAGAGCGCCGGCATCGACGTGGAAATCAGCACGCTCGACCGCACGCTCTATTACGACAAGCGGGCGATCGGCGATTACGATGCGCAGGTCTGGACCGGCGACGGCGGGCTCGATGTGGTTCAGGAGCCGCGCTACTACTTCCCCTTCAGCGACGAAAGCGTATGGGCCTTCCGCTGGGCGGCCTGGTTCAGCGGCACCACGCCCGATATCGCCGAAGAGCCTGCCGATTGGGCGAAACAGCAGATGGATCTCTATACCCAGCTGCGCGCCGAGGGCGACGCCGAAAAGCGCAATGCGCTGATGAAGCAGATCCTGGCGATCACCAAGGAGAACTTCCCGGTGATCGGCATCAACCTGCCCGGCGACGGCTATTACCTGGCCAAGGACAATCTGCACAACATTCCCGGCACCCTGAAGCAGGCCTACCTGTTCCCGACGCCGGCACCCTATGATCCGTTCCAGTGGTATTTTGAATAGCCCCTGGAGCTGATCCCTCCCGCCCCTCGCGGCGCTCCCCATTGCCGCGAGGGGTTGAGAATTGGTGGCGCGATGGTGCCACATCCACCGGCCGGCACCTCCCCCTTGACGGGGGAGGATGGGTGGGGGTGTTCGGAGCCACGATTTCAGGATCGTGGCTAAACCTCCCCCCACCCTTGATCCCTCCCCGCAAGGGGGAGGGTGACGACTGCCTGATCAGTGCAGAAAACTTAGGAACACCCCAATGCTGGGTTTCATCATCAACAGGCTGATATCGATGGTATTCACCATCTGGGCGGTGTCGTTCATTGCCTTTGCCATCATTCAGCTGCCGCCCGGCGATTATCTGACCACGTATATGGCGCAGCTCAGCGCCGATGGAAACCGGGTCGATCCCGCGGCGCTCCAGGCATTGCGCGATCAGTTCGGCTTCGGCGAACCCTATCTGGTGCAATACTGGAAATGGCTGGTCGGCCTGGTGCACGGCGATTTCGGCCGCAGCTTCGAATGGCAGGCGCCGGTCAGCGAATTGATCTGGGGCCGGCTGGGCAATTCCATCCTGCTGGAAGGCTTGGCCGTGGTGGTGATGTGGCTGGTCGCCTTGCCGATCGGCATCTATGCTGCGGTGCGCAAATATTCGCTGGGCGATTACCTCGCCACAATCGGCGGCTTCCTGGGCCTGGCCATTCCCAATTTCTTCTTCGCGCTGATCCTGATGTATCTCAGCTTCATCTGGTTCGGCGAAACCATTGGCGGCCTGTTCTCCCCCGAGTACCAGAACGCCCATTGGAGTTTTGGCCGCGTCGCCGATTTTGCTGCCCATGCCTGGGCGCCGATCCTGGTGCTATCGATGGCGGGCACGGCCGAGCTGATCCGTATCCTGCGCGCCAATCTGCTCGACGAGCTGAAAAAGCCCTATGTGACCACGGCGCGCGCCAAGGGGCTCAGCGAATGGCGCACCATTCTGAAATATCCCGTCCGCGTGGCGCTCAATCCGCTGGTGTCCACCATCGGCTGGCTGCTGCCGGCGCTGGTATCGAGTTCGGTAATCGTCTCGGTGGTGCTCAACCTGCCCACCGCTGGACCGCTGCTGCTGCGCTCGCTCACGAGCCAGGACATGTATCTGGCAGGCGCCATCATCCTGCTGCTGGGCGTCCTGACCGTCATCGGCACGCTGATCTCGGATCTGCTGCTGGCCTGGATCGATCCGCGCATTCGCTTCGGGAGCAAATAATGGCAACCGATACCCTGAACCACATCGCTATCCCTACCATCGTCAAAAAGCCCGTGCGCGAAAGCCAAAGGGCGCTGATGTGGCGGCGTTTCAAGCGACACAAGCTCGCTTTGATCGGCCTGTGGATCGTCGCTCTGTTTTATCTGGTGGCCTTGCTGGCCGAGTTTCTCGCGCCGCTCGATCCGGCCGATTACAACCCGCGCTATACCTATGCGGCGCCGCAGGGCATCCACTTTTTCTCCACCAACGAAGATGGCTCGTGGAGCTTCGCGCCCTTCGTCTATGGCTATAAAAGCACTATCGACAAGGCGGCGATGCGCCGGACTTTCGTCATCGACGAGACGGTGAAAATCCCGATCGCCTTCTTGGTGCCGAGCGAACCCTATCGGCTGGCCGGGATCATCCCGATGTCGGTCAAGCTGTTCGGCGTCACCACGCCGCGCACGCCGCTTTATGTGCTGGGCTCGGATCGCCTCGGCCGCGATCTGCTGAGCCGGCTGATCCACGGCACCCGCATTTCGCTGTCCATCGGCCTTGCCGGCGTCACGCTCAGCCTGTTCTTCGGCATCATCATCGGTGGGTTTTCCGGCTATTATGGCGGCTGGTTCGATAGCGTGGTGATGCGGGTGATCGAGTTCATCCGCTCCATGCCCACCATTCCGCTCTGGCTCGGCCTTGCCGCCGCCTTGCCCAAGGATTGGTCGGCGATCCAGACCTATTTCGCCATCACCGTCATCCTGTCGCTGATCGGCTGGACCGAGCTGGCGCGGGTGGTGCGCGGACGGTTTTTGAGCCTGCGGACCGAAGATTTCGTCACCGCCGCGCAACTGGATGGCGCCAGCGACTGGCGCATCATCACGCGCCACATGGTGCCCAGTTTCATGAGCCATATCATCGCCGCCGCCACGCTGGCGGTGCCGGGGATGATCCTGGCCGAAACGGCTTTGAGCTTCCTCGGGCTGGGCCTGCAGGCGCCGATCGTCAGTTGGGGCACGCTGCTGCAGGACGCGCAGAACATCCGCACCCTCGCCACCGCGCCCTGGCTGCTGACGCCGGGCATTTGCGTCGTGGTGATCATCCTGTCGCTCAACTTCTTCGGAGACGGCCTACGCGATGCCGCTGATCCTCATGGAAGGTAGAGATTTCATAATGATCGAGTGTGTGGCTACCCCCACCCCTGTCCCCTCCCCACAAGGGGGAGGGAGATGCTCCCAATCCACCGTTGTAGCCGTACCAACTGAGCTAGCGGTTCCTGCCTTTCCCTCCCCCTCGTGGGGAGGGGTCAGGGGTGGGGGGACGAGAGCCACGATCGAGGAGCATGCCCCATGACCGCCCCCATCCTCGCCATCGAAAACATGTCGATCACCTTCTCGTCCCCCGACGAGGCGGATATCGAGGCGGTGCGCCAGGTCGATCTGACGCTGACCGCCGGCAAGACGCTGTGCCTCGTCGGCGAAAGCGGGTGCGGCAAATCCGTTACCGCCCGCGCCATTCTCCGCCTGCTCGACCAGAACGCGAACATCCGCACCGGCAAGATCCTGTTCTCCGAGCCGGGTGAGCCGGTGATCGACCTGGCGACACTCAAGCAGGACAGCCTGCCGCTGCGCAAGGTGCGCGGCAATAAGATCGCCATGATCTTTCAGGAGCCGATGAGTTCGCTGTCGCCGGTGCACACCATTGGCGACCAGATCGAC
Source organism: uncultured Alphaproteobacteria bacterium (assembly GCA_963717095.1). Lineage (GTDB taxonomy): Bacteria > Pseudomonadota > Alphaproteobacteria > Rhizobiales > Devosiaceae > Devosia. The sequence continues at coordinate 240,224 of CAVQVF010000001.1, forward strand.
GAGATGATCCTGATCCATGAAGGATTGAGCCAGAAACAGGCGCGCGAGCGCACGGTGGCGCTGCTCGATCAGGTCGGCATTCCCGGCGCGCGGGAGCGGGCGGATGCCTATCCGTTCCAGCTTTCGGGCGGGCTGCGGCAACGCGCGATGATCGCCATGGCGCTGGCCTGCACGCCGGACCTGCTGATCGCCGACGAGCCGACCACGGCGCTGGACGTGACCACGCAGGCGCAAATTCTCGACCTGCTGCGCCAGCTGCAGACCGATTACGGCATGGCCATGCTGTTCATCACCCATGATCTGGGCGTGGTGGCGGAAATCGCTGATGAAGTGGCGGTGATGTATCTCGGCGATGTGGTGGAGCAGGGCAATGTCTATGACGTGTTCCGGGCCCCGCAGCATCCCTATACGCGGGCGTTGATGTCATCCATTCCCAAGATGGCGCGCAAGGCCGAGCGGGTGCGGCTGTCGCCGATCAAGGGCACGGTGCCTTCCGCCTAGCGACCGGCCCGCAGGGTTGTGCCTTCACTAGCCGCTGCCCTTATGCGTTCGAGCCATGCGCCACGATAAGGCCGGAGCGAACGGTGGTTGGGGATGGCCATATCGCGCGGTGCCATCTGCTGACGCAGGCGCCAGTCATGGCGGAGGTGGACGCATGAGCACGCTGCTAAAGGTCGAAAACCTGTCGAAAAGCTATTCGCTGAGCACCGGCCTGTTCGGGCCGGCGCGCACGCTGGATGCGCTTGAGCGATGTCAGCCTGACCGTCGAGGCCGGTGAGACGCTGGCGGTGGTGGGCGAAAGCGGCTGTGGCAAGACCACGCTTGGCCGCTGCATCATCAAGGCGCAGCCGGCGACGGCGGGCACGGTGACCTACTATCCCAAGGGCCACGATCCGGTCGAGCTGAGCGCGCTGAACAAGCGCCAGATCAAGCCGTGGCGGCAGGATATCCGCATGATCTTCCAGGACCCGATGAGTTCGCTCAATCCGAATATGCGGGTGTTCGATATCGTCGCCGAGCCGTTGCGCATCCACAAGGTCGCCAAAGGGCGCGAGTTGGAAGATCGGGTGGTCTCGACGCTGGAAAAGGTGGGCATTGCCCCCGACGGCGTCGGGCGCTATCCGCACGCGTTTTCCGGTGGGCAGCGCCAGCGCATCGGCATCGCGCGGGCGCTGGTGCTCGATCCGAAGCTGGTGATTGCCGACGAGGCGGTGTCGGCGCTCGATGTGTCGATCCAGGCGCAGATCCTCAACCTGCTCGAAGATCTCAAGAGCGATTTCGGGCTGACCTACATTTTCATCAGCCATGACCTGGGCGTGGTGAACTATATCGCCGACCGGGTGGTGGTGATGTATCTGGGTCATGTGGTGGAAAATGCGCCCACCGAAATGCTGTTCGAGCGGCCGCGCCATCCCTATACCGAAGTGCTGCTGGAAGCCCTGCCGATCGCCGATCCACTGCGGCGCAAGGGCCGTAAGGCCGAGGTGAAGGGGGAAATCCCCTATCTCGGCAATCGCCCGGTCGGCTGCCCGTTCCACACCCGCTGCCGCTATGCGCAGGACATTTGCCGCTCCCAGCGCCCAGCTTTGCGGCCCGTCAACGGCACGGCGCAGGAAGCGGCCTGCCATTTCGCCGAAACACTAGACCTCAAGGGCGCCTATGAGACGCTCGCTACCAGGACGTATGCCTAAATGACCTATGATCCGCTGAGCGCCAATCCGCTGGCCGGCAATGCCCTCACCTCGCGCGCCGATATCGAAAAGGGCCTGAACGACCTGTTCGCGCCGCTATTGCCATATTTTTCCGAGGGTGGCGCGCGGGTGCGGCTCGATGCGGCGGCGGCCCATTTCGACCGGGCGGCGGCGGATCTGGAAGGGTTTGCGCGACCGCTCTGGGGGCTGACACCGCTGGCGGCGGGCGGCGGCAATTTCGATCATTGGGAGCTGTATCGGCGCGGGCTGGCCAATGGCACAGATCCCGAGCATCCCGAATATTGGGGCACGGTCAGCGCCACCGATCAGCGCATGGTCGAGCTGGCGGCCATCGGTTTCACCCTCCGCATGGTGCCGCATCTGGCATGGGAGCCGCTGCCGCAGAAGGCCAAGGATAATCTGGCGGCCTATCTCAAGCATGCGCGGAGCCACGATTATGCCGACAATAACTGGAAGTTCTTCCGCATCCTGGTCGATCTGGGGCTGGAGGAATGTGGCGTCGAATTCGATCGGTCGTTGACTGATAAGTATCTGGAAGAACTGGACGGCTTCTATCTCGGCGAGGGCTGGTATCGTGACGGCAATGTGCGGCGGATCGACCACTACATTCCGTTCGCCATGCACTTTTATGGGCTGATCTACGCCAAGCTGGCGCGGGGCGATGAGGCGCGCGTGGCGCGGTACAAGGAGCGCGCGGTACTGTTCGCCAAGGATATCCGCTCGTGGTTCGACGAGGATGGCGGCGTGCTGGCGTTCGGGCGCAGCCTGACCTATCGCTTCGCTTGCGGTGGCTTCTGGGGCGCGCTGGCCTTTGCCGATGTCGAGGCGCTGCCCTGGGGCGAGATCAAGGGCCATTTCATGCGCCATCTGCGCTGGTGGGCCAAGCAGCCGATCGCCAATCGGGATGGCATTCTCTCCATCGGCTATGGCTATCCCAACCTGTTCATGAGCGAGAGCTACAATTCGGCCGGCTCGCCCTATTGGGCGCTCAAGGCCTTTCTGCCGCTGGCTTTGGCAGCGGATCATCCGTTCTGGACTGCCGAGGAAACGCCGGCGGTTAAGCGTGCCGAGCCACTGCCGCTCAAGCATCCCGGCATGGTGATGTTGCAAACGCCGGGCAATGTGGTGGCGCTGTCGGGTGGCCAGCAGAACTGGCAGATGCGGGCGGGCGCCGAGAAATATGCCAAGTTCGTTTATTCCTCGCGCTACGGCTTTTCTGTCGAGGTCGACGAGCGCGGCTATGAGATGGCCGCCTTCGACGGCATGATCGGCTTTTCCGACGATGGACGGCATTATCGCGTCCGCGAGGCTAATGAGACGGCGCAGATTGCTGGCAATACGCTATTCGCGCGCTGGAAGCCGTGGGCCGATGTGACGGTCGAAACCTGGCTGCTGCCGGCCAATCCCTGGCACGTTCGTGTCCACCGCATCACCACGCCACGAGCGCTGAAATCCAGCGAAGGCGGCTTTGCCATTGGCCGGGCCGATCTGAATGCGGACGTGACCGAGGAAGCGGCGGGCAGGGCGGTGGCGCGTTCGAAGAGCGACCTCAGTGTCATCCTCGATCTGAATGGCAATCGAACGGGGAAAGCATTGCGGGCCTTCCCCAATACCAATCTGATTGTCGCCAAAACCATCGTGCCGCAATTGCGCGGCGATATTCCAGTGGGGACGACGGTGCTGGTCACGGCAGCGATGGCGCAGCCCGTCAGTGCGTCTGCCGATGCAGCATTAGCCAAGCCACCCCAGGCGCCAAACCTTGCCGATCTTGAAGCGTTGTTTGCGCGCGAGGGGATCGAGGTCAGCGCCATTCAGGTGCCGGAGAGATTTTGATGGCACCCAAGCTCGCCTTCGCCATGGCGGCGGACAAAACCAAATATGTCTTCGACGATGCCTCGCTGGCGCGGCTGGCCGCGTGTTGCGATGTGGTCTCGCCCACTCCGATCACGGACTTCTCCACGACCGAAGCGCGGCGCATCTTGCGCGATCTCGATATTCTGGTCACCGGCTGGGGCTGCCCGCAGGTCACGGCCGAAGTCGTCGCCGCGGCGCCTAAGCTGCGCCTCATCGCCCATGCGGCGGGTACGGTGAAGTTCACGCTCGATGCGGCTGTCTACGAGGCGGGCATCACCGTCACCCACGCCGCCGATGCCAATGCGGTGCCGGTCGCCGAATTCACCTTGGCGGCGATCATCTTCGCCAACAAGCACGTGTTCCAGCTGCGCGACCTCTATCGCGCCGATCCGAGCCGCCGCACCAGCTACGCGATGATGGACGAGCCGATCGGCAATTATCGCCGCACCATTGGCCTGGTCGGTGCATCGCGCATTGGCCGCAAGGTGGCGAAGTTTTTGCAGGGCTTCGATTTCGACGTGCTGCTGTTCGACCCCTACGTGTCGGCCAGCGATCCGATCGCTAAAACCGTCGAACTGGTCGATCTCGATAGCCTCATGCAGCGTTCGGACGTGGTGTCGGTTCACGCCCCCTCATTGCCCTCGACCCGACATATGATCGGTGCGCGCGAATTGGCGCTGATGCGCCCCAATACGGCGTTCATCAACACGGCGCGCGGCGCGATCATCGACGAAAACGCGCTGATCGCCGAACTGCAGAGCGGGCGCATCCAGGCGGTGATCGATGTCACCGATCCCGAGATTCCGGCGGCGGGTTCTCCGCTTTACCACTTGCCCAATGTGTTCCTGACGCCCCATGTTGCCGGAGCGGTCGGCACCGAGCGGCTGCGGCTGGGGCAGATGGCGATCGAGGAAGTCGAGCGCTTCGTTGCTGGGCAGCAGCTTGAATTTGCTATCGAACCGGCGATTTTGGAGCGCCTGGCATGACCTTGCTCAATCACGATGAAAGCCCGTTTTCCCGCCTCGGGGCGCTATCGGCTGCCGAAGAGGACCTCAAGGCTGCCGATCATCGAAGCCCGGCTGCAATGGCTGACATGGGATCGCACGCCCGAGGACATCGCATCGCCCGAGCATCAGGCGCGCAAGGCTAAACTGGCGCTGACTGCCGGGGCCAGCTTCGCTGCCTACCGCCTATGTCGCGGCCGATGCGGCGATCTTCACCAGCCACCTGGTGCTGGGCGAAAACAGCTGGATCGCCGGCCATGCGCTTGGTGCGCGGCGATATCGAATTTGGCGCCAATTCCACGGTCAATCCCTATGCCTGCATCTCCGGCAAGGTGCGGTTCGGCGATGGGGTGCGCATCGCTTCACATGCCTCGATCGTCGGTTTCAATCACGGCTTCGATGATCCGAACGTGCCGATCCATGCGCAAAAGCACTATAGCCATGGCATCGTGGTCGAGGACGACGTCTGGATCGGTGCCAATGCAGTGATCCTCGATGGTGTAACAGTCGGCAAGGGCGCGGTGATCGCTGCTGGCGCCGTGGTCAGCAAGGACGTGCCGCCGCTAGCGATCGTTGCCGGTGTGCCAGCCAAGGTGGTACGGCGGCGGGGCGAGCTTGCGGCCGGGCAGCAGGCGCAGGGGGATAGCGAAGCCGCGCTCAAGCGCTTGGGCGATATGGCGAAAAGCCAGTGGCCCGATATTCTGACGCGCCATCGGCGCGATGGCGCCTACCTGTCCTTCGAAGCGAGCGGGCAGGCCAGGCAGAGCATTCGGCATCTCTGTGACGCCATCGAGATCGCGACCTCATTCGATTCATTGCCGGATGGGCTCGACGTGCCGGCCACCATCGCGAAATTGCAGGATGTGCAGGACGCGGCGACGGGATTGTTCCCCGATCCGTTCCAGCCGCCCGCATCGGGGCAGGCCATGCGCGACAACGGCCTGGCGCTCTATAATGTGCTGGCGGTCGGCTATGCGCTGGAATGCCTGGGCAGCCAGCCGCGCCGGCGGATCGGCGCAGTCGAGGATCTGGACGCCAATGCGCTTTGCGATTGGCTGGATGGGCTGAGTTGGCGCGAGCGGGCCTGGGGCGCGGGCGCGGCGGTCGATGCGATCGGCACGGCGCTCTATTTCAACGCACGCTATTTCACTTCCGGCCGCACCCGCGAGACGCTGTTCGGGTGGCTGGCGATGAAGCAGGATCGCGCCACCGGGTTGTGGGGCTCGACCACCGAGGCCGAAGGGCTGTTGCAGCCGGTCAATGGTTTCTACCGGCTGACGCGCGGGACTTATGCGCAGTTCGGCCTGCCTGTGCCGCAGGCGGAAGCGGCGATCAATTCGGTGCTGCTGAACTATCGCAATTATGGCGGTTTTTCCGGGCCGACCTATACGGCCTGCAACCTGCTCGACACTATCCACCCGCTGCGGCTGTGCCTATTGCAGACTGATTATCGTCGGGCGGAGGCCGAGGGAATAGCGCATGCGGTCATCGGGCGCGCTGTCGAGCGCTGGGTTCCCGGCGAGGGGTTCGCCTTCGCTGATGGACAGGTGACGAGCCTGCAAGGCACCGAGATGTGGTTGTCGGTGGTGCATCTGGCCGCGGATCTCTTGGGCATGGCCGACGCATTCGCCTTTGTGCCCAAGGGCGTGCATCGCACGCGTGCGGTGGGGCTGGGATTGTGACGCGCAAGGCGCTCGTGGTCTGGGGCGGGATGGAGCTGCATACGCCCGAGCGCAGCGCCAATGTGGTGCGCGACCTGCTCGAAGCGGAGGGCTTTGCCGTCACCGTGACGCCGGACTATGACGCGCTCGGCGCCGAGGATGTCGGCACCAATGGCCTGGTGGTCCCGGTGATTACCGACGGGGTGCTGGCGCCGGAGAAGATGGCCCGGCTGGTCGCGGCAGTGCAGGCGGGCACGGGGCTGGCCGGGTTTCATATGGGGCTGGCAACCAGTTTTCGCTCCAGCGTGCCGTTCCGCTATGCGGCGAGCTGCTATTGGGTGTCCCATCCGGGTAATATCATAAGCTATCGGGTGGACGTGACGCGCGGCGATCATCCGATCATGGCGGGGATCGAGAGTTTCGAGCATACTTCGGAGCAGTATTATCTGAACTACGATCCGGCGGTGGAAGTGTTGGCGACGACGACGTTTTCGGGCGAGTTTCATCCGTGGCGCAAGGACGTGGTGATGCCGGTGGTGTTCACCACCACGCATGGGCAGGGACGGGTGTTCTATTCGTCGCTGGGGCATGTGGCGGATGAGCTGGTGCTGCCGCAGGTGCGCGAGATTTTGCGGCGCGGGCTGGTTTGGGCGGCGCGGTCGTCAGACTAATCACGGAGCGGCACCTCCCCCTTGACGGGGGAGGATGGGTGGGGGTGTTGGGAGCCACGATGGATTGTTGGCTAAACATCCCCCACCCCTGTCCCCTCCCCACAAGGGGGAGGGAGACCCTCTCAATCAATCTTAGCAACCGCAACCTTTGAGCAAGCGGTTCCTACGTCTCCCTCCCCCTTGATGGGGGGAGTGTTCATTTTGGGCTGGGGTTCTCGGCAGTCACCCCACCCTCAATCCCTCCCCATCAAGGGGAGGGAGGCGCCAGATCAACGCTCTCGGCTCCATCGTCTCCCTCCCCTTGTGGGGAGGGGACAGGGGTGGGGGTACGCCACAAATACCAGCCCAAAGTGAACACTCCCCCGCAAGGGGGAGGATGTCGACTGAAGCGCCTTGTATGCAACTGGTCAGTTACTGCTGTCGCGCAGCCTCTGTCTTGCGCCGGAGAACTTCCGACTCCGGCAAAGCCCCAGCATATTTCAGCTCACGATTGGCGCGTTCCCAGAACAAGGGATGGACTCGATCGAGCAGGGCTGCCGGCGTCGGGGTAAGGCCCAGTTGTGCGGCCGTCGCCTCATCCAGATACAGCACCACATTCTGCTTGTACCAAGCTGGAATCTGCTCATCCGCCCAGATCGCAGGCCGGATGACGTCGAACGGTTGGTAGCCATGGCCAGCGAAGTGCCAGCCCAATAGCTTTGCCATTGCTCGTTGAGATGATTGACGCCGCCCTGGCCGGGGATGGCGGCGCTGAACAGTACGGCGGGAGCCAGCGCAACCAGGTCGGCGACGAAAGGTTTCGGCGCGGGCGGACGTCAGGTGTTCGGCGACTTCGAGCGACATGGCCAGATCGACGCGGTGGCCGCTGAAGCGCTGCTCCAGGTCCTGCGGGGCGAAGACGATGCGGGGATCGTCGAGCTGGTCGGGGGTGACCCAATCCCCCTCGATGCCGAAGGCGGACATGGCGCCATCGGCCAGGGCGGCGGCGAGCCAGGTGCCGGTGCCGCAGCCGATATCGGCCACGGAGCGGCGCGGCAAAGTGGCGGGCAGGGCCGACAGGATCCGCGATGCAGCATGGGCAGTGCTGGCGCGGCGGTTGGTGTAGAAATCGCTGGGATAGATCGAAGCTGTCATGGGTGCCGCCGCTCGCAATTGGGTTCACCCTAGCCTGCCTGCCGCTGCCGCCCAAGCGAAAGTCTTGCTCCGAACAGCCTCGCATTGAAACGGACATTGCCGGTCATGCGCTTGGCGCGCGGCCGATAAACGCTATGGTGACACCAGAAGTCGGCTGACCAAGGCTCGACGAATGGAGACCCCGCATGAAGCTCGAAACGCTGGCGCTGCATCACGGCTATACCGCCGAAGCCACCACCAAGGCGGCCGCGGTGCCGATCTACCAGACCACGTCCTATACGTTCGACAACACCCAGCATGGCGCCGATCTGTTCAACCTGGCGGTGCCGGGCAACATCTATACCCGCATCATGAACCCCACCACGGCGGTGCTGGAGCAGCGCGTCGCCGAGATGGAGGGCGGGATCGGCGGGCTGGTGGTGGCCTCGGGCATGGCGGCGATCACCTATTCGATCCAGGCCATTGCCGGGGTCGGCGACAATATCGTCTCGATCAGCCAGCTCTATGGCGGCACCTATAACCTGTTCATGCACAGCTTCCCCCGCCAGGGCATCGAAGTGCGCATGGCCGACGGCCGACGATTTCGACGCCATCGAGGCGCTGATCGACGACAAGACCAAGGCGGTGTTCTGCGAATCCATCGGCAATCCGGCCGGCAATGTGGTCGATATCGAGCGGCTGGCGCAGATCGCCCACAAGCATGGCGTGCCGCTGATCGTCGATAACACCGTGGCGACGCCCTATCTCTGCCGCCCGATCGATTTCGGCGCCGATATCGTGGTGCATGCGCTGACCAAATATATCGGCGGGCACGGCAATTCGATCGGCGGCATCATCGTCGATAGCGGCAAGTTCGACTGGGTGGCCAACAAGGCAGCGCTTCGCGGTGCTCAACGAGCCCGATCCGTCCTATCACGGCGTGGTCTATACCGCGGCCTTGGGCGCTGCCGCCTATATCGGGCGCTGCCGCGTGGTGCCGCTGCGCAATACCGGCGCCGCGCTCTGTCGCCGCACAGCGCCTTCCTGTTCCTGATGGGGCTGGAAACGCTGGGCCTGCGCATGGAGCGCCATTGCGAGAATGCGCTCAAGGTGGCGCAGTATCTCAAGAGCGCATCCCAAGGTCAGCTGGGTCAATTACGCCGCGCTGCCGGACAGCAAGTATAATGCCGTGGCCAAGCGCATCACCAAGGGCCAGGCCTCGGGCATTGTCAGCTTCGGCATCAAGGGCGGCAGGAAGCGGGCGGCAAGTTCATCGACGCGCTCAACATGATCCTGCGGCTGGTCAATATCGGCGACGCCAAATCGCTGGCCTGCCATCCGGCCTCGACCACGCATCGCCAGCTCAACGCCGAGGAACTGGCGCGGGCCGGGGTGTCGGAGGACCTGGTGCGCATTTCGGTCGGCATCGAGCATATCGACGACATCATCGCCGATATCGAGCAGGCGCTGGCCAAGGCTTGAATTCGGGGCGGAAATGGTCCCTATCGCGCGCCGGCGCTTTCCGGGAACCGGCTGACGTTTTCCCGGGAACCTTCGTGATCGGGCGCCATCCAATGGGGGAGTGGCAGGGCGCGGTCCCTGCGCTCCACCACAGGAGATCGACATGATCAGGAACGCAATTTTCGCCACCTTCTGGCTCTCGGCATGGCCGGCACTGCCGCTGCGCAGGATGCCGCCCCCACCGATCCGCAGATCGCCCATATCGCCTATACCGCCGGCCAGATCGATATCGCGGCGGCCGAGCAGGCGCTGAAGAAAAGCAAGAATGCCGAAGTGATCGACTTCGCCAATGTCAATGGCGCGCGACCATAAGGCGGTGAACGACCAGGCGCTGGCGCTGGTCGCCAAGCTGGGCGTGACCCCGGAAGACAATGCCGACGAGCCAGGCGCTGTCGGCGCGGCCACCGCCAAGCTGGCCGAACTGGAAGCCCTCGACGGCGCTGCGTTCGATGCCGCCTATGTCGCCAATGAGGTCGCCTATCACCAGACCGTCAATGGCGCGCTGAGCACGGTGCTGATCCCCTCGGCCCAAAATGCCGAACTCAAGGCATTGCTGGAAACCGGGCTGAAGCTGTTCACCGAACACCAGCACCACGCCGAACATCTGGCCATGACGGTGCAAAAGATGCCCATGCGCACCCTGACCAGGCTCGGGGCCTTGGCGTGCTGGTCCTGGCGGGGTGCTTGCCCAATCGTCGGGCGTGCTGGCGGCCGATTATACGATCGTGCTCGACAAGATGGCGTTCGGCGCCGTGCCGGCGCAACTGCATGTCGGCGACACCATCACCTGGCGGAACGACGATATCTTCCGCCATACCGCAACGGCCCGCGACGAGCAGTTTCGACGTGGACCTGCCGGCGAAATCGGAAGCGCGTGATGGCGGTCGGCGCTGCCGGCAGCGTGGATTTCTTCTGCCGGTTCCATCCCGGCATGACGGGCACGCTGGTGATCGCGCCGATAAAGCCGGCTGAACAATTGGCGCTGGGACGGGCATCCGGCCGCTACGGCTCCAGCTGACATTCGCTCCAATCGGAGGCGATCATGAGCCAGATGAGCATTGACGTGCCCAGCCAGCATCGAGGACTGGGACGGGCTGGACGATACCGACCTGGTCGCGCTGGCGCGGGGCGGCGATGAATTCGCCATTCGCGCCATCATCAAGCGCCATAACCAGCGCCTGTTCCGCGCCGCCCGGCGGTCCTGCGCAACGATGGCGATGCCGAGGACGTGGTGCAGGCCAGCTATGTCAAGGCGTTCACCCATCTGGATAGCTTTCGCGGGGACGCGCAATTGTCGACCTGGCTGACGCGGATCGCCCTCAACGAAGCGCTGGGACGGTTGCGGCGGCGGCGTCCCACCACCGGCATCGAGCAGATCGACATCGAGACCAGCCGCGATGGCGGGCAGGTCATCGCCTTTCCCTCCATCCAGGCCCCGCAATCGATCCGGAGACCGAAATGTCCCGCAATGAAGTCCGCCAGATACTGGAGCGCGCGGTGGATGAATTGCCCATCGCGTTCCGGGCCGTGTTCGTGTTGCGCGATGTCGAGGGCATGAGCATCGAGGAGACGGCGCTGCATCTGGCGATCAAGCCGGAAACGGTCAAGACCCGGCTGCATCGCGCCCGGCGCCTGATGCGGGCCGCCATCGAGAGCAGATGAGCGGCGCCTTCACGCGCTGTTTCCGTTCGATGGCGCGCGCTGCGTATCGATGGCCGATCGGGTGCTGGAGCAACTGGCGGGGATGGACAGCGACTAATCGGCATTCAGGTTCGCGCCGCCGATTGAGAGTTTTTCTTCTAATGCCGGCCGCGCAGGAGACGTTATTTTGTACACGTGCGCAAAAATGTCATGTGACCGTTATAAGTGGCTCTTACAGCACCATAAGCCCATGCTGGGCATCCCCACCGACTTGCCTGATCTGTTCGAGAAACGAGCCAAACATCATGAGCGATATCGAAAACCGCTCCCGCAAAGTTACCTCTTTCGATGTTGCCAAGCGTGCCGGGGTGTCCCGCGCAGCGGTGTCACGCACGTTCACGCCCAATGCCAGCGTTTCCCCCGAAACGCGGGCCAAGGTCCATGCGGCGGCCAAGGATCTGGGCTATCGCGTCAATTATCTCGCCCGCAGCCTCACCAATCAGCGCTCCGATTTCGTTGGCGTCGTGGCGGCGGGGCTGGATAATCCGTTCCGCACCCTGCAGATCGAGCAGATTTCCCGTGCCCTGCTGGCCCGCAATTTCCGCCCGGTGCTGCTGCCCACCGATACCGAGGATCAGGCCGAGATCATCGGGCAATTGCTGCATTATGCGGTCTCGGGCGTGCTGGTGACGTCGGATGCGCCGCCCACCTCGCTGTGCGAAGAATTTGCCGACAATGGCGTGCCCATCGTGCTGATCAACAAGGGCGACGATATTCCGCTGGTGGATCGCGTCGTCTCCGACGACAAGGCGGCCGGGCAGATCGCGGCGATGCAATTGATCGATGGCGGCGCCAGGCGGCCGGCGGTGATGGGGGCGGCCGGCGTGTCCTATACGGCGCGGCGGCGGCTGGAGGCGTTCCTGGCGCGTTGCAAGGCGATGGGCGTGGTGGCCGATGTATTGCCGATCGCGCGCAATGATTATGCGCACGGCTTTGCTGCCGCTGAACAACTGGCGGGCACCAATATCGATGGCCTGTTCTGCATCAACGACTATCTCGCCTGCGGGGTGATCGATGGCCTCGCCCGGCAGCGCGGCGCATCGCCCCTGCGCATCATCGGGCATGACGATATTCCGCAGGCCAGCTGGGGCGCTTATGAGCTGACCACGATATTGCAGCCCTGCGATATCCAGGCCGAACAGGCCATCGACCTGCTGACCAGCCGCATGGCCGATCCGAATATGACCGCGCGGGTGGAATTCACCCCCGTTTCGCTGATCAAGAGGAAGACCGCGTGATCGTCGCCGAAACCAAAGCTCCGGCCTGACGGCGCGCCTCGATGCGGCCGTGAAGCTGGCGCGCCAGGTGGGGCGTGCCGCATCGGTGTTTCGCGACAGTGGCGCACTCAATGTTCAGAACAAGGGCCTGCAGGATTTCGTCACCATTGCCGACCGGCAGGCCGAGGACACTATCCGTTCCACCCTCGCACGATTGTTTCCCCATGATGGCTTCATGGGCGAGGAGGGCGGCGGGGCTCCAGGCGGCGCCGGCTTCTGGGTAGTCGATCCGATCGACGGCACGACCAATTACATTCGCGGCTTCCGCCATTGGGGCGTGTCGATAGCCTATGTCGCCGATGGGGCGGTCCGTATCGGCGTGATTTATGATGCGGCGGTGGATAAGGTTTATTCGGCGATCAAGGGGCAGGGCGCCTTCAAGGATGGCAAGCCGATCCGCGCCTCAGCCGTTACCGATCCGGCGCAGGCCATCGCCATTCTCGGCCATTCCCGCCGCACCGATTTTGCGGTGTATCAATCGGTATCGCAGCGCCTCTACGATCAGGGCATGGACTATCGCCGCATGGGTGCCGCCGCCATCGGGTTGGTGCGGGTCGCCGATGGGATTGCCGATCTGTATTACGAGCAGCATCTCAATGGCTGGGACATGATGGCCGGGGCACTGATTGCGCGCGAAGCGGGCGCCATGGTCGCCATGCCGTCCCTTGAAGTGTCGCTGAACACTGGCGGGCCGATCATTGCCGGCGCTGCCGGGCTCGCCGCCCAATTCGCGTTCCTCGCCGATATTGCCGGGCCCGATTGCGTAGCCCTGCTCTGGGCCTGAACCGGGGCGCTAAGCTGGCTTCTCCACGGCGACCAGACGCGAAGCGAAGCGGTCGCGGAGCCACGTCTGGGCCGGGCGCTCGATAAAGCGATAGCTGGCGATCGAGATCGCGATCAGCACGGCGAAGAAGGCGAGGAAGCCGAGTGGCGTCTGGATCGGCGCCAGCGGGACGCCGCCCAGCATCACCGCCGAGGCGATGGCGAGCTGCAGCGGGAAATGCCAGAGATAAAGTGCATAAGTCAGATCGCCAATGGGCGACAGCTTTTGCCAGAACCGGGCGCCATGGCTTTCGTGCAGGGCGAGCGCCAACACGGTCAGCGGCACGAGGCCAAGCCGGAAACTCATTTCAACCCACCACCAGCCGGTGACGTTCAAGCTATCCAGCATGCTGGTTAGCGGATGGAACTTGGCCTCGATGATCGTATAGACCCAGAGCGCAGCAGTGACTGCGGTGAGGGGCGTGACAAACGGCGCCATGGCCGGCCGGTCGCGTAGCCGGCGCCACGCCTCATAGACCACGCCACCAGCGAAAAAGCCGATAATGCCGCGGCCCAGCGCCCATTGCGTGGTCATGACCCACAGGCCGATGGCAGTGCAGGCCAGCAGCGGCACGATCCAGCCCGGCTTGAGCAGGCGGCAATAGAGGAAGAACAGTGCATAGAGGATGATCTCGACGCCGACCGACCATTCGGGGCCATTGAAGGTCCAGCCTGGCGCGAAATACTGCAGGAACAACAGGTTAAGCACGAAATTGGGCCAATTGGCGCCGCCATAGACGAAGCTGTCATGACCCTTGGCCATCAAATTGACCTGCAGGACGGCGATGATCAGCAGGGTGATGAAATGCAGCGGATAGAGCCGCGAAAACCGTGCCAACGAGAACCCGCCCAAGCCCAGCGATTTGCCATTGATGCGCTGGCCATAAAGCCAGAAGAACACGAAGCCCGACAGGGTGAAGAAGAATTCCACCGCCAGCCAGCCCCAATGATAGAGCGGAAACAACAGGTTATAGAAGGGCTGGATGGTGCGGTCGTCGAGCGTGCCGCCACCGATCAGGTACATATGCTGCCAATGCCAGACCACCACGGCGAGCGCGGCAATACCGCGCGCCGCGTCCAGCGAATGCAGCCGTTTGGGTTCGATCACGCTGTAGTCCTCGCGGCCGTCGTTCCGTGTTCGCTACTGGTCGGCGATGTCACTGGCAAGACCATTCCCGGATTTGTCACGCCAGAAGGCAATGCGCCGGGGCTGGATCGGTTTCCTCGGCGCGCTAACTTCCCATGCCGCCGAGGCAGATATACTTGATGTTGAGGTAGTCGTCGGCGCCATATTTGGAGCCTTCACGGCCCAGGCCCGATTGCTTGACGCCGCCGAAAGGGGCGACCTCGGTGGAGATCAGCCCGGTATTGACCCCCACAATGCCAACCTGCATGGCTTCGGCGACGCGGAAGATCTTGGCGAGATCGCGGGCATAGAAATAACCGGCGAGCCCGAATTCGGAATCGTTGGCATAGCCGATGACTTCCTCGACACTGGAGAACGAGATGATGGGGGCGAGGGGGCCGAAGGTTTCCTCGTGCGCCACCTTCATGTCCTGGGTGACGCCGGTGAGGATGGTCGGGTTGAAGAACAGGGGGCCAGCATCATTGCGCTGGCCGCCCAGGGCCAGCTTGGCGCCTTTTTGCAGGGCGTCGGCGATGTGTTCATCGACCTTGTCGACGCTGGCCTGGTTGATCAGGGGGCCGATGGTGACGCCGGCATCGAGGCCATTGCCAATCTTGAACTGTGCGACGCGGGCGCTGAGCTTGGCGACAAAGGCATCGTGGACCGCGTCCTGCACATAGATGCGGTTGGCGCAGACGCAGGTCTGGCCGGCATTGCGGTATTTGGAGAGGATGGCGCCTTCGACTGCGGCGTCGAGATCGGCGTCCTCGAAGACGATGAAGGGGGCGTTGCCACCCAGTTCGAGCCCTAGTCGCTTGATCTGGTCGGCGCCTTGCCGCATCAGGATGCGGCCGACTTCGGTGGAGCCGGTAAAGGTGATCTTGGCGATCTTGGGATTGGAACTGAGTTCCTTGCCGAAAGCCGAGCCGCTGCCCGTGGTGACGACGGAGAACAGCCCGGGAGGAATGCCGGCGCGTTCGGCCAGCACGGCCAGCGCCAGCATCGACAGCGGCGTTTCGCGGGCCGGCTTGGCGACCATGGCGCAGCCGACGGCAAGGGCCGGCGCGACCTTGCGGGCGATCATGGCATTGGGGAAATTCCAGGGGGTGATGGCGCCGACCACGCCCACCGGCTGCTTGATCACCATGATGCGCACATCTTCGGTGTGGCCGGGAATTGTATCGCCATAGATACGCTTGGCTTCCTCGGCGAACCATTCGAGGTAGGCGGCGCCATACATGACTTCGCCCTTGGCTTCGGCATGGGGCTTGCCCTGTTCGGCGGTAAGAATGGTGGCCAGGTCGTCGGCGCTGTCGCGCCAAAGCGTCAGCCATTGCTTGAGAATGGCCGAGCGATGCTTGCCGGTGCGCTTGGCCCAGTCGTGCTGGGCGATGGCGGCGGCGTCGATGGCCTGGCGATATTCGGGAACCGTCAGGTCGGGCAGGCTGGCCAGCACCTCCCCGGTCGCGGGATTGGTGACGTCGAAGCGTTTGCCCTCGGCTCCGGCAGCGAGCCATTGCCCGCCGACCAGCGCCTTGTCGGTCAAAAGGGTTTTATCGGCCAGGCGTGCGGCGAGGGTGGACGAGACGGTCATGGCGAAATGTCCTGAAAGGATGAACCGGAACCAGACGGCGGGTTGGCGCGGTTTGCGACCGGCCCGCCGTCCGGGGGATCAGCGGCCCTTGAAGGGGCCGGCCTTGCGCTTTTCCATGAAGGCGCTGGCGCTTTCGTGGAAGTCTTCGGTCAGATGCAGCTTCATCGGATTGGTCTGCAGATAGGCTTCGCGTTCGGCCTGATCCATGTACCAGCGGCGGGCGCGCACGGTGGCACGGACGCTGAGCGGCGGGTTGGCGGCGATTTGCAGGGCCAGCTCACGCGCGACGGCCATGTGCTGGCCCTTGGGGGCGATACGATCGATGACGCCGGCCTTGAGCGCTTCCTCGGCGGTAAAGAAACGGCCGGTCAGGGTGGTTTCAGTGGCAAAGGAGCCGGCGCCGCGCAGGTTCATCAGTGCCCAATAGCGCACCGGGGCGAGACCGCGGCTGGTTTCGGTGACCTGGAACTTGGTGCCTTCCTCAGCCACCAGCAGATCGCATTCCAGCGCCAGGCCAAGGCCCATGCCGATGGCGAAGGCGTGGGTGGCGGCGATGACCGGCTTCCAGAAGGTGGCGCGGGTCAGAAGGTCATTGGCATGGGCGCCCCAGGCTTGCGGGCTGCCGTATCTTTCGAGTTCTTCACGCGGCCGCAACTGTCGCTGGCGGACATCGGCGCCGCTGGAAAAGGCGCGGCCGGCGCCACAGATGATGGCCACGTTGGCCTCGGGATCGATATCGAAACGGCGGAGCGCCGCTGCGAGTTGAAACACTGAATCATCGCTGAAGGCATTCAGCTTTTCAGGTCGGTTCAAGGTGATGGTCGCGATCTGATCGGCACAGGAATAGGTGATCAGTTCGGGCACTGCGGCGTCGGTCATTGGTTTTCCTCCCTTATTGAGAGGCATTTTTCCGCGCGCTCGTGCATATTGTCAACAGTTTTCAATCGTCTTGTTGGCGATTTCGCTCGAAGGTCGCAAAGGTGGTGGCGGCCAGGGCGGTGAGGATGGCGGCGAAGGCGAAGAAGGCCACGGAAACGCCGGTGCCGCCGACCACGAAGCCGACGATGACCGGCAATCCGACCTGGCCGAGGCGATTGCCGGTGAGTCGCATGGAGAGCACCAGGGCGCGGGTATGGCTGGGTACGATGCCTGTGACCCAGGACAGCGTCAGCGGTGTGCCGATGCCGATGCCGAAGCCGGCGATCACCATGGCAATGGCCATGGCCCAGACGGGGATATGCAGGCCCAGCAGGCCAACGCCGAGCCCGGCGGAGGCAATGGCAAGGGTCAGTAGCAAGCGGCGTCCCGCCACCAGAATCAGCCAGCGAAACACCATGCGGGACAGTAGCGAGCTGACCGCCCGGCCCATCATGAGGTAGCCGATCACACCGGCTTCGATATTGGCTTCGGTGCCCAGCACGGGCAGGTAGATCAACATGATATCGATGGCGCACAGCACGGCGATGCCGGTCAGTATCGCCGGCAGCAGGCCCCTGATCCGCAACAGGTCGCGGATCGAAACCGGGATCGGGTTGCCGAGCTTGGGCGGGCGCGGCGGTATCTTGATGATCAGCACGATGCCCAGATTGAGCGCGGCCAGCGCCGCGGCAAAGATGAACAGATACGTGGTATTGGGCAGGGTGCCGGCGCCGCCGACCAGCGAGATACCGAGCGGCGCGAAAATCTGCCCCAGGGAAACCAGTGCGGTATAATGGCCGAACCGGATGTCGCGGCGAAATGCGTCTTCATCGCCGGCGGCGATGGAGTGCTGGGTCAGCAATAGCAGGAGCTGGCCCAGGCCGAGCAGCAGATTACACATGATGAGCTGCAGGGCCGAACTGGCCGGCAGCAGCAATCCCAGTGTGCCGGCCAGCATGATGATGGCGCCGGCGATCATGGCGCTGCGCTCGCCCTTTTTGTCGACATGGGTTCCAGCGACGATGGCGACCAGCAGGGGCAGCAGCGAGAAGCTGCCCGCGATTGCGCCCAGCCACTCCACCGAAAGCTCCAGTTCGACGGCGCGATAGGTGGTGGTGATCCGCGCCACCATGATCACGATCTGCAGCAGCAGGACATGGCTGGTGAAGGCAAAGCCCAGCCGCGGGGCAGGGCCCGGCGGCTGGGATGCAAGGTCGGTCGGGTTCAATTCAGCGTCCCGTCTGCAGGTTTCTGGCTTTATTGCGGGTGCAGTATCGCGCTAGCGCGAGTGGAAACCGCGCCGGCTGATGATGGTGGCGATAGTGACGATGATTGTGGTGATCACGGTGAAGGAGAAGGCGAGCGCGGCGAGCGTGCCGAACGTTCCCTGGTCCCAGATGTCGAGGAGGACGAAGCCGACCACCGGATTGCGGACCCCTGCGAGCAGGGATGAGGCGGTGAGCTCGCCGGCCGTCAGCACGAACAGCAGAGCCCAGCCGCCGACAAAGCCGGGCAGGATCAGCGGCAGCAGGATCTTGCGGAAGGTGCGGCCCTGCGAGGCGCCACAGGTTTCCGAGGCTTCGAGCAGGTCGCGGCCGACCTGGGAAATGGCGGCGGTCGCGGCGATCGATGCCTCGGGCAGATGCAGGATGATATAGACGATGAACAGCAGGATGAGCGAGCCCGACATATTGAACGGCGGGCCGCTGAAGGCGAGCAGGAAGCCGACCGCAATCACGATATGGGACAGGGCGGCGGGGAATTTCATCACCCCGTCGAGCACGCGGCCCACCGAACGGCGGGCATTCTTGACGTAAAGCGCCACCAGGGCGGCGATGAACATGCCGGCGCCACCGGCCAATACGCCCATGGTCAGGCTGTTGCGCAGGCCTTCGCGGGTTACCGGGCGGCCGATCAGGGCCTCATGGAAATTGTCGAGGGTGAAGGTGGAGAAATTGATCTCGGGCCGCCAATAGGGCTGTAGGGCGACGATCAGCAGGGCGCCCAGCGGCAGCACCGAAGTGAAGAAGATATAGAGGAACATGAACGCCCGGGCGAACCACTTCCAGCGCCCCAGTTCGACCAGGACGTGCCGGGCGCTTTTACCGCCGATGGTGGCGTAGTTGCCGGCGGCGGTGACGCGCCGCTGGATCATCCAGACCACGGCGATGGCGATCAGCATGAACAGCGACAGCACGATCGCCTGATCGGTGCGGGGTGGAAACTCGAAGGTCAGCGAGCGCAGGATGCGCACCGACAGGATGTCGATGCCGGCGCGGTTGGCGATGACCACGGGGATGGAATAGAGCGACATGCCCACGATGACGATCAGCAGGGAGGCCCCGATCAGCGCCGGCTTGATGGCTGGGAAGCTGACGCGGCGCAGTGTCATCCACATGCTGGCGCCCGACAGGCGCGAGGCTTCTTCCAGGGCCGGATCGACATTGCGGAACGCAGCGGCCACGATCAGATAGACATAGGGCACGAAATACAGCGCATAAACGAAGATGACGCCCGGCCAGGACAGGATATTGACGGAAATATCCAGGCCGAGCGGACCGAAGATGGCGCGCAGGGCGCCATTGATGAAGCCGGCGCCGGGCGAAGCCAGAAAGACCCAGCCAATCGCCATGGCGATGGCGGGCACCAAAAGGGGGATGATCGGCATCACGTCGCCGATCAGCTTGAGCCGGGCATCGGTGCGCTCATTGAGCCAGGCGAAGGTGGTGGCGGTGACGATGGCCAGCAGGCCGCCGCCGATGACCGCGATGGCGGTATTGAGCAGCGTCGGCAGCAGCCAGGGCGCACCCAATACGCGCGGGAAGGCGGAAGCATCGAAATGGCCATCGGCGAAGAACACCCGCACGAGCATGGTGACGGCCGGATAGACCACGAAGAACACCACCGCCACGGCGATGAGGACCGAGACGGCCTGGAAGAGAGAAAACTGGAAGCGCCGGGGTTGCCGCGCGGTCGTATCGACGAGCGTCATTGTTCAATCTCCGCTGGCTTATAGGGTGACGGCGCTGTCCTTGATCAGTCGCAACCGGCTTGGCGCGACCGAAATCCAGGCCTTGGAGCCCTCCGGGATATTGGAGATGCTGGGAATCCAGGCCTTGATGCGCTCGCTGCCGATGGTCAGCACATATTCGGTGTGCGAGCCCAAAAAGACGCGGGCCTCCACCATACATTCCAGCACGTTGGCCGCCCCCTGCGGCGGGGATTGGTAAACCTCGATGGATTCTGGGCGCGCCAGCACCTTGGCCTGCGCCCCGATGGAGGGGCATAGGGCGCCCCGCATCAGATCGGAGCCGGCATCGATCGTCAGCGGGCCGCTGGCCGTGCTGAGGGTGATGGTCGAGGCGGTGACGTTTTCGATTCTGCCGGACCAGATATTGGCGCTGCCGATAAAGGTGCCGACATAGGATGTCTGGGGCAGGTTATAGACGTCCTCGGGCGCCCCGATCTGTTCCATATGGCCGTCATTGAGCACGGCGATGCGATCGGCAACGGCCATGGCTTCACTTTGGTCATGGGTGACGTAAAGCCCGGAAAAGCCGAAGGCGCGCTGCATACGCCGGATTTCCAGCCGCAATTGCTCGCGCACCCGTGCATCGACATTGGAGAGCGGTTCGTCGAACAGCACGACGCCGGTCTGCGGAACGACGGCGCGCGCCAGGGCGACACGCTGCTGCTGTCCGCCGGAAATCTGACCGGGATATTGGTTGGCCAATGCCGCCAGACCGACCACGTCGAGGGTTTCGAGGGTGCGGCGGCGGATTTCGTCAGCCTTCACATTGCGCGCCTGCAGGGGATAGGCGACGTTGTCGAACAAGGTCATATGCGGCCACAGCGCATAGGACTGGAACACCATGCTGATCGGCCGCTTGTCCGGTGGCAGGAAAATGCCTTTCTCGGACGAATAGACCGGCTCGTCATTGATGAAGATCTCGCCGCTGTCGGGGCGTTCGAGCCCGGCAATGCAGCGCAGCAGCGTGGTCTTGCCGCAGCCGCTGGGGCCCAGCAGCACCAGCATCTCATTGGCCGCGACGTCCAGCGAGACATTGTTGACCGGAATGACCTCGCCACCGCCCCCCTGGCGGCGGAAGGACTTGATGAGATTCTTGACCCGGATTCTGGTGGGTGCTGCGTCGATCATTAGGCCCTGCCCCTGCTTGGTCACTGGGATGTCATTCGTCGTGAGGGATGAATGGTACATGCGTGCTCACCACGCATCAGTCGTGGCGAAGCGTGCCCGGATCGAGACAGCTTGGGCGGATGCCGGGTAGCGGCTCTGCATTTGGATCATGTGACCCTCCCTTTTTGAGCCAGTCTTTGCTGGCTTATTGGCATGACGATACGATGTGGCTTTAATTTTGTAAACAGTTTGCTATCTACAAGGTTGCGCGCGTTCCCGTAGCTCAGGACGCCAGCCCCACGGTGATGCCGCCGCATACATAAAGCGTCTGTCCGGTGACGAAGCGGGCATCGTCGGAACAGAAAAAGCCCACCGCCGCCGCCACGTCCTTGGGCTCGCCGAGATAGCCGACAGGGACACCGGCGATGATGGCCTTGGTGCGGGGCGAGTCTGCCGGATTGGCCGCATCGAACAGCTTGGTGCGAATGGGTCCGGGGCTGATGGCATTGACGGTAATGCCGTCCCGGGCCAGCTCCAGCGCCCAGGTGCGGGTCATGCCGATGAGAGCCGCCTTGCTCGCGGCATAGGCGGTGCGCAATTCCTTGCCGAGTGCGGCGCGGCTCGCGATGTTGACAATACGGCCGATCCCGGCGCGGCGCATCGAGGGCAGGGCGCCCTGGACCACCAGCATGGCGGCGCGGGCGTTGATCTGCAGCACCCGATCGAAACTGGCCACGTCGGTGTCCTCAAGGCTCGCCGGCATGATGATGCCCGCTGCATTGACCAGCCGGGTGACGCGGCGATCGGCGCAGAAAGCCGTTACAGCCTTCTGGGTTGCATCGGCATCAGTCAGATCGAGCTGGATATGGTCGGCATGGAAGGCGTGCGTCGGCGTCTCGCGGTCGATTGTGACGACCTTGAAGCCATCCGTGGTCAGGCGCTCCGCGATAGCGGTGCCGATGCTGCCGGCCCCGCCGGTGACAATTGCATAATCAGGCATGCTGGTTCCTTTCATCACGCGGCGACATAGCCGCCGTCGATCGTCCAAGTGGCACCGCGCACCTGGCCCGCGGCGGGCGAGCATAGGAATTCGACCACGGCGGCAACGTCCTCGGCTTCGACAAAGGCCTGGGACGGCTGCTTGGCCCCAAGCAGGCGCGCGACCGCATCGCTGGGCGAGAGGGCGTCGCGCGTGGCGATGGCATCGACCTGCTTTTGCACCAAAGGGGTCAGCACCCAGCCGGGGCATATGGCATTGCAGGTGACTGGCGAGGTGGCGGTTTCCAGCGCGACGGCCTTGGTCAGCCCGACCAGCCCGTGCTTGGTGGCGACATAGGGCGCTTTGCCGGCTGTGGCGACCAGCCCGCTGACCGACGCGATATTGACGATGCGGCCCCAGCCGCGCACCCGCATGCCCGGCAGAGCCAGGCGGATGGTGTGGAAGCTGGCCGAAAGATTGACCGCCAGCATGGCGTTCCAGATATCGGGCGGGAAGTCCTCGATGGGGGCGACATTCTGGATTCCGGCATTGTTGACCAGGATATCGGGGGTGCCTCGCGCCGCCAGGCTCTCCATCATGGCTTCGATCTGGCCGGGATCGCGCAGGTCGGCCTGCACATAGGACAGGTGCGACGGCTTGTCGGCGGCGATTTCGGCAAGGGCCGTGGCGGCGGCTTCTTCGCTCCCCAGGCCATGCGCGATGATGCCGTGGCCGGCGCGGGCAAGGCGCTTGGCGATCGTCAAGCCAATGCCGCTGGTGGCGCCGGTGATCAATGCGGTTCTTGTCGGGTTGCTCATGGCGTCATCGTCCCTCAAAGACCGGTTTGCGTTTTTCGGTGAAGGCCTTGGCGGCTTCGCGGTGGTCTGCCGTCAGGATGGAGCGGATGAGATTTTCCGCCTCGACATCGAGCACGCGCTGCAATTGGTCCGCATCGGCGGCATCGAAGGCCTGCTTCATCAGGCCATAGGCCAGGCGCGGGCCTTCGACGAAGCCGCGCACGAACGCGTGGGTCGTGGCGGCCAGCTCGTCGGCGGGAACGGCCTGGTTGACGAGGCCGAGCGCAAGCGCCTCCTCGGCACCGATCACCCTGCCGCTGAACAGCAGATCCTGGGCGCGGGAGCGGCCCAGGATTTGCGCCAGGGTGAAGGAAATGCCGTAATCGCCCGAAAGGCCGACCGGCGCGTAGGTCGCTCCCAGCTTGGCGGTCGTGCTGGCGATGCGGAAATCGCAAGCCAGTGCCAAAGCCAGGCCAGCCCCGACCGCCGGCCCATTGATCATCGCGACAACGATCTTGGGAACCGAGCGCAATGTCGTAATGACAGCATGCTTGCGCTTGAGCGCTGCAACGCGGGCGTCGAAATCGACTTCGCCGGCTGCCGCCATGGCTTTGACGTCGCCGCCCGCGCAGAAGCCGCGCCCGGCTCCGGTCAGCACGATGGCGCCGATATCCGCCCGCTCTCCCAGTTCAATCAGCCGATCGATCAGCCCGAACAGCATCGGGTCGGACAGGGCATTCAGCCGGTCGGGACGGTTGAGCGTCAGCGTGGCGACGCCGGCGTCCACTACGCACAAAAGATCCTCCACGCGGTCCTCCTCCAAGGGCATCGTTGAACGGGAAGGTCACATGGTCCGCTACAAATTGCAAGATTGTAATCTGTTGACAATCAGCAAAGTGAGGGGCAGTGTCCGGGCAACAAGAAGAAAATGCAGGGAGGATGCGTTGGCTTTATTGGGCGAAGCGAGCGTTGCGGTGCGCGACGAAGGGACCATTCGGTTCCTCACGGTCAACAATCCGCCGGTGAACGCGCTGGGTCATTCGCTGCGTGTCGGCTTGTCGGCGGCGCTTGGCGCGGCGGCTACCGATCCTTCGGTCAGCGCCATCGTCATCTCCGGGGCGGGCCGTGGTTTTGTCGGCGGCGCCGATATCCGCGAGTTCGGCACGCCGCGCCTAGGAGCCGCGCCTGGCCCAGATCATCGAGCAGATCGAGACCCTGCCCAAGCCGGTGCTGGCGGCCATCCATGGCGTGGCGCTGGGCGGTGGGC
Organism: uncultured Alphaproteobacteria bacterium; assembly: GCA_963717095.1. Lineage (GTDB taxonomy): Bacteria > Pseudomonadota > Alphaproteobacteria > Rhizobiales > Devosiaceae > Devosia. The sequence goes on from CAVQVF010000001.1 coordinate 264,379, forward strand.
TCGAACTGGCTTTGGCTTGCCATTATCGCATTGCGCTTGCCGATGCGCGGCTGGGATTGCCTGAGGTGAAACTGGGCCTGTTGCCCGGCGCCGGCGGCAGCCAGCGACTGCCGCGGCTGGTGGGCTTTGAGCGCGCCATCGAGATGATCACCACGGGTGAGCCGGTCTCTGGCGCGGTAGCGGTCAGTATCGGGCTGACCGATCAGGTGGTGGACGGCGATCTGGATGCTGCGGCCGTGGCCTTCTTGACCGCGCTGACCCCGAATGCGGCTTTGCCGCGGGCTCGCGATATCGCGCCGGCCGTTCCCGAAGTGGCGGTGTTCTCGGCGGCGCGCAAGGCCATCGAACGCCGGACGCCGGGGCAGCGCTCGCCGCTGGCGGCGCTGGAAGCAGTCGAGGCTGCGGTCTATGAGCCGTTCGACACAGCTTTAGCCCATGAGCGGCGGTTGTTCGCCGAACTGGAGGCCAGCGAGCAGTGCGCGGCCCTTCGGCACCTGTTTTTCGCCGAACGGGAAGCCGCCCGGGTTCCCGATATCGGCAAGGACATCACCCCTCAGCGTGTCGAGCAGGTGGCGGTGCTTGGCGCAGGCACCATGGGCGGCGGCATCGCCATGTGCTTTGCCAATGTCGGCATTCCGGTGCGGATGGTCGAGCCGGTGCCAGAGGCGCTGGTGCGCGGGCAGGCGGCGATCGCCAAGAATTATGCGGCCACGGTCGAAAAAGGCCGGCTGTCCAGCGCGGCGATGGCGGAACGGATCGCGCTGATCGAGGGCGTTGCCGGGGACGTGTCGCAGATCGGCAAGACCGATCTTGTGATCGAGGCGGTGTTCGAGGATCTGCCGCTCAAGCGCCAGGTTTTTGCCGCGATGGATGTCGTGGTGGCCAAGCCGACGATCCTGGCGACAAATACCTCGACCCTGGACGTCGATGCGATCGCGGCGGCCACCAATTCGCCCGAGCGCGTCGTCGGCATGCACTTCTTCAGCCCGGCCAATGTGATGAAGCTGGTGGAAGTGGTGCGCGGCAAGCATAGCGACAAGCAGGTGGTCGCAACCGCCGTGGCCGTCGCCAAACGCATCGGCAAGATTCCGGTCGTGGTCGGGGTCTGCGATGGGTTTGTCGGCAACCGGATGCTCGGACAGCGCACGGTGGAGGTCGACCGGCTGTTGCTGGATGGCGCGCTGCCGCAGGACGTGGACAAGGCGCTGACCGATTTCGGCTTCCCGATGGGGCCGCTGGCAATGACCGATCTGGCGGGCGTCGATGTCAATTGGCGCGTGCGCCAGCAGCGTGGGCAGCCGCTCAAGACCTATGATGCCATTTATGAAAGCGGGCGCCTGGGCCAGAAGGCCGGCAAGGGCTTCTATCTTTACGAGCCGGGAAGCCGAAAGCCGATCCCCGATCCGGCAATCGAGCAGCTGATCCTCGACCTGTCCAAACAGGCCGGCATCGAGCGCCGCGTCATCGACCAGCAGGAAATCCTGGAGCGGCTGGTCTATCCGATGATCAACGAGGGCGCGCGCATTCTGCAAGACGGGATCGCCACGCGGTCCAGTGATATCGATGTGGTGTGGGCCTATGGCTATGGCTGGCCCGCCTGGCGCGGCGGCCCGATGTATTATGCCGACAGGATCGGGCTCGGGCAGATCCGCGAACGGCTGGAACACTATCACCGCACGCTGGGCAATCCGTCGTTGAAGCCGGCGGCATTGCTGGTCGAGTTGGCCGAGAGCGGGCGCGGCTTTGCCGATTGGGTGCGGCCGGAAGCGGGAGCACGGTGATGGGCGAACTCGCGATCCAGCCGAGCGGCGCGCCGGAGACGGTCTTCAAGGCAGGCCTTGCCGAAGGGCGGTTCCTGCTGCAGCGTTGCGAGCAGACCGGGCGCTGCGTATTTTATCCGCGCGTGCTGTCGCCCTATTCGGGCCAGCCGCTGGCCACCTGGGTGGAGGCGAGCGGGCAGGGCGTGGTCTATTCCACCACGGTGATCCGCCAGAAACCCGAGCATGGCGGCAATTACAACCTCGCTTTGATCGATCTCGTGGAAGGCGCGCGGATGATGTCGCGCGTCGAGGATATCGCCCCCGAGGCGGTGCGCATCGGCATGGCGGTCACGGCGTTTATCGGGGCCGACGACAAGGGCGAACCGCTGGTGCTGTTCCGTCCGGCGACAATCGGGGGGCAATCATGAAGGATGCTTTGCGCGGGAAAATCGCAATCGCCGGCGTCGGCACAACCCCGGAATGGAACAATCCGGGGCAGACCTCGCTCGACCAGATGGCCATCGCCATCCAGGCGGCGGCGGCCGATGCGGGCATCGGCGTGCATGAGATCGACGGCATTTTCACCGCCACGCTGTCGCAGTTCATGCCGGCAATGTCGGTGCCCGAATATCTGGGCATCAGGCCAAAGGTGCTCGACGGCACCAATATCGGCGGCTCGTCCTTCGTGGCCCATCTGGTGCCGGCGATGCTGTCGATCCAGGCCGGGCTCTGCGACATTGCCTGCATCTGCTATGGCTCGAACCAGAAATCGGCTGGCGGCAAGCTGATGACGCTGTCCGAGCCGATGACCTTCGAGGCCCCTTACAAGCCGCGCAATCCGATTGGCGCCTATGCCATGGCGACGGCGCGGCACATGCACCAATATGGCACGACGCGCACGCAACTGGCGGAGGTCGCGGTGGCGGCCCGCAAATGGGCGCAGCTCAATCCCGAGGCGCTGATGCGCGACGATCTCAGCATCGAGCAGGTGCTGGCGGCGCGCATGGTCAGCGATCCGCTGTCGCTGCTCGATTGTTGCCTGGTCACCGATGGGGGCGGGGCGATCATCCTGGTGTCGGCGGAGCGGGCCAAGAATTTGGCCAAGCCGCCCGGTCTATGTGCTGGGCGCCGCCGCGGCGACCACGCATCGGCAGATTTCGCAGATGCCCGACCTGACGGAGACCGGGGCGGTCGATTCCGGCCGGCGGGCCTTCGCCATGGCCGGGCTGGCGCCCAGCGATGTCGATCTGGTGCAGCTCTACGATGCCTTCACCATCAACCCGATCCTGTTCCTTGAAGACCTTGGCTTTTGCCCCAAGGGCGAGGGGGGGCGGTTTGTGGAGGGGGGCGCGCTGGCGCCGGGCGGGCGCCTGCCCTTCAACACCAATGGCGGCGGGCTCTCCTGCTGCCATCCGGGCATGTATGGCGTGTTTCTTTTGATCGAAGCGGTGCGGCAACTGCGCGGCGAAGCCGGCTCGCGCCAGGTCGCCGATGCCGAAATCGCCCTGGTGCATGGCAATGGCGGGCAATTGTCCAGCCAGGTCACGGCGCTGCTGGGCTCCGCTGCAACCCTTTAACCCAATCGCCGCAGGCGCGGCACAAGCGAGAAGATGTCATGAGCAATAATAAAACTGCAGCCCAGCAGCTGGTGGAGGCGTTTCAACGGCACGGCGTCGAGGTCACGTTCGGTCAGAGCCTGCCCAGCGCCTTCCAACTCAACGCCACCGCATCGGGCGTTCGCCAGATTGCCTATCGGCAGGAAAACGCCGGCGGAGCGATGGCGGACGGCTATTCGCGCATCACGCACAAGGTCTCGGTGGTGACGGCGCAGAACGGTCCTGCGGCGGCCCTGCTGGTCGCTCCCCTCAGCGAAGCGCTCAAGGTGTCGATCCCGATCATCGCGCTGGTGCAGGACGTGGCGCGCAACACCACCGATAAGAACGCGTTCCAGGAACTGGACCATATCAAGCTGTTCGATGCTTGCAGCAAATGGGTGCGCCGGATCGATTCCGCCGGGCGGATCGATGACTATGTCGATATGGCGTTTTCCATCGCGGCGACCGGCCGTCCGGGGCCGGTGGTCTTGCTGGTGCCCGCCGATATGCTGACCGATCCGGCTGTCCCCTCGGTTCGCCGCGCCTCCATGGGCACCTATCCGCTCGATCGCACCGCGCCCGATCCGCAGGCGGTGACGGTGGCGGCCAAGCTGTTGGCCGAGGCCAAGGCACCGCTGGTCATTGCCGGCGGCGGCGTGCATTTGTCGGATGCAACTGCCGAGCTGGCAGCGCTGCAGCAGCTGTGCCACCTGCCGGTGGCGACGACGGTCATGGGCAAGGGCACGGTGGATGAAACCCATCCCCTGAGCCTGGGCATTGTCGGCTACTTCATGGGGGCGGGCGCCCGGACGAGGGAACTGCGCTCCATGGTCACCGATGCCGACGTGGTGCTGCTGATCGGCTCGCGCACCAACCAGAACGGCACCGACAGCTGGCAGCTCTATCCCAAGGGCGCGAAGATCATCCATCTGGATATCGACGGTGCCGAAGTGGGCCGGAACTATGAATCGACGCGATTGGTGGGCGACGCCAAACTGGGCCTGAGCGCGCTGGTGCGGGAGTTGCAGGGGCTGGACCTGACCGCCCGCAAGCAGGGCCGCGCGGCGGTGGAACAGACCATCGCCAAGGGTGTCGCCGCCCACCGGGCGCTGACGCAGGCTGTCAGCACCGAGGATCGCCGACCCGTTCGCCCCGAGCGGCTGATGCACGATGTGGATTCGATCCTGACGCCCGATACGATCGTGGTGGCCGATGCCAGCTATTCCTCGATCTGGACCACCAATTACCTGACGGCACGGGGCGCCGGGACGCGTTTCCTGACGCCGCGGGGCCTGGCCGGTCTCGGCTGGGGCTTTCCGATGGCGCTCGGCGCCAAGGTGGCCCGGCCGAACAGCCCGGTGATTTGTCTGGTTGGCGATGGCGGGTTCGGCCATTCCTGGGCAGAGCTGGAAAGTGCGGTGCGGCTCAAGCTGCCGGTGGTGGTGATCGTGCTCAATAACGGCATTCTCGGCTACCAGAAGGATGCGGAGGACGTGAAGTTCGGCGAGCATACCGATGCCTGCTATTTCAGCCAGGTCGATCATGCCGCCATCGCCCGGGCCTGCGGTTGCCAAGGCGTGCGCATCGAAAACCCCGCCGATTTCCTGCCGGCGCTAAAGGCGGCCTTGGCATCCGGCGTGCCGACGCTGATCGACGTGATCAGCGATCCCGCCGCGCGTCCGCCGCTGTCCTTCTTCGAGGGCAAGTTCGACGACAGCCCGTTCCAGGTCTGATGCCCATACAGGAGAACGCCATGCCCCGGTTCCCGGACGTCGCGATCATTGGAGCCGGGACCATGGGCCATGGCATAGCCCTGGTTCATGCCCTGGCGGGGTGCAGTGTGCGGCTGACCGATTCAAATCAGGCCGCCCTCGACAAGGCTGGCGGCCTGGTCGATGCGGCATTGCACATCCTGGTCGATTGCGGCGTCGTCACAACCGACGCCGCATCGCAGGCGCGTAGCCGTATCCGGACCTTGCGCACCCTGGAGGAGACCGTCGTGGGCGCCAGCCTCATCATCGAGGCGGTGATCGAGGACCGCGATATCAAGCAGAAGCTATTTGCCGAACTCGACCGGCTGGCGTCCGATGACGTCATCATCGCCAGCAATACTTCCAATCTCGATATCTTCCCGCTGGTGCCGGAGCGCCGCCTGCCCAGGACGCTGATCGTGCATTGGTATGCGCCGGCCTATATCGTCGATCTGGTCGATATCGTGGGCAATCCGGCCACCGAACCCTGGATCATTGAGGATATGCGGGCGTTCCTGAGCGCGGCCGGCAAGAAGCCGATCGTGCTCAAGCGCTTCATTGCCGGCTATATCGCCAACCGGTTGCAATCGGCCTGGACGCGCGAAGTGTTCTGGCTGATCGAACAGGGCGTGGCTGAGCCGGCCGATATCGATGCCGCCATCAAATATGGCCTGGCGCAGCGGATGGCGCTGCTGGGACATGCGATGAAATCGGATTTCGGCGGCCTGGCGCTGACGCAGCGGATGATCGCCGATTCCGATTATGCCCCGCCGCCGCCGCGCCGCAATTTCGAGTTTCTCGACCAGATGGTGGCGCAAGGCCATACCGGCGTCATGGCCGGCCGCGGCTTTTACGACTACGGCGACCGCTCGCCGCAGGAAATCCTGGCCGAGCGCGACCGGCGGCTGATCGCGCTGAAACGAGCGGTCAGCGAGATCGAAAACGGCGGGTAGCCCGATTGGTTAGAGGGTGACATCGTGATTGTGGCATGATCCTGCCACGTCCTCGTGGTTCGAGGGTCGCCGCGCTCCCGCCTCACCATGAGGACTACTCACAGGCCGCCACCTCCCAGTAGCGCTCCTCCATCAGTAGCCCTCATGGTGAGGTGCGAGCCCTTTGCGAGCCTCGAACCACGAGGGCGTATCCCCGATCCCTCAGCTCCATCATTCCATCCCCCTTGAGGGGAGGCTGGGAGGGGGTGATGGGGCCACGGACCAATGCTGCCTTCGTTCTGAAGTCCCTAGCACCCTTTAAAGTTACAGCCGGGTCTGGCTGGCTTTCGGATCGAAGCCCGTCGCGCTGTCGGGATCGGCGACATGTTGCTGATAGGCGAGCCAGTTCAGCCGGCTATGCTCGGCCATCAGCGTTCCCACTGCCTCGGCATCGCGCGCCAGGATGGCATCGACGATCTTGCGATGCTCCCAGAACACCTCGGTGGTGCGATGGGGGGTGCGTTGGGTAAAGGCATAGACACGGCGGCCGAGATGGCGCACCAGGTCGGTCAGCGCTTCATTGCCGCCCAGGTCGGTGATGTAGCGGTGGACGGTGCGGTTGGCCTCGCGCAACTCATCCAGATTGGCGGCCTTGAGGGCTTCGGCGCAAGAGTCCATCAAATCGGCCAAATGCTTGCGGCCGGCTTCGGACATGCTGATGGCGGCGAGCTTGGCGGCGTGCGTTTCCAGCACGCTGCGGACCTCGAAATATTCCCAGACTTCGCGTGTGGTGCGCTCGCGGACGCGCGCGCCCAGGCGGGGCCGTACTTCCACCCAGCCGTCATTTTCCAGCAGCTGCAAGGCTTCGCGGATCGGGCCGCGGCTGACCTGGAGCAGGGACGCCAGTTCGCTCTCGCGCAGGCGGTCGCCCGGCTTCAATTTGCCGTCGGCAATCATGCGCTCGATGCGCTCCGCGACCTTGAAGCGCAGTGGCGGGGCATCCAGGGGGTCAACGCCAAGGTGGGCACTGAGTTTGGACGGGCCGTCGTTCATTCCTGAGACCATTACCTGTGCTTCCACGGGGCTGCGGGCAAGCGACAATCCTCTAGCAGTGCGCTTCAAAAAAAACCACCTTCCCGACTTTTCCCCCTGAAATCGATATCCATTCCTGTGAACTTTCGCAATGAAGATTGTTGACAATAATCTATTTACGTAATCAACTCGGGATGGGAGGACGATACGTGACTGAAAATGCGAAAAAAGGTCCGCTTGACGGACTGCGCGTGATCGAGATCGCCAATGTGGTAGCGGGGCCCACCTGCTGTCAGGTTTTGGGCGATTTCGGCGCCGAGATCATCAAGATCGAGCATCCAGAGGGCGGCGACGGCATGCGCCGCATGGGCAATGTCAAGGACGGCACGCCCCTGTGGTGGAAAGTCGCCGGGCGCAACAAGCGCAGCGTCGGCATGTATCTGGGCGATCCGGAAGCGGCCGAAATATTCCTCGACATGATCAAGACCGCCGATGTGGTGGTCGAAAGTTTCCGCCCCGGCACCCTGGAAAAATGGGGCATCGGCTATGAGCGGATGCGGCAGGTCAATCCCAGGTTGATTCTGTTACGCATCAGTGGTTTCGGCCAGAGCGGTCCCTATGCCGAGCGTCCCGCATTCGGCACCCTGGTGGAATCGATGACCGGGTTTGCCCATTTGACCGGCGAGCCGGACGGCCCGCCGACTCTGCCGCCGCTGGCACTGGCCGATTATATGGCCGGCTATAGCGGCGTGGCGGCAGTGATGATGGCGCTCTACCACCGCGATGCGCGTGGCGGGGAAGGCCAGGTCATCGACCTGACGGTGTTCGAGCCGCTGATGTCGACGATGGCCCTGCCTATCATACGTTATGACCAGCTTGGCATTGCGGGCGAGCGCACCGGTAACCGCTCCATCAATACGGCGCCGCGCAATACCTACCGCACCAAGGACGGCAAATGGATCGGCGTTTCGGCGGCCACCAATGAATTGGCGGCGCGCATCGTACGCCTGGTCGGCCGTCCGGACCTGGCCGATGAGCCGTGGTTCAAGACGGGCAAGGGGCGTGCGGTCAATGTCGAAATTCTCGACGAGGCGGTGTCCAAATGGATGCTGGAACGCGACCGGGACGAGATCATGGTGGAGGCCGCGGCGGCGTCGGTGACGTTCGCGCCGGTCTATTCCATTCCCGACCTGATGGCGGATCCCCAGGTGCTGTATCGCGACATGATCACCACCATCGATGATGCCGATCTGGGCCCGTTGCGGATGCCCAATCTGCTTTACAAAATGTCGGAAACCCCAGGCGCCATCAAATGGGGCGGGCCCGAGCTGGGCACCGCGACCCAGGCTGTGCTGGTGGGCGAAATGGGCCTGTCGGAGGACAAGCTGCAAAGCATGCGCGACCGCAAGGCGGTCTATTAGGGCGACGAAAGTCGTGTTCCGTGCGGCGCCTCGGTGCCGCACGATCAAGCCGGAGGCCGGCTCAAGAGTTCCGAAAAGGAACCGCTCCGCCCAATAAGAATGACGCGGCCCACCGCGCCGATGCAGGAGGAACAGTCATGGATGCCAGCAAGGTTCGCGCGGCACTCGAAGCGGCCCTCGTCGATGACGAAGCCGGCGCGCCCTCATCGTTCCTGACCCGGTTTTTCGGCATGGTTCCGGTGTTTGGCGACGATACCTGCACGGTGCGTTTCGTGGCTGAGGACTTCATGTCCAACCTGCATGGCTCGGTTCATGGCGGCCTGATCAGCTTCGTGTTCGACGTCTGCATGGGGCGCCTGATCCGCCATGTGGCGGGCCCGGGCAAGACCGTCGAATTGAAAACCCAGTTTCTGCGCGCGGTGCCCCAAGGCGAACTGGTGTGCGAGGCGCGCATGCTCAAGCGCGGCAAGTCCATCAGCTTCGTTGAAGCGCGCCTGTCGGATAGCTCCGGCAAATTGCTCGCAGCGGCGACATCGACCTGGGCTCATTGAGGCGAGGAGGCCTTTCCCAGCGCGATCGACTTCCCCGAAGCGCCAAGCGTGCCCGGGGCAACGAGAATAGAAACATTCAACAGGAGGAAATAAGGATGTTCTTGAATAGAAAATCTACCGTTCTCGGCCTGGCGGCAGCTGCCGCCCTGGCATTGAGCAGCGGCACTGCCTTCGCTCAATTCACCGGCGTCAGCCCCGAAGTGCTGGCAGCGGCGCTCAAGGAAGGCCAGGTGACGATCTATGTCAGCTCCGCCGCCCCGGTGGTCGATGCCGCCATCGCCGGCTTCAATGCCGCCGTTCCCGGCATTGAGGTCAATGCACTGCGCCTGGCGACGGCGCCATTGACCACGCGCTATGCCCAGGAAGTGTCGGCCGGCGTGAACGAACCCGATGTCATCGATCTGTCGGCCACCGAATTGTTCGAGACCAATCCCGACTGGTTCGCGGAATTGTCGGCCACCGATATCCCGGTCCTCGCCGACTGGCCGGCTAGCGCGGTCAAGCCGCGTTATGTCAACGCCCAGCAGGGCATCGAGCTGATTGCCTATAATACCGATCTGGTGACGGGCGATAATATCCCCAAGACCTGGGAAGACATCCTGGATCCCCAGTTCAAGGGCAAGGGTCTGCTGATCGATCCGCGGTCGTCCAATACCTATCTGTCCTGGCTCGACCAGATGGATACGGCCTATGGCCCCGAATATATCGAGAAGCTGCGCGACCAGGATTTTACCCTGGTTGAAGGCGGTACGCAGGGCGTGCAACAGGTGGCAGCAGGCGGCGCCATGCTGGTGATCCCGCCGGCCTATGCCCATGCCAAGCCGTTCATGGACAAGGACGCGCCCATCGCGGTTTCCATGCCCCATGAGTCATCGGATATCGCCCCGATCGGTCCGCAGCATTCCTGGGGCATCCCGGCCAAGGCGCCCCATCCCAATGCGGCAAAAGTGTTCCTTGCCTGGTTCCTGTCCGAGGAGTCGCAGAAGATCAACTGCGAGATCAGCGGCGGCGCCTCGGCCTTGATCAGCGGTTACGACAAGTGCCTCGACCCCAGCGATGCCTTCATCCCGGCCGAAACGCCGATGACGCAGGAGCGCATCGACGACCTGCTCGCCCGCTTCGGCATCCAATAGGCCGAACGCTCCATGAATGCGTTTGCCATAACCTTGAGGGGTCAGAAATGAGCCGGATGACCGGGGCCCGTGCCCTTGCTGAAATGCTCGCCGCTTATGGTGTGACAGACGTATTCATGGTGCCAGCGGTGTTGCGCCGCACCATGGCGGAGCTGGAATTCCGCACCGATATCCGCCGCATTCACGCCCATGGCGAGAAGGCGGCGGCCTATATGGCCGATGGTTATGCGCGTGCGTCGGGGCGTCCCGGCATCTGCATGGCGCAGGTCATCGGCGCTCTTAATCTCGCGGCCGGGCTGCGCGATGCGCACCTGGCCCATGCCCCGGTGATCGCGTTGACCGGCGGGCGCGACCCGGCCAGCAAGTTTCGCAAGGTCTATCAGGAAGTCGACGACATGCCGGCCTTCGAGCCGGTCACCAAGTTCAATGCCACCGTCGATGCCGTCGAGCGTATTCCCGATATGATGCGGCAGGCCTTTCGTGCCGCCGTGTCGGGATCTCCGGGGCCGGTGCATCTGCAGTTTCGCGGCAATGAAGGCCAGCTCGACCAGCAGGAAGCCGAATTCGATCCCTATATCGACCAGGATTTCGCCAGCGTGCCGCCATTCCGGCCGCGTCCCGACCAGACAGCGGTCGCGGCATTCGTGGCCAAATTGCAGGGTGCCGAACGGCCCGTGATCGTGGCGGGCGGGGGCGTGCGCGCTTCGGGCGCCGGGGCCGCCTTGGTGGCGCTGGCCGAGGCCCTCAATATCCCAATCGCCACCTCGCTTAACGGCAAGGACAATATCGCGGGCACCCATCCATTGAGCCTTGGCGTCTGCGGCGCCTATTCGCGTGCCTCGGCCAATAAGGCGCTGCTGGAAGCGGATCTGGTGTGTTTCATCGGCTCCGAGACCGGCAGCATGACCACCCATTCCTGGAAGCTGGTGCCCAAGGGCGCCCAGGTGCTGCAGATCGATATCGAAGCGGAAAATATCGGCCGCAACTACCAGCTCGACGGGGCGCTGCTGGCCGATGCCAGGGTGGCGGCGGAAATGCTGCTTGCGGCGGCGGACCCCTCGTCAGCCGGACGCCGCAAGGCCTGGATTGATCGCGTCCAGGCGTTGGCAGCAGAATGGCGGGGGGAATATCAGGGCGTCCTCGCCAGCGACGCCATACCCATCCGGCCCGAGCGTATCTGCGGCGACCTGACACGCCATGCGCCCGACGATGCCATCATGGTGGTCGATACCGGCCATGCCGGCATGTGGATGGGCGGCATGCTCGACCTGCGCACATCGAGCCAATCCTATTTGCGCAGTGCCGGCCATCTGGGCTGGGCATTCCCGGCCGCTATGGGCGCCAAATGCGCCATGCCCGACCGGCCGGTGATCGCTTTTACCGGCGATGCGGGGTTCTGGTATCATATCGGGGAAATCGAGACCGCCGTGCGCTGGAACATCAACACGGTGACCGTGGTCAACAATAATGCGGCAGGCAATCAGTCCAAGCGTGGCTTCGATCGCATCTATGGCGAGGCGACTGAACGGTCGCGCGAGCTGTGGACCTTCCGTTCGATCGATTTTGCCCAGATCGCCGAAACCATCGGCGCCGTCGGGATCAGGGTCGAGCGGCCGCAGGATTTTGCCGGGGCGCTGGAGCGGGCGCTGACAGCGGGACGTCCGGTGGTGATCGACGTGGTCACCGATGTGGATGCGATCGCGCCAGTGCCGTTCGGGTGAGGGCATGATCGACGCGACCCATGACGCCAGCCGGACAAGCTGGGTCGGCTCGGCTAATGGTCATCGCGACTTTCCCCTGCAAAACCTGCCGCATGGTATTTTCAGCGATGAAAGTGGGGGGCCACGCGGCGGCGTAGCGATCGGCGACTGGACCCTCGACCTGCAGGCGGTACTCGCCGAAGGCCTGCTCGCGCCATCGACCGCCGTGCTGGCCGCTGCCGGCCGTGACGGTCTGCTCAACGATTTCCTGGGCCTTGCGTCCGAAAGCCGGCGGGCATTGCGGGCGGAACTGTTCACCTTGCTCGATGCGCAAACGCCGGAAGGCGAGCGGGCGAAACCCCTGGCCGAGCGCATTCTCGTGCCTGCGGATCGCTGCCGGCTGCACCTGCCGGCCCGGATCGGCGATTACAGCGATTTTTACGCCGGCATCCACCATGCCATCAATGCCGGTGGGTTCTTCCGGCCCGACATGCCCCTATTGCCCAACTACAAGCATGTGCCCATCGGCTATCACGGCCGCGCCTCGTCGGTGCAGGTCAGCGGCGCGCCGGTGCGGCGGCCCCATGGCCAGCTCAAGCGGCCCGACATGGCCACGCCAGGCTTTGCCGCCACCGAAAAGCTCGATTTCGAACTCGAACTGGGGGTGTGGATCGGGCAGGGCAATCCCTTGGGGCAGCCGATACCGATCGGGGAAGCCGGCGGGCATATCGGCGGGTTCTGCCTGCTCAATGACTGGTCGGCGCGCGATATCCAGGCCTGGGAATACCAGCCGCTCGGCCCCTTCCTCGCCAAGAGCTTCATGACCACGATATCGCCCTGGATCATCACGCCCGAGGCCCTCGTACCGTTTCGGGCACCAGCAATGGTGCGGCCGCAGGGCGATCCGCAGCCGCTGCCCTATCTGAGCGACAAGGCCGACCAGCAATCCGGCGGGCTGGATTGCCACCTGGAGATCGCCCTGCAAAGCCGGCTCATGCGCAGCAAGGGCATCGCCCCGATGGTTCTGAGCCGCAGCAATGCCGGCTACCTCTATTGGACTTTCGCGCAACTGGTGACGCATCACACTTCGGGCGGGTGCAATTTGCGCCCCGGCGACCTCATTGGTTCCGGCACGATTTCCGGCCCCAGCCGCGACAGCGTGGGCTCGCTGCTGGAATTGACCGATGGCGGCAAGACGACACTGGTGCTGCCCAGCGGGGAACAACGGCTTTATCTGGAGGATGGCGACCAACTCACCATGACGGCGCGGTGCGACAGGCCCGGCTTTGCCGGGATTGGGCTGGGCACCTGCATGGGCGAAATCGATGGCTAGGACGGGTTTTTACGTTAGCGGGCAGATAGACGTGGAACGGCTTGGACTGGTCCGAGTTGTCCGCCAGACGACGCGGCCCCAGCTGATCTGATCCCCACAATCCTCCGCGTCCGTCTTGCTGGATGGACCCAATAGTGCGCCACATTTTTTCCCCGGCCGACTTTGCTCGGGCTCACAAGATGCGTTTCGGCGCCGAAGTCAGAGACAAAAGCACACGGTTCAAACTTTGGGCGCCCAAGGCCAAAACGGTTCGGCTGAAACTGAAGGGCCAGCGCGAACTGCTGCAATTGGAGGCCCAGGGCGAGGGTTGGCACCGGCTGGAAGTGGCCGGGGTCGGCGCCGGAGCACGCTATAAATACGTGCTGCCGGACGGCACGGAAATTGCCGATCCGGCCTCGCGGTTCCAGCCCGACAATGTCGAGGATTTCAGCGAGGTCATCGATCCCCGCAGCTATTGCTGGACGGACGAAGCCTGGACCGGACGGCCTTGGGAAGAAGCGATCATCTACGAGCTGCATGTCGGCGCGTTCACGCCCGAAGGGACGTTCAAGGCGGCGATCGACCATCTCGATCATCTGGTCAAGCTGGGCGTGACGGCGATCCAGCTGATGCCGCTGGGTGAATTTTACGGCAAGTTCAACTGGGGCTATGACGGGGTGCTGTGGTTCGCGCCGTCCTCGGCCTATGGCCGGCCGGAGGACTTGAAAGCCTTCGTCGACGCCGCGCACCAGCGTGCGCTGATGGTGTTTGTCGATGTGGTCTATAACCACTTCGGTCCGGTGGGAAACAGCCTGCCCCAGATCGCGCCGATCTTCACCAAGGCCCATTCCAGCCCCTGGGGCGACGCGATCAATTACGATGGCAAGGACGCGGCCGTGGTGCGCGAACTGGTGGTCGAGAATGCGCTCTATTGGGTCACCGAGTTCAATTTCGATGGGCTGCGGCTCGATGCCGTCCACATGATTGCCGATGACAGCGCCACCCATATCCTGGAGATCATCGCGGCGCGGGTGCAGGCAGCCCGGCCGGGGCGGCATACCCATCTGATCGTAGAAAATTCGGAAAACCAGGAGCGCTGGCTCAAGCGTAATAGCGGGCTGCAGCCGGTGCATTACACGGCGCAGTGGAATGACGACATGCACCACCTGCTGCATTCGGCGGCGACCGGGGAGAATACTGGATATTATTCGGATTTCGACAATCTGAAGTCGCGGTTCGATAAATTGGGCCGCTCGCTGGCCGAAGGCTTTGCCTATCAGGGCGAGTTCAAGCCCCGGGAGGGCATGGTGCGTGGCCAGCCCAGCGGTGGCCTGCCGGCGACGGCGTTCGTCATCTACATGCAGGACCACGACCAGATCGGCAACCGCATCAAGGGCGACCGAATTACCCAGCTGGCGAGCGCGGACGCGGTCAAGGCCGTGGCCTCGGTCTATCTGCTCAGCCCGCAAATCCCCATGCTGTTCATGGGCGAGGAATGGGCGGCGGACGAGCCGTTTCCGTTCTTCTCCGATGTGCCGGCAGGGATGCGCGCGGCAATCCACAAGGGGCGGCAGGAGTCCCTGAAAACGACGCCGGAACATGAGGACCCGAGCAAGCCCGATGTCAGTGAAACCGTCGATCCGACCAGTCTGACGACGTTCCAATCCGCCAAGCTGGATTGGGCGGCGCTGCGGAAGAAGGAGCATTGGGAATGGCTGGATTATTACCGCACCCTGATCGATCTGCGCACGCATGAAATCGTGCCCCGGTTGGCGGGGTTGGGTGGATTTGCCAGCAATCATCAAGTGCTGGGAGACAATTCGGTGCTGGTGGACTGGACACTGGGCGACGGCTCCAAACTGCGGCTCTATCTCAACCTGTGCAGCGAGGTGCAGGAGAATGTGCCGCCGGTGGTCGGGCGCCGGCTGTGGCTGCAGGGCTTTGCCGAGGAGACACGGCTGGGCGCCTGGACGGTGCTGTGGACCGTGGACGTCACCGGCAGTTAGGTCGATTGGTCCTAACCCATCGCAACGTTGCAGCGAGGCGGGCAGAATCGGGATAAAGCTGGCCGCGATCCAAGCATCGAGGCGCGCCGTGACCGACAAGACCATCCATCTGGTGTTCAAGACCCACCTCGATATCGGCTTTACCGACCATGCCGAAAAGGTGCGGCGGCAATATCACGAGCAGTTCATTCCGCAGGCGCTGACCACCGGCGAGCATTTTTATGCCGAAAATCCGGGGGTGCCGGCTTTCATCTGGACCACCGGCGCCTGGCTGATCTGGGATCACCTCAACAGCCAGGATGCGGCCAAGGTGGCGCGGCTGGAACGCGCGATCGAACACGGGCTGATCGTCTGGCATGGACTGCCCTACACCACCCATACCGAGCTGATGTCGCCCGCTTTGTTCCGCGCCGGGCTCAGCTATGCGCAGGAGCTCGACAAGCGGTTCGGCAAGACCACGATCGCCGCCAAAATGACCGATGTGCCCGGCCATACGCTGGGCATGGTGCCGCTTCTGGCCGAAGCGGGGATCAAGTTCCTGCATCTGGGCGTCAACACCGCCAGCCCGGTGCCCGACGTGCCTGGGATTTTCCGCTGGCACGCGCCGAGCGGCGAGGAGGTCGTGGTGATGTACCAGGCCTCCTATGGCGAAACCGATTTTCCGGCAGGCCCGGAGATCGGCCTGAGCTTCGCCCATACCAACGACAATATCGGCCCGCAAAGCGTCGGGCAGACGGTGGATGCTTATCGCGCGCTGGCGCATGCGCATCCGGGCGTGATGGTGAAGGCATCAACCTTGGACGCGTTCGGCGAGGCCATGTGGGCGCAGCGAGCGGAATTTCCCGTGGTCGATATGGAGATCGGTGATAGCTGGATCCACGGCGCCGGCAGCGATCCGATCAAGATCGCGCGGTTCCGGCAGTTGCAGCGGCTGTATGACGGTTATTCCGAACTCACACCGGAGAGGTTGGCGTTCGGGCGTGGGCTGGCAATGGCGGCCGAACATACCTGCGGGGTCGATATCAAGACTTATCTGCGCGACGAGACCGCGTGGGACCGGCCTGCATTCAAAGCAGCGCGAGAAGCGGACTATCGCTTCGCCTATACCGAAGCCTCATGGGCCGAGCAGCGGCACTATATCGATGCGGCCCTGGCCGGACTGGGGCACGGGGATCGCGGCGAGGCGCAGCGGACGCTCGCCGAACTGAACGCCGGACCGGCGCCGACCCACGCGCTCGTGCAGGCGGTCGAGATGCGCGTGGACGGTTGGGTGCTGGCGCTGGATGCCACGACCGGCGACGTCGTTTCGATTACCCGGCCGGATGGGACCGACCTGACCGGTCGGGAGGGCTCGCTGCTGGGCTATCGCTATGAGAGTTACGATAGCGCCGAGCTGCAGAAGCATCTCGACAGCTATTTGCAGCACCGCATCGAATGGGCAATTCTCGACCACGACAAGCCGGGATTGCAGCATGCCAAGACCGCCCGCACCGCGGTATTTGCGCCGCGCTTTGCTGGTATGGCCGGTGCGACCGCGATTGGCACGCTACCGGCGGATGCTCATGCCAGCTTGGGCGCACCGCGCCAGATCGAGATGACTGCGCGGCCATTGGACGGGCGGCGGATCGAGTTGAGCTGGGTCATGCGCGATAAGCCCGCCAACCGCATGCCGGAGGCCAGTTTCATCACGCTGACGCCGCAGGGCGTTGAAGCGTGGGACTACCACAAGCTGGGCCTGTGGCAGGATGGGGCGCGGATTGCCCGCAAGGGTGGCGGGCAGTTGCAGGGCGTGAGTGCCGTGCGCAGCCGGGTTGGCGCCGTTCAGCTCACCGCGACGCCGCTCGACACGGCGCTAGTGGCACCTGCGGCCAGCCCGTTCATGCCATTCAGGCCCGAACCGCCGGACTTGTCGCAAGGCATCCGCTTCAATCTGCACAATAACAAATGGGGCACCAATTTCCCGATGTGGTGGGAGGGCGACTTCAAGAGCCGCATCGTGCTGGAGCTGGACGGTTAGTAGAAGACCGGCTCAGCCGTAAGCCCGATGCCGAAACGCTCCAGCACCGCCGTCTTGATGCGCAGGGCCAGCGCCTCGACTTCGGCGCGCGTGCCGCTGCCATGGTTGACCAGCACCAGCGCGTGGCGCTCGGAGACGCCAACCTGGCCCTCGCGCGCGCCCTTGAGACCGCATTGCTCGATCAACCAACCGGCCGAAAGTTTCATCGTGCCGTCCGGCTGCGGATAGGCCGGCGCGGTCGGATTGGCAGCACGAACCGCCGCGTGAACCTCCACGCTCACCACCGGATTGTGGAAGAACGAGCCGACATTGCCGATCTGGCGCGGATCGGGCAGCTTGCTTTGGCGCAGGGCGATGACCTGGTTCATGATGGCGCGCGGACTGGCATCGGCCGGCAGCGTGTTCAGCCCGGCATAGTTGAGGATCGCCGTCCACTGCATCGGCAGGGCGAAGCGGACGGCAGTGACGATGTAACGGCCCGGCTCGGCCTTGAACACGCTCTGGCGATAGGCGAAACGGCAGTCGGCCGCACTGAAGCTGCGGAACGCCATGGCCTGCGTGTCGAGCGCCGTGAGGCTATCGAAACGATCAGCCAGTTCCAGCCCATAGGCGCCGATATTCTGCACCGGCGCAGCGCCGACCGTGCCGGGGATCAGCGCAAGATTTTCAAGACCGGGCAGGCCGTTATCCAGGGTCCAGGCCACGAAATCGTGCCAGGTTTCGCCCGCTGCGGCTTCGACGATATTGCTGCCACCCTCCTGGCCGATCAGCCGCTTGCCCCTGATCGCCATCAATAGCGTCAGCCCCTCGAAGCGCGGCGACAGGACGACATTGCTGCCGCCGCCCAGCACGTGGACGGGTAAGCCATGGACGCGAGCATAGTCATAGGCCGCGGTGAGTTCGGCCTGGCTGGTGATGACTGCGCCGAAGCGGGAATGAGCGGCCAGGCCAAACGTATTGGCTTTGCTCAGATCCATGTCGGGGACCAGCCATTGGGGCGTCGGCGGCAGTTGTGAAGATGGGGTCACGCGAATTCCTGCTTGGCGGCGCCGACACTGTTCATGCGGGATAACGCCGAAATGGCGGCGGCGCAATCGGCGCGCGTTGGAAGTCATTGCCCATGTCGGAACCTCCCATCAGGTTTCCCGTTCACTGACCAGCGTCACCCCACCACCACCGGAGTGAAAACAAATGGCCGAAGAAAAAACTCTCGACGATCTCTTTCTCGATACTCTCAAGGATATCTACTACGCCGAAAAGCAGATCGTGAAGAACCTGCCCAAGATGGCCAAGGCTGCCACTGCGCCGGAGCTGAAGGCTGGTTTCGAGCAGCATACCGAGGAAACCCAGGGTCATATCGACCGCCTGGAACAGGTGTTCGAGCTGATCGGCAAGCCGGCCCGCGGCAAGACCTGCGATGCGATCCTGGGCATTCTGGAAGAAGGCAAGTCCATCATGGATGATTTCAAGGGCACAGTGGCGTTGGACGCCGGCCTGGTATCGGCAGCCCAGGCTGTCGAGCATTATGAAATTGCCCGCTATGGCACGCTCAAGACCTGGGCGACGCAGTTGGGGCTGACCGAGGCGGCCGTCCTGCTCGATGCGACGCTCAAGGAAGAAGTGGCGACCGACAAGAAGCTGTCACAGGTCGCTACTACCGTCGCCAATCGCAAGGCGGCGTGATTTCGATTTGGCGCGAGTCAATCTCGCGCCAATTTTTGCTCCAGAATATCGACGGGCGGCATGCGCAAAAACACGGCTATGGCCGAAATGGTCAGGCGAACGGCCTATTTTCTATGGGAGCAGGACGGACGTCCGGAGGGGCGCAGCTTTGACTATTGGCTGCGCGCCAAGGACATGCACCTGCGCCAGATGGCCTATGACCAATGGCTGGCCGAAGGCGCGCCCCCGGGACGCGCCGTCGCCAATTGGCTGGATGTGGCTGGAGAGATCGACAAAGACACTTAACGATCGCGTATGTGAGGAGCCTGGGCCCTGCGAGCGTAGCTCTCCGGGCCTGACCGCCTAAAATCTCCCCACTGGGGAGATTTTGCCGTCGAAGACGGCCGGCGATCAGTCCTTGGCGCGTTCCACATACGAGTTGTCTTCCGTCAAAATCACGATGCGGGTGCCGGCGCCGATATGGGGCGGCACCATGACGCGCAGGCCATTGCTGAGCAGAGCGGGCTTGTAGGACGAGGACGCCGTCTGGCCCTTGACCACCGGCTCGGTCTCGACGATTTCGGCGGTGACTCGCTGGGGCAGGGCAAGCGCAATGGCGACGCCTTCGAAGGTCTTGAGATAAACCTTCATGCCGTCGGTGAGGTAGGCCTTGTCATCGCCGATGACGTCTTCGGTGACGGTGATCTGATCGAAGTTTTCCGGGTTCATGAAGTGGAACCCTTCGCCGTCGCCATACAGGTAATCGTATTCGCGCTCGTCGACATCGGCCTTCTCGACCATTTCGACGGTGCGCCAGCGGCCGACGACCTTCACGCCATCTTGGATGCGGCGCATGTTGACGTTGGTGATGGAATTGCCCTTGCCGGGATGCACATTCTCGGCGGTCAGCACGATGTGCAGCTTGCCGTCCTGTTCGACGACATTGCCCTTGCGCAGCGAGGAGGCGATGACCTTGACCATTATTCTTCCTTGTTCAAGCGGTGGCGGCGGCCTAAAGGAGCGGCAAAGCGACGGTCCGGACGCACTAATTTTGTTTGGTGCCCGCCGATACCGCAATTTTGCGAAAACTGCCAGTCCCGAGCACGAAAGACCCTGTCTGTGGCTACAATCGCGCAATCGCCATGGTGGACGCCCTCGGTTCATGCCGACCGGCGGCCGATTTTGCTGGCCCGCAACCGCATCGAAGCCGCGATCCGCGGCTATCTGGGCGGGCAGGATTTCCTGATGGTGGACCCGCCGGGGCTGCAGCGCTCGCCCGGCAACGAGACGCATCTGCATGCGTTTTCCACCACGTCCATTGGCAATGATGGCGGCGAACAGACGCTTTATCTGCACACCTCGCCCGAATTCACCATGAAAAAGCTGCTGGCAGCCGGGGAAACGCGGATCGCCAGCCTCCAACATGTTTGGCGCAATCGGGAGCGGGGGCCGCTGCACAGTCCCGAATTCACCATGCTGGAATGGTATCGCGTGGGCGAGGGCTATGAGGCGGTGATGGACGATTGCCTCGCCATGCTGCGGCTGGCCGCCGTGGGTGCGGGGACTAGCGTGCTGCGCTATCGTGACCGTCAATGCGATCCCTTTGCCGAGCCGGAACGGCTGAGCGTGGTGGACGCCTTCGCGCGCCATGCCAATATCGACCTGCTGGCGAGCATGGATGCGGATGGCTCGACCGACGCGGAAGCCCTGGCGGCGCAGATGCGTAAGGCAGGGCTGACCGTTCCCGCCGAATACACCTGGTCCTATCTGTTCAGCCTGGTTTTGACGGAAAAGATCGAGCCGCAACTGGGGTTGGGGCAGGTGACGATCCTCGACGAATACCCCTCGGCCGAGGCGGCATTGGCGCGCAAATCAAGCCGCGACGGGCGCGTGGCGGAGCGGTTCGAGGTCTATGCCTGCGGGGTCGAGCTGGCCAATGGCTTTGGCGAATTGACCAATGCCGACGAGCAACGGCGGCGGTTTGCCTTGGAGATGGTCGAGAAACAGCGGCTCTACAACGAGAGCTATCCGCTGGATGAGGATTTCCTCGCAGCTTTGGCGATCATGCCCGAGGCGAGCGGCATCGCCATGGGCTTCGACCGCGTGGTGATGCTGGCGACGGGCGCGCCGAAGATCGATTGGGTGATGTGGGCGCCGGTGGTGGAATGAAAATGGCGCAAGCGGCAGCAACCCCCACCCCGGCCCTCCCCTCAAGGGGGAGGGGGCACAAGCTCACCGCAATAAAGACGGTTGATGAGCTTGTGGACACAGGGCTGATCGCGCCGGCCCATCGTGATGGCATCGCGGCAGTTACCGAGCGCTACGCACTATCGATTTCGCCGACGATGGACTCCCTGATCGACCGCAACGATCCCAACGATCCGATCGCGCGGCAATTTGTGCCCGATCCGCGCGAGCTGATCACCACGCCGGAAGAGAGGGCCGATCCGATCGGCGATCTGGCGCATTCGCCGGTCGAGGGCATCGTGCATCGCTACCCCGATCGGGTGCTGCTCAAGGCGGTGCATGTGTGCCCGGTCTATTGCCGGTTCTGCTTCCGCCGCGAAATGGTGGGGCCGCAGGGTCTGGGCACGCTGGCGCCCGAGGCGCTGGAAGCGGCATTCGGCTATATCGAAAGCCACACGGAAATCTGGGAAGTGATCCTGACCGGCGGCGATCCGCTGGTGCTGTCGCCCCGCCGGTTGCGGGCGATGATGGAGCGGCTGGCGCAGATCAGCCACGTGAAAATCGTGCGCTTCCACACCCGCGTGCCGGTCGTCGAGCCGGAGCGCTGCGACGTCGAATTGATCGCCGCGCTCAAGGCATCCGGCAAACAGGTTTATATCGCGCTGCACGCCAATCATCCGCGCGAAATGGGCGAAGCGGCGCGCGGCGCCTGTGCGCGACTGGTCGATGCGGGCATTGTCATGCTCAGCCAGTCCGTGCTGCTCAAGGGCGTCAACGACAATGTCGAGACGCTGGCGGCGTTGATGCGGGCCTTCGTCGAAAACCGGGTAAAGCCCTATTATCTCAATCATCCCGATCTGGCCCCGGGAACCGAGCATTTCCGGCTGAGCATCGCCGCAGGCCAGGCGCTGGTCGCGGCTTTGCGCGGCACCATTTCAGGGCTATGCCAGCCCACCTATATCCTCGATATTCCCGGCGGTTACGGCAAGGCCGATATCGGGGCCAGCAGCATCGAGGCTCTGCCCGATGGACGCTATGCGGTGAGCGATTTCCGCGGTGGGGTCCATCAGTATCCGCCTGCGGGATAGGCGGTGACGGCTGGTCAGACCTGTCGTGTCGTGGCAGGTGTGGAACACGATGATGCGCAGATATGGAGGATATCATGGCGGTAGGTGAAGCGGCGCGGTTTCCGTTGGTGGAACTGGAAGTGCGGGTGGCCGCGGCGCTGCGGCAGGCGGGGGCCAGCGAGGCCTCGTTGCAGGCGGCGACCAAGGCGATGCTGCATGCCTCGCGGCATGGCATCGATAGCCACGGCATCAGGCTGACCGAACATTATTGCACCATGCTGGGTGGCGGGCGGCTGAACAAGAACCCCGAACTGAAGGTGGATATCCGCGCACCGGGCAGCGCCATGATCCACGGCGATGACGGGCTGGGGCATTACGCGGCCTATAAGGCGGTCGAAGTGGGGTGTGAACTGGCGCGGGTCAGCGGCGTGGCCGGTGTCGGCATTGCGCATTCCTCCCATCTGGGCGCGGCGGGTGCCTATGCACTGGCCGGGGCCGAGGCGGGGTTCGTGGCGTTCGCCACCACCAATACCGATTCCATGGTGGCGCTGCATGATGGGGCCGCGCGGTTCCACGGCACCAATCCGCTGGCCTTCGCCGCGCCCGTGCCGGGGCAAAAGCCCTGGCTGCTGGATATGGCAACCTCGTCGATCCCGATGAACCGGGTGCTGCTGCATCGCTCGATGAACGTGGACCTGCCTGCGGGCGTTGCGGCGGATGCGGCGGGCCAGATGGTGACCGATCCCAACGCCGTGGAAATGCTGCTGCCGCTGGGCGGGCAGGGCTATGGCTATAAGGGCGCCGGATTGGCCGGGGTAGCGACGCTGTTTTCGGCGCTGCTGACGGGGACGACGCTGGACGCCGATTTCATCCCGATGTTCGGCGGCGGCGATATTTCCAGCCACCGGAACATGGGACATTTCGTGATGATCGTAGACCCCGACAAGTTCGTCGGCCGCGACATGTTCGGGGTGATGATGACGCGCTATCTGGAAAGCCTGCGCGGCGCGCCTGCCCGGGCCGGCGGCACCGTAATGGCGCCGGGCGACCGGGAATGGGCGGAAGCGGAGCGGCGCGAAGCCGAAGGCGCACCGGTCGATCCCGACACGGTGCGGTTTTTGGGGCTTTAGAAGCTATCGACGGTCAACTTGCATAGTCGATCGAGAGCCCCGATCGGCTCCCCTCCCCCTTGAGGGGAGGGGGTGGGGGGCCATCCGTGACCCACGAAACGACCCCCACCCTCGGTCCCTCCCCTCAAGGGGGAGGGAAGGACAGGAACCGATGGATTGGGGCTCTTAATCGGCTGCGCAAACTTGAACGTCGATTGACCCCTGGGATTTCACCCCTCGCGATGGATGGCAAATGGCCCCCAGGCCTGGGTCGTCGCCATCAGTTCGAGGCGGTTGACGTTGACATGGGCGGGCAGGGTGGTGGCCCAGAAGATGGACTCGGCGATATCGTCGGCATTCATCGGTGTGGTGCCGGCATAGGGCTTGGCGGCTTTGTCGCCATCGCCCTTGAAGCGGACCAGGGAGAACTCGGTTTCGGTCAGGCCTGGCTCGATATTGGTGACGCGCACGTTCTTGCCCTGCAGGTCGCTTCGCAGGTTCATGGCGAACTGCTTCACGAAGGCCTTGCTGGCGCCATAGACGCTGCCGCCGGGATAGGCATATTCGCCCGCCACCGAGCCCAGGGTAACGATGTGGCCGCCGCCGCGCTCGATCATGCCCGGCAGCAGGGCGCGGATGGTCACCATCAGGCCCTTGATATTGGTATCGACCATGATCTCCCAATCATCGAGGCTGGCTTCGGCGGCGGGCTGCAGGCCCAGCGCCAGGCCGGCATTGGCGAGCACGATATTGACGGCGTCAAAGGGGGCGGGCAGGCCGGCAATGGCGGCTTCGAGGGCGGCTCTGTCACGGACATCGAGTTCAACGGTGTGGCAGCGCTCGCCCAGTTCGGCCTTGAGTTCGGCGAGACGATCACCCCGGCGGCCCGAAGCGATGACGCGGGCGCCGGCAGCGATATAGCGGCGGGCAGCGGCGGCGCCAAAGCCGGAAGTGGCGCCAGTGATGAAGACGGTGAAGCCGGCGGGATCGAGCGTGGGATACATGGCGAGGGTCCGGGGTTGGTTTGGCGCAAACTGGGCTGGGGCGCCTGAGCAGTCAAGCGTGCAGTGCGGAGGGGGATTCCATCCGCGCGAATGATCCAACGCAGGTAACGAAGCCTACAAGATTGCCAAATCGCAATGAAACTTTCCAAGTCCCAACGTTACCAATTGCCGGATCGTCCCTATATTGTGAAACAAGAATAGAAGGGGTCCGAGCTTGAAGATATTTGTCCGCCTGCTGATAGCCGTGGTGATCGTCGGCGCTATCGGCACCGCAGCCTGGTGGCATTTCGCCGCGCCGCAAGCGGCGAGCGTGCCCAATACGGTCGAGGTCAAGCGGGGCAATATCGAAAAGACCGTACTGGCCTCGGGCGTGCTGGAAGCGGCCTCGCTGGTCAGCGTCGGCGCCGAGGTGGCGGGCCGGATCGATAGCGTCAATGTCGTACTCGGGCAGAACGTCAAGAAGGGCGATTTGATCGTCCAGATCGACTCGCTGAACCAGGAAAATGCGGTTAAGGCCGCACAGGCGGCTTTGGCGGGCATCGAGGCGCAGAAGCGGGCTCAGGCGGCGAGCCTCGTGCAAGTCAAGGCGGCGCTGACCCGCTCGACGCAGATGTTCCAGCAGAGCCTGGTCTCGCAGACCGATTTCGAGACGGCGCAGGCGGCGGTGGAATCGGCGGAAGCGCAGATCGACGGGCTCGATGCGCAGATCGCGCAATCGACACTGCAGGTGGAGAGCGCACAGCTCAATTTGAGCCGCACCCGGATCGTGGCGCCCAATGACGGTACTATCGTCGCGGTGCTGGTGGATGAGGGGCAGACGGTCACCGCCTCCCAGCAGATCCCCACCATGGTCAAGATCGCCAACCTCGACACGATGGTGATCAAGGCGGAGATTTCCGAGGCCGATGTGGTGCGGGTGGCTCCGGGGCAACGCGTCTATTTCACCATTCTGGGCGAGCCTGATGCGCAGATCGACGCCAAGCTGCGCGAAGTGGAGCCGGCGCCGACCTCGATCAATTCGGATACCGATGCCGCCGACACCGCGATCTACTATAACGGCCTGTTCGACGTGCCCAATCCCGAACACCGCCTGCGCATTTCGATGACGGCGCAGGTGACCATCGTACTCGACGAGGCCGATAATACCCTGGTGGTCCCCTCGGGCGCCTTGCGCAAGGACCGTGATGGCGCGTCCACGGTGCTGGTCTATGATCCGCAGACGCAGCAGACCACGCCGCGCCCGGTTACGGTGGGGCTGGACAATAACGTAACCGCCCAAATCACCGAAGGGCTGAGCGAGGGCGATCTCGTGGTGCAGAGCGGCACGCCGGCAGCGCGGCCCCCGACCGGCGGCGGGCAGCGCGGCGGCGGCGTCTTCGGCGGACGCCGCTAATGGCCGACCCGATCATCGCGGTCCGGGGCCTCACCCGGCGGTTCCAGACCGGGGCCGAAAGCGTCAGCGTGCTCAAGGATATCGATCTCGATATCTTCGCGGGCGAGATGGTGGCGATCATGGGCCAATCGGGCTCGGGCAAGTCCACGCTGATGAACATCCTGGGGTGTCTCGATCGTCCCAGCGCCGGCACCTACAAATTCGGCGGGCGCGAAGTGGGCAGGCTGGGTCCCGATGCCCTGGCGGAATTGCGGCGCGAGCATTTCGGCTTCATCTTCCAGCGCTATCAATTGCTGACCGATCTCGACGCCGTCGAGAATGTGGAAATGCCCGCCATCTATGCCGGGGCGCAGCCTGCAGCGCGGCGCCAGCGGGCAATTTCCCTGCTGACGCGGCTGGGGCTGGGCGACCGGCTGAGCCATCGGCCCGGCGCGC
The DNA here is from genome assembly GCA_963717095.1 of uncultured Alphaproteobacteria bacterium. Lineage (GTDB taxonomy): Bacteria > Pseudomonadota > Alphaproteobacteria > Rhizobiales > Devosiaceae > Devosia. The sequence goes on from CAVQVF010000001.1 coordinate 290,446, forward strand.
TTGTCGGGCGGGCAGCAGCAGCGCGTCAGCGTGGCGCGGGCGCTGATGAATGGCGGCGAGGTGATCCTGGCCGACGAGCCCACCGGCGCACTCGACAGCAAGAGCGGCAAGGAATTGATGGCGCTGCTGGCCGAGCTGCATCGCGACGGCCACACCATCATCATCGTCACGCACGATCCCCTGATCGCCGCACAGGCCGAACGGGTGATCGAGATTTCCGATGGCGTAATCATCGCCGACCGGCGCAATACCGAGAGCATCGGCGCCCTGCGGGCCGATGAGCCGATCCGCAAGGTCGCCCGCTGGCGCGAGGGGTTTTCGCGGGCCGCCGAGGCGCTGCGCATGGCGATGCGGGCGATGGTGGCGCATAAGTTGCGAACCTTTCTGACCATGCTCGGCATCATCATCGGCATTGCCTCGGTGGTCAGCGTGGTCGCGCTCGGGCAGGGCAGCCAGGAGACGGTGCTGAGCAACATCTCCTCGCTCGGCACCAACACGATCAACGTCTATCCGGGCACCGGCTTCGGCGACCGGCGCAGCGCACGCATCCAGACGCTGCTGCCGTCCGACGCCGATGCTATCGCCACGCAGAGCTATGCCGACAGCGTCACGCCGCAGGTGACCTCGAACGCCACCGTGCTGTTCCGCAATACCTCGTCGAACGCCTCGATCACCGGGGTGGGCGACAGCTATTTCCGCGTCAATGGCCGCACGTTTACTCAGGGCGTGCCGTTCTCGGCGGCCAGCGTCATCCAGCGGACGCAGGAGGCGGTGATCGATACGAATGCTGTCTCGGCCTTCTTCGTCAATGGCGAGGATCCGATCGGCCAGGTGATCCTGCTCGATAAGGTGCCGGTGCGAGTGATCGGCGTGGTCGAGGCGGTCACCGGGTTCGGGTCGGGCAATAACAGCGCCAATGTCTATCTGCCCTATACGACCGCGATGGACCGCATCCTGGGCCAAAACTATCTCAGCTCGATCGCGGTACGGGTGAGCGACGATGCCGATATGGCCCAGGCCGAGGCGGACATCACCACGCTGCTGACGCGGCTGCATGATGGCAAGACCGATTTCTTCCTGCAGAACACCGCGACCATTCGCGAGACCATCGAGAGCACGACGCAGACGCTGACGCTGCTGATTTCCACCATCGCGGTGATTTCGCTGGTGGTGGGCGGCATCGGGGTGATGAACATCATGCTGGTCAGCGTTTCCGAGCGCACCAAGGAGATCGGCATCCGCATGGCGGTCGGCGCGCGGCGCGGCGATATCCTGCGGCAGTTTTTGATCGAGGCGGTGCTGGTGTGCTTTGTCGGCGGTGCGCTGGGGGTGGCCCTGTCGTTCGGGCTGGGCAGCGCGCTGACCGCGCTGCTGGCGGGGGCCAAGGTCACCTATTCGGCGCAGACGATCGTTCTGGCCTTTGTGTCGTCGAGTTTGATCGGGGTCGTGTTCGGGTTCATGCCGGCAAGGTCGGCGGCCAGGCTTGATCCGGTGGAGGCATTGGCGCGGGAATAGATTGCGCGATCGCGTCAAGCCCACCACCCCCTCCCAGCCTCCCCCATCAAGGGGGAGGTGTCTGCCGGTGGGTGAGGCACTATTGAGTCTCAAGAGTGGAGAGGCACCTCCCCCTTGATGGGGGAGGCGGGGAGGGGGTGTCGAGAGCCACGATGCCAGAAAGCCCACCCCAACTGTTCCCCATCCGCAACGATCCCGTCCCGTCCGGAAACTTTGTGCCCGCTGGGGTGGTCATTGCCCTGGGGCCGTCCTAAACTTGCCGCGGAATTGAACGCGTTCCAGGCGCGCATGGCGTCAGTGCGTTCGATTTAGAGTCAAGTTTAACTGAATCTTCTGGCTCGCTGGGTCAGGGTGGCAGTCTCGCCGATGGCGGGTTGGGGCGGAACGAGCGACGGGAACGGTCCACTGAAGCTGACGCGGTTAGTATTGAGTTTGGGCGCGTTTGGCATCGTGTCCCCGCTGGTGAGCGTCGCATGGACGCCGCCGGCTTCGGCATTTGAAATTTTCGGTATCAAGCTGTTCGAAGACCAGTCCGACAAGGACTTGGATGCGGTGATCGCCGATCCACAGCCCTATACGGTGGAAATGTCGGTCACCGAAACCAGTCCCGAAAGCGCGGTGCGCAATGCCTCGGCGCTGCTGGCCGATGCCGCCACGCCGGCCTCGGGCGCAGCAGGGCTATTGGCCAAGGCGCGCGGCGACTACAGCCGAATTCTGGCGGCGCTCTATAATGAGGGCTATTACGGCGGCAGCATCAGCATTCGCATCGGCGGGGCGGAAGCCTCGGGGCTGGCGCCGGATGTGGACCTGCCCGATCCGGTGGCGATCAACATCCTGGTCAATCCGGGGCCGCTGTTCCGCTTCGATCAGGTGAACATCGTCAATCAGGCGCCACCCACCAGCGATCCGCACGATTTCGTCGCCGCCCCGGCGCTGGAAGGCTATGGCAGCGGGCAGATCGCCCGGTCGAGCGTGGTGCTCAAGGCCGAGCAACTGGCGGTCGAGGCATGGCGGCAATTGGGCTATGCCAAGGCTGAAGTGGTCAACCGCGAAGTGATCGCGGATCACGCCCATTCAACGGTCAACGCAACCATCACGGTCAATCCCGGGGTCAAGACGGCATTCGGCGATATCGCCGTCACCGGCACGGAAAAGATGGACCCAGACTTTACGCGCTGGATGACGGGGCTCACGCCGGGCCAGGAATATGATCCCGATGACGTGACGCTGGCGCAGAAGCGGCTCGACCGGCTGGAAGTGTTCAGCGCGGCGCGGTTGCAGGCCGCTGAGGCGGTCGGCGCCGATGGGCTGCTGCCCTATAACCTGATCGTGCAGGAATTGCCGGGGCGGCGGTTCGGCGTCGGCGCCACCTATTCGACCATCGATGGGCTGGGGCTCGAGGGGTTCCACCAGTGGCGCAACCTGTTCGGGCGTGCGGAGCGGCTGCGGCTGGATGCCAAGATCGCCAGCATCGCCTTTCCCCTCGATACCGAAGAGTTCGATTATCAGTTCGGCGGCACCTTCACCAAGCCGGGCGTGCTGACGCCCGATACCGATCTGGTGGCGGCGATTTCCGCCGAGAGGACGCTCTATCCGACCTATACCGAAACCTCGGCCAATGGGCGGCTGGGGCTGACCCATACCCTGACCGACCAGATCAGTTTCGAGGGCGGCGTCGAATACGAGCGCAGCCGGTTCGACGATGTGTTCGGCACGCGCGATTTCTCGCTGGCGGGCCTCTATGGCGGCATCACTTTCGATAACCGCAACGATGCGGTCGATCCCAGCCGTGGCTTCTATGCCTCGGCCAATGTCGAGCCGTTCTACGAGTTCAATTATGGCAATCCCGCCGCGCGCCTGATGCTGGAAGGACGAACCTATTTCGGCTTCGGCGAAAACGACCAGTTCGTGTTGGCCGGCCGGCTGAAAGCTGGGGCGCTGATCGGGCCGGACCTGTCGGAAATTCCGCCCGACAAGCTGTTTTTTGCCGGCGGCGGCGGCTCGGTGCGCGGCTATGGCTTCAAATCCATCGGCGTCGATGACGGGAATGGCAATGTCACCGGCGGGCGCTACCTGGTGGAAGCCTCGCTGGAAGCACGCGCCAAGGTGACCAAGGATATCGGCGTCGTCGGTTTCATCGATGGCGGCTATGTGGCGGCAGACCGCTTTCCCGATCTTGAGGACCTGCAATTGGGTGCCGGTATCGGCGTGCGCTATTATACTGGGCTGGGGCCGCTGCGGCTCGATGTTGCGGTGCCGCTCAACAAGCGGGCGGATGACCCCGATTATGCGATCTATGTCGGCATAGGACAGGCATTTTGAGTGCGTTGCTGAAATTGCCGCGGCGGCTAGCGGTTCTGCTGCTCATCGTGCTGGGGCTCGCCGTGGCCGTGCCGGCCGTCATCGTCGCGCAGGACGTGATGACGATGAACCCGGACGAGCAGAAGGACTGGCTCACCGGCTTTGTGCAGGACCGGTTATCGACGCCCGAGCGGCAAATCCGGCTCAGCAATATCGAAGGCGCGCTGGGCTCGGACATTGCGATCCGGGAGATCACCATTTCGGATGCCGAAGGGGTATGGCTGCGCGTGAACAACGCGCAACTGAGCTGGAACCAGGCGGCATTGTTTCTGGGCCGACTTGAGGTCAACTCGCTGACCGCGGACTCGATCGACTATCTTCGTAACGCCAGGCCGGTCGAAGGTGTCGACCTGCCACCGGCCGAAGCGGGCGCGCTGGCTATTCCTGAGTTCCCCGTCGCGGTGATCCTCAAGGATCTGTCGATCCCCAAGGTGACGTTCGGCGAGGGCGTATTCGGGCTGGGCTCGGAAATTTCGCTCAAAGGCGCGCTGACGCTGGAGGGGGGCAACCTCACCTCCAAGCTGGATATCGTGCGGCTGGACGGGCCAGGCGGCACGCTGGCCGTGATGGCCAATTATACCAAGGCCGACAATGCCATCGATCTGGGACTGACGCTGACCGAGCCGCCCAATGGGGTGATGGCCAACCTGCTCAATATCGAGGGCAAGCCGGCGGTGGAACTGGCGATTGCCGGCAAGGGGCCGGTAGCCGACCTGCAGACCACGCTGACGCTCAAGGCCAATGGGCAGACGGCTTTAGGCGGCGGCGCCACAGTGAGCCAGACCACGGATGGCTTTGCCATCGCCGCCGATCTGCGCGGGCCGATTTCGAGCCTGATGGCGCCGCAATACCAGCCGTTCTTCGGCGCCGACTCGTCGCTGAGCGCCAACGCGCTGCTGCGTACGGGTGGCGGCATGTCGATTTCAGGATTTAAGCTGAGCGGCGGACAATTGTCGCTGGAGGCATCGGCCGAGACCACGCCGGACAATTTCCTGCGGCAATTGACGCTGAATGCCGTGGTCGCCGACCCGGCGGGAACGCCGGTGCTGCTGCCGGTGCCGGGCACGCCGGTGAGCGTCAACGGCGCACAGATGGCGATCGATTTCGGGCGGGATAATTCGGAGAACTGGAGTTCCACGCTCGATGTGAAGGGCCTCACCACCGGCGATTTCGCGGCGGCGACAATGGGCCTGACCCTGGGCGGTGTGGCGGCCAATCTGAGCGATCCGGCGACGCGGCGGCTGACCTTCAACGGTGATGGGACCATTGCCGGCATCCAGGCTTCCGACGAGGTCGAAGCGGCGTTGGGCGACAGTATCGGGCTGGGCATTGCCGGGCTGTGGAATGCAGGCCAGCCGGTGCAACTGGCGCAATTCCGCTTGGTCGGCAAGGCGCTGACGGCGGGATTGGCCGGCGTGTTGGATGGCCCCGAATTCAAGGGTGATATCGGCATCGAGACGAGCAGCATCGCGCCGTTTTCGGGCATGGCCGGGCGCGAGCTGAGCGGTGGCCTGTCGCTCAAGGCCAATGGTACGCTGAGCCCGCTGATCGGCGGGTTCGACCTGACGCTGGATGGCACCGGCACTAATCTGCGGATCGACGACGAGGTCGCCGACGGCATTCTGGATGGCACGGTGGCGCTGTCGGGTCGCGTGGCGCGCACCGAGGCCGGGCTGACGGCGCAGAATTTCAAGCTGGGCAATGCCCAGATGCAATTGCTGGCCGATGGCACCTATTCCAGCGCCGTGGCCGATTTCACCTTCAATCTCGACCTCGCCGATCTGGCGCTGCTGAGCGATCAGGGCCGGGGCGCGGTCAAGGTCGTCGGCACGGCCAAGGGCCAGGATGGGGTGCTCGACCTCAACCTCAATGCCGGTCTTGCGGAAGGCCAATTGGGCGGGCGCGATTTCCGCCAGGGCGTGCTGCAATTTGCCGGACGCTCGGACGAGGCGGGCCTGACAGGCAATATTTCCGGCGACGGCATGCTCGACGGGTTCAAGACGAGCCTCGTGGCCGCTGTCGCGGTGGACGATACGCACCAGGCCCTTTCGGGGCTGGATTTCCAGGCCGCCGGCACGCGCATCACCGGCGATGTGTCGCGCGACGCGGCGGGACTGTCCACGGGCCAGTTGGCGGTGGTATCGCCCGATGTCTCGGTGGCGGCTGCGCTGGCTTTGCTCAAGGCGCAAGGCGCCATCAATGCGACCGTGACCCTGACCCCCAATGAGGGCGAGCAGGACGCTACGGCGCAGGGCGATGTGCGTGGCCTCGTGGTCAATGACATCCGGGTCGGCTCGGCGGATTTCAATGCCGATATCGCCGATCTGTTCGGCGTGCCGGCCATCACCGGCGCGATCAACGGCGCCGATATCGCGGCGGCGGGCCTGGACATTAAGACACTGGCGGCCAAGGCCAGCCAGTCCGGCGATACCACGAGCTTCGACGCGCAGGCCGCGCTCGCAGGCGGAACCAATATGGATGTGGCGGGATCGCTGGCGCCGGTGGCCGAGGGCTATCGGCTCGCACTGGACCGCGCCAGTCTGCAACAGGGTCAATTGTCGGCGCGGCTGGCGCGCCCGGCCGTGCTGAGCGTTGCCGGCTCCTCCGTCTCGCTCGACGCTTTGCGCTTCGATGTCGGCTCGGGCAGCATCACCGCCAGCGGTTCGGCCGGCGACGCGCTGAACATCGCCCTCGATATCACCAGCCTGCCTTTGTCGATCGCCAATGCTGTCATGCCCGACCTGGGCCTTGCCGGCACGCTGGATGGCCGCGCGACGATCACCGGCACCGGCAGCGACCCGAAGGTGGCGTTCGAGGCGCGTGGCGCCGGCATCAATGCGGCGGCGATAAAGGATTTCGGCGTCGCCCCACTGAGCGTGAGCGCCAAGGGAACTTATGCCGCGCAGACCGTGTCGCTGGCCAGTCTGTCGGCCAATGGCAATGGCGGATTGACCGTAAGTGGGTCGGGTGTGGTGCCGCTGAGCGGAAACGGGCTGAATGTGACGCTCAAGGGTAACGCGCCGCTAGCACTTGCGCAGCGTTTCGTGGCCGATCGCGGCGGTCAGTTAAGCGGTTCGGTCAGTCTAGACGCGCAGGTTTCGGGCAGCATTGCCGCGCCGAAATTCGGCGGCCGCGTCTCGACCAGCAATGCCGGCTATATCGACCCAGAACTGAATTTGCGCCTCCAGGGCATCAGCGGTTCGGCCAGCCTTAACGGCACTAACCTGGTGATCGACAGCCTGAACGCGAACCTCGCGACCGGCGGCTCGGTTGCGGCTTCCGGCTCGGTTGGGCTGACGGGCGGTTTCCCGGCTAACATCAATCTGGCATTGAATTCAGCACGTTACGCCGATGGCAATATGTTCGTGGCCACCGTGCGGGGCAACCTGGCGCTCACAGGCAACCTCACCGGCAACCCGCTCTTGAGCGGCAATGTGCTGGTCGAAAAAGCCGATATAACCGTCCCCGAAAGCCTGGGCGGCGGCGCGGCGATGATCGATGTCAAGCATGTCGATGCACCGCCCCAGGTGGAACAAACCCTGGCCCGCGCCCGCATCGACGCTGCCGGCGCACCAGTGCCGCAGACCCGGCCAGCCGGCGTACTGCTCGACGTCACCGTCAACGCCCCAAACCAGATTTTCATTCGCGGCCGGGGACTCGACGCCGAAGTCGGCGGCTCGGTGCGGCTCACGGGACCGATCAACGATATCCAGCCGGTAGGCGGATTCTCCTTAAATCGCGGGCGCTTAGCGATCCTGGGCCAGCGGATAACCTTCGAAAGCGGCACGGTAACGCTGGTGGGCGATCTGGACCCGATGCTGAACCTCGTTGCCCGCACCCAGGGCGACGATATCACCGTGTTCGTCACTGTCTCGGGGCGGGTGTCGGATATCAATGTGAGCTTTACCTCGAGCCCCGATGCTGCCGCAGGACGAAGTGCTGAGCCGGCTGATTTTCAAGCGCGCGATGTCTGAATTGTCGCCGCTGCAACTGGCGAAACTGGCTGGTGCTGCGGCCGAATTGGTCGGGGGCGGCTCGAACGGCTCACTGCTCGATAGCCTGCGCGGTGCGGCGGGACTGGACGATCTGGACGTCGTCACCGATGACCAGGGCAATGTCGCGGTGCAGGCGGGAACCTACATCCAGGACAACGTGTATCTGGGCGTGCAGGCGGGTGCCAACGGCCAGAGCAAGGTGACGATCAACCTCGATGTCACCAATGACCTCAAGGTGCAGGGCGCCGCCAGCCAGGACGGAAACTCCAGCCTCGGCGTGTTTTATGAGAGCGACTATTAGATTGGAGGCACGTCCTCGTGGTTCGAGGGTCGGCTACGCCTCCCACCTCGAACCATGAGGGCGTGCCCCCATTATTCCCCACCCACCTTTGCGGCTTTAGCCTCGTCATACCACCAGGCACTGGGGAAGCCGATGCCGTATTCGGGCAGGGTGGGAGGATGGCTGAAACGGTCCCAGCGGGCGGTGCGGGCGGTACGCATGGTGTAGCTGGGGACGAGGTAGTGGTTGGCCAGCAACACGCGGTCGAGCGCTTTGGTGGCAGCTTCCAGCGTGTCGCGGTCGGTTGCGTAGATCACCTTGTCGATCAGCGCATCGACGCCCGGATCGGCGATGCCGGCATAGTTCTTCGATCCTTCCTCCTTGGCAGAGGCGGAGCCCCAGAAATAGCGCTGCTCATTGCCGGGGGAGAGGGATTGGAGCCAGACTTCATAGACCATGTCGTAGTCGAAGCTACGCAGGCGGTTGATATATTGCGGGCCATCGACGATGCGGATCGTCGCATTGATGCCGATCTGGGCCAGGTTGGTGGTGAGATTAGTCGCTACCGGCTCGATGGTGGGGCTATCGAGCAGGATCTCGAAGCTGAGCTGGGTGCCATTGGCATCGACCAGGCGATTGCCGTCGAGACGATAGCCGGCTTCGGTGAGCAGGCCCAGGGCGGTGCGCAGATTGGAGCGCAGCTTCTGGGAGTCGCCGCTCACCGGATTGGTATAGGGCTCGGTGAAGACGCTAGGGGGAATCTTGTCCTTCACTGAATTGAGGATTTCCAGTTCCTTGCCTTCGGGCAGGCCCGAGGAAGCGAACGGCAGGCCGTAGAAATAGCTGTCGATGCGCTGGTACTGGCCGAAGAACAGGGTCTTGTTCAGCTCCTCGAAATCGAAGGCATAATTAAGCGCTTCGCGGACGCGGATATCCTGGAACTTGGCCTGGCGTAGATTGGGTATGAAACCCCACATGATGCCAGTGCCGTTATAGGGCTGGGGGAACAGTTCCTTGATGATGCGGCCATCCTTGACGGCGGGAAAATCATAGGCGGTGGCCCAGCCGCGCGCGGATGGCTCGATCCACCAATCGAACTGGTCACCCTTGAAGGCTTCGAACTGCACGGTTTGATCGAGGAAATATTCGATGCGGTATTCGTCGAAATTGTTCTGGCCGATCTGGGTGGGGTGATCCTTGCCCCAATAGTCGGGCACGCGCTTATAGGTGATGGTCTTGCCCGCTTCGAAGCTGGCCAGCTCATAAGGGCCAGACCCCATTGGCGGCTCAAGCGTGGAGGCGCCTATATTGCGCTTGTTGCCCTTGGCGTCGGTGCCCTCCCACCAGTGGCGGGGCAGGATCATCAACTGGCCTAGGATATTGGGCAATTCGCGGTTGCCGGTCTGATCGAAGGTGAAGGTGACCTCGCCGGGCGCGGTCTGCGAGACGCCGGTGACATTGGCGTAATATTGGGCGATCTGCGGGCTTAATTCCTTGGATGTGTTGAACGACCAGATCACGTCATCCACGCTCACCGGCTCGCCATCATGCCATTTGGCGGCGGGGTTCATGCGGAAAGTGACGGAGGAATAATCGGCGGGGAATTTCACCGCTTCGGCCAGCAGGCCGTAGCTGGCCAGCACGTCATCCTCGGAGGGTGTCATCAGGGTTTCGTAGATGAGCCCGAGGCCGCCTGCAGGTTCGCCCTTGGGCAGGATGGGATTGAAGGTATCAAAGCCGCCGAGCGAGCCCATGCGCACGACGCCGCCCTTGGGCGCATCGACATTGACATAATCGAAATGGGTGAAGCCTGCCGGGTATTTGGGCGCGCCGATGGCGGAGGTGGCGTGCAGCCAGGTGTCTGGTTGGCCCTCCTGCGCCTGTGTGGGCAGGGCCGGAGCGAACAGCAGCAGGGCGGCGGCGAGAAGGGCTGCGAATTTCATGGGGCGCTCCCGGGCAGATGGCAGTTTTGTGACCGCAGTTTAGGGGGAATGGATGGGATGTATAGAGGCGGTGCGCTCAAGTTTTCGCGTCAGATCACTGCGACGTCGAAGGCGGCAGCAATCAGCGCTTTGGTATAATCCTCTTGCGGGGCAGCGAAGATAGCGCTGGCGGGGCCTTGTTCGACGATGCGGCCATTGCGCATGACGATCAGGGTATTGGCGAGGGCGCGGATGACCTTGAGGTCATGCGAGATGAACATATAGGTCAGGCCGTGCCGGGCCTGCAGGTCACGCAGCAGGTCCACCACGTCGGCCTGGATCGACACATCCAGCGCCGAGGTGGGTTCGTCGAGGACGACGAATTTGGGCGCCAGCACCATGGCCCGGGCGATGGCGATGCGCTGGCGCTGGCCGCCGGAAAATTCGTGGGGATAGCGGAAGCGGGTTTCGGGGGCGAGGCCGACTTCCTCCAGCGCCTTGATGACGCGCGCTTCCCGCTCGGCCTTGCCGATCTGGGGAGCATGGACCTCAAGGCCCTCCCCGATAATGCCGGCGACCGAGAGCCGGGGGCTGAGCGAGCCGTATGGGTCCTGGAACACGATCTGCATATCGCCCCGGAGCGGGCGCATGGCGCGCCAGGAGCGCTGCTGGATGGCATTGCCAAGCACGACGATGCGGCCCTGCGAGGCGATCAGGCGCAGCAGGGCATAGCCGAGCGTGGATTTGCCCGAACCGCTTTCGCCGACGACACCCAGGGTTTCCCCTTGCCTTATGGTGATGTCGACGCCATCGACCGCCTTGATGTGGCCCACGGTGCGCCGCAACAGGCCGCGCTTGAGCGGGAACCACACGCGCATGTCGATAGCCTGCACGACAATGGGGGCGGCGGGATTGGCCTCAGGCGGCTGGCCCTTGGGCTCGGCGGCCAGCAAGCGTTTCGTATAGGCATGCTGGGGGCGTTCGAAGACATCAGCGACGGGGCCGGTCTCTACGATCTCGCCCTGGGTCATGACGCAGACGCGGTCGGCGATGCGTTTGACGATGCCCAGGTCATGGGTGATGAACAGCATGGCCATGCCAAGGCGCTGTTGCAACTCCTTGAGCAAGAGCAGGATTTGCGCCTGGACGGTAACATCGAGTGCTGTGGTGGGCTCGTCGGCGACTAGTAGGTCGGGCTCGTTGGCCAGCGCCATGGCGATCATGACACGCTGGCGCTGGCCGCCCGAAAGCTGGTGCGGGTAGGAGGCGAGGCGGCTGGCCGGATCGGGAATGCCAACCTGGTAGAGCAGTTCCACGGCGCGGGCACGGGCGGCATTGGCGCGCAGGCCCTTGTGAATGGAAAGGACTTCCCCGATCTGCCTTCCGATGGTGTGGACCGGGTTGAGCGAGGTCATCGGCTCCTGGAAGATCATCGAAATGTCGTTGCCGCGCACGGCGCGCAGTTCGCCGTCGGAGGCGGTGAGCAGGTTTTGACCCTTGAAATCGATCGTGCCGGAGAGCGCCGCGGTGGGCGGCAGCAGCTTGAGGATAGACAGCGCGGTGACGGACTTGCCCGAGCCGCTTTCACCCACCAGCGCCACGGTTTCGCCGGGGGCGATATCGAAGGACACCGACTTGGCCGCGGTGTTGGGGCCAAAGGCAATGGTCAGGTCGCGGATGGAAAGGAGGGGGGGGTCACGCCGGTGTCTTCCTGGGATCAAAGGCATCGCGGACGCCTTCGCCGATGAAGACCAGTAGGGTCATCATGATGGCGATGGTGAAGAAGCCGGTGAGGCCGAGCCAGGGGGCCTGGAGGTTGTTCTTGCCCTGGGCGAGCAGTTCGCCCAGCGAGGGGGAGCCGACCGGGAGGCCGAAGCCGAGGAAATCCAGCGAGGTCAGGGTGGCGACGGAGCCCGAGAGGATGAAGGGCACGAAGGTGAGCGTGGCGACCATGGCGTTGGGCAGCAGATGGCGCCACATGATGGTGAGGTTGGAGACACCGAGCGCACGGGCGGCGTTGATATATTCGAAATTGCGGCCGCGCAGGAATTCGGCGCGCACGATGCCGACCAGGGCAACCCAGGAGAACAGCAGCAAGATGCCCAGCAGCACCCAGAAGCTAGGGGCGATGACGCTGGAGATGATCAGCAGCAGATAGAGCGCGGGGATCGAGGTCCAGATTTCGATGAAGCGCTGGAACAGCAGGTCGGTCCAGCCGCCGAAATAGCCCTGCACCGCTCCGGCGGCGACGCCGATGACCGAGGACAGGATGGTCAGCACCAGGCCGAATAGGATGGAAATGCGGAAGCCATAGAGCAGGCGGGACAGCACGTCGCGGCCGCGATCGTCGGTGCCCAGCCAGTGATAGGTACCCCAATTGCAATTGGGGTCCTCGGCGAGCAGGGGATAGCCGGCGCAGCGCGCGTCGCGGTTCAACATCCAACTGGGAGCGACGGCGCCGGATTGGGGGGTGAAGCTATCGACGGTATTGTAGCTGAATTGGATGGGCGGCCACAGCGCCCAGCCATTGGCGGCGATGTCATCGGCAATGAATTCGTCGCGATAATTGGTGACGGCGAGGAAGCCGCCGAATTTGGATTCAGGGTAATCGACGAAAGTGGGGGCCAGCAGTTCACCTTTGTAGCTGACGAGGATGGGGCGGTCGTTGGCGATCAGGTCGGAGCCCAGGGTGATGACGAACAGGACCAGGAAAATCCACAGCGACCAGTGACCGCGCTTGTTGCGACGGAAGGCGTCGAGGCGGCGCCGGTTCATCGGCGAGATCCAGTCGGCGCGGGGCGGCGTCGTGATGGTGGCGATCTCGCTCATACCTGCCGGCTTTCGAAATCGATGCGCGGATCGACCCACATATAGGCGAGGTCGGAAATAAGCGCGATGACGAGGCCGAGCAGGGAGAAGATGTAGAGCGTGGCAAAGACCACGGGATAATCGCGGCTGACGATGGCCTCGAATCCCAGCCGGCCCAGGCCATCGAGCGAAAAGATGGTTTCGATCAGCAGCGAGCCGCCGAAGAAGGCGCCGACAAAGGCCCCGGGAAAGCTGGCGATGATCAGCATCATGGCATTGCGGAAGACGTGGCGGTAAAGCACCTGGTTTTCGGTGAGGCCCTTGGCACGGGCGGTGGTGACATATTGCTTGCCGATCTCATCGAGAAACGAGTTCTTGGTGAGCATGGTCGTGGTGGCGAAGGCGCCGAGCGCCATGGCGATGATGGGCAACACCAGATGCCAGAAATAATCGAGCACCTGGCGATACCAGGGGAAGCTGTCGAAGCCCGATGAGGTCAGCCCGCGCAGCGGGAACAGCGACCAGAAACTGCCGCCGGCAAAGACCACGATCAGGGCGATGGCGATGAGGAAGCCGGGAATGGCATAGCCGACGATGATGACCGTGGAGGTCCATACATCGAAGCGCGAGCCTTCGGTGATGGCCTTCTTGATGCCGAGCGGAATGGAAATGCCGTAGGAAATCAGCGTCATCCACAGGCCCAGCGAGATGGAAACCGGCATCTTCTCCTTGACCAGATCGATCACCGAAATGTCGCGGTAATAGCTGTCGCCGAAATCGAAGCGGAGATAGTTCCACAGCATCATGCCGAAGCGTTCGAGCGGGGGCTTGTCGAAGCCGAACTGCTTTTCGATGCGCTCGATCAGTTCGGGCGAGAGCCCGCGCGAGCCGCGATAGGTGGAGCCATTGGCGGCATTCTGCTGCGGTGCGGCGCCGGCGGTGAAGTCGCCGGTATCGCCGCCGGTGGCGCGCTGGGACATGGCATTGCCGGCGCCGCTCATATTGGCGATGGCCTGTTCGACCGGACCGCCGGGGGCAAATTGCACGACGAGAAAGGAAATGGCCATGATGCCGAACACCGTCGGGATCATCAGCAGCAGGCGGCGAAGGATGTAGGCGCCCATTCAATTCCCTTTTGAGGAGCGTGTCGCGGCACACCCTAAATCCTGCCCGCCGAGCGGCAAATCACCTTGGGGTGAAACGGCTTGCAGGCGAATGCACCATGCAAGCGGGGCGAATGCAAGACGAAGCGCGTTGCAGGGGTTGCGGCAATGGCGCGCGCCAGTCAGGATCATGCATGTCAGCGGGAGGCAGTTCATGAGCTTTGAAATCATCGCCCAGGTCGAGGATCCGTCGATGGCGCGGGTGCTGGTCGTGGCGCTCAGGGCGCATGGTTTTCATCCGATGGAAGGTGGCGATGGCGGCTTGCCGGGCCTGCCGGGGGTATTTGGCCCCAAGGGCGTGCCGGTGCAGGTGCCCGAGGAAGAAGCGGCGGATGCCAGGGTTTTGGCCCAGGACTTGTTGAAGGAAATGCTGGAAACGTAGGTTTCTGTGGGTTGTGGCTCCTAAAAGGGCCATATTGACAAGCATTACTTAGTTCTGGCCGTTCGGCGATTGAACATGTGGCGCGGTTTGGCTATAAGCCGGCTAAATGTTAACGTTTATTAAGCCTTGGGCAGGAGCAAGCCGATGATGGTTTGGATGCGCGGATCGTTGTCAGCATTGGGTTTGGCGATGATGGCCATGGCGGTGGTCGGGTGTTCGACGGCTTCCAACACGGCGGGCCTCAATACAATTCAGGCGCCCTCGACGCTGCGTCCGGTGCAGGGTTCGACGGTGGCGCAGGGCACTTTGCCTGCTATCGGCACGCCTGGGGCCCCGGCACCGGGCCTATCGGGCCAGCCAGTGCTGGGCGGTGTTGCCGCGCAGCCGGCTCCCGGCTTCAATACGCTGCCGCCAGTGGGCGCACCTGCGGGGCAAGCTGTCCTCGGCGCGCCGATCGGGCAGACCGCGGTGGTCAACGGTGCGTTGGCACCCCTGGCCCAGCCCGGCATGGTGAGTGCTGGTCCGGAAGGCGTATGGACTGCGCTGGCGGGAGCCAACCAGTGCCGACTCAATCTGCCGCTGACCCTCAAGGAAGGCTCAAACTATTATCGCGCCTCCGCACCGGGCTGCGCCCTGCCGAGCCTGGCAGCGGTTGCCGGCTGGCAGCAGGTTGGCGCGCAGTTGCAGCTTTATGATGTGAACGGCAACATCGCCGGCTCGCTGACCCCCAGCGGCGGCCGCTATATTGGTGTGCTCGGCGGCGGCCAAGCCATCACCATGCAACGCTAGGATTTGGGTGAGGCCGGTCTGCAAACTGCATATCCCTGCGCTTCCGGTGCTCACGTACAGTAGTACGTTCCGCTCCGGTTCTCGGAATACGCAGTTTTCGACTCAGCCTGACCCAAATCGCAACATCCGAAAATCGTAGTGACCGTTCACCAAACCTCTGTTTCAGAAGGCCCTGTCAGTGCTGCTTATGCGGTGTTGGTGGGGAGGGGGGTGGTTGTGGGGGATCCGGCGCAGCGGGAGGCGGCGGGGTGGCTGGATGGGGTGGCCGAGGGGCTGCTAAACAGCAAGCATGCCGGATTTCTGGCTCGGCTGATCGACAGGCCGGAGCCGGTGAAGGGGCTTTACCTGTTCGGCGAGGTCGGGCGGGGCAAGACCATGCTGATGGACCTGTTTTTCGCCAATGTGCCGATCAAGCAAAAGCGGCGGGTGCATTTCCACGAATTCATGGATGAAGTCCATATCGGCATCGCCGCGTTTCGCAAGAAGGCGAAAGCCAAGGGCGACGATGGCGACCCGATCGAGGCGGTGGTCAAGCCGATCATCAAATCGGGATTGCGGCTGCTGTGCCTCGATGAATTCCATGTCCATGACATCACCAATGCGATGCTGCTGTATCGGCTGTTCGACAAACTGTTCGCGGCCGGCGTCGTGCTGGTGGCAACCAGCAATGTGGCGCCGGATGGGCTCTACAAGGATGGGCTGAACCGCCAGCTGTTCCTGCCATTCATCGCATTGCTGAAAGAGCGGACGCAGGTGGTGGAATTGCCGGCGGCGCGGGATTACCGGCGGCTGAAATTTGCCGGACAGGACGTGTACTATTTCGGCACGGGAGCGGCGGCGCGGGCGGCGATGGACACGCTGTGGCTGCGGATCACCGGCGGCGAGCCGGGCGCGCCGACCAGTATCGAAAGCAGCGGACGACAGATCGCGGTGCCGCTGGCGGCTTTGGGCGCGGCGCGGTTTGGATTTGCCGATCTGTGCGAAAAGCCGCTGGGATCGCGCGATTTCGTGAAAATCGCGCATGGCTTTGATTCGATCATCATCGATGACGTGCCGACCATGGACCGGACCAAGTCGAACGCGGCCAAGCGGTTTATTCTGCTGATCGACAATCTTTACGATCGCGGGGTGAAACTGGGGGCCAGCTTTGCCGCGCCGCTGGAGCAATTGGCGAGCGATGACAAGACTGCATTCGAGTTCCAGCGCACGGTATCGCGACTGATCGAGATGCAGTCGGAGGACTATCTGTTGCAGGGATTGCGCGATGCGGGGGCTGCCCATCCGGCATAGGGTCTTCGCCCATGGGCATGGCCGAAAACTACTTTAAGACGAAGGGTTCACTTGCCCTAAAATGGCGACAGGGTTAAGACGTGCGCCAAATCAACGCAGTCGGGGATGACGCTATGGCGCGCAAAAAGATCGCTCTCATCGGTTCGGGGCAGATCGGTGGAACTCTGGCCCATCTGGCGGCCTTGAAAGACCTGGGCGATATCGTTTTGTTCGATATCGTCGATGGCGTGCCACAGGGCAAGGCGCTGGATATTTCCCAATCGGCTCCGGTGGAAGGCTACGATGCCAAGATCACCGGCACTTCGAAATACGAAGACCTCAAGGGGGCCGATGTCGTCATCGTCACCGCCGGCGTGCCGCGCAAGCCGGGCATGAGCCGCGACGACCTGCTGGAAATCAACCTCAAGGTGATGGAGCAGGTGGGCGCGGGTATCGCCAAATATGCGCCCAAGGCCTTCGTGATCTGCATCACCAATCCGCTCGACGCCATGGTTTGGGCGCTGCAGAAGTTCAGTGGCCTGCCCACCAACATGGTGATCGGCATGGCCGGCGTGCTGGATAGCTCGCGCTTCGTGCATTTCATCGCCGATGAACTCAAGGTATCGGTCGAGGACATCAACGCCTTCGTGATGGGCGGCCATGGCGACACCATGGTGCCGCTGGCACGCTATTCGACCGTGGCGGGCATTCCGCTGACCGACATCGTCAAGATGGGCTGGATGAGCAAGGAAAAGCTCGACAGCCATCATCCAGCGCACCCGCGATGGCGGCGCCGAGATCGTCGGCCTGCTCAAGACCGGCTCGGCCTTCTATGCGCCGGCCACTTCGGCGATCGCGATGGCGGAAAGCTATCTCAAGGACAAGAAGCGCGTGCTGCCCGCTGCGGCCTATCTCGATGGCCAGTATGGCGTCAAAGGCACTTATGTCGGCGTGCCGGTGGTGATTGGCGCCGGTGGCGCAGAAAAAGTCATCGAAATTTCATTGAACAGTGCTGAACAGAAGGCGTTCGACAAATCAGTCGGCGCGGTGGAAGGCCTGATCGAAGCGTGCAAGACCATTGCGCCGAAGCTGAAGTAAAAACGCCGTCGGGCTTACAGCGATCGTCCCCTCCCCCCTTGAGGGGAGGGCTAGGGTGGGTCTCTTGTTCAGCGCAAGAGCCGCCACGATCCCCGCCCCCGACCCCTCCCCTCAACGGGGAGGGGAGGCAGACTGAGCAGCCGGCACGTATCCAATAGAATTCGACCCATCCAAGGGGACTTTGAATGAATATCCATGAACATCAGGCCAAAGAGCTGCTGAAGGGTTATGGCGCGCCAGTTGCTGCTGGCGTCGCGATCTTTTCCGCCGACGAGGCTGCTGCGGCGGCCAAGTCGCTGCCCGGCCCGCTCTATGTGGTCAAGAGCCAGATCCATGCCGGCGGGCGTGGCAAGGGCAAGTTCAAGGAACTGGGCCCCGACGCCAAGGGCGGCGTGCGGCTGGCCAAGACCATCGAGGACGTCGTTGCGTTCTCCAAGGAAATGCTGGGCAATACGCTGGTGACCAAGCAGACCGGCCCCGCCGGCAAGCAGGTCAACCGGCTCTATATCGAAGACGGCGCCGATATCGCGCGTGAGCTGTATTGCTCGCTGCTGGTGGATCGCTCGACGGGCCGCGTATCGTTCGTGGTATCGACCGAAGGCGGCATGGACATCGAAGCGGTGGCCGAGCATACGCCCGAGAAAATCATCGCCGTGGACATCGATCCGCTGGTGGGCGTGACCGACGCGAACGTTGCCGAAATCGTGACGGCGCTCAAGCTGGATGGCGACGCCAAGGCCGATGCGGCCAAGCTGTTCCCCATTCTCTACAAGGCCTTTGTCGAAACCGACATGAGCCTGCTCGAAGTCAATCCGCTGATCGTGATGACCGACGGGCACCTGCGCGTACTCGATGCCAAGGTGAGCTTCGACAACAATGCCGCATTCCGGCATGAGGACCTCAAGGGGCTGCGCGACCTGAGCGAAGAAGACGCCAAGGAAATCGAAGCCTCCAAGTTCGACCTCGCCTATGTGGCGCTGGACGGCAATATCGGCTGCATGGTCAATGGCGCGGGCCTCGCCATGTCCACCATGGACATCATCAAGCTCTATGGCGCCGAGCCCGCCAACTTCCTCGACGTTGGCGGCGGCGCCACCAAGGAGAAGGTGACGGCGGCGTTCAAGATCATCACGGCCGATCCGGCGGTGAAGGGCATCCTGGTCAATATCTTCGGCGGCATCATGCGCTGCGACGTCATTGCCGAGGGCGTGATCGCCGCGGTCAAGGAAGTTGGCCTGCAGGTTCCGCTGGTGGTTCGCCTGGAAGGCACCCGTGTCAAGGAAGGCAAGGAAATCCTCAACAAGAGCGGTCTGAACGTCATTTCAGCCGACGACCTCGACGATGCCGCACAGAAGATCGTGGCTGCCGTCAAGGCTGCCTGATCGCTCCCCTTCTCTTCGGCATGCCAGACATAAAGGCTTCCAATGTCCATTCTCGTCAATAAAGACACCAAGGTTCTCGTGCAGGGCCTGACCGGCAAGACCGGCACGTTCCACACCGAACAGGCGCTGGCCTATTACGGCACCAAGATGGTGGGCGGCACTCACCCCAAGAAAGGCGGCGAGACCTGGACCAGCGGACTCGACGGCTCGGCAACCCTGCCGATCTTCACTTCGGTGGCCGAGGGCAAGGAACGCACGGGCGCCACGGCGTCGGTCGTGTATGTGCCGCCTCCGGGGGCTGCCGAAGCCATCATCGAAGCCATCGATGCGGAAATTCCGCTGATCGTGTGCATCACCGAAGGCATTCCGGTGCTCGACATGGTGCGCGTCAAGGCACGGCTGGTCGGCTCGAAATCGCGCCTGCTAGGCCCCAACTGCCCCGGCGTGCTGACGCCTGAAGAATGCAAGATCGGCATCATGCCGGGCTCGATCTTCTCGAAGGGTTCGGTGGGCATTGTTTCCCGCTCGGGCACGCTTACCTATGAAGCGGTGTTCCAGACCACCAATGAAGGCTTGGGCCAGACCACTGCCGTCGGTATCGGCGGCGATCCGGTCAAGGGCACCGAATTCATCGATATCCTGGAAATGTTCCTGGCCGATGAAGCCACCAAATCGATCATCATGATCGGCGAAATCGGCGGTTCGGCCGAAGAGGACGCCGCGCAGTTCCTGATCGACGAGGCCAAGAAGGGCCGCAAGAAGCCGATGGCCGGGTTCATCGCCGGGCTGACGGCGCCCAAGGGGCGCACCATGGGCCATGCTGGCGCCGTAATTTCAGGCGGTAAGGGCGGGGCCGAAGACAAAATCGCCGCGATGGAAGCGGCGGGTATCAAGGTGGCGAAATCGCCGGCACGCATCGGCAAGACCTTAGCCGAAGTGCTAAAAGGCTAAGATCGCGCCGAAGTGTTAAAGGGCTGAAACGGGTGGCGTGATCAGTCATCACGCCGGTCACAATTGACTGATAGGCAACGCGCGTCTGGCGCGTTGCAATTGGTAACAGGATACTAAGGATGTGCGGGCAGTATCCGGTTCAACGTAATGACCGCATGAGGCCGGGTTGCCCGGTCCGTTGAGAAGGATGGCGGGGCGTGGGCCTCGCGACAAAAAGCGATGACACGACAGGAAAAGAACGACACGTTCTTGCTGACTTCGTTCCTTTATGGTGGGAACGCCGACTACATCGAGCAACTCTATTCCAGCTTCAAGGCGGATCCGGCCAGCGTCGATCCGACCTGGGCCAGCTTCTTCGGTAAGCTGGACGATACCGGCAGCGACGCCAAGAAAAGCGCCGATGGCCCAAGCTGGGGCCGCAAGGATTGGCCGCAGAGCGCCAATGGCGAACTGGTCAGCGCGCTGGACGGCAATTGGGGCGAAATCGCCGTCAAGACCGAGAAGGTCATGGCCAAGAAGGCCGAGGCCACCGGCGCTCCCGCGGCGAGCGCAACCGATGTGCTGCAGGCCACGCGCGACTCCATCCGCGCCATCATGATGATCCGCGCCTATCGTATGCGCGGGCACCTGCATGCCGATCTCGACCCGCTCAAGCTCAAGGCCGACGAGCCGGCGCCGGAACTCGATCCGCGCAGCTATGGCTTCACCGAGGCCGATTTCAGCCGCAAGATCTTCATCGATAACTATCTGGGGCTGGAATACGCTACCATCCCCGAAATGCTGGCGATCCTGGAACGCACTTACTGCGGCACGGTCGGCATCGAATTCATGCATATCTCCGATCCTGAAGCCAAGCAGTGGATCCAGGAGCGCATCGAAGGGCCGGACAAGGAAATCACCTTCACCCCCGAGGGCAAGAAGGCGATCCTCTCCAAGCTGATCGAGGCGGAAGGCTTCGAAAAGTTCCTCGACGTCAAGTTCACCGGCACCAAGCGCTTTGGCCTGGATGGTTCGGAATCGCTGATCCCGGCGCTGGAGCAGATCATCAAGCGCGGTGGCGCGATGGGGATCAAGGATATCGTGTTCGGCATGGCCCATCGTGGCCGCCTGAACGTGTTGACGCAGGTGCTGCACAAGCCGCACCGGGCGCTGTTCCATGAGTTCAAGGGTGGCGCATACTATCCCGAGGACGTGGAAGGCTCGGGCGACGTCAAGTATCACCTGGGCGCATCGTCGGACCGGGAGTTCGATGGCAACAAGGTTCACCTGTCGCTGACGGCCAATCCGAGCCATCTGGAGATCGTCGATCCGGTGGTGCTGGGCAAGGCCCGCGCCAAGCAGGACCAGCATATTTCGCCCGATGGCAAGCTGATCAATATCGAAACGGACGGCAAGCCGGACCGCTCGATGGTGCTGCCGCTGCTGCTGCATGGCGATGCCGCTTTTGCCGGGCAGGGCGTGATCGCCGAATGCCTGGGGCTGAGTGGCCTCAAGGGTCACCGCACGGGTGGTTCGATCCACTTCGTCATCAACAACCAGATCGGCTTCACCACGAGCCCGCTTTATTCGCGCTCGTCGCCTTATCCGACCGACGTCGCCAAGATGATCGAAGCGCCGGTGTTCCATGTGAACGGGGATGACCCGGAAGCGGTGGTTTTCGCTTGCAAGGTGGCCGTCGAATACCGGCAGAAGTTCGGGCGGCCGGTGGTCGTCGACATGTTCTGCTATCGCCGCTTTGGGCACAATGAGGGCGATGAACCTTCGTTCACCCAGCCGATGATGTATTCCAAGATCCGCGCGCACAAGACGACGCTGGAGATCTATTCGGAAAAGCTGATCGGCGAGGGCCTGTTGACGGCCGAGCAGATCGAGGAGCAGAAGGCTGGCTGGCGCGCGCATCTGGAAGGCGAATTCGAGGCCGGACAGAACTACCGGCCCAACAAGGCCGACTGGCTGGATGGCGCCTGGAAGGATTTGCGGCCTGCCGAACAGGAAGGTCCGCGTCGCGGCGATACCGGCGTGGCGATCGATACGCTGGCCAAGCTGGGCGCCAAGCTGAGCCAGGTGCCGGCCGATTTCAACGTGCACAAGACGGTCAAGCGGTTCATGGACAATCGCCTTGCCGCCATCGAGGCGGGCGAGGGGATCGACTGGGCGACGGCCGAAGCGCTGGCGTTCGGCACGCTGGTCACCGAAGGGCACCCGGTGCGCCTCTCCGGCCAGGACGTGGAACGCGGCACCTTCAGCCAGCGCCATTCGGTGCTGAACGATCAGGTGGACGATCATACCTATACCCCGCTCAACAATCTGAGCGCGGACCAGAGCCGTTACGAGGTCATCAATTCGATGCTCTCGGAAGAGGCGGTGCTGGGCTTTGAGTATGGGTACTCGCTGGCCGAGCCGAAGGCGCTGACGATCTGGGAAGCCCAGTTCGGCGACTTCGTCAACGGCGCGCAGGTGGTGATCGACCAGTTCATCTCCTCGGGCGAGCGCAAGTGGTTCCGCATGAGCGGCCTCGTGATGCTGTTGCCGCATGGCTATGAAGGGCAGGGGCCGGAGCATTCCTCCGCGCGTCCCGAGCGCTTCCTGCAGCTGTGCGCGGAAGACAATATGCAGGTTGCCAACTGCACGACGCCGGCGAACTATTTCCACGCGCTGCGCCGCCAGGTGACCCGCGATTTCCGCAAGCCGCTGATCCTGATGACGCCGAAGTCGTTGCTGCGCCACAAGCGGGCGACCTCGGGGCTGAACGAGCTGGGGCCGGATTCGTGCTTCCATCGCCTGTTGTGGGACGATGCCGAAGCGCCGGGCGTGCCCAAGACCACCGTGAAGCTGGCGGCTGACGACAAGATCCGCCGCGTCGTGGTGTGCACGGGCAAGGTCTATTACGACCTGCTGGAAGACCGCGAGAAGAAGGGCATCAACGATGTCTATCTGCTGCGGCTGGAACAGCTCTATCCGTTCCCGGCCAAGGCGCTGCTGGACGAATTGAACCGCTTCCCCAATGCCGAAATCGTCTGGTGCCAGGAAGAGCCCAAGAACATGGGCGCCTGGGCGTTCATCCAGCCCTATGTGGAATGGGTGTTCGACCAGATGGGCCGCACCGGGCAGCGCGTGCGCTATGTCGGCCGGCCGGCCTCAGCCTCGACGGCAACGGGCCTGATGCGGACCCACCTCGCCCAGCTTCAGGCGTTCTTGGATGAGGCGTACGCCAGCTAGCGTGTATTGATCTTCAGGCCATTCCGGCCTGCAAATGGCGGTTTTCTGCGCTTCCGGTGCTCACGTACAGAACGTACGCTGCGCTCCGGTTCTGAAAAACCACCATTTTCGGCTCGGACTGACCTGAATCTCAACACACGCTCACTTCAAAGCGCCATCGTTTAGAGCTAATTTGCAGTGTCCCGCTCAGGGATGCTTGAGACATAAAAGAAGGACTTGCCAATTATGTCGACCGAAATCCGGGTGCCGACCCTGGGCGAAAGCGTTACCGAAGCCACTATCGGGCAATGGTTCAAGAAGGTGGGTGACACCGTCGCCGCCGATGAGCCGATCGTCGAATTGGAGACCGACAAGGTCACCATCGAAGTGCCAGCCCCTGCGGCGGGGGTGCTCGAAGCCATCGCTGCCGAGCCGGGCCAGACCGTGGATGTGGGCGCGCTGCTCGGCTCCATTGGTGGCGCGGGCGCGGTGGTAACGCCCAAGCCGGCAGAAGCCAAGGCAGCGGTTCCGGCCGCCAATGCGGCAGGCCCCGAGCCGATCAAGCCGGCAGCGGCTGCCGCAGCGCCGAGCGTTTCCGGCACGACGATGCCGCCGGCTCCGGCCGCGCAGAAGATGATCAACGAGAATGCCCTCAATGCCGGGGATATCGACGGCTCGGGCAAGCGTGGGCAGGTGCTCAAGGAAGACGTGCTGGCAGCGCTGAGCCGTCCGATCACGGCCCCGGCAGTTGCCGAAGCGCCCAAGGCCGCCGCCGCGCCGCGCGCGGCGAGCAATGCCGACGATGCGTCGCGCGAAGAGCGGGTGAAGATGACCCGGCTGCGCCAGACCATCGCGCGCCGCCTCAAGGATGCGCAGAACACCGCCGCCATGCTGACCACGTTCAACGAAGTGGACATGAAGCCGGTGATGGACCTGCGCAATTCCTACAAGGAATTGTTCGAGAAGAAGCATGGCGTCAAGCTGGGCTTCATGGGCTTTTTCACCAAGGCCGTGGTTCACGCGCTCAAGGAAATCCCCTCGATCAATGCCGAGATCGATGGCGATGACCTGGTTTACAAGAACTACGCTCACATCGGCGTGGCAGTGGGCACCGAAAAGGGCCTGGTCGTGCCGGTGGTGCGCAATGCCGATACGATGTCGATCGCCGAGATCGAAAAGTCGATCAATGGCTTGGGCAAGAAGGCGCGCGACGGGCAGCTGTCGATGGCCGACATGCAGGGCGGCACGTTCACCATCTCCAATGGCGGTGTGTATGGCTCGCTGATGTCGACGCCGATCCTAAATGCGCCGCAGTCGGGCATTTTGGGCATGCACAAGATCCAGGAGCGCCCGGTGGCGATCGGCGGCCAGGTCGTGGTGCGGCCGATGATGTATCTGGCGCTGAGCTATGATCACCGCGTGGTCGATGGCAAGGAAGCGGTGACGTTCCTGGTACGCGTCAAGGAAAGCCTGGAAGCGCCCGAGCGTCTGGTGCTGGATCTCTAAGGTCTGGTTCAGTTTTGAGTTTGAGGGCTCGCCGCAAGGCGGGCCCTTTTTGCTTGTGTACCCTGTGGATAGCGGGAATCTCCGGCAAAAGTGATCGGATGACGGAGGGATGACAAGGAGCAGGCAAGGTTTTGCCCGTATCAGCCCGCAGGACGTGCTACAGCGCGGGTTGAGTGTTCCGGAGTGGTTGGTTGACGGGTTTGAAAGCGGTCGCGTGTGCGGCAATGCTGATGGTGACGAGCGGTGCGGCCCGGGGGCAGGAGGGTGATTCCCGCCTGATCGGCGAGCTGATGGCGTTTCACGGCTCGGCGGCGATTGTTGAGGCCATGACCTCCCATTGCTATGAAACCACCGGGCTCGATAGCGCCTATGAGACGGCGGCCGATAATTGGTATCTGCGCAATGTGGGATTTCTGGACCTGGCCGACCGGGTGATCGAGCGGTTGGGCGGCGGGGCGCCGGGGCAGCTGGAAGCGGCCGAAACCTATGGTGGCGCCCAGATCATGGACGCCTATAACCAGGCCGACGACAAAGAGGGCTTTTGCCGCAACTTCCTGGCCGAACTGGAAGGCGGGGCGATGGATATTGACAAACAGCTTTCAGGGCCACTCAAGAAGGCCCAGGAAATCGCTTCACAATAATACTCCAAAGCATGACTTGGCGGATGACGTCGATGCGGTAAGCTCGTAGCCTATGGGAAGGGGGCAACGATGCGGCTGTTGATAGCGTTAATGACAGCGACCGCGCTGATCGCCCCCGCATGGGGGCAGGAGTGTCCGCTCATCGATGCCTATTACGGCCAGCCGGGCAGCGATTGGACCATAAGGTTTCACGATATACCGCCGCATGCGCTATCCAACCAGACGGCGGCGTTTACGCTGACCATGCCCAAATCCGATGTCGTGTTGCGTGGCGATGTATGGCTGCCCAATGGCTATACGCAAACCTGGGGCGCGCTTGAGGGCGCCTGCGAGCCCAAGACCAAATCCGGCGAAACGCCGACCCCGCAGTGCCGGCTGTGGGAGGGCGTCGTCTATAGCACCACGGCGAACGGCATACGCGTTCTTTCCAGCAACGACGAAGCGCCGGCGCCCGAGCAAATCCTGCTGCCGCAACTGGCTTCGGCGATCTGGTATTCGAGCTATCGGCCCGAATTCATCGATGCCGATCCGATCGATGTGTTCACCTTGGCCGGTTGTACGCGATAGCGGCGATTGTTTCGGGATGCTGAACAGAGCGAGGCGGGATTTCGGCTTTCGCAGACATGGCGGCGTGTATAGATATGGATGCTCGTAACCGCGCGGTGGTCCCCGATGAGTTTTCCATGGCTTGAGTTTGCCGGACTGATGCTGGCATTCGGCATCAATGCGGTGATTCCGGGTGCGGATTTCGCCATGGTGCTGCGCCAATCGATCGCTCATGACCGGCGGGCAGCGCTATTCACCTCGGCGGGTGTCGCCACCGCTATCCTGGTGCATGGCAGCTACACCCTGCTGGGTGTCGGGGTGATCGTGGGGCAATCGCTGCTGCTGTTCAATATCCTGAAATGGGCCGGTGCCGCCTATCTGGTGTGGCTGGCTATTTCGGCGCTGCGCAGCGCGCCGCCCAAGGCGCCGGAAATCGACGCTACCGCCATGGCGGGGCAGGGCGACTGGGCAGCGTTCGGGCTGGGGTTTCTGACCAACCTGCTCAACCCCAAGGCGGTGCTGTTTTTCCTGGCATTGTTCACCACGCTGGTTTCGGCGCACACGGGAAATGACATAAAAATCATCTATGTCGCAGCTATGAGCATGATGCTTTTTGCCTGGTTTGCGCTGGTATCGATTTTCTTTACGACAGAGCGTGTCAGGCAGGGCTTTTTCCGTCTTGGCCGGTGGTTTAATCGTGTGACCGGCATTACATTCATCTTACTCGCCATTCGTGTAGCAGTGGCGCAGCAGCACTAGGGTAATTGGGGCTTTCCATCATGGCAGACGCGTTCGATCTCACCATTATCGGCTCGGGGCCGGGCGGCTATGTCGCGGCAATCCGCGCAGCCCAGCTCGGGCTGAAAGTTGCGGTGGTGGAGAAGTGGAGCACGCTGGGCGGCACGTGCCTCAATATCGGCTGCATCCCCTCCAAGGCGCTGCTGCACGCCACCGAACTGTTTGAAGAGGCCGGCCACAGCTTCAAGGCGCTGGGCATCGACATTCCGGCGCCCAAGCTGAACCTGCCCCAGATGATGAACCACAAGACCGAGACGGTCGCCGCCAATGTGGGCGGGGTGGATTATCTGTTCAAGAAGAACAAGATCACCCGCTACCAGGGCATCGGCACTATCGCTGGTCCCGGCAAGGTATTCGTGACGCCCCAGGATGGCGCGCGGATCGAAATCGACACCAAGAATATCGTCATCGCCTCGGGTTCTGTTTCGGCGAACCTGCCGGGCATTGAGATCGACGAGAAGCAGATCGTCACCTCGACCGGGGCGCTGAACCTCGACAAGGTGCCCAAGCGGTTGCTGGTGATTGGCGCGGGCGTGATCGGGCTGGAGCTGGGCTCGGTCTGGGCGCGGCTGGGGTCGCAGGTGACCGTGGTGGAATATCTCGATCGCATCTTGCCCGGCATGGACAGCGAAGTGGCGCGGCAGTTCCAGCGCATGCTGCAGAAGCAGGGCGTGGACTTCAAGCTGTCGAGCAAGGTCGCGGGCATCGACAAGCAGGACGACGGTTCGCTCAAGGTGCGGATCGAGCCGGCCAAGGGCGGCGATATGGAACTGCTCGACGCCGATGTGGCGCTGGTGGCGATCGGGCGCAAGCCGTTCACCGAAGGGTTGGGGCTGGATATCGTCGGGGTGGCGCTGGATGAGCGTGGCCGCGTGCGCGTCGACGCGCATTTCAAAACCTCGGTGGATGGCATCTATGCCATTGGCGACGTGATCGCCGGGCCGATGCTGGCGCACAAGGCCGAGGACGAGGGCATTGCGGTGGCCGAGATCCTGACGGGCCAGGCCGGGCATGTGAATTACGCGGCAATTCCGGCGGTGGTTTACACCAATCCGGAAATCGCTTCGGTCGGCAAGACCGAGGATGAACTCAAGGCCGAGGGCATCAACTACAAGATCGGCAAGTTCCCCTTCACCGCCAATGGCCGCGCCAAGGCGATGCTGGCGACGCAGGGCTTCGTCAAGATTTTGGCCGATGTCGAGACCGACCGGGTGCTGGGCGCCCATATCGTGGG
The DNA here is from genome assembly GCA_963717095.1 of uncultured Alphaproteobacteria bacterium. Classification (GTDB taxonomy): domain Bacteria; phylum Pseudomonadota; class Alphaproteobacteria; order Rhizobiales; family Devosiaceae; genus Devosia. The sequence goes on from CAVQVF010000001.1 coordinate 318,284, forward strand.
CAAGAATGCCGGCGAGATGATCCACGAACTGGTAGTGCTGATGGAGTTTTCGGGTTCGGCCGAGGACCTGTCGCGCACCACCCATGCGCATCCGACGCTGTCGGAAGCGGTGCGCGAAGCCGCGCTGTCGCTGGAGGACGGCGCGATCCATATTTGATCCTTACCTCTCCCGCAGAGGCGTGGAACGTTCGGGCCTCGGCGCAAGCCGGGGCCTTTTTGTTGGGTGCGCATCTTCCATACCAGATTGCTGCGGGGTAGAAGAGCGCATAACCACCGATTTTGAGATCCACGAGGTGAACATGGACGTCAGGGTTTTTGCGCAGGCGGGCGATGCGGAGTGGGTCGAGGTGGCGCCGGGCAATCGGCGGCGGGTGCTGGTGCATACGCCCGAGCTGATGCAGGTGGAATTCGGGTTCGATGCCGGTGCGGTCGGGGCGCTGCACAGCCATGAGCATGTGCAGGTGAGCTATGTGGCCGAGGGCAGTTTTGAGGTGACCGTGGATGGGGTGACCCAGGTGGTGGGAACCGGGGGGAGCTTCATCGTGGCGAGCGGGCTGGTGCACGGGGTGAAGGCGCTGGAGGCCGGGCGGCTGGTGGATGTGTTCACGCCGATGCGAGCGGATTTCCTTTAGAGAATGATTCAGTCGACACCCTCCCCCTGGCGGGGAGGGATCAAGGGTGGGGGGCGGTTTGGCCCGGACATCGGGGCTAAACTTCCCCCACCCTGCTCGATGTACGGACTTAGCGAAGGGCTAAGTCCTATCTCGCTTCCCTCCCCGTCAGGGGGAGGGTGAAGAAAGAGGGACCTACCCAATCTCTCCCAGCATCGCGGCATAGGCCTCGTCATGCCGTCCTGCCCAATTCGCCTTGCCCGGCTCCGTCAATCGGCCCCGTCTGGGCGGGATGTAGCTGTAAATTGCCCGCACCGGCTCTTCGCGCCACTGCAAATTGAACGCCGCGAATTTGGGAAAAAATTGCAGGTCGGAATAGGGCAGGTGGTCGTGGACCCACCAGGCCATGGCTTCCCAATCGCCGGTGCGTTGATAATAGGGGATGAAGCGGTTGACGATGATGCAGGCGGTGGCGCCCATGCGGCCGTCCGCGTCGCGGCGATCCCAGATGTGGCCGGCATAGTTGCTCTCGTTGCTGCCGCAGTTCAGCTTGTGGGTATTGCCGAAATGATTGACCTCGGACGAGCGGTAGGCCGAGCGGATGGAGATTTTGCCGAAGCGGGCCTGGAGCGGTTCGAGCAGGGTTTCGCAGAGGATTCTACCCGCGGCGATGGCGAGATCTGGATCGTCTGGAAGGTTCTGCAAGCCGTTGATGACGGCGATTTCCGAATAGAGGAAATCGCGCAGGAAGAAGGTCCCGGAGAGGCGGACGCGGCTCAGCTCTTCGAGGCCTTTGACGCTGTGGGGTTTTCGCATGCTCAACTCTTCGGTGTCCCTGAACGCGGCAGTGTCCATCTATACGGTGGTGGCGGCAACCCGGTTTGCACGCGATGGGCTGGGGGCGGGCATGCCGATGTGGGGATCGTGCCGGCGAACAGCGATTAAGGCTTTATCGGCGCCTCCCATTGTGGCAAGGACCTACCATACAAGGATGGAGTCTTGCCGTGCGACAGACTTGGCGGTGGTTTGGGCCACCTGATCTGACCTCGATCGACGATATCACCCAGGCGGGTGCCGCGGGCGTGGTCAGCGCACTGCATCATGTGCCCAATGGCGTGGTGTGGACCCCCGAGGAGATCACCAAGCGGCATCGCGAAATCGGTACGCGCAAGGACGGGACACCTTCGGGGCTGACCTGGGACGTGGTCGAGAGCCTGCCCGTTACCGAGGACATGAAGAAGCAGAAGGGCGACTGGCGCGCCCATATCGAGAACTACAAGATCTCGATGCGCAATCTGCGCGACAGCGGCGTCGAGGTGATCTGCTACAATTTCATGCCGGTGCTGGACTGGACGCGCACTGACCTGCGCTGGAGCCTGCCCAATGGCGGCTCGTGCATGCGGTTCGACATCAACGATTTCGCTGCCTTCGACATCCATATCCTGGAGCGGCCAGGCGCGGGCGCCGACTACACCAATGCCATTGCCGACGAGGCTGGGCGGCGGTTTGCGGGCCTCGACGAAGCGGGCAAGAAGGGGCTGGCGCGCAATGTGACCATGGGCCTGCCCGGATCGACCGAGTCGATGTCGCTGGACGATGTGCGGCAGCACCTGAGCGAATATGACCGCATCTCGGCGGAGCGGCTGCGGGCCAATTTCGTCGATTTCCTCGATGCGGTAGTGCCAACGGCGGAAGACCTCGGCGTGCGGCTGTGCTGCCACCCCGATGATCCCCCGTTCGCGCTGCTGGGGCTGCCGCGGGTGATGTCGACGGAAGCGGACTACAAGGTGATGCTGGATGCGGTGGACAGCCCGGCCAACGGGATGACGCTGTGCTCGGGCTCGCTGGGCGCGCGGCCGGACAATGATTTGCCGGGCATGATGGAGCGGCTTGGGCACAAGGTGCACTTCCTGCACCTGCGCAACGTCAAGCGCGATAATGATGATGTCGTGGGCTCGTTCTACGAGGCCGAGCACCTAGGCGGCGATACCGACATGGTGGCGCTGATCGCGGCGATCGTACGCGAGGAGAAGAAGCGCAAGGCGGCGGGGCGGGCGGATCATACCATTCCAATGCGGCCGGACCACGGGCAGGATATCCTCGACGATCTGGGGCGGCGCTCGCAGCCGGGCTATCCGACCATCGGACGGATGAAGGGGCTGGCCGAACTGCGCGGCGTGATGACGGCGCTGGAGCATGGGGTGCTGGGGATTTAGATCGAGGCTAAACAGCCCCGTGAAGGGGATCGAACTATCAGTCGTCACCCTCCCCCTTGCGGGGAGGGATCAAGGGTGGGGGAAGGTTTAGCCCCAATCTAAATCGTGGCTCCGAACCCCCACCCTGCCTCCCCCGTCAAGGGGGAGGTGCCGCTCCACTCGTTGAACGGGATCGAAGCTCTCCAAGATCGACCGCAGATCCACCAAGCCTACGTAGCTTCACTCTTCGGGCAATCCTTTACGACTTGTCAAAGGGTTGAGGCCACTGTCGGGCGCAGTGGCGAGACGAGGCGGCCTGATGGGTGCATTGGCAAATTTTCAGCGGCTGATGAACTGGCTCACGCCGGAGCAATTCAACGCCGACCTGCATACGCGCAAGCGGGTGCAGATGTTCATCGTCAGCCACGTATTCGGGCCGATCATCGCCACGCCGATCCCGCTCTTCCTGGCTTATGCGGACCCCAATCCGTTTCCGCAGGTGCTGATCCTGGCCCTGTCGATCTACGGTTTCTGGCCGTTCCTCGTGCTGGTGAAGCTGTTTCCGCGCGCCTATACGCCGCTGGCGATGCTGAGCGTGCTCAACCTGAGCTTTGCGGTGCTGTGGGGTTCGTATCATTACGGCGGCACCAGTTCCCCATTCCTGATGTGGTTCGTGCTGACGCCGCTGCTGGCCTTCATGTATCTGGGGTCGAACTGGACCACGCGCATCTTCGTGCTGTCGCAGATCGTGGTCGGCATCGGCATGTTCTTCGGCTTCTATATGCTGGCCAGTTTTCCCGAGCATATTCCGGTGCATGACATGGTGGTGGCCGGCGTGCTGTCGGCGCTGGGCTCCAATATCTACGTGTTCATGATGGCGGCCTATTACTCCAGCGTCGTCGACAACCAGCCTGAGCTGATCAAGGAAATCGAGCGGCATCAGGATACGCTCAAGATGCTCACCCTGGCCAAGAACGAAGCCGAACGTGCCAATGGGGCGAAATCGGAATTCCTGGCCAAGATGAGCCATGAGCTGCGCACGCCGCTCAATGCGGTGCTGGGCTATTCGGAAATCCTGCTCGAAGACGCCGAGCTGGATGGGCGCGGCGAGCAGATTGCCGACCTGCAGAAGATCAGCGCTGCGGGCAAGCATCTGCTGGCCATGGTCAACGACATTCTGGATATTTCCAAGATCGAGGCCGGCAAGATGTCGCTGCACCTCGAAATGGTCGACCTCGATGCGCTGATCGACGAGGTGGAGGCCACGGCGCGGCCCCTGGCGGCCAAGAATGCCAATGCCTTCGTGGTGGAGCGCGGTGACCATCTCGGCAGCTTCCGCACCGACGCCACCAAGGTGCGCCAGGCGATCTTCAACCTGCTCTCCAACGCCGCCAAATTCACCCATAACGGCACCGTGACACTATCGGTGCGGCGGCGTAACCAGGGCCTCGGCGAGTGGGTGGAAGTGGCGATCGCCGATACCGGCATCGGCATTTCGTACGAGCAACAGCGGGCTCTGTTCTCCAATTTCACCCAGGCCAATGCCAAGATCTCGGCGGTCTATGGCGGCACGGGGCTGGGATTGTCGCTGAGCCAGAACCTGTGCCGGCTGATGGGCGGCAGCATCGACGTCGAGAGCGAACTGGGCAAGGGCAGCCGCTTCACCATTCGTCTGCCGGTCAGGGAGGAACAGGGCGTAGCAGAGCCGGCCCAGACGGTTGTGGCCCATCGCGGCCCGAGCCCGGACGAGCAGGCGTTTCTCGACGAAGCCGAGGACGAGGCTGGTGCGCGCAGCCCGGGCTTCGCTGCGGGGGCCGGACTTGACGAACCCCATGACGGGCAGGAGCGGCTGCTGGTGGTCGACGACGACCGCAATTTCCTGGAACTGGCCGAGCGCCTGTTTCTCAAGGAAGGCTATACGCCCATCTGCACCGATGCGCCGCAATCGGCGCTGCAGATCGCCCGGACGGTCAAGCCGGCGGCGATCTTCCTCGATATCCTGATGCCCGGCTTCGATGGCTGGGACGTGCTGGCGGCGCTGAAGTCCGATCCGGCGACGGCGGCGATCCCGGTATTCATGATCTCGATCCTGTCGGAGCGCACCAAGGCGCTGGCCGCGGGCGCGGATGGGGTGGTGATGAAGCCGCTCGACGGCTCCAAGGTCAAGGCGGCAATCGCCGGGCTCAAGGCAACGCGCGGCAGCGGCAAGCCGGCGGGGCGGGCGCTCAACTGAAGGCGGCTCGGAGCCCGATATGGCATTGGTGCTGATCATCGAGGACAATCCGATCAATCGCGATGTGCTGGGCCGCCGGCTGGAACGGCGCGGCTTTGCCATCCGCTTTGCCGAGGACGGCCCGGGCGGCGTGGCCGCGGCCAAGGAACTGATGCCCGACGTGATCCTGCTGGATATCGGGCTGGGCGAGATGGATGGCTGCGAGGCGGCGCGGCGCATCCACGCGGACCCCGAGACGGCGGCACTGCCGATCATCGCACTGACCGCCAGCGCCTTCGAGAGCGACCGCGACAGGGCCCTTGCGGCCGGCTGCATCGATTTCGACACCAAGCCGGTGGACCTGCCACGGCTGCTGGGCAAGATGGAAGCCGTGCTGGGCCCCAAGACGCCACTAGCGGCGCGGGGCACGGGTTAGGCACGATCGCTCAGGCCACGTTTGTACGGGCGGAGCCGTTGGCGCGGGCAGGGCCGAATTGGGCGGCTTCGCCTTCGTGGCCGAGGCGGTATTCGAGATCGGCGCTGCGCATGGCATTGGCCAGCATCTGCACGATCTGGTCGATATCGGTGTGGCTGTGGGCGGCCATGACCTGAAAGCGGAAGCGGGAATCGCCCTTGGGCACGGCGGGATATTCCACCAGATTGGCAATGCCGCCCATGGCGGCGAGGTGGCGCGAGGCAAAGCGGCCCATGGCTTCGGTGCCGATGCGCACGGGCACGATCGGGGAAGGATCGCCCAGGATTTCGAGGCCTTCCCGGGCCATTTCGGCGCGCAGGTAGAGAATGTTGTCCATCAGCTTGCGGCGAAGGGCCTTGCCCTCATCGGAGCGCACGACCTGCAGCGCGGCCAGCACCGTGGCGGCCTGGACCGGGGAGAGGGCGTTGGAGAAGGTGTGGGTGGCGCTGTAATATTTGAGATATTCGGCGGTGGCGCGGTCCTTTACGGCAACGAAACCGCCGTTGGAGGCGAAGGTTTTGGAGAAGCTGCCGATGACGATATCGGCGGCGCCCAGCATGTTTTGCAGGCCCATATGACCCAGGCCATGCACGCCCATGCTGCCCAGGTCATGGGCGCAATCGACCAGGAGGGTGGCACCGAACTGGTCGCAGAGGCGGCGCATTGCGCCCAGATCGGGGGTATCGGAGTGCATGGAAAACAGGCTTTCGGTTACCACCATGATAGCGTTGAGTGTATCATCGGCGCGGATGCGCTGTAGTTTCCGGGCCAGGGCGTCGAGATTGAGGTGGCCGTGGTAGTGAATGTTCTGGGTGGCGGCCTTGGCGCCTTCCTGCAGGCACGAATGGGCCAGGATATCCATGACGACGTGATCGTTGGGGCGCACGAGGCCCTGCACCGAGCCGTAGCCGGCGGCCCAGCCGGTGGGGTAGAGGACGATCTCGCGGTTATCGAGAAATTCCGACAGGGCGGCTTCGAGCAGCAGTGAATTGGTGGTGTTGCCGAGCAGGGCGGCCGAGCCGGCGCTGTGGACGCCATAGTGCTGGATGGCCTCGATCGCGGCGGCCTTGATGGCGGGATGGGACGACAGGCTGAGATAATCCTGGCTGGCGAAATTGATGCCTGAAAACTGCTGGCCGGTATCGCTCATGGCATCGCAGCGGGCCATGGGGGCGCTGGCGGTGGAACGGGCATAGGGCCACAAGCCATGATCGCGGCGCAGGCTTTGCCAGGTGAAGAAACCGGCGGCGCGGGCGATCAGATCGGCTCCTTCGGGAGAGCGATAATCGCGCAGGCTGCCTGTGAGGGCCGCTTCGGGCACCGCTGCGATATCATTGTCCATGAAGCTCTCCAAAAATCGGAACCGAGGGGTGCCGCCGAGCGGCATCATGAAGCCGATTTAAGCATGGGCACCCGATTCTGCGTATGTCGGGACGCGTAAAATTGCGCTCGATATGGGCTAAACTATTGGGGCGACACAGGTGTGTTTCCCTAATAGTGCGCATACACAATCTTAAGCGGTTTGGCGCATCATCGCGGCCATGAATGTCCCTGGATTGGCAGCCATTGAGAGCCTGACTTCGGCGGTCAATGGACTGCTCGATCGGGTCATCGGCGCCAATGACCTGGCCCCCCATGTCCGCAACAAACTGCTGCGCCAGCAATTGCGCTCGATCGGCCAGACCACGCCGGCGCTGCTGGCAGGCTCGATCGTGGTTAGCGCGATCTTTTTGACGCTGACCTGGGGCACGGACCGCTTTGCGTCGCTGCTGGCGTGCCTTGCGGCAATCAATTTGATCTACGGTTCCGCCACGGTGATGGCGCGCCGGTCGCCGCCCACGACGACGCTGGGAGTGCCGGTGGCGGCCGTGGTCAAGACCATGTGTTTTGCCGTGGCGCTGGGCACGCTGTGGGGCGCGACGCTCAATATCCTGCCGGTGGGTGATAGTGGGCTGGTGCGCACCGCTGCCACCATCGGGGTGGGCGGGGTGATGTGCATCTCGATGATGGCGATGGTCAATTATCCGCAGGCCTTCATCGCCTTCACGGTTCCGCTGCTGGCAGGGGCATTCCTTTCGGTGATGGGGCTGCACAGCACGCCGGACCTGTGGGTGCAGGGGCCGATGCTGGGCGGGTTTTCCATTATCATGATGGCGATCGCCTTCCGGCATTCGCGCTCGTTCGTGGAACATCGCGTGTCCGAGGCGCTGGTAGAGGAAAAGCGCGAAATCATCGGCCTGCTGCTGCGCGAATTCGAGCAGAGTACATCGGACTGGATCTGGGGTTTTGACGAGAATGGCCGGCTCAACCGACTCTCGGGCGGCTTCACCACGGCCACGGGGGTGAGTGAGGAGGCGCTGCTGGGGGCCGATTTCGTGCATTTCCTGCGCTGTATCACGCCACCCGACGATCCGCTGATGGCGCAGGTCGAATTCGATATCGAGGGCCGGGAGACGTTCCAGGATATCGAATTGCGGGTGACGGCGGGCGGGCATGAATGCTGGTGGACCCTCACCGGCAAGCCGGCTTTCGACGATACGGGCCTCTATCTGGGCTATATCGGCACCGGCGCGGACGTGAGCGAGCGCAAGATCGCCGAGCGGCGCATCACCAGGCTCGCCCATCATGATCCGATGACGGGCCTGCTCAACCGCACCAAGTTCACCGAACAGCTCAACCAGTCGGTGGCGCGGCTGGAGCGTTATGGCGCGCCGTTTTCGGTGATGTTCCTGGATCTCGACCAGTTCAAATCGGTCAACGATACGCGCGGCCACATGACCGGCGACAAGCTGCTGATGATGGTGGCCAAGCGGTTGCAGGGCCTGGTGCGCGAAACCGATCTGGTGGCGCGGCTGGGCGGCGACGAATTCGCCATCATCCTGCCCAATAATGCCACGGTGGGCGATGTCGCCTCGGTGGCGGCGCGGCTGCTCGAAGAGGTCAAGAAGCCGTACGAGATCGATGGCGATTTCGTCTCGATCGGGGTCAGCATCGGCGTCGCCATGGCGCCCAGCGACGGCACGCGGCCGGACGAAATCCTGCGCAATGCCGATCTGGCGCTGTATCGCGCCAAGGCTGACGGGCGCAGCGTGGTCCGCTTTTTCGAGAGCCAGATGGACAGCGAGGCGCGCGAGCGGCGGCTGCTGGAAGCGGAACTGCGCGACGCGATCGGCAAGCAGGAACTGGTGCTGTATTACCAGCCGCTGGTTTCGGCGCTTGACGGGCAGCCGACCGGGTTCGAGGCGTTGATCCGCTGGAACCATCCGGTGCGCGGGCTGGTGCAGCCGGCCGAATTCATTCCGCTTGCCGAGCAATCCAATGTGATCGTCGATATCGGCGACTGGAGCATCGAGCAGGCCTGCATGGCGGCGGCGACCTGGCCCGACTACCTGACAGTGGCGGTCAATCTGTCAGCCAAGCATTTCCGGCGGTCGGATATCTCGCTGGTGGTCAAGAAGGCGCTATCGATGTCGGGCATTGCCCCGCAGCGGCTGGAAATCGAGATCACTGAAGGGCTGCTGATGGAGAGCCTAGACGAAGTGACGCAAAAGCTGGCGGAAATCCGCGCGCTGGGGGTCACTATCGCCATGGACGATTTCGGCACCGGCTATTCCAGCCTGAGCTATCTGCTGAAATTCCCGTTCGATAAGATCAAGATCGACCGCTCGTTCGTGGAGGCGTCCAGCACCGACGCGGTGGCGCGCGATATTCTCAAGGCGATCGCGTCACTGGGGAAAACCCTCAAGCTCAAGATCACGGCCGAGGGGGTGGAGACCAAGGAGCAGGCCGATTTCCTCAGTGGTATCGCCTGTCATCAATTGCAGGGTTTCTACTTCGCCCGGCCGCTGGACGCGATCGACATGCCGCATTATCTGCTGACCAGCGTGCCGACGCGGGCTGGGCAGGTGAAGGCGGAGGCTGAGGTGGCGTTGGCGGGGTAGGGCTTTCTCACCTCTCCCCACAAGGGAGGGAGGAGATGGCGCCAGTAGATTGGGGCTAAACGGTCACCCCCTCCCAGCCTCCCCCATCAAGGGGGAGGTGTCTGCCGGTGGGTGGGACTCGATCTAGTCCAAAAGAGTGGAGAGAAACCTCCCCCTTGATGGGGGAGGTAGGAGGGGGTGGGGTCGTTCAATGGATCACACACTGGCCCCCAGCCTCACCGACCCTAATCCGCAATGGCCGTGAGCTTATCCGCCATGCTCTGAGGTTTGTCCGTGCGCGTCGAGAACGCCATGGTGCAGAACACCCGTTCGACGCCCATTTCGGTGAGCTTGGCGCAGCACGCCTCCACCACGGTGGTGACGGCGGCCATTTCGCCTTCGATATTGGTGCCGTTGGCGTGCATGACATGGGTGAGGCCGGAGGCTTCGATGATCTGGCGGACTTCGCGGATATAGCGCGAGACCGAGGGGCCGACGCCCATGGGGACGATGCAGAGATCGGCGAGGATTTTCATGGTGGTTCTACCTGAGCCATTTGGGCTGGAAGCGCATGCGCGGCTGGGCCGGCATGTGGCGCATCAGGCGCTTGTAAACCAGGCCGAACAGGAAAAACACCACCAGCGAGACCGCGAGGAAATACAGCGCCGCCACCGAGAAATGCAGGAAGGTGTTGTAGTCCTTTTCGAAGCGGGACTTGGCGGTGACCATCAGATCCATCTGCATGCCGATCACCGGCAGGGCGAAATAGACGATGGCGGTGGCGTGAAACAGGAACACCACTTCGTTGGTATAGGCGGGCCAGGCCAGGCGGATCATATTGGGCCAGGTGACCGAGCGGAATTGTTGCCAGCGGCTCATGCCATAGGCGCGGGCAGCCTCGGTTTCGCCACGCGGCACGGCGCGCAGGGCACCATAGAAGATTTCGGCGGAATAGGCGGCGGTGTTGAGGATCAGCACCAAGGGGCCGATGAACAGGGGATGCAGCACCCAGCCGGAGACACCCCAGGGCTTGAGGTACCCGATATTGATCGACAGCGCGAAGGAGTAAAACATGAAGAACTGGATGAACAAGGGCGAGCCGCGAAAGGCGTAGATATAGCCGCGCGACAGCCGCGAAATCCAGCGATTGGGGGAGGCCTTGCCGAGCGCGAACAGCACTGCCAGCACGAAGCCGAGGGGGATCGAGGCGGCGGCGAAATAGATGTTGAACAGCACGGCGGGCGCGAAGGCGGCCACCTCGTTGAGAAAAATATCCATTAGGTGCGGGCCTCATCAAGGATGCCGCGGCCGGCCCAGCGCATCAGGGCGGCGAAGCCCTTTTCCGAGACCAGGGTGACAAGGATATAGAAGACGAACAGCACCAGATAATAGCGCCAGCGCCAATCCTCGTGCACGAGGCCCACGGCGGGCAGGAAATTGGGGGCGCCGAGGCGATCGGCCCACAGCACGATATCGGCGACCTGCAACAGCGAGAGCAGGGATGTCGCCTTGATGATCAGCATCCACACATTGGACAGGCCGGGCAGGGCATAGACCCACATCTGGCGGATATGGATGCGCCACAGTACCTGGCGGGCACTCATGCCATAGGCGCGGGCGGCCTCCAGCTGGCCCTTTGGAACCGCGCGCAGGGCGCCATGGATGACATTGGTGGCGAAGGCGCCATAGACCAGGCCCAGCGAGACGCTGGCGAGGATCAGGTATTCGGGCGTGCTCAAAAGCCAGTTGGCATCCTTGCAGGGCGGCCAGGCGGCGGACTGGGCGGCGAGCATATCGGCGGTGCAGACTTGGCTGGCCATGATCCATTCGACGCCCTGCTCGAAAGCCAGCGGGAAGAACAGGAAGAACAGCACATCGGGCACGCCGCGCACGATCGAGGCATAGATGGTGCCGACCAGTCGCGCGGGGGGAAAGGCGGAGTTCTTGAGGGTAGCGCCGATCAGCCCGAAGAAAACCGCCAGCAGACCGCCAAAGACGGCGGCGAAAATGGTGAACTGCAGGCTGGCATACCAGGTCAGGTGCTTGCCATTGGTCAGATAGCCCAGCCAGAAGAGCACGTCCTGGCCGAGGCTGTCGTTGATCCATTGGGGCAGGGAGTCGAGCATTGGGATGGGGGTACCTGGATTAGATAGTAGATGGCGCCAAGAGCGCTAGAGGTATTCCCCTCCCCCTTGAGGGGAGGGGTTAGGGGTGGGGGTTCTGTGCCTGCAGCGCACCCGGTTGAGGGGTGTAGCCGAGTTGAGCGTTCAGAACCCCCACCCTCAATCCCTCCCCTCAAGGGGGAGGGAGGCAGATCATGTGCGGTCGCCGTTTTGCGGCTAACGCTAATTCTTACTTCTTATAGAACGGGCCGGCGCCGTCGAACCACTTGGCGATCAGGGTGTCGACGGTGCCGTCGGCCTTGAGCGCGGTGAGGGCGGTGTTGATCGTGCCCTTGAGTTCGGCTTCATCCTTGCGCAGAGCCGGGGCGATGCCGCCGCCGATCGAGACGGGCTCGCCAACCCAGGACGCGCCACCGGCGGCAACGATGGGTTCGAGATAGGCGCCATCGGCCAGGATGATATCGAGATTGCCGGCGGCCAGATCGGCCATGGCCTGGTCGGCGGTGGTGAAGGCGACCACGGTGTTATTGGCGCCGAAGGTTTCCTGCGCGTAGGTTTCCTGGATCGTGCCGCCCTGGGCGCCGACGCGCTTGCCGCTCATATTGGCAAAATCAATGGTGGCGCCGGGCGCCGCGGCGAAGCGCGACGGATCGACGGGCTTGTATTCATCGGCGAAATCGACGGTCTGCAGGCGCTCGTCGGTGATCGACATGCCGGCCATGATCACGTCGTAGTTGCCGGCCACCAGATTGGGAATGATCGAGTCCCATTCATTGGTGACGATTTCGCAGGTCATCTTGGCCTGGGCGCAGATGGCATTGGCCAGGTCGATCTCGTAGCCGGCCGGCTTGCCGGCGTCGTCGATGAAATTCCACGGCGCATAGGCGCCTTCAGTGGCGATGCGCAGGGTTTCCTGGGCATGGGCCGAGGCCGAAAAGGCCAGGACGGCCGCGGCGGCAAGAAGGATTTTCTTCATTATATTTCTCCGTTGAAGCATTTTGCTTTTGTGGTCACCCGTTAATCGGGCTTGTCGCCAAGGCTGGGCCTGAGGGATCGCGTTGGCAAGTCACTCGTGGTTGGCAGCATTGAGGAATTGCTTGAGGCGGGGCGAGCGGGTGGCGCCGAACACCTGTTCGGGCGTGCCTTCCTCTTCGATCAGCCCCTGATGCAGAAAGATAACCCGATCGGAGACCGAGCGGGCAAATTCCATGTCGTGGGTGACCAGCACCATGGTGCGCCCTTCATCGGCCAGCACCTTGATGACGCGCAGCACCTCCACTTCCAGCTCGGGATCGAGCGCGGACGTGGGTTCGTCGAACAGCATGACGCGCGGATTGATGCACAAAGCCCGCGCGATGGCGGCGCGCTGCTGCTGGCCGCCCGAGAGCTGGGCGGGGTAGTTCAGGGCCTTGTCCTTGATGCCGACCTTGGCCAGCATGGCGAGGGCTTCAGCCTCGACCTGGGGGCGGGGGCGCTTCTGCACCACCAAAGGCGCTTCCATGACGTTTTCGAGGATGGTCATGTGGGCCCACAGGTTGAACGACTGAAACACCATGCCCAGTTCGGAGCGGATGCGGTGAATCTGGCTTTCATCGGCGATGCGGCGGTTGAGGCCCTCGCCGCGCAGGCGGATTTCCTCGCCATCGATGGCGACGCTGCCCTTGTTGGGCACTTCGAGCATGTTGATGCAGCGCAAAAGGGTCGACTTGCCCGAGCCGGACGAGCCGATCAGCGAGACGACTTCGCCCTCGCAGGCGTCAAAGGAAATGCCCTTGAGCACGTCGAGCTCGCCAAAGGATTTGTGCAGGTCGCGAATTGCCACGACATTTGGCTTGATGGCCGCTTCCGGCACCGATTGCGTCATAGTCACCATTTGGCCCGTTGCCGGGCGTTCCCTGAAGGGGATTGCTCGTTTTTTGCGGCTGGCAATCGTTCCCGGGCCCAAGAAAAGCAAAACCGGGGGAGATAGCAAGCACCAAATGCGTGGCGGATTGCCTAGGCTGGGGGTTGCGCTATGGATGAAGCATGTTCCTGATCGTCTCGAAAATCTTCTGGGCCGTGGCGCAACCGTTGGCGGCGGGGCTGTTGCTTATCGTTGTGGGCCTGGGGCTGTCGATCAAATATCGGCGTTCGGGGAGCATTCTGGCGGCGATGGGCGTGCTATTGCTGGGGATATCGAGCTTCACCACGGCGGGGGCGTTGCTGATCCGTCCGCTGGAGGAGCGGTTCGAGCGTCCGGCCTTGCCCGAGCAGGTGGGGGCCATCATCATGCTGGGCGGCGCCTCGGACGGGACGATCAGCGCGGCGCGGCAGGTGAGCGAACTCAACCCGGCGGGGGACAGGTTTGCCGAGACGCTACGGCTGGCGCAGCTTTACCCGCAGGCCAAGATCGTGGTGAGCGGTGGCGTCAGCCTGACGATGGCGGGGGGCGAGTCGGAAGCCAAGACGGCGCAGCGGTTTTTCCTGGGCCTGGGCATTGCCCCCGACAGGCTGGTGCTGGAGGACCAGGCGCGCAATACGCAAGAGAATGCGGAATTCAGCAAAAGCCTGCTCGAAGGCATTGCGGGGCCTAAACTGCTGGTGACATCGGCGTTCCATATGCCGCGCTCGATGGGGCTATTCCGCAAGGCGGGGATCGCAGTGCTGCCCTGGCCGACCGACTATCGCAGCAGCGGGCAGGAGGGGTTTGGTATCGAGGTGACCCAGCCTGTGGATAATTTGATGACGCTGAGCACGGCGGTGCGCGAGTGGGTGGGGCTGGTGGCGTATCGCTGGACAGGGAAGATTGATGAGGGGTTTCCGGGGCCGTAGGACGCTGTTGGTTTAAGGCTCGAACTGGTCCGAGGGCACGGCGAGCCGGTAGCTGACCTTGTCGTCGTCGATGGCGAAACGGGCGCTGCCGCCGACGGAGAGGGGGACGATGCGTTCGAGCACCATGGTGCCGAAGCGGGGAGCCTGGCGGACCTGGTGGGTGTCGATGCCGGTTTCCTGCCATTCGATGATCAATTGTTCAGGCCGGCCGGCGGCCTTTTCGATTTGGGCGTTGACCCAGACATGGCCGGCCTGCTCCTCGGCCAGCGCGCCATGGAGGACGGCATTGGCGGCCAGTTCGTGGATAGCGAGGCCAATGTGCAAAGAGGCATTGGGGCCGAGCAGGGGGTTGTCGCCGGTGATGCGGGTTTCCTTGAGCACGCCGGGGCCGACGCGGGCCAGTTGCGACATGACCAGGGTCTGGAAATAGGTGCCGCGCCAATTGCTTTCGGTCACAAGGTCCTGGGTGCTGGACAGGGCGTGCAGGCGGCCGCGAAATTTGTCGAGGAAGTCCTTGATGTCGCCGCTGTGATGAGCGGTCTGCATGGCCACCGATTGAACGATGGCCAACAGGTTTTTGGAGCGGTGGCTGACTTCGCGCAGCAAGGCGGTGACCGCGGCATCGCGATTGCGTTCATCGGTCACGTCGAACAGGGTGATGACGATACCGGGCGCATCGGGGGTGATGCGCGCCTCGAAATGGCGGCGGCGGGCGGGCTCGGGCAGTTCGAAATCCACGATCTGTTCAGTGCTGGTGGCGAGGCACTGCCTGCGGGCGGCGGTGATGTGATCGGCCAGCAACGGGGGAAGGATTTCCGCATCGGTGTGGCCGAGCGTATCGGCAGGCCAGGCGGGCGGCAGGTTTTCGGCCAGATCGTAGCGGCCCATGGCGTCCTGATGCAGGACGGCGATGCCGCAGGCACTCAATCCAATGGAAAACGCCCGGAGGCGGGTGGCAATTTGGCTGTCGGTGGCTGGCTGGGACATGGTCCAGAACCTCAATACAAACAGGCTGGACGCTGGATAGGGACGCTGACCACGCAGAGAATAACGGAGGCGCTGGCAGGCGGTTCCGGGGCGCAATGAAAAAGGCCGGGGAAATCCCCGGCCTTTGGTTAAAGGTGAGCGTTATGGAGAGTGGCCGGTTTGGTGAAGCCCTTTCTTCTCCCTCCCCCTTGGGGGAGGGCCGGGGTGGGGGCTGGGGCTATCAATGGGCTATTTGGGCCCGGTGTTAGCTCAGAACCCCCACCCTCAATCCCTCCCCACAAGGGGGAGGGAGGCAGATGGGGGCTCCCGATCGGCTGTGCAAAGTTGGGATCTCGATTGGTCTTAGGCGGCCGCGCGGGAGCCTTCGTCGAAGAAGAGGGCTTGGCTGATCAGGGCCTTGACCATGTCGGGGTTGAACGGCTTGGTGACGAGGAAGGTTGGCTCAGGGCGTTCGCCGGTCAGCAGCCGTTCGGGGAAGGCGGTGATGAAGATGACCGGAACCGAATGGTGGTTGAGGATATCGTTGACCGCATCGATGCCGGAGCTGCCGTCGGCAAGCTGGATATCGGCCAGGATCATGCGCGGATGGGTCTGGTTGAACAGGTTGACCGCTTCCTTGTGGGTGCGCGCGACACTCACCACCTTATGGCCGAGGCTTTCGACAAGCTGCTCGATATCCATGGCGATCAGGGGTTCGTCCTCGATGATCATGATTTCGGTGGCCACCTGGCGCGAGATTTCCACGGACGCTTCATCGAGCAGGCCGGCAAATTCGGCATCGGAAACCGAGAGGATTTCGGCGGCCTGGGCATGGGTGAAGCCTTCGACGGCGACCAGCAGGAAGGCCTGGCGCGGGCGGGCGGGCAGGTTGGCCAGGTTGGTGGCAGCCCGCTTTTCCCAGGCATAGGAAGAGGTCGGCTCCGGCACGCGGACGGCCGAGGAGGAGAACAGCGCGGAGAACAGTTTATAGAGTGCGATGCGATCATTGCTCGCTTCGGGGAACAGCGAGATATCGGCGATCAGCGCTTCGAGGGTAGCGGCGACATAGGCGTCGCCGGAGGTTTGCGAGCCGGTGGTGGCCCGCGAGAACCGCCGAAGATACGGCAGGTGCGGAGCGATCCGCGTTGACAAAGTCATGAAAAAAACTCCCCAGTGACGCTATGCGAAACCGATCAACGACAGGGTAGGGCGAAAGTTCCACGTCCGCACGGAACTTTTTTGAGCCCCAGGCATTTCCAGTCTCGACAGGCGGGCAAATCAAAACACATCTGGCGGTTTCACGGTATGATAAAGGAAAAAATTGTGTCCCAGCAGCGTACGCGGTTGCAGGCGGGGCGGGCTGACGACGGTCTGGGTCCGAATACGGATATTGGCGCACGGCTGCGGGCGCTTTACGGTTCGGTGCAGGATGAGGGCGTTCCCGAGAACCTGCTCGATCTTCTCGAAAAACTCGATAGCGCCGAGCAGGCGCAGAAGCCAAAAGAGCCAACTCGTGGCGGGGAATGACGCCATGACAGAGATGACACGCGTCGAAAAAATTGCCGCCGAGCCGACCTCCTTCAAGCGGGAAATGCTCTCGACCTTGCCGAGCCTGCGCGCCTTTGCGGTGTCGCTCACCGGCAAGCACGACAAGGCCGACGATCTGGTGCAGGACACCGTGATGAAGGCCTGGGCCAAGCAGACCAGCTTCGAAATGGGCACCAATATCAAGGCCTGGCTGTTCACCATCCTGCGCAACGAATTCTATAGCCAGATGCGCAAGCGCGGCCGCGAAGTGCAGGACAGCGACGGGGCGTTCACAGAACGGCTTTCGGTGCATCCGCCCCAATATGGCTCGATGGATCTGCAGGACTTCAAGAAGGCGCTGGCGCAATTGCCGGACGACCAGCGTGAAGCGGTGATCCTGATCGGGGCTTCGGGGTTTTCCTATGAGGAAGCCGCCGAGATCTGCGACTGCGCCGTGGGCACGATGAAGAGCCGGGTGAGCCGGGCGCGTACGCGGCTGCAGGATATCCTCAAGGTCAGCGGCGAAGCGGACTACGGCCCCGATGCCGTTGCGACCCAGGTCACCACCCACAACCACTCATTCTGAGGCGAGCTGAGATTCAGCTGGCGAGCGCCTGTCGTATGGCGCTCGCCAGATCGTCCTCCAGGAAGGGCTTCATGACCATGGGCGCAGCGGGAAAGTCGGGGTTGCCGCGGCGCAGCCAGGCGTCGGCCGTCAGCAGGACCAGCTTGACGCCAACCGCGTCGAGCCCGCGCAACAGCGCCGCGTCGTCGTCATGGCCATGATGGATTTCCACCAGCGCCAGACTGAAGCCGGGCCAGCGATCCATGGCGTCGAGCGCTTCGACGGTATTGCGCGCGAACACGGTCTTGGCCGCGCCGAACGCTTCCAGGCAGCGCTGGATATCCAGCGCGATCAGGAATTGGCTTTCGACGATGAGGATCGTTTGGCCAGTGAGCATGAATCATTCCGCGCAAGTCGTGGCGCGCTTCATGCGCCGCGCGCGCGGTTGCTGTCATTTAAGTTTGACATGACGCGGCGCCATTGCACACCGGACGGTGCAGCATGAGCATAACACTGCCCAGCCCCGGACGGCGCGTGCCGTGCGAGCAGTGCCCATTGCGCGCGATGCCGCATTTCCGGGCTTTCGAGGCCCCCGAACTCAAATTCATTTCATCGTTCAAGGCTGGGGAACTGGTGGCGGAGACCGGCACCACGATCTTGGCCGAAGGCTCGCACAGCGCGCATATGTATACGCTGCTGTCGGGCTGGGCGTTTCGCTACAAGAGCCTGCCGGACGGGCGGCGGCAGATTCTCAATTACATGCTGCCGGGCGATCTGGTGGGGTTGCAGGGCTCAGTCATCGGCGAGATGGAGCACTCGGTGGAGGCGCTGTCGCCGCTGGTGCTGTGCGTGTTCCAGCGCGACCGGCTCGATGAATTGTTCCGCAATCATCCGGGCCTGGGGTTCGATATCACCTGGCTGGCTTCACGGGAGGAGCGCATGCTGGACGATCACCTGTTGAGCCTGGGGCGGCGCACGGCGATGGAGCGGGCGGCCTATCTCATCGCCTTTTTGCACCAGCGCGCGGCCTCTGTGGGACTGGACGGCAGAAGGCTGCTGCATATTCCGATCACCCAATTGCATGTGGCCGATACGCTGGGGCTGTCGATCGTTCATACCAACAAGACGCTGCGTAAGCTGGCGGACCGTAAACTGATCCGCTGGCTCGACCGTGCCTGTGAAGTTCTGGATGTGGATGGATTGATGCAATTGGCGGAATGGGACGGGCTTCCCGAGCGGAAACGGCCTTTGATCTGAAAGATTTGGCCTCAAAACGGCCATCGGTGAAGGCTACATGGCCCGGGCGCCTGGGTCCCAGGGGCAGGGGCGACGCGCAAGGGTGGAGCGCATGAAAGCAGCGATGGGCGGCGCAGAGAACGAGGCTATCGGCACTGTCCGCAAGGGTGGGCAGCGGTTTGCCGTCGTCGTGTCGCTGGCGCTGGTGGTGGTTGCCGGCGTATCGGCGCTGTTCATGGTTCAGGGCGTCGACCGCCAGATGGACGACGTGGTGCACAGCTACGAGGTTCGTAACCAGGCGCGCGAATTGACGATTGCGCTCAGCGAAGCCGAGAGCAGTCAGCGCGGCTACCTGCTGACCGGGGATGAAGGATATCTGGAACCCTATAGGCGGGCCTCTTCGGGTATCGATGCGCGGGTGGCGGCGCTGGTGGAGATCACCAAGGATAATAGCGCGCAGTCCGAGCGGGTGCAGTCCATCGTCGGCCAGATCGGCATCAAGATGGCGGAAATGGCGCGCACGGTGGAGCTGTATTCGACCCAGCGCCAGCAGCAGGCGAAGACCCTGACCGATACCGGCATGGGCGCGCGGCTGATGGAGGAAGTTCGCGCCACCCTGGAGCAGTTCATCGTCGAGGAAAACGGCAACCTGCTGCAGCGCAACGAGGAAATGGACGGCACGCGCCGCTGGCTGGTGGGGGCAATCCTGGCGGCGCTGGCGGGGGCGGCGATATTGGGCGTGTCGCTGCTGGGGCGAACCCGGCAGGAGGTCAGCTCGCTCTCGCGCAGCCAGACCGAATTGCGCAGCCAGAATGAAACGCTGGAAGCACGGGTGCGCGAGCGCACGCAGGCGCTGGAAGAGGCCACCGCCCATGCCGAGCGGGAGCGCGAGCGGGTCGAGGCGCTGCTGCAGGACACCAATCACCGGATCGGCAATTCGCTGGCGACGGTATCTTCCTTGCTGGGGCTGCAATTGATGCGCTCCAAATCGGGCGAGGTGCGCACGGCCCTGGAGGCAGCGCGGGGTCGCGTGCATGCGATCGCCTCCTCGCACCGGCGGCTGCGGCTGGGGGGAGATCTTGAAACCACCGATGCGCGGGAATTCCTCGCGGCCGTGCTCGACGACCTCAAGGGGACGGCGACCGATGCGGGCACAATCGAACTGGTGGGCGAGGTCGAGCCGATCGTGATCAATGCGCGCGATGCGACGACGATCGGCATCGTGGTGGGGGAATTGGTGACCAATGCCTATAAGCATGCCTTTGCCGGGGGGCGTGGCGGCCGCATCGTGGTGAAGCTGTTCCGTGACGGGGCCGGCGCGCCAATCCTGGCGGTGGCCGATGACGGCTGTGGTATTGCCGAGGATGTGGAGCCGGGCGAAGGCGGGCTTGGCTCGGTGATCATCAAGCAATTGGCGCAGCAGTTTGGCGGAATGCCGGTGTATCATCGGGGCGCGGCGGGCGGGTTGACGGTGACGGTGCCGCTGCCCAATCTTGAAGGCGCGGGAAAGTCCGCGGTTTCAGAGTGAAACTTCTGCCGGCAGGAAATAGTTCGGAATTTTTGCAACCTTGTCGCCGGTGTGGCGTTGGCGCGTATGCCGATGGTGTTTTGTTGAGTATCCAGCCGGGTTAGGCGCGTTAGCTTTCAGGACGACAAGTGATTGATCAGATAACCCCCCTTTCGGACGCGGTCCGCAAGGTTGTGGAGGACCCCGCGCGGCGCGATGTGCTGACCGCGCTGGAGGTTATGGATTCCGAGCCCGATCCCGATTTCGATCGCTTGACCCGCATCGCCGCGCGCCTGTTTGGAACGCAGTTTGCCCAGGTGACGCTGGTGGATGTGGACCGGCAATGGTTCCGCTCCTGCTTTGGTGTCGATGGGCTGACCGAGACCGAACTGGACGTGTCGTTCTGTGCCCATACCATCGCCGCGGTCGACAGCGATCACCTGACGGTGCTGGACATGACCAAGGATGAACGGTTCGCCGGCAATCCCTTCGTCACCGGATGGCCGGGGGTGCGGTTTTATGCCGGGGCGCCGGTGACGGTACGCGGACAGCGCATCGGCACGCTGTGCGTATTGGGAACCGAGGCGCGCGGCAGCGTCGATGCGGATTTGATCGCGCAGTTGATCGACATGGCGGAAGTGGCGGCGACGCTGTTTTCGCTCAAGGACGAGGCGCGGGTGCGCGCCCGCACGGCGGCGGCGCTGATCAAGGAAGAATGGCGGCACGCCCTGACGCTGGAGGCCGGCAAGGTCGGCAGCTGGGTGTGGGATATCCGCAGCGGGGAAGTGTCGTGCAACGATACGTTCCGGCGCATGTATGAGCTGGTCGAGGTCGGCTCGGTGCATATCGAGCAGATTTTGGCGGCGCATGATCCGCGTGACCGTCCGATCGTGGAAGAGGGCATTGCGGCCAGCTTCGCCGACGGGCTGGACTATAATGCCGAGGCGCGGGTGGGCAAACATGGGCGCTGGCTGACCATGCGCGGCCGGGTGTATCAGCGCGATGGGGAGGGCAAGCCGCTGATCATGATGGGGGCGAGCCTGGATATTTCCGAGAGCAAGCAGAGCGCCGAGCAGACGCGGCTGCTGCTGCGCGAACTCAATCACCGGGTTAAGAATACGCTGGCGATGATCCAGTCGGTGGCGCGCCAGACCATCAAGAAGAACCCCGATCCCCAGCAGTTCATCGAGGCGTTTTCGGGCCGGTTGCGCACGATTTCGGATGCGCATGTGCTGCTGGCCGACCGCGACTGGTCGGGGGTGCAGCTTTACGAAGTGCTGAGCGCACAACTGGGCGGGGATTTCATCGCCGCACCCGACCGGGCCGAGGTGAGCGGGGAGGATGTGACGCTGCCGGCCGATCATGCGCTGGGGCTGGGATTGATTCTGCACGAATTGACCACCAATGCGCATCGCTATGGCGCGTGGTCGAACGATCACGGCATTGTCGGCATCGATTGGGAGGTTTTGCAGGGGCCGGAGCGGGGGCTATCGATGCGGTGGCGCGAGCGGGGGGGGCCCATGGTGGATGGGCCGAGCGAAGCGGGGCTGGGGGTGAGGCTGATCGAGCGGAGCCTGGCCAAGGTGCTCGATAGCGAGGTCAAGCTGCGGTTCGAGCCGGAGGGGGTGGCGGCGGATATCTGGATACCGTTGCCGGTTTATGAGGGGTGAGATTGGGGGGCGCGGGGAAATCGCTCCCCTCCCCCTGCTTCTCAGCTGAACGCGTCGCAAGCTGTCCTTGTTCGGCTCAAGCCGCTCCACTGGAGCGGCTTGTGGCTTCGCCATCGCCTCCAAGTCCCGCAAGGGGAGAGGGGTGATCCGGTGGTTGTTTGTGAACTCGATGCCCCTTCTCCCCTCGTGGGACTTCGTCCCGACGGCTTTAGCCGGGAAATCGATCCAGTGGATCGATTTTTGGGGTCGAAGGTGCACGAAGGGCGGATGAGGGGTATCTTAATCGTTGGACCGAGAGGCCTTACTCGTTCGGCGTGTCGTCATCCCGCGATTTGCCGATGAGCATCGCGGCGGCCAGCACGGCGGCCAGTGGCAGGCCGATATTGCGGATGAGCGGGGATTTCAGCAGCACCGGCAAGGCGGTCAGCGCGGCTGTGGTGATGAAGGCGCCGGTTTCGCTGGAGCGGCGCTTTTCGGCGAGGCGGCGCTTGCGGCCGCCTTCGGCGATTTGCAGGCCGATGACGACGCCCAGGGTAATGACGAAGAAAATGCCGGCAAAGATCAGCGCCGCGTAGATCGGGCCAAGTTCGGCGGCCAGTGCCAGAAAGCCGGCGACCAGCAGGAATACCAGCGTCAGCAGCCCGAACAGGGCGATCACCGCATTGGCGATCGCCAGGGCCTTGATGCGATCGGTGATCTCCTCGACATGGAAGCCGAGGAGCGCGGCGATGGGAACCAGCAGGTTCATGGCGATCAGCGGCGCGACAGCAAAGCGAGCACGAAACCGATGCCGATGGCGCTGGCAACGGCGGTCAGCGGCTTTTCGCGGATGGTGTCCTTGAGCTGCTGCTCCAGGGCGCCGGCCTGGTCCTGCACATCCTCGATGACATTCTGGCCCTGGCGCTGCAAATGGCGGGCTTCGCTGGTGGCCACATCGCGCACTTCGGCAACCTTGGTATTGGTCAGCTTGGTCAGCGTCGCGGCAATACCCTTGAGGTCGGCCTGGAGCTGGGCGATCTGGTCTTCGAGCTGGGCTTCCTTGGCCGAGCTGCTAGCACGATTGGCCGTGCGGCGGGCTGCGGCGGCGGGAGTACGGGTGGGGGCGAGATCGGGAGTTGTGGACATTGGGACGCTCCATGAGTTGCAAGTTCAACGCCGCGTGGTCCCACGGGTTCCGTGGGCCGGATAAAAAGACGCCCCGATATGCAGGGAGCATATCGAGGCGTCATGGAGCGGGCGAAAGGCGGGGCGACCTTGGCCCGCTGGGCACCATCTACCGGGAGGTAAAACCGGCCGAAGCCGGGGTGCCCGTTTGGGGATCGGCGTCAGATGCGGCCCATCAAGACAAGGATGAGGATGACCACGAGGACGACGCCGAGAATACCGGAGGGAAAGTAGCCGAAGCCGCGCGAATAGCCCCAATTGGGCAGTGCGCCGATCAACAGCAGGATCAGGACGATGATAAGAATTGTGCCTAAAGTCATTGGAACTCTCCTTTACGAGTGACGCTAAGGTTCCGGGCGCTGGGCTTAGAGAATGGCGAGCATGAGAGCGGCAGCGGCGCCGAGAATGAACAGCGCGGGCGCCAGGGCCTTCAGCACGTCGGCATAATGGGTTTGCCCATCATAGCCTTCGGGGGACCAGGCCATCACGCCGCGGCCGGCATCTTCGATCGCCTTGATTTCCATATGGGTCATTGCGGCCTCCGAAACTCATCGCCTGCCAGTATCGGCGGGCGACTGTCTGAACTTTTGGAGCGCGTTGTTGCGCTTGCCAAATGAACGGGCCATCCGCAATTTTGGTTCCATTACCAATAGGTAAGGCTTTATTCGACCCTGACGACGTCCACTGATTGCGTGGTCTCGTGGCCGCCATGGGTGCGCAGCACGCCGACGATGGGGGAGACATCGCCATAGTCGCGGCCATGGCCGATGGAGATGTGGTCGGGGCCGGCGAGCATGGCATTGGTGGGGTCGAATTCGATCCAGCCGGCATGCTGGCCGCACCAGACGCGGGCCCAGGCGTGCATGGCATCGGCGCCTTCGAGCCGCGGCTTGCCGGCGGGTGGAATGGTGCGCAGGAACCCCGAGACATAGCCGGCGGGAATGCCGATGCCGCGCAGGCCGGCGATCATGATATGGGCGAAATCCTGGCAGACGCCCTTGCGCAAGGCGAAGGCTTCGGCGGGCTTGGTGGCGACGTCGGTAGCCTTGGGGTCGTAGGCGAAATCGCGGTGGATCGCCATGCAGAGGGCGAGGGCGGCCGATTGCACCGAAGTGGCGGTGGCGATGATATCGCGCGTGTACTCGGTGATGGCGGGGGCAAGCTGCACGCGGGGCGAGGCGGCGAGGAAGTGGTGCGGACTATCGGGCGCGACGGACCAGAAGCGGGCGATTTCCTCGGCAAGCCCGGCTAGTGTCGGCGACAGGTCGGCGGGCGGGTGGATGTCCTCGACCTGGATGCGGGCCGAGAGGCGAACATCGAGCGTGTCGTGCGGTGCATCATAGGCGATGGTGGTGACGGAATTGCCGAAGAAGTCGGTGAAATGGCTTTTGCGGTGGGGCTTGGGGTCGAACGACAGGCTGGAGGCCACGACGCGCTGCACGCCCGGCACGCTGATCGGCGCGACGCGGATCAGGTGGCGGCCGCCATGGACGGTGGCGTCGTAATCGTAGTGCAGGTCGAGTTTCACGTCATACAGCATGCCGGCTACACGAAATACGCTGCGGCAACGAGGCTGGACAGCATGCCCATATCGGCGGCCAGCTTTTCGAGGCGCTTGGGGGTCATGTCGGCGGGCTCGGCGATGACCAGATCGGTGTGCAATTGCAGGGCGGCCTTGGCGGCAGGCGAAAGCTGGCCGTCTTCGACGCCGCCGGGGAGCATTTCGATCTGGGCGCGCAGTTCGGCGAGCTGGAACAGCACCGAGCGCGGATTGAGCGGGTCGAGCACCAGCAGGTCGACGGCGCTTTGCGTGCCGGCGCTGACCGAATAGCGGCGGCGATGGGTCATGACGCTGTCGCCGATTTCGAGCAGCATTTCGAGCGAGCCGTCGGGCGCGTCCTTGTCGGTGAGCCAGGCGGTGATGCGGGCGATCTGGATGGCGCGCTCGAGGCGGCGGCCGAGTTCGAGGAAGCGCCAGCCGGCGAAGCGGTACATGTTTTCATGCACGAGGCCGGAGAAGCCGGCCAGCTTGCGCAGGATGACGGTCATGGCGCGGGTGGCGTCGTCGCCGGGCTGCACGCGGTCGGCGAAATCGCTGCGCGGTCTTTGCAGGTCGGTGAGCGCCAGCCA
The DNA here is from genome assembly GCA_963717095.1 of uncultured Alphaproteobacteria bacterium. GTDB lineage: Bacteria > Pseudomonadota > Alphaproteobacteria > Rhizobiales > Devosiaceae > Devosia. Next base: position 343,396 of record CAVQVF010000001.1, read on the forward strand.
GCCATCGGGGGAGAAGCGGTCGCGGATCTGGCTGGCGCTGTGAACGGCGCTGTCGATGGAGGCGAGCAGGCCCTGCGGCAGTGCATCGCTGGCATCGACATCGATGGTTTGCAGGAATATTCGGGCATGGGTGAGGATGCGGCAGGTCGGGTTTCGATAGCTCGGCCAGGCGGGCATTGTAGGCGCGCAGGATGCGCACCGTGGCCTTCGCAGCGCTCGGCATAGCGGCCGAGCCAGATCAGGTTATCGGCGGCGCGGCTGGGCAGGCTGCCGGGGGAATTGCGGACCAGCTTCTCGCCATCCTGGGCAGCAGCGAAACGCGCTCGACCGGCTTGGATGACTGACCACCCAGACGTCGGCAGCCTGGCCGCCGCGCTGCATGGCGATGGCGGTGGTATCGGAGCGACGAGCCGACGCGGGCGAAGCCGCCAGGCATGATGGTCCAGCCCTTGTCGGTGCGGGCGGCATAGACGCGCAGGGTGATCGGGCGCGGCTGCAGCTTGCCCTCGACATAGACCGGGGCGGTGGAGAGCTGCACCGGTTCCTGGCCGACATAATCGGCGCCATTGGCGCGGATGCGGGCGATGAGGTCGGCTTTCTGCTCCGGCGTCATCGAGGAGCCGAGCGCAGTGCCGCGCGGGTCGTCGAAGGGGAGCGTGGTGGCGAAGGCGGGGCCGATCATCAGCTTGTCGAAATTGTCGATGACGTGATCGCGCTCGGCCGGCTGGCCGCACCACCAGGTGGCGATTTCGGGCAGGTCCAGCGGCTTGCCGGCGATGGCCTTGGAGAGGCGCGGCAGGAAGGCGGCGAGCGCGCGGGTTTCGAGAATGCCCGGAGCCCAGCGCGTTGACCATCGAGATCGAGCCTTGGCGCAGCGCCTCGACCATGCCGGGGGTGCCGATGCGGCTGTCGTAGCGCAGTTCGAGCGGATCGGCGAACGAGGCATCGAGGCGGCGCCACAGCACGCTGACCGGCTTGAGGCCGGCGACGGTGCGCACCATGACCTTGCCGTCCTCGACGGTGAGGTCTTCGCCTTCGAGCAGCATGAAGCCGAGATAGCGGGCGATATAGGCGTGCTCGAAATAGGTTTCGTTGAGCTGGCCGGGCGTGAGGATGCCGACCCGGCCGCCATCGCGACGGCCCTGCTCGAACAGCGTATCGCGGAAGGCGCGGAAGAAGCCGGCGAGGCGGTGCACGTTCATCTCGGCATAGATATCGGAGAGGGCGCGGGTGGTGGCGACGCGGTTTTCCAGCGCAAAGCCGGCGCCGGAGGGCGCCTGGGTGCGGTCGCCCAGCACCCACCAATTGCCATCGGGGCCGCGGCCGAGCTCGAAGGCGCAGAAATGCAGGAAATGGCCGGAGGCGGGCTTGACGCCGACCAGGGGGCGCAGGAATTCGCGCGTTGCGGGCGATCGAGATCGGGCGGCAGCAGGCCGCGCTGCACCAGGCGGTTGTCGCCATAGATGTCGGCGACGATCTGCTTCGAGCAGCTCGGCGCGCTGCGACCAGGCCGTGGCTGATCCGGGACCAGTCGCTCTCGTCGATCAGCAGGGGAATGTGGGCCAGCGGCCAGGCGCGCTCCTTGCCGGCGGCGCCGTCATATTTGCGGTAGAACACGCCGGCATCGCGCAGATATTGATCGGCGCGCTCGAAGCGGGCGGATCAGCTCGTCGGGGCCGAGCGCGTCGAAGGCGCGTCGATCAAGGCGGACCAGCCCGGGCGGAGGTTGCCGGCCGGGTCGAGCATCTCGTCGGGCACGCCGGGCTGCAGCCGGTAATCAGCGATGATGCTGGGACCGGCCGGAGGCTTGCCGCGCGGCTTTTGCTGACGGTGTTTCCATCGCGGGTCAAATCATCTGGGTGGCCGGCGCAGGTCAAGCGTCAGCGGGAATTCGTCCGCAGGCTTTTCGTCGCGCAGGATAAAGCCGCCGGCGATGAATGACTGTGCGGCACGAAGCGGGCGAGGCGGCGGGCCTCGGCCTCGTTGCCGTTGACCGGGAAGGTGTCGTAGCTGCGGCCGCCCGGATGGGCGACGTGATAGACGCAGCCGCCGACGGCGGCGCTGGTCCAGTTGTCGTAGATGTCGAAGATCAGCGGCGTGTTGACCGGCAGCGCCGGGTGCATGCCGGAGGCCGGCTGCCAGGCCTTGTAGCGGACGCCGGCGACGGCGGTTCCGGCGGTGTCGGTAGCGCTGCAGCGGCACCGGGCGCTGGTTGCAGGTGACGGCGTAGCGCTCGGGGTTGATGCCTTCGAGCTTGACCTGCAGGCGCTCGACCGAGGAGTCGACGAAGCGGACGGTGCCGCCGATGGCGCCTTGTTCGCCCATGACGTGCCAGGGCTCGAGCGCCTGGCGCAGTTCGAGGCTGGACGCCTTCGTATTCGACCTCGCCGCAGAACGGGAAGCGGAATTCGAGCTGGGCGTCGAACCAGTCCGGATCGAGCTCGAAGCCGTGGGCTCGCAGATCGGCGAGCACGTCGAGGAAGTCGGCCCAGACGTAGTGCGGCAGCATGAAGCGGTCGTGCAGCGTGGTGCCCCAGCGCACGAAGCTGCCGTCGAGCGGGTTCGGTCCAGTAGCGGGCGATGAGGGCGCGGACCAGCAACTGCTGGGCGAGCGACATGCGCGCATTGGGCGGCATCTCGAAGCCGCGGAACTCGACCAGGCCGAGGCGGCCGGTCGGGCCATCGGGCGAATAGAGCTTGTCGATGCAGATTTCGGAGCGGTGGGTATTGCCGGTGACGTCGGCCAGCAGGTTGCGGAACAGGCGGTCGACCAGCCAGGGCAGCGGCGCGGGTCGCCCTGGACCGGGATGCGGCACCTGGGCGATGGCGATTTCGAGCTCGTAGAGGCTGTCGTGGCGGGCCTCGTCGAAGCGCGGCGCCTGGCTGGTCGGGCCGATGAACAGGCCGGAGAACAGGTAGGACATCGACGGGTGGCGCTGCCAGTGCAGCACCAGGCTCTTGAGCAGGTCGGGGCGGCGCAGGAACGGGCTGTCGTTGGGCGTGGCGCCGCCGACCACGACATGGTTGCCGCCGCCGGTGCCGGTATGGCGGCCGTCGATCATGAACTTGTCGGCGCCGAGCCGGGACTGGCGGGCCTCCTCGTAGATCGCCGTGGTGGTGGCGACGCAGTCGTCCCAGGTCGAGGCCGGGTGGATGTTGACCTCGATGACGCCGGGATCGGGCGCGACGCGGATGACGTTGAGGCGCGGATCGTGCGGCGGGCGCGTAGCCTTCGATATGGACCGGCAGGCCGACGGCTTCTGGCGGCGGCTTCGGCGGCGGCGATGAGTTCGAGATAGTCCTCGAGCGTTTCGACCGGCGGCATGAAGACGCAGAGCGTGCCGTCGCGCGGCTCGACCGAGACGGCGGTGCGCACCTGCGCCGCTCGATCTCGCTGATGCTCCTGCTCGATGCGGTCCTGCTGCTCGCTGGCGGCGGTGAACGAGGCGGCGGTCTGCGTGCGCGGGATCGGCTGCGAGGCCGGATCTCTGGCGCGGCAAGGATGTCGTCCGGCGCGGGCAGGGGACCGCGCGGCATCGCCGGGGTCCTGCTGGACGACATACGGGTAGTGCGGTGGCACATAAGGTGCTTAGCGAAGCTCAGCGGCAGGCGGTAGCCGACCGGGCTGATCGCCCGGGGACGAGGAACAGCTTGCCGCGGCGGGTCTTCCATTTTTCGGTGCGCCAGCGCGGCTCGGAGGCCTGCGCGTTCCAGCGCTGCACCGGCAGCACATAGCCGGTCGGCTTGGTCAGGCCGCGTTCGAAGACTTTGGCGATGCGCGAGCGCTCCTCGGGATCCTCCAGCTTCGGAATTGGCGGGATCGACATTGGCGGGGAGGTTGGCCTCCTTGAGCAGCCACTCGCCGGGGTCCTCATAGGCCTGCGTCGACCGTTTCGCCGGTCGAGGCCGAGCTCGTGCGGCGATGCGCATCGAGGAGCTTTTCGCGCGTCCTCGTGCGTGGCGGCGGTCTTGACGCCTTCGCGCGGCGACGAGCGCCTCGTCCTTCCAGACCGGCTTGCCGTCGACGCGCCAGTAGAGCGAGAAGGTCCAGCGCGGCAGGGTTTCGCCGGGATACCATTTGCCCTGGCCGTAATGCAGGAAGCCGCCGGGCGCGAAGCGGTCGCGCAGGCGGCGGATCAGGTCGTCGGCGAGGTCGCGCTTGGTCGGGCCGACGGCGCCGGTGTTCCACTCGTCGGCTTCGAAATCGTCGATGGAGACGAAGGTCGGCTCGCCGCCCATGGTGAGGCGGACGTCGTTGTCTTCGAGGATCGCGTCGACCTGCTGGCCGAGCGCGTTCGAGCGTCGTCCCAGGCTGTCGTCGGAGAACGGCTTGGTGATGCGCGGATGCTCGGCGACGCGGGTCGACGCGCATGTCGAAGGCGAAGTCGACTTCGGCGTAGGCAGGCAAAGCCGGAGATCGGCGCGGCGTTGCGATAATGCGGCGTGGCGGCGAGCGGGACGTGGCTTTCGCCGGTGAGCAGGCCGGAGGTCGGGTCGAGGCCGATCCAGCCGGCGCCGGGGAGGTAGACCTCGCACCAGGCGTGCAGGTCGGTGAAATCGTGGTCGGTGCCGGCGCGGGCCGTCGAGCGAGACGAGGTCGGGCTTGAGCTGGATCAGGTAGCCGGAGACGAAGCGCGCGGCGAGGCCGAGATTGCGCAGGACCTGGACCAGCAGCCAGCTCGAATCGCGGCAGGAGCCCGTGCGCGTTGCCGAGGGTTTCCTCCGGGCGTCCAGCACGCCGGTTTCCATGCGGATGATATAGCCGATCTCGCTGCTGGATGCGGGCATTGAGGGCGACGACGAAGTTCGACGGTGTTGCGTCGGCGTGCGGTCGATGCTGTCGAGGAAGGCGCTGCAGCAGCGGGCCGGCCGGCTCGGGCTGCATGTAGATGGACGAGGTCGTCGCGGATGTCCTCGGGATACTCGAACGGCCAGGTCTCGGCGCTCTCCTCGACGAAGAAATCGAAGGGATTGTAGACCGTCATGTCGGCGACGAGATCGACTTCGATCTTCAGCTCGGTGACCGGCTCGGGAAAGACGAAGCGGGCCAGGAAATTGCCGTAGGGGTCCTGCTGCAGGTTGACGAAGTGGTTCGCTGGCGAGACCTTCAGCGAATGGCTGAGCACCTTGGTTTTGCAGTGCGGGGCGGGCTGGAGCCGGATGATCTGGGGCTGAGGACGACCGGGCGGTCATATTTGTAGTGCGTCAGGTGATAGACGGCGGCTTTGATCGACATGCGTGCGCGTCGCTCACTTCAATGCCACGGATTTCGACTTCCCGAGGACGAGCTTAGCGGGGTTTGGCGGGGAGGGATAGGCGGGATGAATGGGGGGCATCATCGTATCGGCAGTCGGCCTTCCCTCCCCCTTGAGGGGAGGGATCGAGGGTGGGGGTCGATGGGTGGCCCACGAAAGGACCCCCACCCCGGCCCTCCCCTCAAGGGGGAAGGAGGGCAGGAGCCGATAGCGCGGCGTTAGTTCATCGCGTCGATGATCTGCCGCTGCCGCAGCATTTCGAGGAAAATGGCGTAGTCCTTGTCGAAGCGGGCGCGGGCGGTCGGATCGGGCCTTCGTTCGGTGCCGCCCTGGTGCATGGCAATGCAGGCTTGGTCGAGGCTGGGATAGAGGCCGGCGGCGGTGGCGGCGACCATGGCCATGCCGAGCAATGTCGCGTCCTGGGCGGCGGGTTCGACGACGGTGCAGCCGGTGGCGTCGGCATAGAGTTCCATCAGCAGCGGGTTCTTGGTGTGGCCGCCGGTGACGTGGAGGGTGTCGATGGCGTAGCCGCGCGTGTTGAGGGTTTCGAGAATGTGGCGGACGCCGAGCGCGATAGCGACGGCGGTGCGCCAATAGAGGCGGCAGAGGCTGTCGAAATCGCTGTCGAGGGTGAGGCCAGAGATGACGCCGAGGGCGTGCGGATCGCCCAGGGGGGAGCGGTTGCCGTGGAAATCGGGGAGGACATGGAGGCGCGGGGCGAAGTTTTCGCCGGACTGGGCGCGCAGTTCCATGATGCGTTCGGCGATGCGGCGGTGCATGGCGGAGGTCGGCTCGCCGCCGGCGCCGTGCCATTTGATGATGTGATCGAGCAGGGCGCCGGTGGCGGATTGGCCGCCTTCGTTGAGCCAGACGCCGGGCAGGACGGCGCCATAATAGGGGCCCCAGACGCCGGGGGTGGGGCGGTCTTCGGCGGACAGGGCCATGACGCAGCTGGAGGTGCCGGCGATCAGCGCCAGGTGGCGGTCGATGGTGCCGATGTCGCCGGTAAAGGCGCCGAGCACGCCGAGCGCGCCGGCATGGGCATCGATCAGCCCGGCGCCGACGCGGCAGGCAGGCGTGAGTCCGAATTCGGCGGCAGCGGCTGGGGTCAATGGACCGAGATCGGCGCCGACCTGGCTGGCGGCTTCGGGCAAGGCGGCGTGATCGAACAGGTCATCGAGGCCGACCGTGGCGAGGAAATCGTGACGCCAGGGGGCGGGGACGTGGCCGAGATAGGTCCATTTGCAGACCAGGGTGGATTGGCTGCGGGCCAGCGAGCCGGTGGCTTTCCAGGAGAGGAAATCGGCGAGGTCGAAGATTTGCCCGGCCTGCGCCCAAGTGTCGGGCATATGGCGCTTGAGCCACATCAGCTTGGGCACTTCCATTTCCGGGGACATGACGCCGCCGGCATATTTGAGCACTTCGTGGCCGGTGGCGGTGCATTCCTCGGCCTCATTGAGGGCGCGGTGATCGAGCCAGACAATGGTGTCCCAGCGGGCAAGGCCGTTGGTGGAGACGGTCAGGGGCGCGCCTTGGGCATCGCGGACGACGAGGGAACAGGTGGCGTCGAAACTGAGGCCGATGACATCGGCGGGGTCGGCCTGGGCCAGTTCCATCGCCGCGCGGATGGCGGCGCAGACGGCGGACCAGATCTGCTCGCTGTCATGCTCGGCATAATTGGCATCGGCGCGATTCATGGCGATGGGCTGTTCGGCGCGGCCCAATAGTGCGCCTTGCGGCGTCAGCACTCCGGCCCTGGCACTGCCCGTGCCCACATCCACTGCCACCAGGAGGCTTTGCTTCAACGCCGGGGTGCCTTCTTCTCGGTTCGCAGGCAGCTTAGCCGATTGGGCAGGGCGTGCCTATCGTCGAAAATGGGGGTTGGCGATGGTTATGGGGGTAGGATGTGGTTCCCCTCCCCCTTGAGGGGAGGGGTTAGGGGTGGGGGGTTCGCACGCGCAACATGCTCGTCCAGAGGTATAGGCCCAATTGAAAGCCCAGAACCCCCACCCTCAATCCCTCCCCTCAAGGGGGAGGGAGGCGGATCGAGTGTGTGGGGAGACTGGGGTCAGTTAAAGTGCGGTAGCCAGATAGCGTTCCAGCGTGGCCTTGGTGCCTATGGACCACAGGGTGGTCAGGGCGTGACTGAAAGCGGCGGTGAAGGTGGGGTTGTGGGCTAGATCGCCGTAGATATCGCTCATGGACAGCCAGGCTTTGGGATCGGCTTTGGCCAGTTTGGCTTGGGCGGTGAGGCGGTCCCAGCTTGGGTCGTTGGGCTCGATGACGGCGCCTGAATCGGTCGTGCCGAAGCAGTAGCGGCACCAGAGGGCGGAGACCAAAGCGAGGCCGGTGACCGATTGGCCGGCGACAGCGCGGTCGGCGGCGGAGGGGATGATGAATTTGGGTTGGCGGTTGGAGCCATCGAGCGCCAGGCGGCGGATGGTGTCGCCGATCTTGGGATTGGCGAAGCGGCGTTCGCACAGCGCGAAATAATCGTCGAGGTTGGTATCGGGCACCGGCGGCACGATGGGGATGATTTCGTCGTTCTCGACCTTCTTGAGGAAGGCGGCGACGAGGGGGTTTTCCATGGCCTCGTGGACGAAGTGGATATCCATCAGCCCTGCGGGGTAGGCGATGGTGGCGTGGCCGCCGTTGAGGATGCGGATTTTCATGTGTTCGTAGGGCGCCACATCGGCGACGAACTGCACGCCGACCTTTTCCAGCGCCGGGCGGCCGGCGGGGAAATTGTCCTCCAGCACCCATTGGCGGAAGTTTTCGCAGAACACCGGCCAATTGTCCTCGATGCCGAAATTGTCGGCGAGAAGGGCGCGTTCGCGATCGGAGGTGGCGGGGGTGATGCGGTCGACCATGCCGTTGGGGAAGGCGACATTGGCTTTGACCCAGGTGGCGAGGGCCGGATCGAACAGGACGGCGAGGCCGATCACGGCGTTTTCGGTGACGTGGCCATTGCCGGGGATGTTGTCGCAGCTCATCACGGTGAAGGGCTGAACATCGGCAGCGCGGCGGGCGAGGAGGCCGGCGAGGATCAGGCCGAATGCCGTGCGCGGCGCGTCGATGTGAGCGGCGTCATAGGCGATATCGGGATGTTTGGGATCGAACTTTTGCGATGCGGGGTCGATGTAGTAACCGCCCTCGGTGATGGTCAGCGAGACGATGCGGATGGCGGGATCGCTCAGCTTGGCGATGACGGCGGCGCTGTCGCCGGGCTGGAGATAGCCGATCATGCTGCCGGTGACGCGGGCGGAGCTGGCATCGGCTTCCTGTTCGACCACGGTGGTCAGCAGGTCTTGTGCCAGCAGCTTTTGCCGCATGGCTTCGTCGGCATCGCGCACGCCGGCGCCGACCAGGGCCCAGTCATGGTCGCTGCCGGTGGCGAACAGGTCGTCGAGATAGACTGCCTGGTGGGCGCGGTGGAAATTGCCGACGCCGAAATGGACGATGCCTGCCTTAAGGCTGCTCCGGTCGTATTGCGGAATCGAAGCCGTTTTGGAAACGGCGTCGAGCGTGGCGGCGGAGAGCTTGGTGGTCATCGTCGTCGTCCTATTCATGCGCCCGCGAGGGCTTTGCCGTCCGGCCCGAAGCGATAGATGCGGCTCGGGTCGGGCGTCAGGTAAACGTCGTCGCCATGGCTGAAGGTTTCCTCGCCGCCGGTGCGCACGGTGAAGAGGCCGAAGCCATCGACATTGACGTGCAGGAAGGTATCGGAGCCAAGCTGTTCGGCAACGCTGACCGTGCCCTTCCAGGCGCCGGGAACTGGGGTGCGCGACAGGGTGAAATGCTCGGGGCGCACGCCGATGGAATGGGCCTGGTATTTGGCGGCCTCGGCGCCGTCGACGAAGTTCATGCGCGGGCTGCCGATGAAACCGGCGACGAAGCGGTTGGCGGGGTTTTTGTAGAGATCGAGCGGAGAGCCGAACTGTTCGACATTGCCGGCATTGAGCACGACGATGCGGTCGGCCATGGTCATGGCCTCGACCTGATCGTGGGTGACGTAGATCATCGTGGTCTTGAGCTGGTGGTGCAGTTCGGTGATTTCGAGCCGCATGTTGACGCGCAGGGCGGCATCGAGATTGGACAGCGGCTCGTCGAACAGGAAGGCCTTGGGCTCGCGCACGATGGCGCGGCCGATGGCGACGCGCTGGCGCTGTCCGCCGGAAAGGGCGCGCGGGCGGCGGTCGAGATAGTCCTTCAGGTTCAGCGTGCGGGCGGCGTAATCGACCTTCTGGTCGATCAGCTCCTTGGACATATTGGCCATCTTGAGCGGGAAGGCGATGTTGTCGCGCACCGTCATGTGCGGATAGAGCGCATAGGACTGGAACACCATGGCCAGGCCCCGCTTGGCGGGGGGCGCCTGGGTCATATCCTGGCCATCGAGAATGATCTTGCCGCCGGTGGTGTCTTCGAGCCCCGCGATCAGGCGCAGCAGGGTGGACTTGCCGCAGCCCGAGGGGCCGACGAAAACGACGAATTCGCCATCCTTAATCTCCAGCGAGATATCGGGAATGATCTTGGCGTCGCCGAAGGACTTGTTGACGTGTTCGAGGGTGATAGAGCCCATTTCTACAAATCCTTTGTTTGCGCCTGGCTTTGTCCAAAAACCGGCAACCACTTTTTGGAGCCAGTCGTCATTTCACTGCGCCAAAAGTGAGGCCGCGGACGAGTTGCTTCTGGGAGAACCATCCGAGCAGCAGGATGGGGGCGATGGCCAGGGTCGAGGCGGCCGAGAGCTTGGCCCAGAACAGGCCCTGCGGCGAGGAGAACGAGGAGATGAACGCGGTCAGCGGCGCGGCCTTGGCGGCGGTCAGGTTGATGGTCCAGAAGGCTTCGTTCCAGGCCAGGATGACGTTGAGCAGGAGCGTGGAGGCAATGCCGGGCAGGGCCATCGGCACCAGCACGTAGATGATTTCTTTCCACAGTTCGGCCCCGTCCATGCGGGCGGCTTCCAGGATATCGACCGGGATTTCCTTGAAGTAGGTGTAGAGCATCCAGATGATGATCGGCAGGTTGATCAGCGTCATGATCAGGATCAGGCCGTGGACGGTGTCGAGCATGCGGGTGTTGATGAACAGCAGGTAGATCGGCACCAGCACGCCGACGGCGGGCATCATCTTGGTGGAGAGCATCCACATCAAAATGTCCTTGGTGCGCTTGGTGGGCGAGAACGCCATCGACCAGGCGGCGGGGACGCCGATGATCAGGCCGATGATGGTGGAGCCCACCGAAATCCACACCGAATTGAGGAAGTGGGAGAAATAATCGGAGCGCGACTGCACTTCGAAATAGTTCTCCAGCGTCCAGGCCGAGGGCAGGACCGTGGGGGGCGAGGCGATCGCCTCGGCCTCGGTCTTGAAGCTCATCAATATGGTCCACAGGATGGGGAAGAACAGCAGCAGGGCGACGAGCCAGGCGGCGATTGTCCAGCCGATCTTTGCTTGGGTGGTTGGTGCGCGTGCCATGATCCGGTTCCCCCTCAGGCGTCCAAATTCTTGCCGACGGCGCGCATCAGGAAGATGGCGACGATGTTGGCGAGAATGACTGCGATAATGCCGCCTGCCGAACCGCCGCCGATATCGGAGCCGAGGCGGGCGGTGCGATAGACCATGAAGGCGATATTGGTGGAGTTGAAGCCGGGGCCGCCATTGGTGGTGACCAGGATTTCGGCGAACACGCCGAGCAGGAAGATGGTCTGGATCAGGATCACCACGGTGATCGCCCGGGCCATGTGCGGCAGGATGATATAAAAGAAGCGGTTGGCGGCGTTGGCGCCATCCATTTCGGCGGCCTCGCGCTGTTCTTCGCTCAGCGACTGCAGGGCGGTGAGCAGGATCAGCGTGGCGAAGGGCAGCCATTGCCAGGACACGATGACGATCAGCGAGGCCAGCGGGTATTGGCCGAAGAAGTCCACCGGCGCCTGGCCGAAGAAGCGGGCGATTTCGGCGGCGATGCCATATTGCGGGTTGAGCATCATGTTCTTCCACACCAGCGCGGCGACCGGCGGCATGACGAAGAACGGCGAGATGATCAGGATGCGCACGATGCCCTGGCCCCAGATCGGCTGATCGATGAGCAGGGCAATGAAGGTGCCGCCGATCACGGTGATCAGCAGCACGCCGATGACCAGGATAAGGGTATTGACCAGCGACTGGATGAAGGCCGGATCGCTCAGGAAATACTGATAATTGCCCCAGCCGGCGAAGGACATCCCCGGGCGCAGCAGGTTGTAGTTCTGGAATGAGAAATAGAGGGTCATCGCCAGCGGGACGATCATCCAGACGAAAAGGGCAATGACGGCGGGTGCCATCATGATGCGCGCGAGGGTTCTGGTCTGGGCGGTCGCCATTTGGTCCTGTCCTCGTTTTAGGGGTATCGCTCTTGCGGGGAGTAACCCCAAGCCTGGGGCCAATCGAGTTTCAGCTTGGCACTGTCGATTGAGAGCCCCAATCTGCCTCCCTCCCCCTTGTGGGGAGGGATTGAGGGTGGGGGTTCTCTATACCGGCAGCCTGCTCGACGGCTAATATTGCCTTTGTTCGATCATCCCAGAACCCCCACCCCGGCCCTCCCCACAAGGGGGAGGGAGAAGAAGGGATAGAAGACGGCCCGGCGCCAGAGGGAGCTTTTGCCGGGCCGCTAGTTGGCTTGGGAGGGAGCCCTACTTGATGTAGCCGGCGCGGGTCATTTCGCGGGTGGTCACGTCCTGGGCCTGGGCCAGGGCATCGTCGACCGTGGACTGGCCGGCAAGGGCTGCCGAGAACAGCTGGCCGACCGTGGTGCCGATGCCCTGGAATTCAGGGATGGCGACGAACTGGCCGCCGACATAGGGAACCGGATCGATGGTCGGCTTGACGGTGTCGGCCGAGTTGATCGCGTCGAGCGTGATCTTGGCGAACGGAGCGGCCTTCTGGTAGTCGGCGTTCTCATAGAGCGAGGTGCGCGTGCCCGGGGGAACGTTGGCCCAGCCTTCGCTCGAAGCGACCAGTTCGGCATATTCCTTGCTGGTTGCCCAGGCAATGAAGTCTTCGGCCGCTGCGGCGTTCTGCGAGCTTTTCGGCACGGCCAGGTTCCACGACCACAGCCAGTTGCCACGGTTACCGTTGCCGGTATCGGGGGCTACGGCGTAACCGACCTTATCGGCGACGGTAGAGTCGGTGGGGTTGGACACGAAGGATGCGGCGACGGTGGCGTCGATCCACATGCCGCATTTGCCCTGCTGGAACAGCGCCAGGTTTTCATTGAAGCCATTGGAGGAGGCGCCGGCCGGGCCGGCATCCTTCATCAGGTCGACATAGAAAGTCAGCGCGTCTTTCCAGACCGGCTGATCGAACTGGGGCTTCCAGCTCTCGTCGAACCACTTGCCGCCGAAGGCATTGTCCAGCGAGGTGATCAGGGCCATGTTCTCGCCCCAGCCGGCCTTGCCGCGCAGGCAGATGCCGTTGATGTCGGCGGCGCGGTCGGTCATCTTGCGGGCGGCGTCGGCGATGAATTCCCAGGTGGGGTCTGCCGGCATGGTCAGCCCGGCCTTTTCCATCAGGTCGGTGCGGTACATGATCATCGAGCTTTCGCCGTAGAACGGGGCCGCATAGAGCTTGCCGTCAACGGTCAGGCCGCCACGGATGGCGGGCAGCAGGTCATCGACGTCATAGGCGGCGTCGCTCGACAGCTTGTCGAGCGGGTTCAGCCAGCCCTGCTTGCCCCAGATCGGCACTTCGTAATTGCCGATGGTCATGATGTCGTACTGGCCGCCATTGGTGGCGACGTCAGTGGTGACGCGTTCGCGCAGGGTGTTCTCTTCCAGCACGACCCAGTTGAGGGTCACATCGGGATGGGCGTCGGTATAGGCCGTCGCCAGCTTCTGCATGCGGATCATGTCGCCATTGTTCACGGTGGCGATGGTCAGGGCCTGCGCAGAGGCGGAAGCGGCCAGCGCGAGCGAAAATGCGCCAACCAAAAAGGGTGTCAGTTTCATGGATGTCCTCCCAATAACCGAAACGAGCATTTGTCTCGGCAGTGGGCAAATACTCACATCTTATGCGTGGGAGTCAAGCGTGCCATGCGCTCATCGCGTGAGGTGCGTACGGCAGGAACTTGGGAACGAAGGTCCAACATTGGTCAGTGGCCTCCATCACCCCCTCCCAGCCTCCCCCATCAAGGGGGAGGTGTCTGCCGGTGGGTGGGGCACTATTGAGTCTCAGGAGTGGAGAGGCTCCTCCCCTTGATGGGGGAGGCTGAGAGGGGGTGTCTCCCACGCTCGATCCTGGCCTTGAGCTACCAACTCTCTAAGCCAGCAAGCCTTCGGCGGTGCGTTCGTCGGTGATCAGGCCATTGACCAGGCGGCGATTGAGCGTGGCGCGGATGCCGGGCAATTTTTTACGGCCCATGGCGATTGCCACGACCAGGGAGCGTTCGCGCGAGGGCATTGGCGCGCTGGCGACGCGGTCATTGGTGAGCCCGTCGATCAATTTGCCATCGGCATCGAAGCACCAGCCGCAGATTTCACCGACGGCGCCGGCCTTTTGCAGCGCCTTGAGTTCAGCCTCGGTGATGAAGCCATCAAGGAACAGGGGCGCCTCGGGGCCGATATCGCCGATGCCGAGGAAGGTCACATTGGCTTGGGCGGCCAGCGCCAGGGTTTCGCGAATCATGGGCTGGGCGTGCAGCAGTTCGCGTTCGCGCGCCGAGGAGGCGATGACGGGCAGGGGCATGGGGAAGCTGCGCGCCTTGACCGTATCGGCGACATTGAAGATGACGTTGTAGAATGCGGCCGAGCCATCGGGCGCGATATTGCCGGTGAGCGAAACCACCTTGTGGTGCGGGCATTCCATCGGGGTCAGCTGCTCGATGGCGGCCTTGAGGGTGCGACCGGTGCCGATCGCCATGACGATCGGCTCGGGGTGGCGCAGCCAGCGTTCGATTTCGGTGGCAGCGGCTTCGGCGACGCCGATCGTGGTCGATTCGCTGGCGGGATCGGAGGGGACGATTTCGACGAGGTCGAGCGCGAAGCGCGATTTGAGGCGGCTGGCGAGATCCATGCAGCGCCCGATCGGATGATCGAGCCGCACCTTGATCAGCCCTTCGCTGACCGACAGCGACACCAGGCGCTGGGCCGATTGACGCGAAATGCCGAGCTTGGTGGCAATCTCTTCCTGCGTGTTGCCTGCGACGTAATAGAGCCAGCCCGCGCGGGCCGCGTCATCCAGCCGGTGGCTGGAACTGTCTTGTCTTGGCGCCATGAACGGGTCCTGCATTTCGCGCGGATTATTCGGCCATGCCGGCGCGGGCCGCAAGGGGCTTGTCCCTACGCTATTCGGCGCGGGCCGGACGGCTGGTGAGGGCGGTGCGGATATCGCGTTCGGTGTCCTTGAGGTGGAAGCGCATGGCGTCGGCGGCGGCGCGGCCGTTGCCGTCCTTGATGCAATCGAGAATGCGCTGATGGGCGTCGATGGTATCCTGGATGGTGTGGCCGCGCTGTTCATGGCCGCGGCGGCTGATATAGAAGCCCTCGCGCAAAGGCTGCGCCATGGCTTCGAACAGATAGCCGAGCACGCGGTTGCCGCTGGCCAGCGCGATGGCTTCATGGAAGCCGACATCGAAAGTGTGAAAGCGCAGTTCGGCTTCATCGGTAGGCAGGTCGATGGCGCCCTCGGTGGCTTCGCGCATGCCCTGCAGCGCCGCCTCGATCGCGGTTACGCCGGCGCGGGTGGAATGGCGGGCGGCCAGGGTGGCCGATTGCACTTCGAGCGACAGACGAACCTCGATCAGATCGAACAGGCCCTTGGCATCGTAACGGATCACCGAGGTCAGGAAATCGGCGAAGGCCGAGCCGTCGGGCGCGCGCACCAGCGCCTTGCGGCCGCGGGCGATTTCGAGCAGGCCCCGGCCCTCCAGCATCTTGACCGCCTCGCGGATGGTCAGCCGGCTGACATCGTAGCGCGTGGCGAGATCGGCCTCGCTGGGCAGGCTGGTGCCGGGCGTCATCTCGCCCAGAATCAGGCGCGCCAGATCATCCGCCACCGTGCTGGCGGCGCTGCTTTGGTCGTGCCGGTCGTCGGCGCCCTGGTGAGTCACATCTCCTCCGAGATATCAGATACCTTTTGATAACGGTACGACTCTTGGCGGTCGATAGAGGCTGTTTTCAGGCATCGGTCAGGGCAACATATCCAGACCGTCCTGGCGGCGCAATCGCCCGAAAGGCTGATATTATGCTTAACTTTGCGTGCTCGAAAACGCGGTCGTTACGCCGAACCGGCTTTACAAGGGTATCTGATTATTCTAAGCCTTTAGTCGTGGGCTTGGGAGGGCCCGTGGCGGTCATTAGCCGCCATGCAGGAGAACTTCATGCAAATCAATCTGGTGGTCCGCTTTAGCGGGTCGGCTCGGGCTGTCGCGCCGCAGTTTCGTGGTGACGAAGTCGATAACGAGACCGGCAAGATTTGCGCGCTCAAGTTCCATCTCCTGTCATTCTTCCAGGATATCCATCCAATCTTCTGAACCCGAAAGACACCAAGGGAGTCGAAACGTGAAGATTCTAAAGACGCTTGCTACCGTGCTGGCCGTCGGCGCCATGGCGCTGACCGCATCGACCGCAGTTTTCGCCCAGGACAAGGGCGCGATCGGCATTTCCATGCCGACCAAGTCCTCGCTGCGCTGGATCAACGACGGTGACGCACTGGTCGCCGCGCTGACCGCCAAGGGCTACACCGTCGATCTGCAATACGCGGAAGACGATATCCCGAACCAGCTGTCGCAGGTCGAAAACATGGTCACCAAGGGCGTCAAGGCCCTGGTCATCGCCGCCGTCGATGGCACCACGCTCAGCGCCGTGCTGCAGCAGGCCGCCGATTCGGGCATCAAGGTCATCGCTTATGACCGCCTGATCCGCGACAGCGCCAATGTCGATCTGTACACCACCTTCGACAATTTCCAGGTGGGCGTGCTTCAGGCCAATTCGCTGCTGAGCGGTCTTGGCTACCCGGCAAAGGCCGGCCCGTTCAATATCGAGCTGTTCGGTGGTTCGCCGGATGATAACAACGCGTTCTTCTTCTATGATGGCGCCATGAGCGTTCTGCAGCCGCTGATCGACAAGGGTGACCTGGTCGTGAAGTCGGGGCAGATGGGCATGGATACCGTTGGTACGCTGCGTTGGGACGGTGCTGTCGCACAGGCCCGCATGGACAATATCCTGTCCGCCAACTACTCGGACGGTTCGCGCGTCGATGCAGTTCTGGCTCCCTATGACGGCTTGAGCCGTGGCATCATCTCGTCGCTGCGCGGCGTTGGTTATGGCACTGCCGATCAGCCTTGGCCGATCATTTCGGGCCAGGACGCCGAAGTGCCCTCGATCAAGGCGATCATCGCCGGCGAGCAGTACTCGACCGTCTATAAGGACACCCGCGAGCTGGCTGCCAAGACCGCTGAACTGGTCGACACCCTGATCACCGGCGGCACGCCTGAAGGCCTCGACACCACCACCTACAACAATGGCGTCAAGGTCGTTCCCTCGATCCTGCTGACCCCGTACGAAGTCAATGCTTCCAACTACCAGAAGCTCGTCGTCGACTCGGGCTACATCAAGCCCGAAGAACTCCAGTAAGCTGGATTAAAATCAGGGGCCTCGCGGAAACGCGGGGCCCTTTCCTGTCACGTCCGTATGCCTGTAATGTCGCGGACCAGAATAGGCGCCAAGCGCCGCGCTTGCGTGCAATCGAGAGATGACGATGGATACGACAATTCTGGAGATGCGCGGCATCACCAAGACCTTTCCCGGCGTCAAGGCGCTGTCGGATGTGACGCTGGATGTGCGCGAAGGCGAAATTCACGCCATCGTGGGCGAGAACGGCGCCGGCAAATCGACCTTGATGAAGGTGTTGAGCGGGGTCTATCCCGCCGGCAGCTATGATGGGCAGATCATTTATCGCGGGGCGGAAGTTCACTTCAAATCCATCCGCGACAGCGAACACCAGGGCATCGTGATCATTCACCAGGAGCTGGCTCTGGTGCCGCTGCTGTCGATCGCCGAGAACATTTTCCTTGGCAATGAAGTGGCCAAGAACGGGGTGATCAATTGGGACGACGCCCGGGCTGGAGCGCGCAAGCTGCTCGCCATGGTGGGTCTGAATGAAGATCCCGATACCCTGATCACGCACATTGGCGTCGGTAAGCAACAGCTGGTGGAAATCGCCAAGGCGCTGTCCAAGAAGGTCAAGCTGCTGATCCTGGACGAGCCCACGGCGTCGCTGTCGGAAAAGGACAGCACGGCGCTGCTCGAATTGCTGCTCGAATTCAAGAAGCAGGGCATTACCTCGATCCTGATTTCGCACAAGCTCAACGAGATCAAGCGCGTTGCCGACCGGGTGACCGTGATCCGCGATGGCAAGTCCATCGAGACCATGAACAAGGCCGATATCAGCGAGGACCGCATCATCACCTCGATGGTGGGCCGCTCGCTGGAAGACCGCTATCCCGACCGCGTGCCCCATATCGGGGAGACGCTGTTCGAGGTGAAGAACTGGTCGGTCTATCATGCGCTCCATGCCGACCGGCAGGTGGTCAAGGGCGTCGATATCCACGTCAACAAGGGCGAAGTCGTCGGCATTGCCGGGCTGATGGGCTCGGGCCGCACCGAATTCGCCATGAGCGTGTTCGGCCGCACCTATGGGCAGAAAATCACTGGTCAGGTGTTCATGAACGGCAAGCCGGTGGACACGTCCAGCGTGCGCCGCGCGGTGGATGCGGGGCTGGCCTATGCCACCGAAGACCGCAAGACCTATGGCCTCAACCTGATCGATCACATCAAGAACAATGTCACCATCGCCAACCTGCCCGGCGTGTCGCGTGGCGGCGTGCTCGACGACATGGCCGAGATGCAGGTGGCCAACGATTATCGCAAGGCCACCAATATCCGCTCGTCGAGCGTGCTGCAGCTCACCGGCAACCTGTCGGGCGGCAACCAGCAGAAGGTCGTGCTGAGCAAGTGGCTGTTCTCGAACCCGGACCTGTTGATCCTGGACGAGCCGACGCGCGGCATCGATGTCGGCGCCAAGTATGAAATCTATACCATCATCAACAAACTGGCGGGCGAGGGCAAAGGCATCCTCGTCATTTCCTCGGAAATGCCAGAGCTGCTGGGGATTTGTGACCGCATTTACGTTATGAACGAAGGGCGCATCGTTGGCGAACTCGCGGGGAGCGAGGCCAGCCAGGAAAAGATCATGCGCGCAATCGTGCGTGCAGAAGGAAGAACCGCATGACCACCGAAACCGCATCACCCATACCGAGTGAAGCGCCGACCCAGGTGTCGGCAGGGCCTTCGGGCCGCTCGATCCTGCAGGCCAACCTGCGCGACTACGGCCTCGTCGTCGCACTGCTCGTCATCATGGTGTTCTTCCAGATCACCACCAATGGCGTGCTGTTCAAGCCGGTCAACCTGACCAACCTGGTGCTGCAGAACTCCTATATCATCATCATGGCGCTGGGCATGCTGCTGGTGATCGTCGCCGGCCATATCGATCTGTCGGTCGGTTCGGTCTCGGGCTTCATCGGCGCCATCGCGGCCATATTGATGGTGGAATACCACGTGCCGGCGATCCCGGCGGGCCTGCTCTGCCTGGTGCTGGGCGGCCTGATCGGGGCCTCGCAGGGCTATTGGATCGCTTATCTCAAGATCCCGTCGTTCATCGTGACGCTGGCGGGCATGTTGGTGTTCAAGGGCCTGTCGCTGGCCGTGCTCGGCGGCAAGTCGGTGGGGCCGTTCCCCGCCGAGTTCCAGCTGCTGAGCGCCGGCTTCATCCCCGATATCATCGGGCCGATCACCATCGGGCAGGGCGAAGGCGTGCCGCCGATCGTGCTGCATTCGACCACGCTGGTCATCGGCATCCTGATCGTGGTGGGCATGGTGTTCTCCAGCCTGCGCACCCGCGCCCGCCGCCAGGGCCATGGCTACGAGACCGAGCCGTTCGCGCTGTTCGTGGTCAAGACGCTGATCATCAGCGCGCTGATCCTGTACCTGACCTATCTGGTGGCCTCCTATAAGGGCCTGCCGAACGTTCTGATCGTGATGTCGATCCTGATCGCCCTCTTCGTGTTCATGACCAAGCGCATGACCATCGGCCGGCGCATCTACGCGCTGGGCGGCAATGCCAAGGCGGCGCAGCTTTCGGGCATCAAGACCGAGCGGCTGACCTTCTATGTGTTCGTCATCATGGGCGTGCTGTCGGCGCTGGCCGGGCTGATCTTCGCGGCCCGCCTCAATACGGCGACCCCGAAAGCCGGCCAGGGCTTCGAGCTGGACGTGATCGCCGCCGTGTTTATCGGCGGCGCCTCGGCCATGGGCGGCGTGGGCCAGGTGGCCGGCGCGGTGATCGGCGCCTTCATCATGGGCGTGATGAACAACGGCATGTCGATCATGGGCGTCAATATCGACTGGCAGCAGGTCATCAAGGGCCTGGTTCTGCTCGGCGCCGTGGTGTTCGACGTGTACAACAAGAACAAGGCCTGATCGGTTTTCGCATCAGGGATTATGGGCCGCCGCGATCGCAGGATCGCGGCGGTTTTGTTTTTGGTGATCACGGGAGGTGGAAATCCATTCCTCTCGCCTCGCCACGCCCTCACTGGCTTCGAAGTGGCCTCTGCTGAGTGCGAGCACTCCCGATCCTCGAACCATGAGGGCGTGGCACAATGTTCAAGCCAGAATGGGTTCCCGCTTTCGCGGGAATGACGCAGCGATAGATCAGGCACTTAAGGCCAAAGCTGCCAAGCGGCGATCAAACCTCAACCTCGGCGTCCTTGCGCCCGCCCCATTCGGTCCATGAACCATCGTAAACCGCGACCTGCCTGGCGCCGCTGAGTTCCAGCGCCAGGGCCAGGCTGGCAGCGGTGAGGCCGGAGCCGCAACTGGTGATGATGGGCTTGGAGAGGTCGAGGTTCTGCTCGGCGAACAGCGCCTGCAATTCGGCGACCGGCTTCATCTTGCCATCGGCTGTGAGCGAGCCCACCGGGACGTTGACGCTGCCGGGGATGTGGCCGCCGCGCAGGCCGGCGCGGGGCTCGGGGACTTGCGCGGTGAAGCGGCCGGGGGCGCGGGCGTCGGCGATCTGGGCGGCGTGGTCGCGGCTGCGGTCGCGCACGGTGTCGAAATCGACGACGCGCGCCGGGTTGAAGCTGGTGCGGAAGGTTGCGGGGGCGCGCGATACCGGGCCGGTCTCGATGGCGCGGCGTTCGGAGCGCCATTTCGGGCCGCCGCCTTCGAGCAGGCGGACGTCGGATGCGCCCATGGTGCGCAGTGTCCACCAGACGCGGGGGGCGCTGAACAGGCCCGCCTCGTCATAGATGACGATGGTCATGTCCGCGGCAATGCCCAGTGCGCCGGCCATGCGGGCGAAGTCGTTGGGCGCGGGCAGCATGTGGGGCAGGTCGGTCGTGGTATCGGCGATGGCGTCGATATCGAAGAACACCGCGCCTGGAATGTGGCCGGCGAGATATTCGGCCTGCGGGTCGCGGCTGGCGGCGGGCATGTGCCAGGAGCCGTCGAGGACGACCAGATTGGGATCGCTCAGGTGCTGGGCCAGCCAGTCGGTGGTGACGAAGGGGGTGTTCATTGGCGGCTCCTGCGGCGCGGTTATGCGTGCAGGATGGAGCGGAGTGGGGGCGGGGTCAAATGGGGAATGAGGCAGGGTTCAGTGCTCGAGCCATACCCCCACCCCTGCCCCCCCCACAAGGGGGAGGGAGAGGATGGAGCCGCTTGCTCAGTTGATGAGGGTACGAAGATGATTGGGAGAGTCTCCTCCCCCTTGTGGGGAGGGATGAGGGGTGGGGGTCTGTAAAGACCCCTCAGTTGAGGATCAGCAGATCCTTGCTCGCCAGGCTCACCGTGATCGCATCGCCGCGGGCGGGCGGCGCGGTGCGCTGGTCGTTGAAGGTATCGAGGCTGATGATGTTCTTGCCCAGGGCGACCCGCAGGCGGATCACCGAACCGAGGAACGTCACATCCGATACCGTGCCGGTCAGCGTGATATCGGACCCCGGCCGATCGCCGACGGCGAGCACTTCGGGGCGCAGGGTCAGCGAGATCGGGGCATTGTCCTTGGCGCCTGCCGGCAGGGTGGGCAGGGTTACGGTCTGGCCATCGATATTGACCTGACGGTTGGCGGCGCTCGCCACCGTGGCCTCGATGGTATTGAGGTGGCCCACGAAGGTGGCGACAAACCGGGTTGCCGGCTTGTTGTAGATTTCGTGCGGCGCGCCGAGCTGGTCGATATTGCCGGCATTCATCACCACGACGCGGTCGGAGATCGACAGCGCTTCTTCCTGGTCGTGGGTCACGAAGATGGTGGTGATGCCCAGATCGAGCTGGATGGCGCGGATTTCCTCGCGCAGCGACACGCGGATCTTGGCATCGAGCGCCGAGAGCGGCTCATCGAGCAGCAGCATGCGCGGACGCGGGGCAATGGCGCGGGCCAGGGCGACGCGCTGCTGCTGGCCACCGCTCATTTCGTAGGGGAAGCGCTTTTCGAAGCCGGGCAGGCCGATCAGCTTGAGCATTTCCTCGACGCGGGCGCGGCGTTCCTCAGCCGGCATGCCGGCAATCTTGAGGCCGAAGGCGATATTGTCGCCGACGTTCAGGTTGGGGAACAGCGCATAGGCCTGGAACACCATGCCGAGCTGGCGCTGGTTGGGCTTGAGGTGGGTGATGTCCTGCCCTTCGACTTCGATGGCGCCGGAGGTGACGCTTTCAAAGCCGGCGATCATGCGCAGGATGGTGGTCTTGCCGCAGCCCGAGGGGCCGAGCAGGGAGACGAACTCGCCTTTGTTGAAGGCGAAGTTGACGCCTTTGACCACGGTATTGGTGCCGTAGTTCTTGACGAGGTTTTGGACGCGGAGGAATTCGGAAGCCATGGTCAGTCGGTCCTGACGGAAGTGCGGGGGGCGAAACGGCCGAGCACGTTGATCATGCCCATGGCACCCCAGGTGATGATGAAGGAGATAACGGCGAGCGCAGCCGGCTCATAGGCGCGGTTGGTGCCGATGCCCACGAGGTAGGGGCCGAAGGCCGGACGGTTGAGCAGGCTGGCGATAGTGAACTCGCCGATGACGATGGCGAAGGTCAGGAAGGCGCCGGAGAGAATGGCGACCAGGATATTGGGCAGGATGATCTGCCCGATGATCTGGGCCTGGTTGGCCCCCATGATCTGGGCCGCCTCGGTCAGCGTGCCGATATCGATGGTGCGCATGCCGGTATCGATGGCCCGGTACATATAGGGCAGAGCCAGGGTGACATAGGCGCCGGTGAGCAGGATATCGGTGCCCAGGGCGCTGCCGGTGAAGGGGATGATCGAGCTGGAATTGTAGAGCCGGATATAGCCATAGACCAGGATCAGCGCCGGAATGACCAGCGGCAGCAGGGTCACGAACTCCATGAAGGGCCGCAGCTTTGGCATGCGCAGGCGCACGAAATAGACCGCCGGCACCACGACCAGCACGCCCACCACGATGGTGAACAGGCCGATGAGCATGGAATAGCCGAAGGTGGCGTGGAAGTTCGGATCGGCGAAGACCGAGGCATAGGCGTCGAAGCTGTAGGCGCCGCGGCGCATGCGCAGGGAAAACTCGAACGTGGCCAGCAGCGGGATAAGGAAATAGGCGGCGCCCAGGCCGAAGACCAGCCAGGACCAGAAGCGATTGGCTTTTTTCACTTCATCCACCTCTCGGCACGATTGGCGATGACCAGGTAGATGATGTTGGACACCGAGGTGATGACGATCATGCCCAGCGCCAGTGCGGCGCCCAGGCCGGGATTTTGCAGGGCATCGCCGCGGATCTGGTTGTAGAGCAGGACGGTCACGATGTTGAGGTTGGAGCCGGTGAGCGCCCAGGCCGTGGCGATGGCGCCGAAGGCATTGGCGAACAGCAGCGACAGCGTGCCGAGGAAGCTGGGCCAGAGAATGGGCATGCCGATATAGCGCCAGAACTGCCACTGGCTGGCGCCCAGCATCTGGGCGGCCTCACCCCATTCCTTCTTGAGACCATCCACGGCCGGCGCGATGATCAGCACCATCAGCGGGATCTGGAAGTAGAGATAGGTCAGGGTCAGGCCCCAGAAGCTGAGCAGGTTGAAGCCCGAGCGGTAGAGGTCGAAGCCGAAGACGGTTTTGAGGATGATGGTGACGAGGCCAAGCCGGCCCAGCGTCGAGATGAAGGCGAAAGCCAGCGGCACGCCGGCGAAATTGGAGGCGACGCCCGAAAAGGTCATGACGGCGGAGCGCAGCCCGGCGGGCAGGCGGCCGCGAATGATGCGCCAGGGTAATGGCGAGGCCGAGCACGGCGCCGAGGATGGCGGAGGCGCCGGAAATGCGGATGGAAATCCAGTAGGCGGCCAGGATCTGCTCGGTGCCCAGATCGATGATGTTCTGGACGGTGAAGTTGCCGGCGCGGTCGGTGAAGGCAGCGCCCACCAGCGACAGGGTGGGCAGGAACAGGAACATCACCGCGAAGATGATGAACGGGGCAACGGCGAGGGCATCCCAGGGAATGCGGCGGCGGGGCGGTGGTGTGGCGCTGATTGTGGTCATCGAAACTCTTTGGAACTTGTGGAAGCGCCAGATTTGCCAGGCTGGGTGCAGCGCCTCCCCCGGTGGGGGAGGCAGGGTGGGGTGGCGCCACACGCACGCGGCGTCTGTGGAACCATACCCCCACCCTGCTCGATCACGGACTTAGCTTGCTAAGTCCTATCTCGCTTCCCTCCCCGCAAGGGGGAGGGTGAACCCTGTGGACGGGTTCACATAGAAGCCTGGCTTACTGAACCGATGCGCCGACGGTGGTGTCCCAGCCGGTGGTGATGACGGTCTTGTTGGTGTTCTGCTCTTCGATGGTGGGGAACACGGCCTTGGCGTAGTTGTCGGCAGCCGGCAGCTTGGCCATCAGGTCGGCCGGAAGAACACCGGCTTCGGCCATGGCGTTGAAGCGGATCGGGTGGCAATAGCCGGCGAGCCAGCCGAGCTGGCCTTCGTCCGAATAGAGGTATTCCATCCACAGCTTGGCAGCGTTCGGGTGCGGCGCATGGGCCGAGATGGCCTGGACATAGACGCCGGCGACGACGCCATCGGCAGGCACGACCACGTCGACCGGCGGGTTGCCGTTCATGCCGTCGCGGGCGGCGAGCAGGTTGTAGTCCCAGTTGATGGCGATGGGCGTGGTGCCCTGGGCGATAGCGGCGGCTTCGGCGTCGACGGGGACAAAATTGCCCTTGTCGTTGAGAGCCTTGAAGTAGTCGAGGCCAGCCTGGGCGCCAGTGGCGGCGTCGGCGCCGGTCGACAGGCCTGCGGCATAGACCGACAGGATAGCGTTGTTGGCGGTACGCGGGTCACCAGCGAGGGCGACGGAATTGGCGTATTCGTCCTTCATCAGATCGGCCCACGAAGTGGGGTTGTCGCCGGTGATGATGTCCTTGTTGATGCCGAAAGCCAGCACGCCGTAGTAGTCGCCATACCAGAAGCCGTCGGTATCCTTGGCGTCGGCTGGGATATCGTCCCAGGTCGAGACCTTGTAAGCCTGCAGCAGGCCTTCATCCTTGGCCTGGGGGCCGAAGGCGAGACCGATATCCAGCACGTCGGGGGCCTGTGGGCCGGTATTGCCGATATTGGCGCGGATGGCTTCCAGCTCGTCGGCCGAACCGGCATCGGGGTTCAGCTCATTGACGGTGATGCCCGGATACTTGGCCTTGAAGCCTTCGATCACGCCGCCATAGCCGCACCAGGAATGGGGCAGTGCGATGGTGGTGAGCTGGCCTTCGGTCTTGGCGGCTTCGTAGAGCGCGGTGAGATCGGTCTGCGCGAACGCCGGAGCGGTCACGGCAAACACGGCCAGCATCGATACAGATGCCGCGAGCGCCTTCTTCATGGTCATGTTCAGTCTCCCTGATTTTATGACTTTGCCTGGAGCCGGTCCGCGCCGGCAGGCCGGAACGGGGGCTCGAAGTGGGTAGATTTGTTACAAGTCCGGCGAGTGTGGTGCCCCATTTCGCCGGTCACACGCCATGGCCCCAAGCAAGAGGCGCTGACGAATTGCCGGTGAAGTAATGAGGCGAGGTGACAGTTGAATGACACAATACACAGGGTCGAGAAGGCCGCTTATGGGGGCCGCAATCCGCCTATGACCGGCTCATTCGACTGTCGATGTGGTCCATGCGCACCCCCTCAGTTGCAATTGTGACAGTGCATGTTTGAGCGAACTTAGTCCAGATGGTCAAAAATTGGCGCTGCAACGTTGCGAGAGGAGTGATGGCGGTAGGAGAGGGATGAGGTGTTCGGGGTAAGATGCGGTAGCCGGGTTGGGTTGGCGCACTCGTATTGTCCTATTCAAAATGCGGGCAAAGAGCTGACCCAGCAGTGAAAAGATCACAGGGTTGTTCTCGGTTGCTCTCCATCCAACCTATTCACCGGGCGAACTCCTCCCCCTTGACCGGGGAGGTTGGGAGGGGGTGTTCGGAGCCACGGTCTTGGGATGGGGGCCAAACATCCCCCCACCCTTGATCCCTCCCTGCAAAGAGGGAGGGTGTCGACTGGAAATTTTTTGGCCGAATTGTTTCAAGCACCGGAAAGATCATAGCTTTTCGCTCTGGCATCGATATCGGCTCCCCAGATAGTTTAGACTCCTTCTAAACTATTGAGTTTATTGTTGATTTTATAAGTTGATATTGATAGTCCGCTTTCGTTGCCGCGCCCAAGCGACGAGGCTGCGCAGAAATTTGTTCTTTGGAGGAATTATCCATGGTTACCACAGCGCTCAAGCGCTTCGCCCTGGTTCTCACGCTGTCCGTCGCGCCGGTCGCTGCTTTTGCGCAGGCGCCGGCTGATGCCGATGTGCTGACCAATTACGCCAATATCGCCGAGGCTGGTTACAGTGATGCGCTGAGCACGGCCAAGGCGCTGGAAACCGCCGTCGATGCGCTGATCGCGACGCCGAGCGAGGCGACGCTCAACGCTGCGCGCGATGCGTGGAAGGCCGCGCGCATTCCCTATCAGCAGACCGAGGCGTTCCGCTTCGGCAACCCGATCGTCGACGATTGGGAGGGCAAGGTGAATGCCTGGCCGCTGGATGAAGGCCTGATCGATTATGTCGATGCCAGCTACGGCACCGAGAGCGACAGCAATGCGCTTTATGTCGCCAATATCATCGCCAACCCGAAGATCACGGTCGACGGCAAGGAAATCGACGCCACCGAGATCACCCCGGCGCTGCTGCAGGATAGCCTGCAGGAAGCCGCCGGCGTCGAATCCAATGTGGCAACCGGCTATCACGCCATCGAGTTCCTGCTCTGGGGCCAGGACCTGCACGGCACGGGGCCGGGCGCGGGCGAGCGTCCCTATACCGACTATTCGACCGCCGAGCATGCCGACCGCCGTGCGGCTTATCTCAAGGCCGCGACCACGCTGCTGGTGAGCGATCTGGAAGAGATGGTTGGCGACTGGGCAGAAGGCGGCGCTGCGCGCACCGCGAGCCCGGACCTGGGCATTGCCTCGATCCTGACTGGCATGGGCTCGCTGTCCTATGGCGAAGTCGCGGGCGAGCGCATGAAGCTGGGCCTGCTGCTGCATGATCCCGAAGAAGAGCATGACTGCTTCTCCGACAACACGCATGTGTCGCACCTCAATGACGGCATCGGCGTGCGCAATGTCTATCTGGGCAAATACACAAGCGTGGACGGCTCGGTGGTCGAAGGGCCGTCGCTGTCGGAACTGGTTGCGGCCAAAGATCCGGCGCTGGACACCGAAATCAAGGGCCTGCTCGACGACACCGTGGCCAAGCTGACGGCCATCGCCACCCGCGCCGAAAATGGCGAGGCCTATGACCAGCAGATCGGGGAAGGCAATGTGGAAGGCAATGCGACCGTCCAGGCCGGCATCGACGCGCTGATCGCCCAGACCCGTGGCATCGAACGGGCCGTGGCGCTGCTGCAGCTCGACAATGTGACCATCGAAGACAGCGACAGCCTGTCGAACCCGGATTCGGTGTTCGAGTAACGCGCGGCGGGCGGGTGGGGCAAGGTACCCCCGCCCCTGCCCCCTCCCCACAAGGGGGAGGGAGACGAAGGAACCGCTTGCTCAATGCCAAGTGGGTACGAAGACTGATCGAGAGGGTCTCCCTCCCCCTTGTGGGGAGGGGACAGGGGTGGGGAGCTACCTATGTTGCGACATCGCCGCCGCCAGACACTGCCGTGAATGGCTTGAGTTCATCGGCAAAACGCTTAAAGCAAAACCCATGAAAATCGGCCTGACCCTTACCCTCGTCGCGCTCCTCGCCTCCAGCCTGGTTTTTGCGCAGGACGGGGTCAATATCCGCACCGATCTTACCCCCGAAGACCTCGCCCGCGTTGTCCGCGTCACCGCGCCGACCACCGACTTCTCCAAGCCCGAAGCCTCGGAAAACCTGCAGGCGGGCAAGGGGACGACCAAGTTCAACGTTAGTGCGGACTCGTTCTCCCATTTCATGGATAATCTCAGCTTCGAGCAGGAAGAGAGCTTCAAGCTCGGCAATGCGCTGTTCCGCAAGATTTGGGTATCGTCCCCATCTTCGACCCAGGCCTCGGATGGGCTGGGGCCGCTGTTCAATGCACGCGGCTGCCAGAGCTGTCACCTTAAGGATGGGCGCGGGCATCCGCCCAGCGTGGGCGATGACGGCGTCTCGATGTTCCTGCGCCTGTCGGTGCCGCCGGGCGAGCACGAGACGCGGCTGGCGCTGGATGGCGTGATCGCGGGCGAGGTCGGCGATCCGACCTATGGGACGCAATTGCAGGATTTCGCCGTGCCAGGCCTCAAGGCCGAGGGCCGCATGGTGATCGACTATACCGATCTGCCCGTGACGCTGGGTGACGGCACGGTGGTCACGCTGCAGAACCCGCATTATTCGGTGGCCGATCTCGCCTATGGGCCGATGGCGCCCGACGTGATGATCTCGCCGCGCGTGGCCTCGCCGATGATCGGGCTGGGGCTGGTGGAGCAGGTTCCGGCCGAGGACATCCTGGCCCATGCCGATCCCGAGGATCTGGACGGCGACGGCATTTCGGGCAAGGCGAACTGGACCATCGATCCGGCCAGCAAAAGCGTGATGCTGGGGCGTTTCGGCTGGAAGGCCGGCATGCCGACGATCCGCGCGCAATCGGCGGCGGCTTTTGCCGGTGATATCGGTATCTCGACGCCGCTGGATAACCTGCCGCATGGCGACTGCACTGAGCGCGAGCCGGAATGCCTGGCCATGCCCACCGGCGAGCAGGCGCGGCTCGGCGTGTCCGAAGCGCCGGACCCGGTTCTGGATCTGGTGACGTTCTATTCGCAAACCCTGGGCGTGCCGGAGCGGCGCGATGTTGGCGACGCTGGCGTATTGCGGGGCAAGGCGGCGTTCTATGGCGCTGGCTGCGCATCCTGCCACATGCCCAAATTCGTCACCAGCCGCGATGCGCCCGAGGCCGTCCATCGTTTCCAGTTGATCTGGCCCTATTCGGATTTCCTGCTGCATGACATGGGCGAGGGCCTGGCCGACCACCGCCCCGAAGGGCAGGCGGATGGCTCTGAATGGCGCACGCCGCCGCTTTGGGGCATCGGGTTGACGCAGACGGTTTCCGAACACACGCAGTTCCTGCATGATGGGCGGGCGCGCAACCTGACCGAAGCTATTCTGTGGCATGGGGGCGAGGCGCAGAAGGCGCGCGACGCTTTTGCCGATCTGCCCAAAGCCACAAGCGATGACCTCATCGCCTTCCTGGAGTCGCTGTAATGCGGATTATGCTGGCCCTGGTTTTCGCATTCGCAACAGGCCCGGCAATGGCCCAATTGGTCACCACCCCATCCGAAGTGATGCGCGGCGCGGTGAACAATTTCATTCGACCAGCCATGGCCGATTTCGGCGCCAAGGCTGAAGGGCTTGATGCTGCCGTGGCCCAGCTCTGTGCTGCGCCGTCGGAGGCCAATCTGGGCGCCGTCGATATCGCTTTCGGCGACGCCGCTATCGCCTTCGGGCGGATCGAGGCTGTCCGCGTCGGCCCGATCATGGAGGAGAACCGCGCTGAGCGGCTGCTGTTCTGGCCGGATCGCAAGGGCATCGCGCTGCGGCAGGTACAGGCTATTTTGAGCAGCCAGGACGAAAGTGCCACCGACTCTGGAAACGCTGAACAGCAAGAGCGTTGCTGTGCAGGGGCTGACGGCGCTGGAATTCGTGCTTTATGGCACCGGCTTCGAGACGCTTGGGACCGCCGAGGGTGCCTTCCGCTGCCGTTACGGCTCGGCCATCGCGCAGAGCGTTGCCGGTGTTGCTGATGAGCTGGTGGCAGGCTGGGCCGCCGAGGACGGCATAGCGCTGCATCTGATGAAGCCGGATGACGCGTTCGTCGACTACCGCACGCCCATCGAGGCGCAGGAGGAATTGGTCGGCATCCTGTCGCATGGCATCGAGGCAGTGCGCGATACGCGACTCAATCCGTTTCTCGCCAAGGGCGATGTGACGGCCAAGCCCAAGCTGGCGCTGTTCTGGCGCTCGGGGCTGACCGTGAAGATGATCCGCGCCAATGTGGAGGGGCTGCAATCGCTGTTCGCACTGTCCGGTATTGCGGGCGGAGTGCCGACTGAAAAGGCCGATTTGCCCGCCTCGATCGCTGCCGAATTCGTCAAAGCCGACATGGCTCTAGACCTTGTGACAGACCCGGTGGAGGCCGCCGTGGGCGATCCGGCGCAGGCGCAGGCATTGGTCGATGTGGTTGCCGCGACGCAGCAATTGGGCGTGCTGATCGGCGAGCAGCTGTCGACGGCGCTGGGGTTGAGCGTCGGGTTCTCTTCCTTGGACGGAGACTGACCATGTGGCAGCGGCGCGCATTTCTGAAAGCGGCGGGCGCGGGGTTTGCCGCCAGCCTCTTGCCGCAGCAGGTCATGGCGCTGGAGCGGAACGAATTGGTCTTCGCCTCCTCGGTGCAGACCAAATCGGGCGCCTATGGCGCGGTGCTGATGGGCGAGCGCGGCGATGTCATCACCACGCTGGAACTGCCCGATCGTGGCCATGACATCACGGTCAGCCGCGAGGCGGGCAGGGGCGTGGTGTTCGCGCGCCAGCCGGGCACGTTCGCGGTGGTGTTCGATCCGGCGGGCAAGGAAACGCCGATCACCCTGACCAGCCCCGAGGGCCGGCACTTTTATGGCCATGGCGTGTTCTCGCCGGATGGCAAATTGCTCTATGCCACCGAAAGCGATTTCGAGGCGGCCAAGGGTGTCATCGGGGTTTACGACACGGTCGGCGGCTACAAGCGGATTTCGGAATTTCCCACCTATGGCACCGGCCCGCATGAATTGCTGTTGATGCCCGATGGCAAGACGCTGGTGATCGCCAATGGCGGGATCGAAACCCATCCCGATTATGGGCGGACCGAACTCAACCTCGATACCATGGACCCGTCCGTGGCGTTCGTGGATCGCACCAGCGGCGCGCTGATCGGGCAATTGCGGCTCGATGCCGGCCTGCACCAGCTGTCGATCCGCCACATGGCGGTCGATGCACGCGGAAGGGTCTGGTTCGGCTGCCAGTTCCGGGGCAGTGCCAATCAAAGCCCGCAATTGGTGGGCTATGCGACGCTGGATGGCGAGATCAAGCTGGTCGAACTGCCGGGCGATACGCTGCTGGATATGCGCAATTATGTCGGCTCGGTCGCGGCGTCGGCGGATGGATCGACTATCGCGGTGTCCTCGCCGGAGGGCGACCTGCTGGTGGCCATCGATGCCGAAGGCAAGCGCCCGGTGCTGGTGGAAACGCTGCGCAATGGGTGTGGGTTGGCGCCGGATGGGGCTGGGTTCGTCGCGAGCAGCGGCGAGGGTGAATTGATCGGCATTGCCGGCTCAGCCGAGGAGCGGCGGCAGTTCGATTTCATGTTCGATAATCATATGTTGCGGGTGGGGTAGAGGCTTAGGCTGAATCGACATTCAGTTTTGCGGTGAATTTTGGGAGCCCGGATCTGCCCCCTCCCCCTTGAGGGGAGGGCTGGGGTGGGGGTTCTGGGCTTTCAAATAGGCTATACCGCTGGATGAGAGCGTTGTGAGTGCAGAACCCCCACCCTCAATCCCTCCCCTCAAGGGGGAGGGAGGCAGATCGTGCCTCTCAAGGCCCAGTAACAAACTGAATGTCGATTGGCCCTAGGCGTCGGCTCCACCCACGGCGTCATTCCCGCGAAAGCAGGAACCTACTCTTCTGTGCCACGCCCTCGTGGTTCGAGGGTCGCTACGCTCCCACCTCACCATGAGGGCTACTGAAACACTGCACCAAGAGTAGCCCTCATGGTGAGGTGCGAGTTCTTCACGAGCCTCGAACCACGGGGGCGTGGCACGTTGCCAGCTCGACCGCCTCTATCCCATCACTGGCCCCGAACTCTGCCGCAGCACCAGCTCCACCGGCCAGAGTTCATGGACCTCCTCCACCGGCTTGCCCGACAAAATCTGCAGGACCAGCTCGGCAATCCGCACGCCCGCCGTGCGGATCGAGGAGCGGGTGGTGGACATGGTGGGGTACATGTTGTCGGCGTTCAAATAGGGGAACACGTCGTCATGGGCGATCATCGAGACCTCTTGCCCCAGCGTCAGCCCGGCCTGGCGGATGGCGCGGAACACGCCTAGCGCGGTCATCATCGAGCCGGCGAGGAAGGCGGTTGGGCGGGGGCGCAGTTCGAGCATGGCTTGGGCGAGGCGGAACGCGACTTCATCGGTGAAGATGGAATTGCCCATCAGCGCGGGATCGAACGATACGCCGCGCGCCGAAAGGGCGGCGAGATAGCCGATTTCGCGGTGTTCGACGAAAGTGTGCCCTTTGACCCCGTTGAGCAGGGCGATGCGGCGATGGCCGAGATCGAGCAGGTGGGAGGTGGCGCGCTCGATGGCGCCGGTATTGTCGATATCGAGCCAGGCCAGGGGGCGGGTGACATTGGTGCGGCCATGTAGCACGAAGGGCAGGCCCAGATCCATCAGCAGGTCGGCGCGCTGGTCGTTGAGCTTGGGCGATTGCAGGATGACCGCATCGACCCTTTGGCTGGCGGCAAAGCGGCGGTAGGCGGCGATTTCGTCCTGATGGGTTTCCACCGTCGAGACCAGGATGTCGATTTCCTCGGCGGCCAGCCGCTCGCCGACGCCGCCGATGAACTCGCTGCCATGCGGGCCGAATTCGGATGAGCCGCGCAGCACCATGCCAATGGCACCGGCGCGGCCGGTGGCCAGGCGCAGGGCGCTGGCATTGGGGCGGTAACCCAATCGTGCGGCGGTCTCTGCAACCCGCAGGCGTGTTGCCTCATTGACCTCGGGATAGCCGTTCAGAGCGCGGCTTACCGTGGTTTGCGACAGGCCTAGATGTTCAGCGAGATCTTTCAGCCGCATTGATCGAAACTGCCCCAGGCCATCATTGAATAGTCGCGGAAGGCCGGTAAATCCGGGCGGATACCACGATCTGGATTTGCCTTTAGGGGCGCGCGTCCGCTTTGAACAGCGGTTTCGCGCATCTCCTCCTATGGGCATTCAAAGCGATTTCAAATTTTTACGCAAGCCTGCAATTTTGTGTCTCCATGGTGAGGTACGTCCATCATGCGAAAATTGCGGCGCTCGCCCGGCGTTAGTAATTGGCTCGCTACAACCTATTGATAAACAAGTAAAAATTTTGAAAGTCTTAATTTGTCTTGAGAATCTGTGCCGCCGCCGCTTGACAGGAATTGTGCGCTCTGGTTCTTTTTGTTCCAAAGCGCTTTGGGAATTCGAGTGGCTTCAGCCACCGATCCGGAGTGTTTTTGGGAGAGGACCTAGACGGATTCGGCGGGCGCCAGGGGCGCAGGCCGTTCCGGCATTCTCCCTGCCTGTTGGTTCATTCGGGAGGAAAATCCATGAAACTCAATACATTGCTCGCCGGCCTGCTCACCAGCGTCACCTTGATCGCCGGTGCTGCTCAGGCGGCTGAGCTATCCGTCGTGTCCGGCGATACCGGCAATGGCCTGGCATTCCTGCAGACGCAGCTCGACAAATTCGAGGCCGATACCGGCAATACCGTCACCATCGTGCCGATGCCGTCCTCGACCACCGACCAGTTCGGCCAGTACAAGCTGTGGCTCGCCGCCGGCAATGCCGATATCGACGTTTACACCACCGACGTGATCTGGGCGCCCCAGCTCGCCGACCAGTTTCTCGACCTGACCGATGCGGCCAAGGATGTCGTGGGCCAGCATTTCCCCTCGATCATCGAGTCCCAGACCGTGGACGGCAAGCTCGTCGCCATCCCGGCCTATACCGATGCGCCGGCCCTGTTCTACCGCAAGGACCTGCTGGAAAAGTACAACAAGCCGGTGCCCACCACCTGGCCTGAAATGGCGGCAACCGCCAAGGAAATCATGGATGGCGAGCGCGCCGCCAATCCCGACATGTGGGGCTTCGTGTTCCAGGGCAATGCCTATGAAGGGCTGACCTGCAACGCGCTGGAATGGGTCAAGTCCTATGGCGGCGGCCAGGTCATCGAGGCCGATGGCAGCATTTCGATCAACAACCCGCAGGCCGTGGCCGCGATCGACGAATTGGCCAGCTTCATCGGCACCATCTCTCCTGAAGGCAACCTGGCCTATATGGAAGAGGAAAGCCGTGGCGTCTGGCAGCTCGGCAATGCCGTGTTCATGCGCAACTGGCCCTATGCCTACGCGCTGGGCGAAGGCGCCGACTCGGCCATCAAGGGCAAGTTCGACGTCGCTCCCCTGCCGGCCGGTGTTGGCGAAGGCGCGCGTTCGGCGGCCACTCTGGGTGGCTGGAACTATGCCGTGTCCAAGTACTCCAAGTCTCCCGATGAAGCGATCAAGCTGGCGCTCTATCTAGGCTCGGCCGAAGTGCAGAAGGCGCGTGCGATCCAGCAGACCAACCTGCCCACCATCGAAGCGCTCTATGACGACCCGGAAATCGCCGCTGCTGCGCCAATCATCCCGAACTGGAAGGAAATCTTCCAGAACGCGGTGCCGCGTCCGTCCGCGCCGACCAAGGCCAATTACAACGAAGTCTCCTCCGAATTCTGGGGCGCCGTGCACAATACGCTTTCGGGCGACGGCAGCGCCGCCGAGAACCTGGAAGTGCTCGAAGCCGACCTGACCGAACTCAAGGGCGACGGCTGGTAAAAGCCCTCCTGCCAAGCCACGCAGTGTGGGCGGCTGGGTTTTTCCCGCCGCCCGCATTGTGCAAATCGCCCGACAAGGAGGAGTGAACGATGGCGACTGATGCCCTGGCGCCGCCGGTGACGATTGCCGGTCCGCGTATCAAATCGGAACTGCTGCAGCAGCGGGCGCAGGCCGCGCGGTGGTTCCTGCTGCCGATGCTGATTGCCTTGGCCGTGGTGGCCGGATGGCCGCTGCTGCGTTCGATTTACTTCTCCTTCACCGATACATCGCTCAACAACCTTTACGGCGGCGAGTGGGTCGGATTTGCAAATTACCTGCGCTGGACCACGCTCGAGAGTGGCCGCACCATCTATCGCGGCCTGCTGGCCGATGGCGACTGGTGGAACGCGGTGGGCAATACATTGCGGTTCGCGCTCTATTCGGTCAGCCTGGAAACCGTGTTCGGCATGATCGTGGCGCTGGTGCTGAATGCCGAGTTCCGGGGGCGCGGTATCGTGCGCGCCGCCATCCTGATCCCCTGGGCCATTCCCACCGTCGTTTCGGCCAAGATGTGGAGCTGGATGCTCAACGACCAGTTCGGCATTCTCAACGATCTGGGCATGCGCCTGGGCCTGCTGAGCCAGAAGGTGGCATGGACCGCCAATGCCGATACCGCCATGACGGCGGTGCTGATCGTGGATATCTGGAAGACGACGCCGTTCATGGCGCTGCTGATCCTGGCCGGGCTGCAGATGATCCCCAAGGATATCTACGAGGCCGCCGAGATCGATGGCGTGCATCCGGTCAAGCAGTTCTTCCGCATCACGCTGCCTTTGGTGCGGCCCGCGCTGATGGTGGCGATCATTTTCCGCCTGCTCGATGCCTTGCGCATCTTCGATCTGATCTATGTGCTGACGCCCAACAGCGATGCCACCAAGACCATGCGCGTCCTGGCGCGCGAGAACCTGTTCGATTTCGACAACTTCTCTTATGGCTCGACCATGTCGACCATGCTGTTCCTGATCATCGCTGCGCTGACCGTCCTCTATATCTGGCTCGGCAAGGTTCGCTTCGACGGGGGAGATCGCTGATGGTCGGCACATTCAACCTGTGGGGCGCAACCAAAACAGCGCTGTTCTACCTGCTGGTCATTTTCATCGTCGTGCAGTCGGTGTTCCCGTTCTACTACGCCATCCTGACCAGCTTCAAATCCGGCACCGACCTGTTCCGCATTACCTATTGGCCGACTTCGATCAGCCTGGAAAACTACCAGTCGGTGCTTAATGCCGGCAGTTTCCCGCGCAATCTGCTGAACTCGGTCTTCATCTCGACAGTCACCGTGCTGCTGGCGCTGTTCCTGGCGATCACCGCCTCGTTCGCACTATCGCGCGTCCGGTTCCGGGGGCGTGGCCTGCTGCTGATGACCATCCTGGGCGTGTCGATGTTTCCCCAGATCGCCGTGCTGTCGGGCCTGTTCGAGGTGATCAGCTTTCTGGGCATCTACAACACGCCTTGGGCGCTGATCTTCTCCTATACGATTTTCACGCTGCCGTTCACCGTGTGGGTGTTGACCACCTTCATGCGTGACCTGCCGGTTGAAATCGAGGAGGCGGCGATCGTCGACGGGGCCTCGCCCTGGGTCATCATCACCCGGGTGTTCATGCCGCTGATGTGGCCGGCGCTGGTGACGACGGGGCTTTTGGCCTTCATCGGAGCGTGGAACGAGTTCCTGTTCGCGCTGACCTTCACCTCATCGAACGATACTCGCACCGTGCCGGTGGCCATCGCGCTGCTGTCGGGTGGGTCGGCCCATGAAATTCCGTGGGGCGCCATCATGGCCGCTTCCGTCATCGTCACCGTGCCGCTCGTGGTGCTGGTGCTGATCTTCCAGCGCAAAATTGTTTCCGGCCTGACCGCCGGCGGCGTCAAGGGTTAGGGAAACAGAAAATGGCAAACATTCAGCTCCGCAACGTCCGCAAGGCCTTCGGCATGGTCGAAGTCATCAAGGGCATCGATCTGGATATCCGCTCGGGCGAGTTCATGGTGTTCGTCGGCCCCTCGGGCTGCGGCAAGTCCACCCTGCTGCGGCTGGTGGCGGGCCTTGAGGATATCACCTCGGGCGAACTCAGCTTCGATGGCACGGTGGTCAATGGCCTGGCCCCCTCCAAGCGCGGCATCGCCATGGTGTTCCAGTCCTATGCGCTCTATCCGCATATGACCGTGTTCGACAACATGGCCTTTGGCCTGACGCTGGAAAAAGCGGGCAAGGACGAGATCCGCAAGCGGGTCGAAAACGCTGCCGAGCTGCTGCAGATCACGCCCTATCTGGAACGGTTGCCCAAGCAGCTTTCGGGTGGGCAGCGCCAGCGCGTCGCCATCGGCCGCGCCATCGTGCGCGATCCAAAGGTGTTCCTGTTCGATGAGCCGCTGAGCAATCTGGATGCGGCGCTGCGCGTCGCCACCCGCATCGAAATCGCCAAGCTGCATGAGAACATGCACAATGTGACGATGATCTACGTGACCCACGACCAGGTCGAGGCCATGACGCTGGCCGACCGCATCTGCGTGCTGCGCGATGGGCTGGTGGAGCAGGTCGGCACGCCGATGGAGCTTTATGAAAAGCCGGACTCGCTGTTCGTCGCAGGCTTTATCGGTTCGCCCAAAATGAACTTCATCGCCGGCGCCAAGGCCGAGCCGTTCGGCGCTCATACCGTGGGCGTGCGCGGCGAGCATCTGGTGATCAAGCCCAGCGATGGGGTATGGAGCGGCACGGTGATCCACACCGAAAATCTCGGGGCGGACAGCTATGTCTATCTCGAAATGGGCACCGAGGAGCCTGTCGTGGTTCGTCTCGACGGAACCAATGACTATAAGAGCGGCGACGTGGTGCAAATTTCGCCGATGGATGACAAGATCCACCGCTTTGACGCGGCGGGCAAGCCGATCCGTTAGGAGCCAATAACACGCGGCGTCGCAAGCCGCGGGAGTATCGAACATGGGGACGCCGAACTCTGGTTTGGCGTCACTTTCTTGGCGGGTTGTTCCGTCACCTTATCAACATCGGCGCGTTGCCCCTAGCCACCCCTTGCGCGTGCCAAATCCAAGATTTCTATAGGAGACTACAATGGCGATCCGAACCCTGGTCTGGGGCGAAAACGTTCACGAACAGAAAAACAAGGTCGTTGCCGACAATTACCCCGAAGGGATGCACACCCAGATCGCCAAGCTGCTGTCCAAGGACAGCAATATCGTGGCCAAGACCGCGACCTTGCAGGAGCCCGAGCATGGCTGCACCGTCGAGGCGCTGGCCAATACCGATGTGCTGATCTGGTGGGGCCATGCCGCCCATGGCCAGGTCGCCGACGAAATCGTCGAGCGCGTCGCCAAGCGCGTCTGGGAGGGCATGGGCCTGATCGTGCTGCATTCCGGCCATTTCTCCAAGATTTTCAAGCGGTTGATGGGTTCGCCCTGCGCGCTGCACTGGCGCGAAGCCGGCGAGCGCGAGCGCCTGTGGGTCGTCAATCCCGGCCATCCGATCGCCAAGGGCCTGCCGGCCTATTTCGAGCTGGAAAACGAGGAAATGTACGGCGAGCCCTTCTCGGTGCCCGAGCCGCTGGAAACCGTGTTCGTGTCCTGGTTCCAGGGCGGCGAAGTGTTCCGCAGCGGGCTAACCTACCGCCGCGGCGCCGGCAATGTGTTCTACTTCCGCCCCGGCCACGAAACCTATCCGACCTATCACGACGACACCGTCGGCAAGGTGCTGCGCAACGCGGTGAACTGGGCCTATAATCCCGAAAGCCATCCCGAACTGCTCGATGCGCCAAACACTCCGGTGGAAGAAGCCATCGAGAAGATCGAAGAGCGCGGGCCAAAACTCCACCACGGCCGCGAGGAAGGCTTCCGGTAAGAGGCACTTCGCGCTCCCCATCCACGGTGTCACCCCGGCGCAGGCCGGGGTCCATCCTGAGGTGGGGTAACTATGCTAAATCTCAGGATGGATTCCGGCTTTCGCCGGAATGACATCGCGTTTTTTGAAACATAGCGGGCCCATAGGCGCCGCACAGGAACACGAATATGCGGCTGCTCATTCTGGGTACCGGGGGCATGGCCAACCAGCATGCCAAACATTTTGCCGCCATCGAAGGCGTGACGCTGGCCGGCGGCGTCGACGTCGATCCGGCGCGGGTCGAGGCGTTTTGCACGACCCACAATATTCCGCGCGGCTTCGGCTCGCTGGACGCCGCCCTGGCCTGGGGCGAATTCGACGCGGTGGCCAATGTGACGCCCGATAGCGTCCATCACGCTACCACCATGGCGGCGCTCAATGGCGGCAAACACGTGTTCTGCGAAAAGCCGCTGGCGACCGATCACCAGAAGGCTATGGAAATGACCGAGACGGCCGAGCGGCTGGGCCTGGTCAACATGGTCAACCTGACCTATCGCAATGTCGCCCAGCTTCAGAAGGCCCGCGAAATCGTCGCCTCCGGCCAGGTCGGCAAGGTCAAGCATTTCGAGGCGAGCTATCTGCAGTCCTGGCTAGTCTCCAAGGCCTGGGGCGATTGGCGCACCGAAAGCCAGTGGCTGTGGCGCCTATCCAAGAAGCACGGCTCGAATGGTGTGCTGGGCGATATCGGCGTGCACATCCTCGATTTCGCCGCCTATGGCGCCTGCAGCGACTACGCCAAGGTGTTCTGCCGTCTTGAAACCTTCGAGAAGGCCGAGAACAACCGCATCGGCGAATACGATCTCGACGCCAATGACAGCTTCGCTATGACGGCGCAGATGGAAAACGGCGCCCTTGGCGTCATCCACGCCACGCGCTGGGCGACCGGCCATTTCAACGAATTGCGCCTGCGCATCTATGGCGAACTGGGCTCGGTCGAGGTGCAGCACCGGCATGATTGGAGCAAGCTTTTGACGTGCCTGGGCCCCGATATCGAAACCGGCACCTGGACCGAGGTCGCCTGCGATCCGGTGCCGACCAATTACATGCGCTTCGTGGAGGCAGTGCGGAGTGGGATCAACCTGGAGCCGTCATTCCGGCATGCGACGAACATTCAGAAGGTGCTGGACCTGGCCACGGTGACGGACCGGGATCACACCGAACATAGAGTGGGGTAGGCTAAATCTTGCTTTCTTTTCCCTCCCCTTGTGGGGAGGGAAGGCGAGATAGGACTTAGTGCGCTAAGTCCGTGATCGAGCAGAGTGGGGGATCTTTCCACATACGCAATGGCCGAAGAACCCCCACCCCTGTCCCCTCCCCACAAGGGGGAGGGAGACGATGGAACCGCTTGCCCAGAGAGCACGGTTACGAAGATAGATTGGGAGGTTCTCCCTCCCCCTTGTGGGGAGGGGACAGGGGTGGGGGGACGGCCAGCCCCGATCCCGCGTTTCCCCCTTGCAACCCATCCCCCCATCTCCGACTTATCCCCCCAACAATCGGAGCGTCATCATGAGCATTATCGGCAGCATCATCATCGGGTTTTTCGCCGGCCTCCTTGCCCGCTGGATCACGCCGGGCAGTCACCATCCGCGCGGGTTCATCCTCACCACCGTGCTGGGCATTGTCGGCGCGCTCGTCGCCACCTGGCTGGGCCAGGCGATCGGCTGGTACGGGCCCAATGACGGCGCCAATTTCATCGGTGCCATTGTCGGCTCGGTGATCATCCTGCTGGGCTGGAACCAGCTCGCTCGCCGCGCATAAAAAGGGGCGCCGCGAGGCGCCCCCTGGATTGGTGCGGCGATCCGATCACTTGATCGCGGTGATGCGGCCATCGGTATAGGGGGTGTATTGCCCGCCCTGCTTGGCGATGAAATCGGCCAGCACGTCTTCGAGCGGCGGGCCGAAATCGTAGGGATTGTCGCCCGAGGCGAAGGCGGCATAACCGTCGCCGCCGGTGCGCATGTAGTTATTGGTCGCCACCGTATAGGTCGCGTCCTCATCGATCGGGGCCCAGGCGTCGCCGGTCCTGACCTGAACGTCGCTGATGCGGTCGCCGGACGGATTGGCCAGGGTGAACGCATATTTCAGCCCCGCGACCTGCGGGAAGCGGCCGGCGCCGTTCTCGATATCGCTGACGCCGTTTTCCAGTGCATCGATCACGTCGGCACCCGAAATCTGCACGGTGGCCAGCGTGTTGGAGAAGGGCAGCACGGTGATGGCTTCGCCCATGGTGATCTCGCCGGCATCGATGGAGGCGCGCAGACCGCCGCCATTGATGATGGCAATGGTGGCGCCCTGGTCGGCGACACGGTCGAGCATGGCGTCGGCCACAAGGTTGCCCATCTGGCATTCCACGGCGCGGCAGGTGTCGCGGCCGCCGTCGATTGCGGCGGTCGTGGTGCCGATGACTTCGGAGGTGGTTTCGGTGATCGGTCCGGCCAAGGCGGTCAGCTGGGTGGCGAAATCGGCATCGCCCTTGACCGAGGCGTCGATCAGGAAGGGTTCGCCCTCGGCCTTTGTGACGACGCCATTGTCGTCCCAGGTCACGGCGATATCGCCCAGATATTTGCCATACTGGTTGGCGGTGACGATCGGCACTTCGACGCCGTCGGGGTTCACGACCATGGTCGGGTAGGGACCGGCAGCGCCCTCGGCCACATTGGACAGCAGGGTATGGGTGTGGCCACCGACGATGACATCGACCAGCGGCACGGCTGCGGCGACCTGCTGGTCCATGGGATAGCCGATATGGCTGAGCAGGATGATCTTGTCGACGCCGGCCGCGTCGAGCGCTTCGGAGGCGCCTCGGACATATTGGATCACATCGGTGAATTCGACATCATTGCCGGACGAGGAAATCTCGGGGGTATCTTCGGTGGTGGCGCCGATGATGCCGATCTTTTGCCCGCCGACTTCGAGCACGATCGAGCCCTTGATCTTGCCGCGCAGTTCTTCGGAGCGCGATACGTCGAAATTGCCGCCGATGATGGGGAATTCCGCTGCGTCGATGAATTTGAGGAATTCGGCCGGGCCGTCGTCGAATTCGTGGTTGCCGGTGGCGACCACGTCGAAGCCCATCTGGTTGAAGAAGTCGGAAACGACCTTGGACTTGTAGGTGGTGTAATAAAGCGAGCCCTGGAAATTGTCGCCGGCCGAGATCAGCAGGGAATTGCCGTCCTTAAACTCAGCACGCTTGGCGTCGATTTCGGTCTTCAGCCGGGCGATGCCGCCAAAGCATTCGCCCTTGGCATCGGTCTCGGCGTCGCAATTGGAATCGGTGCTGGTAATGGGGTCGAAGCGCGAGTGGAAATCGTTGATATGCAGGATATTAAGCGTGAAATCGGCATAGGCCACGCCGGAAAAGCCGGCACACAAGGTCAGCGCGCTGGCGCCGAGCAGTAATTTTTTCATCCCTGTCATCCTCTGATTTTTATGGCAGCGCGGTCCTCGGGCAAGTGTTCGCTGCCTCCCTCAAGGCCAACCGCGACGGAGCCCGAGTTAACCAGCATTTCGTGACATGGGAAAGTGGACCGGCTGGTCAAAGTTTGCCGCTGTGGAAAGGGTTGATAGTTCAGCTCTTCTCAACCATCGCCACCAAGATTATGCACCGGCCAGGGAACGGTAAGCATTGCGGCAAGAGCAGAAGCCTAGAACACCTCAAACGATTGCAAGTCTTTGGGGGAAATATCATGAGCGCAGCACTGTTTAGTATGATGCCGAATACCGCGCCGATGCCGGCGGCGGAACCTTCGGTCATCGGCCAGCTGGCGACTTTCGTCGCCATCGGCGCCCTGGGTGCGGGCGGTTTCGTGGCGCTGTCCAGCCTTGCCACGCAGGCGAGCGGCTCGCAAGGCTGGCTGATCAATGCGCTGTGCTATGCGGCGCTGATCGGGCCGGTTTATCTGGCTCATCGCCGGTTTTCCTTCCAGTCCGAACTGCCGCACAGCCATGCCCTGCCGCGCTATATCGGCGTGCAGCTGATGGCCCTGGCCATGGTGGCGCTGTTCTCCTACGTCGTGTACGGCGTTCTGGGCATGTCCTCGGCGGTTGCGGCGACTTTGGTGATCGTGCTGACTTCGGCGCTTAACTTCGTGGTTTTGCGCGGCTGGGCCTTCGCCCATCACGAGCCGGTCAGCCTGCTGCGGTTGCGGCCGATCGCGCACGAGTAACGCCTCGGGTTTCAAAGTCGCCACTTTGCGCTAAGCTCCGCCGCGTTGATTTGCGGGGATTTAAGCATGCGCAGTGCATTGATTGTCTATGGTGGCTGGGCCGGTCACGACCCCGAAGAATGTGCGGCGATCTATCGTCGCTGGCTGCATGAGGATGGGTTTTCGGTGCGCATGGCCACCGAAACCTCAGCTTTCGCCGATCCCTCGATCCATGATCTGTCGCTGATCATCCCCATTTTCACCATGTCCAAAATCGAAAAGGGCGAGGTCGAGAACCTGACCAAGGCTGTGCAAAACGGCGTCGGGCTGGCCGGGCACCATGGCGGCATGAGCGATGCCTTCCGCGACGCGGTGGACTATCAGTTCATGGTGGGCGGGCAGTGGGTCGCCCATCCGGGCAATATCATCGACTACACTGTCGATGTGACCAAGCCGGACGATCCGATCATGGCGGGCCTCAAGAGCTTCCCCTATACGTCCGAGCAATATTACATGCATGTCGACCCCTCCAACGAGGTGTTGGCGACCACGACCTTCACCGGCGAACATGCGCCCTGGATCGAGGGCGTGGTGATGCCGGTGGTGTGGAAGCGGCGACACGGGCAGGGGAGGGTGTTCCATTCGACCCTGGGCCATCAGGCCAAGGAATTTGAAGTGCCTGAAATGGCGACGATCATGCGTCGTGGATTGAACTGGGCGGCGCGCGAGGAGGTGTGAGCCATCGCCAAGTCTTGATTTGAAACTTGTCGCCAAGCGGGCCCGTATCTGATCCAACGCGAGCCTGCGGAGGGCGACATGACGACTATATCCGACGCCGTTGAACACGTTCCGACCAGCGCTCCAAGGGGGCCGCTGATCTATCGCCAGTCGGCCTGGACCCGCGTGACCCATTGGATCTGGGCGATCTGCCTGTTCTTCCTGCTCCTGAGCGGGCTGCAGATTTTCAACGCCCATCCTTCGCTTTATGTCGGCCAGCAATCGGGCTTCGAATTCGATAACTCGGTGCTGTCGATGTATGCCGTCAATACCGATGCCGGGCCGCGCGGCCGCACCAAAATTCTGGGCCATGAGTTCGATAGCACCGGTGTGTTCGGCATGAGCGGGGCCGCCACCCAGCCGCAGTTCCAGGGCTTTCCGGGTGCCCTGACCATTCCGTCCTACCGCGATCTCGGCACCGGCCGCGTGGTGCATTTCTTCTTCGGCTGGGTGTTCGTCGCCACCATGTTCGTGTGGTTTCTCGCCAGCTTCCTCAACCGCCATATCTGGCGTGACATCATCATCAAGCCTAGGGATGTAACAGGGCTGCTCAATGATGTGGTGGACCACGCTACGCTGCGGTTCAAGCATGGCCGCAGTTACACGCCGCTGCAAAAGATCGCCTATTTCGGGGTGTTCTTCATCCTGTTCCCGCTAATTATTGCCACGGGGCTCACCATGTCGCCGGGGATGGATTCCATGTTCCCCTGGCTGCTCGACCTGTTTGGCGGGCGGCAGACGGCACGCACCATCCATTTCGGCGTCATGAGCCTTTTGGTGCTGTTCTTCATCGTCCATATCATCATGGTCATCATCGCCAATCCGTTCAACGAACTGCGCTCGATGATCACCGGCTGGTATCGCGCCAGCCCCGGCACGCCCGCGATTAAGGGAGACAAGCCATGAGCGGGATCAAGCTGACCCGGCGTGGCCTGATCGGCCTGGGCGCCACCGCCGCCTCGTCGCTGATCCTGGCGGGGTGCGACCAGTTCGATTTTGTCGGCCAGCGCGACGGGCAGGTTCGCAAAATTCTCGAACAGGCCAATGTGCTGACCTATCAGGTGCAGCGCCGGCTGATCGGCGCCCAAACCCTGGCGCGCGAATATTCCGCCAGCGAAATCCGCCAGGGCATGCGCCCCAACGGCTCGACCGATCCGACCACGCCGGAATACCTGGCGCTCAAGGCGAACAATTTTGCCGATTACAAGCTCAAGGTCACGGGCATGGTGGAGCAAGAGGTCAGCTTCTCGCTGGACGAATTGCGCAACATGCCCGCCCGGTCGCAGATTACCCGTCACGACTGCGTCGAGGGCTGGAGCTGCATCGCCAAATGGACCGGCACCCCGCTGGGCCCTATCC
Source organism: uncultured Alphaproteobacteria bacterium (assembly GCA_963717095.1). Taxonomy (GTDB): domain Bacteria; phylum Pseudomonadota; class Alphaproteobacteria; order Rhizobiales; family Devosiaceae; genus Devosia. Next base: position 388,024 of record CAVQVF010000001.1, read on the forward strand.
TCGACATGGCCCGCGTCAAGCCGCAGGCGCGGTTCGCGGTCTATCACTGCTATGACAATATCCAGAAGACGCTGACGGGCGATATCATCTATTATACCTCCTCGGACCTGATCGATGCGTATCATCCGCAATCGATCCTCAGTTATGGGCTCAACGACGAGGTTTTGCCGGTCAAAAACGGCGCGCCCATTCGCCTGCGCATCGAGCGCGCGCTGGGGTATAAGCAGCCGAAATACCTGCACACGATTGAATTGGTTGACGACCTTTCGCCCTTCGGCAAGGGCAAGGGCGGGTATTGGGAGGATACGGGGTACGATTGGTATGGGGGGATTTGAGGGGGTGCCGCCAGCCCCTGCCACGTCCTCGTGGTTCGAGGCTTGCAAGCACTCGCACCTCACCATGAGGACTACTGAACTGCCGCTGATCTCAGTGCCCGATAGCCCATCAGTGGCTGCATCCCCCCGTAGCCCTCATGGTGAGGTGCGAGTTCTTCACGAGCCTCGAACCACGAGGGCGTGCCCCGATCTACCCGCTTGCCTTCCCTCCCCCTTGAGGGGCTTGTGAGCGGCCCGCAGGGACAAATCGCTCCAGTGGAGCGATTTGAGCAAGCAAGGCCATGAGAGCTATGCTCGAATGGCAGCTGAACGAGGGAAGGGGTGCTGGCCAGCCCCAATCCATCGGCTATCCCTTCCCTCCCCCTTGAGGGGAGGGACCGAGGGTGGGGGTCGATGTGTGATCCACTGAACGACCCCCACCCCCAGCCCCTCCCCTCAAGGGGGAGGGGAGCCAACACTCAGCGATCTATCCAATTAATCCCCGCCCCCAATTCCTGGGCTATCCTCCTCCCCAACATCTCCACATTGGGCTGCGGGTTCGCGACGAACGGCCGTGGGGAGTTTGGTGGGAGGGGAATGCGGTCGCGCGATCCCTGGGCCAGCACGATGGAGCCACCCCACGCGTGAAGGGGAGGCACTGCCGGGCGGACAGAAACCCCATCGCATGCGGCGAGACGCTGTCTCGCTATTATAAATTATCATGAGGCACGTCTCGCCGCATGTCGCAGTCTTCCGCAAAACCGTGGGCCGACCAGGGCTGCACGGCGCTTCGCCGCGTCCCAAACCACCCCGCGCACACCTCCCATGCATCACCCCACCCCGATTATCCTTGCTATTTCAACCGTCTTCCCCCATATCAGCGCCATCGTCACCGGCGCATGGGACCGTAAGGGTCCCGATGGTGCCAAGACTAAGTGACGGACTTCTCTTCTTATCGACCTAAGCGGTGAGCGGCGAAGTCAACCTGAAGCATGCTTCAGGCTTGAGCCAGCACCCGCGCGATATCTCCCTTTTTATCGCCGATGCCCCTGTTGAAACCGCCACCGGCTCAGCCGTTGGCGTTCTGTGCGCTGTTTTAGGTTCTGCGCACGGGACCGCGTCATGTGACGCACGAACCGAAAGAATACATTTTGTCAGATTTTATCTCCCTCGGCCTGCCGCCAATCCTCACCGATAGCCTCACGGCAAACGGCTTCACCGAGCCTACCAAGATCCAGTCCCAGGCCATTCCCCATTTGCTGGCCGGCAAGGATCTCATGGGCATTGCCCAGACCGGCTCCGGCAAGACCGCAGCCTTCGGCCTGCCGATCCTGGCGGGCCTGCTCACCCTGGCTGGCCGTCCGCGGCCAATGACCACCCGTGCCCTGATCCTGGCGCCGACGCGCGAACTGGCCGTCCAGATCGATGAGGCTATCCGCAAGTTCGCCGGCTCCAAGATGTCGCTATCGACCGTGCTCGTGCTCGGCGGCGTGTCGCGCTACCATCAGGTGCAGCGCATCGCCAAGGGCGTCGACGTCGTCGTTGCCACCCCCGGCCGCCTCAAGGATTTGATGGATGACGGCAAGATCAAGCTGAACGAAACCCGTTGGCTGGTGCTCGATGAAGCCGACCGGATGCTCGACATGGGCTTCATCGCCCCGGTGCGCCATATCGTCAAGGCGATCGGCATGAAGCGCCAGACCATGCTGTTCTCGGCCACTATGGCGCCTGAAGTCGCCGATCTCGCCAAGACCCTGCTGACCGATCCGGTCCGCGTCGATGCGCAGGTTGCCGGTTCCACCGTGGTCAAAATCGACCAGCGCGTGATCCTGGCCGGTGCCAAGGCCAAGCGCGGCGTGCTCAATGAGCTTTTGGGCGACGAGAAGGAAGCCATGGACCGCGTGATCATTTTCGCGCGCACCAAGCATGGCGCCGATCGTGTCGCCAAGAACCTCGAAATTGACGGTCACAAGGCCTCGGCCATCCACGGCAACAAGTCCCAGAACGCCCGCCAGGGCGCCCTCAAGGGCTTTGCTTCGGGCGATGTGCGTATCCTGGTCGCCACCGATATCGCGGCGCGCGGCATCGACGTGCCCGGCATCACTCATGTGATCAATTACGAGCTGCCGGATGACCCGGAGAACTATGTCCACCGTATCGGCCGGACTGGCCGTAACGGCGCCTCGGGCATTGCCATCACGCTCTGTGACGGCACCGAGCGTGGCAAGCTGCGCGACGTGGAACGGCTGATCCGCCGGACCTTGCCCTATACCGGGGACTTGAGCCTTGCCAACAATACCGGCGTGATCGAAGCGCCGCGTTCGGCCTATAAGCCGGCATCGGGCCGCCCGGGTCCGCGCAATGCGCGCAATCCCAAGGCTGCGCCGCAGGCCGACCGTCGCGCGCCGGCCGAGCGCCGTCCGTTCGCCGAATTTGGCAAGGAAGCCCCGCCGAAGCCCGCCCGCACGCGTCCGGTGGAAGCGCCGCTTTCGGCCCTGCCTGATGCTCAGGTCAACCGGATCCGCCGCGACATGGAAACCGGCAAGCCGATCGGCGCCAAGCCAGTCGGCAAGCCCAAGCAGCGCTGGGGCAAGACGCAGAAGGACGCGGCCCGCACCAATGGCCGCTCCAATGCCGATCGCCAGCGCGGTCGCGTCGCTAGCTAAATTATTCCCATGGATTAGAAAGGGCGGCATAGTAGCCGCCCTTTTGCATTTCGGAGAAGCGTGATGACGTCAATTGCCGTGATCGGGCCTGGAGCGATCGGTGGCACGCTGGCCGCCTGGCTGGCGCAGGATCCGGCTTTCGACATCATACTTTGCGCCCGCACGCCCTTCTCCGGCCTGCGCGTGGAAACGCCCGACGGCACGATTACGGCTTCGCCATCGGTCCTGACCGATCCAGCAGATGCAAGGCCTGTCGATTGGGTGCTAGTCGCCACCAAGACCTATGATGCGGATGCCACCAAGGTTTGGCTCGACCGGCTGGTTGGCGAAAATACTCGTGTCGCTATCGTCCAGAACGGGGTCGAGCACGTCAAACTGTTCGCCGGTCTCGTTGCTGCTGAGCGGATCGTGCCGGTGATGATCAACCTGCCGGCGGCGCGGACAGCGCCGGGGCAGATCGTCCAGCATCGCCATGGCATCGTGGCCGTGCCGGCGGGCCGCAATGGCGATGATTTCGTGGCCCTGTTCGCCAACACCAAGATCAGCGCCGTGGCGGATCCCGATTTCGTCTCGCAGATCTGGGTCAAGCTGACCGGCAATTGCGCCGCCATCGTGCCCGCCTTGACGCTGCGGGCTACCGGCCCTGTCTGGGGCGAAGGGCTGGAGGCGATCGTGCGCGGCGTCATTGAGGAATGTGCCGCCGTCGGTCGTGCCGAAGGCGCGCAAATCCCGGCCAGCGTGGTGGAAGATGCAATCGGCCGTTTCCGCAATGCGCCCGAAGGCTCATCGGGCGGCTCCATCCATGCCGACCGCCTGGCAGGCAATCAGATGGAAATCGACGCCCGCAATGGCGTCATCGTTCGGGTGGGCAAGCAGCACGGCATTCCAACCCCGATGAATGCGCTGCTGGCGACGCTGCTTGGCGCATCCGGCAGTCCGTGGGTGAAGAGTTAAGCCACCGACGCCAGATACAAAATATCGCGCCCCGTGCCCGCGCCTTGCTGCGTATCCGGGCTCAGCCGCGCCAGGTAGCTTCCGGCCCAGTTGTCGACGCTATAGACACGTGCGGCCTCCATCAGCCCCTGCCAGCGCTGCTTGCGCTCATCCAGTCCCATCTCCAGTGCCAGCCGCAGGGCCTCCGCCGTTTCATCGGTATCGAACGGGTTGACCAGCAGCGCATCGGGGAAAATCTCAGCGGCGCCGGCAAAGCGCGACAGCACCAGCACGCCGGGATCGTTGGGGTTTTGCGCTGCGATATATTCATGCGCCACCAGGTTCATGCCGTCGCGTAGCGGCGTCACCAGCCCAACACGTGCCAGCCGGTACAGCCCAGCCAGGCTCGGCTGCCCATAGGCGCGCTTGACATAGGTCAGCGGCGCCCAATCGGGTTCGGCGAACCGGCCCATGACGCGGCCACACATGGCGTCCAGCGTGTCGCTGGTTTCCTGGTATTCCTTGATGGTATCGCGCGAGGGCGGGGCCACCTGCAGCAGGTGCACCAGCCGGCGGAACTGCGGATTGTTGGCCAGCAGCTTCTCATAGGCCTCGACGCGCTGCGGCAGGCCCTTGGAATAATCCAGCCGGTCCACCCCCAGGATCAGCCGCTGGTCATCCATGGCCCGCTGCATGCGCTTGATCATCTTGACCGCCGCCGGGCTGGTCGCCAGCCTGGCAAAGGCATCGGGGTCCGAGCCGATGGGGAACACGGCGATCTCGGTCTGGGTGAAATCCACCGCTTCCAGCGGCCCATCCGACAGCGAGGATGGCGATTGGTGATCGGCGAAATCGTTGAACGCCGCCACGTCGCGCTGCGCCTGCAGGCCGACGAGATTGTAGCGCGACAGGTCGCGCATCAGCTCGTTGTGGTGCGGAATGGCGTAGAGGGCGTCGGTGGTGGGGAAGGGGATGTGCAGGTAAAAGCCGATGCGATTACGCGCGCCGAGATGGCGCAATTCGGTCGCCAGCGGGATCAGGTGATAGTCATGCACCCAGATCACATCGTCGGGCTGCAAATGGGGCAGCAGCGCCTTGGCAAACTGGGTATTGACCTGCCGATAGCCCTCGTACCAGGGCGCTTCGATGGTGGCGAGGTCCAGGCGCAGATGGAAGCTGGGCCACAGGATCGAGTTGGAAAACCCGGCGTAATAGGCGTGATGGTCTTCCCGGGTGAGATCGATCTTGCCGATGCTGAGCCCGTCTATATCCTCGAATATGGCTTCCGCCGAAGGCTTCTCCGTCAGCTTGCCCGACCAACCGAACCAGAACCCTTCGCGTTCGGCCAGGGTTTTGCGCAGCGCGACGGCCAAGCCGCCCGCCGCCGGATCGCGCCCCGGCGTGCGGTTGGAAACGATGATCAGCCTACTCATACTTGCCCCTAAGTCCGTCCTAATGCGTCTGTTCTTCGTCGAGCCGGCCGCGCGCGGCGATGTCGCCAAGGCCGCGCAGCAGCGCATGGACCGAGGCGACATTGGCAATACGCATCCGCGCCGCCGTGTCGCCATCGCCCAGCTTGATACCGACGCCGCCAAGCTCCTGGGCGGCGATGAAGCCGTCCTCGTCGGTGGTATCGTCGCCGATGAAAATCGGCGTGCGGCCGATGAAGGGCTCCTCTGTCATGAAGGCGCGCAGTGCCGTGCCCTTGGTAATGCCGCGCGGGCGGGCTTCGAATACCATCTTGCCGGGCACGAGAGTGAAATCGGGAACACCGCCGATAGCCTCTTCCATGACGCTGCGGCAGGCTGCTTCCAGCTCGGGCGCCTGGCGGAAATGCAGGGCAACCGCGCCGTCCTTGGCCTCCATCAGCAGGCCGGGATTGGCCAGCACCAGCGGCTCCACCGCATGGGCAATTTCCTCGGCGCCAAGGGTGGCCGAAGCATTGGGAACCTCCAGCGTGCCGTCGGCGCGGCGGCGCTGCGTGCCATGGGCGCCGGCAACAGGCAGGATCAGCGGCGACAGATACTTGTCGATATCGCCGATTTCGCGACCCGTCAGCACCGCAAAGGCGCTGTCGAGTTCGCGTGCCGCGCGTTCCAGCGCCCGGGGCAGGGATTCAGGCACGTCGATATCGTCGGGGGTATCGGCGATCTCCACCAGCGTGCCGTCGAAATCGGTGAAAATTGCCAGGCGCGTAGCCATGACATGGGCCGCGGCGTGATCGATCTGGGACATGGACTTGGCCTTTGGTTAGCCGAACTCGACCCACAACGCCTGAACCGCACAATGGTTCGGCCATGGCAGCCATGCGTGGCGGGGGCGTGCTGGGTTAACCCTGGCGTGCCTGTTGATTATTGCCGCACCAGCCGCACCAGCGGGTTGTCGTCGACGTCGAGCAGATACAGTGTGCGATCGCTCAGATCGTAGCTGGTGGTGGCCTCCAGCGCGGCGAAATACTCCGCCTCCTGCCGCATCACCAGCGCGTCGCAAGCCATACGCGTGCCGGCGACGGGGCCAAAGCGCAAAGCGGGGCCATCGAACAGGGCCTCGGTGAAATAGCTGTTGCAGCCACCATTGCCGCCAGCCCGGCGATCGGGCGCGATGGAGAGCGACACTTCGCTCGCTTCGGGCACGGTATGGCCTGCGATATTGCGAACGTGCCAGATCGTGTCGAACAGGGCCGCGGTGACTTCAAGCTCGCCGCTGACCGGAACCGCTACGGGCAGCGGCGATGGCGGCGGGGGATCGAAATTGACGATGATCAGCACCGGCAACGGCAGGCCAGGATCGACCGGGACCGGAGTGTGGTTGCGGAACACAGGCACGCCGCCGGCCCGGATTTCGGCGATCAGGCCATAGTCTTGATCGTCGGCGATGGCGTCGCTGCGCACGTTGAGGACGAACTGCAATGGAACCTGTCCGATGGCGGGGATTGGAGCGGTCGCGCCGATGGCACGGGCCTCGCCATCGGCATCGAGCGCCACCAGGGTAACGGTCAGATCGGCATTAGGGGGCAGGGTGATGCGCTCGCGATAGGTGACTTCGCCGCTGAAGGTGATTTGATCGACCGCGAGGGCGGAGCCGAGCAAAGCCGCCAGCGCCACTATCGCAATACCGAACCGCCAGAGCCACTGCACAACCATGGATCGCTCCTATCGTCGTTCACCCGTCAGTTGCCGATCATTCTAAAGCATATGGCCCCGTTCGTCACGCGGGGTACAGCGCTAGGCAGGCCGAACCATATAGGACTGCGAAAAGGTGTGTTCTTCCAGATTGTTACCGTCGCCACCGCGATCGACAACGAGGAAATCGGATGGTGCCTGCAACGGCGTCAAAACGCCGTGCCAGGTGTGCATGGCAATGTTCACCCCCTGGCCGGGCGTGGTGAGGAAGGCACGGGGCGTATCGGGGATGCCCGACAGGTCGGGCGCCACGATGACCAGGAAGGGGCGATCCGACAGCGGATAAAACGCCTGGCTGCCCAGCGGATGGCGCTCCACCAGCGTCAGGGTCAGCGGCAGATCATAGGGCTGGCCGCGGAAAATCGAGATCAGCGGACGAGCATGGACACCGCCAAGCTCGACCTTGGCGAGATCGTGATAACGCTCGGTCATGCCGCCATTGATCGGATAATGCTGCGCCCCTGCCAGCTCGATCACCTGCCCGAACGGGCCGAAGGCTGCGGCGGTCAGTGGCTCGATGATGATCGTGCGCGTGTCCATCAGCGCAGGCTCAGCTTCATGTGGCGGTTGACGTCCTTATACAGCAGATAACGGAACCGGCCGGGGCCGCCCGCGTAGCAGGCCTGTGGGCAGAAGGCGCGCAGCCACATGAAATCGCCGGCCTCGACCTCGACCCAATCGCGATTGAGCCGGTAAACCGCCTTGCCCTCCAGCACATAGAGCCCGTGCTCCATGACATGGGTTTCCTCGAACGGGATCGAGGCGCCGGGCTCCAGGGTCACGATATTGACGTGCATGTCGTGGCGCAGATCGGTTGGCTCGACAAAGCGAGTGGTGCCCCAGCGGTCATCGGTCTCGGGCATCCAGCGGATCGGCTGGTCCTGCTCATTGGTGACGAAGGCAGGTGGCGTCTCGATACCCTCGACCACCTCATAATGCTTGCGCACCCAGTGAAACCGCACCGGCGCCGTGCCCCGGTTGAACAGCGTCCAGGCACAGCCGGGTGGCAGGAACGCATAGCCGCCGGGCTTGAGCAGATGGGCCGCGCCCTCGATGGTCAGGCTGGCCTCTCCATCGACCACGAACAGCACGCCCTCGGCTGCCGGATCGGGCTCCGGTCGCGCGCTACCGCCACCGGGGGCAACTTCCATGATGTGCTGGGCGAAGGTCTCGGAAAACCCCGTCATCGGCCGGGCGATAACCCAGGCCCGCGTCTCGGTCCAATGCGGCAAATAGCTGGTGACGATATCGCGCATCACCCCATGCGGGATCAGCGCATAGGCCTCGGTAAATACGGCGCGGCCGGTGTGGAGGGCAGTCTGCGGGGGCAGGCCCGCGCTGGGCATAGCGTAAGGTTTGGTGGCCATGGGCTCGCATCGTCACAAGGAATCTGCGCTAACACTAATGCCTCGTGCCGCCGGAGGCCATGGGCAAGCTCACGCCTGCGGGGTTTCCACCAAACGCTTCAGCTTGCTCAGCATCCCGGCCGCATAGGCCGCATAAGGGCCGATCCAGCGTTCGTGGATGGCGTGGATCGGCAGCGCATCGAGATGGTTCCAGCGCTCGCGCCCCCGGCGCTCCACCAGGATCAGCCCGGCCTCTTCCAGCACCTTGAGATGCTGCATCACCGTGCAGCGATCCAGCTCCGGCAGCAGCTCGCACAGCATGCCCGTGGTGCGCGGCTCGCTCTTGAGCAGGTCGAGCAGATGCCGCCGCGAGCGGTGGCTCAGCGCCTTGAAAATAGCGTCGTTTTCGTCTTCGGTTGACATGTTATAAATCTATAACATATGCTGACGGCAGTCAAGCAAAGGAGACAGCAATGGCCTATGAATTCAGCGTTGTCGGGCGCATCGCCAAGCCGGTGTCCGAGGTGTTTGAAGCGGTGGTCGATCCCAAGCAATTGTCCGGCTATTTCACGACGGGTGGTGCTAAGGGGCGGCTGGAAACCGGCTCAGTGGTCACTTGGGACTTTGCCGATTTCCCCGGCGCCTTCCCGGTCACTATCGAGCGGGTGGTCAAGGACAAGGAGATCGTGCTGCATTGGGACGCGGCGTCCGATGGCGGGCCGGCTTACCAGACCACGGTCACCATGACCTTCGAAGCCCTGGAGGACGGCCGCACCCGCGTGAGCATTTCCGAAGCCGGCTGGCACGAAAACGCCGCCTCGCTCAAAGCCTCATTCGGCAATTGCGAAGGCTGGACCGGCATGCTCTGCGCGCTAAAGGCCTATATCGAGCACGGCATCAATCTGCGTGAGGGGTTTTATAAGTAACGGCTACCCCAGCAGGGCCCGCACCCGCAGCAGCGCGATCCGCTCCACCTGCGCACAGGCGGTAGCGAGTTCCTGCTCCGCGTCATTGCCCAGCCGCGCCTCGAACGCCGCCAGGATCGACGCCTTGGTATTGTCCTTGACGGCGATGATGAACGGAAACCCGAACTTCTCGACATAGGCAGTGTTGAGATGGGTGAACTTGTTCCGCTCGTCATCGGTCAAGCGCATCGAGCCCGGCCGAGGCCTGTTCGGCGGACGAGGCGGCGGTGAGCCGCTTGGCGGCCGCCAGTTTACCGGCCAGGTCGGGGTGAGCGTGCAGCACCGCCAGCCGCTCCTCCGTCGTTGCCAGGCGGAATTGCGTGCGCAGGGCGAAATGCAGGCCGGTCGCGGTATCGTTGGATGGCCCCAATTCGCCGTTCCATGCGCGTTCGGCAATCCAGTGCGAATGCTCGAATATCCCTCCGAATTTGTCGATGAATTCGCCTTTGTCCAGTTGTGACGGGACCAGCGCCGGCGCCCGGTAGGGATGTTCTTTCGCCCAGTGCCGCGCGATATCGATGCGGGTCGGCACCCAGACTTTGTCGTGGCTTGCAATGTAATTGAGGAACCGCTGCAGCCCCATGATGCGGCCCGGCTGGCCCACCAGGCGGCAATGCAGCCCCACCGACATCATCTTGGGGCTGCCCGCCTTGCCCTCGGCATAGAGGCAATCGAAACTGTCCTTGAGGAACTGGAAATATTCCTCGCCATTGTCGAAACCCGAGGCGGTGACGAAGCGCATGTCATTGGCGCTCAGCGTATAGGGAATGATCAGTTGCGGGCGGCCCTGATGCACGCGCCAATAGGGCAGGTCGTCATCATAGGTGTCCGAAACGTAGTCGAACCCGCCTTCTTCGGACACCAGATCCACCGTATTGAGCGAACACCGCCCGGTGTACCAGCCGGTCGGCCGTGAACCCGTCGCGATCGTGTGCACCCGGATCGCCTCGGCGATCTGTTCGCGCTCCACTTCGGGCGGCATATCCTTGTGCTCGACCCACTTATAGCCGTGGCTGGCGATTTCCCAGCCGGCCTCCTGCATCGCCGCTAACTGGTTCGGCGCCCGCATCAAGGCCGTGGCGACGCCATAAATGGTCACCGGCAGGTTGCGGGAGGTGAACAGCCGATGCAGCCGCCAGAACCCGGCGCGGGCGCCGTATTCATACATGGATTCGATGTTCCAGTGCCGCAGGCCCGGCCAGGGCGCCGCGCCCACCACATCGGCGAGAAACGCCTCGGAGCCCTCATCGCCATGCAGGATATTGTTTTCCCCGCCCTCTTCGTAGTTGAGCACGAACTGCACGGCCACATGCGCGCCGCAAGGCCAATTGGCATGAGGCGGATTGGGGCCATAGCCGACCATGTCGCGGGGATAACGCATTTCAATATCTCGCTGAAATTTGGGGCAAGTCTATCGCTTGTGCGCGCCACGGCAAGATGCACAAAAATGGACCATCTGGTAAAAAATAGGCGGCCCCCCCTTGGCGGGCGCGCCAATTGCGATAGTCTCGTCATTGGGGAATAATTACGGATGGCAGCATATGGCGGGTTCGGGACGCCTGACGACCCACGTTCTTGATACGATGCACGGCAAGCCGGCACGCGGCATGCGGCTGGACCTGCTGTTTGTACATGGGGACCACAATCACCATATCAGCGAAGGCTATACCAATGCCGATGGCAGGGTGGATCAGCCGCTGCTGGATGCGGATCAGTTCCAGCACGGCATTTTCGAGATTCACTTCCATGTCGGGCAATATTTCGAGCGGCTGGGCGTCGAATTGGACAATCCGTTCCTCGACGTGGTGCCGGTGCGCTTCGAAATCAACGAGGACAAGCACTATCACGTGCCGCTGCTGGTAAGCCCCTTCGCCTATTCGACTTATCGAGGCAGTTAAAATGGTCGCCATCAGCCACGCCATCCGCTTCATCCTCAACGACGAGGAAATCAGCCTGACGGATGTGGCGCCTGATGCGACGCTGCTGGATTACCTGCGCCTGACCCAACGCCTGCGCGGCTCCAAGGAAGGTTGCGCCGAGGGCGATTGCGGCGCCTGCACCGTGCTGGTCGGCCGGCTGATGGATGACGAGATCATCTATGACTCGGTCACCGCCTGCATTCGTTTCGTCGGCAGCCTGCACGGCACCCATGTGGTCACCGTCGAACATCTCGCCACCAAGGACGGCACGCTGCATCCGGTGCAGCAGGCCATGGTGGATCATCACGGCAGCCAATGCGGCTTCTGCACTCCGGGCTTCGTCATGTCGCTTTATGGCTTGTGGATGCGCGATCCCCATCCGAGCCAACCCGCCATCGAAAAGGCCCTGCAAGGCAATCTCTGCCGCTGCACCGGCTACGCCCCGATCATCCGCGCCGCCAAGGCGATTTCCTCCTATGGCGCGCCGGAGGCCGACCCGTTGTGCGCCGAGCGCATTGCGCTCAAGGCCCGGATCACTGCGCTGAATGATGGTTCGCGTGTCGAGATCGGCGACAAGATCATCGTGCCCGCCAGCCTCGACGATTTTGCCCAAGTCTATGAAGCAAATCCCAAGGCGACCATCGTCGCCGGCTCGACCGACGTCGGCCTGTGGGTCACCAAGTTCATGCGCGATATCAGCCCGGTGATCTTCATCGGCCACCTGCAGGAACTCAAGCGCATCGCCGAGAACGATAGCGAAATCCGCTACTACGCCGGTGTTTCCTATTCCGAGGCGCTACCGACGCTCACAGCCTATTTCCCGCAACTCGCCAAACTTTGGGACCGCATTGCCGGCGAACAAATTCGCAATATGGGCACCATCGGCGGCAATATCGCCAATGGCTCGCCCATCGGCGACACCCCACCGCCCTTGATCGCGCTGGGCGCCAAGCTGCATTTGCGCCGTGGCGAACACCGCCGCGAGATCAAGCTGGAGGACTACTTTCTCGCTTATGGCACGCAGGACCGCCAGCCCGGCGAATTCGTTGAAAGCGTCACCATCCCCCATCTGCCGGCCGGCGAAAAATTCGCCACCTACAAGGTTTCCAAGCGCCGCGAGGAGGATATCTCGGCGCTCTGCGGCGCGTTCCGCGTCTTCATCAATGATGCGGGCAATGTCGGCATGGCGCGCATTGCCTTTGGCGGCATGGCGGCGACGCCCAAGCGCGCCAAGGCCGTCGAAGCCGAGCTGGTCGGCAAGCCCTGGACTCTGGCAACCATCGATGCCGCCATTACCGCCTTCGCGGAAGACTACCAGCCCATCTCCGACATGCGCGCCAGCGCCGAATACCGGCTCACGGTGGCGCAAAACCTTTTGCACCGCTTCTTCCTCGAAACCACTGGGCAGGGGGCGCGGCTGACGCGGGCGGTGGCATGATGGGGGTTGTGTTCGCCGCTGCTGATTGGGAGCCTCGATTTGCTCCCTCCCCCTTGAGGGGAGGGCTGGGGTGGGGGGGTCGTACTCTCAATCTCGCCCAAAGCCATCATCGAGACTGCCCTGCCGCCGACACCCCCACCCTAGCCCTCCCCTCAAGGGGGAGGGAACTGCACCGTGGCTCCGATGGCCCGGTGGCTTGCAACAAGGCCTGGGCCCCATGAACAAGCACCCCACCATTTCCCGCTCAACCTTGCACGAGTCCACCAAGCACGACAGCGGCCCGAAACACGTCGCGGGCGCTGCCGAATATATCGACGACATCGTCGAGCCCGCCGGCACCATGCATGCCTATCTGGCGCTCTCCACGCGCGCCCATGCCGAGATCGTCGCCATCGACTTCGCCGCCGTCAAAGCCGCGCCCGGGCATCATCGGCGTACTCACCGCCGAGGATATTCCTGGCGAGAACGATGTCAGCCCCAGCCACCAGCATGACGAGCCGATCTTTGCTATCGGCAAATCTCATTTCTGGGGCCAGCCTATCTTTGCCGTCGTCGCCACCACCCGCGACCTCGCCCGCCGCGCCGCCCATCTGGCCAAGGTCGAATACCGGGACCTGCCCATGGCCATCGACGTTCGCGCCGCGCAGGCAGCCGGCGGCAAACTGGTCACCACGCCGCTCAAGCTCGAACGCGGCGATGTCGAAGCCGGCCTCGCCAGTGCGCCGCGCCGCATCAAGGGTCATGTCGTCATCGGCGGGCAGGACCACTTCTATCTCGAAGGCCAGATCGCCCTGGCCATTCCCGGCGAAGATGAGGACGTCACAGTCTATTCCTCCACCCAGCACCCCAGCGAAGTGCAGTTGATGGTGGCCCACGCACTGGGCATCCAGCAGCATGCCGTCACCATCAATGTGCGCCGCATGGGCGGTGGTTTTGGCGGCAAAGAAACTCAGGGCAATCTGTTCGCCGCGGTGGCCGCCATTGCCGCCAAGAAGTGGAACCGTGCCTGCAAGATTCGCCCCGACCGCGACGACGACATGACCGCCACCGGCAAGCGCCACGACTTCGTGGTCGACTACGATGTCGGTTATGACGACGACGGCAAAATCCACGCCGTCGACGCCATCTACGGCGCCCGCGCCGGCTTTTCCTCGGACCTCTCTGGCCCCGTCACCGACCGCGCCCTGTTCCACGCCGACAATGCCTATTGGTATCCCGCCGTGCGCGCCGTCTCGCAGCCGCTCTATACCAATACCGTCTCCAACACCGCGTTTCGCGGCTTCGGTGGCCCGCAAGGGATGATGGCGGCGGAGCGCTGGATCGAAAACATCGCCTATGATCTCGGCAAGGACCCGCTGGACATCCGCAAAGCCAACTTCTACGGCATCGACACCAACAATATCACGCCCTATCACCAGACCGTGGGCGACAATATCATCCATCGCGTGGTCGATGAGCTGGAAACCTCGTCCGACTACCAGACGCGCCGCAAGGCGGTGCTGGCGTTCAACGCCGCCAATGCTGTGCTCAAGAAGGGCATCGCGCTGACCCCGGTCAAGTTCGGCATTTCCTTCACCGCCACCTGGTTCAACCAAGCCGGCGCGCTGGTGCATGTCTATCGCGATGGCTCGATCCATCTCAGTCATGGCGGCACCGAAATGGGGCAGGGCCTCTATATCAAGGTGGCGCAGGTGGTGGCTGACGCCTTCTGCGTCAGGCTCGACGTCATCAAAATCATGGCGACCACGACCGGCAAGGTGCCTAACACCTCGGCCACTGCCGCCTCATCCGGTTCCGATCTCAACGGGATGGCCGCCTACGACGCCGCCCGCCAGATCAAGGAGCGGCTGGTCGTCCACGCCGCCAAGCTCTATCAGTGCGACGAAGCCGAAGTGTTGTGGGCTCCCGGTGGCATCCAGGCCGGCGACCAGTTCGTGCCCTTCGCCGAGCTGATCGCCTCGGCCTATCTCAACCGCGTGCAGATGTCCGCCGCCGGCTTCTACAAGACGCCGAAAATCCACTGGGACCGCGCCACCGGCCGCGGCCATCCGTTCTATTATTTCGCCTATGGCGCCTCGGTCAGCGAAGTCACCATCGATACGCTGACCGGCGAATACATCGTCGATCGCGTCGATATCCTGCATGATGTCGGCCGCTCGCTGAACCCCGCCATCGATATCGGCCAGGTCGAAGGCGGCTTCATCCAGGGCATGGGTTGGCTCACCACCGAGGAATTGGTCTGGGACGACAAGGGCCAATTGCGCACCAAGGCGCCTTCGACCTACAAAATCCCCGTGGCCTCCGATGTGCCGCCGATTTTCAACGTCAAGCTGGCCGAATGGTCGGTCAACGCCGAGCCTACCATCGGCCGCTCCAAGGCCGTCGGCGAACCGCCGCTAATGCTGGCGATGAGCGTGGTCGAGGCGCTGTCGATGGCGGTGGCGAGCGTGGGGGATTATCGCATCGCGCCCAACCTCGATACCCCGGTGACGCCGGAGCGGGTGTTGATGGGGTGCGAGAGATTGAAGCGGGAGGCGAGGGGTTGAGATTGGTGGTCATCTCGACATCACCCCCACCCCTGTCCCCTCCCCACAAGGGGGAGGGAGACCCTCCCAATCCGCTTGCGTCATATGCGCTCAAAGCCCTCGGCTCCATCGTCTCCCTCCCCCTTGTGGGGAGGGGGCAGGGGTGGGGGTATCTTGCTGCAGCCTCAAATGCCGAGGCTGCCCCATGACCCTGCGCACCCCAACCCTCACCACCTTCCTCGCCCAAAACCCTCATGCCATCGCCGCTGAACTCACCTCCGTGCGCGGCTCATCCCCCCGTGAACAAGGCACATTCATGCTGGTCGGCCCCTCCACCATCTTCGGCACCATCGGCGGCGGCGCGCTGGAATACATGGTCATCGACCACGCCCGCCGCCTGATCGCCAATGGCCAGGCCACCGCCGCCATGGATGTCCCCCTCGGCCCCGAAATCGGCCAATGCTGCGGCGGCCGCGTCGGCGTCAGCCTGCGCTACGCCGACCCCGTATTGCGCCAGCAACTCACCAACCGCATCGCCGCCGAAGACGCCGCGCAAACCCATGTCTACATCTTCGGCGCCGGCAATGTCGGCCGCGCCCTGGCGCAGATGCTGGCCCTATTGCCACTCCACACCCACGTCATCGACACCCGCACCGACGAACTCATCGGCCTGCCCGCCAATGTCGATGCCCGCGCCGTGCCGATGCCCGAAGCCGTCGTCCGCAGCGCCCCCGAGCGCAGCGCCTACGTCATCCTCACCCACGATCACGCGCTCGATTTCATGATCGCCTTCGAGGCTCTCAAACGGCTCGACAGTCCCTATGTCGGCATGGTCGGCTCGCGCACCAAGCGGGCGCGGTTTGCCACCTGGTATCGCGCCGAGGGCGGCGACGAAGCCAGTTTGGAGCGCCTGGTGCTGCCCATTGGCGATCAGGGGCTTGGGGATAAACGTCCCGAGGTCATTGCAGCACTGGCGGCGGCTGAGATTATGGTCCACATTGGTGGCCGGAAAGCTCGATCTGTGCAGGCGCAAGGCACCAGGAAACTGGGAGCCGTACATGGACGCTAGTATGCCGCTTCGGCTAGAACTCATCGGTATCACCAAGCGTTTCCCCGGCGTCCTCGCCAACGACAATGTCAGCGTCTGCGTCAAGCCGGGCGAAATCCATGCGCTGCTGGGCGAAAACGGCGCCGGCAAGTCCACCCTGGTCAAGATGATCTATGGCATCATGCAGCCCGACGCCGGCGAGATCCGCTGGGACGGACAGCGCACCGTGGTCGCCAATCCCAAGGCAGCGCGTGCGCTCGGCATCGGCATGGTGTTTCAGCATTTCTCGCTGTTCGAAGCGCTGACCGTCTTGGAAAACATCGCGCTCGGCATGGATGCGAAAATCCCCGCCCGCGAGCTGGAAGCCCGTATCCGCGCCGTGATGACGCAATACGGCTTGGCTCTCGATCCGCACCGCACCGTCGCGACCCTGTCGGTGGGGGAGCGCCAGCGCATCGAAATCGTGCGAGCGCTGCTGCTCGATCCGAAATTGCTGATCATGGATGAGCCGACTTCCGTGCTCACTCCCCAGGAAGTCGAGCAATTGTTCGAGGTGCTGCGCAAGCTGGCGGCGGACGGTTGCTCCATTCTCTACATTTCCCACAAGCTGCATGAAATCAAAGCCTTGTGCGATACCGCGACAATCCTGCGCGGGGGCAAACTGGTCGATACCTGCGATCCCAAAGTGGAAACCTCGCGCTCCATGGCCGAAAAAATGATCGGCGCCGGCCTCAAGGATATCGTCCGCGCCCCCGGCCGCACGCTGGGTCAACCCAAGCTGGTCGTCTCGCGCCTCTCGACCAAAAAGAGCGGCCATTTCGATGTGCCGGTCGATGGGGTCAGTTTCACCGTCAAGGCCGGTGAAATCTTCGGCATCGCCGGTGTCGCCGGCAATGGGCAGAACGCACTGCTCGATGCTCTCTCAGGAGAAATCCTGGGCAACGACAACGACGCCATCGCCATCGATGGCTTTCCGCTCGGCCTGCTCGATACCACCGGCCGCCGCAAGCATGGCCTCTGCGCCGTGCCCGAGGAGCGCAATGGCCACGCGGCGGTGGGCGATTTCACCCTCTCGGACAATTCCATCCTGACCGCGCGTAACCGCCTTGGCATGGTCATGATGGGGCTGATCAATTCGGGCGCGGCCAGAACCTATACGGGAAAAGTGATCGCCGATTTTGCCGTCAAGGCGCTGGGGCCGGGCTCCACTGCCGGCTCGCTGTCGGGCGGGAACCTACAGAAATTCATCATGGGCCGCGAAATCCTGCAGCGGCCAACCGTTTTAGTGGTCAGCCAGCCAACCTGGGGCGTCGATGCCGGCGCGGCGGCGGCGATCCATCAAGCATTGGTCGATCTGGCGGCCGAAGGCTCGGCCATCGTCGTCATCAGCCAGGATCTCGATGAGCTGCTTGCATTGTGCGACACGCTGGCGGTCATCAATGCGGGGCAGATGTCGGAGGCGCAGAAGGTTGGCGAAATATCGGTGGAAGAGATTGGCCTCTTGATGGGCGGCATGCACGGAACCACGGAGGCGCGCGATGCAATTCCGGCTTGAAAAGCGCGCCGAACCCAGTCGCTTCATGATCTACGCCACCCCGGTCGGCGCCGTGATCCTCACCATGATCGTGGGCGCCATCATCTTCTCGCTGATCGGCTATGACGGCATTGGCGCGGTGCGCGAAGTGTTCCTGACGCCGCTGACCAATGCCTATAAATGGCAGGACCTTGGCATCAAGGCCGCGCCGCTGATCATCATCGGCACGGGCCTCTCCATCGCCTATCGCGCCAATGTGTGGAACATTGGCGCCGAGGGGCAATATGTGGTCGGCGCACTCGCCGGCACCTGGGTGGCGCTCGCCACCTACACCATGAGCGGCCCTTGGATTCTGCCCCTGATGATCCTGGCCGGCGTGGTCGGCGGCGCGCTCTATGCCGCCATTCCGGCGCTGCTCAAGACGCGCCTCAATGTCAATGAAATCCTGACCAGTCTGATGCTGACCTATGCGTCGATCCAGCTGATCTACTATCTCATCCGTACCGTGTGGAAGGACCCGATGGGCATCGGCTTCCCGCAGACCCGCCTGTTCGCCGAGTCCGCCCGCCTGCCCACTGTCATCCCGCACAGCATCGTGCATCTGGGTGTGCCCATTGCCATCGTCGTGGCGCTAATCGCCTGGTTCATCATGTCGCGCTCGGTATTCGGTTATCGCATGCGCGTCGTCGGCGCGGCGCCCCATGCTGCCCGCTATGGCGGGTTCTCCGAAAACAAGACGATATGGCTGGCCATGCTGGTCAGCGGCGGTCTGGCCGGTCTTGCGGGAGTACTCGAAGTCGCAGGGCCATTCCAGCGCATGGTGCCGAGCTTTCCCACCAATTACGGTTTCACCGCCATCATCGTGGCCTTTCTCGGCCGGCTCAATCCGCTGGGCGTGATCTTTGCCGGTATCGTCATGGCCATCACCTTTGTTGGCGGCGAGGTGGCGCAGACCACCATCAAGTTGCCCGATGCCGCCACCGGCATTTTCCAGGCCATGGTACTGTTCTTCCTGCTCGCGGGCGATATCCTGGTGCGTTACCGCGTCCGCCGCGTCGTGCCCAATCCGGCGGCGGAGGCGGCATAGATGGAAGTCCTCATCCCCATCATCGTCACCCTGGTCGGCGCCGCCACTCCGATCCTGCTCGCCGCTTTGGGCGAGTTGGTCGTGGAAAAGAGCGGTGTGCTTAATCTGGGTGTCGAAGGCATGATGCTGGTCGGCGCCATCGCCGGCTTCGTCGCCCAGTTCTATACCGGCAATCCCTATCTTGCCCTGTTGTTCGGCGCGTTTGCGGGCGCTGCGACCTCGCTGATCTTCGGGTTTCTCACCCTCAGCCTCTCCGCCAATCAGACGGCGACCGGCCTAGCCTTGACCATTTTCGGCACCGGCCTGTCGGCTCTGGCGGGCGCCCCCTATTCGGCAAAACCAATCCAGCTGATGGGGCCGTTATTCCCCGAAGCTATTGCCGATCACCCGATCTGGCGGGTGCTGTTCGGCTATTCGTTTCCGGTCTATTTCTCGTTCGTCATGGTCGCGGCCATCTGGTGGTTCTTGCAGCGGACGCGTGCCGGATTGATCCTGCGTGCCGTCGGCGAAAATGACCATTCGGCCCATTCCATCGGCTATTCGGTGATTGGCGTGCGTTATGGCGCCGTGGTCTTCGGCGGCGCCATGGCGGGTATTGCCGGGGCCTGCTTCCCGCTGCTGCTCACCCCGCAATGGGCCGAAAGCATGACGTCCGGCCGCGGCTGGATTGCCGTGGCGCTGGTGGTTTTTTCCTCCTGGCGCCCGTTCCGCCTGCTCGCCGGGGCTTACCTGTTCGGCCTGGTGATGACCATGGAGCTTTATGCCAAGGCCGGCGGCGGCGCACTTTCGGTCATTCCTTCAGAGCTTTGGGCCGCCTTGCCTTATCTGGCCACCATCATCGTGCTGGTGCTGATTTCCATCCGCCGCGATGCTTCCACCAATGCCCCGGCCTGCCTCGGCAAGCCGTTCCTGCCCAGCAATTGAGGGGCGCTCAATGCCCCTCGATCAATAAAGAAAAGTCACACAGGAGAGACGAATGACCATTTCACGCCGTAATATCCTCAAGATCGGTGGCGCCGCCGCCGCCTTGCCGCTGCTGGGTAACAAGGCCTTCGCCCAGACCGAGCCGCTCAAGGTCGGCTTCATTTATGTCGGCACCATCAACGACAACGGCTATAATTACGGCCATAATCAGGGCCGCATTTTCATGCAGGAAGCGCTCGGCGATGCCGTCGTTTCCACCTATGTGGAAAATGTGCCCGAAGGCCCCGATTGCGAGCGCGTCATTCGCGAACTGGCCCAGCAGGGCAACAAGCTGATCTTCACCACCAGCTTCGGCTTCGGCGATGCGACCATCAAGGTGGCGCAGGAATTCCCCGATGTCGCGTTCGAGCATTGCACCGGCTATATGAAGGCCGAAAATGTCGGCATCTACAATGCCCGCTTCTATGAAGGCCGCGCCGTCTGCGGCACCATTGCCGGCCATTTGTCCAAGACTACCAAGGTTGCCTATCTCGGTTCGTTCCCGCTTCCCGAGGTGGTGATGGGCATCAATGCGTTCGCGCTGGCGGGCCGTCGCGTCAATCCAAATTTGACGGTCAAGCCAGTCTATCTCTCCACCTGGAACGATCCGGCCAAGGAAGCCGATGCGGCACGCGCGCTCATTGACCAGGGCATGGATATCATCGCCCAGCATACCGATGGTCCGGCGGCTCTCCAGGTCGCGCAGGAACGCGGCATCATCGGCGGCTTCGGCCAGGGCGCCGACATGAGCGCCTTCGCACCCGAAACCCAGTTGACGGCCATCATCGACCATTGGGGCCCCCATTATCTGGCCTCCGCCAAGGCCGTGATCGACGGCACCTGGGTGGCTGGCGATACTTGGGAAGGCCTCAAGGAAGACGTCGTGCAGATGGCTCCCTACAATGCAAAGATCCCGGCCGACGTCGTGGCCGATGCTGAAAAGATCCGCACCGGCCAGATCGATGGCTCGTTCCACATCTTTGCCGGCCCGATCAAGGACAATACCGGCGTCGAGCGCGTCCCCGCCGGCACGACCATGACCGATGCCGAACTGCTGAGCATGGACTGGTACGTCGAAGGCGTCGAACAGCCGGCGTAAGTTGGGTTGTAGTTTTCAGAAATGTGAAGGGTGGGTTTCGGCCCACCCTTTTTTAGGCGAACATCCCCCTCATCCGGCGCTGCGCGCCACCTTCTCCCCGATGGGGAGAAGAATAAGGGGCACTGCGTTGCCGTATTCCTCTCCCCATCGGGGAGAGGGTGGCCGAACGCAGTGGAGGCCGGGTGAGGGGGCTTGCCTCCACGCGGCAAAGGAGCGAGGCGACATGGGCGATTTCGTCATTTTTTACGAGTGGCTGAGCTTTGCGGCGCGGTGGACCCATGTGATCACCGCCATAGCCTGGATCGGCTCGTCGTTCTATTTCATCGCGCTCGATCTGGGCCTGCGCAAGACGCCCAGCCTGCCGCCTCTGGCGCATGGCGAGGAGTGGCAGGTGCATGGCGGCGGCTTCTACCACATCCAGAAATACCTGGTGGCGCCGGACTTTCTGCCCGAGCATCTGACCTGGTTCAAATGGGAAAGCTACGCCACCTGGCTGTCGGGCTTTTGCCTGTTGATCCTGATCTACTATGTCGGCGCGGACATTTACCTGATCGATCGCACTGTGCTCGACGTGCCGCAATGGGGCGGCATCCTGATTTCGCTGGGCTCGATCCTGCTCGGCTGGATCGTTTATAACCGGCTGTGCAAATCGCCGATCGGCAATAGCCAGAACGGGCTGATGCTGGTGCTGTTCGTCATCCTGACGGCGATGGCCTGGGGCTATACCCAATTGTTCAGCGGCCGGGCGGCCATGCTGCATATGGGCGTGTTCACCGCCACGATCATGGCGGCGAACGTGGCGATGATCATCATCCCCAACCAGACCATCGTGGTGGCCGATCTCAAGGCGGGGCGCGTGCCTGATGCCAAATACGGCAAAATCGCCAAGCAGCGCAGCCTGCACAATAATTACCTGACGCTGCCGGTGATCTTCTTCATGCTCACCAGCCATTATCCGCTGGCCTTTGCGACGCAATGGAACTGGATCATCGCCAGCCTGATCTTCCTCGTCGGCGTCGTCATCCGGCATTATTTCAACACCCGTCATGCCCGCAAAGGCAATCCGCATTGGACGTGGCTGGTGGCGGTGGTGCTGTTCCTGATCATCGCCTGGCTGTCGAGCGGCCCCAAGATTCCGGGTTCTGCCGGCGAGGCGGTGGCGTCGCGCGCGGCGGAGCCGTTCATGGCGGCAGCCCATTTCAAAGAGGCCAGCCTGACCGTGCAGACCCGCTGCGCGATGTGCCACACGGCTGAGCCGGCTTGGGAGGGCATTTATGAAGCGCCCAAGAACGTGATCCTCGACAATGACATCGCCATCGCCAACCATGCCAAGGACATCGCCATCCAGGCCGGCTATGCCCATGCCATGCCGCCGGGCAATGTCAGCGAAATCACGCCGGAGGAACGCGCGTTGCTGGTGGAGTGGTATCGCGAAGGCTCGGCGCTATGACGCGCACCATTCTGCGCGGGCGGGTGCTGACCTTCGTATCGGAGCCGCAGGGCCTCGATGATACGGCGAGCTATCGTTATCTCGAAGATGGCGCGGTGGTCATTGCCGATGGTAAGATCGTGGCACTGGAGGATTTCGGCAGCGTCGATACCACCGATGCGCAGGTCATCGACCATCGCCCGCACCTGATCATGCCCGGCTTCATCGATACGCACCTGCACTATGTGCAGAGCCAGATGATCGCCTCCTATGCCGGCTCGCTGCTGGAATGGCTCAATGATTACACCTTTGTCGAAGAACAGAAATTCAGCCAGCAGGGTCATGCCGGCTCGGTCGCCTCGGCGTTTTACGACGAGCTGATCCGCAACGGCACCACCACGGCGGTCGCCTATTGCTCCAGCCACCCTCAAAGCGTCGATGCCTATTTCGCCGAAGCCGAGAAGCGCAACATGCTGATGGTCGGCGGCAAGGTGATGATGGATCGCAATGCGCCCGAAGCGCTCCGCGACACCGCCCAATCGAGCTATGACGACACCAAGATGCTGATCGAGCGCTGGCATGGCCGCGGCCGCGGGCTCTACGCCATCTCGCCGCGCTTCGCCATCACCTCGACGCCAGAGCAATTGCTCGATGGCCCGAACCTTGGTGGCCGAGCATCCCGAATGCTACGTGCAGACCCATCTCAGCGAGAACGACGCCGAGATCAAGTTCTCGATGGAGCTATACCCAGGCACCAAGGACTATACCGGCATCTACGAGGATTTTGGGCTATTGGGTCCCAAGACGCTGCTGGGGCACTGCATCCACCTCAACCATCGCGAGACGCGCGTCTTGGCCGAGACCAAGTCAGTCGCCGTGTTCTGCCCAACCTCCAACCTGTTCCTGGGTAGTGGCCTGTTCGATCGCGAACGGTTGATGATGGCGGGGGTGCGGATCGGGGTTGCCACTGATATCGGTGGGGGCACCAGCTACTCGATGCTGCGCACGCTCGACGAGGGCTACAAGATTTCGCAATTGCGCGGGCAACGGCTGACGCCGTTCAACTCGTTCTACATGATGACGCTGGGCAATGCGCGGGCACTGTCGCTCGAAGGCACGATTGGCAGCATAGCGCCAGGCTGTGCGGCGGATTTGGTGGTGCTCAATGCTAACGCAACGCTAGCAATGGCGCTGCGAATGACAACCGTATCAGCGCTTTACGAAGAACTGTTCCTGCTGCAGACGCTTGGGGATGACCGATCCATCGCTGAGGTCTATGTTGCTGGGGCGCCAGCAAAATCCACACTCGCAGCCTGATTCATCGACAAGGATATCCCCATGAACGACTTTTCGGTCAAATCCGGACTTTCGGTGCATCCACTGCTGGTCGATTTCATCGAAAATGAAGCCCTGCCGGGACTTACGGTGACTGCCGAGCAATTCTGGACCGGCCTTGCGGCGCTGGTGGCCGAGCATGGCCCCACCAACGCCGCCTTGCTGGCCCGCCGCGACGATCTGCAGGGCAAAATCGACGACTGGCACCGCCGCTACGGGCCGGTCGTCAACAATCCTCAAGGCTACGAATTCTTCCTGCGCGATATCGGCTATCTCGTTGCGGAACCAAACGATTTTACCATTGAAACCACCGGACTCGATGCCGAGATCAGCACGCTGTGCGGCCCGCAACTGGTGGTTCCGGTCAGCAATGCACGCTACGCGCTCAACGCCGCCAATGCCCGCTGGGGCAGCCTATATGATGCACTTTACGGCACCGATGTGATCAGCCGCGACGGCGATCTGGCGCCCGGAACGGGCTTCAACGCCGTGCGTGGCCAAGCCGTTGTCGCCAAGGCGGCGGAATTTCTCGATGCCACGTTCCCGCTGGAAACCGGCAGCCATCGCGATGTCGTCGGTTATCACGTGGAGAAAGACGGCGAACAGCGGCACCTTGTTGTCGATACCACTGCAGGCACGAACAAAGCTCAAGGATTCTGGGGCTTTCGTGGGTTATGGCGGCACCGAAGCCAAGGGCGAACTGGTGCTGCGCCACAATGGATTACACGTCGTTCTGGTCATAGATCCGGCCAGCACCATCGGCGCCACGCACAGAGCAGGCCTCAGCGATATCATCGTGGAAGCCGCACTAACCACCATCCAGGATTGCGAAGACTCTGTCGCCGCCGTCGATGCCGAGGACAAGGTCGGCGTCTATCGCAATTGGCTGGGCTTGATGAACGGCACGCTGGAAGACACATTCGAAAAGGGTGGCCGCCAGATAAACCGCAAGCTCCAGGCCGATCGGATCTACAAGGATGTTGGCGGTAAGCCCTTGATTTTCAAGGGTCGTTCTCTGCTGCTGGTGCGCAATGTCGGGCATTTGATGACCACCGATGCAGTGCGCGACGCGGCGGGCAAGCCGATCGGCGAAGGGTTGATGGATGCGGCGGTTACGGTGCTTTGCGCCATGCACGACACTGTGAACAGCCGCACCGGCGCGGTCTATATCGTCAAGCCGAAGATGCATGGACCCGACGAAGTCGCCTTCGCCTGCGCGGTCTTCGCCTCGGTCGAGACCATGCTGGGGCTCAAGCCACTGACGGTCAAGATCGGCATCATGGACGAAGAACGGCGCACATCCGCCAATCTCAAGGCGGCGATCCATGCGGCGCGCGAACGGGTGTTTTTTATCAATACCGGCTTTCTCGATCGCACCGGCGACGAAATCCATACCTCGATGGAAGCCGGGCCGGTGCTGCGCAAGGACGAGATCAAGGCGGAGCGCTGGCTCGCGGCCTATGAGGATCGCAATGTGCTGATCGGGCTGGCCTGTGGCCTGTCCGGCCGGGCGCAGATCGGCAAGGGCATGTGGGCGCGGCCGGACGATATGGCGGCGATGATGAGCGCCAAGATCGGCCACCCTCAATCGGGAGCCAACACTGCTTGGGTGCCATCGCCGACGGCGGCAACCCTGCACGCGCTGCATTATCATCAGGTCGACGTGTTCGAAGCGCAGCAGCGCCGGCATAGTGAAGCGACACCCAGTCTGGCCGAGCTATTCTCGATGCCGATCCAGGTGCCGTTCTCGCTCAGCCGCGAGGAAATCACCCGCGAGCTGGAGAATAATGCGCAGGGCATTATGGGCTATGTGGTGCGCTGGGTGCAGCAGGGGATCGGCGTGTCCAAGGTGCCCGACATCAACAATGTCGCGCTGATGGAAGACCGCGCCACCTGCCGGATTTCCTCGCAGGCGATCGCCAATTGGCTGCGCCATGGCCTCGTCAGCAAGGACGAGGTGATTGCCACGTTCGAGCGCATGGCATCGGTGGTGGACGGGCAGAATGCGGGCGATCCGCTCTATCGGCCGATGGTGGAGAATTTCCAGTCGGTGGCATTCCAGGCGGCGCTGGACCTGGCGCTGCGCGGGGTCGACCAGCCGGCGGGCTATACCGAGCCGATCCTGCATGAGCGGCGGGCATTGGTGAAGGCCCGCGAGGCGACGCGGGAATAGCGCGGCCACAAAAGTGCTGCAAGGGCGCTTATCCATGCGGCATGGTCTTCGCTATTCTTCTCTTGCAGCGACGCGGATGCTGAGCGGGCGGCGGGTTTCCACTGGCTTGGAAATTGGCGCCTCCCTGCTGTTGCATGTCGTGCTGCTGGCCATGCTGTTTCATGGGTTCGACGCCGCGCCCGAGGTGCCGAAAGAGCGCAGCATCAGCGTTGATATCGTCAGTGCGGCGCAGTATGCGGCGGCATTGGCGGCGCCGCAATTGACGGCGCCAACGGCCAAAACAGAAGTCGTCCAGCCGCAACCGGCGCCGGTGGAGCAAGCGCCGCCGGCTGAAGTCGCCGATCCATCGGGCATGGTGCATGCGACGCAGTTGCGGGCGGCCGGTGTGTTGGCTGAGCCGGGCAGCAAGGAAGTGCGCGAAACCTTGCCCTTGCTGGCGAGCGATGAGCGGATGACGCAACTTTGCAATATCGAGGCGCTGGAGCAGATCCATCTGTGGAAGGACGCGCTGCGCCCGGACATTCTGGTGGCTTATGCGATGGCCGAAATGCAGGTGGGCGACCACACGATCCAGGCCGATGGTGGGGCGTTTCGCGATGCGCGGCAGTGGTATGGGATCAAGTTTCGCTGCGAGGTGGCGAGCGATTTTGAATCGGTGACAGATTTCCAGTTTGTGGTGGGCGATCTCATTCCCGAGAGTGAGTGGGATGCGCATAATCTGACGGCGGAAGAGATTGAATAGGTCGGATTAGTCAACGAAATCAAAGGCGTCGACGTCGAACAGGCCGCGGTCGGTCATCTTGAGATGGGGGATGACGGGGAGGGCGAGGAAGGCGACCTGCAGGAAGGGTTCGGGGAGGATGCAGCCCAGGGATCTGGCGGCGTCGCGCAGTTTGTGCAGGGCGTGGGAGACGGTTTCGAAGGGGTCGAGGCTCATCAGGCCGGCCAGCGGCAAGGCGAGTTCGGCAGTTATCCTCCCCTCGTCGGCGACGGCAAAGCCCCCGCCCAGCTGGATCAGGCGGTTGACCGCCAATGCCATATCCCCGTCGCTGGCGCCGATGACGGTGATGTTGTGGCTGTCGTGGCCGACGGAGGAGGCGATGGCGCCGCGCTTGAGGCCGAAGCCGGTGACGAAGCTGCGGCCGATATTGCCGTTGCGGCCGTGACGCTCGATCACCGCGACCTTCAAAACATCGGCTTGCAGGTCCGGTTGTGTTCCCATCTCGTTAACGTTGAGCGTCACATCGGCGCGAAATGTGAGAATGAGGCCGGGCTTGACGGCGATGACCGGGGTCTGGTTGCGGTCGGGGCGTGCCGGCACGATGAAATCGGCGGGACTGACCGGCTTGGCCTTCATCGAGGTCAGGCCGACCGGCGCGACGGGATTGCGCGCGGCAAACAGCTCTGGACGAACCAGGCGGCCGGCGGCGATGACGTCGGAGACGCGGCAGTCTTCCAGGCTATCGAGCAAAGCGATATCGGCGCGCCAGCCAGGGGCGACGAGGCCGCGATCGCGCAGGCCGAAGATGCGGGCGGCGGAATGGGAGGCGGCGCGATAGACGTGGTGCAGCGGGCAGCCCATGGCGATCAGGCGGCGGATCGAGCTATCGAGGTGGCCTTCCTCGGCGATATCGAGCGGGTTGCGGTCGTCGGTGCAGAGGGCGACGAAGCTGGAGGTGTTTTCGTCGAGGATTTCGGCCAGGGCGTTGAGGTCCTTGGAGACCGAGCCTTCGCGGATCAGGATGGCCATGCCCTTGGCGAGCTTTTCGCGCGCTTCGGCGGCGCTGGTCGCTTCGTGATCGGTGCGGATGGCGGCGGCGAGATAGCCGTTGAGCGCCTGGCCGAGCACCAGCGGCGCATGGCCGTCGATGTGGCCATCCTGGAACGCCACCAATTTGGCGATGATGCCCGGATCGGCATTGAGCACGCCGGGGAAATTCATCATTTCGGCGAGGCCGATGACCTTGGGATGGGTGCGGAACGGCTCCAGATCGGCGATCTCGAGGCTGGCGCCGGAGGTCTCGAAGGCGGTGGCCGGCACGCAGGAGGACAGGTTTACCCGCACGTCCATCACGGTCTGCTCGGCGCAATCGAGGAAATAGCGGATGCCCTCGGCGCCCAGCACATTGGCGATTTCGTGCGGATCGCAGATGGCCGTGGTGACGCCATGTGGCAGCACGCAACGGTCGAATTCGTAGGGGGTGACGAGGGAGGATTCGATGTGCAGATGGGTGTCGATGAAGCCGGGAACGGCGAAGCGGCCGGCGCCGTCGATCGTCACCTTGCCCTGGTATTGCGCATGGGTGCCGACGATGCGGTCATCGACCACGGCGATGTCGGTGAGGGTGACTGCGCCGGTGATCACGTCGAGCAGGCGCACGTTCTTGACCACGAGGTCCGCCTCGACCTTGCCCTGGCCGGCCATGATCATGCGGGTGAGTGCGGCGGAAGTGGTCATGAATGGCTTTCGTGTTGCATCAACGAGGGTCGGCCGGCGAACCTTTGCCGTCAAGCCCTTAGAGGCTGTCTGGGAACTCTACTCTGGCGGCCATCTGCCGCGATTTTCTGCGCTTCCGGTGCTCACGTACCAAACGTACGCTGCGCTCCGGTTCTCGAAAACCGCATCAGCTGACTCACCAGAGCGAGTTTCCAAACAGCCTCTTAGCTGGAACCGCCGAGCCCCGCGCACGTTGATTGCCAACATTCAACACGGGAGACCGGCATGGAAACCTACGATCCGCACAAGAATACGACAGAGGTCCGCCAGGCCAGCCCGCGCAAGATGAATCTACGGGTGCTGGTGTTCTCGCTGATCGGGATCATCGTGCTGTTTGCCATTGTCTATGCGTTTTATACCGGCACGCAGCCGAACCCGTCGTAGGCCGCGATGGTGCGATTGGTCAAAGTGGGCCGCGAGGATCTGACGATCTCGCGGCGGCGCCGGGGCAAGGGCTTTTCCTATGTCCGATGCGGCGGGGCGTGATCGTTACCGACGAAGAGACCAAGGCTGCGCATTCGTGCGCTGGGGATTCCGCCGGCCTGGAACGAGGTGCATATCGCGCTGCATCCGCGGGCGCATATCCAGGCTCTTGGGACGGACGAGGCGGGGCGGGTGCAATATATCTATCACCCCGATTGGGAGGCCAAGCGCACCGGCAAGAAGCAGGCGCGGCTGGGCCTGCTGACCTCGGCTCTGCCCCGGCTGCGGCGCAAGGTGCAGGCCGATCTTGGTGCGGAAACCGGCTCCAAGGCATTGGCACTGGCAATTGCGGTGGACCTGATCGACCGCACGGCCATGCGGGTGGGGCGCGAGAAATATCTGGCCACCAGCGGCACGCGCGGGGCAGGGACGCTGTATCGCGCGCGATGTGCGGGTGGACGGCGACGAGGTGTGCATGGCGTTCGATGCCAAGGGTGGCAAGCGGGCGGATTATTGCGTGACCGACGCGGTGCTGGCTGATGCCGTCAGTCGGATCAAGACACTGAGCGGCAGGCGGTTGCTGGTCTATCGCGACGCGGCGGGCAAGGTGCGGCCGATCAACACCAGTGCGATCAATGCCTATCTGCGCGAACTGGCCGGGGTCGAGATTTCCGCCAAGGATTTCCGCACGCTGCATGCCAGCGCCATGGCGGGGGAGGCGCTGGCGCGGCTGGAGACCGGCGCCTCGATTTCGGCGCGCCGGCGGCAGATGGCGCAGGTGACGCGGGAAATTTCGGCGGTGCTGCGCAATACGCCGATGATCTGCCGCAAATCCTATATCGCGCCTTGCCTGTTCAAGCTGTTCGACGAGGGCAAGCTGCAGTCATTGTGGCAGGCGGCTGGGAACGGCAAGACCGGCCTGCGGCAGCGTGAGCAGCGGTTGCAGACGGTTTTGGCGGCAATGGCTTAGGCGTGGTGTTCGGGTTGGCACCGGCGATGGAGGGCCCCAATCTAGTCCTCTCCACCTTGAGGGGAGGGTTAGGGTCGAAATTGACATTTAGGATTTGGCCGGGGTTTGCAATTTTACGTCGTGGTTTATAGGCCTGCCAGCATCCGCCAGCCCCCCAAAAAATGCTGAATGTTGATTGGTCCATGGGGCAAGGGAGGGGAACAGATCGGGGCTCCGTATTGGCAATGCCAAGCTGAAGGTCGGGTACAGGGGGTTAGGGACTTCTGGGACGAGGGCCGAGCATTGGTCAGTGGCTCCGAACACCCCCTCCCAGCCTCCCCCATCAAGGGGGCAGGTGCCGCTCCACTCATTGAGATTCAATCAGTGCCCCACCCACCGGCACGACACCGTCCCCCTTGATAGGCGAAGCGGGCGCGCAGCTGGAGGCGGGGAGGGGGTGTCTCCCACGCTCGATCCTCGGATTTCTAACGCAGCCTATGCAGCCTTGCCCCGGCTCTTGCGGTCGAGCGCGTTGGCGGCGTCGGCGAAGATTTCTTCGATTTTCGGCGGGCAGTACAGCGGGCGAGAACAGGATAGCCCTGCAGGGTGTTGCAGCCCATTTCGCCCAGCATATCGGCTTGTTGGGCGGTTTCGACGCCCTCCGCGGTGACGCGGATGTCCATGGCATGGGCCAGGGTGACGATGGCCTGGGTGATCGCGGCCGAGACATGGCCGGGCGCCAGCTGGCTGACGAAGGAGCGATCGATCTTGATGCGGTCGACCGGGTAGCGCTTGAGATAGCTCAGCGACGAATAGCCGGTGCCGAAATCGTCGAGCGCGATATGGATGCCCGAGGCGCGCAGGGTGCGCAGGTTCTGGGCCGACACATATTCGTCGTCGAGCAGGATGCTTTCGGTGATTTCCAGCTCCAGATCGGCCGGGCGCATGCCGGTCTGGTGCAGGATGTCGAAGACCAGCGTGGCAAACTTGGGATTGCGCAGCTGGGTCGGCGAAATGTTGACGGCGATATCGCGTCCCGGCGCATTGGCGCCCAGCTCGCAGGCGCGGCGCAGCACGAATTCGCCCAGCACTTCGATCAGGCCGGTGCTCTCGGCCACGGGGATGAAGCGGGCAGGGGAAATCTGGCCATATTTGGGATGCTGCCAACGGGCCAGGGCCTCGGCCCCGGTGACCTTGCGGCTGTGCTGGTCGACCAAAGGCTGGAACACCACGGAAAGCTGATCGCTCAGCTTCAAGGCGTCGCGCAGCTCGGCTTCGATGGTGTGCTGCAATTGCAGCAGCTCGTTCATGTGCTCCTGATAGACCACGGCGCGGTTGCGGCCGGCCGACTTGGCCTCATAGAGCGCGATATCGGCCTTGCGGACCAGTTCGTGCGGTTCGGCGCCGCCGCCGGTGGCGTTGACGATACCGATGCTGACGCCGACAAAGGCCTGGACATGGTTGAGCTCGAAGGCCTGGCTGATGGCATCGATGATGCGGTTGGACAGGGCCATGGCATCGATCGAGCGCTCCTGCGATACGGCCAGGATGCCGAATTCATCGCCGCCGAGCCGGGCGATCAGCATGTCGTCGCCGACGGTGGCGCGCAGGCGCTGGCCGACGCAGCGGATCAGATCGTCGCCGGCCTGATGGCCCAGCGTGTCGTTGATCTGCTTGAAGCGGTCGAGATCGAGCATCAGCAGGCTCAGATGGGCGCCTGCGCGCCTGCCGTTCGGTCAGGGTCTCTGCCAGTTTCACGTCGAAATTGGTGCGGTTGGGCAGGCCGGTCAGCCGGTCATGCGCGGCCTCGTATTCGGCGCGGAGACGGCCGGCTTCAAGCGCCGAGGACGAGCGCCGCAATTGACGCAGCAGCAGGAACGCCACGATCACGGCGATGAGGAAGGCAAAGGCGAAGGCCGGCGCGGTGTGGCGCAGCAGGGTTTGGCCCGGCCGGTCGCGGGTCCATTCGAAAAAGGCGACGAACCGGCCGGCACTGTTGAGCAGCGGATAGATCGCCTTGCCCGGGTCGCTGGTCTGGGTCAGCGAAAAGCGGGCGTCTTCCAACAGATATTGCGCGGTCAGCCGTGCGGCGAAGGCATTATCGAGAAACTGGACATCGGCCAGCAGGGGTTCGGTGCCCGGCTCCTGGGGAAAGCGACGGGTATCGGAAACGATCGGCATGACGCTGACGATCGCCGCCAGGCCGCCCACCACGGTGAACTCGGACAACCGCCGGCGGCGTTTTATCGTGCCTCAGATTATACTGGATCATGCCGCCAGCCGCGATCAGTTCGCGCAGGCGAGCGGCGAGCGGGGCGATGGCATTGGCGAGTTGGCTGTAGCGGTCGAGCGGCGCGGCGGCGCCATCCTCCATCACATAGATCGGCTGGTTGCCGGCATCGAGCACCACCGAGCGGTCGTGGCCGAAGAAATCATGCATCCAGACGCCCAGGTTTTTGTCGATCCAGGCTCGGTCGGGGGCCAGTTTGGTGGCGAGCAGAGCATCGTCCCAGATCGCGACGCCTTGCTGGTCGTGGCGTATCTGATTGCGCTGCGCCGACAGCACATGGGCGACCATCCGGCTCTGCCGTTCCAGCGCGCGCTCATCGATATTGGCGGTCGACCACAGGGTAAAGCCAAGCACAGCCGCTGCCGTCGCCACCATGGTCAGGATGACGGGCAGCAGCACGCTCGTGGAAAATTGCCAGCGTTGCGCTGTCGTCGATTTGGATTGCATCAAGCAGCCGGTGTAGCTCTTTGTTTGCGCATCGGTGCTTCCGAAAACCGGGAACCACTTTTCGGACCGATGCTCTAGGCACAAACCCTAACGCAAACA
Organism: uncultured Alphaproteobacteria bacterium; assembly: GCA_963717095.1. Classification (GTDB taxonomy): domain Bacteria; phylum Pseudomonadota; class Alphaproteobacteria; order Rhizobiales; family Devosiaceae; genus Devosia. The sequence continues at coordinate 420,685 of CAVQVF010000001.1, forward strand.
GGCTTGCGGACTGGTTACTGCGGCGATGAAACCTTGGATAAAGTGCTGGTTTCAGCCATTTTCCTTGAACAGCACTTCACGGTCCTGCGTGAAATTGGCCAATAGGGGAATGGCGGCGCCGCCCATGGCGCGCGCGCCGCTGCCCAGAATGCCTTCCACCAGCACAAAGGGCGACAGGCCCTGGCGGTTCACACGATCCAGCGCCGTGCGGGTGCGCTCGATGATGGCTCGGCGCACATGGGCGGGAAATGCCCCGTCGACCACGACGGTTTCGACATCGATCACCGCGATGGCGGCGGTGATGGCATAGGCCAGACTGTCGGCGACCTCATCGATCCAGTCATCGAGCACCGGCCCCAGATCGGGCGCCCCAGTCGTCGGGCGATTGCCACAGGAAATCGGCGCTGCGGCCCTGCTCGATCAGCTTGCGTTCCAGCACATAGATGGAGGCGACATTCATCAATTGCCGGGAGCGCTCCGGCGAGCCGGCATAGGCGGGCATGGAGCCGAGCGCGCCGGCATTGCGGGTGCGTCCGGGGAACAGATGGCCATCGAGCACCAGGCCGCCACCGATGAAGGAGCCAATGTAAACATAGAGATAGTCGATATAATCCGCGCCGCCGCCGAACATCAGTTCGGCGGCGCAGGCGGCGGTGATATCGTTGGAGAAATAAACCGGCCAGGCGCAGATCCGGGCCAGGTCGGCGCGGATATCGACGTTTTTCCAGGCCTCGATATCTTCGCGCGGGGCGCCGATTTCCTCGGCCCAGGTCCACATCTCATAGGGCGCGGCGATGCCGAGGCCGGCAGATGCGGGCGGTGGTGCCGGATGGCAGGCCGGCCTGCAACTGGGCGAGGCCCGCGATGGCGAAATCGCGTACGCCCTGCGGCGTCGGATAGGCATAGGTCTGGTGCAGCTTGGCCTTCACCTCGCCGATGAAGTTGATCAGGTAGAGATCGACGCTGCGGCGGCCGATCTTGAGGCCGAAGGCAAAGGCGCCATCGGGATTGAGCGAATAGGGCACCGAGGGCTGGCCGACGCGGCCGCGCTGGGCATTGCCGCGCGTCAGCAGGCCATCGGCCTCCAGCTGGTTCATGATGATCGAGATGGTCTGCGGCGACAGGCCGGTCATGCGGGCGATATCGGCCTTGGGCAGATTGCCGTGCCGCCGGATCAGCGACAGCACCAGGCGCTCATTGTAAAGGCGAACGCCGCTCTGGTTCGTGCCCCGGCTGAGGCCGTCCGAACGTTTCTGGCGATTTTCGGCCCGCGCAGGCGACACGGTCTCCTCCTTTGACACCAAGCCTTTAGCTGCCCGTCATTGGCGGGGAATCGCATCAAATTGCAACTGGCGCGATCGGGCTGGTGTCTCCTCCGCCGCATAAATCAGACCTTCGCGGTGGCGCTGTCAATTAATAAATCCACTGGATTAACTTATTGACAGGGTCGGCCGATTTGCTGATGATGGGTGGACGGCGAGTGGCGGATGACGCGTTCACCCCATCCCGTCGGCGCGGACGCACCAAGGCAGGTCAACTGCGGGCGCTCGCTTGAGGAACCCTGGGAGGAGAAATCATGCATAGATTGTTCAAGGTCGCAGCCGCCGGGGCCGTGATGTTCGGCCTGATGGCCGGCAGCGGCGCCTATTCGCGCAGGACAAGCCGATCATCGGGCTGATCACCAAGACGGAAGGCAATCCGTTCTTCGTCAAGATGCGCGAAGGCGCCCAGGCCAAGGCCGACGAGATCGGCGTGGATCTGCGCACGTTTGCCGGCAAGTTCGATGGCGACAATGACAGCCAGATCGCCGCGATCGAGAACCTGATCGCTTCGGGGGCCAAGGGCTTTGCCATCGTGCCGTCCGACTCCAGCGCCATCGTGCCGACCATCCAGCAGGCGCGCGATGCGGGGCTGCTGGTGATCGTGCTGGATACGCCGCTCGATCCGATCGATGCCGCCGACGCCACTTTTGCCACCGATAACCGCCAGGCTGGCCGTTTGATCGGCGCCTGGGCCAAGGGCACGCTGGGCGATGCCGCCGCCAATGCCAAGATCGCGTTCCTCGATCTGGCGGTGAACCAGCCGACCGTCGATTATCTGCGCGACCAGGGCTTCATGGAAGGCTTCGGTATCGATGTGAAAGACCCCAACCGATATGGGGACGAGGACGATGCGCGCATCTGCGGGCATGAAATGACCGGCGGCGCCGAAGATGGCGGCCGTACCGCGATGGAAACGCTGCTGCAGAAATGCCCGGACGTGAACGTGGTCTATGCGATCAACGAGCCGGCCGCGGCCGGTGGCTTATGAGGCGCTCAAGGCGGCCGGCAAGGATGACGGCTCGGTGCTGATCGTGGCTCGTCGATGGCGGCTGCCCCGGCGTCGCCAACGTCAAGGACGGCGTGATCGGCGCCACCAGCCAGCAATATCCGCTGCTGATGGCCTCGATGGCGATGGAAGCGATCAAGAAGTTCGCCGACACTGGCGAAAAGCCGGCTGTGACCGAAGGCCTCGATTTCTTCGATACCGGCGCGCAGCTGGTGACCGACAAGCCGGTGGCTGGGGTCGAGTCGATCGACACCACCAAGGGCGCGGAGCTTTGCTGGGGCTGAGAAGTCGGGTGGGCGCTCAAGCGCTCACCCTTTTCGTCTTTCTGGTGACCCTGGGGAGGGGATTGCATGAGCGATGACGCGACGGGGACGTCGATTGCCGAAAAGGGTCTGGCAGGTGCCGGGCAGGGCGTCGCGAGTTTCGAGGAAGAGGCGCCCAGCCTGATCCGAAGGCTGCAGGCGTTCCTGCATGCCTATCCGACGGCGATCCCCTTCATCGTCCTGATCGTCGGCATCGCCATCTTCTCGGTGGCGGCGGGCTCGAAATTCTTTGCGCCGTTCAACCTGTCGCTGGTGCTGCAGCAGGTGACGATCATCGGCGTGCTGGGCATTGCGCAGACGCTGATCATCCTGACGGCGGGTATCGACCTGTCGGTGGGCGCCATCATGATCCTGTCGTCGATCGTGATGGGGCGGCTGTCGGTGGTGGCGGGCGTGCCGGTGGAAGCCAGCTTCGTCATCGGCATCTGCACCGGTATTTTCTGCGGGTTTCTCAATGGCGTGCTGGTGGCGCTGGTCAAGCTGCCGCCCTTCATCGTGACGCTGGGCACCTGGTCGATCTATGGCGCCATGGTGATCTTCATTTCCAATTCCGAGACCATCCGCAGCCAGGATATCGCGGCGGTGGCGCCGATGCTGCAATGGATGGGTGCGCGGGTGCCCATTGGCGGCGGGGCCGTGCTGACGGCTGGATCGATGCTGATGATCCTGATCGCGGCGAGCGTCTGGTACATTCTCAATCGAACGGCATTCGGGCGGCATATCTATGCCACGGGCGATGATCCCGAGGCGGCGCGGCTGGCCGGTATCAATACCAAGATGACGCTGATCGGCGTCTATACGCTGGCCGGTTTCATCTGCGCCATTGCCAGCTGGGTGCTGATTGGCCGCGTCGGTGCGGTGTCGCCACTCGGTAGCCAGACGGCCAATCTGGACTCCATCACCGCCGTGGTGATCGGCGGCACCTCGCTGTTCGGCGGGCGCGGCTCGATCGTCGGCACGCTGCTGGGGGCGCTGATCGTGGGCATGTTCCGCAACGGGCTGGCGCTCGCAGGCGTCGATGTGCTGTGGCAGGAATTCGCCGTCGGCGCGCTTATCATTCTGGCGGTCACGATCGACCAGTGGATCAGGAAGATTTCAGCATGAGCCTCGATCAAGCAGCAAATCTCACGGCGACGCCAATCGCCGGCCCGCAACCGATCCTGTCGGCTATCGGGCTGCAGAAGCGCTATGGCAAGGTGGTGGCGCTCGACAATGCCGATTTCGAGCTGATGCCGGGGGAGATCCTCGCGGTCATCGGCGATAATGGCGCGGGCAAGTCAACGCTGATCAAGGCGCTGTGCGGCGCGGTTATTCCCGATGCGGGGGTGATCAAGCTCGATGGCTCGCCCGTACACTTCAAATCGCCGATGGAAGCGCGGCTGGTGGGGATCGAGACGGTGTATCAGAACCTGGCGCTGTCGCCGGCTTTGTCGATCGCCGATAACCTGTTTCTCGGTCGCGAGATGCGCAAGCCGGGGCCGCTGGGTAATATCTTTCGGCTGCTCGATCGCTCCGGCATGAACCGGCTGGCGCGCGAGAAGCTGAGCGAATTGGGCTTGATGACGATCCAGAATATCAACCAGTCGGTGGAGACACTTTCAGGTGGCCAGCGGCAGGGCGTGGCGGTGGCGCGGGCGGCGGCGTTCGGCTCGCGCGTGGTGATCATGGACGAGCCGACGGCGGCACTGGGCGTCAAGGAGAGCCGGCGGGTGCTGGAGCTGATGCTCGACGTCAAGCGACGCGGGCTGCCGATCGTGCTGATCTCGCATAACATGCCGCATGTGTTCGAGGTGGCGGACCGGATCCATATTCATCGGTTGGGCAAGCGGATTGCGGTGATCAATCCAAAGGATTATTCAATGTCTGACGCCGTTGCGATCATGACAGGCGCAATGAAGCCCCTCCGGCGGCCAGCTAGCGCGATGTTTCTGCGCTTCCGATGCTCACGTACTCAATGTACGCTGCGCTCCGGTTCTCGAAAAATCACGCTATCTGACTCGCTAGCGCCTCTTGCGAGATCGTAAAGTAATAGGAATTCATGACTAAAGTGCGCGCCCTTGTCCTCGAACGTCAGCATGAGTTGGCGATGCGCGATATCGAGCTGCCGATGGAGGTGGGGCCGGGCATGGTCAAGATTGCCATCCACACCGTGGGCGTGTGCGGCTCGGACGTGCATTATTACACCCATGGCAAGATCGGGCCGTTCGTGGTCAACGCGCCGATGGTGTTGGGGCATGAGGCGGCGGGGACTATTGTGGAGGTCGGCGCGGGCGTGAGTCATCTCAAGGTGGGCGATCGCGTCTGCATGGAGCCGGGGGTTCCCGATCCCAATTCGCGCGCCTCGCGGCTGGGCATGTATAATGTCGATCCGGCGGTGAGCTTTTGGGCGACGCCGCCCATTCATGGTGTGCTGACGCCCGAAGTGGTGCATCCGGCCAATTACACCTTCAAGTTGCCGGACAATGTGAGCTTTGCCGAAGGGGCCATGGTCGAGCCGTTCGCGGTGGGCATGCAGGCGGCGACCAAGGCCCGGATCACGCCCGGCGATACGGCGGTGGTGCTCGGGGCTGGCCCGATCGGCACCATGGTGGCGCTGGCGGCGCTGGCCGGTGGTTGCGCAAGGGTGATCATTGCCGATCTGGCGCAGCCAAAGCTCGATATCGCGGCCAAGTATCAGGGGATCATCCCGGTCAATATTCGCGACAAGAATATCGTCGATGAGGTCAAGCGGCTGACCGAGGACTGGGGCGCCGATGTGGTGTTCGAATGCTCGGGCTCGCCCCATGCGTGGAAGACCATCATGGACCTGCCGCGGCCGGGTGGCACTATCGTCGTGGTCGGCCTGCCGGTCGAGCCGGTTGCCGTCGATATCGCGGCGGCCTCGACCAAGGAATTGCGGATCGAGAGCGTGTTCCGCTATGCGCACCAATATGAGCGGGCGATTGCGCTGTTCGCCTCGGGCCGGGTGGATTTGAAGCCACTGATTTCGGCAACGTTCGATTTCGAGGATTCGATACAGGCGTTCGATCGGGCCGTGGAAGCACGGCCGAGCGATGTGAAGTTGCAGATCAGGGTGGGGAAATAGGGGCACGCCCTCGTGGTTCGAGGCTCGCAAGATGCTCGCACCTCACCATGAGGGCTACTTAGAAATCGAGCTCCCGGTAGCCCTCATGGTGAGGCGGGAGCGGAGCGACCCTCGAACCATGGGGGCGTGGCACGGAGGGATCAATGGACTTAGGTTTGCGCGACAAGGTTGCCATCATCACGGGCGGCACGGTGGGGATAGGCCTGGCGGTGGCCGAAGGGTTGGCGGCGGAGGGGGTGAACCTCGTGCTGGTCGGGCGCAATAAGGAGCGGGCCGATGACGAGGCGGCGCGGGTCGCCAGCGCATATCGGCATTATCGCCACGGCGATCGGCGCCGATGTGGCAACGGCCGAAGGCTGCGAGGCGGTGATCACCGGCACGAAAAAGGCCTTTGGCGGCGCCGATATCCTGATCAACAATGCCGGCACCGGGTCAAACGAGACGATCCAGACCGCCGAAGACGCACGGTGGCAGTATTACTGGGACCTGCATGTGATGGCCGCGGTGCGGCTGGCGCGGGGCGTGGTGCCGATGATGAAGACGCGCGGCGGCGGATCGGTGATCCACAATGCCTCGATCTGCGCGGTGCAGCCGCTGTGGTACGAGCCGATCTACAACACCACCAAGGCCGCCTTGATGATGTTCTCCAAGACGCTGGCCAATGAGGTGGTGGGCGACAATATTCGGGTCAACACCATCAATCCGGGGCTGATCCTGACGCCGGACTGGATCAAGACCGCCAAGCAGATCGCTGGCGAGGATGGCTGGGAAGCGCATCTGCAGGGCGTGGCCAATGAGGCGGGCGGCATGAAGCGGTTCGCCTCGCCGGAGGAGCTGGCGAATTTCTTCGTGTTCCTGTGTTCCGACAAGGCCAGCTATTCGACCGGCAGCAGCTATTTCGTCGATGGCGGCTGGCTCAAGACCGTCTGATCGCGGAACCTTGTTCTGCACCCCGTGTTGACGATGCGAGCGTCAACACGGGATTTTCAGGCATGGATGCCGGTAACGAATTTGGCTATGTCGGAACGTACCTGCCCCAGCATATCATCGTCATAAGGCTGCTGCTGGCCGCCATTTTCGGGGCGATGATCGGGTTCGAGCGGGAGATGAATACCGCACAGGCGGGGCTGCGCACGCATATCCTGGTGGCGGTGGCGGCTGCGTTGTTCACCATTCTGGCCTTTGAAATCTTTCACACTTTGGAAGGCCGCAGCCCGAACGGGCCCCAGGCCGATCCGATCCGTGCCGTGGAAGCTGTGACCGCCGGCATCGCCTTTCTGGGCGCTGGCGCCATTTTTCGCAGCGGCGGCAGTGTGCAGGGCCTGACGACGGGCGCGGGCATGTGGCTGGCCGGAGCCGTCGGCATCGCCACGGCGCTCGGCTATTATCTGGTGGCGTTCGGGGTGGCGCTATTTGCGGTGCTGGTGCTGGCGGCATTGCGCGCATTGGCGCATGGCGTCATCGCTGGCGAAGAGGGCAAGCCGAAGGATTGAGGTTGGTGCCGGGGGCGTCAGCTGCAAGCGAGTTGCCGATTGGTGTATATATAGCCAGTTGAGTATGTTTTTGGGCGGGGTGAGCGGGCTTTGGAACGAAGGCTCGAACCTTGGCCGGTGGCTCCGAACACCCCCTCCCAGCCTCCCCCATCAAGGGGGAGGTGCCTCTCCACTCTTGGAGCTGGATCGAGTTCAACTCACCGGCAGACACCTCCCCCTTGATGGGGGAGGATGGGAGGGGGTGTCTCCGGCGCTCGATCCTCGCCTTGAGTCACAATCTCCCTCTGATGCGGGATCAGTTCTCGTTTGACTCACACATACCCCAATGGCTATATATAAACCCATAGCCAATTAGGTATGTATCTCAAATGCCGAATGCTCAAGATCTGCTGTTCAGGACGCTTGCCGATCCGACCCGGCGCGGTCTTTTCGAACAATTGTGCCGCGAGGGGGAGAAGACCGTTGGTGCCCTGACGGCTCGGGCCGGGGTTTCGCAGCCGGTCGTTTCAAAGCATCTGGGGATACTCAAGCAGGCCGGGTTGGTGCGCGATCGCCACGAAGGCCGCCAGACCCATTACAGCGCCCAACTCAGCGCCCTGGCGCCGCTGATGGACTGGACCAGCCAAATGGCCGGCTTTTGGCAAAGTCGGTTCGACCACCTCGAAGACCTATTGAAAAGGATGGACCAATGAGCAGTACCGCAACCGAAATGCGTTCCGTCATCGTCGAACGCGAAGTGGCCTTTCCGCCGGAAAAGATCTGGCGCGCGCTCACGCAGCCGCATCTGATCGAGGAATGGCTGATGAAGAGCGACTTCAAGCCGGTCGCAGGGCATAGCTTCAAGTTCACCGCGGACTGGGGCGGTGTCGATTGCCAGGTCAAGGCTGTCGAGCCGAACAAGACGCTATCCTACACCTGGGAGGCCTTTGGCCTGGAGAGTGTCGTTACCTGGACGCTGACGCCGACGAGCAAGGGAACGCATCTGCGCATGGAGCAGTCGGGTTTCCGGCCGGATCAGGAGCAGGCTTACCAGGGCGCGCAATATGCCTGGCCAGAATATTTCACGGCCATGGAAAAGGTCGTGGCGCGGCTGGATTGAGGCTTGGTTCCGCTTGCCGCGTCATAGAATGCGGCAAGCGGGCTGGCGGGGAATGACGCCTAGTGCATCGCCGAATGGGAGAACAGGTTGATTACCAGCACGCCGGCCAGGATCAGCCCCATGCCGATCAAAGCGGGGGCGTCGAGCACCTGCTTATAGACGATGAAGGCGATGATGGAGACGATGACGATGCCGACGCCGGACCAGATGGCGTAGGCAACGCCGACCGGGATGGTCTGCAGAGCGAGCGAGAAGAAGTAGAAGGTGATGCCATAGCCGATGACCACGACCAGCGTGGGAATGGGCTGCGTGAAACCCTGCGAAGCGCGCAGGAACGAGGTGGCGATCACTTCGCCGACGATGGCGATGGTCAGGAACAGGGCGCCCATCAAACAGGGCCTGACGCGAAGATGGCTTCGGCCAGGGCCACGAAGACCTTGCCGCGTTCCTCGAAATTCTTGAACTGGTTATAGGATGGCGCGCCCGGCGAGAGGATGACGGCGTCGAAGTGGGCGCGGTGTCGATAGAGGGCGTGCATGGCGCTTTCGAGGTCGGGTTGTTCCAGCACCACGATCTGCGGCGCGGCCTGGCGGGTGGCTTGCGCCAGCCGTCCACCCGTAACCGGCAGACACGTCAGCAGGGTGACACCGTAACCAGCCAGCAGCGTCGCCAGTTCGGCATAGTCCTGTTGGCGCTCATGGCCGCCGGCGATCAGCGCCAGGCGCTGGCCTTGATAGGCGGCGAGGGCGGCCTTGGTGGCTTCGGGGGTGGTCGAGATCGAGTCGTTGACGAAGATGGTGCCGCCGAAGCGGTGTTCTTCCAGGCGATGGGGCAGGGGGACGAAGGCGGCGATGCCGCGGACGATGCCGTCCAAGGTTGCACCGGCACCCAGGGCGATCTGGGCGGCGAGGCGGGCATTGTCGAGATTGTGGGCGCCCTTGAGGCGCGAGCCGGCAACGGCTTTGTCGATAGCGGCCAATTCAGCGCGGGTTAGTTCGCGCAGCAGGCGGCGATGATCGCGGACAGCTTGGGCGACCATGGCATTGCCCTTGGCGCCAGCGCCGAGGGCGACGGCGAAGCCGCCATCGCGGTCGATCAGGTGCAGCTTGTCATGGAAATAGCGCTCGACCGAGCCGTGCCAGTCGACATGTTCGGGGTAGAGATTGGTCACAGCCGCGATATCGGGCAGGAAGTTCATATCGGCGGTCTGGTAGCTCGACAGCTCGAAGATGACGACGGCATGGCGGTCGGCGATTTCGAGGGGGGCGAGGCCGACATTGCCGGCGAGACCGGCGTCGATCTCGGAACGGGTCAGCATCAGATGGACCAGTGTGGCGGTGGTGGATTTGCCCTTGGTGCCGGTGATGGCGATGACGGTGCGGCTGGCGCGGTAGGTGGCGCCCCACAGATTGAGGTTGGAGGTGACGGGAATGCCGGCGTCGCGGGCCAGCTCGAAGATGGGCTTGTAGCGCGACACGCCGGGGCTTTTGACGATCAGGCCGAAGCGGCGCTCGGCAATGGCGGATTTGAGCGCGTCCGGCGCGATGATCTCGGCATCCTCGATATCGGCCTCGCCGCTATCGACGGTGACGAAGACCTTCAGATCAGGCTGGCGGGCCTTGAGGAAGGCGCGGGTCGACTGGGCTTCGCGGCCGGCGCCGTAGAGCAGGACGGGGTCCTCAAACCGCATAGGCGGCGACCTTGGCGGCAAGATCGGGCGGGATATGGTGGTTGTGGCTGTCGATCAGGCAATCGGCCAGAGCGGCTTGCAGCGCCGGTTCGCCATATTGGGCGAACAGGTCGGCCTTGACCGCCTTGACCACGGCATCCTGGTGCCAATCGGCATGGCGGGTCAGCGAATAGAAGCAGGCAGCCGCTTCAAGGATTTCGCCGACGCATTCCCAGGGCTTTTGCCCAGCAAGGCCCGAAAGCTCGCGGAACGAGGCTTCGTTGCCGAGATCATCAAGCAGGTTCTTGCCGAAGATAGACAGCAGGCGATCCTTGGCCATGAAGGGGGCGAAGATCAGGAAGACGAAATGGCATTTCGGGCATTGCCCGCACCAGAGCTGGCCATCATGCCCAGCCAGGCGGAAATTGCGGTTGCAGCTGGAAAAGACGTGGTCGAACTTGGTTTCGCGGGTGAAGAACGAGGCGATGCGGGCTTCCGAATAGGGGCGCAGCAGCGAGAAATATTGCAGCGTGCCCCCGGTGGCGTTGGCGAGCACGTCGGCGATCAGGCGCTCGAAATCGAGGGATTTGGAATATTGGTGATTGGTCTCGCGACCGTCGAACACCACATTGCCCTCGCTGGCCGAGCGCTCGTTGGACAGCACGATGCGATTGTAGCCGAACAGCACGGCGCAGAGCGAGGCGATCATCGAATTGATGGCGGTCGAGGGCACGTGGCCGTTGTAATAGCCGGGTTCCTTGCCGAGACGGATCATCTCCTTGTCGAGCGTGCGGGTGACATAGACCGGTGGTTTGCCGATCTTGTCGATCGAGGTCAGGATCGGACCCTTGGGATTGACGGCGAACGGGGTGAACTCGACGCCGACATGGCTCAGCAGATCGACGCTGACGAGGGAATCCTTGCCGCCGCCGATGGGCAGCAAGGCGCGGTCGGGCAGGGTGATGGCGGGAAGTGTCTCGGTGTCGTGCGGCGCGGAGACGGTGAGGCGGCCGAAGCGCAGCAGGTTGTTGCGGGCGTAGAATTCGCCGAGGCCGTTTTCATAGACGTCGATGACGAAAGCGCGCTCGGCGTCGGTCAGTGGCAGGTTGGGGGCGCAGATTTCCAGCGGTGCGGTCAGCTTGAAATAGCTGACGCCCAGCACGATCGCGGTCAGGTCGAGCAGTTTGCCGAAGGCCGGGCTTTGGGCTGCGGCGGCATCGGCGCCCGGGGGCAGTTCCAGCATCTCGACGAAACGTTTGTCATGGAGCCCGTAGGTGAACTGGGCAATGCCGGTGGCGGGATCGAATTGCGGGCGCTCGATGAGGAATTGTGCGTTCAAGCCGGGTACTGCCTAAAAGGATGGGCCGCGAAGCAGCGGCTCTACACGCTATATAGGAATTGCAAACACAGCGGGAGAGTGGCCGAGATCATAGGTGACTTGATTGTATCAAATCACCTATGACCCCTTCTTTGTTGTCGCAGGCTTTTTGGCGAAAAGCCGGTTTCCACCTTTTCGCCGCCTGCTTATGAAATCCGCATCTGCATGCGCATGACGATATCGCTGCCCAGCCGCTGGAAGCCGAATTCGCGCATGGTGCAGGTCCAGCCGTTGCCCGCCTTTTCGATGCGGAACAGGTTGTAGCGTGCCGGATCGTCCAACGTGCCGCCCTGCGCGGCGCTGGCGGCAGCGACGCCGACCACGGGCACTTCATGGCCCTTGCCGGGAATGGAGTGGATCGACGAGCGGTGGGTATGGCCATGCAGGATCAGTTCGGCGCCATGCTCGGCGATGACCTTGCGGAACAGCTTGTGGCCCTTGAGCCCGAAGGACGGGTGCTGCAGTTCGGGGTTTGGCGGATGGTGGATCAGCACGACGCGAAACATCCCGGCCTCGCCCAGCGCAGTGAGAATCCGTGCCAGCCGCTCGGCTTGTTTGTCATCGAAGCGGCCGATGGCGAGGAACGGTCTTGTCGGCACGGCGCTGGAGCAGGAAACCACGGCCATCTCGCCGACGCGGCGCACGAAGGGAAATGCCGCCTTGTCGAGCGTTTCGCCCCGCATATAGGGGCCCCAGAGCTTCTGGGCGGTTTCCAGCGCTCCGGCGACATAGGCATCGTGATTGCCGGGGGCGACGCAGATTGCGTCGCTGCTGCCCAGCGCCTTGAGCCATTCGCCGGCACGCGCGATTTCCATATCGAGCGCCAGGTTGGTCATGTCGCCGGTGACGGCGATGAAATCGGCCTTCTGCTGCTGCAGATGGGCGACCAGGCTCCCCAGCGTTTCGCTGTTGAGCGCATCATGGCGCTTTATTTTCCAATTGAGATAGCCGGTGAGGCGCTTGCCGAGCAGATCGCGAAAGGCAACCTCAGGCATGGGCGACAAATGGATATCGGAAATATGGGCGAGCGTATTCATTGCGGGGGTAATGCCAGAAGGCAGGCTCCAAGAAAATGGGCAATTGAGGGTCTGATCAATTTTGTCCTGCGCCGGGCTCTGCTATCGATAGGCAAGATGGAGGCCCGAGCATGCAGATGAATCGCTGGCAGACGTGGCGAGCCGCCGTATTTCTCGGGCTCAAGGGCACCGCGCAGCGGTTGACGCTGGGCACAAGGGTCATGCTGGTGGACGGCGATAAAGTCTTGCTGATCCGCCACACCTATGTGCCCGGCTGGCAATTTCCGGGCGGCGGTGTCGAGCCGGGCGAGACCGTCGAGGCGGCGGCGCGGCGCGAAGTGCTCGAAGAAAGCGGCTACCGCGTCAGTGGGCCGCTTGAACTGTTCGGCATCTATCACAACCGGATTGCGACCAATCGCGATCATGTGGTGCTGTATGTGGGGCGTGCGTTCGAGCAACAATTCGAGTTCCGGCCCAATCATGAAATCGCGGAAATGGCCTGGTTCGACAAGGCCGCGCTGCCGCAAAAAATTACCCCCGCCACGTCCCAGCGCATCGATGAGGTCTTTGACCAAGCGCCGCGTCGGGACGTATGGGGCTACTAACAGCAACCTCCATTCACTGAGGCCGGCCTGGGTGAATGGAGATCGTTCTTAGCGTTCCAATTCAACCTTGAGCATAACTTACGAGAGGAACGGCAGTTCCGGCCCGATCGGAATGATGCGTGTCGGATTGATGCCGGTGTGGCTCCAGTAATAGTGGGTGCGGATATGGTCGAGGTCGACCGTTTCCTTGACGCCGGGCACCTCGTAGAGCGCTTTCAGGTAGTGCGAGATGTTCGCGTAATCGGCGATACGCTGGCGGTTGCACTTGAAATGGCCGACATAGACGGCATCGAACCGCACCAGCGTGGTGAACAGGCGCCAATCGGCCTCGGTGATGGTGTCGCCGGTGAGATAGGCGGTTTCGCCCGAGCAGGCCTTCGACCCAATCGAGTGAATTGAACAGTTTGGCGACAGCCTCGTCATAGGCGGCCTGGCTGGTGGCGAAGCCGGCTTTGTAGACGCCATTGTTGATGTCGTCATAGATGCGGGCATTGATCGGATCGATCGTGGCGCGCAGTTCCTCGGGGTAATAATCGTCGGTATTGCCGGTCAATTCGTTGAAGGCCGAATTGAACATGCGGATGATTTCCGAGCTTTCGTTGGACACGATGGTGCCCCGCTGCTTGTCCCACAGCACGGGCACGGTAACGCGGCCGGTATAGTGGGGATCGGCTTGCGTATAGACCTGCCAGAGCGTGTCCTTGCCGAACAGCGCGTCGCCGGTCGAGCCATCGTCGACATTGAAGCTCCAGCCGGTTTCGTCGGGCATTTTGGGCGAGACGACCGAGACCGAGATCAGGCTCTCCAGGTTCTTGAGCTTGCGGAAAATCAGCGTGCGGTGGGCCCAGGGGCAGGCCAGCGATACATAGAGATGGTAGCGGCCCGCTTCTGCGGGAAAGCCACCTTCGCCCGAGGGGCCGGCGCTGCCATCGGCAGTGATCCAGTTGCGATAGCCGGATTGGCCGCGCACGAATTTACCGCCGGTCTTTTTGGTGTCGTACCATTCGGTCGACCAGTTCCCGTCAATTAATTGTCCCACGATCAATCACCTTTCGTCGTTTTATGGTCCGAATTGCAGCGTCTGCTGGCTTCGGATGGGTTGGCTCAGTTGTCGCACAGATAAGGGATTGAGCGCGCGCCGATAATGTCATGCTGCCGCAACGCAGCGTTGTCAGTTTGGTGCATAGCGGATTGCGGACTTGAAATAGTTTTAGCGATGCGGACGTTTTTGTTTACGTGGGGTCATCATGGTGCTAATGCGGAAATCAGGCGTGGAGGCGCCTAGGATGGTAAAGGTTTTGCTGGTGACACGACGACCCTGATGGGTCCTTGAACGGCGCTCTTTTGGAGCCGCCGATTTGTCTTTTGCATTCCATTCTGGATTATTGCCATGACCGTCGTTCCCCTGCCTTCGGCTGCGGCCGCTGCTGCCCCTCTGACTGGTGTTTTGACCGTGCGCGTCGCCACGGCGGCCGATGACGCGTTCATCGATGAATTGCAGGCCATCGCCTTCGGCCCCGGCCGGTTTGCCCGCACCGCGTTTCGGGTGCGCGAGCGGTTTCCCATCGATCCACAGCCTGTCAGCCTCGTGGCCGAAGTCGATGGCGACGCCCTGCGGCTCGGTGTGGATGACCCCGATCAGCGTCGGCGGCCTCAATGGCTATCTGCTTGGGCCGCTGGCGACGCATCCCAATTTCCGCAAGCGCGGCGCCGGCAAGCTGCTGGCGCGGGAAGTAACCAAGCGGGCCCTGGCACGCGGCGAGGGATCAGTTCGTGCTGCTGGTGGGTGACCAGGATTATTATTGCCCGCTGGGCTGGGAGATCACCACGCCCGGCGCCATCCAGTTCCCCGGCCCGGTCGATGTGACGCGCGTGCTGCTCTATGCCGCGGACAAGGCGCTTGCCACCGCGCTCACCGGTTCGATCGCGGCGTTCAAACCCGTTTGAGTTCCAAGCCCGTTTGAGTTCAAAGAGTTGCCGTTTGACATAACTGCATTCTCTCAAGAGGATGCAGGGATCGTATCGATCGCTTACACTGTTCTCGAAGAGTCCATTTGGGTGCGCCGTGTCTTCTGACGACGCTATCATCGATCGCATTGCCTCGCGTCTCATGTCGGCACCGCCCGCTTTGGCGGACGCACGCGATCTGGTGCCCGACTGGACGCCGCCGCAACCATTCGCCCGCCCGCCTGTGCCTGCCGCCGTGTTGATCGCCATCGTCGCGCGGCCCGAGGGCCATACGGTGCTTTATACCGAGCGCTCGCCGGACCTGCGCTCGCATTCGGGGCAGGTGGCCTTTCCCGGCGGCAAGATCGACCCCGCAAGATGCCGATGCCGCCGACGCCGCCCTGCGCGAGGCCTATGAGGAAGTGGCGATGGAGCGGGCCGATGCGACAGTGCTGGGCTTCATGCCGACCTATTTCACCGGCACCAACTATCTGATCACGCCGGTAGTGGCGACGGTGGTTCCCAGCGGTCCGTTCGTGCCCAATCCGGGCGAGGTGCATTCGGTGTTCGAGGTGCCGCTGGCCCGCATTCTCAACGCGCAAAGCTATGGGCATTTTCGCTTCGAGCATGGCGGGCGGCAGGGCACAGACCTGGCAGATCGACCATGACGGCCATCGCATCTGGGGCATCACTGCCAACCTGACGCGCCTGTTCCGCGACCTGGCTGCCGAAGAGGATGCGGCGTGAGCGGGGCGGCGACAGCCGAGGCCCGCCTGCGCGAAGCAGCCTGGCTTCAGCGCGCCGAAACACAGACTATTTTCGCGCTGCTCGATGGCGCCTCCGGGCGGACACGCGCGGTTGGCGGGGTGGTGCGCGATACGCTGCTGGATCGCCCGCGGGACAATCCGGATATCGATTTTGCCACGGAATTGCTGCCGGCCGAGGTGATCGAGCGTGCCAGGGTAGCCGGGATTGCGTCCTATCCGACCGGTATCGAACACGGCACGATTACCTTGCGGCTGGGAGAGGTCGTCGCTGAGGTGACGACGCTGCGCCGGGATGTCGAAACCGACGGGCGGCATGCGCAGGTGGCCTTCGGCACTGACTGGAGCGAGGACGCCCAACGGCGCGATTTCACCCTCAACGCGCTTTATGCCGAACCGTCCGGGGCCTTGTTCGATCCGCTGGCGGGGCTGGAGGATTGCCTCGACGGACGGGTGCGGTTCATCGGCGACGCGGGGCGGCGCATCGCCGAGGATGGTTTGCGGGTGTTCCGATTTTTCCGCTTTTCGGCCAGCCATGGGGGTGAAGTGTTCGATCCCGCCGGGATCGACGCCTGCGCCGCGGCGGTGGGACATCTGGATCATCTGTCGGCGGAGCGGGTTGGGGCGGAGATGACGCGCATGCTGTCATTGTCCCAAATCGCCACCACGTTGCGCGCCATGACCCGCATCGGGCTGGAGCCGATCGATGACGATACGCTGGTGCTGCTCAAGACCTATGAGCGCCATTCGGCGAAGACACAATTTCATGGCCGGCTGGCGCTGATCCTGGAACACCAGCAGCCCGAAGCGATGCAACGGCGCTGGCGGCTGGCCAATGTCGATATCGATGCTGCGCTCGCCATCAAGAGCGCAGCCACACTGCTGCGCGAGTTCAACATCAACGAAGCGGTCTATCGCTTCGGGGCCTATCTGGGCGGCGCCATCGACGTGGCCGCGGTGACGGCGGGCTGGGGGGAAGCGGGCAAGGAAGCGATTACCGAGCAGGTTTATGCCGTCGATCCGCCGAAATTCCCGGTCGGCGGCAAAGATCTGATGGCCCTGGGCATGGCGCCCGGGCCAGAGCTTGGGGCTGTATTGGAACGGCTGGAACGGCAATGGATCGAGAGTGGTTTCACCCTCGACCGTGCGGCGATGCTGGAATTGGCTAAAGCCTGATCAGTGCTTGGCCGGGGCGTCGGTATCGACGATGCGCTCCTTGATCCGCTCGACCATGTCGGGACGGATTTCGGTTTCGCCATGCAGATTGCGCAGGTTTTCCACGGCGCGGCGCACGACTTCGGCCTCATTGTCGGCTTCGGTATGCCAGGTGGAGCCGGGGATCAGGGTGCCGGAATCAAAGCGTTTCATCGCGTCCTCCTAGAGTTGGATAGCGGAGCAAAACGCCGTGCGCAGGGGAGGGTTCCGCAATAGGCGAGATGGAGGCCGCTCAGGGCCAGCGCACTTCCGGTGGCATGGAGGAGAGGATCGAGTTCACATTGCCGCCGGTCTTGAGCCCGAACATGGTGCCCCGGTCGTAGAGCAGGTTGAACTCGACATAGCGTCCGCGGCGAACCAATTGTTCGTGCCGGTCGGCCTCGGTCCAGGGGGTTTCGAAATTGCGGCGGACCAGCTCGGGGTAGATGCCGAGAAAGGCTTCGCCGACGGCCTGGGTGAAATCGAAATCGGCGTCCCAGTCACCCGAATTGAGATGGTCGTAGAAAATGCCGCCGGTGCCGCGATGCTCGTTGCGGTGGGGCAGGAAGAAATATTCGTCGCACCAGTCCTTATAGCGCTGGTAGTCGACGCCGGGGCGGCCCTCGCAGGCGGCGCGCAGGGCGGCGTGGAAATCGACGGTGTCGGGATCGTTCTGGGTGCGGCGCCGGTCGAGCACCGGCGTCAGGTCGGCGCCGCCGCCGAACCATTGTTTGCCGGTGACGATCATGCGGGTGTTCATGTGGACGGCGGGGACGTGCGGGTTCCAGGGATGCACGATCAGCGAAATGCCCGAACTCCAGAACTGGGCGCCTTCCTCGGTGCCCGGCATCTGCTTGGCGAAATCGGCGGAGAATTCGCCATGGACGGTGGAGATATGCACGCCGGCCTTCTCGAAGACGCGGCCATGCAGCATGCTCATTTCGCCGCCGCCGCCCGCGGCGCGATCCCAGGGGGTGCGCTCGAAGGTGCCCGGCGCGCGATCGGCGTGTGGGCCTTGCACATCGGCCTCGATGGCCTCGAAACTGGCGCAGATGCGGTCGCGCAGGTCGCGGAACCAGGCCTGCGCGGTAGCTTTTTTGGCATCGATATCGGCGGGAGGGTCATCTCAGGCTCTGCAAATCCATCGGTCTGGCGCTTGGCTTCGCCCACAATCAAGCGTCGCGGCAAGCGCTACGTTGATCGAGCGCAGGCCCTCGCGCATGGGAATGCGGACCCGCAGGTCGCAGATTTCGGCCACGGCATCGGGCACGCCGGCGCTTTCGCGGCCCACCATGATGATGTCGTCGCCGCGATAATCGGCCGCATAGGCGGACTGGCTGGCCTTGGTGGTGAGCAGCACCAGGCGGCGTCCTGCGGAGCGTCGCCAGTCCTCGAAGGCGGCAAAGCTGGTGTGTTCGACGATATTGGCCTGATCGAGATAATCGAGGCCGGCGCGCCGCAGCGTCTTGGCCGAAAAAATGAAGCCGGTGGGATGGATGATGTGCACGCTCACTCCGAGGCAGGCGCCGAGCCGGATCAGGGTGCCGGTATTCTGGGCGATATCGGGCTGATAGAGGGCGAGATCGACCGGCATCGGCATCGCTTTTCGCTGGCGCGGACAAGGGCACGGTGGCGCTTGCCGCAGGGGAAATCGGGTATAGTGTCGCACTTGTCTCATGTCACTGCAGGGCGCTCTGGACAAGCGCTTGTGACAGTGCAAAAAGAACCGCAACTGACGTGGCCGCTTGAGGGCGGATGGCGACCGATTCCGCGTATTCGCGTGTGGGCCTGCCGACTGCCGGCGCGTCTTAGGTGTATCGGACGGGGATCGTAACCTTGGCTACGCAAGCAGAACATCACGGGACACGGCGAGATTTCATCTTTGTCGCCACCGCCGCGGTTGGGGGCGTTGGCGTCGTTGCCACGGTCTGGCCGCTGATCAACCAACTCAATCCGGATGCTTCGACGCTGGCGCTGGCCAGCATCGAATTCGATCTGTCCGCGATCGAGGAAGGCCAGTCGGTTACCATCCTGTGGCGCGGGCTTGCCGGTGTTCGTGCGTCATCGCACGCAGAAGGAAATCGACGAGGCCAAGGCCGTTCCGATGAGCGACCTCAAGGACCCCGAGACCGACGAGCAGCGCACCAAGGAAGGCCACGAACAGTGGCTGATCATGATCGCCAACTGCACTCATCTCGGTTGCGTGCCGGTGGGCGAGTCGGGCGAATATGATGGCTGGTTCTGCCCGTGCCACGGCTCGGTGTACGATACTGCGGGCCGTATCCGCAAAGGGCCGGCGCCCAAGAATCTGGTGCTGCCGCCTTATGAATTCATCAGCGATACGCTGGTCCAGATCGGTTAATGGGGGCTCCGATGTCAGAACATTCGACGTACACGCCCGGGACCGGCATCGAGAAGTGGCTCGATGAACGCCTGCCGATCATCAGGTTCTCCAAAGAACACCTGATGGACTTCCCGACGCCCAAGAACCTCAACTACTGGTGGACGTTCGGCGGCGATCCTGGCGATCATGCTGGTGGTGCAGATCGTCACCGGCGTCATTCTCGCCATGCACTACACCCCCAATGTCGCCCTGGCGTTCGACTCGGTCGAGCACATCAAGCGCGACGTCAATGGCGGCCGCATCATCCAGGCGGTCCACTCGGTGGGCGCCTCGATGTTCTTCGCCGCCGTCTATATCCACATCTTCCGCGGCATGTATTTCGGCTCCTACAAGGCGCCGCGCGAAATCCTGTGGATCCTGGGCGTGCTGATCTTCCTGCTGATGATGGCGACCGCCTTCATGGGCTATGTGCTGCCATGGGGCCAGATGAGCTTCTGGGCCGCGACCGTGATCACCAATATCTTCGGCGCCATTCCCGGTGATCGGCACGCCGATCCTGGAATTGCTGCGCGGCGGTTTCTCGGTGGGCAATCCGACGCTCAACCGCTTCTTCTCGCTGCACTACCTGCTGCCATTCGTGATCGCCGCGGTCGTCGTGCTGCATATCTGGGCGCTGCACGTGCCGGGCAACAACAATCCGATCGGCGTCGACGTGAAGGATCGAGCCGCGATACCGTGCCCTTCCATCCGTACTACACGATGAAGGATCTGTTCGGCGATCGTGCTGTTCGCCATCCCCTTCGCCTGGTTCGTGTTCTTTGCGCCCGATATCCTGGGTCACCCCGACAACTACGTCATGGCCAACAGCCAGGTGACGCCGGCCCATATCGTGCCCGAATGGTACTTCCTGCCGTTCTACGCCATCCTGCGCGCCATCGACTTCAACATCCTGTTCATCAACTCGCAAGCTGGGCGGCGTGATCTTCTTCGGCGGCTCGATCGTCATCCTGTTCTTCCTGCCCTGGCTCGATACGTCCAAGGTTCGTTCGGGCACGTTCCGGCCGATGTTCAAGTGGTTCTACTGGCTGTTCGTGATCAACTTCATCGGGCTGACCTATCTGGGTGCGGCGCCGGCCGAGGGCGTCTACGTGGTGCTGGCCAAGATCTGCACGGCTTACTACTTCGCTCACTTCCTCATCATCCTGCCCGTTCTATCGCGCATCGAGACGCCCCGGCCGCTGCCGGCCAGCATCTCGGAGAGCGTGCTCGGAAAGGCACATGCGTGATGGGCGGGACTCGTATCGATGTTCAAGACCAAGACTATCCTCGCCGCCGTCGCGCTCGTCGCCGCCTTCGCTGCTCCCGCCTTGGCGCAGGAACACGAAGCGGTCGCATATCGAAAAGCAGAGCTGGAGCTTTGCCGGCCTGTTCGGCACGTATGACCAGAACCAGCTGCAGCGCGGCTTCCAGGTGTTCCGCGAAGTCTGCTCCAACTGCCACAGTGCGCGGCTGATCGCCTTCCGCAACCTGTCAGAAGAAGGTGGTCCGCACTTCTCCGAAGCGCAGGTCAAGGCGCTGGCCGCTGAATACGACATCGCCGATCCGACCGCCGAGGGCGGCACCCGCAAGGGCGTCGCTGCCGATCGCTGGCCGTCGCCGTTTGCGACCGATCAGGAAGCCCGCGATTCCAATGGCGGCGCGTTGCCGCCTGACTTCTCGGTGCTGGCCAAGGCCCGCGGCGTGACCGACGCGTTCCCGTGGTGGATCACCAATTACTTCACCGGCTATTCCGAAGGCGGCCCGGATTATATCCACGCCCTGATGAACGGCTATCACGAAGAAGTGCCGGAAAACGCGCCTCACAATGCTGACGGCACCCCGTTCGAGCTGCCGGAAGGCAAGCATTATAACGACTACTTCCCCGGCCACTCCATCGGCATGCCGCCGCCGTTGCAGGATGGCGCGATCACCTATGTTCCCGGCGAAGATGGCGTGACGGTTCCCGAAACGGTTGACCAGTATTCCAAGGACGTCTCCTCATTCATGATGTGGATGGCCGAGCCCGGCCTGGTCTCGCGCAAGGAAACCGGCTTCAAGGTGCTGCTGTTCCTGGTGCTGTTCGCCGGCCTGATGTATGCGACCAAGCGCAAGATCTGGCAGGGTATCGAGCACTGACGAGCGGCCGCTTGCGGTCAAATCGCCCCAGTGGGGCGATTTGAGGTCGTCGGGCCCAAAGAGCTATGTTCGCAGGGCCCGGACTATCCAGAAGTACGATATCCAAAGGGCCCCGCGTGGGCCCTTTGTTTTGTGCGCCGCCGATCACGCAACTTTGCCCCCTTGCCTTCGCCGCCCAAGACCGCAATATGAGTTTTGAATAGATCATCGTTCGCCGGGGAGCAGCCATGTCCGCCATTCGCATCGCCGTTACCGTCGTCAGCGCCGCGATCACTGCCAGCCGCCATCCGGTGGTGCGGGCCGGCGTCAGCGCCGTGGTCAACAATCCGCAGGCACGCGAGACGGCAATCACCGCCACCCGCAACGCGGCCTATGGCGCCGGCGTCATCGCCCGCCACCTTATCGGCCGCCGCACCCGCTAGACCATTGGTCTAACTTTTCTCTCACCACAGGCTCTCCATGTCGCTCGATCCTTCCAAGCTCGACCTGAAATCGCTTGTGCGCACGATACCGGACTACCCCAAGAAGGGGATATTGTTCCGCGACATCACTACGCTGATCGAGCATCCGCAAGGGTTTCAAGGAAAGCATCGAGCGGATCGCCGCCGCGCATCGCGGGCTCGGCGTGACCCATGTCGCCGGGATCGAGGCGCGCGGGTTCATTTTCGGTGCTGGAGTGGCGATTGCGCTGGGCGTCGGCTTCGTGCCGATCCGCAAGAAGGGCAAGCTGCCCGGCGAGACGATCGGGCAGAACTACGCGCTGGAATATGGCGTCGATACCATCGAGATCCATGCCGACGTGCTCGACAAGGGCGACGTCGTGCTGCTGATCGATGACCTGATCGCCACCGGCGGCACCGCCATTGCGGCAGTGGGCCTGCTACGGCGGACCGGGGCGGCAGTCAACCACGCGGCCTTTGTCATCGACTTGTGCGGACCTCGGCGGCGCCGACAAGCTGCGGGCGGAGAGTGTCGCGATCCATTCGCTGATGGCGTTTGAAGGACATTAGGTACCCCCCCCGCCTGGCCTCCCCTAATAGGGGGGAATTCGCGCCGCTCGTTGGCAGGATACAGTTTGGCTCACCGGCCTGTTCCTCCCTCTATCAGGGGAGTGTTCACTTTGGACGCTTTAAGAACCCCCACCCCTGTCCCCTCCCCACAAGGGGGAGGGAGACGATGGAACCGAAAGCACTGCGCTGCCGCCTCCCTCCCCTTGATGGGGAGGGATTGAGGGTGGGGTGAGCCCGCAAACACCAGCCCAAAGTAAACACTCCCCCTCAAGGGGGAGGATAGGTGGGGTGCCTACCAAGCCCATCGCTACCAGCTATTGCGGCCGTCCATTTTTTCCACCGTTACGCTTGACCAGTCGAAGTCGTCGATCAGCCGCAGGTTGATGGCGAAAATCTGCTTGGTGGGGATGGCATTGGGATTGCCGGGATCCTTGGGCGTGCCGTCGTTGTTATATAGCGAGCCCCAATCGGGCGAGACGCCCCAGGTCTGCATGCCGCAATTGGCGCAGAAATGGTGTTCGTTGCCGGCGCCGCTGGCGGAATAGAATTTGCCTTGTGTGTCGGACAGCATGGTCAGTTCGCCCGGCTGATAATAACCCCAGACTGCGCCAGTGCGGGCGCAAAAAGTGCAGTTGCATTCGCCGGCTCGGGCGGGCGGGTGCGGCAGCTCGATCTTGGTGGCGCCGCAATGGCAGGTTGCGATCAAGGTCATGTCAGGTCTCCTCGTTGATCCTGGCAGAATGGCATGCGGTGCTGACAGGGTAAGTCAGCAGTCCCTGGCGGGGACAATTCCCGCCAGGGCCATTGGTTACTTGCGATCCTTGAGCAAGGCCTCCAGCGGGAGCAGGAGGGGAATATCGTGCTTGGTCTGCAGCATTTTCCTCGCCTCGATCTTGCTGGCTGGCAGTGGCGCGCCGTGGCGCGGAACATTGTGGACCTTGGTCGGGATCCGGGGTTTGCGGAAGATATTTTTGGGCATGAGCAAAACCTTTCGCGGTCCCCATCCGGCTGCTCAAAGCCGTGGGGAGGGGTATGACGATGCGCGTGCAAAAGCGCCGCGCGGCGAGCGTGGGTTTTGGTGGGACGTCAGGGATGGCCGGAAGGCGAAGCTCGGCTCAAAAGAGCCGGAAACCACAGTGTTCGATCATCGCGCAGGACGGCATCCGGGCAGCACTGGTCGCGCACAAGGGCGAAACAGTGAGCAGTCGGGCGTCCGGGGCGGGGATCAAATCATTTCTGCGGGAACCTCGATCTGGAGCGAGGCGGAAAAATAACGTCGCTCGACTGGCCCGTCAACCGGCAGCGCCAATCAGTGGGCGACGCAGAGCATGACGATGGCGTCTTTGGTTTCGAGTTGCAGCGCCACGCCGGCAGTGGGATCGGGGATGATGCGTCCGGCCTCGATACCGCGCACGGCCTTGAGCGGGCCATCGGTGAAGCCAACGCCATCCTGGTAACCGGCCACGGTGCCGGTGCCCGAAGCGGTATCGCCGAAGGTGGCGGAGGCAAAACCATAGACATCGCCATAGATGGTCAGGATGCCGGCGCGCGTGGTGGTGGCGTCACGGCAGCCCCAATTGCCCACATAGCTTTGGGCATAGGCTGGAGTGGCCAGGAGGGCAGCGGCGGTGATGATCAGGGCGATTCGGCGCATGAGCCAGAGAGTGCAGGGGCCGCGCGCCGCTTTCAAGGGGCGAGCGGGATTGCAGTGATGCAATCGCGCTCTTTGCTTCGGTTTGTCGCGGGAACGAGACGGAAAGACCGCAGCCTTTCCCGATTACGCTGCGTCGCGCCGTTTGAGGAAGCTGGCAAAGAGCGCGCGATAGACCAGTTCGTCCCGCTGGTTGGTGGCGGTGATCTCATTGCTTAAAACGCCCCAGCCGGGGAGCGAGTTGGAGACGCGCTTGCCCAGCGTGACCAGATTGTAGGTCAGCGTATCGCCCGGGCGCACCGGGGCCTTGAATTCGATTCTGTCGCCGCCGGGAGAGGGGCCGCCGACACCGGGCTCCTGGCCCAAGGCGCGCAGCCGATCGGCCTCGGCGAACAGGGCATCGACCATTTTGCGCTGGCCCACCATGGCGGTTTGCGCGCCCGAGGCGATGAGGCCGCCGAAAGGGCCTTGTTTGGCGGCTTCCGGGTCGATGTGGAAATATTGCGGATCGTAGGTTTTGGCGAACGCGATGATCGCGTCCTGAGTGAAGGTGTGTTCGCCCAGCGGGAAAACCTCGCCCGCATTGATATCCTCGAACCAGCGGGTCATGGCTTGGCTTCCTCGGGGCGGCGCATGGCGACAAGGTTGGCCAGCTGCATCGTCATGACGGTTTCGCCGCGCTGGTTGCGCACGTCCAGATCGATGGTGATAATGCCGCTGGCCGGCCGCGACTTGCTGGGGCGCAGCGCGGAAATGGTCGCGGTGCCCGAAATGGTATCGTCGACCATGGTGGGGCGTCTCCACTTGAGATCGGTGAAGCCGAGGCCACCTTCCGACGCGATGGAATTGAGGAAGCCTGCGCTGAGACGCGCCAGGGTCAGGCCCAGGGTCTGCCAGCCGCTGGAGGCGAGACCGCGCAGCAGCGAGGCATTGGCGGCCGCCTCATCGAGATGGAAGGGCAGGGGATCGAATTCGCGGGCGAAGTCGAAGATCATGTCGCGGGTGACGGTGGTCGGCGCGAGGGTGAAGACTTCGCCCACGGCGAGGTCTTCGTAGTGGCGGCGATTGGCGGTTGTCGGGTTGGGCATCAGGGTTACCTATACGTCAACCGGAGCAGCGGTTCAACATTAGCTCAAGCTGACGATGAATGAAGTCCAGAAGAAGCAACTCGCGGCATACAACGAGCAGGCGATCGACAAAGCGGCCGCAGTGACGGGCTGCTTTCTGTTGCGGTAGGCGGCTACGCCGATTGCGGCCAGCAGGGAGATTGCGCAGAGGCCCAGGACGATCAGGAGAAACCGTTCAGTGCCGAGGCGCCAGAACAGCAGGTTTTGCGCTGCGATGTGTATGACGGCCAGAGGCAGGATGAACCATACGATTTGGGCTGACCGCTGCCAGAGACCGGCAAGAATGCCGATCGCCAGGCTGGCAAGGCCGAGAATCGAGATGACAGGCGAGTAGAATGGCAGCCAAGGCCCCATGATGAACATCTGCAGAAGGCCAATATGCCCCGACAGCGCGTTCCAAACCTCCCGCCCCATAGAGGCTCCTACGTATTAAACTTGAACAGCATGACGTCGCCGTCCTTGACGACGTATTCCTTGCCTTCGTCGCGGGCCTTGCCGGCTTCCTTGGCGGGGACTTCGCCGCCCAGGGTGACGTAGTCGTCATAGGCGATGGTCTGGGCGCGGATGAAGCCACGTTCGAAATCGGAATGGATGACACCGGCGGCGGCGGGGGCTTTGTCGCCCTTGTGGATGGTCCAGGCGCGGGTTTCCTTGGGACCGACGGTGAAATAGGTCTGCAGGCCCAGGAGAGCATAGGCTTCGCGGATCAGGCGGTTCAGGCCGGCTTCGTGCAGGCCCAGGGATTCCAGATACTCGGCCTGGTCGGCATCGGGAAGTTGGGCGAGCTGGCTCTCGATTTCGGCGGAGATGATGACGACGCCGGCATCGTTCTTGTGGGCGTAGTCTTCGACCAGCTTGCTCATGGCATTGCCGTTTTCGGCGGAGCCTTCATCGACATTGCACACGTAGAGCGCGGGCTTGGAGGTGAGGAGCTGGAGTTCCTGGAAGGCTTTTTCTTCCTCGGGCAGGCGTTTGACGAAGCGGGCGGACTTGCCTTCGCGCAGCAGGACCAAGGCCTTTTCGACCAGTTCGAGCGTGAGCTTGGCTTCCTTGTCGCCCTGCTGGGCCTTCTTTTCGAGGCCCTTATAGCGCTTTTCAAGACTCTCCAGATCGGCCAGCATCAGTTCGGTCTCGACCACTTCGGCATCGGCGAGCGGGTCGACCTTGTTGGCGACGTGGATGATGTTGCCGTCCTCGAAGCAGCGCAGCACATAGGCGATGGCGTCGCATTCGCGGATATTGGCGAGGAACTGGTTGCCCAGGCCTTCGCCCTTGGACGCGCCTTTCACGAGACCGGCGATATCGACGAAGCTCATGCGGGCGGGCAGGATCTGCTGGGATTTGCCGATGGCGGCCAGCTTCTCGAGGCGATAATCGGGCACCGATACCTCGCCCACATTGGGCTCGATGGTGCAGAACGGGAAATTGGCCGCCTGCGCTGCGGCAGTGCGGGTCAGGGCGTTGAAAAGGGTCGACTTGCCGACATTCGGCAGGCCGACAATGCCCATCTTGAAAGCCATGGGAAACTCCGGATTGTGTTGGCCTCCACATGGTTGGAATGCGCGGATAAGTCAATGCGCAGGCGTGGTTTGGCGCCGCATGGGTGGGGCGCGGGACGGTGTCCGGGGCACGCCCTCGTGGTTCGAGGCTCGCGAAGGGCTCGCACCTCACCATGAGGGCTACTTGGGGGATGGCAGGAGCCTGGTTCAGTTGTCCTTGAACAGCTTTTTCAGCATGGCGGCCATGGGGCCGGTTTCGGGAACGGCGACTTGCGGTTTGGGTGCCCGGGCCTGGCGGATATGACTTTGAGGTTTGGGGGCGGGCTTTTCGGGCTCGTCGGTGGGTTTGAGCGGCGAGAGCGAGTTTGTTCATGAAGCCGTTGTCATCGCCCGAGAGCAGCAGGCCGGCGTTCTTGGCGGTGGCGGTGAGCAGGGCATCGAGCCAGGGTTGTTCGGACTTGGCGAAATCGCCGAGGACGTGGTGGGTGACCAGTTCCTTGGAGCCGGGATGGCCGATGCCGAGGCGGACGCGGCGGTAGTTGAGGCCGAGCTGGGGATC
Organism: uncultured Alphaproteobacteria bacterium; assembly: GCA_963717095.1. Lineage (GTDB taxonomy): Bacteria > Pseudomonadota > Alphaproteobacteria > Rhizobiales > Devosiaceae > Devosia. The sequence goes on from CAVQVF010000001.1 coordinate 447,951, forward strand.
GATGGAGCGCAGGCCATTATGGCCGCCATTGCCGCCGCCGACCTTGACGCGCACCTTGCCGGCGGCGAGGTCGAGTTCGTCATAGAGGACAGTGACGTCGGCGGGATCGATTTTATAGAATTGGGCGATCTGCTGGACGCTGTCGCCGGAGCGGTTCATGAAGGTTTGCGGCTTGAGCAGCAGAACACGCTCGCCGCCGATCTGGCCTTCAGCAAGAAGTCCGGCATGCTTGCTCTTCCAGGGGCTAAAGCCATATTCGCGGTGAATGGCGTCGACGGCCATGAAGCCGATATTGTGGCGGTTGTTGCGATATTGATCGCCGGGATTGCCCAGGCCAACGAGCAGTTTCATCGCAGGGTCTCCAAAACAAACGAGGCGACCCTAAGGCCGCCTCGGTCAATAGGCAAAAGCAGATATTGTCGCTTAAGCGGCTGGGGTCGCGTCGGGCTCGCCGCCTTCGGTCGACTTGAGAGCGGACGGGGCCACGATGGTGGCGATCGTCACATCTTCTTCATGGCTGTGATCGGAAGCGCCAGCCGGCAGCTTGATCGACGAAATGTGGATGGTATCGCCAATATCCAGACCGGTCAGATCGACGGTGATCTCCTCGGGGATATTGTCGGCATCGACAGTCAGATCGAGCGTGTGGTGGACAACGTTGAGCGTGCCGCCGCGCTTGATGCCGGGGCTGGCTTCTTCGTTGATGAAGTTCACATGCACCTGCACGTTCAGCTTGGTGCCCTTGCCGATGCGGAGGAAATCCACATGCAGGGCGAAATCCTTCACAGGATCAAGCTGGTAGTCGCGCGGAATGACCGAATGCTTGGTGCCATCGACATCAAGGGTGATGACGTGGGACAGAAAGCCACCGGCATAGATGTTCTTCATCGCGTCTTTGTAGGCGATCGAGATGGTGACGGGGGGCTTCTTGTCACCGTAGATAACAGCGGGAACGAGTCCCTGACGACGCAGTTCGCGAGCGGCCCCCTTGCCCACTCCCTCACGCGCCTGAGCCTTAAGCTCTTTGGTCGCAGCCATGGAAAAATCCATTCTGGGTTGGTGTATGCGTCACTACAACAGCATACGCGCCCGTCCTCCAGGGGTGACGAGCGCTTCATGGCGCGGGCTATAGCGGAAGACCGGGTGATATTCAACCCGGCGTGGGCTGCAAATGGCGGTTTGCTGCGCTTCCGGTCCTCACGTACCAACGTACGCTCCGGTCCGGTTCTCCCAAACCACCATTTTCGCCGCACGCCGAGTTGAATCTCACCCGGTCTTCCGGAGCCCATCTCTTAATTGTAAAGCGCCGAGGACTGCTCCAGCGTGTCGATGCGTTGCTGCAGAACCTGGCGGAACATGGGGAGCATGTTGCCGAGATGCAGGTGGAGCGGCGGTTCGGCCATGTCGACCAATCTGAGCATGGGAGCGATGGTTGCGTTGGGGTGAAGGAAGGTCGAGGTGTCGAAGGCGCCTTTAAGCGCTTCGTGGAGGGGAGCATAGGCCGCCAGGGGCGCGGCAGGCACGAGCGAGTCGCCGCTGAAATCGGTGGCGAAAGGGCCGGGCTCGACGATGGTCACCTTGATGCCGAACTGGTCGACTTCCTGGGCGAGCGCTTCGGCCATGCCGTTGATGGCGAATTTGGTGGCGCTGTAGATCGAGCTGGTGGGGAAGGCGATGAGGCCGGCGCCGCTGGAAATGGGGATGAGGTGGCCGCTGCCCTGGGCGCGCAGATAAGGCAGCGCAGCCTTGATCAGCGAGAAGGTGCCTAGCACATTGGTGATGAGGTTATCGCGGGCGGCATCGAATGTCGATTTCCTCCAGCATGCCGGTGGCGCCATAGCCGGCATTGGCGACGATGACGTCGAGGCGGCCGAAATGGGCGTGGCCACGCTGGACCGCGGCGGCGACGGCGTCGTTATCGGTGACGTCGAGCGGCAGGGGCAGGATTGCATCGCCGTAAGTTGCGACCAGATCGGACAAGGTGGCGGTGTTGCGCGCCGTGGCGACGACTTTGTCACCGCGCTTGAGGGCCGCTTCGGTCCACAGTTTGCCGAAACCGCGTGAGGTGCCGGTGATAAACCAGATTTTCTGTTGCGCCATGATGGGTCTCCTATTTTTACACTCAGTGCGAAATAAAATAATGCACTGAGTGTAAATTTACAAGGCGGGGAGGGTGTGGCAGAGATGGGACATGGATGAGCCAGATAATCACCCACGAGGACTGCGCGAGCGGAAGCGGCAGGACACCGCCGAGCGCATCGCGGAAGCGAGCCTGCGGCTGTTCCTGGCCAAGGGCTATGAGCACACGACGCTGGAGGAAATTGCGGAAGCGGCGGGGATCTCGCGGCGGACGTTCTTTTATTATTACAAGTCCAAGGACGATATCCTGGTCGCGCTGCAATGCGAGGGGTTCGTGCGGGCGATGGCCGGGGCGTTCGGGGAGCGCGACCGGGAGGCGGGGCCGTTTGCGGCAGTAGCGCGGGTGCTGCCGGAACTGGCGGCGGCGTTCGAGACGCCCGAGACCAAACTCATCACCGATATCCTGAAGTCCACTGAGGCGCTGCGGGTGCGCAAGCAGGCCGGCTATGTGGAGATGGAGACGGCGCTGCTGGAGGCGATGGCGGGAGTCTGGCCGGAGGCGGAGATGCGGCTGGCACTGGCGCTAGTGGCGACGGCGGGGATCAGCGTGCTGCGGCTCGGAATTGACCGATGGTATGAAGAAGGGGCGGTTCGGCCGATCTCGGAGTATTTGCGCGAGGGGTTTGGGTTGTTGAGTGAGACGGTCGGGCACTAGGACCAATCGACATTCAGTTTGTTACTGGGCATTGAGAGCCACGACCTGCCTCCCTCCCCCTTGAGGGGAGGGATTGAGGGTGGGGGTTCTGAACTATCAAGGGGCTCATCCGGAGGTATGGGCTTCATTGAAAACCCAGAACCCCCACCCCATCCCTCCCCTCAAGGGGGAGGGGCAGATCCAGGCTCCCAAAATTCACCGCAAAACTGAATGTCGATTCAGCCTAGCCATCGCGCAGAGCTTCGAGTTGCTGGCGCAAATATTGCCGTACGGCTTCGTCGGAGGAGAGGCCGATGGCAAGGGTCAGGGCTTCGTGGGCGTCGTCCTTGCGGCCGGCGCGGGCGGCGAGGTGGCCGCGGGCGGCCCAATAGGGCTGGTAGTCGAGCAGGCGTTTGTCGGCGGCGAGGGCGTCGAGGAGGGCAAGGGCGGCGTTGGGGCCGTCAAGTTCGGCATGGGCGGCGGCGCGATTGAGGGCGACGACGGGGGATTGGGTCAGCGCATAGAGGTGGTCGTAAAGCGCGGCGATGGCGGGCCAGGTAGGCAGGCCGGCGCGGCGGCGGGCGATGTGGGCCGACTGGATGGCGGCTTCGATCTGGTAGCGGCCGCTGGGGCCGCCGGCATTGGCCTGGCGGAGCAGGGTTTCAGCCATGTCGATCTGCCAATCGTCCCAGAGGGCGGTGTCCTGCTGGTCGAGGGGGACATAGGCGCCGGCTGGATCGCGGCGGGCGGCGCGGCGGGACTCGGCATAGAGCATGAGGGCGAGCATGCCTTTGGCCTCGGGCTCGTCGGGCAGCAGGGAGACGACGAGACGGGCCAGCCAGATGGCTTCATCGGCGAGCGAGGCGGTGGTGCTGTCGATCTCGCTCCAGCCTTTGGCATAGGCGGCGTAGATGGCTTCGAGCACGGCGTCGAGCCGTTCGGGCAGGGCTTCGCGGTCGGGAATATTGAAGGGAATGCCGGCGTCCTTGATGCGGGTTTTGGCGCGGACGAGGCGCTGGCCCATGGTGGCGGGGGAAATCAGGAAGGCTGAGGCGATATCCTGGGCGGTGAGGCCCAGGATGGTTTGCAGGATCAAGGGCGCACGCATGCCGCGCTCGATGGCGGGATGGGCGCAGGCGAACATCAGCGCCAGGCGGCGGTCGGGAATTTCGTCGGGATGCAGCGCGGCGTCTTCGATTTCATCGGCCATGAGTTGCAGATGCGCCTCCCCAGCGGTCTGGGTTTGCCGGCGCCGCAATGCGTCGGTCTGGCGGCGCCGGGCCACGGTGAGCAGCCAGGCGTCGGGATTTTGCGGAATGCCTTCGGTGGGCCACATGCGCAGGGCGGTGGCAAAGGCTTCGGCGAGAGCATCTTCGGCGCCCGCGACATCGCGGGTGCGGGCGGCGAGAAAAGCGACGAGGCGGCCATAGCTCTCGCGGGCAACCCGTTCGGCGGTGCGGCTGGCCTCGTCGCGGATCATGCCTATTTCCAGACCTTGATCGGGCGGATCTCGATAGTGCCATATTGGGCGCTGGGGCATTTGGCGGCCCAATCCAGCGCAGCGTCCAGATCGGGCACGTCGAGGGTGAAATAGCCGGCGAACTGCTCCTTGGTGTCGGCATAGGGGCCGTCGAGCACGGTCTTCTTGCCGGCCTTGACGCGGATGCTGGTGGCTTTGCTGGAGGGCTCCAGGCCCTCGCCAGGCTGGCCGACACCAGCTTTGGCCATGGCCTCGTTGAAGGCGGCATAATCGCCCCAGAGCGAGGGTGGGGCGGCAGCGAGGGCAGCTTCGTCGTGATGGATCAGGCACATGAAACGCATTTTGTTTCTCTCGGTTTTCTCCGGGGCACCATGCCCCGACATGGTGATGTCGGGGCGGGTGGTGCGAGATCGACATTTTGAGGCGTCGAAATTATTCGCCGCGCGTGGGCCAGACGGGGCGCACTTCGATGGAGCCGCCGCGGGCGGCCGGGCAGCGGGCGGCCCAGGCGATGGCCTGGTCCATATCGGGCACGTCGATCACGTAATAGCCGCCCAACTGTTCCTTGGTTTCGGCATAGGGGCCATCGAGCACTTCGGTCTTGTCGCCGTTGACGCGGATGGTGACGGCTTGGGTCGTGGGGCGCAGCCGTTCGCCGGCGCGGATGATGCCGGCCTTGGCCATGGCTTCGTTAAAGGCGGCGTAGTCGGCGCTCATGGCGGCGCCGGGTGGTGTGGCGGCATTCATCTTGACTTCGTCGCCGTGGATCAAAAGCATGAATTGCATCGTCATTCTCCCGTGAAAGCCGGCGCATCATGCGCCGATGTTACAATGTCGGGAAGGCGGGGACGATTTCGACAGGGGAGGGGATTTTTGTGGGGTTTGCGTTTGGGGGGACCCCTCACCCTGATCATTCTGCTGGACGCAGAATAATCTGTCCCTCTCCCACAAGGGGCGAGGGGTGGCTCCGTGTTCAAACAATCATCAGGTCCCCCTTCTCCCCTCGTGGGAGAAGGTGCCCGAAGGGCGGATGAGGGGGCTTTAGTCCAGCAGGCTCGACACGCTCTGCTCGCTTGCCGTGCGTGCAATAGCTTCGCCGATCAACGGCGCGATGGAGATGCGGCGGATATTGGCGGCGGTGCGGATCAGATCGGTTTCCTCGATCGAGTCGGTGATCACCAGTTCCTTGAGCTTGCTGGCGGCGATGCGCTCGGCAGCGCCGTTGGAGAGCACGCCGTGGGTGATATAGGCGGAGACTTCGAGTGCGCCGGCCTTGAGCAGGGCTTCGGCGGCATTGATCAGGGTGCCGCCTGAATCCACGATATCGTCGATGAGGATGCAGTGCTGGCCGGCGACATCGCCGATGATGTTCATGACCTCGGAGACGCCGGCCTTGGGGCGGCGCTTGTCGACGATGGCCAGATCGGCATTGATGCGCTGGGCGATGGCGCGGGCGCGGGCGACGCCGCCAACGTCGGGGGAGACGATCATGACCTTGGATTTTTCGTCATTGTCCTTGATATCGCGGGTCATCACCGGGGCGGAATAGAGATTGTCGGTGGGGATATCGAAGAAGCCCTGGATCTGGGCGGCGTGCAGGTCGAGGGTGATGACGCGGTTGACGCCGGCTTCGGTGATGAGATTGGCCACGAGCTTGGCCGAAATGGGGGTGCGGGAGGCCGATTTTCGATCCTGCCGCGCATAGCCGAAATAGGGCATGACGGCGGTGATGCGGCGGGCGGACGATCGTCGCAGCGCATCGGTGAGGATCAGCAGTTCCATCAGGTTGTCATTGGCGGGGAAGCTGGTCGATTGGAGGATGAAGACATCCTCGCCGCGCACGTTTTCGTGCACCTCGACATAGACTTCCTTGTCGGCGAAGCGCTTGACCGTACAATCGGTCAGCGGAATTTCAAGGTAACTGGCGACAGCTTCGGCGAGGGCACGGTTGGAATTGCCGGTGACCAGCTTCATAGCGCGATCCTGTTCTCAACAGGGCCCGAATTGTGCGGGACCTTCCAGTTTCGCGGGCACCTTTATCGCCTGCGGGTGGGGGGCGCAATGTGACAAATGGATGATTGGTGAATGCCGGCTATGCGCGCCCGACAATGGAGATTTGCCGGCCGGTCGTCGTGCCCTGGTGCGTGGCGTAACGGTGGGAGAAATAGCGCTCGGGCGCGGCATAGGTACAGGAGCCGACGCGGTCGATTTGGGCGAGGCCGGCCTGGTGGAGCTGTTCGGTGACGCAGGCCGGCAGATCGAAATGTGGCTTGCCGCTGGGCGGGGTGATGAAGAAGCGCTCGCCTGTGGGTCGCAGCTTGAGGAAATCGGCACGGAACTGGTCGCCGACCTCGTAATTGGGCGCGGTGATGGTGGGCCCGACGGCGGCGATGATGCGCTCGGGGCGGGCGCCGAGCTGGACCATGGCGGCAATGGTATTGCCGATGATGCCCTCGGCGGCGCCGCGCCAGCCGGCATGGGCGGCACCGATAACGCCGGCTTCGGCGTCGGCGAAGATAATTGGGGTGCAGTCGGCGGTGAGGATGCCGAGGCTGATCGTGGCCAGATTAGTGACCATGGCGTCGGCCTCGACAGCGATGTCGTCGTTGGGCTGCTGGGTGATCACGCGGACCAGGCTGGAATGGGTTTGTTTGACCATGCATAGATTGGGCCGGACGTAACCCAGGGCCATGGCGGCGTGGCGGCGGTTGAAGGCCACGGTTTGCGGGTCATCGCCCAGCGCGATCGACATGTTGTTGCTGGCGAAAGCGCCCTCGGAGTGACCGCCCTGGCGGCCGAAAAAGCCGTGTTTGATGCCGGGCAGGGCGGCAAGACCGGGACTGGTTTCGAAGGGCGCGGTCATGCGGAAAATCCCGGTGGGGACAGGCCGGGGCTGGCGGCGCAGAAGACCTTGAACAATTCTCCCATCTGATCGGGCGCGGTGAGGCGCTTGCGGGCGGCGGCCAGATCGGCGGCGGAGGCGGGGTTGGCGAGGCTGAGGGCGTTGGAGCGCTCGCCAATGCCGAGGCGATCGAGGAACTGGCCCTGCGACAGCAGCGGCGGGACGGCGAGGCCGGCCCTGCGGGCGGCGATGCCGAGGGCGTCGAAATCGACATGGGCGGAGAGATCGGTGTCGCCAGGGGATTCCAGCACATCGGCATAGGCATGGCGACGGACGCCCTGCAGGGTCTCGCCGGTTTGCGTTGTGGCATAGCCGTAGTCGATTGCGAGGATGGCGCCGCCCTGGGTGGAGATGGTGGCCGCCAGCCGGGTCATGACTTCGGTGCCGGCGAGGGCGACTTCATAGACGGCATTGGGCGGGGCATCGGCCACCGCATCGGGCATGACGCTGGGCGGCAGCGGAGTGGGCGACAGGCCGAAGGCGCGCTTGCCATCGACCAGGCCGATCATGCGCTCGTGCCAGCCCTGGTCGGAGTGGACGAATTGGCGGATCGGCAAGGCGTCGAAGAATTCGTTGGCGACGACCAGCAGCGGGCCGGGACCGACCTTGGCGAAGCCATCGATCCATTTTGGATCATAGGCCGCAAGGCGCGCATTCTGCTCGGCGATCAGGGAGGGATTGGTTTCGAACAGGCGCAGGTCGAGCGCGTCGCGAAAGCCTTCGGCGCGGCAGGCGACGCGCAGCATATCGGCCATCAGCGTGCCGCGACCGGGGCCGAGTTCGAGCAGGGTGAATTCCTTGGGCTGGCCCATCTGCTGCCAGAGATTGACGAAGAAGAAGCCGAGCAGTTCGCCGAACATCTGGGAAATTTCAGGCGCGGTGATGAAGTCGCCCTTGGCGCCGAGCGGATCGGCGAGTTTGTAATAGCCCTTATTGGGGTGGGTGAGGCAGAGGCCCATATAGGTCGCCACCGACATGGGGCCGGTGGTGCGGATCTGCATGTCGATGAGGTCGGGGAGGGTGGGGCTATCGGACACGGCGCGGCCTCAGAGCATAGGCGATTAAAGCGAGGCCGCCGAGGACCAGGGGGATGGAGAGGACCATGCCCATGGTGAGCCAGCCACCAAAGAGATAGCCGATTTGTGCATCGGGCAGGCGCACGAATTCGGCGGCGATGCGGGCCAGGCCATAGCCGATGCCGAAAATGCCGGCGGCGAGGCCGGGTTTGCGCAGGGCGAAGAAGACATGGGTAAAGATGCGGATGACGATGAACAGCAGCACGCCTTCGAGCGCGGCTTCATAGAGCTGGCTGGGGTGGCGGGGGAGCTGCTCGGGATCGGTGGGGAAAATCACGCCCCAGGGCAGGGTGGTGGGGGCGCCATACAGCTCGGCATTGATGAAATTGGCGATGCGGACGAGGAAGATACCGATGGTGCTGACCGAGGCGATCAGATCGAGCGAGGATAGCCAGTTGCCACCCTTGGAGCGGGTGAACAGGATCGCCGCCAGCATCAGGCCGATCATGCCGCCATGGAAGGACATGCCGCCATCGAGCGTATTGATGATCTCCAGCGGATTGGCCAGGTACATCGGCAGGTTATAGAACAGCACATAGCCGACGCGGCCGCCGACAACGATGGCCAGCATGGTCCAGAACGCGAAATCCCAGATATCGGCGGGCTTGAAGGGCGGTGCATTATCGGCCCAGAGCGAGCGGCGGGCGAGCAGGCTCATGGCATAGAGCGCGCCCAGGCCGGTGCCGAACAGATAGCCCAAAGCATACCAGCGGACGGCCAGGGGGCCGATCGAGAAGGCAATCGGGTCGATATTGGGAAAGGGCATGAACGCTCTCTGATGGTTGGCCGGACCATTGCCGCTTCGCCCGCTCTGGTCAAGTCGGTGCGCCTGCCTTACATATTGGTGAGGCATACCGCTTCGCGGTCCACACAACCAAGGGTGTCCCCATGAGCCAGAGCAGCAGGATTTTCGACGATATCGGCCGGGTGATGAACGAGGCAGCCGGCGTTGCCGGTGGCGTGCGCCGCGAAGTGGAAACCGCGGTCAAATCGCAGGCGCAGCGCTTCGTCGCCGACATGGACCTGGTCAAGCGCGAGGACTTCGACGCGCTGCGCGAGCTGGTGCAGGTGCAGGGCGAGGAAATCGACGCGCTGCGCAAGGAAATAGCGGCACTGAGCGCCAAGCCCAAGACCAAGTAAGACCGCATCGACGCCTTGTGATGGAGGCGATTTCTTGCCTGCTCCGGGATGGAGCGGGCCTGCCTATTGATGGCGAAAGTGCTGGTGGCCAGCCGCCGATGCAGGCCAGACACAGTCGGGCGCAAAGCCCTGCGTGGCCGGGCGGTGTTAACGAGTTGTTAACGCTGGCGGTCCGATCATCCACAAGAGATTGCCGTCCCGAAGGGGCCAATCGTCCCCTGAATCAGTGGGGCGGTGTAGGGTCAAAACATCAGGACGATTCGTAAGCCTAAAGTGCGTGCGGCCAGTACCCCTGAGTACCTTGCCGGCCGAAATCGGCCGCCCTTTTACACGTTGCCAAGCCAGGAAACGTCAATGTCTCTGCTTCAGGTCGAGCCCGATCGCATCGTCCATCCCGTGGACATCATCGAGCATATCGCGTCGATCAACGATTGGACCTTCGAGCGCCAGGATGCCGACGAGATTTCGATTTCGGTGCGGGGCGGCTGGAGCGATTATCACGTTTCGTTCAACTGGATGCAGGATCTTGAATCGCTGCATATCGCCTGCGCCTTCGATCTGAAGGTGCCGGAAGGCCGGCGAGCCGAAATCAAGCAGTTGATCTCGCTGATCAACGAGCAGTTGTGGATCGGCCATTTCGACATCTGGAATAAGGAAGGCGTGGTGCTGTTCCGCAATTCGCATCTGCTGACCGGGGGGGCAGAAGTGTCGCCGCAGCAATGCGAGGCGCTGCTGCGCTCGGCCACCGACAGTTGCGATCTGTATTACCAGGCGTTCCAGTTCGTGGTGTGGGCGGGTAAGACTGCGGCCGATGCGCTGAGCCATGTGATGTTCGAAACCGTGGGCGAAGCGTGAGCGTGTCGCTCTCCACCGTCGGCCCTGTGATGCTGGTGGGGGCCGGCAAAATGGGATTGGCGCTGGCGCAGGGCTGGCTGGATGCCGGGTTGTCGGGCAACAATCTGATCCTGGTCGATCCGGCGCCGGGCGAGGCCGCCAAGGCACTCGCCGAGGACTATGGAATACAGCTTTATGCCGAGGCCGTCGGGCTGATGCCGAACGTGCTGGTGCTGGCGGTCAAGCCGCAAATTATCGACGGGGTCATGGCTGGCCTGCAGCCGGTTATCGGCCCGCAGACGCTGGTCATTTCCATTGCCGCCGGCATCGATATTGCGCGGCTGACGCGTGGGCTCGGCACCGATCGCGTGGTGCGGACCATGCCCAATACGCCGGCACAGATCGGCAAGGGCATTACCGGCGCGGTGGCGGGGCCGGCCGTTGACGGGAATGATCGATCGGCGGCGGATGCGCTGCTGGCGGCTGCCGGGCAGGTGGTCTGGTTTGATGCCGAGGGTGATCTGGACGCCGTGACGGCGGTATCGGGGTCTGGCCCGGCCTATGTGTTTCATCTGGTCGAGGCGCTGGCTGCGGCAGGTGAGCAGCAGGGGTTATCGGCTGAGATCGCCATGCGGCTGGCGCGGCAAACTGTGATCGGATCGGCGGCGCTGATGGAGGCGGATGCGGCGCCGGCTGCGACCTTGCGCACCAATGTGACTTCTCCGAACGGCACCACGGCAGCGGCGCTGGCTGTATTGATGGGCGAAGATGGGCTGACGCCGCTAATGGGGCGGGCTGTTACGGCAGCGCGGCGGCGCAGCGAAGAACTCGGGCGCGGCTAGACCATATTCATGCCGTTCGGCAACTCGTCGAACTGGGTTTCCAAACAGCCTCTTAAAGCCCTTCGGTGAGGTTGAGTTGGTCGAGGACCGCGCGGTCGCCGGGTTCGACCATGCTGACCATGAAGCGCCGCACGATCCGCCCGGAATCGGGGGGCAGGCTGGCAATGGCGGCATCGATCCGGCTGGCCTGGGTTTGCGACAGCGTGGCGAAGAAGACCTTGCCCTTATCGGTGGCATGGAGCAGGCGCTGGCGCCGGTCATTGTGGCCCGTCTTTTGTTCGATATAGCCATTGTCGATCAATTGCCGCAGCACGCGCGCCAGGCTTTGCTTGGTGATCTTGAGAATATCGAGCAGATCGGCAACCGGCATGCCGGGCCGCTGGTTGACGAAATACAGCACCCGGTGATGCGCCCGCCCGAACCCCTGGCGCTCCAGTAAGGCATCGGCGTCGCCGACGAAATCGCGATAGGCGAAGAAGAACAGCCCCATGACATCGAGCGGCATGCCGGCAGTCAGCGGTGCGACGATATTTATGTCAGCCTTGTTGACATTATTTTGGTTCGCTGCCATTATCTTCCCATCAGGAACGCCAATGTTTCTTATCCCAAAGCCGTTGAGGTTTGCCAAGGGCTTAGGGCTGATGCATGATCGGCGCAATTGAGCTTACGCTCAAGGCGAAGCATATTTTAGGTTTTGGGAGAGGTTCTCATGGCAGGCGTGCCCATGGACCAGCGGGAAGGCTGGATCTGGTTTGACGGCGAGTTCACACCTTGGAAAGATGCAAAAATCCATGTGCTGACGCATGGTTTGCACTATGCCAGCAGCGTATTCGAGGGTGAGCGCGCCTATGGCGGCGAAATTTTCAAGCTGCGCGAGCATACCGAGCGGCTGATCCAGTCGGGCAAGACGCTGGATTTCACCATTCCCTATTCGGCCGAGCAGATCGACCAGGCGAGCCGCGACGTGCTGGCCAGGAATGGCCTGACCGATGCTTATATCCGCCCGGTCGCCTGGCGCGGCTCGGAAGAACTCAGTGTTCCGGCCCGTAACAATACGGTGCATCTGGCGATCGCGGCCTGGGTGTGGCCCAGCTATTTTTCCGTCGAGGAACGCCTCAAGGGCATTCGGCTGGAATGGAGCAAGTGGAAGCGCCCGTCGCCGGAGACCATTCCGTCTTCGGCCAAGGCAGCGGGTCTTTATATGATCTGCACGCTGTCCAAGGACGCGGCGATGGCCAATGGTTATGCCGATGCGCTGATGCTGGACTATCGCGGCTATGTGGCCGAGGCGACCGGCGCCAATGTGTTCTTCATCAAGGGCAAGGACATCGTCACCCCGCTGCCGGATTGTTTCCTCAACGGCATTACGCGGCAGACGTTGATCGATCTGGCGCGGCGCAATGGCTATACGGTGACCGAGCGGCACATGAAGCCCGAAGAGCTGGGCAATTTCGACGAATGCTTCCTGACCGGCACCGCCGCGGAAGTGACGCCGGTTGCCGAAATCGGCGAGTTCCGGTTCAAGCCGGCCGAGGCCTGCCGCGCGCTGATCGACGCCTATAGCGCCGAAGTGCAGCCCAAGCGCGTCGCGGCGGAATAGAATTTTCGGGATGAATTGAAAAAGCCGGACCGCAGGGTCCGGCTTTTTTTGTTTTGGGGTGGAGTTATTCCCAGCGGGCCTTGGCGTGGTCGTCGGCGCTTTTGGCTTCCACCCAGTGTTCGCCCGTCGTGGTGGTTTCCTTCTTCCAGAACGGGGCGTCGGTCTTGAGATAATCCATGACCATCTGGGCAGCGTCGAAAGCGGCCTGGCGGTGGGCGGACAGGGTCATGACCTGGACGATTGGCTCGCCGGGTAGCATGCGGCCATAGCGATGGATGATGGTGATATCGGCGAGCGAGAAACGGGCGGTGGCTTGGGCGGCGATGGCGGTGAGCTGGCTGACTGCCAGCTCGGGATAGCATTCCAGCGTCAAAGCCAGGATCGGGTCATCAGGCAGGGAACGGACGAGGCCGGTAAAGGTCACGGCGGCGCCGGCGGCCTTGCCTCGATCGAGGAAGGCGTTGCTTTCGGCGCCGGGATCGAACGGGGTTTGCGAGACGCGGATATCCATGTCAGCCGCCCGTCATGGGAGGGAGCAGGGCGATGATTTTGGCGCCGGCCAGCGGCGTGGCGTGGGGGACGATGCGGGCATCGAGCGCGGTCTTGAAGATGGCGGGGCGCTCGAAGGCCAGCGCGCCGGCTTCGTCGCGGGCGGCGAGGAAGGCGATGACGTCACCGGCGGTGATCACGCTGGGCGGGAAGGCGATATCCTCCTCGCTCAGATTCAGGCGTTCGCGCAGCCAGGCGAAGTAGAGGACTTTCACTTCGCTTCGCCCGATAGGTGCGGCCAGGAGGCCAGCAGATATTGCGCGCCGGTCCAAAGCGTCAGGATGCCGGCGAGCCAGAGCACGATGTCGCTGACCAGGCCCAGGCCGGGGACGATGCGTTCGAGCAGGATGACGGCGAGAGCGATCAACTGGACGGTGGTTTTCCACTTGGCCAGCTGGCTGACCTTGAGCACGACTTCGGCATTGCCGAGGAATTCGCGCAGGCCGGAGATGAAGAATTCGCGGAACAGGATGGCGAGGACCGGGATCATATCGAGCGCCGACAGGCTGCCGTCCCAGGCGAGCGCGGCGATGACGAGGCCGACGAGGAGTTTATCGGCGATGGGATCGAGCATGCGGCCGAGCGGGGAGGTCTGGTTCCACTTGCGGGCGAGGTAGCCGTCGAGCCAATCGCTCGCGGCGGCGACGATATAGAGGATGAGGGCGACGAGGCGAAGGTTGGTGTCGTCGGTCATCACCAGGGCAACGATCACCGGAATCGCCACGATGCGGGCGATGGTGATGAGATTTGGAATCTGCGTCAGCGGAGATTGGGCCATGGGCGGAGACAACAGGAATGGGGGGAGGAGGTCAAGGTTTTGTTCCTGTCTCTGCATTTCGCAGTCGTCTCCCTCCCCCTTGTGGGGAGGGATCAAGGGTGGGGGTTCTTCGACCATCACGTATGCGGAGAGATACCCCCACCCTGCTCGATCACGGACTTAGCAAGCTAAGTCCTATCTTGCCTTCCCTCCCACAAGGGGGAGGGAGCCCAGACTGATAGCTCTGCGCTAAGCGACCGCCTGATTGGTTGCTGCTCGGCGGGCTGTCACGGCATCGGCCAAATCCTGCAGCACCGTTACCGTGGTGTCCCAATCGATGCAGCCGTCGGTGATGGATTGGCCATAGACCAGGGGCTGGCCTGCAACCAGGTTCTGACGGCCGGCGATGAGGTTGGATTCTAGCATGACACCGATGATGCGGCGGTCACCAGCGGCGAGTTGGGTGCCGATATCGGCGAGGACCAGGGGCTGGTTTTCCGGCTTCTTGGAGGAGTTGGCGTGGCTGGCGTCGATCATCAGCACGGGGGGCTGGCCGGATTTGACGGCTTGCTCGCAGGCTTCGTTGACGCTGGCGGTGTCGTAATTGGGCTCTTTGCCGCCGCGCAGGATGATGTGGCAATCGTCATTGCCGGTGGTCGAGGCGATGGCAGAATGGCCATTCTTGGTCACGGCCATGAAATGATGCGGCTGGCTGGCGGAGGCGACGGCGTCGAGCGCGATGCGCACATTGCCGTCGGTGCCGTTCTTGAAACCGACCGGGCAGGAGAGGCCCGAGGCGAGTTCGCGGTGGATCTGGCTCTCGGTGGTGCGGGCGCCAATGGCGGCCCAGGAGACGAGATCGGCGATGTATTGCGGGGTGGTCATGTCGAGGAATTCGCAGGCGGCGGGCAGGCCGAGATTGTTGATCTCAAGCAGCAGGCTGCGGGCGGTGTGCAGGCCCTGGTCGATGGCGAAGCTGCCGTCGAGATTGGGATCGTTGATCAGGCCCTTCCAGCCGACCGTGGTGCGCGGCTTCTCGAAATAGACGCGCATGATGATTTCGAGGCGGTCACCCAGCGTTTCGCGCAGGGCGACGAGGCGCTTGGCGTAATCGATGGCGGCGACGGGATCGTGGATCGAGCAGGGGCCGACGATGACGGCGAGGCGATCGTCCTGGCCGTGCAGGATGGAATGGAAAGCGTGGCGGGCGCTGAGCACGGTGCGGGTGGCCGCATCGGTGCGGGGATGCTGGCGCATCACCTCGATGGGCTTGGTCAGCTCCTTGATTTCGGTGATGCGCAGGTCGTCGGTGGATTTGAGCATTGTGGTCTTCCTCGGGATTTGGGTGCGAGGGGCCACAAAAAAGCCGCCTCGGGGATCGGGCGGCTGGCTTCGGGTTTGGTCGTATCTTGGAAGATCAGATCAAGCGCGCGGTAGCCTCCGCCGGGAGCGGATAGCTAAAATACCAAAACGAATAGGTGGCGGCGGAACGGATCATGGGGAGAGATATAGCGTGAGGGCGGGGTGGAGTCGAGTGGGGCTGGGTAAGACGTTTGGGTGAGGGCTCTTCCTTCTGCCCTTGGCAACAAAGCATAGGCGGGCGCAGCACCCCTCACCCTGACTATTCTGCTGAACGCAGAATGGTCGTCCCCTCTCCCGCAAGGGGAGAGGGGACGACTGATGGTGTCGTGCAAGTTAGCCGCTCTTGTTGAAGTGGTCGTAGATCAGTTGCGCCATGGCGTCGGAAATGCCAGGGACGGCGGCGAGGTCTTGTAGCGACGCGCGGCCCGTTGCCTTGGCGGAGCCGAAGTGGTTGAGAAGGGCGCGCTTGCGGGTGGGGCCAATGCCTTCGATTTCGTCGAGGGGATTGGCGACGGCGTCCTTTTTGCGCTTGGCGCGGTGGGTGCCGATGGCGAAGCGGTGGGCTTCGTCGCGCAGGCGCTGGACATAATAGAGGACCGGGTCGCGGTGGGGCAGCATGAAGGCTTCGCGGCCTTCCATGAAGAATTTCTCGCGGCCGGCGTCGCGTTCCTCACCCTTGGCGATGCCGATGAAGATGACTTCTTTTTGCAGGTTCATTTCGGCGATGACGCCGCGGACGGCGCTCATTTGGCCGGCGCCGCCATCGATGAAGACGACATCGGGCCAATCGGGCATGCCAGTGTTTTCGTCCTCGGCCTCTTCATCGCTCTCATTGGCGAGGCGGGTGAAGCGGCGGGTCAAAACTTCGCGCATCATGCCGAAGTCGTCGCCGGCAGCGATGTCGGATTTGATGTTGAAGGTGCGATAGTGCTTCTTGGAGAAGCCTTCCTCGCCGGCAACGACCATGGCGCCGACCATGTTGGTGCCCGAAATGTGGGAGTTATCGTAGATTTCGATGCGGCGGGGCGGCTCGTCGAGGCCGAAGCATTCGGCGACGCCTTCGAGCAGGGTGCGGTTGGTGGCGCCTTCGGCAAGCTGACGGCCAAGGGCCTCGCGGGCATTGTTGAGGGCGTGGTTGACGAGGTCGCGCTTTTCGCCGCGCTTGGGCACTTCGACATAAACGCGGCGGTCGGTGCGGGAGGTCAAGGCTTCTTCCATCAGGTCGTGCTCGGCCAGCTCGTGGCTGATCAGGACCAGGCGGGGTGGGGTGCGGCTTTCATAGAACTGGCCGATAAAGGCTTCGAGCACTTCGGCATCGGAGAGGGACGAGTCGGCGCGCGGGCGGTATGCGTAATTGCCCCAGTTCTGGAAGGCGCGGAAGAAGAACACCTGGACGCAGAACTGGCCGCCTTCATGATGGATGGCGAAGACGTCGGCTTCTTCGACCGATTTGGCGGTGGCATCGCCCTGGGACTGGATCAAGGCGAGGGCGCCGAGGCGGTCGCGGAGCAGGGCGGCGCGCTCGAAATCGAGCTGTTCGGCGGCCTCGTTCATGTCCTTCTGCATGTGATTGCGCACGCCCGCCGAGCGGCCGCTGAGGAATTCGCGGGCCTCGGTGACCAGCTCGGCATAGCCCTCATGGGAGATTTCGCCGGTGCAGGGGGCCGAGCAACGCTTGATCTGGTGTTGCAGGCAGGGGCGGGTGCGGGCGGCGTAGAAACTGTCGGAGCAATTACGGAGCAGGAAGGCCTTTTGCAGGCTGGCAATGGTGCGATTGACCGCCGTGACCGAAGCGAAGGGGCCGAAATAATGACCGGGGCGGCGGCGGGTGCCGCGGTGTTTCAGCAATTCGGGCGCGGGGTGATCGGTGGCGATCAGGATATAGGGGAAGCTCTTGTCGTCGCGCAGCAGAACGTTGAAGCGCGGCTTCAGGCGCTTGATGAGATTGGCTTCGAGCAGCAGCGCTTCGGACTCGGTTTCGGTGCGCACGAATTCCATGGTCACCGTGGCGGCGATCATGCGCTGCAGGCGCGTTTCGAGGGCTTCGGGGCGGGTGTAGTTGGTGACGCGGGCCTTGAGGTTCCGGGCCTTGCCGACATACATGACCTCGCCTGCGGCATCGATCATGCGATAGACGCCGGGGGAGGTGGGCAGGGTGCGCACGAGGGCCTTGATGACCTCGTGGCCGCTTTTGGGTGGTTCAGTCTCGCTCATGATCGTGGTGTAGGCCCACTTTTGGGCAAATATTCGAGATGTTCGCCGCCATCAAGCGCCAGCATCTGACCGGTCAGCGAGGGCGTCTGCAGCAGCATCAGCACGCCCTGGGCGATGGCATCGGGGCCGGCATGGCGCTGCAGGGGCAGGGACTGCACCGAGCGCTCGAACTCAGCCTGGCTCTGGCGGGTATGCGGCAGGACCGGGCCGGGGCCGATGGCGTTGACGCGAATGGCGGGGGCCAGCGATTGCGCCAGGGTGCGAGTGGCAGCCCAGAGCACGGCTTTGGACAGGGTATAGCTGAAATAGGCTGGGGTCAGGTGCAGCACCCGTTCATCGACCATGTTGACGATATTGCCTTCTATGCCTGGGGGAAGCTGGGCGGCAAAGTCGCGGGCGAGAAACACCGGGGCTTCGGCGTGGATGGCGAAGTGGCGGTCCCAATGGGCTTCATCGACGTCGCGGGCGCTGTCGGGATCGAACAGCGAGGCATTGTTGATGAGGACGGTCAGCGGGCCGAAGAATTTTGCCGCGCGCTCGATCAGGGTGGCGCGCTGGTTGCGCTTGGCGAGATCGGTCTTGATGATGGCGGCCCGGCCGCCGGCAGCGAGAATGTCGGCTCGTACGGCGCGGGCGCCGGCTGCATCGGAGCGATAGTGGATGACCACGGCATAGCCGGTAGCGGCCAGGCGGCGGGCGATGACCGCGCCGATGCGATCGCTGGCGCCGGTCACCAGGGCGATGGGGAGAGGCGGCGATGTGTCGGTTTGATTCGTCATGATCGATCGTGTTGGAGAGCGCAGCGGGACCATAAGCTGCTTTGGCGGTCAGCAGCAACGCTGCGCACAGATAGGGAACGCCGCGGCGTGGACAAGAGCTGTCAGTAGTTTAATTCTGGCAATGGTACTGCCCTTTTGTTGCGGGGGAATCAGGCGTAGCCTTCAACATGTTACTGCCCGGCGAGGAGGCTGGACGGGGCATTTTGGGGAGACCACCGACATGGAAATGATCGTACCACTTCTCGTGCAATTGATCGCTGGGGGCGCCGGCGGCAACGTCATCGGGCAGGTGGTCAAAAAGCTCAATCTTGGACCGGCCGGCAATTCGATCGCCGGTGCCATTGGTGGCCTCGCAGTCACCTGGCTGGCCACCAAAGTGCCGGGCCTCGACGCGCTGGTGGGTGCGGTTGGTGCTGCGTCTGCGGACGGCACCACGGCGGCGGCCGGCGGGCTGAATGGCGGTGCGCTGGCAGGGCAGGCCGTGACCGGCCTTGTCGGTGGCGGCGTGCTGACGGCAATCGTCGGCGCCATCAAGTCGAGCATGGCGAAAGCCTGATATTCAGGCTATTGCATCGGCGCTTCGGACGGTTCGGTCCGGGGCGCCATTTTCCTCATAGCCAGCATTTTCCATGACCCCTCCAATAGTTGCGGCTCGCGGCGACAATATCGCCCGGGCCATCCTGCTGACGCTTATCACCATCGGCGTCTTCGGCGTGCAGGACGCGATCTCCAAGATGCTGGTGCAGGACTATTCCCCGTTCCAGATCACCATGATGCGGTATTGGGGTTTTGCCGTCTTCTCGCTGATCCTGGTCAGCCGGCAAGCACCGCTGCGCCAGGCCTTCGCGTCGCGGTCGCCAGTGCTGCAGGTGTTGCGCGGCGTGCTGCTGATGGCGGATGTGTGGCTGTTCGCGCTGGCGCTGAAAACCGTGCCGCTGGCAGAACTGCAATCGATCACCCTGGTCTATCCGCTGCTGGTGACGCTGTTCGCCATTCCGATCCTGGGAGAAAAGGTCGGCGTGTTCCGGATGGTGGCGGTGGTGGTGGGATTTGCCGGTGCCATGGTGATCGTGCGGCCCGGCGGGTTGCCGCTCGATTGGGGCGTGGGCTTCGCCGTAGCTTCATCGACGCTTTATGCGCTCTATATCGTGATCACGCGCAAGGTGAGCGCAGTGGATTCGGCGTCCACGAGCCTGGCCTATACCGGAGTGGTGGGATTGGTGATGTCGACCGCCGTTGGCATGTTCTTCTGGCAGCCGATGGATTGGCAGACCCTGGCAATCGTGGTTGTGGTGATGGGCACCACTTGCATTGGGCACGGGCTGATGACGCTGGCTTTGTCGCTGGCGCCGGCCAGTGTGTTGCAGCCGTTCAACTATTTCTCACTGCCCTGGGCCATTGTGCTCAGTGCCACGGTGTTCGGGCATTTGATCGACGGGATTTCGCTGGTGGGTGCGGCGATCATCGTGGCGGCGGGCCTGGTGGTGATGGCGCGCGAGCGGATCAAACGGGTCAAGGTGGTGGATGAGGCGGTATCGGGGCGGGACGGGTAGAGGCCTATTTCGTGACTTAGGGTCACCGGGCAAACCCGATGACCCCAAGATTAAACGTTGGGCGTTTAGCGGCCCATGCAGACATAGCCATTGGGGCCATTGAAGCAGACGCTGCCGTCTGGGCGACCGGGGCGGTTATGGCCCCAGCCGGGACGATTGTTGCCCCAGCCCGGGCGGTTGTCCCAGCCTGGGCGATTACCCCAACCCGGGCGATTATTGCCCCAGCCGGGACCATGGCCTGGGCCATTATTCCAACCCGGGCCGTTACCCCAACCCGGGCCGGGGCCAGGACGGTTTGGACGACCGCGGTCGAGATAGCTGGCCGAGACCCAGCCATCGGGGCCGCCCTTTTCAATGAAGCACCAGCTGCCCTCGCAGTATTGCACATCGACCCGCTCGCCGCGGCGGAGGGTGTCGATGGCGCGATAGCCCGTGCCGGGACCGGAGCGCACGTTGATGTTGCCGGTGGCGAAGGCGGGGGCTGCGGAGGCAGCAACGCTGGTGGCCAGCAGCGCCAGGGCCGCAAAACCGGCAGCAATTATCTTCTTGCTCAAAGCCATGGTTTGAACTCCTCAATCAAGGGGCGATCATCGCCCGTGTCGCTAGATAACCTCCCGCCGCCTGAACAGAACCTGAATGATCCCTTCATGGAAGGTCGGTCTATAAACGCAGCAGCTCGACGAAACGCTTGAGCGTATCGGCAAATTTTTTGCGGTGCTTGGATTTGAGTTCGCCCATCAGCGCATCTTCGAGTTGGGTCCAGTGATCGGCCAGGGCGTTGCGGATGCGAACGCCGCGTTCGGTCAGTGCCAGACCGGGCGCCAGTTCGGGGCCGACGGCCTGGCGACCGACCAGTTCGCGGCCGATCAGCCGTTCGACGCGCACGTAAAGCGCATCTTCGGAGAGGCCCAATTGTTCGGCCAGCGCCGTCTCGGTAGTGCCCGAGCGGGCCAGCTCGAACAGTACTGCGTCGTCGCCCGGCTCCAATCCGCGTTCGCGTAAGGGCACCAGCAGCGCCTGATGCGCCAATTGGCCGGCTTCGATGAGCCGGTAGAGCGATGAACGGGATGAGGGTCGAGACATGGGCGGGAAAATAGTCTGAACTCCAGGCACGCGTCGATCAGGCATCCATCCTATCGTTAATCGTGACATGACCAAGGCCCGTTATTGTTCACCAGACGCAGATGAGTTATGCGTCGGGCGATGCCGAAACGGAGCGCCCGGTGGCCACGCACTTTGCCGAAGAGCTGACCTCGCCGGAGTTTGCGCGCCTCGTCGGGCCCGATACAATCGTGGTGTTGCCGCTGGCGGCGATCGAGCCGCATGGGCCGCATTTGCCGCTGTCCACCGATTGCGATATCGCGCGGGGGCATCTGGGGCGGCTCAAGGATTATGTGAGCCCGGCCCATGAGGTGGTGGTGCTGCCGCTGCAGACGATCGGGCACAGCATGGAACATGCAGCGCTGCCGGGAGCGTTTAGCCATAGCGCCGAAACGCTGCTGGCTGCCTGGAGCGACGTGACTGCTCCACTGCGCCAGCGCGGCGTGCGCAAGGTGATCATGGTATCGAGCCATGGCGGCAATTCGGAAATCGTTGGCCTGCTGGCGACGCGGTGGCGGGTGCAGTTTTCGATGCTGGCGGTGAGCGCCGCGTGGCTGCGGTTCGGACAGCCCGACGGGCTGTTCGATGAGCAGGAGCTGGCTTACGGCATTCATGGCGGCGATGTGGAAACCTCGCTGATGCTGCACTATCGGCCTGATGCGGTGCGCCGGGACGAACTGGCGGATTTCGCGTCTGCCGGGACCGAATGGGATCGTCAAACCCATTGGCTCAAGGTGCATGGGCGGACGCGACCGGGCTGGGCCAGCCAGGACCTCAATCCGCATGGGGCCGTGGGCAATGCCATTGCCGCGACTGTGGAAAAGGGCGCTGCAAGCGCGCATCATGCACTGACCGGGTTTGCGCAACTGGTCGACGAGGTGGCGCGCTTCGATCTGGATCGGCTGGAGTAAACCATGACGCAAGACCTCGCCCGCATCCGCGCCTTCGTGCAGGTGTTCGACAGCGGCGGCTTTTCGGCGGCGGCGCGCCAGCATGGGCGCTCCAAGGCGCTGCTGAGCAAATATGTGACGGATCTGGAAGACTATCTCGGCGTGCGGTTGATGAACCGGACCACGCGCAAGCTGAGCCTGACCGAAGCGGGCGAAGCCTATTACCGCGAATCCAGTTCGCTGCTGCAGCAGTTGGATGATCTGGACGCGACGATCACGGATCAGACCTCCGAGCCGCGCGGGTTGCTGCGGGTTTCGGCGCCGCGCAATTTCGGTGAGGATACGCTGGCGCCGGCGATCTTTTCCTATCTGGCCAAGTATCCCAAGGTGACGCTCGATCTGCGGCTGGAAGACCGCTATGTCGACCTGGTCGATGAGGGGATCGATGTCGCCCTGCGGATTTCGACCATGGCCGACAGTTCTTTGATTGCTCGTAAAATTGCCGATATGCACATCATCATCGGTGGCGCGCCGTCGCTGCTCAAGGCGCATGGGGTGCCCAAGCATCCCGAAGAGCTGCGCAATCTTCCGTGTATCGTCGATACCAACCTGCAGGGCCAATCGAACTGGCGGTTTTTCGAGGACAGCAAGACGGTATCGGTGCCGGTTACCGGGCCGGTGCGGGTCAATTCTCCGCTGGCGGCCCGGCAAGCGGCAATCATGGGCCTTGGCTTTGCCGCATTGCCATCCTACCTCGCTGATCCGAAAGTGGCATCGGGTGAACTCGTGCCGATCCTGACCGATTTTGTGCCCACCGGGCAGACGCTGCAGGCGGTTTATCCGCATCGCCGGCATCTGGCAGGCAAGGTGCGGGCATTGATCGATCATCTGGTCGACTGGTTCGCCACCCATCCGATCAGCTAGGGGTGCGTCGATATTCAGGTGATGCCGGCCTGCAAACGGCAACTTTCTGCGCTTCCGGTGCTCACGTACCAACGTACGCTCCGCTTCGGTTCTCGAAACCCGCCGTTTTCGGCTCGGCCTGACCTGAATCTCAACACACCCCAGGGGCATCACTTGGCGATCATCGAGTTTGGACGTCGTGCAGCGGCGCGGCTTGCGGCGCTCTGCGCCATCGCCCTGGCGCTGGTTTTGCCGGCTGCGGCGCATCCGCATATTTTCATCGATGCCAAGGTCACGGTGGTGTTCGACGATGCCGGTGCAATCGTTGGATTGAAGCACAACTGGACCTTCGACGAGGCGTTTTCGTCGTGGGTGGTGCAGGGGCTCGATACCAATGGCGACCGCGAGACCAGCCCCGAGGAACTGCAGCCGCTGGCCGATGATAATCTGGTCGGTTTGGCGCAATACGATTTTTATACCTATGCGGGGCCGCACGATAATCCGCTGAAGTTCACCGCCAATGGCGACCAGCACATCGTCTATGAGAACGGCCGCACGACGCTGACCTATGGGCTGACCGCGGCCAATCCGCAGCCAATGGCCAATCGGTTCGAACTGGGCGTTTATGACCCCGATTATTACGTGGCCATCAGCTTTGCCGATGCCAGCGACGTGACGCTGGAGAATGCGCCAACCGGGTGCGGCGTGACGCTGGAGCCGCCCAAGGACATGGACCAGGCGCTGCAGGACCGCCTGTTTTCGCTGGGGCCCGATGTGATGGAACTGCCGCCCGACCTGGCCGCCGCGATGCGCGGCACGCAGGGCATGATTGTCATCACCTGCGATGGCGTGGCCGCTCCGGCGCCGGTTTCGGCCCTCGATGCGGTCAACCAGGTGGCTCAGACCCAGGCGCGTTCGCCGGAATTGCCCTTCGGCGGGCCGCCGAAGGAGCCGGGGCTGAACCTGCCGCATAACGGGTTTACGGTATGGCTGCAGGCGCAGCAGCGCGATTTCTACCAAGCGATGAACCAGTCGCTGGCATCGCTCAAGAGCGACTGGACCGCCTTCTGGCTGCTGGGTGGGCTGAGTTTTCTCTATGGCATCGTCCACGCCGCCGGGCCCGGGCCACGGCAAGGTGGTGATCTCGTCCTATGTGCTGGCCAATGAAACCCAGATGCGGCGCGGCATTACGTTGAGCGTGATTTCGGCCATGATCCAATCGGCGGTGGCGGTGGTGTTCGTGCTGATCGCAGCCAGTATCCTGGGCATGACCAGCATGGCGATGGACGTGGCCGCCAACTGGATCGGCATCATCTCCTATTCCATGGTGGCGCTGCTGGGCGTGTGGTTGATCGTGCGCAAGGTGTTCAAC
This sequence comes from uncultured Alphaproteobacteria bacterium, assembly GCA_963717095.1. Lineage (GTDB taxonomy): Bacteria > Pseudomonadota > Alphaproteobacteria > Rhizobiales > Devosiaceae > Devosia. The sequence goes on from CAVQVF010000001.1 coordinate 472,078, forward strand.
CTGGGCCATCGGCATCACCACCATGCGCCGGACAATATGGCGGCCAAGGCGCGGGCGCATCTGCATGATGGGCACGAGCATCATCATGGCGCCCATGATCACGACCATCATGACCATGAGCATCACCACCATCATCCGGCCCATGCCGATGAACATGAGCATCACGGCCATATGCATATCGTGCCGCCCAGCGCGGCGACGGGCAGCTGGCGCGAGCAGATCGGCGTCGTCCTTGCCGTCGGCTTGCGGCCGTGTTCGGGGGCGCTGGTGGTGCTGGCCTTTGCGCTGTCGCAGAACCTGTTGGCTGCCGGCATTCTGGCGGTGTTCCTGATGGGGGCCGGCACGGCGATCACCGTGGCGATCCTGGCCACCATCGCGGTGACCGCCAAGGGGCTGGCCCGGCGGATCGGCGGGGTGGATAATCCGGTAATGGGCGCCCTGGTGTGGTGGGCGGAATTGGTGGGAGCGTTCGCAGTATTGGCGTTTGGCGTGTTGCTGGTGATCGCGAGTCTGTAAGCGCGACCCATCGCCGCCTTGCGATTGGGGCAAGAGCGGCTATGGTGCGACCAATTTCCAGACCCTTTTTCAGACTGCGGCGCTCCATGTCCGATCACTCGCCTGCCAATCCTGCATCTGTCGCCAAGCCCAAGATCGGCGTGCTGCTGCTCAATCTCGGCACGCCCGAGGCGACGGATTATTGGAGCGTGCGGCGATACCTCAAGGAATTCCTCAGCGATCCGCGGGTGATCGAGACGCCGCGCTGGTTGTGGTGGCCTATACTCAATCTCGTCATCCTGTCGTTCCGGCCGCAGAAGAGCGGGCATGCCTATGCGCAGATCTGGGACAAGGAAAAGAACGAAAGCCCCCTCAAGGTGATTACCCGCAACCAGGCGCAGAGCTTGGCACAGCGCCTGGGGGGGAGGATAACGTGGTGGTCGATTTCGCCATGCGCTATGGCCATCCATCGACGCGATCGCGGCTGGAAGCGCTGCAGGCGGCGGGGTGCCAGAAAATCCTGTTGGTGCCGCTTTATCCGCAATATTCGGCGACGACGACTGCGACGGCCAACGACAAGGCCTTCAGCGTGCTGGCCGATATGCGCTGGCAGCCGGCGGTGCGCACGGCGCCGGCCTATTTCGAAGATGCGAAATATGTCGAGGTTCTGGCGCGCTCGATTGCCGAGGGCGTGGCGAAGCTGGATTTCGTGCCGGACACCGTGATCACCAGCTATCATGGCATGCCGGTGGAATATCTCGAACGCGGCGACCCCTATTATCACCAATGCCTGAAAACCACGGCCCTGGTGCGCGAGCATTTGGGCTGGGGCGAAGACAAGCTCAGGGTCACGTTCCAGTCCCGGTTCGGGCGGGCCAAATGGCTGGAGCCTTATACGGACGTGACTTTAGCCGCGCTGCCGGGCAAGGGGATAAAGAAGATCGCGATCCTGGCGCCGGCCTTTTCGGCCGATTGCATCGAGACGCTGGAGGAAATCGCCATGCAGGGGCGCGAGACCTTCATGCATGCGGGCGGCGAGCAGTTCGCCTATATTCCGTGCCTGAACGACAGTCCCGGCGGGATGGACATGATCGAGGCCATGGTGCGCCGGGAACTGGGCGGCTGGCTTTAAAGCAACCTGTGGTGGCCGTGGCCGAGCCGGAGTAAATCGTCGTAGATGAAGGTGGGCGGCGTGGCGTCGACCTTGGCGGCCGAGCCGACCAGATAGCTGGCGCGGACCCAGCCGGCATCGGTGACCAGGCACCACCTGCCCGAACGGGTGCAGCGCTCCAGCGTCACCTCGGCGCCATTGGGCAGGGCGCCGATGGTGTCATAGCCCGAGCCAGGGCCTGAACGCACCGCGATATTGCCGCCGCTGACCCGCGCGGTGGCCTCGGCCATGGCCGGGGTGGCAAGAAGGGCGAGGGCAACAATGAGGATGGCGCGCATGATCGGTTATCTCCAGATCATCGCCGGCTAGCACGCGCGAACGGCAAATTGATGGCAAGGCGAGACGCCGCACGGCGGGGGCGCCTGCGGGGATCACGGTAACGGGCGGCTATTGCCTCAGAAAATTGGTTGGTGGAGGCAAAAGCCGCCCGTCACGATCCGGATTTTAGGCCTGGTTCGGTTCGTGCGCAGTATTATTCCAACTGCACGCGCCGGGTTTTGAGCCAAGCCCAGATGGGCGCCCCCATCTGCCGGTCTTCCCGCCTGACGCCGCGTCAGCGCCAAGTGACTGGCGAGAATGAGGGCATCATCGCATGGCGCGGACGGACGGGGATAAGTTTTTCAGGCGCGGTGCGGCGAGGGCCAGTCACTGTCCCTGGATTGCTCCCGTCCCTTGACGGTCAGGTGCGCATAGCGCTCCTCGAATTCGAGAGCGGCGGCGGTCAGGCGCGCGGTCAGCACCAGCAGATCGGTCTGGGTCATCGGCGTGGTGGGATCGACGCGCAGGAAGCGCGGCATGTCGGGCTCCGGCCCGAAGATGCGATTGGCCTCGGCGATCAGGCGATTGCAGGTGGCCACGGTGGACGGCCCCAACGCGCCGCCGGGCTTTTCACGCCGGATGAAGTTGATGGCGGCAATCTCCTTGGAGAAGCGATTATAGGCCTTGATCGTTTGCGGCTTGAGAGTGCGGGGCATTCTGGGCTCCGGTCGGGTGAAACCGGGCAGTATGGGGTAGGCGGGCAGGGCGGGGATATGTTTGGCGCCGCTCAGGTCAGTGCGGCCCAGGCGGTGACGAGGATCAGCACCAGCGCGACCACGGAGCCAGAGACGTAGAGCACGGTGCGGAGTTTGCCGCCCTTGGCCGCCTCGCCGCCGCGCAGATAGACCACGAGATGGGTGAGCCGGATCGCCAGGTGCAGCCAGACCAGCACGGCGAGCAGCGCTGGCGCCACGCCGACCAGCATGGCCAGCACGCTGGGCACGGCGACCGGCACGATGGCCTCCACCGAATTCATGTGCACCCGATCGATGCGATAGAGCGTGTTGTCGTCGTCCGCCGGAATGACCGGCCCCGACAGCGCCCCAGCCTTGCCCTTGGACATGCCGGAGTAGGAGGCGAGGAAGAGCGAGATGAGGCAGAGGAGCAGGAGGGCGATGATGGTGAGGGTGTATTGGTCCATGGCGGGGGCTCCGGGCGGGTGGAGAGGGAAAGTAGCATGGATGAGGGGGTTGGGAAGGGTAGGATAGGGGCCGCGCCGCGTTTGGCATAACGAGCTCATAAGCCGGCTTCGGCCATCTGACTGGCCCGGGGTAACAAAATACACGTGAATTTTGTTTACAACACGCATATTGTGTATTATTTCTTTATGTATGGCTTGGAATGCGAATCTAAAACAACTACGGACAGCAATGAAGCTTACTCAAGCTCAGCTTGCTGAGCGGCTGGATACCACGCAGCAAACCATCGCAAGATGGGAGCGGGGGGATGTGGAACCTAGTCTCTCAAAGCTGCGGGAAGTGGCTTTGGAGTTGGGCGTCAGCACCCAGTATCTCCTGGATGGTGGCGAAGAGAAGCCGCAATCCACGCGCTACCATCTCTTTGCAGGGCGGGCCATAGATGGGTATTGGGGGAATTTGGGGGTTCGACTCGAGGGGCAGCTAAAGTCGAAATGGTATCCGATTACGGTGTCTGAGATGAAGCGTGCGTACAGGAATGTGCAAAGCGCAGAAACGTTCGTCGTTTCCACTCTCAACAACCGATGTCTGTTGATAAATCGTGCAAACGTGCAATCATTTTACTTTTTAGACGAAGCCGCAGATCACGTCGAGGGCGATTGGGAGGTTGGTCCCGATGACGTTGAGGGTGAGCCGCAAGATTTTTATAGGGCTATCTTGCCCATTCTTGAAAAGGACCCTGCCATCGCGCAGGACTATACTAGAAGCTATCGGGCATATTGCCTTAGAGTATTTCGTCGCTTTGGCCTAACCAGGGATCAAATGATAGACCTTGTGCTAGGGAGCCGCATTCATCTGAAATCCGGCCAGACCATCGAGGGTGCGATAGAGCCGAAAGATATGAATCAACTTCATTTTGATTTTGATATTGAAACCGACAGCGAGTTCATTAAAATTGGTATGAATTATGGTGAAATGAATGCTTTTTTTTCAATGAAATCAATTTCAATGATAGACTTGTCACTTGTAGAGCTTGTGGATGCGAAGGTCTCTGAGGGCGAGGAATAGACAATGATTGCCTACGCGATGTGACGCCTCATCCAGTTATATTTCTGAAGTGTGGCAGACGCACTTTGGGGGCGCAATTCTGGAAGCGGCAACCACCACCTAAAATATCCGCCACGCCAATTCCAACATTAAAGGGGCGTGCTTAAGACGCGCTAGCGACTTTCTCGGTTCGCAACTTGCTATCGTCTATCAAATAAGGTCCACGTCTACCGTCAGGGCGAGCTAAGACGTGCTCAATCGCATCTTTCACTATACGTCTAAGTTCGCCGCTTGTTTGGGGATCATCTGAACTGACGCGAACACCAGAATTTATCTCGGTCATTCGTTTCCTCCAACTACGAGTTCTTCCGCGCAGCTTAGCGGAGTGACCCCACATGTAAACCGCATAATTCGCTCCATTCATTAACGTTTGATTAACCGAGAGGTTCGCATGGCCTTCAATGAAGCGACAATTCGAAATCCCGAATTGGTATTCGGCCTTGTTGGGCCGATAGGGGTGGACCTAAACCATGTAGTCGAGTTGTTGAACAGCTCTCTTGTCGCAGTTCAGTACGTTCCTCATGTAATCCATCTTACGGAGCTCATGGAGGAGTTTTTTCCCGATCGGAAGCCTGACGCCTCTTCCTACACGGCTCGTTATAATAGCCTCATTGCGAACGCCGACGCCGCTAGGCGGGATGCTGATCACCAAGCTGCCCTAGCTGCTATTGCAATCTCTGGTGTTAGGCGTCTTAGAGGCAATATTAAACCGCCCTCAGACAAGACCCAAATAGAGCCGGCTTTAGGTAATGCCTACATAGTGCGTCAATTCAAGAGACCCGAAGAAATTGAGCTCATGCGGCAGGTTTATGGGCGGAAATTTATACAGGTATCTGTGTATCTGGACAAAGTTGATCGAGAAGCTCTTCTTGTCAAGAAAATCAAGGGATACAATTCTGAGACTGTTGAAGACGGTGAAGCGAGAAAACAGGCTATTGATCTTATTGAAAAAGATCACAAGGAGAGCCAGGACGATTTTGGACAAAGATTGTCCGATGTATTTCATCTTGGAGACGTTTTTGTTGCAGGGGACGGCAGTCCAGCTGCTGCGGAAACAATAGATCGGTTTATCCGCGCCTTCTTTGGCGATAATGGAATATCGCCCACAAAGGTTGAATATGGCATGTACGCTGCCGCCGGTGCAGCGCTGCGCTCTATGGATTTATCTAGGCAAATTGGAGCCGCAATTTTTTCTCCCGCCGGAGAAATAATAACAATGGGGTGCAATGAGGTCCCCAAAGCCTTTGGGGGAACTTACTGGGCGGATGATCCCATTGAAAGGCATCGGGATTTTGAGGAAGGACATGACGGCAATCAACAGCAAAAGTTAAAGATATTCCATGACCTAATAGAGAGGCTGGGAGATCTAGGAGCCTTTTCAGAGGCAATTGATAAATTGGGGGACATAAATAAAAAAGTAGAATACTTCGTCGGGCTGGAAAAAATATCTGAATCCAAGGTAATGGACATAATCGAATTTGGCCGCATCATACATGCCGAGATGTCGGCTATCTCAGATGCAGCTCGTAATGGACGCGCCACGAAAGGTGCGAATCTTTACTGTACAACATTCCCTTGTCATATATGCGCGAAGCACATAGTTGCTGCCGGCATTGATAAAGTAACTTTCCTAGAGCCATATCCTAAGAGTCATGCTAACGAATTTCATAGCGACTCCATAACTTTTTCTGACCGTGATGGTAGAGATAAAGTCCTTTTTGAGCCATTCATTGGTATTTCTCCCAGGCGCTATCGCGACATTTTTGAGAAGGGCAAGAGAAAAGATGGATTTGGCAAGGCGGTCACTTGGAATAGCGGTGTGCCGAGCCCGCGCGTAGAGGACAAAAGCAGCGCTTACATTGAGAATGAGGAACCTGCCATATCGGTCGCGCTTTCCAAACTCTCTCTATAGGTTGCTTCCGGGATATCAGCAGATATGCATTCACCCGATCTAGCTCAACGTGAAGTGCAGCGCGGGAGAAAGTTAGCCAATTAATCCACTTCCCCCTGCAACGTATCCAACTCCATCTCCCTCAACCGCTTCACCTCGTCCCGCAGCCGCGCGGCCTTCTCGAATTCCAGGTTCGTCGCGGCTTCGCGCATCTGGGCTTCCATGTCTTTGATGACGGCGGCGAGGTTGGCGCCGACTTGGACTTGTTCTTTGCCGTCCTTGCCTTTGCCGATGGATACCGTGACGTGGTCGCGTTCGTAAACACTGTCGACGATGTCGTGGATGTTGGAGCGGACCGAGGCGGGGGTGATGCCGTGCAGGGTGTTGTAGGCGACCTGTTTTTCGCGGCGGCGGTTGGTTTCGGCGAGGGCGCGTTCCATGGAGCCGGTGGTGCGATCGGCATAGAGGATCACCTTGCCGTCGACGTTGCGGGCGGCGCGGCCGATGGTTTGGATCAGGGAGGTTTCTGAGCGGAGGAAGCCTTCCTTGTCGGCGTCGAGAATGGCGACGAGGCCGCATTCGGGGATGTCGAGGCCTTCGCGCAGCAGGTTGATGCCGACGAGGACGTCGAAGGCGCCCAGACGAAGATCGCGGATGATTTCGATGCGCTCGATGGTGTCGACGTCTGAGTGCATGTAGCGCACGCGAATGCCCTGCTCGTGCAGGTATTCGGTCAGGTCCTCGGCCATTTTCTTGGTGAGGACGGTCAGCAGCGTGCGATAGCCCTTCTTGTTGGTCTGCCGGATTTCGTCGACCACGTCATCGACCTGGGCTTTGGCGGGGCGGATTTCGACCGGGGGATCGATCAGGCCGGTGGGGCGGATGACCTGTTCGGCGAAGACGCCATCGGTCTGGTCCATCTCCCATTTGCCGGGGGTGGCCGAGACATAGACCGATTGCGGGCGCATGGCGTTCCACTCCTCGAAGCGGAGCGGGCGATTGTCCATGCAGCTTGGCAGGCGGAAGCCGTATTCGGCCAGAGTGGCCTTACGGCGCAAGTCGCCGCGATACATGGCGCCGAGCTGGCCGATGGTGACGTGGCTTTCGTCGACGAAGACCAGGGCGTTATCGGGGAGATATTCGAACAGGGTCGGCGGTGGCTCGCCGGGGCGGCGGCCGGAGAAGTAGCGCGAATAGTTCTCGATGCCGGCGCAGGAGCCGGTGGCTTCCATCATTTCCAGATCGAACAGGGTGCGCTGTTCCAGCCGCTGGGCTTCGAGGAAGCGGCCGGCGCCGTTGAGCTCCTGCAGGCGCGCGGCGAGCTCGGCGCGGATCAGCTTGATGGCCTGGTTCATGGTGGCGCGGGGCGTCACGTGGTGGCTGTTGGCATAGACGCGGATGAAGGTGAGGTCGGCGGACTTCTTGCCGGTGAGGGGGTCGAATTCGGCGATGGATTCGATCTCGTTGCCGAACAGGGAGACGCGCCAGGCGGCGGCTTCATAGTGGGCGGGGAAGATTTCGATGGTATCGCCGCGGACGCGAAAAGTGCCGCGGACGAAGCCGGTGTCGCCGCGCTTGTATTGCAGGGCGACGAGCTTGGCGAGCAGCTCGCGCTGGTCGATTTTCTGGCCCTTGCCAAGATCGACGGTCATGGCAGTGTAATCCTCGACCGAGCCGATGCCGTAAATGCAGGAGACCGAGGAGACGATGATGACGTCGTCGCGTTCGAGGATGGAGCGCGTGGCCGAGTGGCGCATGCGGTCGATCTGCTCGTTGATGGTGGATTCCTTCTCGATATAGGTATCCGTGCGCGGCACATAGGCCTCGGGCTGATAGTAATCGTAGTAGGAGACGAAGTATTCCACCGCGTTATCGGGGAAGAAGGACTTGAACTCGCCATAGAGCTGGGCGGCGAGGGTCTTGTTGGGGGCCAGGATCAGCGCGGGGCGGTTGGTGGCGGCGATGACCTGGGCGGCGGTGAAGGTTTTGCCGGAGCCGGTGACGCCGAGCAGGACCTGGTCGGTTTCGCCATTGTTGACGCCTTCCACCAGCTCGGCGATGGCGGTGGGCTGGTCGCCGGCGGGGGTGTAGGGCGTGACCATGCGGAAGGGCATGGATTTGGCGCGGACCGGGCGGGTAGGGCGATGCGGCATCCAGGGGGAGGAGCCTTCGACTTCCTTGCGGCCATGCAGGATGATCTGTTCGAGGGCTTTGACGGTGGCGGTGATGCCGACGGTGGTGGCATCCGCCAGCGAGCGGCCGTCGCCGCCGGTGATCTTCGACTTGGCGCCGGTGGCGGGGCGGTTTTCCGGGGAAGGCATGTGGCCGAAGCCGGCCTGGGGGCTTTCGCCCATGCCGTCGAAATCGATGCGGTCGACCGAGTTGATCTTGGTCTTGCCGGTCTTGGGCGCCATGCCGGTGACGGTGTCGTGGCTGGACTTGGTGGTGCGGCGTTTTTCCAGCGCGGTTTTTTGGCGCGCGGCTTTCGCCTCGGCCTTGGCGGCGTCCTCGCGGGCCTTGGCCTCGTCCTCGACCACCTTGCGGGCGGCCATGTCCATGGCGCGCTTGTTGCGCAGGCGTTCCTGGGGGAGGCGCTTGTTGGCGCTCATGTCCTCGGCTTTTTCGATTTCGCCAAGGAAATCGTCGATGGAAAATTCCGCTTTGCCCGGGCGGGCGGACTTTTCGGCCATGGGGACACCGTACTTGTGGAGAGGTAGCTTAAGTGGGGAACGTGGCGCTGGATTGCAACGTTCCGCCGACCTTAGCATCGCATGAACGGAGAGGGAACGGGGGTGCTGACAGATCGTGTCAGCACCGATGAGCGCGGTTACAGCGCGATCTCCCGCCCGATGCCGATATTGGCGAGGAAATTCTGGTCGTGGCTGACCACCAGCAGGGCGCCGTCATAGGCTCGCAGGCCGGCCTCGATGGCCTGGATGGCGCCGATATCGAGGTGGTTTGTGGGCTCGTCGAGGATCAGCAGTTCGGGCGGGCGGGCGCTGCCGATGGTCGCGGCGAGGCCGGCGCGGAGGATTTCGCCACCGCTAAGGGTGCCGACGCGCTGCAAGGCGGCATCGGCGCGGAACATGAAGCGGGCCAGGGCGGTGCGGCCGGCGGTCTCATCGGCGTCGGGGTTGAGGGCGCGGAAATTGTCGTGGATCGACAGGGCAGGATCGAGGACGCTGACGGTTTGATCGAGCAAGGCGTGGCGCACGAAGATACGCACGCTGCCGGAGGCTGGCGCGAGGGCGCCGGTGAGCAGGCGCAGCAGACTGGTTTTGCCGGAGCCATTGGCGCCGGTGATGGCGACGCGCTCGGGGCCGATCAGTTGCAGGGACAGAGCGCGGATGATGGGGGCATCGGGGAGCGGGCCGCCGGTCAGCGCATCGGCCTGGAGTACGGTCTTGCCGCGGCTGAGGCCGGTGGGCACCAGCTTGACGGTGAGCGGGGTGAGGATTTCGACCTGGGCGCGGGCATCGGCAGCGGCATCGGCGGCTTCGCCGCGCAGGCGATTGGCCAGGCGGGCATTTTCGCCAGAGGTTTTCTCGGCATTGTCCTTGCGGGCACCGAGCAGGATTTTCGGGGCGTCGCCGCGTGCCGCCTTGCGGGTGCCGGCACTGTCCTTGCGAGTCTTGCGTTCGGCGACCTGTTGCAGCTTGCGGTCGATTTCACCGACGCGGCGTTCGGCGGTGGCAAGATCGCGGCCGGCGGCGGCAATCTCGATGGCCTTGCGGTCGGCATAGAACTGCCAGTTGCCGCCATAAGTGGTGGCGCCGAGGGTGGTCAGCTCGACGATGGCCTCCATCTGGTCGAGCAGGGTGCGGTCGTGGCTGACGGTGATGGCGCAGCCGCGCCACTGGCGCAGCAACTGGGCGACAGCGGCGCGGCCATCGGCATCGAGATTGTTGGTCGGCTCGTCGAGCAGGATGATATCGGGACGCTGCAGCAATAGGGCGGCAAGGCCGATGCGGGTGCGCTGGCCGCCGCTGAGGCTATCGAGCGGGCGCGTGGGCGCCAGCGGCGGCAGGTCGAGCGCGGCGAAAGCAGATTCGAGGCGACTTGGCAGGGTCCAATCGGCTTCGGCGGCGTCATCGAGCGAGCCGCTGCCGGCTTCGAGGCGGGCAAGACGGTCGAGCTCGGGCCCGATAGCGAGCAGATCGGCAATGGTTTGGCCGGGTACGAGCTGGGCGGATTGGCGTAGCAGGCCAATGCTGCCGGCAATGGCGATAGCGCCGTCGGTGGGCGTCAACTGGCCGGTAATCAGCTTGATCAGCGTGGTCTTGCCGGTGCCGTTGCGACCGATCAGGCCTGCGCGCTGGGGGCCGAAAGCGAGATCGAGGCCGCTGAACAGCGCATGGCCGTCAGGGGTGGAATAAGAGAGGTTCTTGAGCGTAACCGAGGCGAGCATGAGCGGAATCCTGATGGGCGATGCGGGCGAGGCAGTCGGTCATCGAGAATTCCATCTGGGGCCGTCCAGTCGGTGTTGCGGATGGCTGGAACATAGGGATCAGGGCCGGGTTGTCAAGTTTGGGACCGGCGGGAGCGGGTCAGGCGGGCGGCGCCGTGGCCTCTGGCTGTGCACCTAGCGTCACCACAAACTGCTTGGTGCGGGCCTGAATGGGGGCGTTGAATACTTGGCTGGCGGCGCCGGCTTCCACCACTTCGCCGCGTTCGAGGAACACCACATCATGGGCGATGGTGGCGGCCAGGCGGAGGTCGTGGGTGGCGATGAGCATCGTCGTGCCTTCGCGGGCGAGGGCGACGAGGACGTCGACGACTTCGGCAGCGAGTTCGGGATCGAGGGCGGAGGTGGGTTCGTCGCAGAGGAGAACTTTGGGGGAGGGGGCGAGGGCGCGCGCGATGGCGACGCGTTGTTGCTGGCCGCCGGAGAGGTTGGTGGGCCAGGCATCGGCCTTGTGGGACATGCCGACCTTGTCGAGCAGTTCGAGGGCGCGCTGGCGGGCCTTGTCCTTGGGCCAGTTGAGGACGGTGAGCAGGCCTTCCATGACGTTTTCCAGCGCGGTCTGGTGGGGGAAAAGCTGGAAGTTCTGGAACACCATGCCGGTCTTGCGGCGCAGCCGCAGGATGGCGTCGCGGTGGGGCTTGGTGTGGGGCTGGAAATCCAGGATGGCGTCGTCGATCTGGACGTGGCCGGACTGGGGGATTTCCAGCAGGTTGACGCAGCGCAGCAGGGTGCTCTTGCCGCCACCGGAGGGGCCGATGAGGGCGGTGACGCCGCCTTCGCGGACGGCGACGCTGACGTCCTTGAGGACGGTGAGATCGCCGAAGCTCTTGTGGATGTGGTCGAGCGTGATCATGAGGCGGCTCCCATGTGGCCGCCATAGCGGGAGAGGCGCTTTTCGAGCTGGACCTGCAGGCTGGAGAGGACCGAGCTGAGCGCCAGGTAAATGATGGCGACCTCGATATAGATGATCAAGGGCTCGTAGGTGGTGGCGACGATGCGCTGGCCGGCCTGGAACAGCTCGGGCACGGTGACGGCGGCGGCGAGCGAGGTGTCCTTGATCAGGGCGATGAAGGAATTGGACAGCGGCGGCACGGCGATGCGGCTGGCCTGGGGCAGGATGGTGCGGCGCATGGCTTGCGGCCAGGTCATGCCGATGGAGAAGGCGGCTTCCCACTGGCCCTTGGGCACGGCGGAGATGACGGCGCGGATGATCTCGGAAGTATAGGCGCCGACATTGAGGGTGAAGCCGATCAGCGCGGCGGGGAAAGCGTCGAGGACGATGCCGATACTGGGGAGGCCGTAGAAAATGAGGAAGAGCTGGACCAGCAGCGGCGTGCCGCGGATGACCCAGACGTAGAATTTGACGATTGCCCGGAGCGGGGCGGGGCCGAACAGGCGGGTGATGGCGGCGATGAAGCCGACGGCAAGGCCGAGGGCGAAGGACAATAGGGTCAGCGGCACGGTGAAGACGATGCCGGCGCGGAGCAGGGGCAGGAACGCGTTCAGCATCAATTCGAGCCAGTGCGGCATGGGCGGTTCTCGGTGGTGGTGGGATGTGGATAGCATTGGTTGGGGAGGGAAGCGAGATGGGGGGCACCTGCTGAGATGCGGGCCAACCAACACCCCCTCCTACCTCCCCCATCAAGGGGGAGGTTTCTCTCCACTCTTGGAACTGAACCGTGCCACATCCACAAAACGGCACCTCCCCCTTGATGGGGGAGGATGGGAGGGGGTGGTGGGAGCCACGATGTTGGATCGAGGCTAAACGTCCCCCACCCTGACCCTCCCCGCGAAGGGAAGGGTGTCGACTGTGGGTTTTGGTGAAGGTAATCCTATTCCGAGACGTCGGCGCCGAAGTACTTGTCGGAGATGGTGGCGTAGGTGCCGTCGGCCTTGATGGCAACGAGGGCGTCGTTGATGGCGGTGAGCAGTTCGGGATTGCCCTTGGCGATCAGGACGCCGGAATGGTCGGCGTTTTCCTGGGTGGCGACGATCTTCACATCGACATCGGGCTTGTGCTTCTTGAAATCGAAGAAGGAGAGGCTGTCATTGATGGTGGCATCGGCGCGGCCGTCGATGACCAGGGCAATGGACTGATCGAAGCCGTCGGTGCCGACCAGTTCGGCGCCGCTCTCGGTGGCGAGCTTGCCGAAATTGCTGGTCAGGGACTGGGCCGACTTCTTGCCGGCGAGATCGGCGAAGCTGGCGATATCGGCATTGTCGCCGCGCACGACGAGGACCGCCTTGGAGGCGATGTAGGGCTCGGAGAAATCGTATTTGGCCTGGCGCTCGGGATTGATGCCAACCTGGTTGATGACGGCGTCATAGCGGTTGGCGTCAATGCCGGCGATCAGGCCATCCCACTTGCCTTCGACAAATTCGGCTTCGACGCCGATGCGCTTGGCGATCTCGCGGCCGATTTCGACGTCGAAGCCAACCAGGGCGCCGGTATCGTCATGGAAAGTGAAAGGGGCATAGGTGCCCTCGGTGCCGATGCGCAGGGCGCCGGAGGACTTGATCGTCTCCAGGCTCGATTGGGCGAAGGTGGGGGCAACCACTGCAAGCTGCAGCAGGCCCAAAGCAATAATCGACTTTACCAGTTTCATCATTTCACTCCTTGCAAGGCCGGCTTGGTTCCCACGGCGCAAGCTCATGTATAACTGTCGCGCGATATTCGCCATTCGTCTTATACGCAATAGGCACGATGTTTCCGCCCCGGCGGGGGAAGCGCATTGGCGTGCTCAGAATATTGGACTTGGGGAAATGGGGCTGCTGCGCGGGTGGCCGGAGGTCAATCGACGTTCAGCATTTGCCCTGGGTTTAGCGCTCTTTCTTCCCCCTCCCCCTTGAGGGGAGGGCCGGGGTGGGGGTGTCGTGCCACCAGCGAACTGGGTGCCCGTTGGACCCCCGACACCCCCACCCTAACCCTCCCCTCAAGGGGGAGGGGATCAGATCGGGGCTCCACATCGGCAGTGCGGAGCTGAATGTCGATGAGTCCCAGAGGGAAGCGGCCGCTTCGGGGTCAGCTGGCTTTGAGCAAGGTGGCGGCGGAGGCCCAGCCCAGGCCATGGATGCTGGTTTCCAAACCCTCGGTGATCTTGGCGAAGGTGGCGATATCGGCGGGGCGGCTGAGGAGGAACCCCTGGGCTTCGCCACAGGTTTCGCCGCGCAGGAAATCAAGCTCTTCGAGGCGCTCGATGCCTTCGGCGACGACGGGCAGCTTGAGGCCGGCGCCAAGACCCAGAACGGCGCGGACGATGGCGGCGGACTGGTCGTTGCTATCGACCGACTTGATGAAGGACTGGTCGATCTTGATCTTGTCGAACGGGAAGGCGCGCAGGTTGGCGAGCGAAGAATAGCCGGTGCCGAAATCGTCCATGGCGATGCGCACGCCGAGTGCCTTGATCTGGCGCAGGCTGATCAGGGTGCGGTTGATATCGCGGATCAGGGCGGTTTCGGTGATCTCGATTTCGAGGCGCTCCGGGGCGAGGCCCGTCTTGTGCAGGGTTTCGGCGATCATCTGGGGCAATTGGGCGCTCTGCATCTGCACCGCCGAGACGTTGACGGCGATGGAGAGCGGATTGCGCCAGGTGGCGGCTTCCACGCAGGCGGTCAGCAGCACCCATTCGCCGATCTGCAGGATGAGCCCGCTTTCCTCGGCGACGGGGATGAAGACGCCGGGCGAAATCTCGCCATTGGTGGGATGGGACCAGCGCACCAGGGCCTCGAAGCCATTGACTTCGCCCGAGGCGATATCGACCTGGGGTTGATAGACGAGGTTGAGCTGCTGGCGGGAAATGGCGTGGCGCAGGTCGTTTTCCATCAGGCGGCGCTCGCGCACGGCGGTGCCCATCTCGGCTTCGAAGAAGCGGTAAATGCCGCGACCGTCATGCTTGGCGCGATAGAGGGCGGTATCGGCATGGCTGATGAGATGCTGGGGGTCCTCGGCATTATCGGGGAACAGGGCGATGCCGATGCTGGCGGAAATGGTGGTGCCGTCGGCGGCGCTGCTATTGGCCTGGCGGAAGCCATCGAGAATGTGTTCGGCAATGCGGCCGGCGCGGGCGGGGCTGCCGATATCAGGAATGATGACGGAGAATTCGTCGCCACCGATGCGGGCGGCAAACGCCTTGTCGCCGATGGAGGCGAGGAGGGATTGGCCGACCCGGCGCAGCAGGGCGTCGCCGGTGGGGTGGCCGAACAGGTCGTTGACCTCCTTGAAGCGGTCGAGATCCAGGCACAGGACGGCAAAACTCTGGTTCTGGCGCTGGGCCAGGGCGATTTCGCTTTCCAGATGTCGATTGAAGCTGGCCCGGTTGGGCAGCCCGGTGAGGGCATCGTGGTGGGCGAGAAAGCGGATATGCTGTTCGGCCTGGCGGCGGGCGCTAAGATCGCGCACGGCCACGACGTGGTGCGGCTTGCCGCCGTAATCGACCTCGCGCAGGATGACTTCGACGGGGATTGGGGTGCCGGTCGGTCCCTTGAGATCGGTTTCGATGGCGACATTGTGCCGCTCAAGCAAAGCCGAACAGGTGTCGCTATCGAAATAGGCCGATAGTGGCTGGCCGGCGAGTTCGGCATCGTCGTGGCCGACCAAAGCGCGGAAGCTGGCATTGACGGTGATGATAATGCCATCGTGGCAGACCATCAGGCCCTCGACGGCGGCATCGGCGAGCCCGCGCATGCGGTGGCCTTCGAGCGCGTTGCGCTTCTGCTCGCGCAGATCGAGACGCAGCGCCATCAGGGCGGTCAGCAGGACCATGATGCTGCCGATGGCGACGCCGATCGCGAGGTTTTCCGGGGTGGCATCGGCGGCGGTGACGATGGCGTAGCAATTTTGCAGGCCGGCGGCGCCCATGCCGGTGAAGTGCATGGCGCAGATGGCGAAGGTGAGCAGCGCGGTGCCGCCGAGGCGGAAGCGCATGCTTGTGCCGTGCGAGCCGACCAGGAGCGCTGCCGCGCCAAAGACCATGCCCAGCAGCAGCGAGGCGGTGATGAGGGAGGCGTCCCAGGCGATATCGCCGCCGATCATCAGGGACTGCATGCCGATATAGTGCATGCCGGCGATGCCGATGCCGACGATGGCGCCGCCAAGGGCATTGTCCGAGCGGCGCGTGCCGGTGGCCGCGACCCACAGGCCGGCGCCGGTGATGACGATGGCCAGGACCAGCGAGACCAGCGTCTTGGGCAGGTCATAGCCGGTGGGCATGCCGGCCGAGAAGGACAGCATGGCCACGAAATGGGTGCCCCAGATGCCGAAACCAACCGAGCCGGCGGCGATGGCCAGCCAGAGCATGCGCATGCGGCCGTCGCCGACCTTGCGGGCATGGTCCAGCAAGGCAATGCCGGCAAAGGCGGACAGCGCGCAGATGATGGCGGCCAGCGCGACCAGACGCAGGTCGTGATGGTAGAACAGGGTGGTCAAAACAGTTTGCATGGGGGTCTCGGCGGGAAATACCGGGGGACCCTTCGCAGGGGGGCAGTAAATACCCTATGAATCGCGGCCGGAAGTGATCGGCTGTGAACAGATCGCGGTTGGACTAGTTAATAAGGGAAGTTGAAAATCAGTCGATAATAGCCGATCGAGAGCCCCGATTTAGGTCGACCGGCTCCCCAAAGCCCTTTCTTCTCCCTCCCCTCTGTGGGGAGGGCCGGGGGGGCTCCATCGGCAGTGACGAGCTGAACCTCGATTGGTCCTGGAGTCCAGCCTAATAGATCTCGATCGAGGAGACGTTGTCGTTGAGGAACTTGTCGAGTACCGGCTGGCTGGCGATGACGCGCTCGCAGTAGCTCTGGAAATCACGGTCGCGGCAGACGGCGGCGGAGACGTTGCCCTCGACCGAAACCGATGAGAAACGGTTGTCGAGACGGTTGAGCAGAAGATCGTTGAAGACGCGGCCGGGGCCGAGGCAGAGCGAAGCGCCGGTATAGTTGCGGCCTTCGAAGAAGCACACTTCGGCGGGACCGCCCGAGCCGGAATTGAGGCGGGGGCCGGTGACGCGGTGGGCAGAGAACAGGCCGAAATTCAGCTTTTGCAGCGAGGTCCAGCCACGCTGATGGCCCTGCCCGACTACGCACCACAGCACGGAGCAGCGATAGACCAGCACGGCTTCGTCCTCGGCAATGGTGCCGACAACGCCGTACATGGCGCCCGGGCCCTGGAACAGGGTCAGCTCCTGGGTGCTCCAGGCGGGGGTGCCATATCCGGGACCTTCGGCCATGGCCGGTGCCGCCGCGAACAGCAGGATCAGTGGAGCAATCAGCGCAAGAAGGATTTGGCGTGGGCGCAATACCATGAATAAGGCTCCCTGAAATGCTTGTCGGATCGGCGTGATACTAGCGCTTGTTGCCGGCACATCCAAGCCGGATTTGCCGGCGCAAGAAAAAAGCGCCACCCGCAAGGATGGCGCTTGTTGTTTTGCTGTAGTTCTTTGTTTTCGCACCGGTATTCCCGAAAACCGGGAACCGCTTTTCGGAGCGATGCTCTTAGCGGATGCGGATCGAAGCGACGTTATTACCGAAGCCGCCAAGCGCTGCGGCACTAGTGGTATAGGTGCGGCAATTGCGGAAATTGCGATCGGTACAGACCTGGACGGTCAGGCCGCGGTCATTCTGCATCGACTGGAAGCGGTTGGCGAGGCGGCCGAGGTTCGGCACGGTATCGCCCGAGCGATAGCATTCGCTGGCGCCGCGGAAGCGGGCACGGTCGAAGAAGCAGACCTGGGCCGTGGGGCGCGGACGCACGACAGGCGGGCGCTGGTTATTGTTGCCATTGCCGATACCGATGGTGATGTTGGGACCGCCGGGGCCGCCGACATTGAAGCCGAAGGACAGGCCGGGATTGTTCGGGTTGACCGGACGGCCGCCGGCGCTGAGATACTGGGCCGAGACCCAGCCGGAAATGCGGCGCGCTTCGATCTGGCAGAAGCCGCGGTCGCAGCGCTGCACATCCACCCGCGTGCCACTGGTGATGGCGGTCACGACGGCATAATTGGTGCCGGGGCCGGAGCGGACATTGACGTTGGAGGTGACGACGCCAGGGGCAGCCTGGGTAGCGGGGAGGAAGGCGAGCGCTGCAGTGACGGCCACGGCGATGCCGGTGGCGAGATTGAGCAGCATTTTGCGGGTCTGGCGATTCATCGAGACGCTCCTTGGGATGGGCTTAGTCAGTGTGCCACAGATTCGGGCACAATAGTGACGCTGGTGTTAGAGTGGGAACGGGACACCAGGGCAAAGAGTTCCTGCGCCGCACAGGGATAGCAGGGCGCCGCCAGACAGTTCGAGCCGGCGGATGCAAGCAGCAGTCATTGGAGGCTCCCAGCAGGCCGGTCGCAGTGGCGGCCGGGACTGTGTTTCACCATGAACCAGCTGAACGCGCGCTGAACGGAATTGTTCGGGTTGATGAGGTGAAGCGCTACGCAGCAGGCGTGATCCGCATTTAGGTTTGCAAGTCGAGAGCCCGGATCGGTCCCTCCCCCTTGAGGGGGAGTGTTCACTTTGGACGCTTTAAGAACCCCCACCCCGTCCCCTCCCCACAAGGGGGAGGGAGACGATGGAGCCGAAAGCACTGCGCTGCGGCCTCCCTCCCTTTGATGGGGAGGGATTGAGGGTGGGGTGAACCCCGCAAACACCAGCTCAAAGTGAACACTCCCCCCTTGAGGGGAGGGTTAGGGTGGGGGTTCTGCGCTGACAGCGTACTCGATCGATGCGCGCGGGATTGAGAGTTCAGAACCCCCACCCCGGCCCTCCCCTCAAGGGGGAGGGGGCCGATCGGGGCTCTCGACCTGCAGAGCCAAACCTGAATGTCGGCAGCCTAAGCGCCGATGCGGCGCTTGGCGCCGTGGTCGTCGAGGGCGACGAAGACGAAGCGGGCATCGGTGACCTTGACGCGGTCGGAGAGGCGGTCGCGGCGGGCCCAGGCTTCCATGGCCACGGTGATCGAGGTGGTGCCGATGCGTTCGACGCTGGTATAGACGCACAGGATATCGCCGACCTTGACCGGGGCGATGAAGGTCATCGCCTCGACCGCCACGGTGACGACGCGGCCCCGCGAGGCGGCGACTGCGGCGGCGGCGCCGGCAATGTCCATCTGGCTCATCACCCAGCCGCCGAAAATGTCGCCGGCAGGGTTGGTATCTGCGGGCATGGCGACGGTGCGGATGGTCAACTCGCCCTTGGGTTCGGTTGCCGATCGATCCATGATGATACCTTCTTGCAGGGGGCCAAGGGCCGGTTTGGTCGGTTCAGTGTTCGGGGCTGGTCACGGGCCAGTGGCCGATGGCTTCTTCCCAATGCTTGCGGCAGAGCGAGACATAGTCGGACTTCTCGGCCGAAACCTGATCGCCCTCGGTCTGCACGCGGCCATTGGCATCCCGGCGCACCACCATAGTCGCCTTGGCGCCGCAGAAACAGATGGTGCGCACTTCGCGCAGCGTATCGGCGATTGCCAGCAGTTCGGCCGATCCGGCGAACAGGTTGCCCTGGAAATCGGTTCGCAGGCCGAAGCACATTACCGGCACGCCGAGACGGTCGGCGACGCGCGCCAATTGCCAGACATGGGCGCGCGTCAGGCACTGGGCTTCATCGACGAAGACGCAATCGACCTTGGCTTCTTCAATGTGATCGCGAATGGATTGGAACAGGTCGTCGTCATCGCCATAAAGCTCGGCCGGCTCGGAAATATCGAGGCGCGAGGTGATGAGGCCGGGACCGCCGCCGGCATAGGCGGCGCAGGTATAGAGCAGCGCGCGCATGCCGCGTTCGCGGTAATTATAGGCGGCCTGCAGCAGCAGGGTGGATTTGCCCGCGTTCATCGTCGAGTAGGAAAAATAGAGCTTGGCCATGGCCCGCGCATGAGGGGTTCGTGTGGTGTTCGTTGTGCCGGAGTGGCGGTGATTGTGCGAGTGCAAACACCATTGGTCCACACAAAAAGAGGCCGCCCCGAGAGGCGGCCAGATGCCGATTGGGGTCGGCACGAGCCGGGGCTGGCGGCCGGGCTCGCTTGAGAGTTCTATTTGGCAACTCCACTGGGTCGGCCCCGGCGAGTATCCAAACAGTCTCCAGGATGCCAGACGCGGCGTTGGGGAAACGCGGGGCCGGGCGGTTCGGCCCAATGGGGGCCGGGCGCGAACGAGGTCAGCGTATGGAGGGGCTGTGACAGCGCAATGACTGTCATGTGACTGTGGAAAAGCGGTGGAACCATAGTCGTTCAGCCAGTATTCAGCTTGCTGGCGCCAATGTAAATTTCGGTTCAGTTTTGCGTTCAGGAGATTTCCCATGCGGGGTATTGGTCGGGTGATATTGGCGCTGGGAATGGTGGCGGCGAGCATAGCGCCGGCCTTGGCCTCCCCGGAGGGAGAATGGCTGCTGAGCACGGGCGATACGCGGTTCCATATCGAGCTGTGCGGCGATGGCACGCAGCTATGCGGCACGCTGAGCTGGCTCTCGGATGACGATTATAACAAGCGCTATGTGCAGTATCTCAACAAGCCGGCGATCACCCAGATCAAGCAGGTTCGGGCCAACCGCTGGAAGGGCGGCATGCGGCTGTTCGGCCAGAAGTTCAGCGGCACCATCACGCAGACCAGCGAGGACCAGATGACCCTGAGCGGCTGCGCGTTCGTCGTGGTGTGCAAGACCTATCAACTGACCCGCTATAGCGAATGATCTCCGGGTTCATGGGTGGCGCGGTTGTCGGCATGGCCGCGCTTATCGCGGCGCCGGCCATGGCGCAGGTCTCGCCAGCCGGGACCTGGGAAATCGAGATGCGCGATTCCCGCTACGAAATCGCGCTGTGCGGCGACGGCACGGCGCTGTGCGCCACGCTGGTGTGGCTGGGCAAGGGCGCGGATTTGCCGGAAAACCGCGCCTATATGAACAAGCAGTTGATCGAGGCGCCGCCGGCCGGGACGGACCAGTGGCGCGGTGCTCTGCACCTGTTCGGCCATTCGGCTGCGGTGACGATCACGCAGGTGAGCAAGGACGAGATCACGGCAAGAGGGTGTGTGTTCTTCGTGATCTGCCGAACCTATAGCCTGTTCCGCTATGCCGACTGAAGTTTGCGGGCGTTGAGCGCCGGTACGATTTCGACCAAGAGGATTGCCAACAGGATCAGCGCCGCGCCGGCATAGCCGATGGCGGGCAGGCGCTCGCCCAGCAGGATGGCGCCGCCCAAAGCCGCGAACAGGCTTTCCGAGGACAGGATGATGGCGGCATTGGCGGGCGGCACATATTGCTGGCCGACAGCCTGGAAGGTGAAGGCGATGGCGGTGGAGAAGATGCCGGCATAGGCGATTTCCATCCAGCCGTTCATGATGCCATCGAGGTTCGGGGTTTCGAGAATGAAGGCCAGCACCAGCCCGATGGCGCCGGCGACGAGGAAGCTGATGCAGGAAATCAGGATCGGCTGGCCGGTGGTGCGGGCGATATAGCCCAGCATCAGCACATGGCAGGCCCAGAACAGGGCGCTGACGATGATGATGAGGTCACCACCATTGAGGCGGTCGAGCCCTCCGCCATTGAGATAATAAATGCCGATCAGCGCCATGGGCATGCCGACCCAGACCACCGGATGGGGCCAGACGCGGAAGGCGATCAGCGCGATGGCGGGGACGAACAGCACGTAGAGGCTGGTGAGAAAGCCGCCATTGGTGACGGTGGTGGTGAGCAGGCCCACCTGCTGCAGCCAGGAGCCGATGAAGAAGGCCAGCGACATCAGACCGACGAACAGCCAGTGCGAGCGGGTGAGATGGACGGCCTGGCGGCGGCGCTCGAACAGGGCGACGGGCAGGATGACGAGTCCGCCGAGCAGATAGCGCAGGCCGATAAAGGTCAGCGGCCCCATGGAGTCCATCGCCGACTTTTGCACCACGAAAGCAAAGCCCCAGAGTATGGTGCAGATCAGGAGCAGGGCGATGGCGGCGGGACGGGGCATGGGGACTTTCTGAGGTTGGTGTCGTTTATGCGGCGTACCCCTCATCCGCCCTTCGGGCACCTTCTCCCCTTGTGGGAGAAGGTGGCGCGCAGCGCCGGATGAGGGGCTTATTTCAGTTCGCAATCCAATGCAGCAATCAACTGCTGGATTTCCCCGGGCGGGGGTGGCCGATTGGTAGATCATCGGGAAGGCCGGCGCAATATGAGGACAGGCCCCGGCTCTTGCGAGACGGGGCCTGTGCAGTACCAGGGTTCCTGTGGGCAACCGTTGGCGCTGGTGAAGAGCGGCCCGGCTATCCGTGTGGGGACGGACAGCGGGGCCGAACTGGATGTGGCTTAGCTCTGCGGCGTGGGCGCGGCTTCGGGTGTGGCCGTGCCGTTGAGTTCCTCGGGCGCGACGCGCTTGCCCTGCTGCCAGCCCATATGCGGGCGGCGTTGGGGCATCAGGTTGGCCTTTTGCGCATCGGTGAGGCTGGCGAAGAAGGCCTCGAAAGTGGGCTGCACGGCGGTCAGCGCGTCGAGATGGGCTTTTTCGACCGCAATGCGGGTGCCGAGGCGGTCGGCGATATCGGGACGTTCGGCGCCGGCAGTGCGCGCAGGGCGGGCGGCGGCGAGGGCCTCGGCGTAATCGGCCTGGGCGGCGAGCGCGGCGGTCTTGAAGCTATCGAGCAGGGGTTTCTGCGCGTCGGTCAGCTCGATGCGGTGGCTGAGACGGACCAGGGCAATTTCGAGCCTTTCGCTGGTGCGGCCGAAGCTGAGCAGGCCGCCGAACATGCCGGTGCGAGCCATCATCGGCCGGCGCGGACCATCATTGCCGAAATGGCGATTGGGGCCCTCGCCCTGCTGGTGCATATGGCGCTGCATGTTCGGCATGCCCTGTTGAGCCATGGCGGGAGCGGCGGCGGAAAGGCCGATGGAGGCTGCCATCAATGCCACAATGGCGGTCGTCGTGATCGTCTTCATGGGGTAGATCCTTTGCATGGGAGCCGGTTGGACCGGCGTGAAAGGAACCTAGCCTGCGCCACCTGTTCTCCACCTTGCGGATAGATGAACAGTTGGAGAGGTTGGTAAGGTTGGGGCGCGAAAGGATTGCATTTGATCGATATCGTTAACGATCCGTTTCCAAATGACGCTGCGCTGAGGGCGCTTTGGCTGGCGTCATGGGGCGATACGGGGACGGCGAGTTACCAGCCAGTTTTGCAGCGCAGCCTGGCCCATGTCGGGGCGTTTGACGAGGAGCGTCTGGTGGGGTTCGTCAATGTCGCCTGGGATGGCGGCATTCATGCCTTTATCCTCGATACCTGCGTGGACCGTGGCTATCAAAGGCAGGGCATTGCGACGCGGCTGGTGCGGGCGGCGACGGAGGCGGCCCGGGCGCGCGGGGCGCAGTGGCTGCATGTCGATTTCGAGCCGCATTTGATGGCGTTTTATCGCGGATGCGGGTTTCGCGAGACGGCGGCGGGGTTGATCGCGCTGGGGTAGGCTCTATTCGTGTGGCTTGATAGTTTTCATCAGCGAGGTCGGATCGGTGGACGGTGTGGGGATGGCGATGCCGATGCTGGCCACGGTGTAGCGAACGCGGCGCAGCGCTTCGAGCGACTTGGGACCGAGCTTGATGGCGACGCCGGCCGCGATTGTGTCGATAATCGCCATATGGGCATAGCGCGACGGGGTGGGCAGCAGGATGTTTTCGTCTTCGGCCACGGTGACCGGAATGACGATGGAAGCGGCCTGCGCCAGCGGCGTGCCGGGGCGGGTCATGACGATGGTGGTGGCGCCGAACGAGCGGGCGATTTCGACCGCTTCGACGACGGCCTTGGAGTGGCCGCTGTTGGAAATGGCCAGCACCGCATCGCCGGGCTGCAGGGTGGCGGCGGACATGCGCATCTGGTGGCTGTCGACATAGCCCGAAACCGGTATGCCAAGGCGGAACAGGCGCAGCTTGGCGTCCTCCATCATCGCTGCCGAGCCGCCGCCCTGGCCATAGATATCGATGCGGCGGGCCTGGGCGAGCGCGGTGATCGCAGCGTCCAGCGCGGCGGTATCGAGCCGGTCCAGGGTTTCGCGCACGGTGGTGGCGGCGCGCATCATGATGGTCTGGGCGAGCTGGCCGACATCGTCATTGAAGACGCGGTCGCTTCGCAGATAGGCGGCGGCCACGGTGAGCGTGGTGGCCAGGCCAATCTTGAACTCGTTGAACGAGGCGCAGCCGACCGAGCGGCAGAAGCGGGTGACCGTGGGCTGGCTGACGCCGGCCTTGGCGGCAAGCTCGGCGATGGTGAGGCGGGTGGCGGCTTCGAAATCGGCGCGCACCGCTTCGGCGACGCGCCGCTCGGCGGTGGAGAGGTCGGCCTCGACGCGCTGGATGCGCGAGACGATATCGATGGACGCCGTTTGCGCCGGTGGGGCGAGTTTATTCATGGCGCGCGCATCCCGTATCCGCTTGCCGGACACCGTGCCGGTCAATGTTTCGGATGGATGCAAATACCATTGCGCCAAACCTCCCGCCAGCTGTTGCAGATCCTTCGGCAAGAAATTGAATTACATGTTTTTGAGGGCACAGCAAGCTGGAGGCGGGATGGGCGGCTGTTTGGAGAAGTGGCGAGACGAAGGCCCTGCATGGATAGAATAGTCTTATAGATCTTGAATTTATTGCGGTAATTTTGAGCGTTGTGCACAATTTGCGGACATAAAAAGCCTATTGCGGAGATTGAAATTCTGTAACATGATTTCATGAATAGAGCGGTGGCAGAGCGAGGGGTCGCACTGTCACGGGAGAGGCGCGCGCCAGCTGGCGCATGCCGCTTCGGCTCGGGAGGATATCGATTTGAACGCTGCCGGATCACTTGGGCTGCCGCGTGCAGGCGCATCTGCGCCGACCAAAATGGTGGTCGAGGGCGCCACCAAATATTACGAGACGCGCAGTGGCGCGGTGCATGCGCTGGACAATGTTTCACTGCAGGTGCGCGAGGGCGAGTTTCTCTGCATCCTGGGGCCGTCGGGCTGCGGCAAGTCGACCTTGCTGTGGTCGATGGCGGGGCTGCATGGGTTGAGCGGCGGCGAAATCCGGCTGGGGGCCGATCGTATTCTCAAGCCGCATCCCGAGATCGCGATGATCTTCCAGGAGGCCAACCTGCTGCCCTGGCGCAATCTGGAGCGCAATATCGAGCTGCCGTTCGAGCTGAAGCGCATTCCGCCGGATCGGGCGCGGATCGATGCGTTGCTGGAGCGCGTGGGGCTCAAGGGGTTCGAGTACAAGTTTCCGCGCGAACTGTCGGGCGGCATGCAGCAGCGGGCGTCGATCGTGCGGAGCCTGGCGGTCAACCCATCGGTGCTGCTGATGGACGAGCCGTTCGGCGCGCTCGATGCCTTTACCCGCGACGAGATGAACCTGCTGGTCCAGGAAATCTGGATGGAGACCGGCAAGACCATCATCTTCATCACCCATTCGATCACCGAGGCGTTGTTTTTGGCCGACCGCATCGTGGTGATGTCGGCGCGGCCGGGGCGTATCCAGGAGATTGTCGATGTCGACATGCCGCGTCCGCGTGGGGTGGAAGTGCAATCGACGCCGGCCTTTATCGAGCGGGTTAATGCCATCAAGGCGATGATCGATCATCGCAAGGGCTAGAGGGTGTTGGGGACCATGATGCAAGGCCAGTGATCGAGTGCTGGAGACACCCCCTCCCGGCCTCCCCCATCAAGGGGGAGGTGCCTCTCCACTTTTTGAACTCGGTCGAGTTCACCCACCGGCAGACACCTCTCCCTTGATGGGGGAGGTTGGGAGGGGGTGACGGGGGCCACTGACCGATGGCCGGCCTTCGTTCAGAAGTTCCTAACACCCTAATGGCCAAGACCAATCGAGGACCAGACCATAGTGGATAGCCAGCTTCGCGACACCATTCCGAAATTCGACGCCAAGCCGGCCGCCGGCGGGGCCAGCCTGTCGAGTGGGCTGTCGGCACTCAGTTCGGGCAGTGGCCGCAGCGCGTTCGAGACCGCGATCATCGTGCTGGTGGCGGTGGTCATCATTGGCGGGTTGGAAGTATTGCTCGGCGTCATGGCCGTGCCGCAATATATCTTCCCCAAGCCCAGCCAGATCGGCATGGCGCTGATCACCGAATGGGGCTTTTTGTGGCCGCATCTGCTGATCACGCTTTATGAGCTGCTGTTCGGGTTTGTGGTCGGCGCTTCGATCGGCTTCGTGCTCGCGGCGGTGATCACGCAGTTCCCCTTCGCCGAAAAGATCGTCACGCCCTACATTCTGCTGCTGGTGACGACGCCGATGCTGGCGCTGGTGCCGCTATTGATCCTGCGGTTCGGGTTCGGTTCGGAGCCGCGGATTATCGCGGTGGCGCTCGCGTCCGGGCCGATGGTGATGATCAATTCGGCCACCGGGTTTCGCCGGGTGGATCTCGCCAAGATTGCGCTGGCGCGGTCGTTCGGCGCCTCGACGCTGCAGATTTTCACCAAGATCCGCATTCCCATGGCCATGCCGATGATCATCGTGGGGTTGATGGTCGGCTCGATCTTTGGGCTGCTGACCACGGTCGGCGCCGAAATGGTGGGTGGCTCGGAGGGGCTGGGCAACCGGCTCAACTATTATTCCTCGATGATCCGCATGCCGCAGTTTTTCGCGGTGATCACCATTCTCGCCGCGCTGGGGATATCGATCTACGTGCTGTTTTTCTGGATCGGGAAGAAGTGGGCCAGTTGGGAAGCCTGAAGTTCTGAACGTCAATAAACGACTGCAAAAACAAGGGAGACTTCAATGACACAGCATTCCGTTCTGCCCACTCTCGGACGCCGCCGGCTATTGCAGCTATCGGCTGCCGGCCTGACCGTTTCGGCTCTCGGGCTGGGCACCCGTGCCGCCTTTGCCCAAGACGCGGCCGTGCGCTGGGTCAGCCCGCGCGGCACGCTCGAAGTGGTCGATGATTTCGGCTATTGGGTCGCCAAGAAGATGGGCTATTTCGGCGATCTCGCCACCGAAATCGAAGGCGGGCCGCAGGACGGCACCGCTACGGTCAAGCTGGTGGACCAGAAGCAGTCCGATTTCGGCTATCCCTCGCCCGGCGTGTTCTCGCTGGGGCTGGAGCAGGGCATGGACCTGGTTTCGGCCTTCCATGTGATGGCTGGCGACGTGTTCGATTTCGCCTTCCCCAAGGGCAAGGCGCCTGCCGATCTCAAGGGGTTGGAAGGCATGACCATCGCGCTGGGGACAGCCGGATGGCAATCGATCGCCGATCCGATGCTGGCGGCGGCCGGGGTGGATATCAGCAAGGTCAAATATGTCGAAGTTTCTGCCTGGGGCCAGTCGCTGGCGCAGGGCCAGGCCGATGCGGCGCTGAGCTGGGAAGGCCTGCGGGCGCAATGGCGCGGGCAGGGGCTGGATTTCGATTACCTGCTGGGCAAGAATTCCTCGACGTTTCCGGCCAATTCCTTCGTCATCCGCAAATCGGACCTGGCGGATGCGGCGCTGGTCGAGAAATACACCAAATATCTGCGCGGCTGGGCCATGGGCATCGAATTCGGCTGGGTCAATCCGCGCGCCGCGACGCAGATCACGCTGGAGCAGTTCCCCGGCTTGGCTACGCAGATGAACCCATCGGTGGCCACTGAATCGCTGATGCAGCAGACGGGCCTGATGCACGCGCATTGGGACCAGCGCAATGCCTGGGGCTTCCATCTACAGGATAGCTGGCAGAGCTATTTCGATGCCATCGCCAAGATCGGGCAGGTCTCGAAAGTGTTCGACGCCAAGGAAGTGACCACCAACCAGCTCATCGCGGGCGCCAACGACTTCGACCATGCCAAGGTCAAGGCCGATGCCGACGCCTTCGCGCTGAGCGACGACTACAAGGCCGTGGACGTCGCGGCCATCGAAGCGGCGCTCTGATCCAAGGGGCTGCGGTCAGTGGACCGCAGCCCCGTTTTCTGCCGAGAGGGTAGTTCTGCAATTGAGTTACAAGGCTATCTACGCCTATGCCTGGGACCTGGCGGAGACCGGCGTCGCCGTGGCCGCCGGCCAGTTCCGCGATCTGGGGCTCGACACCGTCAACATGGCGGCGTCGTATCATGCCGGCAAGTTCTTGCGCCCGCATGGGCAGGCGGGGAAGGTGTATTTCCCCGAGGATGGAACGGTGTATTTCCATGCCGATCCGGCGCGGTATGGCGCGATCAAGCCGATCGCCAATACGATGCTGGCCGAGCGCGATGTGCTGGGGGAATTGTGCGCCAATTCCGGCATGGCGACCAATGCGTGGCTGGTGCCGCTGCACAATTCGCAGCTTGGGTTGCGGCATCCCGAGGCTTGCGTCGCTAACGCGTTTGGGGACCGCTATGTTTATAGCCTGTGCCCGTCGCATCCGGAAGCGCGGGCCTATGCCATGGGGCTGGCGCGCGACGTGACCGAGCGCTATCCGGTGGCCGGGGTTTCGATTGAAAGCCCAGGTTTTGCGCCCTATGCGCATGGCTATCATCATGAATTTGCGCTGATGCGGCAGAACAAGTGGCTCGATAGCCTGCTGGGGCTGTGCTTTTGCGAGCATTGCGTGGCTGGAGCGGAAGCGCAGGGCATCGAGGCGCGGCGGCTCAAGGCACAGGTGGCGGCGGATATTGCGGCCTATCTGGCATCGGACGTGGATTTTCCCGATGACATGGCCGAGGCGTTCTGGCTGGCCGATGTGCAGGCCAATGGCGATCTGCGGGCGTATCTGGATTTCCGCAATAATGTGGTGACGGGGCTGGTCAAGGAAATCCGGGCGTCCGTGCGCGGCGATGCCAATGTTGCGGTGATCCCATCGGTGGCGCGGCCGAGCGGTGGTGCCTGGTATGAGGGCAGCGATCTGCGGGCGCTGGGCGCGGCAACGGGAATTATCGAGGCGTGTTTCTACGAGCCCAGCGCGATGCGGGTGAAAGCGGACCTGTTCGACCTGAAGCGGCGGATAGGTGGCGCCAAGCTGCGTGGCATTTTGCGGCCGTCCTATCCGGATCTGGCGACCAAGAGCGAGTTCATCGCGGCGGTCGAAGCCCTGCATGCCGGGGGTGTCGATGAGCTGGCATTCTACAATTGGGGCCACTTGCGGCCGGGCAATCTGGCCTGGATCGGCGACGCGCTGAAGGCGGTGGCGTGAGCGGCATCGGAACGGGCGCCTAAGCGCCACCACATGAGTGAGGGAAACATGAGCAAGCAGACGGTTCTGGTGGTTGGGCTGGGCAATATGGGGATGAGCCATGCTCTGGCCTATACGCGGATCGATGGCTACGAGGTGGTCGGGGTCTGCACTCGCAATATCGAGGGCAAGGAGCTGCCGGCGGCTTTGGCCGGCGCCAAGCGCTATTCCAACTTCGAGCAGGCGTTGGCAGAGCTGAAGCCGAATGTCGTTTCGGTCAATACCATGCCCGATACCCATGCCGATTACGCCATCAAGGCGATGGAGGCGGGGGCGCATGTGTTCGTGGAAAAGCCGATGGCGATATCGGCCAAGGACGCCGAGCGCGTGGTGGAGGTCGCCAAGCGCACCAAGCGCAAGCTGGTGATCGGCTATATCCTGCGCCAGCATCCGAGCTGGATCAAATTCATCCAGATCGCGCGCGAATTGGGCACGCCGCTGGTGTTCCGCATGAACCTCAACCAGCAATCGAATGGCGAGACCTGGGAGTGGCACAAGCGGCTGATGGACAGCTTTCCGCCAATCGTCGATTGCGGCGTGCACTATGTCGACGTGATGTGCCAGATGACCGATGCCAAGCCGATACGGGTCCATGCCATTGGCGCGCGGCTGACCGATGAGGTGCCCGTCAACAATTACGGGCAATTGCAGGTGGAGTTCGCGGACGGCTCGGTCGGCTGGTATGAGGCCGGCTGGGGACCGATGGTGTCGGAACAGTCGTTCTTCATCAAGGACGTGTTCGGGCCCAAGGGCTCGGCCTCCATCGTCATGGCCGAGAACAATGCCGGGATCAAATCCGACGATATCAACGCCCATACCAAGACCAGCCAGATCCTGCGGCACTATACCGATATGAGCAAGCCGGACGAGCGCATCGACGTATCGGACGAGCCCAATCATGACGATCTGTGCGAGCGCGAACAGCTTTATCTGCTCAAGGCAATCCTGGAGGATCTCGATTTGACCGCGCATATGGATGATGGGGTGAAGAGCCTCAAGATTGTGCTGGCGGCGGACGAGTCGATCCATAGCCATCAGGTGGTGACGCTGTAATTTACCGGCAGGTTCAGCCTGGCGTGACATTGACGGGCCGGAATCGCGGAGGCGGTTCCGGCCCGAATGGTTTCGAAGAGGTATCGATCGAATGAGGGAAACCCCTGATAACACTCAAGGAAATTTAACAGGAAGTATGGTCTTCTGCGCGCGTAAAGCTCGTTCTGCAGACCGCATCAGTGGGAGCACGCCGAGGGTAAAGCCGAAGGGTAGATATGCTGCTTCTGACCGATCGCGAGGTCCATGGCCAAAGACTGTCGCGTGATCTCGCCCTGATCCTGCCCTGCACCGTGGTTCCCGTGCAGGATGCCGGAGCCCAGCTTGCCGAGGCGCGGCTGATCGTTTGCGATGTTGCGCTGAACGAGCCTGCCGCGGTGGGCATGCTGCGCGCGGCGCTCGACCGCCATCGCCAGCCCGGTATTCCATTGCTCTGCCTGCTGCGCGAGCAGACGCACCATCTCGTGGTCCAGGCCAGGGCGCTCGACGCCACCGATATGATGCCGCTGGATACGCCGCGGGCGCAGTTGCTTACCAAGGTCGCCGATCTGGTTGGGCTCGATGCGACCGCCAAGGGCAGGACGCCGCGGCGGGTTGCCGATGCGGGCGCGCTCAGGGCGGCGGCGGCGCTGGCCGAGTTGATGCTGGCGGCCGAGTTGGGAACGAGAATGTCGCCCGAGACGCTGGATATCGCCGGTACCGCCATTTTGGAAGCGATCGCCAAGGCTGATATCCAGGCCTGGCTCGAAGCGGTGTGGGACTATGATCAGGTGACCTACCAGCATTGCCTGCTGGTGGCGGGGCTGGCCGCGTTCCTGTCGCTCAAGCTGGGTTTTGGCACGGTGGACCGCAAGCGGCTGACCGAGGCGGCGCTGCTGCACGATATCGGCAAGGCCAAGTTGCCGCTGGAAATTCTCAACAAGCCCGGGCGCCTGACCGACGAAGAAATGGCCATCATGCGCACGCACGCGCCGATCGGGTTCGACCTGCTGGCCAAGCAGGGGGGCTTCGATGGCGAGTTTTTGTCGGTGGTGCGGCACCATCACGAATATCTGGATGGCTCGGGCTATCCCGATGGCTTGCACGCCAATGGCATCATCGATCTCGTGCGGCTGACGACGATCTGCGACATCTATGCGGCGCTGATCGAGCGGCGCGCCTACAAGGCGCCCATGCAGCCCGAACAGGCTTTCGCGATCATGTGGGACATGGGCGGCAAGCTGGACGCAGATTTGCTGGGGGCGTTCGAAAAGCTGATTTTAAAGGCCGTTTGAGGGGAAAAGACCAGCCGGGTTGTCCTGCGGCGCTCGCTTGGGCATAATGGCAGGCTACGCGCACCGGGAGAGCAGAATGAAAAACTTCATGTCCAGTCTGAAAGGAACCGTTCGTCAACAGGACACGAAGTTTTATGCAATTGAAGTTCCCTTGGGCGAGGCCGCAGGCAGGCGCGCGCCGTAGCTATTTCCTAAAACCCCAGCAAAGCCGGACAGAAAGCGCCGCATCAGCGCAGCGGCCGTTTGTGAACGCTCGTAAATTCCTATCCTATTACAAGCCGCATTTGCCGCTGCTGGCGGCAGACCTGGCCTGTGCGCTGCTGGTGGCGGCGACGGCGCTGGCTTTGCCGCTTTGCGCCAATTACGTCACCAAGAGCCTGCTGCAACTGCCTGAGGTGCCGCAAGCCATCGGCCAGGTTTATGCCATGGGCGCGCTGATGCTGGGCATGCTGGCCATTCAGGTGCTGGCGGTGTTCTTCGTCGATTATCAAGGCCATGTCATGGGGGCCAAGATCGAGAGCGAGGTGCGCAAGGAGCTGTTCGAGCACTGCCAGAAGCTGTCGTTCAGCTTCTATGATAGCCAGCGGGTGGGGCAATTGATGAGCCGCATCACCAATGACTCGCTGTGGCTGGGCGAGCTTTACCACCATGGGCCGGAAGACCTCGCGATTGCGGCGCTCAAGTTCTTTGGGGCACTGATCATCCTGGCTTTCATCGATCCGGTGCTGACCGCGCTGATTGCCGGATTGACGCCGTTCGCGGTGATCTATGCGCTGCATTTCAATCGCCGCATGAATGTGGCGCTGCAGGCCAGCAAGGAGCGGATCGCCGGCGTCAACGAGCGGGTCGAGGATTCGCTGGCCGGCATCAGGGTGGTGCAATCCTTCGCCAATGAAGCGCTGGAAAGCCAGCGCTTCGCAGAGGCCAATAGCCTGTTTCTGGAAAGCCGGAAGGACGGCTATCGCAGCGAGGCCTATTTTTCGGTTGGAACCACGACCTTCGCCCAATTGGTGACGGTGATGGTGATCGTCGTCGGCGCTCATCCGCGTGCTGACGGCGAATCTCAGCGTGGCGGATATGCTGACCTTCCTGCTTTGCGTGGCGGTGCTGGTCGATCCGGTGGAGCGGCTCGCCAATTTCGTGCGGCTTTGGCAGGAGGGCTATACTGGCTTCGTGCGGGCGATGGACCTGCTGGCCATCGCACCCGATATCCAGGATCGGCCCAATGCCGTGGATCTCGATCGCGTGGCCGGCGCCATCGATTTCCGAGGTGTCAGCTTTCGCTATGAGGACAGCGGGCCGCATGTGCTCAACAATCTCTCGCTCAGCATCAAGCCGGGAGAGTTCGTTGCTTTGGTTGGGCCTTCGGGGGTGGGCAAAAGCACGCTTTGCGCGCTGATCCCGCGCTTTTACGAGGTGACGGAAGGGCAGATTTTGATCGATGGCGTGGATGTGCGCGACATCGGCATGGCGTCGTTGCGGCGCAATGTCGGCGTGGTGCAGCAGGATGTGTATCTGTTCAGCGGCACGGTGGCTGAGAATCTGCGTTATGGGCGTCCCGAGGCCTCCGATGAGGAGATCATCGCGGCGGCCAGGGCGGCCAATGCGCATGATTTCATCGCGGCTCTGCCCCAAGGCTACGACACCGATATCGGGCAGCGCGGGGTCAAATTGTCGGGCGGGCAGAAGCAGCGTCTGACCATCGCAAGGGTGTTTCTCAAGAACCCGGCCATTCTCATCTTCGATGAAGCCACCAGCGCCCTCGACAATGAGAGCGAAAGGGCGGTGCAGCAGGCGCTGCTGGAACTGGCCAAGGGGCGGACCACGATCGTCATCGCCCATCGTCTGTCGACGGTGCGCAATGCCGACCGGATCCTCGTGCTGACCGAAGAGGGGATCGGCGAGGAGGGCAGCCATGATGCGCTGATGGCCGCGGATGGATTATACGCCGCCCTTCATAAAGTGCAGGCGAGCATCTAGGCGCTGGGAACTTTCGTGGGCTTGAGAACCCCCACCCCCTCCCCCTTCCCCACAAGGGGGAGGGAGACGATGGAGCTGAGAGGGCTGTGCTGCCTCCTCCCTCCATCGTCAAAATCCCCAAAGCATGGGGCGTGCCACGGCGGTTGGCGGGGTTTTGGTTCCTATTGTCTGATATTCAGATTATGGTACTGCTTCGGCGAAACGAAGAGTGCATTGCATGGCTTTGACCGGTGAATTGGCGGACGGCTGGAGCCTTGTCATGGCGGGGGGCGGTTCCGACGCCCTTTCGGAGCCGAGGGATTGCTGTGCTTACGGATTGAACACCGATGAGGGCCTCATCCTGTTCGATGCGGGGGCAGGGGTTGCCTCGCCTTTATTAGCCCTGGCCAAAGCGGGATTTGCCGAGGGGCCGAGCCTGTTGTGCCTCACCCATGCGCATGCGGATCACTCGGGCGGTGCGGCGATCATCAAGAATGCCCATGGGTGTGACGTCGTGGCGGGCCGACAGACTGCCGATTGGCTGGAGAATGCCGATGAGCAGGCCATCAGCCTGGACGTTGCCAAAAGGGCGGGGGTCTATCCGGCGGATTATGTTTTCGCCGGTTGCGGCGTGGACCGGCGGGTGGGTGACGAGGATAGTTTTGAGTTCGGTGGCGCGGCAATCAAGGCGATAGCAACGCCGGGGCATAGCGCCGATCATCTGAGCTATTTGGTGACGTATAGAGGTGTCACGACATTGGTGGCGGGCGACGCCATCTTTTCAAATGGCACGGTGATCTTGCAGGATACCTGGGATTCATCGGTGTCGCAGACCTGCGCAACAATTCGCCGCCTGGGCCGATATGAATTTGCCCAGTTGCTGCCGGGGCATGGCGCGCCGTTGCTGAACAATGCGCGCGAGGCTGTCGATATCGCGCGCCGCCGTGTGGATCAGCTTTTGCCGCCGCAGAATTTCATATGAACTCGTACGGCAAATCAGTTGTAGTGGGGATATCTCGTGACTAAACAACAGCCACCTGCCTGGCAATCTGGAAGTCGCGCTGCAATGAACAAAACATCGCTCCTCAGACCCGTTACACGCCTGACGAGCGCCCAGACGGTTGCTGAGCAATTACTGGAACTGATCCGCGCGGGAACGCTCAAGGTGGGCGATACACTCCCCTCCGAGAAGGAACTGGTGGAGCAACTTGGCGTCGGGCGCTCTACAGTGCGCGAGGCATTGCAGAACCTCGCCGCGCTCAATGTGGTGGAGGCATCGGCCGGGCATCGCACGGTGATCAAATCGCCATCGGTGGGAGAGATATTCCGCAGCGACGTGCTGGGGTTTCTGATTGGCGACATGCTGGCGGAGGAGTTGCTTGAAGCACGCGAGATGATCGAGCCCGATTGTATCCGGCTGGCCGCGACGCGGGCGACGGAAGCGGACCTGAGCCGGATAGCCCAACTGCTCGATGATCACGAGGCGCACCATCTGTCCAACCGGCCAGTGTCGGAATTCGGCGCGCTGTTTCACATCTATCTGGCGGAGGCGTCGCATAACCGGGTGGCGGCATCATTCATGGCGTCCATCCTGCATATCATGAAGGAGCGCGGCCGCCGGATCGACGATATCCCCAATGCGCGCCAGCGCGAGCTGGACGAGCACCGGGCGATCTTCGAACTCGTGCGGCGGCGTGAACCGGAGGCTGCGGCGGAAGCGATGAGCCAGCATATTCGGGACTGGGCGGATACGTATTTTCCCGAGGTTCCGGGGGCGGCGGGGTAGGGCTCAGGCTTATTCAGGTCGACCGCTTCTTCTCCCTCCCCCTTGTGGGGAGGGCCGGGGTGGGGGTGCTGGGGCTGCCAGCCTATACCATGCCGATTATCGAGCCCTGCTGTTAGCTCAGAACCCCCACCCTCAATCCCTCCCCTCAAGGGGGAGGGAGGCGACCGGGGCTCCGTATCGGCTGTCGATTGGTCCTAAAGATCGTCATCGCGCCAGCACCTCGCCCAGATTGGACAGGGTTGCCGGCTCGGTGGCGAGCGGCACGGTGTCCAGAAGCACGTTGGTTTCGCGGAAGCCGGAGCCGCAGCCGAGGGCGACGACGGTTTGGCCGGGGGTGATGACGCCGTCGCGGGCAAGGGCGCGGAGGGCGGGGAGCAGGATGGCGGTGGAGGGCTCGAAATAGAGGCCGTCGCGGGCGCCGATCTCGCCGACTGCGGCCATCGCCTCGTTGTCGTCGAAGCTGTAAACCAGGCCCTGGCTTTCGCGCAGTGCCCGCAGGGCCTCGATCCCATCGGGAGGATGGCCGTGGGCGATCTTGTTGAGGACGGTGGGGCCGCCCACTGGGTCGGGCAGGCCGAAAAAGGGTTCGGCGGCTGCTATTCCTGCGGCGAATGCCGTTTTCAAGGTATCGAACCGGGAGGGAACGACTGCGATCAGCCGGGGGAGCCGGGCGATGCGGCCGGCCTGCAGCAGCTGCATGAAGCCGCGATGGATGGCGGCCAGCGTGCCGCCGCCGCCTACCGGCACGACCAGCACGTCGGGGGCGGTTCCAAGATCGTCCACCAGTTCATAGGCGATGGTGCGGGCGGCTTCGGCCTGCACGGGATTGGCCGACTGCGTGGTGGAGGCGACGTAGATGCCGTTCCGGCCAGCCAGCCCGGTCACCGTCTCGATCAATTGGTCGATACCGGCGTCGACGACGACAAGCCGGGAGCCGAGCGCGTGCAGCGGATAAACCCGTTCGCGGGGCACGCCAGCGGACATGACGGCAATGCTGCGCAGCCCGGCACGTGCCGCATAGGCGGCGTTTGAGAGCCCGGTCGAGCCGGCCGAAACGACGACCATGGCGCGGGCGCCCTTGGCCTTGGCGTCGCTGGCCGCCAGCGACAATGCACGGTCCTTATGCGAACCCGTCGGATTGCGGGTCTCGTCTTTCCACAGCAGGTTTATGCCGGGCAACAGGGTGCTGGGAACGAGCGGCGTCAGGCCCTCGCCGAGACTGACGGGGTCTGCCGAAGCGTTGGGAAGCAAGTCCCAGTAGCGCCACATCGAATTGCCCCTGACGAATTCGACCATGAATTTGCCTCCATAGATTTTCGTGATGCCACTTGACCACGGCGCAAATTTCTACACATATTCTGAATGTCTGACAACCGGGCAGGTTTGGCGAGGGTATGAAGCTGGATCGGGCGCGGCGAGCGAAAAGGCAGGGAGCCACATCATGAACCTCACGACTAAAAGGACGAAAGCAGCGACGACGATGACGGCCATATCGGCTGCCGTCGTGCTTCTCGCCGGCGCCGCGACGGCTGCCGAGCTGAACTTCTCGGTGATGGAGTCGGGTACTTACGACAAGGCTGCGGAAGAAACTGCGGCCGACTTCAAGGCTGCAACGGGCACCGATGTGCATGTTTCTGCATTTCCGTGGGCGGTGCTGCGGCAGAACAATACGACGGACCTGATTTCGGGCACCAATCAGTATGACGTCATGAGTGGCGGCTACTACCTGTCCGACGTCTATTCATATTTCGCGCCCCTCGACGACTATATCGCCAAGGATAATTATGCCGAAGGCATGATCCCCGGCCTGCTGTCTCCCGGCCGTTCGGAGTTCGTCGACGGCAAGTCGGTCGGCATTCCTTATGGCGTGGACGCCTATGGGCTGATCTACAACACGGAAATGTTTGAGAAGGCCGGCATTTCGCCCGATTTCGCCAGCTGGGCGGACGTGGCTGCCGCCTGCGAAAAGATCATCGCGGCCAATGCCGATGTCGCCTGTTTCAGCCATCCGACCGGCAGCCCCGAACAGATCGGTGGCTTCTTCTTTTCGGGCTATGGCGGCACTTACCTGTCCAAGGACGGCAAGTATTCGCTCGATGTCGCGGCTGCGACCACGGCCGCAGAAGAGATCGCCGCGCTGTGGAAGTACCTGCCCGACAAGGGCACGGCGCTGACGTTCGACGAGGCGCACCAATTGTTCCGCGACCAGAAGGTGGCCATGACCGTCACCTATCCCAGCTTCATCACCAATAGTCTCGATACCGACAACTCGCCGGTCAAGGGCAAGTGGAGCATGGCCAAGATGCCGGGTCAGGGGTTCCCCTGGCTGTCGCTGTGGCAGCTGTTCGTTCCGGCCGCAACCGAAGACAAGGATGCGGCCTGGGCGTGGATCAAGGCCTATGCCGGCCCGGAAAACGCCAAGCGCAACATGGTGGAACACAATATCGGCTCGGTCTGGTCGGCGACCTATGAAGACCCTGAACTGAAGGCCAAGAACGCGCATTTCTGGCCGGCCCTGATCGCGGGCTTCGCCACGGCCAAGAACCCACCTTTGTCGGGGGAGGCACAGGACCTGCTGACCAATACGCTGCAGGATATCGTCAATGGCCGCACCTCAGCCGCCGATGGCATCGCCGCCGTCGAGGCGCAGTGGGCGACCATTCCGGTTCCCGCCGCCATGCTGGAAGCGGCGGCAGGCTCGGGGCTGCAGGCGAAATAGGCTGACAGGCCAATCGGGGCGCGGCATTGCGCGCGCCCCGATACGTCATCGAGGATAGGACATGACCCAGCTCTCCAACACATCCGGAAACGCGCCGGCCTGCCGGGATCATCGGCCAGATCGAAGCCCGGCTGGGTGAGAACGGTGTCCTGCTGCTGTTCCTGGCGCCGGCCCTGCTCGTGGTCATCGGCGCGCAGCTTTATCCGCTGGCCTCGTCGGCGATCATCTCGTTTTTCGACTGGAGCCTGGCGCGCTCGCCTACGATGGGGCCCTATATCGGGTTCGACAATTATGTGCGCACGGTCACCGATCCGATCTTTGCCAATTCGGTCGCCTTCACGGTGATGCTGGCTGTGTGTTCGACCGCGCTGCAGCTGGCCTCTGGGCTGGGCATCGCGCTGCTCACCGTTGGCGAGAGCTATACGCTGCGCCTGGTGCGCACGCTGCTGATGCTGCCGATGGTGGTGGCGCCGGTGGCGGTCGGCACCATCTGGCGGATGATCCTGTCGGCGCGGGTAGGGCCGCTGAACCAGGCGCTTGCGTCCATCGGCATCGATGGGCCGAACTGGTTGGGCGATCCGAACTGGGCGATGTTCTCGCTGATCATGATCGATGCGTGGGAGTGGACGCCGTTCGTCGCCATCACGCTCACCGCCGCGCTGACCTCATTGCCGTCCGAAGTCATGCGCGCCGCCTCGGTTGACGGGGCCGGGCGCTGGAAGACCTTTCGCTACATCGTTTTCCCGATGATCCTGCCGGTGTTCGTGCTCGTCGCCATGTTCCGCATGATCGAGGCGTTTCTCACGCTCGATATCGTCTTCACCACCACGGCAGGCGGGCCGGGCTATGCGACGCATACGCTGAGCTTCTGGATCTACCAGCAGGGTTTGAAATACTTCAACATCTCGTATGCGGCGGCGGCATCCTGGGTGATGCTGTTGTTCTGCGTCGCCATTGCGGGCGGTTTCCTGCTGTGGCGCCGCCGCATTACATCGTGGCAGGTGGCGCGATGAGCCGGGGCCTGGGTTTTTGGGCGGCGGGTTTCGCCAAGGCTGCGCTGATCGCGCTGGCGCTGCTGGTGGCATTGGCGCCGTTCGTGGTGCTGTTCTTCAACAGCCTGCGCCCGGCAGATGAATTCCTAGCGGAGGGGGCGGGGCTGATCCCGTCGCGGCTGACGCTGGAGCATTATGTGGAGATTTTCGATCCCAGCGGGGACACGTTCCGCTACGTCATCAATTCGCTGGTCATCACCACTGTCAGCACCATTCTTGCCGTGCTGTTCGGGGCCTGGGCGAGTTATGCGCTGGCGCGGCTGAAACTGCCGTTCAAGCTGTCGATCATCATCGGCATCCTGTTCCTGGTCATCCGGTTTTATCCCAAGATCACGGTGGCGCTGCCCTATTTCCTGCTGATGCGGCAGTTCCACCTGCTAGACACCTACCTCGCCGTGATCATCGCGCATGTGAGCATGACGGTGCCGTTCGTGGTGTGGATGCTGCTGGCGTTCTTCGAGGATTTTCCGCGCGAACTGGAGCAGTCGGCCATGATCGACGGGTGCGGGCCGATACGGCGCTTCGTGCTGATCGTCATCCCGCTGATGGCGCCGGCCCTTGCCGCCGCCGCCGTGCTGACTGCGTTCCTGTCCTGGAACGAGTTCCTGATGGCTTCGACGGTGGCGCCCAATGCCGCCAAGACGCTGCCGGTGCGCATTTCGGGCTTCATCACCGACAAGGGAATCTTGTGGGGATCGATGTCGGCGATGAGCACGGTGATCGTGGTGCCGGTCGCGCTTTTCGCCCTTTTCACCCAGCGTTATCTCGCACGCGGCCTGACGGTCGGTGCGGTGAAGGGATAGGTCCATGGCTTCGGTTACCCTCAGCTCCATCAATAAGAAGTTCAACAATCTGAGCGCGGTCAAGGATCTCGACCTGGACATCCGGGACGGGGAATTCATGGCGCTGCTGGGGCCTTCGGGTTGCGGCAAGACCACGACGCTCAACATGATCGCGGGCCTGGATGTGCCCACCTCGGGCACGATCCGGATCGGCGATCGCGATGTGACGAACCTGCCCGCGATGCACCGCGATATCGCCATGGTGTTCCAGTCTTACGCGCTTTATCCGCATATGAGCGTGGAGCGGAACATGGGCTTCGCGCTCAAGGTGCGCGGCTATGCAGCCGACGAAATCGAGCGCCGTGTTGCCAAGGCTGCCGAGATGCTGTCGCTGGGGGACTATCTGAAACGCCATCCCCGGCAATTGTCCGGCGGGCAGCGCCAGCGCGTGGCACTGGGCCGGGCGCTGGTGCGCGATCCGCAGGTGTTTCTGCTCGATGAGCCGCTGTCCAATCTGGATGCGGTGCTGCGCGTGCAAACCCGGGCGGAACTCAGCAGCCTGTTCAAGAGCCTCGCCACGACCGCGGTCTATGTGACGCATGACCAGTCCGAAGCCATGACCATGTCCGACCGCATCGCGGTGTTTTCGCATGGCCAGTTGCAGCAAGTGGGCGAGCCGCTGGAAATCTACCGCGCGCCGGCGAACCGCTTCGTCGCCAGCTTCGTGGGCAGCCCGCCGATGACCTTTCTCGATGCCATGCTGGGCGATGACGGCAGGCTCGCCATCGGCGAATTGCGCCTATCCGCGCCTGCGGCGCTGCAAGGGCTGCGGCCGGGGGAAAAGGTGACGCTGGGCATAAGGCCGGAGGACGTGCAGCTTGTCCCCGATGGCATTGCGGCTAGTGCCGACATTGTCGAACACCTGGGCTCGCTGCAGATCGTCTATCTGACCATGGCCGGCCAGCGCATCGTCGCCCAGGTTGTCGAAGGCTCCCAAATTCGCCGTGGCGACGCGCTGCAGGCGCATGTCGACCCCGCCAAACTTTACCTGTTCTCCCCCGAAACCGGCCAGGCGATCTACACGCCGGGCCGGGACGGCGGGCGCTTACCTTCTCACCTGGAGACACTGAAATGACGACCAAACACCTTTATGCCGACATGACATGGCCGGAGGTCAACGAGGCTGTGAAGCAGGAGCGCGTGGTGCTCATTCCGGTCGGCGCCATCGAGCAGCATGGCTACCACCTGCCTGTCGACGTCGACAATGTGATCGCGGTCCATATCTGCGACGAAGTGGCGAAGCGGTCGGAGAACAAGATCGTCACCATGCCGCCGATCCACTATGGCTATAACGACCATAACATGGACTTTCCCGGCACCATTTCGATCAAGATGCAGCATTTCATCGACTATTGCGTCGATGTGGGGGCGAGCCTGGCGTCGCAGGGGTTCAAGCACATCCTTTATGTCAATGCGCACGGCTCCAATGCCCCGCTTTGCGACCTGATTTCGCGGCGGGTGACGGTGGAGAACGAGACCTGCCTCGCCGGTTCGGTCAATCACTGGCAGGTTGGCTGGGATGTCATCGCTTCCGTGCTGGAAGGGGGGCCTTATGCGGCCGACCACGCCTGCGAATGGGAAACGTCGGAATATCTCTACATTGACCCATCCAAAGTGCAGATGGACAAGGCTGTGGACGAAATTCCGGCGCATCGCGGCGGGCCGCGCTGGCTCTATCCGGACCTGAGCGACAGCCGCAAAGTGTTCTTCATGAACTATTGGAGCCGCATGAACGTGTCCGGCGTTGCCGGCACGCCGACCCTGGCCACTGCCGAAAAAGGCAAGGCCATGGTTGAAGGCACCATCGAGCGCCTGCTGACGATCGCCAAGGAATTCCGCGATCTCGAAATCGTCCCGCGCATCGATTACCGGGTCAAGGTGTGATGGCGATCGAAGTTGTTTGGGCCGGTGACGGTGCGGCTGTAACGGCCGCGCTGCCCGGCACGCGGGTGCATCGCTCGGTGCAATATGCGACCGGCGCGGATGGCGCGGCACAGACCTTTCCGCTCATCGTCCTGCAAGGAGCTTCTGCAGGACCGACGGTTGTCTTCGTCTCGGGCATTCATGGCGATGAATATGAAGGCCCGGCGGCCTTGCGGCAGTTGAGCGAGCAGATCGATCCGACCAAGTTGGCCGGGCGCGTGCTGATCGTTCCCATTGCTAATTTGCAGGCGTTTTCCGCCGGAACACGCACCAGCCCGGTCGATAACGAAAATCTGGCGCGGATATTCCCCGGCGATCCCGATGGCACGCTGTCGCATCGTCTTGCGGCGGCGCTGATGACGAGCGTCATCGATCAGGCCGATATCCTGATCGACAGCCATTCGGGCGGCGTGCGGCTGGCTTTCGTGCCGGTGGCGGGATTTTACGACACTGGCGAGGTGACGCCGGACACCGCGGCGCGATCGCTGCAGGTGGCCAAGCAGATGGGCATTGCCTTCCTGTGGCGATTGCCGCCGGTGCGGGGCGTGCTTTCATATGAAGCCGCCAAGCGCGGCATTGCCGTTTGTGGGGCGGAAATCGGCGGCCGTGGCAATTGCCTGCCGGGCGATGCGGCCGATTATCTGGGGGCTTATCTCTCGGTTCTGGCGTCGCAGGGCATGATCGACGCGGCGCACAAGCGTGCCGAAACGACTGCCTGCCTCGACGGCGATTGGGAGAAAACTCCCAAAGGGGGATATCTGGAAACGCTGGTGGAACTCGGAGCGCGTGTCGCCGAGGGGCAGCTCCTGGCGCGCCTTTACAGCCCGCTCGGCGAGTGCCTGCATGAATTTCAGGCGGCGTTCGCCGGCAGGGTCATGGCGGTGCGGCATCTCAATAGTGTGCAAGCGGGGGACCTGGCGACCTGCGTGGTCAAGGAGACGACATTGTGAGTACGCGCTTCCAAGGCAAGGTGGTTCTGGTGACGGGCGCGGCGGGCGGGATTGGCGCAGCGACCGTGCGGGCGCTGCTTGAGGAGGGGGCCATCGCGGTCGCTTCCGATCTCAAGCCGCCAGCTGCTGAACTGGGCATTGCCGCCGCGCACTTCATCGCCGCCGATGTCAGCGACCGGGCCTCTGTCGACCGGCTTGTGGCGCAGACGGCGGCGATTGCCGGGCAAATCCATGCGGTGGTGCACACTGCCGCTATCCTGGGGGCGAGCGGTCCGTTCGAGAGCCTAACCTTGCAGGACTGGTCGCGTTATCTTGATATCAACCTAAGCGGCACGTTCCATGTCTGCCAGGCGGTCGCGCAATCGATGATTGCTACCGGCGTTCGCGGCCGGATCGTCACGATGGG
Organism: uncultured Alphaproteobacteria bacterium; assembly: GCA_963717095.1. Classification (GTDB taxonomy): domain Bacteria; phylum Pseudomonadota; class Alphaproteobacteria; order Rhizobiales; family Devosiaceae; genus Devosia. The sequence continues at coordinate 514,729 of CAVQVF010000001.1, forward strand.
ATCGGTGAATGCTTTCGCCGCCGAGCCGGAGGCCGCGCCCTATGTGGCGAGCAAGGGTGGTATTCGTCTGCTCACCAAGGCCATGGCGGTCGACCTAGCGGGGCACGGCATTGCCGTCAACATGGTGGCGCCCGGCCCGATCAGTGTGCCGCGCAATACCGAGCTGTTCGCGCAGCCCGAGCTGGTATCGCTGTTTGCCCAGTGTATTCCCGCGGGCAGGGCGGGCGCGCCCGAGGACGTGGCAAAGGCGGCGTTGTTCTTCGCCGATCCGACATTGAATTTCGTCACCGGGGCCGAGCTGGCAGTGGACGGCGGAACCATGGCGCAGGTGCTGGCGCTGCCCAAATAGGTGTACGGCACCGGCGCTATGAGGCGATGTAGTCGCGCAAGGCGGTGGCTTCGCGTTCGACCTCTTCGATCTTGAACTTGACCACGTCGCCGATGGAGACGATGCCGACCAGGGCATCGCCTTCGACGATGGGCATGTGGCGGATGCGGAAATTGGTCATGCGCTCCATGACCTCATCTATGGGCGTCACCATGGTGCCGGTGACGACGCCGCGCACCATGCAATCGGCAATGGGAAGGCTCAGCAGGCCGGCTGGATCGGTGCCGAGGCGACGCACGATATCGCGTTCGGACAGGATGCCGATGATGGCGCCGCCGGCATCGGTGATGACCAGGGCGCCGATATTGTGCCGGTTGAGCGCGGCCACGGCATCGGCCAGGGTGCCGGTTTCGGGCAGGGTGTGAACCAGCACGCCCTTGGTTTGAAGGATATTTTCGACGAGCATCGGGACGTCCTCCTCATTGCGGTGATTGCGTGGTTTTTCGAGGAGTGTGAGCCTCGTCGCGTGGCAGGGCAATAGGGAGTTGGTCGGAGCCGCGAGCGCAAAAAAAAAGGGCCGGCGCGGGGCCGGCCCAAGTGGGTATCAGTCAGGGACTACGGAGATCAACCCTCGCCGTTACCGGGTTTCCAGTTGAGGCGAGATGGCCGGCGGGGAGGCGTTTCCACCGGCAGGGCGCCGCGCAAGACGATGCGCGTCACTTCGAACACAAGTGCCAATAGGAGCAGGGTCAGCGGAATCATGAAGACGGCGATTTGCGTATCCGTATTCTGCGCCAGGCTCGATGCAGTCGCGGGGGTGATCCCCGCAATCAGCGCTGCGACCGCGCCCAGACCCACTAAAGCCGTGGAGACGATCGCGTAGAGCCTGAAATTTTTCCGCTTGGGAGACGTCGATGTGTGCATGGGACCAGCGTCTTTGCTCTGATTGGCAATGACGCCAGTAAACAGGCCGAATGCGCGCAGAGTTTGGGGCGATCCTGGTGAAGCGCGTACCATTTGAAGGCAGAACTGTGACGATGGCGGGCGGCGCTCCGCCGCGTCACGTGGTTGTTTTATGCGCAGGACTGTGCCGAGCAATCGTCAACCACCGGCTGGTGGCGGACGAGGCGCTGGCGCAGGGTGGATGCTAGGGTGAGCAGGTTAAAGGCGGGCTCGGCGCCGTGGGGTTCGACTTGGGGAACCGCCGGTATGTCGACGGCATGCGAGTTGCGTGGATCGCCCCAGGTTTCGGCGTAGAGGGTCTTGGACAGATAGCTGGTTGGGATCATCGTCATGATAGCCTCCTCTTTGGATCGGTTCAATCTGATGGCGCAAGGAGCGCTTGGATCGGTTCAGATATATGCCTATATCAGCCGGAGTCAAGCAGGTTTTGAACCGGTACAATTTCTGTGCTAGGAAAGCAGTTTAGGGTGCAAGGCAGCGTTGATGGCGACCAAGGCGACGGTGAAACTGGCTGACGTGGCGCGGGAAGCGGGGGTGTCCAAGGGCACGGCGTCCAATGTGTTCAGCCGGCCCGAAGTGGTCCGCGAAGAGGTGCGCGAGCATGTGCTGGCGACCGCCAAGGCCATGGGCTATGGCGGGCCGAGCCTGCAGGGGCGGCTCCTGCGGGCGGGCAAGGTCAATGCGATCGGGCTGGCGACGGTCGAGCCGATGGCGTATTTTTTCGAGGACCCGTGGGCGCGGGCGCTGATGGCGGAGGTCTCGGCGGTGTGCGATGCCAGCGGCACTGGCATTGCGCTGGTATCGGCGAAGAACCAGCAGAAGCTGGCCTGGAATATCCAGAGCGCGCTGGTCGATGGGTTCATCCTGCTCTGCGTCGAGGGCGGCGAAAAGCTGGTGGAACTGACGCGCGGCCGGCGGCTGCCGTTCGTAGCGCTGGCGCTTGGTGTCGATGACACGAGTATTCCTGCGATCGGCATCGACAATATCGCCGGGGCCGGGATGGCGGCGCGGCATCTGGCGGAACTGGGGCATAAGCGCCTCGCCGTGCTGGGGACGGAATTTTCCGATGATCATTTTGGCCTGTTGACAGCCGAGCAGGTGGACAGCGCCACCTATTCGACCTCGCGCGACCGGGCCTATGGCTATTGGCGCACGCTGGCGGAGTTCGGCATTCCGGCCGAAGCGGTGCCGGTTTATGAAACCCAGCACGATATCGGCAGCATCAAGGCGTGCCTTGCGGCGATGTTCGCCGTTGCCGAACCGCCGACGGCGATCCTGGCGATGTCGGACCGCATCGCCATGGTGGCGATGGACTGGCTGAAAGGGCAGAGGCTGCGCGTGCCCCAGGATGTGTCGATCGTGGGCTTCGATGGCGTGCCCGAGGGGGCTGAGACGGAACCGCCGCTGACCACTATCGCGCAGCCGCTGGCCGAGATCGCCCGGCGCGCGGTGCGGGCGATTCTCGACGACGACGTGCCCAAGGCGCGCGCGAGCGTGCCCTTGCGGCTGGAGGTGCGTGCCAGCACGGCGAAACCCAAGACCTAAGGCGACTTGCTCGCCGGGCGTCGAGGCTCTATCACTCCCAGCGATTTCCGGGAGGGTTTTTGCATGGGTTTCCTGTCCGAGGCTTTGGGGCGCGTGGCGCCGTCGGCGACGGTGGCGATCAGCCAGAAGGCGCGCGAGATGGCGCGGGCCGGGCGCGATATCATCGCGCTATCGGCCGGCGAGCCCGATTTCGATACGCCGCTCAATGTGCGCGAAGCCGCTATCCGCGCGATGAACGAGGGCAAGACGCGCTATACCAATGTCGATGGCATTCCCGAGCTCAAGGAAGCGGTGGCGGCCAAGTTCCGCCGCGACAACGGGCTGGACGTGACGGCGGCGGATTGCTTTGTCGCCTCGGGCGGCAAGCAGGTGATTTTCAACGCGCTGATGGCGACGCTGAACCCCGGCGATGAAGTTGTGGTGCCGGTGCCCTATTGGGTCAGCTATCCCGAAATCGTGCGGCTCTGCGGGGCCGAGCCGGTATTTGCGGTGGCCGATGCCTCGACCGGCTTCAAGCTGAAGCCCGAAGTGCTGGAGGCGGCGATTACGCCCAAGACCAAGTGGCTGATCCTCAATACGCCATCCAACCCGACCGGCGCGGCCTATACCGCAGCCGAGTTGCGCGGACTTGCCGATGTGCTGCTGCGCCATCCGCATGTGCATATTCTGACCGACGATATCTATGAAGTGCTGGTCTATGATGGGGGCACGTTTGCCACCATTGCAGAGGTGGAGCCGAAGTTGCAGCCACGCACGCTGACCATGAATGGCGTTTCCAAATCGCATGCGATGACCGGCTGGCGCATCGGCTATTGCACCGGGCCGCGCGAATTGCTGGCGGCAATGGTCAAGCTGCAGAGCCAGTCGACCACCAATCCGTCCTCGATCGCGCAATGGGCGGCGGTCGAGGCGCTGAACGGGCCGCAGGGCTTTTTGGCCGATTGGCGCAAGGTGTTCCAGGGCCGGCGCGATCTGGTGGTGGCCGGGCTCAATGCCAATACGGGGCTTGATTGCCTGACGCCCGAGGGCGCGTTCTACGTGTTCCCGTCCTGCCAGCGGCTGCTGGGCAAGGTTTCGGCGGGCGGCACTAAGCTGGTCACCGACGAGGATTTCGTGCTGGCGCTGCTGGAGGAGACCGGGGTGGCGCTGGTGCATGGCGCGGCGTTCGGACTGCCGGGGCATTTCCGGCTGAGCTATGCGGCGGCGAACAGTGAGCTGGAAGCTGCGGTGGCGCGGATACAGGGGTTCTGTGCGGGGATAAAGTAGGGCACCTCACCCTGCTTGCTCCGCTGAACGCGTCACAAGCTGTCCCTCTCCCACAAGGGGAGAGGGGGTGACGACTGAGGACTTTCGGCTCTATCCCTTCTCCCCTTGTGGGAGAAGGTGCCCGAAGGGCGGATGAGGGGTTACTTGCTGAACCAGCTCATGAAGCCGGTCGAGGCGCCGCCGCCTGAACCACCGCTGGCGGCTTCGCCGAACATCTGGGCGAGCTTGGAGGTGGTAGCGAAGCTGCTTATGGCGGCCTGGTAGAATTGGTCGCTCCAACCGAGCGCCTGGCGTTCCTCGGGGCTCAAGGCGGAATAGATGCCGATGATGTTCTGGCTGAAGGCGGTGGGATCGCTGCTTTTGGCGGCGTCTTCGTAGCCGGCGATCAGGGCGGCGCCGCCCTTGCTGCGCAGGATGGTATTGGCGGCGCTCACTTCCTCGCTCGAAAATTCATTGTCCGAGTTGAGCACGATGGCCGACAGCGAGCGCGAGTCGAAGCTGGATAGATCGATATAGGTGCCCACCTTGGTATTCTTGTTGAAGGTCGGCACGCGGCCATTGGCGATGGCCGCCTCATATTTTTTGTCGATCGCGGCGCGCACGTCACCAGCCACGTCCGTGATATCGCGCGGGCCGGAGGCCTCGCCGGACTCTTGCAGAGCCAGGTAGATCGCGACCGGATCATCATCGCCGGCATCGGGCAGGGTCTTGGGATCGGTGGCCAATTGCTTGAGGCCGTCGGTGAGGGCGGCGCGGGCGGCGATGGTCTTGGGATCGGCGCGTTCCTCGGGGCCAAGGCTATCGAGATAGTCGGCGGCGGCTTTATAGAGGCCGGTAAAGGTGCCGGTGACGTTGGCAATGGCAGCTGGGCCGGCCAGGGCCGCATCGAAGCGGCGCTGCATTTCGAGGCCCGCAGCGTCCTTCTCGTCGTCGGTGAAGGCAAATTCGTCGGTGCTGCTGGTAATGGCGAACAGTTCGCGCGAATCGAGGCTGCTCATATCGAGCGCTAACTTGTCATCCTGCAGCGGGCTGGTGCGATCGGCACCGGCCAGCAATGCGGTCAGCTTTTCGCGGGCTTCGCTCAGCACGGTGGCGAGGTCCTTGACGTCGAGCGCGGCCTTGGCGGCATCGGATAGCTCGACGCTGGTGGCGGCGTTGTTATTGGTCGCGGCTGGTGGCGTGGTGGTCTTGGCTGTGCTGGTTTTGCCGGCGGCGGCGGCGGCGGGCGTCGAATTGACGTAGCCGGTGGAATAGGCGGTGACGAGGGCGACCATGGCTGGGCTCCTTGAAAGGGTTAACCATAACCATGCAAGGGGCGTGCCGCTGGGAAAGCCCCGGAAATCGGGAGGTTTTCTAGCTAAGGCAAAATTTTAGGCGGCAAGAACTGCCGGACAGGCGGCAACAATGGCTGGATATGAAAAGGCCCCGCCCGAGGGGATGGGCAGGGCCAGGGGTCACAGACCGAAGCCTTTGACCTTGGAGGAGCGATCACATGATCGACCGCGTTGCCGGCACTATCTGCCCGCGCGGTGTCTTGCGCAAACGCACAATGGGAAGGCCAGCCATGCAGATTTGATGAGACTGGTGCCGCTAGCCAGCTAGGCCATGGCGGCCTGCAAATGGCGGTGTTCGCTTGCGCGGCCCTTCGGGTCTGCGCTTCCGGTGCTCACGTACCCAAACGTACGCTGCGCTCCGGTTTTCGAAACCCACCATTTTCGACTCACCCTGACCAAGCTTGCCGCGCGGCTCAACTAGAGGCAAAAAAAGAGGCTCCAACCGAGGTTGGAGCCTGATGATAGGGCCGAAGCCAAATCTGAGTAATAGCCCCGCGCAAGGGAGGAGGATATGCGCCGGACCGGGTGGGCCTAAGCCGAGGGAGGAGGATACGACTTAAACCCGGTGTCGCGTAAAGCCGGTCCGAGGGAGGAGGATACGGAGGGCTTCGCAGCGACAGGCGAATGAATAGCCCGAAGTTTAAGGGTCAGCAATACTGACCTTGACATGTCAGCCATGCACTTTCGTCTGCGACAAAATGTCAAAGATGCTCGGCATTTAGATCAGGCTGGCCTGCAAGGAACAGTATCCTGCGCTTCCGGTGCTCACGTACTTGAACGTACGCTCCGCTCCGGCTCTCGGACACCGTCCCTTTCGACTCAGCCTGATCTAAATTCCTTCGCATCTTTCGTGTGCGGCAAAGAAAGCGAAAAAAAGGCCCCATCCGAGGATGGGGCCTAAAGATGTGGCCTGAGCCAAATCAAAGTGGGGCAGAGAGCAAGGGAGGAGGATATGCGCTCTGCCGGTGAACCTGGATCGAGGGAGGAGGATACGATCCAAATTCGGTGTCGCGATACAGAAGACCGAGGGAGGAGGATACGGTGTTCGTCTCAGCGACAACCGCAATATGCGCTTTGCTGCATGAATGGGCAATTAACAAGCTAACATGTGTGCCATGCACATACTGCAGGCATTTGTCCGGAGCCCGGGCAAAAAATATGGCCCCGCTCGAGGGGAGAGCGAGGCCATACATTTGCGAGGCAAGCCTCGCAAGGAGGGAACGCAGCGGGAGCAAGGGAGGAAAGCCCCGCTGTGTTCGGTCGATATAAGCCTGTGCAGCGTGCCTCACAATTAGGCATCGCGTATGCCAGCCATGCGTAGCGCGCGGGGACGGAGGAAATTATCGTTTTGAATCAATGGATGGAATGCAAAATATAGCGGTTATTGGCGTAGAAGCGGCGACTTATTCCCGCCCTATCATTTGCCACGGCATCATTTCCGCGCCGGCGGGAATCCATTCTTGCTGGGAGCGGGTAAGGATGAACGCTCCCACTTGCGCGAAAATGGCTGGGAGGATTTCGACGAGGCGATACCGGTAAGACTTTATTCATCCAAATTGGAGAAAGCCGCATTGGCCCCGAATGCGTCGATGGCGGCAGCCAGTTCGCCGAGATGGGCAATCCTGGCGTAACGAGGGGTGTCCACGGGCTCCTCCGCATGCTCGAACGACCAGGTCAGGTCATGGGGCACGTAAACGCCAAAGCTGCCGGTGGCGAGGGCCGGCAAAACGTCGGACTTGAGTGAATTGCCCACCATCAATGTCCGCTCCGCGCCATCGGCATGCTGGGCGAAGATGCGGCGGTAAGTGGCCTCAGTCTTGTCGGAAACGATTTCGACGGCGGCAAAATACTCGGCCAGGCCGGAGGCGGCCAGCTTGCGCTCCTGGTCGAACAGATCGCCCTTGGTGACCAGGATGAGCCGGTAGTTCTCCTGCAACTGGTCCAGCGCAGAATCGACATAGGGCAGGGTTTCAACTGGATGAGTGAGTAATTCGCGGCCCGCGGCCAGGATTTCGGCGATGACGGTGCCGGGAACGCGATGCTCGGTGACTTCGAGCGCGGTCTCGATCATCGACAGGGTAAAGCCCTTGATGCCGAAGCCATAGGTGGAGAGGTTGCGCATTTCGGCTTCCAGCAGCCGTTTGCCCAGGCCCTCGCCGTCGGCATAGTCCTTGAGCAAGGCGGTGAAGCGCTGCTCGGTGAGGCGGAAGAACTGCTCGTTCTGCCAGAGCGTGTCATCGGCGTCGAAGGCGATGGTGGTGATGCGGGGCATGGGGAACTCTGTGGCCCGCCCTCGAACCACGAGGACGTGGCAGGATGTTAGAAGCTCCACTCGCGGGCTTTGCCGACGAGGAAGTCGCGGAAGACGCCGACTCGCTTGGAGTTTTTGAGGGCAGGTGGGTAAACGAAATAGGCCTCGTATTCCGGGATGCTGATTTCGGCCAGCACCTGAACCAGGCCATCTTCTTTTTCGGTGACATAGGCGGGCAGCATGGCGATGCCGATGCCGGCGCGGGCGGCCTGCATCATGCCATAGACGGCATTGACCTTGAGCACCGCGCGGCGCGGGCTGTTATCGGCGCGGCCGAGGCGTTCGAGAAAGTTGATATCGCCGAGATAGGACGGCACCGGCTCGCCGAAGCTGATGACGCGGTGATTGTCGAGGTCCTCGATATTCCTGGGCATGCCATATTCGGTGATATAGCTTTGCGAGGCATAGAAATAATTGTGGACGGTGAACAGCTTGCGCTGGATCATCTCGGACTGGTTGGGCCGGTGCAGGCGAATGGCCACGTCGGCCTCGCGCATGGCCAAGTCCAGTTCGGCGTCGTTGAGGCGGATTTCCAGCTGGATCAGCGGATAGAGCTTGAGGAATTCGTCCAGCCGCGAACTCAGCCAGGTCGATCCGATACCCACTGTCGTCGTGACGATCAGCGGGCCGGTGGGGACGTCCTGGCTCTCGGACATCTGGGTTTCGACCTGCTGCAGCTCCCAGTGCATGCGGTGGGCGGTGCGGAACAATTGCTCGCCCACCTCGGTCAGCACCAGCCCGCGCGCATGGCGGATGAAGAGCTTGAGGCTCAGATCATCCTCAAGCGCCGAAATCTGCCGGCTGACGGCGGACTGGCTCATGCCCAGCTTTTCGGCGGCATGGGTGAAACTACCCGACTCGGCGGCGGTATGGAAAATCCGGAGCTTGTCCCAGTCGAGCATTTTGACGCTTTCTCTTGTAGGCTGCTTACTCCGCCGCCTCGGCTAACTCGTGTTCGGCCAGATATCGTTCGGCGTCCAGAGCTGCCATGCAGCCCATGCCCGCCGCGGTGACGGCCTGACGATAGATATCGTCGGTGACGTCGCCGGCGGCGAAGACGCCAGGGATATTGGTTTCACAAGTGCCCGGCTTGACCTGAAGGTAGCCTCCCGCCTTCATGTCGAGCTTACCAGCAAAGATCGATGTGGCCGGAACATGGCCGATGGCGACGAAAACGCCGTCGATCTTTTGTTCATAGGTGCGACCGGTCGACAGGTCGCGCAGGGTGATCGAATTGACCGATGGCGGCATGGGCGAGCCGCCGATTTCGGCAACCTCGGTATTCCAGCGCACTTCGATCTTGGGGTTCTTGAACAGGCGCTCCTGCAGGATGCGCTCGGCGCGGAATTCGCCGCGGCGATGCACGACGATGACCTTGGACGCGAAATTGGTGAGGAACAGGGCCTCTTCCACAGCGGTATTGCCGCCGCCGACCACGACCACTTCCTTGTTGCGATAGAAAAAGCCATCGCAGGTGGCGCAGGCGGAGACGCCAAAGCCCTGGAATTTCTGTTCGCTCGGCAGGCCCAGCCATTTGGCCTGGGCGCCGGTGGCGATGATGATGGAGTCAGCCGTGTAGATATCGCCGCTATCCCCGGTCAATACGAAGGGGTGGCGGTCGAAATCGATCGACACGATGAGGTCGCTCACCATCTTGGTGCCGACATGGATGGCCTGCGCCTTCATCTGGTCCATCAGCCAGGGGCCTTGGACCACATCGGCGAAGCCGGGATAGTTTTCGACATCGGTGGTGATGGTCAACTGGCCACCGGGCTGCATGCCCTGGATCATCACCGGTTCCAGCATGGCACGCGCCGCATAGATCGCGGCGGTGTACCCGGCAGGGCCGGACCCGATGATGATGACTTTCGCGTGCATCGACGCTCTCCGAATTTCCACGAAAAACTCCCTCGTCCCTAGATTAAGGGCGCGAGGGTCATAGTTTCAAGGCCAAGTGTTTGCTCGTCGCATGACGAGCGGCTCAATGCACCGAAATGTCACACCCTGGTGAGCGAATGCTCAATTTGTGGGCGTTAAACATACCGTATCTTGATGATTTCGTAGCTCTTGGCACCACCGGGAGCGGACACTTCGAACGAATCGCCCTCGGACTTGCCGATCATCGCCTTGGCGATGGGCGAGGAAATCGAGATGCGGCCATCGCTGGCATTGGCTTCGCTGTCGCCGACGACCTGATAGGTCTTCTCGTCCTCGGTGTCCTCATCGATATAGGTCACGGTGGCGCCGAACTTGACCGAGCTACCGCTCAGCTTGGTGACATCGATGATATCGGCCAGCGCCAGCAGCGATTCCAGCTCCTGGATGCGCCCTTCATTGAGGCTCTGCTGTTCCTTGGCGGCCGAATATTCGGCATTTTCGGACAGATCGCCATGCGCGCGCGCTTCGGAGATCGCCTCGACGATGCGGCGGCGCTCGGTGGCGGTGCGGTGCTGGTATTCTGCGGTCAGGGCCTGGTGGCCGCCGATCGTCATTGGGATCTTGTCCATTCGATTTGCCTCCAAAGGCACGGCAATAAATCGTCATCCTGCCAGGTCCGTTAGGCATCCAGCTCAGGATAACTATTTCGGGAAGATAGCCTCAAGTTGCCCGGCGGCCGGGCCGCGGTCAAGGCGGTGTAGGTGTTGGAGATAGGTCTCTCCACATGCGGTTGCAAGTTTTGGGCTGTCTGGAGACGGAAACAAAGAAAACCGGCTCCCCCAAACGAAAAAGGCGCGGCCTCCCAACCGCGCCTTCTGCGTCAATATGCGGTCGGTCTATGAGGCGACCAGATTGTCCGCTGCGGATTTTCCGGTCCGCTTGTCCTTGACGATTTCGTAGGTGATCTTCTGGCCTTCGTCGAGCCCGTTGAGGCCCGAGCGCTGGACCGCGGAGATGTGGACGAACACGTCCGCCCCGCCTTCGTCAGGTTGAATGAAGCCAAACCCCTTTTGGCCGTTAAACCATTTTACGGTGCCGGTTGCCATGATGCGCGTTCCCTCGTGCAGTCGCTGATCTAAGCAGTCCCGGCCACAATGACCGTGACTTGGTTGATATCGAAATATCGGAAAGTGACGTCAGCAGGCGCGAATGGTGTTCGCATGATCAGATCGGTCGGCCGCAATATTCGATAGGGCAGCCTAACCCGAAAAAATGGCGTGTTCAATATGTCTTAACACATGACAAAACGCCCGGCTGACTCAGGGGTCAACCAGGGTACGAACGGATATCGTCAATATACAGACACCAGACCCGAGAAGGGGCCGGCGCCGACGCGCGGGGTCCAGGCGAGGCTAGAAATTGCCTGCGCCAAGGGCGTCGCATTCATAGCCGCCATAGATGGCAACGGCGTGAACGTGGGCACATTATCGCAGCGCGCAGCGGAATGCACGGCGCCATTGTCGCGGCGGTGCAAAATAGATCGTTTCCTAACAGTTGCAATTGGCGTGGCTTTGCTGCAATCCGCTACCTCCGGCGACCGGCCGGAACGCTGGGGCCAGCACTTGACCAAAACCTCCTATTCCTCGGGCGACGTGATCGCCGACCGGCGTGCCGGCTACGCCAAGAGCTATGCCGAAGACGGCGATTACAGCGGCGCCGCCGAAGTCATGGCGCAGGCGCTGGAACTGGCCCCCGACTGGGCCGCGGGCTGGGACCTGCTGGGCGGCTATCACGAGAAGATCGGCGATATCGCCAATGCGATCTCGGCCTGGCGGCATCTGGAAGCGCTGGACGATGACGGCGAATTCGGGGCGCGGCTGAAATTGGCGGCGCATGGTGCATCGAGCGCCGGGGACGGCACTGCCGTCAGCTATGTCGAAGCGCTGTTCGATCAATATGCGCCTAAATTCGAGGCGGCGTTGGTCGATCGGCTGGGTTATCAGGTGCCCGATCTGCTCGACGGATTGCTGCTCGATGCGATGGCGGAACTGGGCATTGCCCGGTTTGCCGATGCGCTGGATCTGGGCTGTGGCACCGGGCTGATGGGCGTGCGGCTACGCGGCAGGACTGCCCTGCTGGAGGGCGTGGACCTGTCGGCGGCGATGGTTGCCGAGACGGCGCGCAAGGGCATTTATGACCGGCTGGAAAAGGCCGAACTGGTGGAATTTCTCGGGCGGCGAGTGGCAAAGGCCGATCTTGTGACCGCTGCCGACGTGTTCATCTATTGCGGTGCGCTGCCGCCGGTGCTGGCCGCCGTGGTGCCGGCGATGGCGCCGGGCGGGTTGCTGGCGTTTTCGCTGGAAGCCCATGATGGCGAGGAGCAGGTGTTCCTGCGCCCGTCGCTGCGCTATGCCCATGGGGTCGAGGCGACGCGGCAGGCTTTGGCCGATGCGGGATTGCAGATTTTGCGGTTCGAGCAGGCTACGTTGCGGCAGGATCGCGGGGCGCCGATCACCGGCATGCTGATCGTGGTGCGCAAGCCAGACTGATTTTTGGAGAGAATAATGAGCAATGCCATTTACGATTTCCGCTCCGATACCGTCACCAGCCCCGGCGCGGGGATGCGCGCGGCGATGGCGGCGGCGGAGGTGGGGGACGACGTCTATGGCGATGACCCGACGGTCAACCGGCTGCAGGCGCGAATGGCCGAGTTGCTGGGCAAGGAAGCGGCGCTGTTCGTGCCCTCGGGGACGATGTCGAACCTGTTGGCGTTGATGAGTCATTGCGGGCGCGGCGATGCCTTCATCGCGGGGCAGAATGCGCATTGCTATGGCTTCGAGCGCGGCAATGCAGCGGTGCTGGGCTCGATCCAGCCGCAACCGATCGAGCATGAGAGCGACGGCACCTTGCGGCTCGATAAGATCGAGGCGGTTATCCACGACGACAACGACCTGCATTTCGCGCCGACGCGGCTATTGGCGCTGGAGAATACGCTGGGCGGCAAGGTGTTGCCGCTCGATTATATGCGCGCGGCGGGGGAATTGGCGCGCAAGCATGGGCTGGGTTTCCATCTCGATGGCGCGCGGGCGTTCAATGCCTGCATCAAGCTGGGGGTGGATATCGCGGATTTCACCGCGCCGTTCGATACGGTTTCGATCTGTCTCTCCAAGGGGCTGGGCGCGCCGGTTGGCTCGGTTCTGGTCGGGCCAAAAGCGCTGATCGAGAAGGCCAACCGCAATCGCAAGATGCTGGGTGGCGGCTTGCGGCAGGCGGGAATTCTGGCGGCGGCGGGGCTTTATGCGCTGGACCATAATGTGGCGCGGCTGGCGCAGGATCACGCCTTGGCGAAGAAGCTGGCCGAGGGGCTGGCGCAGTTTCCCTCGCTCAAGGTGACCACGCCGGATACTAATATTGTCTTCGTCGATATCGAGGATCGGATCGGGGACAGGTTCACCGAATATGTGAATGCCAAGGGTGTGCGCGTTAATGGCAATTACGGCAAGCAGCGCTGGGTGACGCATCTGGACGTGGATGATAGCGCGGTGGACGCCGCCCTGGCCCATGTCGCGGAATTTTTCCGCACGGAAGCCTAGGCGGCGCCTGCGTGGGGCTAGAGCGCCCGCGACTTCTGCCAGTGGGCGTGAAGAGCGGGGATGTCGGCGGCAGTCAGCAATGGCATGGCTGCCTGTAAGGCGTCATCGCTCCAGTCCCACCACGCCATTTCCAGCAGCAGGGCGATGTCCTCGTCGCTGAAACGCTGGCGGATCTGACGCGCCGGATTGCCGCCGACGATGGTGTAGGGCTCGACGTTCTTGGTCACCAGGGCTCGCGTGCCGATCAGGGCGCCATGGCCCACGGTGACGCCGGCCATGATGATGGCCTCGCTGCCGATCCAGACATCGTTGCCGATGACGGTATCGCCAGCTCCGGCATAGCCATCAATGGCACCGGCGAAGGCGGGCACTTCGGGCATGTAGTGGAACGGGAAGGTTGAAACCCAGTCGTTCCGGTGGCCCTGATTGCCCGCCATGATGAAGGCGGCGCCGCTGCCGATGGAGCAGAAGCTGCCGATGATGAGCTTGTCAGCGTCTTCGTGCGGCAGCAGATAGCGGGCGCAGTCGTCGAAGCTGTGGCCATGGTAGTAGCCGGAGTAGTAGCTGTAGCGGCCAACCAGAATGTTCGGATTGGTGACCTGTTCAGACAGCAGTATCCCCTTGAAGGGGCTTTCGAAATAGTTGGTCATGACGTGAAAAGTCCATGAGTTCGCATTGCCGTCGCGTGGACGGCTGATCGAGCGGGGTCGCCGCTCGTTGGACGTGTTCCGCTGAGCGCCTTCAGGCGGTCAGGTACACGGCGAACTTGGTTGCTTCGGACATTTCCATGCCGGGTTTATCGACGGTGGCGGCGGGTTTTGTCAACCGAAGGGAATGACGGGGTGGCCGGAAGGCTCGCCTAGCTGAAGGCCAGCTTCAGGCCGACCAGTACCAGAACGGCGCTGAGCAGGCTGCGCAGGACGCGCTCGTTGACGCGGGGGGCGAAGTGGCTGGCGAGGAGAATGCCGGGGATGGAGCCGACCAGCAGCGAGCCGAGGATGGGCCAGTCGATGGAGCCGATGGTCCAGTGGCCGATGCCGGCGACCAGGGTCAGCGGCACGGCATGGGCGATATCGGAGCCGATGACGCGGATGGTGGGCATTTTCGGATAGAGCAGCATCAGCACCACCACGCCGCCGGCGCCTGCGCCGACCGAGGAAATCGACACCATGACGCCGATGATCAGCCCGGTCAGGACGGTCAGCGCCATGGTGCGCTTGTGGCCCAGTTCGGGCCGGCCGGCGGCGAAGCGGGCCAGTTGCGGGCGGAAGAAGATGCTGATCGCGGTCAGGATCAGCATGGCGGCCAGCACCAGCGAGATAATATGGGCCACCGTGGTGTTCTGCGGCCCGGTATGCGCCAGGGCCCAGACGGTCAGGACGGCAGCCGGCACGCTGCCCGAGGCCAGCAGCGCGACGACGCGCCAGTCGATGACGCGATTGCGGCCATGGGCCAGCGTTCCCACCGATTTGGTGGCGGCTGCATAGAGCAGGTCGGTGCCCACCGCCGTGGCGGGGTGGATGCCGAACAGCAGGATCAGCAGCGGCGTCATCAGGGAGCCGCCGCCGACCCCGGTCAGGCCGACGATAGCGCCGACGACCAGACCGGAGAGTGCGTAGAGCGGATCGATGAAGCTCACGCGGCGAAATAGTCCTGCAGCGGACGCACCGTCAGATTGCCCTGCTGGAAGGCAATGATGCCGGCGACCGCGGCGATGGCGCCGGGCATGGTGGTGTAATAGGGGATACGGCCCATCAGCGCGGTGCGGCGGATATCGCGGCTGTCGCTGATCGACTTGGCGCCGTCGGTGGTGTTGATCACCAGCTGCACGCCGCCATTCTTCATCGAATCGACGATGTGCGGGCGGCCTTCCAGCACCTTGTTGATCTTGGTGGCGGCGACGCCGTTCTCGACCAGATATTTCTGCGTGCCGCTGGTGGCGAGGATGGTGAAGCCGGCGGCCACGAGGTGGCGCATCGAATCCACGATGTGTTCCTTATCGGCATCGCGCACCGACACGAAGGCCACGCCCGAGGCGGGGACTTTCGAGCCGGCACCCATCTGCGATTTGGCGAAGGCCATGGCGAAATCGAAATCGAGGCCGATGACTTCGCCGGTCGACTTCATTTCCGGCCCCAGCACGGTATCGACGCCAGGGAAGCGGTTGAAGGGGAACACGGCTTCCTTGACGGCGATGTGCTTGAAGGTCTTTTCCACGAGGCCGAAGCTGGCCAGGGTTTCGCCGGCCATGATGCGGCTGGCGATCTTGGCGATCGGCTCGCCGATGACCTTGGCGACGAAGGGCACCGTGCGGCTGGCGCGCGGATTGACTTCGAGAAGGTAGATGACGCCGTCCTTGAGCGCATATTGCACGTTCATCAGTCCGCCCACCTTGAGGGCGAAGGCGAGTTCCGCGGTCTGGCGCTTGAGTTCGGCGATGATCTCGGGGCTCAGGCTCTGCGGGGGCAGGGAGCAGGCGCTGTCGCCCGAATGGATGCCGGCTTCCTCGATATGCTCCATGATGCCGCAGACGAACACGTCCTTGCCGTCGCAGAGGCAATCGACGTCGATTTCGATGGCGTCGGTGAGGTAGCCGTCGAACAGCAGCGGGTTATCGGACAGCACCGAATTGATCTGGCCGGTCTTGTCGTTGGGGTAGCGCATCAGGATATCGGGCGGCACGAGGCCGGTCAGGGTATTTTGCACATAGCGCTCGAAATCGGCGGGGCTGTGGGCGATGGCCATGGCGCGTCCGCCCAGCACATAGGAGGGGCGGATCACCAGCGGATAGCCCAGGCGTTCGGCGACGAGGCGGGCCTGTTCGAGCGAATAGGCGATGCCGTTGCGCGGCTGGCGCAGGTCGAGCCGGTTGACCAGTTTGGAGAACAGGTCGCGGTCTTCGGCCAGGTCGATGGAGTCGGGCTGGGTGCCAAGGATCGGCACGCCGGCCTTGAGCACGGCTTCGGCCAGGTTCAGCGGCGTCTGGCCGCCGAACTGGACGATGACGCCGTGCAGGGTGCCGTTGGCCTTTTCGGTTTCGAGGATTTCGATGACGTCTTCCTCGGTCAGCGGCTCGAAATAGAGGCGATCGGAGGTGTCGTAGTCGGTCGAAACTGTCTCGGGATTGCAGTTGATCATGATGGTTTCATAGCCGGCGGCGCTCAGCGCGAAGGCGGCATGGCAGCAGCAATAGTCGAACTCGATGCCCTGGCCGATGCGGTTGGGACCGCCGCCGAGGATGACCACCTTCTTGCGGTCGGTGGGGCGGGCCTCGTCTGCCACGGTGCCGGCAAAGGGCTGCTCATAGGTCGAATACATGTAAGCGGTGGGCGAAGCGAATTCGGCCGCCGAGGTATCGATGCGCTTATAGACCGGGCGCACGGCGAGTGAATGGCGCAGCTTGCGCACGTCGGAGGCCTTGAGGCTGGCCAGTTCGGCCAGGCGGCGATCGGAGAAGCCCATGGCCTTGAGGCCTCGCAAAGCAGGGGCGTTATCGGGCAGGCCGAGTTCGCGCACCTTGGCTTCGGTATCGACGATGCCCTTCATCTGTTCGAGGAACCACGGATCGATCTTGCAGGCCTCGTGGATGTCCTCAAGGCTCATGCCCAGCCGCATGGCTTCGGCGACATGCAGCAGGCGATCCGGCGTCGGCGTGCCGATGGCGGCACGGATGGCGTTTTCGTCATCGCCTTCGCCCAGGCCGGGAATGCCGATTTCGTTGAGGCCGGTCAGCCCGGTTTCGAGCGAACGCAGCGCCTTTTGCAGCGATTCCTGGAAGGTGCGGCCGATGGCCATGGCTTCGCCAACGCACTTCATCGAGGTGGTCAGGCGGTTATCGGCGCCGGGGAATTTCTCGAAGGCGAAGCGCGGGATTTTCACCACGACATAGTCGATGGACGGCTCGAACGAGGCTGGGGTCATGCCGCCGGTGATGTCGTTGTCCAGCTCGTCCAGCGTGTAGCCGACGGCCAGGCGAGCCGCGACCTTGGCGATGGGGAAGCCGGTGGCCTTGGACGCCAGCGCCGAGGAACGCGAGACGCGCGGGTTCATCTCGATGACGACCATGCGGCCATCGGCAGGATTGATGCCGAACTGCACGTTGGAGCCGCCGGTTTCGACGCCGATCTCGCGCAGCACCGCAATGGATGCGTCGCGCATGATCTGGTATTCCTTGTCGGTCAGCGTCAGGGCCGGAGCCACCGTGATGCTGTCGCCGGTATGGACGCCCATCGGGTCGATATTCTCGATCGAGCAGATGATGATGCAGTTGTCCTTCTTGTCGCGGACAACTTCCATTTCGTACTCTTTCCAGCCGAGTACACTTTCCTCGACCAGCACTTCATTGGTCGGGGAGGCATCGACGCCACTCTCGACGATGGCGAGATATTCTTCGCGGTTATAGGCGATGCCGCCACCGGTGCCGCCCAGCGTGAACGACGGGCGGATGATGCAGGGCAGGCCGATGACTTCGAGCGCCTGCAGCGCCTCGATGGTGTTGTGCGCCAGCATGGAGCGCGGGGTTTCGAGCCCGATCTTCTTCATGGCGTCGCGGAACAGTTCGCGGTCCTCGGCCTTGTCGATGGCCTCGGCATCGGCGCCGATCATTTCGACATTGTATTTTTCCAGGATGCCCATCTTGCGCAGCGATAGCGCGCAGTTTAGCGCGGTCTGGCCGCCCATGGTGGGCAGCAGCGCGTCGGGGCGTTCCTTCTCGATGATCTTGGCGACCACTTCGGGGGTGATCGGCTCCATATAGGTGGCGTCGGCCAGGTCCGGGTCGGTCATGATGGTGGCCGGATTGGAGTTCACCAGGATGATCCGGTAGCCCTCTTCCTTGAGCGCCTTGCACGCCTGGGTGCCGGAATAATCGAACTCGCAGGCCTGCCCGATAATGATCGGGCCGGCGCCGATGATGAGGATCGATTTGATATCGGTACGTTTTGGCATGGCTCGGGCTCGCTCGGCTCGTGGATGGCACGCGCAAGAGAATCGCGCGCCAAAAGGACCGCCTGTGCCTAACGCGCGCGGCAACGGGGCGCTGCGGCGCTTGGGTCAGGCTTGGGCGTGGTGGTTAAGAGGGCTGTCTAACCGAAGCGAAGCGGGAAGGGAAGAGCGCAGCGGTGGCTTTGCCCAGGATGCCGTCGCGAGCCTGCAATGGCAGGTCCTGATCGCCATTTGGCCGGTTTTGTATCAGGTGGACGGTTTCGGCCAAAGCTGCGGCGTGTTCAATCGGCCGCTCAGCTTACCAGCAGGCCAGAAAACATCGATGACCGCCACCACTGACGGAGCCAAATCCGCCGCCCGCGCCTCAAAGCGCCATTCCATCCGCCAACTACCGATCAACCTGTTCGCCTCGGTCATGGGTGTTACCGGCCTGGCGCTGGCCTGGCGGGAGGCAGCGGGTGCGCTGGCGATCCCGGCCTGGCCCGGCGAGGCTTTTGGCTGGATGGGACTTGCAATCTTCGTCGCGCTCGCCCTGAGCTATGTCATCAAGCTGGTGCGGCACCCGGAGGCGGTGCATGCCGAATTCACCCATCCGGTTATGGGCAATTTCTTCGGCACCATTTCCATTGGGTTACTGCTGCTGTCAGCGTTCCTGTTCCACTACAATGAGGCCCTCGGGGAGGGCGTCTGGATCCTCGGGACGGTGCTGACCATCGGCATCGGCTATATCGTGGTGCAGAAATTCCTGACCTCGCCGCAGAAGGGCGAGACGACGCTGCCGCCGCTGATCCTGCCGGGAGTTGCGACGCTCGATGTCCCGGTGAACGGGCTCGGTCATGCCGTTCGGGTGGGTGCATGAGGTGAACCTGTTTGCTTTCGCCATCGGCGCGGTGATGGCGCTGGTGCTGATCGTTTTGATTTTCCAGCGGCTGCGGCATTTCGATACGCTGCCGCCGGCCAGCCGGCCGATGTTGATGATGCTGGTCGCGCCCTTCGCGGTGGGGTTTCTGGCCTATACAAACCTGCGGGAAATCGACATGCTCGCGGCCGTTCTGCTGTATTTCGGCTGGTTCCTGATGCTGGTACTTGCGCCCGTGGTGTTTCGACTGGGAAATAGCTTCGGCGTTGGCTGGTGGGCGATCAGCTTTCCGCTGGCAGCTTTGTCGGCCGCCAGCTTCCGTTATGCAGAGGCGGTGGGCGGCGTGTTCTTGATGATGGTATCGGTGATGCTGTTTGTCTTCGTTGCATTGGCGATCAGCGTCTTGCTCCTTCGCACGTTGCACCTGGTGCTGAGCGGGCATCTGTGGCGCGTGGAAAGGGCCGATTGATGCACATTGCCATCCTCGCCTTGCCGGGGGTGCAGTTGCTTGATGTGGTCGGGCCCAGCGATGTGTTCGCCGAAGCCAATCGGCAACTGGGCTCGCCATTTTACACCATCGAAGTGGTCAGTTCGTCGCGCGGACCGATCGCCGGGTCCTCGGGGCTGATGCTGGTCGCCGACCGTTCCATCCACGACCCGATCAAGCCTGTCGATACGCTGCTGATCGCGGGGAGCCCGATGATGCGGGTGGAGCCCGTACCCGGGGCGGTGCTGGACTGGGTAACGCGGACTGCCGCGACCTCGGCACGTTTCGGTTCGGTGTGCTCGGGCGCAACCGTGCTGGCGGAGACGGGGCTGCTCGATGGCCTGCGCGCCACCACCCATTGGTCGCAGGCGAGCGAATTTGCGGAGCTTTATCCCAAGGTCAGACTTGAGCCCGACCGCATTTTTGTGGCCGATGGGCCCGCCTGGACTTCTGCTGGGGTGACGGCGGGTATCGATCTGGCACTGGCGCTGGTGGAGCAGGATACCGGGCTGGAAACAGCGCTGAAAGTTGCCCGGCAACTGGTAGTGTTCCTCAAGCGCCCAGGCGGACAATCGCAGTTCAGCACGCACCTGATTGCGCAGGTGGCGCAGAAGGCGCCGATCAAGGCGATCCAGAACCATATTCTGGCCAATCTCGGCGAAGACCTGCGGGTTGCCGCCCTATCGGGTAAAGCCGGGATGAGCCAACGCACCTTCGCGCGCACCTTCCGGCAGGATGCGGGCATGACGCCGGCCGAGTTCGTCGAACGGGCCCGGCTGGAGGAGGCCGGGCGCCTGCTCGACGATCCGACCATTCCGATGCAGCGCGTGGCGCAGCGTGCCGGATTTGGCGACATGATCCGCATGCGCCGGGCATTTTTGCGCACCATCGGGGTCACGCCGGGGGCGTATCGGCGTTCGTTTGCGCGGGATTAGGCGTTGGCGGGACGGCTATCAGCTTTGCCCATGGTCATTAATCTCCACCCAATAGGCATTGGGGTCCTGGATATAGATCTGGCGGAAGCCGGCGGGGTGGTGGCCGATGGTGTTGGGGGTGTTGACCCAGTCGTAATAGGTGATGCCCAGGCTGGTGAGCCGGGTGAGGAAAGCGTCGAGCCCGTCGATGCGCACGGCCAGGTGATTGTCCTTGGTCACCGTGGTGCCGTTCATGTCGCCCTGGTTGAGGTGGAGCGTGTCGGTGCCGCCAATGCCCAGCCATTGTCCGGTTACCGGATCGCCGCTGGTGCGCACGATGGGCCAGCCGAATACATCGACATAGAACTGCGTGCTGATAGCGATGTCGCGGACGCGCAGGGAGACGTGGTCGAGGTGGAAGGTCATGGGAAAACTCTATTGGTTTGCCGATAAGCTATCCCAGGATGGATCGAGATGCATCGGATGGGCAAGTCCATTGCGGTGATCTGTACAAGCCGGGCAAAAATGTTAGGTCTGAGCGCAGACCGGCTGCGGGCCGATGAACTGAGCATGGGGGTTTTGGATGTTGGTGGGCCGTTCCTACAAGGTGGGCGAATTCGCGTTGTGGTCGCGGCGCAGTATCATCTACATGGCGCTGGTCAGCGCCATAGCCTTGGCGGCCTATGGCCTGCCGGGGATCGCGGGGTTTTCGGTGCCATGGCCGGTTGTTCTCGTGCTGGGCACGACGGTGTCGCTGGTGGCGGGGTTCAAGAATTCCCAGGTGTTCACCCGCAGCAATGAAGCGCTGCAGGCCTTTGCGCAGATATCGGCCAGCAGCAGGATGTGGTCCAGCCTGTGCAAGGATTTCATGGATGCGCCGACGGGCAAGGCACTGGTCTATCGCCATATCGCCTGGCTGACGGCATTGCGGTTTTCGCTGCGGCGCCCGATGCCGTGGGAATCCATGGGGCGCGCGGCCAATGTGGAGTATCGGCGGCGCTACCATATCCAGGAAGACACGACCTCGCTGGCGCAGGAATTGCGCGCCCTGGTGCCCGAAGACGCCGAGAGGCTGCTGGCCATGCCGCGTCCGGCCATCGCGCTACTGGCCATGCAATCGGCCCAGATCAACGCGATGCTGAAGGAGGCAAGCATTCCGTCGCCGATCTATAGCGAGTTGATGAAGCTGATGCGCGATTTCCACGACCAGCAGGCGCGTTGCGACCGGATCAAGGACAGCCCCTATCCAAGGCAATACGCTATCGTCAGCGCGATGTTCGTGATGATCTTCTGCACGCTGCTGCCGTTCGGCGTGGCGCCGATTTTCGCGCAGATGGGCCAGGTGGGTGGGGTGTTCGGCGCCGTTGCGATCTGGCTCACCATTCCGTTCAGCACGCTGATAGGCTGGATGTATATGTCGCTCGATCAGGTTGGCGAGAGCAGCGCCAACCCCTTCGAAGGCAATCCCAATGACGTGCCGATCTCGCAAATCTGCCGGGATATCGAGATCGAACTGCGCACCGCGCTTGGAGAGACGAGCCTCCCGGCGCCGCTGCTGCCGGTCGATGGCATCTCGACCTGAAAGGGAGCGATGATGCGCCTGGGCAAAGAGCAGGCAAAGTCCTGACAAAATAGTGCTGAATGGAAAGAAGAGGGGAGAGCCGTTTGGGAATGCGGCCGGCGAACCGGATGCAACGTCTCTCCCCCGTCAGAACAACCTGGTGGACGCATGGTTGTTCCGAATCCGAAGCGTCATGCCCTATTTGGCAAAGACGACAACATGCGCCGAATCATTGGCGGCGCTTTGCGCGGTGCGCCCGAAGGCGTCGCGAAAATCCTCGATATAGACAATATCGGGCCGGCCGGGCTGAGCCCGCGCCAGCGTGCCGATGATGTAGGCCAGGTGGGCGCTGTTGCGAGCCCCCACTTTAGTCATGATGTGGGCGCGGTGAGTTTCAACCGTCTTGTAGCTGATCGCCAGCTTCTCGCCTGCTTCGCGGCTGGTCAGCCCCTGGCCGATCAGGGCTGCGACTTCGAGTTCGCGCGGCGACAGCTTGTAGGGATTACGCGCTTGTATACGTTCGAGTTCATGGTCAAGCGCAATATCGAAGGTCGTCATCCCGTGCCGCCATTCCCGGTGAGAAGCTGGCGTGCCCCAATGCTGCCTATGCTCTCGAAGAAGACCGTACAAGGTCTTGAGTCGCTTGGAAATTGTGAGGAATGACAGCGGCAAAACTGTCATGGTGAAAAATGCCCCTGTGGAAAATACCATTGGCATATTTTACAATGGGCTTTTTCACGAGAAGCGATGACAACACCGAAGAACATGGCTACCTTTGGCCCTCGAAGAGACCTTCGGAATGGTCTCGGACGAGGGGGAAAAAGTGCTGGCCTTGTTGGAGCGATTTCTCGATCGCATTCGGAAAGCGCGTACAGACGCCGATGTGATCGCGATACTGGGAGATATCAGTGCGGTACTGGGTTTTCGCAGTGGCTATCTGATCGAATATGTGACGGACCTGAAATCGGCGCTGCACATTCTGGACACCAATCCGGATCGGGAACGCTGGTGGCAGGATTTTTTCGCCAGTGGATTACGAACCAATATCGCCGAGATCGCCGCGGTTTTGGAAAAAGGCGGCGTGCAGATTTTCGACGCCAGCCGCTTCACTCCACCGGACCCGATGCTGGCTTTTGCGCGCAAGATCGATATCGTCGATCTGGTGGTGGTGCCCGTCAGCTTCAATGGCGTCATTGTCGGGCTGGGCGGCTTTTCGGGCAATCCGACCCTTTCGGATGCGCAGAAGACCGGGCTGCAGCTGATCACCTATAGCCTGTTCGCGCAGACTCGTTCATTCCGCAATATCGGCATCCACACCGCGGCCGAACCGCTGACGCCGCGCGAAAAGGAAGTGATCCGGCTTTCGGCCGATGGGTTGACGTCGCAGGAAATCGCGATGCGCCTCGGCATGTCGCCGCGCACCGTCAACCAGCATGTCGATAATGTCGCCGACAAGCTGGGCACGAAGAATCGCGCCCACACAGTGGCCGAGGCCATCCGGCACGGGCTGCTGAACTAGAGCGTTTCACCGTTAGGTTGGTGCGGCTTTGTCGCCTCCTCCCCCTTGAGGCGAGGGCCGGGGTGGGGTGATTTCTGGTCCACTAAGCGACCCCCTCCCTGAACCCCCTCAAGGGGGAGACTCAGAACTTCAGGCTAACAGCGAAACGCTCTGGACTTGAGCTTGCGCACGTCTTCAGGCTCATTGGTGAACAGCAGCGGATAGCCGTTATCGCGGGCGATTTCCGTCGCGCGGTTGGATTTTTCCTCGGCGATTTCCTTGGTGAACACGGCTACCACGCAGGATCCCTTGGTATGGGCGGTCAGCATGATGCCGAGCGCCTGCGCCTCGGGCACGCGGAACTCGGCTTTGAGAATGCGGACGACGAAATCGCGCGGGGTGAAATCGTCATTGACCAGGATGACCTTGTAGAGCGGGGGCTTGGCCGTCTTGAGGACTGTCTGGGTGCGGTTCTTGGTATCGGTATCAGCCATTGGGAGGCGCTCCTGCCAATGCTCTTGTGTTCACGTCGTCAGGCTTGGATGGCACCCTACACATAGCGCATGCCCTTGGCACTACAATGGCAGGGGCGGTATTTTTCGCAAGCGGCGATGACAAATCATTGCGGTGCTGGGCATTTGACCCAGCGCGGGCGGCGGACGTAAGCTGAACTATCCCCCTAATCGCTGGAGACTCATCATGGACTATCGCCGCCTTGGAACGACCGGGCTGGAAGTGTCGCGCATCTGCCTGGGCTGCATGAGCTATGGCGATGCCAAGCGCGGCAACCATGAATGGACGCTGGACGAAGCGACCAGCCGCCCCTTCATCAAGCAGGCGCTGGATGCGGGGATCAATTTCTTCGATACCGCCAATGTTTATTCGGACGGCACCAGCGAGGAAATCGTCGGGCGGGCGCTCAAGGATTTCGCCAAGCGCGACGAAGTGGTGATCGCCACCAAGGTGCATGGCCGGATGCGGCCGGGCCCGAACGGGGCAGGTTTGTCGCGGCGGGCGATCATGGCTGAAATCGACAATAGCCTGCGCCGGCTGGGCACCGATTATGTCGATCTCTACCAGATCCACCGCTGGGACCCAGAGACGCCGATCGAGGAGACGCTGGAGGCGCTGCACGATGTGGTCAAGGCCGGCAAGGCCCGCTATATCGGCGCGTCCTCGATGTTCGCCTGGCAGTTCGCCAAGGCGCTGTATCTGCAAAAGGCCAATGGCTGGGCGCGGTTCGTGACCATGCAGGATCATCTCAACCTGATGTATCGCGAGGAAGAGCGCGAAATGCTGCCGCTCTGCCGCGCCGAGGGGGTGGGCCTCATTCCGTGGAGCCCGCTGGCGCGCGGCAAGCTGACGCGTGACTGGGATGAAGGCAGCCAGCGCAACGATACGGACGGCATGATCAAGCGGATGTACACTGCCACCGAAGCGGCCGACCGCAAGGTGGTGGAAGCCGTGGCGCAGGTGGCGCAGCGGCTGGGCCTGCCCCGGGCGCAGGTGGCGCTGGCGTGGTTGCTGCAGAAGGATGGGGTGACGGCGCCGATCGTCGGGGCGACCAAGCCACAGCATTTGACGGATGCGGTGGCGGCGGTGGAGGTGAAGCTGAGTGCGGAGGATGTCGCCGCGCTGGAAGCGCCCTATGTGCCGCATGAGATTGCGGGGCATAGCTGACTATTCCCATTTCAAACGCGGTGGCATTCTGGCGAAGGCCGGAATGCATGTCTTCTTGGGGCAAGGCCTGGATTGGGGCCAGCCATACCCCCACCCCTGTCCCCTCCCCACAGGGGGAGGGAGACCCTCTCAATCAGTCTTCGTAACCACTTGCTCTGAGCAAGCGGCTCCATCGTCTCCCTCCCCCTTGTGGGGAGGGATCAAGGGTGGGGGTGGCAGCGGGCACTAAGCCCTATGAAACGCCCTACAGCTGCAGCTTGAACCCTTCATGGGACTGCTGGAACCCCAGCGTCCGGTAAAACCGGTGGGCGTCCGTCCGCACCTTGTTCGACGTCAACTGCACCATGTCGCAGCCGCGTTCGCGGCAGACTTCGATGGCCCAGCGCACCAGTTGGCCGCCATAGCCGGTGCCGCGCTGGTCGGCGCGGATATGCACGTTTTCCAGGATGCCACGGGTCATGCCGAATTTGGGCAGGCCGGGGATGACGCTGATCTGCAGCGTGCCGATGACCTCGCCGCCATGCTCGGCCACGATCAGCCGATGGGCCGGATCGGCGGCGATGGCCTCGAATGCTGTGAGGTAGCGTGGATCGGCGTAGCTGGCCGGATCGACATAGGGCGCGTCGGCGCCACGGGCGTCGCCGGCGGTGCAAAGCGCCAGGATGGTGGGAATATCGGCGGCGGTGGCGTCGCGGAAGATCAGGTCGGGCATGGCGCAGGTCCGGGTGAAAACTGCGTCATGTTCTAGCGGCGATTCTTGCGTCAGGACAGCGCGGCGCGCGGCCCATGTTTTTCCCACTCCGTGGCGTTTTCGGCATCCTTGCCGATCAGCGTGCCGCCATCGCGCAGGCGAAGGGCAGATCGCCGGCAGGTGGCGATGATGGAATCAAGAAAGCCCGGAAAGCGCGCATCGAGATCGGCACGGCGCAGCGTGACCAGGCGTCGTGTGCCCTCGGGCCGCACCTGCACCACACCGGCTTCGCGCAATTTGGCGAGGTGGTAGCTGAGCGAAGTCTTGGACCCCAGCTCGGAAAACTGCCCACAAGTCATGCGCGTTTTCCTCGTTGCGCGCGAGATAGCCGATGATGGCGAGCCGGGTTTCGTCGCCAAGGGCGGTCAGCACATTGGCAAAGACTGATCTGGTCGGTATCGGGATGGATAAGAGAGCTCATGGCATTCACATAGCGCATCGCTGACCTGCTTTCAATGTTCAAAGACTTTTGAACTTCGCCTTGACAGGATCGTGTTCGAGGTCCAATTGTTCAATGAGTTTTGAACAAAGAGGTTTTCTCATGGACATCCGTCTGATCTGGCTGGCAGTGGGGACCTTCGCCATTGGCGTCGAAAGTTTCGCCATCTCCAGCCTGCTGCCGCAAATCGCCGACTCGACCGGCGTGACGCTGACCCAGGCCGGCTATCTGGTTATCGCCTTTTCGCTGGCCAATGCGTTCGGTGCCCCGGTCCTGGCGGCCCTGACCGGCACGGCCGACCGGCGGCGGATACTGACCGTTGCCGCTTTGGTGTTCTCCGTCGGCGCACTATGGGCTAGTTTCTCGCATGGCTATTTCGATCTGATGGCGGCGCGCGTAGTGATGGCGTTTTCGGCGGGGCTCTATACGGCTACCGCACAGGCGACTGGCGTCGCTATTTCCTCCGTCGATCATCGGGCGCGGGCGATTGCGGTGATCGTTGGCGGCACCACCATGGCGGTGGCGTTCGGCGCTCCGCTGGGTGCGCTGATCGGTGGGCTGGTTGGCTGGCGCGGGGCCTATCTGATGGTGGCGGCGTTCGGCGTCATCGCGGCGGGCTCGATCTGGATCCTGCTGCCGTCCGGATTGCGCGGCGCGCATCTGCCGCTTGCGGCAGCGGATCGCGGCGATCGGGCTGCCAGGGGTTCCGGTGGCGCTATTGACCACCTGGCTCTATATGACCGGCGCTTTCACCACGATCATCTATATCGCGGCGCTGACCACGCAATCGGCAGGATTGCCGGCAGCCTTGGTTCCGGCGGTATTGCTGGCCTTCGGCATCGGCGCCGCGATCGGCAATGTGGCGGGCGGGCAGCTTTCCGACCGGATCGGATCGCGCCCGACCATCGTTGGCGCCATCATCTTGGCCGCGATCCTGCTGTTCGGCATTTCGGCGGTGGCGCATCTGCCGGCGGCGATCATTGCGCCAGCGTTCTTCGTGCTGGTTTTCGTCTGGGGCTTTGTCGGCTGGGGGTTCCTGCCGCCGCAGTCCAGCCATTTGCTCGGCCTGTCGCCCACCAATGCGCCGCTGGTGCTGTCGCTCAATGCTTCGGCGCTCTATCTCGGTATTGCCGGCGGCTCGTTCATCGGCGGGCTGGTGCTGCAATATGGCAGCGCGGACGATCTCGGCTGGGTGGGGGCGCTGTTCCCCGTCGCGGCGCTGGCCCTGACGGTACTGGCATCGCCGGGCCGCGAGCGCACGCTGGCCGACGCTCGCCTGGGCTAATGACGGCGCGGGGCTAGTAACCGCGCCAGGCCCAGCACGCCCAGCGCCAATATGGTGGTGCCCACGGCAAGCCATGATCCCGAAGCCCAGATGGCGCCGGTGCCGGCCCACAGGATCGAGGCGAAAGCCTCGGTCAGGGTGGCGGCGCGGGAGGCAACCTGGCGGCGGCGGAACATCGAGCGTTTCGCCGCCACGCGGAACCACAGCTGGATCGCGGTGGCCGACCCGGCGGCCAGCGCGGCACAGGCGGCGGTGACCAGCGCCATTTGCACGGACGACAACGCCAGCAATAGTAATAGCGGCGCCAGTACCAGCGCGATGATGACCAGTACCGCCTCGATCTTGGCGGTGAGTACGGCGCGCGGTGCGACGGGGGCGGTGACCACCAGATCGTGGGCATCCTCGCCCGAGATGGCGAGCCAGGCGAGGCCGCCGGCCAATTGTCCGGCCGCCATCACCAGCACGGGCACGACCACAATATAGGCGCCGGCTCGGTCGCCATAATTGATCCACAGCATCAGCGCGGGCGGCAGCAGGTAGAGGATCTGCATCAGCGTTTGCGACAGCAGCCAGGGGTCGCGCTGCAGCAGGCGCCACTCCTTGGCGCGCAGCACGGCGCGCTGCGAGGCGGCGCGGAACGGGCGCGCGGCTGGCTGGCGGCGATTGCGGATATGGGAGAGGCCGGTGGCCGAAATGGCGTGGCGGCCATAGCTGGAGGCGGTGACGGCGATGGTCAGCGCCAGCGCGCCACAGCCGAGCAGGGCGACCATGGCGAGGGCGGACAGATCGCCCATGGCGGCGCGGGCGGGCAGCCAGAGCGGATTATCGAGGCCGGGAGAGGCCGTGATGACCGCCTCGGACTGGAACAGCGAAAAGCGCGAAAAGCTGCCGTAGTAGAGAATGGCGGCGGCCTGGATGCCGATGACGAAGCCGGCGCCGACCAGGGCCGCGACGATCTGGGCGATCAGCCGCGTGCGCTTGGGGCCGACGGTGCGGAACAGGGTGATGGTGATGGCGACCGCGATGGCTGCCGACAGCGCGCCGAGGGCCGCCAGTGTGGCATAGGCGGCCAGCCATCTGGGGCCATCGAGCAGGATCAGCATATTGATCATCGGGCTGGCGAGCAGGCAGGACAACACGATGGTCGAGAGCGCGACCGCCCCCGTGCGCACAGCGAACAGGCGGCGCGAGGAGGCGGGGGAGGACAGGATCAGGTCGAGATCGGAGCGGGCGTAATAGACCCGCGTCACCGATTCCAATGCCTGGCTCAGCATCACCGACCAGAACAGCAAGCCGCCGCCGGTGAGCAGCACCAGAGTGGGTTTGTCGGGCGTGATGCCCTGTGCGATCCATGGGGCCAAAAGGGTATAGGCGATCAGGTGCAGGAACACGAAGACCACGCCCAGCACCACGGTCAGGATGATGCCACGGGTGCGGCGGCCGCCGGTCATCATGGCGACGGCTTCGCGCCAGGCGAGGTTGATTTCGTGGCGGGCGAACCAGGTCAGCGAGGCGGGCGCGGCGCTCATGCGGCGGCGGGCGCGGCGTCGTCCTGTGCCACCAGATCGAGGAAAATGTCTTCGAGGCTGGTCTGGCCGCGGCCGATGCGCGAGCGCAGTTCGGCCAGCGTGCCCTCGGCGATCAGCCTGCCATGGGTGATGACGCCGATGCGCTCGGCCATGCGTTCGGCGACTTCGAGAATATGGGTGGTCATGATCACGGTGACGCCGTCGCGCACCAGGCCTTGCAGCACGTCCTTGACCTGGCGGGCGGAGCCGGCGTCGAGGCCGGTCAGCGGTTCGTCGAGGATGATCAGCTTTGGGTCATGCACCAGCGCGCCGGCCAGCGCCACCTTTTGCAGCATGCCCTTGGAGAAGGAGCCGCACAGCTCGTTGGCGTGCGGCGCGAGGCCGAGCCAGCCGATCAGTTCATGGGCCTTGGCCTGGGCGGTGCGGGCGTCGATCTGCCAGAGGCCGGCGACGAATTCGAGATATTCCAGCGGCGTCAGCCGGTCATAGACCATGGGCTCGTCCGAGACCCAGGCGGTGACGCGCTTGGCGGCAAGCGGATCGTGGCGGGCGTCGATGCCGAAGATGGAAATGGCGCCGTCATCGGGCTGCAACAGGCCGGCGACCATGCGCAATATCGTGGTCTTGCCCGCGCCATTGGGGCCGAGCAGGGCGTAGAATTCCCCGGCGCGGATGGTCAGGTCGAGATTGTCGACTACCGGCCGGTCGAAACTTTTGCGCAGGCCGGTTATGGCGAGGGCAGGGCGTGGAACTGGACATGGCGGCTCCGGCTGGGCTGCCGGAACTCTAGGCGTGCCGCCTTGCGGCGAGGTGAACGCGATGGGTTAAGATTTCATCCAGACTTGCACTATTGCAGCCCGGCGCGATCGACGGAGCCGATATTGCAGCCGCCATCGGTGGGGCGGGCGGCGGCCGTCAGCGTGGCGAAATCCGCCGCTTCGGTGACGGGGCCGGTGAGGCTGATGGTCAGCTCGCTGATCAGGAAACGGTCACCATCACGCTCGCAATCCACGCTGACGCGCTGCCCCGTGCCGGAGCCGAATGCCGCATCGAAGGCGGCCCTGATCTGGCGCTGGCTGAGCTGGCGGCCGATATTGGCCGCGAACAGATCGGCCACGGCCGACCGGTTGAGAGCGCTCATCAGGGCGACGGCATCGGTGAAATACTGCTCCTGCGTGGTGCCGTAGCACGTGCCGTGCTTGGTCCATTCGTGGCGCTCAAGCTGTGAGCGGGTGCCCGGCATGACCTGATCGAGGGCTGAGCGCAGGCGGGCGCTGAGTGCCACGGGAGGCAGGTCCTCCCAGTAGCCATCCTCGCTGTCGCGGACCTGATCATGCCGAGACGCCGCAGAAGACGTTTTCGTAGGGTTCGGGCCACAGGCCATGCAGGCTGAAATGGGAGGCGTCAAAGCGGCCCGGCGTCTGGCTGCGGCATTCGGGGGTGCGGGTGCGGGCCTCGCAGAAGGCGGGTTGCCAGCTGACCGCAAGGGTGTAGCGCGGCTTGGGACCGGATGCCTGCGGCCGGCTGGGCGGGGCAGGGGGCGCGGCCTGGGCGCCATCGATCGTACCGCAATCGACCGCCACCCAGCGGCGATCCGGCTGGGCGCCGGGCACGACGATCCAATAATGGCTGGCTTCGGCCTTGTTGGCCGCGATGAGCGGTAGGTGGTGCCCGGCGTGACCGTGACATCGCCGGGATTGGTTTGCTTGGCGATCGACTGAACCGCCGGGCAGCTCTGCTGGGCCAGGAACGAGCCATCGAGCGGCACTTCGGCATGCGCCACGACAGCCGTCAGCCAGCCAGGAGCAGCGACGGCCCAAAATGTGCGCATGAGCACCGATCAGCGCTGCGTCACATAGCCTTCGGGCACGCCCTTCGGCGAGAGCACGAACTGCCAGACCTGCAGCGCGCGCGAGCGGAACCCGCCGGCGCAGCACAGCAGGTAATACTGCCACATGCGATAGAAGCGCTCGCCCTGGGCGTCGCGCTCCTTGGGCCATTTGGCGGCAAAGTTCTCCGACCAGGCCATCAGGGTCTTGTCGTAGTGGGGGCCGATATTGTGCACGTCCACGGTGGCGAAGAGGCCATCGATGGCGGTGCCGATCTGGGCCATGGAGGGGATGACACCGCCGGGGAAGATGTATTTTTCCAGCCACGGATCGATGGTGCTGGTGGTATTGGCGGCGCCCACGGTGTGCATCATGAACAGGCCATCATCGGAAATGGCGCGGCGGGCGGCCTCGAAATAGGCGCGGTAATTCTTGTAGCCGACATGCTCGAACATGCCCATGGAGACCACATGGTCCACCTTGCCGGTGAATTCGCGGTAATCCTTGACCTGGAATTCGACCTTCATGTCCTTGTAGCGGGCGCGGCCATATTCGGCCTGGTCGGGCGACACGGTCACACCCACGCAATCGGCGCCGTATTTTTCGGCGGCGAAGCCCATGAAGGCGCCCCAGCCGCAGCCGATGTCCCAAACCTTCTGGCCCGGCTTGACGCCGATCTTGCGGCAGATCATGTCGAGCTTGGCTTCCTGGGCCTGGTTGAGATTGGTCACCCCTTCGGGCCAGTAGCCGCAGGAGCCGGTCATGCGGTCATCGAGCGAGGCGCGATAGGCGTCGGTCTCGTTATAGTGCATGGCGGCGACGCGGCGCGAACGGGTGATGGTCTGCATGTTGAACAGGCGGGCCTGAACCGTCTGCCAGATCAGGTTCATCGACGGCTTGAAGTTCCTGTCCACCGTCTTGGTGATGACGCGGTTGAAGAACTCGGCGACGTCGGCGCAATCCCACCAGCCATCCATATAGGCCTCGCCCAGCCCCAGCGTGCCTTCGGCGAGGAAGCGGTTCCACAATCGCTCGTCATGGACCTGAATATCCCAGGGATCGGGGCCATTGACGACGACACCCGCATCGGCGAGCAGGGCGACGATAGTAGATTTCTGGGTCATGGGGAGCGCAATCCTGAAGCTGGCCGCCGAGTCGAGACGAGCGGCAGGATGGCAGCAGAGCAATTTTGAGGACGCATTTCAAGCGCCCAGAACGTGGTTGGGATCTGGGCATGGAAAAGCCCGGCTACCGAAGTGGCAGCCGGGCTTTTCCTGTCGCGGCAGGATCGTGCGGGTCGCCGTTACAGCGCCCCGCCCAGGGGGAGGGTTTAGATCCTGCCGATCGACCGGAAGGCTTCAGGATCGATACCGAGGGTCCTGAGATGCTTGGACTGTGGCATCCGGCCCGACTGGACAGCCGACGCGGCG
This sequence comes from uncultured Alphaproteobacteria bacterium, assembly GCA_963717095.1. Lineage (GTDB taxonomy): Bacteria > Pseudomonadota > Alphaproteobacteria > Rhizobiales > Devosiaceae > Devosia. Next base: position 547,153 of record CAVQVF010000001.1, read on the forward strand.
GCAGCAGCGCTGCCAAGGACGTCGAACACATTACCAATACGGGCAAACAACGATTTGTTGTGGTGGGTGCTCATTTTCCATGCTCTCCAAGGACCGGCCAGATCACCGGCGCCTTCATGATTGTGTAAATGTGCCTTTGAGGGGCAAAGCGGTAGGGGGGGCGGGCGCAAGCCAGCCATGTGTTGAGGGGATGGTGGGATAGTTCTGTGGTGAACCCACCCCCACCCCTGTCCCCTCCCCACAAGGGGGAGGGAGACCAAGGAGCCGCTTGCTCCGAGCGCGCGGTTACGAAGACTGATTGAGAGGGTCTCCCTCCCCCTTGTGGGGAGGGGACAGGGGTGGGGGAAGCCCGAGCACGAAGCTAAAGCGTAATGCGATACACCCCGAACCCGGCTTCGCTCGTCTGCCCGGTGGCTTCGATCTTGATCGCCGTCACGTCCGCCAGATGCTCCGCTGCCCTCGGCCCGGTTTCGAACAGCACGGTGGTGTCGCCGATCGGGGCCAGCGACCAGTTGCTGTCGGCCGAGGGGTTGATGGTGCCTTCCTCGACGATGAAGCGGATCAGGAGGTCCCGATTGGTATCGGGGCCCTGGAACACGATCTTGTCGGCTCCGGTGCCGGGGAAATTGCCGCCGCCGCCGGCGCGGTAATTGTTGGAGGCGACGACGAACTTGGCTGCCGGATCGATCGGCTTGCCGTCGAACATCAGCTCGACGATGCGGTTGGCATCGGGGTTGATCTCTTCCTTGCCGTCGGCGGAATATTTCGAGGGCTGGGTGAGGTCGATCTTGTAGGTGACTCCGTCGATGACGTCGAAATTGTAGGAGGGGAAATCGAGGTTGATCAGGCTCGCATCCTTGGCGCCCTTCTCGACCTGGTTGAAAATGCCGGCCGAGCGTTCCAGCCAGTTCTTGACCTCGGCGCCGGTGATGGCGACGGCCTGGATGGTGTTGGGATAAAGATAAAGGTCGGCCACGTTCTTGATGGCGACCGGGCCGACCGGCACGTCGGTGTAATAATCGGGGCCGCCGCGGCCGCCGGCCTTGAACGGGGCCGCCGCCGACAGGATCGGCAGGGCCTCCCACTGCGTGCCCTTCATCATCTGCGCCAGATACCAGGTCTGCGCCTGCGAGACGATCTGCACAGACGGATCGTCGGCGACCAAGGCGAAATAGGAGTGCAGCGGCGCCGAGGTTTCGCCAACCGGGCGGCGGACATATTCCAGCGTTTCATCATGTTCGAGCTGCGCAGCGGCGACGACGCCGGCCTCATCCTCGACCAGCGGGCTGACCTTGCCATCGACGCGCTCGAAAATCGGGCGGGCTTCGGAGGTGTGCGAGACGATGGTCCATTTGCCGGCAGCGTCCTGCTCCAGCAGCAGGTCGATCAGGCCCATATGACTGCCCCAGAAGCCGGCCATGACGGCGGGCTTGCCGGCGAGGGTGCCCTTTTCCAGGTCGGCGCCTTCCAGCCCGGCGAAATCCTGCGAATTGGGGAAGACCAGATGCTGGTGGCCGGTCAGGATCACGTCGATGCCCTCGACGGCGGCGAGCTGCAGCGAGGCGTTTTCGGCGCCGGGGCCGGTATCGGCGGCGATGCCGGAATGCGACAGGGCGATGATCAGCTCGGCCCCTTCGCTCTTCATCTTGGGGATATAGGCCTTGGCGGTTTCGACGATGTCGCGGGTATTGACCTTGCCGGCCAGGTTGCCGGCATCCCAGGTCATGATCTGGGGCGGCACGAAGCCGATCAGGCCGATCTTGATGGTTTTCTTGGCTCCGGCGCCGTCGGTCAGCGCCTTGTCGATGATCATATAGGGATCGAGATAGGTGTCGTCGGCCAGCACATCGGCGCCGAGCGTGTCGCCCTTGACCAGATTGGCGGAGACGAAGGGGAAGTTGGCGCTCTGGATGGCGGTGTCGAGGTATTCGAGCCCGTAGTTGAATTCGTGGTTGCCCACGGTGGCGGCTTCGTAACCCAGCGTGTTCATCGCCGCGATCATGGGGTGGACATTGTCCTCCAGGCCCTTTTCATAGGCGATGTAGTCGCCCATCGGATTGCCCTGGATGATGTCGCCATTGTCGATCAGCATCGAATTGCCGGCCTCGGCGCGGATGGCGTCGATGATCGAGGCGGTGCGGGCCAGGCCCATCGTGTCGTTGGGCGCATCGGCGAAATAGTCATAGGCGAAGACCGCGACATGCAGGTCCGTGGTTTCCATGATGCGCAGATGAGCCTGGTTGGCCTGGGCGCTGGCGGCGAAGGGATGCAGGGCTGCCATGGCGCCAATACTCACAGAACCGGCGAGGAACGCGCGGCGGGAAATGGTGGGATCGAATTTCATCGCGGATCTCCGAGAATAATCCAAGGGTTGGATGGGGCGCGGGAACGATAACGGGCAGCGCCGCCTGTGTTCCGCACGGAATGGGGAAGCCTCCTCTTGCCGATCTCAAATGACGCTTCCATGACATCGGCAGAGCAAGTGTTAGGGAAGTTGGACCAGACGGTCAAATTTTCACATTTGCTGGCGGCGTGCGGCTGTGCGAAACGTTAAGGGCGGGGCGGGCAGGAGAAACGGCATGAAGTGGCAAGGGCGCGAGCGCAGCTCCAATATCGAGGATCGGCGCGGCCAGGCCGGCGGCGGACTCGGCGGGGGCATGGGTGGCGGTAACCCGTTCGGGCGCGGCGGTGGCGGTATGCGCCTGCCGACCGGCAAGTCGGGCGGCGGTATCGGTGGCTTGATCGGCATCGTGGTGGTGCTTGGCATCATCTGGGCGCTGACCGGGCAAAATCCCATCGACATGCTGACCGGGGGTGGCGCCAGCTCATCGGCCACATCATCGGCCGCCCGGCCTTTGCCGGCTGCGGGGCAGGATGAATTGGCCGATTTCGTCGGCGTGGTGATCAAGGAAACCGAAGATCTATGGACCGAGAGGTTCGCCGCCGCGGGCGAAACCTATACGCCGCCCAAGGTCGTGCTGTTCACCAATAGCGTCAACACAGCGTGCGGTGCCGCGGATGCGAGCACCGGCCCGTTCTATTGCCCCGGCGATCAGAAAGTTTACATCGACCTGGCGTTCTACGATCAGCTCCGCCAGGAATTCGGCGCGCCGGGTGATTTTGCCCAGGCCTATGTGCTGGCCCACGAAGTCGGCCATGCCGTGCAGGACCAGACTGGCGTGCTGCCCGAGTTCAACCGCCAGCGCCAATCGATGAGTCAGGAACAGTCGAACGCCTATTCGGTGCGCATCGAGCTGCAGGCCGATTGCTATGCCGGCATCTGGGCCAATTATGCGGGCCAGGAAAACCTGGTGGAGCAAGGCGATTTCGAGGAAGCGCTAAACGCCGCCGACCAGATCGGCGACGATACGCTGCAAAAGAAAATGCAGGGCTTTGCCGTGCCCAAGACCTTCAACCACGGCACCTCGCAGCAGCGCCAGACCTGGTTCGCCCGCGGCTATGAGGGTGGCGACGTCAATCAGTGCGATACGTTCTCGGGGAATGTGTAAGGCGAGGGATCGATACTTTCCTTCCTTCCCGCGGACTTAGTGCGCGGGAAGGAAGGGGAGGACGTCAGGCCTTGACGAATTCCGGCTTCTGCTCGATGCCCTTCTGTTGGCGGACGTGGTTGAGGAAGCGCGTGAACAGGTAGTGGCTGTCGCGGGGGCCGGGGCTGGCTTCGGGGTGGTATTGTACCGAAAAGATCGGTTTGCCATCGACCGACAGGCCGGCATTGGAGCCGTCGAACAGCGAGATATGGGTTTCGGTGACGCCGGCGGGCAGGCTCGCCTTATCGACCGCGAAGCCGTGGTTCATCGAGGTGATCTCGACCTTGCCGGTGGTCAGGTCTTTTACCGGATGGTTGGCGCCGTGATGGCCCTGGTGCATCTTGGAGGTGGTGCCGCCGAGCGCCAGGCCGAGCAGTTGGTGGCCCAGGCAGATGCCGAAGACCGGCTTGCCGGTGTCCATCAGCGCCTTGATCGTCGGCACTGCATATTTGCCGGTCGCCGCCGGATCGCCGGGGCCGTTGGACAAGAAGATACCATCGGGCTTGTGCGACAGCACATCGGCTGCCGTGGCGGTGGCGGGAACCACTGTCACCCGCGCGCCCTGATCGGCGAGGCAGCGCAGGATATTGCGCTTGGCGCCGTAGTCGATGGCGACGATGTGGAACTGCGGGTCTTCCAGCTTGCCGAAACCCTCGCCCCACTTCCAGCCAGTCTGGTCCCAGTGGTAGGTCTGGGCGGTGGTGACTTCCTTGGCGAGGTCGAGCCCTTCCAGGCCCGGAAAGGCCTTGAGTTCGGCCATGATCGATGGCTCGTCGAAGAAGCCGTCTTCGCTGTGAGCGATGACGCCATTGGGCATACCATGCTCACGGATCTGGGCGGTCAGCGCGCGGGTGTCGATGCCGGTAATGCCGACGATGTTGCGCTTTTTCAGCCAGGCATCGAGCTTTTCGGCGGCGCGGTAATTGGATGGATTGGTGATATCGGCCTTGAGCACGACACCACGGACGCCGGACAGGGCGGCCATGTTGACCGTCTCGATATCCTCGTCATTGGTGCCCACATTGCCGATATGGGGGAAGGTGAAGGTGATGATCTGGCCGGCATAGGAGGGGTCGGTCAGGATTTCCTGGTAGCCGGTCATGGCAGTATTGAAGCACACTTCGCCGGCGGCGTGACCCACGGCGCCGATGCCGCGGCCTTCGAGGCGCGTACCATCGGCCAGGATCAAAAGCGCGGTCGCGGGGGATTGCTGCCAGCCGGTCACGGTGGGCCTCCAATTGATTGGGTCATGTCGATTGAGACCTTCCTTTAGAAGGCTCGACCCGCCCGCGCAAGTGGCGCAGCGGCATGTTTACGCCTATATGGGCTGCATAAAGTGCAGGACAAGAGGAGCCAAACCCATGCGCGACGAGATCGGCGAAAGCCTCAAGACTGCCCTCAAGGCGCGCGATCTGCGCCGCACCTCGACGCTGCGGCTGATCAATTCGGCGATCAAGGACAAGGATATCGCCATCCGCCAGGAGAATCGCGGGCCGGCCACCAATGAGGAAATCCTCGTCATCCTGCAGAAGATGGTCAAGCAGCGCGAAGAGAGCTTTGCCATCTATGCGCAAGCCGGCCGGGCTGATCTGGCGACCGTGGAAAAGGAGGAGATCGATATCCTCAACGAGTTCCTGCCCAAGGGGCTGAGCGATGAGGAGGTCGATGCGGCCATCCGCGCAGCGATTGCGGGCACCGGGGCGCAAGGCGCCAAGGACATGGGCAAGGTGATCGCCCAACTCAAAGCCGATTATCCCGGCCGCATCGATTTCGGCAAGGCCAGCGGCAAGGTCAAGGCCGCGCTGGCACCCTAAGCAACCAGCCGCAATCCGGTGGCGTGGACGCGGTTGCGGCCTGCGCTCTTGGCCTGGTAGAGCGCGTCGTCGGCGCGGCTGAGCAGATGCTCGAACACCTCGCCCTTGCCGCTGCTCAGGGCAATGCCGGCACTGGCGGTCGCATTGACCGGCTCGGATGCCGAGGCGATGACGGCCTGCTCGAAGGTCTCGCGGATGCGTTCGGCCACTATGACGGCCGAGCGCGACGACATCTGGCCGAGCACGATGCAGAATTCCTCGCCGCCCAGGCGTGCGGCGGTATCGGCGGCGCGCATATTGTCCTGCACGATGGCCGCGAATTGCTGCAGCACCAGATCGCCCGTGCCGTGGCCAAGGCGGTCATTGATGGTCTTGAAATGATCGAGATCGAACATGATGACGGCGAGGCCCGGCTCGATCAGCTTGCCCGATAGCGCATCGAACAGCGCGCGGCGATTGAGCATACCGGTCAGCGGGTCGGTCATGGCCTCGCGCCGGTGATGGCGGGCGGCGCGGAGCTGGTTCAGCGTGACCGAGAGCGCGCCGATTCCGGTCAATCCGATAATGGCGGTGATGGAGTTGAAATCCTCCGCCCAGTTGCTGGGCCGCACGGTCAGCACGAATTGCCCATTGAGCAGCAGATATGCCCCGCACAGGACGAAGGAGGCGGCCACCGCGAGGTAGAGTGCGGCATTGGCGATCAGCGGCAGTGGCGCCTCGGCCCGGCCTAGCCAATATTCATAAGCGGCCAGCACGAGAAGCGTGGCGATGCTGAAATTGGCCAGGACCGTGCCGATGCCGGACAGTCCAATGAGGAAGGCCAGTCCCGTGGCGACGGTGAAGCCGCCCCAGATACAAGCGACCCAGAGCAGGGAGGCCCGGCCGGTGCGGAATTGCTGTGCGCCGGCATAAACCAGGGCGAATCCGCCGCTCAGAAAGACGAAGGACAGCAATTGGACGACCGGATCGTAATGCTGGCCCAGGATGCTGAACAGGATGACGCCGATCACGACCATGCCCATGCCCGAAGCCCAGTTCAGCAGATAGATATCGGCGCGCGCGCTGAACCAGCTGACCAGCAGGGTCACGGTCAGCGCAGCGCTGGAAAAGCCGATCGCGGTCAGCAGGGAGATCTGGTCAAGCAACATCGAATGGTCCGCGCGCGAGGCTGCACCGGCGCAGACTCACGTTTGGGCTGCTTCTATCAGCCTCCCGGCCCGCGACGGTTTCACGTCGGCGGTCATGGTGAGTAAAGTCTTAGCAGATTTAGTGCGCCGGGATGGCGGCTTCGACGGAAACCGGGGGCTTGGCGCCGCTGCGTTTTTCCCAAAGCAGCGAGCCGACGGCGACCAGGGCACCCACCAGCAACGCCACCGTGCCGGCCAAAGGCAGGCTGCGATAGCCGTAGCCGGCATTGAGCATGGCGGAGCCGAGGAATGCAGCCAGGGCGATGCCGACATTGAACCCCGATGGGATCAGCGAGGACGCCAGGCTTGGCGCATCGGCGGTCCAGTTCAGGATGCGGGTCTGGATCGGGGTGCCGATGGCAAAGTTCAGCGCGCCCCAGACGAAGACCGTGGCGACCATGGGCCACGGATAGGGGCTGGCCAGATGCAGCACGACCAGCGCAACGGCTTGCAGGAGCAACATGACGATCAGCGAGGGCATCAGTTTCCAATCGGCGAGGCGTCCGCCCAGGAACACCCCGACGGTCGAGCCGACGCCGTTCAACAGCAGCACCCAGGGCACCTGGTTGGCGTCGAGCCCGGTCACCTCGTGCAGCAGCGGCGCGATATAGGTGAACGGCACATATTGGCCGATCATCAGCATCAGCATGACGATCAGCGAGGTCCAGACCTGCTGGCGGCCGAGCACGCCCACTTCGCGCGCCAGCGGCGGACGCGGTGCCGCCACTCCCTTGGTGCGCGGCACCCAGAGCAGAATGGCGGCGCTGGCCAGCAGGCCAAGCAGGCCCATGGCCCAGAACGTGGCGCGCCAGCCCCAGATATTGCCGATAGCCGCACCCAGCGGAACGCCGATCACATTGGACACTGTCAGGCCCGACAGGATCAGCGCGACGGCAAAGCCGCGCCGTTCAGGCGCGACCAGGCCGACCGCCACCACCATGGCGATGCCGAAGAACGTGCCATGCACCACGGCGATGACCACGCGCAGCAGCAGCATGGCGGAAAAATCGGGTGCCAGCGCGCAAGCGAGCTGGCCGATGGTGAACACGGCGATCAAGCCGATCATCAGCGTGCGGCGCTGCAAGCTGTTGGTCGCGAAGGTCAGCAGCGGCCCGCCCACCGCGATGCCGATGGCATAGCCCGACACCAGATATCCGGCGATTGGAATGGTGACGCCCAGGCCTTCGGCGACTTGGGGCAGCACGCCCGCGATGACGAATTCGGTGGTGCCGAAAGCAAAGGCGGCAACAAACAGGGCAATCAGGGGCAGTGACAACATCGGCAGGCCTCGCATGAAGTCGCCTCAAACCACAGCCGGACGCGCCGGGCAATGCAGATAATGAAGAAGGGGATGCTCAAAACGAGAAGAAGAGACGTCGCACTGCTCACCCGCGACGTCATCCCCGCGATGATCAAGCAAACTGGGTTCCGTGAGAATGCTGGACGGCACCGATATTGGCGCTACACTCCTTTTCGTAACTCGGACAGGAGACGATCCATGGCGATTTCTCAGGATACCAGGCGGCGCTTTGCGCTGGCGACGGCGTTGCGTGGCGTGTTGATGTTGATTGCAGGCCTCTATGTGGTGATCTGGCCGGTACAGGCGTTGTCGGTCCTGGTGCTGGCGGGTGGTATCCTGCTGATCATCGATGGCCTGCTGGGCTTGTGGAGCCTGACCTTCGGCGGCGGCAAGAGCGGCAATTACTGGTTCGACGTGGTCTCCAACGTGCTGGCGCTGATCCTGGGCGTGCTGATCCTGATCAGCCCGTTCATCGCCACCATCATGACCGTCACGTTCCTGTCCACCATCGTGGGCATCGCGGCGCTGGTCGTGGGCGTGATGCAGATCGTCGTCATCACCCGCGAGCGCGAGCATTATGTCCGCATCTGGCCGGTGGTGCTGTCGGGTGTTTCCTATGTGCTGATCGGGTTGGTGTTCTTGTTCTTCCCGCTACTCAGCGCCTCGATCGGGCTTATCGTGGGTGGATTGCTGCTGATCGTCTTCTCGTTCGGCCTGTTTGGCTGGGCATGGCGGTTGTATCAGCGCAGCAAGGTGGTTTAGGCACCCCTCATCCGCCCTTCCATCCCTTCTCCCGCAAGGGGAGAAGGGATGGAACCGAGATATCCCAGTCGTCACCCCTCTCCCCTTGCGGGAGAGGGACAGCTTGCGACGCGTTCAGCGGAGCAAGCAGGGTGAGGGGGCCTCCCCCCCTGTGGAAAAGCCATCGCAGGGTGACTTGCGGCTGGTAAATGCTTATCTACCGATGATGCGCTTTACCGATACTTTTCTGGACGAGATCCGCCAGCGCCTGCCGATAACGCAGGTGGTGGGCGAACACGTCATCTGGGACAAGCGCAAGAGCAATCCGGGCCGGGGCGATATGTGGGCCTGCTGCCCGTTCCATGGCGAAAAAAGCCCCAGTTTTCATGCCGATGATCAGCGCGGCATTTATCACTGCTTCGGCTGCGGTGTGTCGGGCGATCACTTCCGCTTTCTCACCGAAAAGGCCGGCATGAGTTTCCCCGAAGCGGTGGAAAAGCTGGCGGGCATGGCCGGAGTGGCAATGCCGGCCCGCGACGAGCGCGTGGAGAAGCGCGAGGCCGAGCAGCGCTCGCTGATCGAGGTGATGGACCTCGCCACCAAATATTTCGAGGCGGCGCTCAGCCACAATATCGGGGCGCGGGCGCGCGGCTATCTGTTCGAGCGCGGTGTCTCAGCGCAGTCGCAGACGCGGTTCCGCATCGGCTTTGCGCCTGACAGCCGCAATGGGCTCAAGGAGCATCTGGCCCAGAACGGCGTCTCGGCGCAGGATATGATCGACACCGGGCTGGTGGTACATGGCGACGATATTCCGGTGCCCTATGACCGGTTCCGCAACCGCGTCATGTTCCCGATCCTGGATTTTCGGGGAAGGGTGATCGCCTTTGGCGGGCGCGCGCTGTCGGCGGACGTGCCGGCGAAATATCTCAATTCGCCTGAAACCCCCCTCTTTTCCAAGCGGCAGACGCTCTATAATGGCCAGATGGCGCGGCAGGCGGCGCGCGACGGCAAGACCATTATCGTGGTCGAAGGGTATCTCGATGTGATCGCCGCCGTTTCCGCCGGTTTCGAGGGCACTGTCGCCCCGCTCGGCACGGCGATGACCGAGGAACATCTGCAACTGCTGTGGCGGATGAGCGAAGCGCCGGTGCTGTGCTTCGACGGCGACAAGGCGGGCCAGAAGGCCGCCGAACGCACCGCCGACCTGGTGATGCCGCACCTCAAGCCCGGCTTCACCGTCAAGATCGCGACGCTCCCTGAAGGGCTCGATCCAGACGATCTGATCAAGGCGCAGGGGCGACAGGCCTTTGCCGATGTCATCGACAAGGCGCGCAGCCTGTCCGATGTGATCTGGAGCATGGAAACCGGCGGGCTGGTGCCTGAAGCTCCCGAGGAACGCGCGGCTTTGCAGGCGCGGATGCGCGAGCGGGCCAATTCGATTCAGGATTCTTCCGTCCGCTTCCATTATGCTCAGGCGTTCGATGAAAAGCTCAAGGCGTTTTTTGCCCCGGCCCGGCAGGGGCGCTTCGAACCGCGCGGCGGCAGGCCCGCCTATGGGCAGGGCAAGACCTATGGTCAGAGCGGCGCCTATGGTTATCCCGCTCGTGGTACGCCGCGCCTCGTCGTGTCCGATACGCTGCGCAATTCGCGCCTGCTCAAGCCCAGCGCCACCGCCGACGCTACCCCGCGAGAGGCGGCGATCATCATCTGCCTGGTCAATCACCCGGGTCTGGTCGAAGATAAATTCGAGGCCTTGGCGGCGCTGGATTTCGAAACCCCGGCCGCACACAAGGTCTTGAGCGAAATCCTGGCGCTGGTGGTGCGTCACCATGATATTTCCGCGGCCGACCTGCTGAGCGCCCTTGGCGTGCGCGGCTATGGCGAGGCGCTGGACCGGATGACGCGGGTACTCAACCAGCAGGGGGTTTGGCAAATCACCCCCGAAACGGCGCAAATCGACGCGGAGACCGGATTGAGTCACGCGCTGGCCTTGCATAACAAGAAAGTTCAGCTAAATAAGGAACTCAAAGCAGCCGAAGCGGCGCTGGGCGAAGACCCAAGCGAAGAAACCTTTGAAAGGCTGCGGGACATCAAGAACCAGATTACCACTGTCGATGGCACAGAGGCATTGATCGAAGGCTTTGGTTCGTTATCGGGACGCGCGACACGCAGTTTTTAGGGTTGAGAGCCTGAAAACCTGCGAGTACGCGCGATTTTGCATATGGCGATATATGCATAAATCGGCCGAAACGAGCTGCTTGGGACGTCGAGCATTAACGTTCGCGTAACCGAACCTTTATCTTTCCTTGAGGCGTCACCACTTATGACCTTACCGGCACCCGGCCGCTGACGGGTCCCGACGGAGTACCAGATGGCCACCAAGGCAGCTACCAAGACGACGACCAACGACAATGTGAAGCCCGAAGCCGGCGCCCCCGAGGCGACGAACGACAGCCCGTTGCTCGATTTATCCGATGCCGCCGTCAAAAAACTCATCAAGGTCGCCAAGAAGCGCGGCTATGTCACCTATGAAGAACTCAATGCGGTGATGCCCTCGGAGGAGGTTTCCTCCGAGCAGATCGAAGACATCATGTCCATGTTCTCCGATATGGGCATCAATGTCGTCGATGAAGACGAGGTCGAGGAGACCGAAGTCGAGAAGGACGAGGACGACACCGGCACCGAAGTCGCGCCTTCCACGGGCAGCGCCGTTGCCACCACGTCCAATACCAAGGCCGGCTCGGACCGCACCGACGATCCCGTGCGCATGTATCTGCGCGAAATGGGCTCGGTCGAACTGCTGAGCCGCGAAGGCGAAATCGCCATCGCCAAGCGCATCGAGGCTGGTCGCGAGACCATGATCGAGGGGCTTTGCGAGTCGCCGCTGACCTTCCAGGCCATTATCATCTGGCGCGAACAGCTTGCCCAGGGCGAAATCCTGCTGCGCGACATCATCGATCTCGAAGCCACTTATGCCGGCCCGGACGCCAAGCAGGCGACGCCGACGCCCGAAGTGCTGAGCATGCACACCCATCCCAAGGTGGAACCCGCTGCCGCCCCCAAGCCGGTGGCACGCCGCTCGACGGGCGATAGCGACGACGATTATGTGCCTGAGGAGCCCCAGGCCCCGCAGGATCCTGTGGCCGACGATGACGACGACGAGTTCGAAAATGCGCTGTCGCTGTCGGCGATGGAAGCCGAGCTGAAGCCGCAGGTGGTCGAGACCTTCGATCGCATTGCCGACGCTTACGGCAAGATGCGCATCATGCAGGACCGGCATGCCGGCAATCCGACAGACGCCGTCAGCGCCGCCGATACCAAGAAGCTCGACGTGCTGCGCGGCGAAGTGATCACCGACGTTAAGTCGCTGTCGCTCAATGCCGGCCGTATCGAGAACCTGGTCGAGCAGCTCTACGACATCAACAAGCGCCTGGTGAAGCTGGAAGGGCGCCTGCTGCGCCTGGCCGAAAGCTATGGCGTCAAGCGCGAGAAGTTCCTCGAAATCTTACTATGGCCAGGAAGTGAACCCGGCCTGGGAAGAATCGCTGGAAACCCGCGAAGGCAAGGGCTGGGGCGAATTCGCCAAGCGCGAAGCCGATACAATCCGCGAAATCCGCGGCGATGTGGCGACCCTGGCGACCGAAGCTGGCCTCAACATCGGCGAGTACCGCCGCATCGTGCACAAGGTGCAAAAGGGCGAGCGCGAAGCTGCTATCGCCAAGAAGGAAATGGTCGAGGCCAATCTCCGCCTCGTGATTTCCATCGCCAAGAAGTACACCAACCGTGGGTTGCAGTTCCTCGATCTGATCCAGGAAGGCAATATCGGCCTGATGAAGGCCGTGGATAAGTTCGAATATCGCCGCGGCTACAAGTTCTCGACTTATGCCACGTGGTGGATCCGCCAGGCGATCACCCGTTCGATCGCCGATCAGGCGCGCACCATCCGTATCCCGGTGCACATGATCGAGACGATCAACAAGATCGTCCGCACGTCGCGCCAGATGCTGCACGAAATCGGCCGCGAACCGACCCCCGAGGAACTCAGCGAAAAGCTGCAGATGCCTTTGGACAAGGTCCGCAAGGTGCTCAAGATCGCCAAAGAGCCAATCTCCCTCGAAACGCCGATCGGCGACGAGGAAGACAGCAATCTGGGCGATTTCATCCAGGACGTGAACGCGATCCAGCCGATCGACGCCGCGATCCAGAGTAATCTTCGTGAGACAACGACGCGTGTTCTGGCCTCGCTGACCCCGCGCGAAGAACGCGTGCTGCGCATGCGCTTCGGCATCGGCATGAACACCGATCATACGCTCGAAGAAGTCGGCCAGCAGTTCTCAGTGACGCGTGAGCGTATCCGCCAGATCGAAGCCAAGGCGCTGCGGAAGTTGAAGCATCCGAGCCGGAGCCGCAAGCTGCGGAGCTTCCTCGACAACTAGTAAAAAAAGGCCGCGAGAGCGGCCCTTTTCTTCGGAACTGGCGTCACACAGGGCGGGTTTTCTCCATACAATCGCTATGGAGAAGACCGATGGACAAGCGGATCGACGCTCTTTTCAAGGATTATGGCAAGTCGTTCAGCGCTTTGGCGATGCGCCAGACCGCACAGCTTTATGCGGACGATTTCATCGCGGCGGGTCCCAAGGGGATCATTTCCCAGACTCGCGAGGAGTTCCTGGACAATGCTGATCAGGCCGCCGGATTTTACCGCAAGGTGGGCCAGCAATCGGCGGAACTCCTCGATCTCAAGGAGGCCTGGTACAGCGACAATTACGTCATGGTGACAGTGCATTGGGGCGTCACCTTCGCCAAACTCGACAGGCCTGTCGAATTCGACGTGAGCTACCTTGTCCAACTCACTGATAGCAAACCAAAAATTATCCTGTTCATCAGCCATGAGGATGAAGGGGACAAGATGAAGGAGCTGGGCCTGTCGTTGGCGTGCTGACGCCCCCAGGCGCCCCTAGGGCATTGATCGTCCCCTGGCCGACGGCCGGGCGCCTGTTCAGTGGGGGAGCCTCAATCCTTGCCCCACCGGCCGGGCTGGGGCATAGGGGGCGGGCGCCGCCATCCTCCCGGAGACGAATATGCCGCTCAAAGTCACCTCAGTGCGCACGACGCCGCCGTTCAAGCTGGAACTGCTGTTTTCGGACAGCTCCTACGGCGTATTCGACTGCGCGGCGCTGATCGCGGAGCCGGGTTCGGGGCAGGCATTGAAGGATCGGCGCTACTTCGCGCAGGTGATCCTGGAGAATGGCGTGCCGACCTGGCCGAACCATTTCGATCTTTCGCCGGTCTGGCTGCAGGAAGAATTGCGCAAGCACGACTTGCTGCGGTTGCCCGCGCCCCCCAGAAAGCGGTAAGAGAGGCACAAAGCCCCTCTCTCAAGGAGAAACCGATGTCATTTTTCAGCAAGCTCTTTGGTGGCGGCAACAAGGAGACCGTCCCGGAAGACGACAAGACGCTGGACCAGGAGAGCTACAAGGGCTTCCTGATCAAAGCCATCGAGATGCGCGTGGGCAGCGAATACCAGCTCGCAGGCACCATCGAAAAGGAAATCGGCGGCGAGCTGAAGAGCTATAAATTCGTGCGGGCCGACCGCATGGGTTCCAAGGACGACCTGATCTCGATGGCGCTCGGCAAGGGCCGGCAGATCATCGACGAGCAGGGCGACAAGATTTTCAGCTAGTCGCCAGCCAATACAACAGTGCCGATCACGACGCCGGGGCACCATGCCACCGCCGTGTTCGGCCGCACAGGAGTTACCCCTATGGCCAAGAAACCGACCGCGCGCAGCGAATATGTGATGTTCGACGTGATCTATGAGGACGGCAGCCAGCGCTCCAACCGGAAGGTGGAGGCCCACCTGCTCGGCGGGCTCGACGGCGACGAGCCGGCGCGCACCGCCATCATGGACCAGGACCGGGCGATCTCGGAAAAGTCCGGCCTGCCGCCGTTGCAGATCAAGACCATCCGGCGTTCGGGCAAGTAAGATGAGCGAGAGCGGGTTGCAGCTTGGCCGCCAGGTCGATGCTCCAGTGACACCTGAGGACGCGGTGCTTGATCCGGTACCCAATCCGCATCGCGATACGCTTTATGTCGCGCGCTATGTGGCGCCCGAGTTCACCTCGCTCTGCCCGGTGACCGGCCAGCCCGATTTTGCCCATCTGGTGATCGACTATATTCCCGACCAGTTTTTGGTCGAGTCCAAGTCGCTCAAGCTCTACCTGACTTCGTTCCGCAATCATGGGGCCTTTCACGAAGGCTGCACCATCGATATCGGCAAGAAGATCATCGCGACGATCAAGCCGCATTGGCTGCGCATCGGCGGATATTGGTATCCGCGCGGCGGATTGCCGATCGATGTGTTCTGGCAGACCGGCGTGCCGCCCGAAGGCGTCTGGCTGCCGGATCAGGGCGTGGCGGCGTATCGCGGGCGGGGGTAGATCTATATCCGCTGAGCTTTCAGCCTGTCTCCCTCCCGTTTTGCGGAGATGATTGGGAATTTAGCGCCAAGCTATTCCAATCCCCGATGTGGCTCCTCCCCCTTGACGGGGGAGGATGGGTGGGGGTGTTCGGAGCCACGATGTTGGTATGGGGCTAAACGTCCCCCACCCTTGATCCCTCCCCGCAAGGGGGAGGGTGTCGACTGCAACTTCGGTCGTCTAAACGTGGGCTATCCTACCGCGGCAGGGCCTTATCGATCGCCGGTTTCACAACCGTCCCGTATAGCTCGATTGCCTTCATGACCTTGTCATGGGGCAGGGTGCCAACGCTCAGCTGCAGGCCGAAGCGGTCGTGCTTGAACCATTCGTGCTGCATCAGGATCTTGTCGATCACCTCCTGCGGCGATCCCATGAAATAGGCGCCGTTGGGCGTCGCGCCGGCGTCGAACTGGGCGCGGGTGGTTGGGCCCCAGCCGCGCTCCTTGCCGATGCGGTTCATCGCCCCGCTATGGGCGGGATAGGCGATGTCGCGGGCGTCCTGGCTGTCGGCGGCGATGAAGCCGTGCGAGCTGATGCCGACCGGCAGGGTTTTCGGGTCCTTGCCGGTTTTTTCGGCGGTCTCGCGATAGAACTCCACCAGCGGCGCAAACTGCTTTGGCTGGCCGCCGATAATGGCGATCATCAGCGGCAGTCCGTAATAGGCGGCGCGGGCAACCGAGTTTGGCGTGCCGCCGACGGCGATCCACAGCGGCAGGGGATCATGCACCGGCTTGGGGTAAATCTCGATGCCCGGAATGGGCTTGGTGTGTTCGCCGCCCGGCCAGCTCACCTTGCCGCCCTCGCGGATCTTCAGCAGCATTTCGAGTTTTTCCTCGAACAGCATGTCGTAATCATCCAGCTTTAGCCCGAACAGCGGAAAGCTCTCGATGAACGAGCCGCGCCCCGCCATGATTTCGGCACGGCCATTGGAGAGCAGGTCCAGCGTCGAAAACTGCTGGTAGACGCGCACCGGGTCTTCCGAGCTGAGGACGGTCACCGCGGTCGATAGCTTGATGGTTTTGGTTTTCGCGGCGGCGGCGGCCAGGATCGTCACCGGCGATGAGGCGACGAAATCGGGGCGGTGATGCTCGCCCAGGCCATAAAAATCCAGCCCGAGCTGATCGGCCAGCTCGATCTCTTCGAGCAAGTCCTTCAGCCGTTCGGCCGGGCTTTGCAACTTGTCGCCGTTGAGCGGGTCGGGAGTGTTTTCAGCGAAGGAATAAAGACCGAGTTCCATGATGTGCCTCTTGTTTGCCAAGACAGATGGAGGCTGGCCGCTCGGCCATCAAGAACGCACATGGGTGTAACCGCGCCGGAGCGCGGTTACGGGCGTGGGTCAGACATTGCTGCCGGATGGCGTATAGGCGAAGGGCGCCGCTGGCGGCGTGGTCTGGGGCAGGGGTTCACCGGCGGCCTTGTGGATTTCCACCACCAGGCCTGGCTCCAGCTTCAGCTTGCTGGCCAGGGCATCGAGATAGGCGCGCTCGGAGGCGGTATCGGCCGAAATGGCGACCAGCGAGGCCGCGTAGATTTCGCTGGCCAGTTCGGGCGTATTGGCACCCGCGACCACGGCGTTGATATCGAGCGGGGTGGAGAGTTCGTCGAACACCCAGGCCTTTTCCTCCGAACTCAGCGTCATGGTTTCGAGCTTGGCGAAGATCGCCTCCTTCTCGTCGCCATCGATGCGCCCGTCTGCCTTGGCGGCGGCGATCATGGCGCGCACCAGGGTCTTGCCCAGTTCTTCCTGGGCGTGGGTATCGGCTGCCGGGGGGATGAAGGCATCTTGCGGTGCGGTACGCTGCGCGGCTCCGGCCTGGTTCTGCTGGTGGTTCTGCCAGGCCTTATAGGCCAGCCCGCCCACCGCAGCGACGGCGCCGATCTTGACGGCATTGCCGACAAGTTTGCCGGGATTGCCCCCGCCCAGCAGCATGCCCGCGGCAAGGCCGGCGGCGCCGGTCAGCGCGGTGCGCTGCGTGCCGGGATCGGTCTGCAGGGCTTTGAGAATCTGGTCGATATTGAACATCGTTGGCTCCCTCTTCGATTGTTTCGAGATAGGAAGCCTTGCCGTCATTGCAAGGCGGGTGAGACGGCTGGTCGCAGTTGGCGGTATTGAGGCAAGGAAAAGCCCCGGCGGGGCGGCCGGAGCTTAAGTGACGCCTCAGAGGGAGTGCTGCGGCGTCGGGGACACTGTTATGGGGTCGCCGGAGCCGGCTCGGTCGTCGTGTCGGCGGGGGCCGCAGGCGTAGCCGGGGCCGCATCAGTGGCCGGAGCCGGGGTCGCGGGCGCTGCATCAGGAGCGGGGGTCGCGGGGGCTTCAGTCATCGGGGCGGGCGCGGTATCGGTCGCCGGAGCTTCGGTCATCGGGGCCGGGGCAGCAGCGCCCGGATCCGTCGAGGTAATCGCCGGGCTGGTGCTAGTATCGGCTGGGGTCGACGGGCCTGAATTGGCCGAGAAGACCAGATAGCCGATGGCAAGCAGTGCCAGGACCACAATAATGCCGACGAACCAGCCCGTACCATTGCTTTCGCGGGTATAGACAGTCCGGTTGGCGTCATTGGAATAGATGTTGTCGCGTTCTGGGGTAGCCATGATTGCGCTCCTTTGTTGCACGCTATGGCAAGGAAACGCGGGTTTTCCGAAATCGTTCCCGAATCCGTGATCGCCGTGATGTACGTGCCCTGCGGGCCGAAAGCGCTTGATTTTCAAAACATTGCCGCGGGCTCGCGGGCGCGAAACCCGCAGTTTTCCACAGCCAAGGCAAAATAATCGACGCTAGAGATCGGGTTCCTTGTCTTTTCCCGGCTTTTTCGAGATGCGGTCGATGAGGGCCAGGACCAGGGCCGAGACCACGAAGGCAATGTGGATGACGGTGAACCACATGATCTGGTTGTCGGTGTATTTGGGCACGTTGAGAAAAATCTGCAGCAGATGGATCGAGGAGATGGCGACGATGGTCGAGGCCACCTTGATCTTGAGCGAGCCGGCATCGATCTGGCCGAGCCAATGGACGTCGTCCTCATGGTCGAAGCGCGAAACGAAGTTCTCGTAGCCCGAGATGATGACCATGACCACGAGGCTGGCGATCAGCGCCGCGTCGATCAGCCCCAGCACCTTGAGGATCGTCTCGGTGTCGTCCATCTCGAACACATGGCTGGCAAATTCCCACAGCTTGGCTGCGAACGAGACCGCATAGATCGCCAGCGCCAGGCCCAGCCCGATATAGAACACGACCAGCAGCCAGCGCGACGCCAGGATGACCTTCTCGACGAAAATTTCCAGCTGCTTCATGGCGCTCTCCATTCGATCCAAGCCAATAGCAAGATTTTCCGGGCAAACAAGGCCCGGTTTGTCGCTGTTCAAAAGCTCTGGAGGGTGTCTGCTCACAAAAAAGGCCGGGCAATGTGCCCGGCCTTCGTAATCAGTGCTTGCCCAGCTTTAGTTGCTGGCCATGGTGATCAGCGGCGTGATGCGGCGGATGGTGACGCGGCGGTTTTCGCGCTCGGCGGCATCGGTGCGGATGCGCAGATAGCGTTCGCCATAGCCCTGGGTCGCCAGGTTTTCCGGCGGCACATGGTAGAAGTCGGTCAGGATGCGGGCCACCGTGGCGGCGCGCAGATCGCTGAGCTGCAGGTTGGCGATATCGGCGCCAACGGCGTCGGTATGGCCTTCGATCAGGAAGGTTTCGGCCGGGTTCTGGTCCAGCAGCCCAAGCATGGCCTCGGCGACCTTGCTCAGTGCGCCGACCTGATCGCGGCTGATGGTGGCGGCGCCGCTATCGAAAGTCAGGCCGCCCACTTCCAGCTTGCGCACGCTGTCACGCACACGGGCCGAACGCTTGACCTCGTCGATCGAATAGAGCCGCGCGACCTGCTCGACCGGTGGCTGGCTGAAGAACATTTCCACGTCGTCCTGGTCGGCGTCCTCGGCGTCGAGCACGTAATCCTGCACCGGGATATTCAGGTGCAGCGGGGGCAGGTCCAGGCCCGGATCGCGCCATTCCAGCAGTTGATCGTCGTAACGATCATCGAAATAGGCGAGTACGGTTTCACGGCCGTCTGGCGAGAAGCGCGAGCGGCGCAGCACGTCGCCGTTGCGATTGCGCACGGTGACGATCTGGGTGCCGTTCGGCCGCGTGATGGTTTCGCGAACGCGGCCACGGCTGAGGTTTTCGTAGAACACCTCGTCCTGCTGGTTGTCGAAATACCGGTCGGTATCCTGGCCGGGGGTGTTGACGATCAGCTGGGTGCCGATCTGCAGGATGATCTGGGTCAGCTGGCCGCCATAGGTGGTCTGGCTCAGATCACGCTGATCGACATTGGTCTGCTGGCCGATATTGGTCTGCGAGTTATCGACATTGTTGACCTGGGTATTGTTGGTAGTGTTGTTTGTCGTGTTGTTATTGGTAACGTTGTTGACGACAGTGGTCTGGTTGATGATCGTCACGTTCTGCGGCACCACCGTGGGCGCGACGGCAGCGGCAGTCACCTGCTCACCCTGTTCTTCGGTGACCGAGACGACAGCCTGCTCCTCGGGAGCGAAGGCGGCCTGGGCGGCGGCATCGCTTTCCGGCGGCGGCGCGGCCGGCGCTTCGGGAACGACTTCGGCAGCCGGTTGGCCATCGGCCGGCGCGGCTTCAAAGTCCTTGGCGCTATCGAGCACGGGAGCGATCTGCTCCTGCGTGATGCCTTCTGGCAGGGTTTCGATCACTTCGGTGGGCTCGCCCGTCGCGTCGACCGGCGTCTCAGCCGCCGGCTGATCGACAGGGGTCGGTTCAGCGGGAGTGGGCTCGGCAGGCGTCAGGCCGGGCACTTCGGTGAGCTGCAGGCCGTTGTCGGCGAGGCACGCAGTCGCGTCGGCATAGCCGGCGGCGGCGCAGATATTGGCGATCTGGGCCCGGGCGGCATCCATATTGGCGCCGGCCGCGGCGGCATCGCCACCAGACATGAGATCGGCGATGGCGCCGTCATAAGCATCGACCTGCGCCTGCAGATCGGCCTTCAGATTGGCATTGGCCGGGGCGGCTTCAGGCGTAGCTTCCTCGACGGGTGCAGCTTCCGGAGCGGGTGCGACCTCGGGGACAACTTCCGGGGCGGTCTCGGCAGGTGTTTCAGCAGCCGGAGCTTCGGGCGTGGGTTCTTCCACGGCGGGCTCTGGCTCGGGCGCCTGCTGCGTCGTCATTTCGGGCGCGGATTGCTCGGCCGGAGCGGCTTCGGGCTCGGGCGCGGCTTCAGCAGCCGGTTCCGGCTCTGGCGCGACTTCGGGCTCAGGAGCAGGTTCGGGGGCCACTTCCGGCTCCGGTGCTGGCTCGGGGGCGACTTCAGGAGCCGGTTCCGGCTCGGGGGCCACTTCAGGTTCCGGTGATGGTTCGGGCGCAACCTCGGGTTCGGGTGCGGGCTCCTCGACCGGCGCGGCCTCGGGTTCCGGCGCAGGAACAGCTTCTGGCTCAGGCGCTGCTTCGGGTTCAACGACCGGCTGATCGGCGGCGGGGGCCGACATGGCGGCAATGCAGGCGTCGAAATCGGTTATGCCCGCATCGATACATTGCTGCGGCAGCTCGGGGGCTGGCGCATCCTGCGCGAAGACCGGTATGGGCGCGAAGATCATTATTCCCAGGCTGGTGCTCGTGAGGAGCCAGTTTCGAATGCGCATTATGATTCCTTTGTGGTCGAGAGACACCTGGGGCCAGCATCGCGGCGCCAGCCTGAACCGAGACTGAACGGCACACGGATTATCGATGTGATACGAATCCCCCGTAAGGCCCGCAACGCCTGGCTTGATGCAAAGTTCCGTCGGCGGGCCAATTGAGCATGGCGGACCGATGATGGCATCAATGGGGCACTGGCACCGGCAAGTGTGCCGTGTTAGGCCGGGATACACTATCGGACCCGCCATGCTGCAAGCCCTCGATACGTTGACCCTGCCGACCAATGGCGCCGGACTCTATGAATTTACCCGAGATGTCCGCCGGTTCGTGGATGCGGCGGGGGTTTCCACCGGGCTGTTGACGCTCTATTGCCGGCACACCTCCTGCTCGCTGCTGATCCAGGAAAATGCGGACGACGACGTTAAAACCGATCTTGACGGCTTTTTCCGCAGGCTGGTGCCGCAGGGCATGGACTGGATCGTCCATACCACCGAGGGGCCTGACGATATGCCGGCCCATATCAAGGCGGCACTGACCCAGAC
Organism: uncultured Alphaproteobacteria bacterium; assembly: GCA_963717095.1. Lineage (GTDB taxonomy): Bacteria > Pseudomonadota > Alphaproteobacteria > Rhizobiales > Devosiaceae > Devosia. The sequence continues at coordinate 568,408 of CAVQVF010000001.1, forward strand.
CTCGATCGCCATTCCCATCGCCCAGGGCGCGCCGGTCTTCGGCACCTGGCAGGGCATCTATCTGTTCGAGCACCGCACGCGGCCGCACCGGCGCGAAATCGTGCTGCATTGCATTGGAGAGGCATGATGGATTGGGCTTCGCTGGCATCCTATTGGCCGTTCGTGGCCGGGCTCCTCGTGACCGGGATCTGTTCGGGCATCGCTGCGGGCCTGCTCGGCATTGGTGGCGGCGCCATCATCGTGCCGGCGCTGTCCACGGTGTTGTCGGTGCTGGGTTATGGTTCCGATATCGTCCAGCATGTGGCCGTCGGCACCTCGCTGGCCATTATCATTCCCACCGGCATCATGAGCGCCCGTTCGCACAGTAAACGCGGCGCGCTGGATGTGCCGACGCTCAAGCTGTGGATACCCTTCATCGTCGCCGGCACGCTGATCGGCGGGCTGGCGGCCGCATATCTTTCCGGCGACGCGCTGCGCATCGTCTTTGCGGTCATGGCCTTTGTCATCGCCGCCAATATCGTGTTCAGCTTCCAGACCAAGGTGATGGGACATTTGCGCAGTTCCGCCCCAACGCACCGGGTATCGGCGTTCATCGTCGGCTTCATTTCGGCTCTGATGGGCATTGGCGGCGGCTCGCTCAGCGTGCCCACCCTGGTGGCGTTCGGCGCCAAGATGCACGCCGCGGTGGGCACGTCGGCGGCGCTTGGCGTGGCCATCGCCATCTCGGGCACTGTTGGCTATATCGTTTCAGGCTGGGGCGTCGCCGGGGTGCCGCCGCTCAGCCTGGGCTATATCAACCTGCCGGCGCTGGTGCTGGTCGCCGTGCTGGCCGCGCTGTTCGCGCCCCTCGGGGCTGCCATTGCCCACCGGCTGGACCAGAAAACTCTCAGATATGTCTTCGCAGCTTTTCTGGTGCTGGTCGGGCTGAACATGCTGTGGAAGGTGGTTTACGGGTAGAGTGGGGGTATCAAGCTGGAGGGTGTGAGGGATCGTGGTTCAAGGCTATGATCGAGTGCTGGAGACACCCCCTCCCAACCTCCCCCATCAAGGGGGAGGTGCCTCTCCACTCTTGAGACTCAATCCAGTTCAACCCACCGGCAGACACCTCCCCCTTGATGGGGGAGGCTGGGAGGGGGTGATGGGGGCCACTGACCAATGTTCGGCCTTCGTTTTGAAGTCTCTAACACCCTCTGGGTTTTGAATATCCGCCAAAAACAACAAAGGCCGCACTTACGTGCGGCCTTTTGCAATTGGGTTGGTGGGGGCGGTTGACTACGAAGGGCCGCCCCCACCGTCCAAGACCCTTGGGAGGGTTTGGGTTACTTGCCGGCGTCTTCGAGGTCCCACTGGACCGAGACGTTGATGGCAAAACTGAGCTCTCCGGTCGCGACCGGCACATCGGCACTGGCAGAGCTGGCCAGTGCCTTAGCCATATAGGGCTGCGGCGGCTGGTTTACATCCTGGCCTTCCTTGATCGCAACAATATCTTCCAGCGTCGTGCCGGCGGCAGTGGCGTAAAGCTCGGCCTTGGCGCGGGCGTCGGCGAAGGCGCTCTTGCGCGCTTCGTTGAACAGCTCGGTCGGATCGGCGACGGCGAAGGTCACGCCATTGATGGTGTTGGCGCCCACGGTCACCGATTTATCCAGGATCGCGCCCAGTGTATCGAGGGCGCGCACGCGCACGCTCACCACGTTGGAAACCTGGTAGCCGTTGATCTTGGGCGGCAGCGAATAGCCGTTGGCGTCGCGCTCTTCGGAATAGACGTAATTCGGGTTCACCGAAAAGCCCGAGGTCTGGACGTCGCGTTCTTCAATGCCCGAAGCCTTCAGGGACGCCAGCAGGTCGGCCATTGCCTTGGTGTTGAGGTCGAGCGCTTCGCGCGCCGTGGCGCCCTGGGTGGTCACGCCGGAGGTGACATAGGCAGTGTCCGGAGCAGCCGTTACTTCGCCGCGGCCTTCGATGGAGATGGTGCCGGCCATTGCAGGCAGCGACAGGCTGGCGAGCAGGGCGAAGGGAATGAGACCGAGCAGAGGACGCATGGAAGAACTCCTTGAAGCTGTGGTGGGACGTTTCGCCACCTATTGCGTCCATAATGGGGCACAGCTGAACCGGAGTTGAACGGGTTGTGGAAAGCTATGCGGCGAAGGAATTAGCCGCATGCCGACCATAAACCTTGCACGGGGGCCGGCTCGCGGGTTACTCAGCCACTAACATTTCAGGGGACTGGCATGAGCGATGTAATCTATCCCGCCGATGGTGTTCTGCTGGGGCGCGTCCGCGTGCCGGGTACGCCTTACCCGCTGATCGTGACGGTGCGGGGCGGCGATCTCATCGATATTACCGCCAAGGGCATGGCCACGGTGCGCGATATCGCCGAAAGCGCCGATCCGGCGGGCTATGTTGCTGCCGCGCCTGGTAAATCCATTGGTTCGGCCGAGGCGATCATCGCCAATAGCTGGGCACGCGCCACCGATACGGCGCAGCCGGTGCTGCTGTCGCCGATAGATCTGCAGGCGGTCAAAGCCTCGGGCGTCACCTTCGTGGTGTCGCTGCTGGAGCGGGTGATCGAGGAGCAGGCGCGCGGCGACAAGGCTCGCGCCGATGCGCTGCGCGGGGAAATTCTCGGCCTGATCGGCACCGATCTGAGCGAGCTGGTTCCCGGCTCGGAAACGGCCATGAAGGTCAAGGCCGCCCTGATCGAAAAGGGCGTCTGGAGCCAGTATCTGGAAGTGGGCATCGGCCCGGATGCGGAAATCTTCACCAAGGGCCAGCCCCTGGGTTCGGTCGGCTTCGGCGCCGATGTGGGCTTGCATCCGGTATCGAGCTGGAACAATCCCGAGCCGGAAGTGGCCCTGCTGATCTCCAGCGCCGGCCGTATCGTCGGCGCAACCCTGGGCAATGACGTCAACCTGCGCGATGTCGAGGGCCGTTCGGCCCTGCTGCTGGGCAAGGCCAAGGACAATAATGCGTCGGGTTCGCTCGGCCCGTTCGTCCGCCTGTTCGATGGCAAGTTCACTCTCGAGACCATCAGCCAGGCCGAAATCGCGCTGCGCGTCGAGGGCGAGGACGGCTTCGTGCTCGACGGGCAGTCCTCGATGAGCCAGATCTCGCGCACGCCCACATCGCTGGTCGAGGCCACCATTGGCCGCCACCACCAATATCCCGATGGGCTGGTGCTGTATCTGGGCACCATGTTCGCCCCGGTCAAGGATCGCGACGGCGCCGGCAAAGGCTTCACGCACAAGCTGGGCGACACTGTCTCGATCTCGACATCCAGCCTTGGCACACTATCTAATAGAGTGAACCTGTCCACTCTCGCCCCGGCCTGGACCTATGGCACCAGCCATCTGCTGCGCGACCTGGCGGCGGCCAATCTTCTCTGACTTCCTCTCAAAAGGCACATACCATGACATTGCATCAGAACCTCATCGCTGGCGAATGGGTCGGCACGGAGGGGCGCGAGAACATCAACCCCTCCAACATCAATGATGTGGTGGGCGTTTACGCGCAGGCTTCGGCCGAAGAGACCAAGCAGGCCATCGCAGCCGCCAAGGCGGCTTTCCCCGCCTGGTCGCGCTCGGGCATCCTTGAGCGCCATGCCATCCTGACCAAGACCTCCCAGGAAATCCTGGCCCGCAAGGCCGAACTGGGCGAGCTGCTGAGCCGCGAGGAAGGCAAGACCCTGCCGGAAGGCATCGGCGAAGTGACCCGCGCCGCGCAGATTTTCGATTTCTTCGCCGGTGAAGCGCTGCGCCTGGCGGGCGAGATCATCCCGTCGGTCCGCCCCGGCGTCAGCGTCGAAATCACCCGCGAGCCGATTGGCGTCGTCGGCATCATCACGCCGTGGAACTTCCCCATCGCCATCCCGACCTGGAAGATTGCGCCGGCGCTGGCCTTTGGCAACACCGTCGTGTTCAAGCCGGCCGACCTGGTGCCCGGCTCGACCTGGGCGATCGTCGATATCCTGGTCCGCGCCGGCCTGCCCAAGGGCGTGCTGAACCTGGTGATGGGCAAGGGCTCGGTGGTCGGCCAGACCATGCTGGAGTCCAAGGACGTCAACGCCATCACCTTCACCGGCTCGGTCGGCACCGGCAAGCGCGTCGCGCTGGCCTCGATCGAGGTCGGCCGCAAGTTCCAGCTCGAAATGGGCGGCAAGAACCCCACCGTCGTGCTCGATGATGCCGACCTCAAGGTCGCCGTCGAGTCCGTCGGCGCAGTCGGCCTTCTTCTCCACCGGCCAGCGCTGCACCGCGTCCTCGCGCGTCATCGTCACCGAGGGCATCCATGATGAGTTCGTCGAGGCCTTGGGCGAGCGCGTGCGCAATCTGCGCGTCGGCGATGCGCTTGCACAAGGACACGGAAATCGGCCCCGTGGTCGATCCCAGCCAGCTCAAGCAGGACACCGACTATATCGCCATCGGCAAGGCCGAAGGCGCCAAGCTCTATGCCGGCGGCGAACTGGCCAAGGCGGCGACCGAAGGCTTCTACCTGCAGCCGACGCTGTTCACCGAAGCCACCAACCAGATGCGCATTTCCCGCGAGGAAATCTTCGGGCCCGTCGCCTCCGTCATCCGCGTCAAGGACTATGACGAAGCGCTGGCCACTGCCAACGACACCGAATTCGGCCTCTCTGCCGGCATCGTGACGACGTCGCTGAAATACGCCACGCACTTCAAGCGCAATTCGGAAGCGGGCATGGTGATGGTCAACGTGCCGACCGCCGGCGTCGATTTCCACGTGCCGTTCGGTGGCCGCAAGGCTTCCAGCATGGGCCCGCGCGAGCAGGGCAAGTATGCCAACGAGTTCTTCACCGTGGTGAAGACGGCTTATACGGCTGCGGGTTAGGTTTCGGCTGCGCGGCGCTCAGTCTTGAGGGTCGCTGCGCTCCCACCTCACCCTGAGGGCTCTGATCATGAGAGATTCGCAAATGCGGCAGGTCGTTGACTGAACGACTTGGTGGTTTTGAGACCTCATGATGAGTTGCGGCCTTCGCCGGAACCACGAGGTCGGATGCGTCGGGCTCAGGACACCCCACCACCATCTCCGCCCTTCGCGCCACCTGCCCAATCAGCCCGCACAGCTTGTAAATCCCGCCTTCGATCTGGGCTTCATCGCAGAGCGAAAAGCTCAGCCGCATGGTGTTGCGCCCCGATCCATCGGGGAAAAACGCCGATCCGGGCACGAAGGCGACATCCGCGCGCAGCGCCTGTTTGAGCAAGTCTGCCGCATCGATGTGCTCGGGCAGCGTCACCCACACAAACATCCCACCCTCGGGCCGCGTCCAGCGCACGCCTTCCGGCGCGTAGCGGGCGAGGGCCGCCAGCATGGCATCGCGCCGTGTGCGATAGACCGAGCGCACCCGCGTCACCTGCGCATCGAAACTATCGAGCGCCGCATGGTGCATGATGATCTGGTTGATGGTCGCGGTATGCAGGTCAGCGCCTTGCTTGAGCAGCACCAGCCGGCGGATCAGCGCTGCCGGCCCGCAAATCCAGCCGACGCGAAGCCCAGGCGACAGGGTTTTGGAAAACGTGCCGCAATAGAGCGTGCGCGTAGTCTCGATACTGCCGGTTCGGGCCTGGTCCAGCGCCGCGATCGCCGGGACGTTCTGCCCGTCATAGCGCAAGGCCGTATAGGCGGCGTCCTCGACGATCAGCGCGCCCATCGCGTCGGCCTCGGCCAATACGGCCTGCCGCGTGGCCAGGTCGAGCGTCTCGCCGGTCGGGTTGGCGAAATCGGGCACGAGATAAATCAGCTTGGCCGGGCAGGCGCCGTCTGCCCGCGCGCCCATCGCCTCGAAGCGGGGCTGGTAGGCCGAAAATGCCTGCAATGCGCCAAGGTAGGTGGGGCTCGCCGTCACCACGCCGTCGCCCGCGTCCAGCATCAGCTTGCCGATCAGGTCCAGCCCCTGCTGCGAGCCGCCGGTGATCAGGATATTATCGGGTTCGCAGGCGACCCCGATGGCTGCCATGCGCGCGGCAATCCACTGGCGCAGCGGCAGATAGCCCTCGGTGGTGGAATATTGCAGCGCCTCGCGCGCGATCGAGGGACCGGCAAAAGTCTGGCGATACGCATCCTGGAACAGCCCGACATTGAACAGCGCCGGATCTGGAATGCCGCCGGCGAACGAGGTCATCGAGGGGCGCGATACCAGCTTGAGCAGTTCGCGGATTTCCGAGGCTTTCATGGCCAGGGCGCGGCTTGACAGGCGGGGCAGGGGATGCACACGTATCACCTATTGTCTCATCTGAGGATGATATGATAGATACAATACTGGCGGCATTGTTATGTCAATAGTATTGACCTTAATTTGGACGGTGGAGGCCGACGGCTGGAACGCCGTGTGAATTTCTGGCTACAAGCAGATACAATCGTATTGATGGCCATACAATGAGCGCAACCAGCATGCCGGATTTCCGGGATAGCGATCTGGCGCTGCACGAGCGTCTTGCCGCGGCGCTGATCAGCTCCATCGATGACGGCACGTTCAAACCCGGCGAGCGCTTGCCGACACATCGCAGCCTGGCTGAACGCTTTGGCGTTTCCATCGGCACCGTCACCCGTGCCGTCGATGCGCTCAGCGATCGGGGTCTGGTGCGTGGCGAGGTCGGGCGCGGCACCTTCGTGCTTGAGCGGGCAGCGCCGTTCGATGCCAATGATATTGTCGATCTGACCATCAATGCGCCGCCGCCGCTGCTGGGCTACGAGGCGCTGGCGGAAGCGGCCGAAATCGCGACGCGCCGCGCGCTGCAACTGGCCCATGGCGGTTATGTCGATCACAGCGGCACCGATGCGCAGCGCAGCTACGGTGGCGCGCTGGCTGACGGGAACCCGCCAGACGGCGTCAGCCGATGAGATCATCCTCACCAATGGTGCGCAGCAGGGCATTCATCTTGCTTTCGCCGCGCTCAGGGATCGCTCGGATACCATCGCCACCGAGGGCGCGACATTTCCGGGCGCCATCGCCGCCGCGACCAATCTGGGCCTCACCATGCTGCCGGTGGCCCATGACGGGGAGGGGATGCTGCCCGACGTGCTGGATGCGGTGCTCGCGGCCAATGGGTGCAAGATCATCTATACGACGCCGGTATGCCAGAACCCGCTGGGCTTCGAGACCGGGCCGGAGCGGCGGCGGGCTATTGCGGCGGTCGCGGCCAGGCATGGCGCCATCATCGTCGAGGACGATATCTATGGGCTTTACGGCGCCAAGGGCAGCCTGACCTATAAGGATATTGCGCCTGAGAGCACGATCTTCCTCACCAGCCTGTCCAAAAGCCTGACGCCGCTGATCCGGCTTGGCGTGCTGGTGCCGCCGCGGACGATGCGGGCCGGCATCGTCAAGCGGATGCGCGCGGAAAGCTGGGGCTTGCCGCCCTTCGTCGCCGAACTGTCGGCGGCGCTGATCGAGACTGGCGCCGCGACCAGCATCGAGGCGCAGTTGCGCGATGAGGCGCTGTGGCGGCAAAACCTGGCGCAGCGGATTTTCAATATAGCCAGCGTCGCCATGCCCAAGGGCGCGCCGCATCTGTGGTTGCCGATGAGCCCGCTCGCCGCCGAACGGCTGGCGCGGCGGGCGAGCGAGGCGCGGGTGCGGATCACGCCGCCGGGGGCGACCCTGGTGGGCAATTCCAGTGTCGGGGGCGTCCGCCTCTGCATCATGGCGCCGCCGACCCGCGGCGGGTTGGAACGCGGCCTCGGCATTCTCGCCGACCTGCTCGGCAGCGAAGAAGACGTCATCGTCTGAGGCGTCATCTGACTGTTGCGCGTGCCCTGATTAGCTGCTAGAAGAGCGCCTCATCGCGCCCTGCGGCCGGGATCGCGATTGCACACGTGCACACTCAAAAATCGTGCTGCCGGGACTCCTTAATGGGCTCGTCGTAAAGTCATATTTGACCTCGATTGTGACAGCGTCATATTTCAATTGTTACAAAGAAATCCGTTTAAATTCATAGGGTTAGACTGTCACAAATCCGTGGCCCAACTGCAATAAAACTGTCGCCGCGCCCTCCTATGGTCGCCGCGTCACAGGGCGGCCCGGACTATTGCCGGATGGCCAGCCAGGTCTGAAAATGAATTCCGAAAGGGAAATTCCATGAAAACTGCACTCCTCGCCAGTGCTGCCGTCATCGCGCTCGTCGCGATGGGCACGACGGGCGCTTTCGCCCAGTCGCGCGACACCATCCAGGTCTCGGGTTCGTCCACCGTGCTGCCGTTCGCCTCGATCGTTGCCGAAGAGTTCGGCTCGACCTTCCCTGAGTTCAAGACCCCCGTCGTCGGTTCGGGCGGCACGGGCGCTGGCCTGAAGCAGTTCTGCGAAGGCGTTGATCTCAACACCATCGACATCGCCAATGCTTCGCGTCCGATCAACAAGAGCGAAATCGATGCTTGCGCCGCCAATGGCGTGACCGATATCCGCGAAGTCCAGTTCGGCTATGATGGCATCGTGTTTGCCTCGGAAGCCACCAAGGGCGATTTCGCCCTGACCCCCGTCATGGTCTACAAGGCCATTGCCGCTCAGGTTCCGGTCGATGGCAAGCTGGTCGACAATCCCTACACCAAGTGGAGCGACATCGACGCGTCGCTGCCCGACCAGCCGATCGCGCTGGCCGTTCCGGCTTCCAACCACGGCACCCGTGAAGTGTTCCAGCAGAAGGTCGTCGATGCCGGCGCCGAAGAAGCTGGCCTGCCTGCCGACCTGACCGCCGAGCAGAAGCCTGCTGCCACCACCACCTATCGTCAGGACGTCGTCGTCGAAATCTCCGGCGACTACACCGAAACCCTGGCTCGCCTGCAGTCCAACCCCGACACCGTCGGCGTGTTCGGCCTCTCGTTCTACGAAGAGAACAAGGACACCCTCAAGGTCGCGACCGTCAATGGCGTCGTGCCGACCAACGACACCGTCATTTCGGGCGAATATCCCGTGTCGCGTCCGCTCTACTTCTACGTCAAGGGCGCTCACCTCGGCCAGATCCCCGGCATCGAAGACTACGTCGCGTACTTCCTGTCCGAAGGCGTTTCGGGCGAAGGCGGCATCCTGCAGGACGCTGGCCTGATCCCGCAGCCGGCTGAAAAGACCGCTGAAGTTCTGGCTGCCTTCACTGCCGGCCCGACCAAGTTCTAATTGATCCGACCCGGGCTGCGCTCATCCGAGCGCAGCCTATTTTGTTCTTCGGCCCCCGGGAAAGCGTGACACCGTGAACTCCTTGATTATTGCCGGCCTGTTGATCGTTCTCCTGGGCGTCGCCTATCAGATGGGTTGGTCCAAGAGCCGTGCCTTGGTGACCACCAATGGCGTCAAGGTTCATTCCCGCTCCCAGTATCACGGCTCGCTCGTGGCGATCTGGACCATCATTCCGGCCCTGCTCGTGGTCGGCCTGTGGGCCTATTTCAGCGACAGCGTCACCCACAACTACATTGTCTCCCAATTGCCCTCCGATGTGGTGATGGGCCTCGACCAGGCCGGCCTCAACGGGGTCATGCAGCGGGTGCAGGCCATTGCCTCGGGTTATGGCGTTGCCGGCGACGTGCAGCCATACGAACAGAGCGCGGGCGATGCCCTGCGCCAGTTCCAGCTCATCACCTTCCTCGTGGTGATCGCCGCCGCGGCCGGCACCGGTATCCTGGCGCTGCTTTATGCACGCTGCAAGATCACGCCCGCCTGCGCGCCCGCAACAATGTCGAAAAGCTCGTCAGGCTGCTGCTGCTGCTGTGCTCGGCCATCGCCATCCTGACCACGGTGGGCATCGTCGCCTCGCTGGTCACCGAAGCCTTCAAGTTCTTCACCTTCATCAACCCGCTGGACTTCTTCTTCGGCACGGTGTGGGCGCCCAAATTCGCCACCACCGCTTCCGGTGACGCTGGCCAATATGGCATCCTGCCGCTGCTGACCGGCACGCTGATGGTCTCGGTCATCGCCATGCTGGTCGCCGTGCCGGTCGGCCTGATGACCGCGATCTATCTCAGCCAATATGCCCCGCGCAGCGTGCGCGCCGTGGTCAAGCCGATCATCGAAATCCTCGCCGGCATCCCCACCATCGTCTATGGCTTCTTCGCCCTGGTGACGGTGGGCCCGTTCCTGGCGGGCATCGGCGGCGCCGTCGGGCTGGATGTCAGCGCCACCAGCGCGCTGACCGCCGGTATCGTCATGGGCATCATGATCATTCCGTTCATCTCGTCCCTCAGTGACGACATTCTCAACCAGGTGCCGCTGGCGATGCGTGACGGTGCCTATGGCCTGGGCGCGACCCAGTCCGAGACCATCCGCAACGTGCTGCTGCCGGCCGCTTTGCCGGGCATTGTCGGCGCCTTCCTCCTCGCCATCAGCCGCGCCATCGGCGAAACCATGATCGTGGTGCTGGCGGCGGGTAACGCCCCGGTCCTGCGTGGCAATCCGCTGCAGCCGGTCTCCACCATCACCGTCTCGATCGTCAACCAGCTCACCGGCGATACCGATTTCGCCGGGCCGCAATCGCTGGTCGGCTTCGCGCTGGGCCTCACCCTCTTCGTGATGACCCTGGTGCTCAATATTGTCGCGCTCTACATCGTCCGTCGCTTCCGGGAGCAGTACGAATAATCATGGCCAACATCACCGCTTCCGCGATTTCGACCGGCCGCCAGGCGTCGCTCGACCGCACCAAACTGATCCGCAACGGCCTGCGCAAGCGCCATACCAGCGAGGCCATCTTCAAATGGTCGGGCCTGGCCGCCATCATGCTCGCGCTCGGCTTCGTGGCCATCCTGTTCGCCGACGTGCTGGTCAAGGGCATCCCGGCCTTCACCCAGGCCAACCTGCACCTGTCGGTCAATTTCGATCCGGCCATCGTCAAGGTCGACCCGGCGCCGGTCCGCACCGCTGGCCAGTCGGACGCCGATTTCAACCGGGCCAGCCTGGATTGGCAGCGCAAGGTCGCGCTGCTGAACTGGAACAAGGTGGTGGAAGCCTCGCTGCGCGCCGCCGCGCCGGCCGGCTACGAGATCGACAGCAAGGACCTGCTGGCCATCGCCGAAACCGATAGCCGCCATACCATCCGCGAGCGCTTCGTCGCCGATCCGTCGCTGCTGGGCAAGACCATCGATATCGACGTGCTGGCCTCGGCCAATGCCGTCAACTGGATCCGCGGCAATATCTCCCGCGATGCCACCGACGCGCAGCAGCAGCTGTCGCCGCCGACCCGTGCCCTGCTCGACCAGTTCGTCGCCGATGGCACGATCACCAACGGCTTCGCCTGGACCATCTTCACCAATGTGGACAGCCGTGCGGCTCCCGCATCGGCCGGCCTGCTCGGCGCCTTCATGGGCTCGCTGTTCATGATGCTGATCGTCATCATCCTGGCCGTGCCGATCGGGGTGGCCAGCGCCATCTATCTGGAAGAGTTCGCGCCGAAGTCGCGCTGGACCGACCTGATCGAAGTCAACATCAACAATCTGGCGGCCGTGCCCTCGATCGTCTTCGGCCTGCTCGGCGCCGCTCTGTTCATCAACACCTTCCACCTGCCGCTCTCGGCTCCGCTGGCCGGTGGCCTGGTGCTGACGCTGATGACGCTGCCCACCATCATCATCGCCACCCGCGGTGCTCTGCAGGGCGTGTCCCCTTCCTTGCGCCAGGCGGCGCTCGGCATGGGCGCCTCCAAGACGCAGATGGTGTTCCACCATGTGCTGCCGGTGACCTTCCCCTCGATCATGACCGCGACCATCATCGGCGTCGCCCAGGCCCTGGGCGAAACCGCGCCGCTGCTGCTGATCGGCATGAACGCCTTCGTCGCCTCGGTGCCGGCGACTCCGCTGGACCAGGCCACCGCCCTGCCGGTGCAGATTTATCTGTGGCAGGGCAATGAAAACCGCAACTTCTTTGAATCGCGCACCTCGGCGGCGATCCTGGTGCTGCTGGCCTTCATGATCCTGCTCAACGCCGTCGCGATCTTCCTGCGCACCCGCCTCGAGCGCCGGGCATGACGCAAAACAATTCCGGAGACTCCCAAATGGACATGCTGGCTGGCAAGGTTAAGATGACGCAGACATCAGTGAATACTGCCATGAACCCGACCGATATGCTCGAACGCCCGATCCGCCTGCATGCCAAGGACGTTACCGTCCATTACGGCGCCAAGCAGGCCCTGTTCGGCATTTCGATCGATATTCCCGACCGTGCCGTGACCTCCTTCATCGGACCCTCGGGCTGTGGCAAGTCGACGTTCCTGCGCTGCATCAACCGCATGAACGACACCATCGAAGGCGCCAAGGTCGGCGGCCTGATCGAGCTCGACGGCGAGAACATCTACGATCCAGTCCCTGGACGTCGTGGAACTGCGCGCCCGCATCGGCATGGTGTTCCAGAAGCCAAATCCGTTCCCGAAGTCGATCTACGAGAACGTCGCCTATGGCCCCAAGATCCACGGCCTGGCCCGCTCCAAGGCCGATCTGGATGAAATCGTGATTTCGTCCTGCGCAAGGCCGGCCTGTTCGAAGAGGTCAAGGATCGTCTCAACGAGCCCGGCACCGGCCTTTCCGGCGGCCAGCAGCAGCGCCTGTGCATTGCCCGCGCCATCGCCGTCGGCCCCGAAGTGATCCTGATGGACGAGCCCTGCTCGGCGCTCGATCCGATCGCCACCGCCATCATCGAAGAGCTGATCGACGAACTGCGCGAAAACTACACCATCGTCATCGTGACCCACTCGATGCAGCAGGCTGCGCGCGTGAGCCAGAAGACGGCGTTCTTCCATCTGGGCAAGCTGATCGAGGAAGGCGTCACCGAAGAGATCTTCACCAACCCGATCAACAAGCAGACCCAGGACTACATCATGGGCCGTATCGGCTGACCGCTCGCAGGACGCCAACAAGGATTTCGCCATGCCCACCAATACCGACCACATCGTCTCCTCCTACACGGACGAGCTGACCGCGCTGGCTCAGTTGATCGCCGAAATGGGCGGTCAGGTCGAAGTCGCCATCGAGAATGGCACCAAGGCGCTGCTCAAGCTCGACCGCGAGCTGGCCGACGTCACCATCATCGCCGACCAGCGCATCGACGACATGCAGCGCCGCATCGACGACATGGCGGTCTCGATGATCGCCCGCCGCCAGCCGATGGCGAGCGATCTGCGCGCCATCGTCACCGCAATCCACGTCGCTTCCGATCTGGAGCGCGTCGGCGACATGGCCAAGCAGCTGGCGCGCCGCTCGCTCAAGCTCGAAGGCCTCAGCCTGCAGCCGACCTTCTACAATGGCGTCGAGCAACATGACCAATCTGGTGCTGCGCCAGATCAAGGACGCGCTGGACGCCTATGCCAGCCGCGACCCGGATGCGCCATCGAAGTGTGCAACCGCGACGACGAAGTCGATGCCATGCACACCTCGCTGTTCCGCGAACTGCTGACCTATATGATGGAAGATCCGCGCAACATTACCCAGTGCACGCATCTGCTGTTCTGCGCCAAGAGCCTGGAGCGCGTTGGCGACCACGCCACCAATATCGCCGAGCGCGCCTATTACCTGCAGACCGGCAAGCAATTGACCCTGCGAATGCGGCCCGATCAAGGCGACGAACCCGGGTGCGTCACCGCGGACCGCAGCTATCCCAAGGCTGATCGGCTCGGCAATGCCGATCCAACTTTGGAGTACCCATGCCCGCAACGATACTGGTCGTCGAGGACGAGGAAGATCTGCTCGATCCTCCTGCGCTACAATCTCGAAGCCGAGGGTTTCCGCGTGCTCACCGCCGAAACCGGCGACGAGGCGCAGGAACGCATCCAGGACAAATTGCCGGACCTGATCCTGCTCGACTGGATGCTGCCCGAAGTCTCGGGCATCGAACTATGCCGCCGCTGGCGCGCGCGCGAGGAAACCGCCCGCGTGCCGATCATCATGATCACCGCCCGCGGCGAGGAAGAAGAACGCGTGCGCGGCCTCGCCACCGGGGCCGATGACTATGTGGTCAAGCCGTTCTCGGTGCCCGAACTGTTGGCCCGCATCCATGCGCTGCTGCGCCGGGCCAATCCGCAACCTGGTGACCGCCGCGCTCAAGGTCGGCGATCTCGAACTCGACCGCACCACCCATCGCGTCCGCCGCGCCACCCGCGACGTGCATCTGGGACCGACGGAATACCGCCTGCTCGAATATCTGATGCGCCATCCCGGCCGGGTCTATTCGCGCGAGCAATTGCTCGATGGCGTCTGGGGCAATGACGTCTATGTCGATGAGCGCACCGTGGACGTCCATATCGGCCGCCTCCGCCGCGCCATCAATCGCGGGCGGGAGAGTCGATCCGATCCGCACCGTGCGCGGGGCAGGGTACGCGTTCGACGAGCGGTTCGCGCAACTGGCTTAGTGCCAAACGCCACCCCTCAACCGGCCTTCGGCCACCTTCTCCCGCGAGGGGAGAAGGGGGGGATAGACCCGAGAGTCTTGCACTCGTCCTCCCTCTCCCCTCGCGGGGGAGGAGTCGATCTTGCGATAGTTCGGCGGAGTTCGCCGGGTGAGGGCCCTACTTCACCCGATCCAGATACCGCTTCTTGCTCGGCTGCAGGTGATCGACGCAGAGTTGGGCCAGCACCCAGTTGTCGTGGCCCTTGAGCATGTCGATCATCAGCCGGTGATGCTCGTGGGCGATGCGCAGGGATTCGGTATTGCCCATCGAATTGGCGCGTACCGGCAGGCTCAGCCGCATATAAAGCTCGATCGATTGCACCAGATGGGTGTTGTCGCAGGCGCCGAACAGGGTCAGGTGGAAGCGGTCATTGGCTTCGTGCACGCCGCGCAGGAAGCCGGCTTCGATATGGGCGCCGTGTTCTTCGTGGATGGCATTGAGTTCTTCGATCAGTGCGGGGGGCGCCGGCAGTGGAATCCACAGCGCGGCCTGGCGCTGCAGCAATTCGCGCACATCGTAGATTTCCTGCACCTGCTTGGGGGTCAGCGAGCGGACGGTGGCGCCGCGATTGCGCTCGCGCACCACGATGCCCATGGCTTCCAGCTGCACCAAAGCCTGGCGCGCGAAGTGGCGCGTCACGGCGAAGCGGGCGAGCAGGGCGTCTTCGGTCAGTCGCGTTCCGGGGGCGAGGCGGCCGAAGATGATGTCTTCTTCCAGCGCCCGGGCGATGCTGAGATCGTCAT
Organism: uncultured Alphaproteobacteria bacterium; assembly: GCA_963717095.1. GTDB lineage: Bacteria > Pseudomonadota > Alphaproteobacteria > Rhizobiales > Devosiaceae > Devosia. The sequence continues at coordinate 583,514 of CAVQVF010000001.1, forward strand.
GCTCGATATAGATATGTTCGGTTTCGGTGGTCGTTCCCAAGGTCGTCTCCCGGCGTAGCGGGCCGTATCTTACAGGGTTTTCGGTCCGGGTCGAATTGTGACATTTTGTAGACGTCCTCGACCAGCTTGAGCGTCGCCAGATTGTCGGCCGGCGCGGTTTCGAACATGCCGCCGGCATCGAGCCGTCGAGAAAATGGGCGATGGCCGCGTCATAGGAGCCCTGATAGGTCGCGTCGGCATCGAATTGCTCGCTGCGGGTATCGGGACCGATGACCGTCAGCCGATTGCCCTCCAGCTCCAGCGTGCCTTTTGTGCCGAATATGCGCAGATGATCGCTGGGCGCGGGCGGCTTGCCGTGGACCGCGAGGTTGCCGGTGACATTGACCAGCACGCCGTCGCTGCGGCGGCGCAGGGTGATCGCGGCGACGTCCTCGGCGATGATATCGTCATTGCTGCGCTCCAGCCGCGCCGCCACCACGTCCATTTCGCCGAGCAGGAAGCGCAGCGTATCGAGCTGGTGGATCAGCACTTCCATGACCAGCAGCCGCGGCTGCGTGCGAAAGAACGGCTGGCGGACCAAAGCCGGGCGCTGGCCATCGCGCATAATCATGCCGCTGGAGAGGAATTCCAGGCTGACCTGGCGGATATCGCCGACGAGCTTCGCATCCAGCCATTGCTTGGCGCGGCGATACCAGGCGCGAAAGCGCCAGTTCTCATGCACCATCAGGTGGATCGGGGGCAGGGCGTGACCAGCGTCTCCGCGGCGTCGAACGTCGTCGCCAGCGGCTTCTGGCAGAGAATATCGAGCCCCTTCGAGGCCGCCAGTTGCACCAGTTCGGCATGGACTTCGCGCGGCGCACAAATATCGACAATATCGAGCTGTTCGTGTCCAGCATGGCTTGCGCGCTGGCATGGATTGCGCTTATGCCGAATTGGTCGGCTCGCGCTCGCGCGGCGTCCAGCGATGGATCGGCGATGGCCACCAGTTCGACCCGCCCGGCCTGCTTCTGCCAGGCCGGCAAGTGATAGGCGCTGACCCATCCGGCCCCGATAATGCCCAGGCGCCGCCGCGTGCTCATTGGCCGATCTCCTCATTTACCATTCTTAGGCAGAACCCATTTTCGGGCTTTTTGTCAATAATTCTTTGGCGAAACATTCGGCCTCCGACGAAAGTCTGCATAATTTCCGCCAATTCGATCCAAAGAGCAGAGCTTCTTTATTGACAATATGGCTGGCGGCTTTAGCTTGGCGAACAGCGCGCCCCGCCGATGAAGGGCTGCCGCGGGAGGATTGATTTTGTCGAACGGGCTGCGCCGCAAGCTGACCAGTTATGGGGACCAGGGTTTTTCCCTGTTCCTGCGCAAGGCGTTCATCAAGGCGATGGGCTATTCCGACGATGCGCTGGACCGGCCGATCGTGGGCATCGCCAATACCTATTCCGATTATAATCCCTGCCACGGCAATGTGCCCCAATTGATCGAGGCGGTGAAGCGCGGCGTGTTGTTGAATGGCGCGCTGCCGATGGTGTTTCCCACCATGTCGATCCACGAAAGTTTCGCCTCCCCGACCTCGATGTATCTGCGCAATCTGATGGCGATGGAAACCGAGGAAATGATCCGCGCCCAGCCAATGGACAGCGTGGTGCTGATCGGGGGCTGCGACAAGACCCTGCCGGCCCAGATCATGGCGGCGGCGTCGAGCGAAATTCCGGCGATCTTTTTGCCCACCGGCCCGATGGCGACCGGCCACCACAAGGGCGAGCGCCTGGGCGCCTGCACCGATTGCCGCCGCATGTGGGGGCGGTTCCGGGCTGGCGAGATCGACGATGCGGAAATCGTCGAGGTCAACAACAAGCTGGTCGCTTCGGTCGGCACCTGCACGGTGATGGGCACGGCCAGCACCATGGCGAATTTGACCGAAGTCATGGGTCTTTGCCTGCCCAAGGGCGGCTCGGCCCCTGCGACCGAAGCCGAACGTGTGCGGCTGGCCGAAGCCACCGGCGCGGCGGCGGCGAAGCTGGCGGCCAATGGCGGCAAGACGGTGCGCGAACTGCTGACGCCGGCCGTGATCAAGAATGCGCTGGTGGCTTTGCAGGCCATGGGCGGTTCGACCAATGCGGTGGTGCATCTGGCGGCGATCTGCGGGCGGCTGGGCTTCAAGCTCGACATGGACCTGCTCGATCAACTCGGCAAGCGCGTGCCGGTACTGGTCGATCTGCAGCCCTCGGGCCAGCATTACATGCCCGAATTTCATCAGGCCGGCGGCGTGCCGGCGCTGCTCAAGGCCGTGCGCGCCGAACTCGATACCAGCGCGCCGACCGTTTATGGCGGCACCATTGGCGACATGATCGATGCGGTGATCGACGAGCCGGGCCAGACCATTATCCGCAGTGTCGAAAAGCCGCTGAAGCCGATCGGCACGCTGGCGGTGCTGCATGGCAATTTGACGCCGCGTGGCGCGGTGATCAAGCAATCGGCGGCCTCCAAACACCTGATGCAGCATAGCGGCCGCGCCGTGGTGTTCGATAGCGTCGAGGACATGGCCAACCGCATCGACAGCGACGATCTCGACGTCAATCCCGATGACGTGCTGGTGCTGCGCAATGCCGGCCCCAAGGGCGCTCCCGGCATGCCGGAAGCCGGCTATCTGCCCATTCCGCGCAAGCTGGCGCGGCAGGGCGTCAAGGACATGGTGCGCATTTCCGATGCGCGGATGAGCGGCACTGCTTTTGGCACCGTGATCCTGCATATCTCGCCCGAGGCGGCGGACAATGGTCCTCTGGCCATCGTGCGTACTGGCGACCGGATCACGCTCGACGTGCCGGCGCGGCGTATCGATCTGGATATCGACGCCGCCGAGTTCGAGCGTCGCATGGCGGCGCTGCCGCCGGTGGTGGCGGGGCCGACGCGCGGCTATGGCCAGCTTTATCATGAGCATGTGATGCAGGCCGATGAGGGCGCGGACTTCGATTTCCTGCAGGACTCCAAGTGAGCCTGGACGCTGAGGCGCCGCTGTGCCTGCCGCCGAAACCGCTGGATCGGCTGCCCAGGGCGCGGTTGCCGGAGGGCACGGTGGATGCGCATTTTCATGTGTTCAAGGCCGATGCGCCGCTCAATACGCCGCGTAGTTATACGCCGCAAATCCTGACGCTGGCCGATTGGCAGGCTTTAGCCACAGCGGTTGGCATTGCGCGCGGCGTGCTGGTGCAGCCCAGTGTTTATGGTTTCGACAATTCGGTTTTGTTGGAAGCGCTGGCCACCGACCCCACCAATCTGCGCGGCATCGTGGTGTTGCCGGTCGATACTGCACCCGTTGAACTGCGCCGCCTCGACGGAATGGGTGTGCGTGGCGTGCGGATCAATACGCGCAACAAGGGTGGCTTGTCCTTCGACACCATTGCTGATTTTGCCGCTTCGCTGGCGCCGCTCGGCTGGAGTTTGCAATTTCAGGTCAAGCCCGAGCAATTGGCCGATATCGCAGGGTTGACCCCGACACTCAATCTACCATTGGTCATCGATCATCTCGGGTTCATTCCGCTGGATACCAGCGAAACCGATAGCCATGTCGCCACGCTGCAGCGCTTGCTGGACGGGCCGGACACTTTCGTCAAACTCTCGGCGCCGTATCGGCTGACTGCGGGCACCGACCATTCGGCCTTCGCCGCAATCGCTGCAAAACTTGTCGCTACGCATCCGCATCGCTTGCTCTGGGGCAGCGACTGGCCGCATACCGAATTGTGGGCCAATGTGCCCGACGATGCGGATTTGATCGACGACATGCAGGCCTGGCTGGGCGGCGATGCCCTGCGCCGGCAAGTTTTCGCCACCAATTCGCAAACACTGTTTTTCAGCCGCTGATCGCGGCGCTTTCTGGAGATCGATCATGGCAATCCTCAATGAAGAGGCCAAGGGCGTCTACGTTATCGCGGTGACCCCGTTTACCGACGACGGCGCGCTCGACCTGGCAAGCGTGGACTCCATGGTGGACTTCTACGAAGGGGCGGGGGTGACCGGCATCACCGTGCTCGGCCAGCTGGGCGAAGCGCCCAAGCTGACGGCGGCGGAATCGGCGCAGGTGGTGGAGCGGGTGCTCAAGCGCCTCAATGGCCGCCTGCCGCTGGTGGTGGGCGTTTCGGCGCCGGGACTCGCGCCGATGGTCGAGCTGGCCAATACGGTGATGGATCAGGGCGCAGCCGGTGTGATGGTGGCGCCGCCCTGGACCACCAAGACGGACGACCAGAGCTTTGCCTTCTATCAATCGGTCGGCGAGGCGCTGGGCAAGATCCCGTTCGTGCTGCAGGATTATCCGCTGACCACCAATGTGACCATCGCGCCCAAGGTGATCGATCGGATCATCAAGGAAGTGCCCAATTGCGTCATGGTCAAGCATGAGGATTGGCCGGGGCTTAGCAAGATCACCGCATTGCGCGCCGCCAGCGACAAGGGCGAGACGCGGCGCGTTTCGATCCTGTGCGGCAATGGCGGGTTGTTCCTGCCCGAAGAGATGAGCCGCGGTGCCGATGGGGCGATGACGGGGTTCTGCTATCCCGAGATGATGGTCGGCGTGGTCAATGAATTCGCCAAGGGCAATGTCGATCGCGCACATGAGATTTTCGACGCCTATCTGCCGCTGGCGCGTTATGAACAGCAGCAGGGCATTGGTCTGGCCGCGCGCAAATATGTGCTGGCCAAGCGCGGCGTGATCAAATCGGGCGCGCTGCGCAAGCCCCGCCCGGTGATGTCGGCGCTGGACGTGGCCGATGTCGAATTGCTGCTGGCGCGGCAGGCAAAGCGGTTGCAGGAGATCGGCGCATGAAACTCGGAATCTCAGGCAAGAAGGCACTGGTACTCGGCGCCAGCAAGGGACTGGGCGCGGCCATCGCCGTGGCTCTGGCCAATGAAGGCGTGCAGGTGATCGGTGCGGCGCGTAGCGTCGATGCGATCAAGGCGCTGGATGGGCAGGTCGATAAGGCTGCTGGCGGCAGTATCGTGTCGCAGCAGGTGGATTTGAGCGATGCGGCCAGCGTTTCGGCATTGGCCGAAGCGGTGCTGTCCATTGGCGGGGTCGATATCCTGATCAACAATTCCGGTGGCCCGGCACCCGGCGAAGCGCGCTCGGCGCCGCTCGATGCCTGGCAATCGGGCTTCCAGGCCATGGTCGCCAGCGTGATCGAGCTGACGCAGAAATTGCTGCCGGGCATGGTAGAGCGCAAATGGGGGCGGATCATCACGCTGACCTCGTCGGGCGTGGATATGCCGCTGGCGCGGTTGGCGGTGTCCAATGGGCTACGGCCGGCGCTGGTGGGTTGGAGCAAGACGCTGGCCAGCGAAGTCGCCGCCGATGGGGTGACGGTCAACGTGATCGTGCAGGGGCGCATCCACACCGATCGGGTTGACCAACTCGATGAGGCGGCGGCCAAGCGGACGGGGCAGAGCGTCGAGGATGTGCGCAAGGCGTCCATCGCCACGATCCCGGCTGGGCGCTATGGTCGACCGGAGGAATTGGCGGATGTCGTCGTGTTCCTCGCCAGCGAGAAGGCGAGTTATGTGACGGGGGCGAAGATCCGGGTTGATGGCGGGTTGATCAAGTCGGTTTAGCCACCGAGCGTATCCCCCTCCCCTCAAGGGGGAGGGGACCGCATCGAGTGGGTGGTGTATTCAGTAAACACCGAGGGGGAATACATGGCCGACACATACGATTTCATCATCGCCGGTGGCGGCTCGGCGGCATCGGTCGCGGCGATGCGGCTGGTGCGGGAATTTGGTTATCGGGTGCTGATCCTCGAACGGGGACCGCGCGAGACGGCCAAGCTGATGGCCTATCCCGCCGGCTACATGAAATACCTCGCCCGCGACGATTTTCTCGAAATGCACCATACCGTGCCGCAGGCCCAGCTGGGCGGACGCGGGCCGATCGTGCCGGTGGCAAAGGCCTTGGGCGGCGGCAGCGCGGTCAATGCCATGGTCTATATGCGCGGCCAGCGCGAGGATTACGACGGCTGGGCGGCCTATTTGGGCAACGAGACCGAATGGTCCTATGCCGATATGCTGCCGCACTTCAAAGGCATCGAAGCCAACACCAAGTTCAACAATGAATTCCACGGCATCGGCGGCAATCTGCGGGTCTCCGAGCCCGGCCATATTTCCGATACGACCGAGGACTTCCTGCTCGCCGCTCAAGGGCTGGGCCATGCCTATAATCCCGATTTCAATGGTGCCCGCCAGAACGGCGTCGGCATCATGCAGCACACGTATGGCCAGTGGGGCCGCTACAAGGAGCGCTCGGACGCCAAGAAGGCGTTTCTCGATCCGCTCGCCAGCGATGGCCGGTTGAACATTATCACCGGCGCGCGGGTGGACCGGATCGTCATCGAGAATGGGCGTGCGGTTGGGGTCGCCTATACCAAGGATGGCGTCAGCCACACCGTTCATGCCGAGCGTGAAGTGCTGGTCGGGGCGGGGACCTATAACAGCGCCAAGCTGCTGATGCTGTCCGGTCTCGGGCCGGCTGATCACTTGCGCGAACACGGTGTGGACGTGGTTGCTGATATCGCCGGCGTCGGCGCCAATCTGCAGGATCACCATGAAGTCCCGGTGATCGCCACCACCAAGGCCAAGTCCGGCTATTTCGGCGAGGACAAGGGCTGGCCGATGGTTCGGAATGGGCTGCAATATTTGCTGTTCAATTCCGGCCCGGTCACGACAACCGGCATCGAAGCCTGCCTGTTCTACGATCCCGATGGCGGCGAGCGGCCGACGATCCAGCTTTATTGTGCGCCCATCGTCTATCTCGATCGCGATGTGTCCTCGGCCAAGCCGACCTATGGGGTGACGTTCACCTCGTGCCTGCTGCGGCCCAAGGCGCGCGGCAGCGTCAAGCTACGCTCGGGCAATCCGGGTGATCAACCCCTGGTGGATTGCAACTTCTTCGGTCATCCGGACGATCTGCGGCTGACCTTGGCATCGTTGAAAGTGGCGCGGCAATTGCTGGAAACCGAGCCGTTCAAGTCCAAGATCGCCGAGGAACTGCTGCCGGGCAGGGCGGTGCAGGACGAGGAGAGCCTGACCAGGTTCGCGGGGCAGACGGTCAAGACCAATTACCATCCGTCAGGTTCGCTGTGCATGGGGCCGGATAGCGATCCGATGGCGGTGGTTGATCAGCGGTTGCACGTGCGCGGGGTCGAGGGGCTGCGGGTGATCGATTGCTCGATCATTCCGTTTATTCCGTCGGGGAATACCAATGCGCCGGCCATGGCGATCGGGTCCAAGGCGGCGGCGATGATTGCGGAGGATTATCGGTAGGCGGCTAGTCCGAGAACACCCCTCCCATCCTCCCCCATCAAGGGGGAGGTGTCTGCCGGTGGGTGGGACTCGATCAGTTCCAAGAGCGGAGAGAACCTCCCCCTTGATGGGGGAGGTAGGAGGGGGTGATCTGCCGGCCAGGCAATCACGCTGTCGACGCGGTACGTCTAGAAAAGGCACGCTCAATAGAAAAATGAGCGCGCCCGTTGGGAGGGTGGGCGCGCTCCGAACTCCGGGAGTTACCAGTCCAGGCGAAGCAGGGAGACGCCTTGGCGGGGGAGAGTGGTCCGGAGTTCGATTTTGCCGCCGGAGACCGCGACGCTGGCCTGGTCCTCGATCTGGGCGAGTTGCCCCGAGGCTTCCAGCTTGGCGTAGTCGGCCCCAGCAGGGTTTTCGGGCTTGCCCATGGCCTTCCACACGCCGAACGAATTGGAGTGGGTTTCGTCCATGCGGAAGTGCTTGAGTGAGGCCTTGCGGTCGCCCCAGCCATCCACCGCGATGGTGACTTCGGCATCGGGGCCGGCGGCGTCGTCATCGTGATAATGCCAGACCAGAATGCTGACGCCCTTGTCGTCGCGGGTGGCGACCACGTTGACGTCGGGCTCGTCGCGGACGCCATGTTCCATGATGTCGGCGATATCGCGGCGGTGGCTGCTTTCGGTGGATAGCCACTCGCCGCCCAGCTTGCCCAGCATGCGGAAGCCGTTGAGCACGGCCTTGTCGACGCCATTGGTCGCGAGGTCGCGGAAGCCGTCATACCAGGCCTGGTCGTCGAACAGGAACGCCCAGGTCACCGCGCCCTCGATGGTGAGGTTCTTGGACGCTGCCAGCTCATAGGTGCGCAGCATGCTTTCGACCACATAGACGCCGTAGAGCGGCCCGTTGCGATAGCCGTTCTGCGGATGCACCCGGGCCGAACAGGCGGCGCAGCCTTCGGGATCGCTCTCGCCGATGACGATGGGCAAATGGGTCAGCGAGGGAAATTCGTTGATGATATCGAGATTGGTCTCGATATCGCGCAGCTGCTTGTGCAGGCCCATGCGCACATGGTCCTGCCAGATCACCGGATTGCCCTTGGCGTGGAAGGCGATGAAGTCGATCGGCGAATTGTGGTCCACCACATATTGCAAAAATTCACGCAGGAACTTTTGCGCCTTGGGATTGGAGAAGGCGCCGCAAGTGTGGGGTCCGCCGACGCGGGCCTTGGGCAAAGCCCGCTTCACCGCCTTGGCGCTGACATCGTACATGTCGCAAAATTCGGGAATGGTGCCGAGCCAATAGTGCCCGTCCGGCTCGTTCCACACTTCCCAGGGCCAGGTGCTGACTTTTTCCTCGCCATAGCGGTCGGCCAGGTGGCGGGCCCAGGCGAACACCAGGTCTCCCCACTTTTTCAAGTCGTTCGGCGGGGAGGCCCAGCCGGTGACGATGGTGGCGTATTTGTCGGCCGGCTCCCAGTGGTGCTTGTAGTCGCCCTCGAAATCGGACAGCGCCTGGGGGGTGAAGCCGATCTGCACCAGCGGGATATTGCCGGCTTCGACATAGGCGTCGAAAATCTTGTCCATGATGGTCCAGTCATAGACCGGCTTGCCATTGGCATCTTCGGTATAGGCGTTGGTCGAGCCCCATTTCAGCGCCGGCACGCCATCGCCCGTGGTCAGCAGATTATGCGTGCGGATATGCGGAGGCGTGTTGCTCAGCGCTGTCAATTCCTTGAGCAGCTTCTTGCCGTGCGGGGAATAGGTGTAGTTCGGCTCGTCATAGCCGAACCAGTTCCACAGCGGATGATACACGCCGGTGGGCTTATCGGCGTGAATGGCGGTCGTCACTTTGATGGGGGTGGTCATAAGCGTCCTCTGGCGGAATCCGCGCCGAGCCTCCTCCAGAAGACCGGGCAGTGGTGATGCGTGGTATCGGGCGCGCTTGCAACGCAGCTTCCGATCACTCGCAGGCTAAGCGAAATTCGCTCTTTGTCAATAATATGATCGTCGGCTCAACCGCTCATTCGATAATATCTGGCAAAAAACCGCGGGATTTATCGAATTTCTGAATCTAGCAGTTGCCGTGCCGTATAAAATTGTCGATAAAGATGCCATGACCTGCTGCTCGCGGGGAGTTCAATGCGCCGCCAAGGCGCGGCGTGGGCGGGGAAAGTTCGCAGGGCTGGCGGTTGCCGGCCCACAGAGGAAGCGCTCGCCCAGCGAGCCGCGAGGAGGAAACGCATGAGGCTCTTCAAAAACATCGCCCTGGCCGCGGTTGCGTCACTATTGACGCTGCCCGCCTTCGCCCAGGATTTCATCGCCGGCATTCCACGCAACGAGACCCTGATCATCCAGGGCCCGACCGTGCAGAATGCCGATTGGTTCAACCTGTGGGCGCCGGGCGGTGGCGGCGGCGCCAATGTCAACGGGTTGCAGCAGCTGACCACCGATACGCTGTGGTGGATCAATCCCGAAGGCGGGCCCGACGCCTGGACCAATGCGCTGGCCACCGAGCCGCCGATCTATAATGACGATTTCACCCAGATGACGGTGAAGCTGCGCCAGGGCGTGTATTGGAGCGACGGCGTCGAATTCACGGCCGATGATCTCGTTTATACCGTCCAGACCCAGATCGATCATCCCGGCATGGGCTGGAGCGCGCCGTTCGCGCTCAATGTCGACAGCATGGAACAGCCGGACCGCGATACGGTCATCTTCCATCTCAAGGCGCCGAACTCGCGCTTCCACACGCTGTTCACCGTGCGCTGGAACGCCGCCTGGATCATGCCCAAGCACGTGTTCGAAAAGCAGCCAGATCCGCTGGCCTACAACAACAATCCGCCGATCTCGCTTGGGCCCTATGTGCTCAACAGCTATGACAAGGGCGGCAATTGGGCGATCTGGAAGCTGCGCGACGACTGGCAGCGCACCACGATCGGCATGACGCAGGAGGCCGCGCCCGAGGTCAAATATGTGACCTATGCCGCCTCGGGCAATCCCGAAGCCCGCGTCATTGCCCAGCGCAATCATAATCTGGACGTGATCAATGACATCGCCCCCGAAGGCATGTTCTCGATCATGAAGGACAATCCCAATGCTGCCGCCTGGGAGCCGGGCTTCCCCTTCGCGCATCCAGATCCAACCTTGCCGTCGGTGCTGTTCAACCTGAAAAAGCCACCCTTCGACAACAAGGATGTGCGCTGGGCGCTGGCTCTGCTGATCGATATTCGCGCTGTCGCACTCGGCTCCTATCGTGGCGCGGCCAATCTATCGGCCCTCGCCGTGCCGCCCACGGGTTCTGCGCCCGACGATTATTTCGTGCCGATGCAGGACTGGCTGACCAATTTCGAAATCAATACCGGCACCAGCACGATCAAGCCGTACGATCCGGCCATCGCCACCCAGCTGGCCGATATGGTCCGCCCGCAATGGGGCGACCAGATTCCGACCGACCCGGAGGCGCTCAAGCGCAGCTTCGGCTTTGGCTGGTGGAAGCAGAACGTGCAGGCGGCGACCGAATTGCTGCAGCGCGCCGGCTTCACCAAGAACGGCAATCAATGGCTCAAGCCCGATGGCACGCCGTTTGAAATCCGCGTCATGGTCGAAGGCGATGCCATTCCGACCCTGGCCCGCGCCGGCACCACCATTGCCCAGCAATGGAGCCAGGCCGGCATTAAGTCGACCGTCGATGTGGCAGGTCCCACCAATGGGCAGCGCCTGGGCAGCGGCGATTTCGAAACCGCCATAAACTGGAGCATCGAGACCTGGGGTGGTCACCCCGATCTGAGCTTCTTCCTCGATAGCTATGATAGTGCCTTCATCAAGCCGCTCGGCGAGACCCAGCCACCGCGCAACCTGCAGCGCTGGGAAGATCCGCGCCTGGATGACCTGATCAAGCGCAACCGTTCGATCGCGTTCGACTCGCCGGAAATCATCACACTGGGCCAGGAGTTCCTCAAGCTCGCGGTCGAGGAAATGCCGATGATCCCGCTGATGGCCTACAACAAGTTCGCGCCGTTCGACACCACCTACTGGACCGGTTACCCGAGCGCCGCCAACCCCTACGCCGCCTCCGGCCCAAACTGGAGCAACCTGCGCTACATGATCGTGGCACTGAAGGCGAACCCGGACGCGCCGAAGCAGTAGGATTATGGATGCTGCGGCATCCAGGCCCCTCACCCTGACTATTCTGCTGAACGCAGAATAGTCTGTCCCTCTCCCACAAGGGGAGAGGGGTGATCCGGTGATTGTTTAAACTCGATGCCCCCTTCTCCCCTCGTGGGAGAAGGTGCCCGAAGGGCGGATGAGGGGGCCTATGACCCAAGACCGACCGCCGCGGCCGGTCTTCCTTCTTCCGCTACCAAGATTGGGATGCGTATGAACGGCTACACACTTTACGTCATCAAGCGTTTCGGACAGTTCGTGTTCGTGGTCTTCACCGGCGTGACGCTGGCGTTCCTGATTGCGCATTTTTCGCCGATCGATCCGGTGGAACAGACCATGTCGCTGCTGACCAGTTTCGGCGCCACCGATCCGCGCGCCGTGGAAATCCTGCGTCAGTCCTTGCGCGAGCTTTACGGCACCGACGGCTCGCTGCTGTCGCAATATTTCCTGTTCTGGGGCCGCGTCATTCGCGGCGATTTCGGCCCGTCGCTGTCGGCCTTCCCGACGCCGGTCATGACCATTATCGGCCGCGCGCTGCCCTGGACCATCGGGCTGCTGACGCTGGCGACGATCATTTCGTGGTGCCTGGGCAATCTGCTCGGCGCTATCGCCGGCTACTTTCGCGATAGCCGCACCATGAAGATCATCGGCCTGTTTGTCATGGCCCTGCAGCCGATCCCCACCTACATCACCGGCCTGACCCTGTTGATCGTGTTCGGCTTTTTGTGGCCGATCCTGCCCATCAGCGGCGGCGCCCAGCTCAATTTGGAGCAGGCATTCAACTGGACCTATATCGTGTCGGTCATCCAATATGGCACGCTGCCGGCGCTCACTTTGGTGCTGGTGGGCATGGGCGGCTGGTTCGTGTCGATGCGTTCCCTGGTCTCCAACATCGTCACCGATGACTACGTGGTCTATGCCGAGCTTGGCGGCGTGCCCTCGCGCACCGTGTTCTCGCAATATGTCGCGCGCAACGCTATGCTGCCGCAGGTCACGGGCCTGGCGCTCAGCCTCGGCAATGTGTTCGGCGGCGCCGTCATCGTCGAATTCGTGTTCAATTATCCCGGCATCGGCAAGCTGATGATCGCGGGCATTTATGCCGGTGATTTCAGCCTCGTGCTGGGCGTCACCACCTTTTCGGTGATCGCCGTCGCCGCCGCCGTGTTCATCATCGATATAGCCTATCCGCTGATCGATCCGCGCGTGAAGCTGGGGTAGCGCCATGTTCAAAGTTCTTCGCGACCTGTTGCGCTACAATCGGGAATTCCTGTTCGGAACCCTGTTGATCTGCATCATCCTGGCGCTGGTCATCGCCTCGTTCTTCACGCCTTATGACGAGCTTGCCACCTATGTGGTGATCCCCGACATGCCGCCGGGGCCGGAATACTGGCTGGGCACCAATAGCCGTGGCCAGGACATGTTCTGGCAATTGGCCGCCTCGATGCGCAACACGCTGATCTTCGGCGTGCTGGTGGCGGCGATCAGCCGCGTCATCGCCATAGTCGTCGGCCTGGTCTCCGGCTATGTCGGCGGCAAGACCGACCAGATCATCATGGCGTTCAACGATACGCTGGGCGCGCTGCCCAATATCCCGATCCTGCTGCTGCTGGTCTTCGTGCTGCGCGACCAGATGAGCTGGCCGGTGCTGGCGCTGACCGCCGCGCTGCTCGGCTGGACCCATGACAGCCGCCTGATCCGATCGGTGGCGCTGTCCTTGCGCACCCGCGAATTCACCCGTCACGCAGCCTTTTCGGGGATGCGCACGGGGCAGGTGCTGTTCCGCGAACATCTGCCCTATGTGATGCCCATCGTGTTCTTCACCACCATGAACAACCTGATCTGGGCCATCGGGCTTGAAGTCACGCTCTCCATCCTCGGCTTTTCCGACATCAACCGCCCTACCATTGGCGGCATGATCTATTGGGCCAATGCCCACTCGGCGATGGTGGCGGGCATCTGGTGGTGGATCGCGGTGCCGATGGTGGCGGTGGTGATCCTGTTCTTGGGCCTGTTCATGCTGGCCATGTCGGTCAACGAATATATCGACCCGCGCAGCCGGCTCGCACGGATGGGAGCGTGAGTATGACGCAGAGATTTGCAGTCGTCTCCCTCCCCCTTGAGGGGAGGGATCAAGGGTGGGGGTTCTGCGCTAACCCCATGCCCGATGCACTTTGCGAGTGCAGAACCCCCACCCTAGCCCTCCCCTCAAGGGGGAGGGGACCGTCCGGTGTTTTCGGCGACCACGCGGCAGGAGCCCAATATGTCTGAAATCCCGGCTCCCGCTCCACACCCCCGATGTCCTCACCATCAAGGACCTCAAGGCCTATTACATCAACGAGCATTTCGGCACGCGCCGCGAGGTTCGCGCCGTCGATGGCATCAGCCTGACCGTGCGCCGCAACGAGGTCTATGGCATTGCCGGGGAATCCTCGTCCGGCAAGACCTCGCTGATCAAGACCCTGGCCGGCGCCATCCGCCCGCCGATGCGGGTGATCGATGGCAGCGTCAAGTTCGACTTCGGCGGCAAGCATATCGACGTCTATGCCGAGCCCGCCAAGATGAAGGCGGCCCGTTGGCAGAACCTCAGCTACATCATGCAGGGCTCGATGAGCGTGCTCAACCCGGTGCGCCGGATCAAGCACGCCTTCAACAATTTCGCCTATCGCCATATGGGGCTTGATCCCGCCGCGTTCAGGCAGCGTGTCGAAATCCCACCTGCAGCGCCTGGGCCTTGATCCCAATGTGCTCGAAGCCTTCCCGCACCAGTTGTCCGGCGGCATGCGCCAGCGCGTCACCATTGCCCTGGCCACGGTGTGCGAGCCCGAATTCATCATCGCCGACGAGCCGACTACGGCGCTCGACGTGCTGGTGCAGCAGGACGTGCTCGGACTGATCAAGGAAGTGCAGGGGCGGCTGGGCTCATCGGTGGTGTTCGTGACCCACGATATGAGCGTGCACGCCGCCATCACCGATCGCCTCGCCATCATGTATGCCGGGCGGCTGGCCGAGGAAGGCCCGACCCAGGCGATGTTCGACAATCCGCAGCATCCCTATACGGCGCACCTGATCGCGAGCCTGCCGCGCATCGGCGACGTGACCACGCGCAAAAGCCTGGCCGGAAGGCCGCCCAGCTTGGCCAATCCGCCCGGCGGCTGCCGGTTCCATCCGCGCTGCCCGATCGCCATCGATCGCTGTTCCAAGGAAGTGCCCGAAATGCTACCCAGCGCCATCGGTGGCCGCGTCGCCTGCTTCCGGGCCGGGGAGGTGAGCGTCAAATGAGCAACCTGCTCGAACTCGATCACGTCACCAAGCTCTATCCCGTCGGCGGGCTGTTCTCGCGGCAGACCATCAAGGCGGTCAATGATGTGAGCTTCTCGCTGAGCACCGACAAGCCGGAAATCTTTGCCGTCGTCGGCGAGTCAGGCTCCGGCAAATCCACCATTGCCAAGATGATCCTGGGCAATGAAATCCCGAACTCGGGGCGCCTGGTTTTCGACGGCACCGATATCGGCGCCATCCGCACCCGCGCCCAGCGCGAGGCCTTCATGACCAAGGTGCAGCCGGTATTCCAGAACCCCTTCGAGGCGTTCAATCCGCTGACCGTGGTCGATGCCTACCTCTTCGCCACCGCCCACCGCTTTGCCGGCGCCGATACCCAGGCGCAGAAGGAAAAGCTCAGCGATGAGGCTTTGCAGCGCGTGGGCCTGTCCATGGCCGAGATCAAGGGCCGGTTTTCGCACGAACTCTCCGGCGGCCAGTTGCAGCGCGTCGCCGTGGCGCGGGCGCTGATCCCTTCGCCAAAACTGATCGTGGCCGACGAGCCGGTGTCGATGGTGGATGCGTCCTTGCGCATGTCGATCGTCAACCTGTTCCGCCAATTGCGTGACGAGCTGAAGGTCTCGATCATCTACATCACCCACGATCTGGCGACGGCCTACTACATCTCCGATCGCGTCATCATCATGCAGAAGGGCGTTGTGATCGAGAGTGGCGATGCCCGCGCGGTGCTGGACAATCCCCAGCATCCCTATTCGATCGCGCTCAAGAATGCCGTGCTGCCGCCCGATCCGAAAGCGGCCGCCGCGGCGATTCGCCAGCGCCAGTTGGATGTGGCGGCAGGCTAACGCCTCATTGCTGCCACACGAAGCAGCCGTCATTCCCATGAAAGCCGGGACCCAGTTTGCCCTGACCTCCCAAACTGGGTGCCGGCTTTCGCCAACCTCTCATCCGCCCTTCGGGCACCTTCTCCCACGAGGGGAGAAGGGGGACATCGAGTTCAAACAATCGCCGGACCACCCCTCTCCCCTCGTGGGACTTGGAGGCGATGGCGTAGCCACAAGACGCTCCAGTGGAGCGACTTGAGCCGAACAAGGACAGACTATTCTGCGTTCAGCAGAATAGTCAGGGTGAGGGGCCTTACGCGACGTCCTCATACACCCGCACCAGCCGCCCATCAGGCCGGCTGATCAATTGACCACCCGGCGCTGTCGCCAGCCGATTGGCCAGCGCCACCATATCGGGATTGGTCGCCAATTTCCCGTCCCCCGCATCCTCGGTGGACAGCACCGAGGCCTTGAGCAGCCGCGAATAGGGATGCTCGGGGTTTTCCAGCACCGTCCTCGCGTCGCCCATTTCGACGATCCGCCCACGCTGCATGATGATCAGGCGGTTCGAGATGTAGTACGCCGTCGCCAGATCGTGGGTGATGTAGATCACCGAGACGCCGAAATCGTCGCGCAGTGTCTTGAGCAGGTTGACGATGGACATGCGCAGCGAGGCATCGACCATCGAGACGGGCTCGTCGGCGATCAGCAGGGGCGGATTGGGGATCAGGGCCCGGGCGATTGCCGCGCGCTGCAATTGCCCGCCGCTCATTTCGTGGGGATAGCGGCCCTTCACTTCGGCCAGGCTCAACCCGACCTTTTGCAGCGCGCTGTCCATCGCGGCCTCGATGGCAGTGCGGTCCTTCAGGCCTAGAAATTGCCGTGCGGTCGATTCCAGGTAACGGTCGATTTGCTTGAGCGGGTTGAAGGCTTCGAACGGGTTCTGGAACACCGGCTGCACCGCGGCCATGAACGCTCGCCGCTCCGTCTTGGTCGCGCCGCCCACCGGCTTGCCGCGAAAGGTGATCGTGCCGTTGGTCGGGGTTTCCAGCCCCAGGATCATGCGCGCCAGCGTGGTCTTGCCCGAGCCGCTCTCGCCGATAATGGTGAAAATCTCGGGCGTTTCCACGCTCAGCGAGAAGCTGGCGTCCTGCACGGCGGCCGTGGTCTTGCGCGACAGCACGCCGCCCATATTGAAGGTCTTGGAGACGTTCTCGACACTGAGCAGCGCGGTCATGCCATGGCTCCATGCGCGGTGTGCGGGGCCACCAGCGGCTGCACATCCTGCCAGCGCCAGCAGGCGGTGCGGTGATCAGGCGCCACGGTTTCCAGCGGCGGCACGTCGGTCTTGCACTTGTCGATGGCGAGCGGGCAGCGCGGATGAAACCGGCAGCCGCTCGGTGGCGCGGCCAAGCTCGGCGGACGCCCTTCGAGCGCCGGGCGTTGCGTGGTATCGCCAATGCGCGGCAGGCTTGCCACCAAATGGGCGGTATAGGGATGCTTGGGCGCGAAGAACATCTGCCGCGTCGGGCCTTCCTCGACCAGCCGCCCGGCATAGATGATGCCGACGCGGTCGGCCATGTTGGCATGCACGGACATGTCGTGGGTGACGAACACCACGGACGAGCCCATTTCCTGCTGCACGTCGCGGATCAGGCTCAGCACTTCCTTTTGCACCACCACGTCGAGCGCGGTGGTCGGCTCGTCGGCGATGATGAATTCCGGCCGGCACACAGTTGCCAGCCCGATGGTCACGCGCTGCCGCATGCCGCCGCTCAACTCGTGCGGATAGGCGCGCAACACGTCGGCTGGCAGCTTGAGTTTTTCCAGATGCGCAACGACGCGTTCCTCGAAGGCCTTTCCCTTCAGCCCAAGCGGCTTGGCGGCAAAATCCTCGAAGGTGCGGCCGATGCGGCGCACCGGGTTCAGCACGCTCATCGAGCCCTGCATGATATAGCTCAGATGCCGCCAACGGATCGCCTCGATCTGCGCTTCGCTGGCGTCTGCTACGTCGACCGGCCCGCTGGCAAAGTCGTATTTCACCGAGCCGGCGACGATGCGGAACGGCGGGCGCAAGGCTGCGGCCAGCACCTTGATGAAGGAGGTTTTGCCCGACGAGCTTTCCCCGGCAATGCCGTAAATCTCGTTGCGGCGCACCGTCATGGTGATATCGTCGACAGCGCGCACTTCGCGCTCCACGCCGAAATAGCTCATCTGGTAATAGGCCTTGAGGCCGGTGACCGTCAGGATGTCGCGGCTTCTTGTTGTCCTGGGTCATCGTGTGCTCCTCGCAGTGCCGCAAACTCGGAGCGGTCCCCTCCCCCTTGAGGGGAGGGTTAGGGTGGGGGTTCTGAACCCGCCACGAACTTTGTGTTGTTGGAGGCCGCGGAACCCCCACCCTCGATCCCTCCCCTCAAGGGGGAGGGAGGCGATGGAACCGGCATCGAGAATATGATTGATCCTCACGCCCCCATCCTCCGCAACCGGCTGCGCGGGTCGATATATTCATTGAGCGACACCGCCAGTAGGAACAGCCCGATGAACAGCAGCACCACGATGATCACCGGGATCAAAATCCACCACCACACCCCAACCACCATGGCGGAGTGGTTGTTGGCCCAATAGAGCGTGGTGCCTACGGTTGGGATATTGATATTGGTGAACCCCAACACCGCCAGGGTCACTTCCAGCCCGATCGACCAGATCATGTTGGCCATGGTGGTGGCGAAGACGATGGGCATGACATAGGGCAGGTGCTCTTCCAGCATGATCTTGGCAGGCGACATGCCGGCGAACACCGCTTGGCGGGTAAACTCCCGATGGCGCAGGCCCAGCGTTACCGAGCGGATCAGGCGGGCATCATAGGGCCAGCCGAAACTGGCCATGACCAGCGCCAGCGTGAAGCCGTTCAGATTGCTGCGCATCACGAAGTAGAACAGGATCAGGATGGGGAAGATCGGCAGGGCGACGAAGATGTCGTTGACGAACATCAGCACCCGGTCGGTCCTGCCGCCCAGATAGCCGGCGGTGAGCCCGACGGCGATGGAGATGACGCGCGAAATCAGCGCCACGGTCAGCCCGAAAGTCAGCGTATTACGGAAGGCGAAGCTGAGCTGCCAGAACATGTCCTGGCCGCGCGAATTGGTGCCGAACCAATATTGCGCGCCGGGCGGTTGGTCGGGAATGGCGGCATAGATCTGGGTCGGATCGACCGGCGAGAAAAAGCTCAGGCAGGAGAAGATGACGATGGCTGCCACGAGGATGGCGCCGATGGTGAATTCGATATTGTAGCGGACGAGGTCGCGCAGGATTGCAAACATGGCCTACTCCGCCCGCACGCGGGGATCGATCAGGGGGTGCACCAGGTCGATGACGAAAATGGCGCAGGCGACGGCGATCAGGGCGATGCAGGAGACGGCGAGCACGGTTGCGGAGTCACCGCTATTGACGGCGACCACCAGCAGGCTGCCGAGGCCCGGATAGCCGAACACCTGCTCGGTGATGATAGTGCCCGAAAAGATGCCGCCCAGCGTCATCGCCAGCGAGGTCAATTGCGGCACCATGGCGTTGCGGATGACATAGGAGAAAGCGATGCGGTTGCGCTTGACCCCGCCCAGTTCGGCAAAGGTCACATAGTCCTCGGTGACGATATTGGAGACCAAAGCGCGCATGCCCAAGGAACCAGGTGCCGATGCCCACGATGGTCAGCGAGGCCGCCGGCAGGATGGAATAGTGCAGCACCGAGAGGATGAATTCGGGCGTCCAGCCGGGGCGCACATTCATGGCAAAGCCGCCGCTGATGGGCAGCACCGGCCACACGAAGCCGAAGATGATGACCATCAGGAAAGCGACGATGTAATAGGGAATGGGCTGCAGGCCGATGGCGACGACGCCGAGCGCGCGCAGGATGCGCGAGTTCTGGTAATACCCAGCAAGCCCGCCGGCGATATTGCCCAAAAGCCAGGTCAGCACGGTGGAGACGACGAGCAGCCCGACTGTCCAGGGCAAAGCCAGCATCACCAATTGCATCGCCGGCCGGGGAAAGGCCAGCAGCGAGGGGCCGAAATCGCCGACCACCAGGCGCCTGAGGAAATTGAAATATTGCTCGTGCATCGGCACGTTGAGGCCGAACAGTTCGGTCAGCGTGGCGCGCAGCGAAGCGACGGCCTCGGGGCTATAGGTGGATTGGCCGCTGACGCGCCCGATGATGGATTCCACCGGGCTGATCGGGGACAGGTGCGAAATCACGAAAGCGACCGAGCAGCCGGCAAAGACCACCGCCAGGAGCTGGATGAACCGCTTGAGGGCGAAGAGGAAATAAGACTTCATTGCTGGGATTTCCCAAGTCGGGCGCCCGGCTAGAGGCCGGGCGCCGCTGTAACTAGGCCATCAGACCCCGGTGGGCTTGAGCTGGGTCAGGATGTACTTAGAGTTCGCCCAGTTGTTGACGATGTTGGCATAGGGCCGCGATTCAGCTGCCGGGAAACCGGTCCAGTAGCGGGTGTCGTAGGCCGAGAACACGTTGAACGACATGACCGGGATGATCGGCATTTCTTCGACCATGAGCTGCAGGAACTCCTTGCCGAGCGCGACATTGGCGTCGTGATCGTTGAAGTCGGTCTGCTTGACGCGGTCGATGATGTCGTCGAGCTTGGGGTTGATCCAGCGCTGCCAGTTGCGCTGGGGCTGGCGTTCGCCTTCCTTGGTGACGACGTAGTTGGAGCGCCAGCTCGACAGGAAGAAGCTGAGATCGGGATTGCCACCCCAGGTTTCGATCGACCAGGCGGTTGCCACTTCAAAAGTGCCGAGCGGCAAGGTATCGCGGAAGATGTTGGGATCGCCCTCCGCCGTCGCCTGTACGCCGGCCTGGCTCCATTGCTGGGCGATGACGGTGCCCAGGCGGTTGATCACGCCTTCGGTGAAGGTATTGATGGTGAACTTGAATGGCTGCCCGTCGGGCATCATCCATTGGTCGCCATTCTTGGTGAAGCCTGCGGCTTCCAGCAATTCGCCGGCCGCTACCAGGTCCTTCTTCCACCAGCCATAGCCGAACGACTTGTGGATCGCCGTCTCGTCGGTCGGCACGGCATCGCCGAATTGGGGGCGAACCATGTCGGCGATGCGCTGGCCCACGGTGGGGTCATAGGGCTTGATGGTCTGCTTGCCGGTATTGAGTTCGTAGTCGGTGAGCCAGCTTTGCATTGGCTCGAAATAGTCGTCGGTATGGGTGCCGGTCGGCGGCATGGCGATGGCCGACATGGTGGCGGCGCCGCGATAGGACGCCATGCTCATTTCCAGCGGCTCCAGCATCAGCGTCAGTGCCCAGCGAACGCGCTTGTCCTGGAACATCGGGTTCTGGTGGTTGAAGATGACCATGGGCAAGGTCGGATCGGGATGGGCATAAGGGAAGCCGGGGAACCAGCCGCGCGCGGTGGGGGCCTGCTTGGCTAGCGCGAACATGCCTTCGGGCGTCAGATCGTGGATCATGTCGAGGTCGCCATTGACCATTTCGATCAGGCGTTTGTCGAGCGATGGGATCGAGCGGTAGATGACGTATTTGGGGCCGGGTTCGCCCCATTCGGCCATGCCGGTCTTGTCCCAGTCGGCGCGCTTTTCCCAGATGTACCAGGCCCCGTTCGGATCGAACGAATTGAGCGTATAGGGGCCAAGGCCCACTGGCGGATTGAAGTCGTACGACATCACGTCGTCGACCTTTTCGAACACATGCTTGGGCATGATCCAGGCGCCATTCCAGCGCACCGAGAACAGGGCATGGAAGCGGGCGTCGGGGGCCTTGAGCTTGAAGTGGACGGTGTAGTCGTCCGGCGTGTCGACGCTGGCGACGGAATTGTTGAACGGCGCGCTCCAGGTCATGCCCGGGTTCGCCATCTGGGTTTCAACGGTATATTTCACGTCGGCGGCGGTGAATTCCTCGCCATCGCTCCACTTGACGCCCTGCTTGAGCTTGACCGTCATTTCGGTGAAATCGGCATTGTATTCGGCGGGGCCGGTGGCCAGTTCGTTATAGGTCGAGCCCTTCAGGCCCGCATCCGGATCGATGAACCACAGCGTATCCATCACCAGCTGATGGTTGCCGTTGGAAGTGTTGGCGCCATTGCCCAGCACCCACAGATTGAACTGGCCGGGATTGGGGGCGGGCGGCTCGGGATTATTGATGATCAAGGTTTCGTTGCGCGGAAAGTCACTGATCGGCGGCGTTGCCGCATCGTCCTGCGCAAAAGCCAGATTGTTGGCGGCAAGCATAAGCGCACCGGCGGCGGTGCCGACCATAAAGCCACGTCTATCCATTTCATTCCTCCCTTGGCGGGGTGCCATTCGGCGTCCCCGTTTGAGTGCCCTCCAGCACTGTCCGGTTATGCTAGCGTATCGAAATCGGAAGTCAACGCACTATCCGATATGAACCTGAAATCATGATACATAATACCAATGGACGTGCTGATGCGTCCATGAAACTGCGTTCAAGGAGTGCATTAACGAGCGGAAGTTTTCGCTTTCACGGGAGTGACCCGATGAAATACGGAAATGAGGCTGTCAATGCTAACGTAATGCTAGCGTCACGAGGCTAGTGCGAGCCTCGTGACACTGTTGTTTTCGCCTCAGATTTTCACGCGCACCATCTGGTACGAGTAGGGCGACAGGCTGACGGTCAGCGTGCCATTGGCGACCGTCGCACCGCTTCCCTTGCGGGGCGCCACCGCGTTCTGGTCGCGGGCGACGTTGACCGCTTCCAGGTTGTTGTGGGTCATTACCTGGTGGTCGATGACCGCTCCGGCGGCAAAGCCCTGCAGGCTCAGATCGACCGAAATGGTCTCGGTGCCGTGGCGGTTGACCAGGAAGAACGTCAGCACGCCCTCTTCCTCGTTATGCACGCCGGAGACGTCCACATAAGGAATGTTGTCGCCGTGGATGCTGTCATAGCCGGGCGAATTGACCTTGAGTTGCAAGGCGTTACCGCGGCCGTAGATCGACGCGAAATAATAGGGATAGTAGATGGTCTGGCGCCAGGCGTCGCCGCCCTTTTCGGTCATGATCGGGGCGATCACGTTCACCAGCTGGGCGATACAGGCGATTTTCACCACGTCCGAGCGGCGGATGAAGGTGTTGAGAATGCAGCCGACCTGCAGCACGTCCTCGAAGTTGTAGATGTCTTCGAGCAGTGCCGGCGCGTGCGGCCAGCCTTCGCGGCCCTCCAGCACTTCGCGGTCGGCTTTGCGGGAGTGATACCAGACGTTCCACTCGTCGAACGAGATATAGACGTCGCGCTTGGACCGCTTCTGGCCCTTCACATAGGTGATGGTGGAGGCGATGGTCTCGATATAGCGGTCGAGCTTCTGGTTCAGCGCCAGATAGTCGGCGGCCTTCTTCTCGTGATTGGCGAAATACATGTGCAGCGAGATGTGGTCGGCCACTTCATAGGTGTGTTCGAGCACGATCCGCTCCCAATCGGGATAGGTCTTCATGTCGGAATTGGACGAGCCGCAGACGATCAGTTCGAGCGAGCTGTCGAAGGCGCGCATGGCCTTGGCGGTCTCGTTGGCGAGCTTGCCGTATTCGTGCGCGTCCTTGTGGCCGACCTGCCAGGGGCCGTCCATCTCATTGCCAAGGCACCACAATTTGACATCGAACGGTTCCTTGCGGCCGTTCTTGATGCGCAAGTCGCTCCAGTAGGAGCCACTTTTGTGGTTGGTGTATTCGAGGAAATTGCGCGCCGCATCGAGCCCGCGCGAGCCCAGGTTCACCGCCAGCATCATCTTGGTGCCGACCGTGTCGCACCAGTCGGCGAATTCATGCACGCCGACCTGATTGCTGTCCGAAGTGTGCCAGGCCAGATCCAGCCGCGTCGGACGATCGGCCTTGGGGCCGATACCGTCTTCCCAGTTATAGGCGGAAACGAAGTTGCCCCCGGGATAGCGCACGACGGGTATATTGAGGTCTTTGACCAGCTTGGCCACGTCGCCGCGCATGCCATTGGCATCGGCGGTCGGGTGATCGGGCTCATAAATGCCGGTATAGATGGCCCGGCCGAGGTGCTCCAGGAATGCCCCATAGACACGATCGTCGATTTTAGAGATCGTGTAATCCTTGTGCGCCGTTACCGTCGCCTTCATCCTAGCCTCCCAGTGGTCCCGTTTATCTGATTTATATCAGTTGTTCCGTTTGTACGTGACGGAACCGGGACGCGCAAGCACCTGCGCGGGAGAAATTATCGACGATATTTTAGCGTTCGGTCTGCAGCCTCAGCACGATATCCTGATCGTAATTGCCGAAGCCCTTGCCAAAAATATTGATACCACCCGGGTGTTTAGCGTTTGCCTTGACGGCAATGCGCAAGCGGATCGAGTGGTGATTTTCGAGGTCCAGATCGACCAGCGAGATGGGGGAAATCTTCATGCCATCGACAAAGCTGCCATCATGGGTGACGCGCCAGGATTTGAGCTTGCCGTATTGGCTGCCCTTCAGTTTCCACCAATCGGGGGTATAAACGCCGCGCTTGTCCCCGAAATCACCCGGCGACATCCAGGTGCCGATTTCGGTGCCGTTGACCGATAGCGTAATGTCCGAGGGCCAATCGGCGGAGGTGCCGGGCACTTCGGAGGACAGCTCCATCGAGAATTCCATGGACTCGATTTTGTTCTGCGCCAGCTTGGCATTATTGGGGAATTGGTATTCCACATAGCCCCGCGTGAACCAGATCAGCCCGGTCTTCATGCGGTCGGGATCGAGGAAGGTATCGGGCACGTCGAGCAGGCCGATAATGCCCTCGCTGGAGCACAGCCCGCACGGGGCCGAGACCTCGCAACTGGTATAAAGCCCAAGCGGCATTGACACTTCAATGCCGTTGGAGCGCTGCTGGGAGATGTCTTCCTTGAACATCACCAGCACTTCATCGAAGGTGGAATGGCAGATCTTCTGGTTGCCCTTGCGCGCCTTCTGCGTTTCTGTCCTGATTAGTCCCGCCTCTTCCAGGATCTGTATATTGGTCGATACCGTCGATTGGGGCAGCTCCAGTTTCTCGGCAATATCATTGCCGTTCATCGGCCCATGCACATGCAGCAGCTTGAGGATGCGGATGCGGATCGTGGAAGCCAGGCCCCGGAGAACTTCGAAGTCCTCTTCGGGGTCGACGACCAGAAAATTGCGGCTCATGGGGATGATTTCATATGTGACTGGTTGATACCAATTCTGTATCAGAAATTGTGATTAAATCAACGGCCTTTAGGAGGCTTGCGCCTGGCCCTGCAGGATCAGGGGCGGAACGAGGCGAAATAATCCTGCAGTTCCAGATCGGTTTTGGCTCTTGTTTCATCCACCGCTTCGGGGCGGGAGCCGGTGCCTTGAACCGAGAAGAACGTCAGATTGTGCAGCCCTATCATGCCCAGGATTGCCGTCAGATAGGGCGTCAGAAAATCCGGCTGCCGGGCGCGCTCGCCGGAAAACCGGCCGCCCGAGGCGATGGCGATAAAGACCGGTCGGTCCTGCACCGTGCCGACTTTGCCGGCCGGGGTCACATTGAACGTGCGGCGGGCACGAACGATGTGATCGATCCAGGCCTTGAGGGTGGATGGTACGGTCAAATTGTGCATGGGCGTGCTGATGACCAAAACGTCCGCGCTTTCCAGTTCCGCAACCAGTTCTTCGGAAAGCACCATGGAGCCCAGTTGAGAAACATCGACCGGCCCGCCCTGGGAAATGGCGTAGTTTGCATCGACATGGGCTATGGCGCCGTTGCCGATCACGCGATTGATGAGGGTGGCCGTTGGCGCTTTTTCCAGCAAAAGGCCGATGATCTTTTGCGAGAGCCTGTAGCTCTCGGCCAACTGTCCGCGAGGACTGCAGCTTACATGCAGGATTGTCTTCATTTGCCCATCTCCAATGTCGTGATGGACATTGGCGTACAAACATCATGCCCCATGTCAAAGAGCCATGATCTGGAATTAGAAATGGACCATGATCTGATGGTCCGCGGCAGATCCCGGTTGCTTCTCGCTGTGGCGGTAGGCCATTATGGCATAATCATCCTTAGCATATCTTGGGAGCTGGCTAGTCCATGAGCGTCGTGAAAACCAGCAAGATTTCGCCACTGGATCCGACGGCGGCGGAGCCCTTTTATCGCCAGATCTATGATCGGTTCCGCAGCGCTATCGCCAGCGGATTGCTGAAACCGGGGGACCGCATTCCGTCGGCGCGTGCGTTGACCAAGGAATTGGGGCTGGCACGGGGCACGATCGAAACCGCCTATTCGCTATTGGCTGCCGAGGGTTATATTCAGGCGCGCGGCCAGGCCGGAACGATCGTGACGCCGGATCTCAAGCCGGGGACGCCGATCCCAAGCCTTGTGCCCCCAGCCAGTATTGGGGCGACGAGTTTTCGTCCGGATTCGATCCTGCCGTTCCAGATGGGCCTGCCGGCTCTCGATGTGTTTCCGCGGAAAATCTGGGCACGCCTGGGGGCGCGGGCGGTGCGCGCGATGCAACCGGCCGACATGGTTCATCCGGCCGTTTATGGCCTGCCGGCATTGCGGGCCCAGATCGCCGCCTATCTGCAGGTTTCACGGGGGATTGCCTGCTCTCCTTCCCAGATATTCGTGACATCGGGATATCGCCACAGCATCGAGTTGATCGCTCATGCGCTGTTGAAGAGGGGAGACCGGGTTTGGCTGGAAAACCCGGGATATCCGCCGACGCGGGGCCTGTTGGATCATATGGGCATCGAAGCCGTCCCGGTGCCGGTCGATCATGATGGCATGGTGGTTTCCGATGGCATGAAACTGGCGCCCAAGGCCCGCGCGGCGGTGGTGACGCCCGCCCATCAGAGCCCGCTCTGCATTTCGTTATCCTTGCCTCGTCGCCTGGCGCTGCTGGACTGGGCAGCGCGCAACAATTCATGGATCATCGAGGACGATTACGATGGCGAGTACCGCTATGTGAGCCGCCCGCTGCCCGCGCTGAAGAGTCTCGATCGCGAGGGGCGGGTGCTTTATGCGGGGACCTTCAGCAAGGTGTTGTTTCCCAGCATTCGGCTGGCCTATCTCGTCGTGCCGGAGGCACAGGTGGAGCGGTTCGAACAGATCAGCCAGGCCTTTGTCGGAGGCAGTCCCGAGTTGACCCAGGCGATCGTCACCGCCTTCATCACCGAAGGGCACTTCGCGCGCCATATCCAGCGGATGCGCAAGCTCTATGCCGAGCGGCGGGAAGCGACGGCGGCGGGCTTGGAAAGCGTTTTGGGCAAGCATGTGCGCATCGATTCACCGCCAGGAGGAATGCATCTGATCCTGCGACTGCAGGGTGGGCAGTCGGATAGTGACCTGGTTGGGCGCATGCGCGGCGAGGGGCTCTATGCGGAGGCATTGACGGATTGGACCATGGGGCAAAGCGGGGCCTCGGCCCTGCTGCTCAATTTCACCAATGTGGACTCCCAGCGCACCGCCGAAGCGCTGGGGAAGCGGATTGCGGCGCTCATCATGGTCTAGTCTATAAGCCGGATCATGGACCTTTTTAGATAGGCCAAGATGCAGCACGATGCAGTCCTCAACCAGATAAGGACTTCATCATGACTAATCGTCTCGACTACGCCAAAGCCTCGCCCGAGGGGTTCAAGGCTCTCGGCGGGGTTTATGTCGCCGTGCAGAAATCCGGCCTGCCGAAAGAACTGATCAACCTCGTCTATCTGCGGGTTTCCCTGATCAATGGCTGCGCCTATTGCATCGACATGCACTCGCGCGACCTGCTCAAGGATGGCCTTGCGGTCGACAAGCTGGTGCTGGTGCCCGTCTGGCACGATGCCGGCGCGGTCTTCACGCCGCGTGAACGCGCTGCGCTCGCCTGGGCGGAAACCGTGACGCGCGTCGCCGAAACCGGCGTTCCCGATGCGGATTATGCCGCAGCTGCCACCGAGTTCAACGACAAGGAACTTGCCGACCTTACCTATGCGATCGGCCTGATGAACGTCTTCAATCGCCTCGGCATCACGTTCCGCACGCCTCCCGCAGCAGCCGCCACGGCCTGAACCGCGGATCAGCGAGTGCCTGCCGTTTAGGCGCGGCACTCGCTTGCTGCGCCTGTTCGGCCCAACATGAATGGATCATCAAAATGGCATGGGTACTGCTTTGCATCGCCGGCATTCTCGAAATCGGCTTCGCCTTGGCCATGAAATCGTCCGAAGGCTTTACGCGCCTGGTCCCGGGCTTGCTCACGGTCGTTACGGGATTGTCGAGCGTCTTTCTCCTCTCGTTCTCCCTCCGCACCCTGCCGGTGGGAACGGGCTATGCCGTCTGGACCGGTATCGGTGCCGCCGGCACCGCGATCCTGGGGATTGCGCTGCTGGGCGATTCCGCCGCGCCAATGAGAGTGCTCTGCATCGTTCTCATCCTGGCAGGCGTTATTGGCCTCAAGCTGGTCTCGGGAAACTGAGCCAGCCGCTCCAGAGGCAGACGATGTCCGACCAAAACTCGACTTTCAGGGCACTCATTTTCGGTGTGGCGTCATGTGGTCAATTTTATTGACTTGAGCGTGTTAGGAGACCAACTTGAGGGATCGCACGAACGCATAATTTTGGAACCGGGGAGATGGAGATGGCCAAGGTCGCAGCGGATGACGTGCTGAGCGATTGCCGCCGTGTCACTCCGGTGATCTCCCGTATCGGCGATAAATGGACGGTGCTGATCATCGCCGTCCTGCGCAACGGTCCCTGCCGTTTCAATGCCCTCAAACGCATGGTCGACGGGATTTCCCAGCAGATGCTGACGCGAACTCTCAAATCTCTTGAGCGTGACGGCATGGTGATCCGCACGACTTTCCCGACGACACCGCCACAGGTTCAATACGAGCTGAGCGAATTGGGGCATTCCCTCAGCGGGCCGGTTCTTGCGCTGGGGAACTGGGCCTTCCACCACCTGGGCGCCATCGATCAGGCGCAGGCGCGATATGACGCCAAGCATGATGGCGAGTAGGTTGTCTCGGCCTTCGTGAGAGTTCCCGGTTCTGAAACACGCATGGCTCGATGAGGCCGGGTGCGGCGGAGTGCGCTTCGCGGCGGTCACTTTCCTATGACCTGGCCCCAAATTTATGCGTTCTTGCGCGAGAATATCCTCAGTCCTTAGATCAGCCCAGATCACAATTAGTGACCACTAAGCGCTCGGCTTGCCGCTGCGATATTGGACCCTGGGCGAGCAGAGCGCCGACACGCTCCTGAATGCCTTGGGTCGATATCCGGCAAGACCGGCATCAATCGATCTGAAGGAACCTGACATGTCGCTCAAACTGAACATCATCATCGGCAGCACCCGCCCCGGGCGCGGCGGGCCGGCTGTTGGCCAATGGGTCAAGGAATTCGCCGTCGCCCATGGCAAGTTCGATGTCGAATTGGTCGATCTGGCCGATTTCAACCTGCCATTGCTCGATGAGGCAGCCCATCCGGTCTTCCAGCAATATGAGCATGAACACACCAAGCGCTGGAGCGAGAGCGTCGCCGCCGCCGATGCCTATGTGTTCGTCACCCCGGAATACGATTATTTCCCGCCCGCTTCGCTGATCAATGCGGTGCAGGTGCTGATGCGCGAATGGGCTCGCAAGCCCGCCGGTGTTGTCAGTTATGGCGGCATTTCGGGCGGCCTGCGCGCTTCCCAGTCGCTTCGGCAGTTGGTGACCACGGTCAATGTGCATCCGATCCCGCAGGTCGTGCCGGTCCCCGTTTATGGGCAGTTCATTGGCGAAGATGGCGTGTTCCGGCCCAACGATCCGATGGCAGAAGGCGCCAAGGGCATGCTGGACGAACTTCACCTGTGGGCCGATGCGCTCAAGACGATGCGGCAGAGCGCCGCCGCCTAGAATTTCGCGACGCGGGCCAAGCATGGAGAATAAATAATGGACCGGCTAAAAGGTAAAATCGCCCTGATCACAGGCGGAAATAGCGGAATAGGCTTGGCATCGGCCGAGCTTTTTGTGGCCGAAGGCGCGCAGGTGATCATATCGGGGCGAAACCAGACGGCGATCGATCGAGGCTGTTGCGCAGCTTGGCGAGAATGCCGTTGGGATCAAATGTGACGTGGCCAGCCTGAGTGATCTGGACGCTCTGTTCCTGCAGATCAAAGAGCAATTCGGCTCACTCGACATCGTCTTCGCCAATGCCGGGATCATGTCCGTCGCAAGGTTTCAGGACAGCACCGAGGAGCATTTCGACCGCGAGTTCGATATCAATGTCAAAGGCCTCTTCTTCACCGTGCAGAAATCCTTGCCGCTGCTGAAGGATGGGGGATCGGTGATCCTGACGTCATCGATCGCCAGCTTTCGTGGCACTCCGGCCTTCAATATCTACAGCGCGACCAAGGCGGCGGTGCGCTCCTTTGCGCGCAGTTGGACCACCGATCTCAAGGATCGCCGCATTCGCGTAAATTCCATCAGCCCAGGACCGACGGCCACGCCTTTGGCGGATAAGTTGGGCATTCCGGAAGCTGCGTCTCTGGCCTTCCAGGAAGGCTTGCGCCAGACCATTCCCCTGGGCCGCCTCGGCAATGCCCAGGAAATTGCGCAAGCCGCACTTTTCCTGGCGTCGGACGAAAGCTCCTTCGTGACGGGTATCGACCTTTGCGTCGATGGCGGCATGGGGCAGGTCTGAGGACGTAGGGGATATTTCATATACGAAATAAAATTTGACAGGCAGAATAACTACTGCCTAGTTTGATCCAACATGCGATTTTGGGGGCGATCGTGGCCGTGTTTCGGCGAATTTCGCTGTGGCCCCCAATATCCTCCGTGGCGGTGTTTCGGTGCCGTGAGCCAACCTTGAGGAGAGTGGCCAATGGCCCAAAAGAACCCGAATCCAGATCCGGCCCTGCATGAAGTCATTCCCGTGTGGAATATGGAGACCTGGCTTTACGAAGACCTGGTGGTGGGGCAGCGCTCGCGATCGATCCGCCGCACCATTTCGGAAGGCGAGGCGATGATGTTCAACACCCTGGTGATGGACCTGCACCCCTATGTTGCGGACGAGCCGTTTGCGCGCGAGCAGGGGATATTCGGGCGGCGCCTGGTCGCGGGGGCTCAGGTGTTCAGCTACGGGTTGGGCCTGTTCGCCCACAACAATACCAAGACCTTCAGCTATGGCTACGACAAGCTGCGTTTCATCAAGCCGGTGTTCATCGGCGATACGATCTACGGCATTCGCACCATTCTGCGGACCGAGCCGAAATATGCCGATATGGGGCTGATGGTGTGCAGCTATGAAATCTTCAAGCATGACGGGGAGTTGGTGCTGTACTGCGAGCATCTGCAGACGGTGCAATATCGCGATGCCGTGGCGGCAGGTGCGCCTTTAGCGACGCAGCCCTAAGGGGAGTGCGCCGCTTGAGCGACGAGAATAAATACACCGCCCCGGCGCTGGAAAAAGGGCTCGATATCCTGGAGGTCCTGTCCTCGCAGGACCATGGGCTGACGCAGGCCGAGATTGCCCGCGTGCTCAACCGGTCGGTGAGTGAGATTTTCCGGATGCTGGCGGTGTTGCGGCGGCGGGGCCTGATCGATCTCGACCCCGATAGCGACCGCTATTATCTGACCACCAAGCTGTTCGAGATGGCCAACCGGACCCCGATCCTGGCCCTGCTGACGGTCGCGGCAGGGCCGATCATGCGGCGGCTCGCCGATACCACCGATGAATTGGTGCATCTTGCAGTGCTGTCGGAGGGCAATGTGCTGGTGGTGGGGCAGGTCGATAATCCGGGCTACAACGTGCTCAGCGTTCGCCTGGGCACGCGGGTCGATGCCTGGCGCACATCGTCGGGCCGGGTAATCGCTGCCAATCAGCGGCCGGATGATATCGCCGCTTTCGTGGCGCGTTATCCCCATCCCGACGGGATCGCGGCAGAGGCGCTGATGGAGGAATTGGCGGGCGTGCGGGCGCGAGGCTATGAGCAGATGGCCAGCTACGTGATCAAAGGCGTCATGAATATCAGCACGCCGATCATCGGCCATGGCGGGATTGCGGTGGCGGCGATGACCATTCCCTATGTCGACCGCCATTTTGGCAGCCTGCCGCTTGCCGAATGCTGCACGCTGCTGGTGGCCGCCGCCACGACCCTGTCGCGGGCTATTGGGGGCAGCGTCGAAAGTCCCGCCTCCTGAGTTGAAACGAACGGCTCGTTGACGAAACGCGGCCCAAAAGGGGTTGAGCATCGCAGTTTCCCCCTTTAACTTCACGGGCTTTGCGGCCCGGGGAGGCACCGATGAGCGCGTTCCACCATCTCCTCGCCAACAATCTGATCGCCAACATCACCAATTACACGGTCTGGTTCGCCCTGACCTTCTGGGTCTTTCTGGAGACGCAGTCGGTGTTCGCCACCGGCATGATCGCCGGCGTCTATCTGGTGTTGACCGCCGGCTTCGGCTTCTGGTTCGGCAGCATGGTCGACCACAATCCCAAGAAACTGGTGATGCTGGGCTCGAGCGTGGTGTCGTTCGTGCTTCTATGCGCTGTCGCTGGCCGTGCTGCTGCTGCGCCCGGAGGCGGCCTTCACCGATCCCATGGCGTCCATGCTCTGGGTGCTTCATGCTGCTGGTCATGCTCGGCGTCATCGCCGGCAATATCCGCTCGCATCGCCCTGCCGACCCTGGTCACCGTCCTGATCCCCGAGGATCGGCGCGACAAGGCCAACGGCCTGGTCGGCATGGTCACCGGCATCGGTTTTCTGACCACCTCGGTGATCAGCGGCTTCCTCGTCGCCTGGGGCGGCATGGTCGCGACGCTGGTGTTCGCCCTGGTCTTCACGCTGCTGGCCTTCGTGCACCTGCTGCTTCGTGCGCGATCGACGAGAGGCGCGTCGAAGCGGCGCCCGGCAAGCCGGCCGAGCCGAAGAGGTCGACATCGGGGGCACGATCGAGGTCATCGCCGCCGTGCCGGGCCTGTTCGCCCTGATCTTCTTCGCCACCTTCAACAACTTCCTGGGCGGCGTGTTCATGGCCCTGATGGACGCCTACGGCCTGTCGCTGATGAAGGTGCAGGTCTGGGGGCTGCTGTTGGGCGTGCTGTCTCCGCGCCTTCATCGTCAGCGGCATCGTCATCGCCCGGACCGGGCTGGGCAAGAACCCGCTGCGCACCCTGCTGCTGGTCAACCTCATCACCTGGGCGGTGTGCTGCGTCTTCACCATCCAGTCCTCGATCCCGCTGCTGGATCGCGGCTGCTTCATCTGGATGTTCCTCGGCCCCTATGCCGAGGCGGCCGAGCACACGACCCTGCAGAAGGTCGTGCCCTTCGAGCGGCAGGGCCGCGTCTTCGGCTTCGCCCAGTCGGTGGAGCAGGCCGCCTCGCCCCTGACCGCCTTCCTGATCGGCCCGCTGACCCAGTTCATCGTCATCCCCTTCATGACCGACGGGGCCGGCGCCGACGCCATCGGCGGCTGGTTCGGCACCGGGCCGGCGCGCGGCATCGCCCTGGTCTTCACCCTGGCGGGCCTGCTCGGCGTCGTGGTCACCGTCCTGGCGCTCCGTCGAGGTACTACCGCCAGCTGTCGGCCGCCTATGCCGGCGGCCCGGATGACGATGACGCCGGCGGTGCAATCACGGCGAGCCCGACCTAGCGGCGGCGCCAGCGATCGAGGATGCGTTCACGCCAGGTTCTAAGATGGAGCTGTCCGAGCACCAGCCGCCGAACGGTTTCTTCAGAACCATCGGCACCAGCCGGCAACCGCATGATCCTGCCATCGATATTGGCGTGGATCATGCCGCTTTCCACGAAGTAGCTCGCCTTGATGATCCGCCCTCTATCCAGGACCTGAAGGTCCCGCACGATATGTTCGTCCTGCATTTTGGCCTCCGCATCCCAACATAACGCCAAAGCCGCCATGCGGTCCAGCGGTACGCGATGACCGTGGGTGGGCGCCAAGATTGCGTTACGCTTCTACGCCGCCGCGAAACAGGCGCCGGTAGGTCTTGGGTGTGAAGCCGATATATTTCTTGAAGACGCGGGAGAAATACTGCGAACTGCTATAGCCCATGCGCATAGCGACTTCGGTGACCTGTTCGTCCGTTCGGGCGAGATAGTAGCAGCTCTTCTTGATGCGCAGCCGCTGGCGGTAGTCATTGGGTGACATGCCGATTTCTTTTTTGAACGTCTCGTAGAGATGGCTCTTTCGGCAGCCCAGCCGCGCCGAGATGGTGCTGATGTCTTCTTCGATGTCGATTTCATCGCGTAGCAGGCTTTCAGCCGCGCTGACGATTGGACTGACGCCGCCGCCGCTGCGTTCGCTGGAAGAGACTTTCCAGAACTCGACCACGGTGGAGTAGAATTTCGAGCGCACATCGGCCAGCAGCATGGGAGAGCCGATCAACAGGTTCTCATCGGAAAGTTGGGTGCAGAGGCTCGCGAGATCGCGCATCAGGGGCTGGCTGAGCTTGACCGGCGCTGTGCGTCGGTCGGCAAGATCGCAAAGCGCGGTGATCTCGTCCTCCGAGATGAGCCGGTTATTGGCGCGGGCAAGGGCGAGGGGCTGGAAGACCATCCAGATGACCTGACAGGGAGGATAGACCCCGTTGACGATGCGGTGCGGCCGTCCGGGCGGAAACAAAATGCCATTGCCGCCGCTGACGCGCAGCAGTCGGCCGTCTGGGTATTCCCAGCAGCCTTCGCCATTGCGCACGAAAACCAGTTCGACGCCGTCATGGGAATCCCAGTCGTCCGAGGTGGCGACTGCGTTGCGAAACTGGAAATGTCCGAAGAAGGCGACCTCGGGAATGCCGAAATCGGCGCCGCGAAATGTGGGTTGCTGGCCAAAGAGTTGCGAGCCATGCATGGGTCAGCTCCTGTGTAGCGGCGTCGATGGTGCCGGATTAATTTCGGTTGCGGCAAGGGTCAGGCCGGGCGATGTCACGGTGAGATGATCCCCGCGCAAGAGAGTGGTCCCCGGCAGGCGCACCGTGCTGCCGGAGGTTTCGGTTTGCTGTTCCTGGCCGTTAATGGTCACTGTCGCTGCGGTTCCGTCGTGTAGTGGCAGGTCGATGCTTTCAAGGGCAATCATGCCAAAGTCGACATGGAGGTCCATCCGTCCGTGGGTCATGGCGACCGTCCCCCAGGCTTCCGCCGAAGACCAAAAGCCGCGATAATGTCCATCGCTGCATACGACCGGCGAGAAACCGAGATGCCGGCGCCGGGCATCGAATTGGTAGCCAGCGGCGGTGATCATGATACCCCAGCTGGAAAGCGAGCGAGCGTAGTTGGAGCCACATTCGATCTCGCTCCACGGATTGCGGCGGGTGCCGTCATAGCGATCGCGGACCGCGCCAAAGATTGAGATGGCGTTCTCGACCAATCCATATTGGAGCATGGCGCCGCCCAGGGCATATTCCATGCCGTGCAGGGTCTCCTGCGCATAGGGAATGGCAACCACGGGCTTTCGGGCGCCTTGCGGCCAGGACGCGACCATGGTGCCGGATTCCTGGCCGAGCCCGAATACCCGGCCGGGATTGGCTATGGCCGAAAGCGCCGGCACGAAGTTGCGCTGGAAGATGGCGCCGAGTGCCGAGCGGCACTTTTCGGGATCGAAAATCGCGGGCAGGCCATAGAGGTCGGCGTGCCATTGGCTGGCCAATTGGTCGATAAAGCAGGCCTCCCCGATCTGGTATTTGATCTCGTTATGCTCGGCGCTCCAGTACAATTCCTCGACGCCCGCGCCCATCAACCGGCGGGAGCGTTCGGCTGCGCCATAGTTCTTGAGCAGCCGCTTATCGTCCAGTTTGAGCTGGTGGATGAAGTAGTGCCCGTTAAAGAGATTGGCGTCGATCCAGGCCTTGCCGCGCTCCGCCAGTGCGCGATAGTCAGCGGCGGTCTCGGTCTCGCCCAAGGCTTCCGCCATTTCGGCGGCGGCCTGCAAGGCGCCTGCATAATAGCCCGATAGCCATGCGTTCGGGCCGAACAGCTCCATATCGAGGGTATGGTGCTGGCGTCCCGTCAGCACGCCGGTTCGGTCGATGTCCCAGCGATCCGGGTTCTTGTCGCTCCAGGCATAGGCGATGGAGCTTTTGATCGAGGGCCAGAGGTGCGCAAGCCAGGCATCGTCGCCCAGCAGGCGCCAATCGCGATAGACCAGCATGACATTGCCGAATTGGCCATCGACGCAGGCATGCTCGGTTTGCAGGCGCGTGCCCAGCGGCAGGCCGAGGCGGAAACTCATGCCGCCATCGTCGCCCAGATTATGGGCATAATCGGCCTCGCGCATGCCGCGCGACAAGCGTGGGAACAGGAAGGCGACCGCCTGCTGGTAGTTCCACACATGGGTGCAACTGCCCTCGCAACTGCCGGCCTTGGGGTGGCAGCCTTCCCAACCATAGAGCGTGCCATCCTCCAGCCGCAGCACGGTGGGCGACTTCAGGGTGCTGAGGTTTGCCGCCGCTGCCTCCAGCATCGGCTGTGGCAGCGTGCTGGAGTAGAGCGCATCGCGGAAGGCGAAGGTATCGGCGCGCAGGCTTTCCCAATTGGAAAATGTCTCGCTGGCAACGGCGGTGACATCGGGCCATTCCGTCGCGTACCAATTGCGCCACGCGCCTTTATCGGGCGAGGCATCCTTGAAATGCCAGACCGGTGAAATCCAGTATTTCTGAAATACCGGGGCATACCAGCCGATCAGCATGCGAACGGTTCCGGTGGCGCCGGGCGCCAGCGTCAGGTGGCCCGCTTGCAGGCTGCAATCGCGGTCGCGGATCATGCCACCAGCGTCGTTGCGTTCGCGATAGATACGGTCGGTGAAGGGGCCGGGTCGGGCCATGTCGTTCCAATAAACCTCAAGGGCATCGTACCAGAGGCCGCGGTAAAAATAGGTCTGCCGGCTGGTTTCGGCAGCGTCGGTGGCGACGAGCAGTTCGGCATAGTCGGGCTCGTCATGGCCATGATTGTCGTCGGCTATGCGGATGCCCTGCCAACCGGAACTGGAAACCGCATGGGCCATGGGGTGGCCGGGCACGCCGTGGGATAGCACTGCAGCTAAAGTATAGGTCACCGGGGCGTCGGTCGGGTTGGTGAAGCTCACCTCGAACATCGCTGCGGGCATGCTCGAATCCCGCTCATTGGTGGGAATGAACGGGTTGAACGCCGTCATCGAGACGGCGCCGGGGAAAGCGGGGTCATTGAACTCCAGTGTCGCAACCGGAAAGCGCCCGTCGAAGCTGTTGCTGGCGAAATGGGGCATGCCGGCGAGCGAGCCGCGCGTCGCGCCGAAGCCGAAATTGCGGTACGGATCGTTCTCGAAGCTGCCGATGGCGCTATCGCGATAAACGCCGTTGAGAACCCGTGCGTCGATCAGCTTGCCGCCGCTTTCGGCGCGCACACAGAAATGGGACAGCCCGTTGGTGCTGCCTTTGTTCGGCCGGTTGAGAATCTCCCAATCGATCAGCCGGCCCGCGCCGGACAGGCCGATCGAGCCGGTGCCGATACCGCCCAGCGGAAACGAAATGTGGCTAAGGCTTTCGCCCTCATAGATGAACCCCTGGCGGCGAAGCCGCCTGCCATCGTCACTCGTCATATCTGTTCAACTCAACTCCTCACCGCGCTGGCCGAGGCCGCAGCGGATTAGGGCAGACCAGAGGCAATTTGTGCACAAAAGTCCAGAGGTCAAATATGGACGCATTCGGTTCGCACTGCCTCTATCGTCACTGAACAATCAAATTTCGTTCATACGAGTGCTCGATGACCATCAAGCCGCCATTCATTTATCAGGGCGACCACCTCAGCAAGATTTCATTCCCATTGGGCGGTATCGGCACCGGCTCCATTGGGCTGTCCGGCGCGGGCCGGCTGATCGACTGGGAAATTTTCAATCGTCCCGCCAAGGGTATCGGCAACGGGTTTTCGCACTTCGCCATCAAGGCCGAGAGCGATGGCAAGGTGCTGGACAAGCGCGTGCTCAACGGTCCGTTCTCGGGCGATCTCACCGGGGACTATCGCGCCGAATGGGCGCGGGGCTTCGGCTCCGGCGCGCGCCGTGATGCCCTTGCCGGCGTGCCGCATTTCGAGCGCTGCGAATTCGATGGACGCTTTCCCACAGCACGCATTTCCCTGGGCGACGATCACTTTCCCGGCCAGGTCGAAATCGACTCGTTCAATCCCTTCATCCCGATGAACGACCGGGATTCCAGCATGCCCGCCGCTATGTTCGAGTTCAAGGTGCGCAACACCTCGGCCAAGAGCATCGACTACACCATTGCCGGCGTGCTCGGGCATGGCCCGACGCAGCCGACGCAGGCCGCGGCGCTGGATCGCGACGGCGTCAGCGGCGTTGGCATTACCACGCATAAGGAAGGCGCCGAGTCGCCGCGGTTCTCGCAGCTTGTGCTGGCGACGGACGCCGCGGAAACCAGCCGGCAGACCTATCTCTATCGCGGCCTGTGGTTCGATGCCCTGCAGGTCTATTGGGATGAGTTCGGCAAGCCGGGTCGCTTCGCCGATCGTGCGAGCGTGCCGGACTACGATGCCGGCGGCATGCCGCGCGATCGTGACCATAGCCTGCAGGCCGCCCATATCACGGTTCCCGCCGGTGAATCGCGCACCGTGCGCTTCGCGCTGACATGGTATGTGCCCAATTTCGAGAAATTCTGGACGTCGCAGTCCTGGCACTTCACGCAGCCGCCGGGCACCGGCGCGACATGGCGCAATTGGTATGCCGGCACCTGGAACAGTGCCGAGGCGGTCGCTCTCGACGCCTTGGCGAAGTGGGATCGGCTTTCTGAGGACACCATTCGCTTCCGCGACGCGATCTATGGTTCGACCCTGCCTTTGTCGAGCCTCGATGCGGCTGTGGCCAATCTCAGCATCCTCAAGAGCCCGACCGTCATCCGCCTTTCGGATGGTAGTCTTTACGGCTGGGAAGGGCTATGGCCGGACGTCGGCAGTTGCGAGGGCAGTTGCTCCCATGTGTGGAACTACCAGCAGGCGGTGCCATTCCTGTTTCCAGCGCTGGAGCGCTCGATGCGCCAGCTCGACTATCAGAACAACCTGGATGCTGCCGGCGGCATGAGCTTCCGCCTGCCACTGCCGGTCGGCACCGATGCTCATACAGAAAGCCCCTGTGCCGACGGGCAGTTCGGCAATGTCATGAAGCTGTATCGGGACTGGAAACTGTCCGGGGATGACGAATGGCTGCGCGGGCTTTGGCCGCTGGTGAAGCGTTCGCTCGAATATGCCTGGAGCCCCGAAAATCCGGATCGGTGGGATGCCGACAAGACCGGCGTGTTGTGGGGGCGCCAGCATCACACCCTCGATATGGAGCTGTTCGGGCCAAATAGCTGGTTGACCGGGTTCTATCTCGGTGCGCTCAAGGCTGCCGGATTGATGGGGCGCCATTTGGGGGACACGGCTGCGGCGGACGAATACGAAGCGCTGTTTGAAAAGGGCAAGGCATGGACCGCCGAACACCTCTTCAACGGCGAGTATTTCGTGCAGAAGGTGGACCTCAACGACCGCAGCGTCCTTGAGCCTTATATCGCAGGCCGCCGGTCACGCCGTCTCGCGGGCGCCGACATTTTCGAGTTGTACTGGAGCGCCGAGCACGGTGAACTCAAGTATCAGGCGGGCGAGGCTTGCCTGATCGATCAGGTGGTCGCGCAATGGCACGCCGATCTTTATGGGCTGGGCGATCTGTTCGAGCCGGAGCAGGTGCGCTCCGCGTTGCGCGCCATCTTCCGGTATAATTTCAAGGCGGACCTGGGCGAAGTCTTCAATCCCTGCCGCGTGTTCAGCGTCAAGGGCGAGGCGGGAACGCTGATTTCGGACTATCCCGAAAGCGCTCGCCGCCCTGCAGTGCCGGTGCCCTATGCACAGGAAACCATGCACGGCTTCGAATACAGCTTCGGCGGCGCGCTCTATCAGCATGGCCTGCTCGAAGAGGGGGCCACGGTGTTCAAGGCGGTGCGCGACCATTATGACGGCGCCAAGCGCAATCCATGGAACGAGATCGAGTGTGGTTCCAACTATGCGCGCTCCATGGCGAGCTGGGCGGCGGTGCCGATCCTGTCCGGGTTTGCGTTCGATGCCCATTCCAAGGCCATGAGCTTTGCGCCGAAGGTCCGCGATGGCCGCAGCTTCCGCTGCTTCTGGTCCAATGGGACTGCCTGGGGCACGGCCGAGCTGGGTGACCATTGCTTCGTGCTCGAAGTGCTCCATGGCCAGATCGAACTGGCCCGGCTCGGCCTGCCGTTTTCGGGCGATGCGCCTTCGAGCCGCGTCACGCTGAACGGGCAGGCGGTGGACCACACCGCTCATGCAGGTGCCGTGGTGATGGCGCCGACATTGCTCGCACTGGGCGACACGCTCGATGTCCAGAGCCCGCAACTATCCGTGTCGATGCTGGCAAGCGTCGACACTCTCTAAAAACAATCAAAGTGAGGAGAACACTATGGATCGTCGTCAATTTATCGTCTTGTCAGGCAGCGCTATGCTGGCCGCAGGAGCAACCGGATCGGCCCAAGCCGCGGTCGATCCCAATATCACAGTTACGCTCAACATCTTCCGGCCTGCGTCGGACTCCGATATCCGGCTCACCGAGGCTGCTGTCGCGCGGTTCAACAAGACCTTCCCCAACGTCACGGTGAACCCGCAATACGTCAACGCCAATCCTTGGGGCGACTACATCAACCAGTTGATGAACAGCCTTGGCAGCAATGCCGCGCCGGACGTGGTGATGATGGCGACCGAAGGAGTTTCGACGCTCGCCAGTCGCAAGGTGCTGCGCGATATCATGCCGTTCGTTACCGCAGACCCGGCAGGGCAAGCGGTGTTCGATGGCATCGAGCCGAACCTGTTCAACGGCCTACGCTACGGCGAAACGCTGTCCTATCTTCCCAATGAGTGGAACACCGTCGTCAACTTCTACAACACGGCGATGTTCGAGGAGGCCGGTGTCGAGGCTCCCGCCGCTGACTGGAACTGGGACAAGTTCCTTGAAATCGTCAAGGCACTGACCGTCACCGATGCAAGCGGCAACGTCACTCGCTACGGCTACTTCGTGCCGGGCGGCCAGTTCGGCCTCGTGCCATGGTTCCTCAACAATGGCACCGACCGGCTGACCCCGGATGGCCGCGAAAGCAATGTGCGCGATCCCCTTTTCCGCGAGACGCTGGAATTCCTGCATGCGCTGATTTTCGAGCATCGCGTCGCTCCCACATTCGTGCGCAACGACTACGGTCATGGCCCCTTCATCGCCGGACAAGGCGCGATGTTCTCGGGCACCCATGGGCGCATTCCCGAGATGATCGAAGCCGGCCTCAAGACCGTTGCCGTGCAGTATTTCCCGCGCAAGAAGGAGCAGATCGCGATCATGGGCTGTGGCGGCTTCGGGATCACCGAAGTGTCCCAGAACCCGGACCTGGCCTTTGAGCTCATCAAGGAACTCACGGGCAAGGCGAATTCCGACCAGCTTGCAATCGACATGCGTGCCCTGCCTCCGCAGCGCAGTTCGGCAACGTCGGCGGAATATGTCACGTTCCCGGCCAATTCGGAGATCTTCTACGGTTCGGCCCCGATCGCCCGTTCGCAGGTGCAGCCGCCAAACTTCGCCCAGGTCGAGTCCATCACGATGCGCCATATCGAGGCCTACCTCACTGGCAATCGAAAGATCGAAGAGACCATCGACGCGCTGGATTCCGAACTCAGCCGCGCTATGTCGCGGGTGCAGTGGTAGTCATGGCTCATCCCGCAAAGGGAGCCGGCAAAGGCCCTCCGCCTCTTAAAGAGGCGGAGGCTCGCGCCGCATTCTGGTTCCTGCTTCCCGGCTATGCGCTGTATCTGCTGTTCGCGTTCATTCCGGCGCTGGCGACGATCGTGCTCAGCGTCACTTTCCTGGATCGCTACAGCTGGGACCTGCAGTTCGCCGGACTTGAAAACATTACCTATGTGGTGACCGACGGGCGGTTCTGGACCAGTTTCGTCAACACTTTCTATTTCGTCGCGATGGCCGTGGTGGGCAATGTCGGGCTCGGCCTGATTTTCGCCGCGCTGCTCGACCGCGCTTTGCCAAAAGTCGTCCTTTATGTGCTGCGGCTCGCCTATTTCATGCCGGTGCTGGTTTCGACGGCACTGGT
The DNA here is from genome assembly GCA_963717095.1 of uncultured Alphaproteobacteria bacterium. Classification (GTDB taxonomy): domain Bacteria; phylum Pseudomonadota; class Alphaproteobacteria; order Rhizobiales; family Devosiaceae; genus Devosia. Next base: position 625,133 of record CAVQVF010000001.1, read on the forward strand.
ATCGCTGGTCTGGCAGTTCATCTATTCCAACGATCTGGGCGTGCTGAACTATTATCTCAACAGTATCGGGCTGCCGCGCATCGGCTGGCTGAACGACGAACGCGTCGCCATGGTTTCGGTGGTGATCATGGACGTGTGGAAGCATTTCGGCTTCTTCATGATCATATTGCTCGCCGCGCTGCAGTCGATCTCGCGCGACGTGATCGAAGCTGCGGAAATCGACGGCGCCGGACCGGTCGCAACCTTCTTGCGCATCAAGGTGCCGATGATCGCGCCGGTCATCCTGTTCTGCGTCACCTATGCCACCATTACGGGGCTGCAAATGTTCGAGAGCGTGCGCATCCTCACCTCGGGCGGGCCGGGCGATGCCACGACCAGCATGGTCATGTACATGTACGAGCAGACTTTTTCCGCCCAGGACGTGGGAGCTGGCGCATCTGCGGCGCTGGTCCTTTTGATCACCATCATCATCGTGACCATTGTGCAATTGCGGCTCAGCCGCCGCGCGGTGGATCGCTGAAATGGAGCGCATGATGGAAGACCGCACCTTCACCAGCCGCCTGCATTACGCGCTGTCGATCATTCATTGGCGCAATGTGCCGGTGATGATCCTGCTGTTCGTGGGCGCCATAGTGATGATCATGCCATTCCTGTGGATGGTGGCCGCATCGTTCCGCCCGATCGGGGAATCCTATCGGCTGCCGCCCAGCATCCTGCCCGACCGGCTCGATTTTGCCGCCTATGCCGAGGCGCTGAGTTCGGGCGTGCCGTTCGTGCGGATGTATTGGAACAGCTTCGTGGTGGCGACCTTGTCGACGGCGGGCGTGCTGATCAGCTCCTCTATGGCCGCTTTCGCGTTCGCCCGGCTGGAATTCCGCTCGCGCGAATTCCTGTTCATGTTCATGCTGCTCGGGCTGATGGTGCCGCCCGCGCTGGTGCTGATCCCGATCTATTTCGGGTATGCCAAGTTCGGCCTGCTCGATACCGAACTGGGGCTGGCGCTTCCGGCGATGGCATCGCCGTTCGGCGTATTTATGATCCGGCAGTTCATGATGAACCAGCCGCGTGCGCTCGAAGAGGCGGCGCTGATCGATGGGGCCGGCTATTTCACCATCTTCTGGCGCATTACGCTGCCCCAACTCGGGCCGGCACTGGCGACGCTGGGCATCATCACGTTCATTGCCAGCTGGAACAACTTCGTCTCCCCCTTCGTGCTGATCACCAGCTGGGACAAGATGACCCTGCCGGTGGGCGTGGTGGCGCTGCAGGGCGTCATGGGCTCGGCCCGGCTGTCCGTCATCATGGCGGCGGCGACCATGTCGATCCTGCCGCTGCTGCTGGTGTTCCTGGTTGCGCAGCGCTTCATCGTCGAGAGCATCACCATGTCGGGCGTCAAGGGCTGACGCCGGCGCCGTCAAATCACGCATATCCAGGGAAGGGCAGAGCCATGGCGGCTGTCGAAATCGATCAGGTCAGAAAATCATACGGACGCGCGGATGTCATCCATGGTGTCAGCGTCGAGGTGCCAGACGGGGAATTCGTCGTGCTGGTCGGCCCTTCCGGCTGCGGCAAGTCCACGCTTTTGCGTATGATTGCCGGGCTCGAGACGGTGACCGCCGGCGAAATTCGCATTGGCGGCAAGCGCGCCAATGACGTGCAGCCCAAGCATCGCGATATCGCCATGGTGTTCCAGAGCTATGCGCTCTATCCCCATATGACGGTCGCCCAGAATATGGCCTTTTCGTTGGAACTGGCGCGGGTGCCCAAGGCGGTGATCACTGAAAAAGTGCAGTCGGCCGCCAAGATACTGGGTCTTGAAACTTATCTCGATCGGCGTCCCCGGGAGTTGTCGGGCGGGCAGCGCCAGCGTGTCGCCATGGGGCGCGCCATCGTGCGGGACCCTTCGGTTTTCCTCTTCGACGAACCCCTCTCCAACCTCGATGCGCAATTGCGCGTCTCGATGCGGGCCGAGATCAAAGCGTTGCAGGAAAGGCTTGGTACAACAACAGTTTATGTCACGCATGACCAGATCGAGGCCATGACCATGGCGGACCGGATCGTGGTGATGAACCAGGGCCGGGTGGAGCAGGTGGGAGCGCCGCTTGAGCTTTATGATCGTCCGCAGAACCTGTTCGTCGCTCGTTTTATCGGCTCACCGACGATGAATCTGATCGAAGGCACGATCCATGCCGAGGGATCCGGCTTCGTCTTGCGCGGCGATAATGGCACCACGATCAGGCTGCATGCCGGATTGCCGGTTGCCACGGGCACCGAAGTGGTTCTGGGTGTCCGCCCGGAGCATTTGAACCTTGCCCAGACCGATGGCGATGCGGTTGCCCGCATCAACCGCATCGAGCAGACGGGGGCGGAAACTTACATGCTGCTGGATTTCGGACAGCAGCAGATTTCCATCACTTTGCACGAACGCCTGGCTCATGCTCCAGGAGATGAGGTGCAATTGTCGCTGCGGAAGGATTGTCTCCACCTGTTTGATCGTCACAGCGGCCAACGGATAGGGTAGGAGCCGGTCAGGTTGCAGGCGCTATTCCTGGCCCGTTCATCTGCATGTCCCCCAATTGGGTGATGTACTCCCGAGTGCCGATGAGGCAACGATGGTTATCGATTCTTTCCGAAGCGAGCGAAGACATTGAAAAAACTCATCATCGCCTTATCGTCCATTTGCCTGTTACTGCCCTCGACGGCGGCCCATGCGTTCGACGTTAGCTTCGATTGGGGCGATATCCCCCGCTGCACGTCGGGAAATCCCAATCGTGTCGCCAGCCCTCAGTTCGAGGTCGGCGGTCTTCCCGAGGGAACCACCGCGCTTCGCTTCAAGCTGGCGGACCAGAATGCGCCGTTCGACCATGGCGGCGGCACCGTCGCCTATGCCGGTGGCGATGCCATCCCGTCCGGCGCCTTCCGGTATATGAGCCCGTGCCCGCCAAGCGGGAAACACACTTATGTGTGGACGGTCACGGCCCTGGACGCGGCTGGTAAGCGCCTGGATACCGGCAAGGCAAGTAAGCAATATCCCTGATCGAGCGAGCTGGTGCGCCATACCCCTGTTCCGAGGTATGGGCCGTCCTGTTGGATATCGATCGGTTCTAACTGGCGCGCGACCAGACCCTGTTGGCCGGCTTCGTCACCCTGCGCGGTGATGCCGCAACGGTGTGCCCATTATCGCCGGTTTCAAAAACGGCAATCAGGCGATCCAGTTTACCGGCCTGGCTCTCGGTCTGCTCGATGGCTGCGTTGGTCTCTTCCACCAGCGCCGCGTTGTGCTGGGTCATCTCGTCCATCTGCCGTACGGCGACGGTAATTTCGGAGATGGCATTGGCCTGCACGCGGCTGGCAGAGGAAATCTCGTCCATCAGTGAAGCATTGTCGCGGACGAGGCCGCGGATTGAGGTGAGCTTTTCAGCCGCTTGCAAAACCATCTGGGCGCCGCCATGGACTTCCACGGTGCTTTTTTCGATCAGCACCTTGATGTCGGACGAGGCCCGCGCCGCCGATTGGGCGAGCCGGCGCACCTCGATGGCCACCACGGCAAACCCCTTGCCGGCATCCCCCGCGCGTGCCGCTTCGACACTGGCGTTGAGGGCCAGCAGGTTGGTCTGGAAGGCGATATCGTCGATCAGGCCGACGATGTCGTGGATCTGGCGCGAGGAGGCGGCAATGTCCTGCATGGCAGCAGTTGCCTGCTCCATGACGACGCCGCTTTCATCGGCCACGTCGGAGGCCCGGTGAGCATCCAGGCTGGCTTCCTCGGCCCGTTTGGTGTTGTCGACCACCGTCGTCGCCAATTGCTCCATGGCCGTACTGGTTTTCTCGACGGTGGCGGCCTGGCGCGTGGTGCGCGCGGACAGGTCATTGGCGCCAGAGAGGATTTCGCCGGTCGCGGTCTTCAGCTCCGATGAGGTCGTCTGGATCTGCCGGACGATATCGGTCAGGGAATCGGCAACGGCATTGGTGTCGTCGCGCAGCCGGGCGAAGGCGCCGTCATAGGTACCGCTCATCCGCACAGTCAGGTTCGTGCGCGCCAGGGCCGAAAGCACCTCGCCGGCATCGGCCAGGCCACGGCCGATCGTATCCATCAGGGCGTTGAAATTGGTCGCGACACGTTTGATGTCGGCGTCCTCGAAACGCCCCGTGACGCGGCTGGTAAAATCCCCGCGCAGCCCGGCTTCCACGACCTCATCGAATTCAGCCTGGAAATTCTGCATGATTTCAGCACGCTGGGCTGTGCGTTGCTGAGCCAGGGCCTCCTCGTGGGTCATGCTCTGGATGCGGACGGCGTTTTGCCGGAAGATATCAACCGCCTCGGCCATGCCGCCGATTTCATCCTTGCGTCCGATGAAAGGCACCTGCATGTCCAGCTCGCTGTCCATGATGCGACGCATGGCGGCGGACATCTGGCTGATCGGTTTGGTAAACATTGCGGCGACCCAGAAGGCTCCCGCCAGCGCGGCGAGCAGGATGCCGATCGAAACCAGGATCATGGTATTGCGCGCCGCAATCGCGCCTCCCACCATCGCATCCTCGGGAACCGCGATGGTTAGTATCCACTTTTCGTCCAGGCCGGAAAAAGTGATGGGAATGGCCGCCCGATAGACCGACGCGCTATCCCATTGCTCGGCAATGCCGTCCCGCATGGCGATATCGACAAGCCCGGTGACGGCCTCGTCTCGGGCTGGGGTGCCCAGAAGCGCCGGGTCTGGCGATGCCAGCCATTGCCCGCTCGCGTCGATCAGCGCGGCAGTGCCGGCAGTGAATGGCTTGAGGGCCCCGATCATCGCCGAAATATCGGCCAGCGCGAAATCGACCCCGGATGCGCCCACGACCTTGCCGCCGATTTCGATTGGCGACGCAATGGTGGTGATCATCGTCGGCTCACCCTCGATCTGATCGAGATAGGCCGGCGTGATGATGGTCCGGTTGGCCTTTGTCGGCGTGCCATACCAGACGTCCACGGCAGCGTCGGTCATGTCCAGTTTTTCGATGGCGACTTTATTCTGCTCGTCGCGATAGGCGTAGGTCGCGAAGCGCCCGCCGACCAGATCGGAATAGGGATGGCCAACAAAATCGGCGTCGCGTCCATCAAGCGCATTGGGCTCGAACACCAGGGTGACGCCCAACAGGTCGGGATTGTCCTCGGCAATGCCGACGACCGAATTTCCAAGTTCATTGCGGTCCCGGGCGGGGGATTGCGCCAGGGCCTCGGCGACCGTCGCGGTGGTTTTGGCGATGGCGATGGCGCCGCCAATGTCCTCGGCAATGCTATTGCCGTATTCGCGCAGCAATCCGCGCGCCGATGCTTCGGCGTCCTGGCGGCTCGATTGCCACATCAGCGAGGAGCCGGCGACGGTGACGCCGACAAGTCCGATGGCAAACCCGATGCAAGTCAGGACCATGAGGCGGCTGCGAAGCGAATGGAGTTGGATCATGCTGGGGTGCCGGAGATTGGCGCGCTGTGGGCGTTAGCCCTCGTGCGTCGGAAAAGGAGGGGGGACAATGGGGAATGCAGGTTCGCTATACCCGGCGAACACAACGCGGCATTTGGTGACGGCCTGCTGCCCAGCGATCGATCAAGCCACACACCATCGAGCCCTCTACCCCATAATTTCAGGTATAAATGTAAGGCGTTTTGGTTAACGAGCCGTGAGAGCGGGCAGGACCGGGCGCGAATTTCAGGTCATACCAGCATCTTGGTCCGTCGCGCGCTCGTGTGCTGGAAGGGCAACTGGGTCCATTTCATTTCCCTCTTGCCCTCTTCAAAATAGATGATAACGTTTCAACTTACTTGGATGAACCTGGTTGAGGAGCTGGGGCCGAGTGAGGAGGAAAATCATGACAAACCGCAATTTGCGGCGCCGTAGCCTATTGGCCGGCACCGTTCTGACGGCCATTGCCCTGTCTGCGCCGATGGCCTGGGCGCAGGACCTGAGTGGCGAACTCGTCATACTGCAGTGGCAGACCGGCACCGACGGCGACATGTGGAAAGAGGTCGAGGCCAAGTTCACGGAACTGCATCCGGGCGTGACCATCCGCGAGTTCCTGCCGGCCGGCCTGCAGGGCGATCCCCGTGGCGGCATACGGACCGCGATCATGGGCGGCGAAGTCGTCGATGTCATCATCAATACCTGGCCGGCGTTCCGCGCCGAACTGGTCAATGCCGGCGTTCTGCGCCCGGTCGACGAGCAGTGGGCGAGCTTTGGCTGGGACCAGAAGTTGAGCCAGTCCTGGCGCGACCTGGGCAGCATCGACGGCACGACCTATGGCGTGACCTATACTTACGGCGACCGCTCGGCGATCTGGTACAAGACCGCCCAGCTCGAAAAGGCCGGGGTAACGCCGGCCAAGACCTGGGAAGAGTTTCTCGCCAGTTTCGACAAGCTCAAGGCGGCCGGTTATCCGGCCCCCGTGGTAATCCCGGCCAAATACTGGGCCCATACCGAATGGTTCGAGACGTTGCTGTTGCGCACGGCCGGCGTCGAAACCGCCGGGCAACTTGCGGCGCACCAGATCCCCTGGACCGATCCCAAGGTCAAGGCGGCGCTGATGAAGTATGCCGAAATGCTGCAGGCCGGCTGCTGCGCCGATGCCGCGACCATGCTGGCAATCGAGGAGCCGGCGCCGACGCTCTATACCGCCGAGGAGTCCAATTACATGCTGTTCGGCATGTGGACCAATACGGTGCTCAAGAACGATCTGGCGCTGGAGGAAGGCGTCGATTACTCGGTCTTCCAGTTCCCCGCGCTGGGCATGGGGTTCGACGATACGTCGAGCGTCGATACCAAGGAACTCAACGTTACCACCAATGGGGCCAATCCGGCGGCGGCGGACGCGTTCCTCGATTTCATCATCGGGCCGGACGCATCCAACATCATGGCCAAGTACGGCTATGCCTCGCCGAGCACGGCGATGGATGGCTCGCTGCTGGGCCCGGTGCAGCAGGTTGCTACGGCAGCCGTCGCCAGCTCCAAGGTGCAGTTCGTGTTGGGCGACCTGCTGCCGGGTGATCTCGTCGATGAGTATCGGGTGCAATTGCAGCGCTTCCTGCAGGACCCGAGCGAGGCCACCGTCGATCAGGTTCTTGCCGCTATCGAAGCCAAGGCCGCGACGGCATATTGATGGCCAGAACTGTTGCAGAACCGGCGGCAGACACGGCCTTTGCCAAGGGCAGCGGGCGGCTTCGGCTGCCCGCGACCCGGGGCTGGCGCATCAAGGAGACACCGGCGGCCTGGCTGCTGATCACTCCGGTGATCGTGCTGTTCGGCATCGCGGTGGTCTATCCGCTGATCGATACGATCCGGCTGTCGTTCTTCGACATCAAGGGGTTGGCGCCCGCCAAATATGTGGGCGTCGGCAACTATACCATGCTGTTCGCGGACGCTACTTTCCGCAACACGCTGCTGACGACGCTAATCTTCACGCTGGGAACCACGATCATTTCCGTCAGCATCGGCTGGGTGCTGGCCATGCTGTGCGCCTTCGCGCCGGCGCAGACGACGCCGTTCCGCGGCATGATGTTCGTCACCTTCGGCGTATCCGAGGCGGTCTCGGGCTATATGTGGATCAATATCCTGCGGCCCGACAAGGCCGGCATGCTCAACGCCGTCATCGGCCTCGTCGTACCGGGTTATTCCCATTCCTGGCTGGGCGATCCCAATACCGCGCTGTGGTCGCTGATTTTCGTGGCGGCCTGGAGTGGGGTAGGGCTGCCGCTGATGCTGTGCTTTGCCGCCGTGCAGTCCATTCCGCGCAGCGTGCTTGAAGCCGCCTACATGGATGGTGCCAAGCCGGTCTCTATCATGCGGCACATCATGATGCCGCTCTCCATGCCCGGCGTGCGCGTCGCCATCTTCATCAACCTGCTCGGTGCGCTGCGCGCCTTCGACATCATCTATGTGATGACGGGCGGCGGGCCGGTGCGGGCCACTGAAACCGTGGGCTATTTCATGTACCGGGAGTCGATGACGCAGTTCAAACTCGGCTATGGGGCGGCGGCGACCGTGGTGCTGCTGGTCGCGGTGCTGATCATTTCCATTCCCGCCATCATCCAGCGCACGGCAGGTGCCAAATGATCGGGCGCACGCCATATTGGATCGTCATTCTCGTCGGCGTCATTGCCTGCGTCTGGGTCGTCCCGGTGCTGGGCATCGTGGTGACCTCGATCCGTCCATCGAGCGAGGTGGCTCTGGGCTGGTGGCGGCTCGACGAAGTGAGTTTCACTCTCGATGCCTGGATCCGGGTGTGGTCGGAATATCCGCTGGCCCATGCCTTCTGGGTCACCGGCCTGCTTGCGGCCCTGGCCACCGCAGGCACCATGCTGCTGACGCCCGCCGCGGCCTATGCCTTCCACTTCCTCAAGTTTCCGTTCCGGCGGGTATTGCTGATCATCATCATCAACGCCTTCGTGCTGCCGCAGCAGGTGGTGGTGATCCCGCTATTCATCCTGTGGCGCGACCTCAAGATGATCGACAATTTCGCGGCGGTACTCATTCCCTATGTCGGGCTGAGCTTTGCCTGGTCGATCTTCCTCGTGAAGAATTTCCTCGAGGACTTTCCCAAGGAGCTGATCGAGGCGGCCAAGATCGACGGGTGCGGCCCGATCTCGACGCTGCGCCATGTGGTGATGCCCAATGCCACCAGCCCGATCTATGCGGTGGGCGTGCTGCAGTTCCTGTGGAGCTGGAACGCGCTGCTGCTGCCCATGCTCTATCTGCGCACCAATATCCCGTTGCCGGTGCTGCTGACCAAGGTTTCGGGCACCTACGAATCCAATTGGGATCTGCGCTCGGTGGCGGCCATCGTCACCACCGTGGTTCCCCTGCTCGTCTTCATCATCTTCCAACGTCAATTCGCCGCCGGCTCGCAAACCCGCTCCGGCGCCAAGGAATAGTCATGCCTGCGACCAACAAGCCATTGCGTTATCGCCAGATCCATCTCGACTTTCATACCTCCGAGCATATCCCGGCCATCGGCGCGGACTTCAATGCAGAGGATTTCGTGCGCACCTTCAAGGCGGCGCATGTGGACTCGGTCACCATCTTCGCCAAGTGCCACCATGGCTGGGCCTATTATCCGACCGAGATCGGCGCGCCGCACCCGCAACTGGCGCGGCCGGATCTGCTGGGCGAAATGGTCGATGCGCTCAATGCCGCCGATATCGAATGCCCCATCTACATCACCGTGCAATGGGACGAGCGCAATGCGCGGCTGCATCCGGAATGGCGCGCACGCTCGGCCACGGCCAACAGGTTCGATCCCAGCCAGCTCAAGGCGGGCTGGCATACGCTCTGCCTCAATCACAAGGCGTATCGCGACGAACTTTTGGGCATGGCGCGCGAAGTGGCCAGCCGCTATGCGACGCCGGGCATTTTCTTCGACATCGTGCTGACGCCGGACTGCGTCTGCCAGGAATGCCTCGACACCATGGCCGAGCAGGGGCTCGACCCGGAAAATGCAGCGCATCGGCTGCAGAAGGACGAGTGGGTCAACGAGGTGTTCCGCACCGAGATGAGCGCCGTACTCAATGTCGAATTTCCCGGCCTGCGCATTTTCTACAATTGCGGCCATATTCATAAGCAGGGGCCCAAGCGCTTCGCGCCCTATTCGCACCTGGAGCTGGAAAGCCTGCCGACGGGGGCTGGGGCTATAATCACTTCCCGTCCAGCGCGCGCTATGCGGCCACGCTCGGGCTCGATTTCGTCGCCCATACCGGCAAGTTCCACACCTCATGGGGTGAGTTCGGTGGCTTCAAGCATCCCGACGCGCTCGAATACGAGGCGGCGCAGATGGTGGCTTTGGGCTCCAAATGCCTGGTCGGCGACCAGTTGCATCCCAGCGGCGCCATCAACCCCGACACCTATGCCTCCATCGCTCCGGCCTATGCGCGGATCGAAAAGCTGGAGCCGTATCTCGAAGGCGCCAAGCAGGTGTCGGAAGTGGCGATCCTGTCGGCGGAATATTTCCACCATGCCGGCGACCGCAACAACAATGCCGATGACGGCGCCGCGCAGATGCTGCAGGAACTGCAGTGTCCGTTCGACGTCATCGATCCCAGCGCCGATTTCGCCAATTATCGCGTGATCATCCTGCCCGACGAAGTGCCGGTGGACGCGGCTTTGGCGGCGCGGTTCAAGACTTATCTGGCCGGCGGCGGCAAGCTATTGCTGACGGGCAATTCGGCCTTGGGCGAGGATGGCAACTTCGCCGTGCCGGCGGGAATTCGCAGCACCGGCGAGAGCGCGTTCGATCCCTCCTATCTACGGGCCGACAAAGATCTCGACGCAACGATGACCCAGACGCCGTTCGTGGTCTATGGGCGGGCGCGGACTATCGTTGCCGAGGGTGCGCAGGTGCTGGCGGAGGTGGCGCGGCCCTATTTCAATCGTACTTACAAGCACTTCTCCTCCCACGCTCACGCGCCGGACGATCCGAATGCGCCGTCGCTGGGGGCGGGCGTGACGCTGCATCAAGGGGTGGCCTATGTGGCCTATCCGATCTTCACTATCTACCGCGCCATGGGCCAGCCACTGTATCGCTATGTGGTGCGCGGACTGCTCAACAGGCTCCTGCCCAAGCCGGCGCTGACCACCGACCTGCCGTCATCGGGGCGGGCCTCGCTGGCGCACCAGGCGGATCGCAACCGGCATGTGCTGCATTTGCTCTATGGGGCGCCACAGGTGCGCGGCAAGGCGGTGCCGGCCGGCGACGACGTGCGCGTGATGGAGATGATCGAGGACATTCCCACGATCGGACCGGTCACGGCCCGTGTCCGCTTGCCGACCACGCCACATCGCGCTTTCGAGGCGATATCGGGCGAACCCGTTGCCATCACCGAACTCGGTGACGGGCAGTATGCGGTGACGCTCGACCGCCTGCGCATCCATGCCGCGGTGGTCTTTGAGCACAATGGCTGAAGCGAGCCGTCAATTGTCGCCCGTGCCAGTGGTGCGCGGGCGGCAGCCGCTCTATGCAAGCAGAAAGCGCCCGGGGCCGATCCGGGCGCGTTCATCCAGCGCGACCAGGTTCTTCATGTCACAACAGATCAGCAGCCGACCCCGCCAGCCCACCATCATCGACGTTGCCCGGGAAGCTGGCGTCGCGGTGGGTACGGTGTCGCGTTACATCAACGGACTGCCCATTCGCGGCGGCAATCGCGAACGCATTGCCCAGGTCATCGACGCGCTGGGCTATCGCCGCAATGCCGCTGCCGCCTCGATCAAGACTAATACGACCCATATCGTGGGCATGCTGGTGCCCTCGGTCAGCGAATTTCATGCGACGCTGCTCGACCAGTTGACGCGCCGCATGCGCCAGACCGGGCGCGCGGTGCTGTGTTATTGCCACGACACCGATCCGACCTCCTTCATGGAGGGCCTTGAATTCTTTGCCGGCCATCGGGTCGACGCTGTCGTGATGGATGGCAATGAGGAACTGCGCCAGCGGCTGGCGCCCTATATCGCAGAGGGCATGCTGGTCGTTCTGTACGACAATGACCTTCCCAATCTTCCCGCCGACCGGGTGTTCGTGGAAAACCGCCGCGCCAGCAAGCGGTTGATCGAGCATGTGCTCGATCTGGGCCATGAGCGGATCGCCATCATTCACGGCAATCTGCGCGACTCGGTGGCGCGGGAGCGCCTCGCCGGCTATCGCGACGCGCTGGCCGAACATGGCCTGCCTGAAATGCCCGAACTGGTGGTCGATGGCCGCTGGTACGAGGAGCACGGCTATGCCTGCATGCGGGACCTGATGGCGCTGGACCAGAAGCCGACCGCCGTGTTCGGGGCAAACTACAATATGAGCATCGGCGCTATGCGGTGGCTGCGCGAGCACAATATTTCCATTCCGAACGACATCTCGCTGGTGAGCTTCGACGACGTGCCCGCCTTTTCGGTGCACCAGCCCGGCATTACCGCAGTCGGCCAACCGGTCGACAAGCTGGCGGATACCATAGTGGGCATCCTGACCGAGCGGCTGGACCAGCGCGAGGCCCTGGGCAAGCGCACGGTTCGGATCGAAGCGAATATTATCCTGAGAGGCTCGACCCGCCGACTTCGGCGGTAGCGAGCGCGCCGGAGGAGGCGAAAATGGCGAATGTGACGCTGAGTGATGTCAGTAAATCCTACGGCGGCCTGGAGGTTATCGAAGGGTTGAACCTGCGCATCGAGGATGGCTCCTTCACTGTCTTCGTCGGCCCATCGGGGTGCGGCAAGTCCACGCTGCTGCGCATGATCGCCGGGCTTGAGCCGATCACCAAGGGCACGCTGCAGATCGACGGCAAGCCGATGAACGACGCCGATCCGATCGAGCGTGGCGTCGCCATGGTGTTCCAGAACTATGCGCTCTACCCCCATATGAGCGTGGAGCAGAATATCGGGTTTTCGCTGCGCATGGCGGGGCTGACCAAGGCGGACATCGCTGCAAGGGTGGCCGTGGCGGCGCAGACGCTGCAGATCGAGCCGCTGCTGAAGCGCAAGCCGGGGCAATTGTCGGGCGGGCAGCGCCAGCGCGTCGCCATCGGGCGGGCCATCGTGCGCGACCCCGAAGTGTTCCTGTTCGACGAGCCGCTGAGCAATCTCGATGCCGAACTGCGCGTCTCGATGCGCGTCGAAATCGCCAAGCTGCACAATACGCTGGGCTCGACCATGATCTATGTGACCCACGACCAGACCGAGGCGATGACGCTGGCCGACAAGATCGTGGTGATGCGCGCCGGCAAGGTCGAACAGGCCGGCTCACCCGAGGAGCTCTACGACAATCCCAACAATTTGTTCGTCGCCGGTTTCATCGGCTCGCCCCGGATGAATTTCCTGCGCGGCACGCTGAACGGCGGCATCGTGCGGCTCGATAGCGGCGGCGAGATCGAGGGGCAGGGACCGGACGGTGCTGTGCTGGTCGGCATCCGGCCCGAGCATTTCGTCGAGGCCGGCACGGGCGCGGCTGATGTATCGGTCAAGGTTGATGTCGTTGAGAACCTGGGCGGTACGCGGTTCGTCTATGGCGTGCTGGGATCGGGCGAAAACGTGGTGGTCGAGGTGCGTGAGCGCAGCGGCATCAGGGCTGGCGACATAATCGGTTTTGGCATCAGACCAGACCGCCCAATGCTGTTTGCGCCTGGCGGGGCTCGGTTGCGGGCGGGGGCATGATGAGCAACGAACTCTGGTATCGTCAGCCGGCGGTGGAATGGACCGACGCGCTGCCGCTCGGCAATGGGCGCCTGGGCGCCATGGTGCATGGCGGGGTCGGGCGCGAAGAACTGCAGCTCAATGAATCGACGCTATGGTCGGGTGGGCCGTATCAGCCGACCAATCAGGAGGCGCTGCCGAACCTTGCGGCTGTGCGTGAGCTGATCTTTGCTGGGCGTTATGCCGAGGCGCAGGCATTGGCGCAGCGGCACCTGCTGGCCAAGCCGCATCTGCAAATGAGCTATCAGCCGGCGGGCAACCTGTTCATCGAATTTGGCCATGAAGCGATTGCGGGCAGCTATCGGCGGGTGCTCGATCTCGACAGCGCTATCGCCAGCTCCAGCTATGGCCTGCTTAGCACGGGTTTCGACCGTGACCCGAATACGTTCACGCGCGAAAGTTTCGCTTCGGCTGCCGATGATGTGCTGGTCACGCGCATCAGCGCGTCGCGGCCGGGAACCTTGAGCTTCGAGGCCTGGTTCGATAGCCCGCAACCCGGCGCAATGCTGGCAGGCGACATGGTGCATCTGAGTTATCGGGGGCACAATTTCGGCGAGCAGGGCGTTGATGGCCGCCTGAGCTTTGGCGTGGATGTAACCCTGCGCCTGGAGGGCGGCAGCGCCGAGCGGCGTGATAATCGGCTGGTGGTGCGCAATGCCGATGCGGCTGTGCTGATGGTCGATATCGCCACCAGCTTCGTGCGGTTCGATGATGTATCGGGTGACCCGGAGGCGCGGCTCGCCGAGCGGCGACAGGCCATTGCCGGCAAGAGCTATGCCGATCTGCGCGCGGCCCATATTGCCGAGCATCAGCGCTTGTTCCACCGGCTCGATATCGGGCTGGGGGAGGGGCGCGCGGACCTGCCCACCGACGAGCGCATAGCCCGTTTCGCCGAGGGTGGCGATCCGGCGCTGGCGGCGCTCTATGTGCAATATGGCCGCTACCTGATGATCGCCTCCAGCCGGCCCGGCACGCAGCCGACGACCCTGCAGGGAATCTGGAACAAGGAAACCCGGCCGCCCTGGGGCAGCAAATATACGTCCAATATCAATATCCAGATGAATTACTGGCTGCCCGATCCGGCCAATCTGGCCGACTGCGTCGAGCCGCTGGTCGCCATGGTGGAGGACCTGGCGATAACCGGCGCCGAGATGGCGCGGGCGCATTACGGCGCGCGCGGCTGGGTGCTGCACCACAATACCGATATCTGGCGCGCCGCCGGCCCCGTCGATGGTGCGCCCTGGGGCGTGTGGCCGACCGGCGGCGCCTGGTATTGTGCGCAATTGTGGGATCACGCCACCTTTGCGGGGTCGTCCTGAGGCGCTGGTCCGGCGATTGCTGCCGCTGCTGGCCGGCGCAACCCGCTTCGCGCTGGATACCTTGCAGCCGCTGCCCGGCACCGACATGCTGGTCACCGTGCCGTCGCTGTCGCCGGAAAATGTGCATCCGCATGGCGCTTCGCTTTGCGCCGGGCCGACCATGGACAACCAGATTCTGCGCGATTTGTTTGATGCCTATCTGGCCGCGCTGGAGCAGCTTGGGCGAAGGCGACCCCATGGCCGAGCAAGCGCGTGCGGCACGCGACCAGTTGCCGCCCCATCGCATTGGACATGCCGGACAATTGCAGGAATGGCTGGAGGATTGGGACCTGGATGTTCCCGAAATCCATCATCGGCACGTGTCCCATCTCTATGGGCTCTATCCCAGCCAGCAGATCGGACTGGAAGCGACGCCAGAACTGGCGGCGGCATCGCGGAAATCGCTCGAAATTCGGGGCGACGAAGCCACCGGCTGGGGGATCGGCTGGCGCATCAACCTATGGGCCCGCCTGCGGCAGGGCGAGCATGCCCACGACGTTTTGCGTCTGCTGCTCAGTCCCCAGCGCAGCTACTCGAACCTGTTCGATGCCCATCCGCCCTTCCAGATCGACGGCAATTTCGGCGGCGCCGCGGGTATTCTTGAGATGCTGCTGCAATCGAGCCAGGGTGAAATCCGGCTGCTTCCGGCGCTGCCATTGGAATGGACCCACGGATATGTGCGCGGCGCCAGGGCGCGCGGCGGTATCGAAGTGGACTTTGACTGGGAGGGAAGCAGGATTACCCGTGTCCGCCTCCGTTCGTCCCACAGCATTGCGCTGCGGTTGAGCTGTCATCAGGAGATCACTCTCGAGCTTGTTGGCGGTGTTGGTGCCGAGCGCGTATTCTAGGATCAGCGA
Organism: uncultured Alphaproteobacteria bacterium; assembly: GCA_963717095.1. GTDB lineage: Bacteria > Pseudomonadota > Alphaproteobacteria > Rhizobiales > Devosiaceae > Devosia. Next base: position 640,541 of record CAVQVF010000001.1, read on the forward strand.
CCGGCAGCGCAGACGAAAATTTCTGTCGCAGTCCTGGCGCCTGTTTGAGCCCGGCGGCAGATATTGCAATTTGGGGCACCGCGATGGATGAACACCATTATTGGTGCCTCGATGGGGCGAGTCGGCCAGCGGCGGGGAGCAATCAAGATGAAGCGGGTCGTGGTGGTCTCTACCGGCGGCACTATTGCCTCGGGGGCTTCGGGCAAGGGCGATGGTGCGGTGATCACCAACCGGAAGGGCGCAGCCCTTATGGCGACCCTGCATGATCCGCTCGATGGCATTGCGATCGAGGTGGACGATTTCACCTCGGTTGGCAGTTATGCCCTGGATTTGCCGACAGTTCATCGCTTGATCGGGGTCATCGCGGCTCATTTGCGGCGGGATGATTGCGATGGGGTTGTGGTCACCCATGGCACCGACACCATGGAAGAGACCGCGTTCGTCGCCGAGCTGCTGATCGATAGCGACAAGCCGGTGGTTTTCACCGGCGCGCAGCGTCATGCCGATATGGCCGACACGGATGGGCCGCGCAATATTGCCGATGCGGTTCGGGTTGCCGCTGATCCTGCCGCGCGCGGTATCGGGGCCGTGGTGGTGTTTGAAGGCGATATCCATGCGGCGAGGACTGTCAGCAAGACCCACACATCGCGCGTCGATACGTTCCGCTCGGCGGGCTACGGAAAGATCGGTGAGATCGACAGCGGTGTCGTCTTCATCGAGCGACGCGTGCAGCGGCATGTCTTCCCGGACATGGGGCTGGCGGAGGGCGTGGAACTGGTCAAGCCGGGGCTTGGCTCGTCGGCTGCATACCTGGATTTCTGCGCTAGCGCCGGTGTTTCCGGCGTAGTGATCGAGGCGTTCGGGCGTGGCAACGTGCCGCCCGGTTATGCCGATGCGGTGGCGCGGCTGGTCAAGAGCGGCGTACCCGTCATTGTAACATCGCGATGCCCCGAGGGACGGACCCTGGCGCTTTATGGTGGGGATGGCGGCGCGACATCCCTGGCTGCGGCCGGTGCGGTATTTGCCGGGGAGTTGTCGGCGATCAAGTCGCGATTGCTGCTATCGGTTTTGTTGGCGGCCGGGGCTGGACCAGACACTATTTCCGAGACTTTCGCGTTGTTCTGACGCCTTTTCGGTTAGTGCGCGTCGACAGCCGTGGCGTGAGCGCTGCGCACAAGGGCGGCAATCAAGGCGTTCGCGGCAATGTGGTGACGTCCCGGGCCGATCGCGACGAATTCCACTTCACCGAGCGGGGGGAGCGAGGCATTGGGCTCAAGCGCGAGCAGGTCCGAAGGGACGAGTTTGGCCGAGTGGGCTGCGATGCCAAGCCCCGCCATCAGGGCGGCGCGCAAGCCGTTGAAACTACCGCTTGAACAGGCTACGCGCCAGGGCCGCCGGGCAGATTCCAGCGCGGAAATTGCCATTGTGCGCGTGATCGACGGTGGTGCGTAGGAGACGAGGGGCACTGGGGCGTCCGGATCGAGGCGGAAGCCGGGGCGGGCGATCCAGACCAGTTCCTCGCGCCAGGCGACTTCGCCGCGACTGTCGCCTATGCGGCGCTTGGCAAAGATCAGATCGAGTTCGCCGGCGTCGTAGCGCTGATAAAGGGCACTGGAAAGCCCCACATTGAGTTCCAGATCGACCTCGGGGTGGCTGGCACGAAAGCTGGTCAGCACCTCGGCGAGTTGGGAGATGGCAAAATCTTCCGAAATGCCCAGGCGCAGGGTTTCGCGCCGCTCGCCATCGAGGAAAAAACGGCTCATGCGATCATGCGCATCGAGCACGGATTGCGCCAAGTCGCATAGTGCATCGCCTGCGGCCGTCAGCGTTACCGCATGGGTATCGCGAAGGAACAGACGGCGGCCGAGCGCTTGCTCCAACTTTTGGATGTGCTGGCTGATCGTGGACTGCCGCAGATTGAGCTGGCGGGCAGCCTCCGTGAAGCTGCGGGCCTTGGCGACAGCCTGAAAGGATCGCAGCAGCATGGGCGGAACATCGGCGGGAATAAGCGGCCGGAGGGTGTTCATTCATGGCTCCATCGCGGATCATGATAATCGATATAGCACCTTTCAGCCTTCCTGTTCTGCTCGCAACGCTCTACGCCCCCAATGGGCACTAACCCGAAGGTTTTTCGCATGTCGTTCGGCACACGCCTGAAACGCATAGGTTTTGATTTCTATCTCGTGCTGCTGATCGGCATGGTGGTGCTTGCCGGTGTGTTGCCGGCGCGCGGCGCGGCTGTCGAGGTGGTTTCGCAGGTCGCCTACTATGCCGTTGCGCTCCTGTTCTTTTTGTATGGGGCCAAGCTGAATACGAAAGCGGTGCTTGCCGGCATCGCCAATTGGCGGCTGCAGGGGCTGGTGTTTGCGTTCACCTTCCTGGTCTTTCCGCTGGTTGGGCTGGCAATCGCCAGCTTGGCGGCGCCATGGCTCGACGATGAGATCGTTACCGGTATCATCTACCTGTCCGTGTTGCCCTCGACGGTTCAATCTTCCATCGCATTCACCTCGATTGCCAATGGAAATGTCCCCGCCGCGGTGTGCGCGGCCTCAGCCAGCAATCTTGCAGGGGTGTTTCTTACCCCGATTTTAGTGGCCTTCCTGCTGCACGCGACAGGGGCGGGCATTTCGGCCGACGCGGTCCTGCAGATCGGCATGCAAATCCTGCTGCCTTTCGTGCTGGGCCAGGTGGCGCGGCCTTTGGTGGGTGCCTTCATTGCGCGTCATCCTCGTTTGACGCAGATATTTGATCGCGGCTCCATCCTCATCATCGTTTATTCGGCCTTCAGCGCCGGCGTCGTGGCGGGAGTGTGGGCGGAGGTGGACATGGGGGTACTGGCCGCCATCGTGGCGATAGACGTCGTGTTGCTGGCGGTTATCATGGCAGGCACGCGTCTGGCGGGGCGCCTCGCCAAGCTCAATCGTGCCGATGCCATTACGCTGTTCTTCTGCGGCTCCAAAAAGAGCCTCGCAAGCGGGCTGCCAATGGCCAATATCCTGTTTGCAGGGCAGACCGTGAGCCTCATCGTGCTGCCCCTGATGCTGTTTCATCAGATCCAGCTGTTTGTGTGCGCGATTATCGCCCAACGGGCTGCGCAGCGGGTGCTCGATACCGAACAAATATTGGCGGCCCAGCCAATCGTTGCGGCAAAGTGATTTTACCGATTCCTGCGAAGCCGGTGCCGTGCTGAAATTGCAGAGCGCAGGGCTTCGGTCGTCCCCAATCAATTGAAGGAGTTATGCCTTGCGTGATTTCCACTTTCCCGGCCGCTCAGTTGCTCTTGGCACCAATGGGGCTGCGGCGACGTCCCATCAGCGGGCAACCCTTGCCGCCATCGATGTGCTGAAGAATGGCGGCAATGCGGTCGATGCGGCGGTCGCGGCCTCCGCAATGCTGTCGGTCATCGAGCCGCAATGCACCGGGCTGGGTGGCGATAGTTTCGCGCTGGTGTGGAACGCAAGCGAGAAAAAGCTCTATGGCATCAACGGCTCGGGTTATGCGCCGGCCGGCCTTTCCGCCGATTGGCTGAAAGCGGAAGGGTTCAACAGCATTGCGGGCAACAGCGTCCATTCGGTGACGGTGCCCGGCTCGGTGCGCGCCTGGGACATGATGCTGGCCCGCTTCGGTTCACACTCGCTCGCCGATATGCTGCAGCCGGCCATCGAAGCGGCGGAGCAGGGCTTTCCCATTGCCGAACGCATTGCGGCGGACTGGCGGGTATTCGCCGGGAGTTTGACCAACAATCGCGCTGCGAGCGAGCAGTTCCTGGTGGAAGGCAAGGCGCCAACGACGGGCCAAGTGCTCCGTTTGCCTTTGCTGGGCAGAACCTTGCGCACGATCGCCGAAGAAGGCGCCGACGCCTTTTATGCCGGCTCCCTGGCGCGGGACATGGTGGCGTCGCTGCATGAGTTGGGCGGACGGCACGATATTTCCGATTTCGCCGATTGGCAGCCCTCGGAAGTCGAGCCGCTCAAGATCGACTACCGCGGCGTCGATGTCTATCAGATCCCGCCAAACGGACAGGGCGTCACGGCTGCGATGATGCTCAACATCCTCAAGGGCTTCGATCACTCAAAGCTGGACCCTGTCGGCGCCGAGCGGTTTCATCTGCAGATCGAGGCGTATCGGTTAGCCGCGGCGGCCCGTGACGCCTATATCGCCGATCCCGATCATGTCTTCGTGCCAACTGCCGAGATGCTGTCGGAGCGCTATGCCGATGCAATGCGCGGCCGTATCGATCCGCGTCGTGCCATGTCCGATCCGGTTCCCGAACCGATAGGGCCGACCGATACGGTTTATCTGACCACCGCCGACCGACATGGCAATTTCTGCTCGCTGATCTCATCGATCTCCGGTGCTTTCGGTGCTTTCATCGCCTGCCCGCGCACCGGCGTGTTGTTTCAGAACCGGGGCGCCAACTTCACACTGGCCGATGGCCACCCCAATCAGGTCGCGCCGCGCAAACGCTCGCTGCACACTATCATTCCAGGCTTTGCTACGCGGAATGGCCAGCCCTTCCTGAGCTTTGGCGTCATGCAGGGATATTATCAGCCGGTGGGGCAGGTGCAGGTTCTGCAAAATATCGTCGATTTCGGCATGGACGTGCAGGAGGCGCTGGACCTGGGGCGCGGGATGCGCACGCCAGCGGGCTTCGAGGCGGAGCGCTCATTGCCGAATGCCACGCTGAAGGGCTTGGTGGAGAAGGGGCATCCGGTGCGCATGGCGAACATGTCCTGGGGCGGGGGCCAAGCGATCATGCCGGTCGCCGGAGTGCTCCATGCCGGCTCCGATCCGCGCAAGGATGGCGCCGCCCTCGCTTTTTGAGCGCGCCGGCACACTTGAATTTGGTCACCGATATCTCGAACGTTTGCGCGAGTGAGATCGCGTTGCCGTGCGGCTAGGTCTCGACGTTCATCTTTCCAGCCATCGGAGCGATTCCGCCGACTCGGAGAGCGAGGTGATGCGCATGCCGCTGAAAGGTGAAATATTTTGATTGGCAGAAAGGTGGGTGGGCGCAGAGAAATTCCTGATCTCAAGCGCTGACGACGTTCGGCGCTCGGTTAAGCCCATGTAAAGCTTTATTCTTCCTGGGGAGCGCATTGATCGCACGCGTATATTCGAGCAGGTTTTTGCTTCTCGATTATCGTGCAAAATATTCATATAAGATCAAAAAAGATCAAAAACTTGCAACGATGGATTGACAAGTTCGAGGTGGAGGCTGATGAAGCAGTCTCGCATGGCCACGCCACGAGACTCGGGCGCCGTGTAAAATCGGGGAAACCATGAAGGTAGATCGGCTACAGGCGATCCGCAGTTTTCTGTACACCAATGGTACAGCCACCATTTCTGAATTGTCTTCGGTGATCGGATCATCGGCGGCAACGATCCGGCGTGATCTGCAGGATCTCGAAGAGGCCGGTGTCATCGATCGGGTGCATGGCGGCGCGCAGATCGCGCGTGGCACTACTGTCGAACTCGATTTCGAGATGCGCGAGCAACAGAACCTGGCGTCCAAGCGCGCTATCGCCGCTGCCGTCTATCCCATGCTTGAGCCCCATACTTCGGTTTTTCTCGATGCCGGGACCACTGTGGCGCAGGTCGCCCGGCGCCTGCGGCTTGATCCATTGCCGCTGGCGGTGTTCACCAATGGGCTCGTTGCAGCCCAGGAATTGTTCAACATTCCCAAGATCAGGATATTCATGATCGGGGGACACCTGCGCAACGAGAATGCCTCCCTGGTTGGCCCGCAAGCCGAGGCGATGCTGGGCGATCTTTGGTTCGATACGCTGCTGCTCGGCGTCGGCGCAATCACGGCAAATGGCACTATCTGCACGATCGACGGCAGCGAAGCGAGCCTTAACCGGCGCATGCTGTCGCGCTCCACCCGCCAGATCATCCTCGTTGACTCGGGCAAATTCGGCACGACGGCGACCTTCTCGGTGGGTAGCGTCCCGGCCGGCGCAACCATCGTAACCGATGCGGGCCTCTCCACCGAGTGGCGCCAGCGCATCGTGGATTGGGGCGCCCATTTGGTGGTTGCTGAGCCCAGCGGAGCAGAAGGCGACTGAAATGTTGGTCCTCGGCTTCGATGGCGGCGGTTCGACGGCTCGTCTTGCTGTCGTCGATAGGGATGGCTCGCTGGTGCATTATGCCTCGGCTGGCGGGGTCAATCCGTTGGACAATGCTGCCTGGGAGGCCGGGTTCGACACGGTGTTTGCCGGTGTCGCGGGCCTTATGCCTCGTGTCGAGCAGGCGGTGCTGGGGCTGCCTTCCTATGGGGAGGTCGAGCAGGCCGACCGTGATATGACCACTGCGGCGCACCGGCTTGCGGGGCCTCAAGCTCATCTGCTCAACGATGTCGCGCTGGCTCACTACGGCGCATTCGCCGGTGGGGCTGGTATCCTCATTTTATCGGGCACCGGCTCGATGGCGATCGCCGGCGGCGCAGACCTGCCCCTGAAGCGGGTAGGGGGCTGGGGCGATGAACTGGGGGATGAAGGCAGCGCGTTCTGGATTGGCCGCCGGGCCCTTCATGTCGCGGCATGGATGATCGATGGCAGGGCCGAAAGCACGGCGTTTCTCGATGCGCTGCTGCAGCATCTGGAGATCGGGAGCGGCGACGCGCAAACCGGTTTGATGAACTGGTATTATGGGCAGCCCCACCGGCGCTCGGCGGCGGCCGGGCTCGCCCGCTTCGTGGATGGCCTGGCGACACAACAGGACAAGACTGCCCAGTCGATCATGGTGGAGGCAGCCGAGCATCTGGCGCTGCACTTGAGCAGTTTTGGCCGCAACGATCTCTCCTGGACCTATTCGGGCGGTGCCTTCGCATCGGCCAATCTTCTCGACGCCCTTGAGCGCCGGCACGGGTCTGCGCCCGTGGCGCCACAGGCGTCTCCCCTAGAGGGTAGCCTCCTGATGGCGGCCCGTCTCGCCGGCTGGCCAGCAACCAGCGCCTGGCAAGGCGCCATGGCCGATGCCTTGAGGAAGGTTAAACCCAACACCACCAGAAATGGAGCTGCCCCGTGACGAGCGTAACTGAACAGACCATCTTCGATCAGTTCGAATATTGGAGGTCCGCTCCGCTGCCCGAGCCGCTCGCCGATAAGGGGCGCACCTATGTGATCATCGGGTGCGGCACCTCGTACAATCTTGCGATATCGCTTGCCGCCTCGTTCTGCGAGCAGGGCTATAGGGCCTTGGCCGTTCCCGGCGGCGAATGGCTCGGTCGCCGCCAGAACTATGTCGCGCGCACGGACGATGTCACGGTTATCGCCCTGTCGCGCAGTGGCGAGACCACGGAAACGGTGCGGGCGACACTCGCAAGCCGAGAGATCGGCCTGGAAGTGATCGGCGTTACCTGCGAAGCAGGCAGCAGCCTTGCCAAGGCGGCATCCAAGGTCGTCTTCGCGCCGACCGATCCGGCCGAGGGCATCGTGATGACCACCTCGGCCAGCCTGATGTTGATGCTCGGCCTGGCGCTTTGCGGCATACGCGCCGACGAGGCCAGCTTCGCCGCGGCGGAAGCGATGCTCAAGGCGCTCCAGAGCCATGGGGCGAGCCTGCCAACCAGCCGCCGGCACTTCGTTTTTCTGGGGGGCGGCCAGCTTTATGGCGTCGCGCTTGAAGGTGGCCTGAAGCTGCAGGAAATGAGCTTGAGCTTCACCCAGGGCTTCCACCCGCTTGAATACCGGCATGGACCGATCAGCCTCGTGGACGAAGGCACCATGGTGGTCATGCTTCACCATCCCCAAACGCTGGCTGACGAGGCCCAACTGGTCAAGGAATTGCGGGATAAGGGCGCTTTCGTCATGAGTCTCGATGGCAGCGCCGACCTGTCTCTGAGCTGTAACTCACCCGCAAACCTGCGGCCGCTCGTCTATCTGCCGGCGTTGCAGTGGTTTGGTGAGGCCATCGCAAATGCACGCGAGATCGATACTACGGCGCCGCGCCATCTGACTAAGGTCGTCATGCTCGGGCAATAGTGGCAAGGCTGGCCCACCTATCTTGGACCCTGCAAGGAGGATGTGATGAAGTTCGGTGTTTTGGGAACGGGGCAGGTGGGATCGACCATCGGCCGGAAACTGCAGGCGCTCGGCCACGACGTGGTGCTGGGATCACGAACGCCTGCCAGCGAAAAAGCCGAACGGATCACGGTCGATACCGGTATCAGGGTTCAGGGATATGCAGAGGCTGCGGGCTTTGGCGAGTGGATCGTCAATGCCCTGCCGGGGGAGCAGTCCCTGCCCATTCTTTCTCAGTGCCCGATAGACGGTAAAATCCTGATCGACATCGGCAATTATGACTCCGCCGTCGATAGCGCGATCGTCACGCCGCTCGGGGAAGCGCTGCAAAAGGCGTTTCCCGGTGCGCGGCTGGTCAAGACCCTCAATAGCGTCAGCGCGCATTTGATGACCGACCCGCAATCTTTGGGGAAGGACCACCATGTCTTCATGGCCGGCAATGACGAGGGGGCAAAGGCCGAGGTTCGGGAACTGCTTGAGACGTTTGGCTGGCGCTCCATCCTGGACCTGGGAGATCTCACCGCCTGCCGTGCCATGGAGCAGCTGATCCCGCTCTGGATGCGGCTTGAGGCGAAATTCGGCGATCCTAAATTCAACCTGGCGGTCATGCGCTGACGGCGCCTGGCGACAGTCGCCTCCTGCGCCGGACGGGGCAAAGTGCCGTGTGGCATTTCCGGCATGGAGGAAGTGATGACATTCGCGGGGCGTGGCGCCAGCGGTGACGAGATTTGATCGACCCTGATCATTTTCGGTAATAGCTTTAGCCTGAAAGCTGGTTCCTGATCTGTGTCGGGCAGCCGTTTACTTGCGGTTTACCCAAATTACATCGAAAATTTGTTGCTCTTCAGAAGGTTAGCTCATGTACGCCTCTTGCGCCGTCATGACTGCCGCTTGCCGTGATCGCAAATAATGATCAAAAAGTGTCACATTTAGGATTGACGGTGAGCTTTTTGCCCGCAAAGATAGGTGTCATACTGCAGGAAAGTGCATGCGGCAGCGCCGGTCCGGCACCTTCAACCGCAGCCGCTCCAGACATCATAGAGGGATTGATGATGACTAAACGACTTGCTGTGCTTGCCTCGGCTCTTCTTTCCGGGATCGTCCTGCTTGCCCCCGCTGCCTTCGCTCAAGAGGCGTCGCTCCAGGGCAAGTCCATTACCGTTTTGCTGCCAGGCCAGGGTTTCCCTGAAAGCGTGCTTTCCAAGTTCGAAAGCGAGACTGGTATCAATGTGGATCAGCAGACCCTTGCCTGGGACCAGTTGCGGACCCGTATCGTGACGGCACTGATTGCCGGCACGGCGCCCGCTGACGTGATCGAGCTGGATTGGTCCTGGGTGGGGCAGTTCGGTGCGGCAGGCTGGCTGACCCCGCTTGACGGCGTCGTCGATGCGACCGCGCTCGCCGACATCCCGGTCACCCCGATTTTTAAGTATGACGGCACCACTATCGGTTCTCCCTATAATAGCGACTTCAAGATGATGGTCGCCAATACCGACCACATGGCCGCTGCCGGCATCACGGAAATGCCCAAGACGGTCGATGAGCTGCTCGCTGCCGGGCGGGCCATCAAGAAAGCCGGCATCGTGGAATATCCCTTTGGCTTCCCGCTCAGCGTTGGCGAGGCGACCTCCACGGGATGGTTCCTGACAACCATGATGTTCGGCGGCCAGCTGTTCAACGAAGACATGACCCCCGCTTTCACCGACCCGGAATCGGGTGGGTACAAGGGGCTTGAGTTCATCAAGGCCGCCGTTGACGAGGGCCTGATCGATCCGGCCTCGACCAGCTTCGGCAATCCTGAAGTCCAGAACGTGTTCCGTGCGGGTGACACCAGCTTCATCCTGTCGGATGGCCCGGGTGCACTCTCGACGCTCAACAATCCGGAACTGTCGACCGTGGCGGGCCATGCCGAAGCATCGGTGATCACCAATGTCAGTGGCGCGACCCGCACCTATGGGCTGCCAGAAGCGCTGGCGATCCCGGCTGCCGCGCCGGAAAAGGAGGCTGCCGCTGCCTTCGTCAACTTCATGGCAAAGCCCGAGAACCAGATCCTCGCCTACAAGGATCAGGGCATTCTTTCGACCAGTTCCACGGCGCTGCAGACGCTGAACAAGGAAGGGGTGCTGCTGAGCGGCGACGCCATCCTTGCCCAGCTTGAGGGCGTGGAGCCGCTCTTCGCTTCGGGTACGCCGGAATGGTACCCCAATTTCTCCAGCGCCGCGGCTTCGATCATCAATGAAGTGGCCAAGGGCACGATGAGTGTTCCAGACGCCATCCAGGGCATAGCCGACGCCGCCAACAATGCCGTGGCAGGCATCTGATAAACTCTCGCCTCCGCCGTGCCACCCGGCGCACTGCGGAGGCCCTTACGACTAGCGGAGTTTTTTCATACATGTCCATTGTTGCCGGGCAACCAGAGCAAGCGCGAGAGCGACGGCGTTTCAGTCTTCGTCGTCTCCTGGCGGGTGACGCCGCACTGGGAATTATGATGTCGCTGCCAGTGGTCATTCTGATGCTGGCTTTGGTGTTCATCCCCGTCACGATCACTGCGTGGGAAAGCCTGCATCGAGTCAATCCAATGCAGCCTGGGCAGCCATTTGTCGGCCTGCGCAATTATCTGGCGATGTTTTCGGATCGCGCGGTTCAGTCAGCCTGGGTGAATACCTGGATTTACGTCGTCCTGGCGGTGGTCCTTGAAATGCTTGGTGGCTTGGGAGCGGCGCTGCTGCTCAACCGGCTCAAGATCGGCCGGCAATGGGTATTGGCCGCCGTCATCCTGCCATGGGCGCTGCCGCCGGTGGTCAACGCCATTGTCTGGGCCTGGATCTACAACCCCCATTATGGCCTGCTCAACGGCATCCTTCTGCAAACCGGCGTCATCGATCAGGCGCGGGTTTGGCTCAATGACCGCAACACGGCGATTTTTCTCATCGTGCTCGTCCATGTGTGGCGCATGCTGCCCATCAACGCCGTGATCCTGCTCGCAGCCCTGCAGACCATTCCGCGCGAACTCTATGAGGCGGCCGAGGTGGACGGTGCCGGCCCATTCGGCAAGTTCCGGATGGTGACCCTGCCACTGATCGCAGGCGCCATGGGCATCGCCCTGACGCAATCGACGATCACTGCCTTCAATCTGTTCGATGAGGCCTGGATTCTGGCCGGCTCCAGCGCTGCAACGCGGCCCATCCAGGGCCAAATCTACATGACGGCCTTCCAGGATCTCAAATTTTCCTACGGCATGGCGATGTCGATCACGGTCATGGCCGTTTCGATCCTGGTTTCCGCTCTCTATGCCCGCCGGCTGGCTCGCACGACGAGGATGGATTGATGAGCAGTACAAATCTCGGCCGCGTAGGCGTTTGGCTCGGCGTTACGCTGCTGCTCGTCTGGTCGCTGGGCCCGGTCTATTGGGCCATCGCCAGCAGCCTCATGCGCGGGGTCGATCTAACCTCGACACCCATCAATTTCTTTCCCCCTGTCGTCTCGTGGGAAAGCTACGCCAAACTTCTGGGCGGCATGTTCGGGCACGAAAGCGGCGGTAGCGTCTGGCAGGACTTTTCCCGCGCACTCACCAACAGCCTCATCCTGGGGCTTGGCGCTACGATCATCACCGTCATCGCCGCCGCTTCCGCCGCCTATGCCGCGGTGCGTCTGCAATTTCCTGGCCGCAACCTCATCTTCATCCTGGTGGTGGCGACCATCGCCGTGCCCGGCTACACGGTTCTCATCCCGCTCTATCGCATGATGGTGTCGCTCAAGCTCATCGACACCTATCTGGGCATCATTCTCATCTATGTTTCAGCCTATCTGCCGCTGGCCATGTGGATGATGCGCTCCATTTATGAGTCGCTGCCGCAGTCGGTGGAGGAGGCTGCCTATATGGACGGGGCAGGGCGTCTCTATACCCTGTTCCGCATTGTGCTGCCGCTCGCCGCGCCGGGTCTCATCGCCGCATCCATCCTGACGTTTCTGGGAGCCTGGGGGCAATTCGCGGTGCCGCTGGTCTTCGCACCGACCATGGCCACCAAGCCGCTGACGGTGCTGATCCCCGAATTCGCAACCAAGAACTATATCGACTACGGCCTCATCAATGCGGCCGGTGTCCTCGCGATGATCCCGCCGGCGATCGTCGTCATCTTCCTCAATCGTTACCTGATGAGCGGCCTGCTGGCGGGCTCAGGTAAGTAGCATCCCTTCCTGGAGAATTGTCTTGACCAAGATTACCCTAATCGGCGCCGGCAGCACGGTTTTTGCCCAGAATATCCTGGGCGATATCCTGTCCAATCCCGAATTTTCCAATGCCACGATCAGCCTGCAGGATATCGATGCCGAGCGTCTGAGCACGTCCGAAATCGTCACGCGCCGCATCTGCGAAGCGCTGGGGCTGCCCAATGTGAAGGTGGAGGCGACGCTTGACCGACGCACCGCGCTGCGCGGCTCGCACTTCGTTATCCTGATGATGCAGATCGGCGGCTACAGGCCTTCCACCGTCGTCGATTTCGAAGTGCCCAAGACCTACGGCTTGCGCCAGACCATCGGGGATACGCTGGGGGTGGGCGGTATTTTCCGGGCGCTGCGGACCATTCCGGTACTCAAGCAAATCTGCGACGACATGGCCGATGTGTGCCCCGACGCGCTGCTGATGAACTACGTCAATCCCATGGCGATGAACTGCTGGGCCATCGCCGAATATGCGCCGCAGCTTAAGATGGTAGGCCTCTGCCACAGCGTGCAGCACACCTCCGAACATCTTGCCCAATGCCTTGGCGAGTCCATCGCCGACATCGATTATGTCTCGGCCGGCATCAACCACGTGGCCTTCTTCCTGAAATACGCCAAGCGCCACAAGGATGGTTCGAGTGAGGATCTCTATCCCCGCCTGATCGAGTTCGCGAAGTCCGACAAAGTGCCGGAAACGGACCGGGTTCGCTTCGACATGCTGCGCCGGTTCGGCTATTTCGTGACGGAATCCAGCGAGCATTTTTCCGAATATGTGCCGTGGTACATCAAGGCCGGGCACCCCGAAATCTTGTCAGACCTGAACATTCCGCTGGATGAATATCCCTTCCGCTGCGAACGCAATATCGCCACCTGGCACAAGCTGCGGTCCGACCTCGAAGGGGCCGCGCCCATCGCGGTCAAGCGCAGCAACGAATATGCAGCCGGTATCCTGCATTCTGTGGTTACGGGGCAGTCGCGGGTCATCTACGGCAATGTTCGCAACAATGGCCTGATCAAGAACTTGCCGGACGAATGCGTGGTGGAAGTGCCCTGCCACGTCGACCGCAACGGCATCCAGCCGATCGCTATCGGCCGCATGCCGGCTGAACTGGCTGCCGTCGTGCGCATGAGTACCAATGTGCAGGAATTGACGGTGCTGGCGGCCATGACCGGCAAGAAGCACTACATCACCCAGGCCGCCATGGTGGATCCGCACACGGCGGCCGAGCTGACGCCGGACCAAATCTCCAACCTGGTCGATGACATGATTGCCGCCCACGGCAATATGTTGCCGCAGTTCCACTAAGGGGCATTGCCATGTCGAGTGTCGAAATTATCGGGCTGCGCAAGAAATACAACGAGTTGACCGTTATCCACGACATCGACCTGGCCATTGCCGATGGCAAGTTCGTCGTGCTGGTGGGACCTTCAGGGTGCGGCAAGTCCACGCTGTTGCGCATGATCGCCGGGCTCGAAGGCATTACCGGCGGTGTGCTCAAGATCGGTGACACCGTGGCAAACGACATTCCGTCCAAGTCGCGCGATATCGCCATGGTGTTCCAGAACTACGCGCTTTATCCGCACCTGACCGTGCGCGATAACATGGCCTTCTCGCTTAAGCTGCGCAAAGTGCCCAAGGAGACGATCAACCGGCGGGTGGAGGAGGTGGCCGCGACCTTGGGGCTATCGCAACTGCTCGAACGCCATCCGCGCCAGTTGTCCGGCGGGCAGCGCCAGCGCGTGGCCATGGGCCGGGCCGTCGTGCGCGAGCCCAAGGTTTTCCTGTTCGACGAACCCTTGTCCAACCTCGATGCCAAGCTGCGGGTGCAGATGCGCACCGAGATGAAGCAGTTGCACCAAAGGCTGGGCACCACCACCATCTACGTCACCCACGATCAGATCGAGGCGATGACGCTGGGCGATATCGTGGTGGTGATGCGCGAGGGCAATATCGAGCAGATGGGCGAGCCGATCGAACTTTATGATCGCCCCGCCAATCAGTTCGTGGCCGGCTTTCTCGGCTCGCCATCGATGAACTTCATCCCCGGCGTGATCGCCGCGGATGGCCGCTCGGTCAAGACGGCGGGCGACCAGGTGCTGCCCCTGGCCCAGCAACGGGCAGAGCAGGCCGGACGGCAAGTGGTTTACGGGGTGCGGCCGGAACAATTCCAGATCACGCCGGATGGAACGCTGGCGGCGCGCGTGCTCGTCATCGAGCCGACGGGCGCCGAAACCATCGTCATGCTGACGCTGGAGGGCAAACCCGAAAGCGAGATCTGCGTCGTGTTGCGGGACCGTCTGCCGCTCGTCGCGGGGCAGCAGGTTCGCCTTGCGCCGACCGCGGGCGCCGAGCATATTTTCGATGCAGAAACCGGCAAGCGCATTTAACGCGGCTATTAGGAACGATCATGGCTCAAAATCCCCTCCTGGCCTTGCGCAACAGCGTCGGCCGACGCGGCATCACGTCGGTCTGTTCGTCCCATCCGATCGTTATCGAAGCGGCTTTGCTGGAGGGACTTGAGCGAACAGGCTTCGTGCTCATCGAAGCGACCTGCAACCAGGTCAATCACCGGGGCGGCTATACCGGCATGACACCGCGGGCCTTCCGCAGCTTCGTCGAGACCATTGCCGACAAGGTTGGTTTTCCGCGCGACCGGCTGATCCTGGGTGGCGATCATCTGGGTCCCAATCCGTGGAAGCACCTGCCGGCCGAGGCAGCCATGGCCGAGGCGGAAACCATGATCGCCGCTTATGCGGAGGCCGGGTTTACCAAGCTGCACCTGGATACCAGCATGGGTTGCCTTGGAGAGCCGGCGGCGCTCGATGACACGCTCACCGCCTCGCGGGCGGCACGGCTGGCCGCTCGCGCCGAAGCGGAAGTGGGCGCAGGAGCGCTTCCCGTTTACATTGTGGGCACCGAGGTGCCGGTGCCCGGCGGCGCCACGCATGCCTTGGATCATCTGGAGGTCACACGGCCGGAAGGGGCTCTGCGCACGGTTGAGGTTCACAGGGAAGCCTTTGCCGCGCTGGGGCTGTCGAGCGCTTTCGAGAGGGTTATCGGCCTCGTGGTCCAACCCGGTGTGGAGTTCGGCGATGACGCGGTCATCCCTTATGATAGGCCGGCGGCGCAGCAGCTGACTGCCAGCCTGGCCCAGATGCCCGGCCTCGTGTTTGAAGCGCACTCCACTGATTACCAGACTGCCGATGCTCTGGCTGCGCTGGTCGAGGATGGCTTTGCGATCCTCAAGGTCGGCCCCGGCCTCACTTTCGCGCTGCGCCAGGCGCTCTATGGTCTGGACCATATCGCCTTGGCGATGGGGTGGGTGTCGGAAGAGCAGAGCCTTCGCATGACCATGGAAAGGTTGATGCTGGACAAGCCCGATGACTGGCAAAAATACTATTCCGCCGAGCCCCGACAGGCGCGGGTGCAGCGCCATTTCAGCTATTCCGACCGCATTCGATACTACTGGCCGAACACCGTGGCCGAAGCGGCGGTGGAGCGCCTGCTCGCTGGTTTCGGCGATGCCCCGATCCCCGGGCCCCTGCATTCGCAATATCTCGGGAGCATTGTCGACAGCGAAAACGCCAGCGCCCGCCAGCTTGTGCTGAAGGCTGTACGACAGGCGCTGGAGCCTTATAGCCGGGCGATCAACTAGCCTTCCGTCTTGCCCGATAGCATGCCGGCAATGTCCATGTTGTTGCAGGCATGGGCGATGGGCAGGCAGAGCGGGGAATTGTCCACCGGATGGGGCACGACCAGGGCCTCGACGCCGAAGACATGCCGGACCAGTTCGGGCGTCAGCAGGTCGTGCGGCTTGCCGGTGGCGTGGATGGCGCCATCGGCGACGGCGATGATGTGATCGGCATATTGGGCGGCCTGGTTGAGATCGTGCAGCACCATGACGACGGTGCGGCCGCTGGTGTGGTTGAGCTGCTTGCAGCAGGTGCAGCACCTCGATCTGGTGGGCGATGTCGAGGAAGGTCGTCGGTTCGTCCAGCAGCAGGATCGGGGTTTCCTGCGCCAGCGCCATGGCGATCCAGGCGCGCTGGCGCTGGCCGCCGGAGAGGCGGTCGAGCGGGCGCTCGGCCAGATCGTTGAGGCCGGCGGCATGAGGGCGGCGTTGACGATGTCCTCGTCATGGGCGCTGGGGCGGGCGAGCATGGCCTTGTGCGGATGGCGGCCGAAGCGGCAGAGCTCGCGCACCGTCAGCCCATCGGGCGAAATCGGGCTTTGCGGCAGCAGCGCCAGGGTCTGGGCGACGCTCTTGCGCGGCAGGGTGGCGATTTCCTTGCCATCGAGAAACACCGAGCCGCCGAGCGGATCGAGCACGCGGCCCAGCGCCCGCAGCAGGGTCGACTTGCCGCTGCCATTGGCGCCGATCAGCGCGGTGATCTTGCCGTCGGGGATGTCGACGGCGATCTTGTCGAGGATGGCGGTCGTGCCATAGCCGACCTTGAGGTCGCGGGCGAAAAGCCGGTCGTCATGGGGCTGTTCAGGCATTTTGCGCGGCCTCCCAGATCAAGCAGGAAAAGCAGATAGGGACCGCCGATCACGGCGGCGACGATCCCGGCCGGGATTTCGTTGGGAAGCGCCACGAGGCGGCCGATGAGGTCGGCGCCGCACAGCGCCAGCGCGCCGATCAGCGCGGCGGCCGGCACCAGGTCGCGGGCGCGCGGGCCGACCAGCAGCCGCGCGATATGCGGCGCGATCAGGCCGAGGAAACCCATGCTGCCGACACTGGCGACGGCACCGGCGGCCAGCGCCACGGCCACCATGATCAGCCCGGCGCGCAGCGCCGCTGGATGCAGGCCCAGGCTCGTCAGGCTATCGTCGCCGAAGCCGCTGATGTCGAGCAGGCTGGTGACGAGCACGACGGCGGGCAGGCAGACCAGCAGCCAGATGCCGAGCGCCCAGACGTCGGCGCCGGTGCTGCCATAGACGCTGCCGGCCAGCCAGACCATGGACTGGTCGGCATTGCCCGGGATAGCGCACCATCAGATATTGCATGAAGGCCTGGCCAGATGGCGCCGATGGAAATGCCCACCAGCGCCAGGGTGGCGGCACCGCCGCCCAGCCGCTGGCCGATGCCGAGCAGGGCGATGGCCGCCAAGGCGCGCGCCCAGCGACGACGCCCGCGGAATGGCCCAGACCTGCCAGACCGGCGGCACCAAGATGGCCACGAGCATAGCGCCCAGCCCCGCACCCTTGGTGATGCCGACGACATCGGGCGAGGCCAGCGGATTGCGGATGGCGCCCTGCAGGAAGACGCCGGCAACCGCCAGTGCGCCCCGGCCAGCAGGGAGACCACGATGCGCGGCGCGCGGTATTGCATGACGATGAAGGCGTTCTCGCCGCCGAAAAGCCCATCGATGACCTGGGGAATGGAGAGCGGCACGGCGCCGATGGTGATGCTCGAGGATGGCGACAACGACCAGCAGCGCGGCGATGACGGCGCAGATGGCGGTCGTGCCCAGGGCCGATTTCGGCGTGGCGGCAAAGGTGGCTCTCATCGTCCGCGCTGCCTCCAGGTGAGGAACAGGAAGGCCGGCGCGCCGATCAGGGCGGTGACGATGCCGACCGGCAATTCGGCCGGAAAGGCGACAAGGCGGCCCAGCAGATCGGCGGACACCAGCAGTAGCGGCCCGGCGATGGCGCTGAGCATCAGCAGGGTCCGCTGGTCCTCGCCCGCCAGCCGCCGCACCACATGGGGCACGATGAGGCCGACAAAGCCGATGGGGCCGCTGACAGCGACGGCGGAGCCGGCCAGAATCACGACGAGCGCAGCGGCCGAAGCGCCGACCAGCCGGCCGTTCTGTCCCAGCGACGTGCCTGTGGTGGTATCGAGGGCCAGCAGGCCGAAATGGCGGCCGGCGAGGATGGCGATGGCGCCGCCGAAGAGCTGAAGGGCAGGATGATGACGATCTGCGACCACTGCGCGGCGCTGACGGATCCGGCCAGCCAGAAAACGATATCCTGGGCTGCGTTATTGGCGATCAGGACCGCCTGAACCAGCGCCGCCAGCACCAGCTGGATGGAGATGCCGGCCAGCGCCAGCTTCATCGTGTTGATGGCGCCCGAAAGCGACAGCGCCCACATGACGAAGCCGACGGCGGCGGCGCCGGCAAAGGCCGGCCAGACACTGCCCCAGGCGCCCAGCGCCGGGCACGGCGATCAGCACGATGACGATGGCCAGCGCCGCACCGGCATTGATGCCGAAGGTTTGCGGGGAGGCGAGCGGATTGCGGGTCAGCGTCTGGATCAGCACGCCGGCAATGGCCAGATTGGCGCCGACCAGGGCGGCGAGCAGCGCGCGCGGCAGGCGCACGTCGAAGACCAGCGCATGGTCGGCCGAGCCATCCCAGACGAACAGGGCGCGCAAGGAGCGGTCGAGCGGCAGCCCGGAGGCGCCGACCATCAGGCTGGCGAGGATTGCCAGCACCAGCAGAATAGCCATGACCATGGCAATGCCGGCCCGGTTGGGGCCGGCATACGGCTGGCGCGTCTCCGCGGTCACCGTCATGGACGGCGTTCCGCGAGATGGCCGATTATTGGGCATTGTAGACCTTGGCGAGAATCTCGCGGGCGATCATTTCGGCGGTCAGCAGGCCGCGGAAGCGGGAGAACTGGTTGCGGTCGACTTCGAAGACCAGGCCGTTCTTGACGCGCCGAAATGTTCTGCCAGGCGGCATTGCCCTGCCACTGGTCGAACACGGTGGCCTGGCCATCGGTGGCGACCAGCAACACATCCGGATTGACGGCGACCAGCCGTTCGAGGCCGGCGCCGCTTTCGGTCGGATCGGTGTCGTCATTGATGCGCCGGCGTCAGGCCCAGCGCCTGGAATACCGAGCCGGTGAAGGATGCGGAGGTATGCAGCGCCAGCGAATCCGGATTGGCAACGGCCAGCAGGAAGGTGCGCGTTTCGCCGGCCGGGATCTTGGCGGCCAGTTCGGCGATGGTCGCCTCATGGGCGGCGACGGCCGCTTCGCCCTTGGCCTTGTCGCCCAGTGCCTCGGCGATGGTGACGACGGATTCCTTGATAACCTCATAGGTGCCTTCCCAGCTGTTGAGCACGATGGTCGGGCGCAATGGCGCTCAATTGCTCATAGATGGCGGCATGGCGGATTTCGTCGGCGATGATCAGGTCGGGCTGCAGGCTGCTGACCAGTTCGAGATTGGGCTCGAGGCGGGTGCCGACCGAGGTGTAGTCGATCTTCTTGCCGAGCAGTTGCTCGATGCGGGCCGCCTGGTCGTCATCGGTGATGCCGACGGGGAGACGCCGAGCGCGTCGAGCGCCTGCACGAAGGAGAATTCCATGGCGACGATTTTGGAGGGCGTGCCGGTGATTTCGGTCGTGCCCAGTTCATGGGTCACGGTGCGGGCATCCTGCGCCAGCGCGGCGGTGCCGCCCACGGCAAGAGCGGCAATGGCGACAACCAGTGTCCGGAGAGATTTAAAGCCGCCAATTGCGGGAAGAAGGGTTCCCATCTGCTATTCCTTTGTACTGCCAACGCGGATGTGTCGCGAGAACAAGGCGAGCACCGCAACATTACCGCCGCTTCCGGGTCGGCAGGGTGCCGTCAGCGACGGGCTAGGCAGTAGCGAAACTTCGCGACCGCATCAATATAAACATTACTTTTATAGTCATATTTATTTGGCGCTCCCGGGACAGGGCCATTCGCCGTCGATATGTTCACCCGGCGGGGTTAGCGGCCACGTCCCAAAACGTCTTGTCCATTGCTCCGGTCTGGCTGGGATACCATGGGAAATGGCCGTAAAAGGGGGAGAGTTGTGCCGCAGCCTCTTGGGCAGGCCGGCCAACCACAAGGTATTCAAACAGCGCCGCCGCCAGGCCCGTACGGTCGGCGCCTGCCTTGCAATGAATAAGAATAGGACGCGTGGCGCCTGCAAGGGCACCGGTCAAAGCCTTCAAGGTCGCGGCGTCGGGGGCGCGAGAATTGGACATCGGTATGTCGATCATCGTGATGCCCATGGCGCCCGACACGCTTGCTTCATCGCGGTACCATTGTTCCGCCGTCGAGCCGCCGCGCAGGTTGATGATGGTCTTTATTCCGTTGGCTGAAACCACATCCTTGAGCTGCGCGACGCCCAGCGTGTTGGATCGATAGACAAGCCCGGGTTCGACAATGTGGAAATTGCCCGACCACTGAAGGTACGCCGCCCAGGAGCAGGCGCAGCCAGCAAACAGAACCAACACGACCGCGATGGCGAGGACGCCCCCGACACAGTGGCGCCGGCTTGCATCGAGAAGGGCGGTCAACACACATAGGCAAGCGTTGCCCGGGGCAATGAGGGCGCTCATGGCCGTGGCATCGGCCTTGGCGGCGCGTCGTCTATGCTGGCCATGGTGCCGCTCCGATTGCAGGGATATCTGCTGCAATCGGGAGCCTGGACGCGCAACTTTACGGCTGCCTGTCGTGAGCTTTACAAATTTGTAAGGTGGACCGGATGTCGTCCGGCTTCGACTACTGCCGATCAGGCGGCGGTGCGTTGGATCGGCGTGAAGAGTACCGCGGTACGCAGCCCTGGTATGTTGTCCGATATTTCAATCGTCGCGCCATGCAGCTCGGCGATGGCTTTCACGAGGCTCAAGCCCAGCCCATGGCCGGGCGTGCTTCGGCTCTTGTCGAGCCGATAGAGGCGCTGAAACACCTTTTCGCGCTCGGCGGGAGGAATGCCGGGTCCGTTGTCGGAGACGCTGACCTCGAAATGGTCTGCCGCACGGCTGGCCGATAAAACCATTGCCGTCCCAGTGGGGCAGTGGCAGATGGCGTTTAGGATCAGGTTGGCAAAGAGCTGGGTCAGCAAATCCTTGTCGCCGATGATGTCGGGCAGTGGTTGCAGCTGCAGCGACAGGGTCTGGCCATTCTCCTCGGCGACGCCCTCATAAGCCTCGAACAAGGCTTCGAGGATCGGACCCAATGCAACATCTTTGAACCGCGCGCGCCTCGCCCCGGACTCGATCTGCGCGATGCGTAGCAGAGCCTCGAACGTCGTGTTGATCTGCTGGGTTTCCTCCTGTGCCTGCTGCAGCAACAGTGTGACGGGTTGTCCTGCTTCCTCGCTGTCGATGGCGTTTTGCACAGTGAAGCTCAGGCGATTGAGCGGCGTCTTGAGGTCGTGGGCGATATCGACACTGACCTGGCGCATGCCTTCCACGAGGCCTGCGAGCCGCTCTAATGCCTGATTGATCTGCATGGACAGATCCTCAAGATCATCGCGATTGCGGTGAACCGGAATGCGGGCGCCAAGTTCGCCGCGACCGATCATCGCCATCGTATTGGCAATGCGATCCATCCGCCGCTGGCCACGTGTCGCGATCAGGACGCCTGCGATGACGACGAGGATGACGAACAGCACGCCCGCCAGGCCCAGGCTATTGAGCACGATACCGCCAATGGCATCGGTCTCGGCGAAGCTGGTGCCAACGACGAGCCTATTGCCGTCAACCAGGCCGGAATACAGTCGATATACCTTTTCATCGGCGGTCAGGCCCAGTTGGTCAGCGCGGGCCATTGACAAGCCGGGCTGCCATCGGCGCCGTTGTGATATTGCCTGCCAGTATGTCGCCTGCTGCGTTGCGCAGCAGAAATACCCGCTCCAAATCCGGGTTGGCGGTGGCATTGCTACGCACCAGATCGGTGAGATCGGTGAGATCGTTCTCGCCATAGGATTGCGCGATGATCGAAAAGCTCTGCTCCAATTGCTGTTGCAGGCGGGCATTGAGATCGGCCCGGATCAACCCGAAGGCGATAAGTCCCACGAGGCCCAGGAAAAGCAGAAAGGCGACACTCAGCAGCGCCATCAGCCGGAACGGCGTGCTGCGATAGAGGGCCTTAAGCATGCAGGCTATAGCCAGTGTTGCGGATGGTGTGGAGCAGGGGCCTGCCGAACGGCTTGTCAATCTTGGCGCGGAGGCGGCTGATATGGGTTTCCACCACGCTGGTCTGCGGGTCGAAATGGAAGTCCCAGACACGTTGCAGCAGCATGGTGCGGGTCAGCACCCGGCTTTCGTTCTGCATCAGATAGGTCAGCAGGGCGAATTCGCGCGGCAGCAGGTCGATCGTGACTGAACCGCGCCGGCAGCTATGGCGCACCAAATCGATTTCGAGATCGGCAACCTGCAGCCTTGTCTTCTCAATCTGGGCCGGTGGCCGTCGCGCCAGTGCATTCAGCCGGGCCAGCAGTTCGGAAAAGGCGAATGGCTTGACCAGATAATCATCGCCACCGGCCTCAAGCCCATCGACCCGGTCATCGACACCGCCAACGGCGGTGAGGAACAGGACCGGCGTGGCGTTGCCGGAGGCGCGCAGCGCCTTGACCAGCGACAGGCCATCGAGGTCCCGGCAGCATGCGATCGATGACCATGACATCGAAGCGCTCGTTCATGGCCTGCACCAACGCATCGCGCCCATCGCGGATCACGTCGGCAACATGCCCCGCCTCGGTGAAACCCCGGTTTACATATTCGGCGGTGCGGGCATCGTCTTCGACAAACAGGATACGCATTGCGCAACTCTCGACCAGGACGAGCGCCGCGTCAACGAAGGCGATGGTGGGCTTGGGGCTCGTTTCCCTCCGGGTCTTTTATTGCAGGGCCAGAGGTTCCAAGCGAACCCCGGTTTCGCTGTCGAAGAGGTGAATAGCTTCCCTGTTGATGCTGAGCTGTATCGTTTCGCCGGGCTTGAAGGTGTGGCGATCACGAAAGACACCCACGATATTCTGCTGAGCCCAGCGGGCAGTGATCTGGGTTTCTGCACCGGTTGGTTCGACCACGATGACTTCGGCGGTGATCGCGTCTTCGCCGCCGAGAACGACATTTTCCGGACGAACGCCATAGATTGCCCGCCGTCCCGGCTCGGCAGACCGCCATTGCGGCGGAAGGGGCAGGGTGAACCCGCCATCGGCTTCGAACGCATCACGCCCTATGGTGCCTTCGATGAAATTCATCGCGGGCGAGCCGATGAAGCTCGCGACGAACAGATTTGCCGGGCGGTCGTAAAGATCGAGCGGCGCGCCGATCTGCTCGACGATGCCGTCGCGCATGACGACGATCCGGTCCGCCATGGTCATGGCCTCGATCTGGTCATGGGTGACATAGACGTCGTGGTGCCCGAGCGCTGATGCAGTGCCTTGATCTCGGCGCGCATCGCACGCGCAGCTTGGCATCGAGATTGGACAGCGGCTCGTCGAACAGGAAGACCTTCGGATCGCGCACGATGGCGCGGCCCATGGCGACACGCTGGCGCTGGCCGCCGGAAAGCTGGCGCGGATAGCGGTTGAGATAGGCGTCAGGCCGAGGATTTCGGCGGCACGGCGCACCCGGCGCTCGATTTCGTCCTTGGGCGTCCGGGCAAGTCCGAGCGAAAAGCCCATGTTCTCGGCCACGGTCATATGCGGGTAGAGCGCATAGTTCTGGAACACCATGGCGATGTCGCGGTCCTTGGCGGCACGTCGTTGACGACCTGGCCGTCGATGCGGATCGTGCCGCCGGTGATCTCCTCAAGCCCTGCGATCATGCGCAGCAGCGTGGACTTGCCGCAGCCGGAAGGGCCGACCAGGACGACGAATTCGCCGTCGTCGATGTCGATATTGACGCCGTGGATGACTGGCACGTTGCCGTAGGATTTGCGGATGCCGCTGAGTGCAATCGAGGCCATGCTTATCTCTCCTGTTAAGCGACGCCGCCGCCTTCATGGTCCACGGCCTGTCGTTTGCCCGACGAGAACATGATCAACGCGAAAACCGGCTCGTTCCCCAATGCGCGAGCCCAATGCTGGACATCGCGAGGAATGCGAATGGTGTCGCCAGCATCGAGCCGCACGATTTCATCCCCCAGCTTGTGCTCGCACGAACCCGAGACGACGTAGAGGAACTCCTCGCAATTGGGGTGCGAGTGCAGCGGATTGCGCTGGCCGGGATGGATGAGGCAGGTCCCGAAGGTCATTTCGGTGCCTGGCATGGATTGATCGGTGATCTTCCAGTTGAGTTCGCCCCAGCTGGTCGGCACCTTTTCGCCGTCTCCGGCCTTGGAGACAAAACGTTCCGCGTTCATATCAGATAAACTCCTTGCGCTCAGATATTGGCCGAGACGCCTTGCTTGGTGTGGCTGTAAAAATCGAAAAGTTTCATGATTTCGATCGCGGCATCGAGCGTGCCCTTGCCCAGCGGTTTGTTGTCCAGAACCGCCTCGCAGAAGTGCAGCACCTCGGGCACATAGCCGAGTGTGAACATGTTGTTGTTGTAGAGTTGGCCCAGCGAGTTTTCCGGCTCATAGAGCAGGGCGGCATTCTCTTCGGGCTGGATGAAGCTGGCGGCGCGGCCATAACTGGGCATCTTCGCCTTCCGGTAGTGAATAAGGCGCGTGCCGTTTTCGACGATGGCGTGGCTGCCTTCCCCGATCGCTTCTATCTGCTCGAGCGGCGCCGATCCCGATTGCCCGGCCGCTAGGTGCAAGGCGCCGATTGTGCCGGACTTGAAGCGCAGCATCGCGACACTTGCCCCGTTGGTCGGCTCCCACTCATAACTTGCCCGTTCGATCTCCCCGCCGAGGAAATTGATGATGGCGCCCGGATGATAGATGTGGTCGAGAAAGCTGCGCATCTTGACGAGATTGCTGCGCTCTTCCGGCGCCGGCAGGTTTTGCGGGTATCGCACGACCAGCGAGGATAGCTTGCCGAATTCGGGCGCGCTGATGATGTCCTTGAGCTTTTCGATCGCGGGGACTTATGTTTTCTTGAGGCGGGGTCATACTCTCCTTGCCGGTCTTCTTGCTCAGGCCCTTAAGCTCTTCGACCTCGCGGCGGCTTGCGGCCGTGGGCTTTTCCATTCCACACATGCGCGCCGGCGTTAACGGCGTCGCGAGCAAGACTTGTCGCCTGCACATGTCCGTCGTCGGTATAGGACGTGACGATGAACACCACGTCCGGCTTTTCGGCGGCCAGCATCTGCTTGTGGTCCGAATAGGTGCGCTCGCCGCCAAAGACGCGGGCGAAGCCTTTTGCCCGGGCAGCATCGAGATCGCAGATGGCGACCAGATCGAGCGGGGCGTAACGGAAGGTGGGGTAGACATTGCGATAGGCATGCCCGCCCGCGCCGATGAAGCACGCCTTCAGCCGCTTGTCGTATTCGAAATTATAGCGGATTTCCCGCTGGACGTGGTGGGGCATGGCCTAACCTTTCAATGCACCTTGGGTGAGGCCTTCGGTGAAGCGCCTCTGTGTGAGAATGAATAAGATGATGACGGGCAGGAACGTGATGACCGTGCCCGAGAACACCAGCCGGAAATCCGTCGAATAGGTCGATGCGAAGCGCACCAGCCCGAGCGGTAGCGTCTGGTTGCCGGGGCTGATCAACACGACCAGCGGCAGGAAGAAATCGTTCCAGGTCGAGAGCGCCGAGATAATGACCAGGGCCTGGATCGCCGGGGTGGATAGCGGCAGGAAGATTTTGATGAGGATCTGGAAATGGTTGGCGCCGTCGATCTTGTGCCGCCTCCGTCAATTCGTTGGGAACGCCGAGAAAAAAACTGCGCATCAGGAAGATACCGAAGGGCACGCCGTTGCTGACCTGGGCCAGCGTCACCCCGGCCATGGAATTGATCAGCCCCAGATTGGTCAGCACCTGATAGAGCGGAATGATGATGGCCTGAACGGGAATGGTGAGCCCGAAGATGAAGGCGTAAAACATCCATTCCCGGCCCGGGAACCGGATCTTGGCGAGGGCATAACCCGCTGGCACGCAGACCAGCATGCTGAGGATGACGACGCTGCACACATTGATCAGGCTGTTGCCGATCAGTTCGCTAAAGCCGCCGACATTCCAGGCGTCCACATAATTCTGCCACATCAGCGACTTGGGCAGCGCGAAGGGATTGCCCACCCCGATCTCGGCTTCCGTCTTGAAGCTCGAAATGATCAGCCAGAGGAAAGGGGCGAGAATGATCGCCGTCGCTGGCACCAGCCCCACCAGGACCGGCCATTCCTTGCGTTCCGCGCTCATTGTGCATCCCTCTGGCGCCAGCGGTTGAAGACGACGGTGATGGTGATGGCCAGAACGCTCATCAGGATGCAGAGGACAGCGGCAAGGCCGTGGTCCTGAGCCTGAAAGGCAAGCCGATAGATGTAGGTTGTGATGATCTCGCTGGCATAGAACGGGCCGCCATTGGTCATGACGAAGACTGTGGCAAATCCTTTCAGCCCGTTGATCATGGCCAGCGAGATGACGAAGGTCATCACATCACGCAGGCCGGGCAGGGTCACGTGTCTCAGTTTCTGCCACGTGGTCGCGCCATCGACATCGGCCGCATCGTAAAGGCTGTGGTCGATAATTCCCAGCCCGGCGATGAGCAGCAGCATATAAAGCCCTGAACCCCTGCCATGAACTGGCGACGTTGACGGAAAACAGCACCAGCGCGGGGTCCGAAAGCCAGCCCTGCCCCAGCTGCCAAGTCCGATCTGCTGGAGCCCGGTATTGATCAGGCCATAGAATGGATCGTAGATATTGGCCCAGATGACGCCGATCACCGCCAGCGACACCAGATGAGGCAGGAACAGGACGGTCCGGAAAAACACCCGCGTCCGCGTCAGGCCGCTGATGGCGAGAGCCAGTGCGAGCCCGAGCCCGCCCGCCAGCACCACATGATAGATGAGCCACAGGAACGTGCGCAAAAGACTTTGCCAGATGATGGGGTCTTGCGTGGCACGCACATAATTGTCGAAACCGACGAAATTGGCTTCGGTGTTAAAACCACCCGAATTGGTGAAGCTGATCCAGATTGTGAAAGCGATCGGAGCCAGCGTGAATACCGCATAAAGCGCGATGGCCGGCAGCATGAGAGCGAAGGCAGTGCCGAAGCTGTCCTGCGCCCCATCGGCGCGATTTGCCGATGGGGTCGCAGGCACTGAGCGGGCCGGGAGGGGCCCGATGCCTTTGGCAGCAGTTTGGACTTTGATCATGGTGTGTTCAACCTGGCCTGAGGTTCAGTGCGCGGGGTGAAAAGCAGCTAACTGCCCATTTTGGCCTGGATTTGCGCCATGCCATCTTCAGCCGATACCTGGCCGCCGATCAGTCCTTGGATCACCTGGAAATAGGTGTCGAGCGCGGCCGCCGGCATATAGACGCTGGGATTGTAGCCAACGCCCTTGGCCGCAGCGGCAAAGATTTCGCCCATCACCGGAATTACCGGTTTGATCCCTTCCATGGCGCGCGGCGAGATCTGGTTGCCAGTCGGATCCTCGGCCCGGAAGCGCATTACCGGCTCGGAGAGGATGAAGTCGATCCACTTCATGGCGAGTTCGGGTTGCTTTGAACTCGTCGGGACCATCCAGCTCCAGCCGATACCGCCCGTTGGGATGGAAGCGCCTTCGATGTCGCTGGGAATGGTGGTGAAGCCCATATTGCTCAGATCGTATTCGTTCGAGCGGGCATTGCCGATGAACCATGGTCCGCCAAAGAAGATCGCGGCGCGCTTATTGGTCCATATGCGCGTGGCGGCTTCGAGATCGAGCGCCGTCATCTGGGGGCTGAGCAGCCCCTTGCTGACCAGTTCCGTGATCCGCTGGGCTCCGAGCAGTGGGGCTGGGTCGGTCCAAGGAAGCTTGCCGGTGACCACTTCGCCCAAAACTTCGGTTCCCGCTGAGGACTGCAGGAAATTGCCCATCAGATGCCCGCCATTGGCATTGTTGCGCGGCCCGACGGCGAGAGGCTCGATGCCCTTTTCCTTGATTTTGGTCAGCGTGGCGACAAAGTCGGCCCAGTTGCCGCCAATGGTCCAGCCATTCTCGGCGAAAAGATCCTTGTGATACCACAGGCCAATGGCGTCGATGCCATCAGGCACTTCGTAGATTTCGCCGTCGAACTGGCTGCCAAGGATATCGTAGAGCCAGGGGAAGATCTTATCCTTCCAACCCATATCGGTATATTGGCTGGTCAAGGGCTGGATGAGCTTGGAATTGACCACTGTCGTGACGCGACCGACCCCCGAATTGGTCAGCAACACGTCTGGTCCGGCATCCGATTGTATCGCGGCCTGAACCGCGCCATTGCTGATCGTGCCGGTAGGCGGCATGTATTCGACCGTGACGCCGGGATTGGCGGTTTCAAAGTCGGTCTTGAGCTTGTTCCAGAGCGTGGCGACGGCCGGATCGGCCGCCATCTGGTCGCTCGCCCAGACCACCAGGGTCTGTGCCTGCGCGAAGGCGGGTTTCATGATCGCGCCGGCGGCCATCAACGCGACAGTCGATGTCATAAAAGTTCTTCTAAGCATTCTTTCCTCCTGCATATGCGTGCCGTTTCCCGGCATCGTCATCTGTTGCTGCGGGCATGCCCGCTGGAACGCCGGCCTAGCGGTCGGTCGGCACTTTGTCTGGGAACCGCTCAAGAACGGCTCTCTGAACATCTGAGATATGCGTGTGCATCAGCTCCACCGCCCGGGCGATGTTGCGTTCGCGGAAAGCAATGAGGATGTCGTCGCGCTCCGTGGCAGCGCGTTCGGCAAAGTCCTTGCTTTCGTTGGCTATGGTGCGGCCGACCTGGATCTGCAGAGCCAGCCGGTTCAAGGTTTCGATGAGCGCGGCATTGCCCGATAGCTCAGCGATGGTTTCGTGAAATTCGCGGTCGCGCAGCCCATAAGTCACCATGTCGCCGCGATGCAGCGCGCCAACGGCCTCATCGAGCAGGCGCTCGAACTTGGCAATATGCACATTGCTCATCTGCGGGACGGCGAGCTGTACGGCGAAACATTCCAGCGTCTTGCGCAGCTCGTACAGATCCTCGGTTTCCTTGCGCGAGAAGCTGCGGACGTAGAAGCCGCGATAGGGACGGATTTCGACCAGCCCTTCTTTAGCCAATGTCCCGATCGCCTCCCGAAACGGGGTGCGGCTCACCTGTAGCTTTTCCGTCAGCGCCTTTTCGTCGAGCGGTGAGCCGCTGGGCAGCTCACCCGAAACAATCATGCGGACGATCTCCTCATAGATGCGTTCGCGAAGGGTGAGGTGGCGAGAGGCGTTCATAGTCAAATCCGGCTGCTGCGTTGAATTTGAGTATGCAATATCCTGAAGAATATACAATATGAAAAATATGCAAAATGTATCTTGTATATTTTGCCGCTTGCGGGCCAAATTTGAGCAAGCAAAATTCATGGGAGGAGGCAGGATATGGGTAGGGTCTATGTCGTTGGAACATGCGACACCAAAGGCGCCGAACTGGCGTTTGCAGTGGAAATGCTCGCACGGGCGGGTGCCGATCCGGTGCTGGTCGATGTCAGCACGAGCGGGCCGGCATCACACGCCAAGCCGGATATATCGGCGCGGGAAGTTGCGGGACATCACCCGGACGGTGCCGCCGCCGTGCTGGGTTTGACCGACAGGGGGCAGGCGGTGTCCGCGATGGCCCGGGCATTGACCGGCTTTTTCGCCACGAAGTCCGATATCGGCGCGGTGTTGGGGCTTGGCGGCACCGGCAATACGGCGCTGGTCACCGAAGCGATGCGTGCGCTGCCGATCGGCATGCCCAAGCTGATGGTTTCGACCGTCGCTTCGGGCAATACCGCGCCCTATGTGGGGCCCAACGATATCGCCATGATGTACTCGGTGGTCGATGTTGCGGGGCTCAATGCCATCTCGCGCAAGGTCATCGGCAATGCGGCGCATGCGGCGGCGGGGATGGCGCTCAACGCCGTTCCCGCCTCGGAGTCGGACAAGCCCGGCCTTGGCATGACCATGTTCGGCGTCACCACCGCCTGCGTCACCATGGTGCGCGAAGCGATGGAAAAAGACCACGAGGTCTATACCTTCCACGCCACCGGCGTCGGCGGGCAATCGATGGAAAAGCTGGTTGATTCTGGATTGCTTGCCGGCGTGATGGATATCACCACCACCGAAGTGCCCGACCTGCTGGTGGGCGGCGTTTTCGCCGCGACGCAAGACCGGTTCGGCTCGGCGATCCGCACCAAACTTCCCTATGTCGGCTCGGTCGGCGCGGTGGACATGGTCAATTTCGGCGCGAGGGAGACGGTGCCGAGCCAATTTTCTGCGCGAAAGCTGCATGTCCACAATCCGCAGGTCACGCTGATGCGCACGACGCCGGAGGAAAACCGCGCCATCGGTGGATTCATCGTGGCGCGGCTCAATCGCATGGAGGGCCGGTGCGGTTTCTGCTGCCGCTGAGCGGCGTTTCCGCCATCGATGCGCCGGGCCAGCCATTCCACGATCCGCTGGCCGATGCGGCGCTTGTTCGACGCCATCCGCTCGGGCTGGGTTGCCGCACCTAACCGCCAACTGATCGAACTCGATCTCCACATCAACGATCCGGAATTTGCCGCCGCGCTCGTCCGACAATTCCGGAAATCAATGCGTAAGGACATATGCATGATTCATTCTCCGATCCGAAATCCTCGCGGGCTTTCGCAAAAAAATCGCGGCAGGGCGCCGATCATCGGCGGCGGCGCCGGCACTGGGCTTTCGGCCAAATGCGAGGAGGCGGGCGGCATCGACCTCATCGTCATCTACAATTCCGGCCGCTATCGCATGGCGGGGCGGGGATCGCTGGCCGGGCTGCTGGCCTATGGCAATGCCAATGACATCGTTGTGGAGATGGCGCGCGAAGTTCTGCCCGTGGTTAAGCATACGCCGGTGCTGGCCGGCGTCAACGGCACCGATCCGTTCATGATCCCGGATCAATTTCTCGATCAGCTGAAGACGCTCGGTTTTGCCGGGGTGCAGAATTTTCCCACCGTGGGGCTGATCGATGGCGTCTTCCGCGCCAATCTGGAAGAGACCGGCATGGGCTATGCGCTCGAAGTCGAGATGATCGAGCGGGCGGCCAAAAAGGACATGCTGACGACGCCATACGTATTCAGCGCCGACGACGCCGTGGCGATGACGCGGCCGGTGCCGATATTATCGTTTGCCATCTGGGCCTCACCACCGGCGGCGCCATCGGAGCGGAAACGGCGTTGACGCTCGATGAATGTGTCGAACGCGTCGACGCCTGGGCCGAGGCCGCGCGGTCTGTGCGTAATGACGTCATCGTTCTCTGCCATGGCGGCCCGATCGCCATGCCTGCCGATGCGGCATATGTGCTGCAACGCACCAAGCTCTGTCACGGTTTTTACGGCGCCAGTTCGATGGAGCGGCTGCCCACCGAAATTGCCATCCGCCAGCAGATCGAGAGTTTCCGCAAGATCAAGGCGGGCTCCGCGCGCCAATGAAACCGGCTCATGACTTCATCCCTATTCCGTAATCGGGCTTCAGCAATGACCTCACAATTCAACGGGCTGGGCGTCAATCTCAGCAATCTCTATCGCTTGTCGAGCGCCAAGACCCGCTCGATCTCGCCGGAGAACTTCACCGGCGAAAAAGGCAAAGGCGGCATGGCGACCGAGGGCACCGGCGCGGCTCGCGCGCGGCCTCGGCCCGGGCTGGAAGATATCGCCGTCGATCCGCATCGAGCCGGGCGAGACGTTCATGCTGGCCGACATCGAGGGCTCGGGCGCGATCCAGCAGATCTGGATGACCTCGCGACCTGCGATGGCGCGACCTGATCCTGCGCATCTATTGGGACGATCAGGAGCAGCCGTCCGTCGAGTGCCCGCTCGGCGATTTCTTCGCCTGCGGTTGGGACCAGTATGCGCAGGTATCGTCGCTCGCGGTGTGCGTCAATCCCGGCCGCGCCTTCAACTGCTATTGGGAAATGCCGTTCCGCAAGCGCGCGCGCATCACGATGGAGAACCGCGATCCCGACGAGAACGGCATCATCTACTACCAGATCAACTACACACTGACCGAAGTGCCGGAGGACGCCGCTTACTTCCACGCCCAGTTCCGCCGCACCAATCCGCTGCCGTACAAGGAGGTCTACACGCATCCTCGACGGCGTCAAGGGGCGCGGCCACTACGTCGGCACCTACATGGCGTGGGGCGTCAACAACGCCGGTTGGTGGGGCGAAGGCGAAATCAAGTTCTTCATGGACGGCGACAAGCGAGTTCCCGACGATCTGCGGCACCGGCACCGAAGACTATTTTTGCGGCGCCTACAATTTCGACGGCGGCTCGTCGACGACACGCATGGACAGCCGGATATCTCGAGTTCACCACCCCCTACGCGGGCCTGCCGCAGGTCATCCGGCCCGACGGCACCTATCGCATCGCAGCAGCGTTTCGGCATGTATCGCTGGCACATCATGGATCCGATCCGCTTCGAGCGAGGATCTGCGCGTGACGATTCAGGCGCTCGGCTGGCGCACGACAAGAAGGATCGCCGTTATCTGCCGCTGCAGGACGACATCGCTTCGGTCGCCTTCTGGTATCAGACCCTGCCGACGGCGCCGTTCCCGCACGCTGCCGGACCGCGACTATCTCGAGGTGATCTAAAACGGTGGCGCCATAAACGGGGCTTAGCGAAAAGGGGTTAGCGTAAATCACGCTAACCCCTTGAATTTATTGGTGGGCCCACCAGGACTCGAACCTGGAACCAGACCGTTATGAGCGGTCGGCTCTAACCATTGAGCTATAGGCCCTTGCGACGCCTCATAGCAGGGGAATGGGCGGTGGCAAAGAGGGAATGGGCGGTGGCAAAGAGGGGATGAGCGGCGGCGTGGGTCAGGGATGGCAGGCGTCGCTTTCGCCTTCGACGAGGTCGAGGGGCCAGAGTTTGCGGGTCGTGCCTTGAGGATAGTTGGCCTGGTAAGCGGGCATGGTGGCGAGCAGGGCTTCGGCCAGGGCGATGCCGAGGTCGCGTAGCGATAGACGAAAGCAGGTCAGCGTGGGCGACAGGAAATTGGCGTGGGGGCTGTTGCGGCCGATCACGGCGATGTCGCGGCCGGGGCGGACGCCGGCTTCGGACAGGCCGCGATAAAGGCCCACGGAGATGGTTTCATTGACGAGAATGATCGCCGTGGGGCGTTCGGGCTGGGCGAGCAATTGCTTGGCGATGGCATAGCCGCCGCTTTCATTGGGCGTCGAGCGCAGAATCAAATCTTCGCCGAGGGACAGGCCGTGGCTGGCCAGAACCTTGCGGCTTTCGTCGATAAATACATGGCCCAGATTGATATCGTCATGCGGGGCGCTGATGGCAATGCGGCGGTGGCCCCGGGCGACGAGGCGGTCGGTCGCGGCCTTGGCATAGCCTTCGAAATCGAGATCGAGCCAAGGGTGTCCGGCATCGGAGAGGCTGCGGCCGAGGGCGACGAAGGGGATGTGCCGTTCGGCGAGAAATTCGATGCGCGGGTCGCGGCGGCGGGTTGCCGAAATGATCAGGCCATCGGCAAAACCACGGTCGACGATGCGCTTGACGTAATCGCCCGGATCTTCCTCCGATGAGCAGAGCAGGGCGACCAGATCGAGCTGATGGCGGGCGAAAACCGTTTGCACGCCATCGAAGACGCCCATGAAGAAGGTATCGCCCTGGCCGGTGATTTCGGTGCCGGTCTGCATCATGAAGCCGACGACGCCGGTGGTGCCGCGACGCAGGGCGCGGCCGGCCTGGTTGGGCACGTAACCCAGCTCGGCTGCCGCCTTCATCACACGCTCGCGGGTCGCCTCATTGACATCAGGCTTGCCATTGAGCGCGCGCGAGACGGTGCCGATCGAGATATCGAGATGCTGGGCTAACTGCCTGATGCCTTTCATGATTTCAGCCGATTATCCCCAGCGTCTTGCCAGTATTGGAAACGTTTGCGGAACCCTATTGACATGGATTGGCCTGCGAATATAGCCTCGTAAACGTTTACGGTACACCGCCATCCAGCTGTCGCATAAGACGACAACGGAGCGGGCGTTGGATCGAAGGGAGGCTTCATTTTGACGTTTACGGCCGTTCTCGCGGGTTGCGGTGCCATGTCCAAAGGTTGGCTATCGGCGCTGGCCGAGCATGATCTGCTCAAGGGGCGCGTGCGCATTGTCGGTCTGGTCGATCTGGACCGATCGGTTGCGGCGCAACGAGCGGCGGAGTTTAGCCTGGGCGATGTGGTGATCGGGACCGATCTGGACGCGGTATTGGCCCAGACCAAGCCGGACCTGTTGTTCGATGTCGTCATTCCAGCGGCGCGCGAAAGCGTGGTGGCGACCGGGCTGCGCCATGGCTGCCACGTGCTGTCGGAAAAGCCGATGGCCAGCACGATTGAAGCGGGCAGGGCGCTGGTGCAGCAGGCGGCGGCGGCCGGGCGCGTGCATGCCGTGGTGCAGAACCGGCGCTTCATCGCCGGTGTCCGCCGCATTCGCCGGCTGATCGAGAGCGGCGCGCTGGGCGAATTGACGGCGCTGCATTGCGATTTTTTCGTGGGCGCGCATTTCGGCGGGTTCCGCGAGCAGATGGACAATGTGCTGCTGCTCGACATGGCGATCCACACGCTGGACGCGGCGCGGTTCATGGCCGGCAAGACACCCAAAGCGGTCTATTGCCTGGAAACCAATCCGCGTGGTTCCTGGTATGCCCATGGCGCGGCGGCCAATGCGATCTTCGAATTTTCCGACGATGTGGTGTTCAACTATCGCGGCAGCTGGAGCGCCGAGGGCGCCAATACCAGCTGGGAAAGCGCTTGGCGCATCGTGGGCACCAAGGGCACGCTGATCTGGGATGGCGGCGACAGTTTCGAGGCCAAGGTGGTCAGCGGCGATACCGGCTTCTTCCGCGATCTCGTGGCACTCGACGTACCCGGGCCGGCCGATGCCGACCAGGCATATGGCCATGCCAGCGTGCTGGCGGAATTCCTGAACGCCATCGAGAGCGGGCGGGCGCCGGAGACGGCCAGCGACGACAATATCAAAAGCCTGGCCATGGTGTTCGCGGCAATCGAAAGCGCCAAGACACGCCAGCGCGTTACCATTGAAATCTGAGGATTATTTCGTGACCAACCCCGCCAAATCTATCCGCATCGGCACCATGATCCAGGCGACTGCCGGGCAGGCAGCCGAGAACATCGCCAAAATTGCCGATCTGGGCTTTGAGAGCTTCGAGCCGTTCTTCTGGCAGACCACCAATGGGCAGGATTTGGCCGAACTGGGCAAGCGCAGCCGCGCGGCCATCGGGGATCGCGATATCACCATTTCCACCCTCGGCATGTTCGGCAATCCGCTGGAAGACCAGGAAATGGATCGCCAGACGCTGCAGGGCTGGAAGGATTGCATCGACAATGCGCACCATTTCGGCGCCACCTGCGTTGCCGGGTTTACCGGGCGCGTGCGCAACAAGCCGCTGACCGACAGCCTGCCGCGCTACAAGCAGGTCTGGAGCGAACTGGCCAAGCGCGCCGCCGACAAAGGCGTCAAAATCGCCTTCGAGAACTGCGCCATGGATGGCAATTGGGCCACCGGCGATTGGAACATCGCCCATAATCCCGATGCCTGGGAGCTGATGTTCAACGAGACGCCGGACGACAATATCGGGCTCGAATGGGAGCCCTGTCACCAGCTGGTCTATCTGATCGATCCGTTGCCGCAGATTCGCAAATGGGCGCACAAGTTTTTCCACGTGCACGGCAAGGACGCCACGGTGCGCTGGGAAGTGATCCGCGAGCACGGCATTTTCGGCAAGGAAAAGTTCGTGTTCATGCGCACGCCGGGCTTCGGCGACACCAATTGGGTGGACGTGATCTCCGAACTGCGGCTGGCGGGCTATGCCGGCGCCATCGATATCGAAGGCTGGCACGATCCGGTCTATCGCGATGCCCTGGAAATGACGGGCCAGGTCCACGGGCTCAACTATCTCAAGCAATGCCGGGGCGGCGACTTCGTCGCCTGACCCGTCGGAATGCCCGGCCGGGCAGGGAGGCTCGGCCGAGTTTGACTAAAGGCGATCAACGCCAAAACAGGAGGAAAGCATGACACTGACCAAACTCGGGCTATTGGCGTCCGTCGCTGCCGGGATGTTCGCACTTGCCGGCCCGGCCATGGCCGAGCCAGTTACGTTGACCGTCTGGTCGATCGACGGGCTCAACGCCCCCGGTATCGCCGATACGCTGACCAAGGAATATGACGCGGCGCATGAGGATATCATCATCGATTACCGCATCGTCCCGTTCGACGATCTGGTGAACGAAGCGCTGCGGGCGTTCGCCACCGGGCAGGCGCCCGATATCATCTCCGTCGATAACCCGGAATTTGCGCTGTTCTCCTCGCGAGGCGCGTTTCTGGACATCACCGACCGCGTCGCCGCATCGAGCGTGATCAAGAAGGATGCCTATTTCGCCGGTCCGCTCAATTCGGTGAGCTGGGATGGCAAGCTCTATGGCCTGCCCAAATATACCGACACCATCGCGCTGTTCTATAACAAGGACCTGTTCGCCAAGGCCGGCATTGCCGAGCCGCCCAAGACCTGGGCCGAGCTGGTCGAGACGGCCAAGAAGCTCACCGATCCGGCGACCAATACCTATGGCATCACCTTCTCGGCGCGCGCCGGTGAAGAGGGCACGTTCCAGTTCCTGCCCTGGATCCAGATGGCGGGCGGCGGCTATACCAATGTCAATGTTCCCGGTGCCGTCGAGGCGCTCGACGCCTGGAAGACGATGATCGACGACAAGTCGGCCAGCCAGGACGTGCTCAGCCTGGGCCAGTGGGATTCGACCGGCACGTTCAATTCGGGCAATGCGGCCATGGCCATTTCGGGCCCGTGGGAGCTTGACCGCATGTCGACCGATGCCAAGTTCGATTGGGGCGTGGCCCTGTTGCCGACGCAGACTGAGGGCGGTGATCGCTCGTCGGCTCTGGGCGGGTTCAATACCGGCATTTTCTCGACCACCAAGCACCCGGATGAAGCCTTCGCCCTGCTGGAATTCTTCGCCTCGCAGGACGACCGGCTGTTCCCCGACTTCTCCAGTCTGCCGGCGCGCGGCGATATCCCGCTGCCCGAGACGGGCGTGCCGCTGAAGGATGCCGCGCTCAAGGTATTCCAGGAGCAGTTGCAATATGCCCAGCCGCGTGGGCCGCATCCCGAATGGCCAAAGATCTCCAAGGCGATCTATGACGCCATGCAGTCTGCCTTGACCGGCCAGATGTCGGCCAAGGATGCGCTCGATCAGGCCCAGGCCACCATCAAGGGCATCACCGGCTAAGCCTCTCCCCTGTGGTTGCCCGGCCGGATTTGTTCGGCTGGGCGATTGCCTGCCGTGTGACGTGAGAGGACAGCGATATGGCGAAGCTGATGAGCAGTCTGCGCGATGGCGCCGGGTTCGACCTGGTTCTGGTCGGCGCGGCGATGATCTTCCTGCTGGCGCTGGCGGGCGTGCCGCTGCTCTATAATGTGCTGATGAGCTTTCAGCAGGTGGACATGTTCACCCTGGGCTCGCTGATCCGGCCATTCGCCGGTTTCGACAATTACATCTCCGTCGTCGCGCAGCCCGAGTTCTGGCTGGTGACGAAAAACACGCTGGTTTTCGTCTTCGGCTCCATCGCCGGGCAGTTCGTGCTCGGCTTCGCCCTGGCGATCTTCTTCGCGCAGAAATTCCCCGGCGCGTCCACCATTCGCGGCCTGTTCCTCGTGTCCTGGGTGATGCCGGGCCTCGTGGTCGGCTCGATCTGGAGCTGGATCCTGGCGGGCGATTTCGGCGTGCTCAATGCCATCCTGCGCGACCTGCACATCATCGACGCCAATATCTTCTGGAAGTCAGACCCGGCATTTTCGCTGTGGGCGGTGATCATCGCCAATATCTGGCTGGGCCTGGCGTTCAACATGCTGCTGTTGTCGGTGGGGCTCGCCAGCATTCCGCGCGATCTCTACGAGGCGGCCGAACTCGATGGCGCCAATGCGTTCCAGCGGTTCTGGACCATCACCGTGCCGATGATGCGCTCGACCATCGGGGCGGTGCTGTCATTGGGACTGATCGGCACCTTGCAGCAGTTCGACCTGTTCCCGCCGATTACCGAGGGCGGGCCGGCCAATTCCTCCACCGTGGCGCAATACTGGGCCTGGCAGATGTCGTTCAAGCTCTACGATTTCGCGCGCGGCGCCACCATTTCGGTGATGATGTTCGTGCTCGTCCTGATCGCCTCGATCGTTTATGTGCGCTCGACCCGCCATGAGGTGCGCGGATGACAACCACCCGCAATGGCTGGCTGCTGCTCACCCTCGCTTTGCTGATGGCGGCGGTTTATCTGTTTCCGCTCTATTGGATGTATGTCACCAGCCTCAAGAGTGGCTCGGAGATTTTTGCCAATCCGCCGACCTTCTGGCCCAATTCGCCCAATTTCCAGATTTTCCCGGACGTGTGGGCGGGCAGGGGAATGGCCTCCAATCTGTGGAATTCCACAGTCATCGCGGCGGGCGTGACGGCGATCACCGTCATCCTGGGCACCGGCTGTGCCTATGTGCTGGCGCGCTACAAAAGCGCCTGGGTGGATGTGGGCCTGTTCGCCATCCTGATGCTGCAGGTGCTGCCCGCCTCGGTGATGATCACGCCGCTGTTTGTCGGGTTCAACCAGATCGGCCTGCTGGCGACACCGCGCACGGCGGTAGTGCTGGCGGCGGCGGCCAAATCGATGCCGTTCTTCGTGGTGCTGGTGCGCGCAACGTTCATGAGCGTGCCGCGCGAGCTGGAGGAAGCCGCATTGGTCGACGGCAATTCGCGCGTCGGGGCCTTCTTCTTCATCGTGCTGCCGCTGGCGCGCAACGGCATTCTGGTGTGCGCCATCCTGACGTTCATGTCCGCGTTCGGGGAATACATCTATTCCAAATCGATCATCCAGGACGTGACGCTGCAGCCGGCAAGCGTGGGGCTGTCCAGCTTTGTCGGGCCGAACTCGCGCGATTGGAATGGCATCATGGCCTACGCGTCGATCTATGTGACGCCAATCCTGCTCGTCTTCGTGCTGCTGCAACGGCGCATCGTTTCCGGCCTAACCTCGGGGGCTCTCAAATGAGCACAGAAATCCAGATCGAGCTTGCGGGTATCGACAAGCATTATGGCCAGTTTCACGCGCTCAAGGATATCAACCTGAGCATCGAAAAGGGCAGTTTCGTTGCCCTGGTGGGGCCGTCCGGCTGCGGAAAATCCACGCTGCTGCGCTCGCTGGCAGGGCTGGAAACCATTTCCGGCGGCACGATGAAAATCGCCGGCGAGACGATGAACGGCGTGCCCCCGCGCAAGCGCGACGTCGCCATGGTGTTCCAGTCCTATGCGCTTTATCCGCATATGCGGGTGCTGGAAAACCTGACCTATTCGCTGCGCATCAAGGGCGCCAGCAAGGAGGAGGCGCGCAAGGCCGCCGAAGAAGTCGCGGCCACCACCGGGCTCACCAACCTGCTGCACCGCTATCCCCGTGAATTGTCCGGCGGACAACGCCAGCGCGTGGCGATGGGGCGCGCGATCATCCGCAATCCCAAGGCGTTCCTGTTCGATGAGCCGCTGAGCAATCTGGATGCGGCATTGCGCGTGCATATGCGCAAGGAAATCCGCGCGCTGCACGACCGCTTGGGTGCCACCTCGGTTTACGTGACCCATGACCAGATCGAGGCCATGACCATGGCCGACTATGTCGTAGTGATGCGCGATGGGGTGATCGAGCAGCAGGGCCGGCCGCTGGACCTATACGATACGCCCACCAGCAAGTTCGTGGCCGGCTTTATCGGCTCACCGGCGATGAATTTCGTGCCGGGGACCATTGCTGCCAACGGGCATGAGGTCGTGCTGGACCTGCCCGGCGCGCCCAGTATCGAACTGGGCCGGCAGGTCGACGCCAATCGCGGGGTAACCGTGGGCCTGCGCCCGGAACATCTCAGCGTCGTGCCGCTCGATCAGGCCAGTTTCAAGCTGCCGGTGGCGGTGGTGGAATCGACTGGGTCATCGACCTATCTGACCACAGCCACCACGCCGGAGCTGACCGTGGTCGAGACCGGCCGCACCGCCGTCTCCGCCGGTGAAATCATGGGCGTGCGCATCGAGCCGGCCAATGTGCATCTGTTCGACCGGGAAACCGAACTGGCGATTTGAGGTTCGCCGAAGCCTCAATGCTGCCAGACGACGAGGCCAGCGGCGGTGGCCATCATGACGCCGGCGGTCTTGTTGAGGCGGCCCAGCGCCTTGGGGCTCTTGAAGAACTCGCGTGCTGCCGACGCCAATAGCGCATAGCCGCAGCCGATGATGAGAAGAACGACGACAACGATCGCGGTCAGCTCGGCGAAGGCAACCGGGTTCATCTGGTCGAGCGGGATCACTGTCGGCAGGATCGCCAGGTAGAAGACGATGGTTTTGGGATTGCCCATGGTCAGCGAGAAACCGGCGAGGAAAGTCTTGAGCGCGTTTTCGCTTTTGGGCCGCATCTGTTCGGCGCCCGGCTTGGCGGTCCAGAACTTGTAGGCGACATAGAGCAGATAGGCGGCACCGGCCCAGCGGATGACCACGAAAATCGGGCCGAAATAGTGGGCGATGGCGGCGAGGCCAAACACCGCGAAAACGAAATACACCAGATCACCCGCCAGGATGCCCAGCACCATGGGGAAGGCGCTGCGGAAGCCGCCACCCAGGGCACGCGCTACCACGGCCGCCACACCGGGGCCGGGCACCAGCACGGCGATGGCATAAGCGAGGGTGAAGGTCAGAAGCGTGAAGATATCCATGATGGGTCCGCCGAATTTGGAGGCGGACCCTAACGCCGTGCGGTCAGGTTCGCAATCGGATTACGGCAGCCGGGCCAGCCGTTCGGTCAGCAGCGCATAGAACCCGTCAGCATTGCCGTTGCGCATGTACTGCGCATTCTTCACCTTGCCGGTGACGTGCCAGTAATCGGTCACGGTCATGCCGATGGTCAATTCGCTCGCCGTTTCGATGGTGACGTTGCAGTGGCGGCCCTCGAACAGGTCGGGGCGGAGCAGGTAGGCTATGACGGTGGGGTCGTGCAGGGGCGCGCCCTCCCAACCGTATTTCTGCAAGTCGAAGGTCTCCGAAAAGGTCAGCATGGCATGGACAGCTTGGCCGGACTTATTGCCGAGCGCCAGGATTTTGGCGAGCCGCTCGGGTGTCGACTGGATCTGGTGGGTCACATCGAGCGGCAGCATGGTGATCGGCGCACCGCAGCGCATCACCACGTCGGCGGCTTCGGGATCGACATAGATATTGAATTCGGCGGCCGGCGTGATGTTGCCGACTTCGAAGTAAGCGCCGCCCATCATGACGATTTCGGCGATGCGCTCGGCGATCTCGGGCTGCTTGATCAGCGCCATGGCGATATTGGTCAGCGGCCCCAGCGTGCACAGCGTAATGGTCTTGGGCTCGGCATTCATCAGGGTATCGATGATGTAGTCGACGCCGTGCTGGGCCTGCAACGGGGTCTCGGGCTGTGGCAGGTCGGGGCCATTGAGCCCGGTTTCGCCATGCACGTGCTCGGCCGTCACCAGATGGCGGCGCATCGGGCGCGAGCAGCCGGCATAGACCGGCACCTCGGTGCGCCCGGCGAGTTCGACGATCTTGAGGGCGTTATTGGCATTGTGGTGCAGCCCCACATTGCCCGCCACCGCGACGATGCCCACAACCTCAAGCTCGGGAGAGGCCAGCGCCAGCAGAATGGCGACGGCATCGTCCTGGCCGGGATCGGTGTCGATGATGATTTTCCGGGACATGGGCATACCTTGGATCGGGGGCTGAATCGGGCGCGATGATAGCGGGGCGCATAGGGCCGGTCGACTGGAACATTTCAACCGATTTGCCGTTGATGGATACGGCAGTCTCCAACATCGGAAACCACATGGCGCGCGCAGCAACGACGGCGACCGACGACCGCTTGAGCGAAAGCCAGTTCGAGCGGGTTTTGCGCAATGCGGGTCGTATTGCGATGGTGTTCGTCGGCTTCATCGTGCTGTTGATGGCGCTTCAGGTGGGGCAAGTGTTCCTGGCCCCGGTATTTCTGGCCATCGTCATCGGCCTGATGTTCGGCCCGGTTGCCGACCGGGTGGAGCGCTTCGGTATTCCTCCGGCGCTCTCATCGGCCGTGGTGGTGCTGTTGCTGATCGCCGTCATTCTTTTGGGGGTGGCGCTGTTTGCGGTGCCGCTGTCGGAATGGGTCGCCAAGGGGCCGATGATCTGGCAGAAATTGCAGGCCGAGCTGGCCAACTTCAAGGAGCCATTGGCCGCCATCGGCTCGTTCCAAGAGCAATTGGGTTCGGTCTTCGGGCGCTCCAGCGCCATGAGCGTCACGGTGGACAATGGGGCAGGGGCCGTCACCAGCATTGCGTTGCTGGCCCCGGCGATCCTGGCGCAGATGCTGATCTTCCTCGCCAGTCTCTACTTCTTCGTGGCGACGCGCGACCATATCCGGCTGTCGGTGCTGTCGCTGTGCGTCAGCCGCCGCATGCGCTGGCGCACCGCGCATGTGTTCCGCGATGTCGAGCAGAAGGTGTCGCGGTTCCTGCTGTCGATCACCATGATCAATATGTGCGTGGGGGCAGTGGTCACGCTGGCCATGTGGGCAATCGGCATGCCGTCGCCGGTCCTGTGGGGCGCGATGGCGGCGGTGCTGAACTATATCCCTTATGTCGGGCAGGGCGTCATGATCCTGGTGCTGGTCTCGGTCGGCCTCGGCACCCAAACCGGGCTGGAGCATATCCTGCTGCCGGTGGCCTGCTATCTGGTGATCACCTTTACCGAAGGGCAGGTCGTCACGCCGCACTTCATCGGGCGCACCATGACCCTCAATCCCTTCCTCATCTTTTTGTCCATCACGTTCTGGCTCTGGGCCTGGGGGCCGGTCGGCGGGCTCATCGCGGTGCCTTCCCTGTTGATCGGCACCTCGATCATGGCGCATTTGCTGCCCGGCAAAAGGCTGGAGCCGAGCAAGCCGGTGCGCCGCACGGCACGAATGACTGATCGCCAGGAATTGCTTGCCAATGCGGCCAAGGCCATCCGCGAGCAGGCGGATGCAGCGGCGACACCGGCGGAAAAGCGCAGGGATGCGCGGTTGCAGCCGCCTGAGGGGACATCGCCCAGCGGCGTGGAAACCCTGGCCTGACGGGCTGCCCTGCAGCCATGATGCTTGACGCCATCATGGCCAAGCGAAACACTTGGCCATCAGTTCGGGAGATGCATTCGTGGCGGTTGGAGCGTTGGAGCCTGCGGTGGAAGCTGCGAGCCATGGCATAGATCTCGTACCCGTCGTGGTGCTGCTGGCGGCGGGGGTCATCGCCGTGCCGTTGTTCAAGCGGCTGGGGCTGGGCTCGGTGCTGGGCTATCTGGCGGCCGGCCTGCTGCTCGGGCCTTCCGGCATCGGGCTGATCAACGATCCGGGTTCGGTGCTGGCGGCGGCCGAATTGGGCGTCGTCATGTTCCTGTTCATCATCGGGCTGGAAATGGAGCCGAGCCGGTTGTGGGCGCTGCGCCGGCAGATTTTCGGGCTGGGGGTCATCCAGGTCGCGGTTTGCGGCGCGCTGCTGACCGGGGTCGGCATCCTGTTGGGATTTGCCCCGGTCGTGGCGTTCGTCTTCGGCATGGGGTTCGTTTTGACCTCGACGGCCATCGTCATGCAGATCCTGGGTGAGCGGGGCCAACTCTCTACCGATGGCGGGCAGCGTATCGTTTCAATCCTGCTGCTGGAGGATCTGGCGATCGTGCCCTTGCTGGCGGTGATCGCGGTTCTGGCGCCTTCGGGCGAGGATGGCGGATTGGTTGCGCGGCTGGCCGGCATCGGTATTGCGCTGGGCGCGGTGGCGCTGCTGATCTTTCTCGGACGGCGGATCATGAACCCGTTCTTCGCGCTGCTGGCCGCGACGAAATTGCGCGAGGTCATGACGGCGGCGGCGCTATTGGTGGTGCTGGGGGCGGCCCTGCTGTTCCAGGTCAGCGGGCTGTCGATGGCGATGGGCGCCTTTCTCGCCGGCGTGCTGCTGTCGACATCGACATTCCGCAACCAGCTGGAGGCCGATGTCGAGCCCTTCCGCGGCATTCTGCTGGGGCTGTTTTTCCTCGCCGTCGGCATGTCGCTGGACCTGTCGGTGGTCGCCGGACACTGGGTCATCATCGCCATCAGTGTCGTCGCCTAT
This sequence comes from uncultured Alphaproteobacteria bacterium, assembly GCA_963717095.1. Taxonomy (GTDB): domain Bacteria; phylum Pseudomonadota; class Alphaproteobacteria; order Rhizobiales; family Devosiaceae; genus Devosia. Next base: position 684,765 of record CAVQVF010000001.1, read on the forward strand.
ATGGTGATCAAGGCCGGCGCCATCTATGTAATCGCGCGGCTGCTCAAGTCCAAGCATGCCGAGGCGCTGGAGCGCGCGGTGCTGATGTCGCAAGGCGGCGAATTCGCCTTCGTACTCTATACCACCGCGGCCACGGCGGGGCTGATCGATGGGCCAACCAATGCCATTTTCACCGCCACGGTTATCGTCTCGATGGTGCTGACGCCCTTTGCCATCATCGGGCTGCGCTATGGAATGCCCAAGGCCGAGCCCTCGATGGAGGGCGTGGAGCAGGCGGATAGCCTGGAAGCGCGCATCCTGCTGATCGGCTTCGGGCGCTTCGGGCAGATCGCCAGCCAGCCGCTGCTGGCCATGCGCCATACGGTGTCGATCATCGACAATGATACCGACATGATCCGCGCCGCCGCCCAGCTTGGCTTCAAGATCTATTATGGCGATGGCACGCGGCTGGATATCCTGCGCGCCGCCGGCGCCGAGACGGCCGATGTGGTGATGATCTGCGTCGATAACCGCGATGCCTCCATAAGGATCGCCGAATTGCTGCGGGACGAATTTCCGCTGGTCAAGGTGATGGCAAGGGCGTTCGATCGTGGCCACGCCATCAAGCTGGTCAATGCCGGCGTCGAATACCAGGTCCGCGAGGTTTTCGAATCATCGCTGGCGCTGGGCCGCGCGGCGATCCGCGTCCTGGGCGCCAGCGATGAGGAAGCCGAGGAGGTCATGGAGGGCGTGCGGCAGCGCGACCGGCAACGCTTCGACCTGCAACTGGCGGGCGGCCCGGCGATGGCGGGGCGGCACCTATTGCTCAGCAATGCCGAGGATCAGGCCCGCGAAGGCGGCGTTGCGATCGATCCCGAGGTGGTCGAGCAAACAGTTTCCAAGACTACCCATCCAGTCGAGCCGGCATAGAGCCCCCGCAAAATTCTGGGGGTTTCAACTGTACAAATTAAGTGCAAGACTGAACTTCTAGAGGGGAATACATCGTCATGAAACCTGGATTGCGAAATGCCGCAACAGCCGATCGTTTACGACGCCCCTACGCCGGAGCCACGTGCCACCACAGTTGAGGCCATCCAGGCCGAAATCCTTGAAAGGCTGATCTATTCGGTCGGTAAGGACCCTATCGTCGCCCGCCCATATGACTGGCTTGCCGCCACGATCATGGCAGTGCGAGACCGGGTCATGGACCGCTGGATGGAGTCTTCCCGGGAAACCTGGCGGACCTCGCAGAAGCGTGTCTATTATCTCAGCCTGGAATTCCTCATCGGCCGCCTGATGCGCGACGCGATGAGCAATGTCGGGCTCATCGAGCCGGTGCGCGATGCGCTCAAGAACCTCAATGTCGACCTGGGCGATTTGATTAACCTGGAGCCCGATGCGGCGCTGGGCAATGGTGGTCTCGGCCGGCTGGCAGCGTGTTTCCTTGAATCCATGTCGACGGTGCAGATCCCCGCTTATGGCTATGGCATTCGCTATGTCCACGGCCTGTTCCGCCAGGAAATGAGCGAGGGCTGGCAGGTCGAACTGCCCGAAGACTGGCTTGCCCATGGCAATCCCTGGGAATTCGAGCGGCGCGAGAGTGCCTACGAAGTCGGCTTCGGCGGCCATGTCGAGCCGGTTACCGATCCGGACGGCCAGGTGCGCCAGGAATGGCGCCCCAGCGATCACGTGCTGGCGGTGGCGTTCGATACGCCCATCGTGGGCTGGCGCGGCGCGCGGGTGAACACCCTGCGGCTGTGGAGCGCGCAACCGATCGATCCAATCCTGTTGGACAAGTTCAACTCCGGCGACCATATCGGCGCGCTGGAAGAAAGCTCGCGCGCAGAAGCCATTACGCGGGTGCTTTACCCCGCCGATTCAACGGCGGCAGGGCAGGAATTGCGGTTGCGGCAGGAGTTCTTCTTCTCCTCGGCCTCCCTGCAGGACATCATACGGCGCCATCTGCAGCAATATGGCGATATGGGCTCGCTGCCCGACAAGGTGGCGATCCATCTCAACGATACCCATCCGGCAATCTCGATTGCCGAGATGATGCGTATCCTGGTCGATGATAACGGGCTGAAGTGGGATGAGGCCTGGAAGCTCAGCCGCGGCGTCTTCGGCTATACCAACCACACGCTGCTGCCCGAGGCGCTGGAGACCTGGCCGGTGGCCCTGCTGGAGAGGCTGCTGCCGCGCCATATGCAGATCATCTACCAGATCAATGCCGAGGTGCTGACCGAAGCGCGGGTGCGCGCCAAGTTCACCGATGGGCAGATCGCCAATGTGTCGCTGATCGACGAAGCCGGCGGGCGCCGCGTGCGCATGGGCCAATTGGCTTTTGTCGGCTCGCACTCGATCAACGGCGTTTCGGCGCTGCATACCGAGTTGATGAAAAAGACTGTCTTCTCGGACCTGCACAAGCTCTATCCCGACCGCATCAACAACAAGACCAATGGCATCACCCCGCGGCGCTGGCTGATGCAGTGCAATCCGGGCCTGACCAAGCTGATCAGCGACCGGATCGGACCCGGCTTTCTCGATGATATCGACCTGCTCAAGGGCCTGGATGTCCATGCGGACGATCCCTCGTTCCAGGGGCAGTTCGCCGAGGTCAAGATGGCCAACAAGCGGCGTCTGGCCCAACTGATCAAGGATCGCCTGGGCATCGTGGTGTCGTCCGAGGCGATGTTCGATGTGCAGATCAAGCGCATCCACGAATACAAGCGTCAGTTGCTGAACATTATCCAAGCCGTTGCCGCTTATGATGAAATTCGTGCGCATCCGGAACGCGACTGGGTTCCGCGCGTTAAGATTTTTGCGGGCAAGGCGGCGCCGGGATATTGGAACGCCAAGCTCATCATCAAGCTCATCAATGACGTCGCCAGGGTCATCAACAACGATCCGGCGGTACGCGGCCTGCTCAAGGTGGTCTTCCTGCCCAACTATAATGTCAGCCTTGCCGAAGTGATCGTGCCGGCCGCGGATTTGTCCGAGCAGATTTCCACTGCGGGCATGGAAGCGTCGGGCACGGGCAACATGAAGTTCATGGCCAATGGGGCGATCACCATTGGCACCATGGATGGCGCCAATGTCGAGATGCACAAGGAAGTGGGCGCCGACAATATCGTGATCTTCGGCCTGTCGACCGACGAAGTGAACGAGAAGCGGGCCAAGGGCGAGGTGCCGCGAGCATCGATCGACAGCTCGCACCGGCTGAAGGAAGCGCTGGAATCGATCTCGTCGGGCGTATTCTCGCCGGACGATCCGAACCGCTACCGCGATCTGATCGGCGCGCTGTACGATCATGACTGGTTCATGGTGGCGCGGGACTTCGATGCCTATGTGGCAGCCCAGGCCAATGTCGATGCGATCTGGGCCGACAAGCGCCGGTGGAACGCCATGGCGATCCGCAATACGGCCAGTGTCGGGTTCTTTTCATCGGACCGCACCATCAGGCAATATGCCGCCGAAATCTGGGGCGTGAAGGTTCCCGGGTAATGACACGACTGGCGGTAACTGACGCAAAGATCAGGCCGGCAGGGATGCGGGGTCATATGCGGCGCATTGGTGCGCCGCATCAGGCCATAGGGGGATAGACGTTTGAGCAAGGAAATCTGGCAGGCAGACTCGGCAGATGTAGAGGCGATCGTCGCAGGACGGCACGCCAATCCGTTCGGCTTCCTGGGGCTGCAGCAGATCGGGGCCGACTGGGTATTGCGGGCGTTCATCCCCCATGCCGAGATGGTCACCGCCTTGACGCTCGATGGCGCCGAACTCGGTCATCTGGCGCCGCGCCATCCTGCCGGGTTCTTCGAAGGCCTGGTCAAGCTCGATAAGCGCCAGCCCATCCGCTATCACGCCAAGAATGCCGGCGGCGAATGGGAGGTTTATGACCCCTATAGCTTCGGGCCGGTGCTGGGGCCGATGGACGATTACTACATCGGCGAGGGCAGCCATTTGCGGCTGTTCGACAAGCTGGGTGCCCATGAGATGGAATTCGAGGGCATCCACGGCACGCACTTTGCCGTCTGGGCGCCCAATGCCAAGCGCGTCAGCGTGGTCGGTCCGTTCAACGAATGGGACGGACGGCGCAATCCGATGCGCAACCGCTTCGAGAACGGCATCTGGGAAGTGTTCATCCCGGTGCTGGGAACCGGAACGCTGTATAAATACGAAATCGTCGGGCCCGATGGGGTCGTGCTGCCGCTCAAGGCCGATCCGTTCGCGCGGCAATCGGAAATGCGGCCCAAGACGGCTTCGGTGGTCCCCGATCCCACCCCGTTCGTGTGGACCGACCAGAAATATATCGAAGAGCGCGCCACGCGCGATTGGCGCCGCACGCCGATGTCGATCTATGAGGTCCATCTCGGCTCATGGCGCCGGCGTCCCGATGGCGGCTTCCTGACCTATGATCAATTGGCCGAGCAGCTGGTGCCCTACGCTGCCGACATGGGCTATACCCATATCGAGCTGATGCCGATCACCGAGCATCCGTTTGATCCGAGCTGGGGCTACCAGCCGACCGGCCTCTATTCCCCCACCGCGCGCTTCGGCGATCCGGCGGCCTTTGCCCGCTTCGTCGATGCGGCACACGAGGCGGGGCTGGGGATCATTCTCGATTGGGTGCCCGCCCATTTCCCCACCGACGAGTTTGGCCTGGCCCATTTCGACGGCACGGCACTCTACGAGCATTCCGATCCGCGTCAGGGCTATCACCCGGACTGGAACACCGCTATCTACAATTTCGGCCGTAGGGAAGTCGTCTCCTTCCTCGTCAACAATGCGCTCTATTGGTTGGAGAAATTCCATATCGACGGGCTGCGCGTCGATGCCGTGGCCTCGATGCTGTATCTGGATTATTCGCGCCAGGCGGGGCAGTGGGTGCCCAACAAGCTGGGCGGCAACGAGAACCTGGAAGCCGTCGAGTTCATCCGCAAGGTGAACACCGAAGCCTATCGGCTGCATCCCGGTACCTTCATGATCGCCGAGGAATCCACCTCCTGGCCCGGCGTCAGCCACCCCGCCTATACCGGCGGGCTGGGTTTCGGGTTCAAGTGGAACATGGGCTTCATGAACGACACCCTGCGGTTCATGAGCCGAGAGGCGGTGCATCGCAAGTACCACCACAACGACATGACCTTCGGCACGGTTTATGCCTTCAGCGAAAACTTCGTGCTGCCGCTCAGCCATGACGAAGTGGTGCATGGCAAGAAATCGCTGATCGACAAGATGCCCGGCGACGATTGGCAGCAATTCGCCAATCTGCGGGCCTATTACGCCTTCATGTGGGGCCATCCCGGCAAGAAGCTGCTGTTCATGGGGCAGGAATTCGCCCAGCGCGACGAGTGGGCCGAAAGCAAATCGCTGGACTGGTGGCTGCTCGATGCGGGCATGCACGAAGGCATGCGCCGGCTGGTGACCGACCTCAACACCGCCTATCGCTCGCTGCCCGCCCTGCATGAGCGCGATTGCGAGCCCGACGGGTTCGAGTGGATCATCGGCAATGACCATGCCAATTCGGTGTTTGCCTGGGTGCGCAAGGCGCCGGGGGCCGATCCGGTGTTGGTCGTGTCCAACTTCACCCCCGTGCCGCGCGAGAATTACCGCATCCCGATGCCGCTGGCCGGCAAGTGGGTGGAGCGGCTCAATACCGATGCGGGCTGGTACTCGGGCAGCAATACCGGCAATCACGGCGCAGTCACCGCCAAGCCGGTCGAGGGGCAGCACTGGCCAGCCGAGGCCGTGCTCTATCTGCCGCCGCTATCGACGCTATTCCTGAAGTTCGAGCCGGAATGAGTTGGATTCATTGAGATACGTCCCGGATTAATCCGGGCATATTGTGGAGGGTAAAATGGCAGACTACCGAGTTCCTTCACCGCTGGCGCGCGAGGCCATGGCCTATGTGCTCGCTGGTGGTCGCGGCACGCGGCTCATGGAGCTGACGGACCGCCGCGCCAAGCCTGCCGTCTATTTCGGCGGCAAGTCGCGCATCATCGATTTTGCGCTCTCCAACGCCATCAATTCGGGCATTCGCCGCATCTCGGTGGCGACGCAGTATCAGGCCCACAGCCTGATCCGGCATCTGGGACGCGGCTGGAACTTCCTGCGGCCGGAGCGTAACGAGAGCTTCGACGTGCTGCCCGCCAGCCAGCGCGTCAAGGAAGACATGTGGTATGCCGGCACCGCCGATGCCGTGTACCAGAACATGGACATTATCGAGGATTACGGTGCCCGTTACATCGTCATCCTGGCGGGCGATCATATCTACAAGATGGACTACGAAATCATGCTGCGCCAGCATGTGGACACCGGCGCCGATGTCACCATCGGGTGCCTCGAAGTGCCCCGCATGGAAGCGTCCGGCTTTGGCGTGATGGCCGTCGATGGCCGCGACCGGGTCGTCGAGTTCGTGGAAAAGCCCAAGGATCCGCCGGGCATTCCCGACAATCCGGACATGGCTTTGGCCTCGATGGGCATCTATGTGTTCGAGACGCGCTTCCTGATGGAGCAATTGCGCCGCGACGCTGCTACGGAAGGCTCCAGCCGCGATTTCGGCAAGGATATCATCCCCTATATCGTCAAGAACGGCACCGCCTGGGCGCATCGCTTCAACCGCTCCTGCGTGCGCTCGTCCAAGGAAGACGTGTCCTATTGGCGCGACGTCGGCACGATCGATGCCTATTGGAAGGCTTCGATCGATCTGACCGACATCCAGCCGCAGCTCGATCTTTATGACCGCGACTGGCCGATCTGGACCTATGCCGAGATCACCCCGCCAGCCAAGTTCGTGCATGATTTCGACGGGCGGCGCGGCACGGCGGTCAATTCGCTGGTGTCGGGCGATTGCATTATCTCCGGCGGTTATCTCCAAAAGACGCTGCTGTCGACCGGCTCGCGCGTGCATTCCTATTCCGAGCTCAACGAAGCAGTGGTTTTGCCCTATTGCGATATCGGGCGCAGCGCGCGGCTGAAGAAGGTCGTGATCGACCGTGGCGTGAACATCCCCGAGGGGCTGGTTGTCGGGGAGGATCCCGAATTCGACGCCAAGTGGTTCCGGCGCAGCGAGCAGGGGGTGACGCTGATTACCCAGGCGATGATCGACAAATATCTGGCGAGCCGATGATCGAAGTCCTGTCCGTTGCGGCGGAAGTCTATCCGTTGATCAAAACCGGGGGGCTGGCCGATGTGGCCGGCGCCCTGCCATTGGCGCTGGGCGACAAGGGCGTAACCATGCGCACGCTGGTGCCCGGCTATCCGGCGGTGATGAGCAAGATCGATGGCGGCCGCGTGGTCGCGGAAATCGAAGACCTGTTCGGCGCGCCGGGCAAGCTGATCGCAGGCCGCTTTGCCGGCCTCGACCTGATCGTCATCGATGCGCCGCACCTCTATGATCGCCCCGGCAACCCCTATGTGGCGCCCGATGGCTGGGACTGGCCCGATAACTGGAAGCGCTTTGCGGCCCTGAGTTGGGTCGCGGCGGAACTGGCCTGGGGTCTGGTCGATGGCTACTACCCGCAGGTTATCCATTGCCACGATTGGCAGGCCGGCCTCGTGCCCGCCTATATCAAATATGGCCCGCCCAGCGGCATCAAAACTATCATGACCGTCCATAACATGGCCTTCAAAGGCTTTTTCGGGCGCGAAATCTTCGGGCAATTGCGGCTGCCGCCGCAGGCGTTCGAGGTGGGTGGCGTCGAATATTATGGCGGCATTTCCTACCTGAAATCGGGCATGGAATGCGCCGATTACGTCACCACGGTCAGCCCGAACTATGCCGATGAAATCCGCACGCCGCAGTTCGGCATGGGGCTGGAAGGGCTGCTGAACGGACGCGCCGATACGGTGATCGGCATTCTCAACGGCATCGATGTTACGGCCTGGGATCCGGCCGTCGATCCGGCACTACCGCAGAAATTCTCCAGCAATACTGTGCACTTGCGCCGAGCCAATAAAGCTTTTCTGGTGGAGAAGTTCGGGCTCGACGGCGAAGATGGGCCGCTGTTTTGCGTCATCAGTCGATTGACCGATCAGAAGGGCATGGACCTGCTGCTGTTGGCGCTGGAGGGCCTTGTTGGCCTCGGCGCGCGGCTTGTGGTGCTCGGATCGGGCGAAGGGTATCTCGAAGATGGGTTCCGCCACGCTACGGCGGTACATCCGGGCAAGGTCGGGATCATCACGCGTTATGATGAGGAATTGTCGCATCTGATCCAGGGCGGCGCGGATGCGATCCTGATCCCGTCGCGGTTCGAACCCTGCGGGCTGACCCAGCTATACGGGCTGCGCTATGGCTGCGTGCCGGTGGTCAGCCGTATCGGCGGGCTGGCCGATACGGTCATCGACGCCAATCCGGCGGCGCTGGATGCGGGCGTGGCGACGGGCGTGCTGTTCGACGCCAATAGCGCCCATGCGCTCTATGAGGCGATCCGCAAGACGGTCCGGCTCTACAATGACGACAAGACCTGGAAAAAAATTCAACGGCGGGGAATGAAGTCCGAAGTTTCCTGGGAAGCGAGCGCGCGCCGCTATGCCGATCTCTACGCCACACTGACGGGGCTGAAATTAAATGACGATTCAATCGATTAACACGACGCCCTACGACGATCAGAAGCCGGGGACCTCGGGCCTGCGTAAGCGGGTGAGCGTCTACAGCCAACCGAACTATGTCGAAAACTATCTGCAGTCGATCTTCGACAGCCTTGAGGGCTTCCAGGGCAAGACGCTGGTTATCGGCGGGGATGGGCGCTTCTATAACGATGTCGCCATCCAAACCGCGATCCGCATGGCCGCCGCCAATGGTTTCGGCAAGGTGCTGGTGGGCCAGGATGGCTTGCTATCGACCCCGGCCGCCAGCCACGTCATTCGCCATCACAAGGCGTTCGGTGGGCTGGTGCTGTCGGCCAGCCATAATCCGGGCGGGCCGGAAGGCGATTTTGGCATCAAGTACAATATCGGCAATGGCGGCCCGGCGCCCGAGAAGATCACCGACGCGGTGTTCGCGCGCAGCAAGGTGATCGAGAGCTACAAAATCGCCAATGAGCGCGATGTGGAACTGGGCCGGCTTGGAATCCAAAATTCCGCCGGGATGATCGTCGAGGTCATCGATCCGGTCGCCGATTACGCCGCGCTGATGGAGACACTGTTCGACTTCGGCGCCATCCGTGCGCTGTTTGCCGGCGGCTTCAAGATGACGTTCGACGCCATGCACGCCATTACCGGCCCCTATGCCCATGCCATCCTCGAAGGCAAGCTCGGCGCTCCCGCCGGGACCGTCATCAATGGCAGGCCATTGCCGGATTTCGGCGGCGGCCATCCCGATCCCAACCTGGTCTATTGCAAGGACATGCACGACCTGCTGATGACGCCTGCCGGGCCAGATTTCGGTGCCGCGTCGGATGGCGATGGCGATCGCAACCTGATCATCGGCAAGAACCGGTTCGTCACGCCATCGGATTCGCTGGCCCTGCTGGCGGCCAATGCGCATCTGGCGCCGGGCTATAAGGCCGGCATTGCCGGCATTGCGCGCTCGATGCCAACCAGCGCTGCAGCCGACCGGGTGGCGGAAAAGCTCGGCATCGAGATGCACGAGACCCCGACCGGCTGGAAATTCTTCGGCAATCTGCTCGACGCTGGCCGCGTGACCATCTGCGGCGAGGAGAGCGCGGGGACGGGCTCGGACCATGTGCGCGAGAAAGATGGGCTGTGGGCGGTGCTGCTCTGGCTCAATATTATTGCCGTGCGCAAGCAGAGCGTCGATGAAATCGTGCGCGACCACTGGGCGACCTATGGTCGCAATTACTATACGCGCCACGACTATGAAGAGGTCGATGCAGGCATCGCCAATACGCTGGTGGATGATCTGCGCGCCAGGCTGCCCGACCTGCCGGGATGCAATTTCGATGACCTGCAAGTCGCTTACGCGGATGACTTCACCTATCACGATCCCATCGATGGCTCGACCAGCGCCAGGCAGGGCATTCGCATCGGTTTCACCGATGGCTCGCGCATCGTCCTGCGTTTGAGTGGAACCGGCACTGTCGGGGCAACGTTGCGGCTGTATCTCGAACGATATGAGGCAGCCGATGGACGACACGACCTTGAAACCCAAACCGCCCTTGAGCCCCTTATCGAGCTTGCCGACCAGCTCTCGGGCCTCAAGCAGCGCACCGGGCGACAAGCTCCCAGCGTCATCACCTAACATCGGAAACTTGATGAAACCCAGTCTAGTCCCTGGCGCGGGGAGCATCGACAAGCTCGGTGCGACCATTGTTGCCGAAGGTGTCAATTTCGCCGTCTATTCCGAATCCGCCTCCACCATCTGGGTCTCCATCTATGACGAGCAGGACCGGGAAACCGACCGGTTCGAGCTTGATGTGCACCAGGACAACATCCGCGCCGGGCTGGTTGCGGGGCTTGGCGCCGGCACCCGCTACGGGTTGCGGGCCGATGGCGAATACAATCCGGAGCAGGGTTATTTCTTCGATCCGGCCAAGCTCCTGGTCGATCCTTATGCGCGGCGGCTCGACCGGGTCTTCGTGCGTTCGCCCCGGCTGCGGCTGCATCGTGACGAGGCCGAAGACACCGCGCCCCTGATCCCCAAGGCGGTCGTCGTGGGGGATGGCAATGAGTCCATCATGCCGCGCAATCGCGCGCCCAAGCTGATGTATGAGCTGAATGTGCGCGGCTTTACCATGCGCCATCCCAGCGTGCAGGGACCGCTGCGCGGTACCGTGGCGGCGCTGACGACCAAGCGGGTGATCGATCATTTCAAATATCTTGGCGTCGATACGGTCGAGCTGATGCCAGTTGCGGCCTGGATCGATGACGGTCATCTACCCAGCCTGGGACTGACCAATGCCTGGGGCTACAATCCGGTGAGCTATTTCGCGCCTGACCCCCGGCTGATGCCGCGCGGGCCGCAGGAATTGCGCAACATGACCGATTTGTACCGCAAGAACGGCATCTCGGTGATCCTCGACGTGGTCTACAACCATACCGGCGAAGGCGACGAGAACGGGCCGATGCTCAGCCTGATGGGGCTGGACGCCAAGACCTATTATCGTTTCGTCGAGGTCGATGGGCGTCAGCATCTGGTCAACGATACCGGCACCGGAAACACGCTTCGGTGTGACCATCCGGCGACGCAGCGGCTGGTGATCGAGAGCCTGCGCTACTGGGTCGAGGAGATGGGCGTCTCCGGTTTCCGCTTCGATCTGGCGCCGGTGCTGGGACGCGAGCCGGGCTTCAATCCGAATGCCGTGCTGCTGCAAAAGATCAAGGCCGATCCGGTATTGAGCAAGGCCATTCTCGTGGCCGAACCTTGGGATCCAGGTCCGGGCGGCTACCAGCTCGGTCAGTTCGGCCGCGAATTTCGCGAGTGGAACGACACCTATCGCGACGAGGTGCGCAGCTTTTGGCGCGGCGACGATGGCAAGATCGGCGCACTGGCCGGCAAGATTTCCGGATCGGCGGAAATCTTCAATTTTGCCGGGCGCAAGCCGACGCATGGCGTGAACCTGTTGGCGGTGCATGACGGTTTTACGCTGCGCGATCTGGTCAGCTATAACGACAAACACAATGAGGCCAATGGCGAGGGCAACCGCGATGGGCACAGCAACAATTCATCCTGGAATGGCGGTGTCGAGGGCGAGACCGATGATGAAGCCATCAATGCCTCGCGCCGGCGCGATGTGCGGGCGCTGCTGGCCACGCTGTTCATGTCGCGTGGTACGCCGCTGATCCAGCAGGGCGATGAAATGTATCGAACGCAGGGCGGCAACAACAATGCCTATGCGCAGGACAACGACATCACCTGGGTGGATTGGGAGAACAGCGACGGAGATCTCGTTGATTTCGTTGCCGCCGCGCAGAAATTCCGCAAGGCGCACCCAGCGCTGACGCATGAGCATTTTCTGACCGGCGCGCCCGACAAGGCGGGCATCCGCGACGTGGTGTGGCTGCATCCCGATGGCCGCGAAATGAACGAGGGCGACTGGCGGCAGTCCGGTGCGTCCGTGCTCGGAATGCAGCTGCATTCCAAGGATGACGAAGTGCTGGTGTGGTTCAACCGGCGTGCCGAGCCGGTGGTGGCGCGGTTGCCGGAAGGCAATTGGGCGGTCGGGATTGAATCCGACAATACCGCTAGCGTTGCTTTCTCCGAAGGCACCGCCACGCTGACGCCGCGCTCGGTGGTGGCGCTGGTGCGGGCGCCTACACCAACCGCATGACCATCAGGACGATAAAGCCGGCGCCGACGATCAGGCACAGCGGCGAATAGATCCGGCGGTCGTTGAGGCGGAAATTGGGGTGCGGTGTCTTGGCGATGAACTGCGGCGTATAGCCAGCGATGCCACGCGCCAGGAAAATCGCGGCAAAGGGAATGCCGAGCAGGGTGAGTTCGGCGCCACCGCCATCATGATCGGCCAATGCCGCGGCAACCAGTGCCGCGGCCAGCGTTGCCAGCGCCGCGCCGAAGGAAACCAGCTTGGGTGGCATGCGCTCGATGTCCTTGGTGCCGACAACGGTCTGGGCCAGCAGCTTTTCTCCGCGGATCGGCCAGGTGCGGCCCACCGACCAGAGAAAATGGGCGAAGGAGACCGCCAGCAGGGCGACGAACATGAAAGAAGCGATCAGCATGCTCATGGGCGGAAAATTCTCGTCGGCAGGGTTTCAGGACGTATCAGCGGCGTAGGCGATGGTGCGTGGGGCGTCCAGTGCGGCATGCTGGCACAGTTCAGACCCCTCGTTAGGTGACGGTGTTGAAAAGGCGCAGGATCCAGGAGGCCTGATAAATCAGGTGGACCGAGACCAAGGCAAGGTGAAACCGCCTGTCGGCGGTGCGGATGGCGATGGCACAGAGAATGAGGCCAATAGGAACCTGCAGGTAATATTCAAAGCCGAACTTGTCCCAATGGGCCTGCCCCTTGATGATGGTATCGGCGGCATCGAACAGGAAATTGGCGGCGAACAGGCCGAAGAACCAATGGCGGCGCTTGAGGAAGAAGTCCTCGTAGCCGTCATATTCATCGATATTGTCGGGGAACAGGATGGCGGCCTGCAGGAATAGCAGGATGGTGTAGCCGATCAGGAAGAAGAAAATGCCGAAGGTCCAGTTGTCGAGTTGGAACAGGGCAAATTCCCACCACCAGAAATGGATCAGCTCCAGCAGCATCGAGCCGGCCCAGAGCAGGTGGATGGCCGACAGCCTGGCCCGCTTGGGATGCTGCACCAGCCCCGCCACGCCCATCAGCAGGCGGGTGATGCCCAGGCCGATGACCATGCCCATGACGATGCGGACATGGGGGAACAGTTCGTGCGTGGGCAATCCGTCCATGAGCCCCTACGGCGTATTGGTGATTTCGGAGCAGGTGGCTAGCGGAGCGGCGCCCTCGGCAGCGGTCAGGTCATGCAGGCTGGCTTCGGCGCCCTTGGTCCACCACTCGAAATTGCCCGAGGCATAGCGGACGCCGGAGCCGGACAGCACTGCCACGAAGACCAGATTGTCGCCCTCATGGGGCACCAAAGCCAGGAAATTGGGCGCGGCGTCGATATAGATGACGCCGATCTGGCCGAAGGCGGCGCAATCATATTGGACGCTACGCTGTTCGGCATCGCCGCCAAGGCTGAGCGTCGTCGTGGACTGTACGGACTGGGCAAAGCCCGGCGCCGATGCCGCCCCAAGCAGCAGGACGGACAATGCGATGGATTTGACGTCAAAGGCCATGTTTCGTCTCCGATGGATGCACCCTGCGCAGGAACAGCTAGACGATCGGCGGGGCGGAAGTTTGGCTGGGACGACCTGCAGGTAGCGTCTTCGATGAGAGTAGCTGTACCAGGCGTCGGCAGCAATTGGCCATCGACCAGTTTGGCCGATGCCGATCCAGCTTCGGGTGCCAGATCCTACCATCGTGGCTCCGAACACCCCCACCCATCCTCCCCCGTCGAGGGGGAGGTGCCGCATTGGGGATGCGGAGCTGTAGCGGTACTAAAACTGGATTTATCAGCCGACACCCTCCCCCTTGCGGGGAGGGAGTGATGAGCCTCTTAGCAAAGGTCCGGTGGACCTTTGCGGCGAAGAACGCCCGTAGCGCTACGCGCGAAGGGCTATGGGTGGGGGGAGATTTGGCCTCGATCCAATATCGTGGCCCCGCATCGTCCCAGCTTACACTTCGATCCATACCGGCACCGATTTAAACGCCGGGGTCTTGCTGCGCGGGTCCACCGCCGTTCCCACCAGCACATTCGCCTCGGGGTAATAGGCCATGGCGCTTCCCCGCGGCAGGTCGAATTCCTTGACCACCGCGCTCATCCGCCCCACGTCAGAGGCCAGCGTCACCATCTGCCCGGCGCTGACCCCGAATGCGGCCATGTCGGCACCATTGAGGAATACCGCATCGCGTCCCGCACCGCCGCGATAGCTGTCATTGTCTTCATAGATGATGGTGTTGAACTGCCCCTCGCTGCGCACTGTCGCCAGCAGCAGCTTGCTGGCTTCCAGCGCCGGGATTGGCGTCACCACGAAATGGGCCCGCCCATCCTTGGTGCCGAATTCGGGCGCGTGCATCACCCGGTGCTTGATGTGAAATTCCTGTTTGGCCACATCGATATCGGCCAATTGCTCCAGGCCGGGCACAATCGCCGCGATCGCCTCGCGCACCTTGGAATGCTGCGCGAAGGCCTTGAAGTCGACCGGCGACTCCGGCAGCAGCCGCGCCGCGATATCGCAGAGAATATGGCTTTCCGGCCGCACGTTCTCCAGCCGCTTGATGCCGCCATCGCTCAACCGCACATAGTTGAACATGGATTCCTGCGTCGTGGGTTGCCATTCCTCGTCGCGCGCCGTCACCGGCAGGATCAGCACTTCGCCGTCGCCCAGCCCATGCACATGGCCCATATTCAGCGTCGTGGTCAAAAACAGCTTGAACCCGATGGCGCCCATCGCCCGGCTGGCGAATTCGGTGTCCGGCGTGGCTCCCCACAGGTTTCCGCCCATGATCACCGCCGCGTCGATCTCGCCGCGCTCGGCCGCCTTGAGGCAAGCCATGGTGTCCATGCCTTCCTGTGCCGGAAAGCTCATGGCGAAGGCGCTTTCCATCTTGCCCAGCACATCCTTGGCCAGCACCGGCTTGACCCCGATGGTGCCGATGCCCTGCACATTGGAATGCCCGCGCAGTGGCAATAGGCCGGCATAGCGCTTGCCCACCATGCCGCGCAGCATTGCCAGATTGGCGATGGCCTCGACATTGCTGACGCCATGGACATGGTGCGTCATGCCCATGCCCCAGGCGAACACTGCATTCTGCGCCTGCCCGTAACGCTGTGCGATCTCCTCGATCCGGGTCTGCGGAACGCCGCAGGCCGCGACGATCTCGTCCCAACCCAGCGCCTCGATATCGGCTCGGAATGCCTCATAGCCTGTCGCATGGCTGGCGATGAAATCCTTCGCCTCCAGCCCTGCCGCGATCACCGCCTTGGCGATCCCCTTCATCAGTGCGATATCGCCGCCGATTTTGGGCTGCACATAGTCCGAGGCGATCTCGCTGCCGCCCTTGAGCATGGAGCTGGGCGATTTCGGCACCGCGAACTTGACCAGTCCAGGCTCCTTGGACGGATTGATCACGATCACTTGGCCACCCCGCTCGCGGCAGTTCTTGAGCATATGGATGAAGCGCGGATGGTTGGACGATGGATTAGCGCCGATCACGAAGATCAGGTCGCACCCCGTCAAATCCTCCAGCTCGACCGTAGCCGTGCCCGAGCCGATCGTCGTCTTAAGCCCCTCGCTGGTCGCCTGGTGGCAGTAATACGAGCAATTGTTGACGTTATTGGTGCCATAGGCGCGGGCCAGCAGTTGGAAAATGAACCCCGCCTCGTTGGACGAACGCCCCGAGGAATAAAAGAAGCTCCGCTTCGGCTCGGTCACCTTGAGCTGCGCCGCCGCATGGGCGATGGCGAAATCCCAGCCCACCGGCTCGAAGCGGTCAGCGCCGGCCGCCTTGAAGATCGGCATGCCCAGCCGCCCGAGTTTTTCCATCTCACGCCCGGTCAATTCGCCCAGTTCGGCGATGGAATGCTCGAAGATCGGCCCCGGGATTGCCGCCTGCACGTCGCTCGATTGCGCCTGCACGCTCTTGTTGCAGACCGAGGGAAACTCATCGAGTTCGTTGGTCATGCCGCCGCGCTGCCCGCCCATGCCATAGGCACAGGCCTTGCAGGCATTCTTGCTGGTCAGCGCCTTGGCCGCCTTGCCCACGCCCATCCGCCCCACGGTCTGGAGCGTATAGAGAACCTTCTTGGGTCCGCCGCCGACGATCGGCTTGCCATTGGTCATGCTCGTCTCCCGGCCGTCTCAAACGGCTCTTGCCGCCATTGTCCGCGTCATTGCCGGCCGGCGCAAGCCATCAGTCCTCAAACATTCCCGATGCAAACCCATCGATGCTGAACTGGTTCTTCTCGTGCCAATAGGCATCGATCCCGTCCGGCCCCTTCGCCTCTGCCCAGCGATCCATGGTGTCGCGCTCGCCCTGATAGTCATAGAGCGGCACGCCATAGCCGCACGAGGTTTGCACCAGGTCGAAATCGAGCCGCACCATCTGGCGCGCGCCCAGCGGCTCCTCCCCGTCGAACCTGTCACCCAGCAGTTGCTGATATTCATCGCTATTTCGCGGCAGGATGCGGCCCTCGCCATAGAGCCGCAGGATCAGCGGTGGCCCGTCCACCGCGCAAAACATGATGGTCATGCGCGGAATTTGTCGCAGATGCGCCGCCGTCTCGTTGCCGCTCCCGGTGCGGTCCAGATAGACCACCGACGAATTATCCAGCACCCGCAGCTGGTCGGTTCCCCTTGGCGACACATTCACCCGCCCGCTCGCCGCCGCCGTGGCGGTGAAGAACATGCGCTGGCGTGCGATGAATTCGTGATGATGTTTTTCCAGTTGCGGGAACTGCTTAGCCATGGGTGCCGATCCAATCGGGGAATGGCCCAAAGCGCCGGGCCGCCGCCTGTTTTGGCCCGGATGGCAGGTTGGGGCAATAGAAAAGGGCGCGAAACCGAAGCCTCGCGCCCCCACCGGAGACGCCACAAAGGAGCGTCAGCCTCTGCAGCAGTCCACCGATCGCATGGCGGCCGGGGAGGGAACGGTCGCCATTGGTGCACCGTCGTGTCTGAAGGATCGACGGTTCCCAATCTTAACGGCGCGCCCCGGCAACGGTTCCGCGTTAACAGGCCGGTGGCATTGCGCCGCCAGAAATGCTCAAAGGTCGGCACAGTTGACCGATCGGGATTTTAGCAATGACCAAGGAACAGGATTTCAAGCGCCATTTCGCGGCTGTGCTGCGCGATTTGAACGAGGGAGGCCGTAAGGATCCTGAGGCCATGCTGCTGCTCGGCGGCCTGGCTTCCGATCTCAGCGACGATCTCAAAAGAAAAAACTGGACCCTGGCCAAGCAGGTCATGACCCCGGTCATCTATAATCAATTGCTGAAGCGATTTGACCAGGAAGGCAGCGATCATCTTGCCGCCGGCAGAACCACGCATGCCTATGTTATCCAGGCGCTGGCCGTTTCGCTGGTGGCAGGCACGCAGCGCAACGATCCGGAAATGAAGAGCGGCGAGGACTTGATCGATGTCCTGATCAACCGGGCGATTGCCCTCTATCGCGCGCAGCCCAAGGCAAACTGACGAAGGGCAGGTCGGAACCCGGGTTCCGACCTGCCCGACGGCGCTATTTCGCGATCGGATAGGCGACGTAGGCGAAGCGGCGGCTGTCGGGCGCCCAGGAATTGACATTGATGGTGCCCTGGCCGCCGAAGAAGGCAGTCAGCGTGCGCTGGTCGGACCCATCGGGGTTCATCAGGCGCAGCAGCACATCCTTGTCGGCGGGATGGCCGAGCGTGCCCGTGGGGAAGCTGAGGAACGCCACCTGTTTGCCATCGGGCGACAGGTGGGGGAACCAGTTGACCAGGTTATCGAAGGTCAGCTGTTCCAGCCCGCTACCATCGGCGGCGTTCATGCGGAACACCTGGGCATGGCCGGGCTGGCTGGCGGCCAGTTCGGAGTTGAAATAGACCCAGCGGCCATCGGGGGAATATTCCGGCCCGTCATTGGGGACCGAGACATCGGTGAGGCGCACATCCGCGCCACCGGCGGATGGAATGGTGAAGACGTTGACGCGGCGGTCGGGGCCCTTGCCCTCGATGGCGACGTAGGAGAGCGTTTTCCCGTCGGGCGAGATGCCGTGCAGGTAATAATGGAACGGCGTCGAGTGGATATTTGAGACGCGGCGCGGCGTGCCACCGGCAAAGGGCACGGCATAGAGATGGCCATCGTCCGAGCTGACATAGATGGTCGAACCATCGGGCGACAGCACGTGGTCGTTATTGAGATTGTCCAGGTGGCCGGTATCGATGGGGATGATGTCGCCGCCAGTGGGCGCGATGCGGAACAGCTTGCCGCCGGCATTGAACACCAGAGCGGTGCCGTCCGAGGTCCAGTTGGGCGCCTCGATGATCTCATCGGCGGTGAAGATGACGGTCGCGTTGCCATCGAGATCGATGACGGTCAATTCGGAGCGCTGGCCGGGGGAAAGCGTGCGGCCGCGGCGGGGAAAGGTGAAGGACAAGATGGAACGCCTTGTAGTTGTATGAACGTTAATCCAGCCTAGCGCAGAAAGTTTTGGGTGGATAGGGGCGGGGGATCGAGGTTGTGGAGAGATCGTACCCCTCACCCTGCCTGCTCGCTGAACGCGTCGCAAGCTGTCCTTGTTCGGCTCAAGCCGCTCCACTGGAGCGGCTTGTGGCTTCGCCACCGGCTCCAAGTCCCGCAAGGGGAGAGGGATGACGACTGAGATTTCTCGGTTCCATCCCTTCTCCCCTTGCGGGAGAAGGTGTCCGAAGGCCGGATGAGGGGTGCTTGTTTCTACCGCCCCAGCCCCTGCGCAATCAGCCAATCCGCGGCTTCCTGAATCCGCGACTCATCCGCCAGTTCCAGCAACAGCCGTGGCTTGGCATCAATCATCGCCAGCGCCGCGAACACCGCTGCCCAGCGGATCGTGCCTTCGCCGGGAATCCAGTGCCGATCGGCAAAACCATCCGCATCCTGCAAATGCACATGGGCGAGGTGGGAGCCGGCGGCCAGCACGTAATAATCCACCGGCGGCGCGCCGGTGCTGCCATGGGCGTAATGGGCGTGGCCGGTATCGATGGAAAGCGCCACGGCGGACGAATTGAACGACAGCGCCAGCTCCAGCCGGTCTGCTGGGTTCTTGTCCTCGATATTTTCGATCACCAGCGTGACGCCGAGCGCCTCGGCGCGGCGCACGGCGGCGCTCATGGACTGGTGGCAATATTCGATTTTACGCTGGCGGGCGCCGGGGCGGCCATCGAGATTGTTGGCGTCCCAGGTCGTGAAGGGGCTGTGGACCACCATATGCGTCGCGCCCAGTTCGGCGCAGACATCCAGCCCCTGATCGAGCCGGCGCTGTACCACGGCGCGGATGCCGATATCGGGCGTGTCGATGACGAAGCCCCAGAACGGGCCGTGAATGCCAACGCGCCCGGTATGACCCGACAACAACTGCTTGGCGCGCTCGACCTGTGGGCGCCAGTCGCCTTCGAGCACTTCGGCGTCGATGAAATCCTGCAGTTCGAGATCGCGTTGGCCTTCGAGCAGCCAGTTATGATGGCGTTCGAGGCTGGGCAGGGTCATGGCTGCGCCGATGACGGGAAGCTCGCTGGACATAGGGAAACCTTTGCTGAATATGCGCCGGGCCTAACGCGGGTAGATGACACTGCCATTACAGGATTGCCGCGCCGGGGGGCTTGGCCTACATACGGGGCAAATCCTGTTCCCGTTATCGAGGTTTGCAAGCCGATGGCTCGCCAATTCATCTACCACATGAGCGGAATGTCCAAAGCCTATGCCGGTGGCAAGAAGGTGTTGGACAATATCCACCTGTCCTTCTACCCCGATGCCAAGATTGGCGTGCTGGGGCCGAACGGCTCGGGTAAGTCGACGCTGCTCAAGATCATGGCGGGGATCGATACCGAATTCACCGGCGAAGCCTGGCTCGCGCAGGGGGCAAAGCTCGGTTACCTGTCGCAGGAGCCGGAGCTGGATCCGGCGCTGAACGTGCTCGGCAATGTCATGACCGGGGTCAAGGAAAAGAAGGCTGTCGTCGATCGTTATAACGAGCTGATGATGGACTATTCCGACGAGACCGCCGACGAGGCATCCAAGCTGCAGGACCAGATCGACGCGGAAAACCTGTGGGACCTTGAGTCCCAGGTCGAAGTGGCGATGGAGGCCCTAGGCTGCCCTCCCGGCGACGCCGATGTCACCAAGCTGTCGGGTGGCGAACGCCGCCGCGTGGCGCTGTGCGCGCTGCTGCTGAGCAAGCCCGACCTGCTGCTGCTGGACGAACCCACCAACCATCTGGATGCGGAAACCACCGCCTGGCTCGAACGCCACCTGCGCGAATTCGAGGGCGCGGTGCTGATCATCACCCACGATCGGTACTTCCTCGACAATGTTACCGGCTGGATTCTCGAACTCGACCGCGGCAAGGGCGTGCCCTATGAGGGCAATTATTCGGCCTATCTGACGGCCAAGGCCAAGCGCTTCGCGCAGGAAAAATCCGAAGACCAAGCCCGCGCCAAGGTGCTGGAGCGCGAGCGCGAATGGATGGGGCAGAGCCCGCAGGCACGCCAGACCAAGTCCAAGGCGCGTCTCAAATCCTATGAGGAACTGGTCAAGATCAATGAGGCGCGTTCGCAGTCTTCGACGGCGCAGATCGTTATTCCGGCCGGCGAGCGGCTGGGCAATAATGTCATCGATATCGAGGGGCTGTCGAAGTCCTATGGTGATCGGCTGCTGATCGACAACCTGAGCTTCAAGCTGCCGCCGGGTGGCATTGTCGGCATTATCGGGCCGAACGGCGCGGGCAAGACAACGCTGTTCCGCATGATCACTGGGCAGGAGACGCCGGACGCCGGTTCGGTGACGGTGGCCGACAGCGTGCATCTGGGCTATGTCGACCAGAGCCGCGACAGCCTCAACCCCAACAAGACCGTCTGGGAGGAAATCTCGGAGGGCGACGAAATCCTGATGCTGGGCAAGCGCGAGGTGAACTCTCGTGCGTATACCAGTTCGTTCAACTTCAAGGGCGGCGATCAGCAGCAGAAGGTGGGCAACCTCTCGGGCGGGCAGCGCAATCGCGTGCATCTGGCCAAGATGCTCAAGAGCGGCGCCAATGTGCTGCTGCTCGATGAGCCTACCAACGATCTCGACACCGAAACCCTCGCTGCGCTGGAAGAGGCGCTGGAGGAATTCGCCGGCTGCGCCGTGATCATCAGCCACGATCGCATGTTCCTCGACCGGCTGGCGACCCATATGCTGGCCTTCGAAGGCGACAGCCATGTGGAATGGTTCGAAGGCAATTTTGCGGACTACGAGGCAGACAAGGTCCGGCGACTGGGTGCCGATGCGGTGAACCCGAAGCGGGCGACGTATAAGCCGTTGACGCGCTAGAGTGATTGAGGCCGGACAGCGCGTCCGGCCTTTTTTTCGGGAGATGGGGATGCGTCGAACCGCGAAGGCCCCGCCTTAGGTGATGGAGGGGGCAGGGTTAAGTCGGTACGGCCAGCGATTGAGGCAGAGCAAATCGAATCGTCCCGCTCATGGGCAGCGACGTGCGTGAAACGATGTTGATGAACCACGGCCGCAACTGGGTCGCGGTGGCGTCAAAGAGGCCCACCGGCGTCAGCAGCACGCCGTCGATTGCCTTATCGGTCGGGATCGAGCCGTTGGCGTCATAGGTCGAGCCCATATGGGCGATATCCGTGGCATTGCTTGAGCCACTCACCTTGAGCGCGGTGCCACTCTGACGGTTCATCTGTAGCGCGATTGAGCGGATGTTCTGCGAGCCTGCGTCGACCCGGTAGCGGATCGAGCTTTGTACATTGGTGGAGCCGGCGGTGAAGCCGGTCGGAATGGAGGTAGCGGTAATGCTTGATGTGATGGTGCCCAGCACGCCGGTCAGCTCCATGACGAACCAGTTGAGGTTCTCGGCGATTTCCATGCGGGTGGTGATGCCCGCGCCGGTCGTGGCATTCCAACCGGTTGGGGCGATGCCCGTTCCTGTGAAATCGCCGCCGGCTGTCACAGCGCGAGCGAAGAATGAGTTTTCGGGCAGGAGCGGATCCAGAATTTTCGCCAGCGCCAGGCCGCCGCGCACGCCGCCCGGCACGGCCCAGTGGAGCCGCGCGCCATCGGTATCGGTCCTGTAGGTATCGGGCAGGGGGGTAAAACCATCATTGCCGCCGGTGACTGCCTGCCACAAAGGCCAGACATAGACACCCTCCCCGGGATTATGACGCGAGCGGATATGATCGCGTATGGCCATCTCCTGGGTTTGATTCCCGGTTGCGGTGGAGGTGGGATCCCAGGGGGCTTCGTCGGCGACGACGACAATGCGATCGGCAGCCGAGGCGACCCATTGGTCGATCATGGCGTTGAGGTTGGCGATAGAGGCCGATAGCGGCGTGGTGCTGCTGCGGCAATCGTTTGTGCCTGCCAGAAGCATCAGCGTCTTGGCGTCTGAAGCGAGGGCGGCGGGGAATTGGGTGGCAAGGATCTGGTCGGTTCGAGCGCCGCCCACACCA
This sequence comes from uncultured Alphaproteobacteria bacterium, assembly GCA_963717095.1. Lineage (GTDB taxonomy): Bacteria > Pseudomonadota > Alphaproteobacteria > Rhizobiales > Devosiaceae > Devosia. The sequence goes on from CAVQVF010000001.1 coordinate 707,403, forward strand.
CTGATACTGGACAGTTCAAGCGTCAGCCGGCCTTTGAGCAAGCTGCGCGCCCAGGCATGGGGTCCAACATTGGTGTAAGTGGAAGCACGCATGCTATCGAGCACACGGCTATCGCCAAGGGCGTATCCCTTGGAATTGCCGGCCAGGCGCGCGGAGCCGGCAGCATTTCGCAATGCGAGCACCCCCAGACTGGCGCCGAGCCCAAGGCCAAGCCCCGTCATTATAGCCACCCGCCGATTGAGCGGACGACGCCACCAGGGCGGACGAACTGACAATACGCTTTCCTCATTACCACACCGCCACGATATTGGTTGTGGTGGTGCCGGTGGCAAAAACCTTGCTGATGCGGCCGGGAAACCAGCCAACCATGACACCGGCAAAGGTGACGATATCGCCCTCGAGCGTCTGCACCCGAATGTCGCCAGCACCTCCGATATGCAGGCTGCGCGAGACGTAATCAAGCCCCGTATCGTCATTGGGGACGACAGCGGCAGCGCCCGAGAAAGGCGCGGTGAGGCTTGAGCTGGAGCCGGTGAAGCGATCGGTTGTAACCATTTTGACCTCCGGAAGGGGCAGAGCGCCCTCTTTCCAGGATACCGCTGGTCTTGCCGCGGAGGATAAGCGGTACAGATCTGGCCGCTAGATCGCCCAATTCAGATATTCAACCAGCATAATTTGGGGTAGATGGGCCGGATTCGCCGTTAACGATAGTGATGAAGGATGGCTACTTAATCCGGTCGAGATTCTATAATGTTTTATTACGAATTTTATTGTACGGGAACAGTTCCGTTACGCATTCTAGTCGAGCCTTGTTCCAGCGATAAAATCACGCGGCGCGGCGTTATCCAGCAAGATTGTTTTGAGGTGGGTTCTTGAAGTTAAGCGAAAAAATCTATCGCCGTATCACCAATGCCTTGCCAGAAAGTCTGGCGGCGAAACTGGACATGGCCGACGCGAAATCCTGGGCGGGTTGGGGCGGCGCTATGAACGGACAGGCCAGGCGCCAGCAGGTTATCCGCGATATTTTCCGCGCTATCGATTTCGACGAAGTCATCGAGACGGGAACGTTCCGGGGCGCGACCACGGAATTCCTGGGCTATGTTTCGGGCAAGCCGGTGCGGTCGGTGGAATTCATGCAGCGGTTCTACGACTTTGCCAAGTTCCGCTGCGCCGGGCAGGGCAATATCGAAATCGAGCACGGAGATTCCCGTGCCTTCCTGCGCAAGCTGGCCGACCGACCGCAGGACCAGCGCTCGTTCATCTATCTCGATGCCCATTGGCAGGATGACGTGCCGCGCCACGAAGAACTCAAGATCATTCACCAGCGCTGGCAGGAAGTGGTGGTCATGATCGATGATTTCCTTGTGCCCGATGACGAAGGTTACGGGTTTGCCCAATACGGCGGCAAGCCGCTGACGACCGATTATTTGCCGCCGCTGCCAGGTTGGGTGATGTATTTCCCCAGTGCGAAATCGAGCGAGGAAACTGGCTCGAAACGCGGCTCCATTGTCATGGCGCCACAGGCTCTGGCGGCGGAATTGGATAAGGTGCCGGGCCTTCGCCGCGCTCAGCGGCCAGCACTGGACCTACCGGCGTAGGCCAGCCCCCGGTTTTCGGGGTGCGGACCGCAGGGGCCCGCACCGGCACGGCCGCAGGCAGGTTCGAGACGAGCACACCGAACATGAGGCCGGAAAGTTCGCGCCATTCGTAGCTGAACCCGAAAATCAGGAAAATCGAGGCCAGTATGAGCTTGATCTCGGGCGTGAAGAACGCTGGCGGGCGGCGGTAGGTCGTGTAGTTGAGATAGGCCTTGAGCAGGTTCCAGCCCGCCCCGGCGAGGATCACGCCCAGCCCGACATATCCGACAAGGCTTATGCTGCCGATATAGGCGCTGTGGAGCGAACCCGTCCACAGCGTGTGGCGTACGTAGAACGCGGCGAGATCGCCAAGGGGGCGACCGAACAGGATGTTGAACACAGGGGCGTTCTGCAAATCCTGGAAGAAACCGCCCCAGATGAGCGTGCGGTACGTCAAGGTCCCCGACTTACCTTCAAAACCGCTCTCGATGAAATCGGCGTTGATTTCTATGGACATCAGACTGAGCACCAAAAGGCCCGTCAATCCCGCAACCAGCAGGATATGCGTGATGGAGCGGGCGCGATTGAGCAGAACTACCAACATGCCGACCGCGAGGCCCAGCGAGGCTGTGCGCTGGCCCGACAGCAAGATGATGGCGAAAAAGAACAGCGTTATGGGGTCGAACCGGAAGCGCCACGAATTCTTGTGATCCTCAAGCTGGCTCTGCATCAACCGGACGATGATGGCCACCGAGAGCAGGAGGACCGGAACCGGACCCAGCGTTCGCCCATCATTGAAGATGCGGAAATCGATGTCGGTGCGGCTGACATCGGCGAAAAGCTCATAGCCGAAGACGTGGCGCAGGATGGAAAGAGCGCTGATGGCAAAGGCCGCGATGGTGAAGAACTTGACGACACGCGCGGTTCCCAGCCGCTGCCAGCCGCCCGTCGTGGACCACAATAGCAGCGCCATAAACATGATATCGCGGCGCAGGCCATCGTTGGCCAGCAGGGGGTTGGCGATGGCGCCGCGCACCAGCACCATGGCGTAGATGGCGAAATAGACGCAGACCACCAGCGGGGGCAGGCGTTTGCTGACAAGGACCAGGCCAACGAGCAGAAACAGCGCCGGTGTCAGTGGATCGATGATCTTGATGCTGAAGGAGCCGAGTGAGATCAGCTCTGTCACGCCACGCGCTTCGGTGTAGACGATGGCAAGAAGCGACAGGGCCAGGATGAACCAGTCGAGCCGGTAGCGCAGCGTGGCGGACGGCTGGGCCAACCCCGCTCCGTTCGCCTTGCCAGCGACAGACGCTATAGATGCGTCGTGCAAATCAATCGACTCCCGCGCCAGCAAACTCAAATATCCCGACGCATCGGCGATCCATGCGTTCTTTGCAATTCACCTTATTATCATCGACGAATTTACAAGCTGCTCGTTTCTACCGTAAGTCAAATGGCGTACGCTAATACGAGCATAGATAATTTTGTATTGCCCTGTTGAGGGCGCATTGCAAGCTCTTGAAAAGACTGGATCAAATTGGTGAGCAAGCGAATTTTGGCGGTAGCCTCCGGTGGAGGCCACTGGGTACAGTTGTGCCGGCTGAGAGAGGCGTTCAAGGGCCTCGACGTAGCTTTTGCTAGTGTTTACCCCGACTATGCCAGCGATGTATCGTCGCACCGGTTCTACAATTTCCCCGATGTCAGCCGTTTCAGTAAGCGCAATCTTGTGCCGCTGTTGTTGAGACTCGTCGGTATTCTGCTCAAGGAAAGGCCGGACGTCGTCATTACCACGGGATCGTTCCCGGGGCTGGTGACTCTTGTCCTGGCTAAGACGTTGCTGGGGTCCAAGACCATCTGGATCGACAGCATCGCCAATTACGAGCAGCTCTCCACGTCTGGCTCCAAGGCTAAAACATTCGCCGATCTCTACCTGACGCAGTGGAAGCATCTGGCTAGGCCTGATGGCCCGCAGTATTGGGGAGCGGTGCTGTGATCTTTATCACCGTCGGTTCGATGCTGCCATTCGACCGCTTCATCACCGCCATGGATAACTGGGCCGACCGCCATCCGGAAGAAGAGGTGTTTGCCCAGATTGGTGGTGGCACCTATGTGCCGCGCATGCCCCATGCGCGCATGCTGACGCCGAGCGAATTTACCAGCCACGTGGCCAATGCCAAGCTGATCGTGGCTCATGCAGGCATGGGCAGCTTCATTACGGCGGCTGAGGCGGGCAAGCCGGTGGTTTTGTTCCCGCGTCGCGCCGCGCTACAGGAACATACGACCGACCATCAACTCCACACTGTCGCCTGGCTTAAGGATCGCGCGGGTGTCTTCGTGGCGATGGACGAAGCCGAACTCGACGCCAAGATCGAGAGCGCCGCCAACCAGGTCCTGGGAGGACAGGCCATGCCCACCAGCGCGCCTGCGGCGTTCATCGAGAACATACGCCGGGCTTTGCTCACTTGATCCCCAGGCCTTTTGGAACTCTATCACCATGATACGTATTGCGCTGATTGGCTTTGGCAAGATGGGCATTTCCCACCTTGCTATTCTTGGGGCACATCCGGACGTCACGGTTGCCGCCGTCTGCGACCAGAACAAGCACGTTCTGGACCTCTATAAGACGTATAGCTCCGCCAACATCTATACCGATCATAACGAGATGTTGCAGAAGGAGCAGCTTGACGCGGTAGTGATCGCCACCCCCTCCCGCTTCCACGCCGACATTGTCCGTGCGGCTCTGCAGCACTCCGTCCATGTGTTCTGCGAAAAGCCATTCTGTCTCGATCCGGTGGAAGGGGCTGAATTGACCGCGCTGGCCGAGAGCAAGAACCTCGTCAATCACGTTGGCTACCACTACCGTCAGGTCGGCACGTTCTCCCATGCAAAGCGGTTGCTGGACAGCGGCGCCATTGGCCGGGTGCACAATATTCGGGCCGAGGCGTATGGTCCGGTGGTGTTGCGCCCCAAGGGGGCTACCTGGCGCTCGAGCAAGGCCGAGGGGGGCGGCTGCCTCTACGACTATGCGTCCCATGCGCTCGACATAATGAATTTCCTTGTCGGTTCACCGACCGAGGTGCGCGGCACTGCCCTTACCAAGGTGTTCTCGCGCGACGTGGACGACGAAGTTTACTCGTCGCTGTTCTATGCCAACGGCATGGTCGGCCAGATCGCTGCCAATTGGAGTGACGAGAGCCAGCGCAAAATGTCGATGAAGGTCAATCTCTATGGCGAAGGCGGCAAGATAGAAGCCGATCGGCAGGAACTCAAGCTGTTCATCCGCGATGAAGCAACTGCCAAGGCGCATGGCCTCAACAAGGGTTGGAACATCAAGTACACTACTGACCTTACCGAGCCGGTATCGTACTATCTGCGCGGGGAGGAATATTCCGCCCAGATCGCAGATTTCGTCGACGCCGTTGCCGGCAAGACCAATAAGGCCATCTCCACTTTCCGTACCGCGCTTGAGACCGATATCCTCATCGGCAAGCTGCTCGAGGATGCCGCGGGCATATCCGCCCCGGTTCGCCAGCCCGTTGCTGCGCCCGCCAAAAAGGGTTTGTTTGGCGCGCTTATCGGCGCGATGCGCTAGAACAGAGAATGACAATGGAACGCATCCTGTTCGGCGACAATCAGTTTTTTGGTGTCAACCACATGTCCGAGGAGAAAGCGCGGGCCCAGGCCATGCGCTTCCAGGACATTGGCGAAGTCATCAAGGTAATCGACATCGCCTATGATGAAGGCATCCGCGCCTTCATGTGCACTACCCATGACCGCATCTCCGAGGTCTGCGACCACGTGCGCGCCAATCCTGAGCGATACAAGGATTTCGTATTTTATCCTTGCATGCCCTATGCGCATAAATATGCCAATGCCGTCACCGAGCACGGGATACTCAACGCCATCTCGCGCATGCTGCCGAGCGAAGGCGCGTTGGGCGCCATGCTCAAGGGCGGCATATCGGTGGCGCGGCGCGACATCACCGGCATCGCCGAATTGCTGATCGACGCCGAAATGAAGATGTTCCATGGCTGCAAGACGCCGATCATCTTTATCCAGAACGTCGTCACCGATCTGCTGCTGGGGCTCGGAATGACCGATGCCTTTCGTATCTTTGCCGATCACGTCCGCGCCAAATACAATGCCGAACCGGGTTTCATCACCATGAACACCCCAATGCTGCTGGATGCCTTGGAGAAGGCCGGGATCGACAATCCTATTGTGTGCAGCAACATCAACAAGATCGGCTTCCGTATGAGTGGCGGCATCGCCGCTTATGAGGATGCCATTCGCCATCGGCGGTTTCGTCCGATTGCCATGTCGGTGCTCGCTTCCGGCGCCGTCGGCCCGCGCGAAGCGATCCAGTATGTGGCCGATCTGGGGACGGTTGAATCCATTGTGTTCGGCGCTTCAAGCCGCGCCAATATCCGCCAGACCAAGCAGATCATCGACGAGCTCTTCATCGAGCCACAGCCAAGCGCCTGAACCGGCACGATCGGAGCCATAACTTGGCCTTTGCACGCCTTTGGAAACTGGTCGGCTTCATTGCCGTCGCAGCCTTGCCCGCTGGGTCGAACCTGCTGCTGACGCTGGTGCTGGTGCGCGGGCTCGGAGTCGAAGGCTTTGCCACATGGTCGATCGTCGAGCCCCTGCTGCTGATCTTTGCAACCCTGGCGGCGCTGGGCATGCAATACGGCGTACTATTCACCTCGGCCAGTGACGCGGCGGACCCACGGCGGGCGCTGGGGACAGGCATATTGGTCGCGCTGCCCACGGCCATCGTGCTTTCCGTCATCGTGTGGTTTGCAATCGGCCTGACGATTGAGCCGATCGGGCTCGTCAACATCGTCGTGCCGCTGGTATCGGACACCATAGCGGTGTTGATTATCGCCAGCTTGCGCGGGCAAAGGCGCATGCCGATATGGCTGGGTTTTGAGGCCATCCGATCGCTGGGGCTGGTGCTGGTGGCGTTCGGCGCGCTGCGGTTCGAGGCGAGCTGGGTCGCCAATGTGGACAATTTCCTGATGTTGCGCGGCTGCATCACGGCGACTGCGGTGGTGGTCACGGCCATACTGCTCAAGGCGCAACTGCGCTTTGATGGCGCATTGGCACTGCGCATGGTCAAGTACGGGTTGCCGATTTCGGCGGCGGCGCTGGCCGCGCTGGTAACCAATAGTGCCGACAGGTTCCTGCTGGCCTCTTTCCAGATTGATCGGACCATCATCGCGTCCTACGCAGCTCATCAGCGGCTGATCGGGATTCTCATGGTGCTGACGGTGACCCCACTCAATCTGTGGTTTGCGGTCGAGGCGATGCGGCGGGATACGGAAAAGCAGGCGAGTTTTTTCCAGGGCACGTTGATTGCGCTGTTGGCGGCGCTGTCGCTGCTGATATTGGCGACGTTTATCGTCAGCCCGATGCTGTGGCCCTATCTCTTTCCGCAACTGCCGTTCCAGCCGATGATCTTTGCCCTCCTGGGGCTAGCCATTGTGCCGCAGGCACTGGGAATCGTGCTCAATATCGGCGGGCTGCGCGAGAAGAAGACCTATCTCAACGCCATTGTTGTGGCCGCCACGGGCGCTACGGTGCTGGCGCTGGGTATTCCGCTGGTGCACCTTGCCACGGGGGGCGGCGCGGCAACTGCCCGGCTGGGTGCGTTTGTGGTTTCGGCGCTGACCGGCCGGCGTATATCGCAATCGGTGGCGCCGGTGCGCCACAGGGTCTTGCCGTTGTTGCCGTTTCTTGCTGCCATCGCTTGCGCAACGGCGACCTTGTTCAGCCAGAGTGGGGGCATTCCTGAATGGCTGCCCGCCGTGACGTCGCTGGCGCTGGTGGCGCTGGGTCTTGTCGCTAACCGCAAGGTGGTGCGGGCGGTTGCGGGCAACGCCTGACCCGCACCAACTGCGCTGGATGGCAACGGCTCCCGCTATTTTTCGCGCAGGGCGCGGCTCAGCTGTGCTTCCATCGGACCGATCAGATAGGCAAGAACCGTGCGGTCGCCGGTGGCCATGAAGGCTTCGACAGGCATGCCGGGCATGAGTTTCTGGCCGCCATCGAGGCGTGCGGCCTGTCCATCGTCCAGCACGATGCGGGCGGAATAGAAGCGGACGCCAGTCGTCGGATCAACGGAAGCGTCGGGGGAAATCGAGCGGATGCTGGCGGAAAGCTGTGGCGTGGCGCGCGGATCAAAGCCCGACAGCTTGACCGATACCGCCTGGCCCACCCAGACCTTTTCAATGTCGAGCGGATTGATGCGGACATCCACCAGCAGCTGGTCGTCCTGCGGGATGATCATCATCAAAGTTTCGCTGGGCGTGACGACGCCACCAATCGTATGAACATTGGAATCGTGGACGATGCCGCCCTGGGGGGCACGAATTTCAAGGCGCGCCAAGCGATCCTCCGCCGCGATCATGGACTGGCGGAGCTGGGCGATATCTTCGCGCACGGTCTGCAGCTCGGTCATGGCGGAGGCGTTGAGATCGTCCGATACTTGCTGAATTTGCAGGCCGCGCTCGAGAATGGTGGCCTCGGCGGAGGCGATGGCGGCCTCGATGCGTCCCTGTTCGCCAGCAAGCCCCGCCTTTTCGCGTTCGCCGGAATTGATGCGGCTGGCGTCGACAAGACCTTTTTCGTGCAGTGTTGCGAGATTTTCGGTTTCGCCGGTGACGATATCAAGCTGCAGATCGGCCGCGGTCAGCTGGCGCTTCAGGCCATCGATCTGGCGATTAAACGTGTTGATCTGCTCGCGGAGCTGGGCCACCTCGCTGTCGCGCGCGGCCTTGCGGGCCTGTTGCAACTGGCCCTGGGCTGTCATGGCGACAGCCAGCCTGGGGTCTTCACCGAGGCCGAAACTATCCAGAGGGGCCGGAAGCGTATCGCTGCCCGCAACTTCGGCTTCGAGCCGGGACTGATGGGCAAGCGCTTCGATCAACTGGGTGCGCACGACTTCCAGATTGGCGGCAACGGCGGTGCCATCGAGTTGCACGAGCAGTTGGCCGGCTGTTACGACGTCTTCGTTCTCGGCATAGATGGCCTTGACGATGCCGCCTTCCTGATGCTGAACGGCCTTGGGACTGGATTCAACCACAATCACGCCCCCGGACACGACGGCGCCGGACACCATGGCGACAGCGCTCCAGCCGCCGAGCCCGACGAACAGGGCGAGCATGGACACGACACCGACAAGGGCGTGACGACGCAGGCTGGAATGGAGGGCGCTCGTGCTGACGGCTTTAGCCATAGGCCTGGATCTTTCGTTCGGCTTCCGCCAGCTGTGGGGCCTGTTCAGGGCGTCCCGAGATCTGGCGAAGCACTTCGTTTTTGGCGCCGTAGTAGGTCTGGCGGCCGTTCTGGATGAAAAGCAGCTTGTCAACCGAGGCGATGGCGCTGGCTCGATGGGCAATGACGATGACAATGGCCCCGCGGCTGCGCGCGTGAACCACGGCCTCCTTGAGTGCCGCGTCCCCTTCGCCGTCGAGATTTGAATTCGGTTCGTCGAGGACGATCAGGAACGGGTTGCCGTAAAGCGCCCGCGCCAGACCGATGCGCTGGGCCTGTCCTGCCGACAGGCCGCCGCCCAGCTCGCCGAGAATGGTATCGTAACCATCAGGCATGGCGGCGATCATGGCGTGGACACGGGCGAGCTTTGCCGCCGCGATGATGTCTTTGTCTGAGGCATCTGGACTGAAGCGGGCGATGTTTTGGGCAATAGTTCCGCCGAAAAGCTCGACGCGTTGCGGCAGGTAGCCAATGGCGGCGCCAAGAGCGCCTTCGCCATATTGCTGGAGGGCGGAACCATCCAGGCTGATTTCGCCGCGCAGGGCCGGCCAGACACCGACGAGCGCGCGTCCAAGCGTGGACTTGCCCGAGCCGGACATGCCCAGGATGCCGAGCCCTTCACCGGCACGAAGCTGGAAGTTGAATCCGCCGATGACCGGCGCGCGATCGCTATAGGGGCCGCTGGCAAGGTTCTGAACCGTCAGGCTCTGAGTGGGAGACGGCAACACGGTCTGCGGCTGGGTCTGGTGGGTGGCGGAGAGGAGGTGCTTGAGGCGGGCCGAAGCCTGGCGTGCGGCCACAAACCCTTTCCAGCTTGCCACCACCTGTTCGATGGGGGCGAGCGCCCGGGAACTGATAATGGAGGAGGCGATCAGCAGTCCTGGCGATATCTGGCCTTCGATGGCGAGATAGGCCCCCATGGTCAGCATGGCCGATTGCAGAAGATAGCGCAGGGCCTTGGTCAGCGACGCAAAGAAACTGCTGCGATCCGAACCGATCTGGTTAGCGGCGGAAAGCGTGTTGGCGCTGGCCATCCAGCGATCACTAAGCGGGGCGGCCATGCCCATGGCGGAGATCGCCTCGGCATTGGTGCGGGCGGTATCGCTCTGGCGCTGGCGCTGGGCGGCTGCATCGCTGGCGCGACGGGCCGGCATGCGGGAATAGAACTCGTTGGCGATCATCAAGACGATCAGCGTCAGAGCGCCGGCCAAGGCAAGCCAGCCCAAAAGGGGATGGAACACGAAGACGATGCCGAGGTAGAGCGGTATCCAGGGCAGATCAAACAAAGCCAGCGGCCCAGCTCCGGAAAGAAACTGCCGGACGGTATCGAGATCGCGCAGCGGATCCATCTGGGAGGCATTGGGGGAGATCATGCCCAGCCGCACCGATACACGGAACAGCTTGGGACCCAGCGTGGTTTCCACCAGCCCTGCATAGCGGATCAGCATGCGCGAGCGCAGCGCCTCGATGGCCGCATAGGTGATGTACATCACCGAGACGAGCCCAAACAGCACGAGCAATGTCGGCACCGATTTACTGGTGAGTACCCGATCATAGATCTGGAGCATGTAGAGCGGCCCCGCCAGCATGAGCAGATTGGAGGTCATGCTTAGGCCGAACAGTACCACCAAGGGCCAAAAACTGCCGGGTAGAAGCCGCGTGTCGACCCGGTGGTCGCCGCGTTTGTCCAGACTAGCCATTGCAAACAAACCAATCGCTGCAGCCGCAGTCGGGGCAGGGGACGAGCCTGTCCGTTCCGGGATTATATTAATAAGTAGTCATTCTAGAGCCAAAGCTTTAAGAACCGGGAAACTCCGCCCCTGTGGCGTTTACCAACCGGGGAAGCTATTGCCCGAAGCGGTGCATTTCGCTTGCCTTGGCGGGCATTCTTCGCAAGAAATGATGAAAATACCGATACCTAAGGAGCACTGCCGTTGAACAGCAGGCTATTGAAAGCCGCGTTGATAGCGGTGCTTCCATTCAGCGGCCTTCGCCGTGCGCTTTACAATGGACTGCTCGGGTATAGCCTTTCGGCGACGACGAAAGTTGGCTACCTGACGCTGATCGCGGTGGCTTCGCTCAGGACCGGCGACAATGTGCGCATCGGGGGCCTCAATATCTTCAAGGGGCCGATTGCGGCGAGCATCGGAGCCAATACGCGGATCGGGCGGCAGAACACCTTTTCGTCATCCTGGGATATCCTGCATCCGAAGCGGGCGCATATGGGCTACACGCCGATCCTAGAGATCGGCGAAGGGTGCCTCGTGCTGCACAAGCATTTTTTCGACGTCTATGGCCGCATTTCGATGGGCGACGGAAGCTGGATCGCGGGCCATGAGAGCCAGTTCTGGACCCATGGCGTCAGCGCGCAGGATCGGGACATCACCATCGGCAAGGGCAATTACATCGGCACCGCCGTGCGCTTTGCGCCAGGAGCATCGATCGGGGACCGCAATATCGTCGGACTGGGCTCGGTGGTGAGCGGCAAGATCGACGCCAACGAGAGTATGATCGCCGGTTTCCCAGCCAAGGCCATCCGCTCGATCAGCGACGATCTGGCTGCGGGCAAATATCGTTTCAGCTTTGATGACTGGGGTTCGCAGTGAATTTTGTTGATGCCGGCCAGCCAGGCGCGGGAGCCGAGGTCCCCGACAGAACCGATGCCATTCTGGCGCGCAAGCACATCTATGTAGCCTGGGTGCGCTATCAACGGCGGCCCGAGGCGATGAAGTCGTTCGTGGGGTATGACCTCAGATTCCTACCCCAGCCCTATCAGAAGAACTGGCAAAAGCCGTTCGGCTATATGAAGCAGGCCTTTGCGACCTGGTCGCGCATCTGGCGGGAAAAGCCGGACGTGGTGTGGTTTCAGCAGCCGCCGACCTTTGTGGCCCATGTCATCGTGCTGGCGCGCATGCTGGGGCTGGGCCGGTTCCAGATCGTCGCCGATTGCCATAACAGCGCACTGGATACCGATATTCCGGGCAATTTCTGGCCGCGCATTCCGGGCGCGAAGTGGGCGCTCAACCGTTGCGACGTGGTGATCGCCCACAATAGCGCGGTCAAGCAGAAGGCCCTGCAGATGGGACTTGATCCGGACCGGTTGGTCGTACTCGAAACCCGGCCGACGCCACTGTCGGAGGCGACGACCAATGTTTCGGAGGGGCGACCGGTCATTCTTGTGCCGTGTTCCTACCGTGATGACGAACCCATCGGCATGCTGCTCGAAGCGGCGGCGAAAGTTCCGCAGGCCGATTTCATGCTGACCGGCAATAGGGACAAGGCGGCCAAGAAGGGCTTTGTCGCCAAGGCGCCCGCCAATGTGACGTTTACCGGCTTCCTGACGCCGGAGGATTATACGCGCCTGCTCACCACATGTAGCGTCGTCCTGGGTCTTACCGTTTCGGAAGGCATTCAGCTCAGCGCCGCCAATGAGGCGGTGGGTGCCAATCGCGCCATGGTTCTGAGCGATACGGTGATCCTGCGCGACCTGTTCGGTCAGGCGGCGCTGTTTGCCACCAATGAGGTGGGGCCGATGGCTGCGGCGCTGGCAGAAGCGTTGGAACGTCAGCAGGAACTCATTCTTGCCAGCGCCGCGCTCAAGAGCGTGCGCGAGAAGCGCTGGCAGAGCCAGATGCGCGCCTGCCTCAATATGCTCTCATAACGGACCGACTTATTTCTTGAGGCCGAGCCGCCAGAGTATGTGGTCGACAGGCAGCTTGGCATAGGGCGAAAACATCAGGATCGGCGCGGTGTAGGGAAAGTGCGCCCGCAGGAAAGTGGCGCGCGCCTTGAACGGCAGGCCGAGCGGATGCAGCATCCGCTTGTAGCGTTCGCGCAGTGTCATGTCCTTGCCGCCCCAGCGGCGGCGTCCGGGAACGTTCACATCGCAAAAGCCCACATGGCCGGGCGCGAGCCACAGCTTTGCCCCGGCTTTTTGAGCCCGCAGACCATAATCCCAATCGGCAAGCGTCTGGATGTAGGGAGTTGGTATATTGCCGATCTTTTCGGCCAGCTTGCCTGGAATGAGCAGCATGTTGCCATTGACCAGATCGAGTGGCGCGGGCTTGTCCGCTTCGGGCAAAACCATGCGGTAGGACGACGGGTGGAACCGGCTGTTGAGGCGGAAACCGCCATAGCTGGTGCGGTCGAGGGTCTTGTCCAGCATGGCGCCGCTAATGACGTGCTCTCGCCCGTCGGCGGCGTGCAATGCGTGATAGGTGTTCAGCAGTGTCACGATCGCATCTGGCTTGATCTCGACGTCATCGTTCATCCAGATGTAGAAATCGTGGCCATCGGCGAGCGCGGCGCCGAAAGCCTTGCGCATGCCGCCCGCCCACCAGAGATCGCCGGTGCTGTCGAGCACCGTGACATCGGGAAACTCCGACCGGATGGCCGCGCCGGTGCCGTCGGTACTGGCATCGTCGAGGACATAAATCTTGAGGCTCGTGGCTGCAGGCCGTTCGGCACTTTCAAGCCGACGCAAGCAGGCCAGCGTCTTTTCGCGACGATTGAAAGCGGCGATGCAGATGCCGATGGAGGTATTCGCCATGACCGCGCCTACCAGCATAGGCCGTGATAATTGTCGCCCGACAATTGCTGGCGGTCCACCCGGACCAGATCGATGGTGGGAATGTTGTTATCGGCCAGCGATTGCATGATCGGCAGGGCCTCGCCGCGATTGCCGATCACCATGGTCTGGCTGTGTGCCAGAAGGTCATCGACATTATCGAGCAGGATTTCGTTGATGTGGGGCAATTGTTCGGCGATGAAACGTTTGTTTGCACCGGTCAGCCGTGCGGGCTGCACGATGGGATCGAAAATCCGCACGTCATAGCCGCGCCCGATCAGGCGTTCGGCGAGCTCCACCAGTGGACTATAGCGCAAATCATCGGTCTCGGGCTTGAAGCTAAGCCCGATGATCCCGATGCGACGGCCCTTGTGGCCGGTTATCATGCGGAACGCCTGGCGGATCTGGTTTTCATTGGCCTCAAGAACCGCATCGAGCAGGGGTGTGTCGACATCCTCGCGATGCGAGCGATAGCGCAGGGCCCGCACATCCTTAGGCAGGCAGGAGCCGCCAAAGGCAAAGCCGGGTTTGAGATAGGCCGGAGAAATATTGAGCTTGGTATCGGCCACGAGGACGTCCATCACGTCATGGCTGTCGACGCCCAGAGCCTTGCAGACCAGCCCCATTTCATTGGCAAAACTGATCTTGAGGGCGTGCCAGGCATTGTTGGCGTATTTCACCGCCTCGGCGGCGCGGATTGAAAGCACTTTCGGCTCCAGGCCAAACTGTTCGTGCATGGCTCGGAGCTTGGCGAGGGACATGTCGTCACGCTTGCCGAAGACGATGGCGCCGGGCTTGTCGTAATCGGCGATGGCGGTGCCTTCGCGCAGGAATTCGGGGTAATAAGCCACACCGAAATCCGTGCCTGCGACGCCGCCGGACGCGGCCTCAAGCTGGGGGATGATGACCTCGTCCATCGTGCCGGGCAGGATGGTCGAGCGGATGACGACGGAGTAGTCGGGACGGCTCTTACCCAGGGCAGCGCCGATCTGCTCAGCGACGCGTTCGACATAGCTGGTGTCGAGCGAACCATTGGGGCGGGCCGGCGTGCCGACGCAGACGAAACACATATCGGTTTCCGCGATGGCCTGTGCCGTATCCGTGGTGCCGGTCAAGCGGCCGGACGACAGAGCGGCGGCGATGAGTTCATCCAGCCCCGGTTCGACGATGGGGGAATGGCCCGCGAGCAGAACCTTGACCTTATTCTCATCGATATCGACGGCGATGACCGAATGACCGTCGCGTGCCAGACACGCTGCCGAAACCGCACCGACGTAACCAATTCCAAGCACTGCGATCTTCATAAGTATAAGCCCTAACCGGCAAAAACTGTGAAATTGACCAAAGCAAATTCCGGGCGTTGCCTCAAACGCTAATTGGGCGGATGAGAAGATACATTGCCGCATGGCTAACGCGGGCGGATGACGGGCGCGGCCTGGGACGGCTCAGGACTGGGCGGAAGCACCTGCGCCTGATGATGAAACCAGAGACTTGATGACCCGCGCGGGAGAGCCGGCGGCGATGGACATGGGCGGGATCACGCCCGTCACGACACTGCCCGCCGCGATGATGGAGCCTCTGCCAATGTGGGCGCCCTTGCAGATGATTGCCCGTGTGCCGATGAAAACGTCGTCTTCGATGACGACGGGCCGGCTGATCGTCTTCCAATCGGGCTTGGCGTAACGTCGACCATCTGGGTCGTGGGGGTGGAAATCGGTGTCGAAGATCATGGCGTCGGCGCCGATGAGGCAATGGGAGCCTATGGTGACGCTCATCGCCGAGCAGATGGTGGCGCCGCTGATGCCGGTGTCGGCCCCGATTTCAATGCGTCCCTCGTCTCCGAGAATGCGCAGGATGGTCGGCGCGCGAACGCCCAGAGCGGTACCGAGCGGATCGCTGGTCAGAACCACACGCTCGCCCAGCACCAAACGGGCTAGGTTTCCAGAGACGATGGGCATGCCGAGCAGGCGCACGTCAGCGCCGATCCTGGCACCCTTGCGGCGCATGAGCATGTTGCCCGCTACGGTGGAGATATTCCAACGCAATTTGTTGAACACTCAATACCTCTCTTCGGACGTTGGCAGATCGATAAAATACCATGAAAATTTTAACTAGACCCCTAAGTCGACCTTCAAGGCGGGGGTCTAACCTCCTGATATCCCAGAATGGGCAATCGGAGCATAGTCATGGATACTGCCGGCGCGCATGCAAAAGCGATCATCGTTTCCTCATCGAGCGAACTTGCCGCGGTCCTGAAAACGGCAACGGGCGGGGAGACGATCTATCTCAAGGCCGGCGCCGAGCCCTATGATCTCTCGCTCTCCAAGGTCAACCCCGCCTCCAATGTGACGCTGACCTCGTTCGACCCGGACCACCCGGCGGTGTTCGAGACGCTCAAGCTCAACGCCTCGTCCAATATCACCGTTGATAACGTGGTCTTCAGCAGCGCCAATGCGGACCGCGCGGCTTACCTTTCCGATATCTTCGTCACGGACTCCGCCCATATCACGATCAAGAATTCGACGATGATCGGAACAGCCACCGAATATAATGATGGGAAGGTTGCGGTCGGTGAGGACGCGGTCAAGGTGCGGAACACCGACGGGTTCGTCTTCGAGAATAACGAAGTCAGCCATTACAATTTCGGCGTGCAGATCACGGGCTCCAAGAATGTAGTCGTCAGCGGCAACGATATCCATTCGCTGCAAGCGGATGGCCTGCAGTTTGCCGAGGTGACCAATGTTTTGATCGAAGATAACAAGATCCACGATTTCCTGGGATCGCTGTTCTCGATCAACCACACCGACATGATCCAGTTCTGGACCAGCAATACCACTACGCCAAGTTCCAATATCTCGATCATCAACAACGTTCTCGATAGCGGCACCGGGAGCTGGACCCAGGCGATCTTCATGGGGAACGAGGCCGTCAAGGCCGGCGCCGGCGCGGCGATGTATTACCAGAACGTGTTGATCGCCCAGAACACCATCACCAACGACACCTGGCACGGCATCACGGTTTATGAGGCCAATGGCCTGCAGATCCTCGACAACAAGGTGAGCTGCAGCACGACGGCTACCCATCAGGAACTCAAGAACGACGGCATCTACATCATTGTCGCCGATAAATCGACCAATGTGGTGCTCGACGACAATATCGCTGACAAATTCCAGATGCCCGGCTCCTTCCTCGATAAGGGCAACATGACGACGGCCGAGAAAGCAGCCGCCGACGCGGCCGCTGCGGCTGCCGCCGCCTATATCAAGGGCACAGCTGGCAACGACACGATGACCGGTAACGACGGCATCAACAAGATCGAAGGCTTTGCCGGCAACGATACTATCGACGGCAAGGGCGGCGACGACCTAATCTATGGCGGCGATGGCAATGATTTCATCTACGGCAGTGCAGGAAACAACGTGCTCTATGGCGACGCCGGCAATGATCGCGTCGAGGGTGGGGACGGCAACGACGCCATCAACGGCGGCAGCGGCAATGATACGCTTTATGGCTATGCCGGAAACGATACGATCCGTGGTGATGCCGGCAATGACATTATCAATGGCGGCACCGGCGACGATGTGCTTTTCGGTGCCGACGGCAATGACATCATTCACGGCGATGCCGGGCACGATGCGATCTACGGTGATGTCGGCAATGACGTGATCTACGGCGACGCCGGAAATGACATGCTGTTTGGCGGCGAGGGCAACGACTCACTTTATGGCGGGGACGGCGACGATGTCATAAACGGGGATGCGGCCAACGATTATGTCGACGCGGGCACCGGCAATGACATCGTCTATGGCGGCGATGGTATCGACAAGCTCTTCGGCGGAGATGGAAACGACACCATCTTCGGCGGCAATGACGGCGATCATATCGAAGGCGGAAACGGCATTGACATGCTGTATGGCGAGAATGGCGACGACACCATGCGCGGTGGCGACGGCAACGACTTCGTGTCAGGCGGCGCAGGCGCCGATGGCGTCAACGGTGGCGCGGGCAACGACATCATCATCGGTGGTGACGGCAATGACATGCTCTGGGGGGAGGATGGCGACGATATCCTCTCGGGCGGGCGCGGCAAGGACAGCCTGATCGGCGGCGCGGGCCATGATATCTTTCTGTTCGACACCGCTCCTGATGGCAATATGGACGCCATCAAGGATTTTGAAGCCGGGAGCGACCTCATCGGGCTGAGCAAGGCGGTTTTCACCGCCTTCGAGAGCTTGGACGAGGTTGGTGCCGGCAATTTCGCCAACGGTTATGCCCGCGACGCCGACGACTTCCTGATCTATCGCAGCGGCACACTCTATTACGATGCCGATGGCAACGGCGCGGGAGAGGCGGTAGTCATTGCCAACATGGCCTATAGCCCGGCACTCAACCACGACAGCTTCATCTTCGTTTGAGGATAAGCCGCTCTGCTCCGGGGGCGCTCATGCGACCCCGGATTGCAGGAACCATTGATAGGTCGAGCTGACGCCGTCCCGGAGGCCGATCGAGGGCTGCCAGCCGAGGCCGCGCAGCTTTTCGGCGCTCATGAGTTTGCGGGGCGCGCCATCGGGCTTGGTGAGATCGTGGACGATTTCGCCTTCAAAGCCGACAATCTCGCAGACGAGACGGGTTAGTTCGAGAATGGACACATCCTCGCCCGAGCCGACATTGATGTGACCCTCCTCCGAATAATTTTTCAGAAGAAACACCAGCGCATCGGCGCAATCGTCGGCGTGGAGGAATTCGCGCCGGGGCGTGCCCGTACCCCAGACGACGATATGCCCGTCACCGCGCAGCTTGGCCTCGTGGGCCTTGCGGATCAGCGCGGGCATGACATGGCTGGAGGCGAGATTGAAGTTGTCGCCCGGGCCGTAGAGATTGGTTGGCATGGCGGAAATATAGTCCCGGCCATGCTGGCGGCGATAGGCCTGCGCCAGCTTGATGCCGGCGATCTTGGCGATTGCATACCATTCGTTGGTGGGCTCGAGGGGGCCAGTCAGCAGGGCGTCCTCGGGGATGGGCTGAGGGGCGAGCTTTGGGTAGATGCACGACGAGCCGAGAAACAGGAAACGGCCGACGTCGTTCTCATGGGCAGCCTGAATGATATTGGCTTCGATCATAAGGTTGTCGTAGAGGAAATCGGCCGGATAGGTATCGTTGGCCAGAATGCCGCCGACCTTGGCGGCAGCCATGACGATGGCGTCGGGCCGGGCATCGCGCAGGAAGGCCTCGACCTCGGACTGACGCTTCATATCGACGATGTCGCGCCCGGCGATGATGACCTCGCAGCCTTCGCCCGACAGGCGCCGCACCACGGCGCTCCCAACCATGCCGCGATGCCCCGCCACCCAGATTTTCTTGCCTGACAGGCCGTACATATCAGGCTTCCTTCATGACGGTGGACGTCCTCATGATCTTGAGATCCTCGCGCACCATTTCATGGGCGAGATCGCGAACCGAGATCTGTGCTTTCCAGCCCAGTTTGGTTTCTGCCTTGCGCGGATCACCGAGGAGGAGTTCGACTTCGGTGGGGCGGAAATACCGCGGATCGATTTCCACCAGGAGCTTGCCGGTCGTGGCGGCGTAGCCCTTTTCATCGACACCCGTGCCCTTCCACTCGATGGTCATGCCGATATCTTCGAAGGCCCATTCGACAAATTTGCGCACGGGCGTGGTTACGCCGGTGGCCAACACATAGTCGTCGCCTTCGTCCTGCTGCAGCATGCGCCACATGCCTTCGACATATTCGCGGGCATGGCCCCAATCGCGCTGGGCGTCGAGATTGCCGAGATAGAGCCGATCCTGCTTGCCGAGCGAAATGGAGGCAACGGCGCGGGTGATCTTGCGGGTCACGAAAGTTTCGCCGCGCAGGGGGCTTTCGTGGTTGAACAGGATGCCGTTGCTGGCGTGAATGCCATAGGCCTCGCGGTAATTGACCGTGATCCAGTAGGCGTAGAGCTTTGCGGCGGCATAGGGCGAACGCGGGTAGAAGGGCGTGGTTTCGCTTTGCGGCACCTGCTGGACGAGGCCATAGAGCTCGGACGTGGAGGCCTGGTAGAAGCGGGTCTTTTTCTCGAGGCCCAGAATACGAATGGCTTCGAGCAGACGAAGCGTGCCGATGCCATCGGCATTGGCGGTGTATTCGGGGGTTTCGAAGGAGACCTTGACGTGAGACTGGGCCGCCAGATTGTAAATCTCGTCGGGCTGGCTTTCCTGCACGATCCTGATGAGATTGGTGGAATCGGTCATATCGCCGTAGTGCAAGAAAAAGCGTGGATGCGGCTCGTGGGGATCCTCGTAGATATTTTCGATCCGGCTGGTGTTGAAGGATGACGAGCGGCGCTTGACGCCGTGCACGGTGTACCCCTTGTCGAGCAGGAGTTGGGCGAGATAGGCGCCGTCCTGACCTGTCACACCAGTGATGAGGGCAACTTTACTCATAGAAAATTTGTCCTTCAGATATCTTGCCGGAAACCCGGCAGCCCTGCGAAAACCGCACCATTGTTGGAAATTGAGCCCTTTGGGTCCGCTTAGTCTGTCGCGGCGTAATAACCGCTATATTTGCGCAGATTTCAACCTGCCGGATGCTGATATCGTCGGGAAGCTGGCATAATGACCATGGTCTATCGGGTAATTGTAACGGCCGGTGTCCGTAGCATCGGCGACCCTGCCTGGATGTAGGCGGAGGGCCGCTGTCGCCAGACTTTGTGCCCTGCAGACGCCGCCTAGCGCGCGGCAGTACCATGGACGGTTTCGGGAGTCATCACCCGGTGACGACGATCGTTACTGTTGATGGTATGGCCGTGACCTGGAGCCTCGGCCTGCGAGGACGCCGGCCAGACAATTGAGTTCCGACCTGGTATTGGGTCGCCAAATTACGGCGGCCGATCGTTAAGACAGCCATCGTGATCAAACGTGGCGTGCGACCACGGGTTCGCAAATCAAGCCTCACATAGCCTTCCGCATAAACGTATTAGCAAAAACGTTGAGCTAACATTGCCACTTGCGTGGAAGGCTGCACGGTCGCGAGAACCAAACAAACCTCCAACCGCAACAGATGCAAGCCATTAAAACGAATTATAAGGCCCTAGATGTCAGCCCGCCTCGACAATCCTCTGATTTTTGCCTTGTTCGGGGTGTGTGTACTCGGTTTGGGTAGCTGGGTGATGATCCAGGAAGGCGAAACTTACTTTAACAATGGCTCGACCAGCATAGCACGTGTGGGCCAAGCTATTGACTCGCAACACTTTGCTGGCTTTTCCAAGCTAACCCAAGATGCCTCCCTTAAGGATTGTGCCGCTACGCTCGCCTCCATAAATTCGCTGGCGATGCGTTACCAGTCGCAGCAATTTCGTGATGAGTTGGCCCCTCACTGCCGTAAAGTTGCCGACGCAGTCGTAGCAAGTTCCCCGTCCCATTCCTTCGCCTGGTTAGTCGGCGCGATGGCGGCCGCGCAGCAGCACGATTGGCCTGCCTTCAATGCGCAATTGCTGCGCTCTCAGCTGACGGGCAGGTCGGAGCAATGGATCGCCCAGCCTCGAGTGCAACTGGCGGAAAACAATTACGAACATACTGATGACGCAGCCAAAGCAGGCAATGAAAGAGACCTCTCCATGCTGGTTGGCAGTGCCGAAGGTATCCGCACAATCGGCAAGCGGTATTTCAACGAACCTGAATTCCGCGAGCGAATAACTGCGATAGTGGAAAAAATGCCCCAAGAGGTGCAGGAGCGTTTCCTCAGAGTGATCAAGACTGAAATCTCCAACCATGCCGAACGCCAAAATTCATGAGCAACATTGAAATTTCCGGCAGCATCGATCCGTCGACGCGATCGTACCGAACCGGTGCAAGCACTCCAACAGCTTTGAACACGGCTCTGGGCTACGCATTGGTGCTCATGATTGCATTGGCACCGCTGCCCTTCGGCAGTAACCGGCCAATATTCTGGACCGTGTGGGCGCTCTATCTGGGAATCGTCAGTGTCGTCTATTTCGTAGCGCTGGCCATGCGTGGCGAGAAGCTGCGCGCAAATCCGACCGCGACGTTTATTCCGGCGGCATTATTCATAGTCACGTGCCTTTATTTGATCGTGCAGTTGATCCCGCTCGGCGTATTTATCACGCCGCTCGCCGACGGGGCGCCTGTCGTCACGGCGCAGATCAGCCTTGCGCCGAACATGACGGTTTTCATGCTGGTGCGACAGTTGACGTTTGGCCTGTTGTTTCTGTTGATGATGCAAGTGGCGGTGAACGACAAGCGCAGGGTTTTGATGCTGAACCTGATCCTGCTTTCCGTGATTGCCTATGGGCTTCTCGGGATATTCAACTTGCAGGCGGGTGACACCATTCTGGGCCTGGCCAAATGGGCCTATATCGGCTCGGCCACTGGCCCATTCGTCAATCGCAATAGCTTTGCGACCTTCCTTGGGTTCGGGGCAATCATCGCGCTTGCCAACGTTGCGACACTGGTGATCAAGCAATTCCAACGGCATCCGCACGATGGCACTATCCGGAATTTTGGCAGCAGCGTTCTGCTTTATCTCATCGCCTACGGCTTCCTGGTCTGCGTGATTATCGCTTCCCAATCGCGCATGGGCCTCTTCTCGACGCTTATCGGCTCGAGCGTCGTGGTCGTGCTGACATTTGTTGCCGTTCGCGGATGGAAGCTCGCGATCTTCGTCATCCCTGTGGGCATCCTGATCATCGGAGCGGGACTGGTGCTGTTCGGCCAAGGCCTTTTCGAGCGGGTTGGCTCAGTCGAATTCTCAGCAGAACAGCGCGGAAATCTTTACCGCCAGGTAGTGGAGCTTATCAGCCTGCGGCCCTGGACGGGCTTTGGCGGTGGAAGTTTCGAGTTGGCGTTTCCAATCGTGCATGCCCGCCCCGTGAGCACGGATTTGATCTGGGACAAGGCACACGATACCTATCTGGCGCTTTGGGCTGAACTAGGACTTGTGTTCGGCAGCCTGCCCATCATCGCTATTGGCCTGCTGGGCTATCGCATGCTGTCGGGAATAGTTCGGAAAAATGGTTCGTGGACCGCGCAGGCTATTGGCCTTGGGGTGCTCGTCCTCGGTGCAGTACACTCGCTGGCAGATTTCAGTCTGGAAATCCAGGGCGACACGTTCCTGTTCATCGCGTTGATTGCGACAGGCGTGGCGACAAGCGCCAACCCTTCCGGCCGGGGACAAGGTGAGTAGCCGTGTTCAAAGCTCTCAAAGCTGCAATGATGGCTGGACGCGATCATGACTTGGAGCCCCTTCGCGAGCGGCTGGTTGCCAATCGCTGGCCTGCCTATGTCTACGCCATTGGTGACGTGCATGGGTGCTTTGCCGAACTGCAGCAACTGGAGCACAAGATTTACGACAACGCCGCCGACGTAGAAGGCGAAAAGTGGATCGTTGGCCTTGGCGACTACGTCGATCGCGGCCCGAACTCCGCCAGCGTATTGGATCACCTTCTCTCTCGGCCGCCGTCGGGCTGGAAAAGGCTCTGCCTGGCCGGCAACCACGAGATTATGTTCCTTGAATTCCTTCGCAATCCACAACCCGGCTCGCAATGGTTGGACTTCGGCGGCGCCGAAACGCTCTCGTCCTACGGCATTTCGGCCCACGCACTAGCCAGGCAATCGCCGAACCAGCGTCGCGACACCCTGCTTAGCCACATCCCGGATGAACACCTGGCATTTCTGCGCGGATTGCCCGTCGCCTTGTCACTGCCAGGTTGCATCTTCGTCCACGCTGGAATCCGCCCCGGGGTTCCGCTGATCAACCAGAGCGAGGACGATTTGCTCTGGATTCGAAAAGAGTTTTTTGACGCAATTCCACAGCCGGACCTGTTGGTAGTGCATGGGCACACACCGGCGGAAACGGCGGTGGTCGTGCCTGGGCGCATCTGCATCGACACCGGCGCTTTTGCCACCGGCATTCTCACGGCGGTCAGGCTGAGCCAAGGAGGGGAACCAAGGCTTATCGATACGGCACCAGCCGCCATTCCTCGTTAGCTTTGAGCGGTAACATTGCCGAGTGAAGTTACTATTCTTCATTGTGAATCTCGACTAGAAGCCAGCACATAGACCAAGCTCGATGTGCCGGTCGGATCGAGGGGAGTTCCCATGAATGAGACTGAATTCGATCTTCGCAGTATTTTCGGCCTGCTGCGGCGCCAGTTTCGACTGATCGTTATCACGATCATTGCCGTGGTGGCGTTGGCGGGCATCGCTGTCTTCTCGCTGACGCCGGTCTATACCGCCTCAGCGCTCGTGCTGGTCGACCCGAGCAACAAGAACTTGCTGGATCCTGAGGCACAGGGAGCCAGCGCCAGCGCCGATAGCGCGCGGATCGACAGCGAAGTCGAGCTGGTACGCTCGGACAATGTGTTGTTGAAGGTAATCGAAAGCCAGAACCTGACAGCCGACGAACAATTCGGCGTGTCGCTCGGCACCTGGGCCCGGCTTATGAGCTTCCTGCGGTTGGGCGCGCCCCAGCTCCCCAGCGGCGAAGACGCCCTTAACCAGTCCCTGGGGCGGCTTCGGAATGCCGTAACCGTGCAGCGCCGCGCACTGACCTATCTCATCTCCGTACAGGTTCGCTCCGAGGACCGGGCGAAGTCCGCTCTCCTCGCAAACGCCGTCACACAGGCCTATATTTCAGATCAGCTGGCCTCCAAGGTCAACAGCATGCTGGCCTCCCGTGACATCCTGCTGGCGCGCATCAATCAAGCGCGCTCGGCGGTCTCCAGTTCGGAAACCTCGTTCGACAACTTCATTGCGGACAATATCGCCCGCATCACCGCAGACACCGGGCGCACTGATTTCGCCGATATGCAAAACCAGATCAAGCAGCTGGAAGAAGCGCGATCGGCGTCAAACACCACCGCCGACCGGCTGCAGCAAGCATTGAACGATAGCGACCTTGACACGCTTGTTGCCAATCTTCAGGGCGAGGCTGCCGACGAACTCAAACGCCAGCGGGACGCCCTGACCAATAGCCTGCAGAGCGCGACCACTAACTCGCCAGCGGCCATCAATTTGCGCAATGAACTTGACACGCTGGAAGATCAGTTACGCAAGGATGCGCAGACCCAGATGACCACCATACGCTCGGCGGTGCAGGCAACGCAGACGCAGGAAGACAATCTGCGGCAGACGATGCGAACCCAGGTACTGGCTAGTTCACTATCGCCCGACGTGCTGACCCGGCTGTACGAATTGCAGCAGAGCTCCGAACTCGCCCGCGGCCAATACCAGACGTTGCTGGCGCGCGCCCAGGACTTGGAGGCTCAGGCCGATCTGCAACTCGCCGACAGCCGTATCGTCTCGCCTGCACTGACGCCGCTGTCGCCCTCTTTCCCCAATAAGGCGCTGGTCCTGGCCATGGCCGCTTTGGCGGCGCTTGGCCTCGGAGTTGCGTTGGCGTTTCTCTATGAGAACCTGATTGGCGGCTTTACGACTGAGGATCAGGTCCAATCCGTGCTGCGCACGACTGTCGCGACGAGTATTCCACGCGAAAAAGCTCGCTCGGGGAAAGAGAGCCTGGCCAACATGATGGTCAGTTCACCTCTGTCGGTATTTGCTGAATCGATACGGCGCGCACGCGCAACGATCGAGCAAAGCTTTAGGCGGAATGCCAAAGAAGGAGCGGTGGCCAGCAAGGTGATCATGGTCACCTCGACTGCCCCCAATGAAGGTAAGACCACACTTGCTCTCGCCCTAGCCCGCTCATACGCATTGTCAGGCCATCGCACGCTGCTGATCGACTGCGACTTGCGCAAGCCCAGTCTTCACCGCCATATCGGGGTCGAGCCCTCCAATGGTTTGCTTGAGTTTCTCAGCAATGAAAACGAGACCGCGCTCACCTTGTCGACGACCATGTCAAAGGACGAAATTACTTCGGTCACGATCATCGTAGGCGCGCGCCGCAGCGATCTGGCCACCGATCAACTGCTCACCGGCGTATCGTTCGGCAATCTAATTAGCGCTGCGCGCAAGAGCTTCGACATTGTGGTTCTTGACACGCCGCCCATTGGACCGGTGGTCGACGGCCTCTACATCGCGCCCTTCGCCGACGCGATCATGTTTGTCGCGCGCTGGGCCAGCACATCGCAGCGCGACGCCAAAAAAAGCGTTCAGAGTTTGGCGGCAGCCAAGTTGCCGGAGACCGAGATCATTGCCGTGCTGAACCAGCAGGATGAGTCGCAGTCCTCCTACGAACGCAAATACGGCAACTATTATACTAATAGCTAACCTTGACCGGCTCTTGCCAGCGCCTGGGTGGCCACAGAGGGCGATAAGGCGGGGCTGAGGCATAGTCTATAGTTCCGTGTCCTGTAGCGACAATCGAGAGAATGTATCGGCATAAACTGATCTGCCGGAACGCCAGTGATGCCAGCTGTTATAGGCGTCATTGGTCGTAGGGTAGGGGCGTAGCGTCAGAACTCGGATACCGCCAATTTCAATGGTTTCTTCGTGGCGTGGCCGGTGCAGATGACCTTCCTTGTCGATACTGCCCAGTCTTCCGGCCGGTCCACTGCCATCACCAGAGGCAATTCTTTCGGCTTGGTCGTGTCCCTGTGGTTGCCGCCGAGAAAGAGCTTAGCGGCAGCGTATTGCCCGTCCGCGCCATCCGCGTCAAAATAACCGGAGCCGCCGCGCCACGTGGACCTGCGGCGATGAGCTGCATCGGTTTGGCGCGGTGGATTCGGTCCATCGGCACGTTTGATGGCTTGCCGGGGCCTCAACGTGCCGATCTTGTTCATGGGCAATATTGCTCGATGGCGCGCCAATCCGCCACCCATGCCAGCACCAAGATGCCCGCCTATACGGCATGAGGCTGAGCCTTGAACTGAAACAGGAATGCCAGCCGCTCAATACCGGCTCGTCGGCAGCGAAGGTACCAGATTTGATGCTCGGAAAGCATCTGCCTGACGCTTCCATATATCGTTTTTAATGCCTGTGACTGGCGTATTGGCTTATTCGGAGAATTTGGGCCTGCAGTTTAGAAAAGGCGAGAAACATACATTGCAAGGATCAAATGGATCAATGTCCAGAACCTGTAATGAATTCATTCAGAGCGGTCTTTGCAATTATTTTGATATCGAGCCAGATCGAAAAATTTTGAATGTAGGCGATGTCATGATCTATGCGACACTTTGCCAACTCGGCGTCGGCGGTGGAGCCGCGGAAACCGTTGGCCTGCGCCCAACCACTAAGCCCTGGCAACATTTTCAGGCGATCTCGATAGTATGGCACAAGATCTTCATACGGCACCACACCAGCAAGCATAAAAGGAACGTGCGGGCGCGGCCCGACCAGTGACATCTCGCCACGAAGCACATTGATGAGCTGTGGCAGCTCATCAATGCTCGTTTTACGAATCATCGCCCCGATCTTCGTAATCCGAGGGTCGTTCTTCGAGACTTGCCTTATTCCCGTCGGGTCACTGTCTTCAACTCTCATGGAGCGAAATTTGTAAGCCCTGAAAATCGCTCCATCCAGCCCCTCGCGTTCCTGGCGGAAGAGGATTGGTCCCTTGCTGGAGATCTTGATGATGACAGCCACAATTATGAAAAGTGGCAGCAGCAGCAAGCAGGCCAATGCTGTCACCGTTACATCCAATATACGCTTGAGAGCGAGATTGAAGTAACGGGACCGATCGTAAACAGGAGATGCAGGATCGCCACCGATTAGCGTGAACGGTAGCCCGCTTTGGGAACTAACGATCGTCCAGCCAGGTGAAGGCGTAGCTGGCCCAAAATCATCGGGCCCAATTTTATATAGTGTCGTGTCCGAAGCCGCAGAGTAGGCTGAAATATCTTCAGAGCGCAGATAGTTATTCATATCACCACTCTGGCCCATATTTAACCGCCCACGGCCCAAACATTGTATGTTCAGGACTAACCAGTCCCCAAACCCCGACCAACCACACCTGAACTACATCAGCTATTCAAAGCCAACGCGGAAGGTTCAATTTCGGCATTCGAACAGCCAGGCCGCTCAAATGCGCCATTCGTCATTGATAAAACAATATAAAACGCGCTGCCAACAAGACCAGCGCGTTTTGATTTGCCGTGAACCAAAGTAGGCTTTGCCCGAGCTAGAAACGCGGAAAAGCCTACTCAATATCCGGCATAGTCGACTCTATTAGTTGGGGCTGCTCGATACGCCGCTCGGCCCATCGCTATCGCCGGGAGTAGCATTGAGACCTTCAGGTGCGTTGTTCGGAGCGGCATTGATTGCCCCAGAGTCCGGCAACAACGTCTCAAAAAGAATGTCGATGTCAGCTTGAAACAACTTGTCGCTCTCGTTCGCTACGAAAACTTGCGAACGCAAGCTGGTAAACGACTGGTTGGCCGCCACCTGATCAACATTCGGTACAAGTGCGCCGGAATAACCGTTGATCGCAGCGTCGCACAACGCAACCGTGCCCGCGGGAAGGGTACAACTTGTTACCGCCTGGTCGTACTGTGTTTCAAAGCCCGAGACGGGTGCCCCGATACTGGCTGTGACCGCCCCTAGACCCAGTGTTGTGGCCAGAGCGAGCAGAGAGACGAACCTGCGCATTGTATACCTCACGTTTGCACCGCGGGGTACATCTATTCCGGACCTGTTGCATCGTCAATATACGATTCAGTGTTCATTTACCTTGTCTGTCTCCACTTGGCCGTGGCGCGTCGGGATTTCTTTGCATATCAGGCATATAGCGATGTTAACCTAGGCAGCAGACACATGATTTCTGGCCCAGATTATGGACTGATACGAGTTTTATGGCTGCCAAAAAGCTGAGCGGGTGGCGATCATATCGCAGCCCCATGCTGGTGAACGCGGACACAGGAGGCGTCGATCATGATGATGTCGCCGTCCCAAGCCTTGAATCAGAAATCACCACAAATCGATACTCGGTCTATGAGTTTGCTGCCGGGGCCAAGTCCCCGGTAGGGATGATTTCAACTAGTTGCGCAATTTGGCTCGAAAGAAAAACAAATCCGCTCTAATGACGTATTATAGAAGTAGCGAGCGTCTGCTGTTGTTGACCACCTAGCCTTTCCCGGAGCCTCCATGACGAAATTGATTGTGCCCGTAGTTCTCGCCGGTGGCCAGGGCACGCGGCTATGGCCGATGTCGCGCGCCGCCCGGCCCAAGCAGTTCCTGCCCCTGACTGGCCCGACCAGCCTGTTCCAGGCGACATTGCAGCGCGTCAGCGATCCGGCGCTCTATGCCAAGCCCATCATCGTCACCAATGCCGAATACCGTTTTCTCGTCGCCGAGCAGGCGCTGGAAATCGGCTGCGACCTGGGCGGCGTCCTGCTGGAGCCGGTGGCCCGCAACACGGCGGTGGCCATTGCCGTGGCCGCGGCTTACGCAATGACCCATTTCGGCGCCGATGCCGTCCTGCATGTGCTGCCGTCCGACCATGATGTCGTGGTCGACGAGGGTTATCTCCTGTCGGCTCAATATGCCGCCGAGGCGGCCCGTGCCGGCAAGCTGGTAACCTTCGGCATCGTGCCGACGGCGCCGGAAACCGGCTACGGCTATATCAAGGCCGGCCAAAGCCTGGGCGAGGGCGTCAACGCGGTCGATCGGTTCGTGGAAAAGCCCAGCCGCGACGTTGCCGAGGACATGCTGCGCAGCGACGGCTTCCTGTGGAACTCGGGCATGTTCATGCTCGGCGCCCAAAAGTTCCTGGCTGAATGCGAAGCCTTCTCGCCCCAGACCTACACTGCGGCCAAGGCTGCCGTGGCCAATGCCAAGGTCGATCTGGATTTTGTGCGGCTGGATGAAGGAGCCTTCGCCGAAGCGCCCAATATCTCGGTCGATTATGCAATCTTCG
This sequence comes from uncultured Alphaproteobacteria bacterium, assembly GCA_963717095.1. GTDB lineage: Bacteria > Pseudomonadota > Alphaproteobacteria > Rhizobiales > Devosiaceae > Devosia. The sequence continues at coordinate 736,657 of CAVQVF010000001.1, forward strand.
AGAAAACCTCCGATGCCGTCGTCGTCCCGGTCAGTTTTCAATGGTCCGATCTGGGCAGCTGGGACGCGGTGTGGAAGGTGGGCGACAAGGATAGTGGAGAAAACGTCACCAGCGGTGCGGTTACGCTCAACAATGTCAGCCGTTCCCTGGTAATGACCGAGCATGCCCATATCGCCATCGACGGGCTGGACGATATCGCCGTCATCGCCAGCGACGATGCCATCTATATCGGCAAGCTGAGCGAGGCACAGAAGGTCGGTGCCATGGTCAAGGTGCTGCGCGCCAATACCGGCACGGCTGCGCTCACCGAAATCCACAAGACCGCCTATCGTCCCTGGGGCGGCTATTCCTCGGTCGTCATCGGCGAGCGCTTCCAGGTCAAGCGGCTGTTCGTCAAGCCGGGCAAGAAGCTGAGCCTGCAGAAGCACCATCATCGCTCGGAACACTGGGTGGTCGTGCGCGGCACGGCCGAGGTCACTCTCGATGGCAAGGTGACGATGCTGGCCGAAAACCAGTCGATCTACCTGCCGCTGGGCTGCACCCATCGCCTGGCCAATCCCGGCAAGATCCAGCTGGAACTGATCGAGGTGCAGACCGGGTCATACCTGGGCGAAGACGACATCATCCGCATCGAGGATGAGTTCGGCCGGGCCTGAAGCCCAGCCATCCACTCACAGCGCAACCACCCGCTTGGCATGCAATCGATCGGGATGGCGCGGCCGTGGAGACAGTGTTCGAGGCGGGTGAGCGACGAAACGGAAGCGGAAATGTGCGCGTGGTAGGAGTGTCGTTTTCAGTCGCCGTTCGCGGCGCAACGCTGGCTTGTATCGCGGTGGGCGAGGGCCTGCCGGTGGTATTCCTGCATGCCGGGGTCTGCGACAAGCGGATGTGGCTGGGCCAGATGGAAGCGGTGGCCGAAGAGGGCTGGGAGGCGATCGCCTATGACCGGCGCGGCTATGGCGAAACCCATGCCGAGGACGTGACGTTCAACCATGTCGACGATCTGGCGGCGGTGCTGGCAGCGCGCGATATTCACGCGGCGGTGCTGGTCGGCTGTTCGATGGGCGGCGGCCTGGCGGTGGATTTTGCGTTGCGCTATCCCGGCCGGGTGCTGGGCCTGGTGCTGATCGGCACCTCGATCACCGGCGCGCCATCGGAGGTCAACGATGTCGAGCGGCAGCTCGAAATGGCCGAAGAAGATGCCTATGAGCGCGGCGATCTCGATATGCTCAATAAGGTGCAGGCCCACGAATGGCTGGATGGGCCCCGCGCCGCCAATGGGCGGGTCGGCGGCGACGCACGGGCGCTGTTCCTCGATATGAACGGGACCGTGCTGGGCAAGCCGGCCCTGAGCCGCGAAGAGCCGCGCCCGGATGCCTATCGGCGGATGGACGGGGTCAATACCCCAACGCTGCTGATGGTGGGCGATCAGGATTTCAACTACCTGATCGAGCGGCACGATCACCTGTCCGAAGACATGCCCAATGCCTTCGCGGTCATGCTGGAAAATGTGGCCCATATTCCCAGCATCGAGCGCCCAGATCTGGTCAATCCGCTGCTGGTGGAGTTTCTGGATGCGATCATGGGCGAGGGGGATGATGAGGATGAGGACGAATAAGCGCCGGGACGACCGGAGCATTGCGCTGGGCTTCGTGTAGGGCAGGCACCCTCATCCGGCGCTGCGCGCCACCTTCTCCCGGATGGGGAGAAGAATAGAAAGAAGCGCTGGTAAGTAGCGCTGCATTCTCAAGATTCCTCTCCCCATCGGGGTGAGGGTGTCTACCTCTTAGGCCTCGCATTTTGCTTCAATACCCTGACAAATTGAATCGCCAAGACGTCGCAGTCCTTTGAAGCCACTCGAATTTACACACTCAAAATCCCATCCAGATGCCTGCTCAACTGCGATGTCGGCAGATTGGTCAAATCCTTGTCCAGTTCGGCGACCACGCTTTTCCTGACGCCAGCGCTCATCGCCTTGCGGATCTCGCCCAGCGCGATGGGGGCGGCGGCGATGACGAGGCGGTCATAGGCGCCGTTCTGCTGCTGGCGGTCGAGCATGCCGGCCAGCGATTTGACGAATTGGGTCTCGCGGTATTCCACCGGATCGGTCTTGGGTTCCATGCCGCTGCGGGCTGCGCCATTGGAGGCGTGGCTGCGGCCGGGGCGGTCGGCCATGATGTCGCGCGCCTGGATCGGATCGATCGCAAAATCCAGGCCATCGACCGGGCTGAGGCCTTTGCCAGGGCCGGTATGTTGCAGCACGCGGGCTTGGGCGCCATCGGCGATCAATACCCAAGTGACGGTCTTCTTCATGGCAATTGCTCCTGTTGGTCTGAAGTGTACCAACGTGCCGGCGGCTAAAAGGTTGGCCCCAACCATCAAGACGAGGCAGGCCGGGATCACAAAGCATGATTGGCGGGGCGCGGCTGCCGCTGTTATCAAGAGCCCTCATGCGCCGGCTCCCGGCATGGAGTTTTTTTATGTCTTTGCCAGCATCGGCGTCCCCGGCGGGCTCGCCTTCCATCTCTGCCAAGGACGCCGCCGATGGCGTCATCGCGGCGCTGGTCACCTATCTGGCATGGGGCTTGCTGCCGCTGCTGCTACACCCGCTCTCGGCGGTCGGCGCGGTCATGGTGGTGGCCGAGCGGACGGTGTTTTCGCTGATCCTTCTTGTGGTCGTGCTGGGCTTTACCGGCAAGTTCGGCGAGGTGCGTACGCTGCTGCGCGATGCGCGCAAGGTGCGCGTCATACTGGTTTCGGCGGTGCTGCTGGCGGTGAACTGGCTGCTTTATGTGTGGGCGGTCGAGAGCGGGCAGTTGCTGCAGGCCAGCTTCGGCTATTTCATCAATCCGCTGGTCAATATCGTCATGGGCATGGTGCTGCTGGGCGAGCGGCAGAATGGCTGGCAGACGGTGTCGATCGCCATTGCCGTAGTGGCGATCGGCATCCAGGCGGTGGGGCTGGGCGGTGTACCCTATATTGCGCTGGGGCTGGCGTTGACATTCGGGTTCTACGGTTATTTTCGCAAGACCGCGATGGTGGCGCCGATGACGGGGCTGTTCGCCGAAACGCTGATGATGGCGCCGGTCGCCCTGGTCTATATCGTCTATAGTTTTGCCACGGTGGGGATCGGGGCGCAGAGCGACCCTACCATCGTGCTGCTGCTGGTGCTGACGGGGCCGTCCACCGCCGTGCCGCTGATGCTGTTCGCCTTTGCGGTGCAGCGGCTGCGGCTGTCCACGATCGGCATGTTCCAATATCTGTCGCCCTCGATTCAATTCGTGATCGCGGTGTTCCTGTTCCACGAGGAACTGAACCCGATGCGGCTGCTGAGCTTTGGGCTGATCTGCCTGTCGTTGGTGGTGTTCACGGTGGATAGTTTGCGGCGGCGCGCGAAGGTGGCGGCGGTCTAGCTTCTAAATCCCTACAATTTGAATCAAATTCGCACTGTCAACTTCAGCGGGCGCAAGAACCTGCTGGCCCATCCTGATGCTCCAGATTTGCGGCAGGAGCCGGGAGACAGACGATGAGCGAGCTTGACCAGGGCCAGCGGGCGTTTTCGAGTTTCAGGGTTCTGAATGGCGAGGAAAACCATTCCGAGCGCGACCAATTGTTCCGCAATATGGCGCAGTTGTTCAGCTTCGTCTCGGACCGGTGCGACGACGAGCAGGTTGCCCAATATGACGAAGTGCTGTGCCAGCTGGCCGAACTGGTCGAGGTAGAAGCGCGGGTGCATGTCGCCAAGCTGCTGGCGCCGCTGGAGCGAGCCCCGGGCACGGTCGTGGTCAAGCTGGCCAATGACGATATCGAGGTGGCCAAGCCGCTGCTGGAATTTTCCAACGTGCTCAGCGATGACGACCTGATCGACATCATTGCCCGCCAGAGCGAAGATCATCGCGTGGCGATTGCCAGCCGTATCAACGTGCCCGAACGGGTTGGCGAGGCGATCGTCGAGCATGGCGGCACGCCCTCGGTGGTCCGGCTGGTGCGCAACACCACTGCCGAATTCGATACCGCCACGCTGCACAGGCTGGTGGAGCGGGCGCGGGCAGACGCGGATATCGCCAATGACCTGCGTGCGCGCACCGAAATCGATTGGTCGTCGCTGCGTGGCCAGATCGACGAGGCGGCCGGCAAGGTGCTGGAAACGCTGAGCAGTATGGACAGCCATGTCGATCCGGTGGCGGCCGGCAAGATCAATGCCGTCGTCTATAATCGGATGCGCAACCGCGCAGGGTTTTCGGCCACCGAATGGCGCCTGGCCTATAATCAGGTCAAGGCGCTTAGCGACCGCAAGCAGCTCGACGAGCGGGCGCTGGCGCGGTTCGCCCGCTTCGGCTACGGCCACCATGCCGCGGCAGCGCTGACGGTGCTGCTGGGTGTGGAGCCCGAAGTGTTCGTCAAATGGCTGGCGGGGCAGGACTACGTAGCGATCACCGTGGCGCTGCGCGCGGTGAACCTGCCGCCGGAGCTGTTCGAGGCCATCGTTGGCATACTGCCCTGGCGCGACCTGCCCAGCGAGGCGGACAAGCGCAATGTGCTGGTGCGGTTCGAGGCGATCAGCCGCGACGAGGCCAGCGGGATTTTCGAATTGTGGCGCGCCCATGCGTTCCGCAAACGCGGCGCCGAGGAGCGGGCGGCGGCGGTAGCCTAAGGGCGACGCCCCAAGCCCATATCGATGATGCCATCGTTTTCCTCTCCCCTCCGGGGAGGGGGCATTGTATGACGGCGGCCTGATCGAGTTCGGGCGCCACCAATGACACTTCCCACTATCGTAACGTTCTGGCACGGGCCGCTGAGTTGGCTCGAACGGCTTTGTGCGGCCTCGTTCGTGCGGCAGGGGCACCGGGTCGAGGTCTATGGCTATGAGCCGATAGTGGGCCTGCCCGAGGGCGCGGTCTGGCGTGATGCGGCGGAGATTTTGCCGCGCGACAAGCTGGTGTTCTACAAGGGCCGTGGCACGCCGGGAGTGTTCTCGGACTATTTTCGCATGAGCCTGCTCAAGGCGGAGCGTGGCATCTGGGCGGATTTGGATGTCTATTGCATGCGCCCGATCGCGCAGCCGCCGGCCTATCTGATGGGCTGGGAGCGCGAAGGCTCGGTCAATGGCGCGGTGTTGCTGCTGCCGTCGCAGTCCGAATTGCTCGATAAATTGCTCGGCGTCTTCACCCAACAGAAGCGCCCGCTGCTGGAGCCGCATCTGCCCATGGGGCGGCGGCTGGAAGTGGGGGCGCGGCGGTTACTGGGGCAGAAGGTGCCGCCCGAATATATGCAATATGGCGCGACCGGCCCGTTCGCGCTGACCCATTATACCCAGTCATTGGGGCTGATCGGCCAGGTGCAGGCGCGCGAAGTGTTTTACCCCGTGCGCTACGAGCAAATTCCACAGCTGATGCAGGCGGGGAGCCGGCTGGATGCCTTCGTGACGCCCGAGACGCTGGCCGTGCATATCTGGCGCAGCCAGATCACCAATCGCGGGCGGGCGGAAATGCCGGTGCCGGTGGCGGATAGCGCGCTGGGGCGGTTGTGTGTGGAGATGGGGGTGGAGGCGTAGGAGTTTGCGGCAACCCCTTACCCTGACTATTCTGCTGAACGCAGAATAGTCAGTCCTTGTTCGGCTCAAGCCGCTCCACTGGAGCGTCTTGTGGCTACGCCACCGCCTCCAAGTCCCACAAGGGGAGAGGGGAGGGCACTGAGTTTGTTTAGCCACGATGCCCCTTCTCCCCTCGTGGGAGAAGGGGCCCGAAGGGCGGATGAGGGGCCTTTGCGAACACTCTCACAAAAATCCCCTCTGGACCCACCCGTCAAATCGGATATAAAGACATCTTTATATCTCGAGAGGGGCGATGGCCGAACTTGGAACATTGGTGGGGTTGCTGAAGGCGGCGGGTGAGGGGACCCGGTTGCGCCTGTTGGCATTGCTCGCCGATGGCGACCATTCGGTCAAGGACCTCACGGAAATCCTCAAGCAGAGCCAGCCGCGCGTGTCGCGGCATCTCAAGCTCTTGGCGGATGCAGGGCTGGTGCAGCGCAATGCCGAGGGCGCCTGGGCCTATTACGGGCTGGCGCCGGATGGTGACGGCGCGGCTTTGGCGCAGTGGCTGATCGCCAGGGTCGATGACAGCGACCCCGAGCGCAAGCGCGATTGCGAGCGCCAGCATGCGGTGCGCGCGGCCCAGCAGGAGCAGGCGGCGCAATATTTCGCCAAGGTGGCCGGAAGCTGGGACTTGCTCAAGACGCTGCATGTGCCGGAATCCGCGGTCGAGGCGGCAGTGGTGGCGGCGCTGGAAGATCGCATCGTCGATCTATTGGTCGATCTGGGCACCGGCACCGGGCGGATGCTGGAGGTGCTGGCGGGGTCGTACAAGCGCGGCGTGGGCATCGATGCCAGCCGGGAAATGCTGGCGGTGGCGCGGGCGCGGCTGGCCAATGCGGGCCTCGCTCAGGCGCAGGTGCGGCTGGGCGATATCGCGGACCTCGATGCGGGCGTGGGGCCGGCCGACGTGGTGGTGATCCACCAGGTCCTGCATTATTTCGACGATCCGGGGCGGATGCTGGCGCAGGCGCGGCGGCTGCTCAAGCCCCGCGGGCAGGTCGTCATCGTGGATTTTGCGCCCCATAAACTGGAATTTCTGCGCATCGAACATGCGCATCGGCGGCTGGGGCTGTCGCAGAGCCAGATGGCGATCTGGGCGGCGGCGGCGGGATTGAGTGTCGATCTGGTGCGGGAATTTCCCAGTGCCAGCGGCGAAAACGGGCTGACGGTCTGCCTTTGGCGGCTCAGCGACAAGAGTTGAAAGACGAGACCATGATCGACGATAACGCCCGTACCAGCAGGTTGACCGCGGAAAAACGCCCAGAACTGCAGCTCAGCTTCGAATTTTTCCCGCCCAAGACCGATGTCATGGAGGAAAAATTCTGGGACTCGATCCACAAGCTGGCCCCGCTGAAGCCGCGCTTCGTCTCGGTGACCTATGGCGCTGGTGGCGGCACGCGCGAGCGCACCTTGCGCATGGTGTCCTCGATCAAGGCGGATACCGGCGTCGATGCGGCGGCGCATCTGACCTGTGTCGGGGCCTCGCGCGACGAGGTCGATGCGGTGGTGCGCGGCTATCAGGCGGCGGGGATCAACCGCATCGTGGCGCTGCGCGGCGATCCGCCGGAGGGCGTGGGCCAGCCGTTCACCGCTCATCCCGAAGGCTATCGCAATGCGGCCGAACTGGTCGAAGGCATCCGCAAGATCGGGGATTTCGATATCTCGGTCGCGGCCTATCCCGAGCGGCATCCGCAAAGCCCGGATTGGGATAGCGATATCGCCAATCTCAAGCGAAAGATCGATGCGGGCGCGACGCGGGCGATCACCCAGATGTTCTTCCGGAACGCCGACTACCTGCGTTACGTGGAGCGGGCGCGCGCAGCGGGTGTAACGGCGCCGATCGTGCCGGGTATCCAGCCGATCCACAGTTTCAAGCAGATTTCGGGCTTTGCCGCCCGCACCGGCGCGACCATTCCCGCCTGGATGGCCGAGCGGTTCGAGGGGCTGGAGGATGATCCGGAAACCCATGCCTTGGTAGCTTCGGCGGTAGCCGCCGAACAGGTGATCGAGCTGCTCGATGAGGGCGTCACCGAGTTCCATATCTATACGCTCAACCGCTCGAACCTGGCGTTGGCGCTGGCGCGGTTGTTGGGCAGAAGGCCGGAATAGCGCGTTCACATTGCATCGAATTGGACAGATCCTAACCTTGCCTTTACCATAATCTGGTGCCATGACACCCGCGCCCGGCGGCCACCGAGCTTGAAAAAGCGTCGTTCAGGTCCCATTCAGGCCGCAGGGCGTGTCGTGGAAGCCGGCGCCATTTTCACAAAATGGCCATGGAAACCGGCTTTGTCGCCCCGTATGGCGAAGCAATTCGGGACTGGAAACATGCAGATCAACCGCCGCATTACCAATGGCTTGGCTTGGGCCGGGCTGATTGTCGTGGTCGCCGTGCCGGTGGCCGATGCCGTTTCCGGCCAGTTGATGGGCGAGCGGCCGCAGGTCGCTGTGGCTACGGTCGCTGATGCCGCGCCGCTTCCAGCGCCCCTGAGCCAGCGCCCCAATAAGCCGGTGATCGAGACTGCGGCGGTAACGCCAGCGAAGCCGGCGGTTCCGGTGGCGGCGAAGCCGGCTGCCGGGTCCAATCCGGTCGATAGTTTCCTCTCCTCGGGCAAGGCCCTGCCCAGCTATATCACCGGGGGCGATGCTGCGCCCGCGCAGGCCGTGACGACCCCGGCTCCGGCCGTGACCGAGCCAGCAGTCGCGCCGGCGCAAACCGCTGCCGTGCCCGGCAAGCCGGCGATGCCTGCTTCGCCATCGACGTCCAATCCGGTGGAAATGGCGGCGCTGACCCCGGCCCGTATTGCCCCCGTGCCAATGCCGCTGTCGATGCGCCCCACGCCCGTAACGCAGCCGCTGGCCACCAATGGCGTGGACGACCCTATCGTATTGCCCCCCGAAATGCTGGCGGACAATGCGCCACAACCGATGGTGGTGGACGATTTGCAGGATTGGGAATCGGGCCCGTTATCGGAATTCCTCGCCCAGCGGCAGGGCCGGCAATCGTCGGCCACGGTGAACGAGGACGACGCCTATTTCGTGGACGACCGGCCCAGGCACCGTCCGCGCGACGGTATTTACCTGGGGCCGGTCGAGGACGACGGTTTTTTCCCGTTCGTCAATTAAAAGCGGTAGAGCGGCCATGCGCCGCGGCAGGTGGACCGGAGCGGGGTCAGCCTATATGCTGGACGAACATAGGCGGTGCTGCGTCGCCAGACGCGCGCCGCTTTGCTTTGGAAAGGCTGCAGGAAATGCTGTGCTGCGTGCGCAAGCCCGAAGAGAACCACGATGGCTGGCATAGGCTGACCGAATTCATCGGTTCGTTCAGCAAACGCACCGGCGTGGTCGGCTCGATGGTCAACATCCTGGATCCCGATACCTGGCTGCCGGGCGGGCGCGAAGCCGCGTTCACCCTGGCGCTGATTGCGCTCGCCGCCAAGATGGCGGTGGCCGATGGCGCGGTGACGGCGTCTGAAGTGCGCGCATTCAATGCCACGGTCGAAATCACCGCCGGGCAGGAGCCGCAGGTTGAACGGCTGTTCAACTTGGCCAAGCAGGATGTCGCCGGCTACGAGCATTACGCCCGCAAGATCGGCCGGTTCTTCCACGACAGCCCCGAAACGCTGGAACATGTGCTCGACAGCCTGTTCTTCATCGCCACCGCCGATGGCATGGTGCATGAGGCGGAGCTGGACTACCTGCAATCGGTCAGCGACATTTTCGGCTTCGATCCGGCGCGGTTCGAGCAGATGGCCAGCCAGCATGTGATGCTGGAAGAGGGCGTCGATCCCTATCTGGTGCTGGGGCTGGCCCCCAATGCGCCGCCGGCCGAAGTGCGGCGGGTCTATCGCCTGCTGGTGGCTGAGCACCACCCGGACCGGCTGATCGCCAAGGGCGTGCCCGAGGAACTGATCGACGTGGCGACCGCCAAGATGGCGGCGATCAACCTGGCCTATCAGGCGATCACCAAGCCAAGGATGCAGCCGCTACTGAGCGCTTGACGCAGAGACAGGCGCTGCATACACCACCCGAGCCAGTTGACCGGGTGGCCGCTGCCGCGTGGGTAACTGCGCGGTGGAGGAAAGTCCGGGCTCCATCGAAACACGGTGCCGGATAACGCCCGGCGAGGGCGACCTCAGGGAAAGTGCCACAGAAAGTAAACCGCCCCGGCGTGCCGGGGTAAGGGTGAAAGGGTGCGGTAAGAGCGCACCGCGGACCTGGCAACAGGGACGGCACGGTAAACCCCACCGGGAGCAAGACCAAATAGGGATGACGCGGGGCGCAAGCCCCAGCCGGTTTTGAGGCCAGATCATCCGGGTTGGTTGCATGAAACGCCTGGTAACAGGCGTTCAAGATGAATGGCCACCACGTGCGTATCGCAAGATGCGTGCCCTACAGAACCCGGCTTACAGGTCAACTGGCGTTGATTTTCGGGAGGAGATCGTCGTGACGGCTAGGCTTGCGGCCGTTTGACCCCGGCGAGGTTCACCTCGGTCCGCACATAAAAGCCCAAATGTTCGTAAAGCGAAATGGCATGCGTATTAGTCGAAAAAGCATGCAAAAATACGGTTTCGCCCCGCGCGGAAATCTCTCCCGCAACGAAGCGGAACAGCAGGGTGCCGAGACCTTTTCCCTGAGAATCGGGGTGGGTGCATAACCCGCTGAGTTCTGCGAAGCCCGGTAGCCGCATGCGCTGGCCTGCCATTGCCACTAGGCGTCCCTTGGTTTTAATCCCCCAAAAGGTGCCCAGGGCCTGGGCGCGCAAGGTGAATGGGCCGGGTTTGGTCAAGCTCGCGAGGGCGAGCATTTCGGCTGAATCGGCCTCGGTCAGCGGCGCAATGCGGGCATCCTTGAAAGGCTCATAAGGGTGAGCAGCGACCATCTGCACAAGTTTGCCCTGTGAAATCACCTCCAGCGCCGGTGGAATGACGAGTTCCCCGGCTTCGGCCAGGGCCATGACCTCGCCGGGTTTCGCCAGTTCCGCCAGCGCTGACAAGCTGCCGGCCATGTCTGCCGAAGCGGCGAAGGGGACGATCGAGGGCGAATAGCGGCGGGCTTGGGAATTGCCCTCGGCGAATGCGGCATGGGTGGTCGCGAGGGCGTTCCAGGCTGGGCGATCGAGAAGGTGGGTCATGGTTTTTGCTCCTTGAGCAACGTCCTTAGGCTAAGGTATCTGCCGTTCTGCAACACATTCTCAGGCAGGGTGTCTTATCCCTCAAACTGCAATAACACGCAGGTGCCGGAGCCGGTGCGGTAGGTGACGGTTGCGCCCAGGCCGTGGGCCATGGCCTTGACGATGCGGCTGCCAAGGCCCGTGCCTTGGGGCGTGCCGGTGCCGTCCCAGCCGATGCCGTCGTCTTCGACGCGCAGTTCGATACCATTGCCGCTGCGGAGCAGGCGGATGCGCACTGCGCCCTGCTGGGTGTCGCGATAGGCGTATTTCATCGCATTCGTTACCAGTTCGGTAACGATGACACCCACCGAAGCGGCTTTTTCGGTCGCCAGCGGGAAGCTGACGGCTTCGACATCGATCAGGGCGCGGTGTCCGGCGGCTTTCATGGAGGCATCGAGTTCACCGGCGAGGCTGCGCAGATAGTCGCCGATCTCGACGGTGCGCACGTCGTCGGAGGTGTAGAGATGACGATGGACGCCCGCGATGGCGGAAATGCGGGCCTGGGTTTCGGCCAGGGCGTTCTTGGCCTCGGCGTTTTGAACGGCATTGGCTTGCAGGCCCACCAGGGCCGCGACCATGGCAAGGCTGTTGGCGACGCGGTGGTTGACCTCGCCGAGCAGCATTTCGGCGCGTTCACGGGCGTGGCGCATTTCTTGTTCGGCCAGCAATTTCGCGCGGTTGAGGCGGACGCGCTCGATGGCGTGGTCGATGGCGGAAGCCAGCAGTTCCATGAAGTCGTCGTCGAGGCTTTTGGCGACGTAGTCGGTGGCCCCCGATTTCAGGGCGGCGACGGCGATGGCGGTTTCGGCCGAGCCGGTGACATAAACCACCGCTGGATGATCGGGCAGGTGGGCCATGCCGGCGAGGACGTCGAGGCCGGTGCCGGTGGGCAGATAGTGATCGAGCACGACGGTGTCGATACCGCCGGCGACGATGCGGGCGAGCCCCGCTTCGCCCGTGGTGGCATGCTCGAAGAGATAGCCGCGCCGTTCCATGGTCTTGTGCACGAGGCGCGCAAGACCCGGATCGTCATCGATATAGAGCACGCGCGGGGTGCGGTTGGGCATGGCTTAGTGGGCTTCCGGAATCTGGATGACCGAGAAGAACAGGCCGAGCTGGCGGATGGCATTGGCGAAGCCATCATAGTTCACCGGCTTGGTGATATAGACATTGGCGCCCAGATCGTAGCAGCGCTGGATTTCGCGCTGATCGTCGGTCGTGGTCAGCACCACGACCGGGCAGCAGCGGACATGCTCGTTGGCCTTGACCTTTTCGAGGATATCGACGCCCGTCATGTCGGGCAGGTTGAGGTCGAGCAGGATCAGCAATTGCCGGCCCTTGTTGACCAGGCCCGAGCCATCCGGGCCGAGCAGGAAAGCCAGCGCCTCGGTGCCGTTGGTGAAGGGGATGATCTCGTTAGCGACACCGGCGCGGCGGATGTTCTTTTCGATCAGGCGGGCATGGCCCTCATCGTCCTCGATCATGATGATGGTGACGGTCTTGGTATCCTGGCTCATGGTGTACTCCGAACAAAATCGCGCAGGTCGCGCGGCAGGCTGATGGTGAAGGTGGTGCCGTGCCCCAATTCGGACGCCAGGGTGATTTCGCCGCCCAGGCTGCGCACCATGGTGCGCACATGGGCCAGGCCGATCCCCTCGCCGGGCTGGCCCTGGGCGCCGGAGCGGCGGAACAGCTCGAACACGCGCTCATGGTCGGTGGCGGCGATGCCACGGCCATTGTCCTGCACATCGATGTGGATGCGGTTGCCAGCGGCAAGGTAGGCGCGAATGGCGATGGTCAGGGGACGCGCGACGTCCTGATATTTGACGGCATTGTCGAGCAGGTTGCCCAGGATCTGTTCGAGCGACAGCTTGTCGGAGATCAGGCGGGGCATCTGCAGGTCGGTGGTAACGGCGCCGCCGCCCTCGATGATCTGGTGATGCACGGCCGCGGTCGAGGCCTCGATCAAGGCGGGCAGGTCGATCGCCTCGGGGCGCAGCTGACGCCGGCCCTCGCGGGAAATCTTGAGGATGGCGTTGATCAGTCCATCCATCTTGCGGGTGGAGGAGCGGATGAAGCCGATGGCTTCGGGCAGGTCCTCGGTGGCGGCGAGACGGGCGTTCTTCCATTGGGGATCGTCGCCGTCGTCGTGGCCACTCATATAGGCTTGCAGCGTGCCCACGCTGGTTTCCAGCTCGGCGGTGAAGCCCATGATATTGACCAGCGGCGCGCGCAGGTCGTGGGTGACGATATAGGCGAAGCGCTGGATTTCCTCATTGGCCTTGCCCAGGTCGGACGTTCGCTCGCGCACGCGCTCTTCAAGGCCGGAATTGGCCGCTTCCAGGTCGCGGCGCGCCTTGGCCAGTTCGCGCGTATAGCCCATGACGGTCCAGGCGGAGCCGCCCACCACCAAAACGATGACGAAGGCGCCGATGACGGTGACCCAGCGCAAGGCGGTGGCGCTGCTGCGCTGATCGGCGACGCCGGTGGTCAGGCGGTCGTCGGCGTCGAGGATCAACCCGTCGAGGAAGGCGCGCGCCTCGTCCATCGCCGCCTTGCCGGTATTGGTGTTGACGATCGCCAGCGCGTCATCGGCCTGGCCGGCATTGGCCAGGGCAATGGTCTGGTCCAGCTCGGCCAGCTTGGTGTCGATGGTGCGCCGCATGCGTGCCATGGGTTCGCTGGCCTGGGGGCGAGCTGCAGGGCCGCGTCCAGCACCTCGATGCGCTGATGAATGGTGGCGATGGCGGCAGTGTATGGCTCCAGATAGGCTGGGTCCTGGGTGAGCAGGAAGCCGCGCTGGCCGGTTTCGGCGTCCTGCAAGGCGGCGCGCAGGTCGACGGCGGCGGTGCGCGTATCGCGGGCCTGGATCACGTCATTGAAATAGCCCTGGCTACGCTCGACCAGCCAGAGCGAGGTGCCGACAATGCCCAGCAGTGCCAACAGGCCCACCAGCAGCAGGGCTGCCGTCGAGCGCACCAAGGCGTTACCAGAAATGGGCATTGCAGGCGGTTCCCCAAATTGCTGCATGTTCATGGCGCAAAGGAGAAATTCCGGCAATATGCAAAGTTTAATTGTCGAGGATTTGTCTGATTTCGGCGGTTGCTCGGCGCGATCTCCCTTCTCCCCTTGTGGGGGAAGGTGCCCGAAGGGCGGATGAGGGGTGGCGATCTCTCAGCGGCTTGATTATGCGGAGACACCCCCCTCACCCTGAAATTCTGCTGGACGCAGAATTTCTGCCCCTCTCCCACAAGGGCAGAGGGGGACGACTGCGATATTGCAGACCAAAATTCAGATCAAATCCTGCTGTTCCCTCACCCAAAATCCAAATGGGAAACAGAATCTTAAAACGTCTTGGTCAAAGTGCGCAGATTATGCGTACCGGTCCTGTCGGCCGGAGTTGGAGTTCGCCAGATGGGCAAGCGTTCCGTGCCCGATACCAGCCTGACTGCCGGACCCCATGTTCCGGTGCTGCTCGATGAAGTGCTTGCGGCGCTGGCCCCCCTGGCCGGCGCGCGGATCGTCGACGGCACGTTCGGGGCGGGCGGGTATTCGCGCGCGCTGCTGCAGGCGGGCGCCAAGGTGGTGGCGATCGACCGCGACCCAAGCGTCAAGCCGTTCGCCGATGCGCTGGCCGCCGAATTTCCCGATAGTTTCACGTTCGTAGCCGGCACGTTTTCCGAACTGGATAGCCTTGCCGCAGCCCATGGTCCGATCGACGGCGTGGTGCTGGATATCGGCGTCAGCTCGATGCAGCTCGACGAGGCGGATCGCGGGTTCTCGTTCATGCGCGACGGGCCGCTCGACATGCGCATGAGCGGGCAGGGCGAGAGCGCGGCCGATCTGGTCAATACGCTGGATGCCGAGCCACTGGCCAACCTGCTCTATGCCTTTGGCGAGGAGCGCAAATCGCGGCGCATTGCGCAGTTCATCGTGGCGGCGCGCGAGACGGCGCCGATTGCCACGACGCTGGAGCTGGCCCGCATCATCGAAAAGGCCATCGGCCGCAAGCCCGGCGATGCGCATCCGGCGACGCGCAGCTTCCAGGCGCTGCGCATCGCGGTCAATGGCGAGTTCGACCAATTGGTCGAGGGGCTGTTTGCGGCCGAACGGCTGCTGCCGCAAGGCGGGCGGCTGGCGGTCATCACCTTCCACTCGCTGGAAGACCGGATTGCCAAGCGCTTCTTCGATCCCGACAAGGGCGGGCCGACGCAATCGCGGCATCTGCCGCAGGTGGAAACCGAGGCGCGGCGCTGGGTCGAGGTTCGCAAGGCGGTCAAGGCCGGCGAGGCCGAACTGGGCCGCAATCCGCGGGCGCGTTCGTCGACGCTGCGTTCGGCCCATCGTTCCGACGTTGCCGCGCGGCCGGTGCGGCTTGAGGGATTGGGCGTGCCCCAGGTCAGGGGCGCCGCTTGATCCGCAACCTCAATATCATCCTGATCTTTACCAGCGTGGTCATGCTGTCGGGCGTCTATGCGCTCAAATTTGCCATCGAGCATACTGCCAGCGAGCGCACCGCTTTGATTGCCCTGATCGACAGTCAGGAGGGCGATCTGTCGGTGCTCAAGGCCGATGAGGCAGTCTTGAACCAGCCCGGCCATATCGAGCCCATCATCAGGCGCCACCAGGCGGCGCTGCAGATCGGGCCGGTGACGCAGAAGCAGTTCGGTGCGTTCGCCGATCTGCCGATGCGGCCCGCCGCGCCCGATAATGCGGCGCTGGACGACCTGCTGCGGTCGCTCGACGCGGGCGTCGATCCGATCGACGCGATCCTGACGCTTGAAGGCATCGAATAATGGCGGTCATTACGCAAGACTTCGCCCCCACCATCGCACTGGACGGCACTCGCAAGGTGCGCGGGAACATGACGCAGGCGCGGCTGCGCTGGGTGATCCTGGCGATCGTGCTGGGTTTCAGCGCGGTGGCCGGGCGGCTGGTGCAATTGGGCATGATCCAGCCCGACACCACAATCGAAGGGGTGGCGCGCGACGAAATCACCGCGACGCGGCCGCCGATCCTGGATCGAAACGGGCTGGAAATGGCCGTCGATATCCGCGTGCCGTCGCTCTATGCCGAACCGCGCCGCATCATCGATGTGGAAGAAGCGGTCAGTAAGCTGCGCACCGTATTGCCCGAGCTGAGCGAAGATTGGCTGCGCTCCAAGCTGACCGGCGACAAGGGTTTCGTCTGGCTGGAGCGCGAATTGAGCCCGGCCATGGAAGAGCGGGTCATGCGGCTGGGTATTCCCGGCATCGAATTTTTGACTGAATCCAAGCGTTTCTATCCCGGCATGAGCGAGGCGAGCCATATTCTGGGATCGACCAATATCGACAATCAGGGCATTGCCGGTATCGAAAAGCACATGGATACCGAGGATGTAGCGCTGCTGCAGGATATCGGGCTGGCGCGCGGCAATGCGCTGACGCCGGTGGAGCTGTCCATCGACATGCGCGTGCAGCATATCGTGCACGAGGAAATGGTCGATGCGATGACCCGCTACAAGGCGATCGCGGCAGCCGGCGTGATGATGGACATCCATACTGGCGAGATCGTCGCTTTGGCCTCGGTGCCCGATTTCGATCCCAACGATCCGTCGAGCGCCTTGGTCAAGGACAGTTTCAACCGCATTACCGCGGGCATTTACGAGCTGGGCTCGACCTTCAAGACCATCACCATTGCCGGGGCCATCGACAGTGGCGCGGTCACGCTCAACGATCAGTTCGATGCCCGGTTCGGCATCCGCTATGGCCGCTATACGATCGACGATTTCCACGGCAAGCACCGGGTGCTGTCGGTGCCGGAAATCTATAAATATTCCTCCAATATCGGCACCATTCGCGTTATGCAGGCGATGGGCAAGGAGAACTATCGCGCCTTCCTGACACGCATGGGGCTGGATACGCGCGTGCCGTTCGAACTGCCCGAAATGCGGCTGCCCAATGTACCGAAAAACCCATCGGATATCAGCGCCGCCACCATGAGCTTCGGGCATGGGCTGAGCGTGTCGCCGCTGCATATGGCGGTGGCCATGTCGGCAATCGCCAATGGCGGCAATTATATTGCGCCCACGCTCTACAAGCGCAGCCTTGAGGAAGCGCAATCGGAATATGTGCGTGTCATCAAGCCTGAGACCAGCCGGGATATGCGTTATCTCATGCGGCTCAACGCGCTTGAAGGCTCGGGCAGCCAGACCGAAAAGGAAGCCAAGGGCTATCGGATCGGCGGCAAGACCGGCACGGCCGAAAAGGTCGAAAACGGCGTATATTCGCATACCAAGGATTTCAACGTTTTTGCGGCAGTGTTCCCAATGGACGAACCGCAATATGCTCTGGTGGTGGTGGTGGACGAACCAAAGCCGGAAAATGCCCAGTCGGGCGATACGGCGGGCTTCAATGCCGGCATGATGAGCGGGCGCATTGTGCAGCGCGTCGCTCCCATGCTGGGCATCGCCCCCAATTTCAGTCCGGCCCTAGACGACGCGCTCACCCCTCCCAACCTCATCAGATAGATTGATCCAGAAGGATAATCTCCAGTGTCATTAAGCGTATCTCAACTGCTCGAAGGCTCCGGCGCTCGCCCCAAACGTGGGATCGGCGCCGTATTCGGACTGCGCTCGGACAGCCGTTTCATCGAGCCCGGCGACATCTTTTTCGCGCTGCCCGGCGAAAAGGGCCATGGCATTCAATTTATGGACGAAGCGATACGGCGCGGTGCGCTGGCGGTGATCACCGATGTCGCGCCCGTGGGCGATCCGGGTGTACCGGTGATTGTCGTCAGCGATGTGCGGGGCGCTTACTCAAGGGCCGCCTCGCGGATTTTCGAGCCGCAGCCGGAAATCGCCGTGGCGGTGACTGGCACCAATGGCAAGACCTCGGTGGCCTCGTTCGTGCGGCAGATCTGGGAATTCGCCAATATTCCCGGCGCCAGCATCGGTACGCTGGGTATCGAGACCGCGACGCGCCATATCGATGGCGGCCTGACCACGCCGGATGCGCGCATGCTGCATCAGAGCATGCGGGCGCTCAAGGCGCAGGGCGTCGACCATGTGGCGATCGAGGCATCGAGCCATGGGCTGGACCAGCGCCGGCTGGACGGCATCCATTTCGAGGCGGTGGCCTTCACCAATCTGAGCCGTGATCATCTCGATTACCATGCTGACATGGACGCTTATCGCAATGCCAAGCTGCGCCTGTTCACCGACCTTCTGGTCAATGGCGGGCCGGCGGTGGTCAATGTCGATGATCCCGAATACGAGCCCTTCATGTTCGCGGCCTTGAGCAATGGTTCCACCTTGCTGACGGTGGGCCGCGAGGGCGCTTATATCGAAATCCTGTCGATCAAGCCCGAGGGCTATGGCCAGCATGTCGAGGTTCGCCATGTCGGCGAGAAGCTGAGCTTCCATTTGCCGCTGGCCGGCGAATTCCAGGTCAACAATGCCCTGATCGCGGCGGCGCTGGCGATGTCCAGCGGGGCGACGAAGGAGCAGGCGTTCCCCGCGCTCAACCAGCTCAAGGGCGCCAAGGGGCGGTTGGAACTGGTCGGCGAGCATAAGGGCGCGGCGATTTTCATCGATTATTCGCACACGCCCGATGCGCTCAAGACCGCGCTGGAAGCGCTGAAGCCCTATGCAAAGGGTTCGCTGCGCGTGGTTTTTGGCTGCGGCGGCGACCGCGACAAAGGCAAGCGTCCACAAATGGGCGCAATCGCCAGCGAGCTTGCCGACAGTGTCATCGTGACCGACGACAACCCGCGCACCGAAGACGCAGCGACGATCCGCAAGGAAATCCTCGCTACGGCCAAGGGCGCCAAGGAAATCGGCGATCGCAAAACCGCTATCCTGACGGCGATGAAGGCTTTGAAGGCAGGCGACGTCCTGCTGATTGCCGGCAAGGGCCACGAGGATTATCAGATCGTCGGCACGACCAAGCAGCATTTCTCCGACCATGAAGTGGTGGCGGAAGCAATCGAGGAGTAGGGATTTGAACTGGGTGATCAGATGAGGATGTTCGGGCTCGCAGAGATCACCCCCACCCCTGTCCCCTCCCCACAGGGGGGAGGGAGACCCTCCCAATCTGTCTTTGCAACCGCAACCCTTGAGCAAACGGTTCTATCGTCTCCCTCCCCCTTGTGGGGAGGGGACAGGGGTGGGGGTTCTTCGGGTGCCCCCGTACCGGGTATTTCGCAATGACCAAACCCCTCTTCACCCTCGACGCCATCCTCACCGCCACCGGCGGCCATGCCGATGGCGTAACTGCCGCCGCCATCGGCTCCATCACCATCGATTCCCGCGAGATCGGTCCCGACGCGCTGTTCGTCGCCATTCAGGGCGATCGCTTTGACGGGCACGCCTTCGTCACCACCGCCCTGGCCGATGGCGCGGTGGCGGCGCTGGTCAGCGCGGGCAAGGCCAGCGGGCCGGGCACCATCGCCGTACCCGATGCACTGGAAGGGCTTTGCGATCTCGCCCGGGCCGCCCGCCAGCGCAGCCGCGCCAATATCGTCGGCGTCACCGGCAGCGTCGGCAAGACCACGACCAAGGAGATGATCCGCACCGTGTTCGCCGCCGCCGGGCAGGTCCATGCGTCGATCAAAAGTTTCAACAATCACTGGGGCGTGCCGCTGATGCTGGCGCGGATGCCCGAGGAAGCGCAGTTCGGCGTCTTCGAGATGGGCATGAACCATGCCGGCGAAATCGAGCCGTTGAGCCGTATGGTACGGCCCCATATCGCGGTGATCACCACTATCGCCCCCGCCCATCTGGAGGCGTTCGGCTCGCTGGACGGGATCGCTGCCGCCAAGGCAGAGATTTTCGCCGGGCTGGAGCCGGGGGGGACGGCGGTGCTCAATGCCGACCATGCCCAGATCGGCGTTTTGCGCGATCACGCCGACGCAGCCGGGGTCGGTTCAGTCGTTACCTACGGATTTGCGCTGGACAGCGATTGGCACATCGCCAGCTACGAGACATTGGGCGACAGGAGCTTTGCAGAAATCCGGCATGCTGGTTCAAAATACCAGCTTATCCTCAATGTCCCCGGCCGCCATATGGTGGCCAATGCGGCCGGCGCGCTGGCCGTGAGCTTCATCGCCGGCGTGGAGCCAGCCGTGGCGCTGGCAGCCCTGGCCAGCTTCGGCGCACAGCCCGGACGAGGGCAGAAAATTAATCTCGGTGATTCCGGTAACCCATTGATATTGCTGGACGAAAGCTACAACGCCAATACTGCTTCGATGATCGCCGCATTGGACGTATTCGCCACCCAGACGGCAGTAGGACGCAAAGTGCTGGTATTGGGCGATATGCTGGAGCTTGGCCCGCAAAGCCCGCAACTTCACGCCAGCCTCGCCGATGCCGTAAGTGCCTCTGGCGCCAACAGGATTTACCTCGTCGGCCCGCAAATGGCGGCCCTCGTCACGGCGCTTGGGGCCGAGCGCGTCACCGCACACACACCCACCGCAACCGAGATAGCGGAGATTGTGCTGCACGATCTTGCCTATGGCGACACAGTTATGGTCAAAGCATCCAAAGGCACCGGGCTGGCGGATATCGTCGAAAAAATCCGCAAACGGTTCGCCTGAACCCGAGACGAGGATACGTCCAAGCATGTTGTATTTTCTCGGCCAGCTCGGTGACAGCATCACGGCGTTCAACGTGTTCCGCTATGTCACCTTCCGCACTGCCGGCGCGGTGGTGACGGCGCTGTTCTTCGTGTTCATGTTCGGCCCGGGGATGATCGCATTGCTGCGCCTCAAGCAGGGGCGGGGCCAGCCCATCCGCGAGGACGGCCCGGCGGGGCACCTGCTGACCAAGAAGGGCACGCCGACCATGGGCGGGCTGATGATCCTGTCCGGCGCCGTGCTATCGACGCTGCTGTGGTCGAACCTGGCCAATGGCTATGTCTGGGTGGTGCTGTTCGTCACCATCGGCTTCGGCGCTATCGGCTTTTACGATGATTATCTCAAGGTCACGCGTATGAGCCACAAGGGTTTTGGCGGACGGCAGCGGCTGTTGATCGAGGCGGTGATCGGCATTGTTGCCTGCTATGCGATTTCCCAATTGAGCGAGCCGGCGACATCGATGTCGCTGCTGTTCCCGTTCGTGAAGGGCCTGGCCTGGAACATGGGCTACTTTTTCTTGCTGCTCGGTGGATTTGTCATCATGGCGGCGGGCAATTCGGTCAATCTGACCGATGGGCTGGATGGCCTGGCAATCGTGCCGGTGATGGTGGCGGCGGCCTGTTTTGCGCTGATCGCCTATCTCGTCGGCAGCGTGACGTTTTCGGACTATCTGTTCCTCAATTATACGCCGGGCACGGCCGAACTGTCGGTGGTATGCGGAGCCTTGATCGGGGCGGGGCTAGGGTTCCTGTGGTTCAACGCGCCGCCGGCACAGATATTCATGGGCGATACCGGCTCGCTGGCTTTGGGCGGCGCTCTGGGCACCATCGCGGTTGCGACCAAGCACGAAATCGTGCTGGCGATTATCGGCGGACTGTTCGTGCTGGAGACCGTGTCGGTGATCGTGCAGGTGGCCTCATTCCGGCTTACCGGCAAGCGGGTTTTCCGCATGGCGCCGATCCACCATCATTTCGAGGCGCTTGGCTGGACCGAAAGCCAGGTGGTGATCCGGTTCTGGATCATCTCGTTCGTGCTGGCGCTGATCGGGCTGAGTTCACTGAAGCTGCGCTAGTTGGCCAAAAATTGTTCAATGAACTCCACGGGCCTTCACGCTTCCGTGGAAGTTGTTGTTTGACTCGCAAAACGCGAAGGCGGGAGGGAATCGGTAACCATCGGCGGGCTAGAATGGCGGGGAATTGTTTTTTCCTTCCAGGAGGCCGGGCCGACCGGCGTGCGCATGATGTTTTCCCGCGCAGAGAAGACGCCGTTGGCGGAGTGGTGGTGGTCGATCGACCGCGAGCTGCTCGGGGCGCTGATCCTGCTGATGACCTGTGGCATGGTGCTGAGTTTCGCCGCCAGCCCCCCGGTGGCCGAGCGACTGGGCCTGAATGAGTGGCACTTCGTTATTCGCCACGCCATGTTCTGCGTGCCGGCCTTGATCGTGATGATCGCCACCTCGTTCATGAACCATCGGCAAGCGCGGTTCTGGGCGCTGGGCGCGCTGATCATCAGCGTGATCCTGCTGTGGGCGACGCTGAAATTCGGCACTGAGGTCAAGGGCGCGCGGCGCTGGGTATCGTTTGCCGGGCAATCGATCCAGCCATCGGAATTCGTCAAGCCGGCCTTCGCGGTGCTGGGGGCGTGGCTGTTTTCCGAGAGCATGGTGCTCAAGAACGTGCCGGGCAAGATCATCGCGACGCTAATCGGGTTTTCCATCGTGGCCGGGCTGTTGCTGCAGCCCGATATCGGGCAGACCGCGCTGATCCTGGCGACCTGGGCGGTGCTGATGTTCGTTTCGGGGATTTCCTGGTGGATCATTTTCGGTATGGCGGGAGCCGGCGGCGGGCTGCTGTTCGGCGCCTATATCTTCTTCCCGCACTTTTCGAGGCGCGTGGATACGTTCCTCAACCCTGAGGGCGGCGGCAATACCTATCAGATCGACCGGGCGCTACAGTCGCTGCTGGAGGGCGGCTGGTTCGGACGGGGGCCAGGTGAATCGATCGCCAAGAAGCTGATCCCCGATGCGCATGCCGACTATGTGTTTTCGGCGGCGGCGGGTGAGTTCGGGATATTGTTCTGCATGGTGCTGGTGGGGCTGATCTGCTTCATCGTGATCCGGGCGATGCTGGGCGCACAGCGCCAGACCAGCCTGTTTGCGCGGTTGGCGGCGTCCACGCTGGCAATCCAGTTCGCCATGCAATCGGGCATCAACCTGGCGGTGAACCTCAACATGATCCCGCCCAAGGGCATGACGCTGCCCTTCGTCAGCTATGGTGGCACCTCGATGATCGCCATCGCCTTCGGCATGGGATTGATGTTGGCGATGACGCGCTCCAAGCCCGAGGAGAGGTTGACCACTGGCCTGCCGGTCTATCGCAGCGCATTGGCGCCGGCGGAATGAAGACCTTTGTTTTGATGGCGGGCGGCACGGGGGGGCATCTCTTCCCGGCCATGGCGCTGGCGCAGGAACTCAAGCGGCGCGGCCATGCGATCGTGCTGATGACCGATCATCGCGTGGCCAATTATGGCGCCGATTTTCCGGCGCGGGAAATTCATGTGGTGCCGGCAGCGACGCCCTCGCTGAGCAATCCGTTCAAGTTCGCGACGGCTGGGTTCAAGATTGCCTGGGGCATTACCGTGGCGTCGGGCAAGCTGGGCAAGATCAGGCCGGATGCGGTGATCGGGTTTGGCGGCTATCCGACGTTTCCGCCGTTCTTGGCGGCAAGCCTGCGCGGCATTCCGGGGATTTTGCATGAGCAGAATGCGGTTCTGGGCCGGGCCAATCGGGCGCTGACGCGGTTTGCCGATATTCTGGCGATGAGCTTTGCGCAGACCAAATTTGCCGATGCGCTGACGCTGGAAAAGCGGGTGACGGGCAATCCGGTGCGCGACCGGGTGCGGGCGATCGCGCGCACGCCTTATCCGGCGCTCGACGTGCAGGGTGCGATCCGGCTGGTGATTTTTGGCGGCAGCCAGGGCGCGCGGGCATTTGCAGATCTGGTGCCGCCGGCGATCACGCTGTTACCCGAGGAGATCAGGCATCGGCTGCAGGTCGTGCAGCAGTGCCGGGCGGAAGATTTGGATCGCGTGACGGAGGCCTATCGGCAGGCCAAGGTCAATGTGGAACTGGCAGCGTTCTTCGATGATTTGCCGGAGCGGATGGCACGGGCGCATCTGGTGATCGGGCGTTCGGGCGCGTCGACCGTTGCTGAGCTGTGCGTGCTGGGCCGGCCGGCGATCCTGGTGCCGCTGCCGGGGTCGATCGATGCCGACCAGAAGAACAATGCTATGGTGATGGAGGCCGCGGGCGCGGGCTGGATCGCGGAACAGGCCACGCTTTCGCCGCTTTCGCTGGGCACTCGGCTCACGACTTTGTTAACCGACCCTGATGCCTTGCGAAAGGCCGCCAACGCGGCCCGCGCGCTGGGCCAGCCGCTGGCCGTGGAAAAGCTGGCGGACCTGGCCGAAATGCTGGCCGGCAAGGGTACGAGCGAGATGGAATTGAACACATGAAAATGCCGCGCAATATCGGGCCGGTCCACTTCGTCGGCATCGGCGGCATCGGGATGAGCGGCATTGCCGAAATCCTGCATAACCAGGGCTATGTGGTGCAGGGCTCTGACGCGGCTGCCAACCCCAATGTGCAGCGCCTGCAAAGCATGGGCATTCGTATCGAGATCGGCCAGCGGGCTGAAAATCTGGGCGAGGCGGCCGTCGTCGTCGTGTCCTCGGCGATCAAGAAGGGCAATCCTGAACTGGACGCGGCGCGGGCGCGCGGCCTGCCGGTAGTGCGGCGGGCTGAGATGCTGGCCGAAATCATGCGCTTCAAGAATGCTATCGCCATTGGCGGCACCCATGGCAAGACCACGACGACGACGCTGGTGGCGACCTTGCTCGACGCGGGCAATCTCGATCCGACGGTGATCAATGGCGGCATCATCAATGCCTATGGCACCAATGCGCGCCTGGGCGAAGGCGAGTGGATGGTGGTGGAGGCCGACGAGAGCGACGGCACCTTCGTCAAGCTGCCGGCTGACGTCGTGGTGGTCACCAATATCGATCCCGAGCATCTGGACCACTATCACGACTTCGAGGGCGTCAAACGCGCCTTCCACAATTTCGTCGAGAACGTGCCGTTCTACGGCTTTGCGGTGATGTGCCTCGACCATCCCGAAGTGCAGGCGCTGGTGGGACAAATCCGCGACCGTCGGGTGATCACCTATGGGCGCAATCCGCAGGCCGATGTGCGGCTGGTGGATTTGGAAACGATCGATGGGGTCAGCCATTTCGCGGTGGAAATCCGCGATCGCATCCGCATGACGCAATTGCGCATCGATGGGCTGGAACTGCCCATGCCCGGCGAGCACAATGCGCTCAATGCCACGGCGGCGATTGCGGTGGCAGATCAGTTGCATGTGCCGGCCGAGGCGATCCGCAAAGGGCTCAAGGGATTTACCGGGGTCAAGCGGCGGTTCACCAAGACCGGCGTCGTCGGTGGGATCACGGTGATCGACGATTATGGGCACCATCCGGTGGAGATTTCATCGGTGCTGCGGGCGGCGCGGCAATCGACGAAGCGCGACGTGATCGCCGTGGTGCAGCCGCATCGCTATAGCCGGCTGCATGACCTGTTCGATGATTTCTCGGCCTGCTTCAACGATGCGGACACGGTGATCGTGGCGCCGGTCTATGCGGCGGGCGAACAGCCGATCCCCGGCGTGACCCATGAGGAACTGGTCAACCGTATCCGTGCGCGCGGACACCGCGATGCCCGGGTGATCGATCGGCCCGAGGCTCTGGCCCCGCTGATCGCGAGCCGCGCGGGCGAGGGCGATTATGTCGTGCTGCTCGGGGCCGGCAATATCACGCAATGGGCTGGGGCACTGCCGGCGGAGCTTGGAGCGCTGCTGGGGAAGGATGTTGAATGATGGATTTTATCACTGACATCGCACCCCCCACCCCTGTCCCCTCCCCACAAGGGGGAGGGAGACACTCTCGATCGATCTTTGTAACTTCACTCACCGAGCAAGCGGTTCCAGCCGCTCCCTCCCCCTTGTGGGGAGGGGTCAGGGGTGGGGGGTCTTTCCACGAGCAAAATTCAGGTGAGACCCCATGACCAAGCATGTTGCCGTGTTGATGGGCGGGGTTTCCAATGAACGCCCGGTATCGCTGAGTTCGGGCCAGGAGTGTGCCGCAGCATTGCGGCGGGCGGGGTACAAGGTCACCGAGGTCGATGTCGGTTACGATATCGCCGAGCGGCTGCGCGAGATTGCGCCGGATGTGGCGTTCAATGCCCTGCATGGCAGGTTCGGCGAGGATGGTACCATCCAGGGCGTGCTGGAATTCCTACGCATTCCCTATACGCATTCGGGCGTGCTGGCCTCTGCGCTGGCGATGAATAAGCACCAGGCCAAGATCATGATGAAGGCCGCCGGGATTCCGGTGACCGATCATGTGATCGCCAATCGCGCCGAAGTGGGGCGGGCGCATGTCATGCCTGCCCCCTATGTGGTTAAGCCGGTGGCGGACGGATCGAGCTTCGGCATTTTGATCGTCAAGGCCGACCAGACCCACCCGCCGCAGGAAATCCTGGGCAGCGACTGGAAGGGCGGCGAGGATTTGATGGTGGAGCGCTATATCCCCGGGCGCGAGCTCACCTGCGCGGTGATGGGCGACGTGGCGCTGGGGGTGACCGAGATCGTCACCGACCTGGCCTTTTACAATTACGAGGCGAAATACTCCGAGGGTGGATCACAACATGTAATCCCCGCGCAGATTTCACCGAAAATTTACGACAAAGTGCAGAAGATGAGCTTGGCTGCGCATAGCGCGCTTGGCTGTCGCGGCGTCACCCGGACCGACTTCCGCTACAATGATCGGGCGGGTGAGGACGGCGAGTTGGTCTGTCTGGAAATCAACACCCAGCCGGGCATGACCCCGACGTCGCTGGCGCCCGAGCAGGCTAAATATGCCGGCCATTCGTTTGAAGAACTGGTGGCCTGGATGGTGGAGGACGCGAGTTGCAACAGGTAGGAAGCAAGGCGATCCTCGCCGGCGCGCAGGTCATCGACCCGCGCGCGCTGCCTGTGCATATGCGCACGCCACGCCGGCGGCTGCGCAATAATTTCGGCCGGACCTGGATCTTGCACCGTATCGCCGTGGTGCGGATCGTTGTGGCGGCGATCGCGCTGGTGGCGGGGATCGTGCTGTACCAAGTGCGCGATCCTGTGATGGAAGCTGGCACTGCGCTGGTCTCGGCGGCGCAGGGGCAATTGGGCCATACCGCCTTCGCCATTGGCGAAATCTCGATCACGGGGCAGTCGCTGACTACCGAGCAGGCGATTTTCGACGCGCTGGGCGTGGAGCCGCATACCTCGAATGTGAGCTTTGACGTCGAAGCGGCGCGGCAGCGGATTGCCGAATTGCCGTCGGTCGAGACGGTCAATATTCGCAAGATTTATCCGGGCGATTTGATCGTCACCATCACCGAAAAAGTGCCGGTGGCGCGCTGGCGCGTCGATGGCGTGACCTTTGTCGTCGATGGAGAGGGCGAGCAGATCGGCGAAGACCACGGCACCTATGGCGAACTGCCGCTTGTGGTGGGGGACGGGGCGGCCGACGATGCGCTGGTGATGATAAGGGCGCTGCAGCAATATCCACATCTGCAAGATGGGATGGTGGCGCTGTCGCGCATCGCCGACCGGCGCTGGGACCTGATCTACGATACCGGGCTGCGCGTGCAATTGCCTGAATTGGGGGTGGCTCAGGCACTCAAGCGGCTCGATACCTACCAGGCCGATTATCAATTGCTCGATCGCGACGTGACGCAGATCGACCTGCGCGTGGCCAGCATCGTGGCGGTACGCCCCACCAAGACCGACGAAGACGAAGACAAATGATGACCGACTCGATGACCTCCCGGCTTCGTCCCGTGCAGCCCGGCAAGACCACGCTGGTGGCGGTGCTCGATATCGGCTCGACCAAGATCTGCTGCGTCATCGCCCGGCTAACGCCGCGCGCCGAAGGCAAGGCGCTGCGTGGGCGCACGCACCAGGCCGAGGTGATCGGCTTCGGCTATGGGCCGTCCTCGGGCGTTAAAAGTGGTATCGTCAGCGATATCGAGAAGGCCGAGCAGGCGATCCGTTCGGTTGTGGGCATGGCCGAGCGTGCTGCCGGGCTGACGCTGGAATCGGTGATCGTCAACGTGACGGCGGGCCGGCTGGGCTCGGAAATGTTCTCGGCGGCGGTGTCGCTGGACGGGCAGGAAGTCGAGAAATCCGACATTCATCGGGTGCTGAAAGCGGTCAACGAGCGCAGCGTGCGCCCGGAGCGCTCGATCATCCATGCGCTGCCGATCGGCTATTCGCTGGACGGGCAGAAGGGCATTCGCGATCCCAAGGGCATGGTCGGCGACCAGCTCGGCGTCGATGTGGCGGTGGTAAGTTCCGAGACGCTGGCGATGCGTAATCTCGAACTGGTGCTGCATCGCTGCCATTTGCAGATCGAAGCGCTGATCGCGACGCCTTATGCGTCGGGGCTGGCGGTGCTGGTGGATGACGAGAGCCAACTCGGCGTGGCCTGCATCGATTTTGGCGGGGCGACGACGACGGTCTCGGTCTTCAATGACGGGCACCTCTGCTACGCCGACGCGATCGCTATCGGCGGGCACCACCTGACGCTGGACATCGCGCGGCAGCTTTCGGTCAGCGTGGCCGATGCGGAGCGGCTGAAGACGTTTTACGGTTCGGTGTTGCCGGGGCAGGCGGATGAGCGCGACCTGATTTCGATCCAGCCCGTGGGCGCGACGCATGACGAGGCGCCAGGGCAGGTGGCCCGTTCGGTGCTGACGCGCATCATGCGTCCGCGCATCGAGGAAATCCTCACCGCGATCCGCGACCGGATGCAGGCGACAGGGATGATGGATGTGTGCGGGCGCCGGTTTGTACTCACCGGTGGCGCCAGCGAGATGACCGGGCTGCCCGAAGTGGCGCGACGGATACTGGCGCGCAATGTACGCAACGGAAGGCCGATGGGCATTGCCGGGCTGCCGGAAATGGCCAAGGGCGCGGCATTCGCCAGCGTGGCGGGCATGCTGATCTACCCGCAGGTGTGTGCGCAGGAATATGCCGAGCCGCGTGGGGTGCGCAAACTGACCGGCACCGACGGGTATTTCTCCCGCGTCGGGCACTGGCTGCGGAGCAGCTTTTAATAGCGGCTGTCACACTATGTTAGCCCCATGAGCAAACGTATCTACAAAAACAGCGCCGCGCATCTGCCGGAGGATTGCCGACCGGCGGGTGATATCCTGGCGCAGCTCGGGGATAAGTGGACGGTGTCCGTACTGGGCAATCTATCCAGGGGGCGTACGCGATTTTCCGAACTGGAAGGCCAGGTCGGCGGTATTTCGCAGCGGATGCTCACGCTGACCGTGCGCAGCCACCTGGCATGGTGGCCAATGCGCTCAAGACGGGCCGTGAGTTGACGCCGGTCGAACAGATCGGGGCGCTGCTGCTGAGGTGAAGGCCGTACCCTGCAAAAAGACACCCCTCAACCCGGCAATTGCTGCCGTTCGAGTGTGACATGGTTAACGCAGGGTAATCGAAATGTTCCCTGGTGTCGCAAATTGCGGTCACGTTAACGCCTGAGGGACAATTGTTAGGCTGGAGTTAACGAATGGCAGGGTAAATCTTTACCAACCACGCCATTATGAGGCCCGCCATGACCATCAACCTCACGATTCCGGATATTCAGGAACTCAAGCCTCGCATCACGGTATTCGGGTGCGGTGGCGCGGGCGGCAATGCCGTCAACAACATGATCGAGTCCGGCCTCGATGGTGTCGACTTCGTCGTTGCCAATACCGACGCGCAAGCGCTGGCGCTGTCCAAGGCGCCGCGGATCATCCAGCTGGGCGTCGGGGTAACCGAAGGCCTGGGCGCCGGCTCGCACCCCGAAGTGGGCCGTGCGGCGGCTGAAGAGAGCTGGGACGAGATCAACGATCACCTGAGCGGCTCGCATATGGTGTTCATCACCGCAGGCATGGGTGGCGGCACCGGTACCGGTGCAGCTCCCGTCGTGGCGCGTGCGGCGCGCGAGCAGGGCATTCTGACGGTTGGCGTGGTCACCAAGCCGTTCAATTTCGAAGGCAATCGCCGCGCTCGGCTGGCCGAAGACGGCATTGATGAGCTGCATCGGCATGTCGATACGCTGATCGTCATCCCCAACCAGAACCTGTTTCGCGTTGCCAACGAGAAGACCACCTTTGCCGACGCGTTTGCGATGGCCGACCAGGTGCTGTTCTCCGGCGTCGCTTGCATCACCGACCTGATGGTCAAGGAAGGCTTGATCAATCTCGACTTCGCCGACGTGCGCGCCGTGATGCGCGGCATGGGCAAGGCGATGATGGGCACCGGCGAGGCCTCGGGCGAAGACCGTGCCCGCCACGCCGCCGAAGCCGCCATTGCCAATCCGCTGCTCGATGACGTGTCGATGCAGGGCGCTCGTGGCCTGCTGATCTCGATCACCGGCGGCCCCGACCTGACGCTGTATGAAGTTGATGAAGCGGCCAGCCGCATCCGCGAGGAAGTCGACGCCGACGCCAATATTATCCTTGGCGCCACCTACGATCCGAGCTTGACCGGCACGATTCGGGTGTCCGTCGTCGCCACCGGCACCGATGCCACCATGGTGCAGGCGCTGGAGCCGGCCAAGCCGCATGCTTCGCGCACGCCGCTATCGGTAAAGCGTCATGTTCCGGTGGAGCCGACCCGCGTCGCCATGGAGCGCGCCGCGATGAGTACGCCGCTGGAAATCGAGCATCAGGTGGAAGCGGCCGTTGCCGAAGCCTTTGCGTTCGAGCAGCCGGTGCCAGCTTCGAGCCATGCTCATCAGGACGACGGCGTCTTTGTCGAGCCTTATATTCCGGCGGTTGATTCGAGCTATGAGCACGAAGAGAGCCAGCCGGTCGAAGAACAGCCCGTGCCCAGCGTTTACGTGCCGTCAAACGCCGCCCGCCCCGAAGGGCAGCGTCGCATGCCGCGCACCGAAGAGTTGCCGATTGTTGCGCGCCGGTCACAGGAGGCGCAGGAACGTCAGGAAGTCGAACCGCGCAATGCCCGTGCTTTGTTCAAGCGGCTGGCCTCCAATGTCGGCCTGAACCTGGGCCAGCAGGCCGCTGCCAAGGACGAAACCGGCTATTCGACTGCCGACGACGCCGCGGCTCGCAGCGCAATTGAAGCAAGCAGCGTAAGGGCTTCGCAGGTTCGCCCCCCGGTCGACGGGGCCATTGGCGGGCTCGATGCTCAGGGGCGTCAACCCGCTCCGGCGCCGCAGAAAGATCACCTGGAAATCCCGGCGTTCCTGCGTAAGCACGGTTAACGTCAGCTTATCCAAACGCTGAAACATTGCTCGGTGCGGCTTCCGCACCGAGTTTTTTTTGGATAACACTTTCGTCGCGTGTTAAAGGCCGGTGCCGGAGTCCCTTCGAGTATGCAAAAATTGACAACGCGTCAGCGCACCCTTGCTGCCGCGATTAGCTTCGCCGGGTATGGTGTCCACAGCGGCCAGCCGGTCACCCTGACGCTCAGTCCTGCCGCTCCCGATAGCGGTTATCTGATCAGTCGGGATTTGGGCGAAGGCAAGCGGACCACGCCAGTGGCGGTCCACTTCTCCCGGATCACCCGCACCACCCTGTGCACGACACTTGACCTGGGCGACAGCGTATCGGTCGCCACCATCGAGCATGTGACCTCGGCGCTGAGCGGCATGGGCGTGGATAATGCGCTGATCACCGTCGATGGCGGGGAATGCCCGATTCTCGATGGCAGTTCGCGGCCTTTCGCCGAAGCGATCCTTGAGGTGGGGCTGGAAATCCAGCCGGCGCAGCGCAAGTTCCTCAAGATCATGCGTGCCGTCACCGTGCGCAATAACGACGCTTTCGCGGCGCTGGAGCCTTATAACGGGCGCGCCCTGGATCTGGAGATCGATTTCGACTCCAAGGTCATCGGCCGCCAGCGCATGATTTTCGATTGGACGCCGCGCCGCTATTACGACGACGTATCGCGGGCGCGCACCTTCGGCTTCGTGCGCGACGCCAAGATTTTGCGCCAGGCGGGCTATGCCCTGGGCTCCAGCCTCGATAATTCGATCACCGTGCATGAAGACCGTATCCTCAATCCGGGCGGGCTGCGCTACGAGGACGAATTCGTACGCCACAAGCTGCTCGATGCGATCGGCGATCTGTCGCTGGGTGGTTTACCGATCTGGGGCCGGTTCCGCTCCTACAAGGGCGGGCACGCGCTCAATGCGCATGTCTTGTCAGGTCTCTTTTCCAGCGATGCCAACTATGAAATAGTGACGGCCGATGAGCTTCCGCTGGAATTCGACGCTTTCGATGACCAGCCCGAAGGCTTGGCAGTGCATCACTATCTGCGGTCCGTGCGCTGACCTTGCGGTCACGGTGGTCACAGTTTTGATCCAATTGAACTTTAGGCCGCAGCCCTTATGCGGTTCTTATGAGGACGGGGCAGTTCGTGACAGTTGATGCAATTGGTGGTTACACCAGCCGGGCCGCCCGGTTTCTGATTACGGGCCTGCTGGTCCTGGCGCTCGCAGGCTGCGCGGGGTTCAACCTGTTCGGCGCGCCCAAGATCAAGGAAGAGCCTATCGTTCCGGCTGCGGCGCTGTACCAAGGCGCACTCGACGATATGGACAGGCAGCGGTATATGACCGCGATCGAGACGCTGAAGCTCCTGCAGCGGCAGCATCCGCGCGATCCGATCACCGAAAAAGCCAAGCTGATGGAAGTCTATGCCAATTACCGCATCGGGGAATACCCGGAAGCGATTCTGGCGGCCGACCGGTTCCTGGCAGTCTATCCTTCGGGCAAGGACGTGCCCTATGTGCTGTATCTGAAGGGCACTTCGTATTTCGGGCAGATCAAGGACATTACCCGCGACCAGCAATTATCGCGTGATTCGATCGATACCTATAATCTTCTGATTTCCAACTATCCCACGTCCGAATATGCCGATGACGCCAGGGATAAGCTGCTGGTGGCCTATGACCAGCTGGCGGGCAAGGAAATGTCGGTGGGCCGGTATTATCTCGGCAACGGACAATATACGGCCGCCATCAACCGCTTCCGCGTGGTGGTGGAACAGTGGCAGACCTCGACCCATATCGAGGAAGCGCTATATCGGCTGACCGAGGGCTATCTGCTGCTGGGGTTGACCAACGAGGCCAAGACGGCTGCGGCGGTTCTGGGCCATAACTATCCGTCGAGCGACTGGTACAAGAAGGCCTTCGAGCTTTTGGGTAAGCAGGGGCTGGCGCCGGCAATCAATGACGGCAGCTGGATGGCTGGTTTCAAGAAGTAATATAATTTTGTTGCTTGTTTGTTCCGGGGTGCGCTAGCTTGCTTGCGCGCCCCGTTCGTTTGTGGCCGGCTGAGTCCGGCTGCCGCGAAAGGGGTGGGCAAGGCGCTTTGGATGCAAGCGCCGGGTGAGAGTTCGGGAACAGCCACGCCATGCTCAACACGCTTTCGGTTCGCAATATCGTCCTGATCGATCAGCTCGATCTGGCGCTGGACGGTGGAATGACCGTGCTGACCGGCGAGACCGGCGCCGGCAAATCTATTTTGCTCGATGCACTGACACTGGCGCTGGGCGGGCGCGGGGATGCCTCGCTGGTGCGCGCCGGCAGCGACAGCGGGCAGGTGGTGGCGGTGCTGCAACTGGCCAAGGACCATCCGGCACGGGCGGCGTTGCGTGACAATGCGATACCCGACGATGAGGACGTGATCCTGCGGCGCGTGCAATTTGCCGATGGGCGGACGCGCGCCTTTATCAACGACCAGCCGGTTTCGGCGGCGCTGCTGCAGCGGGTCGGCAGCCAGATCGTGGAAATTCATGGCCAGCACGACGACCGGGCGCTGGTCGATGCGGCAACGCATCGGGCATCGCTGGATGCGTTCGGCGTGCTCGAAGGGCAGGCTGCGACGGTGCGCGAGGCCTGGTCGGCCTTGAGCGAAGCTCAGGAAGCGGTGGCGGCGCAGAAGGCACTGGTGGCCGAGGCGCTGGCGCGGGAAGATTATGCCCGCCATGCGGTGGAGGAGCTGTCCAAGCTCAACGCGGCAGTGGGCGAAGAGGAAGAACTGGCCGAGCGGCGCCAGCACTTGCAGCAGATCGAGCGTTCGGTCTCCGACGTCAAGGAAACCGACGATATTCTCAACGGGCCCTCTGCACCGGCGCCGGCGCTGTCGAGCCTGATGCGGCGGCTGCTGCGCAAGATCGACAGCGGCGCGACGCTGTTCCAGCCCATTGTCGATGCGCTGGATGCGTCGCTGATTGCGCTGGATCACACTTCGGATGCGCTCGAAGCGCTCAAGCGCGAGATGGCCTATGATCCGGCCGAGCTTGAGGGCGTCGAGGAGCGGCTGTTCGCGTTGCGGGCAATGGCGCGCAAGCATCAGACGGTGTGCGACGAGCTGCCCGCGGTGCTGAAGAAATATGCCGGCGATTTGGAGACGCTGCAGAGCGGGGAAACGAGGCTGGCGGCGCTCAAGCATGCCTCTGCCAAGGCATTGGCGGATTATTCGGCGCTGGCGGGTGGGCTGAGCACGGGACGTGCCCAGGCGGCAGCGGCCCTGGGCGAGGCGGTGGGCCTGGAATTGCCGGACCTGAAACTGGGTGCGGCCAAGTTCATCGTCGATCACCAGATCGATCGTGAGCGGATCGCGCCAAGCGGGTTCGATCAGATCGCATTCCATGTGCAGACCAATCCCGGCACCATGGCAGGGCCGCTGCTCAAGGTAGCGTCGGGGGGCGAACTCAGCCGGTTCCTGCTGGCGCTCAAGGTAGTGCTGGCCGATCGCGGCTCGGCTCCGGTGCTGATCTTCGACGAAATCGACACCGGAGTGGGTGGTGCCGTGGCTGACGCCATCGGACGCCGCCTGGCGCGGCTCGCAGGCAAGGTGCAGGTGCTGGCCGTGACCCATGCGCCGCAGGTGGCCGCGCGGGCACAGCGGCATTTGATGATCGAGAAGCAGGCAATCGAGGAGGGCGCGTTCATGCGCACCCACGTCAAGCCGCTCGACAAGCCGGCGCGGCGCGAGGAAGTGGCGCGGATGCTGGCGGGGGCGGTCGTGACGGAGGAGGCGCGGGCGGCGGCGAGCAAGTTGTTGTCGGAAGTGGGGTAGGAGCTGAGGAGGGGCTTATGCGGCGCCAAGCCCCTCACCCTGCTTGCTCCGCTGAACGCGTCGCAAGCTGTCCCTCTCCCGCAAGGGGAGAGGGGTGACGACTGTGAACTCTCGGCTCCTTCCCCTTCTCCCCTTGCGGGAGAAGGTGCCCGAAGGGCGGATGAGGGGGTGTTTTTGGGGATTTGCCAGGGCCTCTGCATTCGTACGCGACATGTCGGAATCCACTCTTGTGTACTTCCGTGTTAGCCATTGCCGAATGCATTCCCACGCGCGGGAATGACGCCGGGTTTTGAGCCGGCTGATGTAAAACCAGTATGCGAGCGTTCAGTGACCGACCTGTCCAGCAAACCCGTTGACGAGCTGACCGAAGTTGAGGCCGAGGCTGAGCTGGCGCGCCTGGCGACCGCTATTGCCGAGGCCAATATTGCCTATCACCAGAACGACGCGCCGGAGATTACGGACGCCGAATGGGATAGCCTGAAGCGGCGCAATGATGCGATCGAGGAGGCGTTTCCGGTTCTGGTTCGAGTGGACAGCCCGTCGCTCGTGGTTGGTGCGCCGCCGGCCGAGGGCTTTGCCAAGGTGCGGCATGCGGTGCCGATGCTGAGCTTGGCCAAGGCCTATACCGACCAGGACGTGGTGGATTTCATCCAGCGCGGCCACCGTTTCTTCGAGCGGGACAAGGACCTGGAACTGGTGTTCACGGCGGAGCCGAAGATCGACGGCTTATCGGCCTCGCTGCGCTACGAGAATGGCGTATTCGTGCAAGGCGCCACGCGCGGCGATGGCACGGTGGGTGAGGACATCACCGCAAACCTGCGCACCATTGCCGATATTCCGGACCAGCTTGTTGGTACGGATTGGCCAAAGACGATCGAAATTCGCGGCGAGGTCTATATGACCTATGCCGAGTTCCAGGCGCTCAAGGCGCGGTCAGCAGCGGCGGGCGGGCAGGATTATGTCAATCCGCGTAACACGGCCGCCGGTTCGCTGCGGCAGAAGGATGCTTCGGTGACGGCCAGCCGCAATCTGCGGTTTTTCGCCTACGCCTGGGGGGAGAGCAGCGCCGATCCGGCCGATACCCAATATGGTGCGGTGCAGAAATTCGCCGAATGGGGCTTCAAGGTCAGCCCGCTCATGGTGCGGGCCAAATCGGTTGAGGAGCTGGTGGCGCAGTATCGGCTGATCGAGGCGCAGCGCTCCTCGCTGGGCTACGATATCGATGGGGTGGTCTATAAGATCGACCGGCTCGACCTGCAGCGGCGCTGGGGCTTCGTCACCGGCGAGCCGCGCTGGGCGATTGCGCATAAATTCCCGGCCGAGCAGGCTACGACGGTAGTCAAGCGCATCGATATCCAGGTGGGCCGGACCGGCACGCTGGCGCCGGTGGCGCGGCTGGCGCCGGTCACTGTCGGCGGCGTGGTGGTGGAGAACGTCACGCTCCACAACGAGGACTATATCAAGGGTATCGACAGCACCGGGCGGCCGATCCGTGGCGAGGAGCCGATCGACGTGCGCATCGGCGATACGGTGGTGATCCAGCGGGCAGGGGACGTCATCCCGCAGATCGTGCGGGTGGTGCTGGAACAGCGGCCTGCGGACGCGGTGCCCTATGAGTATCCGCAGGTCTGCCCGGTATGCGGCTCGCCGGCGACGCGCGAAATCAATCCCAAGACCGGCAAGGAAGATTCGCGGCGGCGCTGCACGGGGGAGCTGGTCTGCGCAGCGCAAGCGGTGGAGCGGCTGCGCCATTTCGTGTCGCGCGGTGCGATGGATATCGAAGGGCTGGGAGCGGAGAATATCGACCTGTTCTTCAATGCCGGCCTGATCAAGACGGCGGCTGACATCTTCACGCTCAAGGACCGGCGCGGCGAGGTGCAAAACGCGCTCGGGGCGCGGCGCGAGGCACAGGCCAAGCTGCGCGAGGAGGCGTCGGGCAAGACGCGCAAAAATGTGCGCGGGGTTGAGGATCGTAATTACGAGGGGCTGGAAAAGCTGTTCGGCGCGATCGATGCGCGGCGGGAGCCGGAACTGGACCGTTTCATCTTCGCCTTGGGCATCCGCCATATCGGAGAAACCACGGCGGCGGTGCTGGCGCGGACATTCTCGACCATGGAGAAGCTGATCGAAGTCGGCAAGGAGACGGCGGCGCATGCCGATGATCCGCCATAGCGTATTCCCCGATGTCGATGGCATCGGCGATACGGTGATCGAGGCACTGATCGATTTCTTCGGCAACCAGCGTAATGACGACGTCATCGAAGCGTTGCTGAGGCAGGTGCATCCTAAGGCCTATGTACTCAATGTTTCGGCTGACAGTGTCGTTGCCGGGAAGACGGTGGTGTTCACCGGGTCTCTCGAAAAAATGACACGATCCGAAGCCAAGGCTATGGCCGAGCGGCATGGCGCCAAGGTCGCGGGGTCGGTTTCTGCGCAGACGGATATCTTGGTGGCGGGACCGGGGGCTGGCTCCAAGCTCAAGAAAGCCGAAGACCTGGGCGTGCAGGTGATCAGTGAGGACGACTGGTTCGCGTTGATCGCC
Source organism: uncultured Alphaproteobacteria bacterium (assembly GCA_963717095.1). GTDB lineage: Bacteria > Pseudomonadota > Alphaproteobacteria > Rhizobiales > Devosiaceae > Devosia. The sequence continues at coordinate 773,777 of CAVQVF010000001.1, forward strand.
AAATAGCCGGCCTGAGGGGCCGCTGGGAGAAATGATGGGCTTGAAACTGTTTGCGGCCGGTTTGGCCGCCGCGTCACTGATGTTGCCTGGACTGGTGCAGGCCGGGGAGGCGGGCGATCTGTTGCGCACCCATCTCTATGATGGCACGATTGAAGAAGGCCTGGCCGCGGTGATGCCGCTGGCCGAGGCGGGCGACAAGGAGGCCAAATTCGCGGCCGGCATGCTGACCTTCGTCGATGGGCTGCAGGGCGTGACGAAGGACCTTTATCGCTATGGCGCGACCGTGCCAGATACGGGCGTTTTGGGCTTGCTCGGCGTGAGTGCTCTTGGAGAGCAGGGCGTGCCGGCCAATCCCGATCCCGAACCGATCACCTATGAGAAATTCCGCACGCTGTTGCAGGATTTCGTGACTAGCATGGATGAGGGCAAGGCGCTGTTCGAGGCGGCGGGCGAGAGCGGCGACTATGTGGTGGCGCTGGAGCCGCTGAAGTTCCGTCTCGATATCAATGGCGACGGCACGGTGGTGCCGGGCGAAACCCTGGGCGCTCTGCTGGGGCCGGCATTCGATATCCCATTTCCCGATGGTCCGCCGCCAGGTGGCAAGCAGAAGCATCACATGCCGGCGGCGGAGCAAAAATTCGAGATCGGGTTCGACCGTGCCGATGCGATCTGGTTCGCGGGCTATACGCAAGTGGTGGCGGCGCAGGCCGATTTCCTGTTGGCTCACGATTTCCATGGGCTGGTGGATGCCTATTTCCATCGTTTCTTCCCACGCTCGGGATTGCCGATGCAAGGCGTGGGCAATGGCATGCTGGCGATTGATCCATCGACCGACGCATCGATCGCCGATGTGGTTGCGGCGCTGCACATGCTGGATTTCCCGGTGATCGACAAGGCGCGGCTGGCTGGCGTCCGGCAGCGGCTGCTGTCGATCACGGCGCTGTCGCGCAAGAATTGGGAGGCTATCCTAGCGGAGACCGATGACGACCATGAACTGGTGCCGTCGCCGAGCCAGACGCCGTTGAGCAAAGACGTCAAGGTCAGCGAGGACACAGTCAAGGCGTGGATGGCGACGCTGGATACGGTCGATAAAATCCTCAATGGCGAATTGCTGGTGCCGCATTGGCGTTTCAAGCAGGGTTTTGATCTCAAGACCTATTTTGAGACGGCGACCGAGACCGATTTCGTGATGATCCTGACTGGCCTGGGCGCCGTGCCGTTCCTAAAGGATGGTCCGGTGGCGAGTGCCGAGAGCTTTGCCGAAGCCAACAAGGTGTTCGGCGATCAATGGCTTGGCTACGCGTTCTGGTTCAACTAGGGCACTTACGCCGGTGCTGCTTGCAAGCCGCGCCGGTGTTCAATCGTGAATTTTGGAGACTGCCATGCGCCTTGCCGTTCTTGCTGCCGGGTTTGTATTTGCGCTGAGCGGCGTGGCAGCTGCGCAACCCTATGATACGCCTGACGCGCTGCTACAGGCGTTTTATGCGCAATATCTGGCCGACGATGCCGATGCGGATTTCAGCGACGAAACGGAGTTTCGTTCGAGCGGGCTGCAGGCGCTCTACGACGCTGACGCCGAGCAGACTCCGGATGGCGAGATGGGTGCGCTGGATTTCGATCCGTACATCGATGGCCAGGATTGGGATATCACCGATCTGGAAATCGGCGCAGCCGGGATTGCCGGCGATTATGCCTCGGTCGAGGTGAGATTCAATAATCTGGGTGAAGCGCAGGTGCTGCACTACGATTTGGCCAGGGAAGACGGTGGCTGGAAAATCGACGACGTTGCATCGACGATGCCGGGCAATGAGTATCGGCTGAGCGAGATTTTTGCGCTGGCGCATACCGATTGAGGAGTTTGAGAGTGGGGCGCGCCCACCCCTGTCCCCTCCCCACAAGGGGGAGGGAGACCCTCTCAATCAATTTTCGTATGCTCTGGCATCGGGCAGGCGGCGGGCGTGAAAGTCTTCGTCTAGATCGCCGCCGTTGCCTGCTTGAGCCAATCCTTGACCTTGCCCTTCACCAGCGGGCCGATCTCCTTGAAGACGCGGGCGTGGTAGGCATTGACCCAATCGCGTTCGGCGTCGGTGAGCAGGGTTTTGTCGATCAGTCGAGTGTCGATGGGCACGACGGTGAGCGTTTCGAAATCGAGAAAACCCGGGGCCACGGCGCTGTCGTGGATGGTGATCAGGTTTTCGACGCGGATGCCGTATTCGCCGGTTTTGTAATAGCCCGGCTCATTGGAGAGAATGGTGCCCGCTTCCAGCGGCAGGGTATAGCGCGGGGCGATGCCGGTGGGGCCCTCGTGGACCGAAAGGAACGCGCCGACGCCGTGGCCGGTGCCGTGATTATAGGTGACGCCGGCTTGCCAGAGGAATTGGCGGGCGAGCACGTCGATCTGGGCGCCCGAAGTGCCCTTGGGGAAGCGTGCCGTCGAAATGGCGATCATGCCTTTGAGGACGCGGGTGAAGCGGTCGCGCTGTTCGGGCGTGGATGAGCCGGTGGACATGGTGCGGGTGATGTCGGTGGTGCCGGCAAGATATTGCGCGCCGCTGTCGAGCAGCATGAGTTCGCCGGCCGCCAAGGTGCGGTCGGTCTTGTTGGTGACGCGGTAATGCACGATGGCGCCATTGGCGCCGGCGCCCGAGATGGTGTCGAAGCTGGCATCGACGCAGGTTTCCTCCTCGCGGCGGAAGGCTTCGAGCGCGGTGACGATGCCGATTTCGGTGAGCGTGCCCGAGGGGGCGTTATCATCGAACCAGGCGAGGAATTTTGCCATAGCAACGCCGTCGAGCCTGTGGGCTTCGCGCATGCCGGCGAGTTCGGCGTCGTTCTTGCGCGATTTGGGCAGCAGCACCGGATCGCGCTTTTCGATCAGCTTGGCGCCGGCCATGCGCAGGGTAGCGGCGATGGCTTCGGGGGCAGAGGCGGGATCGATCAGCACGGCTTTGGCACCTTTGCCGAGGCGGGCGAGGGCGGCTTCCAGAGTGCTGGTCTTGGCGAGCTTGGCGATGCCGGCGAGCGCGCGGGTCAGGTCGGGAGTGATGCGGCCGCCATCGAGGAACAGCGTGGGCAGGCCGGATTTTGGCACGATGGCATAGCCGAGCACGAAGGGCGTATTGGGCACGTCGCGGCCACGGATATTGAGCAGCCAGTTGATCGATTCGGGCAAAGTGAGCACGGCGGCGTCGGCCTGGTCGGCGGCGAGGCTGGCCTGCAAGTCGGTCGAGCTTGGTGGCGGGAGTTTTGCCGGCACGGTTATGGCCGAGCAATTCCACGGTGGAAGCCGGCGGGGCCGGGCGGTCCGGCCAGATACGGTCGACCAGGTTTTCGCTGGGCACCAATGTGGCGCGGTCGCCAAGGCGGTTGGTGAGGTCGCGGATTTCGCTGGGTGTATGCAGCCACGGATCGAAGCCGATGCGGCCGCCCTTGGGAACGTAGAGCGCGACTTCGTCGGACACGCTGCCCTGGCCGACTTCGTGGACGGTGATCTTTTTGGTGTCGGTCTGGGCGGGCGCCTGCAGGGTATAGCGGCTGTCGACGAACAGGCCAGCCTTTTTCGGGCCGACGATGGCGATGCCGGCAGAGCCGGTGAAGCCAGTGATATAGGCGAGGCGGGCCTCCCCGGGCGGCACCGATTCGCCGCGATGGGCATCGGCACGCGGGATAAGGAACGCATCGAGCCCGGCCTTGATCATTTCGCCACGCAGGGCCGCAAGGCGGGGGGCGACGTTTTTCGGATCGGCTTTTTCCTCAAAGCTCTGAAAAACGGCGGGGGCGAAGGTCTGGGTGGTCATATCGTACGTCCTGGCGCCGGAATGGGCGGCTGTTGGGGCAATCTTAATCACGGCACGGGCGAACGCCAGTGTGAACGGGCAATTAATGAAGCGGTAACGGGGTTTGCATGGCGGGCATGGCTGCCGTGACGAGCAAGGGCTAACCAAAGGTTTCAGCTTACCCTACATAGGCTCGTGTCGGGGGCAACAGACAACCGACACCGCGCATGGAGACTGAAATGACTGAGAGCAAGAACGATTTCCGCAAAGCCCTGGGTTCCGTCATCGACGCCCGTGGCCGTGAATCGAGCCGCCAGATCAGCTATCGCATGCAGCACCAGCTGATCGGCGCATTTACCAAGCGCCCGTAAGGCCGCTGCAATTCACTGCTGACGATTTGATGATCCCCGGAGCTTGCTTCGGGGATTTTGCTTTTGTGCGCCGCAATTCAGGTGATGCCGGTCTGCAAGAGGCAGCCGCCTGCGCTTCCGGTGCTCACGTACAGAACGTACGCTCTGCTCCGGTTCTCGGCAGCCCCCTCTTTCGACTCGGCCTGACCTGAATATCGGCACACAAATAGCGCCCGCCTTACGAGAAGGGGATTAGCGCTTTTCCAGCATCAGGGTGGTCCAGTCCTTGCGCTGCAGTTTTTGGGTCAGCACCATGCCTTGCAGGGCATAGGCCGAGATGACGCCGGGGGCCTGGCGTTCCAGAATGCCCGAGAGGATGATGGTGGCGCCGCGTTCGACGATGCGGCCCATGGCGGGGGCGAGGGCGGTGAGCGGGCCGGCCAAGATATTGGCGACTACCAGATCATACGGCGCGTTCTGGGCGATGGTACGGTGGGTGAGGCCGGTGGCCTCGATCGGGATGATGAACTTGCCGACGCCGTTTTGCGCCGCATTGTCGGCGGTGGTCTTGACCGAGATGGGGTCGATGTCGCTGGCGATGACCGGGGTGTGCAAGCGCTTGGCCAGCGCGATGGCGAGCACACCGGTGCCGGTGCCGACATCGATCATGGTGCGCGGCTTCTTGCGCTTGAGCAGGCGATCGATGGCTTCGAGGCATCCGGTGGTGGTTTCATGATGGCCGGTGCCGAAGGCCTGGGCGGCGTCGATCTTCATGGTGGTGAGGCCGGCGGGGATCGGGCCGGTTTCGTGGCTGCCATAGACATAGAAGCCGCCGGCGATGACCGGGGGCAGGCCTTCGAGCGATTTCGCAACCCAATTGATATCGGGATCGATCGGCGCGACGGAAAATTCGACGGTGCCGCCGAGAGTTTGACGAGCAAGCTCAACAAATGATTCAACGTCCGGCGGGCTGTCGCAGGTGGCTTCAAAGAACCATTCGCCGGTCGCTTCATTTTCATGCGCGGAAGCGGTCAGCGCCAGATCGTCGCGCTCCATGACGGCATCGACCAGGGCATAGGCCTGATCCTTGGTGAGCGGCGCGGAGAGCTGATCGACGGGCATGGGCGGTTCCGGTATTGAGGTCGTCTGTGCTCATAAAGGGTTGAAGGGGAAAATACCATGTATGGCCTGATCGGAAAAATGCTGGCAGCGCCGGGCAAGCGCGAGGCGCTTCTGGCGATCCTGCTCGACAATAATGATGCCATGCCGGGCTGCCTCAGCTACATCGTCGCGCGCGATCCGGCCTCGGAGGAGGGGATCTGGATCACCGAGGTGTGGACCGACAGCGAGAAGCACCGGGCCTCGCTGCAATTGCCGCATGTGCAGGCCATGATCGCCAAGGCGCGCCCGATCATTGCCGGCTTCGGCGAGCGGTTCGAAACCGAACCGCTGGGCGGGATCGGGCTGCCGGGTGTGGGCGCCTAAAGTTTGACGGCGGTTCCAGAGACCGAGACCATCAGCATGGAGCCTCCCTGGCCAACGACTTCGTAGTCGATATCGATGGCGACAACTGCATCGGCACCACGGCTGGCGGCCTCGGCTTCCAGGTCGCGGAAAGCCTGGAGGCGGGCGTCGCGGAGGGTGGATTCATAGGCACCGGCGCGGCCGCCGACGATGTCGCGAATGCCGGCGAACAGGTCCTTGAAGATATTGGCGCCGACGATGACTTCGCCGGTGACGATGCCAAGATAGTCGCGGATCGGCTTGCCTTCGACGGTCGGCGTGGTGGTTATGATCATGGATCAGCCCTTCTTGATGAAGCTATCGAGAACCTTCTTGCGGCCGGCTTTTTCGAAATCGATGGTGAGTTTGTTGCCTTCGATGCCGGAGATGGCGCCGTAGCCGAATTTGAGGTGGAAGACACGCTCGCCGAAAGCGAAGGCAGAACTGTCGCCGCCCAGATCGACCGAACGGGCGACGAGGTCGCCGTCGATGGTCAGGGGGCCCCCGCCTTTGCGCTGGCCCTGCTGGGCGCGGGCACGTTGCCAGCCGGGAGTTTCATAGACGCTTTCGAATGGGTCGGCCTTGTTGAAGCGCGACGAGGCGCCCCCGCCGTAGCCGTAGCCGCCATAGGAAGAGCCGGTGTCCTTGACCTCGACGGCATCGGCGGGGAGTTCGTCGAGGAAACGGGAGGGAATGGCCGATTGCCAGAGGCCATGGATGCGGCGATTTTGCGCGACCGACAGGCGGACGCGCTTGCGGCCACGGGTGATGCCGACATAGGCGAGGCGGCGTTCTTCTTCGAGACCAGCGCGGCCGCTTTCGTCCATGGTGCGCTGGGAGGGGAACAGGCCTTCTTCCCAACCGGGAAGGAAGACGGTGTTGAATTCCAGGCCCTTCGCGGAGTGCAAAGTCATGATCGAGACCGAGTCGTCGGCCTCGCCGGTGTCGCGATCCATGACAAGGGAAATGTGTTCGAGGAATCCCGCGAGGGTCTCGAACTCTTCCATGGAGCGGACGAGTTCCTTGAGGTTTTCCAGCCGGCCTGGGCTATCGGGTGCCTTGTCGTTCTGCCACATGGCGGTGTAGCCGCTCTCGTCGAGAATTTGTTCGGCGAGTTCGAAATGCGGGATAGAGCGGCTGCGCTCGGCCCAGCCGTCGAACTGCAGCACCAGTTCGCGCAAGGTGGTGCGCGGCCTAGACTTAAGCTCTTCGGTTTCGAGCAGCATGCGTGTGGCACTCATTAGCGAAACCTGCTGGTGACGAGCGGTATCGAACAGGATTTTGAGCGTGGTATCGCCGAGGCCGCGTTTCGGTGTGTTGATGATACGCTCGAAGGCGAGATCGTCGGCAGGCTGGGCGGTGAGGCGCAGATAGGCTAGGGCGTCGCGGATTTCCTTGCGCTCGTAGAAGCGTGGGCCACCGATGACGCGGTAGTTGAGGCCCAGGGTAATGAAGCGCTCTTCAAAGGACCGCATCTGGTGCGAGGCGCGAACCAAGATGGCCATTGAGTTCAGGCTTTCACCGGCGCGCTGGAACTGCTCGATTTCCTCGCCGACAGTGCGGGCTTCCTCCTCGCTGTCCCAGACGGAGGTAACCGCGACCAGTTCGCCCTTTTCGGCGACGTCGGTTTGCAGGGTTTTGCCGAGACGGCCTTCGTTGAAGGCGATCAGGGTCGAGGCGGCCTTGAGGATATTGCCGGTGGAGCGGTAATTGCGCTCCAGCTTGATCACCTTGGCGCCGGGAAAATCCTTTTCGAAGCGCAGGATATTGTCGACCTCAGCGCCGCGCCAGCCATAGATGGATTGGTCGTCATCGCCGACGACGCAGATATTGGCTTCGGAGGCGGGTTTTCCCTGGGCAAGGAGCCGCAACCAGAGATATTGGGCGACGTTGCTGTCCTGGTATTCATCCACCAGCATGTATTTGAAGCGGTCGTGATACTCGGCCAGCACGCCGGGGTTCTCGCGGAACAGGCGGATACATTCGAGCAGCAGGTCGCCGAAATCGGCGGCGTTGAGGGACTTCAACCGCGCCTGATACGCGGCATAAAGTTTTTGTCCTTTGCCATTGGCATAAAGCCCAGAATCCGCTGGGGACACGTCCTTGGGCAACAGGCCGCGGTTTTTCCAGTTGTCCATCATCCCTGCGAACTGGCGCGCGGGCCAGCGCTTCTCGTCGATGTTCTCGACTTCTAGAAGCTGCTTGATCAGACGAATCTGGTCGTCGGTATCGAGAATGGTGAAATCGGACTTGAGATCGACCAGTTCGGCATGGCGGCGCAGCAGGCGGGCGCCGATGGAGTGGAAGGTGCCGAGCCAGGGCATGCCTTCGACCGATGCGCCCACCAGCTTGGCGATGCGCTCCTTCATTTCGCGGGCAGCCTTGTTGGTGAAGGTCACCGAGAGGATTTCGCTGCCACGGGCTTTGCGAGTGGTCAGGATGTGGGCGATGCGAGTGGTGAGTACGCGCGTCTTGCCGGTGCCGGCGCCGGCCAGAACCAGCAGCGGGCCTTCGGTGGTTTCAACCGCCTCGCGCTGTTCGGCGTTCAAGCCGACGAAATAATCGGCGGCCGGGCGGCCGAACTGGCTGGTGATCGAGCCAGCGGCGGGGCGCTCCATTCTGTTTGCATCGGCGGTCATGCGGCTTGACGAATCTCTTTTTGTTCTCGTTTGCAATATAGGCAGAGGGGCGGCCCATGTATATGGCGAGGCCGATATATGGGGGCTTTTGAGCTTAAAGCGTGGCGCCTGACGCAAGCGTGATAGAAGGGGCCGCCGACGGCCAGATTCTTGCCGATTATACAAGGCAATGACGCACTTGCGTGGCAGCCTGACTTGCCTAAACTCACCGCGACGAAACCGGGCGAAACCCAAGTGCTCAACCGCATTTACATCATCATCGGCGTGCTGGCGATCCTCGTACTCGCGGCGGCATTCATCGTGCCGCGGTTTGTGCAGTGGAGCGATTATCGCGAGCGCATGGAGGCGCTGGCCTCCGGCGTGCTGGGCGCCGAGGTGGTCATTCGCGGCGATATCGAATTTTCGCTGCTGCCGCAGCCGCGCCTGAGCTTTGCCGATGTGCTGGTGGGGCCGCCGACCGATCCGGCGGCAACGATCGGCACGGTGGAGGCGGAATTTTCGCTGCTGGAATTTTTGCGAGACGACTATGAAGTGACCCATCTGGTGCTGCGCCAGCCGGTTTTCGACGTGGCGATCGATGAAAGCGGGCTGTTCGGCAGCGGGATTTCGTTCGGCGCGGGCGGTACAAGCAGCGTGGCGTTGAAGCAGGCCAGCGTGGTGGATGGCACGATCCGGCTGGCCGATGTACGGGCAGGGCAGAATTTTGTCGCCAGCGATGTCGATGGCGAATTGGGGCTGGAGAGCTTTGCCGGGCCGTATCAGTTCCAGGGCAGTGCCACCATCGATGATGGCCGCTATGGCATCAGGGTCAATTCGGCCAAGGTCGATGCCGATGGCTATAGCCGGCTGACGGCCAGCGTGACGGCGGTCGATGGCGGAGTTTCGGTATCGGCAGAGGGCCAGCTCGCAGCCGGGATGGCGCCGAAATTCGACGGCAACCTGAGCCTGCGGCAGAAGCCGTCAGCAGGCGAGACGGCCGACGAAATTCGCGGTGATCTGGTGCTGGAGGCGCAAGTTTCTGCCTCGACCGACCGCGTGGTGTTCTCATCCTATACGTTGCAGCCGGACGAGAACCGGGCCGGCATGCGGCTGACGGGGGCGGCGAGCGTACAACTGGGAACGCGGCGTAGTTTCGACGCGATTATTTCGGGCGGGGTGTTCGCGCTGCCGCCGCGTGACGCCAATGAGGATCCGACGGTGCTGCCCTATGAGGCGGTGCGGATGCTGAGCGAATTTCCGGCGCCGCTGATCCCGCCGCTGCCGGGACGGATCGGGGTGGACCTGGCTGAAGTGGGGCTGCGCGGCTTTGCGCTGCGCAATGTGCGCATGGATGCCAGCACGGATGGCAAGGCCTGGCAGGTGGAACATTTTACCGCGCAATTGCCGGGCGAGGCCGAAATGCGCGCCAGTGGTGTGTTGCAGGCGCAGAACGGTAAGCCGGCCTTTAGCGGGCAGGCATCGGTGACGACGCAGCGGCTGGATGCGCTGGCGCGGCTCTGGCGCAAGCCGGACGAGGATAATCGCCTGCTCAATGTGGCGGGCGCGCTCGAAGCCAAGGTGATGCTGGCGGGCGATGCGCTGGGGTTGAGCCAGGGCGTGCTGACGCTCAATGGCACGGCCCATGCGGTGGAATTGCGCGTCGGCTTCGGCGCCGAGAAGCGGCTCGACGTGGTGGGGCATTTCGACAATCTCGATCCCACCGACAGCGCCGCATTGGGCGCGTTGCTGCCCAATGTCGCTAACGAGCCCTCGTTCCCGGTCAGTTTTCCCAGCGGCAGTTTTGCGCTGTCGGCCAAGAGTGCGACGATGCTGGGGCAGAGCGGCAGTGGGCTGGCAGCGGAGGGGCAATGGGACAACGATGCGCTGAACCTGACGCGGTTGTCGGCGGTGGATGTTGGGGGCATTGGACTGGATGCGGCCTTGCAACTGGCCGGGACGTTTGCACAGCCGAAGTTTTCCGGCTCCGGGCGGATCAAGGCGGCCAAGGGTGACGCACCAGCGTTGACCGCGCTTTATGATCTAGGCGGCGTGCCGGAGGCATGGCGCGATTTTGTCGGACTGTCGCTGCCGGGTGAAGTAATCCTGGGCCTGGGGGCGCTGGACGATAAAGGCGGGCAGTCGCTGACGCTGGGTGGCACGCTGGGGACCGCGACAATCGATGCGATGGCACAGATGGAAAGCGGCATCGGGCAGGCGCTGACCGGGCAATTGCGGTTCAATGGTACGCTGGAATCCAATGATCCGGCGGCGCTGACGCGACAGCTTGGTTTTGGCGATGCGGAAATGTTCGGCGGTGATGGTTCGATGCTGGTGGCGGTCAATCTTTCGGGCTCGCCATCCAACAGCTTAAATAGCCGGATTACCGCCAGTGTCGGTGACCAGAGCCTGAGCTATTCGGGCACGCTGCTGGTGGCCAATGGCGAATTGCAGGGCACCGGCACGCTGCGGGGCAGTGCGCTCGATGGCGGCGGGCTGGCGCAATTGGTGGGGATCGACGGGTTGAGCCTGCCGATCAGCGAGGCGACGGCTGATCTCGATTTTGAAGGCATGCGCGTGGCGCGGCTGACCGAAATTGCGGGTCAATCCGGCTCGACCGGGTTTTCGGGGGAATTGTCGCAGTCGCGCACCGGGGCCACGTCGGTAATTGCGGGCACTATGGCCGTCGATAGTGTCGATATTGCCGGGTTGGCGGGCACTGCGATGGGCGCTTCGGCACTGTTGCCGGGCGGCGGGGTGTGGCCGGATGGGCCGATCAGCACTGGGCAGGCGCTGCGGCAGACGCGGGGATCGGTGGCGGTGACGATACCGATGGTGACAGCGGGCTCGACGCGATTGAGCGATGCGCATTTCGATCTGAGTTGGGACGAGACCAGGCTGCGCCTGGCGCGGCTGGGGGCGGGGATTGGCGCGGGAACGGTCAGCGGCGATCTCGTCGTTTGTTGCGCGGGGCCGTTGCCGGATAAATCGGTGACCGGGCGGCTGACGCTGACCGGGGTCAAGCTGGACGATGTGGTGTCGCCGGCAGTGGCTGATGCGCTGGACGGGACGCTTGATGGCGGCGTCAGCATCGAGGGGACCGGCGCGAGCATTGCCAGCGTGCTCGGCGTTCTGTCGGGCGAGGGCAATTTCACCGTGCACGATCTGAGCGTGCGGCAGCTCGATCCCAAGGTGTTTCCGACGGTGGCGGAGCTCAAGGATGTGCTGGAAACCGATGGCGATGCGCTGGGGGCGCTGATCGGACTATCTCTGGGGCAGGGGCCGTTCATTGCGCCGACTGCCAATGGGGCTTTCACCATCGCAGGCGGCGTGGCTGCGGGTGAACAACCTGATTGTCGAGGGCAACGGCGCCAAGCTCAGCGGCGATCTCAATATGCGGCTGGATACGCTGGGGCTCGATGGTAGTTTTGTGATGAGCCCGGCCGGTTTCACCGATCCGAATGATCTGGTGACGGCGGATACGGCGCTGATCGGCAATCATGTGGCCGGCACGCTGGTGGCGCCGGAAACGAGCTTGGATCTCGATAATTTCGTTGCAGCCGTGCAGATGCGGGCCAATGAAATCGAGGTGGACCGGCTACAGGCGCTGCAGGCGGAGGATGCCGAACGGCAGCGCGCCGCAGCCGAGGAACGCAATCGGCTGATCGAGGCGCAGCGGAAAGCAGCCGCTGAAGCCGCGGCCCAGGCGGCTGCGGAAGCGGCGGCGCGAGAGGCTGCCGAAGCGGAGGCTCTGCGGCAGCAGCAGGAACAGACGCCGCCCAATGCGGAGAGCGATCCGGTATTGCAGGGGCCGCTGAATCTCAGCCTGCCGCCGCGATCTGGGCCGGGACAGGTGTTTTTGGGGCCGTTGCAGTAGGGGGCAAATGGCGCCTACCGCGCTTTGCCCTGATACCAGGCGAGTACGGCCAATCTGGCTGCCGACGACAAGTTCGTGGTGGCACGGCTGCCGTCTATCGAGCGAATGAGGGCGGCAAGCGGTTGGTCGGCTTCCTCAGCCATAGCATCGAGGGCGGCCCAGAATTCGGGCTCCAGCGCGATGCTGGTGCGATGTCCTGCAATCGAGAGTGAGCGCTTTTCCAACGCTCAGACCTGCCCGATCAGGGCTTCTTGCGGAAGGCGTCGAGGCTGACGACTTTTTCGCCGGGCTTGTCGGCTTCGGCCGGGCTGTCGCCATTGGCGGCGCCTTCGCGGTCGTCACCATCGTCTTCGTTCTCATCATCGGCCTTGGCGCCGACCGGGTCGAACTGCAGGCCGAACTGCACGGAGGGATCGAAGAAGCCCTTGATCGAGGAGAACGGAATGACTAGCAATTCGGGCTGACCATCGAAGGAGAGGCCGATTTCAAAGCCGGTCTCGGTGACCTTGAGGTCCCAATACTGGTTCTGGATGACGATGGTCATTTCCTTGTCGTACTGACCGAGCAGTTTCTCGGAAATGCGCACGCCCGGGGCGCGGGTCATGAAGGAAATGAAGAAATGATGGTCGCCCGGCAGACCGGTCTTGGCGACTTCGGACAAAACCTTGCGAACGACGCCGCGCAGGGCTTCCTGAGCCAGAATGTCGTAACGGATCAGATCTTCGGCCATGAGCGCCCTTCCGGCGTTTGCGGGATCGAATCCCGAACAGCCCATATCAGCCCCACGTTCCATGATAATTCAAGAACAAAGGCGAGAGAAGTGTGACGAATTGGAAGAAGTGCAGGCTTCTGTTGCCAGGTGCCTGCGAACCCCGCCTGTCACCCGGCTAGGGGTGGAGGACTTAATTTCCCAATGCTAGCACCGCTTACGCGGCGAGAGCGACTGGAGCCTTATGGTTGTCATTTGCAACTATAAGTTTTGGACCGATAACGGTGGTACCTCACCGAGCAAAAGCACACCCTTTACGCCCTCGTCGATCCTGTTTCGCCCCCATTGGCTGCCCGCGTGAGCGGGTAGATGGTGGAGGCGCCGGGTACTGCCCCCGGGTCCGAAAGGTTTATTACGATGACAGTTTATCGCCATAGCTCTTGCGAGCAGCTTATATATAGGCAGCGCTGAGCGGGGATGCAAATGCAGAACGACGCCAATATGACGATAAGATTGGCCCGGCCAGGCGATCTTGCAATGCTCGCGTCGGTTGAGCGGGCCGCGGCATCGGTTTTTGCGACTGTCGGCATGGTCTGGATTGCCGATGGCGGCACTCTGTCGCTGGATGACCTCGAAAGCTGGCAACGCGACGGCACGCTATGGGTCGCGGTCGATGGGGCGGATGTGCCGGTGGGGTTCCTCGCTGCCCATGAATTCGATGGCGCACTGTTCATCGCCGAACTCGACGTGGTGCCCGAGCAGCAGGGGCGCGGCCTCGGCCGCCTGCTGCTGCAGGCAGCACATGACTACGCCCGCGCGCAGGGCTACAGCGCTATGACGCTTACCACCTATCGCGATATTGCCTGGAATGGACCATTCTACAAGCGGTTCGGCTTTATGGAATTGCAGCCGGGGCCGGAGTTTCCAAGGCATGCAGCTAAACTTGCAGCAGAAACGGCAGCCGGCCACGATCCGGCGCAACGCTGCATGATGCTCATGGCCTTGCCCGCATCCTAATGGCTCAACCGTTCCATTGCAGCTGCGTCATGTCGGGCTGTGGGATGATACGGGGCGCTGAGGCAATCGGTGAAAAGTGAACCCGGCGGCCACAAGCCGAGGGCCGAATCGCTATAAGGTGCCGTCATGCAGCCCTATCTCAAGCTTCTCAGCGACATTCTCGAAAATGGCACCGACAAGGGTGACCGGACCGGCACCGGCACGCGCTCGTTGTTCGGCTATCAGATGCGGTTCGATCTGGGGCAGGGGTTTCCGCTGCTGACCACCAAGAAGCTGCATCGCAAATCGATCGTCAATGAGCTGCTGTGGTTCATTCGCGGCGAGACCAATGTGCGTTGGCTGCAGGAGCGCGGCGTCAAGATCTGGGATGCCTGGGCCGATGAGAACGGCGATCTGGGGCCGGTCTATGGCTCGCAATGGCGCAGCTGGCCGACCCCGAATGGCGGGCATATCGACCAGATCGCCAATGTGGTGCAATCCATTCGTACCAAGCCGGATTCGCGGCGACATATCGTTTCGGCGTGGAACCCGGCCGAGGTGGACGAGATGGCGCTGCCGCCGTGCCACTGCCTGTTCCAGTTCTATGTGGCGAACGGCAAATTGAGCTGCCAGCTTTATCAGCGTTCGGCCGATACGTTTCTCGGCGTGCCGTTCAATACCGCGTCCTATGCGCTGCTGACCCATATGGTGGCGCAGGTGACGGGGCTGCAGGTGGGCGATTTCGTCCATACCTTTGGCGATGTGCATCTCTATTCCAACCACTTCGAGCAGGCACGCGAGCAATTGACACGGACGCCGCGGGCCTTGCCTAAGCTGGTGCTGAACCCGGCGGTCAAGGAACTGGAAGATTTCACGTTCGAGGATATCGTGTTCGAGGGTTACGATCCGCTGCCCCATATCAAGGCGCCGGTGGCGGTATGAGCCTGGTGATCCGCCCGGCGGCGGCAGGGGACGCGGCGAGCATTGTCGCGTTCGTTCTGGCGCTGGCCAAGTATGAAAAGCTCGAACATGAGGCCAAGGCCAGCGAGGCGGATATCGTCCGCGACCTGTTCGGGGCCGAGCCGAAAGTGTTCTGCGAGATCGCCGAATGGGAGGGCAAGCCCGTGGGGTTTGCTCTTTGGTTCTATACCTATTCGACGTTTCAGGGGCGGCACGGCATCTGGCTGGAAGACCTTTATGTCGATCCCGAATTGCGCGGCAAGGGCATCGGCAAGGCGCTGCTAGTCGATCTGGCGCGGCGCTGCGTGGCCGAAAAGCTCGGGCGGTTCGAGTGGTGGGTGCTCGATTGGAACGAGCCGTCGATCGAGTTCTACAAAGCGCAGGGCGGCGTGATGCAGGACGAGTGGACCAAGGTGCGCGTCGAGGGTGATGCGCTGGCGCGGCTGGGCACGACATGAGCGCCTGGATTTCCATGATCGCCGCCGTGGCGGAAAACGGGGTGATCGGCGCCGGGCAGGCCATTCCCTGGCGCATTCCGTCGGACTTCGCCTATTTCAAGGCCACGACCATGGGCAAGCCGCTGATCATGGGGCGCAGGCAGTTCGAGACGGTCGGCAAGCCGCTGCCGGGGCGTACGAATATCGTCGTTACAAGACAACAGGGCTATCAGCCCAAAGGCGTGGTGGTTGTCGATACCATTGAAGCGGCGCTGGCTCGCGCTGAAGAGGTTGCTGAAGCGGATGGCGCCGACGAGATCATGATCATCGGCGGGGGCGAACTTTATGCTCAGCTTATGGATGAGGCGGATCGGCTTTATATCAGCCATGTGAACCTGCGCCCCGAAGGCGATGTGCTGTTTCCGGCGATAGATCCGCAAAGATGGGCGGTCGTGCGCGAGCCGCAAGTCATTCCATCCGAAAAGGACAGCGCTACCTACCGCGTCAAAGTGTACGAGCGGCGTAATGGCACGGCACATTGATCAGCGGGAAAGCCTTCCCTATATAGGGTTGCAATGACTTTATAAAACATCCGAAAGGGACGCGATGCCGTGGGAGAATAACGGAGGCGACGGTGGCCGCAACAATAATGGCGGACCATGGGGCCAAGCCCCTGGTGGCGGTGGTGGGCCGCGCCGGCCGGGCAAGACGCCCAACCTCGAAGATATTCTCAGTCGCGGCCGCGACCAGTTTCAAGGCGGTCTGCCAGGTGGACGCTGGGCGATCATCGGTGGCGTCGTCGTCGTCATCGGCTTCTGGCTGATGAATTCGATCTATACGGTCGATCCCCAGGAAGTGGGCGTCGAGCTGCGCTTCGGCCAGCCCAAGCCCGAACTCTCCATGCCGGGCCTGCATTTTCATCTGTGGCCGGTTGAAACGGTGGAGAAGGTTACCGTCACGGTCAACCAGACCACTATTGGTCCCGTTGCCAATTCGGGCGCACGCAGCACGGGCGACGATGGGCTGATGCTGTCGGGCGATCAGAATATCGTGGACGTGCGGTTCTCGGTGTTCTGGTCGGTCGCCAATCCGGTCGATTATCTCTTCAATGTGCGTGATCCCGAAGACATGGTGCGCAATGCCGCCGAAAGCGCGATGCGCGAAGTGGTGGGCCGCCGGCCTGCCAATGACGTGTTCCGCGACGACCAGGCCGGCATCGAAGCCCAGGTGCAGGACATCACCCAGACCATCCTCGACAGCTATGGCCTCGGCGTTGCCGTGAGCCAGATTTCGATCGAGGGCGCGGCGCCGCCGGCCGAAGTGGCCGATGCCTTCAATGAAGTGCAGCGCGCCGAGCAGGACGAGGACCGCGTGCAGGAAGAAGCCCGCTCCTACGCCAATACCCTGTTGGGTGACGCTCGCGGCCGTGCCGCCGCGCTGCGTGAAGACGCAGCCGCCTATACCAATCGCGTGGTGCAGGAAGCAACCGGCGAGGCCCAGCGCTTCAACGCCGTCTATGCCGAATATGTCAATGCGCCCGAAGTGACCCGCAAGCGGCTCTATCTGGAAACGATGGAAGAAGTGCTGGGTGGATCGGAAAAAGTGCTGATCGAAAACGGTGCCAACGGGCAGGGGGTCATTCCCTATCTGCCGCTGCCTGAACTTCGAAGCGGCCCGACCACGCCGGCGCC
The DNA here is from genome assembly GCA_963717095.1 of uncultured Alphaproteobacteria bacterium. Taxonomy (GTDB): domain Bacteria; phylum Pseudomonadota; class Alphaproteobacteria; order Rhizobiales; family Devosiaceae; genus Devosia. The sequence continues at coordinate 790,691 of CAVQVF010000001.1, forward strand.
AACGACCGGGACGGGGAATTGATCATGCAAAACCGTCTTATCGTCATCGGCGCCGTCATCGTCGCCGCCCTTTATGTGCTGTTCTCATCGATCTATGTGGTCAACGAGCGCGACCAGGCCATCGTCATGCGTTTCGGCCAGATCACCGATATCCGCAAGGATCCGGGGATCTACTTCAAAATCCCGACCGATATCGTCGATAGCGTTCAAATCATCGAAGATCGCCTGCTTCGGCAGGATATCGCCGATCTACGGGTGCAGGTTTCAGGCGGCGCCTTCTATGAGGTGGATGCGTTCCTGACCTATCGGATCACCGATCCCCGCCTGTTCCGCGAACGTGCGCTGGGCCAGTTGTCGGTGGTCGAGGACCGTATCGCCACCCGCTTTGCTGCCGTGCTCCGGCAGGTTTATGGTCTGCGCGAATTCAACGCCGCGCTATCCGAGCAGCGCCCGCAAATGATGCTGGAAGCCCGCGACCTGATCCGTCCGGACGTCGAGCAGTTGGGTGTCGAAGTGGTCGATGTGCGTATCCTGCGCACGGACCTGGCGGCGGATGTGTTTGAGCGGACCTATGAACGCATGCGCCAGGAGCGTCTCGCCGAGGCAGCCCTGCTGCGGGCACGTGGCTCCGAGCAGGCACAGAGCCTGCGGGCTATCGCCGATCGTCAGGCAGTCGAAATCGTGGCGGCGGCAACGCGCGACGCGGAAATCATCCGTGGTACGGGTGATGCCGAGCGGAACCGCATCTTTGCCGCGGCCTATGGGCAGGACGAGGAATTCTTCGAGTTCTACCGCTCGATGGAATCCTATCGCACGGCCCTGTCCAATACGGGCACGACCATGGTGCTGTCGCCGGATTCCGAGTTCTTCCGGTATTTCGGCTCCAATGGTTCGATCCCCGCCGCCAACCCCAATCTGGCAGCGCCGATCCAGCCGACCGCGACGCCGATCACCCCGCAGAGCAGCGGGCCGGCTTTGGATGGCCTGGGTATCGAGGAAACCACGGCGCCGTCCATAACCCTCGATGATGGCTCGGAACTGGCTCCTACTGTCGGCACCGATGTGCCGGAACCGGTGGAGGCTCCTCCTGCGCCAGTGGCAGTTCCTTCCGCACCGGCAGCGGTTCCTGCCGCCCCATAATCGGCACGGTTGTCGCGCAAATTGAAGCCGGTCCCGCGGAAGTGGGGCCGGCTTCACCGTTTCGTGCGGGGGTAACCCGTGCCGAGCGCGGGAGCCGGTTGCGTCCGGCGCGGGCGCGGCTAGATTAGCGCTGCGTCAAATGCCGAAAAGTTATGGGAGTGCTGCATGGGGCGTTTTGCAATCTGGGGAATAGTGCTGGTCTTGGTTCTGGCCGCCAGCCCCGCCTATGCGCAGGCCGAGCCGCAGGGGCCGAAGTCGGTTGCGGCCCTGGCTGCGCAGCTATCGCCTTCCGTGGTCAATATCGGCTCCAGCCGGCATGTCGCCGGCGGCACCCCGTTCCCCGAATTTCCCGATGGCTCGCCGCTGGAAGACATGTTCGACCACCTCAATCCCAATGAGGGGCAGGGCGAAGGACCGATGCAGGAGGCCACCAGCCTGGGGTCCGGCTTCATCATCAGCGCCGATGGCTATATCGTCACCAATAACCACGTCATCGAAGGTGCCGAGGAGATCGATATCTATCTGACCGATGGCCGTCGCCTGCCGGCCAAGCTGGCTGGACACGACGACAAGACCGACCTCGCCGTGCTTAAGATCACATCGCCGACGCCGCTGCCTTTCGTGGAATTTGGTGATAGCGACAGCGCGCAGGTGGGTGACTGGGTGATGGCGATCGGCAATCCGTTCGGGTTGGGCGGCTCGGTGACACTGGGCATCGTTTCGGCGCGCAACCGCGACATAGAGGCTGGGCCCTACGACAATTTCATCCAGACCGATGCCTCGATCAACCAGGGCAATTCGGGCGGACCGCTATTTGACATGTTCGGCAAGGTGGTGGGTATCAACACGGCGATCATCGCGCGGGGCGGCTCGTCGCTGGGCATCGGCTTTGCCGTGCCGGGCAACCTGGCGGCGCCCGTGGTGCAGCAATTGACCGAATTCGGCGAGACGCGGCGCGGCTGGCTCGGCGTCGGTATTCAGGAAGTGACCGACGATATAGCGCTGAGCCTGGACCGGCCCAATACCAATGGGGCCATGGTGGTGGATGTCGATCCAGCGGGTCCGTCGATCGGCGTGCTGCTGGAAGGCGACGTGATCTTGCAATTCGACGGCAAGACCGTGGCGCGGATGCGCGACCTGCCGCGCATCGTTGCCGAGACGGAAGTGGGCAAGGCCGTGCCGGTGACCGTATTGCGCAAAGGCCGCGAGGAGCGCCACGATATCACGCTGGGCCGGCTGGAAGTGCCCGGCGATATGGCCATGGTGGCGGAAACCGAAGAGCCGGTGCCGCCAGCCGAGGACACCGCGCCGGCGGTCGGGCTCGCCGAGTTGCTGGGGCTGGGCGTGGCGCCGCTTGATGACGCGGCGCGGGCGGAGTTCGGTATCGATGAAGCGATCAACGGGATTATCATCACCCAGGTGGCCGATGGCAGCGACGCCTACGAAAAGGGCCTGATCCCTGGCCTGATGATCACGGAAGTGAACCAGAAGAAAGTATCCAGCGTCGCGGAAATCGAAGCGCTGGTAACCGAGGCCAGCGCGGCCAGGCGGGCTGCCGTGCTGTTCAAAGTGCAGGACGCTGGCGGATCGAGCCGGTTTATTGCAGTGCGGCTGGATTAGGGACGGTTCGGATTGGGGATGCGATAGAGCACGTGCGGGCGCAGTGGATTGCCCGGCGGCACGTTTGGATGCTCGAAGTCGGCGCTCGGGTCGCGAACCATCCGCAATTTTTCCATGACGCGCTGGCTGGGCGTGTTGAGGCGAGAGGTAAAGGCCACCACCTCGGGCGCGTGCAACGTATCGAAGGCGTAGGCGAGCATGACCAGCGCGCCCTCGGGCGCGTAGCCCTCTCCCCAATATTGCTTGCCCAGCAGCCAGCCGATCTCCAGTCGCGGATCGGTCGGAATGTGGAACGTGATCTCGGCGGTGCCGAGCATACCCATTAGCGCGCCGTCGGATTTGCGTTCAACGGCCATGAAATTGGACGTGCCATCGGCGTAGCGCGAGACCATTCTGTCGACCCAGGCGTCAGCTTCGACTCGCGTCCGGGTCGATGGGTAGAACCGCATCACATCGGGATCAGCCACGATGGCGGCGAATAGAGCGCGGTCGTGCTCCTCCCATGGCCGCAGGATCAGCCGGGGCGACTCGTGCGTCACCGCACGATCTCTTCGTCGTCATACCCCTGCAAATACAGCAAAGCGGTGAGGTCGCCGTGATCGATGCGTATGCCCGCCTCGGCAGCGACTGCGGGCTTGGCGTGGAGGGCGACGCCGAAGCCGGCAATCTTGATCATGTCGAGATCGTTGGCGCCGTCGCCGACGGCGATGGTCTGGCTCAGCGGCAGGTTGCGCTCGGCGGCGAGCGCGGTCAGGCGTTCGCGCTTGGTGTTCTTGTCGACGATGGGCTTTTGCACCGTGCCGGTCAGGGCGTCGCCCTCGAACAGCAGGACATTGGCGATAGCCTCGTCGAAGCCAATGCGCTTGGCGAAATAATCGGCGAAGAAGGTGAAGCCGCCCGAGACCAGGGAAGTGTAGGCGCCATAGGCCTTCATGGTGGAAATCAACGCGCGGCCGCCGGGAGCCAGGGTGATGTTCTCGCGGCGGATGGCCTCGATGACCTTGCGCTCCAGGCCCTTGAGCAGCGCCACGCGGGTATCGAGTGCCTGGCCGAAATCCAGCTCGCCGCGCATGGCGCGGTCGGTGATGGCCGAGACCTGGTCCTTGAGGCCCAGGGCATCGGCGAGTTCATCGATGCATTCCTCGTTGATCATGGTGGAATCCATGTCGGCGACGAGGATGGGCTTGCGGCGGTTTTCGGTGGGCACGAGGGCCGCATCGACCTTGGCGCTGCCGATGATGGCGCGGGCCTCGGCCAGTGCGTCGGTTGACTTCGGCTCAAGGATTTCGCAGGCAACGGAATGGTTGAGCCAGTTGAGTTCGCCCCCCACCTGTTTGACCACGCGGGCGGCCAAGGCTACGTCGAGTTCGCTATCGGTGGGATTGGCGATGAGGCAGAGAACCGGCATAGGTGAGGTCTCTTGAGGATGTCGGTGATGAGCGGAACGCGGGTTGCAGTGCTGATAGCGGGTCCGACTGCCAGCGGCAAGTCGGCGCTGGCGCTTGCCATGGCGGCCGAGCGGGATGCGGTGATCATCAATGCCGATGCGATGCAGGTTTACGACACGCTGGCGGTGGTGACGGCGCGGCCGGGGGCGGAGGACTTGGCGCGGGCGGAGCATCGGCTTTATGGGTTCGTGCCGGCGGCGACGCGGTTTTCCACCGGGCGGTGGCTGGATGCGGTGGGCGCAGTGATTGCCGAGACGGGCGGTCGGACGCTAATTTTCGTTGGTGGAACAGGGCTTTACTTCGATGCGCTGATCAATGGATTCGCCGAGATTCCGCAGGTTCCGGAGGCTGTCGCGCTTCAAGTTCAACAAGAGATTCAAGCGCTGGATGGGGCTGAGCGGCTGGCTTTGCTGCAGCGGGAGGACCCTGAGACGGCGGCGCGATTGAAGGTTGCCGATCCGCAAAGATTGATCCGGGCGTTGGCGGTGAAGCGTGCCACCGGACGGACGCTATCGAGCTTTCAGGACGCGCCGCAAGCCGGCATGCTGGATTGCTGGAACATCGAGCGGCTGGTTTTGGACCCGGATCGAACCGTGCTGCGCGAGCGGATCGCGCGGCGGTTCGAGGCGATGTTCGAGAGTGGGGCGGTGGCGGAGGTCGAGGCGGTGCTGGCACAGAATATCGATCCCGGCCTGCCGGCGATGAAAGCGATCGGGGTGCCCGAGATTGCCGACTGGCTGGCGGGGCGGCTGTCGCGCGAGCAGGCATTGCGGCTGGCCATCACCGCCACCCACCAATATGCCAAACGGCAGCGCACCTGGTTCCGCAACCGCATGGGCGATTGGCCGCGCCGCTAGCGCGCCCGCATCAGGCCCAGTCGTTCGCGGAGGGCGAAGCGGGTGACGAGGACGACGGCGACGAAGGCTAGGCCGGCGGCGAGGCCGATCCAGATGCCGACGCCGCGCCATTGCACGATGAAGCCTAGTACATAGGCGACCGGCAGGCCGATCAGCCAATAGCCGGCAATGGCCAGGATCATCGGCACCATGGTGTCGCTGAGCCCGCGCAAGGCATGGGCCGAGACCACCTGCGCGCCGTCGACCAGCTGGAACACGCCGGCGACGACGAGGAAGGTGGCCGCAAGCGCCAGTGCATTGGCATTGGCCGGCTCGCCGGCATTGAGGAACAGGCCGACGACCGAGGGGGCCAGCGTCAGGAACAACAGGCAGGACAGTGCCATGAAGCCGACGCCGATGGTGATGGCGGTCCAGCCGGCGCGATGCACACCCTGCGGATCGCTGCGGCCATAGGCCATGCCGACGCGCACGGTGGCGGCGGTGCCGATGCCCAGGGGCACCATGAAGGCCATGGAAGCGCATTGCAGCGCAATGGCGTGAGCGGCGACTTCGTCGGTGCCCAGCAGGCCCATCAGCAGGGCGGCGGCGGTGAACAGGCTTACTTCGGCGAGTACGGTCAGGCCGATCGGGCCGCCGATGCGGAAGATTTCGCGGAAGCGCTGCCAGTCGGGCTTCCAGAACCGCAGCAGCACATGGAAGCGCTTGAAGCGGCGATGGCGCAGCACATAGACCAGCATGAGCGCGAACATCAGCAGGTTGGACAATACGGTGGCGAGGGCCGAGCCGCGCAGTTCCAGGCGCGGAAAGCCGAAATGGCCGAAGATCAGCAGATAATTGACCACGGCATTGAACAGCACGCCAACCACCGTGATCAGCAGGATGGCGCGGGTGGCGTCGAACGCCGAAAGCATGGAGCGCAGCACCATGATCAGCAGCGCGGGAAACAGCATCCAGACGCCGACATGGATATATTGCTCGGCCATATCGGTGGTGGTTGGATCCTGGCCCAGCATCAGGAAGATCGGCTTGATTTGCCAGATCAGCGGGGTCAGCACGGCCGCCAGCGCGATGGCGGCCCAGGCGCCCTGGCGCACGATGCGGCGCACGGCCTTGATATCGCGGGCGCCGCGCGCCTGGGCGACCAGGGGCGCTACCGCGCCGACAATGCCGGTGCCCGCGACAAGGAACGGCATCAGGAAAGTGGTCGCAAGGGTGCCAGCGGCGAGATAGCGGGGGCCGAGCCAGCCCAGCATGATGACATCGGTGGTGGTCAGGGCGTTCTGCGCCAGCTGGGCGATAACCAGCGGCCAGGCCAGGGTGAACATGGCGCGCAATTCAGTGCCCCAGCCGGCCGGTTGGGAAACACGGTCTGCGGCAATAGGGGGCGCTGCGGTGGTGTGATCGCTCATGTTATGTCGTCCCATTCGCGCCTTCACTTAACCGAAGGCGCGGGCAGGGGAAAGGGCGGACGGCAGGGCGCCGCTCACAGCAGCATAGGACAGGATTTCATGACACAGACCAGCCCGGTTGCGGCGCGACTGACCATTGTGGTGGCAGGCATTCTCGGTGGCGGCGGGGTCATGGCGGCGGCGGGCGCCGCTCACGGCGGCGATGGCTCCAATCTGGGCCCGATCGCCATGGTGTGCCTCGCGCATGGACCGGCGCTGCTGGCGCTGGGCCTTTCATCCCCGCGGGGACGGCTGTTCGGGCTGGCCGCGCTCTTGCTGGGGCTGGGCACGCTGGTGTTCGCCGGCGACCTGCTGGTGCGCCAATATCTGGGGCATTCCGCTTTTCCGCTGGCGGCGCCAATCGGGGGGATCGGCATGATCGGGGGCTGGGCCGCGGTGATTGCCGCAGGTCTGTTCAGCCGCGTGGCGAGTAAATAACGCTCGGACACAGTTTGGTTGAATTTGTATTGGAACCAAGTCTGGGGGCCGCACGTTGGAGCCCCGATAATTCCTCGGAGGGTTTCTATGCATAAGTTTTTGATCATCGCCTGCGCAGCTCTGTCGCTGACCGCTTGCACCACCACCCAGCAGGGGGCTGCCGTTGGCGGCGTAGGTGGCGCTATCGTGGGTGCGGCGGCGGGTGGCACGGTTCTGAGTACGGCCGTAGGCGCAGGTGTCGGCGCCGTCGTGGGCGCAGCAGCCGGCAATGTTATCGGCCGCGTTCCCCGCAGCAATAATCTGTGCTGGTACGAAGACCGTCGTGGCAACCAGTACAAGGATACCTGCCCGCGCGGCTAAATCCTAACAGCCGCATCGCCCCATGCGGCTGCGCGCCTTTATGGCGCCAAAGCACCCGATCCGAGACCAGTCTTGGGTCGGGTGTTTTTCTTCCGAATCGGGAATTGCCTTGTAATCGTCTTCGATTACCGCCATATTGAACGGATACGTTTACACTCGTCTTGCGCTATCTGATCGACCGGCTCGCCGGGAAGCTTGGCTACCTCCTGATCTGTGAATCGTTAGGCCCGGGTCTCGCATGTTGCAAAACTCGGTTTTCAACCCTTAGCCGCGCGGCGCGGCACCCACTTATTTGTGAGGATCACAAGCATGTCGACTTTTACCGGCACCGTCAAATTCTTCAATACCACCAAGGGCTTCGGCTTTATCTCGCCTGAAGGCGGCGATAAGGACGCGTTCGTTCACATCTCCGCCGTCCAGCGTTCGGGCCTTCAGGGCCTGTATGAAGGCGACAAGGTGACCTATGAACTCGAAACCGGCCGTGACGGCAAGGTTTCCGCGACCAACCTGACCCTGGTCAGCTAAGTTCTAGAATACCGCAAAACGAGAAAGGCCCCCCTTGAGGGGGCTTTTTTGTTGCCGTTGCTGTATTGATTTGGATGCTAATGGTTTAGTTCGAGCGATTTGATGCCGGGTGCAGTTGTTTGGGACGCGGTTGAAATCGGTTTCTGTTGTTTTGGGTGAGTGGGCGAGCTGTTAGGTCATCGGGGTTCAGGGTGGCGGAGCAATTATTGAGGGGCAGGGGCCGACCGCACCCCCACCCGGCCCTCCCCGCAAGGGGGAAGGAGACGATGGCTGCGTGTTCTGCGTCAAACAGCATCATAGAGTTTGCTCTACCCAAGAATGGCCACCGGCCAGGCTTCCCTCCCTTGCGGGGTCCTTTGCCTGCTCGGACGGCGTCAGTCGCGAAATCTCGGCTCCATTGCCTCTCGATAAGGGAACATCGAGAAATAGGGTTTCGCCTCCGCTATCGTGCGAATGACGGATGGCCGCGTCATCAGTCGCTCGAAATAGAGGTTCAGGTGCCGCAGATCGGTGCCAAACGGCTCCACGATGCGCGCATAGAACAGCGCGGGGACAGCTGAGCAATCGGCCATGCTGAACTCATCGTCGATGGCGAAATCATGCTGGCTGACTTGGCGATCGATCATGGGATAAGCGGTCTGCAGCATCGCCCGCGCCTGGGCGACGCCGTGCGGGTCGAACTGCCCCGGGGGTCGAATCCGGTCGGTGACGATTTTCTGCACCGGTACGCTGACATAGAGGTCGAAGAAGCGATCCCAAAGCCGCACGTCCAGCCGTTTTTCTGCCTCGTCGACCAAGAGCCTGATGGGGCCGGGATAATGCTCTTGGAGATATTCAATGATGATGCTGGTTTCCGGCACCGTCCGATCGGTCGTCGTATCATGCAGTACCGGGATTTTGCCGACTGGCCAAGCCTGCAGCAATTCGGCAGTGGAGTCCGGGTCCATCAAATCGACTATGCGCGCGGTGAAGGGCGTGCCGTTTTCGTAGAGTGCGATCAGCACCTTGTGGCAGAAGGAGGCGAGGGGGTGGATGTAAAGGGTCAGGGCCATGGCGGTCAGCTCGCCATTTGCCGCTTCAGTTCTTCGCCGAGTTGGTCCATCAGCCATTCGGTGCCTGTCCGGCGTTGCTCCATGGTGTCCAGCCCATCGAGGAAGCAGCCGTGTTCGGTGACGATCATGTGGGTGCCGTCGCCCTCGGGGCGCAGTTCGATGGCGGCGACGGAGACCGAGATCTTGGGGCCGCCCAGGGCCATTTCGTAGGTGTAGATGATGCGATTGTTCGGCACGATATCGCGGTAGGAGACGTCGAAGCTGAAGCTGCTGTCGTTCGGGCCCTTGCCCTCGGCGTATTCGCGGCCGCCGACGCGGAAATCGAATTCCTTGGTATCTTCGGGCGCGGTGCCGAACCACTTGGCCTTGATCTTGGGATCGGCCCAGGCCTGGAAGACCCGCGACGGGCTGGCGGGATAATGGCGTTCGACGGTGAAAGTGCCGTGGGCGATGGAGCGTTCAGTCATGGTGGGTCTCCGGTTGTTTGTTAAGCGAAAGCCTAAGTGATGAACTTCAGCCTGTCAACGCTTAGGTTTTGCCTTAAGCGATTGTGGCTTGTTCGATCTGAAACGCCTGCGCTTGACACTGCGCCGCACTTGCTCTTATCAATACGGCCATTAGTTTTCAGGAGCGGTCCCGTGCGGGCATCCATTCTCGTAGTACGAACGCGCATTGGCACCGTGGGGTAAAACCCCGCGAGCAAGCTGATGCGCGTAACACAGGTCCCGATGGGGCCTTTTTTATTGCCTTTTTTCCGGCAATGCGGACTAAAGGCACCACGAAACAGACGAAACGGCATGCCGGAGCGCAGCCGACCGAGGAGACCGAAGATGGCCGAACAGATGACCGGCGCGGAAATGGTGATACAGGCACTGGCCGATCAGGGGGTCGAGCATATTTTCGGCTATCCCGGCGGCGCGGCGCTGCCGATCTATGATGCGCTGTTCCAGCAGGACAAAATTCAGCACATCCTGGTGCGCCACGAGCAGGGCGCCGGCCATATGGCCGAGGGCTATGCCCGCTCGACCGGCAAGCCGGGCGTGATGCTGGTGACCTCGGGCCCGGGCGCGACCAATGCGGTAACGCCGCTGACCGATGCGCTGATGGATTCGATCCCGATGATCTGCATCACCGCGCAGGTGCCGACCAATCTGATCGGCTCGGACGCGTTCCAGGAATGCGATACGGTCGGCATTACCCGCAGCTGCACCAAGCACAATTATCTGGTCAAGAACGTCAACGACCTGCCGCGCGTCATGCACGAGGCCTTCCTGATCGCCACGACCGGCCGCCCCGGCCCGGTGGTGATCGATATCCCCAAGGACGTGCAGTTCGCCCTCGGTATGTATACCCGCCCGGACCTGGAAAACCTGCGCCATCCGAGCTATCGCCCGCGCATGGAGGGCGATCATGCGGCCATCGAGGCCGCTGTCGACCTGATGCTGCGCGCCGAGCGGCCGGTGTTCTATACCGGCGGCGGCGTGATCAATGCCGGCCCGGAAGCCTCCGAGCATCTGCGTGAACTGGCCGAGCTGACTGGTTTCCCGGTGACCTCGACGCTGATGGGGCTGGGCGCTTTCCCTGCATCCAATCCGCAATGGCTGGGCATGCTGGGCATGCACGGCACTTACGAAGCGAACCTCGCCATGCACGATTGCGATCTGATGATCAATATCGGCGCGCGCTTCGACGACCGGATCACCGGGCGCGTCGATGCGTTCTCGCCCAATAGCCGCAAGATCCATGTCGATATCGATCCGTCCTCGATCAACAAGGTGATCGCGGTCGATGTGCCGATCATCGGCGACAGCGCGCGGGTGCTGGCGGAAATGGTGCGGATTTATCGCAGCAAGACCAACCAGCCGCGCACCGAGGCGATTGCGCCGTGGTGGAAGCAGATCGCCAAGTGGCGGGCGGTCAATTCGCTCGGCTACAAGAACTCCGAGACCGTGATCAAGCCGCAATATGCCATCGAGCGGCTCTACGAAATGACCAAGGACAAGGACGTTTATATCACCACGGAAGTGGGCCAGCACCAGATGTGGGCGGCGCAGCATTTCCACTTCGACAAGCCGAACCGCTGGATGACCTCGGGCGGCCTCGGCACGATGGGCTATGGCCTGCCGGCCTCGGTGGGCGTGCAGGTGGCCCATCCCGATGCGCTGGTGATCGATATCGCCGGCGAGGCATCAGTGCAGATGACGATGCAGGAAATCTCGACGGCGGTGCAGTATCGCCTGCCGGTCAAGATATTCATCCTCAACAATGAGCGCATGGGCATGGTTCGCCAGTGGCAGGACCTGCTGCATGGTTCGCGCTATGCCCATTCCTATTCGGAATCGCTGCCCGATTTCGTCAAGCTGGCAGAGGCTTATGGCGCCAGGGGCATCCGTTGCTCGAACCCGGCGGAGCTGGACGCGGCGATCACGCAGATGCTGGATTACGACGGCCCGGTGCTGTTCGATTGCCTGGTCGAAAAAGACGAGAACTGCCTGCCGATGATCCCATCGGGCAAGCCGCATAACGAGATCATTTTGCCCGATACGGCGAATTTGGGCTCGATCATCGACGAGAAGGGAAGGGCGCTGGTCTGACATCGTGCCCAGCCCTCGTGGTTCGAGGCGCTCGTTGGGCGCACCTCACCATGAGGGCCGAGGGATCGGATGCTCGTGAGACCTCATGGTGAGGTGCGAGCGCCTGCGAGCCTCGAACCACGAGGTCAGCCACCAGACTAAAAGGAACAACACAATGAACGCCAATCTCCTGCCGACGGGTTCGGCATATTTCCTGACCAAGGAAACCCAGGAAACCGAAAAGCATACGCTGTCGGTTCTCGTCGACAATGAGCCGGGAATCCTCGCGCGGGTTGTCGGGCTGTTTTCGGCGCGGGGCTATAATATCGATAGCCTCACCGTCAGCGAGACCGAACACAATAAGCGACTTAGCCGCATCACCGTGGTGGTGGTCGCGACGGCCAAGACGCTGGTGCAGATCAAGCTGCAGCTGGAACGGCTGATCCCGGTGCATAAGGTGCATGACCTGACTGCCGAGGGCGCCTCGATCGAGCGCGAGCTGGCGCTGATCAAGGTGGCGGGTTCGGGCGAGCATCGGGCCGAGACCTTGCGGCTGGCCGATGCGTTCCGGGCGCAGATCGTCGATGCGTCGGTGACCAGTTTCGTGTTCGAGCTGACCGGGAAATCGAGCAAGATCGACAGCTTCATCGCGCTGATGGCGCCGCTGGGACTGGTGGAAGTGGTGCGCACGGGCCTGGCGGCGATTTCGCGCGGGCCGGAGGGGATGTAATTGTGGCGTATGACGGAGAGGTGAGGCACATAGTGGGCCTACCCTCTCCACTGTTCGCAGGCCTTGGCGCATGACCCACCTTTCAGTCAATCTCAATGCGGTGGCGCAGTTGCGCAATCGGCGCAATCTGCCGTGGCCGAGCGTTACCGGCATGGCGCGGGTGGTGCTCGATGCGGGTGCGAGCGGCATTACCATTCATCCGCGGCCCGATGAGCGGCATATTCGGCGCACCGACGTGCATCGAGCTGGAAGCGCTGCTGCGGGCCGATTATCCCCGGGCGGAATATAATATCGAGGGCTATCCCAGCGAGGATTTTCTAGAGCTGGTCGAGCGCGTGGCGCCGGACCAGGTGACGTTCGTGCCGGATGATCCGACGCAGAATACCTCGGATCATGGCTGGAACATCGGGGCTGACCGCGCTGTGCTGGAGCCGGCGATAGCGCGGATGAAGGCGGCAGGCATTCGCATTTCGCTGTTCATCGACGAAGACCCGCTGGTGCCGGCGCAGGCCAAGGCGATCGGGGCCGACCGGGTTGAGCTTTATACCGGCCCCTATGGCGGGACGTACAGCACGCCCGAGGGCGACGAGCATTTGCGGCTGCTGGCGACGACGGCCGGGGCGGCGCATGCGGTGGGGCTGGTGGTCAATGCGGGGCATGACCTGACGCTGGAGAACCTGCCGGTGTTCATGCAGGTGATGCCCGAGATCGCCGAAGTGTCGATCGGGCATGGGATTACTGCTGACGCGTTGCTGATGGGGTTCGCCGAAGCGGTGCGGCAATATCGGTTGGTGTTGGGGGGATAGTGTTATTGCACGTCCACGGCAGGACATGGGCTATGCACTATCCTGCCACAACCACTGAACGGCACCTCCCCCTTGATGGGGGAGGATGGGTGGGGGTGTTCGAAGCCACGATTTTGGGATTGGGGCTAAACATCCCCCCACCCTTGATCCCTCCCCGCAAAGGGGGAGGGTGTCGACTGCAACAACGGCGGTCAGACTTTAGGCTCGTCCCTGCCGAGCCCCAAATGCTCGCAGGAACGTCGCAACGCCGGCGGATGCGGTCTGGCGCAGTTGCTCTTCGGAGGGGCGGCTGCACTGGCCATCATCATTGGGCAGGTCCGAGGAGATCAGCGCCATGAAGTGCCGGGTCGCCTGGCTGATATCGCTCAGATCGAGGTAGCCGTCCTTGGCGAGCCGGGCGAAACAGGCGGAGATCAGCGGAAAGTCCTTGCCTGGGCCATATTCTTTCCAGGTCTCGAACAATTGGGGATGGCGGTAGGCCTCGCGCTTGATCAGCGTCGAGAGCGCGCGGCCGTCCATATCGCAGAAACAGCGACCGAGCATCTGCATGGCGAAGTCGGTCAGCGCAGTTTGAATGTCATCAGGCTGATCAGGAAAGGTGGCAATGACCGACATCAGCGAGGCGCTGGAGCGGGCGGTAACGTCTTCGACCACGGCGACGAACAACTGATCGCGGTCACCGATCAGATTATAAACCGTCTGCCGCGATACCCCCGCCTCGATGGCAATACCGTCGATGCCGACACTGCCCACGCCATCGCGGACAAAGGCCCGCTTGGCCGCGTCGAGGATCGCCTGCCGCTTGGAGGGCGGACGGACAATAGCGGCGGGAATGGCGGCTTCGATTTGACTCATTGGCGCAAAACATAGCACCGGTTTTTTGGTTTTACAACATTGTCTAAAAATTTGGACAGAACCGCTTGACGTACTTTACACTTGTGTCCAATATTGGTCATCACGGTCCGGTGACCTCCCTCACCGGAAGTGAGCCCTTTTCAACCGACATCGTCGTCGCTTGGCAGCAATGCTGCCCGGAGCACGCGGAGGTTTTGCTATGAATACCCCAATGTTACGGGCGGCACTTGTGCTCGGCCTGCTCTCGGCCATCGGCCCCTTCGCCATCGATATGTATCTGCCTGCACTCCCGGCTATTGGAATCAGCCTTAAGGCCAGCACCGCCGAAGTGCAGATGAGCCTGATGGCTTTCATGGCGGCTATCGCCGTCTGCCAGCTATTCTATGGTCCGATCAGCGACATGATCGGCCGCAAGCCGCCATTGTATTTCGGCATTGCCCTGTTCACGGCCGGCGCCGTCGCCTGTGCCCTGGCGCCGTCGATCGAGTGGCTGATCGCCGCGCGCTTCGTGCAGGGGCTCGGCGCCTGTGCCGCCATGGCTCTGCCCCGCGCTATCGTGCGGGACGGCTATACCGGTGCCGAGGCTGCGCAGTTACAGAGCCTGTTGATGCTGGTGTTCTCGGTGTCGCCGATCCTGGCCCCGCTTGCCGGTAGCCTGATGGTGCAATTCGGCGACTGGCGCACGATTTTCTGGGCCATCACGGTGATTGGCGTGCTTGGCCTATTGCTGATCGCCCTCTTTCTCAAGGAAACCCGTCCGGCCTCGGAACGGCTCGATTCGAGTGTCGGTAGCGCGATGCGTGGCTATGGCCTGCTGTTGAAGGACCGCCATTTCATCGGCCTGTCGCTGATCGGCGCCTTCGGCATGTCGAGCTTCATGGCCTATCTCGCCAATTCCTCGTTCATCCTGATCGATCACTATGGACTGACGCCGACGCTCTACAGCGTGATGTTCTCGATCAATGCCGTTTCGTTCATTGGCGTGTCGCAACTGACCGGAGTGCTGACGCGCCGCTTCGGTCTCAATACCGTGGTGCGCACCTCGGTCACCGGTTTCATCGTGGTCATGGTGTTGCTGGCGGCCCTGTTCATGGCCGGCATCGATCAGCTTGCCGTGTTGGCCGTGCTGCTGTTCATCGGCTACGGCTTTCTCGGCCTCGTCGTGCCCACCACCGCCGTGCTGGCGCTGGAGAATCACGGCACCATTGCCGGCACCGCCTCGGCGCTGATGGGCACGCTGCAAATGGTCACGGCAGCCGTGGTGATGGGCGTGGTCGGGGCGTTCTTCGACGGCACCGCCAAGCCGATGGTCATCGGCATCGCCATCTGTGCGATCATCGCCTTCGCGCTGACGCGCTTCACCATCAAGAGCGTCACGGTTCAGCCGGCCATGGCCGCCGAATAGCTGCCCCTTTATCGCTATCGCATGTTTTGGGCGCCGGATTTTCGGCGCCCAAAGTATTTTGTTTGATCGCTATTGTTGAACGGATCGTCGGGATGGCAGTGCAGATCGTTCGTGCAAGACGGTGTATTCGCGATTTTGATCGAAAAATCCCAAGCTGCACAAATGCTTACATTAATGTGCCTATAGAAACCCGATGTGCCTGGGCGACAAGTTCGTGCCTCCTTGTGAGAGGTCGCGAAAGGCACATATATCGCCTCAGTTACGATTTGTTACCAAGGAGGCTACCATGACCAAACTTAAGATTGCCGTGATTATCGGTTCTACCCGCGACACCCGTTTCGGCGACAAGCCGGCAAAGTGGATCGCCGATCTGGCCGCCCAGCGTCCAGAACTCGACGTCGAGATCGTCGATCTCAAGACCTTCGACCTGCCGCTGTTCAATGAAGCCGCGTCGAACGCCTGGATGCCCTCGACGGACCAGCGCGCCGTTGCCTGGCAGAACAAGATCGGCGAATTCGATGGCTATATCGTCATCACCGCCGAGTACAACCGCTCGATCACCGGCGCACTGAAGAACGCCTTCGATCAGGCCTATAAGGAATGGAATCAGAAGGCGATCGCCTTTGTCGGTTACGGTTCGGTCGGCGGCTCGCGCGCCATCGAGCATGCCCGCCTGATCTCCGTCGAACTGCAGATGGCGAATGCCCGCTCGGCCGTTCACATCGGCGGCGGCGATTTCTACGGCATCTATACGGGCAAGCAGACCATTGCCGATATCGAAGCCAATATCCTGCCATCGGCCAAGGACATGCTGGACCAGCTGACCTGGTGGGCTGCTGCCACCAAGGCCGCTCGCGCTCAGTCCGCGACCGCTATCGCTGCCGAATAGTTCATCGAAAGCCTCCAAAGCTCTCGTTTACCGACAGGGGCCGCTCCGCAAGGGGCGGCCCCTGCTGCTTGCCGCGACTGGCCCGTTGCGGCGAGAAAGTGTTGTGTGTGACCGGGGTCGGGTGTAGATAAGCGCCGCCTTTGATCAAGAGAGCGGACGGTTTATGACGCAGACGAACACGCCCGGCCTCACCGCCGGTGTCGATGCGGGCAACCAATCCCACCATTCGCGCAAAGACCTCAATATGCTGATCCTGGGCGCGCTTGGCGTGGTCTATGGCGATATCGGCACCAGTCCGATCTATGCGTTCCGCCAGGCCATGAGCATCCGGCCCGGCGCTTCCTCAAGCACCAACGAAATCCTCGGCCTGCTGTCGCTGATCGTGTGGGCGCTGACGCTGACGGTCGCGGTCAAATACGTCTTCTTCGTTACTCGCGCCGACAATAATGGCGAAGGCGGCACGCTGTCGCTGGTGGCTTTGGCCCGCAAGACCTTTACCAAGGCGCCAGCCTGGATCACCGCCCTGGGGGTGCTGGGGGCCGCGCTGTTCTTCGGCGACGCCATCATTACGCCGGCCATTTCGGTGCTTTCGGCCGTCGAAGGCCTGGAGCTGGTGGCGCCCGACCTGACGCGCTGGGTGGTTCCCATTACCCTGGCGATCATCGTCGGGGTGTTTTTCGTGCAGCGCTTCGGCACGGCCAAGGTTTCGATCGTGTTCGGGCCGGTTACCGCGCTGTGGTTTATCGTGCTGGGTCTTTCGGGCCTCGTGCATATCGTGGCGTCGCCCGGGGTCTTGATGGCGATCAATCCCTTGCTGGGCGTGCAGTTCCTGATCACCCATATCGGCATCGCCTTCGTGGTGGTTGGCGCCATTTTCCTGGCCGTCACCGGAGCGGAAGCGCTTTATGTCGATCTCGGCCATTTCGGCCGCAAGCCGATCGTCATCGCCTGGTTCGGGCTGGTGTTTCCCTGCCTGTTGCTGAATTATTTCGGGCAGGGCGCCTATGTGCTGCAGGTCGGCGTCGAGAACGTCAAAAGCCCGTTCTTCGAAATGCAGCCGGAATGGGCGCTGGGGCCATTCGTGGCGCTGGCGACGCTGGCGACGATCATTGCCAGCCAGGCGGTGATTTCGGGCACGTTCAGCCTGGCGCAGCAGGCTATCGCGCTCAATATGCTGCCGCGCATGGTGGTGCTGCACACTTCGGAAACCCAGAGCGGGCAGGTTTATATGCCCCAGATCAATTCCATGCTGATGGTGGGCGTGCTGGTGCTGGTGCTGGCGTTCCGCAGTTCGGAAGCGCTGTCCAACGCCTATGGCATTGCGGTATCCGGCGTGATGATCGTGACGCTGCTGCTGCTGCTGGTGGTGATGTGGCGGCAATTGGAAATGGCACCCGCTGGCGGTCATCGCCTTCGGAACGTTGTTCGCCATGATCGATATCGGATTTTTTGCCGCGAACGCGTCCAAGCTGTTCCAGGGCGGCTGGATGCCGGCACTGGTGGCGGCGATGGTGGCGACCGTCATGGCGACCTGGATTTCCGGCCGCCGGCGCCTCGCCGAAAAAACGCGGCGCGACGAGGTGCCTCTGCAATTCCTGGTCGACAATCTGTCCAAGAAAAAGCCAACCATCGTGCCTGGCACGGCAGTGTTCCTGACCAGCGATATCGAAGGCGCGCCCACGGCGCTGCTGCACAGCCTCAAGCACTATAAGGTGCTGCATGAGCAGAACGTCATCCTGACGGTCAACACTTCGCCCTCGCCGCGTGTCAATGACGATGAGAAGGTGCGGATCGAGGCCTATAACGAGCTGTTCAGCCGCGTTATCGTGACTTTCGGCTATATGGAAACGCCCAATATTCCAAAGGCTTTGGCCCTGGGCCGCAAGCTGGGCTGGAAGTTCGATATCATGAGCACGTCGTTCTTCCTGTCGCGGCGCTCGCTCAAGGCGGGCAACAAGCAGGGCCTGCTGCGGTTCTGGCAGGACCGGCTGTTTACCCGGCTGGCCCGCAATGCCAGTGATGCGACGGAATACTTCCATATCCCCACCGGGCGCGTGGTGGAGATCGGCACGCAGGTCATTTTATAGCCTGAGGGGCCGATGCCGAAGGTGCTCGACATCGCCGTCTGCGGCGCCGGACCGGCCGGGCTGGCCACAGCGCTTTACCTGCATCGGCTCGGCCACAATCCGATTGTCCTGGAACGCTTCGATGCGCCCAGGCCGATCGGCTCGGGGCTGATCCTGCAGCCGACCGGGCAGGCGGTGTTGCACGATCTTGGCCTGTTGCCGGCGATCGTGGCGCTGGGCTCGCCTATCGACCGGCTCAGCGGCATCGATGCGCGGACTGGCCGCATGGTGCTCGATGTTGGCTATAAGGCCCGGCCCAAGGCGGGCAGGGGCCTCGGCATTCACCGCGCGGCGCTGTTCGATGTGCTGCATGATGCGGTGCGGGCGGCGGGCATTCCCATTCGCACCAGCAGCGAGATTGTAACGCTGCGGGACAGGGCGGGCGGAAAACGGACATTGGTGTTTGCCGGCGACCGGCAATCGGAGGATTTCGATCTCGTCGTCGACTGCCTGGGCGCCGGCTCGCCGCTCAAGGCCCATTCGCACGCGCCGGGCAAGGCGCGGGCGCTGGCGTTCGGCGCGATCTGGGTAACGCTGCCCTGGCAGGGCGAGGGGTTCGATGCGGCGGCGCTGTTGCAGCGTTATCGCGCCGCCAGCGTGATGGCCGGCGTGCTGCCGATCGGCCAATCAGCCGAGGGATCGGCGCTGGCCGCGTTTTTCTGGAGCCTGAAGACGAGCGACTATGAGGCGCTGAAAAGCGGTGGCCTCGACGCATGGAAGGCGCAGGTGCTGGACAATTGGCCGGAAACCCAGCCGCATCTCGATGCGATTGCGGGTTTTGAGACCATGACGCTGGCGCGCTATGTGCACCACACCATGACCGACCCGACCGGGGACGGAGTGGTGTTTGTCGGCGACAGCGCGCATTCGACCAGCCCGCAATTGGGGCAGGGCGCCAATATGGCGCTGCTCGACGCGCGGGCGCTGTATCTGGGGCTGCGCGACAAGGGCGATGACGTGGAGGGAGCGCTGGCCCATTATGCCGGGCTGCGGCGCAGTCATGTGCGGCTTTATCAGGCGCTGAGCGCCATGTTCACGCCGTTCTATCAATCCGACAGCCGCGTGCTGCCGGCTATTCGCGATGTGTTCGTTTCGGCGCTGGCGCGCATTCCGCCCGCACCGCAATTTCTTGCGGCGCTGGTGGCGGGATCACTGCTGTCGCCGGTCAAGCGGCTTGGCTTAGAACCACCGCCGAAATTTTAGGGATAGGTGCTACTTCACCATATCCGGGCAGACATAGGGCACGGTGGCGACGACGAAGCGCTGTTCCTGGATGTCCTTGCCCAGCTTGAGGTTCAGCACCAGCTCGGTGGGGCTGACCGAAGCGATATCGGCGTTGATGGTCATGCCGTCCTCGTCCCAGCTGATGGCGCTGTCGGAAACCTGCTGCCATTTGGAGAGGCGATAGGTTTCCCAGCAGCTGTCGGACACCAGCGTGCCGTCTTCGAGGAAAATCTGCATCGGGCCCGGCAGGTTCGCATCGGCATCGGCGCGAACCCAGACCTTGTTGAGCAGGGGATTTTCCGCGTCGTCACCGGCATCGTCGGTGGCGTCTTCGGTGTCCTGCGCCGCCGCGGGCGTGGTCGCCGTGGCGCCAACGCCCCAGACGCTCAGCAATGCGATGATAGCTGCCTTGGTATCCATGCCCATGCGAATTCTCCCTTGCCGACTCTGATCTGGTGATCGCGTCGCGACGCTACAAGAGTGGCGTCGCGAAAGCGGCGATTTTGCGTTGCAGGCGCGGTCGTTTAGCGGTGGTTTGAGGAAAGCTATTCCGCGAAGTTGCGCCGCTTCAGCGAGCGGTCCATGCCTTCGACGCGCTTGGTCGGATGAGGCCACAAATCGTAGTCGGCGCTGCCCAGCGCGAGCTTGGCGTGAACGGCCCAATTGGGATCGTCGAGCGCGCCGCGTGCCAGGGCGACGAAATCGGCCTTGCCGTCCGCCAGGATCGCCTCGGCTTCCTCGGGCGTGGAAATCAGGCCGACCGCGATGGTCGGAATGTCGGCGCCACTGCGGACGGCTTGCGAGAACGACACCTGATAGCTGGCCTCGGGCTTGATCGCCGCGCCATCGAAGCCGCCGCTGGAGCAATGGACCGCATCGACGCCGCGCGCCTTCATCTCCTTGGCCAGCACGATGCTGTCCTCGGGCTGCCAGCCATCGGGATGGTTGTCGCTGACCGAAATACGAACCAGCAACGGCTTGTCGATAGGCCAGACGGCGCGGACCGCCTCGACCACCTGCAGCGGCAGGCGCATGCGGTTTTCGCGGCTGCCGCCATATTGGTCGGTGCGCTTATTGGCCAGCGGCGAGAGGAACTGATTGAGCAGATAGCCGTGGGCGGCATGGATTTCCACGGTATCGAAGCCGGCCTGGTTGGCGCGGATCGCGGCGTCCGTAAAGGCCTGGATGATGCCATCGATGCCGGCTTGATCCAGCGCTGTGGGTTTGGTGAAGCCCGGATCGTTGCTGTGGATCACGGCGCTGGGGGCGACCGGCGTCCAGTGTTCATAGCCGGCGGTGGCCTTGCCGGCCTCGGTCTGGACGAGATCGTGATGCCAGCCGACCGGGGTCGAGGCCTTGCGCCCGGCATGGGCAAGTTGGATGCCGGCGGCGGTGCCCTGGCTGTGCAGGAAATCGACGATGCGGGCGAGCGGGGCGATCTGTTCGTCCTTCCACAAGCCCAGATCGGCATAGGTAATGCGGCCCTCGGCCGTCACCCCGGTGGCTTCGAGGATAACCAGGCCGAAGCCGCCGATGGCGAAGCGCCCCAGATGCACCAGATGCCAGTCATTGGCGAAGCCGCCCTTGGCCGAATATTGGCACATCGGCGCG
>CAVQVF010000002.1:0-39107 GCA_963717095.1 uncultured Alphaproteobacteria bacterium
GATTCTCTAGGCTGAATCGGCATTCAGGTGTGGCCGGCTCCTGGAATCCCCTTCTTCTCCCTCCCCCTTGTGGGGAGGGCCGGGGTGGGGGGTCTGGGACGAGCAGCTTGTGCCTCATAGTCTATTAAGCCCTGCTGTTGGCTCAGCACCCCCACCCTCAATCCCTCCCCACAAGGGGGAGGGAGGCAGATCGAGGCGCCCGATCGGCTGTGCAAAGCTGAATGCTGGTTGGGCCTAAGCCAACAAATCCATCTCGACTGCACGGCGCGAGCACGCGAATGGCTTGGGTTAGGTATCCTTTTGGGCGCCGGGACAGCCGGCTTCGTCACGGCAGTCTCTATATTGTCAGTCGTCATACAAGATGCTAAAGACAAGCCTCCCGCTGCGGCGACTACCCGCGCGAAGAACGCTCTGGAGGACGTTTTGAAGATTATCGATGTGAAGGTTCGTGTGTTTTGGTACACGACGCATCAGGAGAATGACAGTGATGGTCATGCTCACCCCGCGCCCCCGCGCAAGGTCAAAAAGGCGCTGCTCACCGTCGTTGCCGATGATGGCACCGAGGGGCATAGCTTCAGTTCGCCCGAGATCATTCGGCCATACCTCATCGATAATTACGTCAAGCCGGTTCTCATGGGGCAGCATCCGCTCGACCGCGAAAAGCTGTGGCAGGATCTGGCCCATTGGCAGCGCGGCAGCTCGATGCAGCTCACCGACCGCACGCTGGCCGTCGTCGATGTCGCCCTCTGGGATCTGGCGGGCAAGAAGGCGGGCCTGCCCGTTCACAAGCTCATCGGCGCCTATCGTGATAAAGTGCCGGCCTATGGCTCGATCATGTGCGGGGACGAGATCGAGAACGGTCTTGCAACGCCGGAGGATTATGGCCGGTTTGCGCAGAAGCTGGTCAAGCGTGGCTACAAGGCGATCAAGCTGCATACCTGGATGCCGCCCGTTTCCTGGTCGCCCAATGTCGATATAGACATCAAGGCCTGCGCCGCCGTGCGCGAGGCGGTCGGACCCAATATCGACCTGATGCTCGACGCCTATCACTGGTATTCCCGCACCGATGCCCTGCGGCTGGGCCGGGGGCTGGAGAAGCTCAACTTCGCCTGGATCGAAGAGGTGATGGATGAGCAGAGTACGTCAGCTTATGTCTGGCTGGCCGACAATCTGGACATCCCGCTGATCGGGCCGGAATCCATCGGCGGCAAGTATTTCCAGCGTGCCGAATGGATCAAGGCCGGCGCCAGCGACATTCTGCGCACCGGCGTGGACGATGTTGGCGGCATTTCACCGGCGATCAAGACAATGCATCTGGCGGAAGCCTTCGGGATGAACTGCGAAGTGCACGGCCATGGCGCGGCCAATCTGATCGTCACTGCCGTATCCAAGAATTGCCGTTGGTATGAGCGGGGCCTGCTGCATCCATTCCTCGAATACGACGACTGCCCGGAATACTTCAACTCCATCCCCGACCCGATGGACGAAGATGGCTTCGTCCATCTCTCGCAAAAACCCGGTCTGGGTGAGGATATCAACTTCGATTATATTGACAGCAATCTGGTGGGTTGACGGACTTTCGATGTCGACTGCCTCCCCCAGAACAAGGATTACCGCGTCGTGAACTCTGCAAACACCAAGGGAGGGGCGGCGGGCGCTCCCCTCATTTCACCCCTTGAACTCAAAACGATCCTGTCATCCGGGCTGATGTCGTTTCCGCTCACCGATTTCGATCAGAGCGGTGATTTCGATCCTGCCGGGTACCGCAAACGTCTCGAATGGCTGATGCCTTATGGCGCCACCAGCCTGTTCGCGGCGGGCGGTACCGGAGAAGTTTTCTCGCTGACCTTGCCCGAGCATGCCGAAATCATTCGGATTGCCGTGGAGACCTGCGGGACACATACGCCGATCATCGCGGGCGCAGGATATGGCACTCGCATGGCCATCGAGATGGCGCAGGCGGCACAGGCCGCCGGCGCCGCAGGCATTCTGCTGATGCCCCATTACCTGACCGAAGCCAGCAAGGCCGGGCTTATGGCCCATGTCGAGGCCGTGTGCCGCGCGGTCGATATCGGCGTCATCGTCTATAATCGCAATGTCTGCCGGCTCGATGCCGACATGCTGGAGCAATTGGCGGAACGCAATTCCAATCTGATCGGCTTCAAGGACGGTATCGGCGATATCGAAGCCATCACGTCCATCCGCCACCGCCTGGGTGACCGCTTCAGCTATCTCGGCGGCCTGCCGACGGCGGAGGTGTTCGCCGAGGCCTATAACGCGGCCGGCTTCCCGGTCTATTCGTCAGCGGTCTTCAACTTCATCCCGCGTACGGCACTGGAATTCTACAATGCCGTGCGCACCGGCGACACCGCGACAACCGGCAGGTTGCTCAAGGAATTCTTCCTGCCCTATATCGCCATTCGCAACCGTTCGCCGGGCTATGCCGTGTCCATCGTCAAGGCCGGCGCGCGCCTGGTGGGGCATTCGGCTGGACCCGTGCGTCCGCCGCTTGCGGACTGCACCGAAGCCGATCATGCCGATTTGCAGGTGCTCATCGACAGGTTGGGGTTGCAGTAAAGCGGCTAAGTCTTAGTTATTTAATATTTTTTGAAAGACCCGTGCCCAGTTTCTTTCGCTGCTTGTTTTATAGCGTGTCGGGAATTTCGGAACGGAAGACCAACCAATAGTCAGTGGCTCCGACCACCCCCTCCCAACCTCCCCCTTGATGGGGGAGGTTGGGAGGGGGTGTCTCCCACGCTCGATCATGGCTTCTGAACCGCGATCCCTACATCCTCTACTGCTTGACCAGCGCCAGCAGCCTGTCGCGGCTGCCGCCGAGATGCAACCGCATTGCGGCGCGGGCGCCGTCGGGGTCTTTTTTCTCGATCGCCGACAGGATCTGGCGATGTTCGTCATTGATCCGCGCGATATAGTCGTTCAGCGTCGCGGTATCGAATTTATGCGTCTGCAGCCGCGTGCGCGGGATCAGCACTTCACCGAGATAATTGAATATCTTGAGGAATTGGTCGTTGTGAGCGCTGCGGGCGACAGCACGGTGGAATTCCAGATCGGTCTGGATGGAGGTTTCGCCGGCGATATTGGCCTTGTCCATTTCGTCACATGCCTGCCGCAGCGCCGCGACGTCGGCCTCACTGCGCCGCATCGCCGCCAGGGCTGCGGCTTCGGACTCGATGGCTATACGCAATTCCAGGGCCCGCACCACTTCCTCGATCACCAGCAGCGTATCTTCGGCGATGCGAAACGAGGGCAGGGCCGTGTCATGCATGACGAAGGCGCCAATGCCCTGATGGGTCGATACCATGCCGCTGGCGCGCAGATTTGCGATGGCCTCGCGCACGACAGTGCGGCTGACGCCGAACTCGTCGATCAGTTCCTTTTCCGTCGGCAGCCGGTCGCCACGCCTGTAGTGGCCAGACTGGATGCGCTCGGAAACCGCCCGGACCAGTTGTGCCGACAATGTTTCGCGTCGTGGTGTGAGCAATCCGCCCTCCTTCGAGACTGTGATTTGGTTGACCCAAATCACAGTCTCTCGTCTTTTGTTATCGCAAGCATTTTCGCGAAAAGCCGGTAACCACCTTTTCGCTGCTTGCTCCAGGCAGTCGTGTCAATCGTATGACTATCCCAATTCAGGCCGACAGCAATCAGGTCGCTCTATCATAGGCGAGGCTGGCACCGATCAATGACCGCGAATAGTCGTGTTTTGCACCGTTTCCGGTCAATGCAGACCGTTCCAGCGTTTCCACGACGCGGCCGTGCTGCATGACCGCAAACCGGTCACACATATGATCAATGACAGCCAGGTCATGGCTGACCAGCAGATAGGTGAGCCCGCGCCGCGTCCGCAATTCGGACAGCAGGTTGAGCACTTCGGCCTGCACGGATACGTCGAGAGCCGAAGTGGGCTCATCGAGCAGCAGCACCGGCGGCTCCAGGATCAGGGCGCGGGCGATGGCCACGCGCTGGCGCTGGCCGCCCGATAGTTCGTGGGGAAACCGGCCCAGAAAATCGGGGCCTAGCCCGACATCGCTGAGTACGCGCTCCATGCGTTCGTCGATCCGATCGAAACGGTGGATGCGCAGGGGCTCCGAAAGGGCGGTGCGGACCGACTGGCGGGGATGCAGCGATCCATAGGGGTCCTGGAACACCATCTGCACCAGCCGGCAGTATTGCTGCACCGGCATGTCCTGAACGGATGCGCCCGCGATCCGCAGCGTGCCGGTCCACGTGGTCAGCAGCTTGGCGATACACCGCAGCACCGTCGATTTGCCCGACCCCGATTCCCCCACGAGGCCAAAGCATTCACCGGACGCCACGGCGAAATTTATGTCGTCCAGAATATTGCGTTTCTGCACCCCGAAACCGAGCGCAATGGTCAGATTTTCAACCTGTAGCTCGCTCATTTGGCCACGTCTCCATCGAGCCAGGCGGGATCGCGCTTGAGCACGAGCAATGGTTTGCGCTCGGCGCCAATGCGGGGCTGCGCCGCCAGCAGACCCCTTGTATAGGGGTGCTTGGCATCGAGCATGTCGCGTGCCTCCAGGGTTTCGACCACGCGGCCGGCATACATGATCAGGACACGATCGCAGAAATTGCGCACCAGGTTGAGGTCATGGCTGATCATGATCAGCCCCATGCCCTTGCTGGTGACCAGGGTATCGAGGATTTTGAGCACTTCCATGCGCACAGTGACGTCGAGCGCCGATGTGGGTTCGTCGGCGATGATCAGGTCGGGCTCGGGGATGAGCATCATGGCGATCATGATGCGCTGCCCCATGCCGCCGGACACCTCATGGGGATAGAGGCGATAGACGTGTTCGGGGTCGCGGATCTGCACCGCTTCGAGCATTTCCAGCGTCTTCAGCCGGGCGAGGGACGCCGAGGCATTGGTATGCACCCTATAGGCTTCGGCCACCTGGTCGCCGACACGCTGTACCGGATTGAGCGAGAATTTTGGATCCTGCAGGATCATCGATATCCGCCTGCCGCGCACCTTGAGCATGTCGCGCTCGGTGGCGGCGGCGAGGTCCATATCGGCGAAGCGGATGCGCTCGGCGGTGATGCGGGCGCTGGGCAGCAGCTTGAGCAGGGCCCGGCCCACGGTCGATTTGCCGGAGCCCGATTCCCCGACAATGCCGAGGCGCTCCCGCCCCAGCGTGAAGGATACGTTGCGTACGGCGTCGATATAGCCGTGATCACCCTTGTAGCTGACGCACAGATTGTCGACCTGCAGCAGACTATCGGTTCCGCTCATGTCTGATCACCGCTGTTTGGGGTCGAGCACATCGCGCAGCCCGTCACCGATAAGATTGAAGGCTAGGCTGACCAGGAGGATGGCGATGCCGGGAAAAGTCACCAGCCACCAGCTTTCCAGCATATAGCTGCGGCCGGTGGCCATCATCGCGCCCCATTCGGGCAGGGGAGGCTGGGCGCCGAGCCCGAGAAAGCCCAGGCCCGCCGCCGTCAGGATCACCGTGGCCATGCTCAGGGTCAGCCGCACCAGCACCGAGGGCAGGCACATGGGCATGATCGACTTGACGATGATGCGCAGCGGCGAGGCGCCTTGCATGCGCGCGGCGGACACGTAATCGGCCGAGCGGAAGGTTAGCGTTTCGGCGCGGGCGAGACGGGCGATGGGCGGCCAGGAGGTGAGGGCGATGGCGATGATGGCGTTGTTGAGCCCGGCCCCCAGCGCGGCAACGAAGGCCAGCGAGAGGATGAGCCCGGGAAACGATAGGAAGATATCGGTAATGCGCATGGTTATCGTATCGTACCAGCCGCCGAAATAGCCGGCGGTGGTGCCGATAAGCAGGCCGATCGGCCCAACGATGACCGAAACCAGCGCGATGATGGTCAGCGTGACGCGCGTGCCTTCCACCAGGCGGCTGAAGACATCGCGCCCCAACTCATCGGTGCCGAACCAATGGGATGGGCCGGGCGGCTGCAGGATATTGCCGAGATCCTGGGCGATCGGATTGTGCGTGGCGATGGAGGGGGCAAAGATCGCCGTCAGGATGAGCACGGTGATAACCGTGATGCCGAACACCGAAGAAAAGTCGCCCAACAGACGCCTGACGCCTTTGGGCAGGCCCCTGCTGGCCTTGCCATGCGCTTGTGTCATGCCTGTGCTCATCGTGTCCTCGGGTCGAATACGCGATACAAAAGATCGGAGATCAGGTTCAGCGTGATGAAGATGATGCCCACGATCAGCACGCAGGTCATGACCGCGTTCATGTCGCCGATCAGCATGTTGTTGGTCAGGTACTGCCCGAAGCCGGGCCAGGCGAACACGGTTTCCACCAGCACGGCGCCTTCGAGCAGGCTGCCATAGGCGAGCGCGACGATGGTGATCAGCTGCACCCGGATATTGATGAAGGCATGCCGCCAAACGGTGCGCGCAACCGAGAGCCCTTTGACACGGGCGGTTGTTACATATTCCTGGTTGAGCTGGTCGAGCATGAAGCTGCGCGTCATGCGCGTGATGTAGGCCATCGACGCGTAGCCCAATATGCTAGCGGGCAGGATCAGGTGGTTGAGCGCGTCGGAGAAGACTTCCAGGTCGCCGGCCAGCAGCGAGTCGATGAGAAGAAACCCCGTTCGCTCGGGAACCAGCCCGATGAAATAATCGCTGACGCGCCCGCCACCCCCCACCCAGCCCAGCCGGGCGTAGAAAACGATGAGCGCGATCATGCCGATCCAGAAGATCGGCATGGAATGGCCGAGCAGGGTCAATATGCGCACGACATGGTCGACCGGCCGGTTGCGCTTGACGGCCGCGAGAACGCCCATGGGTATGCCGACGCCGGCCCCCAGGATGATGGCGAAAGTCGCCAGTTCGATGGTCGCCGGCAGGCTGCGCGCGATATCCACGATCACCGGCTGGCCGGTGCGCACCGATACGCCGAAGTCGCCCCTGACGATATCGCCGACATAGCGAAAGAACTGCTCGTAAACCGGGCGATCCAGCCCAAGTTTGCGATAGGCCGCATCATAGGTTTCCTGATCGGCGTCCTGGCCCACCATGGCGCGTGCGGGGTCGACCGGCATGACCCGCCCGATGGCGAAGGTCAGCACCAGCAGGCCGAGCAGCGTAACAGCGATTGTCACCACGGTCCGCGCGATGGCGGTCATTCTCGAAACGACGGGTATCATTGTGACCTTGTTTCTCCGGCACGAGCCCATCCGAGCGTGAGGCCGGCACCACGATCGGCGCCGGCACTCCGATTCGAAAAGGGTTTAACGAACCTTGCGGACTACGCTGAGGTCGGTTTGCCACGAGGGATGGATCACCAGGCCTTCGACATCGGCCCGCACGGCGGTGGAGTCCGAAACCTGCGAGATTGGCTGGATGGCAGGCACAAGCTCCTCATAGCGCAGCAAGATATCCTGATAGGCCTTGTTCTGGGCCTCGGGATCGCTGATGAGCAAGGCCGCATCGGTCATCTGGTTGATCTGCTCGTCGAAGAACGAGACGCGCCATGCCTGTACGGCGGTCAAATTGGCTTCGTCGCTATTGTCGGGGTTATAGGCCAGGGCGCGAAGATCGGCATCCGGGTGGGGGAGCTGGCCGCCGCTGCGGCCGACAACCAGTTCGAAGTTACGTTCACGCATGGCGCCATAGGTCTGGTCGCCCGAGCCGGTGATGATTTCGGCCTTGATGCCACCCTCGGCCAATGTCGACTGGATCGCAGTCGCCAGATTGAGGAAGGGCGCGTCGGGGAGGGTGCGGATCGTCACGTTGAAGCCATCGGGATAGCCGGCCGTTGCCAAGTATTGCTTGGCCTTGGCCACGTCCAGCGTATAGCCGGGATCGGGGAGGGCGCCGAGCAGCCCCTCATGGATCGGGCGCTGATGGGAGACGCCGTAGAACGGCATGATGGCACTGTTGATGCCCACGTAATCGATGAGGTAGCGCAGGGCGAGACGCACGTCGCGCTTGGCGAAGCGTTCGTCCTTCATGCTGACGGCGAGATAATAAAAGCCGCCGCCGCCATTGGTCTCTACTTTGATGTCGGCATTGCCTTCCAGGGCGCGCAGGTCCGGTGCGGCCATGGAATAGGCGATGTCGATATCGCCACGCTCAAGTTGCAGGCGCTGGGTCTGCGACTCGGGCAGGTGGCGGAACACGACACGCTTCATCTCGCTTGGGGTGCCCCAGTAATTGTCGTTCCGGTCGAGGACAACCAGTTCGTTGGAGCGTATCTGCTGCAGCTTGAACGCACCCGAGCCGGCGCTGTTGGTCGCCAGCCAGGCCGCGCCCATGTCGCCGTCCTTTTCGTTTTCCATGGCCAGCTTGCTGTCGATGATTGAGCCTGGGCCAACCTGGCCGAGCATCATGATCACCACATTGGGGTCCATTGGCCGGGGCAGATTGACGACGACAGTTGCATCGTCGGGAGCAACGAAGCTTTGCTCGACGGCTTCAGGGGTAAAACCGCGGACCTTGAAGGGAGCGGCCTGGTTGAGGTTCTGTCCGATCAGGCGATGCAAGGTCCACACCACGTCCTGGGCGGTCACGGGATTACCCGAGGCGAAGAGCGCGCCAGGCCGCATCTTGAAGGTGATGGACATGTGGTCGTCGCTCACCGTCCAGCTTTCGGCGAGCGCCGGGTTGATCTTCTTGCGATCGACCGGATCGAGGGCGACCAAGCCGTCATAGATATTGGTCATAACCTGAACGGTTTCCTTGCCGGCATTGCCGGAGGGGTCCAGTGTCAGCAGGTTAGACATGGAAAAGCCGACGATGAGTTGATCGGCAGGGGTCGCTGCCTGGCTCGCCACCGGTGCGATAAGGCCGCCGACGGCCATCATCGCTGCTACGGCAGCCGCCCGAACAAGAAAGCGCATGTGTGTTCCTCCAATGTGTTGCCGGACGCGTTTGCCCCGCTTTGCCCGAAGGGTAGTTCCCAAGTGAGCGTCAGAGGTATGACATATGACAACGCAGTGAGTCAATTTAGTACCGGTCACGGTTGAGCGGTGCGGCTGGCGTTGGCTGCCGCGTTGCGATCGGAGAGGTTATTGCGTCGTCGTCGCGGGACGTCGATGCTCAGCGGGCAAAGGCGCTGGCGAAGCGGCCACGCGAGCGCTCGATATGATGGCGCATGGCGGTTTCAGCTGCCTGCTGGTCGCGGCGTACCAGCGCTTCGATGATCTGCTGGTGTTCCTGAATGGCGTCGGCGGTGACGCGGGCGTGATAGAACAGCCTGAACAGATGCACATGTGTGTGCAGGTTCGCCAGCGTCTCCTGCACGAGTTCATTGCCGCTCGCATGGGCGATCAGGTCGTGGAATTCGCTATCCAACTGGGCAAAACGGCTATAGGCCTGTGCATGTGGCCCCGCTTCGCCGGCCTGCATTTCGCTGGCGAGCTTGATAAGGGCGGCATGTGCTTCTTCGGTCATGGCCAGGGCGGCGCGGCCTGCGGCAAACGGCTCCAGCAACAGGCGTAGCTCATAGAGTTGATCGAGCCGTGCACTGTCTAACTGGTTGGCCGCGCTATAGCCGATGAGGTGCGCCTTGACCACCAGTCCCTGGGCCTCAAGCCGCGACAGGGCCTCGCGTATGGGGGTCTGCGAAACGCCGAGTTCGCGCACCAGCCGGTCCACTGAAATGCGCCCGCCGGGCGCGATCTCGCGCGACATCAGCTGCGAATAGATGGCGTTGTAAACTTCATCGCCCAGTCGCGTGGGACGCTTGAGCTGTGTCGGCGGCACCATTCGCTTATCGCTGATAACCAAAATCGCTTCTTCCATACCAGCTATTGACGTGGGTTTCCAATACCACCATAGTCCGCCCTGTTCAATCAGATATCCGATCGGATTTTATATCTTGCCTGTGATCGCCGCCGAGCAAATTCGTCACACTGCCGAACGCGCCCTGGTCAGGGCTGGCGTGCCCGCGCCGAGCGCAGCGGTCCAGACTGATCTCTGGCTCGACGCGGAATTGCGTGGGGTGCCCTCGCACGGACTGCTGCGGCTTGAGCGCATCGTGCAGCGGATCGCTGCCGGACTGGCAGATCCGCACGCAACGGGCATTCATACCTGGCAGGGCACCAGCTATCTGGCGGTCGATGGCCAGCAGGGCCTGGGCCCGATCGTTGCCAATGCCGCGCTCGCCCAGATTCAGGAGCGGGCCCGTCACTCGGGCATCGCCATAGCCGCCATTGCCAATGCGCAGCATATCGGCATGCTCGCCTGGTATGTCGAGCGGGTCGCTCGCGACGGTCAGGCCGCGATCGTACTCTCGACCAGCGAGGCTCTGGTTCACCCCTGGGGTGGACGCAAGGCTTTGGTCGGCACCAATCCAATAGCCATCGGCATCCCCACCGGTGAAAGCGATCCGTTCGTCATGGATACGGCGACCAGCGTGGTCTCGATGGGGGAAATCCACGACCGCGCCAATCGTGGACAGGCCATTCCCCAAGGCTGGGCGCTTGACGCCGATGGCAATGCCACAACCGATGCGGAGGCGGCCAAACGCGGCGCCATCGCGCCATTCGGGCAGGCCAAGGGTTATGCCTTGGGCCTGGCGTTCGAGCTCTTGGTGGCCAGCCTTTCGGGCGCCGCCCTGGGCACCGACGTGCATGGAACACTCGACACCACGCGGCTTTGTAACAAGGGCGACGTGTTCATCGTCATCGATGGCCCCCGCATAGCGGGCCTTTCGGCCTATCTCGACATCATCCGTTCAGCCGAACCGGCCGCCGGGTTCGACGCGGTGCTGGTTCCCGGTGAACGTGGCCGCGCCAACCGCGCCGAACGGCTGAGGGATGGCGTGTCCATCGCCGACACCGTCTGGGCACGGCTGCAAAGCCTTGCCGACGTCCCCGTTCAACACCAGCAGCATGGCCTGTCATGATCCCCATTTTCGCCGCATCGCGCTTGCCGCGTAATCTCGTATTCGGCGCCGGCCAGCGAGCGGCTTTGGCAGCCTATGTGGCTCCCCTCGGCAAGCGGGCGTTGCTGGTCACCGATCAGCGGCTGGCCGACGACGCTCAATTCAACGCCATGGCCGACCAGTTGCGGCAGGCGGGGATCACCGTGGAAGTCTATGACGGCACGGTCGCGGAATTGCCGGCGTCCTGCATTCTGGATGGCCTTGAGCGTGGCAAGCGCTTTGGCGCCGATGTCGTCGTCGGCATTGGCGGGGGCAGTTGCCTCGACGCGGCCAAGGTCATCGCCCTCCTGCTCAGTCACGGCGGAACGCCGGCCGATTACTATGGCGAGTTCAAGGTTCCCGGACCAATCCTGCCGCTGGTGGCCGTGCCGACGACGGCAGGCACCGGATCGGAAGTCACCCCGGTCGCGGTCATTTCCGACCCCGACCGCGCCGTCAAGGTGGGGATCGCCAGTCCCCATCTCATTCCTCACACCGCGATCTGCGATCCCGAACTGACGTATACCTGCCCTGCGGGGCTGACGGCGGTATCGGGCGCCGATGCGCTGACCCATGCAATCGAAGCGTTCACCACGCTGCGCCACGCCGCTACCGCACAGACCGTCCACGAGCATGTTTTCGTCGGCAAGAATGCGTTCTCCGACCAGTTCGCGCTGCAGGCGATCCGGCTCATCTCGGGAAGCCTCAAGGCCGCCTATGATAACGGGGCCGACCATGGCGCCCGCGAGCGGCTGATGATGGGCGCGACCCTTGCCGGCCTGGCTTTTGGCACCGCCGGCACCGCCGCCGCCCATGCCGTGCAATATCCGGTGGGTGCGCTGACCCATACGCCCCATGGGGCGGGCGTGGCGGTCATGATGCCCTATGTCATGGAATTCAACCGCTCCCATAGCGAGCCCGAAATGGCCGAAATCGCCGACGCCATGGGCGTATCGAGTGCGGGCCTCGACCAAGCCGGCAAGGCTTCGGCGGCCATCGATGCGGTGGTTGACCTGTTTGACGCAGTGGGCATTCCGAAAACCCTGCGCGACCTTGGCCTGGGCGAGGACAAGCTGGGCTGGACGGTGGAAGCCGCCTTGGGCGCCGTGCGTCTCATCAAGAACAATCCGCGCCCGCTCGATACCGCGTCAATGACGCAACTCGTTTCCGCCGCCTTCGCCGGGGATCGCGCGGCGTCGCGCGGCACAGTCTAAGGAGCTCACATGAACAAGCCCACATCATTTATCGGCCTTAGCTTCGATCCGGCCGAACTGCCATCGGATTTATGGATCGAGGGGCAGTGGCGTCCCGGCTCGGCCAAGGGGCGGATCGACGTGCTCGATCCCTCGACGGGCAAGACCATCACTTCCGTCGCCGATGCGAGCATCGAGGACGCGATGGCAGCCGTCGCGGCTGCCCACAAGGCCGGCCCCGGCTGGGCGGCCACCGCACCGCGCCAGCGCAGCGAGATCCTGCGCCGCTGCTTTGAACTCATGATCGCACGGCGCGACATGCTGGCCGAACTGATCAGCCTGGAAAACGGCAAGTCACTCGCCGATGCCAAGGGTGAGGTGTCCTATGCGGCAGAATTTTTCCGCTGGTTCTCCGAAGAGGCCGTGCGCCTTAATGGCGACATCTATACTGCCCCCAGCGGCGCCAACAAGATCGTGGTGGAGCATCAGCCCATCGGCGTATCGGTGCTGGTCACGCCGTGGAATTTCCCTGCGGCCATGGCCACCCGCAAGATCGCACCGGCGCTGGCCGCCGGCTGCACGGTCGTACTGAAGCCCGCGACGGAAACACCGCTGACGGCTTATGCGCTGGCCCAGATCTATAGTGAGGCGGGCGTTCCTGCGGGCGTCGTCAACGTGCTGACCACGTCGCGTTCGGGCGCCACCGTCAGCGCCATGCTGCACGATAGCCGGGTGCGCAAGCTCTCGTTCACCGGCTCGACCGAAGTCGGACGCAAGCTGCTGCACGAGGCCGCCGACACGATCATTTCGTGCTCGATGGAGCTGGGGGGCAATGCCCCATTCATCGTGTTCGATGACGCCGATCTGGATGCAGCGCTCGATGGCGCCATGATCGCCAAGATGCGCAATGGCGGCGAAGCCTGCACGGCGGCCAATCGTTTCTACGTGCAGAATGGCATTCTGGAAGCCTTTTCCACCGGACTGGTTCAGCGCATGGCGGCGCTCAAGGTGGGCGCCGGCTATGATGGGCAAACCCAGTGCGGACCGCTGATCAATCAGGATGCGGTGGACCGTATCGGCGGGCTGGTCGATGACGCGGTGGGGCAGGGCGCAAAGGTTCTGACCGGCGGCAAGGCCGCAGGGGGCGACGGTTTCTACTTCCCGCCTACCGTCATCAGCAACGTGCCCGCGAGCGCTAGCATCAACCGCGAGGAAATTTTCGGGCCGGTGGCCGCCATCACCGGCTTTGCCAGCGAGGACGAGGCGGTCGCCGCCGCCAACGACACCGAATATGGGCTCATCGCCTATGTCTATACCCGGGATGTGGGGCGCGGCATGCGCGTCTCCGAACGCCTCGAAAGCGGCATGATCGGTCTCAATCGAGGCCTCGTGTCTGATCCCGCTGCCCCGTTCGGCGGCGTCAAGCAGAGCGGGTTGGGCCGGGAAGGCGCCCATCACGGGATCATGGAATTCTGCGAAACCAAATATATCGCCGTGAGCTGGTAGCCCAGCCTAACGGCCCTGAGGAGGACGTGCAGTGAAGATTACCAAGGTCGAGACATTCCAGCTGGCTTTCGAGGAGTCCAAGCCGAACAACCGGTCAGCCTTCGTGCGGATCGAAACCGAGGATGGCCAGTTCGGCATGGGGGAAGCATCCCCCATGCAAGGGGGGCGCGCCTCCCTCGTCATCATCGCCGCGGACATGGCGCCTTTCCTGATCGGCAAGGACGTATTCGACCACGCCGTATTGCTCGATACGCTCTATCACAAGTGCATCAAGCTGGGGCCGGAAGGGGCGACGACCGCCGCTCTCGCCGCGCTCGATATCGCGCTGTGGGACCTTAAGGGCAAGCTGCTCGGCCAGCCGATCTACAAGCTGCTCGGTGGCGCCTGGCGCACCAGCCTGACCTGCTATTCTTCCGTCGGCGGCAATGCCTGGCGCACCGTTGATCAGGTGGTGGAAGTGGTCGAACGGCGGGTTGCCAAGGAGAAATCCGCGGCCGTCAAGATTCGCTGGGATGGCGACCGCACCAAGCTCGACGTGGATATCCCCGGCGATATCGCCAAGGCCAAGGCCGTGCGCAAGGCGCTTGGCGATGACTTCGTGCTCGGGTTCGATGCCAATAACGGCTACTCGGTCGGCGGGGCGATCCGTGTCGGCCGGGCGTTGGAGGAGCTGGGCTATACCTGGTTCGAGGAGCCGGTGCAGCATTACCACATCTCGGCCATGGGCGAGGTGGCTCAACGGCTCGACATCACCGTTTCGGCGGGCGAGCAGACCTATACGCTGCAGGGACTCAAGGATCTGATCAATGCCGGGGTGCGCATGGTGCAGCCCGATATCGTCAAGATGGGCGGCATTACCGGCATCATGCAATGCGCCGCTATCGCCTATGCCCATGGCGTGGACCTGGTGCCGCACCAGACCCAGCCTTCCCTGGGTCATCTGGCCAATCTGCATGTGCTGTCCACTATCATGCATCTCAACAAGCCGGTCGAGTTGGCGGACGGATGGGAGCGGGCAGGCTCCGTGTTCACCAACCCGTCCGAACCGGTCGACGGGCTCTTCCACGTGCCGACCGCGCCTGGTTTGGGCGCCCAATTCAATGCCGACGAAATGAAGCGGAGAAGCATTCCAATTTCCGCATAAGCCACTCAAAGGGAGGATACCTAATGGCTCTGTCGAGAAGAAGTTTTCTGATCAATGCCGGCGCTGCCAGCGCCGCTGCAGGCATCGGCCTGCAAATGCCATCCGCCTTCGCGCAGGAGGATGTAATCACCATCGCGCTGGCGGCGCGGGCCCCCACGGGGGTCAATCCCCAGCAGACCGGCCTGACCGGCGGCGACAACTGGGCGATCTACCAGGTGTTCAACACCCTGGTTCGCAACCCGGACGGCAGGTTCGCCGCCCGGCCCGAGGATTTCGAGCCGAGCCTGGCCGAAAGCTGGGAAAGCTCGTCCGACGCCAAGACCTGGACCTACAAGCTGCGCCAGGGCGTGCAGTTTCACAAAGGCTATGGCGAGATGACATCGGAGGACGTGCTGTTCACCTTCGGGCGGCACCTTGATCCCGAGATCATCACCGGCGGCAAGGTGCAGTTCGACAATATTGCCAGTGTCGAAGGGCCTGATCCCTATACGGTGGTGTTTATACTCAAGCGCCCCGATCCGCTGTTCAACGGCTCGGCGATCTCCACGCTCACCGCCTCGATCCTGAGCAAAAAGGCGTTCGAGGAAAAGGGCGAGGGTTTCAATACCGATCCGGTCGGCACCGGCGTCTATCAGGTGGAAAGCGTCAATGCCACCGATGGCATAACGCTCACCGCCTTCCCCGAATACTTCGACGAGCAGCCGGCGACGTCCAAGGTAATCATCTCGTTCATTGCCGATACCACCGCCCGCACGCTGGCCTTTGCCTCCGGGCAGGTCGATATGATCGAGGGCGTCCGCTCCCCGGGTTGGATCCCGACCATGCAGCAGCGTTCGGCGGAAACCATTTTCGACGCCACTTCGCCGGGCAGCTTCAACGTACTGCATCTCAACCTGACCCGCAGCCCGCTGGAAGATATCCGCGTCCGCCAGGCCATCCGCTATGGCATCGACAATACGGCGCTGGCCTCTGCTTATGGCCCGCTGGCCAAGCCCATGGTCGGCATCATCGCTTCCGAGTTCGCGGGTTCGGTCACCAAGGAAGAGCTGCCCCCGGAGCTGCAATACAATTACGATCCCGAAAAGGCCAAGGCACTGCTGGCCGAGGCGGGCTATCCGAACGGAGTGGAAATCGCCTGCTATACCAGCGCGCGTGAAGACTATTCGGCCATCATGCTGATGATCCAGGAGCAGTTGCGCACCGTGGGCATCACCCTGGCGCTCGATATCATCGACCACACCGCCTTCCACGGGGAAAACCGCCTCGACAAGAATGCGATGCCGCTCAATTCGTCCAGCTATGGCCCGGTGCCGCTGACAGTGTTCCTGCAGCAGGTGTCGGCGGCGGCCGAGGTCAAGGCGGATGGTACGGGGCAGGGCAGTTTCAGCCATTATGGCGTCGCCATGCCGGGCATCGACGAGTTGCTGACGCAGGCCCAGGACGAGCCCGATTTCGACAAGCGGACCGCGATCGTCAAGGAGATCGAAAAGAAGCTCCTGACCGATCTGCCGATCCTGGGCATCATCACCCTGAGCTATGTGATCGCCCGCAATCCGCGCATAGATCTCGGCTTCCCGGTCGAAAGCGGCTACGCCTATTGGCCGCTGAGCAGGGCGCGCCGCGTCGCGTGACAGCAGGCGGCGCGTCCCGAAGGACGCGCCGCCATCTCCCGCGCGCAGGCTGACCGGCATCAGTACCCCCCAGCCGTAGTTCCACAGAGCCGGGTGGCGAAGCTCCACCCGACACACTGCGACCCACCACGGTTCGCCGGAGGCGAGAATGGCAAAATATCTACTTCTTCGACTGGCAGACGCAGTGCCCACGATATTGCTGGTTTTGCTGCTGGTCTTCATCGCCATGCGCATTCTGCCGGGCGATCCGGCAATAGCGGCTCTCGGCGATGCGGCGACCCCCGAGCAACTCCAGTTGTTCCGCGAACAGATGGGCCTCAACGCTCCGCTGTGGGTGCAGTTCTTCACCTTCCTCAAGGGGGTATTCACGCTCGATCTGGGTAACTCGATGATGAGTAATCAGAACGTCGTGGGGCTGATCCTCTACAATCTGCCCTACACGATCGAGCTGACCGTCGCCGCCATGCTCATGGGCCTGGTGGCCGGCGTTCCCCTGGGCGTGCTGGCAGCCACCAACCGCAACAAGCTGCCCGATAGCAGCGTCCGGGTTTTCTCGCTGATCGGCTATGCCATTCCCGATTTCTATCTTGGCGCGCTGCTGCTCATCACCTTCTCGCTCAATCTGGGCTGGTTTCCGATCAATGGCGGGGGCGAGGGATTTGCCGATCGGATGTATCACGTCTTCCTGCCGGCCTTGACGCTGGCCTTCGTCAAGGCCGCCTTCATCGGCAGGCTGACACGGACCTCCCTGCTCGAAGTGCTGAGCAAGGACTATGTGCGCACGGCACGCGCCAAAGGCGCCAAGGAGAACCGGGTGATCTACCGGCACGGTCTGCGCAACGCGCTGCTGCCGCTGACCACGGGCCTCGGCCTCAGCGTGCTGGCGACGCTTTCAGGGTCGGTGGCGATCGAGATGGTGTTCAATCGTCCCGGCATCGGCAAGCTGCTGATCAGCGCCATCTCCGAGCGCGATTATGCGGTCATCCAGGGCGGGGTCGTCGTCTTCGCCATGTTCGTGGTCGTGATCAATCTGCTGATGGACCTGCTTTACATCGCCGTCGATCCTCGAATTCGGATGAAATGATGACCACGCTCACCGAAACTTCACCCCACCTGCTGGCTCCCCAGCCCAATATCTTCCAGATCATCAAGGGTGTGTTGCTTGGCCGCCCGGGCACCATCGTGGCAGTCGTCATCATCGTCCTGCTCGTTTTGGTCGCGGTCCTGGCGCCGGTGCTGGCGCCCTACGATCCGCTGACCCAGTCCATGCTCAAGATCAATCGCATGCCGAGCTGGGAAAACTGGCTGGGAACCGACCAGTTCGGACGCGATGTGCTGAGCCGCATGATTTACGGCTCGCGCAATTCCCTGATCTTCGGATTGATCTCGCCGGTCACGGCAGCAGTGATTGGCACGTCTCTGGGTGTCATCGCCGGCTATTTCGGCGGCATCATCGACCGGGTGATCTCGCGAGTCGTCGACCTGCTGCTGGCTTTCCCCGAACTGCTGCTGGCCATCATGATCGCGGCTGTGCTGGGCGGGGGCTTCTGGAACGTCATCGTGGTTATCACTATCGCCTTCGTGCCCGGATTTGCCCGCGTGGCCCGGGCCCAGACCATGGCGGTCAAGCATGAGCCTTATGTGGAGGCCGCCATTTCGGTGGGCGTGCGCACGCCGGTCATCATCTTCCGCCACATCATTCCCAACATTATGGCCCCCATCGTCGTGTTGATGATGCTGTGGGTGGCGTCGGCAATCCGTCTCGAAGCCTCGCTGAGCTTTTTGGGGATCGGTACGCAGGCTCCTAATCCGAGCTGGGGCAATATCATTCGCGATGGCCTGAACAATATCTTTGGCTCGCCCTGGCCCATCATCGGCGCCGGCGCCGCCATTACCCTGGTGGTGCTGGCCTTCAACCTCGTCGGCGACGCGGTACGCGATGCGCTCGACCCATCGACCTCCCAATAGTGATGCCAAGGAACCAATTCATGAGTGATATCGGCATCGCCCCCGCCATCGCGACGCAGCCGGCTCCGGCTGTGCTCGCAGTCAACGACCTCAGGACCGCCTTTCAGACCAGGACCGGCCGCATCCAGATCGTCAAAGGCATTTCGTTCGAGATCGGGGTGCGCGAGACGCTCTGCGTCGTGGGCGAATCCGGCTCCGGCAAAAGCGTCACCGCGCTCTCGATCATGCGGCTTCTCGATCCGCAAACCAGCGTGCTGGAGGGGTCGGTCAAGCTGGGGGGCCGCGAGCTTCTTGCGCTTCCGGAAGCCGAGATGCGCTCGGTCCGTGGCCGCCAGATCGGCATGATTTTCCAGGAAGCCCTGACCAGCCTCAACCCGCTCGCGACCGTCGGCGATCAGATCGCTGAAACCCTGATCATTCACGGCCAGATGGATCACGCTGCAGCTCGCACCGAAGCCGTGCGCATGCTGGACAGGGTGCGCATTCCTGCCGCCAAGGCCCGCGCCAAAGAGCTGCCGCACAACCTCTCGGGCGGCATGCGCCAGCGCGTCATGATCGCTATGGCCCTGGCCTGCAAGCCGCAATTGCTGATCGCGGACGAGCCGACCACCGCGCTCGACGTGACCATCCAGGCCCAGATCCTGCAACTGATCAAGGAGCTTCAGCAGGAAGAAGGCATGGGGGTTCTGTTCATCACCCATGACATGGGCGTGGTGGCCGAAATTGCCGATCGCACCGTGGTGATGCTGGCTGGTGAAGTGGTCGAGCAAGGCCCGACCGAGGCCATTTTCGACGCGGCCCAGAGCCCCTATACCAAGACCCTGATCGCGGCCGTGCCGCGCCTGGGGTCGATGCGGGGCAATGGTCAGCCGGAGCATTTCCCGGTCGTCGATCGAAAGACCGGCGTCCTGCGGGTTTTGGAGCCGCGGCCCGATACCGTCGATCACTCGGCTCAACCGGTCCTGTCGGTGAAAAACCTGGTCAAGCGCTTCGATCTCGGCAGCGGATTTTTCGGTGGGGCCTTTGGCCGTGTCCATGCGGTTGAAAACGTTTCCTTCGACCTGCAACAGGGCGAAACGCTGTCGCTGGTCGGCGAGTCGGGCTGTGGCAAGTCCACCACGGGGCGCGCCATCATGCGGCTGATCGAGCCGCAAAGCGGCCAGATCGCCATCGGCGGGACAGACATCATGGCGCTGGACAAGGAGCGCATGCGCGACATGCGACGCCACATCCAGATGATCTTTCAGGATCCCTTTGCCAGCCTCAACCCACGGATCCGTGTCGGCGACGCCGTCGCTGAGCCCTATCTGACCCACCGGCTGGGAACCAAGGTTCAAGCCCGGGCCAAGGTGGCCGAGCTGCTTGAACAGGTCGGGCTCGATCCAGACGTGGCCAGCCGTTATCCAGCCCAGTTTTCGGGCGGCCAGCGCCAGCGCATCTGCATTGCCCGGGCACTGTCGCTCAACCCCAAGGTGATCGTGGCGGACGAATCCGTTTCCGGGCTCGACGTGTCCATCAAAGCCCAGGTGGTGAACCTGCTGCTCGATCTGCAGCAGAAATTCGGCCTCTCCTATCTCTTTATCTCCCACGACATGGCAGTGGTGGAACGGATGAGCCACAAGGTGGCCGTGATGTATCTTGGTGAGATCGTGGAAATGGGACCGGCTGCCGCAGTATTCAAGTCGCCGCAGCACCCCTACACCAAGCGGTTGATCGCTGCGGTGCCTGTGCCCGATCCATCCCGCCGCAAGCAGGTGCGCCAGCTGTCCACCGAGGAGATCAAGAGCCCTATTCGTGCAGCGGACTTTGTCCCCCCGCAGCGGACATACACCACCGTGTCCCCCGGCCACATAGTTCAGAACTGGGATGGGGAGCCGAGGCCGGATAGCCGTGATTGAGAGGGAGACGCCCCGCTCCCGATGCGCATCATGGTTGCGCCGCCCGTAACCTGACTCGGGCGGCGGCGTACGTGTCCATCGTCAAAACATTCGGCTCAACTTGCGGCGTCGAAAGCGCTCCGCCAACCGGCGCCGCAAGTTACGCCCAATCCAGGACTGCTACGCTATACTGTTGCCCAGCCTCCGGTTTTCTCGCTGGCAAAGACCGCGTCGATCACTTTCATCGAGCTGATCGCGTCTTCGACGCCCCATTCCAGCGGCTGCTGGTTCAGGATGGCACGGCAGAAGGCGTTGGCCTGTTCGGTATACTGGTCGCATGGGGGGATGATTTCGCGGCGCGAGAGATGCCCATCGGGTGAATAGCCGTTATCGACGATGATGGCGGTGGCGCTACCGGCTGGGGCGTTGAATGGGATGACTAGCTCGACGCGGCCCTTTGTGCCGATGAGTTCAAGCGACTGGTGGCCGCTTGCCTGGGTGGAGCAGACGAAACTTGCCTGCCTGCCATTGCCGAAGTCGAGGATTACGGAGGCCAGCCGGTCGGTCCCCAGAGCCGGGTCTCGATCCACCAGCGAGACGGCGCGCAGGGGTTCGGCATCGAACAGGAAACGCGAGCCTGTAATGGGGTAGCAGCCGATGTCATAGATGCCACCGCCGCCGATATCGGCCTGGTTGCGCACATTGGTCGGGTCGGTGAGATAATAGGTGAAGACGCCGCGTACGGCGCGCAGTTCACCCAGCTCGCCCGAACGGACGATTTCGCGGGCCCGCTGCCATTGGGGGTGATGGCGTACCATGAAGGCTTCGGAAAAGACGATGCCCTCCGGCAAGCCACGGAGCTGTTCGGCTTCGGCAGCATTGAGCGCGATTGGCTTTTCGCAGAGCACATGCTTGCCGGCCCGGGTCGCCGCGAGCGTCATGGGAACGTGTAGGTGGTTGGGCAAGGGGTTGTAGATGGCGTCGATGTCAGGGTCGCTGAACAGCGCTTCATAGCTGCCATAGGCCTTGGCCTTGCCGGTCAAACCGAGTTGGGCGATGTAGGTTTCAGCCTTGCCGAGGTCGCGCGAGGCGACGGCAACGACCTCGCTGAGCGGCGACTTCATTATCGCCGGAGTGACCTGCTTCAGCCCAATGTTGGCGGTGGAGAGTATCCCCCAGCGAATCTTCCCGTTTGTCATGGTGTCCTCGGAATATGTGTCGTCGGCGAGCGTGCCAGCGCGATTTGGACCTGGAGCCTCATGCGATTTGATTGAATCAAATCGCCGGCTCTGTTCCTTGTTAGCGCAAGGTTATTCGCGAAAATACCGCTTCTCACCTTTTCGCACCTTTGCTCTAGCGCGGCTAATGCTGTGGGTCTAGACAAATAATGACGAATTTCTAGCGCTCGGTCGAGACGCGGGGACCCCAGTATCCCGCTGGAGGCTGTCTGCTACTAAATGCTGCCAGGCATAGGGCGTGGCAGCGTAGAAACATCTCTTGACAACTTCGAACTTATTTTGCCAGTAGAGAAACGGTCGCCGTTGCTCAGCCGTCCGGCTGGACACTCGGCAGATTGGCTTTGCCAAGGTGGAGTAGGAGGAACAATGAAACGCTTTGTCGCGCTGCTGGCTGTTGCCGTTACAGCGCTATCGATGCCTGCCAGCGCTGAGACGCCCAAGGATCAGCTGGTGATTGGCACAAACCTGTCAACGCTCGTAACGCTCGATCCGCAACAGGGTCAGGAGTTCCGCGCCATCGAAATTATCGCCAACATCTACGATCGGCTGGTTTCGGTCGATCAACTGGACGGCAACAAGGTCGTCGGTGATCTGGCCGAAAGCTGGGACGTGGACGGGAACGGGATTACATTCCACCTGAAGGACGCCAAGTTTGTCTCCGGTAATCCGGTCACGGCCAAGGACGTCGAGTTTTCGATCGAGCGGCTGCTGCAGCTCGACCAGGCCGCCGCGAACAATTTCAAGACGGGCGGCTACACCAAGGACAATATCGAGGCGCTTGCCGTCGCGGTCGATGAGCGAACCTTCCGCATGGACTATGCGCCTGAGGTTGAGGAGCAGGGGCTGCTGAACCGGTTGGCGATGGGTGTTGCCAGCGTGGTCGATAGTGTCGAAGTCGAAAAACATGTGGTCAATGGTGATTTCGGCAACGAATGGCTGCGTGTCAATTCGGCCGGCTCCGGCCCTTACGTCCTGAACCGCTGGACGCCGAACGAGATCGTTATCCTCGATGCCAACGCGCAGTATTGGGGCGGTGCGCCGACCATGCAGCGTGTCATCATGCGGCACGTGCCGGAGAGTCAGGCGGCTCGCCTGATGCTCGATCGCGGCGATATCGATGTGGCGAACGCCCTGGTGGCGTCGGATATCGCCACTTTCCAGTCATCCGATAAATTCGACGTGCAGTCGGTGGTGACCGGCGGCTTCTACACGCTGTCGATGAACGCTTCCAACGAGTACCTTGCCAAGCCGCAGGTGCGTGAAGCGATTGCTCGGGCTATCGATCGCGTGGGTATTGCCAAGACTATCCTTGGAACCTATGGCCGGCCCCGTACCGTCCCGGTTCCCGAGAATTGGGAAGGCGCCATCGCCGATCCGGGTTGGGACTACGATCCGGAAAAGGCCCGCGCGCTGCTGGCAGAGGCCGGGCTCGCCGATGGTTTCGATCTTCGCCTGGTGGTCATTTCCCAGACGCCGCGCATCGAGATGGCAACCGCTATCCAGGCCAATCTTGCCGCCGTGGGCATTCGTGTCGAGATCCAGCAGGGGGCCGGTGCCGACATCGTGCCACGCCATCGTTCGCGCGATTACGATCTGCTGATCGGCAATACTGCCGCCTATATGCCCACCGCGCTGGGGGCGATGGATATCTTCACCTACAATCCCGACAATTCGCTGGAGGCCGACAATGGCGGCAATCTCGTCTGGCGGTCGGCCTGGGACATTCCCGAGCTTACCGCTTTGACGGTGGCGGCGCGTAGCGAGCGCGACAAGGCAAAGCAGCAGGCGATGATCAAGCAGATGCAGGAACTCTTCATCGAACAGCGTCCCGCGGTCCTGCCGATGTTCGAACGCTTCGAGCCGATCGTCGTCAGCAAGCGCGTGTCGGGCTATGTCGGGCATCCCATGTCGGTGCTGCGCGTCAACCACGTCACGAAGAACTAAGTCGAGACGGCCATGCAGGAATTTTCCGTCGGCAGTATAGCGTCCAGGGTATTCAACCTCATCCTGAGCCTTCTGGCGCTTGTCATTGTCACTTTTATCATCGGCAGGGTGCTGCCGGCGGATCCTGTAGGCGCCATCGTCGGCGAAATGGCCGACCCGGCCGCATTTGAAGCAATGCGAGTGCGGCTGGGTCTCGATCTTCCCTTGC
The DNA here is from genome assembly GCA_963717095.1 of uncultured Alphaproteobacteria bacterium. Lineage (GTDB taxonomy): Bacteria > Pseudomonadota > Alphaproteobacteria > Rhizobiales > Devosiaceae > Devosia. Next base: position 23,602 of record CAVQVF010000002.1, read on the forward strand.
ATGAGCAGTTGATGGTCTATCTGGGCAGCCTGGCCAAAGGGGACCTCGGCACCGCCATCCTCACCGGTAACCCGGTGGTGCAGGATCTGGCGACGGTCTTCCCCGCGACGCTGGAGCTGGCCACGCTCGCCATCATCATCTCAATGGTCATCGGGGTCCCCCTCGGCATGGCCGCCGCCTATTTCCGTGATACCGCGCTCGACCAGTTTGCCCGCGTCATCTCGCTGATGGGGCATTCGGTGCCGGTTTTCTGGCTCGGCATACTGGGGCTCATCGTCTTTTACGGGGCGCTGCAGATCGTCGGTGGACCGGGCCGCGTCGATATCTATTACGAGGGCATTGTGCAAACGCGGACGGGCATGTTGCTGGTGGATAGCCTGCTCGACGGCCAGCCCGACATCTTCTGGAACGCCCTCAGCCACATCATCCTGCCGGCATGCATATTGGCCTATGCGTCAATGGCTTATCTCACCCGGATGGCGCGCAGCTTTACGTTGGAACAGCTCAACCAGGACTACGTCATCGCGGCCCGCGCGAAGGGCGCCAGTCCCTGGCGGGTGGTGTCCAGGCACATCCTTCCCAATATCGCGGTTCAGCTGGTGACCATCCTGGTCATCGCCTATGGCGGCTTGCTCGAAGGCGCGGTGGTGACGGAGATCGTGTTCTCGTGGCCGGGCCTCGGCCAATACATGACCAGTGCGCTCTCGATCGGAGACATGAATGCCATCGTCGCATCAACCCTGGTCATCGGTGCGGTCTTCATGACGCTCAATTTCATCGCCGACCTCTGCTACTTCGTGTTCGACCCCCGCACGCGGGGAGCCCGCTGATGGAAACGCAACAGCCGGCCGTCCGAACGGGAGCGCTTCTCATGCTGGCGCGTGCCGGGCGCGCCGTGATCGGGTTTGTTGCAGGAGTGGCCCGCGAGCCACTCGGGCTGATCGGCGGCATCGTGCTTGTGGCCGTCATCCTGATCGCAGCTTCGGCATCGTTCATTGCCCCTTACGATCCGAACATCCAGGACCTGAACATGGCCCTGCAGCCCCCTGGCTGGCAGCATCTGGCAGGCACCGACGAGTTCGGCCGGGACATTCTCTCGCGGCTGATCCATGGCACCAGCATCACCATCCAGACGGTGTTCTCGGTGACGGTCATCGTCGGGCCGATCGGCCTCATCATCGGCACGGTTGCCGGCTTTGCCGGCGGCAAGACCGATGCGATCCTCATGCGGATCACCGATGTCGTTCTCTCGTTCCCGTCCCTGATCCTGGCGCTCACCTTTGCTGCCGCTATCGGCCCCGGCCTCAATACCGCCGTCATCGCCATCTCGCTGACGGCCTGGCCGCCGATCGCGCGGCTCGCCCGCGCTGAAGCCATGATCGTCCGCAGCGCCGATTATGTCGCGGCCGCCCGGCTCTATGGCGCCTCGCCGCTCCGCATCCTGCTGCTTTACATCGCGCCGATGTGTATTCCCTCTGTGGTGGTGCGCCTGACCCTGAGCATGGCCGGCATCATCCTGACGGCGGCAGCTCTGGGGTTCCTCGGTCTTGGTGCTCAGCCACCCACCCCGGAATGGGGCACGATGATCTCCAGCGGGCGCAAGTTCATGCTCGACTACTGGTGGGTCGCGGTGATGCCGGGTCTGGCGATCCTCATCACCAGCCTTGCCTTCAACCTCGTCGGAGACACTCTCCGGGACATCCTGGATCCTCGCTATGACCGAAACTAGCAACGGGCTGCTGCTCGAGGTTAAAGACCTTTCGGTGAAATTCGGGCGCCGCGCGATCAGCGCCGTGGACGGCGTGAGCTTCAACCTGGGCCGCGAGCGTCTTGGTATCGTCGGCGAGTCCGGTTCGGGCAAATCGACGACGGGGCGCGCCATCATGCAGCTCCTGCCGAAATCGGCGCATACCAGCGCTTCGAGGTTCCTGTTCGAGGGACGCGATCTGCTCAAGCTGGGTGAACGCGGTATGCGAAACCTGCGCGGCAAGGATATGGCGCTGATCATGCAGGATCCGCGCTATTCGCTGAACCCGGTGCTGCCGATCGGCAAGCAGGTGGCAGAGGCCGGCCGGCTGCATCTGTCGATGACCGCAAAGCAGGCTGAAAAGGCCGCCCGCGAGATGCTGGAACGTGTGCAGATCCCTGATGTGGCACAAGTCATGTCGCTCTATCCGCACCAGATCTCGGGCGGAATGGGGCAGCGCGTCATGATTTCCATGATGCTGCTCGCGCGGCCCAAGCTGGTGATTGCCGACGAGCCGACCTCGGCGCTCGACGTCAACGTGCGCCGCAGCGTGCTGGAACTGCTGCAGGAACTGACGGCGGAAACTGGCTCAGGGCTCATTCTGATCAGCCACGATATTCGCATGGTGGCTTCATTCTGCGACCGCGTCCTTGTCATGTTCGAGGGCAAGGTGGTGGAGGAACTCAAGGAACTTGCGGGGGCGACGCATCCCTATACGCGAGCCTTGATCGCGGCGATGCCCGATGCCCACCATCCGGTCAAACGGCTGAAGACCATCGATCGGGCGGAACTCGCCAGGATGATCCAATGACCAAGATCGCCGTTCGCAATCTTTCGGTGACCTATGGCCGTGGCAATCGAGCCCGGCAGGTCGTCAAGGGCGTCTCGCTGGATATCGCCCAGGGCGAAACTGTCGGGATCGTTGGCGAATCCGGTTGCGGGAAGTCCACTGTGCTTCGTTCCCTCGTCGGACTCGAACAAGGCTGGACCGGCTCGATCGAGTTTTCCGGCAGGCCGATGTCGCCGGTCCGCACACGAGACCAACTGGCCGTTGCCCAGATGGTGTTCCAGGATCCTTATGGCTCGCTTCATCCGCGCCACCGTATCGCCAGGGTGCTGGCTGAACCCATCCGTTCGCTCGGCCTGGGCAATGGGTGGGATCGCGTGGCCGATGCTTTGCAGCAGGTCGGGCTTCCAGCATCGTTTGCCGAACGCTTTCCGCATGAATTGTCGGGCGGGCAGCGCCAGCGCGTGGCGATTGCCCGGGCGTTGATCCTCAATCCTGAAATCCTGTTTCTCGATGAGCCGACCTCGGCGCTGGACGTGTCGATCCAGGCAGAGATCCTGAACCTGCTGGCCGATATCCGGGAACGGCAGAATCTCACGATGGTGCTGGTCAGCCATGACCTGCCCGTGGTCGCCCATATGTGTGACCGGGCACTGGTCATGAAGAGCGGCAGCTTTGTCGATGAGTTGAGCCGGGACGACATGCAGCATGACCGGGCACATTCCGACTATGCCCAAGATCTTTTTTCCGCGAGCTTTTAGGAGGCGCCAATGACGCAACCCGTAAATATTCCGCAGCTTGGCCTCGGCACTTATGCCAGGATCGGCGATGAGGGGCGCGAAGCGATCCTGAGCGCCATCGAGATCGGCTATCGCCATATCGATACGGCGCAGACCTACGGCACGGAAAGCAATGTCGGCGCGGCAGTTCGGCAGTCTGGCAAGCCGAGATCCGATTTCTTCGTGACGACCAAGGTGGCCGACACCAATCTCGAAGGCGAAACCTTCCTGCATAGCGTCGAGAAGAGCCTTGAGACCCTGGGTTTCGATTATGTCGACCTGTTGCTGGTCCATTGGCCGTCCCAGGGCGACCGCGTGCCGTTCGCGTCCTACATGGAAGCGCTGGCCGAGGCGAAGTCCCGTGGCTGGGCACGCAATATCGGTGTTTCCAACTTCAATATCGCTCTGCTCGAACGCACTGCAGCATTGCTGGGACTAGAGGCGATCGTGACCAATCAGGTGGAAATCCACCCCTATCTCCAGGCTCCCAACCTGTCTGCCTATGCCAGGTCGCGCGGCCTGACGCTCACGGCCTACCAACCTCTGTGCAAGGGAAGCGTGCATGGCGATGCCGTTCTCAACGCCATTGGCGTACGCCATCAGGTGAGTGCTGCCGCAGTCGCCCTCGCCTTCCTGATGGCGCAAGGACATGTGGTGATCCCGGCGTCCTCCAGCCCCGCCAATCTGAAGGCCAACCACGCCTCGCTGACCGTCCGCCTCACCGATGATGAGATGAGCGCCATTCGAGCCCTCGATCGGGGCGAGCGGCGAATTAATCCGGCCAAGTCGCCGAGCTGGGACGATCGAGCGTGATCGCCATACCGTATCGCGGAGAGCAGAAATGAAAATCACCGAGATCAGAACCTTCCTGATGCAGGCGGCCACGTCCGTTCCCACGCCGAAGGCGGGCCAGGGTGGTCACAAGGTGTGGGATCCGGGCACGTCCCGGAACTGGTTGTTCGTCAAGGTGATGACCGATGAGGGCACCTATGGCGTGGGCGAATGCTCAGGCTGGCCGCGCGTCATCGAGCGGGCGGTCAAGGATCTCGAAAACGTCATTGTCGGACAGGATCCCACCAATATCGACCTGCTCTGGAGCAAGATGCAGACCGCAATGCTGGGGCATGGTGTGCTCGGGACCGTCGGCGGCGGCGCCATGGGTGGCATCGAGATGGCGCTCTGGGACATCAAGGGCAAGGTGATCGGGCAGCCCGTCTGGAATCTCCTCGGCGGACGGTTCCGCGATGCCATCCCTCTTTATAGCCACGCCTCCACCACCGAGCGGGCCGACGAGCTTGTCGCGCTCGGCTATAAGGGCATCAAGGTCGGCGTTTCGAACGCGGCGGACGTCGATACCGTCTTCATGCTGCGCGAACACCTGGGTGACGACATCGACCTCATGGTCGATGCGCATGGGCCGCCGTGGCTGACGGTTCCCGATGCCATAGCGATCGCGCGGGCGCTCGAGCCCTGCAATCTCCTGTTTTACGAAGATCCCGTGGCGCCCGAGAGCCTCGACGCCCTCAAGCGTGTGCGCGACGCGACCACAATTCCACTGGCGGCCGGCGAACGCGTCAGCACGGTCTGGGGCATGTTGCCCTATATCGAGCGAGACCTGGTCGACGTGATCCAGCCCGATACCGGCCGCTCGGGCGGCATAACGCAGATGCGCAAGATGGCCACCATTGCCGAAACGCACTTCATGACCGTGGCGCCGCATTCGGGTTCGCTAGGCCCGGTTGGCGAGATCGCCGCACTGCACGTCATGGCGACCATTCCGAACGCCCTTATGCTGGAGCGTGTCGAGTTCGACTGGGAGGGCAGGGGCCGCGTCATCGACAATTCCCCCACGCTGCGCGATGGCAAGCTACTCGTGCCGGAGGCGCCGGGTCTGGGGGTTGATATCGTCGAGGACGAGATCGCCAAGCATCCCAGCATGCTCAATGTCGTCGCCCATCCAACGGCGGAGAACTACGAGCCGGGGACCGCCCCGGAATCTCCATACTTCCAGACGCGCCGGGGAAGGAACCGGGTGTGGCGACGAACATAGGCTGATAAACTAAAACAACTTATGGGGTGTGACTAGGGCGAAAATGGCCCTGCCGTTTCTTGTATCTAATTGTATTTGTTTGATAAAATTGAAATTCTTATGATTTCTGTAATTGACAAATAAATACAACTATGCAAGAATCGAGCGTGGATATTTACAGGACCGAGCAGGCGCGGCGCGCCCGTTCGGGTTCGAATTTTCGTGTTGAGGCAATGATGACGCATATGGACGAAGCCACCAGGGCGAAGCTGCTGACGATATCGACGGCGACACTGACCACCGCACTGTTCAAGCGGGGGCTGCGCAACACGTTCATCTCGGGCATTTCGCCACTCAGCAAACATGCGCAGCGCATGGTCGGACCGGCCTATACGCTACGTTACATTCCGGCCCGCGAGGATATCGACGGGCTAGGCGTCTTTGCCGACAAGGGGCACCCCCAGCGTCGTGCCATCGAGGAATGTCCGGTGGGGCACGTTCTCGTCATCGACAGCCGCAAGGACGCCAAGGCTGCATCGGCGGGAGCCATCCTCGTGACAAGGCTTTACAAGCGCGGCGTCGCTGGCATAGTCACCGATGGGGGGTTCCGTGACAGTCCCGATATCGCGGAACTGCCGTTCCCAAGCTACCACTCTGCGCCTTCGGCGCCGACCAATCTCATTCGGCACCACGCGATGGAGGACCTCAACGTGCCGATCGGCTGCGGCGACGTGCCGGTGTATCCAGGCGACATTATCGTGGGAGATAGCGAGGGCGTCGTCGTGATCCCGCAGGGGTTGGCAAAGGAAGTTGCGGACGAGGCATTCGAGCAGACGGTGTTCGAAGACTTCGTCCAGGAGAAGGTCGCCGGCGGCTCGTCCATTATCGGCGTCTACCCGCCCGACCCTCCGGCGCTTCGCGAGTTCGAGGAATGGCGGAAAACCGTAGGAAGATAGAGGAAGTTCCATGGCGGCATCTGAGCCCGAGACTGTCCCCCGCGGTTCCATCACCGGACGCTTCAGCGGGGTGGTCTACGATCAGATCATCGAGTTGATCACCAGCGGCGTCTTTCCGACCAACAGCCGCCTGCCATCGGAAGCCGAACTCTCGACCAGGTTCGGCGCTTCCCGGCCGGTGGTTCGCGAGGCGCTGCAGCAATTGCGCGACGATGGCCTCGTGTCCTCCCGGCAGGGATCAGGCTCCTATGTCCGCCGCAGCCCCGACGCCGCCGTGCTGCAATTCGTTCCGGTCGGTTCGCTGGCGGATGTGCAGCGCTGCTTCGAGTTCAGGGTGGGGCTGGAGCCGGCGACCGCCGCGTTGGCGGCTGAGCGTTGCACTGCCGAAGATATCGAGCGCATCCGCAGTGCCCTTGCGGCATTGGAGCGTTCGATCGCCGAGGACCGGCTTGGCGTCGAGGAAGATTGCGCGTTGCATGAAGAGATCGCGCAAGCCACTCACAACCAATATCACATGTCCGTTCAGCTATCGCTCAGATCGCACGTCATCGCGGGCATGAACATCACCCGCAATCTCAGCATGAAGCGGCAGACAAGCAAACTGAGGACCGTTCAGCAGGAACACGAGCGCGTGGTCGAGGCGATCGCCCAACGGGATCCGGAACGCGCCGCCACCGAGATGCGCGAGCACATCGCAAACGCGCGCCGCCGGATGTTCGAGGGAATCTAGAGCCTTATGCGATTTGGCTGATCTAAATCAGCTCGTTCGACGCTCGGCTGCAACCTGCTCTGGCTATGATCAGCGCCGCAGGAGGGGCGTCGCGTCATGCTCGCTGATCAACGAGGTCATTAGTGCTTCGTTAACCATGTGGTCACTTGATTGCCCTACGATCGCCTCTACGATTTGGAGACTGACAATGTCGCAGGACGGCGCGCACATCATTGCTGTGGGGAACGAAAAGGGCGGCTCCGGCAAGTCGACCACGGCGCTGCATCTGGCCGTTTATTTGCTGCACCAGGGTCATCGCGTCGCGACCATCGATGTCGATAGCCGTCAGCAGACCCTAACCCGGTATATGCGCAATCGACGGGCCACCATCGATGCTACCGGCCGCCAGGTGCCGATGCCCAAACATGTGCATCTTCCCACGGCCTGGGGCGATTCGATCCGCGAAAACCAGCGTACCGAGTTGGACATCTTCACCAGGGCCATCGACGGCCTGCGCGCAGATGTAGACTATATCGTCATCGACACACCCGGCTTTGACGGCAACCTGGCTCGCCTGGCGCATGGCGCCGCCGATACGCTCATCACCCCCGTCAATGACAGCATGATCGATCTGGATGTTCTGGCCCGCATGGACCCCATGAGCGGCGAACCGATCGAAACCAGCCCCTATTCGCGCAATGTGCAGCGTGCCCGGGCGGAACGGAAGGCCAGTACGGGCGCGAACATCGACTGGGTATTGGTGCGCAATCGCATCTCCAATCTGGGATCGCGCAATGCCAGCCACGTGCAGGATACGGTCGTGCGCCTTGCCGAGCGCCTGGGCTGCCGCGTCGCCGATGGAATTGCCGAGCGCGTGATTTTCCGCTCACTGTTTCCGATCGGGATGACGGTGTTCGACCCGCTGGAAGCCGATCTTCTCGGTGGGGCTCCATCGATTTCGCATGTCAACGCGCGTCAGGAGTATCGCAGTCTTGTGGCGGCTCTGCGGTTGCCATCACCAGCCACGATGCTTGCGGCTGAGGAACCGATGCGGCTATCGGCCTAAGCATCGGGGTCTGAACCTGGCCAGGCCGGTGGCGATCGCGAGAGCCTTAAATTGCCTGTTGCATGGGCGGTATCAGAAGCGGAATTGCTCGCTTATCACGCGTTCCTCAAGGCTGGTGCCCGGATCAAACAGCAGCGTCACCCCATGGGTGCGCTCTTCCTTTACCGTCACTTCCAGGATGTTCTGGAATTCCACATTGTCGGCGACGGCGCTGACCGGACGTTTGCTGGCCTCGCGGGTAATAAAGCGGACTTCGGTGCGATTGGACAGGATGGCACCTCGCCAGCGACGAGGGCGGAACGGGGAGATCGGAGTCAGCGCCAACAATGGCGCGTCGATGGGCAGGATCGGGCCGTGAGCCGAGAGGTTATAGGCGGTGGAACCTGCCGGGGTCGACAACAGCACGCCATCACAGATCAGCTCATCCAGCCTGGTCTCGCCGTCCACTATGATCTGGATTTTTGCCGCCTGATAGGAGGAGCGAAATAGCGAAACTTCGTTAAGCGCAAGAGCGGTTTGTGTCCTGCCCTCCGTATCCATCACCTCCATGGAAAGCGGAAAGATGCGCGTGCGCTGCACGACTTCCAGACGCTGTTCGAGGTCGTCTTCGGAGAAAGTGTTCATCATGAAACCCACCGAGCCGAAATTCATGCCATAGACTGGAACCCCTGTCTGCATGACGCGGTGCAGTGTCTGAAGCATGAGGCCGTCGCCGCCGAGGGCAACGACTACATCGGCTCCTTCGATGGCATAATCGCCGTAACGCGATCTGAGGCGCGCCGCCGCGCTGGCAGCCTCGGGCGTGTCGTTGGTAACAAAGCAAATCCGTCGATTGGAATAACTACTAGAGTTCAATGGGATAGCCCTTGCCATTTGCCCGATGGTTGCGACGCTATCGTCGATACGCGCGGATTTCGCGGCCCCGTCAAGCGGATTTGTTTTCCGAATCCGTCGCTTCAGTGTTCGCCAAAGCTCTTCTGTATCGGCCGCTCCCAGTCCGTCTCATAGTGACCGCAGCCCAGGCTATCTCTTTTATTGGGGACCCCGGCGTAGAAACTCGAAGCAAGCCAGACATCGATAAGGTTTGAGATTGTGGGGAGCCTCTCTATACCAGAGGCAAATCAAACCATTTTAGGGAAGATGATTATGGGCCGCATTTTTGAATAATCGAGATGCGCGCTAAATCTTGCGGAACCCGCCGCCACCCCATTTTTGTACTTTCAACGAATTGTTGGCCGGTCTCGTCGGTCTTTGTCCCGCGAGTATTTGGAAGGTCGAATTTTTCGCTAGTTGAGTAGGGGCGTCAAGGTGGGCGCGCCGGCATGTCGCAACCATACAAATGCGGTGCCAGAGCAATGCGGTACGCGAGACCAAATCCAGCCTTGTCGCGATTTGGAAAGAACCTGCGCGCATGGCAGTGCCAAAAGCATTGCAACCGCCTTGGTGCGATGCTAGCGATGCCGGCGTTGCCGGTATAGCTCAGTTGGTAGAGCACCTGATTTGTAATCAGGGGGTCGCGGGTTCGAACCCTGCTGCCGGCACCAGCAAACCTCAAGGGTGTCTGAATAGGGTGGTACTCATGTTGGGTACCTGCTGTTCCGCCCATTGAGGCCGGCGCATCCTGATCCTGCGTGGACCACGATATCCTGGGTTCAGAATTTCCCGGTGCTGCTCGATCTCAAAATTCTGATCAAGACCGTGGTGGCGGAATTCCTGACCAGCACCGGTCACCAGAGCCCAATGCGATTGGATAGAGCCAAGTCGCCGGCTCTAATCCCTTGATGTCGCATCGTGCGGGAAACTGGTTTCCACTTTTCCGCACGATGCTCTAGGCTCCGAAGAAAGCAATTCGGCCTGGGGGCTTTGCCGATCTCTATCACGCGGCGGATGGCCGGCTCGCTTGCGTGCCCGTTAGTCATACATGTAGTTTCTTGTATGACTGGGGGCGTTCCGTCGGCGACTTGTCATCTTGATCCGTGTATTTGTCCCCGCGCGTTAAACTCAAGGAACTCTGACTGTGAAGATTGCTATCGTTGGTTCTGGATATGTCGGTTTGGTCACAGGCGTCTGTCTTGCGGATTTCGGCCATGACGTCATCTGCATCGACAAAGACCAGCGCAAAATCGATGCGCTGGAGCGCGGCGAAATTCCAATCTACGAGCCTGGCCTCAGCGAATTGGTGAACGCCAATGTTGCATCCGGCCGGCTGTCCTTCACTGTCGATCTGGCCAGTGCCGTGCCGGATGCGGAGGTTGTCTTCATCGCCGTGGGCACGCCCTCTCGCCGTGGCGATGGTCATGCCGATCTGAGCTACGTGCACGCCGTGGCGAGGGAGGTCGCAGCGGCCGTATCGGGCTTTACCGTCGTCGTGACCAAGTCGACTGTGCCGGTGGGCACGGGTGACGAGGTCGCGCGCATCATCGCCGCGACCAATCCGGCCGCCGATGTTGCGGTGGTTTCCAATCCCGAATTCCTGCGCGAGGGCGCCGCGATCGACGATTTCAAGCGTCCCGACCGCGTCGTCATCGGCATTGAGGATGAGCGGGCCCAGCCAGTCATGACGGAAGTCTATCGTCCGCTCTATCTCAATCAAGCGCCGCTGATGTTCACCAACCGCCGCACGGCGGAGCTGATCAAATATGCCGCCAATGCGTTCCTGGCCATGAAGATCACCTTCATCAACGAGGTGGCCGATCTCTGCGAAGCCGCCGGCGCCAATGTGCAGGAAGTTGCCCGCGGCATCGGTCTGGACAATCGCATCGGCTCCAAGTTCCTGCATGCCGGTCCCGGCTATGGCGGTTCGTGCTTCCCCAAGGACACGCTGGCGCTGGTCAAGATCGGTCAGGATTTCGATACGCCGATGCGCCTGGTGGAAACCACCATCTCGATCAACGACCAGCGCAAGCGCGCCATGTCGCGCAAGGTCATCGCGGCCTGTGGCGGCGATGTGCGCGGCAAGCGGATCGGCGTGCTTGGCCTGACCTTCAAGCCCAATACCGACGACATGCGCGAAGCGCCCTCTATCGGCATCATCCAGGGCCTGCTCGACAAAGGCGCGGAGGTCGTCGCCTATGATCCGCAGGGCATGGCAGCGGCCAAGGAACTGATCCACGGCATTTCCTATGGCGAAAATGCCTATGACGTGGCCCGGGATGCCGATGCGCTGGTGTTGGTGACCGAGTGGAACGAGTTTCGCTCGCTCGACCTGGATCGCCTCAAGGGCATTATGCGGGCCCCGATTCTGGTGGATCTGCGCAATGTTTACCGGCATGACGAAGTGGTCCGTCATGGCTTCAGCTATGCGAGCGTGGGGCGGCCTGAAAATGTGGGCATCAAGCTCGGCCTGCCCGAGGCCGCTGAATGAAATACTTCATTACTGGATCAGCTGGCTTCGTCGGATTTCATCTGGCGCGCCGGCTGCTCGCCGAAGGACACCAGGTCGTCGGATATGACGGCCTGACGCCTTACTACGACATTACGCTCAAGCAGAAGCGCCACGAAATCCTGCGGGGCAGCAACGCCTTCACCGCGGTCGAGGGCATGCTGGAAAACAAGGCGCTGCTGGACGAAACGCTGGCCGGGTTCGCGCCCGACGTCATCGTTCACCTGGCTGCCCAGGCTGGCGTTCGCTATTCGATCGAGCATCCAGAGACCTATATATCGTCCAATCTGGTGGGCACATTCAATGTGCTGGAGGCGGCCCGCGCTCGTCCGCCCAAGCATTTGCTGATTGCCTCGACCAGCTCGATCTATGGGGGCAATGAGGTCATGCCCTTTGCCGAGGCGGACCGGGCCGATTTTCCCGTCTCGCTCTATGCAGCGACCAAGAAAGCCGGCGAGGCGATGTCGCATTCCTATGCACATCTGTTCGACCTGCCGACGACCTGCTTCCGCTTCTTCACGGTCTATGGCCCGTGGGGGCGCCCGGACATGGCGCTGTTCAAGTTCGTCTCGGCCATCGAAAACGGCAAGCCCATCGATATCTATGGCATGGGCCAGATGCGGCGCGATTTCACCTATATCGATGATCTGATCGAAGCCATTGTGCGCCTGGCCGATGCGGTGCCGGTACGGGGCCAACCGGTCAAGGCCGAGGGCGTGCGGGACTCGCTGTCGCCGGTGGCGCCCTGGCGCGTGGTCAATATCGCCGGCGGCAAGCCGATCGGGCTGATGCCGTTCATCGAGACCATCGAGCGCAGGCTCGGGCGCACGGCGGAAAAAGTCATGCTGCCAATGCAGCCGGGTGATGTCGAAGAGACCTTCGCCGATGCCAGCCTGCTGGTGGCGCTGACGGGCTTCAGGCCGGAGGTGGACGTGGAAACCGGCGTCTCCTCGTTCGTGGATTGGTATCAGAGCTACGCGAATGCAAGCTGAGAACGTGTCGACCGTGATGGTTGGCGGTTTTCCGACCGTTTCGGTCACCCGCCAGCGCTAATTGGCTTAATTTTTTCATCCTTGGCGACACCGAAGACTGGTGCGCGCGCAATCGCGAAATCTCAAGGGTGTGGGATGGATCAAGACCTGCGGTGGGCTTTACGCCTTCCTGACAGGGGAGGCGCCGCGTGCGCCCCAATGGATGCAGGCACTGAGCCTTGAACGCCCATCTTACCAGTCTACAAGTATTGTTTCCGTCCACTCATACCGGCAGGGAAACGCTCAGAAATTCGTGATCATGCGGCGAGAGCCGTACGGCGGTGAGAACCCCGGTTGCGGCGGCGCCGGTATCAATACCCAGTCGTGAGAGGGTTACGACGGGTTGAGCCGAGGGCGTATGACCGTGCACGACACGCTGACCGTCCGGCAATTGTGCGTCGAGGAAAGGCTGCCTGATCCAAAGTAGATCGGCTTCCAGCTGCCGTTCCAGCTCGACGCCGGGGCGTATTCCCGCATGTACCAGGACAGTGCCGGGCAGGGACAGATAGAGCGCCAGCTTCTTGAGGAAATCTATATGTTCCGCAGGGACATGGCTCTCAATTATGGCCCGGGAGCGGCGCGTATCGGACCAGTTCACGGAGCTGGCAATGCCGTAGGACGTAAGGGTCTGGATCCCGCCAAAGCTCAGCCAGGTGTTGTCGGCGGCGGGCGCGGACAGAAAATCCAGCATCATTGCTTCGTGATTTCCCGCAAGACAGAAGCGCTCGAATCCGGGTGGCGGCGGTGCCAGCAAATGGTCGAGCACCCCGGCGGAATTGGGGCCCCGATCAACATAGTCTCCCAGCATGACGATCCACTTTTCACCCTCGATATTGGCGGCATCGGCCACGATAAGGGCCTCGAGTGCCTGCAAATGCGCAAGGCAGCCATGCACGTCGCCAATGGCATAAACGGCTGCGGGCCAAGTCTTGGCGACCAGATGCGGGTGCGCCCGCAAGGGTGGAGGGTTGGCTCGGGCGAAGGGGTTGCGGAAAATGAAGACCAAGACTAGCGCGACCTTTGCGTATCAGCCACCAGGCTCGCGGCGACACCGATTGCCGTAATCGCGAGGAACAGGAGGGTAACAGCTTGAATTTCGAGACTGAAGTCCACGAGCGAATGCAATCCCCCCACGATCATGACGCTGAGCGCGACGGTCTGGAGGCACCAATTACCGCATCCTGCGACCAGCCGCCACGCAATACGCGCTGCGGCAATCAGGAATGCGAGTATTGGCAGGGAGCCGAAAATGATCCCGGTATCGCCCCACAAAGCCAAATAGGTGTTGTGCGCGCGATCCCCCACGACATCCGGGTTTACCGGCAGTTGGTGGACGAATGGAAAGGCCAGATCGAACGTACCGCCGCCGGTGACCGCCCGAAGTTGGGTCAGCACCAGTGAGAGGAGCTGATCATACAGGGAAGCGGGCGCCCGCCGATTGATCCATGCTCCCCAACCGCTCAAAGAGGCCCCAGCCGTAAAGGGTCAAGACCACGCCCAGGGCAGCCGCGCCGACGAGCAGCGGCAATGCGGCCACGGTCCATGACCTTGCCGTGCGGACGATACCCAGCAGCAGGCTGATCGCTACGAAGCCCGGAGCTGCCAAACTTCCTTGTCGTCCCAAATTCATAGCGCTCCAGCTTCCAGCATTTCGTCCCGGCACCGTTGCCCGCCGGCAAGGCTAATGCATCCAAATTGAAGCGCCTTTGATATATGTTGCAGGAAAATTCCATCAATCAAATCAGCGCTCTATTACAGGTTGTAGCCCAGAGTTGTGAGGCGGTGCCTGCAAAGCCGGTAAATTGAATAAAATTGTACCGAATTTTCGAATTCGGACGTAATTCGTCGCGTGCATCCTGCTGGCATCAATCAGGGATGACGCCAAATGCACACCAAATTTGCAGCAGTGATGACGGGCCTGACTATGGCCGTAGCCATGTTCTCGACCGGTAACGCCTTCGCCTACACCAATCACAACCGGGTATCGATCGAGGGTTTGAACAACCACTATGCGGCGATCACGCCGCTATCCATGCAGTACTTCTGCGCTGAGCATCGCAGTGAATGCCGCGGTGGCGGCAGCGGCCAGGTGACGATGAGCCCGAACCTGATGGCCATGCTGACGCAGGTCAACAGCCACGTCAATCGCGCCATCCGTCCGCAGGCCGAACGCGGCAGCACGGATCGCTGGCAGCTGAATCCCACCAGCGGGGATTGCGAAGATTATGTTCTGAGCAAGCGCAGCGCGCTGGTGCGCAAGGGCATTCCGGCCGGCTCGCTGCGCATTGCCTATACCCATACTCGCCGCGGCGAACCCCACGCCGTGCTCGTGGTCAAGACCAGTCAGGGTAGCTACGTCCTCGACAATCTGAATGGTAGCGTCAAGACGCTCGGGGCTTCGGGCTATAATATCCGCTCGATGTCGTCGGCCAATCCTAACCGGTGGGTCGCGAGCTAAGCCAGCATTCTGCCAGCCTGCCAGTGCCGCCAGCAGGGTGAGCACCGGCAGGCTGGCTTTTTGCAATCCGGCCGGCCGCACAATTTCCTTGCCTCTTCGGATGCATTCGCAACCGAAACGCAGGTAACCTGTACGGTGCATCCATTGGCCTTCGCCGTGTGTCCGATGGCCGAGAGTTGACGATGTACGCTTGGCACAATGTCCAGGCGCTGCTCAGGGGAAACGCTGAACACCATGGTCGTTGGTGTGGTGCAGCTTTGAGGCCTCTTTTGCCCGAAGCTGGCTGAAGATGCTGCAAGCACGATAAGCAATGCGGCCACAACGCGATTTTCAGTCAATAATCTCCGATGCTCTGGAATTGGTGTGTACGCTACCAAGCTTATGCGAACGGCAACGCCTAATCCTTTGAGATATCGCGGGTCTGCGTTGTAATCACGGATTTCTGCGGATGTTGGATCGATCGAGAAACCCGGCGCGCCCTTCGCGCCTTGGTGTATCTTGCAGGGCCAATACCATTGGCCGCCTTATCGAAAACGGTAGTGGTGGGCCCACCAGGACTCGA
>CAVQVF010000003.1:0-192443 GCA_963717095.1 uncultured Alphaproteobacteria bacterium
GCTGGATAGAGCCTGGGCTGAACCAAGCGGTTGAAACCGGCTGCGCAATTCAAGTCGAACACGCATCAAACAAGTTTCAACTGCAGTCGATTCTCGGTGAGGCCCCTGCCCGGCTGGCACCGTGGCGGCACGCGTGGTAGCAGTCGCCGCATCGGACTTTAGAGTTTTTGGGGAATGCCCGTGACGAGCCGACCGACCGAGCGCATCAGTTTCGTCACCAACGGCACGCCCGAGGCCGATATCGCGGCACGGCGCCTGCGGCAGCGCTATGGCGATGTCGCCTTCGAGGCCGCCGAAGTCGTCGTGGCGCTGGGCGGCGATGGCCTGATGCTGCAGACCCTGCACCGGGTCATGCGCACCGGCGTGCCGGTCTATGGCATGAATTTCGGCTCGGTCGGCTTCATGATGAACGACTTTTCCGAGGACGATCTGGGCGAGCGCCTGGCGGCCGCCCAGCCGACCCGGATCTATCCGCTCTCGATGCAGGTGATCGACACCACCGGCCAACGCAGACGGCGCTGGCGCTCAACGAGGTCTCGCTGTTCCGCTCCACCTATCAGGCGGCCAAGATCCAGATCGTCGTCGATGGCGAAACCCGGCTGGAAGAGCTGATCTGCGACGGCGTGCTGCTGTCGACGCCCGCCGGCTCGACCGCCTATAATCTCTCGGCGCATGGCCCGATCCTGCCGATCGAGGCGCCGCTGCTGGCGCTGACGCCGATTTCGCCGTTCCGCCCGCGCCGCTGGCGCGGCGCCATCCTGGGCAATCGCGCCGTGGTCAAGTTCCTCACCCGCGAGGCCGACAAGCGCCCGGTCAGCGCCGTGGCCGACAATGTCGAGTTCCAGAATGTGCTCGAGGTCACCGTGCGCGAAGACCGCTCGCACGGCGTCACGCTGCTGTTCGATCCGGGCACCAGCCTCGAAGAACGCGTGCTGAGCGAGCAGTTCCGCTACTAGGCTCGGCGGGCAGCGCCAGCCGCTCGTCCAGCTGCCGGCAGCGGCCATCGGCGCGCTGGCATCGCCGGCAAAGGCCGCCATCACGCCGCGCGCAGCCTTGCGCGCCAGCATGCACATTCTGCTCGCTGAGATAGGCGAAGGCCTCTTCGAGCTCGGCGGGAATGACGCCGTCATGCTCGACGATCAACTCTTCGGTCAGCGCCGTCACCACGAAATGGCGCGCGGCAGCGTCGTCGGCGAGGTCGGCGGCGCGGGCATGCAAGATCAGCCGGGCGAACAGGTTGCGCACCCCCTCGCCCAGCCCGCAGCGCGCCAGCAGCGCATTGAGCGCCGGCCGGCTGCCGTTTTCGAGCAGCGTGAAGACCTTGTCGCGCGGCGTCTGGCCCAGTTCGGCCAGGCAATCGGCAAAGAACAGCACATGGCCGTTGACCACGGCATGCAGCAGCACCCGCGTATTGAGCCGGTCGGTCACGACAGCTCGGCGGCATAATCCGCGTCTGCGCGCTTGACCGCCTCGCGCTCGCCGATGGCCGACAGCGCGGTATCGCCGCTATTGCGCAGCAGCCGCTCCAGCCGGTCGCGGCCAGCGCGCCCTTGACGATGCGCGCGGCGCGCAGCGCCGCGGCGACCTTCTGCACCAGCAGCAGCCGCGCAGGCGGCCGGCAGGTCGCGCGCGCGCCAGCAGCGCGCCGCGGATTTCGGCATCGCTGCCCTTCGCTCTGCGCCAGTCGCCAGCAACAGCGCCGCGTCACCGGCACATCCGGCCGCCGCAGCAGCCGCAGCGTCACCGGCCGCTCCTGCCGGCCGATCAGCGCCGCGGCGAGCCGGGCGCTGATCTTGCTGCGCTGGCACACCGCCAGCAGCATCGACAGATCGAACATCTGCGGACCAGGCCCATGAGGTCGGCATCGATCAGCACCGGCGAATATTGCGGCACGGCGCGCGAAATCACCGCGCTGTCATGCAGCAGCGCCAGCATGATCGGCCGCGGCGCGTCGGTCGGCATGCAGCAGGCCATAGGCCAGCGCCGCGCGCACCTTGACCGAGGGATCATCGAGGAAATCGATCAGCGACGCATAGAGCGCCGCCTGCTCGTCGGCGGGCCCCGGATGGTTGAGATAGGCCATGGCGGCGAGATGCGCCGCGCTGCCGCGCTCCTCGCTATCGCTGGATTGAGACAGCTGGACAAAGTCCTTGATACGCAACCATTCCGCTCTCCGGATACCCGGAGATCAAGCTAGCAGCGCAAGGTTTAAGGAACGGTTCACCATAATGGCGCGCGCACAGTCCGCGTTAGCGCAAGCCGGTGAGAGCGCAGCGGCGATGTAGCCGAAGAGACTGCTCGCAATCTGGATCGTCAGAACGACAAGACCCCAGCAGGCCAAGGCCAGCCCAAGAATGAGTCCAGCCCCGCGGCAACGAGACGAATAAATCTGCGGTTCGCAATCGCGCGGCGCATGGCACATCCTCCTTACACACCGGACGAACCGGCTGCCTGCGATGATTACGCGTGGAGACCTTTAACAGGCTCTGAATCCGATCCCTCGCGTTTTTCCGCAAATACTCAGCTCTGCCGATCCGACAGTCAATGTATCCCTGATCATTGGTAAATGCCGAGGCGCAGTTTGCGTTCCTATTGCCCATAGAGCTGGGTGAAAAAGGCACTGCCGCCCGCGCCCACCGGGTTCAGCGGCGATTGCGGGCTGCGCCTGCTCGGCTCGTTCTTGAACAGCCCGGTAAACGACATGTTGTCCGGCGAAAACCGCGACGGCACTACCGGCTGGGCGTTGCGACCGGCTGGTTCGCCAATCTGCTGGGCCGCGAACTCCGCCGATGGATTGCCGCCAGCCTCATGCTTGGAGACCAGCGCCCGATAGACCTGCCGGATGGTGCGCGGCTGGCCCTCGGTCATAAAAGATGCTCCTGTTGGCCTCCGCCTGGCGCGGAAACAGATTGGCGGCGATCTGGTCGGGGTTCTGCAGGCCGGCGTTGAACATTTTCTCGGCGCCCTGAGCTCCCAGGAAATGGGCGATATAGAGCTCGCCCGCGCTCGGCATGCGGCCGAATTTGGCCTGCAGGTAATCGCCATTCGATTTGGTGAAGGCCGCCGCCAGGTCGGCCGCGATCTGCGGGTCCTCGCGCAGCTTGAGGATTTGCGCCCGCGCCTGCGGGTCGCTGACCTGATAGTCGCCGCCGTTCACTTCGATCTGGTCGGCATATTGCTGGTAGCCCAGCCGCGGGCCCCTGCTCCTTCATCACCTGCAGCCAGGTCGCTTCGAGGAACTGGAACAGGCCCGTCGGCGGAGGACGTCTGCGCCTTGGCCTGCGGATTGAGGCTGCTCTCGCGCATCGCGGTCTGCAGCAGATAGTCGAAGTCCACGCCGTTGCGATCGCCCGCCGAAGTCAGGACATAGGCAAGGCTTTGCGGCACCGCGATTGGCTGGACGCCCATCAATCCATCTCGGGGAGAATCGTTGGTGTTAATGAAACACTAACCCAGGTTAACGCCCCGTTAACCCAACCTCACCCTACTCGCGCGTCGCTAGCGCCGGATCGCCATCTCGTCGACGCCCGACCGCCAGGCGGTATGGAAATTTGGAATCGATGTCCTGCACCAGCACTTCGACTTCGAGGCCCTTGGCCGATTGCAGTCGCGCGCGCCGCAACGGCCGCGGCGATCGCGTCCTCCTTGGTTTCGAACGGGCTCTGGTCGGTGCCGTGGAAACTCACCTTCCAGTGACTGTCGGAACGCGCGACGATGAAATGATGGGTAGCCATGAACGCCTCCTCCGCCTGCTGACAACGCGGAGGAGGCTGGCCTGTTGCATCTCAGGCCGGCGATTGCCAGCGCGACACGATCTCGTCCAGCTTCGGCCGCGGCCGGTCCTCGATCGACCGCCGCTCGGCGTGCCGATCTGCACGAAAGCCACGAACCGCTCGCCGTCGCGCGCGCCCAGCATGCGGGCGCGCCTTCGTCATCCATGGAATACCAGCGGCTCACCCAATTGGCCGCATAGCCCAGCGCGAACGCCGCATGCACCAGGTTGAACGCCACATTGCCGGCCGACAGGAACTGCTCCCATTCCGGCACCGTCGGGATGCGGCTTGGGCGCCGACAGCACGCCGATGGTCAGCGGCGGCGGCAGGAACCGCATCTGCTCGCGTCTCCAGGCTCGCCTCGTCCATGTCCGGGGTCTTCGCCTTGGCCATCGCGGCCAGCTTCTCGCCGATCACGCGCCCGGTCGTCGCCAGTGTAAAGCACCAGCCGCCAGGGGTTCAGCTTGCCATGGTCGGGCACGCGCGTGCCGATGGTCAGGATCTGCTCCAGCTCGGCGGCATTGGGTCCCGGCTCCTTGAGGAACGCCTGCCCCACCGACCGGCGGGTCATCAGATAATCGCGCATCGCTGCATTGGCGGGCATCGTCGTCTCCTTGGCTATCCGGCAATCCAATAACCAGACGCTTCTGTCAGGATAGCCCCCACGCGCCACTCAGATAAAAGTGCAATTCACATAAAATCGTCTGTGCTTGCACATAGGCCTGTTCCAAAGTGCGACCGTCTATGACACAGCTTTTCCCCAATCGCCGCCTATGCGTCGCAGCTTTCGACACGACGCCAGGCTTTGGGCGCGCCTACAGGGGCCGGGGAAACATATGCGTTCGGGAACAATCTTTGCCCTCCTGTTGCTCTTGCTGGCGCCCTTGGCGCCTGCGGTTTTCGATGCCGCCAGCGCCATGGGCGCAGGACGCCGCCGCCGAAATGCCGCCAATGCCGCGCCCGCGTCCCGATCGCGATGCGACCCCGCCTGCCGTGCCGGCGCCCGGCGCACGCAGACACCACGCGACCGATGCGATCAGCGCCCTGACCACCGTGCCGCAGCCCGTCTCGCTCACCGCGCGGATCACCGAGGATGGCACCACCATTCCCGAAGGCCTGGTCTGGCGTATCTTCGGCACCACGCCCGATGCCAATGGCGAGCTGGCGCTGGTTGCCAAATCCGACGAGGCCGCCGCATCGGTGGAACTGCCGCCGGGCGAATATGTCGTTCACGTCGCCTATGGCCGCGCCCAGGCCAGCGACACGCTGACCGTCACCGAAGGCACCAATGAGAAGAGTTTCGTCATCGGCGCCGGCGCATTGCGGCTCAATTCCGCCATCACCGGCGATATCCCGATTCCCGCCGCCCTGCTGACCTTCGATATTCTCACCGCCGGCGACGACGCCAACCGCACGCCGGTGGCCGAGGGCCTGCGGCCCAACGAGATCGTCACCCTCAATGCCGGCACCTATCACATCGTCTCCCATTTCGGCACCGTGAACGCCGTGGTGCGGGCCGATCTGCGGGTCGAGCCCGGCCAGCTCACCGATGCGACGCTCTACCAGAAGGCCAGCCAGATCTCGTTCAAGCTGGCGTCCGAAGAGGGCGGCGAGGCGATTGCGGACGTCGAATGGACCGTCAAGGGCGATGACGGCACGACCCTCTTTACCGATGTCGGCGCCTTCCCCGCCACCGTGCTGGCCGAGGGCGAATACCGCGTCTTGGCCAAGCAGGGCGAAACGGTCCACAATCGGGAATTCGAGGTCCAGGCTGGCGTCGCCACGGAAATCGAAGTGCTGACCACCGCCTTTTAGGCCAATCGGTTTCAGCCCCAGTCATGCCGCTTTGTGCCCGCTATATGGCCTGCCGCTGCTCGACCGACCGGCATTTGCACAGGTCCGGCGATCACGTCTTGCCTATTGATGACAGCCGCGCGATGGCACAAATTGCGCACCGAACAAGCCCGGAGAGTTAGCCGTGACCTTTAATGTCCTGTCCCGCCCCAAACTGGCCGCCATTGCCGCTGCCTGCCTGCTGACAGTCACCCTGCCGTCCGGCGTCGCCATGGCGCAAAAGATCAAGAACAAGACTCCCGCCGCCGAAGCCAGCGTTCCCAAAACCGAAGTCAATGTCGACATTCCAACCATCGAAGCCGTCGGCTCCAGCGTCGATGACGCCACGCTGCGCGCGATTTTCAGCGGCAATATCGTCGATAATGCCCAGGCACTGGCCGGCCTCGACGCGACCAGCATCACCATTCCCACCATCACGCTGCATTTTGCGTCCAAGGCCGGTGAAACCGACAATAGCGGCGACGTCACCTTCCAGAACCTGGTGCTCGACAACGTCGCCGATGGCGTCGCGGGCTCCTTCAGCCTGGGCGGCATAGCCCTGACCAGCACCGAAGACATCGCTGCCAATTTCGGCGCCATGTCCGCCAAGCAGCTCAATATCGGTGGCGTACTGGGCATTTATGGCCTTGTCGACGCTGGCAACCCAACCGAACTGCAGACCATCTATAGCGATTTCAGCGCTGCCGGCGGCACCTTCTCCGCCAAGGATATGAACTGCACCATCGGCACCAGCGCGGTTGCCGATTTCAAGGCCCGGCCACTCAAGACCAATTTCATCGATATGATGGCCATGTTCAAATCGCTGGAGGCGGAGAGTGACACGCCCTCGCCCCAGACCATCGGCCAGCTTATCCGCATGTATGCCGATATCTTCACCGCCTTCGAATCCTCCCCCGCAACCTTCGGCGGTTTCGATTGCAAGGGGACCGATGACGCCGGCCAGCCGATGGATTTCTCCATCGCCGGCATGACCATGGATGGCCTGTCGCCCGGCAAGTATCCGGCTGTCACCATCGAGGGCATGCGCGTCGCCTTCGAGGGTGATGGCGAAGTCAGCATCGGCAGCATGACCTTCAAACCCATGGATTTGAGCGGCCCGATCGCCGCCGTGGCCGCAGCCCCCGCCGCCATCGACGAAGCCTGGCTGACCACCAATCTGCGCGCGCTGATCCCTACCTTTGCCGGCTTCTCCTTCGCCGACGTAACCGTAGATATTCCCGATCCCGACAATGCCGCAGAACGTATCAACGCCAAGCTGGGCGCTTTCGATCTGACGCTGGGTGACTATCTCAACGCCATCCCCACCAATATCTCGATGACCGGCGATAACTTCGCCATCGATCTGCCCAAGGACGGGCGGCGATGAACAATTGCAGCAATTGCGCGATCTTGGCATCACCTCGCTCGATATCGGTTTTGGCGTCAAAGCAGCCTGGGATGAAGCCACCGACGCCATCAATATCGAGGATGTTTCGATCACCGGCGCCAACCTCGCCAGCGTCGCCTTCGCCGGCACCATCGGCAACGCCACCAAGACCCTGTTCGATATCAATCCCGACAACGCCCTCATGGCCGCCATGAGCCTCGTGGTCAAGAATCTCAAGGTCGATGTGGCCGATTTTGGTCTGGCCGATATCGCGATCGCCGCCGCCGCTGCCGATCAGGGTTCCGACGCCGCCACCATGCGCCCGATCTTCGCCGGGCTGGCGGAAGGTGGTGTCATCGGCATGCTCGCCGGTGCCAGCGAAGGCCAGAAGGTCGGCAAGGCCATCAGCGCCTTCATCCGCGGCGATGCCAAGTCGCTCAGCATCGAAATGACCCCCAAGGATCCCGCGGGCCTGAGCTTGATCGACTTCATGAGCGCCGAAGACGATCCAACCGCCCTGCTCGGCAAGACCAACATCACGGCGACCGCGAAATAAGCCGAACCCAGCGGCCCCGCTCCGGCGGGGTCGCTCTCTCTAGCCGTAGAACTGCCGATACCATTCGACCAGCCGGGCGGTGCCTTCCTCGATCGAGGTATGCGGCACCACGCCGATCAGATGTCGCAGCAATGCTACGTCCGAATAGGTTTCAACCACATCGCCCTGCTGCATTGGCAGGTAGTGGAGCTTAGCTGTCTTGCCCAGCGCCGCTTCGATGGCGGCGATGAAATCCATCAGCTCGCGCGGCTGCCCGCCGCCCAGATTGACGATACGGCTCGGCGCCACCAGCGACAGCGTATCGCCGGGCAGGCTCTCCCCCATCACCGGCGGCCGGTCGACGATCCGCACGATCGCCTCCACCAGATCGTCGATATAGGTAAAGTCGCGGCGCATCCGGCCTTCGCCATAGACATCGATGACCTCGCCGGCCTCGATCGCCCGCACAAATTTGAGCGCCGCCATATCGGGACGCCCCCAGGGCCCATAGACGGTGAAAAACCGCATGCTGGTCGAAGCGATATCCCACAAATGCGCATAGGCATGCACCATCGCCTCGCAGCCCTTCTTGGTGGCAGCATAAAGCGATACCGGATTATCGGCGCGGTCGGTTTCGGCGAATGGCATCGCCGGATTGCCGCCATAGATCGAACTGGTGGAAGCGAACACCATGTGCCGCGGCCGATGCGCCCGCACCGCCTCCAGCAGATTGGCGGTGCCCACCAGGTTGGAGCTGATATAGCTTTGCGGCGCCTCGATGCTGTAGCGAACCCCGGCCTGCGCCGCGAGATGAACGACGACCTCCGCTTCGCTCATCCGCAACGCCTCATGCAGGCCCGCCGCATCTTCCAGCATGCCCTGCACATTGGTGAAGCCGGGCTGCGGCAGCAGCAGCGCCATGCGCCCGACCTTCAGGCCATATCATAGAACGGCGTCATCCCGTCATAGCCGGTACGCTGTGGCCATCGGCCAACAGCCGCCGCGCCAGATGAAGCCGATGAAGCCGGCGGTGCCCGTCACGAAAATCTTCATTGCCGGGAAACGCCCCAACGATGCAGGCCTACCGCTACAACGCCTTCAGCGCTGTAGCGGCCGCCTTCAGGCCCCATTGCAACAACGCAACCGCGCCCGCTTCCGATCCGCTTTCGACATAGCAGCGCAGCTCCGGTGCGTTCCCCGACGCTCGGAAATGCACCATCTCCCCCGCCCGGGTCCAGAATTGCAGTCCGTCGATCTGGGACAGGCGCTCAATCTCATGATCAGGCGCGAAAAATCCCGCGGCATAATCCGCATCCGCCGCCAGTCGCCCCAACAGCGCCGTGCTCTTTTCCCCCGGCACATGCTCGATCCGGTCGCTCAGCGCATATTGCAGTGGCAGGCCCCCCACCAATTGGGCCAATGTCACCTTCTGCTGCGCCGCCAGCCCCAGCACGCTCAGCAGCGGCAGCACCGCGTCGCGCGTCGGTAATGCCGAAATCTCACTGCCACCAACCATCGCGGCCGTGCCCAGCAAGGTGCCGCCATTGGCCTCGAACCCCACGACCACGCGGGCATCACCGATAGCGTCTTCGATCCCAGCGATGACATAGGGCGACCCCACCTTCGTGCGGATCACCTTGGGAAAAAACCCGGTCTTCTCGATGGCGCTGTTGGAGGTGACCGGGGTCACCACCGCATCGGCCTTGAGATAGCGCGCCGTCAGCAGGCCCAGCACGTCGCCCCGCACGAACGCGCCCTGGGCGTCCATCAGCAGTGGCCGGTCGCCATCGCCATCGGCCGAAACGATTGCATCCAGCCGTTCGGCGGCGATCCAGCCCTTGAGCGGGGCGAACACCGCGTCGTTGAATGCCTCGGTATCGACCGCCACGAAGCCGTCCACCCGGCCCAGCGGCACGGTTTCCGCACCGGCACGGTGCAGAATTGCGCCAAGAATGTCGCGCGCCACCGTGGAGTGCTCGAACACCCCGATCCGCCAACCCCGCAGCGAGCCAACGGGGACCAGATTGGCGAAGCGCGCAACATAGCGCTCGACCGCCGCCACATGCTCATGGCTGACCGGCGCCGTTGCGTCGGCAATCTCTTCATCCCGCAACGCCGCCAAAATCCCCGCTTCGTCGGCTTTACTGATCTCGCCGCTCGGCGTGTAGAATTTCAGCCCATTCCGGTCCGACGGAATATGGCTGCCGGTAATCATGATCGACGCACTGTTTGCCGCCATGGCGTGATAGGCCAGCGCCGGCGTCGGCAGGGCCCCGCAGTCGATGGCGCGCAGTCCATGCGCTTCGATCGCCGCCGCACAATCTGCCGTAATCGCCAGGCTCGATGCGCGGAAATCGCGCGCCAGATAGACCCGGTCACTGTTGATCGCGCCGAGGCTTTCCAGGTGCCGCAGGAACGCTGCTGTGTAACGCCGCGCCGCCTGCCCCTGTAATTCAGCCGCCAATCCGCGCAGCCCGCTCGTGCCAAATTTCAAGCTGTTCGCTGCCATCTCAATCACCGTCCGGAATATCGCGCCGCATTGTCTTGGTCACCGAGCGGATGGATTTCCCCTCCAGCCGGCGTTTTTTCGAGGCCAGGGTGGGCCGCGTCGCCACCCGGAATTTCGGCGCCACTGCGCCTTCCTTGAGCAGCGCCACCAGCCGCTCCTGCGCATCGGCGCGGTTCATCGGCTGGTCGCGATGGCTGTTGGCCGTGATCACCAGCACGCCCTGCTTGGTCAGCTTGCGCCCTGCCAGCACCGCGACACGCCGTTTCATCGGCTCGGGAATATTGGGGGAATTGGTCAGATCGAAGCGCAATTGCACCGCGCTCGACACCTTGTTGACGTTCTGCCCGCCCGGCCCGGCGCTGCGCACGAACGTCTCTTCAAGCTCGCTGGCGTCGATCGAAATAGTCCTGGTGATTTCGATCGGATCAGGCATGGCGGCCTAATTCCTCCAGCGACCGGCGAAAATGATCTCGCCCTCGTGGATCGTCAGGCCCTTGATGGTGGCCCGATAGCGGCCGGGCAGTCCCTCCGCAGGAACCACCCAGCCCTTTTTCAGCATGCCGGCGAAGGTCTTTTCGCCGATATCATTGAAATCGTCCGGCCCAAGCGCGTTCTCCTCACCGAGGTGAGTCAGTGCCTTGATCTCGCGATTGGACGGACGCTGCGGCATCAGACTTTGTCGTCCAAGTCCAACGCGCGCGGACGATTAGCCAGAGGATCGTGCGAGACCTTTCGCTGAGCAGCGTTGGGCTCGGCCTTCGCCTTAAGGTCCGGCGGGGTCGCTTCCGCCATCAGCTCGACCAGCGCATCCATGAACGGCATGACCTTCTGACCCTCGGTGCCGAGACGGCGCACCGACACGGTGCCCTCCTCGGCCTCGCGCTTGCCGACCACGAACATCAGCGGCGTCTTGCCCACCGAGTGCTCGCGCACCTTGTAGTTGATCTTCTCGTTGCGCGTATCGATCTCGGCGCGGATACCCGCCGCCTTGAGCTGGCGCACCAGCTTTTCGGCGGTCTCGTCAGCTTCCGAAACGATGGTCGCAACCACGACCTGGGTCGGCGCCAGCCACATCGGCATCTTGCCGGCATAGGACTCGATCATCATGCCGATGAAGCGTTCGAGCGATCCCAGGATCGCGCGATGCAGCATCACCGGGCGCTGGCGCGAACCATCCTCGGCGATATAGGTCGCGTCCAGCCGTTCCGGCAGCACATAGTCAAGTTGCAGCGTGCCGCACTGCCAGGAGCGGCCGATGGCGTCCCGCAAATGGAATTCCAGCTTGGGAGCGTAGAAGGCGCCCTCGCCCGCCGCGATCTCGAAATCATAGCCAGTGGCGCGCAGGGCATCGCCCAGCGCCTTTTCCGCCACATCCCAGCGCTCGATGGTGCCGCCGAAATTCTCCGGCCGCGTCGCCAGCTTGATGGTGATGTCGGAAAAGCCCATGTCCTGGTAGACTGAATAGAGCAGATGCACGAAATGCTCGGTCTCGGACTGGATCTGGTCCTCGCGGCAGAAGATATGCGCGTCGTCCTGCGTCATCTGGCGCACGCGCATCAGCCCGTGCAGCGCGCCATGTGCCTCGTTGCGATGGCAGCAGCCGAACTCGGCCATCCGCAGCGGCAGGTCGCGATAGCTCTTGATGCCCTGCTTGAAGATCTGGATATGGGCCGGGCAGTTCATCGGCTTGAGCGCCATCAAATCGCTCTTGCCGCTCAGAACCGGGCCGGTCTCTTCCGTCCCCGGCACTTCGTCAGGCACCACGAACATGTTTTCGCGATACTTGCCCCAATGCCCCGAGGCCTCCCAGAACTTCGAGCTCATCAACTGCGGCGTCTTGACCTCGACATAGTCCGCGCCCGTCAACCGGCGGCGGATATAGGTCTCCATCTGGTTGTAGAGCACATAGCCCTTGGGATGCCAGAACACGCTTCCCTGCGCTTCGGGCTGGAAGTGGTACAGATCCATCTCCTGCCCGATCTTGCGGTGATCGCGCTTCTCGGCCTCCTCCACCATGTGCAGATAGGCGTCCAGCTCTTCCTTGTTGGCGAAGGCGGTGCCGTAAATCCGGCTCAGCACCGGGTTATTGCTGTCGCCACGCCAATAGGCGCCGGCCACCTTGGTCAATTTGAACGCGGTGCCGATATCCTTGACCGTGCGCATATGCGGGCCACGGCACAGGTCGATCCACTGGCCCTGCTTATACATCTTGAGTGACTGGTCGGCCGGAATGGCATCCACCAGCTCGACCTTGAAGTTTTCGCCTTTGGCTTTGAAGAAGTCCTTGGCTTGGTCGCGCGTCCAGATTTCCTTGGTGAACGCCGCACCGCGATCGATGATTTCGGCCATCTTCTTTTCGATGGCCGGGAAATCGTCCTCGCTGAACGGCTCGTCCCGCTTGAAATCGTAATAGAAGCCGTTCTCGATCACCGGCCCGATCGTCACCTGCGTCGTCGGCCACAGCTCCTGAACGGCTTCCGCCAGCACGTGCGCCGTGTCGTGCCGGATCAGTTCCAGCACGTCCGCCGACCCGCTGTCGCGCGTCACGAATTCGATTTTGCCGTCGGCGTCCAGCGCGTCCGACAGATCGCTCAACACGCCATTCCAGCGCATCGCCACCGTCTTCTTCGCCAGGCTCTTGGAGATGCCTTCGACGATGGTGGTCCCGGTGGTGCCACGCGCATAGTCGCGAGCTGCACCGTCGGGGAACGTCACCTTGATCGTCATTTTCAAATCTCCAGAAATTGGATTGATGCAGCGATTTTCGCTACAGGCGGCCTGTCTAGCAGAACTGGATTTTATTTCCAGCTTCCATAGCTCCACGGCACAAACCAGTGCGCCCGCTCAGGCAGGGCCACCGGCACCGGATCATAGCCATGCGTCCCACCCGGCCGGCAGCGCACCACCCGGGCCAGCCCCATCCAGCCTCCGGGCCAAAACCCGTGCTGCCAGATGGCGTCACGGGTATATTCCGAACAGCTCGGCGCGTGCCGGCAAGTCCGCCCGACAAACGCCGATAGCGTATAGCGATAGATCGTTGATCAGCAGCACCGCGACCAGCTTGAACGGCCAGTCGATCACCCGCCAAACCATGTCGATGACTCGATACATCAACGCGCAGCTCTAACCGATTCCGCCGACTCGATTTTATCCAGCGCCTCCACCAGCGCATCGAACACCAAAAGCGTCGAGGTATGCCGCGGCCGATACTCCCGCACCGGCTCCAGATATTTGAGGTCGCTCCATTTGCCCGTCGGCGGGGCGCCCTCCTCCTTGAGCATGGCGTGCATCTGCTCCCGCAGCGCCCGCACTTCCCCCACCGGCGTGCCGACAATCTCCCGCGCCACCACCGCCGCCGAGGTCTGTCCCAAGGCGCAGGCAGAAATGTCATGTCCATATGCGACAATGGTTCCGTCGCGCACTGTCAGATCCACCTCGATCACCGAGCCGCATACTCGGCTCACCTTGCGCGCCGAAGCATCGGGCGCGCTCAGCCGACACGGCTGCAGGGCGTTTGCCGCAAGGTCGAGGATTTTTTCGGAATAGAGATCGTTAAGGTCCATGAAACGCACAAATCTGTTTCTTGTCGGCTTTCGTCCGCACTCTTATATAGGGTCTCGCAAGCGGGCTGCCATGGCAAAGAATAATCATTGCCTTCGGGAACCCCCTCCACGCCAGCGCATCTAAGGTTGTGCCGCAGCTAAGGAACCGACTCATGGATGCCCGCGTAAAGCCTCTCGATGCCGAGCCGACCGTCGTGCCCGTTTCCCCGCGCCCCAGCCAGGCCGAGGCCGAGGCTGCCGTGAAAGTGCTGATCGCCTGGGCCGGGGACGATCCGGCGCGCGAGGGCCTGCTCGATACACCCCGCCGCGTCGCCAAAGCCTATGGCGAGCTGTTCTCCGGCTATGGCCAGGATCCCAAGGCGGTCCTCGACCGTACCTTCAAGGAAGTCGGCGGCTATGACGATATCGTGCTGGTGCGCGATATCGAGTTCCATTCCCATTGCGAGCACCATATGGTGCCCTTCGTCGGCAAGGCCCATATCGCCTATCTGCCGCATGACGGCGTCGTCGGCCTGTCCAAGCTGGCCCGCCTGGTCGAGATTTTCGCCCGCCGCCTGCAGACCCAGGAAAACCTGACGGCGCAGATCATCGACGCCATCAACGAACATCTCGGCCCGCGCGGCGCCGCCGTAATGCTGGAAGCCGAACATATGTGCATGACCATGCGCGGCGTGCGCGCCCACGGCGTCTCCACGGTCACCCACCGCTTCACCGGCGTCTTCGCCGAAGACCGCGTCGAGCAGGACCGCTTCTTCGCCATGGTCAGCAAGCGCTAAAAACTAGTCGACGTCCAGATCTTCACTGCCGATCGAGAGCCCCGGTCGAATCCCCTCCCCCTTGAGGGGAGGGTTAGGGTGGGGGTTGGTGCAACAGAGTGGAGGCCGGACAACGCCACTCTTACGGCCAGTTCCCCCCACCCTAGCCCTCCCCTCAAGGGGCCAGATTGGGGCTCACAAAGTTCACGGCGAACCTGACTGTCGCTCAGCCCTGAAGCTGGTAAGTTGATGAAATCAAAACGCCGCCCCTAGACTGGCGCAACCCGTTTAAGCGGGCTAAAATCGCCCCATGACCCTCCCCTTCGTTAACTCCAAAACCCTCACCCATGCCGAGCTCGAAGAAGGTACCACCTTGGCGCCCGCCTTCGACGCCAATGGCCTCGTCACCGCCATCACCATGGAGGCCGGCAGCAACGAGTTGCTCATGCTGGCCCATATGAATGCCGAAGCGCTGGCGTTGACGCTGGAGACCGGCTTCGCCCATTACTGGTCCCGCTCGCGCAACAAGATTTGGAAAAAGGGCGAAAGCTCCGGCGAATTGCAGCGCGTCGTCGAACTGCGCGTCGATTGCGATCAGGACGCCGTGGTCCTGCTGGTCGAGCAAACCGGCCGCGGCGCCGCCTGCCACACCGGCCGCAAATCCTGCTTCTATCGGCGCATCGTGACGACCGACGGAACCGTCACACTGCAGGACACCGGCCTGCCAAAACTGTTCGATCCGAAGGACGTGTATTAGCCCTTACGCTCGAACAGCCCCACCATCAGGATTCCCGCAAAAAACCCGCCGAGATGCGCCTGCCAGGCGATTTCCACATTGGTGCCGATCAACATCGGCAACAGCGCCACGGCGGCGTTCAGCACTACCCAGATCAGCACGAACATGCGCGCCCGCGTATCCTTGGCCAGGTCCGCGAAGCTCGCCAGCCGCCGCCCGACGACAATCGTCTCCTCCGTCTCGGAGTCCTTCCGCACCAATACCGGCTGGAAGATAAACCGCACCGCCGCCCCGGTGAGCCCCGCAATACCGCCCGAGGCGCCCACCAGATAGGCTCCGCTCCACAGCGTCGTCGCGGCGAACAAAGCCGCCCCTGCGGCAGCGGCAACGAAGAAAATAAGTAGCATCGGCACGCTGCCATAGCGCCGTGCCACCGGGCTGCCGAAGATCGCCAGCCATGCCATGTTGATCAGCAGATGGTCCCAGCCACCATGCAGCAGCGCATGGGTGAACGGGGTCCAGATCAGCGGCAGCGCGAGTGACAAATTCTCGCCCGCGGCCACTATGCGCAGTGGCAAAAACGCGAACCAGAACACCAGCTGCCCATAACCGTCCTGGTTAAGAACGAAGGTTGATGCCAGATGAATGGCCACCATGATGCCGATCAAGGCGGTAACCACGCCCGGCAGCAGGAATACCGGCTCGCGCCCACCTGCCGCCGCATTCCCGGCCTTTGGCGTCCGGGGATCTTGTTCACTCATCACTTCGCTCCGACTCGCAGGCGCCGCGCCGCTCTGCCTCTTCTTTTCCACATTGGGACACCCACGTTAACCTTAACTCTTCTTTAAGGGCGCTTTTGCCCCGCCCTTTTGTCAATGTCAGGCAACGGCGAAAACGTTCCTTTGGGGCGGGCGCAAACACCATTTGGGTTGTGACGAATGCAAAAGACGAGCACCAAGACGCTCTATCAATACTGGAACGGCATTCGCGGTGCGCGCAGCGCGCCCGATCGCAAGGATATCGATCCGACCCGCATTCGCGAGGCCTTGGCCAATACCTTCATCCTGGAACTGGATGACGAGGAGAAATTCTCTTTCCGTCTTGCCGGCTCGCACCTCTGCACCGCCTATTCGCGCGAACTCAAGGGCCGCTCCTTCTCCGGTCTTTGGCATGCCAAGGACAAGGAGGCGCTCGATACCCTGATTCGCGCCGTCACCGAGGATCACGCCGTGGCCCTGGTGACCTTTCAGGGCACCACCGCCATCAACACCAAGGCCAGCTTCGAGACCATCCTGATGCCGCTGCGGCACAATGGCTCCACCCATACCCGCCTGCTCGGCGCCATGACGGCGCTGGACGAGCCCTATTGGCTGGGCGTGCAGCCGATCATGGAACAGCGCATCACCGGCCTGCGCCTGATCTGGCCGGACGATGTGGCGCTCAACGACATAGCCGGCGACGTGGCCACCACGGTCAACAGCGATATCGGCTATGCCTCCCCTGTCGCCATGCCTGCCGTGGTCTATGGCCGCTCCGCCCGCCGCTATGCCCACCTCGCCGTCATCGACGGCGGCCGTCAGTAAGCAAACTGCTGCGCGGCAACCGGCAATTTGAGCCGGATTTGCCGCGTTTGCGGGCCAGACGGACAACCATGCGTTAACCAAAATCCGATAGCGTGATCGCCCAGTCACAGCTTTTCGGTCAGGCGCATGCTCAGCGACGATATCCCATCTCCGCAGTACATCGCTCCCTTGCGCACGCGCGCCGAAAAGGTGCGCTTCCAGCGCGTCAAGGTTTCGGTGCTGGGCCGCTACATGCTGGCTGATCGCCGCGAATTCCCCTGCCAGGTGCTCGAAATGTCGCCCGGCGAAGCCATGGTCATCGCCCCGGTCTCCGGCGCCGTCGGCGAACGCGTCATCGCCTATATCGATCATATCGGCCGCATCGAGGGCACCATCATCGCCCAGATCGATGGCGGCTTCCTGATGGAAGTGGCCGCTTCCCCGCGCAAGCGCGACAAGATGGCCGCCCAGCTCACCTGGCTGGCCAACAAGGACGTGCTGAACCTGCCCGAGGACCGTCGCCACGAGCGCGTTGTGCCCGACAATCGCCATTCCACCGTCGTGCTCGACGATGGCCGCCGCTACAATTGCAAGATCATCGATATCTCGCTGTCCGGCGCCGCCATCGAACTCGACGTCCGCCCTGCCATGGGCACGCCGGTCACCCTGGGCCGCATGCGCGCCCGCGTCGTCCGCCATTTCCAGAATGGCGTCGCCGTCGAATTCGCCTCCGCCCAGGAAATGCTGACCGTGGTGCAGCAGAACCTGCGGATGAATTAGGCGCGCTGCTACTCCCACGCTCCGGCTCGCCCTGGGACCAATCGACATCAACGACTATGGCTTGAGAGCCCCGATCTGCCTCCCTCCCCCTTGTGGGGCTATGAGCCGGCCGTTAGGCAAAATCGCTCCAGTGGAGCGATTTTAGGCGAGGAGGCCATGAGAGCTATGCTCGAATGGCAGGGGAATGAGGGTGGGGATGCTGAACGATCAATGGGCTCACTACCGCACCCGCAGAATCCAAAACTGAACTCCCCACCCAAGCGCCTGTTCTGCATGGTTAATCCGGCCTGAAGCGCATCGATAAAACTCGATTCAAAACTGCATTGCAGTTTTCGGACCGGCGAAATCCGCCCTCCCTAGATTGGTCTCCATCAGGGAGATCAACACATGCACTTCAATCGGAAGGGACTGCCGGCGGCGCTGATTGGCGCAGTTCTGGCCCTGGCAGCGGTCATCGCGCCAGCCCAAGCCCTCGACACCTCCAATGTCGCTTTCATCAAAACTCTCGATGGCACCACCTCGATTCCCGTGGGGCATGCCGAGTTCTGCCGCAGCCACGGCGACGAATGCCGGCCCAATGCCGCCATCGTGCCAGCCGTCAATCTCGACGAAGCCAGCTGGAGCCAACTGCTCACCGTCAATGCCAGCGTCAACCAGGCCGTGGTGCCGGTCACCGACGCGGATCTCTATCAGGTCACCGAATTCTGGACCTATCCCAACGGCTACGGCGATTGCGAAGACATTGCGCTGGAAAAGCGCCGCGACCTGATCGCCGATGGCTGGCCCGCCAGCACCCTGCTCATGGCCGTCGTGCGCCAGCGCAATGGCGAAGGCCATGCCGTGCTGATGGTGCGCACCGACCGCGGCGACCTCGTGCTCGACAATCAGGAAGGCACCGTCCGCGTCTGGAACGAAACGCCCTACCACTACATCAAGCGCCAATCGCAGGCCGACGCCGGCAAATGGGTCGACATGGTCGACGACCGCCCCCTCATCGTGGCTGCCGCTAACTAATTCAAGCACAAAACGGGCCGGGTGAGATTGAGGTCTATGCCCCAATATCGCTCAACCCGAACAGTTCCAGATCCCGCCAAAAGCCTATCCCTGATAGGGGTCTGATGAATGAGGCCAGTTCCGCGCAAGCGAAACTGGCCTCATTGTTTTTGACGGCTGAAAGAATGGATCAGCTACGGACCGCCACATAGACGCCCATGATCAGCAGCCCCGTCAGAAACGCCCAGCCGAAGGCGACGAGGGCCGAGAGCAGCGCCGATCCCATATTGAGGCCGTTACCCTCCTCGTGGGTCCAGCCCATCTGCAGCATGATATAGGGCCCACAGAAAAAGCTCATCACCAGGTGCCCCATCGAGGAGAACACCGTTGCCCCGTCGATGCGCAGCATGGCCTGCTGGCGCAGCCGCCACTGATACAAATGCGTTCCCGCCCCCGCCACGCACAGACCCACGGCGATGATGAAAGCGGCCAGCAGCAGTTCAGTAGTCATTACAAAATCCCCGTCATCCGATCCTCGGGACCGGACGCCTCATTAACCCTTCATTAATCATATTGCGGGCTCTATGCCGTGTCATCTCCCCTCGGCAGAACTGGTTAATTCTGGTCATGCGCATTCATGCGGCAGCGCCCAATACCCAGCCAAGCTCGCTCGGCTTCAACCTCGCCGGCATTGCCGTTCTGGTATTGCTGCTGGCTGTGGGCGCCGCCTACGTGATCGATATCCTGGGCAAGAACAACCGCACCGCACCACCCGACCGCGCCGACACCTCCATGGTGGCGATCGCCGTGGCCGGCAAGGAGCTGACGATTCCATCGTCCTGGTTCCGCTATGGTGATCAGTTACGCGGCGGCTTCGTCAACGAGATCGACCTGCATGTCCTGCTGGGCGAAAGCGCGATCCCCGTCGATGTCACGCTATTGCCGCGCAGCCGCGCCCGCCCCAGCAGCACCCTGCTAGACGGCGTCTATCTGCACCAATTTGGCGATGATACGTTGAGTGGCGTTGCCGGCCTGGTCGGCAAGCCCCTGCACGATGGCGATGGCTTCACCGGCGAAAGCGTCTGGTACGATGCGCTATCGGCCAATCCGTTCGTGGCCAAATGCCTGGCCCCGGTTGCCGAACACGAGCCCGCGCAATGCCTGCGCACCGTCTTCCTGCCCAGCGGCATCGCCGCGGTCTATGCCTTCGACGCCACCGCCCTGCAATCCTGGCGTCAGTTCGATCCCGAAATGCAGAAATGGCTGGGTCAGATCGGGGCTTGGTAACCGAGCCCGGCGGCTAACTCAGCCCCCTCATCCGCCCTTCGGGCACCTTCTCCCACAAGGGGAGAAGGAGATGGAACTGAGGATTCTTAGTCGTCACCCCTCGCCCCTTGTGGGAGAGGGACAGATTTTCTGTGTTCAGCAGAAAATCAGGGTGAGGGGTTATTGCCCCAAACGCCAACTCTCACCCAACATCGTCCAGATCGATGTCCAAAATGGACATGTTGAAAATATACGACTTGTCGCCATCCTCATCATCAAGATGGATCAGCCCAATCGATTCATCGCCGATGAACACTTCCACCGAATCGTTGAGCTTGTGGCGCGGCCGCACGTCGATGTTCTTGTTGTTGAACTTCACCTGCAAAAATTTCTGCAGCTTGAGGATCTCGGGCTGATTCACTGTCACGCGTCCTGTTGTTGGCTAAGGCCTTGTTGTAGTGCCTCAGGCGTTCGGGGCAAGCCCCGTGCTGTCCAATTTAACGGTGGAAGCTGTAGTTTCGAGATCGTGCACCAGGATCATCTGGTCCATGACCAGCGCCGGTTGCGCGCATCCGGCCTCCCCGATCACCTTGGCCGGAACGCCCGCCACCGTCACCCGCGGCGGCACTTCCTTGAGCACCACCGAGCCGGCGCCGATGCGCGAGCAATCCCCGATTATGATATTGCCCAGCACCTTGGCGCCCGCACCGATCAGCACGCCATTGCCGATCTTGGGGTGCCGGTCCTGATCGGCCTTGCCGGTGCCGCCCAGCGTCACGTTCTGCAGCATCGACACGTTATCGCCGACCACAGCCGTCTCGCCGATCACCAGCCCCGTGCCATGATCGAGCATGATCCCCTGCCCGATGCGCACCGCCGGATTGATATCCACCTGAAACACCTGGCTCGCCCGGCTCTGCAGATAAAGCGCGAAATCACGCCGCCCAGCCAGAAACAGCGCATGGGCAAAGCGATGCGTCTGGATCGCCTGGTAACCCTTGAAATACAGCAGCGGCTCGACCGCGCGGTGGCAAGCCGGATCGCGCTCCAGCGTCGCCGCCAGGTCCACGCGGGCATCGGTGCCGATCTTGGGCGTGTCGGCGATCACTTCGGCAAAGGTCTGCCTGATGATATCGGCCGATACATCTTCATGGTCCAGCCGCGCCGCGATGCGATGCGCCAGAGCCTGCTCGAAGCTCTCGTGATTAAGGACTGCCGAAATCACCAGATTGGCCAGCGACGGCTCGGTGGCAATGATCTGCCGCGCTCCAGCCCGCACCGCTTCCCAGACCGGGTCGATCGACTGGAGATTGGCGGATTTCTTGGCGATCGCGCTCATGGCCCGTCACTCCTTCATTGCAGACCGTCGATATAAGCCATCCCATGCTCCAAAACAAAGCCCCAACGGCTTGTTTGGTTCACGTTCAACTGACCTTGGCGAAATTCCTGCTCAAAAACGTCAGTGCCGCCGCCTTGAACTTGGGATCGCCGGTGCCGCGCATATGGTCGCGCTTGGGAATGACGAAGGCCTCCCCCCGCGGCAGCAGTTCGGCCAGCGCCTCGGGCGGCCCCGCCATTTCATCGGCTTCGCCCACCGCCACCAGCACCGGCACCGCGATTCGCCGCACATCCGCTCGCGCCATCGGTTCGCGCGAAGTTTCCATGCACGCCGCCAGCGCTTCCCGGTCGGCCTTGGTATGGTCAGCGAAAATCCGGAACTGCCGCGCCGTCGGATGGCTCAGTTCCGCCAGCGTCGGCGCCCGCAACCCGGCGATGATGTCATTGCCGTCGCTCAGCCCATTGATTAGGTTCAATCCCATGCCGCCAAACACGGCGCAGGCCACCCGCTCCTCATCCTGAAAGGCCGCAAACGCAGCAATCCGCGCACCCATCGAATATCCCAGCAACGCCGCCTTGCCGATCCCCAAATGATCGAGCAGCCGCATCGCGTCCCGCGCCATATCCTGCGGATAGTATCGCTCCGGGTCATAGGACTTGTCCGACGCGCCATGTCCGCGATTGTCGATCAGGATCGCCTGATACCCCGCCCCGGTCAGCGTCTCCACCCACCCCGTATCGATCCAGTTCACCTTGCCACTGGAGGCAAAGCCATGAATGCACAGGATCGGCTGGCCCTCGCCGAAGACCTCATAGGCCAGGGTTAGTCCGTCGGATTGGAATGTGGGCATCGATTTCCCTCGCGTAAGTGCCCCGCTTTGTCGGGAATGCTGGTGTAAATCAATAGTTATATGCGTAAACGCACCCTGCCCCTGTCCCCTCCCCACAAGGGGGAGGAGACGATGGAGCCGCTTGCTCAAGAGAGCGCGGTTACGAAGACAGATTGGGAGGGTCTCCCTCCCCCTTGTGGGGAGGGGACAGGGGTGGGGGGTACTCCCAAGCACAAACTCAGCGGACAAGCACCCGCCCCTTCCAAATCCTCCCCCGTTTGGCTATGGTCCGCACCAAATCACTCCACCTGCGCAGGTCTGCATCATGGCTCACGGCACGACGCCCCATTTTCACAATACCGAGGGCCTTCGCCAGATCGAGGTGGGCTCCAAGGAATTCCAGTGCGTCGGCGCCCTGCCCCCGTTCGATCATCCCCATATCTTCATCGATATGGGCAAGGACAGCGAAGCGGTCTGCCCCTATTGCTCGACCCACTACGTGTTCAATTCGCGCCTTGCCGCCGGCACTGCCAATCCGCTGTCCGCCGTATTCCAGGCCGACGCCGCCTGACTTATGAATATGCCCGGCTCCGGCCGCATTTTTTATATCGCTGGGGCCGGTGTTAGCGGCCTCACCCTCGCCTTGGCCCTCGCCAAATTCGGCGCCCATGTCGTGGTGCTCGAACGCAGTCCTGTCCTGTCCGAATTCGGCGCCGGCCTGCAGATCAGCCCCAATGCCCGCCACGTCTTAAACGATCTCGGGCTCGATGCGGCGCTGACCGCCCACAGCCTTGAGCCCTCAGGCATCGATATCTACCCCTATCGCCGCCACGATCCGCTGGTCACCCTCAAACTCGGCGCCGCCATAGCCGAAAAATTCGGCGCGCCCTACGCCGTGATGCACCGCGCCGATCTGGCCGATGCGCTCTATAAGGCCTGCCGGCGCTTCGCCAATATCGACATGCTGTTCGGCGTCCGCGCCTGGGATGCGCAGAGCAATGCCGGTGGCGTCTCCCTCACCATCGAGGACGCCAATGGCCAATCGCGCACCGGCCGCGCCGACGCTTTGATCGGCGCCGACGGCGTCCATTCGGCCACCCGCACAACCCTGCTCGATGGCCCCGCCGCGCACTATCACGGCCGCGTCGCCTGGCGCACGCTGCTGCCCTTCGATGCCTTGGCCGGCCAGGTCGCGCTCGATCGGGTTTCGGTCTTCTTCGCCCCCGGCTATCACATGGTCTGCTACCCGCTGCCGCACCGTCGCCAGGTCAATCTCGCCCTCTTCGCCAAGGGCCCATCGTCCCGATCCGGCGATGCAAGGCTGATCTTGCGCAAACCCCTTCGGCGCAGTCCCCGCCTCGACGTGATTCTGGCCGCCGCCGGCACCTCCTGGACTCCATGGCCTTTATTCACCGTAGAGACCCCGCAGTGGCATCGCGGCAATATCGGCCTGATCGGGGATGCCGCCCACGCCATCGTGCCGTTCCAGGCCCAAGGCGCTGCCATGGGCATCGAGGACGCCGCTATCATGGCGCCGCTGCTGATCGCCAGTCCCGATGCGGAGACCTCATTCGCCCAATTCGCCGCCCTGCGCCGCCCCCGGCTCGAGCGCGTCGCGCGCGTCTCACGCAGTAATGGCACGATTTTCCACCTCGAATGGCCGCTCAGCACTGCCCGTAACCTTGTCATCGCCGCCCAGGGCAGCCGGGCCCATCTCAAGCACCTCGATTGGCTCTACGGCTACGACGCCGCCACCGCCATGCGCGGCAAAATTCCCCCTTCAACCTGAATCGATCTGTCACCCGGGCCCGACAAGCCCTTGATCGAGGCCAACAATCTGCAACCCCCGCCCAAATAGCCCACACGACAAACCGCCCTGCGGCCTTGCTTTGGCGGGCCCGCCTGTGTCAACTGCGCGACAGATTGAAAGGGTAGCGACCACTCTATGCAAGCCGCGACACGCTCACGACTGACCCTCGCCTGTATCCTCGTCACAATTCTCCTCGATATGATCGGTGTCGGCATCATCGTGCCGGTCCTGCCCGAATTGCTGGAGGAGTTGACGGGCGGCAGCGTCGCCCAGGCCGCAGTCATCGGCGGCTATCTGGTGTTCGCCTATGCCTTCATGCAGTTCGTGTTCTCGCCCGTGCTCGGCAATCTGTCCGATCGCTTCGGCCGCCGCCCGGTACTGCTCTGCTCGCTCGCGGGCCTCACCTTCGATTACCTGATGATGAGCATCGCACCCGTCGTCTGGTATCTGTTCGTCAGCCGCATCATTGCCGGCATTGCCGGGGCGGCCGTCGCCACGGCTACAGCCTATATGGCCGATATCACCCCGCCCCATAAGCGTACCCACCGCTTCGGGCTGATCGGCGCCGCCTTCGGGCTCGGCTTCATCATCGGCCCGGTCATCGGTGGCGAATTGGGTGAACTGGGCCCTCGCGCGCCCTTCTTTGCCGCCGCCGGGCTGGCCTTCGCCAACCTGCTGTTCGGCCTGTTCGTGCTGCCCGAAAGCCTGCCCAAGGCCAATCGCCGCAAGTTCGATATCCGCCGCGCCAATCCCTTCGGCGCCGTCATCGCCCTGCGCAAATACCCAATCGTGCTGTGGCTGCTGGCCGTGCTGTTCGCCTTCTCGCTGGCCGCCCAGGCCCTGCCCTCGGTGTTCAGCTATTTCACCGTCGAGGTATTCCACTTCACCTCGTCCAATATCGGCCGCTCGCTCGGCGCCTTCGGCGTCGGCTTCGCCATCTGCCAGGCCTTCCTGGTCGGCCCCTTCGTCAAGCGCGTCGGCGAAACCCCGGTGGTCATTTTCGGCCTCCTGGCCGCCATTACCGCCTTTGCCGGCGTCGCCTTCACCAGCGAAGTCTATTACCTCTACCTCTTCATCATGATCGGCGCCGTCAGCGGCCTCGCTGCCCCGGCCATCAATGGCGTGCTGTCGCGCCAGGTGCCCGACAATACCCAGGGCGAACTGCAGGGCGCCGTCAACGCCGCCAATTCGCTGGCCACAATTATCGGGCCGCTCGCCGCCACCCAGATTTTCTCCTATTTCACCTATGCCGCCGATTCTCCCGGCTATTTCCCCGGCGCGCCCTTCGTCGCCGCGGCAGCTTCCGTGGTGTTGGCCCTGGTGGTCTTCATCGCCGCCGCCTTCAAGTTCGATCTCGCCCACCGCCCCAGCATCGCTAACAAGCCATTGCGGCCCGATATGGCTCCCCCCGGCCAGATCGATATCCCCCGGCCAGATCGCGACAACGATGATCCAAATCCGCCCCGCCACTGACGCCGACCGCGCTGCCATCCTCGCCATCGTCGCGCCAGTCCTGCGCGCCGGGCAAACCTACGCCATTGCCCGCGACCTGACCGACGCGCAAACCCTCGCCTACTGGTTCGCGCCCACTCACGAGGTCTTCGTCGCCCACGATAACGGCACGGTCCTGGGCACCTATTACCTCATGGCCAACCAGGCCGGCGGCGGCGCCCACGTCGCCAATTGCGGCTACATGACCGCCCCCGCCGCCCAAGGCAAAGGCGTCGCCCGCGCCATGTGCGAGCACTCCCTGTCCCACGCCGCCGCCCGCGGCTTCCGCGCCATGCAATTCAACCACGTCGTCTCCACCAACACCCGCGCCGTGGCGCTGTGGCAATCACTGGGCTTTGAGATCGTGGGCACCTTGCCCGGCGCGTTCAACCACCCAATCCACGGCTATGTGGGTAGTTACGTGATGTTCAAAACGCTTTGACCATGGCACTCCAGACTGATCGCTGCGAATTGCGAATGCTGGACCCAAACGATTTCGGCTTGTTTACGGCGTTGAACGCTAATTCCGAGGTGAGGCACTTCCTCGGCGGGACGCGTGACCTGAACTCCATCGAACGCGATTTTGCCGCACTTATGGCCGACGGCACGACCACAGCCTATGTCGCAACCGTGCTGGAAACTCAGAACTCGTTTGCTCTGGTCCTTTTCGGACCGCATCACGACGGTGCCGCCATCGAGGTGTCGTATCTTCTGTTGCCGGAATATTGGGGGCAAGGTCTTGCCGCCGAAA
This sequence comes from uncultured Alphaproteobacteria bacterium, assembly GCA_963717095.1. GTDB lineage: Bacteria > Pseudomonadota > Alphaproteobacteria > Rhizobiales > Devosiaceae > Devosia. Next base: position 25,913 of record CAVQVF010000003.1, read on the forward strand.
TCATCACGGCTGCCATCACTGCCTATTTCGAACTCCATCCGAAGCTCAACAGGATTGTTGCCGAAACGCAGGCCGCCAATCTGCGGTCCTGCGCCTTGCTCAGCCGGATGGGTATGATGCCCATCCGCAAGCTGGTGCGATTTGGCGCGGATCAAATAATCTACGCCAAATCACGCGTCTAACGAGGCTTACTTCCCCAGCGTGCTCGGCCAGGTCCCGTGCAGGTCGCTCCCGCGACCCACGATCTCAAACCCATGCGCGCCGAAAAAGTCGCGCTGGCCTTGCGTCAGGTTTGCCGTGCCCTGCGCCTGGCGATAGCTGTCGAAATAGCTCAGCGCCGCCGACAGGCAGATCATCGGGAATTCGCCCGTTGCCGCGGCGGCAACGACCTTGCGCAGCGACGGATGGCTATCCTTCATCAGCGCCACGAAATCCGGCACGACCAACAGATTGGCATTGCCGCCCTTGGCGTAGGCTGCCGACATCTGATCGAGGAAACGCGAGCGGATGATGCAGCCGGCGCGCCAGATCTTGGCGATGGTCGCGAGCGGCAGGTTCCAGCCATTCTCGTCGGACGCCTTGGCGATCACCGCAAAACCCTGCGCATAGGAGACGATCTTGCCGGCCAGCAGTGCCTTTTCGAGGTCTGCCAGCGTGATATCGGTCTTGGGGCGGTTCGGCTTGCCATAAATGGCCTCGGCCGCCACGCGCTCATCCTTGCGCGAGGAGATCGAACGGGCCGCCACCGCGCCCTCGATCGCCGTCGCCGGCACGCCCATCTGCTGCGCCGCAATCGCCGACCAGACGCCGGTGCCCTTCTGGCCCGCCTTGTCGAGGATCAATTCGACCAGCGGCTTGCCGGTATCCTTGTCGATAGCTTCAAGCACATAGCCGGTGATTTCGATCAGGTAGGAATTGAGCGGACCCTTGTTCCATTCCTTGAACACGTCCGACGCCTGCTTCGGCGTCATCCCCAACCCGTCGCGCATCACGCCATAGACTTCGGCGATCATCTGCATGTCGCCATATTCGATGCCGTTATGGATGGTCTTGACGAAATGGCCCGCGCCGCCTTCACCGAGATAGGCGCAGCAGCTCTCGCCGTTGAACTGCGCCGCGATTGCCGTCAGCACCGGCTCGGCATTGTGCCACTGCTCCTTGGAGCCGCCCACCATGATCGAAGGCCCGTGCCGCGCGCCCTCTTCGCCGCCCGAAACGCCGACGCCGAGATAGCCGATGCCCTTGGGCTTGAGGTAATCGAAGCGGCGCTGGGTGTCCGTGAAAAGGGAGTTCCCGCACTCGATGATCGCGTCGCCCTTTTCCAGATGCGGCAGCAGATGCTCGATCATCTCATCGACCGGCGCGCCGGCCTTGACCATGATGATGATCGACCGCGGCCGCTTCACCGCCTGCACGAAATCGGCCAGGTCCGCCTTGGCGATCACCTTGCCGTCCAGTCCCTGCTCTTTGGCCATCGCCACGAATTCGTCGATGCGTCCCGCGCTGCGGTTATGCACGGCGACGGTGTAGCCCTTTTCGGCAATATTCAGCGCCAGGTTCGAGCCCATGACCGCCAGGCCGATAAGGCCGATATCCGCTGTCGACATTCGTAAGTCCTTCCGAGGTCTCAATGCGTCAGTCGCCGCGCAATACTGTTGTTCGCGGCGCGGGCACATGACCACAAACCGCGTCTAGACGGAAGTCGTATCAACGCACTTTTTGGGCATATCGGCCTTCTTGTATGGCAGTTTGTATTGCCGGATCGCCTCGCCATGACATACGGTCCCGCCGAGCGCCGGAGGACACCATGGCCAATCTTTCTCTCTTCGACTTGACCGGCAAGCGCGCCCTGGTCACCGGTTCCAGCCGCGGGCTTGGCTATGCCATCGCCGCAGCTTTGGCCGAGGCCGGCGCCTCCATCATTCTGAATGCGCGTGACAATGTCGCTTTGGGCGCCGCCGCCAGCCAGTTGGCGGCCACCGGCGCCAGCGTCAAGGCCGTCGCCTTCGACGTCACCAACCGCGACAGCGTCAATGAAGCCGTTACCTATATCGAAGATGAAATCGGCCCCATCGATATCCTGGTCAACAATGCCGGCATGCAGTTCCGCAGTTCGCTGGAAGCCTTTCCGCCCGAAAAATTCGACCAGGTCATCACCACCAACGTCACCTCGGTGTTCAATGTCGGCCAGGCCGTCGCCCGCCACATGATCAGCCGCGGCCAGGGCAAGATCATCAATATCTGCTCGTTGATGAGCGAGATGAGCCGCGCATCGATCGCCCCCTATGCCGCCAGCAAAGCCGCCGTCGCCAATCTCACCCGCGGCATGGCCGTCGATTGGGCCAAGCATGGCCTCAACGTCAACGGCATCGCCCCCGGCTTCTTCGCCACCGAACTGAACGAAGCTCTCAGCAAGGACGAAAAATTCACCACCTGGCTCGAAGCCCGCACCCCGATGGGCCGCTGGGGCGAGCCCCACGAACTCGGTGGCGCGGCCGTCTTTCTGGCCTCCGACGCCGCCAAATTCGTCAATGGCCACATCCTTTATGTCGATGGCGCCTTCACCGCGACGGTTTAGGAGATACCGATGCCCCTGACCCCAGCCCGCATCATCATCGCCATGGGCGTCAGCTCGTCGGGCAAGTCCACGGTTGGCCAGTCGATCGCCCGGCGCCTGCACGTGCCGTTCCTCGATGGCGACGGCTACCATCCCGATGCCAATGTCGAAAAAATGCGCGCCGGCATTCCGCTGACCGACGAGGACCGCTGGCCCTGGCTCGAACGCCTCGCCATCGCCCTGCATGAAGCCGCTGATAAAAAGGGCGCCGCGGTCGGCGCCTGCTCGGCCCTGCGCCGCAGCTACCGCGAGTATCTGGTGAACAAAGCCGGCGAACCGATTCTATTCGTTCATCTCTCTGGCACCCGCGAAGTCATCGCCGAGCGCATGGCCCGCCGCCAGCACGAATACATGCCCACCAGCCTGCTCGACAGCCAGTTCGCCACATTGGAAGCCCCCGACCCGGCGAGCGAGAACGTCTTGGTCCTTCCCGTGACCGACTCGATCGAAAAAATCACCGGCGCGGTACTCAAGGAACTCGATCACCTGAAAACCTTCAAGCGCTGGCAATAGACCTCATTCAGCGTCGGCCAAGGACGAATTGTAGTAGTGCTCGTCGCCGGTCACATCCGCGCCAACCCAGTCGGGCAACGTCACGGCGACGTCCTCGCTTTCCAGCTCGATTTCGGCCAGCACCAGCCCCTCATGCCGGCCCTCGAACACGTCCACTTCCCAATCGCGGCCCGCATGCGACACCACATAACGCCGCTTCTCGATCACATGCCGCCCTGCGTGCCCCACAAGTTCGCGGCCATCGGCCAGCGGCACCCCATATTCATATTCGTCCCGCGACAGCGCCGTGCCACCCGCCTTGATGGTCAGGACCGCGCGCGCGTCGTCGAAAATCCTGATCCGCACGGTGACCCCGTTTCCTTGCGTCAAATAGCCCTGCACGATCCGTTGGCTACCGCTCGCAGCGCTTCGCCAGGCATCCGATTTGACCAGGAATTTACGCTCGATCTCCTTAGCCATCGCTACGCCTCGTCCAGCATCCAATATCGCTGCAGCCGCTTGGTCATCGCGCCCGGCTTCTCCGCCACGATCTGCCCGCCCAGCGCAAACGCATGCTCCGACAGGGCCTGCTGCCGCTGGCTCGCCAGCTCCGTGATCGAGGTCAGTTCCGCCGATGGGCCGGCAAAACGTCCGTTCAGCACCTCCACCAAAACCGCCAGATCATGGTGCTGCCCCAGCAGGTCGGCGAGTTCGGCCAAGAGCTTGCTGCGGCCATCGAGCACATCGGGCGCGTGACGGCGCAGCAACTGCATGTGGTGGCGGTGATATTTGGCCTGCTTGCGCCAGGCATGCAGCGCGGCCGGCGAGCCATCCGCTGCCGCCGCGCGCATCCGCAGCCGCATGCGCCGATAAGTGCCCTCGATGCCGCCCGCGATCGCGCCGAACCGCTTGCGGTCCAGCCTCCAGCCACCCGCGCGCTCCCGGATTGCCACCATGGCCGCGCAGAATTCGGCCAGCAGTGCCCGCTCGTCGATAGGCAGCGTCAGCCCGCGGCTGCGCTCGGTCAGCATGTCGCGCAAGTGCTGCAGCCCGTCCCGGTCCGGCGCCTCTTGGATCAGGCTGTCGAAAGTCTCCACCATCACCGCCGCATCGCGCGCATGCGACAGGTGCGAGGCGATGTTCCCCACCGCGCGGTCTTCAAGTTTGAACGCTTCCAGCTCCGGCTGCACGATCCGCAACAGGCCGCGCAGATTTTTGCAGCGCCGCCGCAACTGATGCACCGTCGCGTCGAAGTCCGTCTGCGCCGCCGACGCTTCGAGCAAGGCCTTGTCGATCTGCTCGACGGCAATCCGCCGCAAGCCGCGCTCGACAGTCCCATCGTCTCGTTCGAAGGCAAACGACATCCAGCTTCTCCATGTCAGAATCAACACTGTTCAAACACGGTTGCACATGATCGGTTGCGGCCCCTCATGCGCAAGGGGCAATGGGACTAATCGCCATTCCAATTGGCACGGCCGATTGCGAGCCTGAAGGGCTGCATAGAATATCGCGGCAGATGGCCAGACGGGCTCTTTTAGGTCAGAACGCGAAAGACTGCTGCCCCGTATTCGGCGGGCCGACCTGAACACCCTCCAAGCGCCAGCATTCGCAACTTCGATGTAGCGCCACCGGGCGCCGAAAATCCGCCCGGCTTGCCGTCGCTGGCCAATACCCGATGGCATGGAATGATCAGCGGAATCCGGTTGGCGCCCATCGCCTGCCCCACCGCTCGCGACAGGCTCACATCGCCCAATTGTCGCGCCAGCGCCCCATAAGTCGTGGTCTGGCCATAGCCGATGCGCACCAGCAATTCATAAGCCCGCCGGTGAAACTCCGGCAGCCCCTCCAGATCGAGCGGCACGGCCGCAAAATCCACCTCCGCGCCGCGCGCATAATCGCGCACCATCGCCATCACCGATTGCACCTCGGCCGGTGGCTCAGCCACTTCCGCCCCATGCCGCAGCAGTCGCGCCTCGACGCTCTCGCCCGACAGCCCCGGCAGATGCGCCCGCGCAATGCCCGCCTCGGTCCAGCCCAGGCCGAACATGCCAAGCTCGGTTTCAAATACACAGATTTGCATCCGTCCGGCTTAGCTCCCTTCGCGCTGGTCCGGCAACCCGATATTGACCGCGCTCAACCGCTCATCGCCGGCGCCACGCCCTCGGGCGGCGGTTCCTCACCGAACACGCTGCGCCCACCATAACCATGCGAGCGCCACCGCTCCTGCGCGATCAGCGACTCTACCGAGGGTCCCGTCGCATAGGGCTCCATCAGCCGCGATTGGTCATCCAGCCGCTTCATCGCATCCAGTTGCTCGCTCTGGCCCAGCTTGGCCTTCTGCACCGCCGATTTCAGGATGCCGATGGTTTCGTCATAAACCTTGATCGGCACCGGAAAGGGATGCCGGTCCTTGCCGCCATGGGCGAAGGAAAACCGCGCCGGATCGCTGAACCGGCACGGCGCGCCATGCACCACCTCCGCCACCATCGCCAGCGCCTCCACCGTCCGCGCGCCGACGCCCGGCACCAGCAGCAATTCGGCAAAATCCTGCGGCCCGCGATCCGCCGCTGCCGCCAGCGCCCCATGCAGCCGCCGCGTGATCACATCTTTGGGCCGCACATCGTGATGCGCCGGCATCACCAGATATGGCAGTGCCAGCTGCGCCGGCTCCTCGACCTCAGCCTCTGGATTCATCTTGCCAAGCTCGCGCGCAATTCCATCCGGCCCCAGCGACGCCAGCAGATCTAACTGCCGCACCCGCGACGCCTCCGCCCGCCGATCCGTCAGGTTGACGATATTGCCCTGCCCCTCGCCCTCGATGGCCGCATGCGGCGCATTGACGAAGCTCGCCAATCCCTCCGACGTCCAGTGATACCGCCGCGCCACCCGGCTATCGCCGTTCATGCCCTGCTGCACCACCACCCATTTGCCGTCGTCAGTGACGATGAAACTATGCAGGTAAAGATCGAACCCATCCTGCACCGCCGCGCTGTCGACCTTGGCCACCAGCCGGCTCGCCTGCCCCAGCGCCACGCCGTCCAGCCCCACCTTTTCGCCGATGCGCAACAATTCCTGCGGCGTCTGCCGCGAATGCTTGCCGCGCCCGCCGCAGACATGAATCCCCAATTCCCCCGCCAGCGGCGTCAGCCCGCGCTTGAGCGCTCCGATGACGCTGGTGGTGATGCCCGAGGAATGCCAGTCCATCCCCATCACCGCGCCGAACGACTGGAACCAGAACGGATGCGCCAGCCGCGCCAGCAATTCGTCGCGGCCATATTCCAGGATGATGGCCTCGCTGATGATTGTGCCCAGCTTCGTCATCCGATCAGCCAGCCACTTCGGTACCAGCCCGTTATGCAGCGGCAGATCGGCGCTTCCCGCCCGTTGTCCCACATCATCCTCGCAGTAATTCCACCCGCGGAAAAGCTACGCCGATCCTATACTGAATGCAAACAAAACAAGAACATTATTTTTTAGTCCTGGGCTTCAGTACCACCGCACACCAATCGCGCAATTCCTCCGCGATCACTACAGCCGGATCGCCCCGGCGTGAAAACGCCCACCAGATTTGCGCGCCCTGCCATTGGCTGGCCATCAACCGGCCCAGCCGCATCTGGTCCACCCAGTCCTGCGTCAGCCGCCGCCCCAGCGCCAGTGCCAGCACTTCGCCCCACGCCGTGCCCCGCGCCCGCAACACCGGATCGCGCATATCCTCGCGCAGTATCAGCAACCCTTCGGCATAATCCGCTTCGTCCGTCCCACCCGGAAACATGCGCACCAGCATGGCGATGGCGCCCTCGACGCTGACCGGTTCGCTCCGATCCGCCTCAACCGTCAGCGCGTCGAGCTGGTCCCACGCGCGCAACAATGTCGCCCGCAAGAATGCCTCCTTGCTGGGATAGCGTTGCACCAGCGTGGCTGGCGAAAGCCCCACCGCCTTGCCCACCGAAGCAAACGTCAATGCCTCGGGACCACCCCGATGGATCACCCCCAGCGCCACATCCAGGATCGCCTCGTCGGTTACCGTCCGTGGCCGTGCCATGCAAAATCCATTTGTAAACGAACGTTCATTTATATATTCTGATCACCTTACCAAAGGAGGCTCCCAATGGCTAGAATCCTCGGATATATCGCCGCCAGCCTGGATGGCTTCATCGCCACGCCCGACGAGAATCTCGATTGGCTGATGCAGCAGCCCGATCTGAACCTGGGCGAATACGACTATCGCAATTTCATTAAACGCATCCGCACCGTGGTCATGGGCCGCGGCACTTATGATTGGCTGGAGCGGTTCCCCGGCGCCTGGGAATATGGCGACCAGCGCGTCATCGTCGTCACCTCGCGCCCCATCGACAATCCCAAGGGCCCGCTCGAAACCCGCTCCGATCTCACAACGCTGATCGCCGAACTGCGCGGCCTTGATGACGGCGACGTCTGGATGCTCGGCGGCGGCAAACTGCAAATGGAATTCATGCAGCGTGGCGCGCTGGACGAAATCGAAATCTACATCATCTCCGAAATCATCGGCGGCGGCATTCCCCTGTTCCCCGCCACCGGCGCCCGCCTCACCCCCAAGCTCATCTCCGCCCAAGCCCTCGGCCCCGCCTGCGCCCGCCTGCATTACCGCTTCGATTGACCCAAACAAAAAAAGCCGCCCCGAAGGGCGGCCTCTTGTTCGTCTTGCCATCGACTAATGCTTCAGCGCGTCGCGCGTGCGGTCCTTGGCTTCGCCGACTTTCTGCTGAACTTTGCCGACAGCCTTGTCCATCTTGCCTTCGGCCTGCAGGCGTTCATTGCCGGTCAGGCCGCCCACTGCGTCCTTGACCGCGCCTTTAACCTGCTTGCCGGCGCCTTTGACTTCGTCCTTATGCATCGCAAACTCCTTCGCTTGTGCTGGCCTATCAACGAGCCACCACGCCGGACGTTGCATTACAAATTGGCCACCTGCTCCAAACCCTGCTAACAGGCGCCATGCCCGGTCCCATGCCCACCCTGCTCGACTATCATCCGCCGCTTGAGCCCTACCTCAATCTCATCCACGGCGATGATGATCTGCTGGTGTTCGACAAGCCCAGCGGCCTGCTCAGCGTGCCCGGCAAGGATCCCTCGCTCTGGGACAGCATTCGCCACCGCGCCCGCCAGAAATGGGCCACGGCGGAAATGGTGCATCGGCTCGATAAGGACACCTCCGGCATCATCCTGATGGCGCTCAACAAGCGTGCCCATGGCAAGCTCGGCGCCCAGTTCGAAAACCGCCTGACGCAAAAGAGCTACATCGCCCGCGTCTGGGGCAATGTGCAAGCCGACGAGGGCCTGGTCGACCTGCCCCTGGCGACCGATTGGGACAACAAGCCCCGCCAGAAGGTCGATTCCGAAACCGGCCGCGCCGCGCAGACGCAATGGAGCGTCATCGAGCGCGAGGGCAATGCCACCCGCCTGCGCCTCGTGCCGCTCACCGGCCGCACGCACCAGTTGCGGGTTCACATGAAGGCCATCGGCCACGTCATCCTGGGCGATGCCTTCTATGCCGATCCCGAGGCCTTCGCCGCCGCCGACCGGCTGCAACTGCACGCCGCCGAACTCAGCTTCACCCACCCCACGACGGGCGAGCTATGCCATTTCGCGGCGCCGGTGCCGTTTTAAGCCTCGCCGAGATACCCCACCTCGATGCGATGAAAATACTCCCCCGCCTTCATCGTATCGAGCCACTTGCGAAACCCCGCCACATCGGCAAATCCCGCCCGCTTGGCGTCAGCCTCGCTCACATCGTCCGGCGACATCTCGTCCATCGACTTGATCGCCAATAGCCCAACCTTGGTCTTGAGCGTTCCACCGGCTTTCACCGTCGGCCGGCTCCAGCGCCGGAAGATCACATCGACCTTCCCCGCCTTGATCTCTTCCAATAATTCGCGCTTCAGCAGCATGATCCGATCCCGTTCAACATCGCGCCGCACCATGCCGCCGCCCATCGCGGGACACAACCGCCGATCCGGTTTTCCACCGCCACCAACGAAAACGGGCCGGCCCAAGGCCAGCCCGATCGCAGTCCAGACTGCCAAGCCTCAATCGGCGTGGCGGATCTCGGTGCCGAGCACCTTCAGGCATTCGCGGATGAAGGCGGCAAGCGCCGTCCAGCCCTTGGCCGAAACCATGGTGCCATCGACATAGGCCTCGGTCGGCGACAGGTCGATATAGGTGCCGCCGGCCAGCATCACTTCCGGCTCGCAGGCGCCCAGCGCCGCGACCTTCTTGCCGCGCACCACGCCATCGACGGCGATCAGGATCTGCACGCCGTGGCAGATGGTGAAGATCGGCTTCTTGGCCTCGTGGAAATGGCGGACCATCGCCTGCACGCGCTTGTCGGTGCGGATATATTCCGGGCCGCGGCCGCCGGCGCAATAGACCGCGTCATAGCTGGTCGAGCTGGACCTCGGCTCGAGAAGGTCTTGTTGAGCGTGAAATAGTGGCCCGGCTTTTCGGTATAGGTCTGGTGGCCCTCGAAATCGTGCAGCGAGGTCTTGATCAGGTCGCCGGCCTTCTTGTCCGGGCAGACGACATGCACGGTGTGGCCCACGGCTTCCATGGCCTGCTGAAAGACGAAGATCTCGTATTCTTCGGTGAACTCGCCGGTCAGCATCAGGATTTTCTTGCCAGGCATGTTGGTCCTCTCAAGTTATGGGATAGGGCGGCGCCGGCAACCGCCCGGCCCGCACGATCGTCAGAACGGTGAATCGGGGAAGTAGTATTCCGCCGCATTTTCCTGGGTGATCAGCGGCGCGTCGAGCTTGACGGTGCCGCGCACCGGCGCCTGGCCGATTGAACTGGGCGGCGGTCATATAGATCGCGGTCTTGATCATCGACGGCGGATACGGGGTTTCGACCGGGGTCATCGGATCGCCCGCGATCACCTTCTTGACGATTTCCTTCATGCCGTTGCCGCCGAGAGCTACTTGATCTCGGTACGGCCCGATTGCTTGATGGCTTCGAGCACGCCCAGCAGCATGTCGTCGTCATTGGCCCAGACGGCGTCGATATGCGGATATTTGGCCAGATAGTCCTGCATCAGCTTGAAGGCTTCATCGCTGTTCCAGTTGGCATATTGGATATCGAGCACCTTGATGCTCGGTGCCCTGGCAATGGTGTCCTGGAAGCCCTGGATGCGCTCGTCGTCGATCACCGTCGGAATGCCGCGCAGCACGACCATGTCGCCCTTGCCGCCCAGATTGTCGATCAGGAACTTGGCCGTATTGTGCCGACGGCGATATTGTCGCCAGCGATATAGAGATCCTGAATGGTCGGATCGGTCAGGCCGCGATCGACCACGGTGATGAAGGTGCCGGTATCCTTGATCGCCTTGACCGGGCTCGGTCAGTTCTTCAGAAGTATAGGGCAGGATCACCAGTGCGTCGAGATGGCGCGATCGCCGACAGATCTTCCAGCGCGCTGACCTGCGCGGCGGCCGATGGCGAGGTCTTGACGATCACTTCGATATTCGGAAACGCGGCCATGATTTCCGTAGCGGCGGCCTGGGCGTGATAGACGACGCCGGCGGTAAAGCCATGGTCGGCGGCGGGGATCGAAACGGCGATCGACCTTCTTGTCCGGCGGCCAGTGCCGGCCGGCCAGCCAGAACGGCGGCAACGCCAAGTGGCCGCAGCAGTTAAAAAGTTGCTAAACATTCATTCCTCCCTATGGGCATTGGACTTCGATTGGATGCGCGCCGTGTGGCCCGAACACGGCTGCATTTCGAGAACCTCTGGATAAGCATCGCGATGATGATGATGACGCCTTGGACGGCGGCGACGAGATATTCGGAAATGAAGTCCGACAGCACCATGAGATTGGCGATCATTTCGAGAATGACGGCGCCGGCAATGGTGCCCCAGATACGCCCCTTGCCGCCGCGCAAAGCCGTGCCGCCGATCACCACCGAGGTGATCACCTGCAATTCCCACAGCAGGCCGGTGGTCGGGGTGGCTGCACCCAGGCGGGGCACGTAGCAGATGGCGGCGATGGCAACGCAGACGCCCTGGATGACGATAGGCGATGGTGCGGATCTTGATGACCGAAATGCCGGAATAGCGGGCGACATCCTCATTGGCGCCGACGGCGGCGCAGCGCGGCCGATATTTGGTCTTGTAGAGAATAAACGCGCCGATACCGGCGACGACGAGCGAGACCATGATCGGGATCGGAATGCCGAGAAAGGTGCCGAAATAGACCGGCCGATAGGCATCGCGCAGCGCTGGGATCGATCGGGATAGTGCCGCCATCCGACATGAAGGTGATCAGCGCCCGGAAAATCCCCATCGTGCCGAGGGTCACGATGAACGGCTCGATCTTGCCCAGCGTGACGATCAGCCCGTTGAACAGGCCGCAAGCAGCGCCGACGACAGATCACCATGCCCATGCCGGCAAGAATGGCATCGCCGCCAAGCCGGCACCAGCGCGTTCATGAACATGATCATGATGCCGGTGACGAAGGCCGCCATCGAGCCGACCGAAAGGTCGAGCCCGCCCGAGGAAATCACGAAGGTCGCGCCCACCGCGATGATGGCGATGAAGGCGAGCGGGTGATGACATTGGCGAGATTGGTCGGCGACGAGGAAATCCGGATTGACCAGGAAGCCGACCACGAGCAGGGCCGCCAGCGCGATGAACGGGCCCAGATCGACCCAGTTGATGCGCGCGATGAAGCCGCTTCGCGCGCCGGTGTCGGCCGTTATGCTCAGTCACTGTCGTTGTCCCCCGATTTGCGCTCGGCGCGCTGCTGGTCGCGAGCCAGCACGACGTTGCTTTCGGTCATCTCGTCGCCGCTCGAATTCGCCGCGCGATCCGGCCCGCCCGCATCACGAGGATGCGGTCGCAGAGCCCGATCAGTTCCTGCATTTCCGATGAAATGACGATGCAGGCCTTGCCCTCGCGCCACCAGCGCTTCGATGAAGGCATAGATCTGGCTCTTGTTGGCGATATCGATGCCGCGCGTCGGCTCGTCGATGATGACGACGGATGGGCTCGGTCAGCAGATCTTGGCGAGCAGCAGCTTCTGCTGGTTGCCGCCGCGAAAGCTGGCCCGCCTGCACATTCGGCTCTTCAGCGCGGATATCGTATTCGCTCGATCGCCTGCTCGAGCGCCTGCCACCTCGCGGCGCTTGCGCATCGAGATAGGCCGTTGATGGAATCGGCCGAGCGCCGACAGCGTCAGGTTCGGCGCCAGCTTCTCCTGCAGCAGCAGGCCCTTGCCCTTGCGGTCCTCGGTCATATAGCCAATACCGGCATCGATCGCCTCGCGTCGCCGAACGGATGCGCTGCGGCTTGCCATTCACCCGCACCGCGCCGATTTCGCCGGCCGCAGGCCGAGAAGGCCCTCGAACAGTTCCGTGCGACCGGCGCCGATCATGCCGGCAAAACCGAGGATTTCGCCCTTGTGGGCGGTGAACGAGATATCCTTGGCAAATCCCGGCACGCTGGCATGCTCGACTTCGAGCATCGCTTGCGGATTATCCGCGACGCGCTTGGCCGGATAGAGCGCCGATAGCTCGCGCCCGACCATCAGCCGCGCCATGTCCGGCTGGCTCAAGCCCCTTGGCCGGGATAAGTGCCGATCATCTTGCCGTCGCGCAGCACGGTGACCCGGTCGGCCAGACTTTCCACCTCGTCCAGCCGATGCGAAATATAGAGAACCGCCATCCCATGATCGCGCAATTGCCGCAGATGATCTCCAGCAGGCGTCTCCACTTCCGTCGCCGTCAGCACCGCCGTCGGCTCGTCGAAAATCACCAGCTTGTATTCTTCCAGCAGCGCCCGCGCGATCTGCACCAATTGCCGGTGCGCAAGCGGCAGGTTGCGCACCAGCGCCTTGGGCGACACCGTGCAGCCGATCGCGGTGAGCTTCTCGCTCGCAATGGCCTGCATTGCCCGGTCGTCGATCACCCCATTGCGGGTCAATCTCGCGGCCCAGGAACAAATTCTCCGCCACCGTCAGCCCCTCGGCGAGCAGGATTTCCTGGTGCACCAGCACCATGCCGGCATTCTGGGCCTGCCGCCGGATTGGCGAACGCCACCGGCGCGCCCCTCCAACGCAATGCTGCCGGTCGTCGGCTGCGGCATAGCCCCGACAGCACCCGCATGAGCGTCGATTTACCGGCCCCGTTCTCCCCGATAATCGCATGAATTTCGCCAGCCGAAGATATCCAGCGTCACACCCGACAGCACCGTGATCGGGCCATAGGTCTTGCTGACATCCTCCGCCCGCATGAACGGCTGACTTGGCGGCTCTGCTGATGGCATGGCCATGCTCATTCGAAAACCGGCAGAAGGCGGTCGCGCGACCGCTCGATATGGTTGCGCATCGCCTCGGCGGCGGCATCGGCATCGCGCGCGTCGAAGGCGGCGAGGATGCTTTCATGCTCCTCGAGCGCCTCTTCGGTGACGCGCGAATGGAACATCAAACGGAAAATGTGGAAATGCATATGCTGGAACGCCAGCGTCTCGCGGATCAGCTCATTGCCAGCGAATTTGAGGATCATGTCGTGGAACACCGCGTCCTCGCGGGCGAACTGCGAATAACGCGCTCGCTCGTCCCCGGTGCCGGATCGCCGCGCCATGACCCCGGCGGCGCTGGTCAATTGCTTCAGCGATTGCGCATCCAGTTGCGCTACCGCGCGCCGCGCCCCATCGACTTCGAGCAGCAGGCGCAGCTATAGAGTTCGTCGAAGCTGCTTGCGCGCGATCTGCGGCGCGGCGCTATAGCCGATCAGATGCGTCTTAACGACTAGGCCTTCGCCTTCGAGCCGCCCCAGCGCTTCGCGGATCGGCGTCTGCGAAACATTCGAACTCGCGCGACCAGATTATCGACGGTGATGCGCGAGCCAGGCGCGATCTTCAGCGACATCAATTGCGAGAAAATCGTGTCATAAACCTCACCCGAAAGGCTCGTAGGGCGTTGAATCGCCGACGCATTCTGTGCGCCTCGCCCCGGATTCGCGCTCTGCCGTTGAAACGTTCCTGCATATTTTCGCCCCTTGCACGATAATGCCTTGCTAACATGGCCTTCAGCGATATTCAATACGATATCTTATAGGATTTGATTTTGAAATCGAGAGGGTCTATTGGACGAGTGGTGACGGCGCTGCGCTCCACGATGCCGATAGCGCCGGCTGCCTCCAACTTGCCATTTCTCTGCGTCCATGCCGTGCCTATAGTGCCCACCAAAACCTCACCTTCATATCGCCAGGAAGCCTGTCATGAGTTTGTTTGCCGCCCTTCGGATGCCGCGGGAAATCCTGTTCGGCGAAGGTCAGCGCATGCGCTCTCGGCGTGGTCGCCAAACGCTACGGCACCCGCATCCTGGTCTGCACCGATGCCCGCCTCGCCGCCGATCCGGCCTTTGCCGAAATACTCGGCCTGCTCACCGCCGAGGGGCTGACCGTGCAGGTTGATTCCACCGTCCAGCCCGATGTACCCGCCGCCTCCACGGTTGCCTCCACCGTCGCGGCCAAGGCTTTCGCGCCCGATGTGGTGATCGGCATCGGCGGCGGCTCCTGCATGGACATGGCCAAATGCGTGGCGCTGCTGCTGAACCATGGCGGCGCGCTCGCAGGATTATTATGGCGAGTTCAAGGTTCCCGGCCCCGTCGCTGCCGCATGATCGCCGTGCCGACCACCGCCGGCACCGGCTCCGAAGTCACGCCGGTGGCGGTGATGTCCGATCCCGACCGGGCCCTCAAGGTCGGCATTTCCAGCCCCCATCTCATTCCGCTGGTGGCGATCTGCGATCCCGAACTGACCCTGACCTGCCCGCCCGGCCTGACCGCCGTCGCCGGCGCCGATGCGCTGACCCATGCCATCGAAGCCTTCACCGCCGCCCGCCGCGAGGCGACGCCGGCTCTGGCGCAGAAGAATGTCTTCGTCGGCAAGAGCGTGCTGAGCGATCATTTCGCGCCTGCTCGCGATCCAGCATGCTTGGCAAGTAGCCTGGAACCGCCGTGCAAGGACGGCAACAATATCGAGGCCCGCGCCGAGGTGATGATGGCGCCACTGGCCGCCGGCTGCGCCTTCGGCACCGCCGGCACCGCGGCGGCGCATGCCATCCAATATCCGGTCGGCACGCTGACCCACACCCCGCACGGCCTGGGCGTCGCCTGCTGATGCCCTATGTGATGAGCTTCAACCGCCCCGCCTGCGTGCCCGAACTCGCCGAGATCGGCCGCGCCATGGGCCTCGACCGGCGCCGATCGACGAGGACCTGGCCGATGCCGCAATCGACGAAGTCGCCGCCTGTTCGCCGCCATCGGCATTCCCGCCGACGCTGAAGGCGCTCGGCCTGCCCGCCGACAAGCTGGACTGGACTGCCGACAGGCCATCGGCATCGCCGCCTGATCAAGAACAATCCGCGCCCCCTCGACCTCGCCGCCATGAAGCGGCTCACTCGCAGGCCGCCTATCACCGGCGACCTCGCCGCGCCGCCCGCTGAATATTCCGCCCATAAGGACCATGACCATCACCGCCACCGCCGCCAGACCCGACACCGGCCACGCCTCATTGCTCCGACTATCCCCACGGGCCTGTTCATCGGCGGCAAATGGCTGGCCCCGGCGAGCGGCATTCGAGTCTTCGATCCCTCGACCGAAGACGATTCTTGCCGACAGTCGCCGATGCGACCCTCGCCGATGCCATGGCCGCGGTCGATGCCGCCGACAAGGCCGCCGCCGGCTGGCGCCAGACCGCCGCCGCGCCAGCGCGCCGAAATCCTGCGCCGATGCTTCGAGCTGATGATCGACGGCCGAGGAATGCTGGCGACCTGATCTCCCTGGAAAACGGCAAGGCGCTGCCCGACGCGCGCGGCGAAGTCGCCTATGCCGCCGAATTCTTCCGCTGGTATGCCGAGGAGGCCGTGCGCTCGCGGCGAATTCGGCATGGCGCCCTGCCGGCAGCCAACCGCATCCTGGTCGATTACCAGCCGATCGGCATCTGCGGTGCTGATCACGCCCTGGAACTTCCCGGCCGCGATGGCCACCCGCAAGATCGCCCCGCGCTCGCCGCCGGCTGCACCGTCATCCTGAAGCCCGCCACCGAGACCCCGCTCACCGCCTATGCGCTGGCCGAGATCTATGCACGAGGCCGGCGTGCCGGCCGGCGTCGTCAACGTCATCACCACCTCCCAGCCCGGCGCCGCTGACCAACGCCATGCTGCACGATCCGCGCGTGCGCAAGCTCTCCTTCACCGGCTCGACCGAGGTCGGCCGCACGCTGCTGCGCGAAGCCGCCAAGACCAGTGTCTCCTGCTCGATGGAGCTGGGCGGCAATGCGCCCTTCATCGTCTTCGACGACGCCGACCTCGAAGCCGCGCTCGACGGCGCCATGGTCGCCAAGATGCGCAACGCCGGCGAGGCCTGCACCGCCGCCAACCGCTTCTATCGTCCAGTCGGGCATCCACGATGCCTTCGCCGACGGGCCTCGCCGAGCGCATGGCCGCGATCAAGGTCGGCCCCGGCACCGATCCCGGCCACCGACTGCGGCCCGATGATCACCGAGAAGGCCGTCGACAAGATCGAATCCCTGGTCGACGACGCCGTCGCGGGGCGCCAAGGTGCTGATCGGCGGCACCGTCCACCGATAAGGGCTTCTATTATCCGCCCACCGTGCTGACCGACGTCTCGACCCAATCCAACATGGTGCATGAGGAAATCTTCGGGCCGGTCGCCCCCATCTATCGCTTCGAGACCGACGGAGGAGGCCATCGCCAAGGCCAACGACACCGAATACGGCCTGGCCGCCTATGTCTACACCAACGACCTCAAGCGCGGCCTGCAGGTTTCCGGCGAAATCGAAGCCGGCATGGTCGCCCTCAATCGCGGCCTGGTGTCCGACCCGGCCGCGCCCTTCGGCGGCGTCAAGCAGAGCGGCCTCGGCCGCGAAGGCGGCATCCACGGCATCCTCGAATATATGGAAGCCAAATACATCGCGACGTCGTTCTGATGGACCTGTTTCGCACCCGCAATTTCGTGCCGGATTTCGACCGCTATATGGCCGAATACACCACCCGCAGCGCCGCCACCCGCGCCACGCTGCGCTCAACCCTGGACGTCGCCTATGGCGACGCCCCCACCGAGCGGCTGGACCTGTTCTTTCCCGAGCAGCAATCGGGGCCTGCGCCGGTGCATTTGTTCATCCATGGCGGCTATTGGCGCATGTTCGCCAAGCACGATTACTCCTATATCGCCGATACGGTCACCGCTGCTGGCGGCATTGCCGCCATCCTCGACTATGCCCTGATGCCCGCCGTCCGCATGGATACCATCATCGATCAGGTGCGCCGTGCCGCAGGCTGGCTCGCCGGCAATGCCGCCACTTTCGGCGGCGATCCCGCCCGCCTCACCATCTCCGGCCACTCCGCCGGGGCCCAACTCTGCTGTTGGCTGCTCGATGCCGCCAACACCGTCCCGGTGCGATCTGCCCTGCTGCTCAGCGGCATTTATGACCTGCAACCGCTGCAGTCGTCGTTCCTGCACCCCGAAATCGGCCTCACCGACGCCGAAGTCGCCCGCTGGTCCCCCCTGCGCAATGATTTCACCGCCACCGCCGAAGTCGCCATCATGGTCGGCGAAAACGAAACCGCGCCCTTCCATGAGCAGGCCCTGGCCCTGGCGCAACAGTTGCACACGCCCCCCGTCACCACCCTGCCCGGCGCCAATCACATGAGCGTCGTGCTCGATCTTGGCTCGCCCGATACCCTGGCGAGCCAGACCCTCACCCGCCTGATCTGCGAGGTTCAGCCCAGAACGGCCGTCGCCAGCATCTCCACCCGCAGGCCTTGCGCCAGCAATTCCTTGACCACCACAGTCGCCCGCACCGGGTAAGGCTGCTGGAAAAATTCGGCATAAACCGCATTCATCCCGGCCGCATCCGCCTTGTCGATCAGGAAAACCTGCACCTGCACGATATTGGCCAGCGTTCCGCCCGCCGCCCGAATGGCGATATCGAGATTGCCAATAGTGCGCCGCGTCTGCGCCCCGATATCGCCCTCAACGATTTCGCCCGTCGCCGGGTCCTCGGCGATCGCCACCAGCCACACTTGCTGGCCGGCCCGTATTGCGTCATTGACTGGCGAGCACGATGGCGCGATCCCAGTCTCGATCCGCTCAATCATATTGCGCTCCTTTTCCCCTCAGAAAGCCAAGCTCATGCCAGCCCTGTTTTGCCCGGTCAATCGCCGCCTGCCTTGGAACCCATCATGGCCGAACTGAACGTCTCCTCCGCCCCTGCCTTCAATCGCGATGCCGCCGGCTACGATGCCATCCGGCGCGGCCTCATCCCCTGCTTCGACATGTTCTATGGCACAGCACTCGACGTCATCGATGACTGGCAGCCCCCGCAAAACGCTGCGCGTGTTCGATCTGGGCGCCGGCACCGGCCTGTTCGCCGCCATGGTGCTGGCTCGCCATCCCCAGGCGCAAATGCACCTGCTCGATGCCTCCGACAAGATGCTGGACCAGGCTCGCCAGCGTTTCGCCGGCAATGCCGCCATCACTTTCGGCACCGCCGACATGGCCAGCGGCCGATCTCGGCGGCCCCTGGGATCTGATCATTTCCGCCCTGGCGATCCATCATCTCGCCGATGCCGACAAGCGCAGCCTGTTCGCCCGCATTCGCGCGGCCTTGCCCCCGGGCGGCCTGTTCATCAATGCCGAGCAGGTGCTTGGCCATGATCCGCAAACTGAAGCCCGCTATGCCCGCATCTGGCTCGACCAGGTCAAGGCCGCCGGCGTCCCCGAAGCCGAAATCGCCAAGGCCCATGAGCGCATGTCCCACGATCGCTGCGCTTCGGTGGAAAACCAGTTGGCCTGGATGCGCGACGCGGGCCTGACCCAAGTCGATTGCAGCTTCAAGGCCTGGCGCTTCGCGGTCCTGAGCGGCCGCGCCTAGTCTGATCCATGGTGCGGGCGGCGGGACTCGAACCCGCACGGGGATACCCCCTCAGGATTTTAAGTCCTGTGTGTCTACCATTCCACCACGCCCGCAGCCGGTTTTCTCTATCCTGCTCCCGCTGCGATGAGAAGCTGTCCGATGGATTTTCCATGCCTGAAACCCGGGCATGGCGCAGGTTGACAAAATTTGGCCATTTCGGCCATGTCCGTGCATGGGCGGTCCTCAGGACCCTCATCACATCGATCATTAGCGGGCTGTGGACAATGTCAAAATTCGTAATGCTTGGACTGTTTCTCTTCGTTGCCTTTGCTGCTTCGCCGGCTTCCGCCGCCCCACACATCAATTTCGGCGATGACGCCGGGGATTATTCCAACGATGGCGAATGCGATGATCCGCGCTTCGACGGGCCCGAGATGACGACGACGGCTTTGATCGAAGCCGATATCACCCATGACGCCACCGATTGCCGCAACGGTTTTGAAGCCGGCAAGCTCACGCTGCGCGGCGTCGATGCCAAGGGCAAGATCAGTTTTGGCAACGATGACGGCGAATATTCCAACGACGGCGAATGCGACGACCCCCGCTTTGGCGGCCCCGGCATG
Organism: uncultured Alphaproteobacteria bacterium; assembly: GCA_963717095.1. GTDB lineage: Bacteria > Pseudomonadota > Alphaproteobacteria > Rhizobiales > Devosiaceae > Devosia. The sequence continues at coordinate 45,554 of CAVQVF010000003.1, forward strand.
ACCACGACCGCCCTGATCCAGGACGACCTGCTACACGACGCCACCGATTGCCGCACCGCCTACGAAGCCGGCACCATCAAGCTGCGCTGAGAGTTTTGAGCCAGCGGGCTGGTGGTCCTGGCTCGGATTGCCAATCTCCGAGCCCCGGCACCCCCATCACCTGCCGGCCCCCAGCTCCACCGGAAACGGCGTCGGCTCCCACAAGTCTTCGATACCCCACCACTTAATCATCTCGATCTCCCACTCTCGCAACAGAGCGCCGACGCCAATGCGGTCACCTGCCGCCGCAAGCACGGAAAGCCGCTTGAGTTCCGAGAGCATGTTCAAGTCGAAAGTTGCGTATTTTATATAAATCCTTCCAATGGCACTATTGGCGCGTTTGGCGACCAGTGTTTGGCCACGCTCAAGTTTTATCAGCAAATTAGAATTCTTTCGCCGCTACAAAACTGTTCACTACAACTTGTGCTTCATCCAGGCGCCCCAAGGCAGCGAGAACCGGGGCATGGAATACCGGATATTTAGCGAGTTGCCAGTAACCGGTCCCTGCCTCTGTGGAGCGGTCATCTAACGTCATCTCGTAAAAGGCTTCAATCGACGACACAGGCTTGAGATCCTGATCGATCTTTTGCGTAAACTGCTCGACCACCTTTTGCGCAAACCCCTCATCAGTGGAATGCCAAACCGGCAGTTCCGCGGACCATAGAGCGCGGGCGAGTCTGACGGCGGCGCAAATGGAATGGAAAAATACCACCGTGGACGCGGGTAGTTCTTGTCCGACGAGCCCTGGAAGAAAATACACCGGACGATGTGATGAGTGGGCCTAAGAAAAATGCTCCGCCCGCGCAGAACAAGATCGCTCCGCCCTGCAAGAACAGGCTTGGTCCATCGCTTGATTTCCGGCAACGTCGTCATCTGAACGGCCTTATTTCGATGATGTAAAAGATCGCCCCAGGGGCTTTTTGGACCACCAATTCATAAATCTGCTTGACGCGGGCAGAACTCAATCCGGCATCACCAGTTTTAATGTCATATACACAAACCGCACCTAGATCAGCCCGTCTATCCTCTAGAACATCCAGGCGTGTCGATGTAGCCTGACCATATTGGGCGTTATTGCCCGACGTATCTAGAGACAACTCGGGCCAGACATCCTGGTAGTCCACAGAGAACTCATTTTTAAGAGCAACGATAGTCTGCTCTACCGACTTGTGGACCGCCGTTCCCCATGACTGAGTGGACATGCTCGCCTTCAACGGTCCCAGTTTGGTCGCGGCTGCATCTGTCCAAGTCTGTACAGCTGGCAGCCGCTTGCACAATTGGCTGACCTGCTCGACCGTCAAAGCCTCCACCGACACGCCTGCCCCTTGGCCCTCAGCGTCCGTCCAGACTTTGAACGCCATAACGGGCACGTCTGCGCTGCCGGCCCGAGGCTATCGGGTTTCGCCTGCAGCGCATTGTAGAGTCCCACCATGGCCGCAAGTGGGAAGAGCTTAGGCACCTGGAAAATGTTGAATGAGAAAGGCACTCCCGGATCGCCTGTCGCCTGCGCCACATGCACGCGCGGCGATGCCATCTGCAAACCATTTGCCGACCATCTGACTTCCGTCAGTAGCGAACGATCACTCCCCAGATAGGTGCGCTGTACGCCGTCGCGCTTTTCAATGCTGATCGCCTGGCCGCCGGCAGGCGTGACAATGGAGGAGACCGCCATCCCCGCAAACGTGGAGTGAACCTGCGTTCCGTCTCGCATCGCGATAACGGACTCCGCCAAACTCCCATCCGGCCGCTTCAGTGTCTCAATGCTGGCCCAATGCTCCCGGCCAGTGCGTCCGTTTCACTAGCCCGGACAAGCTTAGCGATCGGGAAATCGCCGGATCGCCATAATACGGCTCCGCCCAACAGCGGCAATTGGGCTCCGCGCCTGGATGGCCGTCATCCGGCGGACTATTCCAGGCAAAGACATCTGTCCGGCATGAGACGCGTGGGACGAGCGCACCCGCTCGTCGCCGGCCGTGCGCCAAGTATAATATGTGGTTGCTTTCAGGCCGGGAAGCGCGGCGACGGAGACTCATCGCCAGGCCCAAGCGCCTTTTCGGCAAACGCCAGGACCGCCTGTTCGTGAACTCCGGCACGCGTCCATAGCGGATATAGCTGTCAAACGCCCCACGCTGCGCCAATGCCAGTAGCTTGACCCGCTTTTCCTCAAGCGCCCGCGGCAATCGCCCCATGATCGTCTCCAGATTGGCTCTGGAGACAAATTCTCACGGCGACAGACGCCCAGGATAAGCGGGGTAAGTCAGGTCGATATTGTGACGGATATCGATGACCCGCAAAATTGAGTTAGATGGCGCGGCTTTCGAGAACCGGAGCGGAGCCTACTAAAGTACGTGAGCACCGGAAGCACAGAACCGAAGGTCCGCGCAAGCGAATGTCGCGCTAGCTGGCCAAGATGGCGATCGCCCGCCCCCTCAGTCCGTCCCGCCGCCAATCGGCGCCGCATACGTCACATCCAGATCCCACGGGAAGAAAATCCAGGTGTCCTGGCTGACTTCGGTGATGAAGGTATCCACCAGTTCGCGGCCCATCGGTTTGGCGTAAACCGTGGCGAAGTGTGCGCCCGGCAGCATGTCGCGCACGGCGCGGGCGGTGGCGCCGGTATCGACCAGGTCGTCGACGATCAGCACCTTGCCGCCATTCCTGGCCATATCGAGAATCTGCTGGCTGATGGGCTTGAGAACCTTCACCTCGCCCTTGCTCTGGTGATCGTAGGATTTGACCGCCACCAATTCGACCACGCGGATATTGAGTTCGCGCGCCACGATGGTCGCCGGCACCAGCCCACCGCGCGCAATCGCCACCACGGCGTCAAAGGTGCCGATCCCCGTCAATCGCCATGCCAAAGCCCGACTATCGCGGTGGAACTGGTCCCAGCTGACCGGAAACGACTTCTGGTTCGGATTGTTCACGCTCGTGTCTCCTGCCATCGCCCCCACCGGCGAAGATGGGCTCATAGCAAACTCGGCGGCTCACGCCAAATGCTTAGCGCATCCAGCGGAAAAGTGGGAACCGGTTTTCCGCGCAAAGATGCGCCATCAAGAAAACGAGTGCGCCGTACGGCGCGCTAGTCTTCGGGCGGCGCGATCCCGGCTTTTTCATGCGCCGCGGCCACCATGGCGCGCACCTTGCCCGCCGCTTCCTCCAGCCGCGCCGGATCGGACGAGCGCAGCACCAGCTCGGTCGTCGCCCTGCCCTTGCCCATCTGAGGATAGCTGCCCATTTTCACATCGGGATATTGGGCCTGCAATTCGCCGAGCGGCCCGCCCACCGTGCCCTCGCCCACCGCGGCCTTCACCGTCACCGAAAGCACCTTCTTGCCGCCCTGCAAGGTCGGCGCCAGCGCTTCCAGCATGGCCCGCATGATCACTGGCACGCCCGCCATCACATGCACATTGCCGATGCGGAACCCCGGCGCTGCGCTCACCGAATTGACGATCAAATCGGCGCCCTCGGGAATCCGCGCCATGCGCAGCCGCGCCTCGTTGACCTCGGTGCCGGTCTCTTTCCACCGCGCCTCCAGCATGGCGCGGGCCTGCGCATTGATCGGCAGCGCCACCCCGAACGCCTTGGCGATGGCATCGGCGGTGATATCGTCATGCGTCGGCCCGATGCCGCCGGTGGTGAACACATAGGTGTAGCGCTCGCGCAGCGCATCGACCGCCGCGATGATGTCGTCGGTCTCGTCCGACACCACCCGCACTTCCTTGAGATCGATCCCGAGATCGGTGCAGAAATCGGCCGTCGCGCCGATATTCACGTCCTTGGTGCGGCCCGACAGGATTTCATCGCCGATAACGAGCAGGCCCGCGGTAACCGATGGGGAAGAGGTCATAATGCAACCGTTTGGAGGAGTTGCCCAAATGGATGCCCTCACCGGTTGGCGCCGTCAAGCAACGCACGGCGATTTTAGGCCTGCATTCAAGGGCATGTGCCGCCCGAGGCTCTTTCAATCGCCACGCGCAACGATTACCTTTGATGCTGCCGCTCTGGAGTCTGCCATGGTCACCTATATCGATGCCCCCGCCAAAGCCCGCCGCACCGCCGGCGTCATCCCGCTGCATGGCGAGGAAGGCTTTGCCGGGATGCGCAAGGCCGGCGCGCTGACGGCATTGGCGCTCGATGTGTTGACCCCGTTCGTCGAGCCAGGCGTGCCCACCGCCACCATCGACAAAATCGCCTACGAATTCGCCCGCGACCACGGCGCCGTCCCCGCGACCATTTTCTACAAGGGCTACCGCCACTCGGTCTGCACCTCGATCAACCATGTCGTCTGCCACGGCATTCCCGATGATCGCCCGCTGCGTGATGGCGATATCGTCAATATCGACCTGACTTTGGTGGTCGACGGCTGGCATGGCGACAGCAGCCGCATGTATCCGGTCGGCGAAATCACCCGCAAGGCCGAGCGGCTGATCGAAGTCACCTATGAGAGCCTCGAAGCCGGGCTCAAGGCCGCCATTCCCGGCAATACCACCGGCGATATCGGCGCCGCCATCCAGGCCCATGCCGAAGCCGAACGCACCAGCGTGGTGCGCGATTTCGTCGGCCACGGCCTGGGCAAGCTGTTCCACGACGAGCCCAATATCATGCACTTCGGCGTGCCCGGCACCGGCGTGCCGCTCAAGCCCGGCATGATTTTCACCATCGAGCCGATGATCAATCTCGGCCGCCCGCACGTCAAAATCCTCTCCGATGGCTGGACCGCCGTGACGCGCGACCGCACCCTTTCGGCCCAGTGCGAACATTCCATTGGCATCATCGAAACCGGCCATGAGATTTTCACGCTCTCGCCGGGCGGCATCTTCAACCCCATGGCCCCCGCGAAAGCCGCCTGATGGCCCGCCCCCCGGATACGCCGCCGGGCAGTTTGGGCGAAGGCCCGTTCATTCCCATGGCCGATGAGGCCGCCAAGCCCGGGGCCGACAATGCCGGCCACCGCCAGCGCGTGCGCGAACGCTTCCTCAAGCTGGGCGGCGATGCCTTCGAGGATTACGAATTACTGGAACTGGCGCTGCAACTGGTCGTGCCCAGGCGCGATACCAAAAAGCTCGCCAAGACCTTGCTCAAGGAATTCGGCTCGTTCTCCGGCGTCTTCTCCGCCTCCCCCGAGCGCCTGGGCAAGATCGATGGCCTGGGCGATACCTCGGTGGCCCATATCAAGGTCATCCAGTCCGTCGCCGTCCGCTTCGGCCGTGACCGCATCCGGCTGGAAAAGCCGCTGCTCTCGTCCTGGTCCGAGCTGATCGACTACTGCCGCGCCCAGATGGCCTATGAGAGCATCGAGCAGTTCCGCATCCTGTTCCTCGACAAGAAGAACCGCCTCATCGCCGACGAAGTGCAGCAAACCGGCACCGTCGACCACACCCCCGTCTATCCCCGCGAAGTCATCAAACGCGCTTTAGAACATTCCGCCACAGCCTTGATTCTGGTCCACAATCACCCTTCCGGCGATCCCGCCCCATCCTCGGCCGATGTGCGCATGACCCGCGAAATCACCGACATCGCCAAGCCCCTGGGCATCACGCTGCACGACCACATCATCATCGGCAAATCCGGCCATGCGTCGCTGCGCGGGCTGAAGCTGCTTTAGGGAGTTGTTGGCGGGCACTAGACCGCTCGAAATTCAGCTCATAACCACCAATCGAGAGCCCCGATCTGTCTCCCTCCCCCTTGTGGGGAGGGATTAAGGGTGGGGGTTCCGAACCAACCACAGCCACCGATTTGCGGGGCCGCAGAGACCCCCACCCCTGCCCTCCCCACAAGGGGGAGGGAGAAGAGCAGCAAGCTACCCAAAACTCTGGAGCACCGGAAACGTCTCCTGGAACCAGTACGACATCCGGCTGAAATTGCCCGTCAGGAACAGCACCCCCGCCACCACCAGCAGCGCCCCCATCACCCGCTCGACCGTCCGCAAATGCCGCTTGAACGTATTGAAAAACGTCAGGAACGGCCCGATGGCGATCCCGGCCAGGAAGAATGGCACGCCCAGCCCCAGCGAATACACCGCCAGCAGCGACGCGCCTTCCAGCGCGGTATTCTTACTTGCCGCCACGGACAGCACCGCTGCCAGCACCGGCCCGATGCACGGCGTCCAGCCGATCGCAAAAGCCAGCCCCAGCAGGAATCCACCCACCGGCCCGCTCGCGACCCCCGGCCCATTATGCCTGATCTGCCGGTCCAGCAGCCCGATGCGATAGACGCCCAGAAAATGCAGCCCCATGGCGATGATCATCAGCCCGGCGATCGGCGTCAGGATCGGCAGCACCTGCCGGAACGCCTGCCCAAAGGCCGTCGCCGTCGCGCCCAGCGTTACGAAAATCACGCCGAAACCGAGTATGAAGAACAACGAGGTGACCATCACCTTGCGCTGCAATGCGCCCGGCCCCGCGCCCTCGGTGCGTAGCTGGTCGAAGCTCGCCCCGCTCATATAGGTCAGGTATGGCGGCACCAGCGGCAGCACGCAGGGGCTGAGAAAACTCAGCACCCCGGCGCCAAACACCGAAATCAGCGAAAACTCCACTGCGACGCTCCCCGCAATTGCCCGCCCTATGTATCCCCTGCCACCCACAAAGCAATGCGCGCTCCCGCCGCATCTCCCGTTTGTGAAGGTGGGCAACCTCTCACCGCCCACACCCGCGATGCTTCCGTCTCCCTCCCCCTCGTGGGGAGGGAGACGGAAGCATCGTGGCGAGGAAAAACAAAGCAGCCTCGTGCCCCCCTATCCTAAACCTCTTCCAGCTCGATCAACGTCCCATCGAAATCCTTGGGATGCACGAACACCACCATCCGCCCATGCGCCCCGATCTTGGGCACCCCCAACACCCGCGCCCCACCGGCGACCAGCTTCGCCGCCGCAGCGGTCAGATCGGGCACCTCAAAACAGATATGGTGCATTCCACCGTCCGGATTCTTCGCCAGAAACCCGGCAATCGGCGACTCCGCCCCCAGCGGCTCCAGCAATTCCACCTTGGAGTTGCCGGTATCGATGAACACCACCGTCACCCCATGCTCCGGCAGTGCCTGCGGCTCGCCGACACTGGCGCCGAGCAGGTCACGGTATTTCGCGGCGGCGGCAGCGAGGTCGGGCACCGCGATGGCGATATGGTTCAAGCGCCCAATCATTCTTCGCTTTCTCGCACATCGGCAAAACTGGTACGCACGACACGACGAACACCTAGCTCGTCCGTGTCGATACGCCACAAGTGGCCGTCAATGGCGTTGAGTACGATCCACGGTGATGGCGCGTCGCTGGGCCGAAAACCAGAAAAGCTCGCCCATATAGCCTGCGGCATGGTTGATGCCATCGCGACGAGTTCGCGCGTTGGCAGCCGCACCCCTTCCTGCGCGAATTTGCGCTGCGACCAGTCTTCGCCAGCAAACTCGAACCACTCTATGCCGTCCTCGTCGATAAAGTCGCCGATGCGCCAATGGGTATCACGCGCCGAGACGACGATGACCTCTAGAATTTCTTGGAGCGTGAGGAAGACAGGGCTGGAAGAGAGTGCGGTCAAGGGCTTTCCGCCGAAGATGCTGAGACTTTTCATCGATTGCTCAACCGCCCCTCGATCTGGCTCAACACCGAAAACGCCGCCGACAGCACATTCGTCCCCGGCCCGAAAATCGCCGCCACCCCGGCATCGAGCAAAAACTCATAATCCTGCTCCGGGATCACCCCGCCGACGATCACCGTCACCTCGCCCAGTTCCCGATCCCGCAACGCCCCCACCAGCTCCGGCACCAGCGTCCGATGCCCCGCCGCCAGCGAGGACACACCCACCGCATCCACACCCAGTTCATCGACATGCGCCGCCACTTCCGGCGCCGTCTCGAACAACTGCCCCAGATGCACCTCGAACCCCAGGTCCGCAAACGCCGACGCGATCACCTTGGCGCCGCGGTCATGCCCATCCTGCCCCATCTTCGCGATGAAGATCGATGGCGCCCGTCCCCGGCTCGCCTTGAAGCTGGCGATATGGCCCGCTATCGACGCATATTCCGCGTCCCCCGCATAACCCTCGGCATAGACCCCCGAAATCACCCGCGTCACCGCCGAATGGCGCCCGAACACATCCTCCAGCGCCGCGCTGATCTCGCCCAGCGTAGCCCGCGCTCGCGCTGCCTCTATCGCCGCTTCCAGCAAATTCCCCTCATCCTTGGCCGCAAATTCCCGCAGCGCCGACAGCATCGACTGGCATTTCGCCTCGTCCCGTGTCCGCCGCACCTGCGCCAGCCGCGCGATCTGCTCCTCGCGCACCTTGGCGTTGTCGATCTGGCGCACCTCGATGCCGTCCTCGACATCGAGCCGATAGCGGTTGACCCCGACGATCACGTCCTCGCCCCGATCCACCCGCGCCTGCCTTTGCGCCGCCGCCGTCTCGATCGCCAGCTTCGGCCCGCCCGCTTGCACCGCCTGCGTCATGCCCCCCGCGGCCTCAGCCTCCCCGATCAGCGCCTTGGCCCCCGCCACCAGTTCTGCCGTCAGCGCCTCGATATAATACGAGCCCCCCAGCGGATCGACCACATCGGTCACCCGGCTTTCATGCTGCAAAATCAATTGCGTATTGCGCGCGATGCGGCTGGAAAATTCCGTCGGCAGCGCAATCGCCTCGTCGAACGAATTGGTGTGCAGACTCTGCGTGCCCCCCAACACCGCCGCCAGCGCCTCGATCGTCGTGCGCACGATATTGTTGTGCGGGTCCTGCTCGGTCAGCGACACCCCGGAAGTCTGGCAATGCGTCCGCAGCATTTTGCTGCGCGCATCCTTCGCCCCCAGCCCGGTCATGATCTCGCTCCACAACTGCCGCGCCGCCCGGAGCTTCGCGACCTCCAGGAAGAAGTTCATGCCAATGCCGAAAAAGAAGCTCAGCCGCCCCGCAAACGCATCGATATCCAGCCCCCGCGCCTGCGCCGCCCGCACATAATCCATGCCGTCGGCCAGCGTAAACGCCAGCTCCTGCACCGCTGTCGCCCCAGCCTCGTGCATGTGATAGCCCGAAATCGAAATCGAATTGAACTTGGGCATATGCTCGCGCCGTATGGGCGATAATATCCCCCACGATCCGCATCGAAGGCTCCGGCGGATAGATATACGTATTGCGGACCATGAACTCCTTGAGGATGTCGTTCTGGATCGTCCCTTCGAGCTTGCCCTGTGCCACCCCCTGCTCCTCCGCCGCCACGATGAACATCGCCAGCACCGGGATCACCGCCCCGTTCATGGTCATCGACACGCTCATCCGGTCGAGCGGAATCCCATCGAACAGGATTTTCATGTCCTCGACACTATCGATCGCCACCCCGGCCTTGCCGACATCGCCGACCACGCGCGGATGATCGCTGTCATATCCCCGATGCGTCGCCAGATCGAACGCGACCGACAGCCCCTTCTGCCCCTTCTCCAGCGCCTGCCGATAAAACGCATTGCTCTCCCGCGCGGTGGAGAAACCGGCATATTGCCGGATAGTCCATGGCCGGTTGGCATACATGGTGGCGCGCACGCCCCGGGTGAACGGCTCGGCCCCGGGCACTTCCGCGCCCTCGCCGAAATACACCGGCTTCACCGGGATGCCGCCATAGTCGCGGTCGAGCGAGGAGAGTGGAACGTCGCGGAGTTCCTTTTGCGCTAGAGCGGCCCAATGGGCGAAATTAGCGGACATGAACAAGCGACTCCTGCCACCGCGAGATCGCAGTCCCCCTCCCTGGCCCTCCCCGCAAGGGGGAGGGTGAACGCAGTGGGTTGGCAGGATTGTGCCAAATACTCGATGTCACCCTCCCCCTTGCGGGGAGGGAAGGGAGGGGGTGCGTTTGGGCACGTAATTCAGTCATTTTCTACCCCCTGGCCAACCGCCTTCAGAATGGTCAGGTAAACACCCTCGCCATTGTGCATGACATCATCATTGGTGAAATGCAGGACACTGTAACCGCGTTCGCGCAGATATCCATTCCGCACAACCTCTGCCGCAAGTCCCGCTTCGGTAAAATGTGTGTCGCCATCGACCTCGATGATCAAACGAGCATGGTGACAGGCGAAATCGGCGATATACGGCCCAATTGCTACTTGCTTGCGGAAATGAAAGGCACCGGTGCGTAACGGCTCGATCAACCTCCACAGGCGTATCTCCGCCGGCGTCGGGTTCTTTCGAAGGCGTTGTGCAACTGTCGGCATCGCTCACCCCCTCCCTTCCCTCCCCGCAAGGGGGAGGGTGAACCCGGTGGATTGGTAAGATTGTGCCACACACTCGATGTCACCCTCCCCCTTGCGGGGAGGGCTAGGGAGGGGGTACTTCGCCAAACACCGCACCATCACACCGCCTCGAACTCCACCATCACCTGATCCACCGCCAGCACCGCGCCCGCCACCACATGCACCTTGCGCACCCGCGCCCGCTTCTCGGCTTTCAGCACATTCTCCATCTTCATCGCCTCGACAATGGCCAGCACCTGCCCATCCTCGACCACATCCCCCTCGACCACATCCACCCGCACCACCTGCCCCGGCATCGGGCATAGCAGGAACCGGCTCATGTCCGGCGGCACCTTCACCGGCATCAGCGGCAATAGCACCGCCACGTGCGGGCCTCACCACCATCACCTTCAAATCCGCCCCGCTATAGCGAATGCGGAATCCCGAGGTCATCGCATTGACCTTGAGCACGCTGGCCGCGCCGCCCTCCCACTCGATCCGCGCGATCGTCCGCCCCGGCACCCAGTCGAACCGCGCCACCGCCGCCGCCTGATCGAACAGGTTCAACTCCCACGTCCCCTCCGGGTCGAGCCGATGCAGCTTGAGCGGGATCTGCTCGTCGCCGATCACCACCACCCACTCGCCATAGACCTCGGTGGAATGCCCCAGCGGCGAGCGGCTGACCTGCCCCTTCCGATCCTCCACCACCAATTGCATCATCGCCGCCGCCGCAGCCACCTCGAACACCCGCCCCCGCGGCAGCACCGCGCCGGTAAATCCATCCGGGAAATTCCTCGGCAATATAGCCCGTCGTCAGCCGCCCCTCGCGGAACCGCTCCTGGTCCATCACTGTCGACAGGAACGGCAGGTTATTGCCCACCCCCTCGACCTCGAACGCGTCCAGCGCCGTCGCCATGGCGTCGATGGCCTCCATCCGCGTCGGCGCCCAGGTGCACAGCTTGGCGATCATCGGGTCGTAGAACGTCGAAATCTCCCCGCCCTCGAACACGCCCGGTATCGTTGCGCACCGCCACCGCCTCGCTCGCAAATTCCTCCGGCGGCCGATACCGCGTCAGCCGTCCGGTCGATGGCAGGAAATTGCGATACGGGTCCTCGGCATAAAGCCGGCTCTCGATCGCCCAGCCATTGAGCTTCACCTCGTCCTGCGCTCAGCGGCAGCTTCTCGCCATTGGCCACCCGCAGCATCAGCTCGACCAGGTCCAGCCCGGTGATCAGCTCCGTCACCGGATGCTCCACCTGCAGCCGCGTATTCATTTCCAGAAAATAGAAATTGCGCTCGCCATCGACGATGAACTCCACCGTCCCCGCGCTGGTGTATCCCACCGCCTTGGCCAGCGCGACCGCCTGCTCGCCCATCGCCTTGCGCGTCGCCGCGTCGAGAAACGGGCTCGGCGCCTCCTCGATCACCTTCTGGTTGCGCCGCTGGATCGAGCATTCCCGCTCGTTCAGATACAGCACATTGCCATGCTGATCGCCGATCAGCTGGATTTCGATATGTCGCGGCTGGGTGACGAATTTCTCGATGAAAATCCGGTCATCCCCGAACGAACTTGCCGCCTCCGATTTGCAGCGCTCGAACCCCTCGCGCGCCTCCGCATCGTCCCAGGCGATCCGCATCCCCTTGCCGCCGCCGCCCGCCGAAGCCTTGATCATCACCGGATAGCCGACCTGCCGCGCGATCGTCACCGCCTCGCCGGCATCGGCGATCAGCCCCATATGCCCCGGCACGGTCGACACCCCCGCCGCCGCCGCGAGCTTCTTGGAGGTGATCTTGTCCCCCATCGCCTCGATCGCCTTGACCGGCGGCCCGACAAAAACGATCCCCGCCGCCTCCAGCGCCTCGGCAAATTTCGGGTTCTCGCTCAGGAACCCATAGCCCGGATGCACCGCCTGCGCCCCGGTCTGCCGGCACGCCGCGATGATCTTGTCGATGGACAGGTAGGAGTCCCTGGCCGGCGACGGCCCGATATGCACGGCCTCATCGGCCATGCGCACATGCAGCGCCTCGCGGTCGGCATCGGAATAAACCGCGACGGTGGCGATGCCCATGCGCTTGGCGGTTTTGATGACGCGGCAGGCAATTTCACCGCGGTTGGCGATGAGGAGTTTGGTGATCATCAGGCGTCTTGCTCCTCGATAAATTTCGCCAACACGGTGAAAACGCCGTCGGCGTTGTCATAATGTCGTCGTTGGAGAAGCGGAGGATTGCTGTATCCCTCAGCTCCGATAAACTGGTCACGTACTGTGTCGTAGGCCATCGCATCATCACGTGCCGTGAGTATCCCCGTCGATCTCAATCACCAGTTTCAAGCTGTGGCAGGCGAAGTCGCGCGTAATACCGCCCAAGCGGAACCTGCCGACGGAAGTTATGACCTGCTTGGCGGAAGGTATAGAGCAGACGCCACATCGCGCGCTCAGGTTCGCCCAAGGTTTTCCTGAGCTGACGGGCGCGCTCAATGCTCACCAGCACCCCCACCCCTGTCCCCTCCCCACAAGGGGGAGCGGAGACGATGGAGCCGCTTACTCGCATAGACTGTGGTTACGAAGACAGATTGGGAGGGTCTCCCTCCCCCTTGTGGGGAGAGGGACAGGTGGTGGGCGGTAGTTCTGTCCATCACCGCCCCCTCACAACGGAATATTCCCATGCTTCTTCTTCGGCATGCTCTGCTGCTTGTTCCGTAGCGTCGAGAACGCCCGGATCACCCGCCGCCGCGTCCCATGCGGCATGATCACGTCGTCGATGAACCCGCGCTCCGCCGCCACGAACGGATTGGCGAACCGCGCTTCGTAGTCCGCCGTGCGCTGGGCGATCTTGCCCTTGTCCCCCAGCTCCGAGCGATACAAAATCTCCACCGCGCCCTTGGCCCCCATCACCGCAATCTCGGCTGATGGCCAGGCATAGTTCACGTCCGCGCGGATATGCTTGGACGCCATCACGTCATAGGCCCCGCCATAGGCTTTGCGCGTGATCACCGTCACCAGCGGCACCGTCGCTTCGGCATAGGCGAACAGCAGCTTGGCGCCGTGCTTGATGATGCCGCCATATTCCTGCGCCACGCCGGGCAAAAAGCCCGGCACGTCCACCAGCGTCAGGATCGGAATTTCAAAGCTGTCGCAAAACCGGATGAACCGCGCCGCCTTCTTGGCCGAGTTGATATCGAGGCACCCCGCCAGCACCAGCGGCTGGTTGGCCACCACGCCCACGCTCTCGCCATCCAGCCGGATGAACCCGGTCAGGATGTTCCCCGCATGGTCCTTCTGCAGCTCCAGAAAATCCCCCTCGTCGGCGATCTTGAGGATCACTTCGCGCATGTCATAGGGCTTGTTGGCGCTGTCGGGGATGATGGTATCGAGGCTGTCGTCGCGCCGGTCGACCGCATCATGGCGTCGCCACCCGCGGCGCCTTCTGCCCCGCCGCCAGCGGCAGGAAGCTAGAACAGCCGCCGCACTTCCAGCAGCGTCTCGATATCGTTGTCGAACGCCGCATCGGCCACCGACGAAATCTTGGTGTGCGTCCCTGCCCCGCCCAGTTCTTCGGCCGTCACCACCTCATTGGTCACCGTCTTGACCACGTCCGGCCCGGTCACGAACATGTAGCTGGTGTCCTTGACCATGTAGATGAAGTCGGTCATCGCCGGCGAATAGACCGCCCCGCCCGCGCATGGCCCCATGATCACCGAAATCTGCGGCACTGCCCCACTGGCCTGCACATTGCGCAGGAACACGTCGGCATAGCCGCCCAGCGACGCCACGCCTTCCTGGATGCGCGCCCCGCCCTAGTCATTCAGCCCGATCACCGGCGCGCCGTTCTGCATCGCCAGGTCCATGATCTTGCAGATCTTCTTGGCATGGGTCTCGCTCAGCGAGCCGCCGAACACCGTAAAATCCTGGCTGAACACATAGACCATGCGCCCGTCGATGGTGCCCCAGCCCACCACGACGCCGTCGCCCGGAATGATGGTCTCGTCCATGCCGAAATCCGTCGCCCGATGGGTGACGAACATGTCGTATTCCTCAAAGCTCCCCGGATCGAGCAGCACGTCGAGCCGCTCCCGCGCCGTCAGCTTGCCCTTGGCGTGCTGGGTATCGATCCGCTTCTGCCCGCCTCCCAGCCGCGCCTGCGCCCGCTTGTCCTCAAGTTGTGCGATGATCTTTTGCATGCCGCCTCGCTTCGATTTACCGCGAGCCTATAGAAAGGCAACGCTTTGCCCAAGAGGCGTTCCAGTTGCGAATGCACAGACTTGGCGTTATGGCAGGGGCAGCGAAGGCCCGGTCCGCCCGGCGCCCCATTTCCGTGATACCGAGGGCCAGATGACCACAAGACCGATCCGCATCGCCCCCTCGATCCTGTCCGCCGATTTCTCCCGCCTGGGCGAGGAAGTGCGCGCGCTCGACGCCGCCGGCGCCGACTATATCCATGTCGATATCATGGACGGCCATTTCGTCCCCAATATCAGCTTCGGCCCCATGGTCATGCAGTCGATCCGCAAGCTGACCACCAAGACCTTCGACGTCCACCTGATGATCGCCCCGGTCGATCCCTATATCGCCGCCTTCGCCAAGGCCGGCGCCGATAGCATCACCGTCCACGCCGAGGCCGGCCCGCATCTGCAACGCTCGCTCCAGGCCATCAAGGCCGAAGGCAAGCGCGCGGGCGTCGCCATCAATCCTGCGACGCCCCTCTCCGCCGTCGAACACATCCTCGACGATATCGACCTGCTGCTGGTGATGAGCATCAATCCCGGCTTCGGCGGCCAGACCTTCATTCCGCATGCCATGGACAAGATCCGCCAGGCCAATGCGCTGATCGGTAACCGCCCGATCGATCTGGAAGTCGATGGCGGCGTCACCGCCGACAATGCCCGCGCACTCGCCCAGGCCGGCATCAACGTCTTCGTCGCCGGCACCTCTATTCTCGGCGGCAACGACGCCGCCACCTATGCCCCCCGCATCGCCGCCATCCGCACGCGCCGCCACCATCACTGCCTGACTCAATCTTCTGAACCACAAGGCCTAAGCCCATGATTCCGCGCTATTCCCGCCCCGATATGGTTGCCATCTGGTCGGCTGAAACCCGCTTCGCCATCTGGTTCGAAATCGAGGCGCACGCCACCACCAAGCTGGCCGAGCTCGGCGTCGTGCCCAAGGAATCCGCCCAGAAAATCTGGGACGTGATGAACGCCCGCAAGGCCGAGTTCGGCGACTATCATTTCGACGTCGCCCGCATCGACGAGATCGAGCGCACCACCAAGCACGACGTCATCGCCTTCCTCACCCACCTCAGCGAAATCGTCGGCCCCGAAGCCCGCTTCGTGCATCAGGGCATGACCTCGTCGGACATTCTCGACACCACGCTGTCGGTCCAACTCGCCCGCGCCGCCGATCTGATGCTGGCCGATATCGATGCCCTGCTCGCCGCCCTCAAGCGCCGCGCCTTCGAGCATAAGAACACCATCACCATCGGCCGCAGCCACGGCATCCACGCCGAGCCGACCACGTTCGGCGTCAAGCTCGCCGAGGCCTATGCCGAGTTCACCCGCGCCCGCGCCCGCCTGGTCAACGCCCGCGCCGAAATCGCCACCGCCGCCATTTCCGGCGCCATCGGCACCTTCGCCAATATCGATCCGTCGGTCGAGGAATACGTCGCCGAAAAGCTCGGCCTCGCCGTCGAGCCGGTGTCCACCCAGGTCATTCCGCGCGACCGCCACGCCATGTTCTTCGCCACGCTGGGCGTCATCGCCTCCTCGGTCGAGCGCGTCGCCATCGAAATCCGCCACCTGCAGCGCACCGAAGTGCTCGAAGCCGAGGAGTTCTTCTCCCCCGGCCAGAAGGGCTCCTCCGCCATGCCGCACAAGCGCAATCCGGTGCTCACCGAAAACCTCACCGGCCTCGCCCGCCTGGTGCGCGGCATGGTCACCCCGGCGCTGGAAAACGTCGCCCTCTGGCACGAGCGCGATATCTCGCACTCCTCGGTCGAGCGCATGATCGGCCCCGACGCCACCATCACGCTCGATTTCGCCCTGGCCCGCCTCACCGGCGTCATCGACAAGCTGGTGGTCTATCCCCAGAACATGCGCCGCAATCTCGACCTGCTCGGCGGCCTGCACAATTCCCAGCGCGTCCTGCTCGCGCTCACCCAGGCCGGCTATTCCCGCGAGGACAGCTATGCCGCCGTGCAGCGCAACGCCATGAAGGTCTGGGAGATGGATGGCGACCGCGCCGGCCAGTTCGCAATCAACCTCAAGGCCGACCCGGAAGTCACTCTGTCCGATGCGCAAATCGACGCCATGTTCGATGATGCCTATCACCTCAAGCACGTCGATACGATCTTCGCCCGCGTCTTCGGGGCGGCGTGATGGCAGTCATCTGCGCTCAGGAAACCGGCCTCACCGCTGAAGAATATATCGCCTGCGTCAGCCAGTCGGCGCTGGGTCCAACCCGCCCGCTCGGCAATCCCGAGCGCGTCCAGGCCTATCTCGACAACTCCAACCTGGTCGTCACCGCCCGCGACCCCGATGGCACCCTGGTCGGCGTGTTCCGCGGCACGACCGACTGGCATTGGGTCTGCTATTGCGCCGATCTGGCGGTTGCCGAAACCCATCAGAGCCAGGGCATCGGCACGGCCCTGATGGACAAGGCGACCGAAATTCTCGGGCCCGTCAGCTCCATCATCCTGCTCTCGCTGCCCGACGCAGAAGGCTTCTACAAAGCCCTCGGCCTCACCCAGACCGATGCCGCCTTTTATCGCGACAGGACCGATCGCTCATGAAAATCTCCGAAGCCGATGTCCTGATCCTGCCCGGCCTGGGCAGTGCCGGCCCCGGCCACTGGCAAACCCGCTGGGCCGAGCGCCTGCCCTATGCCGCCATCGTCGAACAGGCCGATTGGGACGAACCGGAACTGGACGACTGGGTCGCCACCATCGAGCAGGCCATCATCATGGCCACCCGCCCGGTCGTGCTGGTCGCCCATTCGCTGGCCTGCATCGCCGTCGCCCACACCGCTTCCCGCCTCGCCGATACCAAGGTGCGCGGCGCCTTCCTCGTCGCCCCGCCCGATGTCGAACTGCATCCCGACGTGCCCGAGGCGACCTGGCCCTTCCGCCCCATCCCGCGCGATCCGCTGCCCTTCCCCTCGATGCTGGTCGCCTCCACCAACGACCCCTATTGCACCATCGACCGCGCCGTCGAATTCGCCACCTGCTGGGGCAGCGATTTCCACCAGGCCGGCGAAGCCGGCCACATCAACGTCGAGTCGGGCCACGGCCCCTGGCCCGAAGGCCTGCTGATGTTCACGCGGCTGATGCAGCGTCTGAAGGCATAGAAAAAGCGCCGCCCGGAAACCCGAACGGCGCCAAAACTGCATTGAATGTCGGCTGGGGCTTCAGACTGAATCGATCCTCAAGTTTGCCGGCGATTTTTGGGCGCCCCGATTTGATCCCCTCCCCCTTGAGCGGGAGGGTTAGGGTGGGGGTTCTGCACGCCCCAACGCGCTCATTCAGAGGTATCGGCCCAATTGAAAGCCCCGAACCCCGACCCTCAATCCCTCCCCTCAAGGCGGGAGGGAGGCAGATTCGGGGCTCTCAATGCCCAGTGGCGAACTGAATGTCGATTAGCTCCTAACCTTCGGCCGCGATCTGCTCATTGGCCGTAATCGTCAGCTGCGCCATCTTCTGGCGAATCACGTCGTCGCCGATGGCGATATTCTTGGCCTTGAGATCGGCGGAGACCTTGCGGAACACGTCTTCGTCGCCCGCTTCCTCGAAATCGGCGGCCACCACTTCGGCGGCATAGGTCTTGGCGTCGTCGCCAGTCAGGCTCAGCAGTTCGGCCGCCCAGATGCCCAGGAGCTTGTTGCGGCGCGCTTCGGCCTTGAAGCGCTTTTCCGCGTCGAATGCGAACTTGGCTTCCTGGCCCTTCTTGCGATCGTCGAATCCGCTCATTTCTTTTGCCCCTCGGCTCTGGGTTGACGCGTTTTGGCGTCTTGTCTGCACATAAGGGGTCGCGCCCCTCAAATCAACGTCCGCTCACAGCGTGCGACTTTATGCGGCCAGTATGACATAAGCAGCTGTGGCAACCGACCGCCATCATCCGCCACCGAAGCGAAAGAGCTTGCATTTTCGTGCCGTTCTGGCGCATGAAGCGGCCAAATTTCTCACCCCCTCTCCTTCATCGATACGGACAACACATGAACCGTCGGCGCAGAATCTATGAAGGCAAGGCCAAGATCCTGTTCGAGGGTCCTGAGCCCGGCACTCTGGTCCAGTATTTCAAGGACGACGCCACCGCCGGCAACGGCGCCAAGCACGAAGTGATCGACGGCAAGGGCGTGCTCAACAACCGCATTTCCGAATTCATCTTCACCAAGCTCAATGGCCTGGGCATCCCGACTCACTTCCTCAAGCGCATCAACATGCGCGAGCAGCTGATCAAGGAAGTCGAGATCATCCCGCTCGAAGTCGTCGTGCGCAATGTCGCCGCCGGCTCGCTGGTCAAGCGCCTCGGCCTCGAAGAGGGCACCCAGCTGCCCCGCTCGATCATCGAGTTCTACTACAAGGACGATGCCCTGCACGACCCGATGGTGTCCGAAGAGCACATCACCGCTTTCGGCTGGGCCACCCCTGCCGAGCTCGACGACATCATGAGCCTGGCCATCCGCGTCAACGACTTCCTCTCGGGCCTGTTCATGGGCGTCGGCATCCAGCTCGTCGATTTCAAGATCGAATGCGGCCGCCTCTATGAGGGCGACATGATGCGCATCGTTCTGGCCGACGAGATCTCCCCGGACAATTGCCGCCTGTGGGACATCAAGACCCGCAACAAGATGGACAAGGACCGCTTCCGCGAGGATCTCGGCGGCCTCGTCGAAAGCTATCGCGAAGTCGCCCAGCGCCTCGGCATCCTGGTCGAAACCGACAATGCGCTGACCACCGGTCCGCGTCTGGTCCAGTAACCTGTTCTTAAGGGTATCCGCATGAAAGCGCGCGTCACCGTCACGCTCAAGGCCGGCGTTCTCGACCCCCAGGGCCAGGCGATCGAAGGCTCGCTGAAGAGCCTGGGCTTTTCCGGCGTCGGCGCCGTCCGCCAGGGCAAGGTCTTCGACCTTGCCCTGGAGGGAACCGACGAGCTGCCGCGCGCGTTCTCAAATTACTGACATGTGCGAGCGGCTGCTCGCCAATACCGTGATCGAAAACTACGCGATCGAAATCTCTCATTAACATCTCATTGCCATAACTTTACGCGTGCCGACCATCGGCGCAGGACCAATCTGCCATGCTCAAAACCATCTCCCTCTCGGTCATGTTCTTCGCCACCATGGGCCTGCTGTTCGCCGCCTATGCTTCGGTTCCCGTTCCAGGTCCTGCATTACGGGCCCGGTTTTAGCCAAAACCTTACCAGTTGAGCATTTTGCACGATCCCTCACACGCCTGTTTACCCCGACGCTAAGGCGACGCTAGATTGCGCGCCAAATTCTTTGGAGCGCTCGGCATGTCGGAAACATCTTCTCGCCTGCAATGGGTGGATATGGCCAAGGGCCTGTCGATCCTGCTGGTGGTCATGATGTATTCGGCCTTCGGCATCGGCGAGGAAACCGGCGGCACCGGCTATCTGCACTGGATCATCGCCTGGGCCTCGCCCTTCCGCATGCCCGAATTCTTCGCCATTTCCGGCCTGTTCCTGTCGCAGGTCATCGCCCGCGACTGGCGCCGCTATGCCGACCGCCGCGTCGTGCATTACCTCTATTTCTATGCCATCTGGGCCATCATCCAGATCGTCTTCAAGGTCGCCCTGGTCGCCGGCGATCCGGCCACCGCCGTCAGCTACCTCGCCTGGGCCATCGTCGAGCCCTATGGCGTGCTGTGGTTCATCTACATGCTGGCCGTGTTCAGCGCCGCCACCAAGCTGCTGCACGATATGCGCGTGCCCCATTGGGCCGTCCTCGCCATCGCCGCCGTCCTGCAGATGTCCGCGCTCCATACCGGCAGCTACATCGTCGATCAGTTCGCCGACTATTTCGTCTATTTCTATGCCGGCTACGCCCTGGCGCCCGCACATCTTCAGGCTGGTCGACTGGGCCGAACCGCAAGGCCCTCCTGGCCATCGGCGGCGTCGCTGGTCTGGGCCGTGGTCAACGCCGCTCTGGTGTTCTCGCCCGGCTTCGCCGTCACCCCCGGCGCCGTCAATGGGGCTCGCCGCCCTGCCCGGCCTGCATCTGCTGCTGGCCTTCACCGGCGCCGTCGCGCTCTGCGTGCTGGCCGCGCTGCTGGCCAAGCTGCCCTTCATGGATTGGCTGCGCTGGATGGGCTGCAAGTCGCATGGTCGTCTATCTGGTCTTCGCCCTGCCCATGGGCATCATCCGCACCATGCTCATCAAGCTCGACATCATCACCGATACCAGCGTGATCAGCCTCATCATCATGGCCGCCGCGGTCATCTCGTCGCTGATGCTGTATTGGCTCATCGAGCGCACCGGCTGGGGCAGTTCCTGTTCGACCGCCCCGCCTGGGCCCATATCCCCGGCACGCCCGGCGCCCGCCAGCCGCGCGGCACGGCTGCTGCCGCCCCGGCGGAATAGCACTGGCCTCAGATATCGGGAATGGCGCCCATTTACCGATCGATAAGACTACCACCACTTGAAACCTCAAAACCCGCGCCAATCCGCTAGTGTCGGCGCGCAGGCGAGGGCATCGCCGTGCTCTGGGGACTCCATGCGCTCATACTTCGATGGCCTGCTGCGCTATTTCGAGTTCTCCGGCCGCAGCAGCCGCGCGCAATACTGGCTCTACAACCTCGTAACCGCCCTCATTTTCATCGCCGCCATGGCGTACGAATATTACACCACCGGCATGCTGCCGCAGCAGGGCCATTGGAGCCCGCTGCTGATCTTCCTGTCGCTGTTCCACGCCATCCCCGGCATCACCATCACCGTGCGGCGCCTGCACGATATCGGCCGCTCCGGCTGGTGGTATTGGCTGCTCTGCGTGCCGTTCGCCGGCCTTCTCGTCGTCGTCTGGATGTTCTTCGCCTCCGAGCCCGGCTCCAACGATTATGGCTCCTCCGGCGGCAACGATGGCGGCTCCCACGCCGCAATCCCCGCCGCGCCGACCCCGAGCCCTACTACGCCCGCGCCCTCCGCCCCAGCGCCGCCAGCGGCCGCACGTCAGGCAACGCCCGCCTCGACGGCTCCTCCGAACGCTTCATCTAGCGAGTCATCGCCTACCTTCTCTCCCCTCGCCCATCGGGGAGAGGGACGGACCTGACGCGTTCAGCGGAAGGTCAGGGTGAGGGGTCTTGCGCCACCCACTCGACTCCGCGCTCACCGACGCACCCCCTCATCCGGCGCTGCGCGCCACCTTCTCCCGCGATGGGGAGAAGGGAAAGCGGTGCTAAGCTCTTGCCTTTTGTCCAAAACTCACGACAAGACCCTCGCAACTCCCCACATGCGAGGATCAGCCGATGAAATCCGCAGTCATCGTCTTTCCGGGCCTCAATCGCGACCGCGACATGATCGCGGCGCTCACCAAGATTTCCGGCACCGCCCCTGCCAGTCGTCTGGCATCAGGATGCCGACCTGCCCGATGTCGACCTCATCGTCATCCCCGGCGGCTTCTCCTATGGCGATTATCTGCGCTGTGGCGCCATCGCCGCCCGCTCGCCGATCATGGACAAGGTCCGCACCCGCGCCGATGCCGGCGTCAAGGTGCTGGGCGTCTGCAACGGCTTCCAGATCCTGATCGAAGCCGGCCTGCTGCCCGGCGCGCTGATGCGCAATATGAGCCTCAAATTCGTCTGCCGCGAGGTCAAGCTCGAAGTGACCAATGCCGATACCGCCTTCACCCGCGGCTATACGCCAGGGCCAGGTCATCCGCTGCCCCGTCGCCCATCACGATGGCAATTATTTCGCCGATGCCGAAACCATCGCCCGCCTCGAAGGCAATGGCCAGGTCGCCTTCCGCTACGCCGAAGGCACCAACCCAACGGCTCGATCAACGACATTGCCGGCATTCTCAATGACCGCAAGAACGTCCTCGGCCTGATGCCCCACCCCGAAAACCTGATCGAAGCCGCCCATGGCGGCACCGATGGCCGCGCCCTGTTCTCGGGCCTGCTGGACCAGGTCGCCTAAATGGACGTGCGCGCGCCGGTCGATCCGCGCAAGCTGCTGACCTGGCTCGGCCTGGGCGTAGGGATCGTCGCGCTCGTCCTGCAATTCACCCTGTCGATGCAGGCCTATGCCGCCGCTCGGCAAGGATATCCCCGGCGCGCTGGGCACGTTCTTCGCCTTCTACACCATCCTGACCAACATCGTGCTGGTGCTGATCTACCTCTCCGCCGTCACGCCCTGGCCCTGGCTCGGCCTGTTCCGCAGCCCGGTCACGCGCGGCATGATGGCCGCCAATATCGCCCTGGTCGCGCTCTACGTCTATTTCGTGCTGCGCTTCCTCGGCACGCTCGAAGGCCTTAGCCAGCTGGCCGACACGCTGCTGCATTATCTGGCGCCGACGCTCTACATCCTCTGGTGGCTCGCCGCCCAGCCCCATGGCCTGCTGAAATGGGGCAACCTGCCGGCCATGCTGGCGCCCACCTTGGTCTATTTCGTCTACATCCTGGCGCGCGGCGCCTGGGTCAATGAATACCCCTACCCCATCCTGGCCGTGAACAAGATCGGCTACGGCCCCGTCTTCCTCAATGCCCTCTACATGCTCATCGGCCTCGGCCATGCCTCTGACCGCCATCGTCATCGCCCTCGACCTCCTCCTTGCCCGCCTCATCCCGGACAGCGCTCGTATGACCCTTCCCAACGATATCGTCATCACCCCCCAGCTGGTCGCCGATCACGGCCTCAAGCCCGACGAATACGAGAAGATCGTCGATCTGATCGGCCGCACGCCGACCTATACCGAGCTGGGCATTTTCTCGGCGATGTGGAACGAGCACTGCTCCTACAAGTCGTCCAAGAAGTGGCTGAAGACCCTGCCGACCACCGGTCCCAAGGTCATCCAGGGCCCCGGCGAAAATGCCGGCGTCGTCGATATCGGCGATGGCCAGGCGATCGTCTTCAAGATGGAATCGCACAACCATCCGTCCTTCATCGAGCCCTATCAGGGCGCCGGCACCGGCATGGGCGGCATCCTGCGCGACGTCTTCACCATGGGCGCCCGCCCCGTCGCCGCCATGAACGCCCTGCGCTTCGGCTCGCCCGACCATGAAAAGACCCGCCATCTCGTCTCCGGCGTCGTCGCCGGCATCGGCGGCTATGGCAATGCCTTCGGCGTGCCCACCGTCGGCGGCGAAGTCGAATTCGACGCCCGCTACAACGGCAATATCCTGGTCAACGCCTTCGCGGCGGGCCTGGCCGATACCGACAAGATTTTCTACTCCAAGGCCGAAGGCGTCGGCCTGCCCGTCGTCTATCTCGGCGCCAAGACCGGCCGCGACGGCGTCGGCGGCGCCACCATGGCCTCGGCCGAATTCGGCGACGATATCGAGGAAAAGCGCCCCACCGTGCAGGTCGGCGACCCCTTCACCGAAAAGCGCCTGCTCGAAGCGTGCCTCGAACTGATGGCCACCGGCGCCGTCATCGCCATCCAGGACATGGGCGCGGCGGGCCTGACCTGCTCGGCCGTCGAAATGGGCGCCAAGGGCGATCTCGGCATCGAACTCAACCTCGACATGGTCCCGGTCCGCGAAACCGCCATGACCCCCTATGAGATGATGCTCAGCGAAAGCCAGGAGCGCATGCTCATGGTGCTGCATCCCGAAAAGGAAGCCGAAGCCCGCGCCGTCTTCGTCAAATGGGAACTCGATTTCGCCACCGTCGGCAAAACCACCGACGATCTGCGCTTCCGCGTCCTCTGGCAGGGCGATGAAGTCGCCAATCTGCCGATCAAGGACCTCGGCGACGAGGCCCCCGAATATGACCGCCCCTGGACCGAGCCCAAGCAGCCCGCCCCGCTCGCCGCCGATGACATCCCCCAGATGGATGTCGCCGATGCGCTGCTCGCCCTGATGGGCGGCCACCAGATCGCCTCGCGCCGCTGGGTCTACGAGCAATACGATACCCTGATCCAGGGCAATTCCCTGCAGCGCCCCGGCGGCGATGCCGGCGTCATCCGCGTCGAAGGCCACCCCACCAAGGCGCTGGCCTTCACCTCCGACGTCAACCCGCGCTATTGCGAAGCCGACCCCTATGAGGGCGGCAAGCAGGCCGTCGCCGAAGCCTGGCGCAACCTCACCGCGACCGGCGCCGATCCCCTCGCCGCCACCGACAATCTCAATTTCGGCAATCCCGAACGTCCCGAAATCATGGGCCAGCTCGTCGGCGCCATCAAAGGCATCGGCGAAGCCTGCCTCGCGCTCGACTTCCCCATCGTCTCCGGCAACGTCTCGCTCTACAACGAGACCAACGGCAAGGGCATCCTGCCCACCCCCACCATTGGCGGCGTCGGCCTCCTGCCCGATTGGAGCCAGATGGCCCGCATCGGCTTCGCCGCCGAAAACCAGGTCATCCTGCTGGTCGGCTCGCCCGCTACGCGCGGCACCCATCTCGGCCAGTCGATCTACATGCGCGACCTGTTCGACCGCAAGGACGGCCCACCGCCCCCGGTCGATCTCGCCCATGAGCGCCGCACCGGCGATTTCGTCCGCAAGCTGATCCGCTCCGGCGTCGCCACCGCCGTCCACGACCTCTCCGATGGCGGCCTCGCCGTGGGCCTGGCCGAAATGGCTATCGCCTCCGGCATCGGCGCCACCGTCACTGCCGTGACCACCGCCGACCCGATCCCGCAATTCTTCGGCGAAGACCAGGGCCGCTACCTCGTGACGGTCAACCTCGACCCCCAGGGCGACGCCATCGCCGCCCTCTGGGAAGAGGCCAAATCCCTGGGCATCCACGCCCCCTGGATCGGCTCCACCGGCGGCACCGACTTGGTCCTCGGCACGCCCGCCCCATCCCCGTCGCCAGCCTCAAGACCGCCCACGAAGGCTGGTTCCCCAATTTCATGGCCGGTGAATGACCTCCTGGGCGCGTTTTTCCGCCAGCTTCGCCTCGCGTGCGCGCGCCTGGCTGCATCTGAACCTGTTTCGGAACACCTATGCGCACGCCTTGAGCGAGCTGCCGTCCATCACCGGCCCGGCCATCGTGGTCGGCAGCGCCCCCAACCCGCACCGGCCCGAGGGATTGCACGACGACTGGTTCGTGATCAGCGTCAATGCCTCCCAGACGACCGCGGAACAGTTCGGCCTGCCCCGGCCCGATCTCACCATCCTGCGCGACAATATTTTCTTTCGCGGCAATGTCTTCGTGCCCGTCGAGATTCATGACGCGCTATGGGCCGCGTTGGCCGGCAAGCAGACCACACACGCGGTCGCCGTCATGGGCAGCAGCGAGGATAAAGGCGCCAAAGCTCAACTCGCCATCCATGATTATCGTGCCGATACCATCACCGAGCTGGACCGCCACGTCCGCGGCGCCATCATCATGGAAATGTCCGGCCTCTCCCATGTCGGCCTTAGCTCAGGCATTTCCAACGGCATATTCGCCGCCTTGCTGGCGCTGAAACTTGGGGCCAATCCGGTCGTGATGTCGGGCTTCTCCTTCGCCCCCGGCTGGCATTTCGCCAAGGACGTCGCCGTGCCGCGCGGCCATATCGGCCCCGATAAAGCTGTCTGCACGGCCATGGTGCAACGCGGCTACCCCATTTTCGCCTCCGATCCGGACTTCGCCGAGAAGTCTGGCCTGCCGCTTTGGAGCGATCCCACCGCTTAACTGCGTTCTGCCTTATGATCGCCGCTCTTTGGCGGCTTCTGGCGTCAGTTGTTGCGTGACGGATTTGGAGAGCCATGATGATCAACCGCTGGACCCTTGGCGCGTGCCTGCTGGCCTCGGCTGCGCTGCTCCCCGTCGGCGCCTACGCGCAAAGCGTCAGCCTCACCCACTCCACCCAGGCCGATCAGCCCTATACCCTGATCTATCCCGGACGTCATGACCGCCTCGGGCGGCGGAGCCGATCCGCTGACCATCAACCATCCCAATGCCCCGCTGCAATGCACGCTCGAAGTCGTCCCGTCCGTCACGGACACGTCCTGGACACCCGATGGCGCTTTGGCCGCCTTCGATGCCGATCAGGTCACGGCCAGCTGGATCGACACCTTCCCCGGCTTCACCCTGGGCACCAAGGGCACCACCGATTACCAGAGCGGCCCGGCCTTGATCTATGACGGCCAGAGCACCGGCTCGCCGATGGGCGTGCCCCTCACCATCGTTCATACCGAAACCGTCGATAGCGGCCGCGGCTACGTGCTCGATTGCCTGTTTGCCACCAGCGAGGCTGAAAAAGCCCGCCCCATCGTCGATTTCATCATCGCCAACTTCTCCACCAAAGCCGACGCCGAATGCTGCACCGGCACCATCCCCATGTCCAAGCCGCCCGCCGCCGCAATGCTGGCGCCATAAGCCACTGCGCCACTTCGTATTGAAGCCTCCCTGCCCGCATGCCATATCATCCTGACGCGGCCCGCGCCGCCCGTTACGCAGGAGAGCTGCCATGCCCATGGAATCCGCCGAGATCGAGCGCCGCATCAAGGCCGCACTGCCCGATGCCTCCATCGAAATCCGTGACCTGGCCGGCGATGGCGACCATTGGGCCGCCACGGTGATTTCCGAGCAGTTCCGCGGCAAAACCCGCGTGCAGCAGCACCAGCTCGTCTATGCAGCCCTGCAGGGCGACATGGGCGGTGCGCTCCACGCCCTGGCCCTGCAGACCAGCGCTCCCGACTGAGATGTCGCTCGCTGCGCGACTCGCTCGATCTGATTCGCATGGTGCGCCCCGAAGCCGGGACCGCCGCGCTCGATCACGAAATCGCCGCCGAGCGCGCCTCTTCGCTCGGCGCCGCCGAACGCCAGGTCATCGATGCCATCGCCGCCCTCGCCGCCGCCACCACCGATCGGGACCAGCGTCTCGCCGAGGCGCGGCAGGTGGTCTGGCAATATTTCGTCCAGCGCGAACTGGTCGGCTTCCGCCGTCATACCGACGTGATTCAAGAACTCAAGATACCACCCCAAGTCCTTGCCGGGCTTGGCGCAATCCAAACACGGCGCTAGTGAACTCGTGGATATTCAACCGGACTGCCGCTTCTGCCTCGCCAATGGCCTGCTGTCCGATACGCCCTGGTTCGAGGACGAGCTATTCTTCTGCCTCGGCAGCATTGATCCGCTGACGCCCCATTCGGTGATGATCGTGCCGCGTCGCCACAGCGAGACGCCGTTCGAGCTGAACGCCGCCGAATGGGCCAATATTGGCGGCCTGCTGATCAAGGCCCGCGAACATCTTGCGCCCCATGCAGCCCGATGGTTTTACCGTGGGCTGGAATGTCGGCGCCGTCGGTGGCCAGACGGTGTTTCACACCCACATGCACATCATTCCCCGCTTCAAGGGCGAACTCAACGAAGGCGCCGGCCTGCGCCGCATCGTGCGCCGGGTCAAATTGCTGGATGCCGACACATGACCCGCGCCGTCTTCTTCGATGTCGATGGCGTGCTGGTGCACGGCTATCACGCCCGCCCCGAGCTGCAGCAGCGCTGGGACGAAACCCTGCTCGCCGATCTGGGCGTCGATCCCGACCGTTTCCGGGACGAATTCATCTTCGATGTCTTCATCAAGAAGGTCGATCATCGGCGAGATGTCGCTGATCACCGCGCTGGAGCGCGTCCTGCCCTCGCTGGGCTACAAGGGCTCGCCCATGGTCTTCGTCGCAATACTGGCTGACCCACGACAGCACGCTCAACCAGCCCCTGCTCGACGCTGCGTCCGCCAGCTCAAGCCAGCGCGACGATCTGCGGCTCTATATCGCCACCAACCAGGACCATATGCGCGCCCTCTGGCTGTGGCAGCACGTTGGGCATGAGCGAGCTGTTCGAGGACATTTTCTATTCCGCCCGCATCGGCATCCGCAAGCCCGCACGCGGCTTATTTCGATTTCATCATGGCCCGCATCGGCCCGCAGTCCGAGCCGCCGCTGTTCTTCGACGACACGCCCAAGGTCATCGCCGGCGCCCGCGCCTATGGCTGGGAAGCCGTCCAGTTCGACACCATCGACGATTTCACCACCCATCCCTGGATCGCCGAACGGCTCTGAGTCTTTAGCCTATCGTCAAATACCGATGATGCCCTCGACAGCGCTCAATCGAAGTCCTATTTATGGGCCAACAGTTTCCGGCCTCCCCCGGTTCATGAAAGGCAGCGACCAATGACCGATATCAACGCGTTCATCGACGACAAGGTGAAGAACAACGACGTGTTCCTGTTCATGAAGGGCTCGCCGGACTTCCCGCAATGCGGCTTCTCCGGCCAGGTCGTGCAGATCCTGAACTATCTCGGCCTCGAATATGGCAGCGCCAACGTGCTCGAAAGCGCCGAACTGCGCGACGGCATCAAGGCCTATACCAACTGGCCGACCATTCCCCAGCTCTACGTCAAGGGCGAGTTCGTCGGCGGCGCCGATATCGTGCGCGAGATGTTCCAGGCCGGCGAGCTGCAGACCCACCTCGAAGCCGCCGGCATCCCGGTCAAGCAGACCGCCTGAGGTCACGCTGCCTCTATTCCTCTCCCCATCGGGGAGAGGTGGCTCGGCGAAGCCGAGTCGGTGAGGGGGAACCTATCAGCCAGCTCAAGTGTCCTGAGCTAACCACAGCACCCCCTCATCCGGCGCTACGCGCCACCTTCTCCCCGATGGGGAGAAGAATAAGGAGCCTTACCCCCTCGCCACCACATCCGCCGACAACCGCAATTCCCGCAACGGCCGCACGCGCCGCGTCGCCTCGGCATAGGTGGGATGCGCCTTATAGGCCGCCAGCGCCGCCGCATCGGCGAACTCGGCATAAACCACCACATCCACCTCGTTGGAAATCTGGTCCACCTTCGTATTGCGCGTCACTTCGAAATGGCGCGAATGCGGAATGGTGCCGAGCAGCGCCAGCCCCTCGCAGATGGCATCCAGATTTCCGCGTGGCTTTGGCGGTGAAGAAACACGATATGGCGGATCAAAAGTCGAGGCTCCTGACAGGCGGCGGTCTTGTCCCCGCGATTGACGCATAGCGTCAATCCCCATCACCGGCATTGATGGCACCCATTCCGCAAAATCGCTTTGCGACACGCTGCCGCAGGGGTAAACGAAGTGTCCAAACCGGATACATCTCCATGACCACCACCGCCCTTCGCCCCGCCGTTCCCCTGCTATTGCTGATCATTGCCGGCTGCGCCATCGCCGCCATCGGCAATGGCATCCGCACCAGCTTTGGCCTGTTCACCCTGCCCATGACCGCCGATCTTGGCCTGACGCGCGAGGGCTATGGCATGGCCATGGCCATCCAGAACCTGGCCTGGGGCATCGCCCAGCCCTTCGCCGGCGAATTTCGCCGATCGCGTCGGCACCGGCCGCACCATCGCCGCTGGGCGCCGTCATCTATGCCGCCGGCGTCATCCTCATGGCCTTCTCGCCCAGCGCCAGCATCCTGATCGCTCACCGCCGGCATCATCACCGGCGTCGGCATCGCCATCTGCTCGTTCAGCGTGGTCATGGCCGCGTTCGGCCGCTCCGTGCCGCCCGAAAAGCGCCCGATGATCTTCGGCATCGCCACCGCCGCCTCATCCTTCGGCCAATTCGCCTTCGCCCCGATCAGCCAGGGCTTCATCAACGCCTTCGGCTGGCAGACCGCCCTGGTCTATCTCGGCATGCTCCTGCTGCTGATCGTGCCGCTCTCCTTCGCCGCTGCGCGGCCGCACCGAGAGCGTCGCCGGCCAGGCCGACCTGCCGTTCATGGAGGCACTGGCCAAGGCCTGGGGCCATGGCTCCTATCGCCTGCTGGTCATCGGCTTCTTCGTCTGCGGCTTCCACCTCGCCTTCATCAACGTCCATATGCCCGCCTATCTGGTGCAATGCGGCCTGTCGCCCGAAGTCGGCTGCTGGGCCATCGCCGTCATCGGCCTGTTCAATATCGCCGGCTCGCTGCTGGCCGGCTATCTCGGCAGCCGCCTGCCCAAGCAGATGCTGCTCGCCTGCGATCTATTTCCTGCGCGCCATCGCCATCGCCGCTCTTCCTGCTGATCCCGGTCAGCGAAATCACCGCCTATGCCTTCGCCGCCGCCATGGGCGTGCTCTGGCTCTCCACCGTGCCGCTCACCGCGGGCCTCGTCAGCCTGTTCTTCGGCGCCCGCTACATGGGCATGCTCTATGGCGTGGCGTTCTTCTCCCACCAGCTCGGCTCTTTCGTCGGCGTCTGGCTGGGCGGCTATGTCTATGACAGTCACCGGCTCCTATAGCCTGGTCTGGTATCTGGGCATCCTGCTCGGCCTGGGCTCCGCCGCCATCCACCTGCCCATCCACGAACGCGGCGCCAAAGCCTTTGCCGTTACCCCATTACCCGCCTGAACCAACGGCGCTTAGCCGCCTAAGCTGACTCAATTTCGCAACGCAGCCATGATCCATCGGCTTTTGCCGATGCTTAGGCTTGCCAAACCATCCGGCCAGGTCCAAGGTCCGCCACAATTCCGCTGCCTCCCGGCCGCCCTTCGAGTTTCATTCATGTCCAGCCACTTGACGCGGGTCTTGTCCCGCCCCGAATTTATTGCCCTTATGGCAGCTCTGATGGCGCTTAATTCGCTCGCCATCGACGTCATGCTGCCCG
Organism: uncultured Alphaproteobacteria bacterium; assembly: GCA_963717095.1. Lineage (GTDB taxonomy): Bacteria > Pseudomonadota > Alphaproteobacteria > Rhizobiales > Devosiaceae > Devosia. The sequence goes on from CAVQVF010000003.1 coordinate 76,500, forward strand.
CCCTGCCCTATATGGGCGAGAGCCTCGGCATCGACAGCGAGAACGAGCGCCAGTTCGTCGTCACCGCCTATATGCTTGGTTTCGGCCTCGCCCAATTGGCTTATGGCCCGCTGTCCGACCGTTTTGGCCGCCGCGCCCGCTGCTGATCGGCATCGTCGTCTATGTCATCGCCGCCATCGCCGCCGTGTTCTCGCCCAGTTTCGGCATCCTGCTGGCTCTGCGCTTCCTGCAGGGCATGGGCGCCGCCGGCACCCGCGTCATCGCCACCTCCATCGTGCGCGATCTCTATTCGGGCCGCGCCATGGCCGAGGTGATGTCGCTGACCTTCATGGTGTTCATGGCCATCCCCATCATCGCCCCCGGCATCGGCCAGATCGTGCTGCTGCACCGGCCCATGGCACTACATCTTCATCTTCATGGGCGGCCTGGCCGCCGTTTTCGGCATGTGGGGCTTTTTCCGCCTGCCCGAAACCCTGGCCATCGGCAATCGCCGCCCGCTGACCTTCAAGGCGGTGGTCGACGGCTTCCGCATCGTCTTCACCAACCGCGTCGCCTTCTGCCTATGGCCTGGCCGGCATGTTCATCTTCGGCGCGCTGTTCGGCTTCATCAGCTCGTCCCAGCAGATCTATGTCGATATCTATGGCCTCGGCGTCTATTTCCCCGTCGCCTTCGCCGCCATGGCCGCGCTGATGTCGGTGTCGTCCTTCACCAATTCGCGCTTCGTCACGCCGCTTCGGCATGCGCCGCATGTCCCATCTCGCCATGCTGGTCTATACCGGCGTGAGCGCCGTCCTGCTGGCCTTCAGCCATCATCGGCTTCATGCCGCTCTGGCTGTTCTTCCCGCTGCTGGCCATCATCATGTTCAGCTTCGGCTGGGCCGCCTCGAACATGAACTCGCTCTCCATGGAGCCGCTCGGCGCCGTCGCCGGCACCGCCTCGGCGGTCTTCGGCTTCATCCAGACCATCGGCGGCGCCTTGATCGGCAGCTTCATCGGCCAGCAGTTCAACGGCACCATCATCCCCGTCGCCGCCGGCTATTTCAGCATGGGCATCCTGGCGCTGATCTGCATCCTGATCGCCGAGAACGGCAAGCTGTTCGGCGTGGGCACGGAATATGCGCACACCGACATGAGCAGCCACGCGGCCCATTGAGTAATCCGGACTCCCCCACCCTCTCCCTTACCGCGGGAAGGTGTCTGCGGGAGTGGATGCACTTCCGAGTCTCCCCCTCGATGGCTATTCCGCCCGCCCCAGTTCCTCGACTCTCCCCGCGATCGTTCTAGACATGATCCACCAGCCCCCAGGCCTTGGCCTGTTCCGGCGTCATGAAATGGTCCCGGTCCAGCGTGCGCTCCACTTCCTCATACGTGCGCCCGCAATGCTTGGCATACAGCTGTCATCCTGCCTTGACCCGCATGCTCTCCTCCGCATGCATCATGATATCGGTCACCTGCCCCTGGTATCCGCCGCAGCGGCTGGTGCAGCATAATGCTGGCATTGGGCAGGCACACCCGATGCCCCGGCTCACCCGCCATCAGCAGGAATGACCCCATCGACATCGCCGTGCCCATGCACAGCGTCCCCACCGGCGCCTTGATGAACTGCATGGTGTCGTAAATCGCCATCCCCGCCGTCACCACGCCGCCGGGCGAGTTGATATAAAGGCTGATCTCCTTCTTGGGATTTTCCGCCTCCAGGAACAGCAACTGCGCGCAGACCAGCGCCGCCATGTGTCCTCGACCTGCCCATTGAGAAAGATGATCCGCTCGCGCAGCAACCGCGAATAAATATCGAACGAGCGTTCCCCGCGGCTGGATTGTTCCACCACCATAGGGACGAGTTGCATCATGTCGCGCATCGGCGATCTCCGTTCAGAAGTTGAGTTGAAAATCTATCCGGCCACTAGATGGCCATTCCCCCACGGAGCCCCCTTCTCCCCTCGTGGGAGAAGGTGCCCGAAGGGCGGATGAGGGGGCCTTTGGCCTAAGCCGCCATCATCATCGGCCCGGCCATATTGCCATTCGCCGCAACCGGCACCGCCATCGGCGCATGCGTCAGCCGGAACCACGTCCCGCCATCGCTCGTCGGGGTAATCTCGAACGTCACCATGCTGTCCTCCGCCCCGACGATGGCGCCCGCCCCGCTATCGCGCCACCGATAGGTCAGCGACTTGTTCTCCTCCGAAGTGACCACCGCCAGCTCAGCTCCGGCTACGCCCGGCTTCAGCCACCGCTCCAGATATTCCGGAATGCTCAGCGCCCGCCAAACCTTCTCCGGCGGCGCCTCCAGGGCGCATTCGAACACCAGCTGCGTCCCGTCATTGGTCCATCTCCTTGAGCAAATCCTTGAGCGCATCGATCCGCTCCGGCCAGAACGCCCGATACCGCGCCAGCCAGGCATGCAACGGCGCCATGCCCTCGGGCTCGACGCGGTAATGTGCAAACCGCCCCTCGCGCCGCTCGCTGATCAACCCCGCCCCGCGCAACACCGCCAGATGCTGGCTCATCGCCGGCTGCGAAATGGCAAAGCCCTCGCGCAATTGCGTCGCCGTCATCTCGGCGCCCGCCAGCCGCTCCAGCATGGCGCGTCGCGTCGGATCGGCCAAAACCTTGAAAATCTCTGCTTCGCTCATGACAACACATAAGCATAGACTTATGAGTCACGCAAGCCTCCTCGAAAACGACGCTAATGCTAAGCCGATGCTAACGAGCTGCTACCCGAAGGATGGCAATGTCACCCGCCGCACGAACGCGCTACAGCTTGATGCAGCTACGGAATCACCGACGGAGAGTCTTCCTCATGGCCTATGTTTCGGGACGCACCTATCTCGCCATCCCCGGCCCCTCCGTCGCCCCCGATCGCGTGCTGTCGGCCATGCACCGCGCCGCCCCCAATATCTATGAGGGCGATATCGTCGAGATGACCCACGGCATCGTCGCCGATCTCAGGCGTGTCGCCATGACCACCCAGCACGCCGCCATCTACATCGCCAACGGCCACGGCGCCTGGGAAGCCGCCAATGCCAACATGTTCTCGCGCGGCGATCGCGCCCTGGTCGCCGCCACCGGCCGCTTCGGCCATGGCTGGGCCGACCATGCTCGCCGCATGGGAATCGATGTCGAACTCATTGATTTTGGTAAGAATTCGCCCGCCGATCCCACCCGCATCGCCGAAGCTCTCGCCGCCGATACGGCCCACAAAATCAAGGCCGTCCTCGTCACCCATGTCGACACCGCCTCGACCGCCCGCAGCGATATCCCCGCGATCCGCGCCGCCATCGACGCGACCGGCCATCCAGCGCTGCTGGCCGTCGACGCCGTCGCCTCGCTCGCCTGCGACGAATTGCAGATGGATGCCTGGGGCATCGATGTCCTCGTCGGGCGCCAGCCAGAAAGGCCTGATGCTGCCGCCCGGCCTGGGCTTCCTCTGGTTTTCCGATAAGGCGCTGGAAATCTCCAAGAAAGCTGATCTCGCCACCCCCTATTGGGACTGGAAGCCCCGCGCCATCGGCGCCGAATTCTACCAGTATTTCGGCGGCACCGCGCCAACCCACCATCTCTATGGCCTGCGCGAATCCCTGACCATGCTGCTCGACGAGGAAGGCCTGCCCAATGTCTGGCACCGCCACGAAACCCTCGCCAGCGCCGTCTGGGCGGCCTTTAACGCCTGGGGCACCACCGGCAATATCAGCCTCAACATGGCCGATCCCGCCACGCGCGGCCGCTCCGTCACCGCTGCCCGCATCGCCAATGGCGGCGCCGGCACCTTGCGCAAATGGCTCGAAACCGAAGCCGGCGTCACCCTGGGCATTGGCCTCGGCATGGCCATGCCCTCCGAGCCCGCCTATGGCGATTTCCTGCGCGTCGCCCATATGGGCCACGTCAACGCCCACATGACCCTGGGCGTCCTCGCCACCATGGAAGCCGGCATGCAGACGCTGGGCATTCCCCACGGCCCGGGCGCTCTGGAAGCGGCCGCGGCGGCCGTTGCGCGGGGATCAACGCTTAAACCGTAAACACCTCGCGCCGCAGCGTTTCCCAGCTATCCCGGTCGCTCGCCACCAGCAGCCCGCCACCGCGATCGCTCGGAGCGATACGGTTGCCCATCCAGGCGGGCCACATGCGCGCCGGCTTCGACGCTGATCAGCGTCCCGGCCACATGGTCCCACGGCATCAGCTTGTTATAGAACAGATAATTCAGGTGCCCGCCCGCCGCCATGCGGTACTCTTGACCCGCACAACGGAAGCTCGATGACACCCGCACCTTGGCGAGATTGGTCAGCACGCCGGCCCGCTGCTCCAGCGGCAGGTAGAACGGCGACGCCATTCCCGTCATCTGTTCCAGCGGCAGTGCATCGGCAAACTGCTGCCGCACCGTCGATCCATCCGGCCGCCGCAGGAAGGCCCCGCTGCCCTTTTCCGCCAGCACCCAGTCATCGCCCATCGGATCATAAATGATCCCCGCGACCGTCTCGCCCTTGACCACCACGCCCGCCATCACCGCGAACAGCGGCACTCCGGCAGCAAAATTGGCGGTCCCATCCACCGGATCGACGAAAATCGTCAGGTCGGCATTGATCGATCGGTCCAGCAGCGACGGATCGGCGGATACCGCCTCCTCGCCAACCACCAATGCCTCCGGCCACAGCCGCCCCAGGGCCGCAGTAATCACCCGCTCGGCCTCGGTGTCCGCTTCGGTCACGAGGTCGATGGCCTCGGTCTTTTCACGCACCATGCCGGCATCCAGCCGCCGGAACCGCGGCAGAATCTCTGCATGAGCCGTTTCGCGTAACAGCTCGGCCAGCTTCATAATATCCACGTTCACTCCGCCGTCCTCCGGTCGAACAATCCTGCAAAATCGAATAGTTTTGGGTCCAGCAAATGGCTGGCATTGACGTTCCCTAGCGCGCGGATCATGACGTCCTTGCGACCCGGCATCCGCTTTTCGATATCGCCCAGCATGGCCTTCATCGCATTGCGCTCCAGCCCGTCCTGACTGCCGCACAGGTCGCAGGGGATGATCGGAAACGCCATCGCGTCCGAGAATTTCTGCAGATCATCCTCGGCGCAATAGATCAGCGGCCGCAGCACCTCCACTGTGCCCTCGTCGTTCAGCAGTCGCGGCGGCATCGCCGCGAGCTTCCCGCCATGGAATAGGTTCATGAAAAAGGTTTCGAGGCTATCGTCGCGATGGTGCCCCAGCACCAGCGCCGAACAGCCCTCCTCCCGCGCGATGCGATACAAATTCCCCCGCCGCAGCCGCGAACACAGCGAGCAGTAGGTCGCCCCCGCCGGCAGTTTGTCGGTGACGATAGAATAGGTGTCGCGATATTCGATGCGGTGCTCGATCCCCAGCCCGCTCAGGAACTCCGGCAGGATATGCTTGGGGAAATTCGGCTGCCCCTGGTCCAGATTGCAGGCCAACAGCTCCACCGGCAGCAACCCGCGCCACTTCAGATCCAGCAGCAGCGCCAGCATGCCATAGCTGTCCTTGCCACCCGATAACGCCACCAGCCACTTCTCGCCCGCCCGCGCCATGGCGAACTTCTCGATCGCCTCGCGCGTATTGCGGATCAGGCGCTTGCGCAGCTTGTTGAACTCCACCGAGCGCGGCGCCTTGGCATAGATCGGATGCGCACCGCCCTCGATTTCCACTTCATCGAGGGGCCGCTCGGCCAGGTCCATATCGCTCATGATCGAAACTCTCCACATCGCGCCTCGCTGCTGATACCGCCTCGCCACCGCAAGGGAAAGAGCAAGCGCCGCCGAACCTTACGGCGAATTCATTCCACGGTTCTTGCTTATGCCAATTTGTGTCCGCTAGATGACGCCAGTTTATCGACACCCCAGGAGTCTGTTCGGTGTTCCGCTCGTTCTTTCCGTCCCCCACCCAGTTCTTTTCCTCCGCCGCGCTCTGGCTCCTGCTGACCACCCTGTTGTGGTTCACCGTCGGCACTCCGCTGCGCACGGTGATCAGCATTGACCGCTTCACTTCGCCCCGCATCTGCTCTCCGGCCGAGCTGCCGACGACGCCAGCCGCCGATCAACCCACCACGGCGACACCAGCCACTGCGGCAAATCCGGCTGCTGCGCCCGCTGCTGGCGCGCAGGCCACCAATCCCAATGCCCCCGCCGCCACCGAAAGCGCCGCTCCCGCAGCGGCCGCCAACCCGGCCAATTGCGTTGCCGAGGACGCCAATTTCCTCAATGGCGAGAAGGTCTGGCTCTACCAATATGTGCTGCTGGTCTCGATCCTGTTTTGCGCGTTCTGGTACTTCTACAAGCGCAACGAATGGTACTGGTGGTCGGTCGTCGGCTCCGCCGGCATCCTGCTGGTCATCTACTTCCAGGTGCAGGTCGAAGCCTTCGTCAACGACTGGTCCGGCACGTTCTTCGACGTCATCCAGCAGGCGCTGTCGCAACCGGGCTCGGTGGAGCCAGCCAAGCTCTACGGCCTGATGGTCGTCATTTTCGCCGTCACCATTCCCAATATCCTGGTGGCCGTGGTGCTCGCCTTCTTCACCTCGCACTACGTCTTCAGGTGGCGCAAGGCGATGAACTTCTACTACATGGCCCATTGGCCCCAAATCCGCACCACCGAAGGCGCCGCCCAGCGCGTTCAGGAAGACACGATGCGCTTCGCCTCGATCGTCGAGGATCTTGGCACCGCGTTTTTCGGCTCGTTGATTACCCTGGTCGTGTTCCTGCCCATCCTGTGGAACCTGTCGACCAACATCACCGAGCTGCCCCTGCTCGGCAACGTACCGGGCGGCCTGGTCTGGGTGGCTCTGATCACCGCGGCAGCCGGCACCGTATTGCTGGCTATAGTGGGCATCAAACTGCCTGGCCTGAACTTCGCCAACCAGCGCGTGGAAGCGGCCTATCGCAAGGAGCTGGTGTTTGGCGAGGATCATGCCGATCGTGCCGATCCCCCCACCATCCAGGAGCTTTGGTCGGGCGTTCAGAGGAACTATTTCCGGCTCTATTTCCACTACACCTATTTCAACCTGGCCCGTTACGGCTACACCAACATGGTTGGCTATGTGCCGCTGCTGGTCATGGCACCCTCGATCCTGGCGGGCACCCTGACCATGGGGCTCTATCAGCAGATCCAGATCGCCTTTGGCCAGGTCTCGGGCTCGTTCCAGTTCTTCGCCCGCGCCTGGACCGTGATCGTCGAACTGCAATCGGTCTATATGCGCTTGCGCCTGTTCGAAAGCTTCATCCCGCTCGATCAAGAGCCGATCAAGGACCTGGGTCCGACACCCGCATGAATGCAAAACGGCGCCACCAGGCGCCGTTTTTTTATGCTCGGAATATTCCATCACCAAGCAAAAAGGCCGCCCACAAGGGCGGCCTTTTCGTATCTGCAATCCAAGAAGGAACCGGGATAGGCCCTGGAATTAACGCGAGTAGAATTCGACAACCAGATTGGGTTCCATCTGAACCGGGTACGGCACGTCCGACAAAGCCGGCACGCGCACGAAGGTCGCGGTCATCTTGTGGTGGTCGGTCTCGACATATTCGGGCACATCGCGCTCGGCCAGCTGGGTGGCTTCGATCAGCACGGTGAGCTGCTTGGAGCGCTCGCGCACTTCGATCTTGTCGCCAACCTGAACCTGGTAGGACGGGATGTTGACGCGCTTGCCATTGACCAGGATGTGGCCGTGGGAAACGAACTGGCGGGCAGCAAACACGGTCGCCACGAACTTGGCGCGATAGACGATCGCGTCCAGGCGGCTTTCCAGCAGGCCGATCAGGTTCTCGCCGGTATCGCCCTTGACGCGGGCAGCTTCCGAATACAGGCGCTTGAACGCCTTTTCGGTGATCGAGCCGTAATAGCCCTTGAGCTTCTGCTTGGCGCGGAGCTGCAGACCGTAGTCGCTCAGCTTGCCCTTGCGGCGCTGGCCATGCTGGCCGGGGCCATAGGCGCGGGCATTGAGCGGGCTCTTCGGACGGCCCCAGATATTCTCGCCAAGACGGCGATCGATTTTATGCTTTACTGAACTGCGCTTCGACATCGCGTATCCTTTTCAAAAGTCGAATGGATCGCGCCCTCCTCTGCCATCCTTGCGGATGACCGACAGATCCCAAATATTCAGGAGATCCCGGGTGCGCCTATGGGCTCGAAAGCCCGGATAGGTGGGCGCGTGATAGAGGTGTGACGATTGGAAGTCAAGCGCTGCGGGCTACAGGAGCGTCCTCGACCATCTTCTTGTCGAGCGTCTTCTGCTCGCGCAGGCCCGGGAAAGATCCGGCTCCACACCACCGCGACGATGATCGAGCCGAAACCGCCGATCACCACCGCCGGCACCGGCCCGAGCAGCGACGCCACCGTGCCGGCGCGGAACTCGCCCAACTCGTTGGAAGCCCCAATAAACACGCTGTTGACCGCATTGACCCGCCCGCGCACCTCTTCAGGCGTCCACAGCTGCATGATGGTCTCGCGGATGGTGACGCTCACCATGTCGCACGCGCCCACCAGCACCAGCGCCGGAATCGATACCCACACCGTCGTCGAAAATCCGAACAGCACCGTGAAGGCGCCGAACAATCCGACGAACAGGAACAGCACCTTGCCCGCATGATCGCGGATCGGGAACCGCGTCAGCAACAGCGCCATGACGATGGCGCCGATTCCCGGGCCCGCCCGCAACAGCCCCAGCTCCTGCGGCCCGGCATGCAGGATATCCTTGGCATAGATCGGCAGCAGCGCCACCGCGCCGCCCATCAGCACGGCGAACATGTCGAGCGAGATAGCGCCCAGCACCACCTTGTTGGAGAAAATATAGCGGAACCCCGCCAGCATGGTTTCGATACTGGTCGCCTGATGCGACTCGCGCTGCGCCGGCTTGGGAATCAGCAGCACGCAGCAGACAGCGATGGCCAGCAGCGCCCCGGCGGTCCCGAATGCCACCGTGGGCGCGATGCCATACAGCAGCCCGCCCGCCGCCGGGCCCATGATCGAAGCGAATTGCCAGGCCGAGGCATTGACGGTGATTGCATTGGCCAGCGCCTCGGGCGGCACCAGATTGGGCGCCAGCGAGCCGGCAGCCGGGTTCCAGAACGCGCGCGCCGTGCCCAAAGCCACCAGAATGGCGAAAATCGGCCAGACTTCATGCGCCTTGGCGTTGACGAACAGCAGGAAACCCACTGCGCAGGCCAATTCGACGCACAGGCAGATTGCCATGATCATGCGGCGGTTGAAGCGATCAGCTGCCAGCCCCGTCAGCAGCAGCAAAATCAGCGCCGGCAGGAACAGCGATAGCCCTACCAGCCCCAGCAGGAAGGCGCTGCCGGTGACATCGTAGATCTGCCAGGCGATCGATACCGACATGATCTGCACCGCAAAGCTCACGCTCAGCGTCGTCAGCCAGAAAAACCGGAAACCGATATAGGAAAAAGCTTGTCTGCTCTTGTCTTTGGGGGCGGGCGTGCTCATGGCAAAGCCCATGACACGGCACATTGTCGCAGTCAAAGGCGGAACCGGGCAAATCCGCCCTGCGCTGCCGATTCTTAGCTTTTGTCGCTTTGCGGCTTCTGCCGATTCGGGTTCGGGCGCTCATGCTTGCGCTCGATCGAGGAGATCACCCCGCGCAGCGTGCGAATTTCCTGGCTGGTGAACTGCCCCCGCGCCAGCATGGTGCGCAGATTGTTGATCACCGTCGGCCGCTTGTCCGGCGCGGTGAAAAATCCCGACCGGTCCAGCGTGTCCTCCAGATGCCCGAACAGCCCCACAAGCTCCTCGCGCGGCGCCGTCTCGGCCATCGTATCGCCGAAAGGCAGCACGGTCCCCGCCGCGCTATGCCGCCGCCACTCATAGGCCATCAGCAACACCGCCTGGGCGATATTGAGCGAGGCAAATGCCGGCTCCACCGGCAGCGTCACGATGGCATCGGCCAGCGCCACTTCCTCGTTCAGCAGGCCCCAGCGTTCCCGCCCGAACAGCAGCCCCGCGCCGTGGCCGCCTCCGATATGGGCTGCCAGGTTGGTAGCGGCCTCATCGGGCCCAAGCACGGTTTTCTGCAAATCGCGTGAGCGTGCCGTGGTGGCATAAACCAGCGTCAGGTCGCCGATCGCTTCTTCCAGCGTCTCGAACACCCGCACCCGCTCCAGCACATGATCGGCGCGAGAGGCAGCATTGATCGCTTTTTCATTGGGCCAGCCATCGCGCGGCCGCACCAGCCGCAAATCCCACAGCCCGAAATTGGCCATGGCCCGCGCCGCAGTGCCGATATTCTCACCCAGTTGCGGCTCGCACAAAATGACCGCCGGTCCGGGCGCAAGCGTTATCTTGATCGATGAATCTGTGCCGGCCATGTCGCCCTGTTCCTGCCGTTGGGGGCACATAGCCGATTTAGCGGGTGGGATGCAAACCACCCCTCATCCGCCCTTCGGGCATCTTCTCCCGCAAGGGGAGAAGGGGACAGAGCCGAAAACTCCCAGTCGACACCCCTCTCCCCTTGCGGGACTTGGAGGCGGTGGCGAAGCCACAAGACGCTCCAGTGGAGCGGCTTGAGCCGAACAAGGACAGCTTGCGACGCGTTCAGCGGAGCGAGCAGAGTGAGGGGTTCTTCCCCTCACGCCACCCGGTGCCGTGGCGGCAGGTCCTTCACCTTGCTCGACCGCTGCCATTCCCGATCCAGAATGGCGAAATGCAGTTCCTCGTCCCATTCGCCCTGGAACAGCGCGTGCTCGCGATAATGGGCTTCCAGCCGCATGCCCATCTGCTGCAGCAGCTTGATCGAATGATGGTTGCGGCCGTCGCAGCGGGTGAAAACACGATGGATGTGATAGTGATCGAACGCTAAATCCAGCAGCGCCGAAATTGCCTCATTGGCATAGCCTTGCCCCGAATAACTTGGGTTGATCACGAAGCCGATTTCACCCTGCCCCGCCGTTGCATCGGACCAATGCAGCGACACATGCCCGATGATCTGCCTGTCGCCCCGGCGCACCATGGCCAGCGTCAGCGTATCGCCCGGCCGTTGCAGGCTGACATGCCCCCGCATGACATTGAGTACCGCCGCCACCTCCGAAGCGTCGCGCGTTCGGCTGAACACATAACGTTGCACCGTCGGCAAGCGCGTGATAGGCCGCGACGCCATCGATATCGCCACGCTCGAACGTGCGCAGGGTCAAACGGTCCGTCTGAACCGGTAAGGTTGAAATTGCCATGGTAGTACGATCCTCCCGCATATCGTCGTAAGCCCAAGCCGACAACGCGGCCTCGACGGCGGAAGTTCCTGCTATCGCTGGGAATAACTTGCTAATCGCGGATGGTGAAATCGATTCCGAAAACTACGCCCCAGAGCGCCCCAGCCATTCCCGGCGCAGGATGGCGTAGATGAACTCCTCATCCCATTCGCCCTTCACGATACTGTGCTCGCGGAAATGGGCCTCCCGGCGCATGCCCAGCCGTTCCATCAGCCGTGACGATGCCAGATTGCGCGCATCGCAGCGCGCCATGGCCCGGTGCATGTCGCCCGGACCGAACGCCAGGTCGAGCAAGGCCCCCGCCGCCTCGGTGGCAAAACCCTTGCCTTGATGGTCGGGACTGAAAATCCAGCCGAGTTCGCATTGCCGCGCCTCGACGCTGCGCCAGATCAGCGAGACCTCGCCGACCAGTTCACCCGTGGTCACCTCGTCAACCGCCAGGATGATCTTGTCGTCGGTGGTTTCCAGCGCCACCTGCCCGATGCGCTGCTGCACCGCCATCGCGCATTCCTCGCGGCTGAGCGCCACGTCGAACAGATAATGCGCAACCTCCTCGCGGCGGCGATAATCGAACACCGCCTCGACATCGCCGCGCATGAACGGTCGCAGCCGCAGCCGTTCCGTCAGCACCGGATAGTCCGGGTAAAGCGCCATGCGGTCCCCTCTAGAGCAAGCGGCGAAAAGGTGGGAACCGGCTTTTCGCCAACAAGCTTGCGGCAACAGGAAACTAGAGCCTTCGGCGCTTTGATTCGATCAAAGCGCCGAAGGCTCTAGTCGCGACGCACTTTTGCCAGTGCGCCGCGCAATTGCAAGGGCCGCCTAATGTATTAGGACCGATCAAAATTCAGCTCAGGCTGAGCCATTTGCAGGCCAGCATCAGCCGAAGGGCGATTGGTCCTAGGCGCGGCTGAACACCAGGGCTGCATTGACGCCGCCGAAGCCGAAGGCATTGACCAGCACATGGCGCAAATCCTTGGCCTTGGCCACATTTGGCACCAGGTCGAACCGGTCGGCCGCCTCGTCGGGCTCATCCAGATTGAGCGTTGCCGGCACCGTACCGTTGCGGATCGCTTCGACAGCGATGATCGCCGCCAAGGCACCGGCCGCGCCGAGCAAATGCCCAGTCGCCGATTTGGTGGCGCTGACTGCCAGATCCTTGCCGCGCCCGGCAAACACCGTGCCGATCCCCGCGATTTCCGCCGCGTCGCCCACTTCAGTCGAAGTGCTATGCGCATTGACGTAATCGATATCGGCTGGGGTCAGCTGGCTCATCTTGAGCGCATTGCGCATCGCCGTGATCGCTCCCGCGCCATCGGGCGAACCCGAGGTCAGGTGATAGGCATCGGCGGACGTGCCATAGCCCGACAGCACCGCCAGCGGCGTCGCGCCGCGCGCCTTGGCATGGCTGAGCTTTTCGATCACGAGGATCGCCGCGCCTTCCGACAGCACGAAGCCGTCGCGCTTGGAATCGAACGGCCGCGAAGCCTTGGTCGGATCGTCGTTGAACGCGGTCGATAGCGCGCGCGACGCGCCGAAGCCGCCGATGGAGATCGGATCGACCGAGCCTTCGGCACCACCGACGATAGCCACGTCAGCCTCGCCGGTCATGATCAGGCGCATGCCATCGCCGATGGCCTGTGCCGAGGCGGCGCACGCCGTCACCGGCGCGCCCAGCGGGCCCTTGAAGCCGTATTTGATCGAAATCCAGCCCGCCGCCAGATTGGCGAGGAACGAGGGCACCGTGAACGGCGACAGCCGCCGCGGTCCGCGCTCGGCAATCAGCTGCGCCGCCTTGGCCATCACCGGCGAGCCGCCGACACCCGAGCCGATGATCGTGGCCGTAGCCCCGCGATCCTCATCAGTCTGCGGCGCCCAGCCCGATTGGGCGATCGCTTCTGCCGCCGCGACCAGTCCATATTGGATGAACAGGTCCATCTTCTTGATGTCCTTGGCATCGACCGCCACCAGCGGATCGAATCCCTCGGGATCCTTGTCCTTGGCCGGGACCAGCCCGGCGATGCGGGCAGTGAAATCGGTGGTGTCGAAGCGGTCGTTGTGAACGATGCCGCTCTGCCCTGCGATCAGCCGCTGCCAGTTTATCCTTACCCCCACGCCTAACGGGGAAACCACGCCCATGCCGGTCACGACGATCGGATCGGCCTTGTCGGGGATAAGCATCAAATCTCCTATATCTGGTGTTCTTGCGAACAGATGACCCGCCATGTAGGGCAGGCTTAAGGCAACATCAAGTTGGCAAGCCCCCATGCCGAGCGGGCCTTTGCGCTTTCCCACAGCGATGCTATACGGGCGCGACGCTGGCCGACGGGCCAAAAGCAGGATTTCAGGGAGCTATTGAATGAGCAAAATCAAAGTCGCCAACCCGGTTGTCGATATCGACGGCGACGAGATGACCCGGATCATCTGGCAGGCGATCAAGGACAAGCTCATCCATCCTTATCTCGACCTGCCCATCGAATATTACGATCTGTCGGTGGAAAACCGCGACGCCACCAACGACCAGATCACCATCGACAGCGCCAATGCCATCAAGAAATACGGCGTCGGCATCAAATGCGCCACCATCACCCCCGATGAGCAGCGCGTCGAGGAATTCAAGCTCAAGAAGATGTGGAAGTCGCCCAACGGCACCATCCGCAACATCCTGGGCGGCGTCATCTTCCGCGAGCCGATCATCTGCAAGAACGTGCCGCGCCTGGTGCCCGGCTGGACCCAGCCGATCATCATCGGCCGTCACGCCTTCGGCGATCAGTATCGCGCCACCGATTTCACCTTCCCCGGCAAGGGCACGCTGACCATCAAGTTCACCGGCGAAGACGGCAAGGTCATCGAGCACGAAGTGTTCCAGGCCCCCGGCGCCGGCATCGCCATGGCGATGTACAACCTCGACGATTCGATCCGCGATTTCGCCTATTCGTCCTTCAACTACGCACTCGATCGCGGCGTGCCGTGCTACCTCTCGACCAAGAACACCATCCTCAAGACCTATGACGGTCGCTTCAAGGACATCTTCCAGGAGATCTACGAGGCCGAGTTCAAGGAAAAGTACGAAGCCAAGAAGATCTGGTACGAGCATCGCCTGATCGACGACATGGTCGCTTCCGCCCTCAAGTGGAGCGGTGGCTATGTCTGGGCCTGCAAGAACTATGACGGCGACGTGCAGTCCGATATCGTGGCACAGGGTTTCGGCTCGCTCGGCCTGATGACCTCGGTCCTCGCCACTCCCGATGGCAAGATCGTCGAGGCCGAAGCCGCCCACGGCACCGTGACCCGTCACTATCGCCAGCACCAGGCCGGCAAGGAAACCTCGACCAATTCGACCGCGTCGATCTTCGCCTGGACGCGAGGCCTCGCCCACCGCGCCAAGCTCGACGACAACGAAGCGCTCAAGACGTTCGCGCTGACGCTGGAAAAGGTCACCGTCGACACGATCGAGGAAGGCAAGATGACCAAGGATCTGTCCCTGCTCGTCGGTCCCGATCAGCCCTGGCTCTCCACCATCGGCTTCCTCGACGCCATCGACCAGAACCTGCAAAAGGCCATGGCGTAAGCCTCTCGGCTTCGGCTTCCGGGGCGGCGCAGTGCGCCGCCCTTTTTGTTTGCGTGAAGGCGAGCCTTACTTCTTCTTGCCGGCCCGCAGCGTGATCTCGTTGCGCTGCCCCGCCGAGATTGTTATCGGCGTCTCAAAATCCGCACCCGCATCGTCGCGGCTGAGAATTACATAATCGCCGGCCTTCAGCGTCGTCTCGAAGGCGGGACCATAGCCGTAGTCGAAACTTTCGCGATTGCCCTTGATGTCCTTGGTGGCGCTGAGCAATTCCACATAATTGTCAGACGGCGTCGTCACCGCCAGCACGCCCGCATCGAGCATGATCGTCACATCGGTCCGCTCGGCCGTTTTGACGCTGAACGGGATTTCGCCCTTGGTACCGTCCAGATCGTAAACCACCACATAGTCGCCCGGCGCCAGATCGAAGCTCTGCTCGCCGCCATAGCCATACGTCACGGACTTGCGCGTTCCGTCCAGCGCCGCTTTGGCCTCCAGCACTTCGAGATAGATATCGTCTTCGACCGGCTGGCCTTCCACATATTCCGTCTGGAACCGGGCGATACCGGAGCCGACCACGATATCCTTGTCCACGGTCTCGCCGGCCACAGCGGCAAAGCTATCCACCACCGTGGCCGCCCCGATGCTCACATTGAGCGTAACCTCGCCAGCCGGCACGACGATATCGATATCGCCATAAAGCGTCGTCTGGTCCTTGGGCCACACGATGTTGACTGTCGCATCGCTATCCACCTCAGCCCCTTCGCTCGGGCGCGGATGCACCTTCAATACCGCCCCATCGAGCACGAAATGCGGCGCGGCCACCGTCCCAGCCTCGATCGTCACCTGCTGGCTGGCGATCGCATAGTCCATGGTCGCGGTCATGATGTAGTCGCCGGGCTGCAGCGTGCCCTTGAATGTCGAGTAATAATCCATACCGACATAATCGCCCTGGGTGCCATCGGCCGCCACTTTGTACCAAGTCCAAACCAGATCGGCCGCGTCATCGACGATATCGGGCCCGCCTTCGGCCAGCGATGCGCTGGGGTTGAGATTGTATTCGCCAACCACCGGTTCGGGCTCGCTCACCGGCTCCGGCGCGGCCTGCGCCACCTCGGCCACAGTGCTGCTCAATGCGTCGACCAGCGAAGCGCCATCCTGCGCCGACAGATATTTTCCGCCGGTGTTCTCCGCCAGGCAGGCAACCTGCTCCCCTTCCTCATCGGACAGGCCGAACCCCAGCACATGCACGGTAAAATCCACCCCCTGCTGCTCCAACTCATCGCCCAGCGCGCACGGATCGACTTCGCAGGTTTCCAGCCCGTCGGTGATCAGGATCACCGTGGCCTTCTCCTCGGCAAAACGCAGATCTTCCGCCGCCAGCCGCACCGCATCCGATAGCGGCGTCATCCCCTTGGGATTGATATCCTCCACCGCCGCCTTGATCGCATCGGCAGTCCCCGCTGCCGGCTCGACCAGCATTTCGATATCGCCGCAATTGCCCTTCTCACGATGGCCATAGGCCATCAGGCCGAGTTCCAGATCGGGCGGCAGCGTGGACAGCACCGAATCCAGCGTTTCGCGCGCAATGGTGATGCGCGCCTTGCCGTCGATCTGCGCCCACATCGAGCCGGAGGCATCGAGCACGATGATCGCCCTTTCGGCAGCTAGCGCTGGCATGGCCAGTCCCAGGACGGCAACCGCGCCGGCGAGAATTTTACGAAATAACCCCATGAGCGACATCCTCCTCTAGCCCCTTATCTATCAAAGACTACAGTACAACCCGCAATTCACAACTTGGCCGAACGTCGACACACCGCTTGATATTTGACAGGCGTCGCGATCAAATACGTCAATTCTTGGGGACTCAACTCTGGGGGCTCAGCTTTCCAGTCGACGGCGGCTGCGGCGCCCAATAGGCTGAAATTCCCTTGCCGTTCCAGCCATTGGTGTTGCCATGCCCCTCGGGGTCCTGTTCGCGATCGGCGCCTACTCGATCTATTCGGGCGGCGACGCCATCATCAAAGGCTTCGGCACGACACTCAGCGTGTTTGAAATCGGCTTCTTCGTCGCCCTCTTCTCCCTGCTGCCGGCCTTGTTCGCCAAGCCCAAGACCGAACGCTGGCGCGACGCTTTCCACCTTACCCGCCCGGCTTTGGTGCATTTGCGCTCGTTCAGTGGCGTCATGTCGTCCCTTTTGATCACCTACGCCTTCGTTCATATCCCGTTCGCGGAAACCTATTCATTGGTTTTCATGATGCCGCTGTTCATCACGGTGTTCTCGGTGATCCTGCTCAAGGAGACCGTGGGCGGCACCCGCTGGGCCATGCTGCTCATCGGCTTTTGCGGTGTCATGCTGGTGGTTCGCCCCGGTTTCCGCGAGCTTGAAATGGGCCATCTGGCAGCCCTGGCCTGCGCCGTATTCGGCGCAATCACCACCACGGTCCTGCGTATCGTCGCCGGCAAAGAAAAGCGCGTAAGCCTCATCGCCCTGCCCGCGCTCTATCTCATTGTCGCCACTGGCGTGCTGATGGTCCCCAGCTTCGTTATGCCGACGCTGCCCCAGTTCGCCTTGCTGGCGCTCAGCGGCAGCTTTGTCGGCATGGGCCATATCCTGCTGATCGCTGCCACCCGCAACGCCCCCGCCAACCAGGTGGCGCCGATCCAATATATCCAGATTCTCTGGGCCATCGGCCTCGGCTCGTTCTTCTACCAGGAGCATCCCGACGCACTGGCCTATGCCGGCATGGCGGTCGTCACCCTGTCGGGCCTGGTCAATGTGCTGCTCGATGGCGCCCGCGCCCGCATTGCCGGCCGCTATGCCGAGTACCGTGCCCGCGGGGGAACATCGCCAACCGATATCGCCGAAGTTCAAGGACCGGAAATCTAGCGCCGGCCCCAGCTTTGGTTCTCGACGCCGTCGCTGCTCCCTTGTATGGTAGCGTTAATCCTCGCCCGAAACCCTATTTTCTGGACTATTCGATGCCGATCGGCGTCATCCTTGCTTTGGTAAGCTATGCCAGTTTTTCCATGGGCGACGCGCTGATCAAGGCGATCGGACCCGGCTTTACCGTCTTCGAAATCGCCTTTTTCACCACCAGTTTTTCGATCATTCCGCTCGTGCTGACCAACCGCCACGAGCGCTGGCGCGAAATGTTCAAGATGCAGCACCCCTGGCTGGTGCAATTGCGCTGCCTGACGGCGATCTGCGGCACTGCCCTTGTCATGTATGCCTTCACCCACATCCATTTCGCCGAAACCTATGCCATCGCTTTCGCCACGCCGATTTTCGTCACCTTGTTATCGGTGCTGCTCCTCAAGGAACAGGTGACACCGCTGCGCTGGATTCTGCTGCTGATCGGGTTCGCCGGGGTATTGCTGGTGGTTCGCCCGGGGTTCCGCGAACTGGGCCTGGGCCACCTCGCTGCCTTCGCCAGCACCATTGTGGGGGCCATCACCACCGTCATCCTGCGCCATATCGCGCCCACCGAAAAGCGCGTCACCCTGGTCGGCGTCCTCGTGGTTTATTCGGTCATCTTCAATGGCATTATGATGCTGCCCAGCTTCGTCTGGCCCAGTTGGGGGCAATTCGGCATCCTGGCGCTCTGCGGCGCGTTTGGTGGCTGCGGTAGCCTGCTGATCATCGCGGCGACAAAATCCACCCCCGCCAATGTGATCGCGCCGGTACAATATAGTCAGCTGGTCTGGGGCATCATCCTGGGCGCCGCCTTCTATCACGAATATCCCGACGCGCTGGCCATAATCGGCCTCTTCGTCGTGCTTGGCGCCGGCCTGATGAACGTTCTCACCGAAAAGACCAAAATCCGCTGGAAGCCCCGCGTGTTCTTCTACCGCAGCGGGCTCTAGAGCATCGGTCCGAAAAGTGGCTACCGGTTTTCGGAAATACCGATGCGCAAACAAGGAACTACGGCATCTTCTCGGATATTATATCTGGGAAGATGCTGTAGAACGACAAAGCCCGCACCGGTGAGGATGCGGGCTTCAATAAAGTATTGAACTGAGTTAGAGCGCGGCCCGAATTGCGGCCATCGCCTCGTTGGCCTTGGCTCCGTCCGGCCCACCGGCCTGAGCCATGTCGGGACGCCCGCCACCGCCCTGCCCGCCCAGCGCGGCCGAGCCCGCCCGCACCAGGTCCACTGCCGAAACCTTGCCGACCAGATCCTCGGTAACGCCGACCGCCAACCCGGCCTTGCCGTCCTCGGTAATGCCGATCACCACGATCACGCCCGAGCCGACCTGCTTCTTGGTCTGGTCGACCAGGCCGCGCAAATCCTTGGGCTGCAGGCCATCGACAATGCGGCCAACAAAGTTGACGCCATTGATGATCTCGGTTTCAGCCGCCGGACTGTCCGCGCCACCGCCCATCGCCAGTTTCTGCTTGGCATCGCTCAGCGCCCGATCGGCGCGCTTGAGCTGGTCCTGCAGCGCCGCGATGCGCTCCAGCACTTCATGGCTCTGCGTGCGCAGCAAGGATGCCGCGGATTCCACGATCGCCACATTCGTATTGCCGCGATGGCGCGCCGCCTTGCCGGTCAATGCCTCGATCCGGCGCACGCCGGCGCCGACGGCGCTTTCCGCCACAATCGAGATCAGCCCGATATCGCCGGTACGCCGCACATGCGTGCCGCCGCACAGTTCCACCGACCAGCCGAGACCGTTGCCAGTCGGCTCGCCCATGGCGACCACACGCACTTCATCACCATATTTTTCGCCAAACAGCGCCCGCGCGCCCGAATCCTTGGCTTCTTCCACGCCCATCAGGCGGGTTTCCACCGTGGTGTTCTGCAACACGATGGCATTGGCGATGTCCTCGACCTCGGCCATTTCCTGCGGGGTGACCGGCTTGGTGTGGACGAAGTCGAAGCGCAGGCGATCCGGCGACACCATCGAGCCCTTCTGCGCCACGTGATCGCCCAGCACGATCCGCAGCGCCTCATGCAGCAGATGCGTCGCCGAGTGATTGGCGCGAATTGCCGAACGGCGAGCATGATCGACCAGCAATTCCAGCGGCTGGCCTTTCTTCAGGCTGCCTTCCGTCACCTTGACCCGATGCGCGAAGACGCCATGATGCTTCTGCGTTTCCAGCACATCGGCCGCCACACCATCACCCTTGATGATGCCGCTATCGCCGACCTGCCCGCCGCTTTCGCCATAGAACGGCGTCTGGTTGACGATGACGAAGCCTTCCTCGCCCGTCGCCAGCGCATCGACCAGCGCACCGTCCTTGACCAGTGCGGTGATTTCGCCTTCGGCGATCTCGGTCTCGTAGCCAAGGAATTCGGTCGGCCCCAGGCTATCGGCCAGCCCGTACCAGACGGCGCCGGTCGCCGCCTCGCCCGAACCCGACCAGCTCTTGCGCGCCTCGGCCTTCTGCCGCGCCATGGCGGCGTCGAAACCGGCCTGGTCCACGGCAATGCCGCGCGTGCGCAAGGCATCCTGCGTCAGATCGAGCGGGAAACCATAGGTGTCGTAGAGCTTGAACGCGGTGTCGCCACCCAGCGTATCGCCCTCGCCAAAGCTCTTGGTTTCGTCGGCCAGAATCTGCAAGCCGCGACCGAGCGTCTTGAGGAAACGCCCTTCCTCCAGCTTGATCGTCTCGGCGATCATGGCTTCGCCACGCACCAGTTCGGGATAGGCCTGGCCCATCTCGCGCACCAGCGTCGGCACCAACTTGTAGATTGCCGGCTCTTCGGTGCCGAGCAGCGTCGCGTGGCGCATGGCGCGGCGCATGATGCGGCGCAGCACATAGCCGCGGCCTTCATTGGAGGGCAGCACGCCCTCGGCGATCAGGAACGACATCGAGCGCAGATGATCGGCGATGACGCGCAGGCTGCGATTACCCTCGCCATGCATATCGACGCCGGTCACCGCAGCGGCCGAGCCGATCAGCGCCTTGAACAGGTCGATATCGTAATTGTCATGCACGCCCTGCATCACCGCCGCGATGCGCTCCAGCCCCATGCCGGTATCGATCGAGGGGCGTGGCAGTGCCGATGCGGTTGCCATCGGCCTCCTGCTCGAACTGCATGAACACCAGGTTCCAGACTTCGATGAAGCGGTCGCCATCTTCGTCGGCCGAACCCGGCGGGCCGCCCCAGACCTTATCGCCATGGTCGAAGAAGATTTCCGAGCACGGGCCGCAGGGGCCGGTATCGCCCATCTGCCAGAAATTGGACTTGGCGCCGAGCCGCACGATGCGGTCATCGGTCAGGCCCGCAACTTTCTTCCACAGTGCATGGGCTTCATCGTCGTCCTGATAGATGGTGACGGTGAGCCGGTCCTTGGCAAGACCCCATTCCTTGGTCAGCAGGCCCCAGGCCAGTTCGATCGCATGTTCCTTGAAATAATCGCCGAACGAGAAATTGCCGAGCATCTCGAAGAACGTATGGTGGCGCGCGGTGAACCCCACATTGTCCAGGTCATTGTGCTTGCCGCCGGCGCGCACGCATTTCTGCGAAGTCGTCGCCGTCGAATAGGGGCGCTTTTCCAGGCCGGTGAACACGTTCTTGAACTGCACCATGCCCGCATTGGTGAACATCAAGGTCGGATCGTTGCGCGGCACCAGTGGGCTCGAGGCCACCGGCTCATGCCCGTTGCGGGCAAAGTAATCGACAAAACTCGACCGGATCTCGTTTACGCTCGTCATCAGACACTTTCATCGCGGGAATGGCGCGGCAGGCGGCGCCGAAGAAGGTAGGGCTTTCTATCGCGGGCTTGGCTTTCCTGTCCAGCATTGGCGCCCCAATCGCGCCGCAATCGGCCCAGAAAAGCGCCGTTCCGTGAAAATGCTGCCGCCCAAACACAAAAAGGGGCAGCGCTTTCGCACCACCCCTCCAATCCCTGCATGGGAAAAATCTTATTCGGCGTCGTCCGCCCCATCCTCGTCGGCGGCAACGGCCAGCAACACTTCACCCAACAGGCCCGAGCTTTCGCGCACGCCCTGCTCGATAGTGGCGGCAATCGCCGGATTGTCCTTGAGGAACTGGCGCGAATTCTCGCGGCCCTGCCCCAGGCGCTGGCTGTCATAGGAGAACCAGGCGCCGGCCTTCTCGACGATCCCGCTCTTGACCCCGAGGTCGAGCAATTCGCCGGTCTTGGAAATGCCTTCGCCATACATGATGTCGAATTCGACCTGGCGGAACGGCGGGGCGAGCTTGTTCTTGACCACTTTGACGCGGGTCTGGTTGCCGACGATTTCTTCGCGATCCTTGATCGCGCCGATACGGCGGATATCCAGGCGCACCGAAGCGTAGAACTTGAGCGCATTGCCGCCGGTCGTGGTTTCGGGCGAACCATACATCACGCCGATCTTCATGCGGATTTGGTTGATGAAGATGACCAGGCACTTGGACTTGGAGATCGAGCCGGTCAGCTTGCGCATCGCCTGGCTCATCAGCCGCGCCTGCAGGCCCGGCAGCGCATCGCCCATTTCGCCTTCGAGTTCGGCCCGCGGCGTCAGCGCCGCCACCGAATCGATCACCAGCACGTCGATAGCGCCGGATCGAACCAGCGTATCGGTGATTTCCAGCGCCTGCTCACCGGCATCGGGCTGCGAAATCAGCAGGTCATCGATATTGACGCCCAGCTTGCGGGCATAAACCGGGTCCAGCGCATGCTCGGCATCGACAAAGGCGCAGATACCGCCGGCCTTCTGCGCCTCGGCGATCACATGCAGCGCCAGCGTGGTCTTGCCCGAGCTTTCCGGCCCGAAAATCTCGACGATGCGGCCTTTCGGCAGCCCGCCAATCCCCAGTGCGATATCGAGGCCCAAGCGAACCCGTAGAGATCGATTCCACCTCGATCGAGGCGTTTTCGCCAAGGCGCATGATCGAGCCCTTGCCGAAATTACGCTCGATCTGGCTGAGAGCAGCCGCGAGCGCTTTATCCTTATCCATCGATCCACCTTCAACAACGCGAAGCGGCGAGCTAGCCATGATTCTCTCCTTATTTCACGCTCTTGAGGGCCTGGCAACGCGCTGGCGCCGTAAGCAGTCGTGCATTGAATGTGCCCTATTTGTTCTCATTTTGTTTCCGCACTGTCAATGGGAAATTTTTGCCATCCGATCCTGAGCTTGAGGATCGTACATCAGAAACCCGATCGCGAGATGCGCCGCGCACCATTTTCCGCTTGCCCGCAACTGACATGTTGCGTTTTATGCCCGCCAACCAGCCCGAACCGGGCCAGCCGGCAGGAGCCACGCCTTGAACCTCATCCAGTTTTTTGACCTCAATGGCGAGCGGGCCGTCGGCCACATCGATGGCGCCATCACCCGCCAGGTCAATGAAGCCACCAGTGTCTACGATCTGGCCATCGCCGCGCTGGCCCGCAATATCGGCATCGGCGCGCTGATCGCCGAAAAAGGCCTTGGCGCCACCATCGACAAAGCCGCCATCCTGGCCGAAGGCCGTATGCTGGCGCCCGTCGATCACCCCGATCCGGCCCATCTCTATGTCACCGGCACCGGCCTGACCCACCTCGGCTCGGCCTCGACGCGCGACGCCATGCACAATTCCAACAAGCCGGCCGGCGAACTGACCAACTCGATGAAAATGTTCCAGATGGGCCTGGAAAACGGCAAGCCGACCGATGGCGGCAAGGGCGTGCAGCCGGAATGGTTCTACAAGGGCAACGGCTATACCGTGGTCAATCCAGGCCATCCGATCCCCTCGCCCTCCTTCGCGCTCGACGCCGGCGAGGAGCCGGAAATCGCCGGCATCTACGTCATCGACCAGAATGGCCAGCCGCGCCGTCTCGGTTTTGCCCTGGCCAATGAATTTTCCGACCACGTCACCGAGCGGGTCAATTATCTCTACCTCGCCCATTCCAAGTTGCGCGCCTGCGCCTTCGGCCCCGAATTGCGCGTCGGCGACCTGCCAGCCCATATCGAGGGCATGTCGCGCATCAGGCGCGATGGCCAGGTGATCTGGGAAAAGCCGTTCCTCAGCGGCGAGGACAATATGAGCCACACCATCGCCAACCTGGAATATCACCACTTCAAATACGAGCTGTTCCGCAATCCGGGCGATATCCACGTCCATATGTTCGGCACCGCGACCCTCAGCTTCGCCGATGGCGTGGTCACCCAACCCAATGACGTCTTCGAGATCGAGGAAGCCCAGTTCGGCGCCGCGTTACGCAATCCGATCCGCATCGAGGCCGAGCATCCGGTCATCGTCGGCAACGTTTACTGAGCCAAAAAAAGTGGCTCCCGCTTTACGCCGGGGCCCTAACATGTCAGTTGTCCCTCCAGCATGAGGGACAACATGACCAAGCTGAATTTCGAAAAGCGCCGCATCGGAAAAACCGCCCTTGAAGTGACCACGCTCGGTCTGGGCGGCGCCTCGATTGCCGGCAATGGCGGCGCCGTTCCGGCCGATCAGGCCCGCGCCACCGTGGCTCACGCCCGCGATGTCGGTATCAATTATTTCGACACCGCTCCCCAATATGGCCTGGGCCGCTCCGAGCACCTGATGGGCGACGTGCTGCGGGAAGATCATACGGGCCTGGTGATCTCCACCAAGGTCGGGCGGCTCCTCCGAACCTTCAAGGGCCAGCGGAAATACCCCCATAACTGGGCTGAGCCACTGCCTTTCGATCAGCACTACGACTATTCCTACGACGGCATCATGCGCTCGTTCGAGGACAGCATTCAGCGCCTGGGCATCGACGCGGTCGATATTCTTTATGTCCACGATATCGGCACCGCCACCCACGGCGCCGACGCCAACAAGCCCCTGTGGAAGCAGCTGGAAAGCGGTGGCTACAAAGCATTGCGCGAATTGCGCGATGGCGGCGTGGTCTCGGCGATCGGGCTGGGCGTCAACGAATGGGAAGTGCTGATGGACGCCTTCGGCATCGGCGATTGGGACGTGTTTCTGCTAGCCGGCCGCTATACCCTGCTCGAGCAGACCGCATTGCATCCGTTCCTCTCCACCTGCGTCGAGCGCAATGCCTCGGTGGTGGTTGGCGGCCCGTTCAATTCAGGCATCCTGGTGGGCGGCAGCACGTTCGATTACCTCAAGGCGCCCGAGGCGATCGTCGCTCGCGTCGCCGCGCTCGAAGCGGTCTGCAAGGATTTCAACGTCCCCCTGCCCGCCGCCGCCCTGCAATTCCCGCTCACCCATCCGGCTGTCTGCAATGTGCTGCCGGGGCCGCGCTCGCCGGCCGAATTGGATGGCATTCTGGACTGGTGGAATATCAAGATTCCCGCCGAACTCTGGACCACGCTGGCCGCCAAGGGCCTGCTGGCGCCCGGCACGCCAGTTCCCGGCGGCACTGCCTGAAGGCAGTGAGCCCCGCCTATCGCATGCGCTAGTTCAAATCCAGCGCATGCGCCTTGAGGTCTTCAAGCCGGATCAGCCCCAGCACCGCCTGGTTGGTCGAGCGCAGGGCCACCCGCGGCGCCTTGCCGGCGGCGAAAGCCTGCGCCCAGCGTTCCGCCACCAGGCACCAGCGATCACCGGCCACGAGCCCGGGAAACGAGAACTCCGGCCGCTCCGTACTCAGATCATTGCCCACTGAGGCAGAGTATTCCAGAAACTCTGCCGTCGCCTCGATGCACACCAGATGGCGCGCGGCGCTATCGGGACCGGCAGCGCAATAGCCGGTGCGGAAGAACCCGGTCAGCGGATCGACCGAGCAGGGCTCCAGCGCTTCGCCCAAAACGTTGAATTCGGCTGGTCCCTCGAAGCGTCCTGCAACGTTCACGCTTCGTCGCCCTTGCCGATTTTCTGCAGCACTTCCTTGACCTTGGTATTGATCTGGTCGAGCGAATAGGGCTTGGGCAGGAATTCGACGCTCTGGTCGTCCTCGATATCGCGCCGTACGCTTTCCTCGGCATAGCCGGACACAAAGATGACCTTGAGATTGGGCATGGTCTCGCGCACATGCTTGAGCAGCGTCGGCCCGTCCATCTCGGGCATCACCACGTCGGAGATCATCAGATCGATCTTGAAATCGAGATCTTCGAGCACTTCCAGCGCCTCTTCGCCGCCATCGGCCTCGAACACCTCATAGCCGGTGGTCCGCAGCGCCCGCGCCGAAAATGCCCGCACGCTCTCCTCGTCTTCGACCAGCAGAATGCGCTCATGCCCAGTCAGGTCGCGCACCGGCGCCGCCACCGCTGCCTTGACCGCCTCGGCTTCCACCTGGATATGGCGCGGCAGATAAATCTTGAACGTCGTGCCAATCCCGACAACCGAGACCGGATAGATGAAGCCCTCGGTCTGCTTGACGATGCCATAGACCGTCGACAACCCCAGCCCGGTGCCCTTGCCCAGCTCCTTGGTGGTGAAGAACGGCTCGAAGATTTTCTCGATGATGTCCGCACTCATGCCGGTGCCGGTATCCTGCACTTCGATCAGCACGTAATCGGCCGGGGTCATGCCCTTGAAGGTCAGCCGTTCGACCTCGTCCTGGGTCACGTTGCCGGTCCGCAGCGTGATGGTGCCGCCATTGGGCATCGCATCGCGCGCATTGACGACGAGGTTGATGATCACCTGTTCCAGTTGCACCACGTCGGCGCGCACCGGCCAGATATTGCGTCCATGCTCGACCTGCAGCGTGTTCTTCTCGCCAATCATGCGCTTAAGCAGCACCGTCAGATCATCGACGATCAGCGGCAGTTCCAGCACTTGCGGGCGTAGCGTCTGCCGGCGCGAAAACGCCAGCAATTGTCGCGTCAGCCCCGCCGCGCGATTGGCATTCTGCTTGATCTGCATCAGTTCGCTGAACGAGGGATCGCCCGGCTTGTGCTTGAGCAGCAATAGGTCGGAAAAGCCGATAATGGCGGTCAGCAAATTGTTGAAATCATGTGCCACGCCGCCCGCCAACTGACCGACAGCCTGCATTTTCTGGCTCTGCGCGAACTGCGCTTCGAGCTTGCGCTGATCGGTCATGTCCAGCGCATAGACATTGACCTGCTCGGGCGAGCCCGCGCTCATTTCCGAGCCCGATACGTAAAGGCGCACCGCATGATCGCCCTCGGCGGTCAGCAAAGCGTCCACCGGCTCGATTTCGGACTGATGCGCCGCCGCATCCTCGATCGCGCGGGCAAATTTCTCCCGGCTCCCTTCGCCGATCAGCTCGGCCAGCGGCTGCAATTCCAGGCTCTTCTCCTCGCCCGACCATTTGAAGATGCGCCCGAACGGCGCATTGGTGCGGATGATCCGGCCTGCCCCGTCCAGCGTCGCAATGGCAAAAGGCGTGTCGTTGAAAAACCGCGAGAACCGCACTTCGGCGGCGCGCAATTCCTCTTCGGTATCGGGCGCGCTCGACCGGTCCAGCACCAGCGTGCGCGTTTCGCCCAGTTCGCCATCGGCCATGCGCGCCGCGCGATGCAGCAGCCGCACCGGAAAGCTGGTGCCATTGCGCCGCACCAGGTCGATATCGATGACCTCGGTGCGGATTTCCCCGTCGCTGCGCCCGCGCATCAACAGGGTCGCCCCGTCGCCACGCACGATATCGGCCATGCTCAAATGGCCGGAATTGAACTCGGCCAGATCATAGCCCAACCAATCGGTCAGCGTGGAATTGAGATACTGGATTGCCCCGCGTGCGTCCGCGGAAAAGAATCCGGCCGGCGAATGATCCAGATAATCGATCG
Source organism: uncultured Alphaproteobacteria bacterium (assembly GCA_963717095.1). Taxonomy (GTDB): domain Bacteria; phylum Pseudomonadota; class Alphaproteobacteria; order Rhizobiales; family Devosiaceae; genus Devosia. The sequence goes on from CAVQVF010000003.1 coordinate 103,909, forward strand.
CCCGTTGCAGGTCGCGGAACGCGCTCTCATTATTGTCGCGGTCGCGCGTGATATCCTCGACCGACCACATGACCAGCGGCTTGTGCACATCGTCGGTCTCGGGCAAGGGCCGCACCGCCACGCGATACCAGAACGCCCGGTTGCTCTCGGCCTGCGAGCCACCCAGCCCGCCAACCAGCCGGATATCCTCGACCGCCCCGCGACCATCCTTGGCTGCTCGCGACAGCCGGTAGATCGCCTCGCTGGCCTCCGACTGGCCGGCAAACAGGCGGGGCACGCCCAGCGGCACGCCATTGCTGACCCCGCCGGCAAATGAGCCATAATGGCTGTTCACATAGGAAATCTTGCCGTCCCGGTCGGCCACCACGGCGCCATAGGGCAAGCTGTCGACCACGGCGCGCGACACCGTCCGCCGCTCCTCGGTGCTGCCGAACCGGAACAGCCCGGCCGCCAGCCCGAACAGGCAGAACACCCCGACCACCGCCAATAGCCCCACAAAGGCGATGACCCAATCGCCCGGGATCCGCTCGCCGAACACCGAAAACACCACCGCCGCGATGACCAGCACCAGCCCCAGCGCGGCTACTCGCCACACGCCGGCATTGCTGCGGGACGATGCCAGCAGCGGCTCCGGATAATTGCCCTCGCCCAGCGGCGCCGATGTCATGGATATAGCACTCCCGAAGCCGAATCAGTGGCTGTCTCTAGCTCTAGCAAATGGCCTGCCCCCGTGGGAGGTGCATGCGTGTTATCAACATGGTGCGCTCACCCGATGGCGGCATAAAGACATCAATTGGGTCGCTGCAAAACCTATTTTGAGGCGCTGTTGCTCGCCTTCCAGCCGGTCCGGTTCTTGAGCCGCATCACGAAGCCGATCACCTCGGCAACCGCCTTGAAGTGATCGCCGGGGATCACGTCATTGACCTCGACGCTGGAGAACAGCGCCCGTGCCAATGGCGGATTTTCCACGATCGGCACATCGTTCTCGGTTGCGACCGCGCGGATGCGCAGCGCCACCGCATCTGCGCCCTTGGCCACGCACACGGGCGCTCGCATCGCCTTGTCATAGCGCAATGCCACGGCAAAGTGGGTCGGGTTGGTGATGACCACGGTGGCATTGGGCACAGCCGCCATCATACGCGAGCGCGAGCGCTCCTGCCGCAATTGACGGATGCGGCCCTTAACCTTGGGATCGCCTTCCATCTGCTTATATTCTTCGCGGGTTTCCTGAACCGTCATCATCTGCCGGTGCCACCATTTCTGGCGCTGATAGATGAAATCGGCCATGGCGATGATCGTCACCACCGCCAGCACCGCCGTAAAAATCTTCACCCCGATTTCCTGGAAATCCATCAGGATCACCATCGGATCGGTCGTCATCATGGTGTCGAGCCGGTCCCGTTCCGGCCAGACCGTGAAGAACAGAACCGCGCCGACAATGCCGATCTTGGCCAGGCCCTTGATGAAATTGACCAGCGCTTCGCCCGAAAACAGCCGCTTGAAGCCGCCGATAGGCGAAATCTTGGAAAATTTCGGGATGATCGGCTCGAACGATATCAGGGGCCGGTGCTGCACCAGATTGGAGGCGACCGCGCAGGCCGTCAGGATGGCCAGTGGCGGCAGCACGATACCCAGCAGTGACAGCGCCAGCCCATTGAGGAATGAGCCTAACGCTGCGCCCCCCACTTCGAACTGGTCCGAATTGGCTATCAGGATGCGCAGCGTGCTCATCAGATTGGCGCTGGCCGAGGGGATGAACATTGCGAACACCGCCGCCGAGCCCAGCAGCATGAACCAGGTCGTCACCTCCTGGCTTTTGACCACATCGCCCTTCTTATGGGCGTCCTCCAGCTTTTTCTGGGAGGGGTCTTCGCTTTTACTGGATTGTTCGGGGGCTTCGTCTGACATGCCTCAGCCCCTCCACATCGCCAGGTGCTCTTCGAACGCCGACAGATACCAGCCCATCATCATGGTCAGCAGCAGCGCGAAAAGAATAAGCCCACCAATGATATTGGCGGGCATCAGCACGAAGAAAACCTGCATCTGCGGCATCAGCCGCGCGAGAATGCCGGCACCCAGATTGAACACCAGCCCGAACACGATAAACGGCGCGGACATCTGCACACCAATGATAAAGGCATGCGACACCGTCTTGATCATCAACTGCGCCGCATCGTCGAACATCAGCGGGCTATCGACGGTGAACACCATATAGCTGTCATAGATCGCCGCCAGCGCCACATGGTGCAGGTTGGTGGCAAAAATCAGCGCCACCCCGACAAACGACAGAAAGCTACCGAACACCGCGCCCTGGATGCCGCCTTGCGTCGGATCGGCCGCCTGCGCCACGCTCAACCCAGACTGGAATGCCACGATCGCACCGGCCACCTGCGTGGCCATCACCGTGACACGCACGATGGCGCCCAGCATCAACCCGATCGCCAGCTCATGAAAGACCAGCCCGAAAATCCCCATCGTGGCGGTCGGCAATGCCGGCATGCCACCCGACAGCAGAGGATAAAGCACCAGCGTGAAGGCCAGCGCGAAACTCAAGCGCATCCGGGCCGGAATCATCTGCTCGCCCAGAGCGGGCATCAGCATCAAAATGGCGCCAATACGCGCAAACAACAAAACATAAACAAAAGCCGTCTGCGGCAGCCACTCAAGCCCTACGGTCAAGAGATCACCCGCCCACGATGATCATATCGATCACCCGATTCATGTAGCCGCCCATGGTGGCGCCCAAAAATGGCAGCGTCACCAGCATGGTCAGAAAGATCGCAATGATCTTGGGCACAAAGACCAGTGTCTGTTCCTGGATTTGCGTCAACGCCTGGAACAGCGAGATCACCACACCCACCAGCAATCCGACGACCATCATCGGCGCAGACACGATAATCAGCGTCCAGATACCGTCGGTGGCGATATCGAGAACCTCAGCACCGTTCATCGTGGCTTCCTATGATATCTCATCGGCGAATCGTCGCCCCACTCTACTCCCGCGGTAGCACTCTGGCGAAAGCCAGAATCCAATTTTGCGCTTCGATAACCCGGTCGTGTTCACCAGCCGGCATCGCGATGGCAGGTTAGATCGGCATCCGCATGATTTCTTCGTAAGCCGAGATCACGCGGTCGCGCACGGTCACCATGCTCTCGATGGCGATTTCGGTCTGCGACAGCGCCGTCACCATATCGACCACGTCGGCTTTGCCATTGACCATGTTCATGGCCATGGCGTCCGAGGTTTTGCCGGTATCGACAACGCCCTGAACCGCCTGCGAGAGCATTTTGGCGAAGTCCGGCTGCAGCGCATGTTGTGCCAGCAGATCGCTTCCCGGGCTGGATGCCTGGGAAACCTGGGATATGAGTTTGGAGGCATTGGTATAGGCCGCGGTAGCGGCATTCAGAGGAGTGGTCGTCATGATAGGGCCCCTTAGCCACGCAGAATGTCGAGCGTCCGGCCCAGCATCTGCCGAGTCACGGTCACTACGTTGAGATTTGCTTCATAGGTTCGTTGTGCCTCGCGCATATCCATGGCCTCGATCAACGGGGACACATTTGGATATTGCACGTATCCTTTGGCGTCGGCGGCCGGATGACCCGGCTCGTAACGGCTCTGGAAATCGCTCATGTCGTAGGCCAGCTTGCCGACCTCGACGATCTTGCCGCCCACATCGGCATCGAATTTGGTATCGAAGGTGGGCACCCGCCGCCGATAGGGCTCATCGCCCGGCGCCTTGCCGGCCGAGTCCGCATTGGCCAGGTTTTCTGCGATCACCCGCATCCGCGCGGTCTGCGCGTGCAGGCCGGTGGCCGCGATCCGCAGGGAAGCATTGAAATCAGCCATGCTCTAAACTCCTAGGCCTGCCGGCCCATTGCCGTACGCAGGATCTTGATCGATTTCTGGTACAGCGTCGTTGCCGCCTGGTAGTCCATCAGGTTGGTGGACACCTTCATCATCTCGTCTTCGAGCGACACGCCATTGCCTTCCGGCGTAATCTCGAAATTGGCCATCGGCTGGCCACCCGGAACGCCCTCGCCGCCATTGGTCACGGAAAAGTGCATCGGCTGCGTTGCCGTCGTCGTCACCGTCGCGGACGAGAAAGAGCCCACCTCTTCGGCGAAATCGAACTGCTTCAGGTCCCGTCCCCGATAGCCGGGCGTTTCGGCATTGGCGACGTTTTCCGCCAACAGGCCTTGACGCGCCTGATGCCAGCGCATTTTGTCAGTCAGCGCAGTAAAGACTGGCATGTCCAGCAGGCCCATCGATCGAACTCCCCACGACTCTGGCGCGATGGGCAATTCTTGCCGGGTGATGGTTAACCAAGTGTTAACGCGGAGGGAACCTTACTGCTAACAGTCTCGCAATATGCAAATTTGCGGGGTCTACTCGGCAAAATCTACCGCCATCGGTTGGCAAGTTTCGGAGAATATAGAGTGCAGTTCATCAGCAGCCTTTTCGGTGGCGAGGGCAATTCCCTCTTCACCGCCCTGTTCGCGCTTGGCATCGTCATCGTCCTGATCGTGCTCGGCGTTTGGCTGCTCAAACTGGTGTTCAATGCCTCGGGCAAGATGGCGCGCGGCCGCAACCGGCGCCTGTCGGTGGTCGAGAGCCTGGCCCTCGATCCCAAGCGGCAATTGCTGATCATCCGCCGCGACAATGTCGAACACCTGATTCTGGTCGGCGGCGCACAAGATATCGTGATCGAACCCGGCATCGCCATCGAGGACGCCGCCTCCCAATCCAGCCGCCGTCCCGTGCCGGTCGTGCCGCGCCGGCCAGGCCCCTCTCGCGCCACGCCGGCTGCTGCAATGGCCGCCACCAGCGAGCCGGCCGCCCCCACCCCGCCAGTCGAACAGCTGCGCGAACTCGCTCCGCGCGCCCTTCCCAAGTCGCTGCGCCATACCGGGCTGATGCGGCCGGTGCCGCCGACCGAACCGGCTGTGCAGCTCCCAGAGAATTCAGATCAGCTCGATCACGACTCAGCTAAAGAGGAGGAAAGCGTCTCCAGAACTGGACATACAGAGTTTGACGAACAGGGCGGCGATACTCGGCGAGATGAACGCAAAGCCGACGGCATCTAAACGCCGTCGCTACCTGCCATGGCTTGGGCTGGCGGCCGCATTGGCGCTGCTCTTTGCTCCAAGCCTGGCCTTCGGCCAGGAACTTTCGGTCGATTTCGGCGACGAGACCACGCTGACCGAGCGAGCCATCCAGCTCATCGGGCTGATCACCCTGATGTCGCTGGCCCCCTCGATCCTGGTGATGGTCACCAGCTTCACCCGCATTGTCGTGGTCCTGTCGCTGCTGCGCACCGCCATCGGCCTGCAGACCGCGCCGCCCAATTCGGTGATGGTGTCGCTGGCGCTGTTCCTGACATTGTTCGTCATGGCCCCGACGCTGCAGCAGACCTATGACCAGGCCATCGTCCCGCTGATGGCCGGGCAGATCGAAGCCACCGAGGCATTCGAACTGGGCAGCAAGCCGATCCACGAATTCATGCGCGCCAATGTGCGTGAAAAGGATCTGCAGCTGTTCTTCGATCTCACCGACGCCCAGCCGCCGGCCGAGCCTGAAGCCATTCCGCTGCAATTGCTGGTCCCGGCCTTCATGATTTCCGAGCTGCGCCGCGCCTTCGAAATCGGCTTCCTGCTGTTCCTGCCCTTTGTCGTCATCGACATGGTGGTGGCATCGGTGCTGATGTCGATGGGCATGATGATGCTGCCACCCATCGTCATCTCGCTGCCGTTCAAGCTGATCTTCTTCGTGCTGGTCGACGGCTGGTATCTGGTGGCGGGCTCACTCGTCCGCAGCTTCGTCAGCGGCACCACCGGCGCCGGGTAGCCGCACCGCTATCTTCCTTCTCCCGCCCCACCCAGGTAGCGATTGCACGCCTCCAGGTACAGACTCTTAGGGGGGACTTGCCGTGCACTCGACCAAAGATCGGGACCGGATTGAGAGTTCAGCCCCACCATAAGGCTAATCGGATTCAATTTTGCGCAGCTGCCTGAGGGCTCCGATCTCCTCCCTCCCCTTGTAAGAAGGATTGAGGGTAAGGGTTCTGAACCTATAGCGGGGCTCAATAGACTACAGGCACAAGCTGATCGCCCCAGCCTCCACCCTAGCCCTCCCCACAAGGGGGAGGGAATCAGATTGAAGCTCTCGTCGATAACGCCAAGCTCGATGACAATCAGCTACTGCGCACTCGCAAGCGCCGGATCGCCGCTGCTTGCCGTGGCCGGCGCCAGGGCCCCGCTGCCACCATAGGTCTGGCGATAGGAGTCGAGGAAGGCATTGAGCCCGTCCAGCCCCGAAACGTCCCGCGCAACCTTCTTGAATTCCAGGCTGTTGGTCGTAATCGTGCCGGTGACATAGTCGAACATCGGCCATTCCGGCGTCGTCACCATGGCATCGGCGAATTTGGTGCGCAGCCGCGCCGAGCCAAAATCATCCCCGCCCAGCACATAGCCAACCGCTGCCTTGACGATGTTCATGCGCGCCGGCTGCGTCAACCCGGCTTCGGGGCTTTGCGTCGCCACCATGGCCTCGATCATCTCGCTGGCCTGGGAATAGCGCTGCGCCTTCCAATGCGCATCGATCCGCAGCAAATCGGCATCCTGCCCATCCATATCCTTCAGCACATCCAACGCCAGCACGTCACGCCCGCCGTCGATCAGTGCCCGCGCTTCCAATATCTGCCGCTGCCGCGCCAGCGAAGGCGGAAGATCAGGCAGCCGCGACTCGTTGAGCACGCGCAGGGCATCCTGCGGCTTGCGGTCGGCGAGATAGATCACAGCCAGATCGGCCGCAATCTGCGTTCGCGCTATGCCGTGCAGCCGGTTGTCCAACTGATAGTTCAGCAATTGCGCGGCCTGCGCCAGCAAGTCCACCCGCACCAGCCGCCGCGCCAGATTGCGGATCATCTCGTCGCCCTTGGCGCCTGCCGGCGTCAGCTGACGGAAATCGTAATACAGCCCCAGCGCATCGACCGGCCCCAGCGAATCCGCCAATCCATCCAGATAGAGATCGCTGAACACCTTCTGCGCCTCGTCGCGCAGGGCGTTGACCGGCGGGCTTTCCGGATAATTGGCCACCGCCTGCTTGACGGTTTCAAAGCCCTGCCGATAGGCGCCGACGCGGAAATAAAGCCGGGCCAGCATCTGTTGCATGTCCGCTTCCAGCGGATTGCCACGCCATAGCAGCGCTTCGGCCGCCAGCGTATCGGTCGCCTTTTTCAGATCGAGATTGCCCTGCTTGTCGAGCAGGCCAAGCGTGCGGTAAATCGCTTCAGCCCGCGTCGGCCGGATATCGGCGGCGATCACCTGGCCATAGGTGTCGATGGCTTCGGCAGTGCGCCCTCCCGCTTCATCGATTCGGCCCGACAGCAGGTGATAGAGGCTGATTTCCTCGGGGTTGAGGCTGCCGAAATCGATCTCGTTCAGCAGCCGCTCGGCCATTGGATTGTCGTCGGATTCCACCGCCGCGCGCACCGCTGCGAAATAGAAGCGGTTGCGGACCCAAAGCGGATAGCTGTCGACGATGCCGAGAGCCTCCAGCGCGTCGTTGCGGGCGCCCTTGTAGTCATAATCGTCCGTGCGGGCGATGGTGCGCCACAGCAGGGCATCGACTTCCTCGGCCAGCGAATCCGAGTTGAGAATTTCCAGCGCATCCTTCGGCCGCACGGCCATGGTATCGGCAATGGCCAGCGACATGCGCACCTTGCGCGTCAAATCCTCGTTCTTGAGCTCGCTTTCCAGCAGGCGCAGCACCCCGATCGACTCATGGGCAAACTGGTTGGCAAGGAAATAATCGGCCAGGTTCAACCGCGCCATATCGCGCTCGCGGCCGTCGGCCTCTGCCGCCTTATCCGTCAAATCCTTGCGCGTTACCGCAAAGGCCGCCGGATCGTCCTCTTCCAGACGCGCCAGATCGATGAAGCTGGACCGTGCCGCCTCGGTCGCACCGCCACCGGTTTCGCGCGGATGATCGAGCGCGGAAACCGTCAGGCCCTCATCGGTCGAAATCACCGCCAGCTCGTTCTCGATCGCCACTTTGACATCGAGGTTCCCCGGCTTCACCACCAGGCCATGAACGCTGCGCAGCGCGGAAAAATCGACATAGTCGAGCGTCCGCGTCAGCCCGCGCGCCGGTGGATAGGCGGTCACCACTTCAAGCACGTCGCCCACCGATGGATCGCGGAATTCATGCACCCGCGCCGGACGCGCCAGGTCGGCGGTCATTTCAAACAGGCCTTCCAGATCGCGCCGGCGCGTCAGTGCCACCGGTTCGGTCGGCGTCAGCATGATATCGCCCAGCGACAGCACCCAGGCCATGCCTTCGGAGCCCAGCGTCGCCAGCCGGTCCTGCGACAGATCGATTCGCACCACCTGGGTATCGCCCGAAGGCACCACCGAGAACTTGCTGGCCAGCGCGTCGAGCGCATCGCTCTGTGCCGGTGGCACGATGCCGGCCACGGTATCGAACAGCATCCAGACGGTATCGCCACGGCGGAACACCGCCGCCGGCGTGTCCTGATCGAACGGAAACACCACGCGAACCGTCGATCCCAGCACGCTGACGAACGGGGTGACCGTATGGGCTGCTCGCGGATACAAGGCGTTGATGGTGCTGCCTGGCTGCGCCGTCGCGGCGGCGGCCTGTGGCGCCCCATCAGGGGGCGCGGCATCTGCGGCCAGTTCTGGCACGGTCAGCGATGGCAAGCTGGCGCCGGCAAGATCGATATCGAGCACATATTGACGCGCCGAGTTCTTGTAGAATCGCGGCGTCACGCCCTTGGCAAAAGTCATCGATACGGTCGCGCCATCAGGCGTATTGGCGCTGTCGACCGCCATGATTTCCGCCGGCAGGTCGGTTTCGAGCGCCAGCATATTGATATCGACCGGCCATTCGAAGGTCACGACGCCCAGCTTGTCGTTCTGCACGAAGTCTGCTGTGGTATCGACGCTCCAGTCAAACTGGACACGCATGAACGTTGGATTGCGCCCGATACGGATAGCGGCCGCCGGCTTGAGTTCGACCGCACCGGCCGCCTTGCGGTCCTGCTCCGCCTTGATGGCTGCCAGGCGTGCCCGCTCGGCCAACTCATCGATGACGTCCTGCGGCAGCGCCGGCGGCATGCCCTGCCAGGTCAGCGGCAGCAGATCGATGAACAGTTTTTCGCCGGCATCGATGCGGTTGAAATTGAAACCCGACTTCAGCGCCAGCCTCAGGCCTTTGCCATCGGGATCGACGCGCGCAATCGAGACATAGTTCGGCAGCGTCGTACCAACATCGGGCAACACGACACTGACCGGCTGCTCGAACTCGACGGACAGCACGCCATTGTCCGCCTTGATCGTATAGGCCGGCAGGCTGTCGCGGTCAGGGAAGCTCAGGATCAGCCGAGCATAACCATCTTCCTCGGTTACGAAAAGCTGGCCCTGGTCCAGCGCATAGGCGGATGCCGGCACCAAGGCGCCAAGCACCATCAGCACAACCGATAGCACCAGGGCGCGCATGGCCCTCTGCCAGTTTTGTTTGAACGCAGTCTCCACCGGCTGCCCCGCCCGACGCAATTCGCGTTTTCAGGCGAAGCGGAAACTTCGGATCCCAAAAACGCGGGTTACAACTCTACTGGAGCTGACCATATCGCGCCGGGCTTAACGTCACCTTACGGGCGAACAGAAGGAATTGCTGCTGTTCAATATTATTGCCCGACGATCTGCGGCAAGGCGGCCAGAGCGTCCGGCGTCATCTGCTCGGGCGGCTGATCGGACAAAGCCGCCATCCGAACCGTCAATTCCTGCGCCCGCGGAGCATCCATCGCCGCCAGGATCGGCGACATCTTGCGCGGATTCATCATCTTGGCGACCCGCAACAGCACTTCCATGTCGAGCGAGTTGAAAATATTGGCCGCGTCCTTGGGCTTCATATTTTCATACAGCGTGACAATACCCGCAAATTGGCCGCTCTCCATCGCCGTGCGCTGATCGACCAGGCTTGAAATCTGGGTTTCGAGCGCCTGCAGCGTCGCCTGGCGTTCTTCGATCTTCTTCTCGGCGGCATCGACCAGCGAGGAGCGCAGCGTCAATTCCTGCTCATAATCGTTCAACTGCGTGCGCCGTTTCCCCAGGCTTGCCAAGCACGGCTGCCTCGCTGAGCGCCTGCCCGTCCTCGCCGATCAGCGATACCGGCTGCCCGTTCGCATCCAGACGCGACGGCGGCGCATCCACCAGGGGCACGCAACCCGCGCTGGTCGTGACAACCGCCGGGTCGGATGAATGCTCATCCGCAGGCGCCGCCCCTTCGGCGGGAGCGGCTGCTTCCGGCTCCGCAACGGCAGCAGCGTCGGTCGGCGGGCACACCACATCGAGGCCGGCAGGAAGCGCGCCCTCGCTGCCGCCTTCGGCTCCATGCCCGCCTTCAGCCGGCAGGCGCGGCACCATGATCGGCCGCAGCATCAGCGCGGCGCGCCATGGTCTGCCGACGCCTCGGGCGCCGCTCCATGCTCGCCTTCGGCCGGCGCAGCGCCATGCTCGCCTCAGCGGCCGCACCATCCGGCGGCAGGCTGCCCCAGCGTTGGCGCGACATCGGCCAATGTCGGGCTGGTGTCAGCCATGGTCGGCTCGATCGGCAAGGTCATAGTGCCGTCCGCCGAAACCGCCGCGGCGGCCGGCGCACCATGGCCGCCCCCCTCTTCCGCCTGCGCCGTCGTCATGCCGCCAAGCACATAGCTGCCGGTCATCACCAGGCCCATGGTCTTGAGGACCAGCAGCGCCGAGATGGCCATTATAACGACTGGAAGCAGACGGATCGATTTCACGCCGCGTTCTCCCGGGCCCGGGCACGCGCATTCAACTGCTGCAACGCCGACTGCACCTTGTTCGGCATCTCTTCGGCGACAGGCTCGACCAGGGTCGGCACGCCATTGCGCGCGATGCTGGTGATCTTGGCAATGCGGTCCATCAGCATCGAACCGGCACTCACATGGTTGGCCAGTTCGATCCCGAAGCGCTCGGCCTCTTCCAGCCGTGCGTTGAGCGCCAGGTCGGCGTCCATCGCGGTGGTCTTGAGTTCCTTGATCGCCTGGTTGGCCAGATTGGTGGCGCCCACCAGGTCAGCCACCATCTGCTGCAGCACCGAGCGATCGGCATGCAGGCGCTTCAGGCGCCCATTGAGGACGACGCAATATCCGATCGTCAGCATCAGCAGAATGGCAACCGCCGATTCCACAAAAATTCCCAAAGGCAAACCGGACATTACCGTCCCTCCATTTTCTCGTCGATCGCCTCGAACGCCGCCATGGTCACCTTGGGCGGATTGAGCGGGCGAATCGTTCGCACGGACACATGATTACCGATGTGGCCCATAATTGCTTCTGTCAGTTCGACATCACCACAGCGCAATCGCACCGGATCGGTCGGCGTGCGCTCAAACATGATGGTATCGCCGGGCTTGAGGCCCAATACGCGCGACAGCGACAGGTCCTGCTCATGCAGCACCGCTTCGATTTCGACATCGGCCGCATAGATCTCGGTGGCCAGATGGCCTTCCCAGGTCGCGTCGCGGCCGAATTTTTCGCCCATGAACATCTGCAGCAGTTGTTCGCGGATCGGCTCGATGGTCGCATAGGGCAGCAGGATTTCGATCTTGCCGCCGCGATCGTCCATTTCGATGCGCAGCTCGATCAGGATGGCCGCATTGGCCGGACGCGAAATCGCGGCAAAGCGCGGATTGGTCTCGATGCGCTCCAGCTTGAAGTTCACCTGCGTCACCGGCTCGAACGCGCGATGGGTATCCTCAAGGATGATCTCGATCATCTTGCGGGCCAGCGCCATTTCGATGGTGGTATAGGGACGCCCCTCCACGCGGATATTGCCGCCGATGCGGCGTCCGCCCAGCAGCACGTCGATCATCGAATAGATCAGGCTGGAATCAACCGTCAGCAGCCCGTAATTCTCCCATTCCTCGGCCTTGATCACCGACAGGATCGCAGGCAGCGGAATGGAATTGAGATAGTCGCCGAACCGAACCGAGGAAATCGCCTCCATGGTGACTTCGACATTGTCCGACGTGAAGTTGCGCAGCGATACCGTCGCCAGCCGCACCAGCCGGTCGAACACGATTTCCAGCATCGGCAAGCGTTCGTAGCTCACCAGCGCCGAATTGATCAGCGCCTGCACGCCGGTCAGCTCGACATTGCCCACGGCGCTGGAATCGAACCCCAGCAGGTTGTCGATCTCGTCCTGGTTCAGCACCCGGTCGACGCCATCGGCGGCAGCGCCAGCCTCGCTGTCGATCATCGCCGCCCATTCGGCAGCGGCTTCGGCAGCACTGGGGTCACCCGCCGTGCCGGCTTCTGCCTGGACATCGTCCAGGCCCCAGTCTTCGGCCAGCTTATCCTGATCGTTGGGACCAGCCATTATTGCACCAGGATTTCTTTGAACAGGATGCTTTCCACGCGCTCGGGATAGATCGCGACATTGACCCGGCGCAGCAATTCTTCCTTGAGCCGATAAATGCCCGCCGAGCCTTCCAGGTCGCTCTTGCGCAATTCGCGCAGATACACCTGGAACCCATCGATCACCTTGGCCATGCTCGGCTGGATTTTGGTCATCATCTCCTCGTCGGCGACTTCCAGCGCCACGGTGAGCTTCATGAACCCTTCGCCGTCAGCCTCGTTATTGAGGTTCACGGTCATTGTGGGCAGGTTGAAAATGAAGGTCTGCGGCGCTGCCGCAGCATCCAGGGCAGCGGCATCCGCCCCCTTGCCCGCCGACAGGAACAAGTAGAGCCCGCCCCCTGCCAGCAGGACGACCACCGCTGCGGCAGCGATGATGATCAACTTGCCTTTGCCCTTCTTGGCAGCGGCACCGCCTTCGATTTCTGCTTCAGCAGCCATGCTAAACCTCGGGGAACAGGGGATTTTCGGACGATTCCGTCCCCGCCACCAGCTAATCGCCCGATGGTTAACGAATGGTTACAAATCCCCCTCTGGCGGCAGAAATTGCCGGGCAGCATTTGCCGCCATGCCGAGGCTACCCCGGCCTGACTTAACACTCCCGCAGCACCATTTCATTGATTTCATTCAATTTTTCGCCTTGGCATGGTTTCTGCAAGGTTAACGGCGAGCCTGCCAGCTTGGGGAAGCGGGACGGCTCGGGGATACACGGGGACTTAAAGATGATTAAGAATGCGCAACTGATCGGCCTGTCACAGCAGATCGCCCTGCAGCGGCGGATGGACGTGGTGGCCAACAATATGGCCAACATCAACACCACCGGCTTCAAGGCCGAAAAATCACTGTTCGAGCAATATGTCATGCCTGTCGCTCGCGACCAGGATTTCATGGGCGAGGACCAGCCGCTGTCCTATGTGCAGGACTGGGCGACCATGCACGATCTTTCCGGCGGCGCCATGGTGCAGACCGGCAACGAACTCGATGCGGCGATCAATGGCGACGGCTTCTTTGCCGTGCAGACCGCCGGCGGCGATCGCTGGACCAAGGCCGGCTCCTTCCAGCTCGACAACACCGGCACGCTCGTCGACCTGAGCGGCAATCCGGTGCTTGGCGATGGCGGCCCGATCCAGTTCGGCCCCGAAGAGACCGACATCACCATTTCCGAAGACGGCTCCATCAGCAGCAGCGCCGGCGACAAGGGCCGGCTGCGCCTCGTCGAGTTCGCCAATCCGCAGGCCATCAGCCACGAGGGCAATAACCTGTTTTCCGGCGGCACGCCCATCGCAGCAACCCAGTCCCGCGTCGTGCAGGGCTTCATTGAAAAATCCAACGTCTCCGGCGTTTCGTCCATGGCCGAAATGATCAAGGTGCAGCGGGCTTACGAAAGCGCCGCCTCCCTTGCCCAGCGCCAGGACGACATGCGCCGCAGTGCCATTCAGCGCCTCGGCGACTCTAACGCTTAAAGGATCACGCCATGAAAGCCCTTTATATCGCATCGACCGGCATGAGCGCCCAGGAGCGCAACGTCGAAGTCATCTCCAACAATATCGCCAACATGCGCACCACCGGCTTCAAGCGCCAGCGCGCCGAGTTCCAGGATCTGCTGTATCAGCAGCTCACCCGCGCCGGATCGCAGACCTCGGACCAGGGCACCAACCTGCCCGCCGGCGTCGAAATCGGCTCGGGCGTGCGTACCGTGGCCACCCCCCGCGTCATGAGCCAGGGCAGCGTCAGCCCGACCGACAAAGAGCTGGACGTCGCCATCCGCGGCGAAGGCTTCTTCATGATCAACATGCCCGATGGCCGCACCGCCTATACCCGTGACGGCTCGTTCGATCGCAGCGATGACGGCACCATCGTCAATGCCAGCGGCTATGAACTGCAGCCGGGCATCACCGTTCCTGGCACGGCCAAGTCGGTCACGATTTCGCCCGACGGCACTGTCGAGGCCTTCCTCAACAATGACGCGCTGCCCACGCAGCTGGGCCAGCTCCAGCTCGCCCGCTTCGTCAACAAGGCGGGCCTGGAATCACTGGGCGACAACCTGTTCGGCGAAACTGCCGCCAGCGGCCCCGCCCAGGTCGGCACGCCCAATACCGATGGCGTCGGCGACCTGCTGGAAGGGTATCTCGAAATGTCCAACGTCAATTCGGTCACCGAAATCGCCGACCTGATCGCCGCCCAGCGTGCTTACGAGATGAACGCCCGCGTCATCTCCGGCGCTGACGAGATGATGCAGTCGACCACGCAATTGCGTTGATGGGAGCCCGATAGATGATCCCGCGTTCCCTTATCGCCGCCCTTGCCACCACGCTCCTGGCCGGCGCGGCCCACGCCGCTCCGCTCCTCAAGTCCGAAGTCGTCGTGACCGGCGCCGTGGTCACCGTCGGCGATATGTTCGACGATGCCGGCCCGCAAGCGGACCAGCTTTTGTTCCGCGCGCCCAATCCGGGCACCAGCGGCTCGGTGCCGGTTGCGGCCATCACCGCTGCTGCCGCCCGCATCGGCATTGCCGCCTTCGAGGCCAATGGCCTGCGGTCGGTAAGCGTCATTCGCCGCGCCAGCGTCGTCGACGAGGCTGTGCTGGCCGGCCTGATCACCCGCGATCTGGCCGCCCGCGGCACCATCGCAACCGGCGCCAGCGCCCAGACCATCTTCGACACGCCGGTCACCCCGATCAATGCCGAGGTCACCGACACGCCCGCAGTTCTGCTCAGCCTGCGCTACCTGCCCGGCAATGGTGCCTTCCAGGCGCGTTTCGCCGTTTCCGGCATCGCCCAGCCGATCGATTTGTCGGGGACGCATCGACCTGACGGTCGAGGCCCCCCATCTGGCCTCGAACCTGCCTGCCGGAACCGTGCTGACCGCCGCCGATATCGAGATGCGCCCGGTTTCGCTCAAGGGCGGCAACAGCAACGGCTTTGCCGCAGCCGACCAATTGATTGGCATGCAGCTGAACCGCCAGAGCCGCGAGGGCATGCTGCTCAAGCCCGTCGACGTATCCACCCCCACGCTGATCGCCCGCAACGACCTCGTCACCATTTACTACCGCCAGGGCCCGATGACCCTGACGGTCAAGGGCCAGGCCATCACCGACGCCACCAGCGGCGGTCCGCTCCAGGTGCTCAATCTCATGTCCAAGCGCGTCATCACCGCCAAGGCGCTCGCCGCCGGTGCCGTCGAAGTGAGCAACGATCCGCTCGCCCTCGCCGGCATCTGACCAGCTTTCAGGAGACTTTCATGACCCTTTTCAAGATCACCGCCATCCTGACCCTGGCTGCAACCCTGGCGGGCTGCAACACCATGGACCGCCTGGCCAATGTCGGCAACGAACCACCGCTGACCGCCATCGAGGATCCGACCACGATCGCCGGCTACGTTCCGGTGCGCATGCCGATGCCCGAAGCCATCGAGGATACCTACCAGCCCAATTCGCTCTACCGCATGTCGGCCAAGGGCTTCTTCAAGGATGAGCGCGCCCACCGCATTGGGGACATCCTGACCGTTATCGTCACCATCGACGACAACGCCCAGATCGACAATGCTACCCAGCGCAGCCGCAGTTCGACCAATTCGGCCGGCATGGGCGGCATCCTCGGCTCCGCCGTCAGCACCGCGACGAACGGCACTGTCGATACCACCGATGCCGTGGATTTCAGCTCGGGGCTCCAGGACGCTGGCACCGGCTCGGTCAACCGCTCGGAAAGCCTGCAGACTTCGGTCGCCGCAGTGGTCACCCAGGTTCTGCCCAACGGCAATCTGGTAATCGAGGGCCGCCAGGAAGTCCGCGTCAATTTTGAAGTGCGCGACCTCATCGTGGCCGGCATCGTGCGGCCCTCCGATATCCAGGCCAACAATACCATCCCATCGTCCAAGATCGCCGAAGCCCGTATCGCATACGGCGGCCGTGGCCAGATCACCGATGTGCAGCAGCCGCGTTATGGCCAGCAGGTGCTGGACGCCATCCTGCCCTTCTAGAATTTCCCCTTCCCGGCCGCGCAATCCCCCATTGGCGCGGCTGGGCTATACGGCAAGATCCAGAAGGAGTTGCCAGCGGTTCGTCTCCAGAATGGAGCCAGCCACGCAAGAGAGGCGCAGTCCCCCCGGCTGCGCCTCTTCCCCATTTTGGCCATTGGTTTTGTGCAAGCTGGTTCGCGTTCCCAATGTGACATTCACTTTCAGGAGAACCACAATGAGCAAATCCATTACCTCCGGCATCATCCTGGGGGCCGTCCTCGGCGTCGTGATCGGCTCCATGATGGACAATATCGCGATGGGTATGGGCATCGGCGTTGCCCTAGGCATCGCCATGGCGGGCGCATGGCAGCAGTTCGGCGGCCGTGATGGCGACAGCGACGAGCAGAAATAAAACGCCTTCGCGTACCGGGCCAAATTGGCGAACTACAAAAACAAGACCGGTTTGAAATTAACCAATCATTATCCATACCAATAATATTCAGTGGAACTTCAAACTGTAACTTGGCGTTCTTGCAGGCTCAGGAGGGCGCTATGGCTTTTCTTCTGCTCGGCATTTCGTTCGGACTATGTCTCGGTTTGATCCTGGGCCTCGCCACTGGCAATTTGATGCTCGGCATGGCGCTGGGCATCGCCATCGGCGCCGGTGTCGGTGTCGTGCTGATGGCCATGACCCACGAAAAACACCGGCACTGGCCTTCCATCTGGCGCTAGCCTGTGGAACATCTCCGGCACTGCTATCCGGAGCCTCCCATGTCCTTTGCCAAACTCGACGATCTCGGCCGCAAGCTCGAAGCCCTGGAACACGCGCTCGCCATTCTGGGGGCCGATGAAGCCACCCACATGGCCGTCGGCGGCGGCGAAAAGCGGGCCGAGGCCATGTCGAACCTTGCCGGCATGTATCATGCGCAAGCCACTGCGCCTGAAATCGCGGACTGGATCGAAGCGGCCAAGCCCGAATCCGAGGATCAGCGCCTGGCGCTGGCCGAGTTCAAGCGCAGCTATATCAACGCCACCTGCCTGCCCACCGAGTTCGTCGAGCGCCGCACGGCGGCAACCATGCGCTCGGAACAATTGTGGCGTGACCTGCGCGCCAAGAATGACTGGGACAGCTTTTTGCCCGCCCTCGAAGGTGTCGTCGCCCTGGTCCGCGAGGAAGCCCAATTGCGTGCCGACGCGCTCAAGCTGGCCCCCTATGATGCGCTGATGGAGCAATACGATCCCGGCAACCGCACCGCCGAACTGGATATCGTCTTCTCCGATCTCAAGAGCTTCCTCAAGGGCTTCGTCCCCGAAGCGCTCGACGCGCAGGCCGAACGCCTCGCCAAGCGCCCGCGCAAGACGCTCAACGGCCCCTACCCCATCGAAAAGCAGCGCGAACTCGGTCTCGCCGCCATGCGCGCCGTCGGCTTCGATTTCACTCACGGCTCGCTGGCCGTCTCACACCACCCCTTCTGCGGCGGCGTGCCGAGCGATGTGCGCATGACCACCCGCTATCGCACCGACGAATTTCTCTCGTCCCTGATGGGCGTGCTGCACGAAACCGGCCACGCCCTTTACGAGCAGGGACTGCCCAAGGCCTGGTCGCACTGGCCGCTCGGCAAGGCGCGCGGCATGGGCATTCACGAAAGCCAGTCGCTGTTCGTGGAAATGCAGCTCGCCCGCTCGCCCGAATTCTGGGAATTCGCCCTGCCGCTGGTGCATTTGCATCTGGGTGCCGATGCCATCCCCGGCTGGGATATCGAGGATATCCTGGCCGAAGTGAACTTCGTCCAGCGCGGCTTCATCCGCGTCGATGCCGACGAAGTCACCTACCCGCTCCACGTCATCCTGCGCTACGAGCTGGAACAGGATCTGGTCAATGGCAAGCTGGAGGCCAGTCAGGTCCCCGAAGCCTGGGACGCCAAAATGACCGAATATCTAGGCCTCTCCACTCTCGCCGATCCCAAGGACGGCCCGATGCAGGACGTGCATTGGCCCGGCGGCGCCTTCGGCTATTTCCCCAGCTACACCCTGGGCGCCATGATCGCCGCCCAACAATGGGCTGCCCTGGAGAAGAGCAGCCCGAACGTGCGCACCGATATCGCCAAGGGCGATTTCACCGGCGTCAACCAATGGCGCAGCGACAATATCTGGACGCAGGGCTCACGCTATTCGACCCCCGACCTGATCACCCGCGCCACCGGCGAACCGCTGAATGCGGCGGTGTTCAAGGCCCATCTCAAGCAGCGCTATCTGGGTTAGAAGCCAAAAACCAACATGCCACCCATGGGGTGGCCTGTTGTACTTCAATTCAACACTCAGCTTTGCACTGCCGACAGAGAGCCCCGATCTGCCTCCCTCCCCACAAGGGGGAGGGAGAAGAAAGAGGCTTGCGGGATCTGAAATCCCGGCCCAGCCTAAAATTCGCTCCAGTCCTTATCCACCGCGGCATTGCCCTGCGTCATGTAGCTGCGCGCGGCCGAAACCACTTTTTTCTGCAGTGCCTTGATGCCGAGCCCGCGCGAAGCCGGCGCCCGCGTTGCGGTACGGGATGGTATCGCGGAACGATGTTCCGAGAGGGTGAAAATGCTCACCACCCGATCCAGTTCGCTCGCCTGGGCCTCGGTCTGCTCGATCGCCGCATTGGTCTCTTCCACCAGTGCGGCATTGTGCTGGGTCATTTCGTCCATGGTGCGAACCGCCACCGTGACCTCTTCGATCGCCGAAGCCTGCTCGCGGCTTTCGTGAGCGATACTGTCCATCAGTTCGTGGCTCTGGCGAGCAGCAGCCAGCATGGCCTGCAGCTTGGCGGCGGCCTCGGCCACCAGCTTGCTGCCGCCATTGACTTCGCTGGCGCTCTGCTCGATCAGCAACTTGACCTCCGACGACGCCTGCGCCGCCGATTGCGCCAGGCGCCGCACTTCCACGGCCACCACGGCAAACCCCTTGCCCGCCTCCCCCGCACGCGCCGCTTCCACCGAGGCGTTCAGTGCCAAGAGGTTAGTTTGGAAGGCGATGTCGTCGATCAGCCCGATGATGTTGGAGATCTTGGACGAGGACGCGGTGATACGGTCCATCGCCAGATTAGCCTGGCTCATCACCTGGCCGCCCTCCTCCGCCGTGCGGGTCAGGGTAGCGGAAGCGACGCTGGCGTTCTGGGCCCGCTCGGCATTCTGCACCACGGTAACCGCCAATTGCTCCATCGCCGCCGAGGTCTCCTCGATGGTCGCCGCCTGCTTGGTCGTGCGTTCGCTCAGATCGTTGGCGCCCGACAGGATTTCGCTGGTCGCCGTCTTCAGCGCTCCCGAGGTTTCGCGCAATTGCCCGACGATATCGGTCAGTTTGTCGGCCACCGCATTGGTGTCATCCTTGAGCTTGGCAAAGGCGCCGGAATATTGGCCTTCCATGCGCTTGGTCAGGTCGGTATTGGCGAGCGAAGCCAGCACTTCCCCGGTATCGGCAAGCCCATGCTCGACAGTCTCGACCAGGCCATTGACGCTGGCGGCCAGGCCATTGAGTTCGGGATCGGGGAATTCCACCTCGACCCTGCGGCTGAAATCGCCGGCAATGGCGGCATCGACCACAAGGCCAAAAGCGCTCTGCAATTCACTCATCATGGCAGCGCGGTTAGCCTGGTCGGCGATGATCCGCGCGGCCTCCGCCTCGGTCATCTGCGCGACGCGCTGGCCGTTCTGGCGGAACACCTCGACGGCCTGGGACATCTGCCCGATTTCGTCCTGGCGCCCGGCATAGGGAACGTCCACATCATATTCATTGTTGGCGATCCGGCGCATCAATTCGGTCATGCGCGTGATTGGCTTGGCGATGGAACTGCCCAGCACCCAAAATGCGGCGATCGCCAGGGCCAGGATCACCATGCTTCCCAGCACCATGCTATTGCGCTGCTGGTCGCTCGCGGCGAGCAGTGTCGCTTCGGGAACGGCGGCAACCATCATCCATTGTTCATCGACACCGGAAATCTTGAGCTTGCTCGCCGTGACGCGCCAGGGAGCGCCGGCTACGGTATCGACATATTGATAGACATCCTTATTGGCCAACTCGGTCTTGGCGTTGACGATCCAGGCGTCCTCGGCCTTGGTGCCCAGCACTTTGTCGTCGAGATTGAGCAGCCAGACCTGCTTTTCGTCCAGCGCTCCCATGAAGCCGGTCCCCATCGGCGCTTCGTCGCCGATCAGGGCCTGGATCTTGCGCGAGTCGAAAGCCACCCCGGAAATGCCGATGACCTCGCCTGCTGTATTGCGGATCAAATCGTTGAAGCTGGTGTAGAGCACGCCGTCATAATTATCGGGCCCCTGGATCGAAATATCGCCGGCATTGACCGCCGCATCGACCCATGGATAGCCGGCGCCATCCTTGGCGCCCAGGCTGGAAAAACTGATGGCGCCGCTGGCGTCGTGCTGCGCGAAGGCCGAGAAATAACCATCGGGATTCATGAACTGCGAGTTCCAGAACGCCGGATTCTCGTTGATGCCGGCTTCGGGCTTGAGCAGGATATAGACACCCATGGCATCGGGCAGGCTTTCGAGTTGGCCCTTCACCACTGCGCCGAATGTGTCCGGCGTCATGCCCGGCTGCGCCAGCAGCGCCATCGCCGTGCTCGCCACCGAGTCGCTGGCCGTTACATACTGGCTCAGCATGCTGTTGATATCGGCCGCCTTGGTGGTCGCCAGTCCCAGCACAACCTCATCGGCGTCCTTGAGATCGCCATCGCGGCTCGTGGAAACCACGTAGAACAAGCTGCCCACGATGGCCACGGTAAACACCGCCGCGGCGGCGAGGATCAGCTTGCCGCGCATTTTCAGCGCCGGCAGCCGGAAATTAGACGATTTCAACATTCAGTTCCTGCTCCGCAGCGTTCTACTGCCCGTTTCGGCGCCTCATGCGCGTCAAGGGAACCTGCGGAATCGTGGTTAACGAGAGGTCAATTTCTGCCCCCTCACCGTACCGCAATCGATTACGGAGTTGCGCCAAAATGTCGCAGGGTCTGCTTTTGAAGGTAAAGTCCTACGACTAAAGGAGAAGATGGCGAAATCGACGGTCAAAAATGCAAGCAGGCAACACGCCGGCAACCGGATTCGGAACGCATTATGACCCCCTATCCAACACTTCCAAATGCTACGATGAGGCTGTTCGACACAAATCCCAAGGTCACGCCGTGGAGACACTCGCCAATCTGGATTGCTTTATCCGCAGCGCCGAAGCCGGCGGGTTTTCGGCGGCGGCACGCCGGCTCGGCCTGACGCCGGCCGCAGTCAGCCGCAATGTCGCGGTCCTTGAACGCAATCTGGGCGTTCGCCTGTTCCACCGCAGCACGCGCCAGCTGACCTTGACCGAGGCCGGAGAGCGCTTCCTGGAAGCCATCAAGCACAATGTCGATGGTCTGCAGGCGGCCATCGCGGGGATCGCCACGGACGGCGACGTGCCCCAGGGAGCATTGCGCGTCAGCATGAGCCTGACCTTTGGCTTGAATTACGTCCTGCCGCTCCTGCCCGCCTTTCTTGAACGCTATCCGCGCGTTAACCCGGATTGGCAGTTCGAAAACCGGCAGGTCGATCTCGTCGCCGAAGGGTTCGACGCCGCCATTGGCGCGGGCTTCGAGCTATCGTCCGGCATCGTGTCGCGCCCGCTGGCTCCCGCCCATATGATCGCCGTCGCCTCTCCCGCCTTTCTCAAGGGCCGCGCCCTGCCCCAAACCCCTGCCGATCTGCAGGCTCTGGACGGCATCGTCATGCGGTCGGTACTGACCGGCAGGGTCCGCACCCGGATCATGCGCAATGCCGCTAACGCTGAAATGGCGGCGCCGCTCGCCGAAACCCTTATCGTCAACGATCCACTGGCTTTGACGCAGGCCGCGCTGCTTGGCCTCGGCGTAACCGTCATCGCCGTGCCCGACGCCCTCCCCCATCTCGAAAGTGGCGCGCTACTGCGCCTCCTGCCCGATTGGTATTCCGATGCCGGACCCATCTCGATCTATTTCGCCAACAAGACGCTGCTCCCGGCCAAGACCCGCGCCTTCATCGATTTCGTCGCCGAGACGTTCCGCCAGCAACACTTGGCGCAACGCTTCTCGGCAAGTCTAACGCCGCACGGCGATCAAGGCGGCGGTGGCAAAGGCAGTGGCGGCAGCCAGCCATAACGCGCTGTCGGTCCCGAAATGGTCAACCATCAGGCCGCCCACTAGCGCGCCGCTGCCGATCGAGGCTTGCGCCGCCGATACGAAAATCGCCTGCACGCTCTCGATCCGCTCGGGCACGACACTGAATAACCAACTCTGCATGACGATCGGCAGCAGGCCGAACCCCACGCCCCAGACCAGGATCAACGCTATGGCCGGAATGGGCTGGTTACCAAACAGCTTGAGCAGCAGCACCGACACGCCCAGCAGCAGCAAAGTCGCCATCAGCGCCCGATACGCTCCTTTGCCGACCATCCAGCCACCCAGCATATTGCCGGCCAAGCCCGTGGCGCCGAAGCCCAGCAGCACGGCGCTGATCGTCACCGCATCGATATGGACGATCTGCAGCATGAATGGGGTGATGAAAGTATAGCCAGCAAACTGGCCAACAAACGCCAGCACCGTGCCAGCCAAGCCGAACTGAACCTTGCGAATTTTCAGCACATCGGCGAGATCGCCCAGCCCACGTGCACTGGTGGCCGGCAGCCTCGGCACCAGGATCAACACCGCAATCAAGACCGGCACGGCGACCGCTGCGGCCATGCCGAAGGCGGAGCGCCAGCCAAGCCATTCGCTGATCAGCGCCCCGGCCGGGACTCCCGCCACGGTGCCGAGCGACACGCCCGACAGGATAATGGCCGTCGCCAGCCCCGCCTGCGGGCCGGGCCGCAGCCGCGGGCCGAGCGAGCCTGCGACGGTCCAGAATGCCCCGATGGTCGCCCCGAGCAGAACGCGGCCCAGCAGGATCACGATGAAGCTGGGCGCCAATGCGACGATGACATTGGACAGCACCAAAAGGCCGAGCAGCACCACCAGCACGCTGCGCCGATCGAAGCCGCGGGCCAGCCCGATGGTTATCGGCGCGGCGATCGCCGCGAGCAATCCTGAGATGGTGACGATCAGCCCGGCACTACCCTGGCTGACGCCCATATCGCTGGCGATTTGGGGCAGCAGCCCGATCGGCAGGAACTCGGTAGTCACCAGCGCGAACGCACCAACGCCAATGGCGATCAGGGCAGCCCAGGAGCCCGCTTCGACGGCGGGTGAAGCAAGAGTGGTCATCTCGGATTCCGATCGTCGATTTGGGTCAGGCGAACTTGACGAGATTGAGCGTGGGCAGCGGACCGCCCGGGAACGCCGCCAATTGGCCGCCACCCGCCAGCGTCCCCAGATCGACGCCGAAGAACCCCAGCCGCTCGATCAGGCCGGCGATTTCGGCCTTCGCGCCCTCATCGTCGCCCGACAAGAACAGCACCCGTTGGCCGCCCTCGCTTCCGGGATCGCTCGACAGCAGGGCTGCCCGCAGATGGTTGAACGCCTTGACCACGCGAGCCCCGGGAACCATGTCGGCAACAACGGCGCTGGAAGCTCGGCCACCCAGGTCAACCGCCTGGAACGCCGGCCCGCCAATGGCATTATTGGCATCGACGACGATACGGCCATTCCACGGTCCAAGACCATCGAGCGCCGCCGGCAGCTTCGACCATGGCACGGCCACAAAAACCACGTCGGCCGCCGCCGCTTCGGCCACTGTGCTGGCCGTGATCGTGCCGCCCAGTTCAGCGACCAGCGCCGCCAGCGATTGCGGCCCGCGACTATTGGCGATGGTGGCCGCTATGCCCGCTTGAGCGAGGGCCTTGGCAATTGCCGCGCCGATCGCGCCCGCCCCGATGATACCGATGCTCATGATGCTCGCTCCTGCAATGAATGGAGCGTATTTCGGCGCTCGCCCCCGCCTTCGGAAGCGGGTGCCGCGCGGAAACACCTTCAAGCATTGCTTGAAGGTCCGAGTATCAAGGTTTCGGCGCCGACCGCCCCAGATAAGCGCGCCGATCGCTCTCCTCGCTCGAACTGGCGCTGCGCAGCCGCAAGATATCCTTGCGCGCAATCAAACCCACCAGCACATGCGTCGTCGGATCGACGACCGGAATGCGCCCCAGATCGGCGGCGATCATCAGGTCGGTAACGCGTCCCACCACATCGTCGGGATGAGCAACCGTGAGCGACGCATCCGAAACCACATCGTAAAGCGTCTGCCCGGCATGCTCGTCTTCCACCCGCCAGCGCAAGGCGTCGGCGCGTGACACCATACCCACCGGCACGCCGCTGGCCAGCACCACCGGGTACGAGCGATGCGCATGCACGGGGTCCGCGAAAAACGCGGAAGCCTGCTCGATCGGCATCGCCGCCGGCAGGGTATCGACCGTCTTGACCATGATCTCGAAGGCGCGGGTCAATTCGAACGGGTCGGTGCCATATTCGCGGGTGATATGGCGGCCCCGCCGGGCGATCTTCTCGGTCAGGATCGAGCGGCGCAGCGCCAGCACGGTGAACGCATAGGCCGCCACCGTCGTGGTGAACAGCGGGATCAGCAGATGCACGTCCCCCGTTAGCTCGATGATAAACAGCGTACTGGTCAGCGGCGCGCGCATGGTGCCGCCCATCATGCCGCCCATGCCCAGCAGCGCCCATAGCGCCGGATCGCCCGGCAGTACCAGCCCCACCAGATAGCCAAGCGTACCGCCCAGAATCAGCAACGGCGCCAACACGCCGCCCGACGTGCCCGAGGACAAGGCCACCAGCCAGATCACAGCTTTCACCAGCAGGATCGCGATGACAGCCTGGGTCACCATCTGGCCTGAGACCATATCGGCAATAATGTCATAGCCGACGCCCAGTGCGCGGGGCTCGATCAATCCACCCAACCCCACCACCACGCCGCCAATGGCCGGCCACCACATCCAATGGATCGGCAAGCGCTCGAACCCGTCCTCCAGCTTGTACAGCAAGGTGGTGAGCAGCCCCGATTGCAGGCCGGAAACAATCCCCATGCCGGCGCAAAGCAGCAGTCCCCACCAGGGCAGATCAAACCCGATCTGGGTGGGAAACAGCGGTGCTGCGCCAAACATCAACGGACGCCAGGCCGTCGAGACCATCGCCGCCACGGCCACGGGGATAAAGCTGCGCGGCTTCCATTCGAACAACAGCAATTCCACTGCCAGCAGAACCGCTGCCATCGGCGTGCCGAAGATCGCCGTCATGCCTGCGGCAGCGCCGGCCACCAGCAGCGTCTTGCGCTCCGCCGCGCTCAGATGGAACAATTGCGCGAAGAGCGAGCCGATTGCCCCGCCGGTCATGATGATCGGGCCTTCCGCGCCGAACGGGCCGCCGCTGCCGATCGAGATTGCCGACGATAGCGGCTTGAGCACCGCCACCTTGGGCGACATCAGGCTGCCGCCGATCAGAATTGCCTCGATGGCCTCGGGAATGCCGTGCCCCCGGATCTTCTCGGAGCCGAACCGCGCCATCAGCCCAATCACCAGCCCGCCGCAGACCGGGGCAAGCACCATCCATGGCGAGCGCGCTACAGTTCCCATTTCCACCGGAACAGTGCTGAACTTGCCCAGCCAGACCAGGTTGGAGACGATGGCGATCAAATCCACCAGCAGCCAGGCGGCGACCGCTGCGGCGGTGCCGATGACCACCGCCATGGCGATCAGCAGCAAAACCCGCCGGTCTGTGGTGAAATCGGCCAGCCTGCGCGGGGCGATGGGACCGCCTTTGGGAATACCGGTTCGGGTGGCTGTGGCGCGGTCCTGCATGGTACATCCTTGCTGCGGCATGCCCTACGGGGCGGAGATCACGCGCCGATTATATCGTATCACGATATAACTCAATCCCGATAAGGAGCACCGAACCTTGAACCAGGCCAAGCCAGAACGATTGAGTCAGGCAGATTATGAGCTTTTGGCCAATTTCCGGTTCGCCCTGCGGCAGTTTACCGCCTTCAGCTCGCGCGCCGCCCAGGCTGCCGGCCTGCCGCCACAGCAGCATCAGGCCCTGCTGGCGATCAAGGGGCATGCCGAACCTGCCGCGATGACCGTCGGCGTGCTGGCCGAACGGCTGCTGATCGCACCACAAACCGCGACCGAGCTGGTCAATCGGCTGGCCGAGGCCGAACTGGTCGAGCGGGTGACCGCCTTGGACGACCGGCGACGCCACGCCCTGGCGCTGACGCAAAAGGCCGAAGCCCTGCTCAATTCGTTGACCGTCGTGCATTTGCGCGAAATGCAGCAATTGGCGCCGGCCCTCATCGAACTGCTGCAAGCCCTGAACCGCGTCGATTGACACCGCGGAACGCTTGACCCCGCCAACCGTTGGAGGGGCAGTATCTCTTACATCGGCGTGCAATTGACCCATCCTTACGTCCCGGCCGTCAAATCCCCGTCGGATCAATCCGCTGGCAACGTCCCCTTGGGCGCCACACCGGACGAGCATGGCGTTCAATTCCGCGTCTGGGCGCGCGGACATTCCGCCGTCTCCCTGCTGGTCGAGGGGCAACCGCCCCAGCCGATGCAATCCCAGCCCAATGGATATTTCACCGCCCATAGTGCCGGCCTGCTCCCCGGCGCCCGCTATCGATTTGAAATCGACGGGCAAGCTCTGCCCGATCCCGCATCGCGCTGGCAGCCCGAGGGCCCGGACGGCCCCTCCGTCGTGATGTCCGCCGATTTCGTCTGGAGCGACGCCAGCTGGCGCGGCGTGCCGCCCGATGGACAGGTGTTATACGAAGTCCATATCGGCACCTTCACGCCTGAAGGCACCTGGGCCGCCGCGGCCGAGCACCTGGAAACCCTGCGCGATCTTGGCATCACGGTGCTGCAGGTCATGCCGATCGGGGAATTCAACGGCAGTTTCGGCTGGGGCTACGACACGGTACTGCCTTACGCGCCCAGCCACCTCTATGGCCAACCCGACGATCTGCGGCGCTTCATCGCCCGCGCCCATAACCTGGGCATCGGCGTCATTCTCGACGTCGTCTATAACCATGCCGGCCTCGGCGATCATTTCAAGGATTTCAGCGCCGACTATTTCAGCACCAAACACGCTGGCGAATGGGGCGCGATCTTCAACTTCGATGGCGATGGCGCAGCCGGCGTGCGCCAATTCATGGTGCAGAACGCCGTCTATTGGATCCGCGACTTCCATTTCGACGGCTTGCGGCTCGATGCAACCCAGGCGCTGTTCGATGACAGCGATACCCATATCATCGCCGAGATCGTCAGCGCGGCCCGCGCCGCGGCGCCGGAGCGGCAGCTTCTGATCGTGGCGGAGAATCAGCCGCAGGACCACCGGCTGGTCGACAAGCCCGATGCGGGTGGCTACGGCGTCAACGCCATCGGCAATGACGACTTCCATCACGCGGCGCGGGTCGCGCTAACCGGCCACAACGATTTCTACTATCGGGATTATCAGGGCACGGCGAGCGAACTGCTGGCCAGCGCCAAATACGGTTTCCTCTATCAAGGCCAGCGCTCCGACATGCGCGACGCGCCCTATGGCACGCCCTCGCTCAACCTCAAGCCGTGGAATTTCATCCATTTCCTGGAGAACCATGACCAGGTGGCCAATTCGGCGCGCGGGCTGCGCATGGACCGCCTGGCATCGCCCGGCGCCGTACGGGCCATGACCGCCCTGTTCCTGCTCTCGCCGCAAACGCCCTGCCTGTTCCACGGCCAGGAATTCGGGGCCTCGACGCGGTTCCTGTATTTTGCCGGCTTCACCGGCGAAACCGCCGATGCCGTCGCCAAAGGCCGCGCCCAAAATCTGCGCCACTTCGCCGGCGTCGCCGATCCCGCCATGGACGAACGGCTGGCCGATCCTGCCGATCCGGCAAGTCTTGCCGCCAGCACGCTGGACTGGAGCGAGTTCGACAGCCACGCCGAAATCGTGGCGCTGCACCGAGACCTGCTGCGGCTGCGCCGCAGCGAAACCGCCTTCACCCGGCAGGGCAAGGGCGCCCGCATCGACGGCGCCGTGCTGGGCGATTCTGCGCTGTTCCTACGCTATCTGGCCGAGGATGGCGACGACCGCCTGCTTTTCATCAATCTCGGCCGCGACCGGCCCATGAACATCATTCCCGATCCCCTGGTGGCGCCACCGGCGGGGCGGCACTGGGAAGCGGTGTGGTCGAGCGAGCATCCCGACTATGGCGGGTCCGGGCGCTATGGGGCCGACATGAGCAAGTTCTGGATCCTGCCCGGCCAGAGCGCGCTGCTGTTTGCCGCCATAAACATGAAGGCCCGCATCGCTGCGGGCCTCATAAGTTCGATTAGAAGATCAGTGCAAGTGCCTCACTCGTCCCTGTAAACCTTCTCGCGGCGCTCGTGCATTTCCTGGGCTTCCAGGCTGAGCGTCGCGATCGGGCGGGCATCGAGCCGCGCAATCCCGATCGGATCGCCGGTTTCCTCGCAATAGCCATAAGTGCCATCCTCGATCCGCTTGAGCGCGGCGTCGATCTTGGAAATCAGCTTGCGCTGACGATCGCGCGTGCGCAGTTCCAGCGAACGATCGCTTTCCGATGAGGCCCGATCGGCCATGTCGGGATGGTTCTGGCTTTCTTCCTGCAGGTTTTCCAGGGTGCCGCGGCTTTCGCGAAGGATATCATCCTTCCAGCCGTTCAGCCGGGCCTTGAAGTACTCCCGCTGGCGC
This sequence comes from uncultured Alphaproteobacteria bacterium, assembly GCA_963717095.1. GTDB lineage: Bacteria > Pseudomonadota > Alphaproteobacteria > Rhizobiales > Devosiaceae > Devosia. Next base: position 133,015 of record CAVQVF010000003.1, read on the forward strand.
GGGTTCATAAACGGCTCGTCGTCACTGGGCCGGTATTCAACTACGTCAACAACCGAAGACATCAGCAGACTCAACTCCAATGCACCCCTAGATGGGCCTCTATAGTCCAGCAGGCAAGGACCGGCAAGCGGCCAACGGCGCTGTGATTAACTTGTGAGAGGCCTGCCGTTTCAGTCCCATAGCGGACAATCGGTGACATTGTAACGACGCTAGTAACTTAGCTCCAATCCACACCCGGTTTGACCCCACCGATATGGAGCCCCGATCTGCCCCCTTGTGGGGAGGTGCCGCACTGAACTCCCAGTCGTCACCCTCCCCCTTGCGGGGAGGGATCAAGGGTGGGGGGCCGTTTAGCCCCATACCAACATCGCGGCTCCGCACACCCCCTCCCCGCCTCCCCCATCAAGGGGGAGGTGTCTGCCGGTGGGTTGAACTGGATCGAGTTCTAAGAGTGGAGCAGCACCTCCCCCTTGATGGGGGACTTGTGAGCGGCCCGCAGGGACAAATCGCTCCAGTGGAGCGATTTGAGCGAGCAAGGCCATGAGAGCTATGCTCGAATGGCAGGCAGAGGGTGACGGGCGAGGCTCGACACCAAATATCGCCCCTCAAAACGCCGGATACAGCCCCAGCTTGGCCAATTCCACCCGCACGCGCAGCTCGATATCGTCGAGCACGGCATCGAGCGCCGGCTCCGAGCGTTCGCGGCCCTGCGCCACCATGGTCATGAGATGGTTGAGCCGATCGGGGCTGAGCTGCCCGCCGAGCAGGTCGGCCTTCACCTCTTCGAGTTCATCGAGCAGCGTGCGGGCCAGGTTGACAGTCTTTTTCTTGCGGCCGCGCAGCGGATCGTCGACCCCCTGCAATGCCAGCAGGTAGTCCAGCGACGCGGCCGCGGCGACCGGCGCCGTCGTCGCAGCCCGGGAGGGCCCCTCGGCGCCATCTGGGTTGAACACTGCGCCGCTCTGGTCGCGGCCGCTGGAGCCGCGTCCATTGACGCCATTATTCCGCTGGATTGTGTCGATGCGCAAAGGAAAGACTCAAATCGGTTTGGGCTCTATATCCGGCAAAATCTGCCGCAATCCCTTAACAGAACGTTAACAAGCCCGGCAAGAATTGCTCACCCCACGCCCCACACCCACCCGCCGCGCGATTGATGACAGTTGCGAACGGGCAAAATGCCATGGTTATCAGACCGTTAAGGGCAGTGTCTCTGCTTTGGCACGGTTTTCGCTAATGGGTGGGTGAAGCGGCGCCATGGGGATGGTGCTGCCCCATCGGGGACCCGAGACTATGGCAAAGCTGTTACGGATATTCTTGGCGTTCTGGATCGCGACTGCGACCCTGATCGCCCCAATGACCAGCGCGCATGCCGCGGCAGCGCGAATCAAGGACATCGTCGATGTCGAAGGCATCCGAGAAAACCAGCTGGTCGGCTACGGCCTGGTTGTCGGCCTCGACGGCACTGGCGACAGCCTCAACAATTCGCCGTTCACCAAGCAGTCGCTGCAATCCATGCTGGAACGGCTTGGCGTCAATACCGCCGGCCAGAACGTACGGACGGCCAATGTCGCCGCCGTGATGGTCACGGCCAACCTGCCGCCATTCTCGACGCAGGGCTCACGCATGGACGTATCGGTCGCCTCGCTCGGCGATAGCGACAGCCTGCAGGGCGGCACGCTCCTGGTCACCCCGCTGCTCGGCGCCGATGGCGAGGTCTATGCCATTGCCCAGGGGCCCGTGGCGATCAACGGCTTCAAGGCCGAGGGCGATGCGGCAACCATCGTCTCTGGCGTTCCCACCACCGGCCGCATTTCCTCGGGCGCCGTCATCGAACGCGAGATCGATTTCAAGCTCGGCGCGCAGTCCTCGTTGCGCCTGGCGCTGCGTAATCCTGATCTGACCACGTCGCGCCGCATCGCCCTGGCGATCAACGATTTCATCGGCGCGCCGACGGCGACGCCCGAAGACCCCTCCACGGTGCGGATCAGCCTGCCCCATGGCTTCAATGGCAATATCGTCGACCTGGTCACCGATATCGAGCAGCTGGTCATCGAAACCGACCAGACCGCCAAGATCGTCATCGACGAGAATTCCGGCATCATTGTCATCGGCAAGGATGTGCGCGTCTCCAGTGTCGCCGTGGCGCAATCCAACCTGACCGTCACCATCGCCGAAAACCCCACCGTGGTGCAGCCTGCCCCGTTCAGCAATGGCGTCACCGCCGTGCAGCCAAGTACCACGCTGAACGCCAATCTCTCCGATACCGCGCTGGCCGTCGTCAACGAGTCGGTGACGCTGCAGCAACTGGTCGATGGCCTCAATGCTCTGGGCATCGCCCCGCGTGACCTGATCTCCATCCTGCAGGCCATCAAGGCCACCGGCGCCCTGCAAGCCGAAATCGAGGTGCTGTAATGGAACTGCGCAACGCCCCTCAAACCCAGGCTCCCGCGCTCAATTCCGCCGCGATGGACCGCCTGCACAAGCAGGCCGAAGAACTCGAAGGCGTGTTCCTCAACACGCTGACCAAGCAGATGTTTTCCTCGATCAAGACCGACAAGGCCTCCTTTGGCGGCGGTTTTGGCGAGGAAACCTGGCGCTCCATGCAATCCGAACAGATCGCTGACTCCATGGCCCAGAATGGTGGCCTCGGCATTGCCGACCAGATGATGGGCGATTTGGTAGCGATGCAGGAAGCCGCTCAAAACCCATATAACTTGACCTCTCAGGGAGCATCTAAACGATGACCGCCGCAGCCCGTATTGAAGCTCTCGACAGCCTGCCCTCGCTCGATTTGTGCGATCGTGCAGAAGTCGCCCTGAGCGCCCTGGTCGACGTGATGAACCAGGAAACCACGCTGCTGCGCGCCGGCCGCCACGTTCAGGCCGTGACGCTGACCGCCGAAAAGGCCCGGCTGGCCCAGGATTACGTGGTGCTGGCCCGCTCGGTGCAGCGCCAGGCCACCCGCTTGCAGGCGGATGCTCCTGAACTGATCGAGCGGCTGCGCAATGGCCACGAGCGCCTTGCCACCCAGATGGCGGAAAACCTGCGTGTGCTGGCAACCGCCCGCACCGTCACCGAAGACCTGCTCACCGACGTCGCCGAAATCGTCGGCCAGCAGGATAAGCCGCGCGTCTATGGCAAGACAGGCACCATCGCCAACGACCCGTCAGCTTCGGCTCGCGGCATCGCCGTCAACCGCTCGATGTGATTTGTCTCGCATTTGATTAAAAACCATGGAGATCGGGCAAGACTGGCGTAAAGGCCACATGCCTATCCTGCGAACGGCATTGAAGCCGCAAAGGATAGTTACATGGTCGCCAGAATCGCGTCCGATCCCATTCTGGTCAGCACGCAGAGTCTGACCGATCTCCGTTCGCGTCAGGTCACTGGCGAACGCACGCTTGTCCAGGACAGCACCCCGGCCGCACCGAAGAATGCAGACACCGGCGAGCGCTTTCCCGATCCCGAGCAGCAACAAGCCCAGCCCGAGCGCCACGAGCCTGCGCCGCCATTGCTGCCGCCCGGCGCCATGTTCGCCGCCGCAGTGATCGCCGGCCGGCTCTCACCGCGCCCGCAGACGCTCGAAGAAGTCTATGTCCGCATCGGCAGCTCCTGGATCCCCCCGAATCAGAACTGCAACTGCGCGACCTGTCGATTTAAGACCAGCCGCCCATTCCACCTTCGAATCCTCAGCCGTCACCGCCTTCGCTGGCAAGGCGACGGCTGGGGATTTGCCCTATTCCCACGGGCGTTTCCGGATCCCCGATGCGGCACCTCCCCCTTGACGGGGGAGGATGGGTGGGGGTGTTGGGAGCCACGATCTTGATCGAGGCTAAACTCCCCCACCCCTGATCCCTCCCCGCAAGGGGGAGGGTGTCGACTGAAAATTCAACGGCCCAAAACACAACCATGAAATATTTTTTGAACTGGCAGCCGTTTGGCAATCTCGGCCAAAGGCGTGGGAAAATCGCAAATTCCCCCTTATCCCCCCATTAACCGCACCACCAAAATCGCGCAATTACTTGCCAATCTCCCACCCCAATTAACCATTCTTTATAACCTATGAGGCAAGCATCAGGGCGTCTCAGGAAGAGGCGCTCGTAATAATCGAATCCTAGAAAAGGACTTTCCAAATGGCTTCTGAAGTCAATCTCACCAAGGCCGTACGGTCCAATCTCTCTTCGCTCCAGAACGTTGCGCAGATGATGGCGACCACCCAGGACCGTCTGTCGACCGGCAACAAGGTCAACTCGGCGCTCGACAACCCCACCAACTTCTTCACCGCCGCTTCGCTGAACAGCCGCGCCGGCGATCTGAACAGCCTGATGGACTCGATGGCCAATGGCATCAAGACCCTCGAAGCCGCTGACAATGGCCTGACCGCCATCACCAAGAACCTGGATTCGATGACCTCGACCCTGCGTCAGGCCCGCCAGGACATGAACTTCCAGACCGCTTCGTACGATATCGACGCCAGCGCAACTGGCAAGCTGAGCTTTACTGGCGGCGCAGTTGGCGATACCGCTGTCGGCGTCGATCTTCAGAAGGCCACCTTCGTCGGCAATGGCGGCTTCGCCGGCGTTGGCGAAACGGCCCAGGCTGGCGGCACGCTGAGCTTCGTGGCTGGCTCCAAGGTCAATAACGGCTTAGCCGTTACTGTGGACTATTCTCTGGGCGATACCGCTGCAACCACTGCCCAGAAGATCAACGACAAGATGGCCAAGACCTATGGCGGCGATGCCGTTCGTGCCACCGTCAAGAACGGCCAGATCGAACTGTCCAACACCAACAACCAGCTTTTCACCGCAGTGACTGGCGGCCAGGCCATCGGTCTGCTTTCGACGACTGGTGCCGTCCAGGCCGTAGTCGTAGGTACGCTGGCCGGTACGGCCACAGCGCCTGCCACGTTTGCCGGTGGTGACATCGTGGTTGACGGCAAGACGATCTCTCTGGCCGCTTTTACTGGTGCCGACGCCACAGCAACTGGTGCCCAGGTGGCTCAGCAGTTGAACGATGCGTTCGCCGATAAGGGCATGCTGGGCTTTACTGCTAGCAGCGCCACCGGCACCCTCACGATCAGCAACTTGTCCGGCAAGAATTTCTCCGCGTCCGGTGCAGCGGCTACCGCCTTGTCTATACCGGCCACTGCCAGCACCAATGGCAAGACCGCACTCGGCGCAGTCAACGGTGTCACCTCCTCCAGCGTTGCCAAGACGACCGACGAGCTGGTGGAAACCATCAACAACACCACCGCGCTTCAGGAGAAGGTCCGTGCCTCCAATGATAACGGTCGTCTGCGTGTCGAGAACCTCTCGACCCAGCAGCTGAACGTCACTGGCGCTTCGGGCGGTACCATCACCGGCCTGACCAACGCCAAGGCGACCGTTCTTGGTAACCAGTCGCGTGCCGACTTCGCCGACCAGTTCAACGAACTGCGCGATCAGCTCGACAAGCTGTCGGACGACGCTTCGTTCAACGGCGTGAACCTGCTTCGCGGCGACAACCTGAAGATCACGTTCAACGAAACCGGTACTTCGGCGATCGAGATCCAGACCAAGGACGGCGATGCGATCAACTCGACCAACCTCGATGTTGAAACCACGCTGACCGCCAAGGATCTGGACAGCGGCGAAAAGATCGATGCCTATATCGACCAGATCAAGGACGCTCTCAACGACGTTCGTTCGCAGTCCTCTGCGTTCGGTTCGAACCTGTCGATCGTGCAGAACCGTCAGGACTTCACCAAGTCCATGATCGATACCCTGCAGACCGGCGCCGGCAACCTGACCCTGGCCGACATGAACGAAGAAGCCGCCAACATGATGGCTCTTCAGACCCGTCAGTCGCTCGCTCAGTCCACCCTGTCGATGGCCAACCAGGCCGATCAGGGCGTGCTGCAGATGCTCCGCTAATAGCGTCTCATCAATCATCGGGAAAGGCGGGCCTCGTGCCCGCCTTTTCTTTTTTCCCCTGCCCTATCGGCACATTGCAACTGATTGGGTTACAACGATCACGGATTGATTCAATTCGGAGGCACGCAATTGGCGCTCAAGGTCGAACTGAAGCCGGGTGAGAAACTGCTGGTGGGCAATTGCATCATCACCAATTCGGACCAGCGCACACGGCTGTTTATCGAGGGCCAGGCCCCTATCCTGCGCGAGAAGGACATCCTGACCCCAACGACCGCCAACACGCCCGCAAAGCGCGTCTACCTGGCCGTCCAGATCATGTACATCGAGAACAATACCGATATCCTGCGCCGGGAATACTTCTCACTGATCAACGATATCGTGACCGCCGCGCCGTCGAGTTTAGCCATTGTGGACCGGATTAATAACGACATCTTAACTGGCGCATTATACAAAGCTCTCAAGTCGGCTAAGCAACTTATTCAATTCGAACAGGACCTTATCGAAAATGCAGCAGCACGGAGCGCTGGCCTATCAGCAAACGACCAAGGCAGTTGAGACACCGCGCGAGCGCGAAGCGGCTCTCCTGATCAAAGCCGCCGCCGCCCTGCAGAATATCCGCGATACCTGGCCTCAGGACTTCGACCAATTGAGCAAGGCGCTCACCTTCAACCGCAAGTTGTGGACCGTCTTCATGAACTCCGCCACCGATGAAACCACTGGCCTGCCGCAGCAGACCCGCCAGAACATCGTCAATCTCGGCATGTACGTCCTGAACCAGACCCGCGACATGACCCTGGAACCCCGCCCCCAGCGCCTCGACGGCATCATCAACATCAACCGCCAAATCGCCGCCGGCCTCCGCGGCAAGGTTTGATCGGTTAGCTTGATAAAGATTGAAAGCCTCCGACATTGGTCGGGGGCTTTTTTTGTTTTGGGAGGCCTGGGTGCGGTAGGAGCCGAAAGTTCTCAGTCGTCACCCTCCCCCGTCAAGGGGGAGGAGTCGCGCCGGTGAATGGGGACAAGTCCAGCGATAAATCGCCAGCCCTCCTCCCCACAAACAAAAAAGCCCCCGACCATCGCCGGGGGCTTTGTCATTGCGTACGATCAACTCACATGTAGTTCACCAGGCTCAGCTTAGCCACCATCGCCGTCACCTGGTAGCTCGCCTGTAGCTGGGTTTGCACCTTCAGGATTTCCATGGCGGTCTGCTCGTCGGGAACCGTCTCGACATCGCTCAACAGATTTTCGAGCTGAGTACCATAATTGGCATGGCGCTCCGCTGCGTTGTGGCTGGCCACCTGGGCAATCGACAGGTCCATGGCGATGCGCTCGATCGAGCCAGGCTCGGGATCGTGAGCTCCCGACATTGCTCCCTGCTGCCTTACGGCCATGCCATCGAACAGCTCCCGCGACTGCCGGTAGCCCTGGGTAACCGCGGCTTCATATTCGGCCAGCTTGGCCGTACGCGCTGTCTCGTCCGTCAAAGCCATGGCATCGAGCCGGATCTGTTCGATCTCCGGCTTCTCGCGCACCACCGCCTCGGTGGGATAAGTCGTCACCGTCATCGCCGCCTGGGTGCGCAGCAGCTTTAGCAGGCCGCTTTCATTGGCCTGGATGCCGTATTTGGCCTCCGTCGAGTCATCGACCCTGGCCGTAACGTTCGCTCGCGGATCGCCTTCCGCCACCCTGGAGACATTGGTCATCCCATCCTTGAGCGCCGCGCCAAACGAGGCGGCGGTGTCATTGATAGCATTGGGGCCCGTGCCGATGGTGAATTCGCCCGGCCTCGCCGGCCCGTTCACCGCCTTGAGCGAGAACGAACGCGTCGTGCCATCGGGCTGCACCAGATCGACCGTCACCATATCGCCGGCCGTCGGCGCCGTGGTGAACTGGGCCGACACACTGTCCGGGTTGGTGCTGTCTATGGTGATGCCGGCTGCCGAACTCGACAGGGACAGCGACTGGAAGCCCTGCTCCGTCCTCGTCGGCACAGTGCGCGCCAGGGTCACCGTATCGGTGGCCGTGCTGATATTGGTGCGGCCAAGCCCCTCGGCCTGAATGTCTGACGTCTGGCCGTCATACCAGAACACCACCTTGCTGGGATCGGCATCCGTCAGCGCCGTGGCCGTTTCTGGCGTGCCGACCACAACCTGGGGCACCCCGTCCGCGGCGAAGAAGTCATTGGCGGCAGCGTAGGTCGATGCCGCCGCAAGCTCGCCGCCGGCTTTCTGCTTCAGGCTGGCTTCCAGCGCCGCCTGGAAATTGCCGGCCATGATATTATTATCGTTCGGCTTCAAGCTGGCTTCCAGCGCCGCCTGGAAATTGCTGGCCATGATATCATGATCGGCGTTGATCGTGAACGTGCCGGGGGGGGCAGGATCATCGGTGGTCGCAGTCAGGGTGATCTGGGTCGTGGTGCCATCGGGCTGCGTCAGGTCGAAGGTGACGGCGTTGCCGGCCACTGGCTCACCGGTGAAGTTCACCGACATCTCGGACGGAGACCCCGTCGACTGGGTCACTTCAATCGCCGGTGCGCCAGTGGTGGAGATCGAGGACAGCTTGGAGCCGAACGGACTTGTCGGCCCATTTTCCTGCAGGGTCACCGCGCCGCTGCCGGCAACATAAGGTGGCAAGACGAGGCGCCCCGTGGAGCCGATATAGAACATGCCGGGGGCGGGAGTCTCATCGGCCGTCGCAGTCAGGGTAATCTGGGTCTCGGTGCCATCGGGCAGCGTCAGGCCGAAGGTGACGACGTCGCCGGGCATCGGCTCGTCAGTGAAGGTAACCGACAGCTCGGACGGAGACCCGGTCGGCTGGGTCACTGCAATCTCCGGTTCGCCAGTGGTGGAGATCGTGGACAGCTTGAAGCCGAACGGGTGCGTCGGCCCGTCTTCCCCAAGGGTCACCACGCCGCCGCCGGCATAGGGCGGCAGGACGAGGCGCCCCATCATGTCCGCGCCCTGGTCGGCCTTCAGGCGGTTGCTCAGAATCTGCTTATAGCCGAGCCGTCCGCCTTCGCCATTGAGCAGCGCTTCGGTCTCCTTGACCGGCGGCTTGTCGGTGACATTGCCGCCGAACAGATAGCGTCCGGCGACGTCCTCGTTGAGCATGGTGATGATTTCGTCGAGCCGTCCATAGGACAGCCCCGGTATCGTGGACATGTTGATATCGTTGGTGCCGTAATCGCCCAGGTTGATCGAGGTGCGCGCTTCGCCCTCGATCTTGTCGAAACGGGAGATGGTTTTATCGAGAAAGCTCAGGCGCAGGTCCAGGATATCGATATTGCCTGAATAGCCCTCCATCTTGTCCAGGCGCGAGCGCACGCTCAGCGACAGGGGCAGATCGCGCCCCATGCCGCCCAGCGTCTGCGATTTCTGGCCATTGCCGAGCTGCATCTGCAGCTCGGACAATTTATCGCTGCATCTGCGAAACAACGGAAAACCCGGTCTTGGCGGGGTACATCGATTTGTTGACGATCATCTTGCTGCTCCTCAGACCGCGTTAAACAGGGCGTCGAGCAGTTCCTTGACCACCCCCACCACTTGGGCATTGGCGGCATAGGAGTTCTGCAACTCCATCAGGCGCGCCATTTCATCGTCCACATCGACCCCGTATTCGCTGTCCATCTGCTGAATGATGGTATTCAGCGTCAGCTGCCGGTCGGAACTTTGCGTGATCGTCGACTGGGTGTTCGTCCCCTGGAAGGTGATGACCTGCCCGATGACGTCGCCCAGGTTGCCGTTGAGCTGGAAGCGCCCCTTGCTGGTCGCGGGATCGCCGCTGACGAATTGCATGCTTTCGAGCTGGTCGATGATGAAGTTCGGCCGCGCGGCATCGTCCTTCGTCTGCCCGGCCACCGATTGCACCAGCAGGCTATTGTCGTCCAGCACATCGCTGTTGATCGCGATGCGCCCGGCAAAGCCGGTCATCTGTGGCGGATTGCCGTCAAGATCGTTGGTGAAGGCGGCATTGCCGGCATCCACGAACAGGGACAACGCCAGGCCTTCGCCCTGCTCACCGGTCGAAGTGCTGCGCTTGGTGACGCCCGTAACCTCGGTCGAGCCGGTACCGGTGCGAACGCCAATTTGCCGCTAACCGAGTTGGCGCCGACCGTCACGCCGAGCACGGGCTGCCGGATTATCGAATGCAGCCTGCAATTTATCGGCGACCGCCGCATCGCCCTGGCTCATGTCGATACCGATGACCCGCGTGCCGGCCGCATCGCGGTAGTCCATGCCGGTCTGGGTCGGTATTGACGATCTTGACGGTCTGCTCGACACCGCCGACCATAACCTTCATCGTCAGGTCGTTGCCGGGGAGAATGCCGGCCAGGTCAGACGAATAGCCGTCGGTAATCGCCTCGCCGGGAGTCTGGTTGGTCGAAAAGGCCTGGGCCAGGCCGGCGGCAATCTGATCGAGCTGCGATTGCGCCTCGACCAGCGTCTTGTCGCGCAGCGTCAGCAATCCGTCCAGCTCACCGCCCTGGATCACGTTTTGGGAGACCAGATCCATCTTCACGCCCGACGCGCTGGTCAGGAACAGCTTGCCAACCTTATTTTTGCTCGGATCGGGATCGAATTGCGAGCCCGCCGACATGTTCCCCGTGCTTTCGAAGCTGAACGTGGCGACATTTTCGTCGACAAGCGACACGCCCGAGCGGGTCATCAGCGACACCGAACCGTTGGAACGGTAATCGGCCTTCACGTCGATCAGCTCGGAAACCGACGAGACCAGACGGTCGCGCTGGTCCATCAGTGTGGACCGCGCCGCATCGTCCGCGCCGACATCGAGCAGGCGCGAATTGACCTCATGCAGCGAAGACAACATGCCGTTCAGGCTGTTGACGTCGGTGGCGATCTGGCCTTCCGTTTCCTTGCGCATGTCCTGGATGGAGCCGGACAGCTGGTTGAGGGTCCCGACCATGTCCTTGGCCTGCTGCATCACCAGCGGCGCGTTGGTTATAGTCTTCGGGGCTGGTCGCCAGGGCCTCCAAGGAGTTCTGCAGCGAGCTGAACAGCGTATCGAGCGAACCCGCCGATCCCGGCTTGCCCAGCAGCCCTTGCAGGCGGTCGAGATAGTTCGCCTGCACGCTGGAGGTCGACGTATCCGATACCTGCCGCGTGTAATAGGTTTGCAGGCTGTTATTGAATGCCCGGTTCACCCCCATCGTTCTGGCGTAGGATGACCGTTCCGAATTGTAATCGACAATATTCAGCGACTGCCGGTGATATCCCGGCGTGCCTTTATTGGCGAGATTGCGGCTCAGAATATCGAGCGCGTCCCGATTGACGCTCAGCCCGGAGGTCGCATTATTCAGCGATGATGTAAGACCCATTCTTGAGTTCCTCACAAAGGGTTTGGGCCCGGATCAGAATTGACCGGGCCCGGAGAAGATCCATGTTCTGGATCAGCGGATCATGTTCAGTGCTTCTTGCAACATGTCATTGGCCGAACTGATGATCTTGGTCCCCGCCGAATAGGCCTGCTGGGTGATGATCAGCTTGGTGAATTCGTCCGAAATATCGGTATTGGAGGATTCCAGCGAGCTGCCCATGATGCCCGCACCGCCCTGGTCGAGCAGGGGCTCACCCGATTCCGTCGTCGCGGCAAACACGCCGCCATCCATGCGCTTGAGCTGGTTGACCGCGTTGAACTGCGCCGTCACGATCTGCGCCACGTCGACGCTCATGCCGTTGTCATAGCTGGCAACCACCCGGCCGTCGTCGGTGATCGAGGTCGAAACGTATTTGCCAGAGCCATAGCCGTTCTGGCTCAGCCTGGACATCTCGGGTTCACCGCCATCGGCGATCTGCTGCACGATGCCGCCTTCGCCATGGTTCAGCACCACGTTACCGATAGTCGATGCCATCCACCTGCAAATTATTGAGCGGGGTGGTAGTGACGTCCGGGGTCATCCTGCCATCGGCACCAAAGGTGTAGTCTTGGTCGATCCGGGTCCACATCGGGTTATCGCCCGTGGCCTTGCTGTCGGACATGGTAATACAGGTTCCAGGTATCGTCGCCGCCCGCTTGGCTGCTGTCCACCTTCGCCCACTGTATCGTCAAGGCAGCGACGCCGCCATTGGGCGCATAAACCGGGATGGAACCGCCGAACTTCGAGTTGGCCTTGAACAGGGTATCCTGGCTGGCAGGAATGGTGGCGAGCTGAGCCAGGACCGGTTCCGGATTGTTGGTAATATCGGGAAGAGCCAAGCTGCCTCCCGACGACACCACGGCCAGCGTGTCCGTCGCGGCCTTGGCCTCACCCAGGGTAATCTTGAGTTCACCCGCGGTCACACCGATGGTTGCCGTCGCGGCACTCGCACCACCTGCAGCCCGGAACTTGGCCTGCATGTCAGCCAGGGCCGTATTGATGTCCACCCGGTCCCCAGCCGCACCAATATCGATACCGACAATAGTGGTACCAATTACCGGAGTCGTCACCGGCGTGAAATTACCGCCTTCGTAGAATTCGAAGACTACGGGATTACCTGCGCCAGCCGTGAGCGTCACCGTGCTCCCGGCAGGGGCAAGTGAGATCATGTCATCGGCGCCATCCGGCACGAGCGCGCCAGTCGAGGTCGCAGCGTCGGCGAAGTCCGCCGTATTCAGCGCCTTGGCACTGTCGGGCAGATTTATCTCATAACCGATCTGCGTGGTTTGCTGGGCCGCCAGGAATCCGTTGGACAGCTTGATCACGCCGGGCACGGCACCCGAGACAGCGCCGGTAGCCGGATCGACCGGCAGGCCCTTGAGATAATAGCCCGCGCCGTTGACCAGCAGGCCGTCCTTGTCGATCTCGAAATCGCCGCGACGGGTATAGAGCGTGGCGCCAGTAAACGATGGCGAGCCATCTTCCGACCTGCCGGCGCTGGGTTCGACCAGGAAGAAGCCTTCAGAATTGAGCGCGATGAACGTCTCGTTGGTGACCCCCTTGATGTCACCCTTCTCGCCATTGGTAGCGCGCGACTGCGCCATCACCGCACCGGCAACCTGCCGCTTGACGGGAGCATCGGCGATCATATCCACGAATTCGGTTTCGATCCGCTTGTAGGCGGTCGTCTGCGAGTTGGCGATATTACCCGAGATGTTCTCAAGCGCCTGAGCCTGAGCCCGCATGCCGCTCACTGCAGTGGAAAGAGCCCCATAAATGCCCATTTAAAACTCCATAGAAACCGTTGGCGCCTGGCGACGCATTCGCAAATATCAATGCAATTGCGATGCCAACATGGTTAACCATTGATTTAATTAAGCAATTCTTTGGACGTCGAAGGCGCAGGCCACCCCAACCCGGCAATTGCGTCCGAGCCGGTGGTAGAAATTGCCGCCTGCTTGTGAAGTCAGGGCCATTGCAGTAAACGCAAGGCCAGTTTCTCCCGCCGTGTTGCGGCGGATGGAAGGGCCGCGATGCTGTTCAAGAATGCCGATGAGTTCGTGAAATCCCCGCATCGCGCGGTCACCGTGTTCGGCATGGCCGGCGTCGGCAAAACCCGGCTGAGCGCCATGCTGCGCGGCTCGAACTGGTTCCACTATTCCGCCGATTACCGCATCGGCACGCGCTATATGGGCGAATACATCGTCGACAATTTCAAGCGCGAGGCCATGAAGAACCCCTTCCTGGCCGAACTGCTGCGCTCGGACTCGATCTATATCTCGTCCAACATCACCTTCGCCAATCTCGACCCGCTCTCGACCTATCTCGGCACCCCCGGCAATCCCGATAAGGGCGGCCTGCCGCTGGAGGAATACCAGCGTCGCCAGGAGCAGCACCGCATTTCCGAAATCGCCGCCCTGCGCGACGTGCCCCACTTCATCGAGCGGGCTCAAGCGCTCTATGGCTATGACGATTTCATCGCCGATACCGGCGGTTCGCTGATTGAGGTGGTTGACCCTACGAATGCGCATGATCCGGTTATCGAGACGTTAACCGCAAGCACTGCTTTGCTATACATCCGTGGCACGCAAAAAGACGCCTCCCAGCTGGTCGCGCGCTTCAAGGCCAACCCCAAGCCGATGTATTACACCCCCGCCTTCCTCGTGCAAAAATGGGCCGAATACAAAGCGCTCAACAAGATCGGCGAGGATTGCGACGTCGATCCTGTGGGCTTCGGCGCCTGGGGTTTCGAAGCCCTTTTGCATGACAGACTCCCGCGATATCAAACACTTGCCGACAATTTTGGCTATGTGGTGGAAGCCTCCGACCTCGCCATCGTGCGCGACGGCGACGAATTCGTAGACCTGATGGCAGCGGCGATCGAACAACGCGGCCGAATGTGACGCTCAACGCCCCGCCCTCGTGGTTCGAGGGTCGCTTCGCTCCCGCCTCACCATGAGGCCTGTTGATGCAATGTTCCCAAGAGACCTCATGGCAAGGTGCGAGGCAAAGCCGAGCCTCGAACCACGAGAGCTCGGGCACTAAGATTGAGTTGCAACCATGCCTATCCGCATTCCCGACAATCTGCCCGCCCGCAAGACGCTTGAGGCCGAGGGCGTCAATGTCATGGATTCCACGCGCGCCGCGCGCCAGGATATCCGCCCGCTCCATGTCGGCCTGCTCAACCTGATGCCCAACAAGGAACGCACCGAAACCCAGTTCACCCGCCTGATCGGCTCGACGCCGCTGCAGATCGAGCTGACCTTGGTGCGCGTGTCCGACCACAAGTCCAAGAACACTTCGGAGGACTACCTCCGCACCTTCTACAAGACCTGGGAAGAAATCCGCTCCGAGAAATTCGATGGCTTCATCGTCACCGGCGCTCCGATCGCCAACATGCCGTTCGAGGAGGTCCGCTACTGGCCCGAAATGCTCGAAATCATGGATTGGACCAAGACCAACGTCCACCACACCATGTTCATCTGCTGGGGCGCCCAGGCGGCGCTGCACCATTTCCATGGCGCCAAGCGCTATCGCATGGATCACAAGGCCTTCGGCGTGTTCCGCCATCAGGTGGTCAACCCGCGCTCGCCGTTTCTGCGCGGCTTCTCCGATAGCCCGATGATCCCGGTGTCGCGCTATAACGACATCGACAAGGCCACGCTGGGAAAAAACCTGGAAGTGCTGATCGACAACGCCGAAATCGGCGTCTCCATGCTCGGCGACCTCAAGCAGCGGGCGATCTATTTCCTCAACCACCTGGAATATGACAACCGCTCGCTCGCCGACGAATATGAGCGCGACGTCAAGGCCGGACTGAACCCCGAACCGCCCGCCAACCTGTTCCCCAATGGCGACGTCACCGCCGAGCCGGAAAACCGCTGGCGCAGCCACGCCCACCTACTGTTCCAGAACTGGATCAACGAAATCTACCAGACCACGCCCTACGAGCTGGACGAAATCGGGAAGTAGCCGCTTCAAGCAAAGGCCGCCCCGCCGAACGGGGCGGCCCAAATTCAGGACAATCGCCGTTTAAACCGCGATCTTGCCGCCCCCTTGCTTGGTAATCACAACCACGGACGGCCGAACCGGCATCGCATCGTTGAAATCGGGCCAGCGCGTCGACAGGTCCTCGTAATAGGACGGACGGCCAAAGGGCGCCCATTCGGTGCCGCCATCGCCCGGATGCTGCACGGCGACGAAACCGGTCTCGTCATCGGGCGTAAACAGCGGGCCGCACATTTCAGCGCCCACGGGAACGCGGAAGAACAGCTTGGAGGTGGCGCGAGCCTCCCCATCTGTATCCACCGCCCACAGGCCATCGGTGCGTCCGGTTGCCTTGGCATTGTTGCCATCGGTGGAAACCCAGAGCCGGCCCAGCGAGTCCACGGCGCAGTTATCGGGCATGCCGAACCAGCCATTGACCGTGGTATCGGTCGAGAACGTCGCGCCCACTTCGGCGACGGCGGGATCACCGCATTTCAGCAGCACTTCCCAGGTGCCCTTGGTGGCGCCGAAATCGCCATCGGCTTCAGCGATTTCGATGATGTGGCCGAAGGCGTTCTTGGCGCGCGGATTGGCGGCGTCCGCTTCCTCGCGGCCATTATTGTTGGTCAGCATCACATAGACCTTGCCATTGACGCCATTGGGCTGGATGTCTTCGGGACGATCCATCTTGGTAGCGCCCAGCAGGTCACCAGCGCGGCGGGTTTCGATCAAGACGTCCGCCTGGCTGGCAAAGCCATTTTCGGCGGTCAGCGGGCCCTGCCCGAACACCACCGGCAGCCATTCGATCGTGCCGTCCTCGGCGAACTTGGCGACATAGAGCGTGCCGTCGTCCAAAAGGTCCATATTGGCGGCGCGATCATCGGCGTTGAACGTGCCGGTGGTCACGAACTTATAGACATAGTCGAACGCCTGGTCGTCACCGAGGTAGAACACCACGCGGCCGTCCTTGTTGATGATCAACTCCGCGCCTTCATGGCGGAAGCGGCCCATGGCGGTGCGCTTCTTGGGAACCGAATTGGGATCTTGCACGTCCACTTCGACGATCCAGCCAAAGCGGTTGGGCTCGTTCGGCTCCTTGGAAATATCAAAGCGGTCGTAGAAATTGGCCCATTCATAGGCGGTTTCGGGAATGCCGAAGCGCTCGTAATTGGCCGTTTCGGCATGGCCTTCCGGCAGGGCGCCGGAGAAGTAGCCATGCACGTTTTCCTCGGCCATCACATAGGTGCCCCAGGGCGTCACGCCCCCGGCGCAGTTGTTGATGGTGCCGAACACCTTGGTGCCGGTCATATCGGCATTGGTCTTGAGGCGGTCATGGCCGGCAGCCGGGCCGCTGATCGCCATTTCGGTGGTGGCCATGATGCGGCGGTTGAGCGTGCCGTCCGTGACCACGGACCATTTGCCGCCGGCCTTGGCGATTTCAACGATAGTGCCGCCATGCGCGGCCATTTCCACATCGACCTGTTCCTTGCTCAGCGGCGCCTGGGCAATCTTGCCGTCGGTGACGCTCACCAGGCCGGGGAACATCAGGTGCGGGTTGGTATATTCGTGGTTGACGACCAAAAGGCCGTGCTCGGACGAACCATCGAGCGGGATATAGCCGACATAGTCATTGTTGTAGCCGAACTGCTTGGCCTGCGCGGCGGCGGTCTGGGCAGTCGGATCGAATTGGGGAGCGTCGGCAAAGATGGCATCGCCCCAGCGCAACAGGATATCGGCGTCATAGCCTTCGGCGACATGGTGGTTTTCGTCGATCCCGGCTTCCACTTCGGGGAAGTTGAAGGCCGAGGCGCCGGCGGCGCGCGCATCTTGCGCGCTCAGCAGTGCCAGCGGGCTGACGGTGGCGGCAATAGCCGAAACGGCAAGCGAACCCTGAAGAAAGCCGCGACGCGAAAAACGCGCGCTGATCAGTTCGCCCATGGTCGGATTGCTGGAGGTATTCTGGGCCTCGCCGGCCGCCTCCTCAAGCATGGAGGTTTTAAAAATGGACTTGTACTCATTCATGGCAGTAGCTCCTCAACAGCCTTGTGATGATCCAAGATTTGAACCATTCCAAGCTGTAGAGGCCGCGCTTGACATGTCGATGACTCGATAGTGACAGTTCGATTACGTCGATTTTTGTTTTCCACCAGTTCTTTACCGCTGAAAAATGACTCATTTTCCGCGCTGGGAAGACATTTGCACCACCGCTCTTGCAATGGCGCGGCCAACCCTTACTTTCTCAAACGCTGATGGGGGACCCGCGCTTGGCACAATCTGCGACGACCATCGTCGATGAACTGGGCATTGCCCTCTCCAATCTGACCGACGCTGCCACCGGCAATTTTACCCCCACTTTGCGGCTGGGCGTCACCGGCCTCAGCCGTGCCGGCAAGACCATATTCATCACCGCGCTGATCCACAATCTGCTGACCGGCGGCCGCCTGCCCGGCTTTGCCCCGCTGGCCGAAGGCCGCTTCATCGGCGCGCGGTTGGCCGAATATCCCGAAGCCACCATTCCCCGCTTCGCCTATGAGCAGCATCTGGAAGCCCTCACAGGCAAGACCCCGACCTGGCCGGACAGCACCCGCCGCATTTCGCAATTGCGCATCGTGCTCAAATACCAGTCCAATGTCTGGTTTTCCGGCCTGCGCGGCCCTTCCACCCTCAATCTGGATATCGTCGACTACCCCGGCGAGTGGCTGCTCGACCTGCCTCTGCTCGGCCTCAGCTTCGCGCAATGGAGCCTCGATGCGCTCGAACGCGCCCAGCGCCCCGGTTCGGGCAAGGAGGCCGGCCCGTTCCTCGAACTGCTGGGCAGCGTCGAATCCGCAGAAAGAGGCCAGTGATCCCGACGCGGAAAAGCTCGCGATCGCTTTCACCGACTATCTGCGCCGCAGCCGCGAACATGGCGCGCTCTCAACCCTGCCGCCGGGCCGCTTCCTGCTGCCGGGCGATCTGGATGGCTCGCCCGCCCTCACCTTCGCCCCATTGCCGCCGCCCAGCCAGCCGGTCCGCAACACCAGCCTCTACGCCATGCTGGAACACCGCTACGAGGCCTATAAGGACCAGGTGGTCCGCCCCTTCTTCCGCGACCACTTCGCCCGCCTCGACCGCCAGATCGTGCTGGTCGATACGCTGCGGGCGCTCAATGCCGGCCCCGCCGCCGTGGCCGATCTGGAAACGGCGCTGACCTCGGTGCTGTCCTGCTTCCGCCAGGGCGATACCAATCCGTTACTGCGCCCCTTCGTACGGCGCATCGACCGCATCCTGTTCGCCGCCACCAAGGCCGACCACGTCCATCACACCAGCCATGATCGACTGGAAACCATCCTCAATCGCCTCGTCGCCGATGCCAGCAAGCGCGCCCGCTTCGTCGGCGCCGAGACCGCGCTCCATCGCCCTGGCCGCCATCCGCGCCACGCGTGAAGGCACCATCAGCGAGGCCGGCGAGACCCTGCCCACCATCATCGGCACGCCCATGGCGGGCGAAGTGCTCGACGGCACCAAATATGACGGCAAAACCGAAATCGCCTTGTTTCCCGGTGACTTGCCGGAGCGGCCGGATTCATTGTTCGAGGACGGCAATCCCGTCTCGTTGAATTTCCTGCGCTTCGTGCCGCCGCAAAAGCTCGACCGCAACGCGGCTGGCGATCCCATCCTGCCGCATATCCGCTTCGACCGGGCGCTGGATTTCCTCATCGGAGACTGGCTGAAATGAAGCGCCCGATTGCCCGCCCCACCGCCACCATTGCCGAGCCCGAGGATGGCGTCCGCCTGCCCCGCGCCTTCCTGCCCGCCAAGGTGGAAATCACCGAGCCCGAATTCGATCCCGTCGCCGATGACGCTCTGGTGGCCCCTGCCCCCAAGCCGATGGGCTGGGTCGGCCGCGCCGCCTGGACTGCTGGTGGTATTCTCGTGTCCGCGGGCCTCAGCCTCGCCGCCGACCGGCTGATCCGCGACCTGTTCGCCGCTAACGAATGGCTCGGCTGGGCCGGCATCGGCGTACTGGCGATTTTCGTCCTGGCCGTCATCGTCCTGGCCGCCCGCGAGATCTTCGCCCTGCGCCGCCTGCGCGTGCTGGACGGCCTCAAGCGCGACGCCGCACTCGCCAGCGCCAACAACGACCAACACGCCGCCCAGCACGTCGTCAGCCGTCTTGAAGTCATCTATGCCGGACGCCCCGACCTCGCCCGGGCCCGCCAATCGGTCGCCGACAATGTCCCCCACATGTTCGACGGCACCGAAATCGTCGCCCTGGCTGAGCGCACGCTGATGGCTCCGCTCGACGCCCGCGCCAAGGCCCTGACCGCTGCCTCCGCTCGCCGCGTGGCCCTGGTTACCGCCGTCTCGCCCCGCGCGCTCGTCGATATCGCGTTCGTGATCTATGAAAGCATCCGCCTTGCCGGGGCGATTGCCGCGCTCTACGGAGCCCGCCCAGGCTTCTTTGGCTTCGTGCGGCTCACAGGCGCCATCCTCGCCCATCTCGCCGTCACCGGCGGCCTGGTGCTGACCGATGGCATTGTCGAGCAACTGGTCGGCCAGGGCCTCGCCGCAAAACTCTCCGCCCGCCTCGGCGAAGGCGTCGTCAACGGCTTGATGACCGTCCGCGTCGGCATCGCCGCCATGCGCGTCGTCCGGCCACTGCCGTTCGAAACGCAAAAGCAGCCCATGGTCCGCGATTTCATTCCCGAACTGACCAAGCTCACCGGCGAGGCCGCGAAATAGCTACTCAGCCGCCTGCTTGAACTCGGCAGCCCCGGCCATCCTGCTCGGCATGGCCTCGGGATGCACGGCAAAATACTGCCGCCGTGCATCGAGCACCTTGGGCCGGTTTTGCGTGGCCCACAGCCCGATTGCCCGCACCGGAACCAGCAGGTCGCTTCCAAGTTCAGTCAGCTCGTAATCCACCCGCGGCGGGATCGATGGCGTCACCGTGCGGGTGACGAAGCCATCCATTTCCAGATCGCGCAGGGTGGCGGTGAGAACCTTCTGGCTGATCCCGCCGATCACCCGCTTGATCTCGCCGAAGCGCAGGGGGCCTTCCCCCAGCTTGGTAATGATGAGCACCGTCCACTTGCCACCGATCTGGTGCAGGATTTCGCCAACGGGCCGGCAATCGTGATGGGGATCAATTGGTTTCATTTTAGTACCTGACGTATCGAAAAAGTGCCGTCTTGCGGCGAATTTAATAGGCACTCATATAGCGTCAGTCACCAACGGATACCAGTGAGATTATCGTGAAAACTGTCGCAGTCATGGTCGGGAGCCTGACCAAGAACTCCATCAACGCCACCTTCGCCAAGGCGCTGGAAAAGCTGGCCACCGGCAAGTTGAAGTTCGACTACCTCGATATCGGCAGCCTGCCCCATTACAATAACGACCTATGGGACAACCCTCCCGAGGCCGTCACCCAATTCAAGGCCCAGGTGCGCGCCGCCGATGCCGTGCTGATCGTCATGCCCGAGATCAACCGCTCGTTCCCGGGCGTCATCAAGAATGCGCTCGATTGGGGTTCGCGCCCGTGGGGCCAGAGCGCCTGGCTGGGCAAGCCGGTCTCCCTCGTCGGCACCACGCCTGGCGCCATCGGCACCGCCGTCGGCCAAGGCCACCTGCGCACCATCCTGCCGCTGTTCGACCTGATCGTGATGGGCCAGCCCGAAGTCTATTTCCAGACCAAGCCCGGCCTGATCGACGAGCATTTCGAAGTCACCGACGACACCACCCGCGGCTTCCTTACCGGCTACCTCGACAAGTTCACCACCTTCATCGACCACCACGGCCCACGCGAAGCGCTGTCAGTGGCGGCGGAATAAGCCTGCGGTAGCACTGCTATTCTTCTCCCCATCGGGGAGAAGGTGGCGCAGCGCCGAATGAGGGGGATTTTTCAGCAGTCCAAGCGCGCGGAGGAAAGCCCCCTCACCCGTCTGGCGCGATGCGCCAGCCACCCTCTCCCCGATGGGGAGAGGAAAAAGGCAGACTAAGCCGCAGCCTCGTCCTTGGCGGCACTCGCCGCCAAGGTCACCTTGAGCCCATCCAGCGCATCGCTCATCAAAATCTGGCAACTCAGCCGCGAATTGGAGCGGACATCCCCGACGCTGTCGAGCATGTCCTCCTCCTCGCCACTGGGCGCTCCCACCTTGTCGAACCAATCGGCATCGACATAGACGTGGCAGGTGGCGCAGGCCATGGCGCCGCCGCACTCGGCCTTGATGTTGAGGCCCCAGTCGCGGATCACTTCCATCACGCGCCAGCCATCGAGCGCTTCCAGCTCGTGGTTCTCGCCCGCCTGATCAGTGACGTTGACGATCATCAGGCGACCCCGAGCTTCTTCTGCAACTTGGTCGAGCTGGTAGTGTACTGGAACACCACGCGCTCATCCGGCGAAACGATCTTCTTGGCCCGCTGCGCCATCAGCGCGGCTTCATGGAAGCCGCTGAGGATGAGCTTGAGCTTGCCCGGATAGGTATTGATATCGCCGATAGCGAAGATGCCGGGCACCGAAGTCTCGAACTTCTCGGTATCCACCGCGATCAGGTTGTCGTTCAGCTCCAGCCCCCAATCGGCGACCGGACCCAGCTTCATGGTCAGCCCGAAGAACGGCAGCAGACGCGTCGCCGGCACCGAAAGATCACCGGCATCGGTCGTCAGATGCACATGGTTGATCTGCCCGTCCGCCCCATCGAGCTTGGCGATCTGGCCGAGCAGGAAGTTGATCTTGCCCTCCATCACCAGCTCTTTCATCTTGTTGACCGAAGCCGGCGCCGCCTTGAACGCATCGCGGCGATGCACCAGCGTCAGCGAGCGCACGATGGGCTGCAGGTTCAGCGTCCAGTCCAGCGCCGAGTCGCCGCCCCCGACGATTACCACGTCCTGGTCGCGGAAATCGTCCATCTTGCGGACCGAATAGAATACAGACTTGTTCTCGTACTGCTCGATCTCGGGCACCGGCGGGCGCTTGGGCTGGAACGAGCCGCCACCGGCCGCGATCACCACCACCTTGGCGTGAAAAACCTCATCGGCATCGGTGGTTAGCACGAACGAGCCATCGTCCTGCTTGACCAGCGAATTGACCATGCGGTTGAAGTGGAACTCCGGCGCGAACGGCGAAATCTGCGCCATCAGGTTGTCCACCAGCGCCTGCCCCGTCACCACCGGAAAGCCGGGAATGTCATAGATCGGCTTTTCCGGATACAGCTCGGCGCACTGCCCGCCGGCCCGGTCCAGAATGTCGATGAAATGGCATTTGAGATCGAGCAGACCGAGTTCGAACGCCGCGAACAGCCCGCATGGGCCCGCGCCGATCACGACAACATCGGTGACGATTTCGTTTCCGCTCATAATGATCTCAAGTCTCGTTGAGAGGGTGTCACGCCCTCAATGGTCATGGGGTTGGCGCGTTTTGCCAACCTTCCTGTTAAACGGCAAGTCCGCCTTTAGTGCGCCCGGCGCAGGTACGGCCGCGTGCCGACCGGCACTTCGGCGATGCCGACTGGCTGGTAGAAGATCGCCACTTCCGGCAGCCGATCCTCTTCCAGGGCTTCGCGGGTCGGCTGGTGCGTCACGACGAACGCGTTGACGCCGCAGCGGCGCATCAGCGGAATCTGGTCCTGCAGCACGTCTCCCATAGCGCGGATTTCGCCATCATAATGGTAGCGTTCCGCTAACAACCGGGCTGTCGAATAGCCCCTTCCGTCAGTGAAGGCCGGGAACTTGATGGCGATCGAGGCAAACCTGCTCAAATCGTCCTGCACCGTCTCGACGTTATCGCCCGACGACACCAGCAGACCCAGCGGCGCCGGGTTGGCCAGGAACGCAGCGCGATTGGCCAGGAACACCGGCAGCGGCACGTGCTTATAGCGCACGGTGGCGGCATCGTCGCCGTCTTCCCAGGCATGGAACGGATCGGCGATGAAGGCGCCATCCTTGTAGAGCGTGAACTTGGCGGCATTCATCGGCGAGGCAATCGCTCCGTTGAAATCGAAGTGGATGCCGCACTCTTTCTTGTTGAGGCCGCGCCACCGTCCGGCACGCGGATCTTCCCCCTCGGCAACCACCGAGGTGCAAGGCGCGCAGCCAATCGACTTGTAGCCTTTAGAGAACAGCGGATGCTCGGGCAAGCCGTGATCGATCTTGTACTGATTGACATCGGCATCGCTGAAATAGGCCAGCGGGTTGACCTTGATGCGATCATCGCTGGTCAGTTCGAAATGCGGCAGCACGCCACGCTCCACCGTCTGGAAGCGCTTGCGCCCGGTCACCCAGCCGCCGAACTGCTCGGTAATGGGCTCAAGCGGCTCGGTTTTGCGAATGTGGCAGCACGAGTCGGGATCGGTTTCCCACAGGTCGCCATTGGGATCGAAGCGCTTGATATCGGCAGGATCGGGATGAATGGCGATGACATTCATCAGCCCAAGCTGCTTCTTCAGCGTCTCGACATAGGCCAGCGTCTCGGCAAAATGCTTGCCGGTTTCGAGGAAATACACCGGCAGGCTCGGATCGACCTGCGCCACCAGATGCAGCAGCACGGCCGAGTCGGCGCCGAACGACGACACGATGGCGAGGTCGCCCGGCAGGATTTCGTCGGCCGCCTGACGCAGCACGCCGACGGCGTCCATCTCGTCGAACATGCCGTTGAGCGCCAGAATACCGAGCGAGCGCAGCTTGTCGGGTTTGCGTTCCGAATGGAGCATATTAAGCGTTGCCATAGAGCGCCTCCTTGAATGGCGCCTCACCCAGACGGCGGTAAGCGTCGATGAAACTTTCGTCGGCACTCGTCCGGCGGGCAATGTAGGTATCGACCAGCGTCTCGATGGCGTTCGGCACTTCTTCCGCCTCGAAGCCGGGTCCGATGATCTTGCCGACCGAGGCGTTCTCGGTGGCGTCGCCGCCGAGCGTGATCTGGTAGAGTTCGCCACCCTTCTTCTCGACGCCGAGAATGCCGATATGGCCGACATGGTGGTGGCCGCAGGCATTGATGCAGCCGGAAATCTTGATCTTGAGATCGCCGATTTCCGCCTGGCGCTCCGGTGCCGCGAACTTGCGCCCTATTTCCTGCGCGATCGGGATCGAGCGGGCCGTCGCCAAGCGCACAGAAATCCATGCCGGGGCAGCAGATGATATCGCTGATCAGCCCGGCATTGCCCTCAGCCAACCCCGTCGCCACCAGCCCGTCATAGACCGCCCGCAAATCGCTGATCGCCACATGTGGCAGCACCAGGTTCTGCTCATGGCTGACGCGCAATTCGTCGAACGCATAGCGCTCGGCGATATCGGCAACGTCGTCCATCTGCTTGTCGGTGGCGTCGCCCGGCGCGCCGCCAATCGGCTTGAGCGAAATCGTCACCGAGGCATAACCCGGCTGGCGATGCGAATTGATATTGTTGTCGAGCCAGCGGCCATAGGCCGGATCGATGATCGACTGGTAGGCCACGTCGATCTTGGTCGCCGTCTGGGTCTTGAATTCAGGCGACGCGAAATAGGCGGTGATGCGATCCACCTCCTCTTCCGGCAGGGTCAGCACGCCACCGCGCACTTCGGAAAATTCCGCCTCGACCTGGCCCTTGATCGTCTCCAGCCCCTCTTCATGGACCAGGATCTTGATGCGCGCCTTGTACTTATTGTCCCGGCGGCCATAGCGGTTGTAAACGCGCATGATGGATTCAAGATAAGCCAGCAGGTGCTCATTGGGCACGAAGCTGTTGATCAGCTTGGCGATCATCGGCGTGCGGCCCAGGCCGCCACCAACCCACACTTCCCAGCCGATATCGCCCGCGCCATTGGTGGCCGCTTGCAGGCCGATATCGTGGAAGCGGATCGCCGCCCGGTCGTTCGGCGCGCCAGTCATGGCGATCTTGAACTTGCGCGGCAGATAGGAAAATTCGGGATGCAGGCTCGACCACTGCCGGATGATCTCGGCAATCGGACGCGGATCGATGATCTCGTCGGCTGCGGCCCCGGCGAACTGGTCTGCCGTGGTATTGCGAATGCAATTGCCCGAGGTCTGGATGGCGTGCATTTCCACCGATGCCAGTTCGCCCAAAATCTCGGGCACGTCGCGCAGCTTGGGCCAGTTGAACTGGATGTTCTGCCGCGTGGTGAAGTGGCCATAGCCACGATCATAGGTGCGCGCGATATGGGCAAACTTGCGCATCTGCCGTGAGTTGAGCGTGCCATAAGGCACCGCAACACGCAGCATATAGGCGTGCAATTGCAGGTAGAGCCCGTTCATCAGCCGCAGGGGGCGGAACTGGTCTTCGCTGAGTTCCCCCGACAGGCGGCGTGCCACCTGGTCGGCAAACTGCGCTGTGCGGCCTGCTACGAAAGCCGCGTCGAATTCGTCATATCGATACATGACCGTCCTCATCCAGATGCTGGCGGCCAAAAGTCTCGCCATTCCATGCTATTGTGGTCGGGCCACCCGCCCTTATGCGCTCACGCATGCGCTTAGGGACCAGATGCCCGTTGAGGTCCTCGACCTCCTCGATTTCGATGCCGACGATGCGGCCCGTCGCCTTGGACGCGGCAATCGCGCCATCGCGCGCTTCCGTCTCGTCCTTGCCGAACAGCCGTGCGGCCTGCAGGCTTTCGCCCCAGTTGCCATGGCGATCCAGATAGACCGCCGTACCCGAGGTCAGCTCATTGCCAGCCAATATTTCCATGCTCATGCCACCTTGAAGCCCTGCGCGGGGATCGTGGCGGCGTCCGCCCAATCCCCAGCCGCAACGGCTTCGCCTACGAAAATGATTGCCGGCCCATCGGCCAGCTCCAGTACCCCAAGCGACACTGCGCCCAGCGTGCTACGATAGAGTGACTTGTCGGCGCGGCCTGCATTGACCACCACGCCCACCGGCAAGGCCGCCGAAGCGCCCTGCCCGATCAGCCGCGCGGCCACTTCGGGCGCGATCGACTTGCCCATATAGAGCGCCAGCGTCAGCCCCGATTGCGCCAGCGCGGCCCAATGGACCAGGTCGCTATCGTCAGCGCCATGCGCCGTCGCCATCACGAAGCCGCTCGATACCCTGCGCAGCGTCACCGGCGTTGCCGTATCGGCCGCAGCCGCCAAAGCCGCGCTCACGCCGGGCACGATTGCGTAGCCGATGCCGGCCTTGCGCAAAGCCGCGATTTCCTCGCCGGCCCGCCCAAAGATCATCGGATCGCCCGACTTGAGCCGTGCCACCTTCTTGCCCTCGCGGGCGAGGCGCACGATCAGCGTATTGATCTGCGCCTGAGAAAACGAATGATGGCCCTTGGCTTTGCCGACATCGATCTGCTCGGCATCGCGCCGACCCATCTGCACCACGGCCATGGGCACCAATTGATCGTGGACGATCACATCGGCCTCCTGCAGCAGCCGCTGGGCGCGCAGGGTCAGCAAATCTTCCGAGCCGGGGCCAGCGCCGATCAGCCAGACCACGCCCTGCCCGGTCTGGGCGGTGACGTGCTGCTCCAGCAACGCCGCACGCGGCTACCTCACCCTCGCCACGCAGTTCGGCAGCTTCGATATCCGGCGAGGTCACCAGCGCTTCATAGAACCGCCGCCGCGCCGCGCCTTCATGAATCAGGCTCTCGACTTTCTGGCGCAACCCACCGGCAAGCCTGGCGATTTTGCCGATCCGCGGCGACAGCACCGCCTCGATCCGCGCCCGCACCAGCCGCGCCAGCACCGGAGCATCGCCCTCGGTCGAAATCGCCACCGTTAGCGGCGCGCGATCGATGATCGAGGGGGTGTAGAAATCGCATTCCGCCGGAACATCGACGACGTTGAGCGGGATATTACGGGCACGAGCAGCCATCTTGGCCGCCTCGGCATCAGCGCCTTCCTCGGCCACGAAAACCAGTGCGGTATTGTCGAGATCGGCGGCATCGAAGGCGCGCTCGAACACAGCCACGTCGAACTTGGAAAAATCGGCTTCGATGTGCTGCGATATAATCACGACTGAAGCAGTCGTCTTAGTAACCAACCGGACTTTGTTGAGGGCTTCTTCGCCACCGCCGATGATGACGATGCGCTGGCCCCGAACTTTGTAGCTCAACGGAAATGTGTTGAGGTCGCCCATTGGTTTCCTGTCTGTGAGGACTGAAAAGTACAGCAAACCTGCCCTTTCGGACAAGGCATTGAAATTCAATCGCTTTTATATTTCCCGCTGAGCGGCGCACTTAGAACGCCGCGCGGGCCTATTCCCCAAAGCCGCTAAAAGAATCTTTGCGCAGGCGGGGAGAAGAAAATTCTACTCTGAACCATCGGGGCACGCCCTCGTGGTTCACGGCTCGCAAAGGGCTCGCACCTCACCATGAGGGCTGATGGAAGCTCGATTTATAAGTAGCCCTCATCCACCAGTAGCCCTCATGGTGAGGCGGGAGCGCAGCGACCCTCGAACCACGAGGGCGTGGCACAGTATCACCCCTGCCGCGTCGGCACGTGCAGCACCAATCCCTCCAGCGCGTCCTTGATCTTGATCTGGCAGCCGAGCCGGCTGGTCGGCTTCACGTCGAACGCGAAGTCCAGCATGTCCTCTTCCATGTTCGACGGTGGCCCGACCAACTCAGTCCAGGCGTCGTCGACATAGACATGGCACGTCGCGCAGGTGCAGGCGCCGCCGCACTCCCCGATAATGCCGGGAACGCCGTTGATCACCGCGGTTTCCATCACGGTCGAACCGTTCTGCGCCTCGGTCTCGATACGCTCGCCATCGGGTTCGACGAAAGTCACTTTAGTCATGTCAGGAGCCTTATAAGGGGCCGTCGAGCAGCCGTTCGAGATGGTGATATTCAATGCCGAAAAACGCTTTGGTGGCAGCAATCTTGTCGGCGACAAGCTGCCTGTCGGCTGGCTTGCTCTGCTTCTCGGCAACGATCAATACGTTTTTGGGCGTATGCGCATCCGAGATGAACTCGAATACCTTGGTTTTGTAGCCATGCAGTTCCAGCAGCAGGGAGCGCAGGCCATCTGTCACCATCTCCGCCTGCCGCTCCATGAACGTGCCGTGGCGGAGGAGAAATTCCAGCTTGTCGCCGGGGGGATGAGCCTCCATCTGGCGCCTGATCTGCTTGTGGCAGCAGGGAGCGACCGTGATCAGCGAGGCGCCGGAGCTGATGCCCTTGAAGATCGCGTCGTCGGTGGCCGTGTCGCAGGCATGCAAGGCGATGACCGCATCGGCGCCGCTGGCGTCATAATCGAGGATCGAACCCTGTTCGAAGCGCAGACCATCGAAGCCAGATTGGCGGGCGATCTCGTTGCACAGATCGACCAGTTCTGCCCGATACTCCACACCCACCATCTCGACCGGGCGCTTGGCGACATTGACCAGGTAATCGTAGAGCGCGAAGGTGAGATACCCCTTACCCGCGCCCATATCGACGATCTTGGGCACATCACCCGGAATCGCCTGAATCAAGGGCGCAAAGATTTCGACCATCTTGTTGATTTGTCGAAACTTATCCTGGCTGGCATTGAGCACGGCGCCTTCGGCATCGGTGATCTTGAGCGCATGCAGGTAAGGCTTCTTGCCGGCATCGATCATGCGGTTCTTGGCGCGGTTATGATCGGTGGATGGCGCCTCGCGGCCGGCGACGTCGACACGTTTCAGCCGCACCTTATCCCCGTTGCGCTCGAAGCTGATATCGAAGCCGGTGGTCGCGAGTTGGGCGCTGCGAAACTCCTGGGTCAGCGCCGTCCGCAAGTTGCCGATCGCCTCGGGCTGGATCAGGTTCTTGATGATGTCGCGCGTCTTGTAGTGGAAGGTGAAACTGAACTTGTCCCCGCCCTTCACCGTGATTTTCTTGACGTCGATGCTTTTGAGGTCCGCCTCGGTGCCGTGGTAGCCACCCAGCTTCAGGCGCACCAGCGTCCCGTCGAGGAATGCGGTCTTGATGGTGCCCAGCAGCTCTTCGATGCGCTCGGAGGAACTCAATGCCGTTCCTTCGTGGTCATGAACCGCAGCTTGGGGAAATCCTGCTTCGCCCGATCAGCCCACCAGGCGTTTTGCGCCAGGAACACCGGTGCGCCTGTGCGGTCTTCAGCAATGTTCATCTTCTGAACTTCGATGAACTTCTTGAGTTCACTGGCGTCGTCGCTCTCGATCCAGCGGGCGACTTCAAAGTTGAGGCTCTCGAAGGTGATCGGCACGCCATATTCCTTGGCGATACGCGCGCCCAGCACTTCGAGCTGGAGCGGGCCGACGACGCCGACGATCCAATCGGAACCGAGAATGCGGCGGAACACCTGGGCCACGCCCTCTTCGGCGAGGTCGCTGAGGGCCTTGGCCATCTGCTTGGTCTTCATGTGATCGGTGAGGCGGACGCGGCGGATGATTTCCGGCGCGAAATTGGGAATGCCGGTCACATTGATATTGGCGCCCTCGGTCAGCGTATCGCCCACCGAAAGCGTGCCGTGATTGGGAATACCCACAATATCGCCAGCGACGGCCTGCTCGGCCAGTTCGCGGTCATGCCCGAAGAAGAACATCGGGTTGGACACGGCCATGTCCTTGCCGGAACGCACGTTCTTCAACCGCATGCCACGCACGAAAGTGCCCGAGCATAGGCGCACGAAAGCGATGCGGTCGCGATGGTTGGCGTCCATGTTCGCCTGAACCTTGAAGACGAAGCCGCTCACCTTGCTGTCATCCGGCTGAATCGGCGCAGGAATGGCCGGTTGCGGGCGCGGCTCTGGGCCCCATTCGCCCAGCGTGCGCAGCAGTTCGGCGACGCCGATGCCCTTGAGGGCCGAGCCGAACAGCACAGGGCTGAGATGGCCTTCGTGGAAAGTCTTCAGGTCGAACGCCGGCAGCATCGCCGTCGCCATTTCCAGCGTCTCGATTGCCGTCATGAACACGGCATTCTCGACCAGGCTCTCATGGTCGAGCAGGTCCTCGATAGCCTCGTATTCGGCGATGGGCTTGCCCTGCGGGCTGACCACACGCTTTTCCTGCAGGTCGAGATAGCCGCCGAAATCGACGCCCTGCCCGATCGGCCACAGCACCGGCGTCAGGTCCAGCGCCAGCTTGCCCTGGATCTCGTCGATCAGGTCGAGCGGGCTCAGCCCCTCGCGGTCCACCTTGTTGATGAAGGTGATGATCGGAATATCGCGCAGGCGGCAGACTTCGAACAGCTTGAGGGTCTGCGATTTCGATGCCCTTGGCCGCGTCAATCACCATGATGGCGGCATCCACGGCGGTCAGGGTGCGATAGGTGTCCTCGGAAAAGTCAGAGTGGCCGGGGGTATCGAGCAGGTTGAGGGTCAGCCCGTCATATTCGAAGGTCATCACTGATGAGGTGATGGAAATGCCGCGCTGCTGCTCGATTTCCATCCAGTCCGACCGGGTTGAGCGCGCGCCAGCCTTGCCGCGCACCGCGCCGGCCTGCTGGATCGCGCCGGCAGCCGACAGCAGCCGTTCCGTCAGCGTGGTCTTGCCGGCGTCCGGATGCGAGATGATGGCGAAGGTCCGGCGGGTGCGGAACGCTTCTTTCGGCGTGGCCCGCGCCGTGGTGTCGGCGGCGAGGTTGGACATGCTCATGAGGAGTGCTTGGCCTTATGTAACTACGATCCGGCAGCAGGAAGCCTGCGCAGACCCATAGCATTCGTATCGTGGATATTGGGCGCTCTATAGGCGCAAGCAAGGGTTTTGGTCAAATGTCGGTGCCACGCCCTCGTAGTTCGAGGGTCGCTGCGCTCCCGCCTCACCATGAGGGCTACTAAAATACAGCGATGCTATTGAAACCTCATGGTGGGGCGCAAGCTCTCGCGAGCCTCGAACCACGAGGTTGGGCACTCCGAGCCTTAAATCGGCTCTTTGCTAAGCATCTCGGTCACGAACGCGCTCACCTCTTCCACCGCCATGCCGATATCGTCGATCTGTTCGGGGCTGAGCGGCTGGCCCGACTTAATGCTGGTTTCGGCGGCGCGGGCGAGGTCGGCGATGGCCCAGGCGCCCACGCCACTGGCGGCGCCCTTGAGCGAATGCAGGTTCAGCGCCAACTCATCAAATGTCGTCGAAAGCCGCAAGCGGCCGAAATAGGTTTTGGCGGTGGTATCGAACAGCCGCAGGATTTCCTGTTCGAGGCCGGCATCCCCGAGACATTGACGAGCCAGGTGAACCAGGTCGATCGGACGCCCCGGTCGTCGGGCGATTTCGGGACCGGCATTTTCGGCGGAGACTGCGTTCTGGGCCATCCGGCTTCAACCTCTTAACGCGGCCAGCCTTCGGGCTGTGGACAATTCCGCGCCCACTAACCCTAGAATGGCCGGGTGAACAGGTGATTAAGCCATAGCTTCGCCTTTGTTTGCCGATTGCGTGACGGAGTTTCCCACGTCAAAAATTAACCTTTGGGTAAGAAACCATTCGGTTTGGTTCAAATTGAATGTATTACTGGCATTAACCAGCGCGCGGCGGCGGGTGGTTGGGAAGCGATGCGGGGCAATTGCATCAATTTGTTTCCGTTTGACGACCGGTCCGAAAAGGGCTGCGGAGTCATCACAACTTATCATTGCCGCATAGTCGCTGCCGAGCCGACGCGAGAGTTGTAAAGAGTATGGCGAATAACCCCACCCCAGCAAACGATCCCGCCGCCTTGGCATTTTCAGCCGTCGAGGATGCACTCAAGGAATCGGTATTCAGCCTGGATGCGCCCGCGCCCAAGGAAGCCATTCCTGAAAAGCGCCTGACTGATTCTGCGACCACGGCCGCCCAGCCGATCCGGTCTGAGCGCCTGCGCGCCGCCGACAAGATTGCCAGCCAGGCCGGCAATATCGCCAATGACGACCGCTTTCCCACCTCCAAGATTCTCTATGGGCTGCAGGCCAAGTCATCCAACGCGCCGACCATGATCGCGCTGGTGCTGTCGATCGTCTGGCTGGCCGCCACCGGCGCCGCCGCCTATATCCGCTATGGCAGCCAGTTGAGCAATTTCGGCGCCTTTGCCAGCACCATCGATTTCATCGGCGTGGTTGCCGTGCTGGTGCTGCCGGTCGTCGGCTTCTTCGCCGTCGCGACCCTGTTCCGCCGCGCACAGGACCTGCGCAACGCCGCCTCCTCGATCACCCAGGCCGCTATCCGGCTGGCCGAGCCCGAAATCACCGCCGCCGACAAGGTCGCCTCGGTGGGCCAGGCCGTGCGCCGCGAGGTCAATGCTCTGGGCGATGGGCTGGAACGCGCGCTCTCGCGCGCCGGCGAGCTCGAAGTGATGATCCACAACGAGGTCACCGCGCTCGAACGCACCTATTCCGATAACGAATCGCGCATGCGCGCGCTGATCGCCGAACTGGCCAGCCAGCGCGAAAGCGTTTTGACCAATACCGAGCGCGTCCGCGAAGCCATCACCGAGAGCCATACCGGGCTGGTGTTCGACCTCGACATGATTAGCCAGCGCATTGCCGGAACGATCGTGGAGAGTGGCGGCAACCTGACCAAGGCGCTGGAAACCGCCGGCAATACGCTGACCAGCGCCTTCGGCGACCGTACCGAGGGCTTTGTCACGCTGGTGGATAACCGCACCGGGGAATTCCTGTCGGCCATCGATACCAGCGCCGGCCGGCTGGCCCTGACCTTCGAAGACCATTCGGCAACCATGTCGCGCAATTTCGAGACGCACACGGTGGAATTGTCCTCGACCATCGACAACCGCATGACCGCGCTGACCGACGCCCTCGACAGCCGCTCCGCAACCCTGTCGGGCGCCATCGACGAGCGCACCGGCGCCCTGTCGACCCTGTTGACCGAGGGCGGTTCCGCCCTGCTCGACCAATTGCGCGACCGCGGACAGGAAGTGGGGGCGGCACTCGATCTGGTGGGGTCGCGCGTTGCCGAGAATATCGGCCTGCGTTCCAACCAAGCCGAAACCATGCTGAGCTCGCTCACGCGCCAGCTCGACGAGAGCGTGTCGATCCAGCTGAACTCCCTCGACAGCCGCCTGCAATCGGCGCTGATCGAAATCAATGGCGCTCTGGACGACACCGCCGAGCGCGCGCGCATCACGCTCAGCTCGGCCGGCGCCGATTCGCTGGGGCAGTTCGATGCGCGGCTGACCGAAATCGCCGGTATCCTTGATTCGCGCCTGCAGACCCTGGATGGCGTCATCGGCGACAAGGGCGACCTGCTGATCGAGCGCCTCGACGCGCAGGGCAGCAGCTTTGCCGCCCGCGCCAATGTGCTGGAAATGGCGCTGGACGAGCAATCGGGCCGCTTCAACGACGTGATCAGCCAGCGCACCGCCGATATCGGCACCGTGCTGGAAGAGCGCACCAGGGCGATCAACGACACGCTGGAAAGCCGCTCGCGCGAAATCTCCGACTCACTGATCGGCCATGCCGACCTGCTCACCGAAGCCCTCGACGGGCGCACCCAGCGGCTCGACGAACTGCTGGGCAGCCGCGCGAGTGAAATCAACACCGCCTTGGATACCCGCACCCAGGAGTTGGACGAAACCCTGTCCGGCCGCAGCCGCGACATGAGCGAAGCCATCCGCGTCCGCTCCCAGGAACTGGGTGAAACCCTCACCGGCAGCACCTCGGCCTTCGATCAGGCCATTGCCGGCCGCACCCAGAGCCTGTCCGATACGATTGCCGAACGCACCAATGCGCTGTCGACCCAGATCGAAGAACGCGCCGGCCAGCTCAATACCCAGCTGGAAGAACGCGGCATAGAGCTGACCACCGCGCTGGATGGCGGCACCCAGAAGCTGGCGACCGCTGTCGGCACCCGCACCCAACAGCTTGCGGACGCCCTGGGCAGCCGCACGCAGCAGCTCTCCGATACGCTGGCCACCCACACCACCTCGATTGGCGAAACCATCGGGCTGCGCACCGTCGAGCTGGCCGAAACCATTACCCAGCACAGCGACGACGCACGCGCCAAGATCGACGCCTCGATGCGCAACGCCACCGACACCATGAGCCAGCGCGTATCGTCCATGTCGGACCTGATCGCGCAGAAGGTCGGCGAGGTGAACGACAATCTTGGCCAGGGCATCGATACCGCAGTCAAGCGCATTTCCGATGCCGAGACCGGCGTGACGGCCCGCATCGACGCGGCCAGCACCACCGTGGGCGAAAGCGCCCGCAAGGCTGCCGACCTCATCGAGAGCAACATCAACTCCGCTCGCAAGACCATTACCGATCTGGTCGACCAGCGGCTCGGCACCCTGCCCGAGGCCATCACCGCCCGCGCCGACATCACCGCCGAGCGCCTGTCGGCCCTCAACGCCTCGATCAATACCTCGATCACCCAGTCGATGGCCGATCTCGAAGCCGGCGCCGACCGGATCGAGGAGACCATCTCGACCCGCATTACGCTCGCGACCGAAGCCATCTCCGCCGACGTCACCAGCACCGCCAGCCGCATGGACCTGGCGGTCCGCTCCGCGCTCGACCAGATCCGCATCGCGGCCACCGATATCGACCAGCTCGTATCCGTGCGCGCCGTGGGCGCTGTCGATACCATCAGCCAGCAGCTCGCTACGGTGAACCGCTCGGTCGAACAGCAGACCAATGCCTTCGCCGCTTTGGTCAGTGAGAAATCCGACCAGTTGCAGGGCGCCCTGCAGAGCCATGGCAACGTGCTGCGCGACGCTTTGGGCGAGAATGCCCGCGAAGCCGAGGCCATCATGTCGGTCTCGACCTCGCGCATCCTCACCGACGTTACCGCCGCCCTGGGCAAGCTCAACGACAGCAACCTGTTGCTGCAGCGCGTGCTCGATGCCTCGACGGCCAATCTGGCGAACCTGGAATCCACCGTGGCGCAGCAGACCTCGACCTATTCGTCGACCGTCCGCGACGCCATCGGCCAGACCGAACAGGCCGGCGCCATGGTCAGCCAGCATGTCGGGGCCCTGCAAGCCACCATCCGCTCGATGGTCGACGAATTCTCCAGCGTGCTGGGCAAGCTCGACACCGAAGCCGGCCACATGCAGCAGGCCACCGACGCCCTGTCTGCCACCAGCGGCACGGCTCTGGAAACCCTGGAAGACCGCCGCGGCGCCATGGATTCGCTGGCCTCCAGCTTCGCTGCGCGCGCCGACGATATCGATGGCCGCATGCGCCTCTTTGCGCAATCGATCGCCGACACCGTCAACGATACCGAGCGCCGCCTGATCAGCGCCCGCCGCGCCATGGACGACGCCCTGCAGGCCACCACCCACACCGTGACCAACGCGCTGACGACCACGACCACCGCGGTCAACGAGGCCCTGGCCACCACCTCGACCAACATCACCGACGTGCTGACCTCGACCACATCGAGCGTCAACGAGGCGATGTATTCGACCAATGAGCGCTTCACCACCACGCTCAACAGCAATACCGCCTTGGTCGACGGCGCCCTGATCCGCGCCAGCGACGCCGCCGCCGCCGCGCTCAACCAGACCACCAATTTGATCAAGAACGCGCTGTCGGATAACACCGCGCAGGTCAATTCGGTGCTTTCCGACAATACGACGCGGGTCAATTCTGCGCTCAGCAGCAATGCCGCCCGCATCGGCGATACGCTCAACCAGACCAGCGAGCGCGTCAGCGAAGTGTTGGCGATCACTGCCGGCAACGTCAACGACGTGCTCAACACGACCACCGGCACCCTGGCCGATGCGATCAGCGAAAGCTCGTCCAACGTGCGCAACACCGTGGCCTCGCACACCGGCCAGCTCCGCCAGGCGCTGGACCAGACCACCGGCACGTTCCGGCAGGCACTGGAGCAGACCACCGAGGAAGTCGCGGCCCGTCTCGGCGATTTCCACGACACCGCCGACAGCCAGGGCCAGCGCGCCAATGCTGCGCTGCGCCAGGCCCAGCAGGCCATGGTCGTGGAAATGCAGAAGGCCATCGAGGAAGCCACAATGCGCTTCAATGATACCGCCAGGGCCATGCGCGACACCGCCAAGGAAGTTGGCAGCGAACTCGAAGCCACCCGCTCCGAATTGGCCCGCGGCGTCTCCGAGCTGCCCGAGGAAACCCGTGCCAGCGCCGCCGCCATGCGCCGCGTCGTAGCCGAGCAGATCGAGGCGCTCAGCGAACTCAACGCCATCGTGCGGGCCCAGCCGGCAACGCGCGACCTCGCCGACCGTCGCTCGCCGGCCCCAAGCCGCCAGCCCGAACCGCGTCCCGAGCCGGCCTATCAGCCTCCGCGGCAGGAATATCGCCCCGAGCCCGTGCGGCAGGAACCGGTCCGCCAGGAGGCCGCCATCCAGGACGTGCTGCGCCCCGCGCCGCAGCGGCAGGAAACCTATCGCCCCGAACCGCAGCGCCAGCCCGTTCAGCAGCGTGAGCCCGAACCCCAGCCCATGGTTGCAGAAGCGGCACCGGCGCAGCCATCCACCGATGGCGGCTGGCTGCGCGACGTGTTGCGTAACGCCACGGCCAAGCAGGCCAGCGCCCAGCCGCAAAGCCTGTCCGGGCTGACCGAAGAGATCGCCCGCTCGATCGACGACGCGGCTCTGGCCGATGCCTGGACACGCTACCAGGCCGGCGAATCCAACGTGTTCTCGCGCCGCATCTATTCGCTGACCGGCCAGGGCACCTATGACGAAGTGCGCAAGAAACTGCAGCGCGACGCAGACTTCGCCCGCACCGCCAACGCCTATATGTCCGAGTTCGAGCAATTGCTGAAGCGCGCCGCCGCCGGCCCCCGCGCCGCCGCCGAAACCCGCGACTACCTGCTCTCCGATCGCGGCAAGGTCTACACCACCCTCGCCCATGCCAGCGGCCGCCTGAACTAAGGCTTCAACACTCAACGTCGCAAAACGGCTCCGGGAAACCGGAGCCGTTTTGGTTTGTGGGGGATGGACGACCACAACATCCCCAACTCCGCCTTGTTGGGAAAACCGGCAGCACAGTCGTCACCCTCCCCCTTGCGGGGAGGGATCAAGGGTGGGGGAGGTTTGGCCCCGATCCCACCATCGTGGCTCCGAACACCCCCACCCATCCTCCCCCGTCAAGGGGGAGGTGCCGCTCCACTCCCGAGGCTCAATCCAGTTCAGTTCGCCGGCAGGCACCTGACTGAGAGCCCTGTGCAAGAACACCCTCGCCCGATGACAGCAGGACAACAGCCCTCTACGCTCCCCATGAGCAACAGCCGAGGAGCCACCATGCGATCCTATCTGCGCCAACGCATTGCCGGGGAATCGGCCCGGGTCGATTTTGCGGAATTGTTCTTCGATCTGGTCTTCGTGTTCGCAGTCACGCAGGTGTCTCATACGCTGCTGGCGCATTTGAGCTGGGAGGGAGCCCTTCAGGCGGCGATCGTGCTGTTCGCCATGTGGTGGGTGTGGATCTACACCGCCTGGGCGACCAATTGGCTCGATCCGACGCGGCCCGGGGTTCGGCTGATGCTGTTCGCGCTGATGCTGGCGGGACTGGTGTTTTCCACCTCCATCCCGGAGGCCTTTGGCGAGCGCGGCCTGCCCTTCGCATTGGCCTATGTGTTCATGCAGGTCGGCCGCTGCCTGTTCACCGCCTGGGCGATGCGGCGGGAAACGCCGGACAATGCGGTCAATTTCCTGCGCATCACCTCATGGCAGGTCTTCGGCGGCATCTTCTGGATCGGCGGCGCGTTCCTGCCCACAGAACAGCGCATGGTGGCCTGGGCCATCGCCGTGATCGTCGAATATGCCTCGCCGGCTTTGGCATTCTGGACGCCATGGCTGGGCAAGACGGCGCTCAACGCCCTCGATGTTGAAGGCGGGCACATGGCCGAACGGGCGGGCCTGTTCATCATCATCGCGCTGGGCGAGTCGATCCTGGTCACCGGCGCGACCTTTGCCGAAGCCCATTTCGATGGGCTGACCATCGCGGCCTTCGCCACGGCCTTTATCGGCTCGGTGGCGATGTGGTGGATCTATTTCAACAACAGCGCCGAGGAACATCACGTTCCCGGCCCGTCGACGCCGGCACCACCAAGCGGACCAGCGATCTGGCGCGCAATGCCTATACCTATTTCCATACCGTGATCGTCGCCGGCATCATCGTGGCCGCGGTGGGCGACGAACTGGTGCTGGCGCATCCCACCGGACACCATGCCGAACTGGGCGCGGTACTGACCATTGTGGGTGGCCCCCTGCTCTATCTGTGCGGCACCGCACTGTTCCAGGGTTCGCTACGCCGGCGCTGGCCGATCTCCACCGGCGTGGCGATCGTGCTGCTGGCCGGGCTGTGCGTGGTGGGCGGCAATTTCGAGCCGCTGACGCTGGCGGCCATGACGGCGCTGGTTCTGGTGGGGCTGGGCACGTGGGATACGGTGGCAAGGGAACGGAGCACTCGCGCCTAACTACCCGGCGCGTCCTTGCAGTCAATGCGTATCCTTGGCCGGTCGCAACCGCAGAGAGACCAGCACGCAGACCACCGCCAACCCACCGGCGATCGAGGATGCAAAGAACGAC
Organism: uncultured Alphaproteobacteria bacterium; assembly: GCA_963717095.1. Taxonomy (GTDB): domain Bacteria; phylum Pseudomonadota; class Alphaproteobacteria; order Rhizobiales; family Devosiaceae; genus Devosia. Next base: position 171,649 of record CAVQVF010000003.1, read on the forward strand.
TGCGTGCCGAAATGGCCGGCCAGCAGACCAAAGCCCATTAGCCCGATCACCGAAATGCCCTGCTGCAGCACATTGGCAAATCCTTGGGCCTCGGCGGCAATTTCCTCGCGGGTCCAGTTGGCGATGAAATGCACCACACCGAAATAGCCCACCCCAAAGGTCAGCGCATGCAGCAACTGGATGGCGAACAGCACCGGCACCGGCGGGCCGAACGCCATGATTGCATAGCGAATGACAGCAGCCACGCTGGCGAGCATGATCATGTTGCGGGCGCTGAAGCGGCCGCCAATGCGCCGCCAGACGAACATCATCACCGCTTCAGCAGCCGCCGAAATGGCCATGAGCGGGCCGATGTAATAATCGGGCACCCCATCGTCGTACCAGAGCAGTGCCGAAAAAGCGCCCATCACACTGTGGCTGACATTGACCAGTGCAAAGGCCAGCAGCGGCAACACGAACCAGGGCTTGAGCACGTCACGCAGCTTGGCAGCGCCGGGCCGCTCGGGAACCGCGGCGAGGGTCGCCTGCTGCGCCGGAGCGCGAAAGCGCGGCAGTTGCAGCGCTGTGAGGGCACGAAACAACGATAGCGCGAAGAACAGGGGCACGAAGCCTTGTGGTCCGAAGGCGGTCGCGATCAACCCGGTGCCGGCGGCGGCGATCACATAGCCCACCGTGCCCCAGGCGCGGACAGTACCGAAATCGGTGCCGTTGCGCTGCGTCAGCCGCACTGTCGCCGCGTCAATCACCGGGGGAATGGCCCCCGCCGACATGGTGCAGAAGGCCCAGACCAAGAGGATGCCCCAGAATTCATTGACGAAAAACAGGCCGATGGGAAAGGCCGCGCCGAGCAGCGACAAAATCAGGATGACCGTGCGCCAGTCGCCGGCCTTGTCGGCCAAGCGCCCAATGAACAGGTTGAGGATCAAGAGGCCAAACACCGGCAAGGCGCTGATCACGCCGATCTGGTCGGGATGAATGCCCTTCAGGGTCAGCCAGATGCCGAGATAGACCGAGGCGACCGCGCCCGCGCCGAATACGGTGAAATGAAATACCGCCGCGCGCGTTTCGGGGCTCGCCCAGCGCACCAATGCAGCCGACATGAAAATGAACTCCGGGCGAAAGAACCGCCCGCCGTTTTCCTGCCGTCAACTGCAGCGCCGCGCAAGAGCGGATGCGCCACAATGAGAACGATTTCAGACGGCAGTGGCCAATCGCGACAGCACTTCGCCCGCGGGCACCAGCGCTGCCAGGAACTGGCCGGCGCTGGCCGAATAGGTAAAGCTCTCGCCCAGCTTGCGCGCGGCGTGGCGCGACAAGGTCAAGGCCCGGCGCACGGCGACGCCCAGGTCAAGGTCAAGCGCGCCGGCCTGTGGGTCGGTCACGATATCCTTGGGCCCGGTGACCGGATAGGCAGCGACCGGGACACCCGAAGCCAGCGCCTCGATCAGCACATTGCCGAAGGTATCGGTACGGCTGGGAAACACGAAGACATCGGCACTGCGATAGAGCGCCGCCAGTTCCTCGCCGAACTGATAGCCCAGGAACACGGCATCGGGATAATTGTGCGCAAGGGCGGCGCGATCCGGCCCATCGCCGACCACGATCTTGGTGCCCGGTACGTCGAGGCGCAAAAAATCCTCGATCGATTTTTCGGCAGCGACGCGGCCGACATAGAGCAGATGCGGACCCGGCAGGTCGAGAAAGCGCGATTTGGGCCCCGGCGAGAACCGCGACGAATCAACGCCGCGCGACCACAACGCCAGATTGCCCAGGCCCCGGGTGGCCAATTCGTCCAGCAGCGAGGGCGTCGGCACCAGGGTGCGGGTGGCGGGCTGGTGAAACCAGCGGAAATAGCCATAGCTCCAATCCGGGTGGACCGGCATGCGCGCCGCCAGGTATTCGGGAAAGCGCGTGTGGAAACTGGTGGTGAAGGCCAGGCCATGATCGAGGCAATATTGCCGCGCCTGCAGGCCCAACGGGCCTTCGGTGGCGATGTGGATATGGTGCGGGGCAACCCCGTCTATAAAGGCCGCAACGCTGCTCTGGGTGGCCAGAGACAGCCGGATTTCGGGGTAAGTGGGCACCGGCAGGGTCCAGAACCGCTCCGGCGTCAGGTAGCGAACTTCGATATCGCGGCGCTCAAGTTCGCGCCCCAGTGATTCGAGCGTCCGCACGACGCCATTGGTCTGCGGCCGCCATGCATCCGTAACGATCAGGACGCGGCGCGCCGCAGCCTGAACTTGCGCGGCTCGCCAGCCGCCATCTCGGTCCATTTGACCAGTTCGAACTGGCCATCCGGGGTTTCCACGATCGCTGTGCACGATTCCACCCAGTCACCCGTATTGATGTAGTGGATACCTAACCTGTCGTGCATGTCGGCAAAATGAATGTGGCCGCAAATAACGCCATCGACGCCCGAAATCTTGGCTTCGTGGACCAGCGCCTCCTCGAAACGGCCGATGATACTGACGGCGTTCTTGACCTTCTGCTTGGCCCAGGCCGACAGCGACCAATATTGCAGCCCCAGCCGGCGGCGCGTCCAATTGATGGCGATATTGACGCGCAGGGCGAAATTGTAGGCCCAGTCGCCGACATGGGCGAGCCATTTGGCATTCATCACCACCACGTCGAACTGGTCGCCATGGATGACCAGATAGGTCTTGCCGAGCGCCGTGGTGTGGATGGTGCGATCGATGATCTCAACCTCGCCGAAATAGGTGCCGAGATATTCGCGCAGAAATTCGTCATGATTGCCAGGCAGATAGATCACCCGCGTGCCAGCCAGCGCCTTGTCGAGCAGCAGTTGCACCAGCACATTGTATTCGCTGGGCCAATGCCAGGACTTGGCCAGCCGCCAACCGTCCAGAATGTCGCCCACGAGATAGATGGTATCGGCATCATGGGCGCGCAGAAATGCGATCAACTGACCGACCCTGATCGGGCGCATGCCCAGATGCACGTCGGAAATGAATATCGCGCGCACACGGCGCGTTTCGTGGCCTTCGGTCGTCAAGCGCACTGTCTCCTGCTGCCCCGCGACCAGCGCGGACAGCTATCTTATCTGCCACGCGCGCAAGAAGGAACAGGCAGCTTGAGAGTCCCGGATTTTCGAGGTTCTGGAGCGCTATAGATCATTTCTGGAGCCGAATCGTTTGTCACACACCGAACAGCCTCCCTCCCCCTTGAGGGGCTGCTGAGCGGCCCGCAGGGACAAATCGCTCCGGTGGAGCGATTTGAGCGAAGAAGGCCATGAGAGCTATGCTCGAATGGCAGGGGAATGAGGGAGGGGGTCGGCCAGTTCGGCGCAAGAGCCGCAACGCCCCCCCTCCCTAGCCCTCTTCTCAAGGGGGAGGAAAGGCAGGAACAGCGAATCTATTACGAGGCGGCAGAATCAGTGCAGCCGCGACTTCAGCGCCACGATTCGATTGTAGCTTTCCTCGATGCGGGCGGCGAAGGCTGGGTCCTTGCCGGCCTCATCGACCAGGATGTCCAGGATCTCCTTGCCGAGGCCGGCGTGATAGTCTGCGGTATTGGAGAACAGCAGCACGTCGGTGCCAGCCCGGACCGCGCCGGTAACGGTTTGACGCAGGGTGAACAGCTTGCGGATCGCGCCCATTTCCAGATCGTCGCTGATGACGACGCCCTTGAAGCCCAGCTCGTCCCTGAGCACGCCCGTGATCCATTGCGGTGACAACGAGGCGGGCAGCTTCTGGTCGGTGCCGGAATAATCGGCATGGTAGAGATGGCCCACCATGATCAGGTCGTCATAGCCGCCCGCGATCAGCCCGCGATAGGGATCGAGTTCGGCGGGGCTCCAGGTATCGGTGATATCGACGAACCCGGCATGGCTATCGGCGGTAGACGAGCCATGGCCGGGAAAATGCTTGAGCGAGGTCAAGAGGCCCGCCTTGTGATGGGCCGTGATGAAAGCCTGGTCATATTGCGTCACCACCGCCGGATCGGCGCTGAACGAGCGGCCGAACTTGGCGATGACCTGGTTGTCCGGGTTGACGTTGACGTCGGCGACCGGCCCAAAATTGACGGTGAAGCCCAGCGTGGCGATATCGCGCGCCATACTGGTATAGATCGCCTCGGCCTTGGCCGTCGAATCGCTGGCGGCAACGGTGATGGCATTGGGGATTTCGAGGAACCCCACATCCTTGGTCAGCCGCTCGACCGAGCCGCCTTCCTGGTCCAGCGTGATGAAGGGCGGCAGCTCGGGCGCGGCGGCCTTGAAGGCCAGGTTCATCGCCTTGACCGCGTCGAGGCTTTTCACATTGGTCTTGAGATACATCACCCCGCCCAGCCGGCCGGCGGCGATCTCATCGCGCAGTGCCTTGACCGAGGCGTCATCGGCATCGTCGCCCTGGAAGCCGGTGACGATCATCTGGCCGGCCATCTGTTCGAGCGTTGCCGCATGGGCGGAAACGAGCGGCGTGACCAGCATGACCAGCGCCAGCAGCAATTTAGGCAAAAAAGGGGGCAAGACGGTGATCCCGATGACGATTCGCAGCCTGCACGATGCGGCAGTAAACCAGCCGAAACAATGGCGCGGCACACTGATGTGGATCGGAATTTGCGCGCGTCACCCAAATGGGGGATGCCGGAGCCACCCACATGGTGAGATGTTGCGGACGGCGTCTTGGAGCCGGTGCTGGTTTTCAACCTTCCAGCATCGGCTGTCGCCAATTGGTCGGGCGGAAGTCTTGGGGTTTCCGCCCGATTTTTCGAAGACCGAGTGTGTGGCAACCCCCACCCTCATTCCCTCCCCACAAGGGGGAGGGAAGCCTGCTCCGTATTCGTTCAACACTTCGAGCTAACAGCTCCATCGTCTCCCTCCCCCTTGTGGGGAGGGATCAAGGGTGGGGGCTCCTGCTATCTTGCCCCCGTTCAGCCCCTACGTGTTCTGCCTGTTCTCGATCAAATCGGTCACCACCGCCGGGTCCGCCAGCGTGGACGTATCCCCCAATGACCCAAAATCGTTCTCGGCCACCTTGCGCAAAATGCGGCGCATGATCTTGCCGGACCGGGTCTTGGGCAGGCCGGGCGCGAACTGGATCAGGTCCGGCGACGCAATCGGCCCGATCTCCTTGCGCACCCAATTGCGCAATTCGGTCTTGAGCGCATCGGTCCCCACTTCTCCGGCCATCAGGGTGACATAGCAATAAATCCCCTGCCCCTTGATATCGTGCGGATAGCCAACGACGGCGGCTTCGGAAACCTTGGGATGCGCCACCAGCGCGCTTTCGACTTCGGCTGTGCCGAGGCGGTGGCCGGAAACATTGAGCACGTCATCGACGCGCCCGGTGATCCAGTAATAGCCATCTTCGTCGCGGCGGCAGCCGTCGCCGCTGAAATAATAGCCCTTATAGGTCTCGAAATAGGTCGACACGAACCGCGCGTGATCGCCCCAGATGGTGCGCGCCTGCCCCGGCCAGCTATCCTTGATCGCCAGCACGCCCTCGGCCTTGGTCTGCTCCTGCAACCGGCCTTCGGGCGACAGCACTACGGGCTGTACGCCGAAGAACGGGAAACTGGCCGAGCCCGGCTTGGTGGCGATGGCGCCCGGCAGCGAGGTGATCATGTGGCCGCCGGTCTCGGTCTGCCACCAAGTATCCACCACGGCGCAGCGGCTGCGGCCGACATGGGTGTGATACCACATCCAGGCTTCCGGATTGATCGGCTCGCCGACCGAGCCGATGACGCGCAGGCTGGACAGATCGGCCGCATCGAGAAACTGCGTGCCCAGGTTCATCAGCGAGCGGATGGCGGTGGGGGCGGTGTAGTAGATATTGACCTTGTACTTATCGATGATTTCCCAGGACCGGCCCGCATCGGGAAAAGTCGGAATACCCTCGAACATCAGGCTGGTCGCGCCATTGGCCAGCGGGCCATAGACGATATAGGTGTGCCCGGTGACCCAGCCCACATCGGCGGTGCACCAATAGACCTCGCCATCGTGATAGTCGAAGGTCAACTCGTGCGTCATGGCGGCATAGACGATATAGCCGCCGGTGGTATGCAGCACGCCCTTGGGCTTGCCCGTCGAGCCCGAGGTATAAAGGATGAACAGCGGATCTTCGGCATTCATCGGCTCGGGCGCGCATTCGACGGCCACGCCCTTGGCGGCGTCCTCATACCAGATATCGCGGCCATCCTGCATGGCGATGGCGCCGCCGGTATTCTTGACCACCAGCACAGTTTTGACGCCCGCGGCCTTGGCCAAAGCCGCATCGACATTGGCCTTGAGCGGGATGGTCTTGCCGCCGCGGCGGCCCTCATCGGCGGTGATGACGATCGTGCTGGCGCAATCCTCGATACGGCCCGCGACGGCATCGGGCGAAAAGCCGCCGAACACCACCGAATGCACCGCCCCGATACGGGCGCAGGCCAGCATGGCATAGGCGGCGGCCGGGATCATCGGCATGTAGATGGTGACGCGGTCGCCCTTCTTGACGCCCTGCGCCTTGAGCACATTGGCGAAGCGGCAAACCTCGGCATAAAGCTGGTTGTAGGTGATCTTGGCATCGCTGCCGGGGGCATCGCCCTCCCAGATCAGCGCCACCTGGTCGCCGCGCGTCGCCAGATGCCGATCGATGCAATTGGCCGAGATGTTGAGCACCCCGTCCTCGAACCATTTGATCGAGACATCGGGGTAAGCGAAGGTGGAATTCTTGATCCTGGTGGGCGCCTTGATCCAGTCGATCCGCTTGGCCTGCTCAGCCCAGAACCCATCGGGATCGCTTACCGAGCGGGCATACATTTCCGCGTATTGCTCCGGATTGACCAGCGCGTGCTCGATGGTGGCCGCGTTGGGCGGAAATATCTGCTGTTCAGTCATGGATTTGGCTCCTCAGGCTTTCCCGTCCCTGTTCTAGTGACCAGCTTCGCGCCGGGCAAGGATGTTTCCCAAGCCGGACGACTACGGCCCATTAACTGCGGCAAAGCCCTGCGCTTCGAGACCGGCCGAGGATTTGCTATCATCACGGCAGATGAGGTGACGCCATGCCCGAAATGCAGATCCGAGCTGCGACGAATGCCGATATCGACATGATCCATGCCGAACTGATGGACGTGATCGCCAATTCAACCCACTACAACGACCTCTTCAAGGTCCATGAAATGGGCCGGCTGACCAAGCCGTTCCTGCGGGCGCTGATCGCTCACGATCCATGGCACATCATGATCATGATGAGCGACGGCAAGCCCGGCGGCGCCATGGTCTCGGGCCCCGAATATGGCGCCGTCTTCCGCTACTGGAGCTGGGTCTTCCCAAAATTCCGCGATACCAAGCTGGGCATGTTCGGCATGCGTGCCTTTGACGAGCACTGGGACAATGGCCGCTTCCACAAGGCCTATACCTTCGTGCGGCCCGAAAACGAAGTCGCCCTGCTGCTGCTGCGCCGCTACGGCTACAAGCAGCTGTTCACCATGGAAAAGCACCTGTTCGGGCAGGATTATGTGTTCGTGGAAAAGCAATACACCAAGGTCACCGAGGGGTATGACCACGGCGTGAATTTGGGGCGGCTGGAGCGGCTGAAGCAAAGGCTGGGGACGTTGGTGAGGGCTTAGAATTACGGGCGCGCGGATAGCGCCCCCTCACCCGGCCTCCGCTTCGCTCGGCCACCCTCTCCCCGATGGGGAGAGGAATCTTGATGGCTCAGCGCCTTCCTATTCTTCTCCCCATCGGGGAGAAGGTGGCGCGCAGCGCCGGATGAGGGGGAGTTCTACGCAGCTACAGAAGCGTCTGGTCTCCGCCGAAACCTCTGCATGATCGACACATCCAATTTCGCCGTCCGCAGTGCCGTCCACCACAGCGCCACCGACCAGATCGTAATCGCGAGCGTCGCTGCCATCGCCGCGCCCATCAGGCCCATGGCGGGCACCAGCAGCCAATTGAGCGCCACCAGCGCCACGATGCCCAGCGCCACGGCCGGCAGGCTCGCATAAGGCCGATCGTGCATCGACAGCACCACCGAGGCCGGCCCCATCACCGAACGCACCACCAATGCCAGGCACAGAATCGCTAGCGGCATCGCGCCCGCCGAAAAGCTGGGGCCGAACAGCATCAGCGCAAACGGGCCGACAATCGCCATGCCGGCAAATAGCAATATGGACAATCCACTGGCGACCAGATTGGCATCGCCGATCTTGCGGTTGAACGCTGCCCGATCGGCATTGACTTCGCTCTCGAAAATATCCGGCAGGGTTACCGAATAGACGGCGGCCACGCCGAACGACACCAGCGAGAAAATGCGGGTGCAGACGCCGAAGATCGCCAGCTCTTCCTTGGGCAGGCTATGCGACAGCAGCAGCAGGTCGATATCGAAGAAGAAGTCCGTCGCCAGCGAAATCAGCACCCAGGGCAACGCAAAGCGCCACCAGCGCCGCACATCCTCGTCCCGCACCGCGGCGGTATCGGGAACACGTCTGAGCGTCGCCATGACGAAGCCGAAATGACCAAGCGCCACGACGAGATAGGCCACGGCGATGATCCAGAGCATGCGGTCGAACGCCTCGGCCGGCACCGCAAGCGACAGCACCAGCAGGAACGCAGCAAGCACCACCATGGGCCGGAAAATGGCATCGGCGAAATACCCTGCAAGCGGCCGCTTCAGCCCGATCAGCACCGAGCCGTTGACATGCACTAGGCCCGTGCCGAAGGCCAGCAGCGCCAGCGGCGCGAAATGCTGGCCCAGCGCCGATCCGGTCTGTCCCAATAGGGTGAGCAGCGGATAGCCGGCGACCAGCAGCAGCGCAAACGTGCCCAACACATGGCCATAGGCACGGATCATGAACTGGGTGAGCTGGCGCTTTTCGCCGCGCGCCCGATAGTCAGCCGCGAAATAGGCGCCGACCGTGTGAAAACCCAGCGGCATGACCACGGCGATCAGATTGACCGTGGCGGTGACCAGCAGATATTCGCCCAACAGCCCCGCACCCCAGAAGCGGGCGATCAGCGCCTGGGTGAAAAACACCAGCCCGGAGCCGGCGATGCGGGCCCCGAAGATGATGGTGGATTGGGAGGCCAGACGGCGCTGCAGGCTCATTGGACGTCCGTATCGGCATTGACTTGCGCCTGGTCCGGCCGCGCCTTGCGCTGTAGCAGTCCCTGGAGTTTGGCGCGGCTGCGATGCAGCACGTCGCGCGCCCAGAACGCGCCAGTGCCGAGCAGGTAAGGCAGCGGGCGGGAGGCATAATTGGCAACCGGAGGCACCGGCGTGATCACGCCCGCCTCCCCCACCATGCCCTTCTTGAATTGATGCAGGCCATGGAACCCGTCGGTGCCGCCGAGATCGTACCAACTGGCCTTGGTGTTGTCGCGCAGCCAGCGAATGATATTCCAATGGATGAAATAGCCCGCGCGCAGTGGCAGCGCCTTGTCGTTGGTCGCGCCGTAGAGATAAACGGCCCGGTCGCCAGCCTTGAAGATCAGCGCTCCCGCAACGACTTCGCCTTCGTGACGCACGAAGAACAGTTCGGGCCGCAGCGCTTCCACATCGATCGCCATCAGCTGGGGCACGGTGTCATAGGCCGAATGATCGGGAAACTGCTTGCGGTCAGCCATCGCCGAATAGAGCGTATCGAACTCGCCGATCCGCTCGGCTCCGGCATGCTCGAAGCTCAACCCGGCCTTTTCCGACTTGTTGAGATGATAGCGCCACTTCTGCGCAAAGCTCTTGCGCTGCTCGGCATCGGAAAGGCGCAGATTGACGATATAGCGGCTGGGAAAGCCCAATTCGGAGCCGCGCTTGAAGCCGCGGATGACCAGGCGCTCATATTCGGGATTGCCCATCGTCAGCGAGGCGCGCGGCAGCACGGACAGCATCAGCCCGCGCCGCTCGGCATATTCGGCGATCAGCGCCTCCACCATGCCGGCATGAATGGCGGCGGCGTCAGGGCCGGCGCCGTCCTTGAGCATCGGACCCCATTTGCTGACCGCGATCTGCCCGATCCCCAGCGGCAGCGGCTGCACCATCATCAGCGAGCCGCCGACGACCTGACCATCGGCCAGGAAGAGCATCGGCTCCTGCTTGACCGCGGGCCAGCGGGCACTGGCGAAAACATGCAGCTGTTCCTGGCAGACCTCGTCGAAGGTGGCGATGGTCCGGTCCCATTCCACTCCGCTGACGATGCGCGTTTCAAGCCGCAGCGCCACGACAGCACCGGGCTGGCGCGCGGGCAGAACGGCGGCGGCTGGAGCCAGGCGGTTGGCGAGAGCGGACATAGGGCAGGTTTCCGGCTGAGACAGCCGCAAACCTAGTCGCTCAAGATGAGCAAATCCCTATCCGGGCGCGGTAAATGCCGCAAACCGCGCCCCGTGGTTACCAAAGGCTAATGGGCGGCGGCAGCAGCTGTACTGACGGCGTGGGGCGTATAGACGAAGGGAATTTCCGGGATGGCGACGAATGCACCCAGCCCTTCGAGCGTCATGCGGACCGCCACGAACAGGATGATCGCCAGACCCACCCAGGCAATCCAGCGATGCTTGTGCAGCAGGCCCGCGATGAACGTGGCGGCGACGCCCATCATCACCACCGAAAGCGCCAGCCCGATGATCAGGGCTTCGAAATGGTGCGCCGCGGCGCCCGCTACGGCCAGCACGTTGTCGAGCGACATCGAGACGTCGGCGATGATGATCTGGATGACAGCCTGGCGCAGCGTCTTGCGGCGCTTGCCGCCAACGGTGCCATCGGCATTGAGATCTGCGTTTTCCAGCGCTTCCTGGGCCTCGTGCTCATCGCCGTGCGAGGTCGTCAGCTCGCGATACATCTTCCAGCAGACATAGAGCAGCAATAGGCCGCCGGCGATCAGCAGCCCACCGCCCAGCGCGAGCAATTGCGTGGTAATCAGGGCGAAGAAGATGCGCAACACCGTCGCGGCCAGAATGCCGATCAGGATGGCCTTGCGGCGCACATCCGAGGCCAGTCCGGCCGCTGCGAGACCGATCACCACCGCATTGTCGCCAGCGAGCACCAAGTCGATCAGGATCACCTGCAGGAGTGAGCTGAGGAAGCTGGGATCAAGAAACGGCATGAATACCTCAAAGCGACAAAATGGGTTCTGGCGCTATAGCGGTCCAGTGGTGGCAGGGAAAGACCGAAGCGACGCAATACGACAAAAGTGCAAGCTCGTCGCAATATGGTGAAAACAACGCCAAATGGAAGGGCGCGGCACAAAATAATACGCAATCGCGTAATATTTTATGACCACCGAAATGCCAACTCTATCAAGAGGATACTTTGGTGGGCGAGCACGGATTCGAACCGTGGACCCGACGATTAAGAGTCGTCTGCTCTACCAGCTGAGCTACTCGCCCTTGCCTGGGCTTCCAAAGTGGACGCTCTCTAGCAAAGGGATTCCCCCCTGTCTACAGGCCAGTGCCACTTTCCTGCGGACGAGGCGCGGTTAGGATGGTAATGGGGCGTTTCTGCCCGCCAGTGTCAGGCTTTTCCACATGCAGTTACCCAATTTCATGATCCTGCCCGTCGATTGGCTGCTCGATAACGGCATCAGCCTCCTTTCCGCCCTCGCCGTGCTGGTGGCCGGCTGGCATCTGGCGCGGATCGCGTCGCGGGCAATCAAACGCTTCCTGCCGCTGGCCTATGGGGTGGACAAGAATTTCGCTCCTCTGCTGTCGCAGGCGGCCCGCTATGGCATCATCATCTTTGCCATCGTGCTGGCGCTGAACCTGCTGGGGGTGGCCAGCAATTCGATCCTGACGGTATTGGGCGCGGCGGGCCTGGCGGTCGCGCTGGCCCTGCAAGGCACGCTGGCCAATATCGCGGCTGGCATCATGCTGATCTGGCTGCGGCCGATCGCCATCGGCGAATTCATCCAGGGCGACGGCGTTGCCGGGGTGGTGGTGGAAATCGGGCTGTTCGGCACGCGGCTGCGCTCCACCAGCGGGCTCTATATCTTCACACCCAACCAGAAATTATGGGCCTCGGCGATCACCAATCACAGCCGCGAGCCGCGCCGCCGCATCGATGTCAATGTCAGCGTGCCCGAGACCATCGATATCCCCAAATCGCGCAAGATCCTGCTGCGCATCGCCACCATGGACAAGCGCGTGCTGGTCGATCCGGCGCCCACCGTGCATGTCGATAGCTTCAGCGGCGCCGCGGTCAATATGCAGCTGCGCGCCTGGGTGCTGACGCCGGATTATCTGCCCACGCTCTATGCGCTGACCGAGGAAGCCAAGCTGGCGCTGAACAGGGAACTGACCGCCAGCGCCGGAGAAAAATCCAATATTACCGTAGGACCGGACCCGGCTACGCCCAGCCCTGAAAGCCAAGCGACCCAGCGTCCCTGATAACCGCTCACATCCAGCCTTGCCGGATGCGGCGGAAGGCATCGAGGTCGAGGACATTGTCGCCACCGGGCGGCGATTGCCGCTCGAATTCCTGCATCAGCCCGATGGTGCGTTCGATGATATGGCGCAACTGGCGCGAGCGGCTATCGGAGCCCTGCAGGATCGCCATCGCAGTTTCCAGATGATCGCGGGCAAGCACATAGGTTGGGGGCATAGCGTGGCTCCTGGGGCATTTGGATTGGGGAAGTGCCTTGCGCCGGCACGGTTCCAATGTGGGCCGCCATGCTTTCCTGAACCTTGCCGCAATAAACCGCATTTACCTCAAATGCCCCAAAACGGACAAGCTGGCGCAAGCGCCCATGGGGTAAGGGATAGGCCGCGGTTTCAGTCCCCCCGAGCTGTGCATAACTGTCATCTCAGCTGAAATGCTGTCGCCGAACCCATGCCCGCACAGGCATAGAATCGCTCTTAAGGATGCTACCCCCCGAATCGAGTCCCCTCATGCCCTTGCCTGCGTTGACGCCGCTTGCCGCCAGCCTGCCCGACACCGCACCCTTTGTTGCTCCCGAAACCATCGAGCGGAGCACGGGCCTGTGGTTTCGTGCCCGGCTGGGCGCCAACGAATCAGGCTTCGGCCCCTCGCCCGCCGTGGTCGCGGCCATCGCCGCCGCCGCCCCGCAGAGCTGGAAATATGGTGATCCCGAACTGTTCGAGCTGCGCCACGCGCTGGCGCACCACCATGGCATTGCCCCCGATGAAGTCACGGTCGGCGAAGGCATCGACGGGTTGCTGGGCCATTGCGTCCGGCTGTTCGCCGCGCCGGGCGACAGTGTCGTCACCTCGCTGGGCGCCTATCCCACGCTCAACTACCACATAGCCGGCTTCGGGGCCCGCCTGCATGCGGTGCCCTATCGCGACGACCACGAGGATCTCGACGCATTGCTGCAGGCAGCGCGGACGACCCAGGCCAAGATCGTCTATCTCGCCAATCCCGACAATCCCATGGGCAGCTGGTGGAATGCCAGCGCCGTCACGGCTTTCGCCACCGCCCTGCCGCCAACCACGCTGCTGCTGCTCGATGAAGCCTATGGCGAATTTGCCCCGCCGGGAACATTGCCGCCCATCGATACCAGCCAGCCGAACCTGCTGCGGTTGCGAACCTTCTCCAAGGCCTATGGCCTAGCCGGCCTGCGCTGCGGCTATGCCATCGGCGCCAGCGGAACGATCCGGGCCTTCGATCGTGTCCGCAATCATTTCGGCGTCGGCAGCCTCACCCAGGCCGCGGCGCTCGCCGCCCTGGCCGATCAGGACCATGTGCGCTCGGTCGTGTCCCGCACCTCTGCTGCCTGGCTGCGCATCGCCACCATCGCCCGCGACAATGGCCTCATGCCCCTGCCCTCGGCCACCAATTTCGTCACCGTGGATTGTGGCCGCGACGGCGCGTTTGCCCAGGGTGTCCTCAACGCCCTCTCGGCGCGCGGCGTCTTCATCCGCAAGCCGATGGCGCCGGGGCTCGACCGTTGCATTCGCATCACGGCCGGCGAGGATGAAGCCCTGCAAATTCTGGCGGAAACGCTGCCCGAGGCCTTGCGCGCCGCCCGTGGCTAGTTGCCGCCTTGCGGCGGCATGATGGCGATCCTGGCAACCAGACCCCGGTGATTGGAGCCGATCGAGGAGTCCGTTGCTGAAATATCCTCGATCAGCGCCCCATCGCGGCTGAATATATTGTCGATCGGCACGCCCAGCGCACCGGCCCGCACCGGCCAGGTTGCCGGAAAGCGCGGTGGCGGCACCAGCTTGGCGTCAGCAACGAAGTGAGCGACATTATCCGACCAGATCGCAGCGTTGAGATCGCCGCTGACCACCACCGGGCCGGTGATATCCCTGAGCACACTTTCCACCTGCCACAGTTCGACGCCCGCATTCTCATCGAAATAGGGCTTGCTCAGATGCACCGCGACCACGGTAACATCGGCTCCGTTGATCGTCGTCTTGGCCACGATCAGCCGCTCCCGCTGCAGCGACGACGATTTGAGGACACGCACGTCGCGCAATGGTGTGCGCGACAGCAGCGAAAGATCGCACTCGGTCGGCCCGGCGCACCCCGCTCGGTATGGGAAAGTCGCCGCCAGCATATCGAATTGCCTGGCAAGGCCCGGTGTTTCCATGATCACGGCGATATCGGGCGCCGTGCGGTTCATATAGTCCGCGATTTCGGCCCCCCTGGGGTTGGAAACCAGGACATTGAAGTTGAGAAGATTGATGTGCGTCAGCGGCGTTTGCGCCGCCATCGGCGCCCGTGCCGCCAACAGCCCTGTCACCACCAGCACGCCCTGCCCCAGACTCGCCAGGATCAGCGCCAGCAGCAGCAGGGCCCTCCACCGCGCGCCGGCTATCGCCAGCAGCACCGGCAGCGCCAGCAGTGCGACGCCGATATGAAAGCGCAGGCTGCCCAGCAGTTCCTGCCCCGGCACCGGCATGCGGATCGAAATGGCCGCAAGCAGAACCACCGCCACGGCGGCGAAGCCCGTCAGGATGCCACGAATTTCAGCTTTGGAAATCAACGACGGGCACTCGTGATACAGACCACATGCTCGTCGCTCAAATGTGGGTCGAGCGCAAGCTGCCTCGCGCTCAACCCAGCCATGATGTGCTAGCCGGCCATGGCGCCCTGCGCCGCCGCACCACGCTCGATCAGCAGGCGATTATAGGCATTGAGATAGGCCCGCGCCGAGGCGACCAGCGTATCGGGCTCGGCCGCATTGCCCGAGACGATCCGCCCGTTCAGTTCCAGCCGCACATGGGCGCTCGCCTGCGCATCGGTGCCGCCGGTGACGCCATCGACGGCGTAAAGCACCAGATGCGGCTCCTGCCCCACGCCCTGCTTGATGGCATTGAAGATCGCATCAACCGAGCCCGTGCCCTCATAAGTCACGCTGGTTTCGGCGCCATCGATGCTCAGCGTCATCTCGCACTTGTGAACGCCGCCGATCTTGGAAACGACCTCCATGGCAATCAGCCGGATACGGTCGCCGACCGAGCCGACTTCATCATCAACCAGCGCCACGATATCGGCGTCATAGACATGCTTCTTGCGGTCAGCCAAATCCTTGAAGCGCACGAAGGCTTCCTGGAAGGCATTGTCGCCAAGCTCGTAGCCCAGTTCCCTCAACTTGTCCTTGAAGGCGGCGCGGCCCGAATGCTTGCCCATGACCAGGGTGGTTTCCTTGATCCCGACGCTGGCCGGGGTCATGATCTCATAGGTCTCGGCATTCTTGAGCATGCCATCCTGGTGGATGCCG
Organism: uncultured Alphaproteobacteria bacterium; assembly: GCA_963717095.1. GTDB lineage: Bacteria > Pseudomonadota > Alphaproteobacteria > Rhizobiales > Devosiaceae > Devosia. The sequence continues at coordinate 187,267 of CAVQVF010000003.1, forward strand.
CTCTCATGGGCGAAGGCATTCTTGCCCACGATGGCCTTGTTGTACTGCACCGGGAAATTGGCCGCCGCCGAGACGATCTTGCTGGCGCGTGCCAGATGCGTGGTCTCGATTTGCGTATGATACGGCATGGCGTCGCCACGCGTGCGCAGCGCCATCACCACTTCCTCCAGCGCCGCATTGCCGGCGCGTTCGCCCAGGCCATTGATGGTGCATTCGATCTGGCGCGCGCCACCGCGCACGCCGGCCAGCGAATTGGCAACGGCCAGGCCGAGGTCATTATGGCAATGGGTGGAGAAGATCGCCTTGTCGGCGCCGGGCACTTTTTCGATGATGGTCCTGAACATCTCGAAAGTGTTCTTCGGGCATCGCGTAGCCCACTGTGTCAGGCAGGTTGATCGTCGTCGCGCCGGCCTTGATCGCGGCTTCCACGCAGCGCATCAGGTACTCGATCGGCGTGCGTGTCGCATCCATCGCCGACCATTCCACGTCATCGATCAGGTTGCGCGCCTGCGCCACGGTCTTGGAAATGATCTCCAGCACCTCGTCCTGCGTCTTGCGCATCTGGTGGGCCAGATGGATCGGCGAGGTGGACACGAAGGTGTGGATACGCCCGCGCGGCGCATGGCGCACGGCTTCGGCAGCGCGGTCGATATCGGCGGGAATGGCGCGGGCGAGCCCGGCGATCACCGAATTCTTGGCACGCTTGGCCACGGCGACCACCGCCTCGAAATCGCCATTGGAGGCGATGGGGAAGCCGGCCTCGATGATATCGACGCCCATCTCGTCGAGCGCTTCGGCGACCTGCAGCTTTTCTTCCAGCGTCATGGTGGCGCCGGGCGATTGCTCGCCGTCGCGCAGCGTGGTGTCGAAAATGAAGACGCGGTCTTTATTGGTGTCGGAGGTTACGGCGGACATCGATCTATTCCTATCAAACGGCCCAGAGTCGCAGCTCTGCAGGCCGGACATTTGCTGTTCGGCTTGTTGACACTATCCCCTGACCACCCGCTCGCTTACCGAGCTGTCGGTTATCAGGGGCTGATAAGAAGGAGGAGGAGTGCTGCGCTGCAGCAGCAGGCCGGAGGCCACGATCAAGCGGACCTTGAGGGTCTGTTGCTGCTCGATTGCGATGGCGATAGCGCGCTTGCGCTGCATAGGTCCGATCCCGGTTCGTCATCAGAATGCGACAAGTTCGGCCTTTGCGCAAGCCCAGACCTTCGTAGCGTCCTTAATTGAATGCAAACGCCGCACCCCTAATCGCCCAGATCGAGCACACCCTCGCCCACGATCACCGCATGGCCACCGATGGCGCCGTGGACGAGAACATCATTGTCCTTGCGCAACTGGATGGTGATGCGGCAGGGCCGGCCCATCTCGACGCCCTGGCGCAGCACGAAATCGGCCTGCCCGGTGCCCAGCGGGACATGCTCGGACAACAGCCCGATCAACGCCGCGGCCGCCGAGCCGGTCCCAGGGTCCTCGCCCATCCCGTGATCGAACATGCGCGCCGCCAGATCATTGTCGGGCTCATTGGGGGTTTCGGTGAAAATATAGGCCGAGCCGTGCCCATAGGGGAATATCTTGGACCAGATCTGCGTATTCGGCGCTAGCCGCTTCAACACATCGGCATTGCGCACCGGAACCAGATGGAACTCGACGCCGGCGGAATAAACGGCGGGCTTATAGGAGCCGCAGCCGATATCCTCGATGTCGATGCCGAGGGCCTGCGCCATGCCCAATGTATCGGTCAAGGGCGCGGTCTGCACCGGCAGGCGGGGCAGCGCAAACCGGGCTTCGCCTGAGCGCTTGTCGCTCTTTTCGAACAGCGCGGTGATCAGCCCGACCTGCTCTTCCAGCCGCACGGCGCTGGCCTTGTTTTGCAGGCCCAACACCACCGCAGCGCCCACGGTCGGGTGGCCGGCAAACGGCAATTCCACCGTCGGCGTGAAAATGCGCACCGACGCCGTATTGCGCTCGGCATGCGGCTTCTGGATGAACACCGTCTCGCTGAGATTGAACTCGCGCGCGATCGCCTGCATTTCGCCATCGAGCAGGCCATCGGCCTTGAGCACCACCGCCAGCGGATTGCCCTTGAGGCGTTCGCGTGTGAACACGTCGAGCAGCAGATAATTGAGTTTCATGCGCGGCCCCTGCAATAGCGCTCAAATCGACTCAAAGCCGTGTCTTAGTCAAGCGCGTCCTATTCCGGCGGCAGGGCAAAACTTGCCCTGTCCCGGCCAAGGTAATCGCACAGCGCATCCACCGCGACACCATGATCGCGGCGTCCCGGCAAGCCGGAAATCGTCAGGGCTCCGATAATGCCCGCCCCCACGACCCGCAGCGGAAAACCGCCACCGGCGATGACATAATCGGCCGCCGGCGCATGGCTGATATCGGAAAATACCGCATCGCCGCCGCGCTCCACCACCAGGCGATAGCTCGCCTTCTGAAACCGACGCACCGTATTGATCTTGCGCCGCACCCATTCGGCATTGTCGGCGCTGGTGCCCGGCGTCGCGGCAAAAAACATCTGCCGGTCCCACGTGCGAACATCCACCACCAGACTCAGGCCCTCGGCCGTCGCACGCTGATAGATGGCGCTGCCCAGCGCGAACGCCACATGTTCATCCAATGCCGTCAGGACCAGTTCCTGCTCCTGGCTCTTGATCAGTGCGATATCGTCGGCAGCGGCCATGTCAGGCATCCTTGTGGTGTAATCACGGTTTAGCCCGAGTCGAGGCCGCTTAGAAGCGCCAGGGCCAATCGCTATTCGGCTTAGACCGGTGGCAGCGCCAAATCGTCCGGATTTCTGCCAAGCGCCACCGCAATGGCGCGGCGCGACAATTCATGGTCGTCGCGTTCCTTGAGGCCCGAAGTGGCGACGGCGCCGACGACACCGATCCCCTTCATCACGATGGGGAACGCCCCGCCGGCAATGACATAGACCGCGGGATCCAGCGCCCAGCTATCCTCGAACAGCCGTGGTTTGTCGCCACGTTCGAGCACAAGCCGATAAGTGCTCTTCATCTGCAGCCGCACGGTATTGCACTTGCGCTCCACCCAGGCCCGGTTGCCGCCCGAAACCCCGGCGGTCACGCCGTAGAACATCGTGCGATCCCATAGGGTGACACCCACGGCCACGCCCTTGCCGAACGCCCTGCCCGCCTCCCGCACATGGGCGCCGATGGCGAAAGCGATGTCTTCGTCGAACTGCGTGAAAACGAGCTGACGCTCCTGCTCGGCGATGATCTCCAGGTCACTTTCTACAGACACGCGACGACTCCCTCACTGGTTTTGACCAATTGTATTATTGATATCCCCAGACACTGTCATCATCATCCACCGGGTCATTCCCGCCGCAGCCCCAAAAAGAAGACCGCGTGATTGCTCACGCGGTCTCCCTATTTCCCAAGGCTGAAAGGCCTTAGTTCTTGGCTTTGTCGACTAGTGCGCCGGCCTTGATCCAGGGCATCATATCGCGCAGCTTGGAGCCGACTTCTTCGATCTGGTGCTCGTCGGCCAGGCGACGGGTGGCCTTGAAGCGCGAACCGCCGGCCTTGATTTCCTGCATCCACTCGGCGGTGAACTTGCCCGACTGGATGTCCTTGAGCACGCGCTTCATCTCGGCCTTGGTGTCCGAGGTGATGATGCGCGGACCCGAGACGTACTCGCCCCATTCGGCGGTATTGGAGATCGAGTAGTTCATGTTGGCGATGCCGCCCTGGTAGATCAGGTCGACGATCAGCTTCACTTCATGCAGGCACTCGAAATAGGCCATTTCCGGCGCATAGCCGGCTTCGACCAGGGTTTCAAAACCAGCGCGGATCAGCTCGACCAGGCCGCCGCAGAGCACGACCTGCTCGCCGAACAGGTCGGTTTCGCATTCTTCGCGGAAATTGGTTTCGATGACGCCCGAACGGCCGCCGCCGACGCCCGATGCATAGGCCAGCGCAATATCATGGGCATTGCCCGACGCATCCTGATGCACGGCGATCAGGCACGGCACGCCGCCACCCTTCTGATATTCGCCGCGCACGGTGTGGCCCGGGCCCTTGGGGGCGATCATGATCACGTCGACGGTCGACTTGGGCTCGATCAGGTTAAAATGCACGTTGAGGCCATGCGCGAACGCCAAGGCAGCGCCGTCGCGGATATTGGGCTCGATATGCTCCTTGTAGATATCGGCCTGCAGCTCATCTGGCGTCAGGATCATAATGACATCGGCCCAGGCCGAGGCTTCGGCGACGCTCATCACCTTGAGGCCTTCGCCTTCGGCCTTCTTGGCCGAGGCGGAACCGGGACGCAGGCCCACGGCAACATTGGTCACGCCGCTGTCGCGCAGGTTCAGCACATGGGCATGGCCCTGGCTGCCGTAACCGATGATCGCGACCTTGCGCGATTTGATGATGTTGAGATCGGCATCACGATCGTAATAAACGCGCATTGGAATTCTCCCTTTTATTGCGTTTTATCCGCCCCATAGAGGGCAAAGAATTGGTCCGTCGCGGTCTGCACATCGGCTTCGATGTTGGCCTCGACATTGATTTGGGTCAGCGTCTTGTCGCCAAGCAGCAGCCGAATCTGCACATCGCGCACCACGAGGCCAAAGAAGGTGCGATAGGCATCCTCGCTATTGTCGAAGCGCAGCAACCGTGCATCGCGCCCGGCTTCCAGAATGGGCTTGAGCCGGCGCCGGATCGCCAAGGGGCCATTTTCCAGCACGATGGCGCCCAGGCTGTCTTTTTCCTGCGCCGCATGGGTCACGGCAGTGCGGTTGAGGGTGATCGAGATTTCCCCGGTCAGCACCGTCAGCAGGTCGCGCGCGAATTGCTCGACACTGGCGCGCAGCGCCTTGGCATTGAGCCCCGAGCGATCGACCAGCGGCATGCGCACCTTGGCCGCCTGCCACTGCACAGTGGCCGTCAGCAGCCCGTCGCGGTCGCCAAACCACTTGTAGAGCGTTTCCTTGGAGCAGGAGGCGCGGCGGGCCACGGCAGTCATGGTCAGCCCGTCGCCATTCTCCACCAACAGATCGAGCGCAGCCGTCAGCACCGCCTGTTGGCGGGGCGTGAACACCTCTTCCTCTGGTCTGCTGATCACCGGCACGCGCAACACTATCCTGATTTCGCTCTCAATTCGGACAAAGGCGTACCGTACGGTACGGTTCTGTGCAAGCGGAA
>CAVQVF010000004.1:0-114277 GCA_963717095.1 uncultured Alphaproteobacteria bacterium
GCAGCGCCGCCACAAAGATCGCTCACAACATTGCGAGCGATTGCGCCTGTTAAGATTTGCAGAGTAATGCTTTTTTCATGCGGGACGACCGGCCAGACTGCCTGAGTCTGGCTTGAAGCGGCCTACGCCAGCGCTGCCGGAGTTTTCATGAACAAGCCCTTGGTTTGCCTTTTCGCCGCTCTCGCCGGTGTCAGCGCCGCTATGCCTGCACTGGCGCAGGATGTTGCGACGGCGCTCCCCACGCGGGTGGTGATCGCGCCGCCGCAAAGCGCGTTGGCACGTACCATCAAGGCTGGCCTGGCCACCGCTTATCATGGCGCGGCCAAGGGCAGCGCGGCCTATGGCACAGCCCAGGAACTGTATTTCTTTTACGGCGAGCGGCATTTCGAGCCGATCTGGCTGGATGAAACAGCCGATGGTGAGGTCGCTTTTTCAGCCTCCGCCCAGAAAATCCTCAAGCTGTTCGCGGGCGCGGGCAGCGAAGGCCTGCGCCCGGCCGATTACCTGACGCCCGATCTCGATGTCGCCGGCGCTAAGGGCGATCCGCTTAAGATGGCGGCGCTGGAAACCGCCTTCTCCGCCGCCACCATGCGCTATGCCAGCAATATCTATACCGGCCGCATCCGCCCGCTGTCGCTCTCGGAAAACCTCGATATCCAGCCCAAAGCGCTCAACCAGTCGGCGCTGATGGTGCAGCTCGCTTCGAGCGCCGATCCCGTCTCGGTACTCAATGCCCTTGAGCCCACCCATCCCGAATTCCTCGCGCTCAAGGCGGCTTTGGCCAATTTCGATAATGGCAGCGTCGAGCAGCCGGTCCATATTGCCGATGGCAAGACCCTCAAGCCGGGCATGGACGACGCGCGCGTTCCCGCGCTGCGCACCCGCCTCGCCCTGCCCGCCGTGGCCGATACGCTTTATGACGATGCGCTGGTCGAGGCGATCAAGGCCTTCCAGGGCAGCCTGGGCCTGACCACCGATGGCGTCATGGGTCCTGCGACCGTCGCCGCGCTCAATGGCGGCAGTGCCGTGACCCGCAACGATATCCTGGCCAATATGGAGCGCTGGCGCTGGATGCCGCGCGACCTCGGCGCCTTTAACGTTTTCGTCAACCTGCCCGAATATCGACTCGCCATCTATCGCGACGGCGCCGAAGTTTACACCACCCGCGTCGTCATCGGCGCCACTGCGCATCAGACGCCGATTTTCTCGGATTCCATCCAGCACATCGTCGTCAATCCCTATTGGAACGTTCCCGCCTCGATCGTGCGCAATGAAATCGCGCCCAAGACCCGCGCCAATCCGGGCTATATCGCCAGCCAGAACATGGAACTGCTCTATAACGGCAATGTGGTGAGCGCCTCCTCGATCGACTGGTCCAGCGTCGGCGACAGCTTCCCATTCAGCGTGCGCCAGCGGCCCGGCCCCGGCAATTCCCTGGGTCAGATCAAGTTCCTGTTCCCCAACAAGCACGACGTCTATCTGCACGACACCCCCTCCAAATCGCTGTTCGCGCGCGATTACCGCGCCTATAGCCATGGCTGCGTGCGCGTGCAGAACCCGATGGAATTCGCCGATGCGCTGGTGGCCAACGAGACCACCATCAGCCGCGCTTCACTCGAAGCCATGTTCGGCAGCCGCGAGCAATGGGTGAACCCGCAACACCAGATTCCGGTACACCTGGCCTATTTCACGCTGCGCGTGCAGCCCGATGGCACCATCCGCTCCTTCGGCGACATCTATGGTCATAACGCCAAACTGATCGAAGCGATGGGCCTGGATGCACCCGGCACCGCAGCGCCCGCCGCCCTCATTTCGGTGGAAGACAGCGCGCTTTCTCCCTGATCTGCCGGTTGCCAGCGGCCTGCCCGTTAACCTCCGCTTCACATCTCCGCCTTGGTTCAGCCGATTTTTGCCGGTAAAAACGCTGCCATGAGAGGCCCTGACCACCCGGGCTAGACGTCTTGTTAGCGTTAATAAGTTCTACGCGACTTTGCGCTAAATTCAGGCCACTATGCGATAACCGGGCAGAGTTCAGCGTGACGGGGACAGCTTCTTTGATACGTAATCATCTCGTGCGGCTCGTCTTGAGCGCGCTCCTGAGCATGACCGTTTTGCTGCCGTCGCTGACGCTGCCGGCCAGCGCCGCCAATGAGCGCAGCCTCTATCTGTATTACACCCATACTGCCGAAACCGCGCGCATCGTCTTCAAGCGCAATGGGCAATATGTCCAGGCGGGGCTGACCCAGCTCAACCAGTTCCTGCGCGACTGGCGCCATAACGACCCTGCCAAGATGGACCCGGCTTTGTTCGATCTGGTCTGGGAGGTCTACCAGGATGTGGGCGCCACCCAGCCGATCAATATCGTATCGGCCTATCGCAACCCCGCCACCAATGCCATGCTGCGCGCCAGCTCCTCGGGCGTCGCCGAAAATTCCCAGCATATGCGCGGCAAGGCCATGGATTTCTTCATTCCGGGCATTTCGTTGACCAAGCTGCGCGCCGCCGGTATGCGCCATCAGGTCGGCGGCGTCGGCTTTTATCCAACCTCGGGCAGCCCCTTCGTGCATCTCGATACCGGCAATGTGCGGGCCTGGCCCCGCATGACCAAGGCGCAGCTGCAGCAGGTTTTCCCCGATGGCAAGACGCTGCATCTGCCCACCGATGGCAAGCCGCTGTCGCAGGCCGGCCGTCAATATGCCCAGGCGCAGTGGCAGCAGTGCCATATGGTGCCGTGCAGCGGCAATACGCGCTACAGCGAGACCCAGGTCGCCGGCAATGATGGCGGCTCGGGCAAGTCGCTGGCCGATCTCTTCTTCGGCAATGGCAATGCTGCGCCGGCCGGTGCTGCATCGGTGCAAACCGCCTCGGTCGCTTCCGCCGAAATCGCCCCGCCCGTCCCGATGATGCGGCCCGCTTCGCTTGGCGCCCCCACCGCGATGGCTGCCGTCGATCAGCCGCCTTTGCCCTTCTCCACCACCGGCAGCGCGCCCCTGGATGATGCCGAATTGCTGACCGCCAGCGCGGCGCCGATCCCCGCGACCAAATCGCCGGCCTTGCTTTTGGCCACCTCGGCTGCCCTGCCTGCCGGCAATCCCGAAACGGCGGTCACGGCCCTTGCCGCGCTGACCGCCCCAGTGCCGCAGCCGCGTTTGCAGATGTCCAACCCATCCGATCAAATGGTCACCGCCTATGCGCCCGTGCTGACCCAGGATCCGGAGGCGCAACGCGCCCTGCAGATGATCATCGAACGCAGCACCACCGCGAGCATCCAGCCCAAGGCGCCGATCGCCGTGCTGCCACCCTTGCCCGGCACTGCCCCGGGCCTGCGCACGGCTTCCCTCGCAGGCCAGACCGGGGGCAATGCGCCAATGGGCCTGTTCGGCAAGACCGTGCAGAGCCGCCCCAGCGTCAACGCCATGCGCAATGTCGAGTTGATCGCTCCCGACCTGGAGCATGTGGCCGAAGTCTTCCTCACGCCGGTGGTCATGACCTCCGACCATTTCGCGGTTATCTTCGATCACGATGAAGCCGATTTCGACCCAACCACCGAAATGGGCCGCTACGTGACGGTGATGAATTCCGGCGCCGCTCCGGCCGAGTTGAGCGCCACCCGCTTCCAGCTCACCAAGCCCCTGACGGTGGCATTCAACTAGCCTCTCCCCTCGTGGTCGCCCCACACGCGATCCCCGCCCCAATTCCTTCTCAATCGCCACCTAACCCATAAGGGCAGTTACGGTTGCAAAGCCCTGGACCTGCGCCTAAACCATTGTAACTGTCACAATCCTCGGCAAAGGATCGCCCGCTTGCCCGACAAGCCCCTTACGCCCCTGCTCGATACCGTTCTGACGCCCGCTGATCTGCGCGCCATGCCGCGCGAAAAGCTGCGCGCCCTGGCCGATGAATTGCGCGCCGAAGTGATCGATGCCGTCTCGGTCACCGGTGGCCATCTCGGCGCCGGCCTCGGCGTCATCGAGCTCACCGTCGCCCTGCACGCCGTCTTCGATACCCCGCACGACCGCATCATCTGGGACGTGGGCCACCAGGCCTATCCGCACAAGATCCTCACCGGACGCCGCGACCGCATCCGCACCCTGCGCCAGAAGGATGGCCTCAGCGGTTTCACCCGCCGCGCCGAAAGCGAATACGATCCGTTCGGCGCCGGACATTCCTCCACCTCGATTTCCGCCGGCCTCGGCATGGCGGTCGCCAGCGATTTGCAGGACAAGAAGCGCAATGTCGTCGCCGTCATCGGCGATGGCGCCATGTCGGCCGGCATGGCCTATGAGGCGATGAACAATGCGGGCGCCATGGATGCGCGACTGATCGTCATCCTCAACGACAACGACATGTCGATCGCCCCGCCCACCGGGGCGCTCAGCGCTTACCTGGCGCGGCTGGTCTCCAGCCCCACCTATCGCGGCATGCGCGAAACCGCCAAGACCGTCACCAAGAAACTGCCCGCCTTCTTTCACGAGCCGGCCCGCCGCACCGAGGAATTTGCCCGCTCCTTCTTCACCGGCGGCACGCTGTTCGAGGAACTGGGCTTCTATTATGTCGGCCCGATCGATGGTCACAATCTCGATCACCTGCTGCCCGTGCTCGACAATGTCCGCGATGCCGGTGATGGCCCCATCCTGGTCCATGTCGTCACCAAAAAGGGCAAGGGCTATGGCCCGGCCGAGGATTCCACCGACAAATATCACGGCGTCTCCAAGTTCAACGTCATCACCGGCGCGCAGGCCAAGGCGCCCTCGAACGCACCGTCCTATACCTCGGTATTCGCCGAAAGCCTGATCCAGGAAGCCCAGGACGATCCGCGCATCGTGGCAATCACCGCCGCCATGCCCTCGGGCACGGGCCTCGACAAATTCGCCGAAATCTTCCCCACCCGCATTTTCGATGTCGGCATCGCCGAGCAGCATGCGGTGACCTTCGCGGCGGGGCTCGCCACCGAAGGCATGCGCCCGTTCTGCGCCATCTATTCCACCTTCCTGCAGCGCGCCTATGACCAGGTAGTGCATGACGTGGCGATCCAGCACCTGCCGGTGCGCTTCGCCATCGATCGCGCCGGCTATGTCGGCGCCGACGGCCCCACCCATGCCGGCAATTACGACGCCGCCTATCTGGGCGCCATTCCCGGCATCGTGCAGATGGCTGCCGCCGACGAAGCCGACCTCAAGCACATGGTCGCCACCGCCGCCGCCTATGACAATGGCCCCATCGCCCTGCGCTATCCGCGCGGCGACGGCATGGGCGTCGACATGCCCGCCCGCGGCGTGGCCCTGCCCATCGGCAAGGGCCGCATCATGCGCCAAGGTGCCACCATCGCTATCCTCAGCTATGGTACGCGCTTGGGCGAAGTCCTCGCCGCTGCCGATAAACTGGCGGCGCTCGGCCTCAATCCCACCGTGGCCGATGCGCGCTTCATGAAGCCGCTCGACGAGGAACTGATCGCCAAGCTGGCGCAGAGCCACGATGTGCTGTTGACCGCCGAGGAAGGCTCTATCGGCGGCTTCGGCAGCCATGTGGCCACCTTCCTCGCGTCCAACGGCCTGCTCGACGGCAAGCTGCGCTTCCGCCCGCTGATGATCCCCGATCATTTCGTCGAACATTCGAGCCAGGCCGATATGTATGCAGAGGCTGGCCTCGACCGTGCCGGTATCGTGGCAACGGCTCTAACGACGCTCGGCTATGACGAAGCCGCCATGGCGGCGGCACTGGGCAAGATCAGCTAGTTTTTAACGCCGGAATTAACCCGATCGAGACGCCGGCGCGCTATTACCGCAGCAGAGGTGATGTCATGGCAATTTCAGCGATCTCCAGCAGCCTGTCCGGTCTTCAGCGCGCGACGCAGCGCTTCGAGAACAGCGCCGCCATTATTGCCAACCCGAACTCGGGCGGCGACTTGGCCACCGAAATGGTCAATGTCCTCACCGCCAAGCTCGATTTCGAGGCCTCGACCAAGGTCATCAAGGTCGCCAGCGACATGCAGAAGTCGGCGATCGATATCCTGGCCTGACCGCCCAGCGCTTACTTCCAAGTAAACGCCCGCGTCACCGCATAATTGAACACCGAACTCATCACCGCTCCGGCGAGACCGGCAGCGAAGGTCTGGTGATCGAGGTTATAAATCCCGCTCGCCACCGAGATATTGGCGATCCCGCCCAGCGCACAGATCGCATAAAACCCGATCAGCCCGAACACCAGCTTGCGACCATGCAGGCGCCGGTCGGCATAGGTCAGGTTATTGTTGAGCCAGAAATTCCACGTCATCGCCACCATCGTGGCCGCGATCTGCGACACCACGAAATTGGCGCCGAGTGAATAGGTGAACAAGGCCAGCGTCGCCATGTGGACGACGACGCCGGTCACGCCAACCAGCCCGAACAGCAAAAAGCTCGGCGGCAAAATCCCGCCGCTGAGCTTGGATGCCCATAGCCCCAGATACTGGATCACGATCAGCGGGTTCATCTTGCTCTCGCCCGCATGGCGCGGGCGGAACGTGTAAGGCACTTCGGCAATCGTGAGCGGCTTGCCGCCCCGAGCCGAGGTCACGATCAAATCGATCAGAATCTTGAAGCCGTCATTGGCGAGCTTGGGCGCGACAGTCTCGAAAATATCGCGCCGCACCAGAAAAAATCCGCTCATCGGATCGCTGATCGGCTGCCCCGCAATCATCGCCGCCATCCTGGTCGCCATCTGGCTGCCGGAGAGCCGCGCGGCGCTCAATCCAGTTGCCGCCGAGCCATCGCCCGCAAACCGCGTACCCACGACAAGGTCCGCCCCCGCCAATGCCTTTTCCAGCATTTGCGGCAGGATGGCCTCGTCGTGCTGCAGATCGGCATCGATCACCGCCACATAGGGCGCCGATGTCGAGGCCATGCCCTCGACGCAGGCCGAGGACAGGCCGCGCCGGCCAAAGCGGCGGATGCAGCGCACATTGGCGTAAACCCTGGCCATTTCATTGACGACCGTCGCGGTGCCGTCGGGGCTGTTATCGTCGACGACGATCATTTCCCAAGCCGTCTCGTTCAGCGCGATCGCCAGCTTTTCGTAGAGCAGTTCGATATTTTCCCGCTCGTTGAAGCTGGGAACGATGACCGCCAGTTGCGGTGGATGACCCGTGGCGACGGGAACGCGGATTGGGTCAACTCTGGCTTGGCCACCGATTTCCGTCATGCAATATCCGATACAGGTCGCGCTAAATTGAACTATCGTGCAAAAAGCACGAAAGCGGCGATCGGTTGCATGCAAGTCTGCAATGGCTGCCCTGCGTGTCGTGCAAGTGTCACATGGTCTGGGCTCGCCGTTCCGTTAGTTGACAAGGGCCGGCGCTCGCGGCCAGCTCATCCGCGCCACGTTCGCGCCACCGGGGAATATCAGTGCAGCACCAGCTCCAGCCGGCCATCATGACCAGCCGATCCCGCACTGCGCTTATCTTCATCCTCCCCCTGATATTCCTCGTGGCCGGGCTCGCGCTGCGCTTCCTGGCCTTCCGCACCGCCCAGCCCGATGCCGATCCTGCAGGCTTCATCCAGTCGATGTGCCGCTGGGATTGCGGCTGGTACATCAAGATCGCCCAAACCGGGTATGATCCCTTCCCCGTCCCCAGCCGCATCAATGCCGGCAACTGGGCCTTTTTCCCGTTCTATCCGCTGCTGGTCGGCGTCGTGCGCACCATGCTGCCCTTCCCCACCATCGTCACCGCCACCATAATGTCGCTGCTGACCACCTATGCCGCGGCGGTCGTCGCCTGGCCGCTGTTCAAGCGCGACCTGCGGGCCTTCACGCTCTATGCCGCCTACCTGCTCGCCGGCCCGTTCTCGTTCTATTTCACCAGCTTTTTCAGTGAGCCGATGTTCGTGCTGCTGACCACCCTGGTCTTCGTCATGCTGGCCCGTTCCGATTATGTGACCGCTGGTCTGGGCACCATATTGCTCTCGGCCACGCGCATTGTCGGCGTCTTCGCCACCTTGTCGATCGTGCTGCAGGCCGCGCTCGATCATCGTGCGGCCACCGGCTCCTGGCGCGGGCTGATCCCGGCTTTGCTCAAGCGGCCCAACCTGCTGCTCGCCATCTTCATCGCCCCGCTGGGCCTGTTCGCCTATATGGCGTTTCTCAATTTTTACATTGGCGATGGCCTCGCCTTCCAGCACGTGCAGCGCGCCTGGGGCCGCCCCTTCGGCAACCCCATCTTCTTCGTCTGGCAGGGCCTGAACACCTGGCCCGGTGCCGGTTTTTGGCCCACCTCCTCGCAATGGCTTGCTGTGGCCGCTATCACTGGGTTTATCCTCACCCTCGTGCTGGCCTGGCGCCGGCAATGGGCCCAGGCGCTGTTCGCCTTCATTGCGCTAACGCTGCCTTTGTTTGCCGGGCTGGCCTCGGTCATCCGCTTCACCGCCGCCATGGTGCCGGTGACGGTCCTGGTCATGCAATTGCTGGCGTCCCGCCGCTGGCTTTTCGCCCTCAGCCTGCTCGCCATCATCGTGCTGGGCTATGTCATTCCTCTGGCCTGGTTGGGCAACAATGTCGCTCTTGTCTGATCCCAAGCCGGGCTCGCCGCGCTTCATCGCCACCTATGGCGTGGTCGCCGCCCTGGCGCTGGTCGAACTCGTCATCGCCTGGCAGGCCATCCATCCCCATGTGCCCGATGACTATCGCGCCTATTACATCGACCACACCACCACCTGCCTGCCCCAGGCCATGACCGGCGCCTATGCCATGGGCACCACGCTCAATTTCCGCTCCGGCGGTGATGACACCAAGGAAATGCTGCCCTGCGGCTGGGAAGGCCCCAGCGGCGAGGGCATGCACGCTTTGGGAGAAAGCGCCCGCCTCCGCTTCGCCGTCACCGATGCTGCCGGCCCCATGACCCTGACCTTGCAGATGACCGCCGTCGATATGGACGGCATGGCCGATCAGCGCGTCATGGTTTCGGCCAATGGCGTGCCTATCGGCACCATCACCATTGCCCGCGCCCAGAGCGTTACCGTGCCCTTCGCCATTCCGGCCGGCATCGCGACCGAAACTGGCCTGCTCGATATCGCGCTGGATTTCCCCGATGCAGTGCGCTCGCCGCCCCGGCGATTCCAACACCCGCAAGCGCTCGATCAAGTTAACCGAGGCAAGATTGGTATTGCAGTAATGATTTGAGGGCACGCGATCATCCAAATGCACTCGATGCCCTCACCCCGGCAACCGATACCCCGAAGCATCACACCGGTTTTTATCCCAATATTCCCGCACGCTCTGGTAGGCCCCTTCCGCCAGCACCTGCACACTCGCGGTAAACGCCATGGCCCGGCATTCATCGGGCCCAGCCACCACATGCACCATTTCATGCAAAATCGTCGTTTCGCGCAGAGCGTCCGCTCCCGGCGAAAAGAATTGCGGACAAATCGTCAGCGTCACCGCACCCTGCTCGATGGCCGGCGTCACATAGGCGGCAAAGCCGGCGCACAGCGCCCTCCCATTATCCTTGACCACCACGTCCACATCCAGAACGCGATCCCATAGCGAGGAGGCGAACCGTCTTTGCGTCAGCGCGTCATGATAGTCGAGCGTGGGCACGCCCATGGTAACGGCATCGAGCCGAGGCAAAGCGCGCGCGAAAGTGCGTGCCGCCGCCTGCAGCGCCTGCTCGATCACATTATTTTGTTGTGCCTGAGCCGGTTGCAGCCCGACCAGCAGGACAATGGCCACCGCCCCGGCAACCCGCATCGGCGTGAAAAACCGGCTCAAGCCGCAATTCTCAGCCGATGCCGCCCATCCTCGTCAGTCCTCGCTTGGCGCCGCGACCATGCCCAGAGCCGACATATATAGCTCCAGGATCGCTTCGTGTTCCTGGCGCTCGCTGGCATCCTGCTTGCGGATGCGCACGATTTCGCGGATCACCTTGGTATCGAAGCCATTGCCCTTGGCCTCGGCATAGATTTCCTTGATATCGGCGGCGATGGCGGCCTTTTCTTCTTCCATGCGCTCGATTCGCTCGATGAACGCACGCAACTGGTCCTGGGCAACGCTTTCTTCAGCCATCGATAAAATCCTTTTCGGTTCAGGTCTGGTTTCAACCCTAGTGCAGCCTTCGGTTCAAGCGCTTTCATGCCCAATCCACATTCCCCTGCCACACCTGAACCCAATTCCGTCAAATCGGTCCGATAGCCATTGACGCAACGCGCCCCAGCGCTCAAAAAGTGGCTTCGATCCCCATGATTTCCGGCACGCTCTTGCACAAACTCCGTCTCGGCCTGACCCTTGTCGGCGCGCTGATTGCCAGCCTTGCCTTTTTTTCACTGCCCGCCCGGGCCGATTTGCGCGTCTGCAACGAGACCGCCAATCCCTTGACGGTGGCGCTGGGCTACCGCGCCGAGCGCGGCTGGATGAGCGAAGGCTGGTGGCAAACTCCGCCCGGCGACTGCCGTGTGCTCTATCAGGGCGATCTGGAACGGCGCTTCTATTACGTCTTCGCCGCCGACGATATTGGCGGCGGCGCCTGGGACGGCTCGGTGTTCATGTGCACGCGTGACGAAACCTTCACAATATTCGGGGTTGAGGATTGTCTCGCACGCGGTTATGAGCGCACCGGGTTCTTTGAAATCGATACACAAAACCGTAGTGACTGGACTTTACAACTAACCAACGACGGCGACGGGCCTGGTGCCCTGGGCACCGATAGCCCGGAAGAGGACGTTCCGACCTTTTTGGTCGATCCGGACGTTCCGGGCGCTCCCCCGCTGCCGCCAGACGAAGCGCCGATGCACGGCGTGCCAGACTTGTCACCCGATGACGCACCGATGGACGGTGAGCCACCACCGCCGAATAACTGACGACCAACCGGACGGAACCGCAATGAGACGCATGAGACGCGTAAAGATCGTCGCCACCCTCGGGCCCGCGAGCCAGGACGAGCGCATGATCGAGGAGCTCGCCCGCGCCGGCGCCGACGTGTTCCGCATCAATATGAGCCACGCCAGCCACGAAGTGCTGCACCAGACCGTGGCGCGCATTCGCAATGTGGAAAAGACGCTCAACCATCCGCTGGGCATCCTGGTCGATCTGCAGGGCCCCAAACTGCGCGTCTGGAAATTCGCCGAAGGCGCCGTCCACCTGGTCGCCGGCCAGAAATTCATTCTCGACAGTTCCGACACCCCCGGCACGATCGACCGCGTTTACCTGCCGCATCCCGAAATCATCGAGAGCGTCTCGGTCGGCGACCGCCTGCTGCTCGATGACGGCAAGCTGGCGCTCAAGGCCATCAAGGTGGGCAATGGCGCCATCGAGACCGAAGTCGTCTATGGCGGCAAGCTCAGCGACAAGAAGGGCGTCTCCTTGCCCGATACGCTGCTGCCGACCGGCGCGCTGACCGAAAAGGATCACGCCGACCTGCTCGAAGGCCTCAAGGCCGAGGCCGACTGGATCGCTCTCTCCTTCGTGCAGCGTCCCGAAGACATCATCGACGTGCGCAAGATCGTCCAGGGTCGCGCTGGCGTCATGGCCAAGATCGAAAAGCCCCAGGCCATCGACCGGCTCGAAGAGATCATCAAGCTGTGCGATGCCATCATGGTCGCCCGTGGCGATCTCGGCGTCGAACTGCCGCTCGAAACCGTGCCCGGCCTGCAGAAGCGCATGATCCGCATGGCTCGCCGCTATGGCAAGCCCGTGGTCGTGGCCACCCAGATGCTGGAATCGATGATCACTTCGCCGGTGCCGACCCGCGCCGAAGTCTCGGACGTGTCGATCGCCGTGTTTGAAGGCGCCGACGCCATCATGCTCTCGGCCGAATCGGCCTCTGGCGCCTATCCCGTCGAAGCCGTGTCGACCATGAACAAGGTCGCCATCGCCGTCGAAGGCGATGCCAATTATCGCGGCATCATCCGCGCCGCCCAGACCGAACCAGAGGCCACCGCCGCCGACGCCATCTCGGCCGCCACCCGCCAGGTCGCCGAAACGCTCGATCTGGCCGCCATCGTCACCTATACCGCCTCGGGCTCCACCGGCATTCGCGCCGCCCGCGAGCGGCCAGCCAAGCCGATCATCGCGCTCTCGCCCAATCACCGCACCATTCGCCGCCTCTCGGTGGTCTGGGGCATTCATTGCGTGCAGACCGAAGACGCCATTAGCCTGGAAGACATGGTCGACCGCGCCTGCGTCATCGCCTACCAGGAGGGCTTTGCCCGCCCCGGCGACCGCATCGCCATCACCGCCGGCGTTCCCCTGGGCACGCCGGGCGCCACCAATATGCTGCGCATCGCCTTCGTGCGCCAGGACGGCGCCGGCTCCAGCTGAGCCTTCTCGCAGCCGCATCGATCAGGCCCGCTTCGGCGGGCCTTTTCTTTGGCCCAGACGACGCGACAACCCCAAACCGCTACCGTGCTTCCAATAGAGTCTTGAGCACCAGCAGGTCGTTGAGGATCCATTCCGCCTCGGAGTCGAACACGGCGTCAGCAATGCCCTCCTGCTGGATGGAGGTATGCACCAGTTCCGTCCCATCCCCGTTTCGGATCAGCCGGACATAGCCGGCCTGCACGATGCGGCCATCCATGCGCACATCATAGTCGAGAATGAAATGCGCATTGGGTGGTGTGAAATGCACCTGGGCACTGCCGCGCGGCCCCGTGAATGTCCACACCAGGGCCCCCGCTTCAGGCGCCGGCCGGCCGCCTTCCACCATGGTCCAGCCGGACAAATTGGCCGGGTTGGCGAGATAGATATAGATTTCCTCGATCGGTCGCCGGATCTGGATGCTGAGTGTTCTGGATTTATGCACACTTCACCTCGACACCCCGCAACTGCGGCGTTGTGAACGGATAGCAATCGGCTCCGGCATGCGGCTGCATACCCTACTGGAGCTAGGCCTCCAGAACACTCTTGAGTGTCAAGAAATCGGTGGTGATCCATTCGACAGTTGAATCAAATTCTGCCGTCGTCATGCCTGCCCGCATGAAAAAGGTGAACAGCAGCTCGGTCCCCTCCTCATTGGGGAATATGCGCATCGGGTTGAATTGCGGAACCTCGCCCGGCACGAACTGTGCATGATCCAGCACGCCGAACCCATTGAGCGGGGTAAATCGATAATGCAGCAGCCCACTCGGCGTCATGGCCCGCCAGTCGCCATCCTCAAGCGGGGCGAACGTGGCGGCATCTACCGCCGCCCATTGTGAAAAATTGCGCGGATCGGCCAGGAATTTATAGACCGCCGCATAGGGGCGCTCGATCTGCAGCGTAATGGTGTGGGATCGACGCATTTGAGGGTTCCGCAACTGCGCCAGCATGTCACGATGTTGGTAAACAAAAGCCCGCTTGCGCGGGCTTTTCAGAGCGTACGGTTTTAGACCAAGCTCAGCCCTGGCGGGCCTTGTAGCGCTTGTCCACCTTGTTGATGATGTAAACACGACCGCGACGGCGGACGAGCTTGTTCGCGCGGTGGCGAGTCATCAACGCCTTCAGCGAGTTGCGGACTTTCATCGTGTATCCTCGATCAAACAAAAGGGGCGCCTGAGCGCCCGAAGAATTGGCCGGAACATAGGGAAATCGCCAACGTCTGTCAACGCGCCCGCACGGGTTTTCCGCGCTGGTCGGCGCGCGGGAATTCCAGGCATTGCCGGAGCCGGTGTTAACGCCATGGATAGAATGCTAAGCTATTGTCTCAACACCGAAATTGACCAACGGCATGGCGATCCCTCATGGCAACCGAATCCGATACCAGGCGCGGCGTGCTGATCGCGGACCCGAGTCCGAACATGGTTTCCCTGGTTGGAGGCATGCTGCGCAGCATCGGCCGGCGCGACTTCCGCGAAGCCAATACCGCCCAAACGGCCATGGCCGAACTCACCAGCGGCCAATTCGATGTTCTCATCATCGACGATGGGCTGGATGGCCTCGACGGCGTCGAGTTGGTGCGCCAGTTGCGCGCCTCCACCGATAATCCGAACCGCTACCTGCCCGTCATCATGATATCGGCTGCCCCCGATGCCAAGCGGATTGCCGATGCCCGCGATGCCGGCGTCACCGAATTCCTGCGCAAGCCCTTCGCCGCGGCCCATCTGCAGGCACGCCTGGACTCCATCGACGCCAATCCGCGCGGCTTTATCGAGGCCCAGACCTATAACGGCCCCGACCGCCGCCGCAAGACACTCGATTTCGGCGAGACGCCGCGAGAGCGGCGCGACGAAGTCCCGCTGTATCCTTGAGCGACCAAGGCCGACTAACTCCCAGCACCGCACTTCCGGCACCTCGATCTCGCGCCAGCGATGGCACGCCACCAGCCGCCCGCCCTCGATGGTCTCGAGCGGCGGCCGCTGCTCGGCGCAATAGGGCTTGGCATAGCGGCAGCGCGTGCGGAACGTGCAGCCCGATGGCGGATTGATCGGCGAGGGAATTTCCCCCTTCAGCGCATCGATATTGCGCTGTCGCGCCAGCTTCGGATCGGGGATCGGCACCGCCGTCAGCAGCGCCTGCGTATAGGGATGCTTGCGGCGTCGCTCGTAGATCTCGTCGCCCGTCGCCAACTCGACGATGCGCCCGAGATAGAGCACCAGGATGCGGTCCGACACATGCCGCACCACGCGCGAGATTGTGGCGAGATGAAGATCAGCGTCAGCCCGAACTCGTCCTTGAGCTCGCTCAGCAGGTTGAGGATCTGCGCCTGGATCGACACGTCGAGCGCCGAGACCGGCTCGTCGCAGACGATCAGCTTGGGCTCGGTGATCAGCGCCCGGGCGATGCCGATGCGCTGCGCACTGCCCGCCCGAGAATTCGTGCGGATAGCGGTTGATCATTTCGGGCAGCAGGCCCACCGCTTCCATCATCTTGAGCACGCGCGCCTGCCGCTCGTCCTTGTTCAGCTCCGGCCGCAGCGTGCGCAGCGGCTCGGCGATGATCTCGCCCACCGTCATGCGCGGATTGAGCGAGGCCAGCGGGTCCTGGAAGATGATCTGCAGGTCGCTGCCGTCGCTGCGCGCATCTCCTCGGCTCGGCAGCTCGGTCAGATCCTGCGCCCAGCCAGAGCACCTGCCCCTCGTCGGGCGCGAGCAATTGCAGGATGCAGCGGCCCGAGCGTCGACTTGCCGCAGCCGCTTTCGCCGACGATGCCGAGCGTCTCGCCCTTGCGGATGGTCGAAACTGATATCCGTCGAGCGCCTTCAGCGTCAGCGGCCGCGCAGAACAGGCCGCCGCCGAGATCGAGAAGGTCTTCTTGAGATCCTTGATCTCGAGCAGGTTGATCGGGGTCTGGTCCATCACGCCACCTGCTCATAGGTCATCGGGCCTTCATAGAAGCACGCCTTTTCGCGGCCATTGCCGGCATCGGCCAGCGGCGGCCGCTCGCTCGCAGGCAGCGCTCGAACGCGAAGGCGCAGCGCGGATTGAACGAGCAGCCCTTGGGCAGATGCTCGCAGGTTGGGCGGCTGGCCCTGGATCGGGTCGAGCCGCGCCGCCCGCTTGTCGATATGCGGGCGTCGAATGCAGCAGCCCCAGCGTATAGGGATGCTGCGGATCGTAGAACAGCTCGTCGACCGTGCCCTTCTCGACCGCCCGCCCGCCATACATCACCATCATCCGGTCGGCGACGCCCGGCGACGACGCCGAGGTCATGGGTGATCAGCACCAGCGCCGTGCCGAAATCGTCGGTCAGCGTCTTGAACAGTTCCAGCATCTGCGCCTGCACCGTCACGTCGAGCGCCGTGGTCGGCTCGTCGGCAATCAGGAGCTTGGGCTGGCAGAGCAGCGCCATGGCGATCATCACCCGCTGCCGCATGCCGCCCGAGAACTCGTGCGGATAGGCATTCGGCCGCGCTTGACCGGCTCGGGAATGCCGACCCGCTCGAGCATGTCGATCGCCGCCTCGGCGCGCCTTGGCCTTGTCGAAGCCCCTGATGCTCGCACCAGCACCTCGGTCATCTGCGTGCGCGATCTTCAGGTACGGATTGAGCGAGGTCATCGGGTCCTGGAAGATCATGGCGATCTTCTTGCCGCGGATACTGGTTGAGCTGCGTCGGCGCCAGGCCGATCAGGATTGCCTGTCGCCCAGCATGCGCGCTGGCCGGTGGCTGCGGCCGTTCTTGGCCAGCAGCCCCATGATCGACAGGAACATCTGGCTCTTGCCCGAGCCGCTCTCGCCGACGACGGCCGAGGGTCTCGCCCTGGTCCGAGCGCGAAGTTCGATCTCGCGCACCGCCATGCACTTCGCTCTCGTGCAGCGCGAAACGTGTCACCGACAGGTCCTCGACTCGTCAGAACGTCATGCAGCCATGATCTAGCGATCCTTGGGGTCGAGCGCATCGCGCAGGCCGTCGCCGATGATAGGTGAAGCAGAACAGCAGGGTCGACCAGCACCACCGCCGGGCACGATCAGCATCCAGGGCAGCGTTTCGGCCACCGGCGGCGCCCGAACGAGATCAGCGTGCCCAGCGAGGTCTGCGGCTCCTGCACGCCCAGGCCGAGAAAGGAGAGGAAGCTCTCGGTGATGATGATCTCGGGCACGGTCAGCGTCACATAGACCACCACCGGGCCCGAGCAGGTTGGGGACGATGTGGCGGATGATGATGGTGCCAGGGCTTGGCCCCGCCGGCCTGCGCCGCCTCGATGAATTCGCTTGCTCCTTGATCGACAGCGTCTGGCCGCGCACGATGCGCGCCATGGTCAGCCATTCGAGGCACCCGATGCCCACGAACAGCAGCACCGGATGTGCGCCCGAAGATCACCACGCAGGATGATGACGAAGAGGATGAAGGGCAGCGCATACAGGATATCGACGAAGCGCATCATGACCGCGTCGACCTGGCCGCCGAAATAGCCGGCGACGGCGCCGTAGATGACGCCGATGCACACCGAGACCAGCGTCGCCACGCCCGCCACGATCAGCGACATCTGCGTGCCCAGCATGATGCGGGCCAGCAGGTCGCGCCCGTTCTGGTCGGTGCCGAAGATAGTGGCCCTTGGCGAAATCGGGCGGCTTGCGGAATGCCGCTCCAATCGACCTTGTCATAGGTCCAGGGCAGGAAATAGGGCCCGATGAAGGCGAACACGATGATCAGCGCGACGAGCGACGATGGAAACCACCGCCGCCTTGTTGCGCAGCAGCCGCCGGATCGCGTCCTGTGTCAGCGAACGGCCCTTGGGCGCATCGAGCGTGTCCAGCTTGCTGCGCGTATTCGGTGAGGACGGCGTCCTTGCCTGTGATCCCGGCCATCAGCGATACCTCACCTTGGGATCGAGCCACGCATAGAGCGATGTCGACGATGAAGGTTCAGGGCCAGGATGATGAACATGTAGAGAATGGTCGTCCCCAGAACGAGGCCATAGTCGCGGTTGAGCGCTGCGCTGATGAAATATTTGCCGATCCCCGGCAGCGCGAAGACCTGCTCCACCACCAGCGAGCCGGTGAGCAGATAGGACAGCCCCGGCCCGAGATAGGACACGACCGGGAATCAGCGCCGGCTTGATGGCATGCCGCGCCAGGATCAGCCGCGTGCCCAGGCCCTTGGAGCGGGCCGTGCGCACATAATTGGTGCCCAGCACCTCGATCATCGAGCCGCGCATCAGCCGCGCGATGCGCCCTGCATGCGGCAGCGCCAGCACCGTGATCGGCAGCACCAGATTGATGAACGATCCGGGCGTATAGCCGCCGGCCGGCAGCCAGCGCAGATAGACGCGCGAAGACCAGTTGCAGCAGGCTCGCCATCAGGAAATTGGGGATGACGAGCCCGACCATCACCACCGCGACCAGCACATAATCGGGCCAGTTGTTCTGGTTGACCGCCGAGAGCGAACCCGACCAACAGCCCGACGATGGTGGCGACGATGAAGGCCGAGAAGCCCAGCATCAGCGTGAACGGCAGACCCGATCGCCAGCATTTCGGAGACGGTGAAATCGTTGAACACCATCGAGGGACCAAGATCGCCATGCAGCACCCCGCCGAGATAGCTGAAATACTGCATGATCAAGCGGCTGATCGAGATTGTAGTGCGCCCGCAGATTGGCCAGCGTGTCCGGCGGCAGCGCACTGCTCGCCATCGAAGGGCCCGCCGGGCGCAAGGCGCAGAATGAAGAAACAGACTGTCAACGGCGATCAGCGCAATCGGGATAGCCGAAAGCACGCGCCGCATGGCGTAACCGAGCATGGATTACCGGACCTTTCGTTGTCCGCGGCGGCGCCTGATGCGCCAGCCGCGAAATGACGGAGGCCGGAAAGCCGTGGCTTCCCGGCGCCGCGTCATCGGTTATTCGGACTTGGTCAGCCAGCGAGTGCGGTGGATGTCCTTGGCGTTGTCTACGAAGCCCGTGAATTGGGCTTGACTACGTTGGCGGCGAGATAATAGTCGCAGCGGGATGGCGGCTGTCTGCGTCCATGGCGATCTTTTCGGCCTGGCCGAGCAGCTGCGGCGCGCTTGGTCAGATCGATTTCTGTCGGCGGCCTTGCATTGAGCAGGCGGTCGAACTCGGGATTCGAATAGCGGCCGTAATTATTGCCCCAGTTCATGCTCGCCGCCCTGCATGATGCCGGTGCGCAGCAGGTCGAGCGTATTGCTCGGATCGGAATAGTCGAGCAGCCAGCCGGCACGGCCGACATCGAAATCACCGGCGCGCAGGGCGTCGTAGTGCACGGCGGTTTCCGAATTGAAGAGTTCGGCCTTGACACCGATCTGCTCCCACATGGCGGCGATGGCCACGGCCAGGCGCTGGTGGTTGTCGTTGGTGTTGTACTGGAGCTGCACCGGGCAGCGGTTTTCCGGCAGTATAGCCGGCCTTGGCCATGATCTCGGCTTGGCCTGCTGCGACGCGCTCCTCATAGGGCAAAGCCGCCCATTCCGGCTTGTAGGGCGTCAACGCCTTCGTAATTGGCGGTGCCCGGCGGAACCCAGCCATAGGCCGGCAGTTCGCCGGTACCCCAGACATCGGGCCCGATCACGTCGCGATTGATCGCCATGGACAGGGCCTTGCGCACGTCCGCATTGTCGAAGGGCGCTTTTCCTGGTTGATCACGTA
The DNA here is from genome assembly GCA_963717095.1 of uncultured Alphaproteobacteria bacterium. GTDB lineage: Bacteria > Pseudomonadota > Alphaproteobacteria > Rhizobiales > Devosiaceae > Devosia. The sequence continues at coordinate 18,986 of CAVQVF010000004.1, forward strand.
GTAGTAAACGCCCGAGGAACGGCGCGAAATGGCCCTGGCCAGGCAGGTTGTCCTTGACGAACTGCATCTGGTCGGACGGCATGTCGGTCAGGATGTCATATTCACCGGCGCGATAGCGGTTGAGAGCCGCGGCCAGGTCGTCCTGGACGAAGTAATTGACTTCATCGATCTGCACATTGGCGGCGTCGTAATAGGTGTCGGACTTGACCGCTTGATATAGCTGCCGGGCACCCATTCGGTGATCTTGTAACGGGCCGTTGCCGACGATGTTCTCGACATTGGTCCAGTCGTCGCCGACCTTTTCGATAACATGCTCGGGCAGCGGATAGGCGGTGTAGTGGGTCAGCGCCTGCAGGAAGTAAGGCGTCGGGCCTTCCAGCGTGATCTCGACGGTCTTGTCGTCGAGCGCCTGGACGCCGAAATCGGCATCGGCGACGGTCTGGCCATCGGCGATCTCGGAGCCGCCCTTGATCGGGATACTGCAGATAGGCATAGTCCGAAGCCGTCGCCGGGTCGAACAGGCGCTGGAACGCGAAGACGAAATCGCTCGGCGGTAACCGGCTCGCCGTCGCGTCCACTGGATGCCGTCGCGCAGATGGAAGGTATAGACCAGCCCATCAGCGGAGATGGTCCTAGCTCTCAGCCTGGCCGGAATCGGCGTCGGCATTGGCGTCCTCGGCCACCAGACCTTCGATGTAGTCGCCCAGGATGCGGTCTTCCCAGTCGCCCGAGGCCTTGTGGCGGATCGATCGAGCCCGGCTCGGACTGTTCATCGTATTGAGCGTTACTGCGGGCGCCACCGACCTCATGGCAAGGCGGCGGTCGCCGTGACCTTGAAAATCCAGGTGAATTTTATGCTCGTGCCATCTCCTGTGGATTTTCCTGATGCTTTTATAGTCCCCCAGACTCTGCGGCCCGGATGGTGATAGCCAGCCTGCGGATTTAACCCACCGGCCAAGAAGATTGGACGGTATCCTGCCTTTTCGTCCACTGACAAGCAGAACCTTGACCTAAACGTCAACTGCTCAAGGATTTTTCAAAGGTATTCCTGGCGGGCGTGATGCACAGCCGTAATGTCAATACGGTCCAATAAAACGCGATAGACAATCAAATAATTGGGGTGAGCAACGATTTCGCGTGTGCCAGGAACCCGGCCAAGACGAAACATATACGGATGCTCAGCCAGTGGCTGAACGACATCCTCTAGTCGATTGCGTAAATTGCGCGCAGCCCGAATGTCGTACTCGGCAATATAGGCGATGAGTTCATCGACTTGTTCCTGAGCGCGAACAGATCAAATAATTTTAAGCGCCATTAAGCGCTTTTCTTGCGTTTCGCAGCAGCCTCGATAATGGCATCCAGACGAGCCATGACCTCGTCATGGGGAATGCCCGGGCGGGGATCGTCGATCGATGCCCGCACCTGTTCCCGGAACCACTTGTCGTAGCTGTCGGCCTGTTCTTGGGTTTCGAACTCGGAAATGATCGGATCGAGCTTCTTGGTCATCGCGGACCTCCTGCCCTTAGCTTGGCACGATCGGCTCCGCTGTCAAGCCGGTGGCCCGCCAAGCGATCCCAATTGCTGCCAGGCCGTGATCGCGACGGCCACTGCAATCAACACCACCCAGGGCAGCCAACCCGGCATTTTGGGCGGCTTCTTGTTTGCTGGCTTTTCCGGCTTCTTCTCGATGCGTCGAAACTTGAGGACGTTATCGTTATCGCTCATGCAGCCTTCTCCACCAGCGCAGTCACACCCTGCCCGCCGGCGGTACATACCGAAATCAGTGCCCGCTTGCCAGCGCCCGTCGCCAGCAGCTTCGCCGTCAGCCCCAGAATCCGCGCCCCGGTCGCGGCGAACGGATGCCCATAGGCCAGGCTCGATCCCTTCACGTTGATCTTGGCCGGATCGATCGTGCCTAGCACCGCATCGCGCCCCAGCACATCCTTGCAATATTGCGGATCGTTCCAAGCGGCCAGCGTGCACAGCACCTGCGCGGCGAAAGCCTCATGCAGTTCGAAATAATCGATATCGGCGAAGCCCAGCTTGGCCCGCGCCAGCAGTTCCGAAACCGCAATGGTCGGTGCCATCAGCAGGCCCTCGCCATGGGCAAAGTCATTGCCGGCAACGCGCCCCATGGTGAGATAGGCCAGCACCGGCAGGCCGCGCGCCTTGGCCCAGTCTTCGCTCGCCAGCAGCACCGAGGAGGCGCCATCGGTCAGCGGCGTCGAATTCGCCGCCGTCAGCGTGCCGTGGCCGCTGGTCTTGTCGAAGGCCGGCTTCATCGTCGCCATCTTTTCCAGCGTCGTATCGGCGCGCACATTGTTGTCGCGCACGAGGCCCGCGCATTGCACCAACAGGTCGTCGTGGAAGCCCTCGTCATAGGCCTTGGCCGCGTTCTGGTGGCTCCTATAGGCTAGCTCGTCCTGCGCCTCGCGCGTAATGCCCCATTCGCGCGCCATCAATTCGCAGTGCTGGCCCATCGACATGCCCGTGCGCGGCTCGTTGACCGAGGGCGCCACCGGCGTCAATTCGCCGAACGAAAACCCCTTGAAGGTCTTGAACTTCTCGCCGCCGGTGCGGGCCGCGCGACAGCTCGATCATCCGGTGCTGGAACTTGGTGCCGAACACGATCGGGCTATCGCTCACCGTATCCGAACCCGCCGCGATGCCGCTGTCGATCTCGCCCGAGGCGATCTTGGCCCCCAGCACCAGCGCCGCTTGCAAGCTCGTGCCACAGGCGATCTGGATCGTCGTCCCCGGCGTGCGCGGCGATAGGCCAGCATCGAGGCTGGCTTCGCGCGCAATGTTGAAATCGCGGCTATGGCCGATGACGGCGCCGGCCATGACCTCATCGATCTTCTCGCCCTTGAGCCCGAACTTGTCCGCCAGCCCGCCCAGCACCGTGGACAGCATCGAGAGATTGGTTTCGTCCTGATAGGCGGTGTGGCCGCGCGCAAATGGAATACGCGCCGAGCCGACAATGGCAACTTTCCGCAACTCAGCCATTTTAGGCCTTTCCGTCTCTACGCGCCCGCATCGGGCCCCCGAGGAATGGCGCAAAGCCCGTTCCCATGATCACCCCGATATCGGCAAGGTCGGCATTGGCGACGACGCCCTCGCTGACCACCGTCTCGGTCATGTCGATCAGCGGCTTCACCAGTTCGCGCCCGAGCGCGGCCAGATCATGCCCCTCCGGCACCGGCCCTTTGACCGCCTTGCCATCGACCCATTTGTAAAAGCCTTCGCCGCTCTTGCGCCCCAGCTTGTTGGCCGCCACCAGATCGGCGAATTGCGTATTGTCGCCCACCGCATGGCCCAGTTCCTTGGCCACCGACTTGCCGACATCCAGCCCGACGGTATCCATCAACTCGATCGGCCCCATCGGCATGCCGAAGGCCACCGCCGCCGCATCCAGCAATTCCTTGCTTTCGCCGCGCTCCACCCGCTCGACCGCGCGCCAGCATGTAGGGCATCAGCACCCGGTTCACGAGGAACCCCGGCGCCGATTTCACCACCACCGGGCTCTTGCCGATGGCCAGCGCGAAAGCCGCGCCCTTGCCGATTTCCGCGTCGGTATTGAAGGTCGAGCGGATGACCTCGACCAGCGGCAGTTGCGCCACCGGATTGAAGAAATGCAGCCCGATCAACCGCGCCGGGTTCTTGAGCTCTTCGGCAATCCGCTCCAGCTCGATCGAGGATGTGTTGGTGGCCAGGATCGCGCCCGGCTTGAGCTTGTCTTCCAGCCCGCCAAAGATGGCCTGCTTGACCTCAAGTTTCTCGACCACCGCCTCGATGATCACATCGGCCCGGCTCACGCCCTTGCCCGTGGGATCGGCCTCCAGCCGCATCACGGCCGCATCGACCTCGTTCTTCTTGCGCAGCCGCTTCTTGAACAGCGCCTTGCCGCGATCCAGCGCCGGCTTGATCCGCGCCATGTCGAGATCCTGCAGGGTCACGCTCATGCCGCGCAGCGCGCACCAGGCCGCGATATCGCCGCCCATCACGCCGGCGCCGATCACATGCACCCGCGCAAACTTGGCGCCCTTGAGTCCCTGCTTCTTGAGCCCTTCAGAGAGGAAAAACACCCGCCGCAGATTGGTCGCCGTATCGGTGCCCATCAGCGGCACGAAGGCGTCGATCTCGCCCCGGCTCATCGCCTGCCAGTCATTGCCGTGCTTTTCGAACAGGTCGATCAGCGCATAAGGCGCCGGATAATGTTCCTTGCGCGCTTTCTTGGCGACCTCTTCGCGCATCTTGCTGGCGGCATAGCCGCGCAGCGGGCCCATGCCCATCAGCCGCTTGGCAAAGCCCGCGACGCCCGACTTGCGCTTCTGCGCCACCGCCTTGCGCGCTTCCCAGCCCAGCATGTCGCGATGGCGCACCAGCTTGTCGACCAGCCCCATGCCCCGCGCCGCGCCCGCCTTGAGCATCCGCCCGGTCAGCATGATCCCCATGGCATCGACCGGGCCCGCCTGCCGGATCGAGCGGCCCGTGCCGCCGAAACCCGGAAAAATGCCCAGGCCAACTTCAGGGAAACCGATCCGCGTCTTGTCGTCATTGACGGCGATGCGGTAGTGGCACGCCAGCGCCAGTTCCAGCCCGCCGCCCAGGCAAAAGCCATGGATGCCGGCGATCATCGGGATTTTGAGGTTCTCGATCCGCTGGAACAGCGCATGCGTGCGTTTCAGCGCCTCCGGCAGCACCGAAAAATCGCTCATCGCATCGAATTCGGACACATCGGCCCCGGCGATGAAGCCGCTATCCTTGCCCGATAGCAGGATGACGCCAACCAATTCCTTGGAACTGGCCAGAGTCTCGAACTGTGCCACCAGGCTCTCAAGCTCGGTGATGGCCTCGCGGCTGAGCGTATTGACCGGCGCGCCGGGCGTATTGATGGTCAGCCAGCCCAACTGCTCCACGTCGATCGCGAAGTGCCAATGCTTGGTCTGCGTCACCTTAGGCTGAAACATCTTTGCTCCTCGGTCATCCCGCCACGCCCTCGTGGTTCGAGGGTCGCTGCGCTCCCGCCTCACCATGAGGGCTACTGGGAGCTCGATCTAAAAGTAGCCCTCATGGTGAGGTGCGAGCATCTCGCGAGCCTCGAACCACGAGGGCGTGGCACCTCTACTCCGCCGCCGTCCTATGCCCATGCTCGGCCGCCAGTGCACCCGGATCGAAATCGTCCACCTTCACCACCCGGTCGGTCGCCTCGTCGGCCGCCCGCATGATGCCCGCTTCATTGTCGTTGAGCACGCCCGCCGCCACCGCATCGGCGATCGCATCGCGATCCAGCCGCCGTTCGATCACGCCCTTGCGGGCCGCCTTGGAGAACTTGGCCTCGATCTCCTCGGCCTCGGTCACCTTGATCAGCGCGTCTTCGAGAACGCCGGTCACATCGTTCGGGTCCATCGAAACGAACGTGCCCGTCGTCAGCCGATCGCGGAACGCACCGGGCCGCAGCACGGCGCGCACGAAACGATAATTGATCCGGTCGGTCGCAGGCTTCGCATGCCGCCCGAGCGGAAAGCACAGGAAGCGCATCACATTGGCCATGACGCCATTGGGGAAGTTGGCGAAAATCTCGCCAAAGCTCTTCTCCATCGCCGCAATCTGGTCGGCCATGATGGCATCGACGACGATCTTGTCCTCGGCAATCCGGCCCTCTTCGTCATAGCGCTTGAGCGTTGCCGACATCAGGTAGAGATCACCCAAAATATCGGCCATGCGGCCCGAAATCATCTGCTTGCGCTTGAGCGCGCCGCCCAGGAATACCGTGGTCCAGTCCGCCACCAGTGCGAACGCCTGGCTGTAGCGATGCAACTGCCGATACCAGTGTGCCATCTCGCCATCGTTCGGCGTCGAGGCGAAGGCCCCGCCCGAAATGCCATGCAGGAAGCTGGCCGCGATATTGCGCAGCATGAAGCTGGCATGGCCGCCAAACGCCTTGTCGAAGGCATCGAGCCCGGCCTTCTTGTCGGGATTCTGCACCGACTCGATTTCCTTGTAGAGGAACGGATGCGCCCGCAGCACGCCCTGCGCAAACGTCATCAGCGTGCGCGTCAAAATATTGGCGCCCTCCACCGTGATCGCCACCGGCGTCGCCATATAGGCGCCGAACAGGTAATTGGTCGGCCCATCCTGGATCGCCCGCCCGCCATGGATATCGAAAGCATCGTTGAGGCTTTCTCGCATGGCTTCGGTGGCACGATATTTGAGCAGCGCCGAAATCACCGCCGGGCGCTGGCCTTCGTCGACCATCGATGCCGTCAGCCGCCGCGCCGCTTCATAGGTATAGGCGTTCTTGACCATGCGCCCCAGCGGCTCGGCCACGCCTTCCATGATACCCACGGGAATGCCGAACTGCCGCCGCACCCGCGCATAGGCCGAACTGACGCGCAGGCTCTGCTTGATCGAGATCGAGCCGATCGCCGGCAGCGAAATCGCGCGCCCGGTCGACAGGCATTCCATCAGCATGCGCCAGCCCTGCCCGGCATAATCAGTGCCGCCGATGAGGAAATCCATCGGGATGAACACATCCGTGCCCTTGGTCGGGCCGTTCATGAAGGCCTGCCGGGCCGGATAATGCCGCCGCCCGATTTCCACCCCGGGATGGGTGGAGGGCACCAGCGCCAGCGTGATGCCGACCTTCTCGCCCTTGCCCAACAGGTTATCCGGATCGTGCATGATGAAGGCCAGGCCCACCAGCGTCGCCACCGGCGCCAGCGTGATGTAGCGCTTGTCCCAGGACAGGCGCACGCCGAGCACTTCCTTGCCTTCGTAGATGCCCTTGGTGACGATGCCGATATCGCGCATGCCGCCCGCATCCGAGCCCGAATGCACCCCGGTCAGCGCGAAGCAGGGCACTTCCAGCCCCTTGGCCAGCCGATGCAGATATTTCTTCTTTTGGTCGTCCGTGCCGTATTTTTCCAGCAACTCGCCGGGCCCGAGCGAGTTGGGCACCATCACCGTAATGCCGGCCGCCACCGAACGGCTGGACACTTTGGAGACGATCATCGACTGCGCCTGCGCGGTGAAACCCAGTCCACCATGCTCCTTGCCGATCAGCATGCCCAAAAAGCCATTGTCCTTGAGGAATTGCCAGACTTCGGGCGTCAGGTCGCTGCGGTTATGCCGCGTATCCCAATCGTCGATCATCTTGCAGACGACATTGACCGGCCCATCGAGGAACGCCTGTTCCTCGGCGCTCAGCGTCAGCGGCCGGATCGAAGTCAGCTTGCTCCAATCGGGGCGGCCCGAAAACAGTTCCGCGTCCCACCCGACAGTGCCGGCATCAAGCGCTTCCTGTTCCGTCCGGCTCACGCGCGGCAGGATGGATTTAACCATGCCGTACACCGGCTTGGTCACGATTGCCTTGCGGATCGCTTCGACCGACAGCACCAACAGGATAATGGCCGGGATCAGCACCAGGATCAGCCCACCAATATCGGTGGCGAAAATCATGCCTGCGCCGGTGAAATCCACGCGCGTCAGCAGGCCGATCACCAGCGCCGCCACGCCCCATTGCCACAATGGCGATTGGCGCACGGCCAGGACCGCAGCTGCGATCAGGCTGATCACAATAAGAGCTAGAGTCACGTCGTACCCTCCTCGACGCCGCATCCATTGCCCGGATAGCGGCGCATTCCCCCAAAACCCAAACGCAACCCCGACTCAACGCCGGTATCTTACGCAGGCCCCCCATCATCATAGCGCGCCGTCTCTTAACGATTGTAGGACAGTTTAGTACAATTGACCCTTAGGTCAATCATATGCCGTTAAGGTTATCGTTGGCGCCGCCGCCTGCCCAAAATCCCGGGCACCTGTTTGACGCTAACGTAAAGCCGTGGGATAGTTCGCGCGACAATGATCCGCATCAAGCGGACGCTGGCGAACCGCCCGGCCCGGAGGATATCTATGGCTACCGTCGTCGACGCCGCTACTGCTGCGCCCCTGCGCCCATGGATCAGGAGCTATCCCGAAGGCATTGCCTGGGATGTCGCCATCGATACCCGCCCCGTGCATGAGCAGGTGCTGGCCGCCTGCGCCAAAAACCCCGCCGCGGTGGCGCTCGACTTCATGGGCGGCACCACCAGCTTTGGCGAACTGGCCCGCAAGATCATCGCCTTTGCCGGCGCCCTGCAACGCCAGTTCGGCATCAAAAAGGGCAGCCGCGTCGCCCTGATGCTGCCCAATACGCCCTTCTACCCAATCGCCTATTATGCCGTGCTGCGCGCCGGCGGCATCGTGGTCAATTGCAACCCGCTCTATACCGTGTCCGAGCTTGGCCACATCACCAGCAATGCCGGCGTCGACGTGCTGATCACGCTCGACCTCAAGCAATTGTTCGAAAAGGCCGAAGCGCTGGTCGAAGCGGGCAACGTCCAGACCATAGTGGTCTGCCACTTCCCCAATGCCCTGCCGACGCTCAAGAAAATCCTCTATTCCATCGCCAAGCGCAAAGACCTCTCCACGATATCGACCTCGCGCGTGGCCAATCGTGTCGTCCATTTCGATGATTTGATCGCCCGCCACGAAACTCCCGATGCCGTGGTCATCGATGCCACGCGCGATATCGCGGTCCAGCAATATACCGGCGGCACCACCGGCCAACCCAAGGGCGCGCTGCTGACCCATGCCAATATCGCCGCCAATATGAGCCAGATCGACAAATGGGGCTGCGGGCTGTTCTACCCCCCCTCCAAGGTCGTCGCCGTCCTGCCCTTCTTCCACATCTTCGCCATGACCGTCTGCATGAACGTGCCGCTGTGCAATGGCGCCCAGGTGGTGATGCTGCCCCGCTTCGAGATGAAGGACTTTCTCGCCCTGCTGGCCCGCACCAAGCCCAATATCCTGCCGGCTGTGCCCACTCTGCTGGCGGCCCTGGCGCGCGCCGATGGCGCCACGCGCGAAGCCCTGGACACCATCAAGGTTGCCGTTTCCGGCGGCGCCGCCCTCAGCGACGAAATCCGCGCCGAATATCTCACCAAATCCACCGCTATCCTGGCCGAAGGCTATGGCCTCACCGAAGCCTCGCCTGTCGTGTGCTGCGCCGCCTTGCGCGTGCCCTCCAAACCCCTGTCCATCGGCCTGCCCCTGCCCGGCACCGATATCCGCTTCGTCGATGTCGATACCGGCCTGACCGTCGGCATCGGCCAGAACGGCGAATTGCAGGTCAAGGGCCCACAGGTCATGGCCGGCTATTTCAACGATGATGCAGCCACCGAAGCGGCCTTCGCCGATGGCTGGCTGCGCACCGGCGATGTCGGCCACATGGACGAGGACGGCTACGTCTTCCTCGTCGATCGCATCAAGGACCTGATCATCTGCTCGGGCTTCAACGTCTATCCCCGCGTCATCGAGGCCGCCCTGATGCTGCATCCGGCGGTCGATGAAACCAATGTCATCGGCGTCCCCGATACCTATCGCGGCGAAGCCCCCGTCGCCTTCGTCAAGCTCAAGGCGGGCCAGTCCGCCACCGAAAGCGAGATCAAGATCTTCCTCGCCAAAACGCTCAACAAGATCGAAATGCCGCGCGAAGTCATCTTCAAGACCGAGCTGCCCAAGACCCTGATCGGCAAGCTCAGCAAAAAGGAGCTGCGCGTCGAATACGAACAGCGCAAGGCCGCCAAGCCATGAGCCGTGCCGCCCCCGAAAGCCGCGACCTGTTCGCCATCGCCGACCTCGCCCGCGAATTCGGCATCTCCACCCGCGCCCTGCGGTTCTACGAGGCCAAGGGCCTGCTGTCCCCCGAGCGCGTCGGCGCCACCCGCATCTTCCGCCGCCGCGACCGCGCCCGCCTGATCCTGATCCTGCGCGGCAAGCGCCTCGGCTTCTCGCTGCGCGATATCTCCGATTATCTCAGCCTCTACGACGCCGACCGCACCAGCCAGGTCCACCTGCTCGCCGACATGGTCCAGGAACGCCTGACCGCGCTGGAAAGCCAGCTCCAGGACCTGCAAACCACCATCTCCGAACTGCGCGAAATCAAGAAGCTGGCCGATGAACGGCTGGAGAAGGCGCGGTAGTCGCTTGATATTTTGTACGTAACTGCGTACATTATGCGCAAGGAGTTTCCTATGCGTGCTAAATCCATTTCCGACTTCCGCAAGAATATCGCGGCCGATATTGATGCGGCAGTGGACGATCATGTCCCGCTGATAATCACCCGTACGGGTGGCAAGCAGGCCGCGGTCGTGATGTCGCTGGATGACTTTACCTCCTGGCAGGAAACCGCTTACCTGTTGAGCAGTCCCAAAAACGCGAAGCGCCTTCGCGAGGCCATTCAGGAAGCCGATCAGGACAAAGCTGTAAGCCGCAAACTCATCGAGGAATGAACACCGCCTTCACAACGCGAGCCTGGGAAGATTACCTCTATTGGCAAGCCAACGATCGGCAGGTCCTGAAGAAACTCAACGCCCTGATCAAGGAATGCCAGCGCACACCCTTTGAAGGCACGGGCAATCCTGAACCACTTAAGCATGAATTCGCTGGCTGGTGGTCTCGTCGGATCGACAAGGAGCACAGGCTTGTCTACCGGGCAGTCGAAGGCGGGATAGAAATAGCTCAGTGTCGCTACCACTACTGAGGCGATCTCCTACTTCTTCCCCTTCGTCATGAAATCCGGCTTCTTCGGCTTGACCCAGCCCTTGGGCGGCTGCCGCACCGGAACATTGCTGCCCAGCCCCATGGCGCCTGGCGGCGGCTGGCCCACCGTCGTGGTCAACCCGCCCTCGTCATCCACCTTGCTCACGTCGGGCACCTCACCGCGCAACTGCGCCATCTCATTGCGCAACCGCGCCGCCGCCTCGAAATCCATCGCCTCCGCCGCCTGCGCCATCTGCTTCTCCAGCGCCACAAGCCGCAGGTGGTTTGATCGTGATGACATCGTCCTCTCCTAGCTTACCCATCCACCGGCCCCACCCTCCCCCTTGCGGGGAGGGAAAGCGAGATAGGACTTAGCTTGCTAAGTCCGTGATCGAGCCGGGTGGGGGTATCTCTCCACATATGCGATAGCCGAAAACCCCCCACCCTTGATCCCTCCCCACAAGGGGGAGGGAGACGAAGGAACCGAAGCACCACAGCCTACGAGGCCGCCACAAACACCGCCATATCCTCGATCGTCCCCGCCTCGCTCGCCGGCTTGTCCCACCGTATCCGGTTGATCCGCGGAAACCGCAGCGCCACGCCCGACTTGTGCCGCGTGCTCTCCTGCGCGCTGTCGAACGCCACCTCGAACACCAGTTCCTTCTTCACTTCCCGCACCGGCCCGAAACTCTGGCATCGTATTGGCCCGCACCCATTTGTCGAGCAGCTTCAATTCCTCATCGGTGAACCCGAAATAGGCCTTCCCGATCGGCACGATCTCGTTCCCCTTCCACACGCCAAACGTGTAGTCCGAATAAAACGAGCTCCGCTTGCCATGCCCCCGCTGCGCATACATCAGCACCGCGTCCACCACATTGGGATCGCGCTTCCACTTGAACCAATAGCCCTTGGGCCGCCCCGGCACATAGGGCGAACTTCGCAGCTTGAGCATCACCCCCTCATGCCCATGCTCATCCGCCCCCAGCCGACGCAGCTTCGCCAGCTCGTCCCAATCGCCGAACGGCAGGACCTCGCTCAAATCCAGCCGCGTCTGCGGATTGGCCGCCATCCACGCCTCCAGCCGCTGTCGGCGCTCCGTCCACTCCAGCGCCCGCACATCCTGCCGCCCGTCGAACAGCATGTCATAAACCCGAATGAACGCCGGGCTCTCCTTGAGGTGCTTAGCCGAGGCCACCTTCTTGTTCAGCCGCTGCTGCAAATCATTGAACGAACCGGGCTCGAAATCCTTGCCCACCAGCAATTCACCATCCAGCACCGCCAGCCCGCTGACATTGTCCACAATGTCGGGAAACGAGTTCGCGATATCGTCCCCCGTCCGCGAAAACAGCGACACGGTCCCGCCGCCCAGCACCAGTTGCACCCGGATGCCGTCCCATTTCCACTCCGCCGAAAAATCCGCAGGATCGAGCTTGGCCAAGTCCTTTTCTTCGTCGATCGGATTGGACAACATCAGCGGATGAAACCGCGCCGACTGGTCGATATCGGGCCGCTCAGCCTTACCATCCAGCCAGGCGAACAGATCGAGATAGGGCAACTTCAACCCATGCCACACCTCCTCGATATCCTGCAGGTCCACCCCGCTCATCTCCGCCAGCGCCGTCTTGGCCAGCCGCGCCGAAATCCCGATCCGCAATGCCCCGGTCGCCAGCTTCACCAGCGCCCACCGCTCATTGATCCCCGCCCGCGTCAGCAGCGACGCGATCAACTTGGGCAGTTCGCTCTTAGCTGTCGTATTGAACAGCTCGATCAAATCGGTCAGCGACGGCAGGTCCGATTGCTCACCATGATGCGGCCAGATCAGCGCGATGGTCTCGCCCAAATCCCCGACATAATCATAGCTCATCGCAAACAGCGTCGGATCGACCTCCGCCAGCACGATATCCTTGAGCAGCGCCGGCTTCACATTGCGAAATGTCAGCGCCCCGGTCAGCACCGCCAGCGCAAAACCGCGATCCGGATCCGGCGTCTCGCTAAAATACTGCGTCAGCGCCGTGATCTTGCGATTGCGCGACGGCGTCAGCGCCAGCAGTTCCAGCAATTGGGCAAAGCGTTTCACTCCTCGCCCTCCCCGCCATCGTCCTCGAAACCCTGGATATTCAGCGGCTCGGCGGCCAAGCCCTGCTGCTGGCACCAATAGACCAGCGCATCCTCGCGCCCATGCGTCACCCACACGGTTTCCGCGCCGCTCTCGGTGATGGTCTGTCCCAGCTCGCCCCAGTCGCAATGGTCCGAAATCACCAGCGGCAGTTCGACCCCGCTTTGCCGCGCCCGCTGCTTGACGCTCATCCAGCCCGACGCCACCGCAGTCACCGGATCGGGGAACCGCCGGCTCCAGCGATCCTTGATCGCCGAAGGCGGCGCAATGACGACCTGCCCGGCAAACGCCGCCTTGGGCACATCCAAAGCCGGACGCAAATCGCCCAGCGATACGCCCAGCTCCTCATAGAGCGCGCAGAGCCGCAGCATCGCCCCATGCAGGTAGATCGGCGCGTCGTATCCCGCGTCCCGCAACAGCGCGATCACCCGCTGCGCCTTGCCCAGCGCATAACACCCGATCAGATGCGCCCGCTCCGGATTGGCCTTGACCGAGGCGAGCAGCCGCGCGATTTCCACTTTCGGATGCGGATGCTGGAACACCGGCAATCCGAACGTCGCCTCCGTCACCAGCAGATCGCATGTCACCAGTTCGAACGTCTGCGCCGTCCGGTCCGGCAGCCTTTTGTAGTCGCCCGTGACGACAACCCGCTGCCCCTTATGCTCCACCAGCACCTGCGCCGATCCCAGAATATGCCCCGCCGGATAAAGCGTGATCGTCACATCATCGACCAGCAACGGCACGCCGAACTCCAGCGGCTCGAATTTTTCGGCACAATCCTCGCCGTAGCGCGTCTTCATGATCGCAATCGTATCCGGCGTCGCCAGCACAGCGCCATGTCCCGCGCGGGCATGGTCCGCATGTCCATGGGTGATGATCGCCCGCGCTCGCGGAGCGCCCGGATCGATATAGGCATCGATCGCCTTGATATGCAGGTTCCGGTCGAGAATCTGGGTGGTCATGGGACTCCCTAACGTCGCGCATGGGTGACTGGTTCAGCTACGACCCTGCAGTTTCGGCACGGCACATTCTGCCCCAAGGCAGTGTCACACCGTGTCAGCAGCAGGCAAAGCCCAACAATTACCGACCATTAACCATTGGCACAAAACTTGAATGTCCAGCGGGCAGACTATCATGGAGGTAAAGGTGTCTTTTTCAATTTCGAACAATATGCGCTCCTTCCCGCTCCCCGCCCAATTGGGCGGCAGTACCGGATCGCTGCAGCCCAAGACCGCCGAGGAGGAATTCCTCGAATATGCGCAGATGACGCCCGCCGAGCGCATGCGCGCCAACGTCCTCCAAGAGATGAATCTGACCGAAGATCAGCTCAAAAGCATGGACGCTGAAACCCGCGAAAAAATCGAAAATGAGATCAGGGAACGCATCAAGGAAAAGGTCGAAAATTCGGCCGAAGCCAAGACCGGCGTGATGGTCGACAAGGACGCGTGAGGCTTGGTGCCACGCCCTCGTGGTTCGAGGGTCGCTACGCTCCCACCTCACCATGAGTAGCCCTCATGGTGAGGTGCGAGTTCTTCACGAGCCTCGAACCACGAGGGCGTGCCCCAATGGGGCTCACATCACCTTGGTCACATCCAGCAATCCCGGACGCTTCTCATTGGCGGCTGTGATGGCCGCTTCCCCGCCCAGCACCACGACATGGCCCTTGTCGCGGATCGCATCGACCGCCTCGGCCAGCGCCTTGAAATCGGCAACCGACGTATTCAGCACCTCGTCGCGCCGCTGCTGTCGCAGCGCCTCGGTCGTCCCGGTCAGCGTCCGCCACATCGACGAATAGCCCTTGGCATCGGGGAATTCATAGCCGTCCATGTCGCCGATCACACCGATGATCGAGCGCGTCAGGTCATTGTCGCCGATGCCCGCATTGAGCGCCTTGCTCGCCCCGTCATAGGCATCCAGCGTCTTGAGCAGGTTCGGGTCGCGATAGCTGAGGAAGCTGAAATTGCCTGAGGTGAGATCGAACCGGCTCGACCCACCATAGGCCCCGCCCTGCACCCGCACCTTGTCCCAGAGATAAGTCGTGTTGAGGAATTTCAGCGCCACGCTCGACGCCGCCGTCAGGTCGAACCCGAGTGCCTTGAGATTGGCGCCCTTGCCCACATAATTGACCTGCGCCGGAATAATCAGCCCTTCCGAGCGCGGCTTGAAGTCGATCGACCAATCGGCCAACGCCTTCGTGCCATTCGGCAACCGCCCGAGGAACGATGCCACCTCGCCCTGCGCCCGGCCCCAGATCGAGGCATCCGCCGTGGCATTGACCACCGCGCGGCCGCGATTGAACAGCGTGTCGCGAATGCGCTCCAGCGCCGCCTGCACGCTATCCCAGTCGCTATCGATCCGCTTGACCAGGTCGCGCACGAAATTGAGGTAGCTCACGCCCCCCATCTGCTCCGCCATCCAGCTGGCTTCCGTCAGCCCTGATTTCAGCCGCGTATCGACGATGGCATTGCCGCTCGGCACCAGCCGCGCTTCGAACCCGGCCTTTTCCTCCAGCGCCATCTGCTTGAAGCGCTCGCGATTATCCAGCCGCGCATCGAGCAGCACATCGCCCATGATGGCGAGCATTTCCTCGACCTTGTCCGGCACCGCCTTACCCGAGAGGAAGAACCACGCGGCGCTGCCGCTATCGTTCTGCCGGGCCGAAATCCCGCGATGCTGAGCCACGCCGCCGGTCGAGCGCCCGATGCGCTGCGTCAGCGACACGAAATCTTCCTTTTTAGTCCCTGTCTGCAGCAGTGCCCGCCCGAACAGCGGCAGATAGGGCAGCAGGCCCTTGTCCAGCACATGCAGGTCGAACCCCAGGTCGAGGTACAAAATCCCCAGCGTCGGCAGGTCGTGATAGAACAGTTTTGTCTCCGCCAGCGTGCCGATCTCGATCGGCACCGTGCGGATCTTGCGGTCAAGATCCGCCAGCGTCAGCGTCGGAATCTTCGCCAACTGCGCCGGATCGTCCACTGCCTCCTGCAGCGCCTTCAGCTTCTCGGTCTCGCCAATCACCGCCTTGATCGCCTCGACATCGAGCTGCTCGCGCACCTTGGCCAGCCGCGCCTCCTCGGCCGCCACGTCGCGCGCACCCTGCTTGTCGTCGGCGCTCAGCGTCACCGTGGTGCGGTGCATATTGTCGAGGAACAGCCGGCGGATTTCGCTCTCGAAGTGACCATTGGCGGCCTTCTCCTTGAGCGTGATCAACGCGCTTTCAAACGCCAGCGGCTGCAGCGGATCGCCACCATGCAGCCAGGTGCCCATCGACGAGAACATCATCGAAATCCCGCGCGGGAACGAGCCGGTATTGTTCTCACGCAACGAGAATTCGAAGGTATTGAGTGCTGCTTCCACCGTCTGCTTGTCGATGCCGTCCGTAGCAATCTGCTCCAGCGTCGACAGAATCAGCGCCTCGACCTTACCAGCGTCGGCCGCGTCGATCCCCTTCATGCCGAAGCTCGCCATCGGCTGGCGCAGGCCACTCCCGATGCCGCCGCCAGTCATCCCTTCGCCCAGCCCCGAATCCGTCAGCGCCTTGCGCAAAGGTGCCGCCGAATTGCCCGCCAGCATATAGCTGAGCAGCCCATGCGACAGTGCCTCGGTGCGATCCGCCGGCGGATCGATCATCCAGTTTACGCTCACCATGCCGTCGCGCGCCTTGCCGTCTTCCTTGGTGCCGGCATAGGTGGCCACGATAGTGCGCGGCTGGTTGAACCGCGGTTGCAACTGCACCTCGGCATCCACCGGCGCGCGATCAAATTCCGAAAAATACGCATCGAGAATCTTCAGCCGCTCATCGGCGTTGTCGTCGCCCGAGAAGAACGCCCGCGCATTGGAGGGGTGATAGAATTTCTCGTGAAAACGCTTGAACTGCTGGTAGCTCAAATCCGGGATCGCCTTGGGGTCGCCACCCGACGATTTACCATAAGTGATATCGGGATAAAGTGAGCGCTGCGAAATATCGCGCATCACACTATCGGGGGAGGAGAACACCCCCTTCATCTCGTTGAACACCACGCCCTTATAGACCAGCGGCGAGCCCGCATCTTCCAGCTCGTAATGCCAGCCTTCCTGGCGGAACGTATCCTCGGTGATCAGCGGGAAAAACACCGCGTCCAGATACACATCCACCAGGTTGTAAAAATCCTGCAGGTTCTGACTAGCGACCGGATAGGCCGTCTTGTCCGGAAACGTCATGGCATTGAGGAAGGTGTTCAGGCTCCCCTTGATCAGCTCCACGAACGGCTTCTTGACCGGATATTTCCGGCTCCCGCACAGCACCGAATGCTCCAGGATATGCGCGATCCCCGTCGAATCCTCCGGCGGCGTCTTGAAGGTGATGCCGAACACCTTGTTCTCGTCGTCATTGACGAGGCTCAGCACCTCCGCCCCGGTCTTTTTGTGGCGATAGAGTTTCGCCTGCGAATTGACCTCGGCAATATGCTCGTCGCGAACGAGTTCAAAGGCTTCGTGATAGGACATGGGAATACTCGGAGCGTTCTTGTTGTTACCGACAACGTAGGGATGCCAAGGAGGATGCGCTAGGGCACAATCGTTTGAACGCTCCTTCTATTCCTCTCCCCATCGGGGAGAGGGTGGCTCGGCGCAGCCGAGACGGGTGAGGGGGAATCGCCCCGCAACCACAGGCTGCCTGGCAATCTCCCAGCTCCCCCTCATCCGGCGCTGCGCGCCACCTTCTCCCCGATGGGGAGAAGAAAAGAGCTAAACCCCGCCGCGAATGGCCGGCTTCACTTCCCGCTCATACCATTCCGCCATCTGCCCCATCAGCGCCGGAAACAGCGGCTTCCGCTCGCTCGCCGCGACATTGTCAGCCAATTGCTCCGGCTTGGTCACGCCAGCGATCACTGTGCTCACCTGCGGATGATCCAGCACCCAACGGATCGCCACCTGCGACAGCGGCACGTTCTCCGGCGCCAGCCCCTTCAGCTCCTGCACCAGCTCCACGCCGCGCTCGAACGGAATGCCCGAAAACGTCTCACCCACCGAAAACGCCGCGCCATCGGCGTTATAATTGCGATGGTCGCCGGCCGCGAACCGCGTGTCCTTGTCGTATTTGCCGGAGAGCAACCCACTCGCCAGCGGCAGCCGCACGATGATGCCGACATTCTGCGCCGCCGCCTGCGGCAGCAATTCCTTGGCCGCGTCCTGGCGGAAAATATTGAAGATGATCTGCAGGCTGGCCACGCCCTCATGCTGCAGGCAGATCAGCCCTTCCTCGATGGTCTCGACGCTGGCCCCATAATGGCGCACCAGCCCCTCGGCCTTAAGCTCGTCCATCCAGCCGAAAATCCGCCCGTCGCGCAGCACCTCGGTGGGCACGCAATGCAATTGCGCCAGATCGAGCGTTTCCACACCCAGCCGCTTGGCCGAGCCCATCAGGCTCGCGCGGATGGCGTCCTTGCTGTACTTGTCGGGAAACAGCGCGCCCGAGCGCCCCAGCTTGGTCGCCACATGCACGCAGGGACCCTTGGCATGGCCGCCGATACGGCTCTCGCTCTGGCCGCCGCCATAGACATCGGCGGTGTCCCAGAAATTGACGCCCTGCGCATTGGCGCTATCGAGAATGGCCGCCGCGACCCCGTCGTCGACCGGCCCGAAGGCCTCGCCCAATTGCCAGGTGCCCAGCCCGATTTCCGAAACCGAATAGCCGGTCTTGCCCAAAATACGCTGCTTCATGTTTCCGTTTCCTCGGTAACTCTGTTGGGCGCCGAACCACCGCTCAGCACGATCACCTGGTCGTGTGGCGCGATGACGCTGCGGCGATGGGTAATGGCGATGATGGTGACCCGATCCGCCAAAAGCCGCAACTCGCTCATGATGTCGCCTTCTGTGGCTTCATCCAGTGCCGAGCTGGCTTCGTCAAGGAAAAGCAGCTGCGGATCGGCATAGAGTGCCCGCGCGATCGCCACCCGCTGGCGTTCCCCGCCCGATAGCTTCAGCCCCCGCTCGCCCACCGTGGTCTCGAACCCTTCCGGCAATTGCGTGATGAACCCCAGGATCGAGGCCTGCTCGGCCGCCCTGCGCAGCCGCTCCGGATCGAGCGTGCGCCCCAGCACGATATTGGCGGCGAGCGTGTCATGCAGCAGCATCACCTCCTGCGGCACCACGCCGATCGCCGCGTACCAACTCTCCCGGCCGATGCTCTGCAGGTCGACCCCATCCACCAGAACCCGCCCGGCCTTGGGCTCCAGCGATTTCAGCGCCAGCTTGAACAGCGTCGATTTGCCGGCCCCGGTCTCGCCGGTGAGAAAATTCACCCGCCCGCGTTGCGCGACGAAGCTGACGCCGCTGACCACGCTGCGCTCGCCATAGGCGAAACCGATATCCTCGAACGCCAGCTCGCCCCGGCTCAGCGCCAGCCTGCTGCCCGCATCCACCGGCTTATCCTCTGGCGCCGACCACATCCGGGCAAACGGCAGAAATCCCGAAATCGAGCGCATTACGTCGTCGATCGCCGTGCCGATCATTTCGAACGGCTGGTTGAGCTGGATCAGCATCATATTGATCAGGACGATATCGCCGACGCTCAACTCCCCCGCCGCGAAGCACGGCAGCAACAGCCAGAATGTCAGCCCCAATTGCATGGCCAGCGCCGCCCCGAACAGGCCCGCCAGCAGCATCCGCCGCCCGGCCCACCCCACCCAGGAGGCGCGCGACAGTTCGGACTTGTCGGTAAAGCGCTCGCTGATCCAGCGGTCGCCATTGAAATAGCGCAGCGTCTCCATGGCGTTGACCGCATTGCCGACGAATTTGGCATTGTCCTGACTGGCCTCGATCGCCCGGTCCAGCAGCGGCCGCGTCCACCGATTGGCGCCATAGGTCAGTGCGATAAAAGCCGCGCCATAGACCAGAACAATGACCACGATTTCCAGATTAATCACCGCGCCCAGCACGCCCATGGCGAGCAAAATCTGCACGATCCCCGGAATGAACACGATGATCGCCAGCTGCACGATGACATAGATCGAGTGCTCGCCCCGGTCTCGCGCGCTCTCGATTTCGACGGGATTGTGCTCGATGAAAAACCCGGAGGTCTTGCGCAGCAACCGCTCGAAGAACAGCGTAGCGGCGATGAAATTGAGATTTTCCGCCGCCATGATCGACATGTAGTTGACACTGTAGGATGCCGCCGTGGTCAGCCCGCGCAGCACGGCATAACCCACGAACATCCAGGCCAGGGCCACCGGCAATTGCGCCTGGTCCAGCGTGTCGATCAGCCGCGAAAACACATAGGGCACCGCCACATTGCCCACCGCGGCGATGAGCACGACCACCGCAATCGCCGCCAGCATCCAGCGCGCCTCGCGCCCAAACCGCCCATAAATCGCCCTCACCGGCGGCAGGACAATATTCCACTCGCCCGGTTTCACAGCGGCTCTCGCAAAAGGATTGTTATGGCAATGCGGACAAACTGGCTGGGGAAAGGGGCGAGGTCAAGGTGGCAAGGCTGGCGTTCGCGGCCACCCCCTCCCAGCCTCCTCCATGGCTGCCGGTGAGCGGGATAGCTCTAGGCTGAATCGACATTCAAGTCTGCCGTGATTTTTGGGAGCCCCAATCTGGTCCCCTCCCCCTTGAGGGGAGGGTTAGGGTGGGGGTTCCCGGCTTTCAATTAAGCCCATACCTCTGGATGAGCCTCTTGATAGTTCAGAACCCCCACCCTCAATCCCTCCCCTCAAGGGGGAGGGAGGCAGATCGGGGCTCTCAATGCCCAGTGCTAAACTGAATGTCGATTGGCCCTAGCCCTGAATTTTCAGCCGTCACCCTCCCCCTTGATGGGGGAGGTAGGAGGGGGTGTCCGCCCAGTGCAGAACGAACCCAGCCCTAAGCCGGCCCCTCGAAGTAATCCGGATGATCGGCAATCGTCTGCGCCAGCAACACTTCCGCCTGGCTCAGATGGGCGCGCATCGCCGCTTCCGCGCCCGCCGAATCCCCGGCCGCCACCGCCGCCGCGATTTCCTTATGCTCGGCGATAGCCCTTTGGCTCGATGACACGCCCAGCGTCAAAAACCGCACCCGGTCCAGCTGCATCTTGTGATCGTCGATCAACTGCCACGCATATTCCACGCCCGCCAGCCGGGCCAGTGTGCGGTGAAACAACTCGTCCAGCGCGTGGAAGCCCAGGCTGTCATCCGCCGTCGAGGCCGCTTCCTGCCCGGCGATCAGCTCGGCCAGCACCGCCTCGGCATTGCCCGGCCGCGCCGCCACCCTGCGGATGATTTCGACCTCGATCGATTCGCGGATGAACCGGCTTTGCTGCACCCCGTCGGGGGAGATTTTCTTGACCACGGTCGCCCGCTTCGGCCGGATCAGCAGCAGCCCCTGCTGCGCCAGCCGGATGAACGCCTCGCGCACCGGCTGGCGCGAGACGCCATAGCGCCCCGCGATATCGCTTTCCGAAATCACGTCGCCCGGCTTGAGCGTCATGGTCACGATTTCGTCGCGCAGAGCCCCCACCACGCGCAGCGCCATGGTCCCTTCGCCCGCATCGTGCCCGCCAGCCGTCACAGCGTTCTCCCCATCGCAGCCTGTCGCTGCTCCGTCATAAACCTCGTTAGCGCACATCGCCTCCAAGGTCGATTCCAGCGGCCGCCAGCATTTGGTCTATATAAATGCGCTTGCCGCCCTCGGCGATCGACTGATTGGCCGCAATCCCCGTCAAAATCGACCAGGCCCCGGCCACATGGTCGGAGGCACGGCCATATTTGTCCGCTTCCATATGTTCGGCATCGAACAGATAGCCCAGCATGATCGGATCCGCCCCGCCGTGAGATCCCGTGCCTTCCCAAACCTTGAGCTTTTCCGGCAAGCCGCCCGCCAGATGCAGTTCGGTGGTGAAATTGTCGGTGTCGGAGCGCTCGCGATGCCCGCCGCCGAACACGCCATGCACTTCGATATGCTTGTGGGTCAATTCGCCCTTGGTGCCGTGGAATTTCACCTCCAGCCCTTCCCAAGGGCTATAGGCCACCAGCGTATAATTCAGGGAGGTCCCGGACGCATATTGCGCCTGAACCTGCATGGTGTCCTCGATGGTGATGTCATCGGCGAACACGCATTTGTCGCGCAGATAGCCGTCATCGCCCTCGGCATCCAGATAAAGCTCCTTGAGCGCTTCGTCCTTTTCCAGGTCCATGCGGAAATCGCATTTGGCCGCTACCGGGCAATCATGGCACCGCTCGCCATGGCCTTCCAGCCCCAGCTTTACCGCCATTTCCGGCGTGTAGAAATCGCGCTTGCCCGTGGCCGATACCGACTTGGGCGTCGAGCCAACCCACCAGTTGAGCAGGTCGAAATGGTGCGTCGATTTATGTACGAGCAGCCCGCCCGAGCGGTCCTTGTAGCGGTGCCAGCGGCGGAAATAGTCGGCGCCATGCACCCGGTCGAGATACCAGCGGAAATCCACCGCCGTGATCTCCCCGATTACCCCGCTCATCAGCAGGTCCTTGAGCTGCGTACGTGCCGGCGAATAGCGATAGTTGAACGTCACCGTGACCGATTTGCCGGTCTCGCGCTGCGCATCGAGAATGGCTTTGAGCCGGCCGATATCGATGGTCATCGGCTTTTCGGTCATTACATTGCGACCGGCCCGCAATGCCTCCACGATATATTTATCGTGCAGGTAATCCGGCGTCGTCACGATCACCGTATCGGGCTGCTGCTCGGCGATCATCTTCTCGAAATCGTCGGCCAGATAGGTGGCGATCCCATTGCCGCCCGGGTCGGGCACCTTGCTGGCCGATAGCGCCAGCCGGCTGGCGTTCACATCGCAGAGGCCAACCAATTCATTATTGGCTGCATGGGTTTCGGCAACCGCTTCGCGGTACATCTGATGACGGCCGCCAGTGCCGACGATAGCGTATTTCATGAAAATAAATCTTGTCTTGGTGGGTCGCGCCGAACCGCTCCGGCATCTTCCATACAAGATCGACCATCCCACCGGCGCTGTCAATTCCAATGTGCCACGCCCTCGTGGTTCGAGGGTCGGCTTCGCCTCCCGCCTCACCATGAGGACTACTGACAGGCCATGATCTTCCAGTAGCCCTCATGGTGAGGTGCGAGCACTTCGCGAGCCTCGAACCACGAGGGCGTGCCCAGTTGTGGGTTCTTTCACACAAAGCTCCCGAAACGGCGATCACGATGCTATGGGTGGCGCTTCATTGCCGTGCGTTGAGTCTCCCCTGCGAGACAATTGCCTCAGAGATCGTTTGAAAATTCGCTCTGGGGAGTCAGATGCGGTGGTCTACGAGAACCGGAGCGCAGCGTACGTTTGGTACGTGAGCACCGGAAGCGCAGAAGACCGCCGCAGATGGCCGCCAGAGTAGAATTTTCAAACGATCTCTCAGGAGAGTCATGAACGTCGCCATCGACATGGGAGCCACCACCGGCCAAGCCCACGCCATGCTCGATCTCGAGGAGCTGTTGGCGACGCGCCTGCTGGTCCAGGGCAATTCCGGCTCGGGCAAATCCCATCTGCTGCGCCGCCTGCTCGAACAGAGCGCGCCCTGGGTGCAGCAGTGCATCATCGACCCCGAGGGCGATTTCGTCACCCTGGCCGATAAATTCGGCCATGTCGTCGTCGATGCCGCCCGCACCGAAAACGAATTGACCCGCATTGCCGGCCGCATCCGCCAGCACCGCGTCTCCGTCGTGCTCAATCTCGAAGGCCTCGATGTCGAGCAGCAGATGCGCGCCGCCGCCGCCTTTCTCGGCGGCATGTTCGATGCCGACCGCGATTTCTGGTATCCCGTCCTCGTCGTCGTCGACGAAGCCCAGCTTTTCGCCCCCGCCGTGGCCGGCGAAGTCAGCGACGAAGCGCGAAAACTCTCGCTCGGCGCCATGACCAATTTGATGTGCCGCGGCCGCAAACGTGGCCTTGCCGGCGTCATCGCCACCCAGCGCCTGGCCAAGCTGGCCAAGAACGTCGCCGCCGAAGCCTCCAATTTCCTGATGGGCCGCACCTTCCTCGATATCGACATGGCCCGCGCCGCCGATCTGCTCGGCATGGAAAAGCGCCAGGCCGAGCAATTCCGCGACCTGGCGCGCGGCCATTTCATCGCGCTTGGCCCCGCCCTCAGCCGTCGTCCCTTGCCCGTCACCATCGGCGATGTGGAAACCTCGGCTCGCTCCACCAGCCCCAAGCTGACGCCGCTGCCCGAAGCCAGCGCCGACGCCCACGATTTGATCTTCACCGCGACGCCCGAAGAAGCCCGCACCCCGATCCGCCGCCCGCAGGCCCCCGCCCCAACCCCGACCGCCGATATCCTGGCCCAGCTCGCGCGCCCCAAGCCCGAAGTCGAGGCCGCGCCGCAATCGCTGTTCCCCGAAATCGACGAAGCCGAGCGCGACGCCCAGATCGACGCCATCATGGTCGAACTGCTCGGCGATCCCGACGCCAGCTTTCGCAGTGTCGCCGTGCTCTATCAGGATTTCCTGGTCCGCTGCCGCATCCGCCGCGTCCCCGGCGAAGCCCCCGCTTTGCCCGCCTTCAAGCGCAAGCTCGCCGTCGCCCGCGTCGGCCTCGACCGCGCCACCGCCGACAGCACCGCCTGGCAACAGGCCCTCGCTCTGTCCGAAACCCTCGCCGATGACATCCAGGGCGTTTTCCTCGTGCTGGCCCAAGCCGCCGTAACCGCCGCCCCCTGCCCGTCCGACGCCACCCTGGCCCGCCTCTACGGCACCCACTCCGCCACCCGCGCCCGCCGCCTCCTCACCTATTTCGAGGAACGCGGCCTTCTGGTGGTCCGCCTCGACTTCCGCAACAACCGCGTCGTCGCGTTCCCGGACCTGGGCTGTGAGACAGGTCCGGGTGATCCTGCAGGGCCAGATGCGATGATCGAAGACCGCCCGGCAGCGGAATAGTTAGGGCCGCACCTCCACCCGCAACACGAACCGCGCCGTGCTCCCCGGCCCCAGCACCTCGCTAATACGGCCGCTGCTCCAGATCATCGGACCCACCAACCTCAGCCGCCGTCCCATGCCACGGCTCGATGCAAATGAACGGAGCACCCGGCTTGCTCCACAATGCCAGGTTGGGCAAATTCTCCCAATCGATCTTGATCGACGGCCCACCAGGGCAGCCATAGCTCAGCCCCGCTCCAGCACCTTGCGGAAACAGCATCGCATCCGCCTCGAACAGATCATGCTCCAGCACCAGCACGCCCGCCTGGAACGGCGACGGCAGTT
Source organism: uncultured Alphaproteobacteria bacterium (assembly GCA_963717095.1). Classification (GTDB taxonomy): domain Bacteria; phylum Pseudomonadota; class Alphaproteobacteria; order Rhizobiales; family Devosiaceae; genus Devosia. Next base: position 43,887 of record CAVQVF010000004.1, read on the forward strand.
CCTTGGGCACCACCAGCCCATGATCCAGCCGCACCAGCGCCGGCTCCGCCCCATTGTCCAGCGTCACCCCATGCGTATCGGTCATTGCCCCCGGCAGCGGCCACACGAAGGCCGGATGAAACCCGACCCCGAACGGCATCACCTTGTGATCCCTATTGGTGACCTCGACGGTAATCGTCACCGAAGTCCCCTCCACCGCATGCGTCACCGCCAGGAGAAAATCGAACGGATAGACCTGCCAGCTCTCCTCCGTCGCCATCAGCTCGAACCGGCACGACGTGGCACTCGCCTCCACCAACTCGAACGCACTGCGCCGCGCAAAGCCATGCTGGCCCATCGCATAGCTTTTGCCATCAATGCTGATCGTATCGTTCGGCGCCTTCCCCACTATGGGAAATAAAATCGGCGACCGCCCACCCCAATATTTGGCATCCCCGTGCCACAGCCACTGTGCCCCATCGGCCGTGGTAATCGCCTGCATCTCCGCGCCCAGCGGCGCGACATCCACGGTGATCTGCTCGTTTCCGATGCGGGTATTGGTCATGGGTTGTCCTCTGAATGGTTGCTGTACCTTAACTGCGGTCAACGACTAGTCCAAGAACCCCCTCCCTGGCCCTCCCCGCAAGGGGGAGGGTGACTTCGGCGTATTTGGCACAATCCAAACCACCCACCGGGTTCACCCTCCCCTTGACGGGGAGGGCTAGGGAGGGGTGGCGTTTAGCCCAGATCTATCGGTTTGGCCCTTCGCTCTCCCACATAAGCAGCAAGAGTTATGGACCACAAACTCAAATCCCAAGGCTTGCCCCAAAGGCGCTCATCCGCCACAACCCCTCCCATGCCCCTGCCGCCCCTCCCCATCGACGACGCAATCCCGGCCCTGCTCACCGCGCTGGCCGCCGGGCCATACGCCGTCCTCGTCGCCCCGCCCGGCGCCGGCAAGACCACCCGCGTCCCCCTCGCCCTCCTTGCCGCCCCCTGGCGCGGCGACAATCGCATCATCATGCTCGAACCGCGCCGCCTCGCCGCCCGCGCCGCCGCCCACCGCATGGCCCAAACCCTGGGCGAAGACATAGGCCAAACCGTCGGCTACCGCGTCCGCATGGACGCCAAAATCTCCAGCAAAACCCGCATCGAAGTCGTTACCGAGGGCGTCTTCACCCGCATGCTGCTCGACGATCCCGAACTGAGCGGCATCGCCGCAGTCCTCTTCGACGAATTCCACGAGCGCAGCCTCGATGGCGATCTGGGCCTCGCGCTCACCCTCGACGCTGCCGCCCTGCGCCCGGACCTGCGCGTCCTCGTCATGTCCGCCACCATCGACGGCGCCCGCGTTGCAAAATTGCTCGCCGACGCCCCCGTCATCACCAGCGAAGGCCGCGCCTTCCCGGTCGAAACCTTCTATACCGAACCCGATCCCCTCGCCCGCCTCGAAGACCAGGTCACCACTGCCATCCTCGCTGCTCTCCGCGATCACACCGGCTCCGCCCTCGTCTTCCTGCCCGGCCAGGGCGAAATCACCCGCGTCGCCGAGCGCCTTAACGCGAAAAAGCCCGCCAATACCGATATCGCCCCGCTCTACGGCCAGCTCACCAATGCCGAGCAGGACCGCGCCATCCGCCCCGCCGAGCCCGGCCGCCGCAAGATCGTGCTGGCCACCTCGATTGCCGAAACCTCGCTGACCATCGATGGCATTCGCATCGTCATCGACGCCGGCTTCCGCCGCATTCCCGCCTATGAGCCTGCCACGGGCTTGACGACGCTCGAAACCCGCCGCGTCTCCCGCGCCAGTGCCGACCAGCGCCGTGGCCGCGCCGGGCGCACGGCGCCGGGGGTCTGTATCCGGCTGTGGAACGAGGGGCAGACCGCTGGTCTTGAACCCTTCGACACACCCGAAATCCTCGCCGCCGACCTCGCCGGTTTCGCCCTCGACCTAGCCGCTTGGGGCGTCATCGATCCCGTCAAACTCCCTTTTCTCGACCCGCCGCCGCGCCCCGCCTGGCAAGAGGCCACTGGTCTGCTGCAAAGCCTCGACGCGCTCGATGCCCAAGGCCATCTCACCCTTGCCGGCAAAGCCCTCGCCTGCCTGCCGCTGCACCCACGCCTCGCCCACATGATCGTCGCCGCTGCCGCCGAGGACGATGCATCAACCGCCGCCGACCTCGCCGTGCTGATCGGCGAACGCGGCCTGGGCGGCGACGGCACCGATCTCGCAAATCGCCTCGCCCGCTTCCGCACCGACCGCAGCCCGCGCGCCAACGATGCCCGGACCCTGGCCCGGCGCTGGGCCAGCCTAGCCGGAGGCGGCAAAGGCGGCGACCTCGATCCCGGCCACCACCTCGCCCGCGCCTATCCAGACCGCGTCGCGCAGGCCGCCGGCCCGCGCGGGAAATTCCGCCTCGCCAATGGCCGCCAGGCCAGCCTCGACACCACCGACGCGCTAGCCGCAGCGCCGTTTCTCGTGGTCACCGACATCACCGGCGCCGCTGCCTCCGGCAAGATTCGCGCTGCCGCCGCTATCGATCGCCCAACGATAGAATTGCTGTTCGCCTCCCATATCACCGATGAAACCGTACTCGCCTTCGACGAGCCTTCCGCCAGCGTCCGCGCCCGCAAAACTCGCCGCCTCGGCGCGCTCCGCCTCGCCGATGAGCCGGTCGCCGTCGAAGACCCCGAGGCCGCCGCACTTCTGCTGGCCGAAGCCGCCGCCCGCCGCGGGCTCGACTCTCTATCTTGGAGCCGCGACCAGAAGGCCTGGCGCGCCCGCGCCAATTTCCTCCGTGGCACCCTGGGCGATGATTGGCCCGATCTCAGCGCCGAGGCCCTGGCGCCCAGCGTCGCCGAATGGCTGGCGCCGGCCCTGTTCGGCCTGACCAAATTGAGTGAAATCACCGCCGAGCAATTGCGCACTGCGCTCGACCTGTTGCTGCCCTACCAGCGCCGCCAGGACATCGAGGCGCTGCTGCCCAGCCACTTCACCGCCCCCACCGGCAATGCCGTGCCCATCGACTATTCGGCCGAAGGCGGGCCCGCGATCGAGATCCGGGTGCAGGAATTATTCGGGCTGACGCGGCACCCCACCATCGCCAATGGCCGCATTCGACTGCTTCTGGTGCTGCTCTCTCCCGCCCACCGCCCGATCCAGACCACCCGCGACCTGCCCGGCTTCTGGAGCGGCTCCTGGACCGACGTCGCCAAGGACCTCAAGGGCCGCTACCCGCGCCACCCCTGGCCCGATGATCCCGCCAAGGCCCACCCCACCGCAAGGGCGAAGCCGCGGGGAACGTGATTTTTGAGACGCTAATTCTCAGTCGACACCCTCCCCCTTCGCGGGGAGGGTCAGGGAGGGGGGATGGGAGCCACAATGATCCAACTGAAATGCGGGCTCCCCACGCCCCCTCCCAACCTCCCCCGTCAAGGGGGAGGTGCCGCGCTGTGGTTGCGGCAAAATCGAGTTCAAACAAAACACCCCCGGACCGAAGTCCGAGGGTGCTGAATGAGTCGAACCGAGTCGCTTACGCCGGGATGAAATTCAGCGCCACGCCATTGATGCAGTAGCGCAGCCCCGTCGGGGGTGGGCCATCGGGGAATACATGTCCCAGATGGCTGCCACACCGTGAGCAATGGCACTCCACCCGCTCCATGCCATAGCTGCGGTCCGTGGTCGTTTCAACCGAACCGGGGACCGGATCATTAAAGCTGGGCCAACCGGTGCCGCTCTCGAACTTCAAATCCGCCTTGAACAGTTCCTGATCGCAGCCCGCGCAGGCGAACGAGCCGGCACGATGCTCATGCAACAATGCGCACGATCCCGGCCGCTCCGTGCCATGTTCGCGCATCACCGCATATTGTTCGGGCGTCAGCCGCGCCTTCCATTCGGCATCCGTGCGCGTCACCGGATAGGTATGGGCGTCCATGGGCATCTCCCGCTTTTTCCAGAATTTGAACATGGCCCAGATATAGGCTGTCCCCAGCCCAATTTCGAGCCAAAATCACCCCCTCGTGACCCGCCATCTGCGATGCCGCAGTCAGCACCATTTGCCTGAGCTTCAAAATTGGGGCGAGTCGAAAATGGTGGGCTTCGAGAACCGGCGCGCAGCGTGCGTTCGGCACGTGAGCACCGGAAGCGCAGAAGACTGCCATTTGCAGGCCGTCCCGGTTTGAAGATCAGGTAAATGGTGGGAGTAACAAGGATTGAACTTGTGACCCTTCGCGTGTGAAGCGAATGCTCTCCCGCTGAGCTATACTCCCGTCGCCAGAGGCGAAAGTCTTTAGAGAGATGGTGGGCGTAACAAGGATCGAACTTGTGACCCCCTCGATGTCAACGAGGTGCTCTCCCGCTGAGCTATACGCCCATCTCTCCGGGAAGGATCGGCTATGCCGTTCCAGTGGCGCGGATAGACCATAAAACCCCGGATGGGGTCAAGGGGGCTATCTGGGTATTGTGGAAAGATCACCCCTGCCTCCTCCCTCATCATGGGGGAGGTGTCTCTCCACTCCTGGGCTGGATCGAGTCACAACCACAGAACTGCACCTCCCCCTTGATGGGGGAGGCTGGGAGGGGGTGGAAATCTCAGAAAGAACTCAAGCCGCCAGCAGCCGCTCGACCTCATTGACCAAATCCTTGAGATGGAACGGCTTGGACAGCACCGAGGCATCCTTGGGCGCGTCGCTATCGGGGTTGAGTGCCACGGCGGCAAAGCCGGTGATGAACATCACCTTGAGATCTGGATCGAGTTCGGTGGCGCGGCGCGCCAGTTCGATCCCGTCCATTTCCGGCATCACGATATCGGAGAGGAGCAGCGCGAACGGCTCCTCGCGCAGCCGTTCATAGGCGGACAGGCCATTGTCGAACGAAACGACTTCATAGCCCGCATTCTTGAGCGCACGCGTCAGGAACTGGCGCATGTCGTTGTCGTCTTCAGCGAGCAAAATTCGCTTCATAATCTCTCCAGCCATTCTGGCGTTGCGTCGTACTCTAACGAAGGATGTTTAAGCCAGTTTTACGGAAGGGCAACCCGAAGGCGGTTTTGTGACGATTTTTTGCGATCAACTGGACAAGCCCGGCGACGCACGCCACAGTGCATTGTCGATAATGCTTCGCCCTGGCAGCAAAGCAAAAAATTCTGGAGGCAGCGTGCGGTCCGACTATTGGGATCAGCCGGCATTCGAAACCATCCGGCCCCGCCGAATCGTAGCGCCGGTCGTGTTCAATTCGGGCCATTCCGGCCGGGTCTATCCCGAGCGCTTCCTCGCCATGACGCGGCTCGACCATTTATCGATTCGCCAGTCCGAAGACGCCTTTGTCGATGAATTGTTCGCCCGCGCGCCCCATCTCGGCGCCCCCTTGCTGCGGGCGCACTTTCCCCGCGCCTATCTCGATGTGAACCGCGAGCCCTGGGAACTCGATCCCGCCATGTTCGTCGAGCCGCTGTCGGATCGCTTCAACACCACCTCGCCCCGCGTTGCCGCGGGCCTGGGCACGCTGGCCCGCGTCGTGGCTGAGAACAAGCCGATCTATCGTGATCGTCTGACGCTGGACGATGCCCGCACCCGCATCGAGGGCATTTACCACCCCTATCACGCGGCGCTCCAGGGCCTGCTCAGCGACGCCATCGCCACGTTCGGCGTGGCTCTCCTGATCGATTGCCACTCCATGCCGCGCATTGCCCGCAGCGGCGACCGTGCCGCGCCCGATATCGTGCTGGGCGACCGCTATGGCACCACCTGCGCGCCTGCTCTGGTCGATCTGGTGGAAACCATGTTCACCGGCGCCGGGCTCAAGGTGGCGCGCAACCGCCCCTATGCCGGCGGCTTTGCCACCCGCACCTATGGCCGCCCCCAGCATGGCGTGCATGCCCTGCAGATCGAAATCAGCCGCCATCTCTATATGAACGAGGCGACGCTGACCAAGAACGATGGCTTCGGCGCCATGCAATCGATGATCGAACGCCTGATCTTCGCCCTGATCGGCCTCGATCTGATGGCTTTGGCCAGCACGCCCGCCGCCGGGGAAAAGGAAGCGGCGGAATAGTCCGCCCGTTCAGATCTTAGGGCCAGCTCAGCTCGACACTGCAAATCGAGAGCCCCGATCTGATCCCCTCCCCCTTGAGGGGAGGGCTAGGGTGGGGGTTCTGCACCCCCAACGCGCTCATCCAGAGGTATAGGCTCCATTGAAAGCCCGGAACCCCCACCCCGGCCCTCCCCTCAAGGGGGAGGGGGTTGATCGGGGCCCTCTAAAATCACCACAAAATCCCGCCTTCGCGGCAATCCCCCCATGGTGTAACAACCCATCCATAGCTTGCGCGATCAAACAGGTTTCCCATGCCGTCCGTTCCCATCGATCTCGATCTCGTCGCCCTGACCCTGCTCGATGCCGCCGAGGCCGCGTCCGAGCAGACCCTGCCGCTGTTCCGCACCACTCTGACAGTCGACAACAAGCTCACGACCGGGTTCGATCCGGTCACCGAAGCCGATCGCGCCGCCGAAACGGCTATTCGTGCGGTGATCGCATCGCGCTTCCCCGACCATGCGGTGATCGGGGAAGAATGGGGCAATTCGGGGAGCGGCGATTTCACCTGGATCATCGATCCGGTCGATGGCACCCGCTCCTTCATTTCCGGCGCTCCGGTCTGGGGCACGCTGATTGCCCTCTCCTATCAGGGCGTCGCCGTCGCCGGCCTGATGGCCCAGCCCTTTATCGGCGAGATTTTCCTCGGCCTGCCGGGCCGCGCCAGCTATCGCCGCGGCGCCATCGACCAGACCATCCGCACCAGCGGACAAACCGAATTGGATGCTTCGCGCGTCTTCACCACCACGCCGGCTTTGTTCCGCACGCCCGAATTGCTCAGCAAATGGCGCGCTATCGAAAGCGCCACCCGCCTGCAGCGCTTCGGCATGGATTGCTACGGCTACGCCCTGCTCGCCGCCGGCCACGCCGACATCGTCATCGAGCCCTTCCTCAACACCTATGACATCGCCGCTTTAGTGCCGATCATCAGGCAGGCCGGCGGCGCGATTGCCTGCTGGGATGGCAGCGAGCCCACCGGGGGCGGCAATGTGGTCGCGGCTGCTACGCCGGAATTGCTGGAAAAGGCGTTGACGCTGGTGAATGCCAGCTGAGGCTTAGCAAGGCCCCCTCATCCGCCCTTCGGGCACCTTCTCCCGCAAGGGGAGAAGGGAGAAACCCGAAATCCCGCAGTCGTCACCTCTCTCCCCTTGCGGGAGAGGGACAGAAAATCTGCGTCCAGCAGATTTTCAGGGTGAGGGGTCCGCGATGCCGGTGAGCTGCCCTAAACCGTCTGCTCCGTCACAAACGCGTCGAACGCCGCAAACACCTGTCCGCGAATCGCATCATTCTCCATGAACAATTCATGCCGCGCGCCCGCGATCACCACGTGCCGCCCGGTGCGCATCCGCAGCCCCAGCGCCTCGATCGTGCCGGTCGAAACCACCCGGTCCTGCCCCGCCGCCAGCATCAGCACCGGCACGCGGATCTTGCCGGGAAAACTGTCGCGGCCGACCTCCGCCATCGTCGTCATCGCCGCGGCCGCCCAGCTGATCGTCGGCGCGCCCAGGCCCAGTTCGGGGCGCGCCGTGATCACGTCCACCATCCGCTGGTAGCGCCTGCGGTCCGAGGTCAACGGATTGTCGAGGAAAGCATCCGCCGAGACCCGCTTTTCGGTTTTGCGCCCGACGGGCAGCTTGCCCAGCCCGAAAAAATTCAGAGCGCCCGCCACCTTGGCCATCCCGGCAAAGCTGAGCGGCTGATGATCCAGCCCCACCATCGGCGCCGACAGGAACACCCGATCGAACATCAGCCGGTCATGAATGCCGGCGAACAGGCTCACCAGCCCCCCCATGGAATGGCCCACCAGATAGAAGGGCGGCGGGCAATCGGGCAGCAGGATTTCGGCATGAAAACTGGCCAAGTCGCACCAATAATCCTCGAATCTGTCGATATAGCCCAGATTGCCGCCGATCAGCCGGTCCGATCCGCCCTGGCCGCGCCAGTCGAAAGTCGCCACGGCAAAGCCGCGCCGGCGGAAATCGGCCACGGTCTCGAAATATTTCTCGATGAATTCGCTGCGCCCCTGCACCAGGCACACCGTGCCCCGATGCACAGCCCCCGTCCGCGGCCACAGCGCATAGCGGATGCGCACCTTGTCCTGGGTCAGGAAATAGCCGACCCGCGCGCCCTCGGGGACAGGATTGCTGGCGATATTGACGAGGTCTGGTCCGGCAGCATCGGCGGCGGCAGCGATCATGATGGGGTCCCGAATGGCACCTTGGCTTAGCCTATCCATCATTGCTTGGGAATTGCTTGACTGCACTGGTTCCTCTTCCTTGCGGAACCTGCGCTGGGCAGGATTGGTATGCCGAGATTCGGGGCAGGCCGAGTCGAACCGAAGGTCCGCGGTAGCGAATATGGTGGGTTTCGAGAACCGGAGCGGAGCGTACATCAGTACGTGAGCACCGGAAGCGCAGAACCCTGCCGTTTGCAGACCGGCCTCACCTGAATATCGGCGTACCAAAGGGAAAGCCAGCACCTCTGGCGAGATGCTGGCTTCCTTTCGTGCGGCCCGTGCGGGGGGCGGGTGACGGAACCGCATTGGGGTCGTGCGTCAGAACGAAACCCTCCGTCCTGTTCACATGACCCTTTTTAAGCCGGCCTGGCTGAATTGATCCGGAGCGTCCCATTCATATTCGGTTCACATTGGCACCCCTCTTGAACCCCCAAATCGCCCACCTACATTTGTCTCGTTCGCCGTTTATCCGGGAACCCCGCCCTCGCCGAACCGGCGCTTGCCTATTGCAGGGAGCGCACTCTGAGGAGACGGGACATCCACGTTGCTCAAGGAGAATGTGACTATGCAGACCATCGATTTCACCCCGTTTTACCGCTCCACCGTCGGCTATGACCGGCTGTTCAATCGCCTCGATACAATTGGCGGGCAGGAAGCCAAAACCTATCCTCCCTACAATATCGAGCGCACCGGCGAGGATGCCTATCGCATCTCTATCGCTGTAGCCGGCTTCTCCAATGGCGATATCGCCATCGAGACCAAGGAGAACAGCCTCGTGGTCAAGGGCGCCAAGCCCGCCGAGACCGCCGACAAGACCCGTGAGTTCCTGCATCGCGGCATTGCCGAGCGCGCTTTCGAGCTGCGCTTCCAGCTTGCCGACTATGTCGAGGTTTCCGGCGCCACGCTCGAAAACGGACTGCTCCACCTCGAACTGAAGCGCGAATTGCCCGAAAGCAAGAAGCCGCGCCAGATCGAGATCAAGGGCGGCACCGCCGTCATCGAGGACAAGTCGGTCAACTAATCTCGGCCCTCCCTCCCGGCCGATGATCGAAGGGCGCAGTCCGCAAGGGCTGCGCCCTCATCGTATCGGGGATGTCAATTTTCCAGCTGGCGGGAACCTCGGCTTGAGCCATAGGTTCTGCCTGTGAACTGCAGCGTCAAAGGACCTCCCCCATGAAAACCCCTTCCGTCACCCTCAAATCCAATTCCAAAGCCGCCGTGATCGACATTCTCAATGCCCGGCTGGCCGATGCCATCGATCTGGCGCTGATTACCAAGCAGGCGCACTGGAACCTCAAGGGGCCCACTTTCATCGCCGTCCATGAAATGCTCGATCCGATGCGCACCGCCATCGATGAGCATGTCGATACCATCGCCGAGCGCATCGCCCAGCTCGATGGCATCGCCCTGGGCACTAGCCAGATCGTCGCCAAATCGAGCAAGCTCGCGGCCTATCCCACCGATATCCGCAAGGTCGCCGACCATCTGGCGGCTTTGGCCGAGCGCTACGCGACCCTCGCCAACCAGGTGCGCGAAGATATCGACGCCACCAGCGAGGCTGGCGACGCCGACGCAGCCGATATCCTGACCGCCTTCTCGCGGGAGCTGGATAAGGATTTGTGGTTCATCAAGTCGCATCTGGAATAATTGCCCTGAGCCATCAGTCGACACCCTCCCCCTTGCGGGGAGGGATCAAGGGTGGGGGTGGTTTGGCCCGGGACATCGGGGCTAAACGTCCCCCTCCCTGCTCGATCACGGACTTAGCGAAGAGCTAAGTCCTATCTCGCTTCCCTCCCCGCAAGGGGGAGGGTGGCAGACCGTAAATTCAGCGCCTTTCCTACACCCCTATTGGCGATCTCCTACTTTCCGTGTCCAAACCATGGCCAACCCACTTGCCGATAGTTTGGAATTGTGACAATGTGCAGTGGTTAGGGCAGCACGACTGTCCTATCTGAAGCGTCGCCCCGCTCTCCGCGGCCAGCACGCACGCCGGTCCGGCTGGCCCGCTCTTGATGAGCGGAAACGGATAGGCGGAGCTGATAAAGCTCGAATTCGAGTGGCCATTTGGATGCAGTGCCACTCCCCACGCATGGACGTATTTTGCTCTTCCGGAGCGTACAGTGTACGAACCGTTTGAACAGCGCGCCCACCTGAGGACGAAACGCATCCTGCCCGCCGGCTGCCCGGCACCCCAAGGATGCACACGACATAGCAAGATGCCCGCAAGGGCAAGACCAGAACGAGGAACAACGATATGGCACACGATCTGACCGGCTCTTCAGCACCCGTCACGACGAGCACTGCCACTCGTAAAACCTTGATCGAGAATGGTCGTCGCGTGGTCCCCGTTTCCGGCCGCCCCCCGGCCCAGGGCCTCTATGACCCGGCCAACGAGCATGACGCCTGCGGCATCGGCATGATCGCCAATATCAAGAACAGACCCAGCCACGAAGTGGTGCAAAAGGGCATCGAGATTCTCGAAAACCTCGAACATCGCGGTGCCGTGGGCGCCGATCCATTGATGGGCGACGGCGCCGGCATCCTGGTGCAGACCCCGCACGCTTTCTTCGCCAAGCACGTCGATTTCGCGCTGCCCGAAAAGCACGCCTATGCGGCCGTGATGATCTTTTATCCCAACGACACCGCCCTGCGCGACCGTTGCAACACCGCCATCCGCGAATGCCTGCTGGCCGAACAGCTGACCATGCTGGGCGAACGCGTCGTCCCCACCGACAATTCCAAGCTGTCGGAAGGCGTCATTGCCACCCAGCCGCTCATCGAGCAGATGTTCATCGCCCGCCCCGAAGGGCTGAGCCTGGACGAGTTCGAGCGCAAGCTTCTGATCGTGCGCAAGGTCATCTCCAACACCGTCTATGCGCGCGTGCCGGAGTCCAACAGCGATAACGGCTTCTACGTCGTCTCGATGTCGGCCCGCACCGTGGTCTATAAGGGCATGTTCCTTGCCTACCAGCTCAAGGCCTTCTATCCCGATCTCTCCGACGAGAGCTTCGAGAGCGCTATCGCCCTGGTACACCAGCGCTTTTCCACCAATACCTTCCCAAGCTGGAAGCTGGCCCACCCCTACCGCATGACCACCCACAATGGTGAAATCAACACCATTCGCGGCAACGTCAACTGGATGGCCGCCCGTCAGGCCTCGGTCTCGTCCCCGCTGTTCGGCGGTGACATCGACAAGATCTGGCCGATTTCCTACGAGGGCCAGTCCGATACCGCCTGCTTCGACAACGCGCTCGAATTCCTCGTGCGCGGCGGCTATTCCCTGCCCCACGCGGCCATGATGCTGATCCCCGAAGCCTGGGCCGGCAATCCCTTGATGGATGAAACGCGCCGCGCCTTTTACGAATACCACGCCGCCCTGATGGAACCGTGGGACGGCCCCGCCGCCATGTCGCTCAGCGATGGCCGCTACGTCGTCGCTACGCTCGACCGCAACGGCCTGCGCCCCGCCCGTTACCTCGTGACGCGCGAAGGCCATGTCGTGCTGGCGTCCGAATCGGGCGTGCTCGATATTCCCGATGAGGACATCGTCGAGCGCTGGCGCCTGCAGCCGGGCCGCATGCTGCTGCTCGATCTCGAAGAAGGCCGCATCATCTCCGACGACGAGATCAAGCGCACGCTGGCCACCAGGAACCCCTATGCCGAATGGCTGGCGCGCACCCAGATCGTGCTCGAAGACCTGCCCGAGACGGCGCCCCAGGCTCCGACCACTTCGGAAAGCCTGCTCGATCGCCAGCAAGCCTTCGGCTATACTCAGGAAGACATCAAACTGCTGATGGCCCCCATGGCCACCACCGGCCAGGAAGCCGTCGGCTCGATGGGCACCGACACGCCGATTTCCGCGCTGAGCGAGAAGTCCAAGCTGCTCTATACCTATTTCAAGCAGAACTTCGCCCAGGTCACCAACCCGCCGATCGATCCGATCCGCGAGGAATCGGTGATGAGCCTTGTCAGCTTCATCGGCCCGCGCCCCAACCTGTTCGACCTCGAAGGCGCGTCCAAGACCAAGCGCCTGGAAGTGCGCCAGCCCATTCTCACCAACGAGGATCTCGAAAAGATCCGCGCCATCGGTGATATGGCGGACAACCAGTTCAAGACCCAGACCATCGACATCACCTACCCCGCCGATAGCGGCGCGGCGGGGATGGAAGTGGCGCTGGAGGCGATCTGCGCCCAGGCCGAAATCGCCATTGCCGGCGAATACAACATCATCGTGCTGTCCGACCGCCTCGTCGCCTCCGACCGCATCGCCATCCCGGCGCTGCTGGCGACGGCGGCCGTGCATCACCACCTGATCCGCAAGGGATTGCGCACCTCGTCCGGCCTCGTCGTCGAAACCGGCGAAGCGCGCGAAATGCACCACTTCGCCATGCTGGCCGGCTATGGCGCCGAAGCCATCAACCCCTACCTGGCGTTTGAAACGCTGTCGGCGCTCCATGCCGAAGGCGAATATCCGCCCGAGGTCGATGCCCACGAAGTGGTCTATCGCTACATCAAGAGCGTCGGTAAGGGCCTGCTCAAGGTCATGTCCAAGATGGGCATTTCGACCTACCAGTCCTATTGCGGCGCGCAGATTTTCGACGCCGTCGGCCTGCGTACCGAGTTCGTGCAGCGCTTCTTCTTCGGCACCGCCACCACCATCGAAGGCGTTGGCCTACCCGAAATCGCCGAGGAAACCGTGCGCCGTCACCGCGACGCCTTCGGCGACGACGTCGTGCTGCGCAAGGCGCTCGATGTCGGCGGCGAATACATGTTCCGCATCCGCGGCGAAAAGCACGCCTGGAGCCCCGACGTGGTCTCCGACCTGCAGCATGCTGTGCGCACCCGCGACGAAAGCCCCGAAAGCGCCCAGGAGCGTTACGACAGCTTCGCCAGCCGCGTGAACACCGGCGAAAACGGCTATCTCGCCATCCGCAACCTGTTCGATATCCGCCCCATCGGCGAGCCCATCGCGCTCGATGAAGTCGAGCCGGCGGTCGATCTGGTCAAGCGCTTCGTCACCGGCGCCATGTCCTTCGGCTCGATCAGCCGCGAGGCCCACACCACGCTGGCCATCGCCATGAACCGCATTGGCGGCAAGTCCAATACCGGCGAAGGCGGCGAGGAAGTCGACCGCTACCAGCCGCTGCCGGACGGCAGCCAGAACCCGCTCCGCTCGGCCATCAAGCAGATCGCCTCGGGCCGTTTCGGCGTCACCACCGATTATCTGGTCAATGCTGATATGCTGCAGATCAAGGTCGCGCAGGGCGCCAAGCCCGGCGAAGGCGGCCAATTGCCCGGCCACAAGGTCGATTGGATCGTCGCCAAGACGCGCCATTCCACCCCCGGCGTCGGCCTGATTTCGCCACCGCCGCATCACGATATCTATTCCATCGAAGATCTGGCCCAGCTGATCTACGATCTCAAGAACGTCAACGAAAAGGCCGATATCTCGGTCAAGCTGGTGTCCGAAGTGGGCGTCGGCACGGTTGCAGCGGGCGTCGCCAAGGCGCGCGCCGACCATATTACGGTGTCCGGCTATGATGGCGGCACCGGCGCTTCGCCTTTGACCTCGCTCAAACATGCCGGCGGCCCGTGGGAAATCGGCCTGGCCGAAACCCACCAGACCCTGGTGCTCAACCGCCTGCGCTCGCGCGTCGTCCTCCAGGTCGATGGCGGTCTCAAGACCGGCCGTGACGTGCTGATCGGCGCCCTGCTCGGCGCCGACGAGTTCGGCTTCTCCACCGCGCCCTTGATCGCGGCGGGCTGCATCATGATGCGCAAGTGCCATCTCAACACCTGCCCGGTTGGCGTCGCCACCCAGGACCCGGTGCTGCGCAAGCGCTTCAAGGGCACGCCCGAACACGTCATCAACTACTTCTTCTTCATCGCCGAGGAACTGCGCGGGCTGCTGGCCGGCATGGGCGCTCGCACGCTGAAGGAACTCATCGGCCGCTCCGACCTGCTCGACCAGAAGAAGCTGCACGAGCACTGGAAGAGCGAAGGCATCGATTTCACTAAGCTGTTCTATAAGCCCGAAGCCATCGGCGGCGACACACTGTTCCATTCGGAATTCCAGAACCACCATCTGGAAGCCGTGCTCGACCGCAAGCTGGTCGAACTGGCCCAGTCCGCCATCGATACCGGCAAGCCCGTCCAGATCGAGCTGCCGATCCGCAGCCGCGACCGCTCGGCCGGCGCCATGCTGTCGGGCGCCGTCGCCCGCAAGTACGGTCATGACGGCCTGCCCGACGATACCATCGCCATCAAGCTGACCGGCACTGCCGGGCAAGCGTTTGGCGCCTTCCTCGCCAAGGGCATCTCCATCGACATGGTCGGCGATGCCAATGACTATGTGGGCAAGGGCCTCAGCGGCGGCCGCATCGTCGTGCGCCCCTCCGACAAGGCCGGCTTTGATCCCGACAAGTCGATCATCGTCGGCAATACCGTGCTGTACGGCGCCATCGAGGGCGAGGCCTATTTCCGCGGCATTGCCGGCGAACGCTTTGCCGTCCGTAACTCCGGCGCCATCGCGGTGGTCGAAGGCACCGGCGATCACGGCTGCGAATACATGACCGGCGGCGTCGTCGTCGTCATCGGCCAGACCGGCCGCAACTTCGCCGCCGGCATGAGTGGCGGCGTCGCCTACGTCCTCGACGAGGACCAGACGTTCCGCAACCGCTGCAACCTCGCCATGGTCGATCTGGAACCCGTGCCCGAGGAAGAAAACCTCATGCAGACCCTCCACCACCACGGCGGGGATCTGGAATGGCACGGCCGCGTCGATATCTCCGGCGACATGACCAAGCACGATGACGAGCGCCTGCAGCAGCTCATCGCCAATCATCTGCACTACACGGGCTCGACCCGTGCCAAATTCATCCTCGACAACTGGGCCGAGATGCGGCCCAAATTCGTCAAGGTCATGCCCGTCGAATACCGCCGCGCCATCCGCGAAATGGAAAAAAAGCGCGGCGTCATGGCGGCGGCGGAATGAGGGGAAACGCGATGAAGGCTCTACTTGCTCTGTTCGCAGTCGCCGCCATGGCCACGCCGGCTCTGGCGCAACAGTTCAGCGGTGCGGTGATCGTCATGCGCTACGAGGCGCCCGACGGCTCGATCAAGACGCTGCCATCGCCCGCCTTGGGCGAGACCCTCACCATGGCAGAATGCCAGAGGGACGCTCCCCAGCAAATACGCACCCTCAAACGGCAACTGGGCAATACCAGGAATTTCCCCGAATTCACCGGCTGGAAATTCATCAGCGGTGGGTGCGAGATGTACAGCGACGACCTGATCACGACGGTGAAATAGGTGCTGCAGGTCTATGGCGACCTTGGGTCGGGCAACTGCCTCAAGGTCAAGTATATCGCCGACGCCACCGGCACGCCCTATGTCTGGCATGACGTGCGCGCCCGCTCGGGCGGCACCAAGACGCCGGAATTCCTTGCCCTCAATCCAGGGGGCGAAATGCCCGTCGTCGTGCTCGACGATGGCCGCCCGCTGGCGCAATCCAACGCCATCCTGCGCTATCTGGCGCGCGGCAGCCGCTTCATTCCGGCTGACGCCTACGACGCCGCCAAGGTGGACGAGTGGCTGTTCTGGGAACAGTATAGCCATGAACCCACGGTCGCCGTGGCTCGCGCCCGTGTCCATTATGACAAGGTCGCGATCGCCGATCTCGACCCGGCCCTGATAGCCAAGGCCACCAAGGCGCTGGATCGGCTGGAGCAGGCATTGACGGACAGGACGTTCCTTGTCGGCGACACCATGTCGATCGCCGATATTGCACTGATGCCCTATACCCGGAGCGCCCCCGAAGGCGGACTGGATTTGACTGGGCGGCCCGCGGTAACCCGCTGGATTGCCGCCTGCGAACAAGAACTCGGACTACCTGCCTCCGCGGCAGTGAACTAAGGGCACATCATGGGCAAAGTTACAGGCTTTCTCGAAATCGAGCGCGAAGAGCCCCGCTATGAGCCGGCTTCCGACCGCATTCGCCATTTCGGCGAATTCACCATTCCGATGAGCGAGCCGCGCATCGTCGATCAGGCTGCGCGCTGCATGGATTGCGGCGTGCCGTTCTGCCACGGCGATACCGGCTGCCCGGTCAACAACCAGATTCCCGATTGGAACGATCTGGTGTTCAACGGCGATTGGGAAGAGGCGGCGCGCAATCTGCACTCCACCAACAATTTTCCTGAATTCACCGGCCGCATCTGCCCCGCCCCCTGCGAGGAAGCCTGCACGCTGAACCTGGAAGACACCCCGGTCGCCATCAAGACCGTCGAACAGGCCATCGCTGACCGCGCCATCCGCAATGGCTGGGTCAAGCCGCAGATCAATGCTGTCAAAACCGGCAAGTCGATCGCCATCGTCGGCTCCGGCCCTGCCGGCATGGCCGCCGCCCAGCAGCTCGCCCGCGCCGGTCACGACGTTCATCTCTATGAACGCGAGCCCAAGGCCGGCGGCCTGATGCGCTATGGCATTCCCGATTTCAAGATGGAAAAGGACCATATCGACTTCCGCGTCGAGCAGATGGAAGCCGAAGGCGTCACGTTCCACTATAATGAGAATATCGGCGTGACCCGGACCTTGGCCGATCTGCAGCAGAACCACGACGCCGTGTTGCTCAGCGGCGGCTCCGAACATCCCCGCGATGTCGATGCCGAAGGCGTCAATCTCGCCGGCGTCCACTTCGCCATGCCCTTCCTCGTCCAGCAAAATCGCCGCCTCGGTGGCGAGGATGTTTCGGGCGAACAGCTCCTGTCGGCGGCCGGCAAGCACGTCGTCGTCGTCGGCGGTGGCGATACCGCCAGTGACTGTGTCGGCACGTCTTTCCGCCAGGGCGCCATCGCGGTCACCCAGCTCGACGTGCGTGCCCAGCCGCCAGAACTCGAAAACAAGCTGACCAACTGGCCCAACTGGGCGGTCAAGATGCGCACCTCATCGTCGCAGGCCGAAGGCGCCATCCGCGAATTCGCCGCCGGCACCATGAAGATCATCGGCAATGCCAAGGGCCAGGTCACCGGCGTCGAATGCGCTCGCGTCGATCGCAAGCGCCAACCCATTGCCGGAACTGAGTTTATTATCAAGGCCGACATCGTCCTGCTCGCCATCGGCTTCGCCCATCCCATCCACGAAGGCATGTTGACCGAGCTGGGCGCCAAGCTCGACGCCCGCGGCAATCTCTTCGCCGATACCTTCAGCTACAAGACCAGTGTCGATAAGGTCTATGCCGCCGGTGACATGCGCCGGGGTCAGTCCCTCGTCGTCTGGGCCATCCGCGAAGGTCGCCAGGCCGCCCGCGCCATCGATAAGGACTTGATGGGAAAGACGGATTTGCCGCGGTAGGGGCGGACCTCCCTCCTCACATCGTGGCTCCCCCACCCCTCCCTTCCCCCCCCGCAAGGGGAGGGTGAACCCGGTGGTTGGGCGGGATGGTGCCAAATATACCGAAATCGCCCTCCCTCTTGAGGGGGCGTGCTTACATCGAGCGCGTGGCCTCCCCCACCCTTGATCCCTCCCCACCAGGGGGAGGGAGACGATGGAGGAAAGCGTTGCGCTTGCGCCTCCCTCCCCTTGAGGGGCTTGTGAGCGGCCCGCAGGGACAAATCGCTCCTGTGGAGCGATTTGAGCAAAGAAGGCCATGAGAGCTATGCTCGAATGGCAGGGGACCGAGGAGGGGTGCTGGCCAGCCCCCGATCCATCGGCTCTTGCCCTTCCCTCCCCCTTGAGGGGAGGGACCGAGGGTGGGGGTCGTTTCGTGGGTCACTGATGGACCCCCACCCCCAACCCCTCCCCTCAAGGGGGAGGGGAGCCAAACATCGGCGAACTTATCCAGCTCATCCCCGCCCCCAAAACCTCAGCTATCCTCCGTCCCATTCCCCCGCATTACTGCGCGGTCGCGACGAACGGTCGGCGGGGGGATACCGGATGAAGGCAGGGTCGCTTGCTTTCCGCTGGTACGAATGGATTGGGTCCGGCCAGCTCTCCGGGCCGAAGTGTGGAGGCGAACGGGCTGCACCTGTTCTCCAACCCGCGACGACGCCAACAGGGCGTGGACGCCGCGGGCCGCTCTTGCGGAGTAAAGACGTAAATCCGCCAATTCACCGTATCCAGCGAGCCTCCGGTCACATGGGGCGAAGTGAGCTTCTTCATTTCGCCGTCTACCGGCATACGAGGCAAACTTCGCCCCATGTCGCAGCCTGCACCGAACCATCACCCGCAGGTCACCAGACCGTGCGGCACTCGATCACGCCTACCGCCCCCCGGCATTCTCCACCGGCACGGCATTCGGATCGATCCCGACCCCGAATGCATCCACGCGCCCCATCGGCGCGGTCATCAATTGCTCCAGCGTGAAGGCCGGAACCGGCGCCGCCAAACCCGCTGCGGTCAGCAAATCGCCGGCGCGGCTGGGAGCACGGCTCAGCGGGATGACCGCCCCCGCCACTTCCAGCAGCCTGATCTGCCCCAGCCCCTGATAGGGCAGCCGCACCATCGCCGCGGCATCGGTGCCCACCAGCGGATCGGCGACCTCCACGCTCACCCCGCCGCCACGATAGAAATTGCGGATCGACTGGTTGAGATAGAAGGCCAGCTTGTCCGAGCCGGCCGTGGAAAAATGGATGCCGTCATCCTTGCGCATCCGCGCGCTCTGCCCGTTCACATCCGGGCCATACGCAGAAAACTTGCCGTCTTCCCCCAGGAACCGCTCATAGATGTCGAGAAATTCCGCGCCCCCCGAAAAGCTCGCCAGCCGCTGCATGGCGCTGATCTGGGCCAAAGCCGCCGAATATTCGGCTTTGCTCATCGGCGGCAGGCCGACCCAAATCACCGGCTTGTTCGCCGCGCGCAGCTTGTCGAGAAAAGCGGTCAGCCGCTGCTGGTAAATCGCCTTCCACGGCTCGGTCAGCGATTTATAGCTCTGCCCGCCGGCGCTGATCTCCTGCCGGTCATTGGCCCCGATCATCACGATCGCCAGATCGAAACTGTTGGCCGCGATCTGCTCGCCGATGGCGCTATCCCAATCGAAGAAATCGTCTCGAACGAACCCCGAATCCCCCACCCCCTGGTTGATCACCACCAGATTGGGATCGTCGGCATAAAACCGCTCCAGCGCCTTGCCCAGATCGATCGCCAGCGAATCCCCGAACACCGCCAGCCGTGTGGCGCCCTCGGCCTTGGTGATTTCCGGCACCGGCGGGGGCAGGCTGGCCGCCGGCTGCGGCGCGGTGCGGCGGGGCTCCTGCGGCTGCCTGACCGGCGGCGGCGCCGGCTCTTCGCCAAACAGCAGGTCGAACAGGGTCCGGCGCTTCTGCGCCTGTGCCACCACAACCGTGCCCTGATCCTGCGCGAACACTGGCGCGATATCGACCATGACGAAGCAGAACAGCAGAATGGCGGAAACGACGCGGATCATGTCAGCCCTTGTAAAACTCCAGCTTTCTCTAGCAAATCGGCCCTCACAAGGCCAGTTGCTCACGCGATGTTATCGCGTCGCCGCCGCCAGTTCCTCGCAGGATGCCTTGGTGATGAACCCATCCGCCACCTCACCGCGCGAGGCCTGGAAGCGGGCATAGGCCTGCTGGCTGATCGGCCCGATCCGCCCATCCACCGCGCCCTGATACAGCCCCAGATCGATCAGCGCCTGCTGGATGGCCTTGCGCTGGCTCAGATTGGGGAATTGGGTATCACGCGGCCAATCGTCGGCGAAACCGCCGCCATCCTTGAGCCGATCGGTCAGATGCGCCACGGCCAGGGCATAGCTGTCGGAAAAATTATAGCCTTTGAGCACCAGGTAATTCTGCGTCATCAGGAACTTCGGCCCGTCCTTGCCCGCTGGCGCGTAGAGAAAAACCGGCAGGCCCGCATCCGCGAACGGCCGCCTCTTGACCCGCGTAATTCCCCGTTCGGCGAAGAACGACACCGGGCGCAACTGGTCGCGCCCGGCCAGCAGATAATCAAAACTGTCGGGCACGGAAACCTCGAAACCCCAGTCCATCCCAGGCTGATAGCCCAGTCCGCGCAGATAGACCGCACTCGTCGCCAGGGCGTCGGCCAGCGAATGGTGCAGGTCCACTTGCCCATCCCCGTCGCCATCGGTGCCATATTTGACGACATTGGACGGATTGACCTGCAAATGCCCGATCGCCCCTGCCCAGGAGCCGACCAGACTGCTCGCATCCAGGGGTCCGCGCTGCACCAATTGCAGCGCCGCAATCAGATCGCCTTCATCCTCCACGAGCCGGCCGCGCCGCTGATGCACCAGTGTCGCCAGCGAGCGCACGATCGGCCGGATCAGGCCGGCATTGTCCAGCACGGTCCCGTAATCGGTTTCGATGCCCCAGATTGCCCCGAGCAAATAGGGATCGACGCCATAATGCTGGCCGACCGCGGCAAACAAATCCTTGTTGCGCTCGATCGCCGCCCGCCCCTGCTCGATCCGCCGCGGCGATACGCGCCTATCGATATAGTCCCACACCGCCGTGGTAAATTCCGGCTGGGCGCTCACCAGGCCCGGTGTCTTGAGATCCGGCGTCAGCCCGCTCATCGCCGCCGAATAGGTTTGCCGTGTGATCCCAGCGGCCAGCGCCTTGGCCTCGAAATGGGCGATGAAGCTGTCGAAGCTCTCCACCGGCTGGGCATGAGCCGGCACGATCAGCAAAAATGCGGCGAGTAAAGCTGGATATGGTTTCACTGTCGCACTCCGTGGTCTCAGTCGTCACCCTCTCCCCTTGCGGGAGAGGGACAGACCTGACGCGTTCAGCGGAGGGCAGGGTGAGGGGTATCCCCCAACCCCCTCATCCGCCCTTCGGGCACCTTCTCCGCAAGGGAAGAAGGGGAGGCAGGAGCAGGCTAGCGATTGCGCACCATCAGGTGCTTTTCCCAAGCATAGGCGGATTCGACGATTTCGCGAAGGTCGTCATGCTGGGGCACCCAGCCGAGCATCGAGCGCACCTTGGCGCCGGTCGCCGTCACGGACGCGGGATCGCCCGGCCGGCGCGGGCCTTCATCGACGCGGAAATCCACGCCCGAGACCGCCTTGACCGTATCGACCACCTGCCGCACCGAATAGCCTTGGCCATAGGCGCAATTGAGCGTCGTGCTTTCGCCGCCACCGCGCAGGTGATTGAGCAGCAGCGCATGGGCCGCGATCAGGTCGGTGACATGGATATAGTCGCGGATACAGGTGCCGTCCGGCGTCTCGTAATCGGTGCCGAAGATATCCATCTTTTCGCGCTGGCCGAGCGCGGTCTGCGCCGCCACCTTGATCAGATGGGTGGCCAGCGGCGTCGACTGGCCACTGCGCTTGCCCGGATCGGCACCCGCCACGTTGAAATAACGCAGCACGCCATAGGTGATGTCATGGGCCGCCGCCACATCGGCCAGCATCCATTCGGTCATCAACTTGCTTCGGCCATAGGGCGACATGGGCGATAGCGGGGTTTCCTCCACCACCGGCGCCAGTCCGGTCATGCCATAGACCGCAGCGGTCGACGAAAAGATGAAATGCCTGACCCCGGCCTTGACCGCCGCTTCCAGCAGGTTGCGCGAAATCGCGGTGTTATTGGCATAGTATTTGAGCGGATCGACCACCGATTCCGGCACCACGATCGAGCCGGCGAAATGGATGATTTCGGTGATGCTGTGCTGCTTGACCAGCCTTTGCACCAGTTCGATATCGCCGGCTGAACCTTGCACGAAGGTGGCGCGCCCATCGATGGCCCAATCGAAGCCGGTGACCAGATTGTCCAGCACGATCACGCTTTCGCCGGCATCGGTCAGGTTCAGCACCATGTGACTGCCGATATAGCCTGCGCCGCCGGTGACCAGAACTGCCATGCTGTAAACTCCAGTCTCTACGTCGCTATTTTACCGCCATGTTTGTGCCAGATGTTGTGGCAGCTTTATAGCCAAATTCAATTCGGGGTGATCGATTGCAAAAGCGCGTCAAAACAGCAGTACTCTTGGTTGCCGGCCTGGGAACGCGCTTCCTGCCCGCCACCAAGGCGCTGCCCAAAGAGATGCTGACGGTCGTGGATCGGCCGCTGATCCAGTATGCGGTCGATGAGGCGCGCGAGGCCGGCATCGAGCACTTCGTCTTCGTCACCGGCCGCAACAAGGGCATTATCGAGGACCATTTCGACCGCCAGTTCGAGCTGGAAACCACCCTGGAACTGCGCGGCAAGACCAAGGCGTTGGAGGAACTGCGCCAGGACTTGCCATCGGCCGGACGGACCTCGTTCACCCGCCAGCAGGAACCGCTCGGTGTCGGCCATGCCGTGTGGTGCGCCCGCCATATCGTAGGGAGCGAACCGTTCGCATTGCTGCTGCCAGACATGCTGTTCAAGGGCAGCCCGGGCGTGCTCAAGCAGATGATGGACACCTATGAAGAAACCGGCGGCAATATCCTGGCCGTCGAGGAAGTCCCTCCCGCCGCCGTCTCATCTTATGGAGTGATCGCGCGGGGCGACGGCCCCGACAACAATTTCGCCATTACCGATATGGTGGAGAAGCCCAAGCGTGAGGACGCTCCATCCAACCTGATCATTTCGGGCCGCTATATCCTGCAGCCGGAGATTTTCACGCTGCTCGCCGACCAGCCCAAGGGCGTCGGCGGCGAAATCCAGCTCACTGATGCCATGCAGACCCTGATGAAGTCGCAGCCCTTCACGGGGGTGAAATACCAAGGCAAGTCGTTCGACTGCGGCTCCAAGATCGGCTTCCTGACCGCCAATGTGGTCTATGCTCTCGATCGCGACGATATCCGCGACGGCTTCGTCGCCGAGTTGCGCAAGCTGGATTTGAGCGATCATCTCTAGGCTGATCTAACGCGACACAGTGACCCCAACCGTTACGCGGTGGCTGTCCTGTGGGTCGTCGGTGGTCGATTCCGCATGCTCATAGTCGTAGTCGGCGGTGAGCGCGGTGTGGGCGTTCATGGTGTAATCGGCGCCGACCCCATAGCCATAGCCGCTCTCGGTATCGAGGCTGTTGTCGAACTCGGATGTGTTCCAATCCGCCAGCGCCCGCAACGCCAGCCAGGAATTGACCGTGTAGTTGACATCGGCATTGGCGGCGTATTCCACCTGCGTCGTGCCGCCCGTATCGGGGCCCGGCGGCGCCACCGTCGTCGTCAGCCCGGCGGTGAAGCGCCAGGTCGGATCGGGGTTGAACACCAGCCTGGCGTCATAAAGCTGCGATGTGACATCGCCCAGGCTATCGGCATCGAACCGGCGCAAGCCGACACCCACTGAGGCTTCGGCCGACAGCACCTCGCTCCACTTGCCCGCTACGCCGGCCTTGATCGAGGTATTGGTCGCGTCAGGCTTGAGGAGCAGCACCGATGAAGGGTGATCGAAAATCTCGCGGCCGAGATTGGCCTCGGTGAACACTTCA
Source organism: uncultured Alphaproteobacteria bacterium (assembly GCA_963717095.1). GTDB lineage: Bacteria > Pseudomonadota > Alphaproteobacteria > Rhizobiales > Devosiaceae > Devosia. Next base: position 67,592 of record CAVQVF010000004.1, read on the forward strand.
AAGACCGGCGTCGCCTGGAAACCGAGGCGCAATCCGCCATCGAGGGCCCAAAAATCCTGCTCGCTATTGTCGACTTCTATGCCACCCGCATATCGCGTCGGGCCATAAACCGAACGCGTCACTGCGCCGGTGACCCCGACATTAAAGCGGCCGAACTGGCGCGTCACCGCGCCATCCACGCTGCCGACAATGGTCTGCGGCGCCTCGGTGATATTGCTGTCCAGTCCGGGCGTGCCGGGCCGGTCCTGATCTATCGACAGATCGGCATTGGCATCGAGCGTGGTGAGGCTATCGAGCGCATAGCTGGTGCGCAGATCGAGGCGCAGCGCGCCGACATTGACCTGCCCGTCAACCGGCTGGTCGATCTCGGCGCTGGCATCCAAACCGATGCGCGAACGCGATCCGGTGTGATCGAGGGTGACACTGGGCGCCAGCACCACATCGTACTGCTCGTCATCATCGGTTTTGGTATAGGCACCGCGCAGCGCCACCGACCAATCGATATTGAAAAACGGATCATAGGGCTCCCGCAGCCCCGGAAAATCGAGCGGCAACGGATCGACCGGCATGGCGGGATAGACCCCAGGCAGCAGCCGCAGATTATCGCCATCCGATCCATCGCCAAGCGACTGGGCCAAAGCCGGCGCGCTCATGGCAAGCACGCACGCCGCTGTAGCGCCGATTTGCCCGATATGCCGGAACGACCGCAAGGGCAAAGGCTTGGCTCCCGTCAGGAAATGGAATAGCGGCGAGCCCGCTCGAACGGGCGGAGGCACCGGCCAATTCTTGCAGCTTATGGTTAACGAAGCCTTGCCGGGGTAGCGGCCTTCGTGGCGGCTTACGCCGCCACCACATGCAGCACTGCGCCATTATTGCCGGTGATGCGCACGCGCGACCCGGCGGGCAGGTTCGGTCCGGCCACGCGCCACACCGTATCGTCCAGCACCAGCCGTCCGAAGCCATCGACGATCGGCTCTTCCAGCATTGCCTCCTGCCCGGTGAAGCGGTCGGCACGGCGGTTGAGATAGGGGCGGTCGCTCTGCACCGGCCGGCCACGCTGCCAGCGAATCCACAGCATGATAGCCACCAGCGACAACACCCCGAAGAGCAGCCATTGCAGCGGCCAGCCGATTGGCTGGAACAGCACGACCAGCCCCGTGACCATGCCGGCCACGCCCATCCACAGCAGGAACCCGCCCGGCGCCACCAATTCGAGCGCCAGCAGGATCAAGCCGGCGACGATCCATGACCATGGACCATAGCCGATGATGAAATCGATGACCTGCATCGTCTTCTCCGATTAGGTCTGGCTGGTTGGGGTGACCGAGGGCGGCCGCCCGCTGCGCGGCGTGCTCGGGGAGGAGCCGCCAAAGGTTTCGCGCGCGATTTCGGCGATGCCGCCGATCGCGCCGATGACGCTGGACGCTTCCAGCGGCAGCATCAGGATTTTCTGGTTGGGAGAGGTCGCGATCGCTTCGAGCGCCTTGATGTAGTTATTGGCGACGAAATAGTTGATGGCTTGCACGCTGCCGCTGGCGATGGCTTCGCTGACCATGGTGGTGGCCTTGGCTTCGGCTTCGGCCGCCCGTTCGCGCGCCTCGGCATCGCGGAATGCCGCTTCCCTGCGCCCTTCGGCCTCCAGCACCTGCGCCTGCTTGGCGCCTTCTGCCTGCAAAATTGCCGACTGGCGGCGACCCTCGGCCTCGAGGATCGCGGCGCGCTTTTCGCGTTCCGCCTTCATCTGCCGCCCCATCAACTCCACCACATCCTTGGGCGGATCGATATCTTTGATCTCGATACGTGTGATTTTGACGCCCCAGGGAGAGACCGCCGCATCCACCACCTTGAGCAGGCGATGATTGATCTCGTCGCGATTGGACAACAGCTCGTCCATATCCATCGAGCCCATCACGGTGCGGATATTGGTCATGGTGAGGTTGAGGATGGCGTTTTCCAGCCCCGAAACCTCATAGGCGGCAGCCGCCGCATCCAGGATCTGGTAGAAGGTCACGCCATTGGCGGTGATCGAAGCGTTGTCACGCGTGATCACCTCCTGGTGGGGCACCTCGAGCACCTGCTCCATGACGTTGATCTTCTTGCCGATATTGTCGATGAACGGCACAATGATATTGAGGCCGGGCTTGAGGGTGCGGGTATATTTGCCGAACCGTTCGACGGTGTAATTAAAGCCCTGTGGAATGGTCTTGGCGCCGGCGAACAGCACCAGCAGCGCCAGAATGCCCAGCCCGATCAGCGTGATGCTCAGCCCGTCCAGCGCGAACCCGTCGAACAATTCCATTATCGATTCTCCATATTGTGCCCCGCGCAGCGACTTTACGAGCGGCCCTTCCCCCACGCAATCGAAACCGCAGGCAACCAAGCCCCCAGGGCAACCGTTGTCGCAACGGTGTAACCCGTTTGCGAGCCCAGCACATGCCAGCGTCACGCCCGATCTGGAAAGGCCAGTTGCGTCTCTCCCTCGTTTCGATTGCGGTCGAGCTTTATACGGCGACCAAATCCAACGCCAAGCCCAGCTTCCGGCAAATTCACGAGCCCACCGGCAAGCCGATCAACTACGAAAAAGTGGTCGCCGGCGTCGGTCCCGTCGACAAGGACGAGATCATGAAGGGTTTTGAATACGAAAAGGGCGACTATGTGCTGTTGACCGACGATGAGATCGACGCGGTCAAGCTGGAGACGCGCAAGACGCTGGAACTGACCCAGTTCGTCGGCGCCTGCGAGATCGACCCGATCTATTACGACAAGCCCTATTTCGTCGTGCCCTCGGACGAGTTGGCTGAAGACGCTTTTCGCGTCATCCGCGATGCCTTGCGGCAGAGCCAGAAAGTGGGCCTCGGCCAATTGGCGCTGCGGGGCAAGGAATACCTCGTCGCCATCAAGCCGACCGGCACCGGCCTGTTGCTGGAAACCCTCCATTATGAGGAGGAAATCCGCAAATCCGATCCGTTCTTCTCGGAAATCTCGGCCAAGAAGGCCGATCCCGATTTGCTGGAGGTCGCCACCGCCTTGATCGACAAGAAGACCGCCAAGTTCGACGCCAAGGTGTTCAAGGACCACTACCAGACCGCTTTGCGCGAACTGATCGCCCGCAAGCTCAAAGCCAAGGGCCGCAAGATTTCCACCAAGGAAGAGCCGAGCGAGCATAAGCCGACGGGGTCGAACGTGGTGGATTTGATGGCGGCGTTGAAATCGAGCCTGGAGGGCGGGGCGGCCAAGAAGCCGGCACCGCGCAGGAAGGCGGGCTAGTGGTCTTGCTGGAAGCAACCGGCTCTTGCCTCCCCTCCCCCTTGAGGGGAGGGGTTGGGGGTGGGGGTCCATCAGTGAACCACGAAACGACCCCTTCCCTCTGTCCCTCCCCTCAAGGGGGAGGGAAGCACTCGAACCGCCTGCTTCGTGGAGGTCATCATGCCCACTAAAGCCGAAACTCTGCTCCGCGAATACAAAGCCAAGCGCGACTTTGCCAAAACCCAGGAGCCCTCCGGCGACAGCACCACCAGCGGCAAGGATCAACCCACCCTGACCTTCGTCGTGCAAAAGCACGATGCCACGCGCCTGCATTACGATTTCCGCATCGAACTCGATGGCGTGCTCAAAAGCTGGGCCGTGACCAAGGGCCCGTCCGACAATCCCGCCGACAAGCGCCTCGCCGTCCGCGTCGAGGACCATCCGCTCGATTACGGCAGTTTCGAGGGCACCATCCCCGAAAGCGAATATGGCGGCGGCACGGTCATGCTGTGGGATGAAGGCACCTGGGAGCCCATTGCTGGCGATCCCCATGATGGCCTGGCCGAAGGCGATCTCAAGATGCGCCTCTTCGGCCACCGCATGAAAGGCGAATGGGTGCTGGTGCATATGAAGGGCCGCGATACCAAACGCAAATCCGGCCCGCCGCGCGAAAACTGGCTGCTGATCAAGCATCACGACGACTATGCCAAGGATGCGGAAACGCTGGTGCCGCATTTCACTACCTCGGTTTCCACCGGTCGCGACATGGCCGGCATCGCCAAGGGACTGAAGCCGAAGAAGCAGACCGAAACGCCTGCCGAAGCGGTCTGGCATTCCGATAAGGACAAGGCGGTCGACAATCCTGTCTCTGTCCCGAAACCGTCAGCCAAAAAGCGGGGCAAGGCTGCGGCCCCGCCTGCATTCCGTCCGCCCCAGCTTGCCACCCTGGTGGCCGAGGTTCCGCAGGGCGCCGATTGGCTGTTCGAGATGAAATACGATGGCTACCGGTGCCTTGCCGCCGTCGCCGGCGACCAGGTGCAGCTTTATACCCGCACCGGCAAGGACTGGTCCAAGCAGTTCGACGCCATCGCCGCACCCCTGCGCAAACTCACCGTCGGCAGTGTCCTGATCGATGGCGAACTCTGCGCCTTCGACACCAAGGGGCGCACCGATTTTTCCACCCTCAAGGACCACCTATCCGATGGCGGCCCACTGACCTATTTCGCCTTCGACCTGTTGGAGCAGGACGGTCAGGACCTGACGAAACTGCCGCTGACGGAGCGCAAGGCCAGGTTGGAAACCCTGCTCGGCCCGATCGAGAAATCCTCGCTGGTGCAATATTCCGCCCATGTCACCGGCAATGGGCAGAAAGTGTTCGAAGCCATCTGCGCCGAAGGCCATGAAGGCATCATCGCCAAGCAGGGTAATGCCCCCTATCGCGGCGAGCGCACCAAAAGCTGGCTCAAGATCAAATGCGCCAAGCGGCAGGAATTCGTCATCGCGGGCTGGTCGCCGTCGGAGAAGAAGAAGACCTTCGCCTCCCTGCTGATCGGCACCTGGGAGGATGGCAAACTGGTCTATCGCGGCCGGGTCGGCACCGGCTTTTCCGTCGATAGTGCCGAGGCGCTGCAGGAAAAGCTCGATGCCCGCACCCGCAAGACCAGCCCCTTCGCCGAAGTCCCGCGCCTGATCGCGCGACACGCCCGTTGGGTCGCCCCTGAACTGGTCGCCGAAATCGGCTATACTGAGTTCACCCCCGATGGGGTATTGCGCCATCCCTCGTTCCTGGCGCTGGGCGAGGACAAACCAGCCGGGGAAATCGCCTTGGAAACACCTGTCCCCTCCGAAACGCCGCTGCACAGCCAGGCGGGCATTCTCGCCGCCGAGGCCGCTGGCGTGCATTTCACCAGCCCCGACCGGATCATCTATCCCGGCCAGGGCGTCACCAAGGGCGACCTTGCCGCTTATTACGCTGCCGTGGCCGACGCCATGCTGCCCTATATCGAGAACCGGCCCCTGAGCCTGCTGCGCTGCCCGCAGGGCCGCGCCAAATATTGCTTCTTCCAGAAGCACGATACCGGCGGCTTCCCCGACGTGATGAAATCCATGCTGATCGAGGAAAAGGACGGCCAGAAGGAAGACTATTTCTATATCGACAACCTCGCGGGCCTCCTCGGCGGCACCCAGATGAACGTGCTGGAATGGCACCTCTGGGGATCGCGCACCAAGGATATCGAAAAGCCCGAACGCATCATCTTCGATATCGACCCCGACGAGGGGCTGGGCTTCGAACAGGTTCGCGACGCCGCCCGCGATATCGCCAAGCTGCTGGAGGAGTTCGATCTACAATCCTATCCGCTGGTCAGCGGCGGCAAGGGCGTCCACGTCATCGCGCCTCTCGTACCCAAGCTCGAATGGCCCGAGATCAAGACCTTCTGCAAGGGCATAGCCCAGCGCCTGGCCGACCAGGAGCCCGACCGGTTCGTCGCCAATATGAGCAAGGCCAAGCGCAATGGCCGCATGTTCATCGACTACCTGCGCAACGAACGCGGCTCCACCGCCATCGCCCCCTGGTCCAGCCGGTCCCGACAGGGTGCGCCGGCTGCGGTTCCGGTGAGCTGGGACGAATTGCCCGACATCAAGGCCGCCAATCAATTCAGCCTGGCCGCGGCGGCAGAGCGGGCCAAGCAGCCAGATCCGTGGAAGGGGTACTTCTCAACGACGCAGACGGTGACGAAGGCGATGGTGGATAAGGTGGCTAGGGATTGAGCCAGCGGCTCTATCGCTCCCCTCCCCCTTGAGGGGAGGGGTTGGGGGTGGGGGTCCATCTGTGGACCACACAACCGACCCCCACCCCGGCCCTCCCCTCAAGGGAGAGGGAGGGCAGAACCCAAACATCTGCTCTTAAGGCAGCGGCAGTGCCGAGCGGCGGTCCAGCGACATCGTCACGGCAATCACCACGAAGGCGAATATCACCATGCCCAGCGCCAATACGTGCGCCGTGCCCCATTGCAGGCGCTCGACATAGTCATAGATTGAAATCGACAGCAGCTTGGTCTGGCCGGGAATATTGCCGCCGATCATCAGCACGACGCCAAATTCGCCCACCGTATGGGCAAAGGTCATGACCGCCCCGGTAATGTAGCCCGGCCGGGCCAGCGGCAGGGCCACTCGCAGGAACCGCTGCCAATTGCTGGCGCCCAGGCATGACGCCGCCTCCAGCGGCTCATCGCCGATGGCGACGAAGGCATTGCGCAGCGGCTGCACCATGAAGGGCATGGAATAAAACACCGAGCCGATGATCAGCCCGGGAAACGAGAATGCCAGCGTTCGCCCACCCCAAAGCCCGGCGATCACACCGCCCGGCCCGTAGGGCCCCAGCGCCAGCAGCAGGTAAAATCCCAGCACAGTCGGCGGCAATACCAGCGGCAGGGCCACCACCGCGCCCACCAGTTCGCGGCCGGCCCATTTGCTGCGGGCCAGCCACCAGGCGATCGGCGTGCCGATCACCAGAAGGATGAACGTATTGATCCCGGCCAGCATCAGCGTCAGGCTGATCGGTGGCCAGAGTTCCGCTACGCTCATTCCAGATGCTCGCTATTCGACGACGTAACCCGCCGCTTCTATCACAGCCACAGCCGCATCGCTCTTGAGGAAATCGATGAAGCCCGTGGCTGCCGGGTTTTCCGCGCCGGTCTTGAGCAGCACCGCATCCTGCTTGATCGGCTGGTGCAGTTCGGCCGGCACGATCCACACATGCGCCTTGCCGATCACCTGGCTGGCGGCGACGAAGCCCAGTTCGGCATTGCCGCTATCGACGAATTGCAGGGTCTGGGTGATGTTCTCGCCGGTCACCAGCTTTGGGGTGACAGCGTCATAAATGCCCAATGCCGTCAGCGTCTCGACTGCCGCCTGCCCGTAAGGCGCCGTCGCCGGATCGGCAATGGCCAGCTTCTCGAATGGTCCGGTCAGCGCCGCCTTGCCATCGGTCAAATCGATCGAGGTGCTATAAAGCGCCAGCGCGCCCACGGCGTAGGTGAACACGCTTCCCTCGACGCCGAAGCCATCTTCGACCGCCTTGGTCGGACGGGTATCGTCGGCCGACAGGAACACCTCGAACGGCGCGCCCTGAGTAATCTGGGTATAGAGCCCGCCGCTGGCGCCAAAGCTCAGCGTGATGTCGTTACCTGATTGGGTCTTGTACATCGCCGCCAATTGCTCGGCGACGGCGGTGAAATTTGCCGCCACCGCCACGCTTGCCGTCGCGGCATATGCCTGCGGCATCGCTGCCAAGCCCATCAGCAGGGCGCCGACCAATAGTTTTTTCATGTCCCGATCCCGATATGTTTGGAAAACCCTATCGGTTCTGGCAAACGCCGGACCGGCCCGCAAGCGTTATTTCTTTGCGGACATATCGATGAGCTGCCGCAGCGCCATCACTTCCTCGGCAATGGCACTACGCGTCTTGTCCTGCATGGTGCGGTAATGCGCCAGCACCGCCTGCCCCGCTTCGGTCAGCTGTGCGCCGCCCTGCCCACTGCCACCACGGCTGGCCTCGACCAAAGCCAGGCCAAACCCCTCATTGAGCGCCTGCACCAGCCCCCAGGCCCGCTTGTAGCTCATGCCCATGGCCTTGCCGGCGGCCGAAATCGAGCCAGTCGCGCCGATCTGCTCCAGCAGGTCGGCCCGGCCCGGTCCGAGATAGGCCGTCTCGGTCAAGGTGATCCGCAGATGCGTCAGCCCGCCCTCGGGAACCTCGGCCATCGCTTAGCCGCGCAGCGCTGACGCCTCGCGCGCCAGCGCTTCGATCCGCGCCCAATCGCCCGAGGCCAGCGCATCGGCCGGCATCATCCAGGAGCCGCCGACGCAAATCACGTTAGGCAGTGCGAGATAGGACTTGGCCTTGACCGGATCGAGCCCGCCGGTGGGGCAGAACTTGATATCGGCCAGGGGCGAAGCGAAGGCCTTGAGCACCGGCGCGCCACCCAGGGCTTCGGCGGGGAAGAATTTAAGGAAGGAATAGCCCCGCTCGCTGGCGGTCATTGCCTCGCTGGGCGTACCGATACCCGGCAGCAGGGGAATGCCGATATCGTCGGCTGCATCCAGAATGCGCGGCGAAATCCCCGGCGACACCATGAAGCGGCAGCCGGCATCCACCGACTGCTGCATATGGGTGGCGTTGCGCACCGTGCCCGAGCCGACGATGGCGCCGGTAACCTTGGCCATTTCGGCCATCACCTTGAGCGCATTGGGCGTGCGCAGCGTCACTTCCAGGATGGGCAGGCCACCTGCGACTAGCGCCTCGGCGAGCGGGCGCGCTTGCGACACATCGTCCAGGATAATCACCGGAATGACGGGAGCCAGCGACAGGATGGAACGGATCGCTTCGGCATCTTGGGGCATTTTGGACTCCCGCATGTGGGTTGCTGTGCACGAACGGTTAGGGGCTTGGAAAAAATCCCGCAACCCTCTTCATTGAAATGCCGGCGAAAAATCCTTAGGTTCCGGCCTCGTCCATGACTCTGCCGAGGTCAAAATGGTTCAGACAATCAATGCGCTTACGCCGCTGGACGATGCCCGCGCCTTGCTGGGCCAGTCCTACGATCTCAAATTCTCCCCGGCGATCGAGCGCGCCACCCAGACCGTCTATGAGCGCGTCAAGGACAAGATCCCGCAGATCGAATGGAGCTTTTATGCTCCGCTGATCTTCGCGATCAACCAGCTCAAAAAGGAAAAAGACGCGGTCATCCTGGCGCACAATTACCAGACGCCGCAGATTTATCACGGCGTTGCCGATATCGTCGGCGACAGCCTGCAGCTGGCCATCGAGGCGACCAAGGTCAAGCAATCGGTGATCGTGCAGTGCGGCGTGCACTTCATGGCCGAAACCAGCAAGCTGCTGAACCCGCAAAAGACCGTGCTGATCCCCGATAGCCGCGCCGGTTGTTCTCTGGCCTCCTCGATCACGGTCGAGGACGTTTTGGCGATGAAGGCCATGTATCCCGGCGTGCCGGTGGTGACCTATGTCAACACCTCCGCCGCCGTCAAAGCCGTCACCGACGTGTGCTGCACCTCCTCCAACGCCGCCGACATCGTCAATCGGGTTGAAGGCGATACCGTCATCATGATCCCCGACCAGTTCCTGGCACAGAACACCGCCAAGAAAACCGGCAAGAAGATCATCACCTGGGCCGGTGCCTGCGAAGTGCATGAAACCTTCACCGCCGAAGATATCGCGGAACTGCGCCATGCCTATCCCACGGCCAAGATCATCGCTCATCCCGAATGCCCGCCCGAAGTGATCGACGCAGTGGATTTTTCCGGCTCGACCGCGGCAATGATCGACTGGGTCAAGACCGAAAGGCCGGCTCGCGTGGTCATGGTCACCGAATGCTCGATGTCCGATAATGTCGCCAGCGAAACCACGGGTGTCGATTTCCTGCGCGGCTGCAATATCTGCCCGCACATGAAGCGCATCAATCTCGAAAACGTCCTCTGGTCGCTTCACACTATGACCGAGGAAGTCACCGTCGATCCCGCCATCATCGCGCCTGCGCGGCTGGCCGTGGAGCGCATGATCGAGATGAGCCGCAAGGGCGATTAGGCGCCCAGGGCGAAACGCCGATGGTGCGCCAGAAACGCCGGACCGGGACGGAAGAGGGCATCGTCCGGCACGATAAGGCTGGCCCGCAATGCCGCCAGCATGGTGCGGTCGAGCAGATTCGGATGCGGCACGACGATCCGATAGTCGTCCTCGATGGTAATGAGGCCGTTCCGGAACGGGCGCGCCAACGAAGCGATCATGGGCAGGTAGTTGGCGATGACGAGCGGCCCGCCCTGATCGCGCGGCTGGATCGCCTCCACATCAAGATCGGCATGCAAGTCCAGCACCGGTGGCGAGAACCGAGCGCCCGTAAAAGCACAGCGATAGCCGTAGCTGAGCAACACCAACCGGTAGAGACCCGTATAGGCATCCAGCGTATGGTCGGCCTCAAAACCGCGCTGTGGCTCTTCGCCCAGGCCGTCATTATCGATACCGGCCACAAACGCTCTCCGCCTTCCCCACGGGAAAGACCTTACGCACAACGCCCTATCTTGCAAGCAGGACCGCGCACGCCATGACCACTTTCGACAACACCCTCAATGCCGATGGCGCCCTGATCGTGGGCGCTGGCCTGGCCGGCCTGTTCTGCGCCCTCAAGCTGGCGCCGCGCCCGGTTACGGTGCTATCGCCCAAACCGCTCGGCTTCGGGGCCTCCTCGGCCTGGGCCCAGGGCGGCGTCGCGGCGGCGGTTGGCGAGGGCGATACCAGCCATGCCCATGCCCTCGATACCGAAATGGCCGGGGCCGGCATTGTCGATCACGGCACGGCCGAATCGGTGACTGCCGAAGCTGCCGCCCGCATCGAGGATCTCGCCCGCTGGGGCACGCCGTTCGACCGCGACGATTTCGGCCACTACGAGCTGGGCCGCGAGGCGGCACACTCGGCCAACCGCATCGTCAAGGTCGAGGGCGACCGCGCCGGCTGGGCCATCATGCAGGCCATCATCGCCCAGGTGCGCCGCACCCCCTCGATCCGCATCGTCGAGGGCCTGACCGTGGTCGATCTCGCCCGCGATAACGGCCGCATCGTCGGCGTCTATTGCCGCCGCTTGGGCGACCGCTATGGTGAGCCGGTCTTCATCCGCGCCCGCGCTACCGTGCTGGCCGCCGGCGGGCTGGGCGGCCTCTATGCCGTTACCACCAATCCGCCCGGCGTACGCGGCCACGCCATGGGCATGGCGGCTCGGGCTGGCGCGGTGATCGCCGATGCCGAATTCGTGCAGTTCCACCCCACCGCCATCGCCACCGGCGCCGACCCCGCCCCACTCGCCACCGAAGCCCTGCGCGGCGAAGGCGCCATCCTGGTCAATGATCTGGGCGAACGCTTCATGCCGGCCATTCACCCCGATGCCGAACTGGCCCCCCGCGATGTCGTCGCCCGCGCCAATTTCCGCCAGATCCAGTCTGGTCGAAAAGTGTTCCTCGATACGCGAAAAGTACTCGGCGAAGCCATCCTGACGCGCTTCCCCACAGTGTCCAAATATTGCCTCGATGCCGGCATCGATCCGGTCGGCGGCATGATCCCGGTGACCCCGGCCGCTCATTTCCATATGGGCGGCGTCATGGTCGACGAACGCGGCCGCTCGTCCATTCCCGGCCTCTGGGTTTGCGGTGAGGCCAGTTGTACCGGTCTGCATGGCGCTAATCGTCTGGCCTCCAATTCATTACTGGAAGCCACTGTATATGGAGCGCGGATAGCCGAGGATATCTCGGGCCTGGAGCCGGTGCGCATCCTCGCCCCGTTCAAGGGTATCGAATGGGACGAGGCCGAAGGAGAAGCCGCCGAGCAGGTGCTGCGCGATCTCAAGGCGGTGCAGGACCTGCGCCATGTGATGACCGACCTTGTCGGCGTCGAGCGCGAATGCTGCGGGCCTCAAGCAGGCCCTGCGCAGCATCGCCGAACTCGAAACCAATGCCGAGCACGTCACCCGCGCTTTTCTCAACATGACCACCTCGGCCACGCTGGTCGCGGCCGCAGCGCTCAAGCGCACCGAAAGCCGCGGCGGCCATTTCCGCACCGACTTCCCCCAGACCGACGAAAGCTGGGAGCATCACACCACGATGACGCTGGAGGAAGCCTTGGCGATCCGCGCCGGGGCTTGAAGCCACAACCCTGCGATACTATCATAAAATGCTATGATCTGGAGGTTCAGCCATGCCATCGAGCTATTCCATCGGCGAACATTACGAAGCCTTTGCCCGCGAACTGGTCAAATCCGGCCGCTATGCCAGCGTCAGCGAAGTTTTGCGCGACGGCACTGCGACTGATGGAAGAACGCGAAGCGCTGCGCGACTGGAAGCTGGCCGAGTTGCAGAAGGCGATCCAGGAGGGGCTGGACGGGCCGTTCGAGGACTATACCGACAGCGAGGATATCAAACGAGAAGGTCGTCGGCTTCTGGCCGAACGGCTGCGCAATAATGCCGCTTAGGATCAGACGAAGCATCAAGGCACGGGCCGTGCCAAAGCGCTATCTGGTTCTATATCGCCACCAACAATCTCAATGCCGCCGATCAGCAAATCGATCGTTTTCACGAGGCGATCGGTACACTGGCTGACTATCCCGATGCCGGCAGGCAGCGCCTTGAATTCGATGCGACGCTGCGCGCATTTCCCATCGATCAATATATTCTGTTCTACCGCGTTTCACCCGGCATTCTCGACATAGTCCGCATCCTCCATTCCGCCCGCGACGTCACCCCGGAAATGCTCGCCTAGTTCTTCTCCGCCAGCAAATACGTCGCCAATGCGGTCAGATCCTCGTCGGTCCAGTGCGAGGTTGAATCGGCGATGACATTGGCCATTTCGCCACCCAGCACATCGAAGCCCGGTGTAAAACCATCCTTAAGCGTCTGCACCAGCGTCGGCACGTCATACTGATCCTCGGTAAGTGCCGCGGCGGTGATCGCCGGTGCTTTTCCGCCGGTGCCGCCGGGCGAGCCGGTGAATGCGGCATTCCAGTCCAACGCACCCAAGGCATTGCGCGGCGTATGGCAGGCGATGCAATGCGCTGGACCGAATGCCAGATATTTACCGCGCTCCAATTGGGCGGATTGTCCCTCGTCCGGGACAAATCGTGCCGGCTTGAAGAACAGGTTTTTCCACCCGGCCATGACGAGGCGAATATCGAACGGGAAGGGAACCTGGCTTTTGGCTGCCGGTTCCGCCACCGGCTCGCTCGCCATCAGCGCGGCATAAAGATCGGCAATCTCCTGGTCGCTCATCAGGGTGTAGTTTTCATAGGGGAACGCCGGATAGAGATGGCCTTGCGGCCCCATGCCATTGCTCAGCGCATCGGAAAACATCGCCAGCGTCCATTTGCCAATGCCCGCATTGGGGTCCGAGGTGATGTTGGGTGGCACGAAGGTGCCGAATGCCGTTTGCAGCCCCGCTCCGCCCGACAGAAACGCCCGCCCGGCCTTGGTGTCGGTATGGCAGGCGACACAGCCCCCCACCCGGATCAAATAATTACCGCGGGCGACATCGCCGGCCAATGTCAAATCGCGCGCCGGGCCCTCGACCGGCTTGAGCAGATAGACGGCCGCGCCCAGCCCAAAGACGACCAGCACGCCCAAAATCCAGACCCAACGCCGCATATTCATTCCCCGGTTTTCCTGCGCGATCAGACCAGAGCCGGCAGCCTCAGGCAATTAACGACAATGTTAGCGCGAATGGAGGGATTAAAATCCGATCAGGCGCCCAGCACCGCATCGACCTGCGCCCGGGTCGGCGGCTTGCAGCCCTTTTCGCCGCAATTGAGCCCGGCAACGACCGCACCAAAGCGCAGCATATCGGCCAGGGCACCGTTCCCAAGTCCATCCAATTTGCCCGGCTTGAGCAGGTGCCGCTCATGCAGCCAGGACAGGATGCCCGCCATCAAACTGTCGCCCGCGCCCACCGTGTCGCCAAATACCGGCGGCGAATAGATATTGGCCTGCGCCTTGCCCGTGGCGGTAAAGGCGCGCGAACCCTTGTCGCCCAGGGTGACCACGACAAGCTGGCAATTGGGGCGGGCGAGCAGGTCCGCCGCGTGCTGTTCGAGGCTTTTGCCTGCGTCCAGTTCCGCCAGGTCTTCCTCGGACAGCTTGACCACATGGGCCAGGTCGAGAAAGCTCGACAAGCGCTGCTTGTAGCCTTCGAAATCATCGACCAGGCTGGGGCGTACATTGGGATCGATCGAAATCGTCGCGCCCCTGGCGATAGCCGCCTCGACGATCTGCAGCCAGATCGCCGCTTCATCGGGCTTGATCGGGCAGAAGCCGCCGATCTGGTACAAATTGAGATCATCCGGCAGCGCCGCGATAGCCTTGGCCGCGTCGATCGCGCCATCGGCCTGGCGATAAAAGCCGTAGCGGGCATTGTGGTTGTCGTCGAAATTGACCACCGCCAGCGTGGTATATTCGGGCACGCGCTCGGGCAACAGCGTCGTCACCCCAGCCGCATCGAGCGGCCCCAGCAGGTAGTCGCCGAACGCATCCGCCGAAATCGGGCAAAGGAACCCGGTGGCATTGCCCAGCTTGGCCAGCGCGATGGCGCAATTATAGGGCGAGCCGCCGGGATGGGCGGTCATCACGATCTGGCCGGCGCCGTCGCGGTTGATCAGCGCGCCATCCGAAAGTTCGACCTCGGCCTTGAGATCGATCAGGCTTTCCCCACCAACGACAAACATTGCGACCCCTGTGCTATCTGGCCAGCGACATAGCATTTTTGCCGGCCCTGTCACCAGCGCGGCGAGCATATGCCCAGCGCCTGGGCATGAGAGTTTGCAATTTATTTCCACCCCCGGGGATTAAATCTTTGTGCCTGGTGTTGATCCCTGTGCAGGGCGCCATGACGGTCCCTGATCACGGAGGAAAATCCATGAATATCCGTATGCTCCTGGCCGGCGCCGCTGCGCTGGCAATGCTCTCCGCTCCCGCTTTCGCCGAGGACTATGTTTCCGGCGCCCTCAAGAGCGCCGATATCGGCGGCAAGACCGTGCTGACCGATGCCAATGGCATGACCCTCTACACCTATGACAAGGACGCCGCCGGCGTTTCCAATTGCTATGACGATTGCGCCGTCAACTGGCCGCCGGCAATGGCCGCTGCCGACGCCGCTGCCGATGGCGACTTCACCCTGGTCGACCGCAAGGACGGCGGCAAGATGTGGGCCCATGGCGGCCAGCCGCTCTACCTGTGGAAGAACGACGCCAAGCCCGGTGACGTGACCGGCGACGGCGTTGGCGGCGTCTGGCATACTGCGCTCGATTGATCTGCACAAACCGGTCGTCAGCCAAGTCAGGATGAGGCGAAAATGACGGATTATGAGAACCGGACCGCAGCGTACATTTTTGTACGTGAGGACCGGAAGCGCAGAAATCCGGCATTTTTAGCCCAGCCTCACTTGGATGGAGGCCGGTTTTGAGCGAGTTCCTCGACCAGATTGAGACCTGCGTGCCGGCGCTGCGACGCTATGCGCGGGCGCTGACACGCAATATCGATCTGGCCGATGATCTCGTGCAGGATTGCCTAGAACGTGCCATTTCCAGGCGCGGACTGTTCCGCCCCACCGGTCCCGTCCGCGCCTGGCTGTTCACCATTTTGCTGAACCTGTATCGCAACAGCCTCCGTTCCTCCCATAGACGGGGTGAGATGGTGGATATCGATTCCATTCCCGAACCCTCGACCCCGGCACCCCAGCCGGGCCATATCGCGCTGGCTGAAATGGCCCGCGCCATCGAAACCCTGCCGCTCGACCAGAAGGAAGCATTGCTCTTGATCGCTCTCGAAGGCCTCTCATATTCCGAGGCCGCGACCAT
This sequence comes from uncultured Alphaproteobacteria bacterium, assembly GCA_963717095.1. GTDB lineage: Bacteria > Pseudomonadota > Alphaproteobacteria > Rhizobiales > Devosiaceae > Devosia. The sequence goes on from CAVQVF010000004.1 coordinate 83,239, forward strand.
TCTCGGCATTCCCCAGGGCACGCTGATGTCCCGGCTGGGCCGTGCCCGCGCCGCCTTGCGCGTGGCCACCGGCAACAATGCCGAGCCACATCTGAGGACGGTCAAATGAGCGCGGTAACCCGCGACATGCTGATGGCCTATGCCGATGGCCAGCTCGACGGGGCCGATCGCACCGCCGTCGAAGCCCATCTGGCCATCAATCCCGAGGCGGCCGCCGAAGTGCTGCTCTGGCAGCGCCAATCCAATGCCATCCGCGCTTTGTTCGCACCCGCCGGCTCCGAAGCGGTGCCGGCCCGGCTGCGCGCCCATCGCATCGCCGCCGAAACCGGCTCGCGCCGGATGCGCTCGTGGCGCTGGGCTGCGGCTGCGGTAGTGCTGGTTGGCCTGGGCCTTGGCGGCGGCTGGTTCGCCCGGCCCTTCGTGACCGGCACGCCCCCGGCAAGTGCGCTGCTGATCGCCGATGCGGTCAATGCCCATACCGTGTTCGTGGCCGAAAACCGCCATGCCGTCGAGGTCCCTGCGAGCGAGCAGGACCATCTGGAAACCTGGCTCTCCAATCGGTTGGCCACCCCGCTCGGGACGCCCGACCTGACCTCCGAGGGCTTTACCCTGGTGGGTGGCCGCCTGCTGCCCGGCGAGCCCGATGCCGGCGGCCGCGCGGCCCAATTGATGTATGAAAACGCCGCCAAGGACCGGGTGACCGTCTATGTAACCGCCGCCCTCCCCGACCGGGCACCGGCCTATCAATTCTCCAACGCCGGTGGCGCCGAGGCATTCTACTGGGCCAATGCGCGCATCACCTGCACGGTGGTAGGCACGCTGCCGCAAGCGCGGATGCAAACTGTTTCGCAAGCTGTGTACCGCCAGATGAGCGAAGGCGATATTGCGGCCGGGCCGATGTATCGGGGATAAGAGGTACTCTCCCGCCTCTTTCTTTCCTCTCCCCATCGGGGAGAGGTCGGCTTGCAAAGCAAGACGGGTGAGGGGGAATCCATCAGCAAGCCCAAGCGTCCTGGGCTATGCACAACGCCCCCTCATCCGGCGCTGCGCGCCACCTTCTCCCCGATGGGGAGAAGAATAGAAGGAGCCTTACCCCTGCGCTCCCAGCGGACTATTCCGCTTCGGAATATCGTTGGAATAAATATTGTGCAGCCCGACATTGTGGATGTCCCGCTCGCCGCACAGCGCCATGGTCGTATCCAGTTCCTTTTGGATGATATCGAGAGCGCGGGTCACGCCGGCCTCGCCGCCAGCGCCCAGGCCGTAGAGCATGGCCCGGCCGATGAAGGTTCCCTTGGCGCCCAGCGCCATGGCCTTGAGCACGTCCTGGCCGCTGCGGATGCCGCTATCGAGATAGACTTCGGTTCGCTTGCCCACCGCATCGAGGATCTCCGGCAGCACGCGGATGGTGGAGGGCGCGCCATCGAGCTGGCGGCCGCCATGGTTGGAGACGATGATCGCATCGGCGCCGGCATCGACCGCCGAGCGCGCATCTTCGGGATCAAGCACGCCCTTGACGATCACCGGGCCGCCGAAGCGTTCCTTGACCCAGGCGACGTCCTTCCAGTTCAGCGTCGGGTCGAACTGCGAGGCGGTCCATACCGAGAGCGAACTCAGATCGCCGCCGCCCTGCACATGGCCCACGATATTGCGGAAGGTGTGCCGCTTGGTGCCCAGCATGCCCAGGCACCATTCGGGGTGCTGCATCATCTGCCAGATGCTCTTGGCGTTGAACTTGGGCGGGGTCGACAGCCCATTGTGGATGTCCTTGTGCCGCTGGCCGAGGATCTGCAGGTCCATGGTCAGCACCAGAGCCGAGCATTTGGCCGCCTTGGCCCGGTCGATCAGCCGCTCGATGAAGCCGCGGTCGCGCATCACGTAGAGCTGGAACCAGAACGGGGCCGTGGTGTTTTCGGCGATGTCCTCGATCGAGCAGACGCTCATGGTCGACAGCGTGAAGGGAATGCCGAATTTCTCGGCGGCCTTGGCCGCCTTGATCTCGCCATCGGCCACCTGCATGCCGCCCGTGGCGGCAGGCGCAATGGCCACGGGCATGGTGATTTCCTTGCCCAGCATGGTTGTCTTGAGATTGCGCCCTTCCAGGTTCACCGCCACCTTCTGGCGCAGCTTGATCTTCTGGAAATCGCTCTCGTTGTCGCGATAGGTGCTCTCGGTATAACTGCCCGAATCCGCATATTCGAAAAACATCTTCGGCACCCGCCGTTTGGCGCGCGCCATCATCTCGTCGATGGTCAGGATATTATCGAGTGCAGACATGGCAAACTCCGGGGTTACCTTGCCCTAGCAACTAACATGTTAGTCGTCAATGCGGTGTTGGGCGTGATGAAGCGCCGCGCGGGGTGACCGGGCGGTTGGGGTTAGGCTGCGGCAATGGCGAGACCACGGTCTCGTTATGCGGGTAGACCGCGAGTAGTGAAACCGTGGTCTCGCCATCGCATCCGGGTTGAGTGCAGTGTCCTCGGCACATGGCTTTCGTTGGACCCGTGCTGCACATCTGGGCGGGCGCCCCCGACCCCCGTATCCCCACGCCGACCGTTCGTCGCGACCGCGCAGTTGATGCGTGGGGATGGGAGAAGGATAGCGCGGGTTTTGGGGTTGGGGATTAATTGGATAGATCGGGTTGGCTCCCCTCCCCCTCAAGGGGGAGTGTTCACTTTGAACCTTTCAGAACCCCCACCCCTGTCCCCTCCCCACAAGGGGGAGGGAGACGAAGGAACCGCTTGCTCAAAGGTTGCGGTTGCTAAGATTGATTGAGAGGGTCTCCCTCCCCCTTGTGGGGAGGGGACAGGGGTGGGGGTCCACCACAAACACCAGCCTAAAGTGAACCCTCCGCTCAAGGGGGAGGGACGGGCAAGCGGATAGATTGGGGCACGCCCTCGTGGTTCGAGGCTCGCGAAGGGCTCGCACCTCACCATGGGGCTACTGAGGCGGGATGGGCCGTTGGGGAGGCTGTTCTGGGGGCTATGGGGGCCGCGTTCTAGCGAGACTCAATCCCAGTAGTCCTCATGGAGGCGGGAGCGCAGCGACCCTCGAACCACGAGGACGTGGCAGGACCGAGCCACATCAGGGCGTCACCCCATCTTAGGCTGGAGCGACAATGAGCATCATTCGTCCCTAAATTCTCCCCCGCCCCACCTTGCGTCCACCCCGGCTCTTGCCTCAAATGCCGCCCAAAGGGAGACCACGATCATGGCGTTGCTGGCGGGTGAAAACCTCGAATACATCGACAAGAAATTCTACGACCTCGTCATCAGCACCGCGCCGATGGAGACGCTTTACGATGGCTGCCGCTGGGCCGAGGGGCCGGTCTGGTTCAACGATGGCGGCTATCTGCTGTGGTCGGACATCCCCAATAACCGCATCCTGCGCTATACGCCCGACCTCGGCGTTTCGGTGTTCCGCAATCCCGCCAATTACACAAATGGCCATACTCGCGACCTGCAAGGCAGGCTGATTTCCTGCTCGCATGGCGCCCGCGCCGTATTGCGCACCGAGCCGGATGGAACCATCACCACGCTGGTCGATAGTTATCAGGGCAAGAAGCTCAATTCCCCCAATGACGTCGTGGTCAAATCCGATGGCACCATCTGGTTCACCGATCCGCCATATGGGATTCTCAGCGACTACGAGGGTTATAAGTCCGACCAGGAGCAGAAGCGCTGCAACGTGTTCCGCTTCGATCCGGCCGATGGCTCGCTCAGCGTCGTCGTCGACGATTTCGCCAAGCCCAATGGGCTGGCCTTCTCGGCCGATGAGAGCATTCTCTATATCGCCGATACCGGCCGCAGCCATGATCCCGATTGGCCCGCCCATATCCGCCAGTTCGATGTGGTCAATGGCAACACGCTGACCAATACCAGAACCTTTGCCGATATCGACACCGGCCTGCCCGATGGCTTCCGGCTGGATACCGAAGGCAATGTGTGGACCAGCGCCGGCCCTTGCGTGAACGTCTATAACCCGGCCGGCGCCTTGCTGGGTCGCATCAGGACCGGGCAGGCAACCTCGAACCTGACCTTCGGCGGCGCGCGGCGCAATCGGCTGTTCATCACCTCGTCACAATACGTCTATTCGCTCTATGTGAGCGCGACGGGTCTACAGCGGCCCTGAACTTTTACATCTATGCGGCGGTGACACTGTGGCGCGCGTTGCCGAAATCTTCCTGATCTTCCTGCGGCTGGGCCTGACCTCGTTTGGCGGGCCGATCGCCCATCTGGGCTATTTCCGCACGGAATTCGTCGAGCGCCGCCGCTGGATGGACGACGGCAGCTATGCCGATGTGGTGGCACTGTGCCAATTCCTGCCCGGCCCCGCCTCCAGCCAGGTGGGCATGGCCATCGGGCTGACGCGCGCTGGCCTGCCGGGCGCCTTGGCGGCCTGGCTCGGCTTCACCCTGCCCTCGGCAATCCTCATGGTGCTGTTTGCCTATGGGGTGGGCGCCAATGCGGGTTTTGCCGATGCCGGCTGGCTGCATGGGCTCAAGGTGGCGGCCGTGGCCGTGGTCGCCCTGGCGGTGCTGGGCATGGCGCGCAGCTTGGCGCCCGACCGCGAGCGGGCGACCCTCGCCGTCATCACCGCGTGCCTCGCGCTGGCCATGCCCAATGCTATGGGACAATTGGCGGCAATCGGATTGGGCGCACTGATCGGCGCTTGGCGATTTCGCACGGTCGAAGCCGAGCCATCCACCGCGTTTCCCGGTAGCTTCAGCCGAAAGGGCGGCATCATCGCGCTGGTGCTGTTCGCCGTCCTGCTGATCGGATTGCCGCTGCTGGCATTGGCCACCACCAACCACGCCATCGACTTGTTCGACGCCTTTTACCGCTCGGGCGCATTGGTGTTCGGCGGCGGCCATGTGGTGTTGCCGCTGTTGCAGGCCGAGACCGTGCCGCCCGGCTGGATCAGCGATCCGGCGTTCCTGGCCGGTTATGGCGCAGCCCAGGCCGTGCCCGGCCCGCTGTTCACTTTCGCCGCCTATCTCGGCGCGGCGATGACGCCTTCTCCCAATGGCTGGATCGGGGCGGCTTTGTGCCTCGTGGCGATTTTCCTGCCCTCGGCGCTGCTGGTGGCAGGAGCCATGCCGTTCTGGAACCAGTTGCGCGCCCTCCCCCTTGCCCGCGCCATGCTGCGCGGGGTCAATGCCGCCGTGGTCGGGCTCTTGCTGGCGGCATTCTACGATCCGGTCTGGACCGCCGGCATCACCTCCGCCGCCGATTTCGGCCTCGCATCAGCGGCATTCCTGCTGCTGATGCTGTGGCGCACGCCCCCCTGGCTGGTGGTGATTTTGTGCGCCATTGGTGGCGCATTGCTGGGGATGGTGTGACTGGACCGTCGCCCTACTTCTTCGCCTTCGGCTTCTTCGGCTTCGGCGCTGGCAATTCGTCGGCGGTAGCGCGCACCAGCCCCGCCATCCATTCCGCATCATCCCAGCGGTCGCCATCGATGAGGAAATACATCTTCGAGCCAGGATAGGCCTCGGCTTCCGTCACCTCGCCCAGATAGGCGCGGCCCGCCTCCGTGGGCTTGATGAACAGCATATCGTTGGCCATGAACGCCATGACCTTGCCATCGCAATAGATGCCGTATTCGCCGAACATCTTCTTGGCCGTCATCTCGCCGGCGCCGGCGCTCTGTTCGAGAATGTAGTCGACCGTCTTCTGCTGTGTGCTCACATCGTCGCCCCGACTTGCCACGGCACGAATTCATTGTCGCCATAGCCCAGGGCTTCCGACTTGGTCGGCTCGCCGGAGGCCACCTTGAGCAGCAGCTCGAAAATCTCCTGGCCCTTGTCCTCGATGGACACGCCCTCGACGATATCGCCGCAATTGATGTCCATGTCGCCGGTCATGCGATTGTACATGTCCGAATTGGTGGCGAGCTTGACCGAGGGCACCGGCTTGCAGCCATAGGCCGAACCGCGCCCGGTGGTGAAGGCCAGGATATTGGCGCCGCCCGCCACCTGCCCCGTCGCCGAGACCGGATCGAAGCCGGGCGTGTCCATGAACACAAAACCCTTTTCCTTGACCTTCTCGGCATATTCATAAACCGCGGTCAGCGGCGTCGTGCCGCCCTTGGCCGCGGCGCCGAGGGATTTTTCGAGGATGGTGGTCAACCCGCCCAGCTTGTTGCCCGGCGAGGGATTGTTGTTCATCTCGCCATGGTTGCGCTGGGTATAATCTTCCCACCAGTGAATGCGCGAAATCAGCTTTTCGCCCACTTCGCGGCTCACGGCGCGGCGCGTCAACAGGTGTTCGGCGCCATAAATCTCAGGCGTTTCGCTGAGAATGGCGGTGCCGCCATTGCGCACCAGGATATCGGCGGCATAGCCGAGCGCCGGATTGGCGGTGATGCCCGAATAGCCATCCGAGCCGCCGCATTGCAGCGCCAGCACCAGTTCGGACGCATCGATGGTTTCGCGCCGCGCCTTGGCCGCCACCGGCAGCATTTCCTTCATCCGCTCGATGCCCCATTCGACGATCTTGGCGGTGCCGCCGCTTTCCTGGATGGTCATGGTCTGGAAGGTGTCGCTCTCGGTGATGCCGTACATGTCCTTCATGCGACCGATCTGGAACACTTCGCAGCCCAGGCCCACCAGCATGGCAGCGCCCAGATTGGGATTGGACGTATAGCCCCACTGCGTGCGCTTCAAAATATCGAAGCCCTCGCCGCGCGATTCCATGCCGCAGCCGGTGCCATGCACGAAGGGCACGACGCCGTCGATTTCGGGGTAATCATCGAGAATGCCGGAGCGGTTGATGCCCTCGGCGATGAATTTGGCAACGGTCGCCGAGCAGTTCACCGAGGTCAGGATACCCACATAATTGCGCGTGCCCACCGAGCCATTGGCGCGGCGATAACCCTGGAAGGTCGCGCGCTGGTCCAGCGGCACCATGTCCGGCGCCACCGCGCCTTCAGCAAAGGCATAGTCGTGCTTGAGGCTTCCATCGGCGCCGCCCATGCCGCAATTGTGCTCATGCACCCAGTCGCCCGCCGCGATATCCACGCTGGCAAAGCCAATGATCTGGCCAAATTTGACGATGGCCTCGCCCGCCCGCACCGGCCGCACGGTGAATTTATGGCCCTTGGGCACGCGCTTGGCGACGATCCGGCCCTGCGCCGTCTCGGTGCCCGCATCGAGATTGGCCAGCGCCACCGCGATATTGTCGGCGCTGTTGAGCACCAAGGTTCTGGTTTCGGGACGGATCATGGTTTGCGACATTGGGTCTAACTTTCGGAGGATGCTGCTGCCAAAGGCTTTACCCCACGCTCGATTGCCCCCAAATAGGCCGCACGACGCATACGGGCCGCCGGAGGTTCAATCGTGTTGTAAAGTGCCACGGGTCTGACTAACATGTTAGCATGATAATGGAAGCAAGTCCCTATCATTTTCTCGCCCGCCCTACCGCTTTGTCGCGCGGCAGCGTCACGCTCGACGTGACCGCCGCACTGCGCCAGGCCATCGTCACCCTGGCGCTGGCCCCCGGCCAATCCATCGACAAGACCGCCATCTGCGAACAGCTCGGCGTCTCGCGCTTTCCGGTGAGCGAAGCGCTGGCGCGGCTGCAGGGGGAGGGGCTGGTCGATATAGCGCCGCAGCGCGGCTCCACCGTATCGCTGGTGCGCATCGCCGACGTGCGCGAATATATGCTGATCCGCAAAGGGCTCGAAAGCGAAGCGCTGCGCGTGCTGATCGGCAAGCACGATGGCGAGGTCATTGCCGCGCTCCATGCCAATATGGAAGCTCAGCGCGATGCGGCGTCCCGCGACGAGGCCGAAACCTTCCACCAGATCGACATCGAATTTCACGACATCATTTTCCGCTCGATGCGCTTCACCAAGATCAAGGGCATCATCGACAGCGCCCGGGCCAATCTGGATCGCGCCCGAAGGCTGATTATCACCCCGCGCCGCCTGGCTTTGACCATTGCCGAGCACCAGGCGATCTTCGACGGCATCCTGGCGCAGGACCAGGGCCAGGCCACCAGGGCCATCCGCGCGCATATCGATGCGGTGATGGTCGAGCTGTTCGCCTTTGCCCGCGACAATCCGTCGGTCTTTGCCGATGGCGCCACGCTGGGCAGCGACAGCGACAGTTTTCCATTCGGCTAAATCCTCGGAGATAAAATGCTCAAGAATATTCCGCCACTGCTCGGCCCCGACCTGCTCGGCATTCTGCGCGCCATGGGCCATGGTGACGAAATCGCCATCGTCGATGCCAATTATCCCGCCGATGCGGCGGGGCCGGCACTGGTGCGGCTCGACGGCGTCAACGCCACCGACATTCTGGACGCGGTCCTGAGCGTGATGCCGCTCGACGATTTTGTCGATGAAGCCGCCATCACCATGCAGGTGGTCGGCAATGCCAGCGAACGCCCACCCGTGGTCGCCGCCTTCGACGCCATCGTCAAAAAGCACGAGCCCAAAATGGCGGTCACCTCGCTGGAGCGCTTCGCCTTCTACGAACGGGTCAAGACCGGCTATGCTATCGTGCAAAGCGGCGAGCGCCGCCTTTACGGCAATATCCTGCTCAAGAAGGGCGTCATCCGGCCCGAATAATTCACCCTGCCGAACCGATTGACCTTTGGTCGGCCTCGACAGCCTAACATGTTAACTTTATTGCCTTTGTACCCTCAACTGGACCTGATCCCATGAAACTCCTCCGCGTTGGCGCCAAGGGCGCTGAGAAGCCCGCCATTCTGGACAAGGACGGCGCTATCCGCGACCTCAGCGGCATCGTCGGCGATATCGGCGGCGACACGCTGACGCCCGAAGGGCTGGCCCGCATCCGCGCCACCGATATCGGCGTCTTGCCCAAGCTCGATGCCGGACAGCGCATCGGCCCCTGCGTCGCCAATGTCGGCAAGTTTATCTGCATCGGCCTCAACTACGCCGACCATGCCGCCGAAACCGGCGCCAAGATTCCCGAAGAGCCGATCATCTTCATGAAGGCCACCAGCGCCATCATCGGGCCGAACGACGACGTGATCATTCCCAAGAATTCCATCAAGCCGGACTGGGAAGTCGAACTCGGCGTCATTATCGGCAAGGAAGCCCGTTACATCGACGAGGCCGACGCGATGGACTATGTCGCCGGCTATTGCGTCGTCAACGACGTATCCGAGCGCCACTTCCAGACCGAACGCGGCGGCACCTGGGATAAGGGCAAAGGCAGCGACACCTTCGGCCCCATCGGTCCCTGGCTCGTGACCAAGGATGAGGTTGCCGATCCGCAGAACCTGTCCATGTGGCTCGATGTCGACGGCCACCGCTACCAGAACGGCTCCACCAAGACGATGATCTTCGGCGTCGCCCACGTGGTCGCCTATGTCAGCCAGTTCATGAGCCTGCAGCCCGGCGACATCATCTCCACCGGCACCCCTCCGGGCGTCGGCATGGGGATCAAGCCGAACCCGGTCTGGCTCAAGCCCGGCAACGTCATGCGCCTGGGCATCGAGGGGCTGGGCGAACAGAAGCAGCTGACCAAGGCCTATTCGGCTTAGGACTATACCGGCAGTCGTCTCCCTCCCCCTTGCGGGGAGGGAGTGATGAGCCTCTTGGCAAAGGTCCGGTGGACCTTTGCGGCGAAGAGCGCCCGTAGCGCTACGCGCGAAGGACTACGGGTGAGGGATGTTTAGCCCCGATTTTGAAATCGTGGCTCCCAACACACCCCACCCATCCTCCCCCGTCAAGGGGAGGGGCCGCATCGTGCTTGCGGCATCAGCTGCGCCCTAGCCCGGCGGCATCCGCTCGAATTTCGTCGCTGCGGGATCGAGACGATCCCAAGGTTGCGCCGTTTCCGTCCAAAACACCATTTGCGGGCTGTAGCGCCCCGGATCGTCGAGGGTCCCGGCCCGGATGACGAAGACATCGGGCATGGCGGGAAAGGTCATATAGACCGCTATACCACAGGCCGGGCAGAAGGCGCGCCGCTTGAGGGTGCCGCCATCGCCGACCATGTCCCAAAATGATGGCGCGCCGGTCAGCGTCACCTGTGCTCCCGAAAAAGTCAGATACGAGCCGTGTCCCGTGCCGCTTTCGTGCTGGCATTGACGGCATTGGCAATCGTTCATGGCAACGGGGTCGCCGTTGACGCTGTAGTGGATGGCGCCGCACGCGCAGCCCCCGGTAAAAGGTTCGGCTATGGTGCTCACTCCTGCTCGTCGGCAATGGGGGTGATCCGCGGCACGATCGTCTTCCAGCCCTCACTCATATTGCGATAGGCCACCTCGTTGACCGGCATGACGAAGCCGGAATGGACCAAGCGCAGGCGCGTGCCGCTTTCGACCTTGGAGAGAAAGAAGGTGACGATGGTTTCGAGCCGCGAACCATAGCCTTCATTGCCCTTGTCGCCCCCGATCCAGGAATAGGCGAAACGTTCATTGGGCACCACTTCCAGTACCTGGCAGTTTATAATCCCGTCCCATGCGCCGGCCGGTGTGGTCTTGAAGGTGAAGCGCGTGCCCTCGACTGGCTTGAAGCCACTCGGCGCCATCATCCAGCGGGCGATGAGATCGCCATTGGTGAGCGTCCGCCACAGCGTTTCGGGGGCATGGGGGAACACCTCATCCACCACGATAGCCTGGGTGGCGGGTTGCAATTCGACATCGGTCATGGATCGATTTCCTTGAGGAGAGTGCGCAGATCGGCGAAGCGGTCACGCCAGAACACGCCGTAATGGCCCATCCAGTCGACCAATGGCGCGAGGCCCTGGGGCGCGGCGCGATAAAACACCTTGCGGCCCTCAGCCCGCTCGACCACGAGCCCGGCTTCCCGGAGAGACTTCAGATGTTGCGAGATGGCGCCCTGCGTCACCCCGCTGTCACGGGTCAGATCGACGACGCTGATCTCGCTGGTGCCCACGACGCGCTCGAAGACGGCGCGGCGCGTCGGATCGGCAAGGGCGCGCATGATCTGGGTAATAGGGGCGGTTTCAAGCATGGGTTATTCATTAGCGCATGCTAATTCATTAGTCAACACTAATGTGTTTAGTCCTCAGTTCGATCACTGTCCGCTGTGGCGGAGTGAACCATGGAGGCCAGATCTACGGCCGCTTCGCTACCATATCGATTTCCACCAGCGCGCCCAGCGCCAGCGCCGTCACCCCGATCGTGGTGCGGGCTGGCAGTTTCCCGGCGGCGAAAAAGCTGGGCCATAGTGCATTGAGGCCGGCATAATCGCGCTCGAATGCCGTCAGGTAAATCCGCGCCATGGTGACATGCTCGAAATCCAGCCCGATTCCGGCCAGCACAACCCGCAAATTCTCCATCACCCGGGCCGTCTGCGCTGCAATGCCATCAGGCAGCGGCGCGTCGGGCGCTGCCGGATCGGTCGGCATCTGGCCGGTGAGGAAAACCCAGCCATCCGCCTCCACTGCGTGGGAAAATGGCGCTACCGGTCTTGGGCCCGTCGCAATCATGTGATGAACAGGCAGGGGCACGCCAAAACTCCGGTTTGTTGAAACCGCAGTTTCGACTTACAGTCGCAAATGTCAATTGAAGGGTGCCCCATGCCGCGCTAATGGTGCGGGGCCAGAGGAGCGCCCCCCGGACCAATGTTTGATATTTTTCACGCGATTTCGGCCTATCTTGAGACCTTTCTCGACGCGATTTCCGGCAATTTCTGGCTGACCTTCATCTTCATCTTCCTGGTCGCCATCGGCGAGGCCGTGTTCGTGCTGGGCCTGTTCGTGCCCTCGACCCCGGTGCTGCTGCTTGTGGGCGGCATCATCGCCGAGGGCCGCCTGCCCTTCTGGGAAGTGTATTTTGCCGCCGTCATCGGCGCCATCATCGGCGATGCACTGTCCTATGGCATCGGCCATCTGCTCAAGGACAGCATCAGGACGGTATGGCCGTTCAAATATCATACCGAGCTGATCGCCAAGGGCGAGGCATTCTTCGCCAGGCATGGCGGCAAGAGCGTGTTCATCGGCCGCTTCATCCCCGGCGTAAAAGCGGTGATCCCCGGCGTCGCCGGCATCATGGGCATGGATTACCGCAAATTCTCCATCATCAATGTTTCTTCGGCCTTCGTCTGGGCGGCCGCCCATATCCTGCCCGGCATGCTGCTGACCGCCTGGCTCAAATCCATCGGCCTGTCGCTGGAACTGGTGATCGTGGTGGGCACGCTGATCCTGGTGGCGCTGTTCCTTTTGATCCATTACCACCGCACCATCCTGCTGGCGCTGGCCCCCTGGCTCGGCGGGTTCGGCCGCTCCATCCAGGCCCGCTGGGGCAAGACCGACACGGCACACTAACGATCGGGACCACGCTCATGACTGCTGAGGATATTGTTGTCGAACGCCAGGACCAGGCCAATGGCGGCCGCTATGTCGTCAAGCCGGCGCCCGGGGTTGAAGCCGAAATGACCTATCGCAAGACCAGCGAAGGCGTGATGAGCATCGACCATACCGGCGTGCCACCCGAATTCGGCGGCCGTGGCATTGCCGCCAAACTGGTCAACGCGGCCATCGCCGATGCCCGCGCCGAAGGCTTCAAGATCGAGCCGATCTGCTCCTATGTCGAAGCCCAATTCCGCCGCCACCCTGAATGGGCCGATCTGCGGGCTTAAGGCCCTCTGTCTTCTCCCTCGCCCTTGTGGGGGTGCTGGGACGATCAGCTTGTACCGTACCGATTTTGAGCCTGCTGTTGGTTCAGAACCCCCTTAATCCCTCCCCACAAGGGGGAGGGAAACTCGATCGGGGCTCGCTACCAATAGCGCCAAATTCTGGATTACCCGGCCTTGACCACCGCCGCGACGAAACGCTGTGTCTCACGCAATTCCTCGGGGCGCAATTCGTGCCCGCCATCGTGCCAGAACACGGTGGCCGCAGCGCCTTGGTTGGCAAAATAATCCACCAATTGCTGGGTAGCGGGAGCGGGCGCGATCGGATCGCGCTTGCCCGCCGTGATGAGCACGCTGCGTCCTTTGAGGAGCGGGGCCGGTTCCGGCTGGAAGGGGATCAGCGGGTGCATCAGCACCGTGGCGTCGAACAGGTCCGGCGCTGCGAACTGCACCGAGGCCAGGATATTGGCGCCGTTGGAATAGCCCAACCCGATCACCTTGGATGGCTTGGCCTCGGCAATCCGGGCCTTGACGAAATCCGCCATCTGCCTGGTGCGCAACGCCAGGTCCGCCATATCGTAGCGGCCTTCCCCGGTGCGGCGGAAATAGCGCAGCGCCCCGCCCTCGGAGACATCGCCACGCGGCGCTACGATCCGCGCGCCAACCAGCAATTCTCCACCCAGATCGAAAAACTGGTTTTCGTCCCCGCCGGTGCCGTGGAACACGAACAGCAGCGGCGCTCCGGCCTCGCCCTTCGCCTCGCGATAGATATATTCGGCCATGCTTGCCTCCTGCATTGCGTTTGATCCCTGATATCGGCCAAACGCCGGACTACGGCAATCGGCCGACACGCCACGCACTGTTGCCGATTGCTGGACAATTCCCAATCCGCGAATTGTCTCGCCGCATGATCCGTGCATTTATGGGCCATGTTCCTGTCCATCTTCGACGTGTTCAAGATCGGCATCGGTCCATCGAGTTCCCACACCATGGGCCCGATGACCGCCGCCAACCGTTTCCTCGATGAACTCAAATCGGACGACTGGCCCCGCGCCGCCCGGGCGCGTCCGGCCGCGCTGACGGCGAGCCTGTATGGCTCGCTGGCCTTTACCGGCATCGGCCACGGCACCGGCCGCGCCATCATTCTGGGCCTGTGCGGCCAGAACCCGCGCCAGATCGATCCCGACGCGATGGACGCCATGGTGGCGGAGGTGGAGACCAGCGGTCTCGTCCATCCGCCCGGCCATCCCGCCTATCGCTTCGCACCTGCCCACGACCTGGTGTTCGACAAGCGCAACAGCCTGCCCGGCCATCCCAACGGCATGCAATTCACCGCGCTCGATACCGATGGCCAATTGCTGCTGCGGCGCATCTATTATTCCGTAGGCGGCGGTTTCGTCGTGACCGATGCCGAACTCGAAGCGCTCAAGGGAGCCTCTCCAGCCCAGGCCGACGTGCCCTATCCGTTTGCCCACGCCCGCGACATGCTGGCCATGTCTGCGTCCTCAGGCCTGTCCATCGCCGCGATGAAGCGCGCCAACGAGGAGGCTGGACGCACGCGCAAGGTGCTCGATGAGGGGATCGACGAAATCTGGTCGGTCATGTCCGCCTGCATCGATCGGGGCCTGGCTCAATCCGGCATCATGCCCGGCGGCCTCAACGTCAAGCGCCGCGCCAGGGCCATCGTCGCCCAGCTCGATGCGCAATGGCAACGCAACGAGATCACCCCGCTGATGGCCAATGACTGGCTCAGCGTCTATGCCATGGCGGTCAATGAGGAGAATGCGGCCGGTGGCCGTGTCGTCACCGCGCCCACCAATGGCGCTGCCGGGGTCATCCCCGCCGTGCTGCGCTATTTCCTCAAATTCGACGCCCGCGCCAACCCCGCCGCCATCCGCGATTATCTGCTGACCGCCGCGGCCATCGGCGGCATCATCAAGCACAATGCCTCGATCTCGGGCGCCGAAGTGGGCTGCCAGGGCGAAGTCGGCTCTGCCTCGGCCATGGCCGCCGCCGGGCTCTGCGCGGTCATGGGCGGTACCCCGACCCAGGTCGAAAACGCCGCCGAAATTGCCCTGGAGCATCATCTGGGCATGACCTGCGACCCGGTGGCGGGGCTGGTGCAGATCCCCTGCATCGAGCGCAACGCCTTCGGCGCAGTCAAGGCCGTCACCGCCGCCTCGCTGGCGCTCAAGGGCGACGGCACCCATGCCGTGCCGCTCGACGCCTGCATCGAAACCATGCGCCAGACCGGCATGGATATGTCGGAACGCTACAAGGAAACCAGCCTTGCGGGGCTGGCGGTCAATGTGGTGGCGTGCTGAGGCTGTCCGGGGCGCGGCCCAGGGCGATCAGATAGCCGAGCAGCGTGACGAACAGCACGGTCTGCGGCAGCACGCCGAACATGGCATTGGTCATGCCCAGCGACAGATAGCCGGCGCTGAGCAGCGCGCTGCCCAGGATCACGACGCGGCCGGCCGGCCCCTTGGCGCGCAAATTGGTCAGCGGCGCCGCCAGGATCAAGCCATAGGCGATGACGCCCAGCAGCCCGGCCATCGCCGCGAAATCGGCAAGATCGTTATGCAGGTGTTCCAGCGTCGTCAGTGCGCCCAGGTCTGGAAAGGCGGCCACGGTCCATGGCATGACTTGCCCGAACCCACGCCCGTAGATCGGCGAGGCCAGGAACTGCTGCCATGCGGACTGATACAAGGCAGTCCGATAGACATCCACACTCTCGCTCCCGCCCCCCGAAGCCAGTGCCTGCATAATCTGGCTGAACGCCGACAGCGCCCGGCTCGATCCAAACGCCAGCCCGAGCGCCACCGCACCCAGCACCAGAATCCCCACCGTCACCAGCACCACCCGGTCGCGGCGATACCAGAACAGCAGGATCGGCATGCCGACCACGCCCATGGCGACGCCGCCCAGCAACGGGCCGCGCGATCCCGACACTATGGCCGCCGCGATCCCCGCGACCGGCCCCAAAAGAAACAGCACCCGCCAGGGCGAGCGCCCCGCGCCGATCCCGGTCAGCGCCATGAACCCGAGCAATATGGCAATGCCGGCATAGTGAATGGGATTATTGCCCGCGCCCACGCGCTCCGCGCCCGTGGGATCATATTCGGACAGCCCCAGCATGGCCGCGGCAATGGCCCCGAACAGGCATAGCAGCGGCAGCGCATATGGCCGCATCAGCTGCGGACTGCGCCCCACGAGAAATGCCACCCCCGGAACCAACAGGAACGGCGCCAAAGCCAGCAAGGGCACCACATCCTGGGACCCACGATAGACGAAGGGCAAGGTCAGCGCGAGCAACACCAGCGCCAGCAACAGCATCCACCAGCCGCGGACAACCAGGATCGCGTCACGTTGCACGATGGCGACGGCCAGCCCGGCCAAAGCGATGACCATGACGATATAATTGGCCACATAGGGCGCGATGTCCATGAACACCAGCCCCGAAACCGCCAGGACGCTGGCCAGCAGGGCCAGCATCTCATTTCCAGGCCGAGCAGGATTCATTTAGGCCAGCTTCACCGAAAGCGTGCCCAGCGCGCCCAGCGTGGCGCTCATCGTTTCGCCCGGCTTTCCCATCGGATCCTTGAGGCGCGATCCGGTGATGATGACCTGGCCCTTGCGCAGCCCGCCCTGACGGATCGAGCCGACATTGGCCAGCCAGACGATGGAGTCGATGATCACCTCCAGCGACGCGCCGGTATCGGTTTCCAGAACCTTGCCGCCCACGGTCATGGTCAGCTTGAGATCGCCCAGGCTCAGCCCCTGCCAATCGGTGACCAGCGCACCGCTGACCACGGCGGAATTGACCTGCAGGTCGCCGATATTGAGCATCTTAGGCAGATCGTAACCCGGCGCGAACCGCGTCCCGATGATTTCGAATGCCGGCAGGAACCCCTCGATCGCCTCGACCACCTCGTCGCGCGAATACCCGCCCGCCCGCGTCGGCAGATCGCCCTTGAGCTTGAGCCCGACTTCGAGTTCCACCAGTGTCGCCATCAGGTCGGCGATGTTCAGCGTCGTGCCACTATTGAGGAAGGAATGCGCCAGGATCGGCGAGATGATCGGCTCGGCTTCCACGCCCGAAGCGATCTTCCAGCCACCCACTTCGCCTTCCAGCGCGATGATTTCGTCCTGGATCGCATAGGCGGCAGCGCGATCCTGCGGGATCAGCGCTTCGGGAAAGGTCACGAGCTGTTCACCGGTCCGCCGCACCCGCGACAACAGGAGGGCGGCCTGAGCGGCACTGGCATTGGTCATGGCATGTCCTTCATCAATTCTGGCGATCACGCTGCCGTTGTGACGGCATGCGCTGCTAAAGTCCACCCCGGGGCGGCGGGGGAGGTTCCCCGCTATTGCTGATATCGCACGCCGAAGCGCGCCCGCGAAGCCTCGATATGAGCCTGCATCGCTCCCTGTGCCGCAACGCTGTCGCGCGCCCTGATCGCGGTGACGATATTCTCATGCTCGCTCAGCGCTTCCGCGGTCACCTGCGCGTTGAACACCAGGCGGAACAGATGCACATGGGTATGCAGCCGCGCCAGCGCTTCCACCACCAGCCGATTGCCGGTGCTGGCCATGATCTGGTCGTGCAGGGCCATGTCGAGCTGGGCAAATTGGGCATAGGCGCTCAACCCTTCATCATGGGCCAGGCTCCCCATTTCGGCGCACAGGTCCTCCAGTTGCACGATCGCCGCATCCGGCATCAGCTGCGCCGCCCTGGCGGCCGCGAACGGCTCCAGCAGCAGCCGCAATTCATAGAGGTCGTTGAACTGGCCGGCGCTCAATTGCGGGGCGGCGCTATAGCCCACCAGATGGGTCTTGACCACCAGCCCTTCGCTGTCCAGCCGCGCCAGGGCCTCGCGGATCGGGGTCTGCGACACCCCGAGCTGGCGCGCCAGCGCATCGACGGAAATCTTGGCGCCCGGCGCGATTTCCAGCGCCATGATGCGCGAAAAGATCGCGCTATAGACCTCGTCGCCCAGCCGTGCCGGCCGCCGCAACAATCCCGCCACTGTACTCGGAACCGCCATTACCTGCTCCGCCTGATCGCGCAGCCGTTGCAGCGTGTCCCATACTGCATCGGCCAGTTGTAGTCCGGCCTGGCTCCGCTCCGCTTTCAGTGCCCGCCCCCGCTCCCCGGGGATCAGCACCTTGTCGAACCCCTCAGCCGGCGGCGTGTTGCGCAGCACATCGAGATAAGCGACAGCGCCGCCCCCTGCCCCGAAAGCGGATCGATGACGATGAACACATCGCCCTTGTTGCAGATCCGCTCGGCATTGAGCGTGCCGGTTACGCCGCGCCCAAAGCTGCCCGGTCAGCGCGGTCACCAGTAATTCGAAAGCCAGGCCCAGCGCATAGCCCTTGGCGCCGCCGAACGGGGCGATTGCGCCGCCCTTGGCCGCGTTGGCATTGGTGGTCGGATTGCCATCGGCATCCACCGCCCAGCCGCTCTGCAAAGCCGCGCCACGATGGGCATGATCATGAATTTCGCCCATCGACACCAGGCTCGTCGCCAGGTCGATCACGAATGGGCCAGTATCGGTCGGCGCGCCGATGGCGATGGTATTGGTGCCCAATAGCGCCGTGCGCCCGCCGAACGGATGCACCAGCGCCTCGCTGGTGGTCAGGATAATCGCCACCTGCCCCGCCTGTGCATCGCTTCGGCATACCAGGCCAGCATGCCGATGTGATTGTTGTTGGCAATCGCCGCCACCGCGATGCCGGTGGTTTTGGCGCGTGCGGCAATCGCCTCGACCGCGTGCTGCGCCACCACCGGCCCCAGCCCGTTCTGTCCATCGACGCTGAGGAACGCATCGCCGCGCCACTCATGTTGGCCGCTGGTGCGCGCATCGGCCACTCCATTGGCAATGCGCGCCACGATCCGCTCGAAGCGCAGCATGCCGTGCGAAGGCACCCCGCGCAATTCCGCGTCCAGCAGCAGTTCGATCTGGGTTTCGGCATGGGCCTGCGGCACGCCCGCCGCCGCCAATACGCTCAGCGCCGCCATGCGGCATTCGTCGACAGAAACCAGAACCTAACATCCGATATGATGTAGGATATCGGCTTGTTCCGCATCGCTCCCGGCCTGTCAATGCAAGCGTTTGGGCAGCCAAAGAAAAACCCGCGCATCTTGCGATGCACGGGCTTTCAAAACGCCGACGCCCCGAACTGGGGAACATTGGTTGCGGGAGCAGGATTTGAACCTGCGACCTTCAGGTTATGAGCCTGACGAGCTACCGGGCTGCTCCATCCCGCGATAAGTCTTTGGAAACATTACCCTGGAGCGAAGCGCCGATGCGGCATTGCCGCTGCGTTGAGGGCTATATAGGGGCTGCGAGCGCGATACCTCAAGGCCAAAATGGGGGTCACGTGACAGTTTTTTGACCAATCGGGAAAAGCCCCGCTTCGATGCCATCCATGCCGCTGGTATTGCCCACAATTTTCCGCGGCGCCTCTTGCCGTTTTTGCCGCGTCTACTCTAAGGTTCACGCCACTCCTTCCTGCCGAAAGCATCCATCATGAAATTGAAGCCCCTGGGCCGCACCGA
This sequence comes from uncultured Alphaproteobacteria bacterium, assembly GCA_963717095.1. Taxonomy (GTDB): domain Bacteria; phylum Pseudomonadota; class Alphaproteobacteria; order Rhizobiales; family Devosiaceae; genus Devosia. The sequence continues at coordinate 102,383 of CAVQVF010000004.1, forward strand.
TTTGCGGGTCACCGAACTTTGCCTTGGCACCATGACCTGGGGCAGCCAGAACACGCAGGAAGAGGGCCATGCCCAGATCGACCTGGCGCTGGAGGCCGGCCTCAATTTCATCGACACCGCCGAGCTTTACGCGGTGCCCGGCAGCCCCCAGACTTCGGGCCGCACCGAGGAAATCATCGGCAACTGGTTCGAGGCGACCGGCAAGCGCGACAGCTGGATCCTGGCCAGCAAGATCGGCGGCGGCGGCACCAAGTTCCTGCGCAACGGCGAGCGCGCGACCAGCAAATCGCTGCGCGAAGCCGTCGAGGGGAGCCTGCGCCGGCTCAAGACCGATCACATCGACGTCTATCAGATCCACTGGGCCTCGCGCGGCCACTATAATTTCGACAATGGCTGGAGCTATACGCCCCAGACCCAGGATACCGCCGACGCCGTCTCCAATATCCTCGACCTGCTGGGAATTCGACGATCTGATCAAGGCCGGCAAGGTGCGCCACGCCGCCGTGTCCAACGAAACCACCTGGGGCATCGCCCAATGGCTGAAGCTCGCCGAGCAGCACGACCTGCCCCGCCTGGTCTCGGTGCAAAACGAATATAACCTGATCCGCCGCCAGTTCGACCTCGACCTGGCCGAACTCAGCCATCATGAGAACGTTGGTCTGCTGGCCTATTCGCCGCTCGCTGCGGGCGTGCTCACCGGCAAATATCTGGACGGCCATTCCGGCGGGCAGCCGCGCCGAATATCAAAAAGGCCTGTGGCGGCTCAATGAATTCTCCATCCCTCCAATGCGCGAATACGTCGCTTTGGCGCGCCAGCACGGGCTCGATCCCGGCGCAGATGGCCATCGCCTTCTGCCTGACGCGCCCATTCATGACCTCGGTGATCGTCGGCGCCACCAGCGTCGACGCAATTGCGCACCAATCTGGGCGCGGTCGACATCACGCTCACCCCCGACGTGCTGGCCGGGATCGACGCGATCCATCGGCGCTATCCGCGCCCGAACTAGGCCCGATCGACATAAGCCGCCGAAACCGCATCTTCACGCTTCCGGTCCTACGTACCAAATGTAGCGACCGGTGCGCGAAAATCATTCGGCTTGCCTGAGCTGAATGTCGATCGGCCCTAGCGCTATAACAGGGCGGTTTACCAATGCCGGGGCACCATGACGCTGCTGACGACGTTCTTTCCGCTGATCTGCTACTTCGCCTACAACATCATCGTGCCGCAGGTGGAAAAGCTGCGGCCCTCGCTGTCCTCCATCATGAACCTGCAGCGCCGCCGCTGGGTCGCCAATGCGGCGGTGCGCGAGAGCCCGTTCGACGCCATCCTGTCGGGCAATATCATGCAGTCCGTCAGCTTCCTGGCGTCCACCGCGGTGCTGCTGATCCTGGCGGTGTTTGCCGTATTCGGGCAGATCCCGTCGCTGATGGCGTCGCTGTCCTCGCTGTCGCTGGATGCCCGCTACAGTGTCGGCGAAGTGCAGATGCATCTGGTGGTGATGCTGTCCATGTTCGTGCTGGCCTTCTTCGCCTTCACGCTGTCGCTGCGCCAGTTCAACCATTTCTGCATCATGCTGGGGACCCTGGACCGCTCCATCCCCACCTCCGACGAAGAACTCGATGCCATTACCGAGATGAATATCCTGGGCGCCCGCAGTTTCAATAGCGGCGTGCGCGCCTATTATTTCTCGGTCTCGACCGTTGCCTGGTTCGTCTCCGAATGGGCCACCATCGTCGCCTGCCTGCTCACCATCCTGGTGCTGGCGCAACGCGAATTCCTCTCGTCAGCCCATCGCACCGCCGCTTCCGCCGCCATTGTCGCCGCCCGTCGCCACAAGGATGCCAAGCCATGAAACTGCTGCTCGCCGCGTGCCTGACCCTTGCATGCCTCGCCCCTGCCGCCGGACAGGAAATCGCCTATACCAGTGACGATGAAACCGCGCTGCAGCAGTGCATCGAAGCCGTCAACGACACCAATAGTGGCGACGCGCCCACCGATACCGCCAGCATGCGCGACTGCATCGGTTCTGCCTCCGGCCTGTGCCAGGAAGCGCCCGGCGGCAGCAGCACCATCGGCATGGTCGAGTGCAACCAGCGCGAACAGGCCTGGTGGGACATGCAGCTCAATTCCAATTATGCCGACCTGCAATCCTCGCTCGAACCCGCCGTGTTCGACACCCTCAAGAGCGCCCAGCGCGCCTGGCTGAAATACCGCGACGCCAAATGCGCGTTCGTAGATGCGCTGTGGAGCGGCGGCACCATTCGGCAGGTGATGTCGTCGTCGTGTTTGATGGATGCGACGGCAAGCCGGGCGATCGAGCTGGGTGAGGCGCTGGAGGGGTAGTTATCCCCAAGCTCGCAGACGTGGCTCCCCCCACCCCTGACCCCCCACGAGGAGGAGGGAGAAACCCTTGCTCAAGGCAGTCGTGGTTACCTGAAAAGCAGATTGAGAGGTCATAGTCTCCCTCCCCCTTGGGGGGAGGGGACAGGGGTGGGGGAAGGTTTAGCCTCTATACGACACACCCCCTACTTCCGCTTCGTCTTCCCCGTCCCCTCGAGCCTCGCAACCGCGCCAGGTTGTCGGCGGCCAGATGATAGCCCTGGTCCGCCGACTTGCTGATAATAAGAAACCGCCAATTCCTTATCGACCGGAACACCCAGGCCTTCCTCGTAGAGATGGCCCATATTGTTGAGCCCGATCATCTGGCCTGAATCGGCGGCGATCTGCGTCCATTTCAGCGCTTCGGCATAGTTCACCGGCGTGCCCTTGCCATCCAGATAGAGCAGGCCCAGATTGACTGCCGCCAGCATTTCCCCGCCTTCGGCCGCCTCCGTGGTAGAGTTTCAGCGCCCGGGAATAATTCTGCGCCACCGCCGCGCCCATCTTCGTAAAGCAGCGCCAGATTGTGCTTGGCCAAAGCCAGCCCCTGGTCCGCCGCCTGCTGATAGAGAACGGCTGCCGCCTTGGGATCGGCATCCTGGCCCACGCCCGTTTTCGATCAGGAAACCCAGATTGTTCAACCCGTATTGGATCGCCCTGGTCGGCCGCAGCCTCGGTAAAGTTCGGCCGCGCGCACATAATCGACCGGCTGGCCCAGCCCATCGGATAGCAATTTGCCCAGATTGACCTGGCCCGAAGCATCGCCCTGCGCCACCGCGCGCTCGAACCAGGCCGCCGCCGCCACATAGTCGCGCGGCACGCCCAGGCCGTCCTGATACATCAACCCCAGATTGGATTGCGCCGTAGACATGCCCTGCTCGGCCGCCGCACGATACCATTTGGCCGCCTCGGTATAATCCTGCGTCAGCCCCTCGCCGAAATCGTAGCTCAGCCCCAGACTGTTCTGCGCCAGCGCGAAGCCGGCTTCGCGCGCCCTGGCCCAGCAGGGCCGCGCCGCGCACCGCATCCTTGTCCGACGCCATCGCCCGTGGTCAGCATGTCGCCATAGAGCGACAGCGCCATCACATTGCCCGCCGCGCTCGCCTCCTCCAGCAAGGGCACCGCCTGCTCGATATCGCCGAAGGCGTAATAGGCGCGCGCCAGCCAGGCCTTGAGCTGAACCGATGTCGGCTCTTCCTTGAGCGCTTTCTCGCAGGCCGCTGATGGCTTCGCCCACATCGAGGTCCGATAAATCCATGCCGATATGGGTGAAACCGGTCTCATACTGGCTGGCCGCCTGGGCGGCGCAGGCATCGAACAGCGGCCCGGCAAACGCAGCCGGCGTCGCAAGCACCACCAAGGCCGAGCCGAGCACGGCGCTGCGCGAAGCACATTTTGATCGGACCGCTCATGGCCGGTAACTCCCTCACCAGAGTCGCGGCATAGTCATAACCGTCCCGGCGGCAACAGCGGCAAGACGATCCGGCACAGCCCGCAATTATCGCATCGCCCAGCCGCGCCGCGAGAAACGCCGTCACGTCGGCCAGCACCGGCGCCATGCCGCGCAACGGCCGCGACAATGCCATCACCAGATGGCCATGCCCCATGGTCGGATAATAAATCTCGCTCACCGAGGCGCCGACCGCCCGCAATTGGTGCGCCAGCGCCTTGGCATTGAGCGGGCCCACCAGCCTATCCCGCTCGCCATTGGCCAGCAGCATCGGCGGTGCATCCGCCGCCACCAAATGGATCGGCTGCGTTTTCTCCGGCATTCGCACCGCGCCGAACACCCGCAGCGAAATCGGCCCGTCGAACGGCAGGAAATCATAAGGTCCGGACAATCCCACTACCGCCTTGACCCGGTGCAGCAATCCACGCGCCCGAAGATAGACTGGGTCCAGCGCCAGCATCACCGCATTATAGGCGCCCGCCGAATGCCCCATCAGCGCCATGCGCTGCGCGTCGCCGCCATAGTGGGCGATATTGTCGGCCACCCAGGCAAAGGCGGTGGCGCAATCTTGCAGAAACCCCGGATATTCCACCTCGGGGATCAGCCGGTAATCGGCGATCACGGTGACAAAACCCTGCGCCGCCAGGGCGCGGCCGGCGAAATCGTAGTTGTGCCGCGTCCCGTCGCTCCACGACCCGCCATAGATGAACATCACCACCGGCCACGGCCCCCGCCCCTTGGGCGCGTAGATATCCAGCTTTTGCCGCGGCCTGGGCCCATAAGGCACGTCGCGCGCCACCTTGGCCGAACCGCGATCCTTGGGCAGCAATGTATTGGCAATGGCAAGCAGGGAGAGAGGCATGCGGCACTCGCGGCGGGAGACGGCGAGCGGCCTAAAGCGGATTTCCCCACCCCGCAATGCACTTAGGTGTGTTCCGCCTTTCCCTTGCCTTAACCGCGCCGCCGATCGTGAGCGGCGCGACAATATCTGACATTGACATTCATGTATGCGCGCAGTTTTATGCGCCGTGCTTGTTTAGTCCCCCTGGATCCACCCCGGCGCCATGCTCGTTTGCCAGTGCAATATGATCACCTCCAAAGCGATCGAGGACATTGTCCTGGCGCTGCTTGAGGAAGATCCCTGGCAGTTGGTGGTGCCCGCCAAGGTCTATCGTGAGCTGGCCCGCCGCGCCAAATGCAGCGGCTGCGTGCCAAATGTGGTGGACATTATCGTTCGCGTCACCGAAAACTACCACCTCCAGCAGGCGTGCACGCCGGGAGAGCTTGTCGAGCTGCAAACCCGTCTGGCCAAGCTGAAGCAGCAACGGAGTGGAGATCGTCGTGAAAGGCGAAGCACAAGTCATCGAGCGGCTTAACGAGGCCCTCTTTCTCGAACTCGGCGCAGTCAACCAGTACTGGGTCCATTTTCGTCTGCTCGACGATTGGGGCTATAAGAAGCTGGCCGCCAAGGAACGCGCTGAATCCATTGAAGAAATGCACCACGCCGATCGCCTGATCGAGCGCATCATCTTTCTTGAAGGCCATCCCAACCTGCAGCGCGTCGCGCCCCTGCGAATCGGCCAGACCATCAAGGAAGTGCTCGAAGCCGATCTCGCAGGCGAATACGACGCCCGCGCCGCCTATAAGGCCAGCCGCGAACTGTGCGAACAGCTTGGCGATTATGTTTCCAAGAACCTGTTCGAAGCGTTGCTGACCGACGAGGAAGGCCATATCGACTTCCTCGAAACCCAGCTCGACCTGCTCTCCAAGATCGGCGCGGAAAAATACGGCCAGCTCAATTCCGCTTCGGCTGACGAAGCCGAATAAACACCGGGTTTGGCCGCCCCCCTCCCTGGCCCTCCCTGCAAGGGGGAGGGTGAGTGTTGTGGATGGGCAAAATTTAGCCAAATACGCCGGAGTCACCCTCCCCCTTGCGGGGAGGGCCAGGGAGGGGGCTTGCTTAGCTCATACCCCGCCTGAACCACACTGACCCTGCCGCGTTATTGATCAGCATTGCTCAAGGAGACCAGCCATGACTTTTCACCGGGGCCGCCTGATCGATCATGTGCATCTGCGCGCCAAAGATCTGGCCGCCAGCAAGCGCTTCTACCAAGGCGCTCTCGCCGTGCTGGGTCTGGATATCGAAGCCCCCGGCGACGAGTTTTTCTACGTCGACGAACTGTTCGTCTCGACCACCGACGCCAACACCCCGCCCACCCATATCCACCTGGCCTTCCAGGCCAGGGACCGCGCCATGGTCGATGCTTTCTATAAAGCCGCCCTCGCCGCTGGCGGCACCGACAATGGCGCTCCGGGCGAACGGCCCTATCATCCCGGCTATTACGCCGCGTTCATCCTCGATCCCGACGGCAACAACATCGAAGCCGTCTATCACGGCCCATCCACCCGTTCGGCCGAGTCAGTCGAGTTCGAGCCGGCCTAGAGCGGGTCGCCATTCAATTTACCACTGGGCATTGAGAGCCGCGATCTGCCTCCCTCCCCCTTGAGGGGAGGGATGGGGTGGGGGTTCTGAACTATCAAGGGCTCATCCGGAGGTATGGGCTTCATTGAAAACCCAGAACCCCCACCCCATCCCTCCCCTCAAGGGGGAGGGGGCAGATCCGGGCTCCCAAAATTCACCGCAAAACTGAATGTCGATTGGGCCTAGACCACCGGCCACGGCACCACGGTGATTTCCGGCCAGACCGATTTGGCGCGCGCGCCCTTGGCCTCGTGGGCTGCCCGATTATTCAGCGCCGTGTTCGGCGTGATGCGGAACGCGAACAGATCGTCCAGCCCGAACGGCGCGTCGATGGTTAGCGCGCCATCGGCTTCCAGCCGCACCGCCACGGCATGGGTGCGCGACGCATAGCGCAGCAAAGCCTGCCGCGAATGGGTCAGCGGCGTCACCACGATCCCGAATTTTTCGGGAAACCACAGATGCACGCGCGCCTGGTTGCGCACTTCGACCGGCAGCGGCAGATCGGCAAACCGCATCTCAGCCGCCTTGATGACGCGGTCTTCGGCCTCATAGGACAGATCGGCGCCATCGAAATAGATCAGGTCGATATCCTTGACGCCCGTCAGCCCCGGTCGATCCGTCAGAAGGTTCCACACCGCATTATAGATCGCGCCCGATACCAGCCAGGCATCGGGCAGCGCCATGTCGCGCAACCCTTCCAGCACCGCCATCAGCACGGATTGGCTGCGCACGATATCGTCCAGCGCCCGCCGCTGGGTTTCGGGATCAGTCCCCGCAAATCGCAAATGGTCACTCATGGGCCGGAGGCTAACGCGATTCCCCCCGGCCTTGCATCACTTGGCGACGGGTTGGAACATCGCATCCATCTGGGCGATGATATCGTCCATCGGCTCGATGACTTCGGCGGGCGGCTCGGGCACCACGGCCAGATAAGGCACCCCGCTGGGGAAGGCCCCGAACTGGTTGAAAAACAGCGTCATGTCGTCGAGCACCGGCGCACGCCAGCGCCACATCGAGCCCAGCGCCAGCGCCACCTCCATATGGCCAAACCCCTCGTAGAACTTGGTCGTCACCCAGACGCCGCGCGCCTGCAGCGCCCGCGCCAGATGCTCGGTATTCTGCATCCGCACGATCGGATCGCCCGTTCCCGTCGCCAGATACATCGGCGGCGCGTCGGAGGTGACGAGGTTGATCGGCTGCGTCCCCTCGGGGTTCCCCGCCCCGCCGAAGGCATCGCGCACCTCGCCATATTCAAACGGGTAAAAATCATAGGGGCCCGACAGGCCCGCCACTGCGCGGATCTGCATGGTCACGCCATATTCCTTAAGGAAGGACGGATCGAGCGCCAGCATCACCGCATTATAGGCCCCCGCCGAATGCCCGGCCAGGAACAGCCGGCTCGGATCGCCGCCATAGTCCGCAATATTGTCCTGCACCCATTTGAGCGCATTGGCATTGTCTTCGAGAAATTCGGGGTAATGCACTTCGGGCACCAGCCGGTAATCGGCGATGACCGCGACGAAACCGCGCGCCGCCAGCGCCCGCCCGACAAACTGGTAGTCGGCGCGCTCGCCCCGGTTCCAGCCGCCGCCATAGATGAAAAACACCACCGGCGCCGGTGCCCCGCGCTGCTCGGGCGCATAGACATCCAGCTTGTGGCGCGGCCCATCCGCATAGGCGATCCCATCGCCCACCTTGCTGGTGCCCCCATCCATCGCCGCCGGCAGATTGAACGGGTCCATGATCGAAAGCGCATAGGCCGGCGCCTGCAACGACAGGAATGCGAGCAGGGCAAGGACGACGTAGCGGACAGGCGAGGACAGTCTGAACATGGACGGTACGATTCAATTTTGAGAATTGTGGGGGTCTATTGCGGGGCAAAGCCGAGCTTTTTGTGGCCCCGAGCGGTGCGTCGAGATTTTCGTCGGGGTGGGGCGAAAATGGTGGGCTGGGAGCATCGGAGCGGAGCGTACATCAGTACGTGAGCACCGACGCGCACAAGGCCGCCATTTGCAGCCCACCCTGGCGGAAATATCGATGTACCGGATGGGCGAGGGCAGGCGCTTCAATTACCCGAAGCCATGCCTGCCCTCTACTTAAGCCCCTTCAGGGTGCCCCCATAGGGTTAACGCAAGGTTAATTCTTGAGCCGATCCAGCAGCCGCCCCGATACGAAGCCATCGGCTGGCAGGCCCGCCTGCCGTTGATAGGCAATCACCGCCGCCCGCGTCTTGGGACCGATCGCCCCGTCGGGCGTGCCGACATTGAAACCGTGCCGGTTGAGCAGGGACTGCAAATCCTTTTTCTGGCTGGAATTGAGCGCGTAATCATTGGCCGGCCAGGCGGAGATAAAATCGCCGCCGCCGATGATCCGATCCGCCAGATGCCCGACGGCCAGCGCATAGCTGTCCGAATTATTGTAGCGCTTGATCACATCGAAATTGGGCAGCAGCAGGAAAGTGGGCCCGCTGGCGCCTGCCGGCATATAAAGCCGCGCCACGTCGCTGCCGCGCGGAAACGGCTTGCCATTGCTGCGGGTAATTCCCAATTGCTGCCATTGCCCAATCTGGGCATGGCCCAATTGCCGCGCCGCCTCATAGTCGAAACCATGCGGCAAATGCACCTCATAGCCCCAGGTTTGCCCCGGCTGCCAATCGAATGAGTGCAGATAATTGGCGGTCGATCCCAAGGCATCCTGCACCGAATTCCAGATATCCTTGCGCCCGTCACCATTATAATCGACCGCATAGCGCATGAAGCTCGATGGCATGAACTGGGTATGCCCCATCGCCCCCGCCCAGGAGCCGACCATATCGCGCGGGGCCACATGCCCATCGGAGACGATGCGCAAGGCGGTCAGCAATTCATCGCGGAAATAATCCGGCCGATAGCCGCCCTCGGTCAGGCTCGCCAGCGCATAGATGGTGTTTTCGCCACCCATGAAGCCGCCGAAATTGGTTTCCATGCCCCAGATCGCCAGCACGATTTCCGGCTGTACGCCCCAGCGCTGCGCCGATCCGGTCAGCGTCTGGTTCCATTCGCTGCGCATGGCGCGGCCCTTTTGCGCCTGCCCGTCGGTGACCCGCTTGGCGATATATTGCGCCACGGTCTGGGAAAATTCGGGTTGCTTCTTGGTCAGCTCCAGCACTTTGGGGATCAGGCTATACCCCGCAAAAGCGGCCTCGAACGCCTGCCGGCTGACGCCGCGCTGCTCGGCCTGCGGCCACAGCGAACGCACGAATTCGGCGCTGTTGGCCAGGGGCGCGCCAACCGCGCCCAGGCTCATCAGCCCCGCCAGGGCAATTGCCGGAAAATATCTCGCAAGGCCGAAGCGCTTGCCGGTCTTGTGCGCCATATTGGGCCTCGTGATACGCTTGAACTTCAGTCACGACCGCCGGCCAAACCCCGCCAGCGCACGCGCCAGCTGTGCCGCAACCGCGCGTATCCCTATTTTAACCCATCAAATTAAGATCGCCTTAAGGCAACGCGGATTGGCGATCACAACAGCGTTGCACGTCACGCCGAAGTCGGTGCTCGCCACACCCCCACCCCTGTCCCCTCCCCACAAGGGGAAGGGAGACCAAGGAGCCGCTTGCTCCGAGGGTGCGGTACGAAGGCTGATTGGGATTGTCTCCCTCCCCCTTGTGGGGAGGGGACAGGGGTGGGGGTATCTACCCGCCATCCAACCGACTATTCCGCCGGCGGTAAGCCACGCGCGCCATTGCTCGGCCCTTCCATATATTGCACACGCGGCGTCGGCACCTGAATGCCCCGCTCGGCAAACAGGCGCATCACCAATTCACTGAAATAGCGCCCTGCCCCCCATTGCTTGCCGGCAATGGTCTTGATCCGCGCCCGCAGCGTCATCGATGCCGGCGTGATGGCGATCAGCCCCTGCAGGTCCAGCTCATCGAGAATGACATCCTTATGCTCGCTCTCCATCACCATGGTGAAGGCATCGCGCAGCGCCTGTTTGACCATCTCGATATCGCTGTCATAGGCCACCTCGGTCTCCGCCACATAGAACGAAAAACCGCGCACCATATTGCTGACCTGGTCGACCGAGGAAAACGGGATCAGATGCACAGTGCCGCTCATGTCGCGGATGGTCACCGAGCGGATGGTGAGCTTTTCCACCACGCCCGATTTGCCCGCTGCCTCCACCACGTCCCCCTCGTTCATCACATTCTCGAACTGGATGAAGATGCCGGTAATGATGTCCTGCACCAGCTTTTGCGCGCCGAAACCGATCGCCAGGCCGAGCACTCCGGCACCGGCCAGAAGCGGCGCGATATTGACCCCGATCTGCGCCAGAGCCAGCATCAGCCCGAACACCACCAAGGCGATGGTGAAAGCGTTCTTGAACAGGTTGAGCAGCGTCTTCTCGCGATTGGTCGCTGCCACCCCGACATGGTCGTTGAGCCGATATTCCACCCAGGATGCTACCGCCACATGCAACAGGATACACACGAGAACGATCAGCGCCGCCGAAATCACCGAGACCGCCACCTGTTGGCCGCCATCGCTGGAAATCCAGCCGACGAAATCGAACAGCGCCCAGGCCTGCGCAATTGCCAGCACCACGCCGGCGATGACGATCAACCGCACGATGCCCATCACCCGCGGCACGAAGGCATGCAGCCGCTTCTCCAAAAGCGGCAGCTTGGTACGGATGTCCTCGGGTAGGTGCAGCCCCGCATCGACGAAGCGCGTGATGAACATCACCACCAGCACGCCCACCAGCACGGCGATTGCCGTCTGCACCGTCGCTCCCAACATGAAGGGCAGCGCCCGGTCCGGATTGGCGAACCACACGATCAATAGCGTCACCAGATAGACCACGGCCACCACATGCCAAATCCTGCCGACCAGCAGCAGGACCTGGCCGGCTCCGTCATTATTGCGCTTTTCCGCCATTCGCCCCAGCCAGGCGCGCACGCCGTCCCGGCACTGCAGCACGATGACCACGCCAATAGTCACGGCCGTCGCCATCACCAATACCTGCACCGCCGCCGCCACGCCGCCCGACAGATTGGCGGCGATCACCGGAGAGACGAACATGAAGGTATAACCCAGCAGCGACACGATCCGCCCCAGCCAGAATGTCCAATAAGCTGCATTATCATCCCCCACCGGCAGCAGCCGCAGCGCCTCGAAGCGCGGCTGCAACAGGGCGCGCAACACCATCTTGCTCAGTTCCACCAAGAGGAACGCATTGAGCAGCAGCGACTGGTTGATCCCCATGCTGCCCGGCGTGCCGGCAACGCTCAATGCCAAAATATTGCCCAGCGCCCAGGCCAGCACGACCGATCCGGTATCGATCGCCGCTGCGCCCAGCGCGCCAGCCAACCGCAGATACCAGCGTTTACCCGCCACGCGGGCCGCGATCCGCCGCTGCAGCCAGATCACGATGACCCGCAGCCCCAGGAAACTGCCGATCAATGCCGCCGCAACGATCAGCAAGCCAAAGGCGATATCGCCCAGCGCCGACAAATTGGCGCCATTGCCACCAAAACCCTGGCGCAGATCGATGAATACCCGTCCGAGCGCCCGGAATGTGTTGGAAACGCCCTCGGCCGCGCTG
>CAVQVF010000005.1:0-887085 GCA_963717095.1 uncultured Alphaproteobacteria bacterium
CTTCACCCGCTCCAGCGACCCGTCCAGCGTCGTCCAACAACCTTCAAAAATCATTAGAAACGCAAGCATTTCGGCCGCCCTTGCGCGCGTGCATTGCGACGGATGGGCTTTGCCCATGACCAACATACGGTCCACGGCTTTCGCACCACCGTCGGCACAATCCTGAACGAGTCCAGCAGCTTCCCGGCGACGCGTATGGCAGGTTTGGGGGGGGGGGGCGAAAGCAGACTGTCCGTTCTCGTCAAATGCTACATAAAAGCAGACAGCTTGAGCGGACGTAGGCGCAATAGCGTACCTGCGTGACGGCTGTCGCGGGGCACTCTAGGCACCATTATCTAAGGGCGCGCCCGGATTGTATCCAACTGGCCGACAGGTTGCTGCCCGCAAATAGACCAATGGCATTTAGTCTGGGATAGACGGTAAGGCGGAAGAATCTCCGCTATATGGATTAAATAATAGGCAAAATCCTAGCATAGCCTAATAATCAGGCATATTGCCGCGTTTGACCGCCCTTGTCTTTGGTCTGTCCAGAGAAACCTGGTGGCTGGGTCGGTCAAAAAATGGATTTTTAATCAATGGTTTGGTCGATTCCCGCGCCTGACACGCAGCCCTGACCTCAGGCTGGCACAGCGTTTGCATTTGTCTTTTGCATACAACTTTGTCTCAGGCGGCGAATGAAATGCAAATTGGCAGATGATCTATCGCCGTACCTACAGGTGTTAGGAGGGCGCTCAGTGTTCCCTCCGGCGCCAATCGAGTTGGCCATCCAATCCTCGGTGGCCCTCCGTCGGCGAAATTGAAGCAATCGGACAACTGGAGAACGACGTGGCAGAGAATATCAACGGACCCTTGTATTACGAAAAAATGGGCAGGACTGGTCCAGTCATTGCCTTCGTGCATCCAAACCCGATGGACCAGTCGTGCTGGATGTTCCAGATGACGCATTTCTCCACCTGGTTTCGCTGCATAGCGATCGACATTCCAGGCTATGGCCGGTCTCCGACGGCGGAGAAAGGCCTGAGCATGGCGGACATGGCGCAGGGTTGCTGGGAAGCAATCGATGATGCCTATCCGGGCGAAGACGTCATTCTGGTTGGCTGTTCGGTCGGCTCATCGCTGGTGCCCTACATGCACCACATCCGGCCCGAGAAGACCAAGGCTATGGTCGTCTGCGGCACTGGCTACAGCCCCGTGAAGGAATTTGCCGCACGCCGCATCAAGCAGTACACGGCCGATGGCATTGACTTCCGCTGGGACTACACGTTCCAGGACATGAGCCCCGCCTTCCGGCCGACGCCGCTTGCCCATTGGTTTGCCAACCTGTTCCAGGAGCGGAACGACCACGCGGACCTGCAGACCATTCTCTACCAGTTCGAAGCCCTGGCCAAGCCCGACGACGAAGACCATCACTCCAAGATCGCCTGCCCGATGATCATTCTCACCGGCAGCGAGGACAGCGCCCACGAGCGGGCCTTCGCCCTCAAGGCTCGGGTCCCCGGATGTGAACTCAAGGTGCTGGCCGGCGCCGGTCACGCCTGTCAGCTCGAGCAGCCCTGGCTCTTCGACCGCTTCATGATCGAGTTTCTCGTCAAGCACGGTCTCTTCCCCGCAGCACCGAAACCCATACTGACCTTCTGACCACAGAGGCCATAAGCGCACGAGACGCCGCGATCGCAGGCCAGGAGCGCAGGAGTGCGGACCAACCGCACCGGTATGGGAGCATCAACCACTGGAGTGAACCATGGATAGACGTACCTTCCTCAAAACCACTACCGCGACGGCACTGCTGCCGGGACTCGCCGGTGCGCCCTTCACCGCGTTTGCCCAGGAGGGCGGATCGGTGTTGCGGATTGCGACGACCCTGAGCGATATTCCGCTGACCACCGGCCAGGCGACGCAGGGCGCCGAAGGACTGCGCTTCATTTCCCTGACGGTCTACGACTCGCTGCTGCAGTGGGACCTTTCGCAGAACGAAACGCCCGCTCAGCTCGTGCCGGGCCTTGCGGAAAGCTATTCGATCGATGAAGCGACCAGCACAATCTGGACCTTCAATCTGCGCCGCGGCGTCAAGTTCCACGATGGCTCGGAGTTCAATGCCGATGCGGTAATCTGGAACTTCGACAAGCTGATGAAGCAGGACGCACCACAGTTCGACCAGGCGCAGGCCAACCAGGGAGCTTCGCGGCTGAACGGATCGACCTACCGGAAAGTGGACGACTACACCGTCGAGATTACCACTGAACAGCCGGACTCGATGTTCTACTACCGCATCTCGGCCATCTACTACTCCTCGCCGGCGCACTGGGAGGCCTTGGGGGGCGACTGGAACGCCTTCGCCAACAATCCTTCGGGCACCGGCCCATTCAAGCTGGTCAGCTTCGTGCCGCGCGAGCGAGCCGATCTGGTCAGGAATGCTGACTATTGGGATCCCAAACGCGTCCCTAAGGTCGACCGCCTGACCCTGTTTGCCATGCCCGATGCTACGACGCGCGTCGCCGCACTGCTTTCCGACCAGGTCGACTGGGTAGAGGCCCCCCCGCCTGATGCGGTGCCGCAACTGACCTCACAGGGCATGGACATCTATAGCAAGGTCTATCCCCATGTCTGGCCATTCTGGCTGAGCTATGCCGAGGATTCGCCTTTTCTCGATATCAAGGTGCGCAAGGCAGCCAATCTGGCGATCGACCGTGAAGGCATCGCCAGCTTCTTGGGCGGCCTCGCCAAGCCGGCCAAGGGCATGGTCGACGTCTCCAGCCCGTGGTTCGGCAAGCCCGAATTCGACATCGTCTACGATCCCGATCAGGCGCGGGCCCTTTTGGCCGAGGCCGGCTATGGCCCCGACAAGCCTTGCGTGATCAAGCTTTTGACCTCGCAGGCCGGTTCAGGGCAGATGCAGCCGATCCCGATGTCGGAATATGTCCAGGAAAACCTCAACAGCGTCGGTTTCCAGGTCAAGGTCGAAGTGGTGGATTGGGAAGCCCTGCGGGCTCGTCGGGCCGAGGGCGCGGGTAGCGAGTCCAATGCGGGCACCTATGGGCTCAACAACAGCTGGTCAATCCAGGACCCGGACTTCGGATTTTTGAGCGTCACCTGGTCCAAGCGCATCGTGCCAAACGGCAACAATTGGGGCCTCTACAACGACCCCACTGCAGACGCCCTGTGTGAGCAGATTGTTGCCGCCTTTACGCCCGAAGCCCAGAACGAAGCCTTGGCCAACCTGCACGAATACATGGTGAACCAGGCGATGTGGTTGTGGGTCGTCCATGACATGAACCCGCGCGCCATGAACCCCAGGGTGAAGAACTTCCTGCCGCCGCAGAGTTGGTACACCGACCTTACCGGCATCGAGGTGGTCTGATCCCATGCTGAGGTTCATCGTCAATAGATTTCTCTATGTCGTGCCGATCAGCCTCGGCGTGACCCTCATCTGCTTCATCCTGGCGCAAATGGCACCAGGGGACGCGGCCAGCGCCGTCATCCCCGATGATGCGCCGCCCGAAGTGGTGGCCCAGATCCGGGCTGCCTACGGCTTCGATCAGCCCCTGCCCATCCAGTATCTGATGTGGTTGGGGCGGGTATTAAGGGGAGATTTCGGCATCTCGATCTCGACCGGGCGACCGGTCATCTTCGAGGTGCTCCCGGCGATGTACAATACGCTGTCGCTTGCCGCGGGTGGCATTGTGCTGGCAGCATTCTTCGGCATCCTGCTCGGCACCCTTGCTGCCTACCGCAATGGCACCCTCGCCGATCGCGCCATCAGCGCGATCGGCATCGCCGGGATGTCGATCCCGCAATACTGGCTGGCCATGGTGATGGTGGTTGTCCTGTCGGTGCAACTCCACCTGTTCCCCGCATCCGGACGGGCCGAACCAGGTAGCGCGCTCTGGGTTCAATTCCAGCACATGATCATGCCGATGTTGACGCTTGCTACGGTGCCGGCGGGCATTATCGCTCGATCGGTTCGTTCGACCGTGGTCGAGACCTTGCAGCAGGAGTTCGTTCAGGCTTTGGCCGCCAAGGGATTATCGAGCTGGCGGCTCTTTCTGCATGTGGCGAAAAATGCCGCCGGGCCGGCGCTCGCCGTTATCGGCTTGCAGATGGCCAACCTGCTGGGTGGCTCCATTCTCGTCGAAACCGTGTTTGCCTGGCCCGGTACCGGCTTCCTGCTCAATTCGGCGATCTTCATGCGCGATCTGCCCGTGATGCAGGCCACGGTGCTGGTGCTCGCCATGTTCTTCATCCTCGCCAACCTCATCGTCGACATCCTGCAGATGCTTTTCGACCCGCGCGTCAAAAGCGCCCGCCGCGGAGGCTGAGTCATGACCGATACCATCTCGATACCCGTTGCCACGACGCCCAAGTACACAGGCTCCAACAGGGGCTTCTTGGCCAAGCTTGGAAAGCTGGCGCGACGTGACGTCGTCACCATGATCTGCGCCACGGTGCTGGCCATTATCGTGCTCGTGGCGATCTTCGCGCCCTGGATCGCCCCCGCCGATCCCTACGACACCAGCATGGCCAGCCGGCTCAAGCCCCCGGGCACGCCCGGCCACATCCTTGGCACAGACGAGCTGGGTCGCGACATGCTGTCCAGACTGATGTACGGCGCACGGTTGTCGCTGTTCATGGGGCTGACGCCGGTCGTGGTCGCGACCCTCGTCGGTGGCCTGCTCGGCATCATCGCCGGGTACGCCGGTGGGTGGGTCAATGCGGCCATCATGCGCACTATGGACGTCTTTTACGCCTTTCCATCCGTGCTGCTCGCCGTCGCCATCGCAGGCTCATTGGGCGGAGGGGTCAGCAACGGACTGATCGCACTATGCTTTGTCTTCACGCCTTCGATAGCGCGCATTGCTGAAAGCGTGACGATCCAGGTCAAGACCCAGGATTTCGTCGAGGCAGCGCGGGCGTCGGGCGCGCGTGCTCACATGATCTTGTTCCATCATGTGCTGCGCAACGTTGCCGGTCCGATCCTGGTCTTTGCCTCGAGCCTGGTCAGCGTCTCGATCATCATCGCCTCCGGCCTGAGTTTTCTCGGGCTGGGTGTGAGCCTGCCCGAAGCCGAGTGGGGAATGATGCTGAGCAGCTTGCGTCAGTCCGTCTATGTCGCGCCGCTCAACTCAGTGCTGCCGGGCGTCATGATCTTCATCACCTCGGTCTGCCTGAACCTGCTGAGCGACAGCATACGCGGCACCATGAACGTAAAGGGGTAGGGCGATGCTATTCTTTAAAAAGCCCGTGGCTGACAAGCGCGACGTCGGCGGGCCACTGCAGCCGATGTTGACCGTGGAAGGTCTACGCAGGCATTTCGTGCTCGATGGTGGGGTCGGCGAGAAGCGTGCTGTCGTGCATGCCGTCGACGACATCAGTTTCGAGGTCGCAAAGAACAAGACGCTGGGCGTGGTCGGGGAATCGGGCTGCGGCAAGTCGACCACCGCGCGTCTGCTGATGCGACTGATTGAACCCGATACCGGGGCTGTCATCGTCGATGGCGAGGAAGTCGGCAAAATCAATGGCCTGTCGGTCAAGGATCTGCGCCACAGCGTGCAGATGGTGTTCCAGGACAGCTACGCCTCGCTCAATCCTCGCATGACCTTGGAAGAAACCATCATGTTCGGGCCGCGCGCCAACGGCGTGGCCAAGGAAAAGGCACGCCAGGCAGCCCATGACATCTTGCGCCGGGTGGGGCTGTCGCCGGAGAACTTCGCACAACGCATGCCCCACGAGCTGTCGGGCGGACAGCGCCAGCGCGTCAACATTGCCCGCGCGCTGGCCATGAATCCACGCCTTCTGATCCTCGACGAGGCCGTGTCGGCACTCGACAAATCCGTCGAGGCACAGGTGCTGAACCTGCTGCAGGACCTCAAGCAGGAATTGGGCCTGACCTATGTGTTCATCTCGCACGACCTCAACGTCGTCCGCTACATCAGCGACAGGGTGATGGTGATGTATCTGGGCAAGGTCGTCGAGATCGGCGATGTCGTCGATATCTACGAACGGCCCAAGCATCCCTATACCAAGGGGCTGTTGTCGTCCCGTCCCTCGATGGACCCCCAGCGCCGCCGCACATCGGCGCCGCTTACCGGCGATCCCCCCAGTCCGATCAATCCGCCAAGCGGCTGCCGCTTCCGCACGCGCTGCAATATCGCCGAGGCCATCTGTGCCGAGCGTGAACCGCCGCTGACGGCCCATGGCAGCCACGCCGCGGCCTGCCATGCGACTACGCCTGGCTCCGGTCATTCCTTAGCACCGTTACCCAATTGAGATGACGATGACCCAGCAAGCTGCCCTGAAAGTCCGTGGAACCGAGCCCGCAACCGCGGCACCTGCTCCTTTCGTCGACGTTCGCGACCTGGAGGTGCACATCCGCACGCCCGATGTTGACGTGCCCGTGCTCAATGGGCTGAGCTTTTCCCTTAAGGCGGGCGAGGTCCTCTGCCTGCTGGGCGAATCCGGCTCGGGCAAGAGCATGACGGTGCGGGCGCTGATGCGGCTCTTGCCAGACGGGGCGCGGATCGGCGGCAAGGTCAATGTCGGAGGCATTGACATCCTGGCGCTGAAGCCGCGGCAGCTGCACACCATCCGCGGACCGCTGATCTCGATGATCTTTCAGGAGCCGGCAACGGCGTTCGATCCGACCTTCACAATCGGCTACCAGATCGCCGAGACGGTGCGGCTGCATGAGGGCATTTCCTGGAAGGATGCAAGAAAGCGCGCCCTCGATCTGCTCGAACTCGTCCAGATTCCTTCCGCGGCGCGCCGGCTCGACGCTTATCCGCATGAACTCTCGGGCGGCTTGCGCCAGCGCGCCATGATCGCGCTTGCCCTCTCGTGCCGGCCCAAGCTGCTGATCGCCGACGAGCCGACGACCGCGCTCGATGCAACGGTACAAATCCAGGTATTGCTCCTGCTGCGCGAATTGCAGTCCGAATTGGGGATGGCCACCATCTTCGTCACCCACGACATCGGTGTCGCCTGCGAGATCGCCGATCGCATCGCGGTCATGTATGCGGGACGCTTCGTCGAGGAGGGGCCGGTGGACCGGATCATCGCCGCCCCCCAGCATCCCTATACCATCGGACTGCTGCATTCGGTGGTCACCCCCGAGGCCACCGGTCACCGGCTGGATTCCATTCCCGGTGCCCCGCCCAACCCGACGCAGTTGCCCCCCGGCTGCAGCTTCAACCCGCGGTGCTTTGCGGCTATTGCGGCCTGCACCGAGCGCCTGCCGGACCTCCGGGAAGTTTCGCCCGGCCAGCACGTTCGCTGCATCCGGGCCCCCCTCGACCTTCATGCAAAAGGAACTGGCCGATGACAATGCCGGCAAGCGATATTCACAACCTATCGATCGGCGACGCCAGCCGGTTGATCCGCGCTCGCCAGCTCTCGCCGGTCGACCTCCTGGAAGCCGTGCTCAAGCGCATCGAAGCGGTGGACGAGCGGATCAAGTCCTATCTGCTGCTGGACGTCGAAGGCGCCCGCGCCAAGGCCAGAAAAGCCGAGGACGAGATCGCGGCCGGACGGTGGCTGGGGCCGCTGCATGGCATTCCCTATGGCGCCAAGGACAATTATTTCACCAAGTCCCTGCGCACATCGGCCAATTCGCGCGTGCTGCTCGACCATGTGCCCGATTTCGACGCCGCGATCATCGAACGGCTCAATGCCGCCGGCGCGATCCTGGTGGGCAAGCTCAACACCTGGGAATACGGAACCGGCCTGGGACAGGTCTATCATGACGCTGCGTTCCCCCATTCGCGTAATCCCTGGAAGGAGGAGTATTTCACCGGCGGCTCCTCGACCGGATCGGGTGCGTCCGTTGCCGCAGGCACAGCCCTGTTCTCCCTCGGCTCGGACACCGGCGGCTCCATTCGCGCTCCAGCTGCCGCCTGCGGCCTGCAGGGACTGAAGCCAACCTATGGTCTGGTCAGCCGCTATGGCATCCTGCCCAACTCCTGGTCGCTCGATGTTCCCGGCCCGCTGGCCTGGACCATCGAAGACTGCGCCATCGTGATGCAGGCGATCGCAGGCTTTGATCCACGCGATCCGGCGACCGTCAAGGTCGACGTGCCGGACTATAGCCGCGATCTCGAAAGCGGGTGCCAGGGACTGGTTATCGGCGTAATCCGGGATGTCGGCGACGGCATTGCCTCCGATCCGGCGGTGCAGGAGGGGCTGGAAGACCTCATTTCGGCGCTTGCTAAAGGCGGCGCGCGGGTCGTCGAGACCCAATTGCCCGCCCCACCCGCCAGTTATCGCGAACTGACTGCCCTGCTCAGTGGCAGCGAACGCGCCTGCGTGCATGAGGCAGATTTCCGCGACCATGCCGACCTCATGGGCCGCGAACTGCGCGAGGCGATCATGGCCGGCTCGGCGGCCCGCGCCGTCGACTATCTGGCCGCGCAACGGCGGCGTTCCGAGCTTGCCAAGGCCGTGGACGGGGTGGTCGCCTCATACGATGCGATCGTGCTGCCGGGTGCGCATCATACCGCCCCCCCATTTTCCGATCCCGACCGGGTGCGGCGCTTCATGACGGACAGCGTCACCACCGCATTCAATATCTCCGGGCATCCGGCTCTTGCCACCCGGACCGGCTTTGATGCGGAAGGCCTACCGACCAGCGCGCAGATCGTCGGCCGGTACTTTGACGAGGCGACTGTCTTGCGCGTCGGCAGGAGCTACGAGCGGGCTCGTTCCTGGCATGAGCGCCGCCCAACCCTTTGAGACCCTGAGATCGAGGAAATCGCAATGACCAACACTCCAAAATTCACGGAGGACGACGCCCGCGCCTTCGTCAAGCGGTACAGCTTTTCCAGGCTGGGGCCGGACGATATGACGGCGATGGCGGAGGCGATGGATAAGATCACGGCCGCCGGCCTTGCCGTCACGCGCGTGGCATCCAAGTTCGATGCGCCTGCGCCGGTCTTTGTCGTCCCACAGCCAACAGCAAATACCGGCCCCTGATAGCAGTGTGCCGGAAAACCGAGAGACGGGTGCCTGTCCAAGGCGACAATGAACCCGTGCGACGACGAGGCAGAGCCTGATAAGTAGGGGCGTATCAAATGCCCCCAACAGGCGATCCTGGGCCTGCAAGGATTGTCACTGACTTGCGGACGCGGACAAAGACATGAGGAGCATGATGTCAATGAAGGACGGAGGAAACCCATGAGCACGATCAGCCAGGATATCTTGAGACAGATTCGGGAGGGTATTCTGGAGGGGGCATATGGCGGCGGAATGCACCTCAACGAGAACGATCTGGCAGAGACGCTCAAGGTGTCCCGCACGCCGGTGCGTGCAGCGCTCTCCATCCTCGCGACCGAAGGCCTGCTGCAATACACTCCTAATAGCGGCTTTGTCGTACGCACCTTCACCGCCAAGGACATCGACGCCATCTACGAGATGCGCGCCACCATCACCGGGTTGGCAGCGCGTCTGGCAGCCCAGAATGGGCTGGGCGAGGAACGCCTGTCGCGGCTGCATCTGGTCATGGCCAAATCCAAGCAGCTTCTTGACCAGGGGAAGTGGTCAAACGAGACGATCCGGGAATGGCAAGTCTGCAACGAGGCGTTTCACAGCCAGATCATCAGCGCCGCCGATAGCCCGCATCTTGAGGCAGTCGTGCTGCGCCTCCGCGATATTCCGGTGCTCAAGGAGATACGATACCACTGGATGGATCAGGAGACGCTGCTGCGCAATCACCAGTCCCATGCCGACATTCTCGACGCCATATGGCGTGGGCAGCAATCTCGCGCCGAATATTTGATGCGCGAGCACGTCTATCAGAACGGCCAGCGCCTCGTCCGGCAATGGCGCCAGGCGGAAATGCGCGATTCCGCCGCCTCGGACGAGGCCCAGCCAGAAAAAGAAACCCAAGGCGGCCGCCTGACTGGTGCCGACCCCATTGTCGCTCACTGAAGCCCTTTCGTCTTCCGCGGGACCGCGTGTGGACGAAGACGGGCAAGTCCATGTTTTGCCAGGAGTCTCATGTCCGTCGTCCGCACTTATGCACCGGCTTACCCAGATGAGGACGGCCTACCGCAACCGCAACGCACCTACGCCTTCATTATTCTAGGCTTTTCCATCGTGATGGCTGTCCTTGACGGGGCGATCATGAACGTTGCCTTGCCCGTAATCGCCGCCCAGCAGAATGTCAGCGCCTCCGAAGCGATCTGGATCGTCACCGCCTATCAGCTCGCCTTGGTGATCTCGCTGCTGCCCTTTGCGGCGCTGGGCGATGCTATCGGGTTCAAGCGGGTCTATATGGTCGGCGTCGTTGCCTTCTGCGGCGGCACCATCCTTTGCGCGATGTCAGATTCCATTCTGACGCTCAGCATGGCGCGCGCCCTGCAGGGGCTTGGTGCCGGAGCCATCATGAGCCTCAATGGCGCCATGATCCGCCAGATCATGCCGGCCAGCCAGATGGGACGTGGCATCAGCACGGTCTCCATGATCGTTGGTTGCACGGCCACGGCCGGTCCAACCATAGCAGGCGCCATTTTGTCCGTCGCATCCTGGCAATGGTTGTTCCTGGTCAATATTCCGGTCTGCATCGTGGTGTTTCTCGCCGGTTCGCTTAACCTGCCCAGCCGAGCCGGGTCGGGACGCCGGTTTGACTTCCTCAGCGCTGTACTGAACGCCTTTGCATTCGGCTTCCTGATCTCGGCCGTCAGCAACCTGGGCCATCAAGGCAATGTCTTGCTGGTGATCGGTCAGTTCGCCATAGCCCTCATCGCATTCGTCGCGCTGACGCTCAGGCAGCTCAACCGCGAGGCGCCGCTTCTGCCGATTGATCTCTTGCGCAACCGTGTGTTCACACAATCGATTGTCGCCGCCATCTGCTCGTTCATTGCGCAGTTTTTGGCCTTCATATCCCTGCCGTTCTACTTTCACGGCACCCTAGGCTATGGCGCGGCCGAAACCGGGCTGCTGCTCACGCCATGGCCGCTGGCGGCCGCGTTGACCGCGCCGTTTGCGGGCCGATTAGCCGACCGGGTGTCGGCAGACATTCTCGGCGCGGTGGGCATGTCGACATTTGCTGCCGGCCTCGTCGCAATGGCGCTGCTGCCAGCCGATCCGACTATTGCCGACATTATGTGGCGGCTGGGGGTCTGCGGTTTCGGTTTCGGCATCTTTCAGTCACCGAACAACAGGACAATGCTAATGAGCGCACCGGCCGGGCGCAGCGGCGGCGCCAGCGGCATGCAATCGACAGCGCGAGTGCTGGGTCAGTCGATGGGAGCGGCGCTCGCCACCACCCTGATGGGGGCTACGGCGGGCATCAATATTGCCATGCTTATGGGTGTGGGCACATTTTTCGCGATCTGTGCTGGCATCGCCTGCTTCACGCGCCGTAAATAATTGAACTGCAACACATGCCCATCCAGGTCGGGCTGGGGGATCCGTACCTACTATGTCCGATCTTGGCATAGACCTTTCAACTTTGGACGTCCGCTGTTGCAATGGCTGAATGCAGAAATCCTGCAATGAGGCCTAATGGTTCAGGCAAGTCCTGAATACAGCCAGCGCGCCCTGGCCTGTTAAGGACCGCAATGGCTCCATTCAGCCCAAAAGCTGCCTCCACGTAACTTCTGGATTGACTTCGACGATTTGTGACATGCGAGCCCCAAGTCTAAACCTTGAGGTGACACGCGGCCCGTGTCGGTTACGTCGCGGTTAATGGTGCGCTTCCGGGCGCAAGGGAATTTAGAAGTTGCAGCATGCCCAGTGCCAGCAACCGTAGGGCAAGTCCACAGGTTGGAACCGATAGGTTTCCGTTCAGTTTCGAAGTTCACATCTGCTTCGCATTATGGGAAAATTAAGCAAAACTGGCTCACCATCGTACATTGCTTTTTTCCTTTTTTTGTGCTGTGATCATGACCAGTAACGACGGTTCCCCGCAGTACCCTTTGCTGCAAGGAGAGCGCCGCCCCGCGCGAGGGGTGGACAGGGTTCGCACTCAACGCCATCGGCATATGCCCGGTTGGTAATGGGCGCCGGAAATGGTGAGCCTCACGGCACAAGCTAGCGTCAATCCGGCCGGCTATCGCCAATCCTTGCTGCTGATGATGGCGGTTGTCTCGTTCCTCATCGCGATGGCTGGCATGGGCCCGGCATACGCGCAGTCGGTTAGCCTCAATAACGCCAATCCAATTACCGATGGGTCGTCGAACTGGGTAACCGGCTCGCTCAGCGTTAGTAGTAGTTCTATTCCTGGCGGCGCCACGCTGACCATCCTGAATGGCGGCACCGTGAGCAGTGGCAGCGGCGCCATCGGAAATACCAATATAGGGACAGTTACCGTCTCGGGCTATAACGGCAACGCCTCGGCCTGGACTATTAACGGCGGCCTCAATGTTGGCACCCAGGGAGGCAATGGCATGCTGATCATCAATGGTGGTGGCGTTGTAAATAGTAATGTGCAGCAAGGCTTCATCGGCCGCAGCAACGGCACCGGAACCGTCATCGTTTCGGGCACCGATGGCCATGGTCATGTCTCGACATGGAACTTGACCGACAACCCCAATTACCGCAACCTTGATATCGGCGTAGGCGGCAACGGCACGCTCCGTATCGAGAATGGCGGTTGGGTAGGCAGTGGGCAAGGCACTGTCGGTACTGGCGCAGTCATAGTCTCCGGTAGCGGCGGGGTCAGCCAGGCGTCGACCTGGGAGAACAGCAGTTTGCGTTTGGGCCTGGGTGGGATAGCCACGCTGAACATCGCAAATGGCGGCGCGGTGATTACCGACGGTATTGGTCACGTTGGGTATGACACGGGCGGTAGTGGCACAGCCACCGTCTCGGGCCACGACAGCCTGGGCAATGCCTCCATTTGGACGATCGGTGACCTTCTCTATGTCGGAAACGCAGCAACCGGCATCCTGAATATTCTTGATGGCGGCGTTGTCGCGGTCACCAGGGACGTTAGTATCGCTGTAAGCGCAAGCGGCACGCTGAACCTGTCGGGGAATGATGCGACCGGGCGCGGCATTCTTGAGACCAGCGCGGTAGTCCGGGGAACCGGAACCGCAACCCTCAACCTCAATGGCGGCATTCTGCGCGCGAACAAGGATCAAGCCACTTTCATCCAGGGTTTTACGACGCTGGAGGCGGGGTCCGAGGGCGCCTGGTTCGATACCAACGGGTTCAACATCGGCGTCGCAACGGACTTCACTGGCTCGGCCGGTTTCTACAAGCTGGGTGAGGGTACGCTGACGCTGACGGGCGCCAGTACCTATGCGGGCGGCACGACAATCGACGCCGGCACATTGCAGATCGGCGACGGCAACACCTCCGGCTCCATCACCGGCGATGTCCTGAACAACGGCGTGCTGGCATTCAACCGGTCGGATGATACGCTCGTCATCGACGGCACTATTTCCGGCACCGGTGCGGTTGAGCAGGCCGGCATAGGCAAAACTACCCTAACCGGCACGAACACCTATACCGGCGGCACGACGATCAGCGCGGGCACCTTGCAGGTCGGCAATGGCGGCGCATCCGGCAGCCTCAAGGGCAATGTGACCAACAATGCTGCACTGGTCTTCAACCGGACGGGTAGCACGACTATGGACGGCACCATCTCTGGCAGCGGTTCATTGACCCAGATCGGGGGCGGGACCACCATCCTCAGCGGTACCAACACCTATGGCGGCGGCACGACGATCAGCGCTGGCACGTTGCAGCTCGGTGATGGCGGCGCGACGGGTTCGATCCTCAACGATGTTACCAACAACGGCGTCCTGGCCTTCAATCGCTCGAATGTGTTGACCTTCATCGGCACGATTTCGGGAGCTGGCGGCGTCCACCAGATCGGCACAGGCCAGACTATTTTGAGCGCCGACAATTCCAACCTCACCGGCACCTCGCAAGTGCAGGCGGGCATCCTCTCGGTCAATGGCATTCTCGGCGGGACGATGGACGTGCTCGGCGGCGCCCGCCTGCAAGGGCAGTGGCTCTGGTCGGCGACACCACCATCCAGTGCCGGCGGCACTATCGCACCGGGCAATTCCATCGATACCCTGACCGTGGCCAGTTACGACGGCAATGGCGGCACGCTGGAGATCGAAGCCGTGCTCGGCGACGACAATTCGGCGTCCGATCTGCTGGCGGTGACCGGCGCTACCTCCGGCACCACCAATGTGAAGGTGATCAATCTCGGCGGCGCGGGCGCGGCAACGACGCAAGGCATCAGAATTGTCGATGTGGGCGGCGTCTCCGGCGGTACGTTCTCGCTGCTGGGCGACTATATCTTCGAGGGCGAACAGGCGGTCGTGGGCGGCGCTTATGGCTATCGTCTCTACAAGAACACCCTCACCGGCCCGCCCGATGGCGATTGGTATCTGCGCTCGGCCCTGCGGCCGCCTGCCGGCTCGGGTCAGTTGTTCCAGCCGGGGGCGCCGATCTACGAGGCCTATGCCAATATCCTGCAGAGCTTCAATGGCCCCGACACGCTGCAACAGCGCGTCGGCAACCGGTCATGGCGGGGCGTTATCGACAATGGCGGCGTGCCGGAAGCCGCCGGCACCGGCATCTGGGGCCGGATCGTGGCCGGCCATGCCAGCCTGGATGCAACAGCCTCCACCACCGGCGCCGATTCCGACAGTACTACCTGGCAGCTTCAGGCCGGCGCCGACAGTCCGCTCTATTTGGGAGCAGACGGCCGGCTGATCGGGGGGCTTTCGGCGCGCTATGGAACCATATCGGCCGATATCGCCTCCGTCTTCGGCGATGGCTCGATCGGCAGCACCGGCTATGGCCTGGGCGGCAGCCTCACCTGGTATGGCAATGACGGCTTCTACCTTGATGGCCAGGCCAACCTGACCTGGTATGACAGCGGGCTCTCCTCATCCACCGCCGCCAGGAGCCTCGTCTCCGGCAATACCGGCTTCGGCTATGGCCTGGGCGTGGAAGCGGGCCAGCAGATCGCACTCGGCTCCAACTGGTCGATCACCCCGCAGGCGCAACTGTCCTATTCGGCGGTTGATTATGACGACTTCACCGATGCTTTCGGCGCCGCCGTGTCCCTTTTGGATGGCGATCGTCTCAAGATCCGCCTCGGCCTCTCCGCCGACTACCAGACCGATTGGACCGATACCTCCGGCCAGACCAGCCGCCTGCATGCCTATGGCATCGCCAATCTCTACTACGACCTGATCGGGGGATCGAAGACCAACCTGGCCGGTGTCATACTCACCGGCAACACCGATCCGCTCTGGGGCGGGATCGGTGCCGGCGGCAGCTATAGCTGGGAGGACGAAGCCTATACGCTGCATGGCGAAGTCGCGCTCAATACCGCCCTGGACCATTTCGGCGGCAGCTATGACGTGACGGGCACCGCGGGGGTCAGGGTCAAGTACTGACCCTGAGCGTGGACCAACGTGTGAGTAAGCGGCGCCCCGCCGGGTAGTTTGTTCGGCTCATCTAGCCATTTTTAGGTTCGCCAAGCATTCGGTAAACCTGCATTCGAGAACAGCCGACCTGGGTGGCGATTTCTGATGGACCGAGACCAGACGCGCGGAGGGCTCGAACCTCTTTGCGGTCGAAACGACGCTTGCCGCCCTTATACACGCCTCGGGCCTTTGCCTGCGCAATACCATCGCGTTGCCGCTCCTTTATGAAGCGCCGCTCCATCTGCGCCACCATACCCAACACTGTCAGCACTACATGACCCATCTCACCGCATGTCGAAACGTGAGGATCGAGCACCGTGACGAATGCCTGCCTCTGCTCGCATTCATGGATCAAGTTGAGAACGTCGCGTGTATCGCGTTCCAGCCGGTCGAGACGGGCAACCATTAGTTCATCGCCCGGCCTTAGGAATTGGATGATGGTCTCAAGTTCAACGTGGCCTTCACGGCTGCCACCCGAGATTTTCTCGGATCGCACAATCTCGCAGCCCTCAGCTTTGAGCTGGCAATTTGGATTTCGAGATCTTGGTCAACGCTGCTGACGCGGGCGTATGCTCGGCGATAGCCATGCGGTTGGATCAATCCTGATGCGGGAACTATTAGACATTGGGGTCAGATATTTTGCCGTTTGTACGCGGCAGCACCCTGCGAGAAAGAGCCGCCCGAGGCGGTAGCAGGAGCAGGCTCTAGAGCCACGAACCATACACGAACCATAAGCGAATGGGCCCCACCAGGCAGCGGGGCCCCGAAGTTCCGCTTACTTCAGGTCGTCGGCCGAGATGTAGCCCGAGTCAACCACGAGTTCCTTGTAATTGGCCGCATCGACCTCATACGGCGTCAGCAGGATCGACGGCACAACCTTGACACCATTGTTATAGGTGGTGGTGTCGAGGTTTTCCGGCGTGCCGCCGGACAGAGCCGTATCCACTAGGTCGGCAGTGATGCGGGCCAGCTCGCGGGTGTCCTTGTAGATGGTGGAGTACTGTTCGCCGGCGATGATCGCTTTCACCGACGGGATTTCAGCGTCCTGACCCGAGATGATCGGGTAGGTCAGGTCGCCCGAGCCATAACCGATGCCCTTGAGCGAGGAGATGATCCCGCGCGCGACGCCATCATTGGGGGAAAGTACGGCATCGACACGGCTGCCGTCCGAATAATTGGCGGAGAGCAGGTTGTCCATCCGGGCCTGCGCGGTGGCGCCGTCCCACTTCAGGGTGCCGACCTTATCCATGCCCATCTGGCCGGACTTGACCACCAGCACGCCCGAGTCAATCAGGGGCTGCAGCACGCTGAGCGCGCCGTCATAGAAGAAGAACGCATTGTTGTCGTCGGGCGAACCGCCGAACAATTCAATATTCCACGGACCCTGTTTCTCGGGGTAGCCCAGGCCCTTGAGGATCGAATTGCCCTGCAGCACGCCGACCTGGAAATTGTCGAACGTGGTGTAGTAGTCGACATTGACGGTGTCGCGGATCAGGCGGTCATAGGCGAACACCTTGACGCCGGCATCTGCGGCCTGCTGCAGCACGGCGCTGAGCGTGGTGCCATCCAGCGCAGCAATGACCAGGGCCTTGGAGCCCTTGGTGACCATGTTTTCCAGCTGCGACACCTGGTTCGGAATATCGTCACCCGCATATTGCAGATCGACGGTGTAACCGGCAGCCTCAAGCGCCTTGGTCAGCTCGGCGCCATCGGAATTCCAGCGCAGCGTCGTCTGCTCGGGCATCGAGATGCCGATCGTACCCTTGTCCTGCGCAAAACTGGTCGTGGATGCGCTCAGCGCCAAAGTGCTGACCGCAATAATCGCAGCCAGTGATTTCACAAGTTTCATTTCTTCTTACTCCCTT
Source organism: uncultured Alphaproteobacteria bacterium (assembly GCA_963717095.1). Classification (GTDB taxonomy): domain Bacteria; phylum Pseudomonadota; class Alphaproteobacteria; order Rhizobiales; family Devosiaceae; genus Devosia. The sequence goes on from CAVQVF010000005.1 coordinate 17,255, forward strand.
CAGATTGATCTGGTGGAAGCGCACAATGGCAGCGTGGTCAGCAGCGGCCAAACCGCACGAATGCCTTTGGCAGTCTGCCTGGATGTCCTATGAGTTCTGCTTCCACGCGGCGAAAATTACGCCAAGGCCCTCCCAAGCCAGAAAAACAGAAATAGGGCATTGAATGGAACCAGGCAAGGCAAATTGAGGTACGTACATCTGGAGCCGTCCAGCGTCATGGCTTCGCCCGCTTGGCACCGGGGCTCGCAAAAACCACGGCAAACCTAAATGCCCCTATCAGCCTTACGGCGTGTAGGGCTTGAAGTGCTTGGACAACTTCAGCGTCTGCGCCTGGTAGTTCGAGCCCAGCGCCGAGCCATAAAGCCTGTCCGGCGGCTCGGCCAGTTTCTCGTAGATCAAGCGGCCGATGGTTTGCCCATGGCCGAGCAGGAACGGCACTTCGCGGCTGCGCACTTCCAGCACAGCGCGGCTGCCACTGCCGCCGGCGGCGGAATGGCCGAAGCCGGGATCGAAAAACCCGGCATAATGCACGCGGAATTCCCCCACCAGCGGATCGAAGGGCACCATTTCGGCAGCATGGGTGGGCGGCACATGCACTGCCTCGTCGGAGACGAGGATATAGAATTCGTCGGGGTCGAGGATCAACTCGTCGCTGCCGCGATTGGTCAGCGGCTCCCAGAAATCCAGCACGTCGAGCGCAGCCTTCTTGTCGACATCGACCACCGACGAATGCCGCTTGGAGCGAAACCCGATCAGCCCGTTGCGGTCGGCCCCCTTGAGGTCGATCGACAGCGCCACCCCGTCATCCACCGGCCGGTGCTCGCCAAACACCAGTGTTTGCTGACGATGCAGCGCCTGGTGCTCGGCCACGCTCAATTTGGTATCGCCCGAGCGGAACCGCATCTGGCTCAGCCGCGAGCCGGTGCGCACCAGAATGGGGAAGGTGCGCGGGCTGACTTCGAGATAAAGCGGCCCGTGGTAGCCGGGTGGCATCTGGTCGAACCCGCGCGCCCGGTCGCCGATGACGCGGGTGAATACGTCCAGCCGCCCGGTCGAACTTTTGGGATTGGCCGCAGCACTCACCGCATCGGGCAGCGCAAGGCTTTCCTGCAGCGGCACCAGATAAACGCAGCCGCGTTCCAGCACCGCGCCATGCTTGAGGTCGATTTCGTGCAGCTTGAGCGCATCGATGCGCTCGGCCACCGAATGGCTGGGGCCGGGCAAAAAGCTGGAGCGCACGCGAAACGCCGTATCGCCCAGCCGCAGGTCTAGGCTTGCCGGCTGCACCTGGTCGCTATCGAATGCGCGCGTGGCGGCGATGGCGCCGGTCTGGGCCAATTTCTCGATCAATCGCGCCGGGAAAATGCCCTGCGGCCAAGCCTGTTGACTGCTCATGATAGTGTGTCCCGCCTCCGATGCAATTCCCTAGCAATCCGCACGATTGACGCCAACGGGCAATTGCTCTTAGATCACAAGTCAGTGGTGATTTGGCCGGTCTGGTTGCAGCCACTTAAAACAAATTGCTAAGAGACCGTTCCAACCGGCCGCCCTTGTGCGCCGGTTTTTTTGTTTGAAGGCATTCCATGTCCAAGGCCGACAATCCCCTGAGCGATCCAACCCGGCGCGCCCCCGAAACCCAGCTCGTCCATGGCGGCGACAAGCGCACCCAATTCAACGAAACCTCCGAGGCGCTGTTCCTCACCTCCGGCTATAGCTATCCCAGTTCCGACCACGCCGAGGCCCTGTTCAAGGGCGAAATCCCCGGCGGCCACAATTACTCGCGCTTCGCCAATCCCACCGTCGATATTTTCCAGGAGCGCATGGCGCTGCTCGAAGGCGCCGAGGCCGCCCGTGGCTTTGCCAGCGGCATGGCCGCTGTCACCAATGCGGTAATGAGCCAGGTGCGCGCCGGCGACCATATCGTGGCGGCGCAGGCGCTGTTCGGCGGCTGCCGCTTCGTGGTCGAGGATTTCATGCCGCGTTGGGGCGTCACCTCGACGCTGGTCGATGGCCGCGATCCGCAGAATTTCGCCCGCGCCATGCAGAGCAATACCAAGGTCGTGTTCATCGAAACCCCGACCAATCCGACGCTGGAATTGGTTGATATCGCCGCCGTGGCCGAAATCGCCCACGCCCATGGCGCCAAGCTGATCGTCGATAACGTCTTCGCCACGCCGCTCTACCAGAAGCCGCTGCAACTGGGGGCAGACCTCGTCACCTATTCGGCCACCAAGCATATCGACGGGCAGGGCAGGGTGCTCGGCGGCGTCGTGCTCGGCAGCAAGGAATTGATCACCGGCGACGTGCACACCCTGCTGCGCCAGACCGGCGCGACGCTCAGCGCCTTCAACGCCTGGGTGCTGCTCAAGGGCCTCGAAACCCTGCCTTTGCGCGTCCGCCAGATGACCGAAAGCGCGGCCAAGATCGCCGAGATTTTGGGCAACCACCCCAAGATCAACCGCGTCATCTATCCCCACCACAAGTCGCACCCGCAATACGATCTGGCCAAGCGCCAGATGACCGGCCGGCTCGACCCTATTGGCCCTCGACGTCAAGGGCGGCCAGGAAGCGGCGTTCAAGCTCTCGGACTCTCTGGCGGTCATCCTGATTTCCAACAATCTGGGCGACGCCAAGTCCATCATCACCCACCCCCGCACCACGACGCACCAGCGCCTGACCGAGGAAGTGCGGCTGGAAACGGGCGTGACGCCGGGCTTGTTGCGGTTGTCGGTTGGGCTGGAGGCAAGCGAGGATCTGATCGCGGATTTGCTCTACGGGCTGGATCAGATTTAGACGCCGACTCCACGCTGCCTGCCGTTATTAGGCAACGTCATTCGCCGCGAAAGCGGGAACCACGAGTTCTTAGCTGATCATATACGGCGCCGATAGAATCGGTCCCGCCTTCGCGGGAATGACGCGGTGGCGATGCTTTAATCGTGAGCTGGATTGGCTCTGCTCCGCCCTCGCCAACCCCACCAAACTCGGCCATAAGAACGCTGTTCTCATCCAAGGCAATGGCGTGCGGCCCATGCGTTTGATCGTCGTTCTGCTCGCCCAGCGCTTCGCCCATCACCCCCTTCCATCCTCCCACATCAAGGGGGAGGTGCCTGCTGGTGGTTGGGACTTCGATCGAGCCTCAAGAGGGGAGAGAAACCTCCCCCTTGATGGGGGAGGTAGGAGGGGGTGGGCCACGGCACTCTTGGCATTGCTAGTTCTGCTGCTGATCGTCCCCGCCTCCGCCCAGTCCATCCCCTACCACGCCGATCCCAGCGCCCGCGAAATCCTGCCCAATCTGACCCAGGTCCCGGCCATTCGCTTTCTGACCACCGCCGATTTCCCACCCTTCAATTTCCGCGATGCCGGCGGTGAATTGATCGGCTTCAATATCGATCTGGCCCGCCGCATCTGTGCCGAGGCCAATGTCGCCTGCACGGTGCAGGCCTGGCCCTGGGAACAAGTATCCAGCGCCCTGGCCGACAATCAGGGCGACGCGCTCATCGCGGGGCTCGAAATGTCGCCGCAAAATGGCGCCAAATTCGATTTTTCCAGCCTCTACCTGGCGCTCCCGGGCCGCTTCGTCACCCGCGCCAGCGATGTCGCCGCCTTCTCGCCCGCCACTCTGAAGGGCAAAAACGTCTCCGTCCGCACCGGCTCGCGCCACGAGGAATTCCTCAAGCGCTATCTGCCCGATGCAAAGATCACCGGCTTTGCCAGCGAGGCCGAAGCCCTGGCCGCCGTGCAGAACCGTCAGGTCGATGCCTTTTTCGGCGATGCCATGCGCGCCTCGTTCTGGCTCAATGAAAACCTTGAATGCTGCGGCTTTGCCGGCGAGCCCTATTTCCGCCCCGACCTGTTCGGCGAGGGTCTCGCCATCGCCGTCCCCGCCGGCCACGACGCCATGCGCCAGGTCATCGACTGGGCCCTGATCAAGCTCAAGAACGACGGCACGCTCGACGAGCTTTACCTGCGCTGGTTCCCGGTGGGGTTTTACTAGCCCGGCATCCGCCGGTGCCGCGCCCGCGCCGCCGTCTCGATCGCCGCCGTTACCAGGCGATCCAGGTCCATCTTGTCGCGCACCAATTCGAGGAACCGTAGTTCCTCCTGCGTCAATTGCAGGTCGATGGCGGTGATTTCCACCACCAGCGAATAGGCCGTGTCCTGCAGTTTTTTCGGCAGCGCCGCGATGGCATCGTCCACCAATTGGTCCAGCCCGTCGCCGTTCAGCTTGTCGACGCAGTCATTGGCGACCGCCGCGAGCCGGTCGCGGTCAAAACTCTCGAACACCGGCAGCCGGCTGACCAGCGTTTCGATGCGGCGCAATTCGCGCTCGCTCATCGCATCGTCGGAGGAGGCGGCGACGACCATCAACTGGATCAGTGCATCGTGGGCGGCGGTGGACATAAGGCAATTCCCCTGGAGTGAAGGCCGATACATAGGCGCGTCCGGCCATTTGGCAAGCGCCGCCAACATTGACGCCCGGCCCCTGGAATGCAACACACCAGCCTTCACCTTATCTCGAAAGGGCCATCCCTTGTCTGCTCCGCTCCCCGCTCTCGATCCTGCGTTTTTCGACGCTGCCCAAACTGCCCGCGCCTGGCCGTTTGAGGAAGCCAAAAAGCTGGTCGCGCGGATCGAGAAAACCGGCAAGAGCGAGGTCCTGTTCGAAACCGGCTACGGCCCTTCGGGCCTGCCCCATATCGGCACTTTCGGCGAAGTCGCCCGCACCACCATGGTGCGCACGGCGTTCCGCCTGCTGACCCGCGACCAGATCCCGACGCGGCTTTTGTGCTTCTCCGATGATCTGGACGGGATGCGCAAGATTCCCGACAACGTGCCCTCCAAGGCGTTCCTTGAGCCGCATATCCAGAAGCCCCTGACCTCGGTGCCCGATCCCTGGACCAACGAATTCACCAGCTTCGGCGACCACAATAACGCCATGCTGCGCGGCTTTCTCGATACGTTCGGCTTCGACTACGAATTTGCCAGCGCCACCGATTACTACAAGTCCGGCAAGTTCGACGCCGTGCTGTTGCGCGCCGCCGAGCGCTACGACGATATCATGAAGGTCATGCTGCCCACGCTTGGGCCCGAGCGCCAGGCCACCTATAGCCCCTTCCTGCCGATTTCCCCGATCAGCGGGCGGGTGCTCTACGTGCCCATGCTGGAGGTGAACGCCAAGGACGGCACGATAACCTTCCTCGATGAGGATGGCCGCGAGACCACGCTCCCGGTCACCGGCGGCCACGTCAAGATGCAGTGGAAGCCCGATTTCGGCATGCGCTGGGCTGCCCTCGGCGTCGATTTCGAAATGTTCGGCAAGGACCACCAGACCAATGCGCATATCTATGACAAGATTTGCGAAATCCTGGGCGGCAAGGCGCCCGAGCACTACGTGTTCGAGCTGTTCCTCGACTCCGAGGGCCAGAAGATTTCCAAGTCCAAGGGCAATGGCCTCACCATCGACGAGTGGCTGACCTATGCCAGCAATGACAGCCTGGGGCTTTACATGTTCCAGAAGCCGCGCACGGCCAAGCGGCTGCATTTCGACGTCATCCCGCGCGCCGTCGATGAATACTACAGCTTCATCGCCGCCTATCAGGGCCAGGATGCCGCGGCACGGCTGGAAAACCCGGTCTTCCACGTCCATTACGGCACCGTGCCGAACCCCGAAGTGCCGCTGAGCTTTGCCCTGCTGCTGAACCTCGTGGCCACGGCCAATGCCGAGGATACCAGCGTGCTCTGGGGCTTCATCTCGCGCTATCTCAAGGGCGCCACCGCCACGACCCACCCCGAAATCGATCGCCTCGCCGGCTATGCGGTGCGCTATTTCAACGACAAGGTGAAGCCCACCAAGGTCTATCGCGCCGCCACCGAACAGGAGCGGGCGGCCCTGCAGGACCTTGCCGACCAGCTCGCCGCCCACGAAGGCTCCACCGACGCCGAGATGCTGCAGAACCTGGTCTTCGAAGTGGGCAAGGCCCACAATTTCGATCCCCTCCGCGCCTGGTTCGGCGCCATCTACGAAGTGCTGCTCGGCGCAAGCGCAGGGCCCCCGCTTCGGCTCCTTCATCGCCCTCTATGGCGTCGCCGAAACCCGCAAGCTGATCGATACGGCGCTGGCCGGTAAGCTGCTGAAGGCCGAGTGAGACGCACGCACTTGCCCATGCAGGACCAGCGCCATATTATCGGCGCTGGTCCTGCACGGAACTTACCAATGTCCAAAAAATATCTGGTGACCGCCCAATGGGACGATGAGGCTGGCGTCTGGGTCGCGACCAGCCAGGATATTCCAGGCCTCGTCACCGAGGCGGCCACGCTGGATGACCTGCTCAAGCGGGTTGTTGCGGTCGCTCCCGAACTTTTGGCCGACAACGGCGTTGCAGATGCCAGTTCCGGCATCATCGATATCCATATCTTGTCGGAACTCGATCCAGCCGCGTCTGCCGCCGAATAATGGTCCGCGGCTTTTACCCGCAGATTGTCGACGCTCTGCGCGCCGCCGGCTGCACATTCAAGCGCCACGGCAAGGGTGACCACGAAATCTGGTACAGTCCGCTGACCGATCGAACCTTTACCGTCGATAAGGGCAGCCTGTCGCGCCATACCGCTAACGCCGTCATGAAACAGGCCGGGATCGACCGCCGGTTCTGACGCTTCTACTGGCTCGCCCAAATAATCCGGGCGATCCACTCGATCTCGTTCATCTCCAATATGCGCGGCCCATGAGCAGGGTTGAGCGAATGCAGCTCAATCTGCTTGGCGCTTTGGCGGGCGAGAATCTTGGCCATCACCTCGCCATCGCGCGTCTTGACCACGACGCGGTCGCCGCGCCGCACTTGCTGTGTAGGAGACACCACCACCCGGTCCCCCTCCCGATACAGCGGCTCCATCGAATCGCCGTGGATTTCCAGCGCATAGATGCCCGCTTCCCCCGGCGCCGGCAGCGCAACCTCATCCCAGCCTTGCCCCACGGGAAACCCGGCGCTATCGAAAAATCCGCCCGAACCCGCCTGCGCCAGCCCCAGCAGGGGCACGGTGCGCGTCCCCGGCGTCTCGGACATTTGCATGAAAGCCCCGGCCCCATTGAGAAAGCTGTCGAAACTTTCCCCAGTGGCATCGAGAATCTTGGAAATGCTTTCCGTCGACGGCCAGCGTTCCCGCCCGTCTTTGCTGACACGCTTGGAAACGTTGAACGCCGTCGCATCGAGCCCGGCGAGCTTAGCCAGCGCCGAAACGGAATGACCCTGCCGCCGCGCCAGCGCGTCGATCCCTTCCCAAATAGCTCTGTGTGACAGCATGACCGGGCGATCCGAACAGGAAATCAATCTTATATGCGGAATTATATCCTATCTATCCCCCCTCTCCCCCCTTGTAAAGCCCACCCCCGCTTGCGCCTCCTGCCCCTCCTCGCTAGGGTCCGCCCATGACCAATCCCGACCTGATTTACAAGATTGCCACCGAGGCCATCTACGCCCCCGCACGCGGAACCACCAGCTTTGCCGGCATGCCGATCGATGCCAAGGATGGCTATCTGCACCTGTCCACCGCCGCCCAATTGGCCGAGACGCTGCGCCTGCATTTCGCCGGGCAATCCGGCCTGGTCCTGCTGGCGGTGCGCAGCGCCGGCCTTGGCGATAAACTGGTCTGGGAGCCTTCGCGCGGCGGCCAGCTCTTCCCCCATTATTATGGCGAACTGCCCTTGTCCGCCGTCGCCTGGGAGGCGCCGCTCAGCGTCGCCGCCGATGGTTCCTGCCCGCTGCCCGAGGCCGTTCGATGATCTTCGCGCCGTTCTCGCCTTTGCTCCGCCTGCCGCTGCTGCAGGGGTTGAGCCAGCAGGCGCTGCTGAAAATGGATGCGGAAACCGCCCACGGCGCCACTATCACCGCCTTGCGCCTGGGCCTGGCCCCGCAACAGGGCCATCCCGATGCGCCCGAATTGCGCACCTCGCTCTGTGGCCTCGATCTAACCAATCCCGTCGGCATGGCCGCCGGCTTCGACAAGAATGCCGAAGTGCCGCGCCCGCTGGCGCAAATGGGGTTCGGCATGGTCGAAATCGGCACGGTGACGCCGCGTCCCCAATCGGGCAATCCCAAGCCGCGCCTGTTCCGCATCACCGCTGCCCAGGGCGTCATCAACCGCATGGGCTTCAACAATGAAGGCCACGATGCCGCCTTCGCCCGCCTCAAGGGCCAGCGCATTCCCGCCGCGCTCGGCGTCAATATCGGCGCCAACAAGGACAGCGAGGATTTCGTCGCCGACTATGTTCTGGGCGTCAATCGCTTTGCCGACCTGGCCGATTACCTGACGGTCAATATCTCCTCGCCCAACACGCCGGGCCTGCGCAACCTGCAGGGCGACGAAGCCCTGCGCCGCCTGCTCGGCGAGGTGCTCGCTGCCCGCGCCAAGGCCAAAACCCGCGTGCCCGTCTTCCTCAAGATCGCGCCCGACCTGGACGAAGCGGCCCTCGACGCCATCGCCAAAGTGATCCTCGCCACCGACCTGGATGGCCTGATCGTCTCCAACACCACCATTACCCGCGATGCCGTCGCCGGCATGGAGAATGCCGAGGAAACCGGCGGTCTCTCCGGCAAGCCGCTCTTCGATCTCGCCACAAAGCGCCTGGCCCAAACTCGCCTGCGCGTCGGTGCCCTGCCGATCATCGGCGTTGGCGGCATTCACTCGCCGCAAAGCGCAGTGGCGAAAATCCAGGCCGGCGCCAATGCCATCCAGCTCTATTCAGCCCTGGTTTTCGGCGGCCTCGACCTGCTCGACCGCATCAAACGCGGCCTCACCGCCGCCGTCCGCGCCGAGGGCAAGACCAATGTCAGCCAACTGGTCGGCGCCAAAACAGCGGACTGGGCAAACGGCAAGGTTGAGGTTTAGAGACCAGCCGTTATTCTGTTTGCCCCTGCACATCAGGAGCCGCGATCTGCCTCCCTCCCCCTTGAGGGGAGGGATTGAGGGTGGGGGTTCTGAGCCAGCAACAGGGCTCGTCCAGAGGTATAGGCCTAATTGAAAGCCCAGCCCCCCAGCCCTCCCCTCAAGGGGGAGGGGGCCGATCCGGGCTCCACATCTGCAGCGATCCCAACCCTAGTCCAACCCTAACCCGTAAACAGCCCCGCCCTCTTGCGCTCCAGCGCCCACCAATAGATCGTGCCGCGGGCGATGAACCACACATGCATCGCCCCCCACAGCCCGATATTGCCGAACAGCGGCTGCAGGATCAGCGCGGCGGCGAGGAACACCACGAGCGACGCCACCATGCCGTCGCGCATCACGGTGTTGAGCGTCGTGCCCACCAATATGCCGTCGAACACGAAGGCCGGCATGAAGCTCAGCGCGCACAGCGCCGCGATCCACAGATAGTCCATCGCCGCCTGCCGCACCGCCTCATTGGTGGTCATGAAACTGAGTACATAGGGCCCGCCGAAAAACCACAGCAGCCCCAGTCCGCCCGCCAGGATCAGCCCCCATTGGAAACTCAGCCCATAGGCGCGGTTGAACGCCGGCCGCCAATTGGCGCCCACCGCCTTGCCGGTCAGCTGTTCGGCTGCCTGCGCGATGCCGTCGAGAAAATAGCCGACCACCATCAACAGGTTCAGCAGCAGCGCATTGGCCGATAGCGCCACCTCGCCCATGCGCGAGCCTTGCGCGGCGAACCAGGCATAGGCGCCCATCAGCGCCAGCGAACGGATCATCAGGTCGCGGCTCAGCCCGAACATGCGCCGCAGCGCCTTGGCGTCCAGCAACTCCTCCGGCTTGATCAGCCGCAATACCGCAGCCGGCCCGCCATAGTGCCGCGCCACTAGCAGCAAGCCCACCAGCGCCGCCACGCCTTGCCCCAGCACCGTGCCCAGCGCCGCGCCCGGCACGCCCCAACCCAGCCCATAAACGAACCAGATGCTCGCCAGGATATCCACGCCATGCAGCAACATCTGCAGCATCATGCCGGTGGTCGCCGCCGCCCTGCCATAGAACCAGCCGAGCAGCGCATAATTGATCAGCGCAAACGGCGCCGACCAGATGCGATAGCGGAAATAATCCCCCAGCGCCGCCGCCACCCCCGGCTCGGGCGCCAGCAACCTATTGGCCGCCCACAGGATCGGCCAGCTCAGCGCGATCATGACGATGCCGACCCCGATCGCCAGCACCAGCGCCCGTGCGAAATGCAACAACCCATCGCGCGGATCGCGTGAACCCACCGCCTGCGCCGTCAGCCCGGCCGTGCCGATGCGCAGGAAATAGGCCATCGAGAAAATCACGTCGAACACCAGCGCGCCCAGCACCAGCCCACCCAAAAGGGCCGCGTCGCCCAACCGGCCGATCACCGTAATATCGACCAGCCCCACCAACGGCTCGGTGATGAAGGCGATGCAAGCGGGCAGGGCGATCTTCCACACATCGCTATGGCGCACCTCGAACGGATATTGCGGGCGCGTCGCGTCTGGCGTGGTCATGGCAGGGCCCGAACTGAAATCAGTGGTTGGTGATGAGCGCGATCACCACATCGGCGCGATCTTGCGATGCGCTTACCAGATCATAGTTCGGCAAATCCGTCCGCTCGATATGTGCGATATTCCGCTTTGTGGAAAATAGTCCCGCCTCCGCATGCCGCTTCAGCAGCCGCGCCTTGACCAGGTCCCGGTCCACATCGATGAACACCGCATAATCCAGCAATGGCCGCACCCCGGCCCATGGCCCCTCGGTCAGCAGCAGGTAATTGCCCTCCACGATCAGCACCCGCACATCGGCGAGCACCGTGAAGGCATTATCCACCACATCCTCGATCTGGCGCGAATAACCCGGCCCCATCACGGCCGAATTGGCATGTTTCAGCCGGTGCAAAAAGCTGACGAATTCCGCGCCCTCGAACGTATGCGGCGCGCCTTTGAAATCCGCCGTGCCCAGCGCCTCCAGCTTGGCATGGCGCATATGGAACCCGTCCATCGGCACCAGCGCCGCGCTGCCCACCTTGGTGGCGTTGAGCATGGTCACCAGCTCCGCCGCCAGCGTCGATTTACCCACCCCCGGCCCGCCGGCAATGCCCACCGCGATGCGATGGCCCGCCGCGCTTTCCATCTGCAAGATATGGCTGACCAGCCGCGACAAAGCCGATTGCGGCGTCAGCTGCAAATGTTCGGCCATTAGCGCCGCCGCGATGTCAGGCGCAGGACCAGCCATACCGGCACGACGATCGCGGCGCCGGTGATGATATAGCCCACAATGCTGCGCAGCACGCCGGTGCTGTCGCGCAAGGTATCCTCGACCAGGGCGATAGCCGCATGCACGAGACCCTGCACATTGAGGCCGAACACAGCCATCAGGAAGCCAACCACCAGCGATATCAGCACCAGCCGCACCACCAGCGCCCCAGGCCGGTCGCCCAGCAACCGCTCCAGCTTCGTCGGTCGCTCGCGTTCCGTCGTCTGCTCGCTCATAGATGAACCTCCGTGCCGCTTTGCGTGTAGAAGCCGATCATATAGGCTCTTTGATGATTTGCAGAAGGGCGTTCCGTGGTTTCAGCCAGCATCACTGTTTTCGCCTCCTCCTTACCCTCAACGGACTCTGACCGCTGGCCCCCCTCCCCCTTGAGGGGAGGGGTCGGGGGTGGGGGTTCTGAGCGTCGAGCGCGCTCATACCCCAGAACCCCCACCCCAACCCTCCCCTCAAGGGGGAGGGAGTGGCCTCGCGCCCGTGAGCCTATCTTGCCCAATACAGAATCCGGTTTCCTCCCTCTTGTGGGGAGGGTTATGGTGGGGGCGTCTTGACCACTCTTCCCCCCATCATCGCCGACTGGTTCGCCAGCAAAGGCTGGTCCCCGCGCGCCCACCAGCTCGACGTCCTCGCCAGTTGGGAAGCCGGTGCTTCCGCCCTGCTGATCGCCCCCACCGGCGCCGGCAAGACCCTGGCCGGCTTCCTGCCCACCTTGACCGATCTGATGGATGGCCAGCACGAGGGCCTCCACACCCTCTACATTTCCCCCCTCAAGGCCCTTGCCGTCGACGTCGCCCGCAACCTGACCATCCCCATCATGGAGATGAAGCTCAAGATCAAGGTCGAGACCCGCACCGGCGATACTCCCGCCAGCCGCCGCGCCCGCCAGCGCATCGACCCGCCGCAAATCCTGCTCACCACGCCCGAACAGATGGCCCTGCTGCTCAGCCATCCCGAAGCCGCCCGCATGTTCGGCTCGCTCAAGCGCATCGTCCTCGATGAACTGCATGCCCTCGTCACCTCCAAGCGCGGCGATCTGCTGTCGCTCGCCATCGCCCGCCTGTCGCTGCTGGCCCCGCAAATGCGCATCACCGCGCTCAGCGCCACCGTCGCCCGGCCGGACCTGCTGCGCGACTGGATCGGCCAGCCCGCCCCCCAGGCGCCAACCCATCTATTGACCGCCCAGGGCGGCGCCCAGCCCACGCTGTCCATCCTGCCAACCGATGAACGCCTGCCCTGGGCCGGCCACTCCGCCAACTATTCCCACCGCGCCCTCTACGACACTATTCTGGACCACAAGACCACGCTGCTCTTCGTCAACACCCGCAGCCAGGCCGAAATGCTGTTCCAGGGCCTTTGGGCCATCAATGACGATATGCTGCCCATCGCCCTGCACCACGGCTCGCTCTCGGTCGAGCAGCGCCGCAAAGTCGAAGCCGCCATGGTCGCCGGCTCGCTCAAAGCCGTGGTCTGCACCTCCACTCTCGATCTCGGCATCGATTGGGGCGATGTCGATCTCGTCGTCCAGGTCGGCGCCCCCAAGGGCTCCTCCCGCATGCTGCAACGCATCGGCCGCGCCAATCACCGGCTGGACGAGCCGAGTAAGGCCATGCTGGTTCCCTCCAACCGTTTCGAAGTCCTCGAATGCGAAGCCGCGCTCGAAGCGGTCGCCGAAAATCACCAAGACAGCGAAGACCCGATCCAGGGCGGCTACGACGTGCTCGCCCAGCACATTCTCGGCATGGCCTGCGCCGCCCCATTTTTCGCCGATGATCTGTTCCAAGAAATCCAGCATGCCTGGCCCTACAAAGACCTGCCACGCTCCCAATTCGACCGCATCCTCGATTTCGTCGCCACCGGCGGCTACGCCCTGCGCGCCTATGAACGCTATGCCAGACTCCGCAAAACCGACGAAGGCATGTGGCGCGTCGCCAACCCCCAAACCGCCCAGCAATACCGCCTCAACGTCGGCACCATCGTCGAAGAACCCATGGTCCGCGTTCGCCTGGTGCGGAGCAGGGCGTTCAAAAAAGGCCAGACCACCGGCCCCATTGGCCGTGGCGGTCGGGTTCTGGGCGAAATGGAGGAATATTTCTTCGGCACACTGGTACTCGGCGATACCTTCATGTTCGGCGGCGAAGTCGTCGCCTTCGAGGGCATGAAGGACAACGAGGCCTATGTCAGCCGCGCCCAGTCCGCCAATCCCAAAATTCCCTCCTATATGGGCGGCAAGTTCCCGCTCTCCACCTACCTCGCCGAACGCGTCCGCCGCATCATGGACACCCCCGAGGATTGGAAAAAACTCCCCGACCCAGTCAGCGACTGGCTCCGCCTGCAGCAATTCGCCTCAGTTTTACCCAGTCGTGACAGTCTTTTAGTCGAAACCTTCCCGCGCGGCGCCCAGAATTATCTGGTCTGCTACCCCTTCGAAGGCCGCCTCGCCCACCAGACTTTGGGCATGCTGCTCACCCGCCGCCTCGAACGCGCCCGTGCCCGCCCGCTCGGCTTCGTCGCCTCCGAATATGCCCTGGCCATCTGGGGTCTCGGCGATCTCTCCGCCCTGATCCGCACCGACCGTCTCTCGCTCGATGAGCTGTTCTCCGAAGATATGCTGGGCGATGATCTGGAAGCATGGCTCGATGAATCCGCCCTGATGAAACGCACCTTCCGCACCTGCGCCATCATTGCCGGCCTGATCGAGCGCCGCCATCCCGGCAAGGAAAAGACCGGCCGCCAGATCACCATGTCCTCGGACCTGATCTACGACGTGCTCTACCAGCACGAGCCCGACCACATCCTGATCCAGGCCACCCGCCGCGATGCCGCCCGGGGCCTGCTCGATATCGACCGCCTCGGCCAGATGCTGCGCCGCATCCGCACCCATATCGTCCACAAGCCGCTCGACCGCATCTCGCCTTTGGCCGTGCCGGTCATGCTCGATATCGGCAAGGAGCCGATTTTCGGGGAAGGCCGCGAATCAGCTATGGCGGATGCAGCCGATGAATTGATGCGCGAGGCCTTGGGCGGGCGGTGAGCCAGATACTATATCAAGCCGAGATCACGGAGACCCCGATCTTGCGCTTTGCCGGACATGTGTTTCAGCCTCTGCCCTCCGGTGCGCTCTATTGGCATGCGCAGCGCACGCTGCTGGTCGCCGATCTGCATCTGGAAAAGATGAGTTCCTTCGCCAAGCGTGGCCAGATGCTGCCGCCCTACGACACTGGCCTGACCCTTAAGCGCCTCGATGCCGATCTGCGCGCCACCGGCGCCCAGCGCCTGGTCTCCCTCGGCGACAGCTTCCACCGCGACGAGGGCACCACCACGCTCACTGATGCCGACCGTGCCCGGATCGATACCATGACCGACCTGGCCGAATGGCTCTGGCTCTCCGGCAATCACGATCCCAAGCCGCACGCTCTGGGCGGCCAGTGCCTGCCGCATCTGGACCTCAATGGCCTGACCCTGACCCACGAGCCCCGCCGCGGTGCCGTCAATCTCGTCGCCGGCCACCTCCACCCCGCCGCGCATATCTACCTGCAAGGCCGCGCCACCCGCCGCCCCTGCTTCGTCCACGACAACCGCCTGCTGATCCTGCCCGCCTACGGCTCGTCGACGGGCTCGATCAACATCCTGTCGCCGGCTTTCGTCGACCTGTTCCACTGGTCCAGCATCGAGGTGACGATGCTGGGTAAGGACCGGCTCTATCCAGTGAGCCCCAGGCGGCTGGTGCGGGGTTAAACTCGAAGCGCCTAGTCTGGGTCTCCCTCCCCCTTGTGGGGAGGGGACAGGGGTGGGGGATGTACTGGACTGAGTGCCTGGGGCCACCCCCGCCCTTGATCCTCCCCGCAACGGGGAGGGAGACGACTGCAGCACCTCACTATGAGGACTACCGGGTATGTAGTGATAGTTATGAGCCCTCATGGTGAGGTGCGAGCCCTTGCGAGCCTGCAACCACGAGGGCGGGCACACCGCTACCGCTTAAACAACACCCCGCCCAGCCACCCGGTAAACAACGCCAAAATCACGCAAACCACCCCATAGAGCAGCGGCTGCTGCACCGAGGCCAGCGCCAGGAACCGCTCGAACCCGATCTTGCGCACCGCAAAGCCCTCCGATTTCCGCGCGATGATCGCCCCGTCCTTGAACACGTAAGTCAGCGCGATATACGATCCCGGCGGCGCATTGCTGGGCAGCGTCAACCGGGCCGAATAGGTATTGTCGGAGAGGAAATTGACCCCGTTTTCATTGATGCCGAACAGGCCCTGCCGGGTCATCAGCCGGATCAGCTCGCGCCCGAATATGGCGGTCTTCCACCAGCCGGCATCGTTGGGTAGCAATGTGTAGGATTCGGGCAGGATGGACTGCGTCGCCAGCGTCGTCACATCGGTGATGTCGGTCAGCCTGCCACTGGACAAAACGTGGAAATAGCTGGGAAACTTGCGAAAAGTGACCTGGTCGGTGTTAAGCCAGATGCCGAAATTATGCGTCATCTGCCGCGCCGTGCGGTCGGCGGTGGGGCCCAGCACCACCACCACGACATGAAACGGCCCCTCGACGAATTTCTGCTGCGCGCCCGCATCCGGCGCGATCGAGCCGAAGAAGGTCATCTTCTCGCCGTCGAAGCTCGATGTGATCTCGACTTCGTCATTGGACATGGTCGAGAGCAGCCGGTCGCCCAGCGCCGGCGCGACGAGACTCGCCAGCAGCGCCAGCGCGCCGAGCCAGCGCCACCGGCTCATGACGCCCCCCCGATGCTGCTGACCACCATGCTGAACGTGTCCTCCGGCGCCAGCACCAGCGTCAGCCCGAAGCGGATCGCCACCGCCAGCACCAGCAGCGCCAGCAGCCCGCGCAATTGCTCGCCGCGCAATTGCTTGCCAGCCGAGGCGCCGAACTGCGCACCAGCCACCCCGCCCACCATCAGGCTGAACGCCAGCATGATATCGACGCTCTGGCTTTGCACGGCATGCAGGATTGTCGTGGCGGCCATCATCGCCACCACCTGCAGCAGCGACGTGCCGATCACCACATTGCCGGGCACGCGCAGCAGATAGACCAGCGCCGGCACCATGATGAAGCCGCCGCCAATGCCCAGGAGCGAACCGACAAAGCCGATGAACAGGCCGATGATCAGTACCGGCAGCACGCTGATATAGAGCTTGGATTTCTTGAACCGCACCCGCATCGGCAGGCCATGGATCCAGTTATGCTGGTTGGGCAGGCGCTCGCGCACCACGATGCCGCTGCGCCGCTTGAGCAGGGCGCGGGTGGATTCCACCAGCATCAGCGTGCCGATAAAACCCAGCAACACGAGGAAGCCTACGGCAATCACCAGGTCGAGCTGTCCGGCATCGCGCAGCAGATCGAACGTCGCCACGCCCCCAAACGCCCCGATAATGCCCGATAACACCAGATACAGCGCCAGGTGCATGTCTATGCCGCCGCGCCGGTAATGGCTGAGTGCGCCCGAGGTCGATGCCGCCACCACCTGGCCGGTCACCGAAGCGACGGCGACCGAAGTGGGCACGCCCGAAAAGATCAGCAATGGCGTCAGCAGGAAACCGCCGCCGACGCCGAACAGCCCCGACAGGAAACCGACCGCCGCTCCGATCCCCACGAGAAAGAAGAGGTTTACGGAAATCTCGGCAATCGGCAGATAAATCTGCAAGACCTTATTCCGTTCAATGAGTTCGGGCGCGGCTTACACCGCCATTGCGTCACCACGAAGACGAGGATAACCGCCACAGACTTAAATTGCTTTAAGGGCTTACGTTCGGTTTCTGCTGCTGTCAAACCATCATCGGCAGGGCGCCGCGGACGCGCGGCGCCGCTCGATTTCAGACCGGCTGGCTACCCAGCACGGCCAGCAGCCGCGGATTGATCGCCCCGCTCTCGGTCATGCCCGTCGCCCGCTCGAATGCCTTGATCGCCTCGGCGGTCTTGGGTCCGGCCAGCCCGTCGGCGGTGCCGACATCATAGCCCAGCTTGCTCAGCGCCAGCTGCACCTTGGCAACCACGTCATTGGTCTTGATGGTCTGGCCCGGATCGAAGCTGGATGACCAGGTGCCGATCGGCGCGAAATTGGCAGCGAGGTCGATCGGCTGGGACTTCCAGGCCGCCACTTCGCCATTGAGGCGCTTGACCACATCGGCGCTCAGCGAACGGGCCATGTCGTCGCGCGCCTTGCTGGCATCGGCGTCGCCATTGCGGGCCGCCAGCGAGAACCATTTGTAGGATTCTTCCAGGTTCTGGTCCACGCCCAGGCCACGGGCATGCAACATGCCCAGGTTGAACTGGCTGTCCGTCATGCCCAGATTGGCCGCCCGCTCGAACCATTCGGCGGCGGTTTCGAACTGCTGCTCGCCCAATTGCCCGCTGGCATAGAGCGCCGCCAGATTGTGCATCGCCATGCGGTTGCCCGCCTCGGCGCCGCGCTGATACCATAGCCGCGCGATTTCCAGATCCTTGTCGACCCCGTTGCCGGATTCGTACAGGTTGCCCAGCCGGTATTCGGCCGGCACGAAGCCTTGCGCGGCCGAGCGTTCATACCAGCTCGCCGCCGCCTTGTAGTCCTGGGGCACGGCGCGGCCTTCGGTATAGATCGCGCCGATTTCGAACTGCGCCCGCGCATCGCCATCCGCCGCAGCCTGCCGCAGGTCGAGCGGGCCCACCGCTTCGGGCGGCAGCTCGAACGTTGCCGGAGCCGCCGCGACATCGGGAATGCTCCCGGTCATTTCGGGATCGGCCTGCACCGGCGCGTCGATTGGCGTGATCTGCCCGTCTTCGGCCTTGGCCATCAGCGTTGGCGGCAACGGCGTGGTATCGGCCGGTTTGGTGAAGCTCATTGCCGCCAGTGGATTGATCGACCCCACTGCCAGGGAATCGATCATCTCGGGGCTGGCATCGCTGACATCGCCGCTGTCGGCATCGCTTGCCGGCTCGGCATTCATCGGTGTGGGCACCGGCTCGGCGGCGGGCTCTTCGACGATACTCTCGGCCGCCGGCGGCGTTTCGCTCCGCGCCGGCGTCATGCGCTGCATGACCAGGTTTAGCGCCAGCATCGAAACGGCAACCAGCGTCGCCGCCAGCAGCAACGGGCGCCGATAACGCGTCAGGAAGCTCGGCTGTTCGACGGCAAGGCCATCCGCGTCCAGCACGGGCTCGGGCGCCGGCTTGGCTTGCTTGGGGGTCTTGGGTTCCTTGACCGGCTTTGGCTTTTTCACCTCTGCCGGCGCTAGGGTAGGCTCCACCAGCAGCGTATCCGCATTGGGCTTGCCGGGCATGACCCGCGCCAGGGCCTTGCTGATCAGCGAATTATTGTCGGGAATGCTGGCCTGGCTGTCCTGCTTGGCGCGCTGCGCCCGCCGCGCGGCAGCCACGAAAGTGCTGGTATTGGTCTGGCTGGGCGGTGCCTCGGTCTGAACCTGCGCCATGGCGCGTTCCGGCTCGGGCGCAAAAGGATCGCGTCCGGCGCTGGCAAAGCTCGATTGCGGCTGTGGCGGCCGCTCGACGGCGCTCGGATCGAACTGCGGCTTGGCGGCGAAAACCGGCGCTGCCGGCTCGTCCGGCATATCCCGATGCGCCCGCCGCGGTCCATTCTTGGCGTCGAGTGCATTGCGCACCGGCCCCGCATCCTTGAAGCCCGGATCGGTCAGGGGCGCTTCGTCGGCCGGGTTGGCCGGCATGGTATCGCTGCGCAGCGATACTTCGGGGCTGCGGCGATCAAGCGCCTGCAGCATGTCATCAAGCGCCGAATTGCCTGGGGCCGCCTTGGCCGAGCGGGCTGCCGGCTCATGGGCGATGGCCGCCGGTTCCGGGCGCGCGGCCGGGCGCTCCTGGCGCTGTGTCAGCGCCGTTTCCAGCCGCGCCAGCCGCTCGGCGGTGTCCCTGCCTGCGGTGTTGAGCAGCGCCGACATGCGCTTTTCGAAAACCTCGATCGTGGCATCGGTCATCACCGGGGCCGGCGCCGCCGCATTGGACTTTGCCACCGCCAGCGAAGTGCGTTCGGCCACCATCGCCGCCAGCGCGGAATAGTCCGGCGCAGCGGGCGCGTCGTCCTGGGCCGAATACATCTTGACCAGCCCGTCGAGCTGCGCGCCGGTCTGGTCCATGCGCGACATCAATAGCTTGAGCTGGCCCTCGATCTGGCCGGTGCCGGCATCCTTGCCGGGCGCGGCAAACTTTTCCGAAAGCGCGTCGAGCTGGCTTTCGATGCGCGAAAAGCGCGGCTCCATGCCGCTCATCACCGCATCGCGCAGCGCCGAAATATCCTGCTTCAGCCCATCCACATCGCCATTGGCGGTCTCGAAGCCGCCAATGCGCGAGGCCAGCGCGTCGACCTTGGCCATCAGCGTACTCGGCATGGCTTCGCGGTCGCGCATCGCCTGGGTGAACCCGGCCATTTCCGAGGTCAGCCGCTCGAAATCACCCGACGACAGCGCCAGGTTCTTCTCGATCGAGTCGATCCGATCATAAACGTTGCGGACGCTCTTTTCGATCGCGCCCATTGCCGGCGCCAGCGTTTCGCCGGTGTCGGGCTGTGCATCGGCCCGGTCTTCCCTGACGATTTCACGCTCCATCTGCTGGGCCTGCAGTTCGGCCAGCTTCCCCACGGTCGCCGATACGTCGTCGAGCCGCTTGTTGATGGCGGATAGATCGACCTTGGGGGCATCGCTGATCATATGAGCCAGCGCCGCGATCTGGGATTCCAGGCGCTTGACTTGGCCCGTCTCGCCCACCGCGCCCGCCAGAAGCTCCACCACATGGGTCAATTGCTCGACCTGGTTGGCCACTTCACGCACGCTGCCATTGTTGGCGCGTTGCGACTTGAGATCGCCTTCGAGCCGCTCCAGCCGCCCCGAAAGGCCTCCGACCAGCGAGGTCAGTTCACGAAATTCGGGCATGTCCGTGGCCCGGCGGCCCAATGCCGCGGCCGGGGCCGAAAACTGGCGGCTGCGAATTTCGGCGATTGCCGAGCGCAGGTCCTCGCCATCGCCCATGTCATCGGTTTCATCGCGGTCGCTGAACCGGTCCACCGCGCGCTTGACGGTGCGCAGCGCCTCGCGCCGCCGCACTGATGGCTCCGCCGTGCCGCCAACCTGATCACGGAGACTCCGCACCCGCTGCGCCAATCCCTCGATGGCCGGATCCGCGCGTTCGGTACGGGCATATCGCCCCTCGACCTGATCGAGCAGGGCGACGAGTTCACCACGCAACGCCTGCCACTCGCCAGGGTTCTGGTCGTGTGCAGTGTCGGCATTATCCGAGATGGGGAAGGCGCGGGCCATGATCAGTCCCATTCGTGTGAATCAACATATGCCCTCGCGAATACGCACGAAGGTATCAGAGTCACTCTTGGGATTTTATGGTAAAGAACCCGTTAAGCATCACTGCAATATGCCCAAACGCGGGTATCAACTTGGGGATTTGACCGGCTTTTCCGCCGCCAAGCTGCCAAATATGGGGCATAGTGCTTATGCCGAGACGCCGGGAGTAGCCTTCGCATGACGCGCCGCCGTATAATCATCGTTGACGATCATCCCCTGTTCCGTGCCGCCCTGCGCCAGACGCTGGTTGGCGGCGACGCCACCGTGAGCGTGGAGGAGGCGGGCGATCTTGCCGGCCTGACCGCCGCCCTGGAAGCCGACCGCGACTGCGATCTGGTCCTGCTCGATCTCAACATGCCCGGCGTGCGCGGCTTTTCCGGCCTGCTGCTGCTGCGCGCGCAATATCCCGATATCCCGGTGATGATCATTTCGGCAGTCGAGGACGGCACCGTGGTGCGCCGCGCTTTCGAACTCGGTGCCTCCGGCTATCTGCACAAATCGGTCGGCCCCACCGAAATCCGCCGCTCCATCGAAACCGTGCTGTCGGGCGAGGTTTTCATCCCCGAGGGCATGACCCTGGCCGGCGAAGACAAGCACACCGCCCTGATGCGCCGCCTCTCCACCCTGACGCCTCAGCAGGTCCGCGTGCTGATGATGCTCAGCGACGGTCTGATGAACAAGCAGATCGCCTATGAGCTGACCATTTCGGAAGCGACCGTGAAGGCCCACGTCTCGGCCATCCTGCAAAAGCTCGACGTCGACAGCCGCACCCAAGCCGTCATCGCCGCCGCCCGCATCGAGGAAGGCCAATTCGAAGCCTTGTTCTCGATCGGTGCGGAAAAGGCCTAGCGGTCCAGTATACCCAGCGGCCCGCGATTCCCCAGTAGCCCTCATGGTGAGGTGCGAGCCCTTCGCGAGCCTCGAACCACGAGGGCGTGCCCCGATCTACCCGCTTGCCCTTCCCTCCCCCTTGAGGGGAGGGACCGAGGGAGGGGGTCGCTTTGTGATCCACTGAACGACCCCCAGCCCAACCCCTCCCCTCAAGGGGGAGGGGAGCCAACCCTCAGCGATCTATCCATCTTCTCCCCACCCCAGAAACCCGCGCTATCCTCCTCCCCAACATCTCCACATTGGGCTGCGGGTTCGCGACGAACGGCCGTGGGGAGTTTGGTGGGAGGGGAATGCGGTCGCGCGATCCCTGGGCCAGCACGATGGAGCCACCCCACGCGTGAAGGGGAGGCACTGTCGGGCGGACAGAAACCCCATTGCATGCGGCGAGACGCTGTCTCGCTACTATAAATTACCATGAGGCACGTCTCGCCGCATGCCGCAGTCTATCCAAAACCGTGGGCCGGCCAGCCACGCGGCGTCGCATCACGCCCCAATCGTGCCCTCGCAGCAAAGGCCTCTACCGTGCAATCAAGCACCCAGCCCAGCCCCGCTCACGCCAGCTTCTTGCCCACCGGCACCCTCTGCCCCGCCAGCCCGCTGATCGCCGCGCGCAACGCCGCCGGCTTCACCGGCTTGGTCACCACGGCGATGCCGCGATCCTCCGCCAGTGTCCGCACCGCTGCGCTGCGGTCCGCCGTCACCAATGCCGCCGGCAGATGCCCGCCCACATTGTGGCGCAGCCATTCGATGGCATCGAGCCCCGAGGTCTGGTCGAGGTGATAATCCATCAACACCAGATCGGGATACCAGCCCTCCAACAGCCGCTCGCGGTCGATCTGCTTCAGCGACAGGGCCGTGCGCACATCGCAGCCCCAATGGGTCAGCAGGCCCTGCATCGCTTCCAGGATCGCCCGTTCGTTGTCGACGCAGAGGATCTTGAGATTGAGCGTGCCGAAATTGGTTTCGTTCGCCACCGGCCCGATTTCGGGGGAGGGCCGCAGTGCCCGCGTCACCGGCAGGAACAACGAAAACCGCGAGCCGTGCCCTTCGGCGCTGTCCAATTCCAGCGTCAGCCCCAGCGCTGTCACCAGCCGCTGCACGATCGACAGCCCCAGCCCCAGCCCCTGCGCCATCCGCGCGCCGCGCTCCAGCCGCGAGAACTCGGCGAACAGCAGCTTGTGTTGGTCCCTGTTGAAACCGATACCGGTATCGATCACGTCCAGCCGCATGCGGTTGCCGCGCCGCCGCAGCCCCACCAGCACCTTGCCGCCCGGCGCGGTATATTTGATGGCATTGGACACCAGGTTCTGCACGATGCGGCCAATCAGTGTGCGGTCCACCAGCACCGTCGCTTCGCGAGGCCACGATCTTGAGGTCGATCGAGCGTTCGCGCGCCATCGGGCCGAATTCCACCTCGATCTTGCGCAGCAGGTCCTTGGCATTGACCGGCCCCGGAACCGGTTTGAGAGCGCCGCTGTCGATGCGCGAAATATCCAGCAGCGCCCCCATGATGTCCTCGACCGCCGTCAGCGAGGCTTCGATGGAATTGGCGAGTTCGGCCAGGCTCGTGGATTTGGCGCGCTCGATCAGCGTCGAGGTATAGAGCCGCGCCGCATTGAGCGGCTGCAGCAGGTCATGGCTGGCCGCGGCGAGAAATCGCGTCTTGTCGTGATTGGCGGCGTCGGCCTTGGCGCGCGCCACTTCCAGTTCCGAATTGACCCGTGTCAGCGCCGCGGTGCGCTCGGCCACCCGCCCTTCCAGCGACAGGTTCATGCGTTCCAGTTCCCGCTCGGCCTGGACGCGGTCGGTCACGTCGGCGAAGCTGACCACCAGCCCGCCATTGGGCAGGCGGCTGGAGTGAAATTCCAGCGCTTGCCCGGCGCTGCCCAGGCGCTGGGTCACCGTCATGGCCACCGCCGTCAGCACGTTGACCCGCTCCACCGCCAGCCGTACCGGATCGCCCGGCCCCAGATCGCCACGCTTGCCCAGGAACAGCGCGATATCGAACAGCGGCGTGCCCGGTTGCACCAAGGCCTCCGGCAGCGTCAGCAAGCTGTTATATCGTTGGTTGGAGGTGACCAGCCGCAGGTTGGCATCGAACGTGGCAATGCCTTGGGGAATGTAGTCCATCGCCTGACGCAGGCTGGGTTCGGCGTCGGTGCTGGTAGGCGGCATGACCATGGGTGTGAGCTTTTCGCGTTTACCCCGATTATCTGCCCACCGTGGGCCAGCCGCAAGACCGGCACCCATTGCAATCGGCTCCATTCTACGAAAGTCTGGGGCGGTCGCCCGCGGGGACGGGCCAACCAGCATGAGGGATAGCCATGTTCAAGGAATTCCGGGATTTCGCCATCAAGGGCAATATGATCGATCTCGCCATCGGCGTGATCATCGGCGCGGCATTCGGCGCCATCGTCTCCTCCATCGTCGATGATCTGTTCATGCCTTTGATCGGGCTGATCCTGGGCGGCATCGATTTCTCCAACCTGTTCGTCGTGTTGAAAAACCCGGATAACGTGCCGGTCGTCTCGCTTGCCGCCGCCAAGGCCGCCGGCGTCGCCACGCTCAATGTCGGCCTGTTCCTCAATGCCGTGGTCAAGTTCACCATCATCGCCTTCGTGCTGTTCATGGTGGTCAAGGCCATCAATTCGCTCAAGCGCGAGGCTGCCAAGGAGCCGACGGCTGCCTCACCCGCACCGACCCGCGAGGAAGTGCTGCTGACCGAAATCCGCGATGCCCTGCGTGGGCGTACCGCGCCATAAGAATCTGCAGCCATATGTAATCCACAGATAATATAAAATAGGAATAAAATCCATTGACTTGTTGTTAATGGGGATATAAGCCCATGATATATAGGTAGTTGCTCCTACGCAAAGTCCATCTCGGACGGCACGAACACTTAACGCAAACTACCTTGGCGATTCACCGGAGCTGATCTGTATGCTATGACAGGAGTGCTGTCATGGTTGGGAAAAGGTTTGCCCAGTAGTGGGACGGGAGATGGGTCGCGGCCGCGAAACATGCCACTGGGCAGAGGGCATTATGAACGATGAGATTTTCTATCATTCTTTTTTAAACAGGGATCGTTTGATCCATATTGTCGATACCGATCCAGCGACCTGCGAGGCCCTGAGCGTTCTGTTCAGGCTCGAAGGCTTTCAGACCGTATTCTCCGTGGAGGCCGGCCATTTCATCGCCAGCCTGTCCCGCCGCCGGCCCGATGTCGTGGTGGTCAATCTGCAATTGGGCGAGGATAGCGGGCTGGCCTTGCTGCGCCGCGTCAAGTCCATGCGCACCGGCACTCCGGTGTTCATGCTCTCCGACGCACCCCAGATCGACGCTGCGGTGACCGCCATGAAACTGGGTGCCGCCGACGTCATCACCAAGCCGATCGATACCGAGCATCTGCTCACCGTGGTGCGCGATGCCTTGCGGCGCGACGTGCATCTGGGCGCCATGCATGGCGGCGGCCGCGCCGTGGAAGTGCGCGGTTTCTCCCAGCTCACGCCCCGCGAGCGCGAGGTGCTGCAATTGATCACCAATGGCCAATCCAACAAGGAAGCCGGCCGCGAACTGGGGATTTCCCCCCGCACCATCGAGGTGCATCGCGCCCGTGTCATGGAAAAGCTCGGCGCCCGCAACACCGCCGACCTGATGCGGATTGTGCTGACTTCGTAGCGTGAAAAATCGCTCCGGCGGAGCGATTTTAGCGAAGACGTGATGAAACTTATGCTCGGTTGGCTAGCCGAGGTGATAATCCATCCTACGCTTGCCGGCGCGCTCCAGTGCCGTCATGGCGTTGAATGGGTGAACCGTGATCAAAGCCGTACTATTCGATCTCGATGAAACCCTGTTGGTCCGCCACGCGGCCATCAGGGCTTTCATCGCCGATCAATACACCAGCCATGCCGCCGCATTGCCGGGCATCGGCCGGAAGCTGTTCGAAACGCGTTTCCTCGCCCTCGAAGACGAAGGCCGAACGCCCAAGACCGCTGTCTATCCCGCGCTGGCAGCCGAACTCGGCATCGCCCCACCCATCGCCGCCGATCTGCTGGCCGATTACCAGGCGCGCTATCCGACTTATGCCGTACTCAGCCCCGGCACCAAGGAAACGCTGACAGCGCTACGAGCAAGAGGCCTCAAGACCGGCATCATCACCAATGGCAGCGCCATCGTCCAAAACGGCAAGATCGACGCCACCGGCCTGCGCCCATTGCTCGATATCGTGCTGGTCTCGGAAACCGAAGACCTCCGCAAACCCGATCCCCGTATCTTCAAATTGGCTCTGGAACGCCTTGGCCTCGCCCCTCAGGAAGCCGTCTTCGTCGGCGACAATCCCGCCGCCGACATCGACGGCGCCCGCAATGCCGGTCTGCTCGCCATCTGGTATCACAGCACCACCGAATGGCCCGCCGGACTGTTACCGCCGGCTTACGCGATCACTCTATTGGAAGAGGTTCTCGCCCTCAGCCAGAGTGCAGCCTAGCCACCCATCGTCGGCAGCGTCAAATCGCCCGAGGTCAGCTTGCTGGCCGTCAGCGCCGCGTCGGCCTGTTCGCGCGGCAATTCCAGGCTGGCCCAGACGCTGACCAGCGCATGGCGCAGCTCGAACACCATTTCGTCGGTATGCAGCGGCGTCGGGGTGATGCGCAGGCGCTCGGTGCCCTTGGGCACGGTGGGGTAGTTGATCGGCTGGATATAGATATTGTGCTTGTCCAGCAGCATGTCGCTGGCCGCCTTGCACTGGCGCGCATCGCCCACGATCAGCGGCACGATATGGGTCTCGGTATGCATCACCGGCAGGCCCGCATCGGCCAGGATTGCCTTGGTCAGCCGCGCCTGGCGCTGGTGCTGCGCCCGCTCGGCCGGGGAGGTCTTGAGATGCTCGATCGAGGCGCGCGCCGCCGCGCACAGCGCCGGGGGCAGGGAGGTGGTGAAGATGAATTCGGGCGCATAGGAGCGCACCGCATCGATGATCGCCTTGTTGGCGGCGATATAGCCGCCCATGGCGCCAAAGCCCTTGGCCAGCGTGCCCTCGATCACGTCGATCCGGTCCATCAACCCATCGCGCTCGGCAATGCCGCCGCCGCGCGGGCCATAAAGGCCCACGGCATGAACTTCGTCGATATAGGTCAGCGCGCCGAATTCTTCGGCCAGATCGCAGATTTCCTTGATCGGGGCGATATCGCCATCCATCGAATACACCGATTCAAAGCAGATCAGCTTGGGCCGCTTGCGATCGGCTGCGGCCAGCAATTCGCGCAGATGCGCCACGTCGTTGTGGCGGAAAATGGTCTTCTGCATGCCCGACTGGCGCACGCCCTGGATCATCGAGGCGTGGTTGAGCTGGTCCGAGAATATGATGCAATCCGGCAGCAGCCGCGCAATGGTGGCGATCGCCGCTTCATTGGACACAAAGCCCGAGGTGAAGACCAGAGCGCCTTCCTTGCGATGCAGGTCGGCGAGCGAACGCTCCAGCTCGACCAGCGGACGATTGGTGCCCGAGATATTGCGCGTACCGCCCGAGCCGACGCCGAGCCGGCCGGCGGTCTCCTGCATCGCGGTGATCACCTTTTCGTGCTGGCCCATGCCGAGATAGTCGTTGGAGCACCAGATGGTGATTTCGCGGGCATTGTCCGCTTCGTCGCGATAGACGGCGCGGGGGAAGCGGCCCGCGATGCGTTCCAGGTCGGCAAACACGCGATAGCGCTTTTCTTGCCGCAGCGTGTCCACTGCATCTTCGAAAATGCCGCGATAATCCATCAGCTTAGTCCTCAACACTTCGCCGCTGCCGGCCCGGTCGAGCTGAGCGGGTCTTACAACGCCAACAAGCCTAAATTCCTCGGCCTGGCATGAACATTGGTCAATTCGCCGCGCGTCGCATACGCCGCAGTTTGGAGGCGTTATAAAGTGCGCCGCCCTTCCTGCCAAGCAGCGCTGGTTACTGGATCAGGCCCAATCGGCGTTCAGTTTGGTATCGCTGATCCTGCCTTGCGGAAACCAGAACAGACCTGAACATCGCCTCACCCCAAGCCGCCCATCCATCTTGCCGCACGAATGTCCTTGGGCTACCACCTCTATCGTTACCGGAGGCTCATATGACCACTTTCGCCCACTATCCCAGCCTGGCAGGCACACCCGTCATCATCTCCGGCGGTGCCTCGGGCATCGGGGAAAGCCTGGTGCGCAATTTTGCCGCCCAGGGCGCCAAGGTCGGCTTTGTCGATATCGCCGTCGAGGCGGGCAATGCGCTGGCAGCCGAGCTGAACGCGGCCGGCCACACCGTCAAATTCACCCCCTGCGACATCACCGATACCCCTGCCTACCAGGCCGCCATTGCCGGCTTTGCTACAGCCCATGGCGATGCGCTGGTGCTGGTCAACAATGCCGCCCACGACCAGCGCCACGAATGGTCCGAGGTGACGTCCGAATATTGGGACAACCGCATGGCGGTCAATCTCAAGCACGCTTTCTTCGCCATCCAGGCTGTGGCGCCCGGCATGATCGCCGCCAAGCGCGGCTCGATCATCAATACCGGCTCGGTGAGCTGGATGGTCATGTCTCCCCGGATTCCGATCTATGAAACCGCCAAGGCCGCGGCGCATGGCCTGACGCGCTCGATGGCGCGCGCCCTTGGCAAGTCCGGCATTCGCGTCAATACACTGGTGCCCGGCTGGGTGATGACCGAGCGGCAATTGACCCATTGGCTCGATGCCGAAGGCGAAGCCACGCTCGACCGCGAACAGGTCCTGGCGGGCCGGGTCTATCCCGATGACGTCGCGCGCATGGCCTTGTTTCTGGGCTCCGAAGACAGCGCCATGGTCTCGGCGCAGCAGTTTGTCGTCGATGGCGGCTGGGCCAATGCCTGACGCCGTGGCGGTCGAGGGCTATCCCCGATCACCATCCTGCCGTATTCAACACGCAATAGCCGGCCACTTTTTCTGTCAGGGGACATAGTCATGAAGACCAAGATCATCGTTGCGGCCCTCGCCGCCCTGGCGCTCAGCGCCTGCACCACCGCCAATCCCTATACCGGGCAATCGCAGCTTTCCAATACGGCGGGCGGCGCATTGATCGGCACTGGCGGCGGCGCCGTTGCCGGTGCGCTGCTTGGTGCAGTCGTGGGTGGCGATCCGCGTGTTGGCGCATTGATCGGCGCCGGCGTCGGCGGCCTGACCGGCGCGGCAATCGGCAATTACATGGACCAGCAGGAAGCCGAATTGCGGGCGCAGCTGCAGGGCACCGGCGTGTCGGTGACGCGTGTCGGCCAGCAGATCATCCTCAATATGCCGTCCAACATCACCTTCGCCACCGATCAGTCGAGCGTGCAGCCGCAGTTCAACCAGACGCTGGTCTCGGTGGCTCTGGTGCTCAAGAAGTTCGATAAGTCGATCATCGATGTCTACGGTCACACCGATTCGCAGGGCGATGATGCCTACAATTTGAACCTGTCGCAGCGCCGCGCCGTTTCGGTGGCGACCATTCTGGCCAACCAGGGTATCGATCAGCGCCGCTTCTTCATCGAAGGCAAGGGCGAAGCCAGCCCCATCGCTTCCAATGATTCGGAGCCAGGCCGCGCCCAGAACCGCCGCGTCGAAATTCAGATTTCCCCGATCAACGGCTGATTGGCGCTCCGGCCTCATGCGAAAGCGCGGCCATCGAGCCGCGCTTTTTTCGTTTATGGCGCCGCCGGAACCACCGGCTCCGCCGTCGGCGTACCCGATTGCACTTCGGTGCCCGGTGCGCCGTTGAACACCTGCAGCGCCAGCACGATGGCGATCACGATAGCCAGCGCCACCAGCCCATAGAGCCACCAATTGGTCGGGCTGGTCGCGGCGACGACATCGTCATGCTCGCCCGCCACTTTAAGCTCCGAGCCATCGGGCACATCGACCGTGCTGCCGTTTTCGTCCACCAGTACATCGACCTCGGCAACTGCCGGCTGGCGCGGAAATTTCGAGACCGTGGCCATTTTCGCCTCCATGACAAAGGGCAGGAGCGATCCGCTCCCGCCATTGGATCAATGCGAGGCCAAGGACTTGGGTTCCTTCGGGCAGCCCGGCTTACATTACCAGGACAGGCGTTCCCACCGGCACGCGCTGGTACAGGTCGATGATGTCCTGGTTGATCAGGCGCACGCAGCCGCTGGAGACCGCTTCGCCAATGGTCGCGGGATCGGGCGTGCCATGCAGCCGGTACAAGGTGTCACGGCCATCCTGGAAGATATAGAGCGCCCGGGCGCCCAGCGGGTTATCGAGCCCGCCCGGCATGCCATTGGCCCATGGCGCGGCATTGGGGTCGCGCAGCACCATTTCGTGCGGCGGCGTCCAGGTGGGCCACATCGCCTTGCGGGCGATTTCGGCCCTGCCGGACCAGGTGAACCCGTCGCGGCCGATGCCGACGCCATAGCGCAGCGCTTGGCCACCCTCCTGCACCAGATAGAGGTAGCGCGCGGCGGTATCCACCACGATGGTGCCCGGCCGCTCGCCGGTGGGATCGGCCACATATTGCCGGAAATGGGTCGGCTTCAGCCGGCGCAGATCGACGGCCGGAACGGGGAACTTTTCGTTCGGCAGCGCCGCGTACATCTGCAGATAGGCCGGATCGAAACTGGGCTCGACGGGGATGCGCTCCTCGGTGGTGGCGCAGCCGGCCAGCGCCAGCGCGCTGAGAGCGGCGCCGCCGGCCAGAAAGCCGCGGCGGGACAGATTGGGACGGGACAGATTGGAGAAGGGGAGGGAGAAGGCGGGAGGGATCATGGAGCGCACTGACTGCACCGATTTACGAGAAAAGGAATTCGGGTGGACTCAAGTCCCGCCCGAGCTGTGTTCTGCGATAACGCAGCCGCTCTTAACGCGACACCAATGGGGCGATCACTTTCGGTTCATCCGGAACCCCAGTCCAAACCTGGCGTTATGTCATCACACCAACCAGAGGAGCTTTCCATGGCTTACGATGAGACCCGCAACACCGACGCCAATATCAAGGAAACCCACGATCTGATCGCCTCCGACAAGGTCGAGGGCACCAAGGTTTATGATGCCGATGGCGAGCATGTCGGCTCCATCGAGCGCATCCTGGTCGAAAAGCGCAGCGGCAAGGTGTCCTACGCCGTACTCAGTTTCGGCGGCTTTCTCGGCATGGGGCATGAGCATTACCCGCTGCCCTGGTCCAAGCTGAACTATGATGAGGAACTGGGCGGCTATCGGGTTGATGTGTCCCGGCAGCAGCTTGAAGGCGCTCCCAAATACGATCGGGAGGAAGACGACTACTGGACCGCGGAGAATGGCCGCCGCGTCTATGATTACTATGGCGTGGCGCCATACTGGATCTAGCCGGCGCACCCGATGATTGATCGCCGCGGGTCCGCCCCATCCCCGCAGGAATGGAGCGGGCCCGCTTCTTTTTCCAATTTACTCAACCAGTTAAGGCTTCATCAGCCCCTCGCGGCTAGAGTGCCGCCGAAGTGTTTCCGCTTGCGTTGAATGGAGGCTGGCTTGAAGCGCTGGAGAATTGTGGGTTTGGCTGCTGGGTTGGCCGGATTGCTGCCATCGGCCGCCATGGCCGACGATTGGGTGGTGACCCGGCTGCGGGGCGCCGTATTTCAATTCGATGGCCAGGCCTGGCTGCCGCTGGCCCAGGGCGATGTGGTTTCCGACGACCGTCCGCTGCAAAGCAAGAATGGCCGCGCCACCTTCCAGCGTGACACCGAAACCGTGGATATGGGCGCCGACAGCCTGATCCAGATCATTGATCGTCCCGGCAAGCGCTACACGACCGTGGTCGATCACAAGGGTGAGGTGGCGATCGACGCCGAGCATCGCAATGTCCAGCATTTCTCGGTGGTCACGCCCTATCTGGCCGCGGTGGTCAAAGGCACGGCCTTCAGCGTAACCACGAGCGACGCCGGCTCCCATCTTGCTGTGACGCGCGGCGAAGTGGCCATGCATGATAGCGTCTCGGGCGCCACCATCGCGGTTCCCGCCGGCTTCGAAGTCAGCTCCGGCGATGCTGCGCCTACGCTTGAGCCGATCGCATCGGCCCTCTCGCCGGCCCAGGCTGGGCCCACGCCTGTCTCTCTCGGGAGCCAGTCCAGCGACGGAGGAGCGGACAGCGCGGGCTCGAAACCCACCCCTTCGCCCTCCGATGCCACGGCTCCCAGTTCGCCTCCCGATGATGCCGGCGAGCCTCCCAAGGATGGTGGCGGCAGCGGCCCTGTCGACGATAATGATGGCGACGATTCCGATGATGACGGTAGCAATCACTCCGGTCATGACCACCACGGCGGTGGGGGCCATGGCCACGGCTAGCACCTGCCCGGTGTCCCATTGAGCCCATTGGTTCGTTCGGCCTGGATAGCCGGCCTGCTGGTGTTGGCGATTGCCACGACCTGGCTGCGGCTTCTGGGATCTTTCGACAACGCCCTTGAGGACGCGCGCTTTGTCGCTACGGCGCGGCCGCCCAGCGGCGATATCGTCTTTGTCGAGATCGATGCCGCAAGCCTGGCAAGGATCGGTGTCTGGCCCTGGCCGCGCCGGCTGCATGCCCAGGTGCTGGACGCGCTGATGGATGCGGGCGCCGCCGAAGTCGTCTTCGATGTCGATTTCAGCACCACGTCCAACGAGACCGACGATGCCCTGTTCGCGGCGGCTTTGCAGCGGGCAGGGGGCTATGCCTATCTGGCGGCATTCCAGCAGACCTCCGGCGCTGACGAGCAGGTCATGCTTAACCAGCCGATTGCCCGCTTCGCCCAATATGCCGCGCCGGTTCTGGTCAATGTCGACGACGGTCCGTCCGGGCGCCTGCGCACCATTCCCGGCGATCTGTCGGCCGCCGCCGGTGCTATCCCGGCACTGGCCACGGTCCTCGCCGGCCGCAGCCATGACGGCACGCTTGCCATCGATTTCAGCATCGATATCGGCGGCATCGACCGGGTGTCTGTGGCCGATCTGCTGGAGGGCAAACTCGATCCGGCCCGCCTGCGCGACCGGCAGGTGGTGGTGGGCGCCAGTGCCATCGAACTGCGCGACTTCTTCACCGTGCCACGCTTTGGTGTGCTGCCCGGCCCGCTGGTGCAGATCGCGGCGAGCGAGACGCTCAAAGCCGGTCGTGCCCTGCACTTGCTGGGCTGGTGGCCCGCCGTGATTGTCGCCGGCCTTTTGAGTCTGTTTGCCGGCGCGGCGGCCCGCCGCCTCTCCCGCGCCCTCCGGGTTGTCATTATTTTGGCAACTGTCCTCGTCACCGAAGCGCTGGCTCTGCTGGTCCTGCAGCTCTGGGGTATCGGGGTTTCCACATCGCCAGTGTATATCGTTGCGCTGGGATTGATCGGCATCGGCCTGCTCGATGAATTGGCGCATCGCCGCCGCCAGCAGGAGCGGATGCACCGCCAGCGCGAGATGATGCAGCACGTTCTCGATCGTGTGGTCAGCGACAATTTCGACGGCATCCTGGTGCTCGGCGACGCCTTGTCAGTACTTGCCGCCAGCAAGGCCGCCGGCACCATTCTGGCGCAGGAGGGGGAACTGGTCGGCCGCAATGCCGCCGATATCCTGCCGCCCGAACTGCTGGGGCAGCTGATGGAGACCCAGCTCCCCGGTCCCCAGGAGTGTGAATGCGACATCGCCTGGAAGCGCCGCACCCTGGAATATGTGGTCACCCGATCGTCCGTCGCCGACCCAGACCGCAAGGGCGCGCAGCGCATCATCACCTGCCTTACCTTTCACGACATCACCGATCGCCGCCGTCAGGAATCGCGCCTTGCCTATCTGGCGCGCCACGACGCCACCACAGGTGCAGCCTCGCGGCAGCATTTCGTCGAGCAGATCGATAAGGCGATCGCGCGCGGCGCGGCCTGTACGGTCGTCGCCATCAATCTGGGACGCCTGCATACCGTCAATGAAACGCTGGGCCACGAGGTTGGCGATCGCGTGCTGCGTCAGGTGTTCAAGCGCATTCGCGGCGCCGGTGACATCCTGCCGGCGCGGCTGGGCGGCGATATCTTTGCGCTGGCCTTCGAGCAATCGGTGGGTGATGAGGAGATCCAAACCCGCTGCGCGGCGCTGGCACAAACTCTGCAGGCCCCCTATCGGCTCGATGAACACACGGTGATCCTGGAAATCACGCTGGGCGTCGCAACCGCCCAGCAGGCGCGGGAGGATGCCGCCGGCCTGTTGCGCCATGCCGATATCGCCCTGGCCAATGCCAAGGCGCAACCGGGCGGCAAGCTGACGATCTTCACTCCGGCGCTGGAGGTGCGCATCAAGGAAAAGCAGACCCTCGATATCGCCCTGCGCCGGGCGCTGCGCCGCCAGGAGTTTTTCCTCGTCTATCAGCCGCAGATCGATTTGCGCACCGAGGCCGTCATTGGCGTCGAGGCACTGGTGCGCTGGAAGCACGACACGCTGGGCACCGTCTCCCCCGGCGATTTCATCCCGCTGGCCGAGGAGACCGGCCTGATCGTGCAATTGGGCGCCTGGGTGATGGAGCAGGCCTGCCGGCAGGTGGCGGGCTGGACCTGGGGC
Source organism: uncultured Alphaproteobacteria bacterium (assembly GCA_963717095.1). Classification (GTDB taxonomy): domain Bacteria; phylum Pseudomonadota; class Alphaproteobacteria; order Rhizobiales; family Devosiaceae; genus Devosia. The sequence goes on from CAVQVF010000005.1 coordinate 51,207, forward strand.
GGCAAGCTCTCGGTCAACGTCTCGGCGATCCAGTTCCGCCTTGGCGATGTGGTCGGCATGGTTCGCGACGCGCTGCAGGTCTCGGGCCTGTCCCCGGATCGCCTCGATATCGAAATCACCGAAAGCCTCTTCGCCGGCAATGACGCGCAAATCCTGGCGGCGCTAGAGACTCTGCGCTCGATGGGCGTCGGCATTGCGGTGGATGATTTCGGCACCGGCTATTCGTCGCTGAGCTACCTGGCCCAATTGCCCGTCGACAAGATCAAGGTGGACCAGAGTTTCGTGCGCGCCTTGCCCAATCCACAAAGCCTGGCGATCGTCGAAACCATCGTCGCCATGGCGCATCGCCTCGGCAAGCTCGTGATTGCAGAAGGTATCGAAACCACCGAGCAGCGCGATATCCTGCTGGGTATCGATTGCGAAGTCGGCCAAGGCTACCTGTTCGGCCGTCCGGTCAGCGCCGAGGCGCTGCGATTGGGGCCGGCTTGACCATTTTGCACGGTTTCAACAATGCTGTACGGATCGAATACGCCACTCGCGGGGTTGTAGGTATCCTGACTGCGCGGCCACTGGCCGCCAAACCCGTATCATCGTCACCTCCGGCAAGACGCTGGTTGGGCGCGGGCAGGACGACGGACATGATCCGCGTTTGCTCCAGGGGTAGTGCGTGATACGTCAGCATATGGACTATTCAGATAAACTCCATGCCTCCCTGACCAATGACGGGCGCTATCGCCTGCTTCTGGATGCCGTCACCGACTACGCCATCTATATGCTCGACCGCCAGGGCGTCGTGACCAGTTGGAACTCCGGTGCCCGCCGCTTCAAGGGTTATGAAGAGCACGAGATTATCGGCAGTCATTTCTCCCGTTTCTATTCAGCCGAAGATCGGGACGCGGGCACTCCGGAACGCGCGCTGGCCACCGCGGTGGACGAGGGCCGTTTCGAAGGCGAAGGCTGGCGCATCCGCAAGGACGGCACCCGTTTCTGGGCGCATGTGGTGATCGATCCGATCCGCGAGCCGTCCGGCGAAGTCATCGGTTTTGCCAAGGTCACCCGCGATCTCACCGAGCGCAAGCTGGCCGAGGAAAGCCTGCGCCGCAGCGAGGAAGAGTTCCGGCTGCTGGTCCAGGGCGTCACCGATTATGCCATCTACCTGCTCGATCCGCAGGGCCGGGTTAGCAACTGGAACGTCGGCGCCCAGCGCATCAAGGGCTATTCTCCCCAAGAAATCATCGGTCAGCATTTCTCCCGGTTCTATACCCCTGAGGACCGCGCCAACGGACTGCCCGAACGCGCCCTCGAAACCGCGGCACGCGTAGGACGCTTTGAAAGCGAAGGCTGGCGTGTCCGCAAGGACGGCACCCGGTTCTGGGCCAATGTCGTGGTCGATACCATCCGCGATTCCATGGGCAATTTGATCGGCTTCGCCAAGATTACCCGCGATGTCACCGAGCGCCAGCAGACGCAGCGTGCTCTCGATGAGGCGCGCGAAGCCCTGTTCCAATCCCAGAAAATGGATGCCATCGGCCAGTTGACCGGCGGCATCGCCCACGATTTCAACAATCTGCTGGCCGCCGTTCTAGGCAGCCTGGAATTGCTGCGCAAGCGGCTTCCCGACGATCCCAAGTCGCAGCGGTTGCTCGACAATGCCGTGCAAGGCGCCGAACGCGGCGCGGCCCTGACCCGGCGCATGCTGGCTTTCGCCCGCCGGCAGGATCTCAATCCTGAAACCGTCGATGTGATCTCGCTTGTCGCCGGCATGACCGATCTGCTGGAGCGCTCGATCGGCCCCGCTGTAATAATCGAGACGCTGTTTCCCCCCGATCTGACCCTGGTGCGGGTTGATGCCAACCAGCTCGAACTGGCGCTGCTCAATCTGGCGGTCAATGCGCGCGACGCCATGCCGGACGGCGGCCGGCTGGTCATTGCGGCGGCAGCGGAAACCGTAGCCCCCGGCCATGCCAGCAACCTGGCGCCCGGCGATTATGTCCGCCTGTCGGTAACCGATGCCGGCGAGGGCATGGATGAGGCGACATTGGCCCGCGCCATGGAGCCGTTCTTTACCACCAAGGGCATCGGTAAGGGCACTGGCCTGGGCCTGTCGATGGTTCATGGCCTGGCTGAACAGTCCGGCGGGCGCCTGATTCTGCGTAGCCGCGTGGGCGAGGGCACCGCGGCCGAGTTGTGGTTGCCCGCCGCCCAGTCGGCCGCCAGTCTCCCTCCCCTCGATCAGCCCGTCGTCACCCCTGCCGGCGACCGCCTGCTGACCGTTCTGGCCGTGGACGACGATGTGCTTGTCCTGCTCAATACCACGGCAATGCTGGAAGACCTCGGCCACAAGGTTTTTGAAGCCGGCTCCGCGCGTGAAGCCCTCGATATCCTGCGACGCCAGCCCGATATCGACCTGGTCATTACCGATCAGGCCATGCCCCAGATGACCGGCCTTCAGCTGGCCGAAACCATCAAGGCCGAGCGCCCCGGCCTCCCCGTAATCCTTGCCACCGGCTACGCCGAACTGCCCGCCGATGTCGACCGCATCTTGCCCAAGCTATCAAAGCCCTTCAGCCCCAAAGCCCTGCGCACCATGATTGCCACCGTCTTGGGCTCGGCTTAGGCTGGAATTATTACGACATCGGCGAGATGAAATGGATTGCTGGCTATCCATTTTCTCCCAGTGAGCATACATTGCCTGCATACGTTGTTGTATGACAAAGAGGCGTGTCGTGCCTGACCCCCAAACGCAGCAAATGGTGACGACGAGGTTGGAGCCCGAACTCAAGGATGAGTTCGTGCGCATCGCCGAGAGCAACAAGCAGAGCACCAGCGAAGTGCTTCGCAAGCTGATCCAGCGCTATGTCGATGAGGCGCATGAACGCGAACTGGTCCGGCAGACGGCGAATATCCGCGCCAATACGGCCGAGGAAAACGAAGCCATGCAGTGGATTGCTGCCTATGGCGTCAGCGGCAATGGCTGAACGTGGCACCATTTACACCATGGCTGCCAAGGGCGCTTATACCGGCAAACCACGCCCCGCCATTGTTCTGCAAAATAGCAGTATTTCCCTCGATAGCCTTATCGTGGTGCCGGTAACGACGACACAAGTCGATGCCCCGCTCATCCGTGTGCCCATCCCTGCCAATGCTGGGACGGGATTGAAGCAGGTTAGCTTCGCCATGGCCGACAAGGTCACGACGGTGCCGAAATCAAACCTCGACAAGGCAATCGGCAGGTTGGACGACGCCAGCCTGCTCGCGGTCGAACAGGCCCTGCGGTTGTTGCTCCGGCTTTGACTATGCGGTGACCGCCAGTCATGAGGGTTGCCGGCACTCACCTGGCCGCCGAATACGTCGCCAAAAGCCAGTCGATCAAGGCTTTCCGATCGATCATCTGATGCTCCGTGTCCGGCGTCGCAGTGGAGAACCCATGTCGCTTCAGCGCGGCAGCCAGCGCAAGCCCCCGGTTCTGTGGGTTCACCACCTCCAGCGTGCGATCCGCGATCTCTGCTGCCATGGTTTGGGACATGTGTTTGCTCATGGCACTGCTCCGGTATTGTCGCAGGATTAACACATCGCGCACATTAGGCTACTGCCTTCACCCACCGTTGCCGAACGCCAAGCGGACCGAATCTGCAGCAATTTTTAACCTTGGCGCGTCCCTGTCCGAGCGCGGTAAGAACCTTGCTTGACATATAGTATGCACGGTTATAATAAGCATGCTTATAGATTGTTTCAGATTAATGAGCGACGACCTCCCGCTCTTTGCTGGGGCGGCGTCAGGTCGCCCCCTGCATTCCGCGAGCCCGGCCTGCCGCCCATAGGTGTGCCATGGCCCAAACTCCATCTTTTTCTGCCCCAGCGGTGATCGTCAAGAACAAGGGCATGCTGACTGTCGCGCTCATGCTCGGCACCATCATGCAAGTGCTCGATACCACGATCGCCAATGTGGCCTTGCCGCATATGGCGGCCTCCTTGGGCGCCGCCCAGGACGAAATCAACTGGGTGCTGACCTCCTATATCGTGGCTGCCGCCATCGCCACTCCGCTCACAGGCTGGATGGGTGACCGGCTCGGCCAACGCCAGCTTTTCATTTTTGCCGTGATTGGTTTCACCATCGCCTCGGCACTGTGCGGCATTTCCACCAGCCTGCCCGAAATGGTGATCTTCCGCGTGTTGCAGGGCCTGTGCGGCGCCATGATCGCCCCGCTGGCGCAGACGGTCTTGCTCAACATCAATCCGCGCGAACGGATCGGGCAGGCCATGGCGATCTATGGCATGGGCATCATGGTGGCGCCGATCGTCGGCCCGACGCTGGGCGGCTGGCTGACCGAAAGTTTCGACTGGCGCTGGGTGTTCCTGGTCAACGTGCCCGTGGGCGTCGTCTGCGTGGCCATGCTGGTCCTCTACATGCCCAATACGGAAATCAAGATCCGCCGTTTCGACTTTTTCGGCTTCGCCATGCTGGCCATCGGCGTCGGTTCACTGCAACTGCTGCTTGACCGTGGCTCGGGCAATGACTGGTTCTCCTCGCCCGAAACCTGGATCGAACTCGGACTGGTCTTCTCGGGCATCTGGGTCTTCATCGTGCATTCGATGACGGCAAAATCCCCCTTCGTCGACCTGCGCATCTTCAAGGATTTCAACTTCACACTGGCGACGCTGTTCATGCTGATGGTCGGCATCACGCTGTTTTCCGGCCTCGCTCTGCTGCCGCCGCTCTTACAGAACCTGCTGGGCTATCCGGTGATCTATACCGGCATCCTGATGGCGCCGCGCGGTATCGCCACCATGCTCTCCATGCTCATCGTCGGCCGGCTGAGCGGCAAGGTGGATGCGCGCATCATGATGGTGTTCGGCGCCGTGCTGATGACCTATTCGCTCTGGCAGATGACCGGCTTTAACCTGCAGATGGATTCCACCCCCATCGTCATCACCGGCGCCATCCAGGGCTTCGGCATGGGCTTTATCTTCGTGCCGCTATCGACGATGGCCTTCGCGACGATCGCACCGGCCTTCCGCGCCGATGCCACCGCCATGTTCAGCCTGGTCCGCAATATGGGACAGGGCATCGGCATTTCGCTGGTCACGGCCGTGCTCTCCAACATGCTGCAGGTGAACCATGCCGAACTGGCGGAGCGCATCAATGCGAACTCGTCCGCCGTCCGCGACCTGTTCCCCCAATTGCTGACCGGAACCACCCAGACCATCGCCACGATCGACGGCATGGTCCAGCAGCAAGCGGCGATCCTGGCCTATCTCGATGATTTCTGGCTCATGGCCGTGCTCAGTGCGGCGTCCATCCCCCTGATTCTGCTGCTGCGCGGTGCCAAGAAACAAGGCCCCCCCAAGACCAAGGAAGAAGAAGCCATCGAACGCGCCCACGCCATGGGCGAATAGAAAGCCCGCCAACCGGCGGCAACTGCAGCTACGGCATAAAAAACGCCGCCGGTGTGTATCACTGGCGGCCTAAATATATCTGGAAAGCCAGATAATCCTGATAAATCATAGGATAAACTGGTGCTGCCGGACAGGATTGAACTGTCGGCCTCCCCCTTACCAAGGGGGTGCTCTACCACTGAGCTACGGCAGCATCTGGTGCGCTGGCGGATCGTTTCGAGCGAGCGCGGCGACGGGCGCTCTACTGCCATAGCCCCAATCTCGACGCAAGGCTAAAAAGCGCTTAGAGGCTGTTTGGAAATTCGCTCGGGCAGCAGATGGCCGCCAGAGTGGAGTTTATAACGGGCTCTTAAACCCCGAGCCGGAAAATCTGGGTGTGATGGCGATGTCCAAATCCGATGAAGCCAAGCTGCGTGAGCAAAGATTAGCCGCAAAGCTCCGCGAAAACCTCAAGCGTCGCAAAGGCCAGGCTCGGGCCCGCGCGGACGCCGATAGCCAGGCCCCAGCCATACCGAGCCAGGAGAGCGCCGCCGATCCCGATAGCGGCAAGACATCGTAAACTATTTTCGGGCGAACTGTTCGCAAGCGCCCACACCTGGCTTCGATTGCCCCTGGGGCATGACTCGGATACCAACACCGGCTTTCACCGGCGCCCGGCGCGCCAGTCAAGATATGGCCAGGACGGCCTTCATTCAGGATACCGACATGGATCGCATTCGTTTGGTTGGCGGCAATGAACTGCGGGGCGAAATCCCTATTTCTGGCGCCAAGAACGCCGCTTTGCCGCTGATGATCGCCTCGCTGCTCACCGATGAGCCGCTGATCCTGCAGAATGTGCCCCGCCTGGCCGACGTCAAGCAGCTCGAACGTATCCTGGAGAATCACGGCGTCGATATCGCCGTGCATGGCCGCCGCCGCGGCGAGGATGACGGCGCCGGCCAGCGCATGACCTTCCATGCCGCCGACATCGTCGATACCACGGCTCCCTATGAGCTGGTCTCGGTGATGCGCGCCAGCTTCTGGGTCATCGGCCCGCTGCTCGCCCGCGCCCACGAGGCCCGCGTCTCGCTGCCCGGCGGCTGCGCCATCGGCACCCGTCCGGTCGATTTGTTTCTTTATGGCCTCAAGGAATTGGGCGCCCAGATCGATATCGATGAGGGCTATGTCGTCGCCAAGGCGCCCAAGGGCGGCCTGATCGGCGCCCATATCGTGTTTCCCAAGGTGTCGGTCGGCGCGACTCACACGCTCCTGATGGCCGCCACCCTGGCGCGCGGCGTCACCGTGATCGAAAACGCGGCCCTGGAGCCCGAAATCACCAACGTGGCCGAGTGCCTCGTCGCCATGGGCGCGAAAATCTCCGGCATTGGCACGCGTACCATCACCATCGAGGGCGTGGAAAAGCTGCATGGCGCCACCGTCGACGTGATTCCCGACCGCATCGAGACGGGCACCTTCGCCATGGCTGCGGCCATGACCGGCGGCGATGTGCTGCTGCGCGGCGCGCGGCGCGAGCATCTGCAATCGGCGCTCGATATCCTGGCCCGCACCGGGGTCGAACTGACCCAGGAAGCCGATGGCCTGCGCGTCCGCCGCAATGGCAACGGCATCCAGCCGGTCGATGTCGAAACCGATCCGTTCCCCGGCTTCCCCACCGATTTGCAGGCGCAGTTCATGGCGCTGATGACCATGTCCTCAGGCGTCTCCAATATCCGCGAAACCATCTTCGAAAACCGCTACATGCATGTGGCCGAACTCGCCCGCTTCGGCGCCGATATTCGCGTCGAGGGCCAGGTGGCCACCATCACCGGCAAGCCCATGCTCAAGGGCGCCCAGGTGATGGCAACCGATCTGCGCGCCTCGGTGTCGCTGGTCATCGCCGGCCTTGCAGCCCAGGGCGAAACCGTCGTCAACCGTATCTATCACCTCGATCGCGGCTTCGAACGGCTGGAAGACAAACTCAGCCGCTGCGGCGCCGAAATCGAGCGCATCGCCGGCTGATCGTGACACTGTGGGCGGGACATGATCCCGCCCACGTCCTCGTGGTTCGAGGGTCGGCTGCGCCTCTTGCCTCACCATGAGGACGACTGAAGTCCCGGTGCCGAATACGATCCCCCAGTAGCCCTCATGGTGAGGTGCGAGCCCTTCGCGAGCCTCGAACCACGAGGGCGTGCCCCGATCTCTCCACTTGCCCTTCCCTCCCCCTTGAGGGGAGGGACCGAGGGTGGGGGGCGTTTCGTGGGTCACTGATGGACCCCCACCCCCAACCCCTCCCCTCAAGGGGGAGGGGAGCCAACCCTCAGCGATCTATCCATCTTCTCCCCGCCCCAAAATTCCCGCGTTATCCTGCCCCAACATCTCCACAATGGCTGCGGGTTCGCGACGAACGGCCGTGGGGAGTTTGGTGGGAGGGGAATGCGGTCGCGCGATCCCTGGGCCAGCCGGGCGGAGCCACCCCACGCGTGAAGGGGAGGCACTGTCGGGCGGACAGAAACCCCATCGCATGCGGCGAGACCTGTCTCGCTTACTACCAAACCCATGAGGCACATCTCGCCGCATGCTCGCAGCCTACCCACACCCGCCCGGCACTCCCGCGCGGCAATTTCCCATGCCCAATCCACCCCCGCATTGCCCCCATGCCGACAAACTTGTAGATCGGACGGGCCGTGACCAGATAAGCTCGTCTCCATGCAAAGGGCCGATACCCAATGACTGACCTCAAGCTGCTGGCGCTCGATAGCGAAGACCTCGATGTCATCTCTGCCCACGTGCAGGATGCGGTCGTGCGCGTCCCCGACATGGGCTATGCCCGTGGCGACCGGCGCTTTGCCCTGCTGATGAATCGTTTCGATTGGGAAAGCGGCAAGCAGAACCGCCGCGACAAGGGCCAGCGCAAGCGCGCGGCGCTGCATTTCGACTCAGTCCAGTCGGTGGTCACCGCCGGTTTCGATCCCAATTCACGCGAGGGCGTGCTCGAACTGCTCGCCATCGTCTTCCAGCCCATCGATGGCCCGGCCGGCATTATCGAGTTGCAGTTCGCCGGGGGCGGCACGGTCCGCCTGGGCGTCGAATGCCTCGAAGCGCGCCTCGCCGATCTCGGCGCCACCTGGGGCGCCAGCAACACTCCCAATCACGCCGTCGACTAAAAGGTTCAGCCCCGCATGCCCATTCGCCTCGATAGCACCGCCGCCGATTTTGAGGCGCAATTCGTCGCCCTGCTCGGCAGCAAGCGCGAATCCTCCCAGGAGGTCGGCGATATCGTGGCCACGATCATCGCCGACGTGCGCGCCCGCGGCGACGCCTCTGTGGTCGACTATACCAACACCTTCGACAAGGCCGGCGTGACGGCGCAGACACTGCGCTTCACGCAAGAGGAAATCGAGCGCGGCGCCGCCCAGGTCACCCCCGAGGTCGTCAACGCCCTGCAATATGCCCATGACCGCATCCGCGCCCACCACGAAAAGCAGAAGCCCGTCGACCACATCTACCAGGATCATCTTGGCGTCACTCTAGGCACCCGCTGGACGGCTATCGAAGCCGTCGGCATCTATGTGCCCGGCGGTCTGGCTTCCTATCCATCCTCGGTATTGATGAACGCCGTGCCCGCCAAGGTCGCCGGGGTCGAGCGCATCGCCATGGTGGTGCCCACGCCCAATGGCCAGCTCAGCTCATCGATTCTCGCCGCCGCCAGGATCGCTGGCGTCACCGAGATCTACCGCATCGGCGGCGCCCAGGCCGTTGCCGCGCTCGCCTATGGCACCGCCACCATCAAGCCCGTCGATAAGGTCGTCGGCCCCGGCAATGCCTTCGTCGCCGCCGCCAAGCGCCAGGTCTTCGGCCAGGTCGGCATCGATATGATCGCCGGCCCCTCCGAAGTTCTCGTCATCGCCGATGGCTCCGCCAATCCGGCCTGGGTCGCCGCCGATCTCATCGCCCAGACCGAGCACGGGGCAGGGGCCCGTTCCATTCTCATCACCACGGAAAAGGGCCTCGCCTCCGCCGTCATCGCTGAAGTCGCCCGCCAACTGGCCATCCTGCCCAAGGAAGCCATCGCCCGCGAGGGCTGGGATAAGTTCGGCGCCGTCATCACCGTCCCCTCGCTGGACGAAGCCGTTATCCTCGCCAATCGCATCGCTTCCGAACACGTCGAACTGGCGATCGACGATCCCCAGTCGCTGGTCCCGCGCATTCGCAATGCCGGCGCCATCTTCCTCGGCCACCACACCCCCGAAGCGATCGGCGACTATGTCGGCGGCTCCAACCACGTGCTGCCCACCGCCGGCTCCGCCCGCTTCGCCTCCGGCCTCGGCGTGCTCGATTTCATGAAGCGCACCTCCATTCTCGGCTGCGATCCCGGCTCGCTGGCCGAACTTGCCGAAGCCGCGATCGTTCTATCCGAGGTCGAGAGGCTCGATGGCCACGGCCGCTCCATTTCCATCCGGCTCAACCATTGAGCATTACGATGCAAAGCGGTGCCGATTCTGCCACCACCGACCGCCTCGTCACCGTGACGCTCGACCCCAATACCATCACCTCGATCGATCCCGACGTGGTGCATGAATGGCGCATCGCCATCTATGATCTGCTCGAAGACAACAGCTTCCGCCCCGCCCGCGTCGCCGCGGTGGGGCCTTTTGCGTTGCACGTCTCCATCGTCGGCAATTACATTGTGCTGGACGTCCGCAATCCCGACAATTTCCAGCCCATCGCCGCCCACTACCTGTCGCTGACCCCGTTCCGCCGCCTGATCCGCGATTACTTCCGCATCCGCGACGCCTATTACGAGGCCATCCGCTCGGCCCAGCCCTTCCAGATCGAAACCGTCGACATGGCCCGGCGTGGCCTGCACAACGAAGCGGCAGAACTGCTGCGTACCCGCCTGGTCAACAAGCTCGAAATCGATCTCAACACCGCCCGGCGCCTGTTCACCCTGATCTGCGCCGTGCAGCCCTATGCCAGCCGCATCGACGAGAGCAAAAGCCAGCTGCCCACAGTGTTGTTCGTCTGCTCGATGAATTCGGTCCGCTCCCCCATGGCCGCCGCCCTGGCCCGCCAGCTGTTCCCTGGCCGCCTCATCGCCCGCTCCGTCGGCGTCAATGGCGGCAAGGCCGATAGTTTCGTGCATGAAGTGATGGAGGAGAGCGGCATCGACATGTCCGTCCACACCCCCCACACCATGGACGAGCTGGTCGCCTCCCATTTCGATCTGGTCATCACCCTGTCTGACGACGCCCCCGACGCCGTGGCGCGCAAGGGGCTGGAAACCGGCGCCATCGAGCATTGGCCCGTGCCCGATCCATCGCTGGTCGAAGGCCCCCGCGACGTGGTGCTGGCGGCCTATCGCGACCTGCGCGATAATCTGCGCAAACGTGTCCGCGAGCGGTTGGAGGCCTTGGTATCAGGCAGTTCACAAACCCCCTGATTTGGTCTAGCCAGTATGCCGCGCCTTCCTTTTCCCGCATGTGAGCTTGATGAAATGGCCAGCCGTCCCGATCTGATCCTGGCCTCCGCCTCCCCACGCCGCCTGGCGCTGCTTAACCAGATCGGTATCGAGCCCGAACATCTAGTGCCGGCCCATGTCGATGAAACCCCCGAAAAGGCCGAGCTGCCGCGCAAGCTGGCGACCCGCCTCGCCGATCTCAAGGCCCTGACCGCCCAGCACAAGGCGCGCTCCGCCGGCTATGGCGCCAATGCGCTCGTGCTGGCTGCCGATACCGTCGTGGCCGTCGGCCGCCGCATTCTGCCCAAGGCCGAGACCATGGAAGAGGCCGCCGCCTGCCTGCGCCTGCTCTCGGGCCGCTCCCACCGCGTCTTCACCGCCATGACGCTGCTGACGCCTTCGGGCGCCAAGCGCCAGCGCCTGGTCGAAACCCGCATCCGCTTCAAGCGCCTCTCCACCAAGGAAATGGAAGCCTATCTGTCCAGCACCGAATGGCGCGACAAGGCCGGTGGCTACGCCATCCAGGGCATTGCCGGCGCCTTCGTCGTCAAGCTCTCGGGTTCCTACTCGGCGGTCGTCGGCCTGCCCCTCACCGAAACCGCCACCCTGCTCGCCGGCGAGGGCTATCCAGTGCATTTCAACTGGCTCAACCAATCATCGCAGTCGGGTGTGTGATGACCAATACCATGGCCAAGCCCTGTCCCATTTGCGGCAAGCCGGCGGTGGAAAAATTCCGCCCCTTCTGCTCGGGCCGCTGCGCCGATGTCGACCTCAACCGCTGGCTGACCGGCTCCTATGTCATCCCCGGCGATATCGGCAAGGATGAGGACGCGGACGATCCGTCGGGCATCCCCTCGCACGATCCCGAGGACGACAATATCTGATGGGGCGATGAAGGCAGCCCGCGACAAGCTCACGCGAGTTATCCCCGCACCATGGCGCTCTGGCATTCTCATGGCAGTGCAAGATGAGCGGTGCCATGATATTTGCAGAGCTTTCACCCATGGTCTGGCGACCCTGAACAGCCCCGATGCCCTTCGTCCGATGCCTCTCGCTAAAGTCCTTTTCCACAAGCCACTTTCGCCCTTGCACCAGCAAAACCGATCTCCTATAAGGCGCAAGCATTTCGCAGGGCTGCTCCTTTCCAGCCCTTCGCCCGGGTAGCTCAGTTGGTAGAGCAGCGGATTGAAAATCCGCGTGTCACTGGTTCGATTCCGGTCCCGGGCACCATTTCTTCCATATTGAAATCAATGTATTAAACCGAACTTCGGTTGACAGTTTTCCGTTGCCGATTGGCACGGCCCGAACGCCCTTAGCATGCCGATGCCAAGTGATTTATCATAAGGCTAAGTGCAAAGCTCAGCAACGCGCCATCGCGTCGGTATAATCGCGGGGGCGGCGCGGCCTTAATTGCCCACGCATGATCGGAGTTCAGGATGAGTGTCGCGTTCACCAAAGAAGACAGTGCCGAAACCGCTTCGGAAATCTTGTTGCCTGATCGCGCTATATCTGCCGAACCCAATCTTGTCACGCAGGCGGGGCTGGAGGCTCTGCAATTGCAGCTCGGCCAGGCCCGTCACGCCTATGACGCGGCAAGCGCCATCGAAGACATCAACGAACGGCGCCGGCAGGCAGCGGCCCCTTTGCGGGATTTGCGCTACTTCACGGAACGGGTCCGCACCGCTCAGGTGATCCCCGAGCCGGTCTCGACAGACACTGTTGCCTTTGGCAGCACCGTCACGTTCGAGCGGGGCGACGGGCGGATGCAGACCTATCGCATCGTTGGTGAGGATGAAGCCGATCCCCAGGCTGGGTCAATCTCATACACTTCCCCGGTGGCAAAGAGTCTCGTGGGCAAGGCCATTGGCGACGTGGTCAGCCTGAATGATCGAGAGCTTGAGATCGTCGCGATCTCATAGTGTGTTCACCGGCTTGCCCGCCCACCGAGTGACGGACAAGCCATCGGTAGCCTGATTGCCCCGATTATCCGAGCTTCAGCAGACTTTCGCTGTGCGTCCACAGGCGGTCGGCGGCGGTCGCATCGATCGCCCAAGGGTTCACGCCCGCCCGGCTATCCGCGTCGGCCGCGTAAATCACCGCGATATCGCTGTCCTCGCAATAGAGCCCGCCCATGCCGGCAAGGGCAGGGCTGGTGGCGCACCACACGGACGTGGCCGCGCCCTGTTCGGGGGTCTTGAGGTCGCGGGCCGGATCGACCACGCGCTCGCCGTGTTCGTCATAGGCGCCGAAAGCATCGATCTCCTCCTGGCTGAGATGGCGGGCCAACGGGCCCACAATGGTGCCCGGATGCAGCGAGAAAGCGCGAATTCCCTCGCTGGCGCCACGCGCATCGAGCGCCACGGCAAACAGCGCATTGGCGGTTTTGGATTGGCCATAGGCCACCCATTTGTCATAGGGCCGCCGCTTGAAATTGAGATCGTCGAAATCCACCGGGGCAATCTGGTGGCCGCGCGACGACACGGACACGACGCGGGAGCCCTGGGCGCGGGCCAGCGCCGGCCACAGCCGCCGCGTCAGCTGGAAATGGCCAAGATGGTTGGTCGAGAATTGGGATTCGTTTCCGCGACTGTCATGCGCCAGCGGCGTCGCCATGATGCCCGCGCTATTGACCAGAAGATGCAGCGGCCGCCCAGTCGCGAGAAAACTGTCGGCGAAGGCGTCGATCGAAGTGGAATCCATGAGGTCGAGCGTGCCCACTTCGATGGAACCGAGCGCAGCCTTGGCCCGTGCCGCGTCCCGCGCCGGCACGACCACTTCGGCGCCCGCGCTGGCCAGAGCCTGGGCGGTGAGCAGGCCCAGCCCGGAATAGCCCCCGGTGACGATCGCGACCTGCCCGCTCAAATCGACCCCGGCAATGACGTCGGCGACGCTCGAAGCGGGACCGAAGCCCGTGCCGATAGGATGTTGCTGGCTTGGCATGTGATTTCTCCAATGTGATGTAGAGCCACATTAATTGGCCAATGTCAGACTTTACATATTGCAAAGGCCAAAATTCATGCGTTAAAATCTCAAATGCGCGATCTTCTCTCCAACATTCTCGATGCCGTCAGCGCCCGGAGCTATGTATCGACCGGCCTGGTTACGGGCGGCGATTGGGCCATTCACATCCCCTCGTTCGAGGGCTTGAAGTTCAATGCGGTGGTGCGCGGCACAGCCTGGCTGGCCATCGAGGGCGGGCCAATTGTACAGTTGCAGCCCGGCGACTGCTTCATTCTCACCGGCAGCGTGCCGTTCGTCATGGCCAGCGAACTTTGCGTACCCGCCGTGCCGGCACATGAGGCTTATGCCGATGCAATCGACGGGATCGCCTATTATGGTTTTGGGCGCGACTTTTTCGTCGTTGGCGGCAGGATGGTGGTTGATTTGCCATCGCGGCAATTGCTGCTCGACGGGTTTCCATCGCTGCTGCTGTTGCGGCGCGATGATCCGGGCGCGGCGGTGCTGCAATGGCTGATCGAGCGATGCGCCAGCGAGATCGCCGATCCCGCGCCGGGCAGCGCGGCGATGGCGGGTAATATCATGCAGATGATGTTCATCGCCGGCATGCGGGCCTGGCTCCAGGCGGGGCCGCCGATGCCGGGCAGCTGGGTTGGGGCTCTCGCCGATCGGCGGATCGCTGCCGCCGTCACCGCCATGCACGAGCGACTGAATCATAACTGGACCTTGCCGGAGCTGGCAAATATCGCCGGCATGTCGCGCGCCAATTTTGCCCGCAAGTTTGCCGGCCTCACCGGAACCACGCCACTGCGCTATTTGGCGCGCTGGCGGTTGCAACTCGCCAGCCGCCGTCTGCGCGATAGCAGCGACAGCGTCTCGGCGATTGCCCTGTCGTCCGGCTATGGCTCGGAAAGCGCGTTCAGCGCCGCCTTCAAGCGCGAATATGGCGAGCCGCCCAGCCGGCACCGGGTGTAACGCCTGGCCACATCAGCCAGCCGACACCTCGCCTTTGCTCTTGGCCAGGTCTTGTCTTGCATAGGCGGCAGAGTGGTACTGGCCGACCAGATCGCTGAAGGCTGCGGCCTTCATGCCACGAACGCCCAAGGCGCCGAGCGTGACCAGGCGCAGCTTGTCGTCGACCCTGGTGTAGAGCGCCCGCCAGTCCTTGCGGGGCATCTCCACCCCGCGCTTGAGCGACACGCGCAGGGCGAAGCGGGTCGTCGCGTAAACCCCGTAGCCCCCAATGTCCGTCCAGGCCAGCGGCCGGTCCAGCCGTGATGAGATCAAGGTGTCGGGGGTCAGCACCATCAGCGGTTTTCCCGAATTTCGATAGAGCAGGGCGGCATAGACGATGCAGACGAGCACGCCGACGCTGGCTATTGCGCCGATCAACCCTTGTGCCAACGCTTCGTGGCCGGTGCCGGTCTGGTCGGGAAACACCACAACAAGCAGGCCGAAGCCGGCAAAGATCACCGTCAACACCGCCATGATCCAGATCATCGGTTTGACATTGTCATAGACGACGACTTCTCCGGTAACCGCCGCGACTGCCTGTTCCAGCGCTTGACGGCGACGGACATGCGCCTTGTGCGCGGTGTCGAGGAAATCGGCACTCAGGCGCTGGGAGAGGCCGGCCCAATCGGCAAACAGCCCCTGCGCGAACGAGGGAACGCCTGGCTCGGGCCGGCGCGTGGCCCGCGCCAGCAGCGCGTCATCGATATCGACCCCCAGCGCCGCTATGCGCCTTATGGTGGGTGGATGGCTGTCGGTCGGGTGGGGTTGCCGGTCCTCCAGCAGGGGAACGGGATCGACCCATCCTTCCGTCCGGGCCAGTTCGCGCACCGCCACGACGAGATTGAGCGGGTCGCTGTCAGGTGTGGCCTGCGGGGCAGCGGCATGGGCTCGGCCCAGAATGTGGGTGACAGCGGGGGCGATGACGCCAGTGCGAATGAGGGCGGAAGCAGAGTCGTCCGGGCTGCCGAGCAGGCTGCCATTGCGGTCGGCCTCGAACTCGCGCAGCCGGCTCCAGTGTCCCACTGCATGGTCGAATTGCTCCATGGCGTGGAAGCCGAGCTTGACCGCGGGATAGAGTACGAAACGACCGCTATCGCCGCGCCGTAGAGCATTGAGAGCCCGCCCGAGACCGGCATAAATGGGCGTGAATTGCTGGCTGTATCGCGTATCCTCGCCGGAGAAATGCGCGAATTCATGCCCGATGATGGTGGCGATTTCCGGCTCGTCGAGCAGTTCGAGATAGGGCGCTGGCAGGTAGAGGGAGCGGCCGGTGAGCAACTTCCCCTCCGGCCACAGGCGCACCTGGCTTTCGGTGACGAAAAACCCCTGGGTGAGCCCGATAATGATCGTATCCGGCAACAAGGCCTGCTGCCGGCTGGCCAGCTCGCGCGCGAAACGCCACAGTTCTGGCGCTTCGGTTTGGCTGACGGCACGCCCGGAAATATCCAGCGGCTCCGGCGTGAACAGCGCAAAGACATGGCGCAGGCCCCGCAGCGCCATGAAGGCGCTATAGACCGCGACGACCGCCACCACCAGCGCCCCGACGAACAGCTTGGCGCTTCCCGCCGTCATGTCGTCCCACAAACCCAGGCTGGTGGTTTCGAACAGGAGCGCCGCGACCACGCTGCCGCAAATGCCGGCCACGACCGCCGCCAGCATGAACGGCAGGATGGATCGCAGCCGGTGAAAACTCTTGATCAACTGCCGTTGTGAGCGCCGCGCCCGCATGCCGGAAATCGTCGCCGTAATGAGACCGATGGCGCCGCCCGCAAATGCCAGAACGGCTCCTCCAACCGTGACCCATGCCAGGGGCGCGCGGATTCGGGAGATTTCCAGTTCTTCATTGCTTCGCCCAATCGCGTCTTCGATTTGCGACTGGGCAACCAGGGCGGAAAGATAGGTGGGTTCGCCATCGCCCTGGAAGGTCAGCATGGCGGTCGGATCGCTCTTGGCGATGTCCTTGACCTGGGCCAGCGTATCCGAGAGCTCGCTCAAAGCAGCCGACGAGCTTACCAGCGTCTCGCTCGCACGCTCCCACTGCCACAGGCCCAATGCCGCCAGGACGATGGGCACGAGCAAAACCCAGGCCAGCAAACCAAGAATGGAACGGAAATCAAGGGTTCGGCCGGACTGTGCTCTGCCGCTTGTCGAGGTCACATTCATTTTGTCGGTCAGTCCATGCAAATCGCGCGTGCCAGCACGTTTTAATCACAATGGCACCGGCATCCAATGGCTTCATGACACTGTTACAGGCCGGGTTGCCTCCAGTGCATAAACATGATTTTTTTGATCACATTCTGATTATGTAAGTTGACTTGGGCGGTCATAATTTATTAATTCCCCGCACGTCCTGCGTTGGGGCGCCTCAGGAGGCAATTTTGAAGTTCACTTTCTCAGCACTGGCCAAGGGTTTGGCTGTTGGCGTGGCGTTTGCCGCGCTGTCCGTGTCGGCTTTTGCGCAGGATGCAGGCATCACCGTTTACAATGCCCAGCATGAATCGCTGACCCAGGAATGGGCCGATGCTTTCACTAAGGAAACCGGCATTGCCGTTACCATCCGCCAGGGCAGTGACCTTGAGGTTGGCAACCAGCTGATCCAGGAAGGCGCCAATTCGCCTGCCGATGTGTTCCTCACCGAAAATTCGCCTGCCATGGTGCTGGTCGACAATGCCGGCCTGTTCGAGCCGCTGCCGGCCGATATCACCGATCAGGTGCCCGCCCAGTATCGCCCCGAAAACGGCCATTGGACCGGCATCGCTGCCCGCTCTACCGTGTTCGCCTATGACACGCGTAAGCTGAACGAAGACACCCTGCCCAAGACCATGGATGAGCTTGCCGATCCGGCCTGGAAGGGCCGCTGGGCGTCCTCGCCATCGGGCGCCGATTTCCAGGCTGTCGTGGCCGCTTATTATGCGCTCAAGGGCGAAGAGGCCACCGTCGCCTGGCTCAAGGGCATGAAGGAAAACACCGTTGTCGTGCGCGGCAACCGCGCCGCCATGGCCGCTGCCAATAATGGCGAAGTCGAAGGCGCGCTGATCTATCACTACTACTGGTTCGGCGATCAGGCCGGCACCAAGGAAAGCAGCGCCAATGTCGGCCTGCACTACTTCAAGCACCAGGATCCGGGCGCGTTCGTTTCGATCTCGGGTGGTGGCGTTCTGGCCTCCAGCCAGCATAAGGAACAGGCCCTGCAGTTCCTCAAGTTCGTCACCAGTGCTGCCGGTCAGGCCGTGCTGCGCGATGGCACCTCCTATGAATACGCCGTGGGCGTCGATGCAGCTTCCAATGCTGCCCTGACCCCGCTGGCCGATCTGGATGCGCCCCATGTCGATCCGACCCAGCTTGACAATATCAAGGCCTCCGAGTTGATGACGGCAGCCGGTCTGCTGTAAGTCGGCTGAAATTTTTTAATTGAATGCCGCCGGTGGCTTTGGCCCCCGGCGGCACTGTCTTTGGAAGGCGGGGCATTGAGCCTGGCACTATCACCGGCGCAGCAGGTAGAGACGAAGCGGCACGCGCCGCTCCATCTGCCGATGATCGTCCCGGCGGTTCTCATCTCGATCCTGAGCCTGGTTCCGCTCGGCTTTATCGTGTGGATCGCTATCACCAGCGGCTGGGACACGGTCGAGGAACTGGTGGTGCGGCCCAAAGTGGCCGAACTGCTGTTCAATACGCTGATCCTGATCGCGCTGGCCTTGCCCATCGCCATCGTGCTGACCGTGACCCTGGCCTGGCTGATCGAGCGCACCAATCTGCCCTTCGCCCGCCTCTGGTCCTGGCTGATGGTCGCGCCCCTGGCCATTCCCGCCTTCGTTCACAGCTATGCCTGGGCCAGCGTCATGCCCACTTTGCATGGTCTGCCCGGCGCGGTGCTGGTGTCGGTCCTGGCCTATTTCCCTTTCCTCTACCTGCCGATCGCCGCCCAATTGCGCCGGCTCGATCCGACCCTTGAAGAAACCGCCGCCTCACTCGGCCATACTCCAATCGCCATTTTCATCACCGTCATCCTGCCGCAACTGCGCCTGGCCATTTGCGGTGGCGCCTTGCTGATCGGCCTGCATCTGCTCGCCGAATATGGCCTCTTCGTCCTGATGCGCTTCGATACCTTCGCCACCGCCATCGTCGACCAGTTCCAGGCGGTCTATAACGGCCCCGCCGCCAACCTGCTCGGGGGCGTGCTGGTACTGCTGTGCCTGGTGCTGCTCAAGCTCGAAGTCTTTGCCCGCGGCGATGAGCGCTATGCCCGCGTCGGCTCCGGCGCCGCCCGCCACGCGCCACTATGGCGGCTCGGCGCCTTCACCTGGATCGCCACGCTACTGCCCGCGTTGCTCACCGCACTGGCCGTGGGCGTTCCCGTTTTCACCCTCACGCGCTGGCTGATCAGCGGCGGTGCCGGCGTCTGGCGGCTCGATGGTATTATGCCTGCGCTATGGCAGACCGCGGCCCTCTCACTGGGCGGTGCGCTGATCACCACGCTGGCGGCGCTCCCCATCGCCTGGCTCTCCATTCGCGCCCCCAGCCGGCTGCAGCGCGCCCTGGAGGCTTGCCATTACTACGTCGGCGCACTCCCCGGCGTCATCGTCGCCCTGGCGCTCGTCACCATCACCGTCCGCGTCGCCCTGCCGCTCTACCAGACCATGGCGACGCTGCTGCTTGCCTATCTGCTGATGTTCCTGCCACGCGCTCTTGTCGGCTTGCGCGCCAGCATCGCCCAGGCGCCGATCGAACTCGAACGCGCCGCCGTCAGCCTCGGCAAGCCGCCGCTGGTGGCGATCTGGAAAACCACCATGCGGCTGGCCGCCCCCGGCGCCGCCGCCAGTGCCGCTTTGGTGGCGCTCGGCATCGCCAATGAGCTGACCGGCACGCTGATGCTGGCGCCCAATGGCACAAGGACCTTGGCGATGCGCTTCTGGTCCTATACCAGCGAACTCAACTTTGCCGCCGCCGCCCCCTATGCGGTGCTGATGGTGGTGCTGTCCCTGCCGCTTGTCCTGCTGCTCAGGCTGGAAGCCGATCGAGAATCCAAGTCATGAGTTTCCTCAAACTGGACAATGTCACCAAGCGCTACGGCAAGTCCGCCGCGGTGACCGGCCTCAATCTCGAAGTGCCCGCCGGCAGCCGCACTGCCATCGTCGGCCCCTCCGGCTCCGGCAAGACCACGCTGCTGCGCCTCATCGCCGGCTTTGAATCCCCCGATCAGGGCAGCATCGCCTTGGGCGATACGCTGCTGGCCCAAGGCACCACGTTCGTGCCCGCCCATCGCCGTGGCATCGGCTATGTCGCCCAGGAAGGCGCGCTGTTTCCGCATTTGACCCTGGCCGCCAATATCGGCTTCGGCATTGAGCGGGGCGCCCCTGATCGGCGCGCCCGCATTGCCGAACTCATGCAGCAGGTGGGCCTTGCCCCCTCGATGCAGGATCGCCGCCCCCATCAGCTTTCCGGCGGCCAGCAGCAACGTGTTGCTTTGGCCCGCGCCATGGCGCGCCAACCCAAATTGATGCTGCTCGACGAGCCGTTCTCCGCCCTCGATGCGGGCCTGCGCGAAGCCATGCGCGACATGGTGGGCGACGTGCTCAGCACTGCCGGCATCACCACCATCCTCGTCACTCACGATCAGGCCGAAGCCCTTTCCTTCGCCGATCACCTTGCCGTCCTGCGCGATGGCGTCGTGGTCCAAGCCGGTCCGCCCCAGGATCTCTACCTGCGACCCAAGGACGCACAGACCGCCCGCTTCCTGGGCGATGCCATCATCCTGCAGGCTCGCCTCGAAGACGGTTTTGCCCATACCATCCTGGGCAGCGTGCCCACCGATACCGCCAGCCGTCGCGGCAACGCCACCATCATGCTGCGGCCCGAACAATTGGAACTGGTGACAGCCGAGCGCGGCGACCTATCAGCCACCACCAGCCTGGGCCGCATCGTCGGCCGCACCTTTCGCGGTTCCACCTGGCGTCTGCTGATCGAACACCTTCCGGCCAGCAGCACCGGCCTGCGCTTTCCTAGCCTGGCGCTGGAAACCTCCAGCATTTTCACCCTGGAAGCACCCAGCCTCGCCCCCCTTGAAGTGGGCGCCACCGTACGCATCCAGATCGTTGGCACGGCCCATATTTTAGCCTGAGGCCCTGATACTTTTTCGCTGACGTCATAACGTTACAGCAAATTAATATCCAATCCCGCCGGCTTGAGGCATTATCAGCCGGCGAACCCAATGAGGGTTTGGATAGCGTCGTCGGCTGAAGGATATTCGCGCGTTGATACGGCAATTGCTGATTTGTCTGGTTATCCTGGTGCTGGCCGGCGCGGGGTGGATTTTTTTCGTGCCCGGAGCCGAGCAGACGCTTGCCGGTTTCGGCATTACGCTGCCCGCAGCGGCCGCCCAAGGCACTGAGCAACAAGTCGCCAGCATCGATCCGCAGGCTGGGCAGGGCGCTCGCCCGGGGGGCGGCCGGCCTGGTGCAGGGGGTGGTTTCGGCGGCGGCCGTGGTCGCGTCTCATCGGTCGTCACCACTGCCGTGATCATGGCTACCATCAATGATAACCTGTCGGCCATCGGCCAGGGCAATGCCGTCCGTTCCGTCACCGTGAGCGCCCCCGTTGGCGGCACGCTGGAAGAATTGCTGGTCGCCCCCGGCGACAAGATCGGCGCCGGCCAGATTATCGGCCGCCTCGACGCCGCCGCCGAACAGATCGAATTCGATAAGGCCAAGCTGGCCGATACCGATGCCCAGGCCACGCTGACCCGTAACCTGGACCTCGCCAAGTCCAATCTCGTTGCCAGTTCCGCCCTCGCCACCATCCAGTTGGCCGCCGACAATGCCCGGCTGGAGCTGCGCAATGCCGAGGTTGCCCTGCAGAAGCGCACCATCACCAGTCCCATCGCCGGTACTGTCGGGCTGATGCAGGTCACCCCCGGCAATTACCTGACGGCCCAGACCACCGTCACCACCGTCGAGGATGCCACCTCCATCCTGATCGATTTCTGGGTGCCCGAACGCTATGCAGCCACCGTTAATGTCGGTATGCCGGTCGCCGCTTCCGCCATCGCCCTGCCGGGCCGCTCGTTCGAGGGCGTCGTCAGCGCCGTCGATAACCGCATTGATCCGGCAAGCCGCACGCTGCAGATCCAGGCTCGCATTCCCAATCAGGACAATGCGGTGCGCCCCGGCATGTCGTTCTCGGTCGGCCTGCAGTTTGCCGGCGAGCAGTTCCCCGCCGTCAACCCGCTTTCCATCCAGTGGTCGGCTGAGGGCTCCTATGTCTGGGCCTATGTCGATGGCAAGGCCCACAAGGTCATGGCCGAAATCATCCAGCGCAACACCGATGGCGTGCTGGTGCGCAGCGATCTTAAGCCCGGCGATGCCGTCATTTCCGAGGGCGTGCTGCAATTGAGTGAAGGCACTGCCGTCACCCTGCTTGAAGGCCCCGGCGGCGACCAGCAGGTCGAGGCTGCCGAAGCTCCCGCCAAGCCGAACGGTTAGGGCTAGAACATGTCGATCCAGCAACAGCAGAACGAACGTGGTGGCATGCTGGCGGCGCTGTTCGTGCGCCGGCCAGTGCTGGCGCTGGTCATCAATGCGCTGATCCTGGTCGGCGGCGTCGCGGCGCTCCTGGGCGTCGAGATCCGCGAACTGCCCAGCGTCGAACAGCCCGTGATCTCGGTCAGCACCAGCTTTCCCGGCGCCGCGGCCGAAACCATGGATCGCGAAATCACCGCCGAAGTGGAAGGCGCGGTCGCCCGTGTCCAGGGCGTGGCCTCGATTTCCTCCAGCTCGTCCACTGGCCAGAGCCGCGTGACGCTGGCATTCAACGACGGCACCAATATCGATACCGCCACCTCCGACGTGCGCGATGCCCTCAGCCGCGTCACGCGCGGCCTGTCCGACGATGTGGAAGATCCTTCCATCCGCAAGGCCGATAGCGATGCCCAGGCCGCCATCCAGCTCGCGGTCACTTCCGATACGATGAGCATCGCCGAGATGAGCGATCTGGTCGAAAACGATATTTCCGAGCGCCTTGCCGCCGTGCCCGGCGTTGCCGAAGTGCAGGTCTATGGCGCCCGCGATACGGCGTTCGAGATCGATGTCGATCAGGATAAGCTGGCAAGCCTGGGCCTCACCGTGGTCGATGTGCGCAACGCGCTGTCCACCATCGCCTTCGATTCCCCGGCAGGCTCGATCAACGGCGCCAACCAGAATATTTCGGTGCGCGCCGTCGCCGACGTCAATACACCCGCTGAATTCGAAAACCTCATCATCAGGGACAAGATCCGGCTGGGCGATGTCGCCACCGTCATTTTCGATGCGGGCGCCAGCACCAGCGGGCTGCGCTCGGATGGTAAGCCGGGCCTTGGCCTGGGCATCGTGCGTCAGGCGCAGTCCAACGCGATCGAGATTTCCGAAGGCGTCAAAGCCGCCGTCGAAGCGCTCAATGAAATCCTGCCGCCCGGCGTCGATATCAAGATTTCCAGCGACGAATCGGTGTTCATCGAAGGCGCGCTGCATGAGGTGGAAGTCGCCCTCGGCGTCGCCCTGGTAGTGGTCACCGGCATCATCTATCTCTTCCTGCTCGATTGGCGCGCCACGCTGATCCCGGCGCTCTCCATGCCTATCGCGCTGCTCGGCGCCGTCGCCGGCATCTACCTTGCCGGCTTCTCGCTCAACATTCTGACCCTGCTGGCGCTGGTGCTGGCGACGGGCCTCGTGGTGGACGACGCCATCGTCGTGCTGGAAAACATCGTCCGACGACGCTCCATGGGCGCCGGCAACCGCGCTGCCGCCGTGCTCGGCACCCAGGAAGTGTTCTTCGCCGTCATCGCCACCACGCTGACCTTGGTCGCCGTGTTCGTGCCGCTGTCGTTCCTCGGGGGCCAGACGGGGCGCCTGTTCCGCGAATTCGGCTTCACCCTCGCCATCGCGGTGATGGCATCGGCCGTCGTTGCCCTTACTCTGGGGCCGATGCTGGCCTCGCGCCTGCTCAAGTCTGGCGCCGAAACCAAGCACCATACCGGCGGCCCGCTCGGCTGGATCGGCCGCAAGCTGGGCGGTTTCTACCGCAAGACGCTGCATCTGGCGCTCAACAATCCGCTGGTCATCCTGATGATCGCGCTGGTCTTTGCCGCTGCCTCCTACGCCGTGTTCACCCAATTGCGCCAGGAAATCACCCCCAGCGAGGACCGCGCCCAGATCAATCTGCGCATCACGGCCCCCACCACCATGAGTCTGGATTTCGTGCGCTCGCAGATGCAGCGGCTCGAAGGGCTGTTGCAGCCTTTCGTCAAGAGCGGCGAGGTCGATTCCATCTTCGTGCTGTCCGGCTTCGGCAATGGCGGCTTCCTCAGCCTGCGCCTGGCCCCCTGGGATCAGCGCGAGCGTAGCCAGGCCGAAATCGTCGCCGATATCAACAAGATCCTGCCTCTGGTGCCGGGCGTGCGCGCCTCGATCCAGCAGGGCAACAGCCTGGGCATTCGCGGCGGTGGCAATGGCCTGCAATTCGCGGTGGTCGGCGACAATTATGAAGATCTGTCCGATACCGCCGAAGCGATTTCCGACAAGCTGGAGGAAAATCCCGCCTTCGGCGATGTGACCGTCAACTACGACACCACCCAGCCCCAGCTGACACTGAGTATCGACCGCGAACGCGCCGCGGCGCTGGGCATCGATATCGATGGGCTTGGCACCACCATGCAGGCCATGATCGATGGTGCCGATGTCGATGACGTGTTCATCAACGACAAAAGCTATGAAGTGCGCATGGTCTCCAGCAAGACCCCGATCAACGATCCGCACGATCTTGAGGGCATCTTCATCAGGACCGGCGACGGCCGCTATGTGCCAATGTCCACCATCGCCACCATCACCGAGGCGCCAATTTCTCCCACTCTGGGGCGCCAGGAACAGCGCCGCGCCGTCACCGTGACGGCGAGCCTCGATGGCCTGGCGCTAGGCGACGCCTATCATCAGGCTGTCCAGATCGCCCAGCCGCTGCTGCCCGAAGGCACCGCGATCATCCCGCTGGCCGAAGCCAAGACCATCGGCGAATCCAACAATGGCCTGTTGATCACCTTCGGCTTCGCCATCGTCATCATCTTCCTGGTGCTGGCGGCGCAGTTCGAAAGCGTCTGGAGCGGCATCATCGTCATGGTCACGGTGCCGTTCGGCATTGCCTCGGCGATCTACGCCCTATTCCTCACGGCGGGGAGCCTGAACATCTATAGCGAGATCGGCCTGGTGCTGGTGGTCGGCATCATGGCCAAGAACGGCATCCTGATCGTCGAATTCGCCAATCAGTTGCGCGATCGCGGCCTGAACGTGCGCGAGGCGATCGAGGAAGCCGCCAATATCCGCCTGCGTCCGGTTTTGATGACCATGATCGCCACCATCCTGGGCGGCGTCCCACTGGTGTTGGCCAGCGGGGCAGGGGCCGAAGCCCGCCAGGCCCTGGGCTGGGTCATCGTCGGCGGCCTGTCCATCGCTGCCATTTCCACCCTTTACCTGACCCCCGTCGCCTACCTTATGATGGCCCGCTTCTCAAAAGCTCGTATCGAGGAAGAACACCGCATCACCCGCGAACTCGAAGCCGCCAGCCAACTCCACGATCCCGAAGCCATGCCGGCGGAGTAGGAAATGGCCAAGCACTCGATCTGGTCCCCTCCCCCTTGAGGGGAGGGTTAGGGTGGGGGTTGCTCTCCACACGAGTGGAACCCCCAGGCTCGCAAGACACCCCAACTTGGAACGTCCTTCCAATAACGCCCTCCAATACGCACAAACATAACTCGACTAGATCGATAGAGTAAGGAAAACTTAACCTGCGCCCAATGGCATCAGCCGCCCACACGGACGGTCAATGTGGAGGACTTCGCAGTGGTTCACTTTTTCGGAATTTTCGAGCTTGGCAGCCGCCATCGTGTTGCCGATGCTGAAGCACCCAACAAGACCCGCTTCTTCGCCTTCGGCAACGACGAGACCCTGTCGCCCGCCGAACAGGATGCTTTGATCCTGACCAGCAAACAACCCGAAGACTCCGCCGAGGAGCGCCGCTTCACCTATGCGCTGGCGTTCCCGTCCCACTAGGGACAATCGCCATTCAATTTACCACTGGGCATTGAGAGCCACGATCTGCCTCCCTCCCCCTTGAGGGGAGGGATTGAGGGTGGGGGTTCTGAACTCTCAACGGGCTCATTCAGAGGTATGGGCGGAGTTGAAAGCCTGGAACCCCCACCCCAGCCCTCCCCTCAAGGGGGAGGGGGCCGATCCGGGCTCCCAAAAACCACGGCAAACTTGAATGTCGATCGGCCCTAACCGCCAATAGCGGGGCCCTCAGGGTAGTGTCGTCATCATCGTGGCAGCCACCGCGACAATGCCGAATGCCGCCAGTCCCGCCACCACCAGCATCATCTGCGCACGTTGCACATGATCGGCGGTTCGCGCCTTGTTGCGCGCGGCCTTGATGTCGCCGGCGTTATTTTCGATTTCGATATGAGCCATCGGTTTGTCCCCTCGCAGCCAGCGCCCGACGCGCCGGTCAATCGAATGGGGTAGCCGCCTTGAAAGGCTGTTTCTCACCCTGCATGGGCAAGCTAACCTCACGCCGGGGAGCCGCGGATAACTTCCCGGCAACGCGGTTAATTTACATAAAATCCCATCCATCCGAATCTTGTATGGTAGATGTTGATCTACTCGACCGTTCGTGACAAAATCCTGCCATGACCTTCCCAGCCCATCTGCATCCCGATCGCCTGTTCCCCGCCGCCGAGCCCGCGCGCTCCATTGCCCGCGAACTCTATCCCGCGGTCAAGGACCTGCCGCTGATCAGCCCGCACGGCCACACCGACCCGTCCTGGTTCGCCAATAACCAGCGCTTTTCCGATGCGGCCAGCCTCTTCCTCACGCCCGATCATTATGTGTTGCGCCTGCTGCGCAGCCGGGGCCTGAGCTATGACGATCTCGGCGTGCCGCGCAAGGATGGCAAGCCCGTCGCCGCCGGCCGCGACGCCTGGCGCCTGTTTGCTGCCCATTACCACCTTTTCGCCGCGACCCCGTCCAAGCTGTGGATCGATCATTCGCTGCAATTTGCCTTCGGCATCGATACCGAGCTGACGCCCGCCACGACCGATGCCATCTTCGACACCATCGCCGCTCGCCTCGGCGATCCCGACCTGCTGCCGCGCGCCATTCTCGACCGCGCCAATGTCGAGGTTATCGCCACCACCGAATTTGCGCTCGATCCGCTCAAGCATCATCAATCCATGCTTGCCGATGGCTATATCGGCCGCGTCCGCACCACCTATCGCCCCGATGACGTGACCGATCCCAGCCGCGCCGCTATCGTGGAAAACCTGCAGCGCTTCGGCGAAATCACCGGCGAGAACATCGCCACCTGGTCCGGCCTGATCGACGCCCATCGCAACCGCCGCGAATATTTCCGCCGCTTCGGCGCCGTTGCCACCGATCATGGCGTGCCCACCGCCATGACCGCCGATCTGCCCTTGGTCGAAAAGCAGGCTTTGCTCGACAAAATCCTCTCCGGCCGCCACGACGCCGCCGATGCCGAACTGTTCCGCGCCCAGATGATGACCGAAATGGCTCTGCTGTCCGTCGAGGACGGCATGGTCATGCAGATCCATGCCGGCTCCCGCCGCAATACTGATCCCCTATTGATGAGCGAGCGTGGCACCGATCTCGGCGCCGATATTCCCGGCACCACCGATTACGTCAATGGCCTGCGCGCCCTTCTGGGCCGGGCCGGCAACGAGCCGAACCTGCGCCTGCTGATGTTCGTGCTCGATGAAACCACCTATGCCCGCGAGCTGGCGCCGATGGCCGGTTATTGGCCATCCCTGATGATCGGCCCGCCCTGGTGGTTCCACGATAGCCCGCAGGGCATCCGCCGTTATCTCGATCAGGTCGTTGAAACCGCCGGCTTCTACAATCTCGCCGGCTTCAACGACGACACTCGCGCTTTGCTGTCGATCCCCGCCCGCCACGACGTCTGGCGCCGCGAAATCTGCGGCTTCCTCGCCAACTGGGTCGCCGACCACCGCCTGACCAAGTCCTCAGCCGAGGACATCGCCAAGCACCTGAGCTACCAGGCCGCCAAGGATGCCTATCGGATTAAGTGAGGGCAGACACCCTCATCCGGCGCTGCGCGCCACCTTCTCCCCGACGGGGAGAAGAATAGAAAGACGCTGCGCTCTCAAGATTCCTCTCCCCGTCGGGGACTTGGAGGCGGTTGCGAAGCAACAGGTCGCTCCAGTGGAGCGACTGAGCCGAACAAGGTGGCCGAGCGAAGCGGAGGCCGGGTGAGGGGGCTTCTAGTCACCAGCCTCAGACTACCGCGCCTTCCACAAAACCACGACCAACACCACCAGCCCAATCCCCAGCAGCGCCAATAACCCGCCCGCGCTGGTGGCAATCTGCCGCCATAACGAGCGGTGAACCTCATCCGCCGCCACGATATCGCAGTATCCCCGCTTCGCCTCGTGCTCGTCCATAGTCTGCTGCATCATGATCAGTCCCTCCCCTGGGCTCTGTCTCGCGTCGGCATAAACTAGCCCCATCGGGTTAACCCGCATTTGTCCTGCTCCGGCTTCCTGCCGTTAAGGTTGCCATCTCCCCAAACACCATCCTTACCCAAGTGCAAACAGGGCGCACTGCGATCAAGTTTTGCAACAAATCGCGCGCAACGGTCGACGGCGGCGGCCATTTTGCTTTAATGGCCCCATGATGAATCAGTCGCCCATCGAAACAGCCCTGAATCGCGCCATGATCCGCTGGTCGCTCACCAAGTCGACGCCGATCGCCGACAGCCAGAGCAGCGCCGTCTTCCGCGTCGAGCAGAACGGCCGCAATTTCGCTGTGCTGAAAATCCTCAAGCCCCTGGCGGTCGAGGAGGAGCGCCGCGGCGCCACGCTGATGAACT
Organism: uncultured Alphaproteobacteria bacterium; assembly: GCA_963717095.1. Classification (GTDB taxonomy): domain Bacteria; phylum Pseudomonadota; class Alphaproteobacteria; order Rhizobiales; family Devosiaceae; genus Devosia. Next base: position 79,930 of record CAVQVF010000005.1, read on the forward strand.
GGTATGGCGGGGAGGGCGCCGCCACCATTTTCGACATCCACGGCGATACCATTTTCATGGAATGGCTCGATGGCGGCACTTTGGGCGATGCCGTCCGCGCCGGCCACGATGATGAAGGCACCATCGCCATCGCCACCCTCGTTGCCGGCCTGCACCGCCCCCGCGCCACCATGCCCGAGGGACTGCTGGAACTGCGTCCGCGCTTCCAGGCCCTGTTCGATACCGATGTGCGCCAATGGCCGCACACTGCGCGCGATCTCTATGCCCGCGCCTGCGGCATCGCGCTCAAACTGTTCGACAAGCCCGTCGCCAGCATTCCCCTGCATGGCGATTTGCACCACGACAATATCATGTCCTCCGATCGCGGCTGGCTCGCCATCGATCCCAAGGGCCTGCTTGGCGACGCCACCTATGAAGTCGCCAACGTCTTCCGCAATCCCTATGGCGCCAATAAGCTCGTCACCGATCCGCGCCGCATCCAGGCCCTTGCCGATGCCTTCGCCACCCGCCTTGGCTTTAACCGCAAGCGCGTCCTCGGCTGGGCCGCCGCCCATTCGGCCCTCAGCGCCTGTTGGGATCTGTCCGCCGGCAATCCCATCACTGTCGATCTCGCCGTGCTGCCGCTGCTGCTCAGCGCCTATGACCAGGCTTAGTTTTTAACTGGATTTTCCATGCTCGATTTGACCCGCCGCAGCTTCCTCGTCCTTGGTGCCATGACCGCGTTGAGTGCCTGCGCCACCGTCGTTCCCATATTGCCAGCCGCGTCCAGCGCCTCGCCCGATAGCCTCAGCCGCGACCAGATCATCGCCGCCATCAATGCTGTCCGCGCCGCCAATGGCGCTCCCGCCTGGAGCTACAGCCCCCAGCTCGAAGATGCCGCCCGCACCCAGGCCCGCCTGATGGCCTCGAAAAATACCATGAGCCACGATCTCGGCGTCACCCTGCGCCAGCGCGTCACCAATGCCGGTTATGTGGGTGCAGTGGGCGAAAATGTCGGCAGGGGCTACACCGATCTGCCGGGCGTCATTGGCGGCTGGATGAACTCCGCCGGCCACCGCTCGACCCTGCTGTCGCATAAATTCGCCGAATTCGGCCTCGCCACCGCCACCGCCTCCAGCGGAAAACGCTACTGGGCCATGATCGCCGGCGGCAGTTTTGATGCTTGGCGGGTGTATTAGGGCGGGGAGGCTTCCCAGCAGAAATCGGGGCCAAACCTCCCCCCACCCCTGACCCCTCCCCACAAGGGGGAGGGAGAGGATAGAACCGCGTACTCAGCAGGTGAGGCTATTAAGACAGAATGGGAGGGTCTCCCTCCCCCTTGTGGGGAGGGGACAGGGGTGGGGGGAGCCACGAACTCAAACCCTCACTTCAACAGCGTCCTTCTCACCGCCAAATCCCACCCCTTCACCTTCCGCTTCCGCTCCGCCCCATCCATTTCCGGCGCAAACCGCTTATCCCTTGCCCAGCTCTCGCCAAACGCCTTCGCATCCGGCCACACGCCAGCGCGATACCCCGCCAACCACGCCGCCCCCAGCGCCGTGGTCTCCAAAATAGCCGGCCGATCCACCGGCGCATCCAGGATGTCCGCCAAAAACTGCATGGTCCAGTCCGATGCCACCATGCCGCCATCCACGCGCAGCACGGTCTCGCCCCCGGCTTTCCAGTCCTTGCGCATCGCTTCCAGCAGGTCGCGCGTCTGGTAACAGACCGCTTCCAACGCCGCCTTGGCGATTTCCGCCGGCCCCGAATTGCGCGTCAGCCCATAGATCGCCCCACGCGCCTCCGCGTCCCACCATGGCGCTCCCAGCCCCACAAAGGCCGGCACCATATAAACGTTCTGGCTCGGGTCCGCCGTCTGCGCCAGCGGCCCGGTTTCCTGGGCCTCCTTCACCAGCTTCAACCCGTCGCGGATCCACTGCACCGCCGCCCCGGCAATGAAGATCGAGCCTTCCAGCGCATAGTTGGTCTTGCCATCCAGCCGATAGGCGATCGTCGTCAGCAGCCGGTTTTTGGATCGCACCAGATCGGCACCGGTATTGAGCACCGCAAAACACCCCGTGCCGTAGGTCGATTTCATCATCCCCGGCGTAAAACAGGCCTGTCCAATGGTCGCCGCATGCTGGTCGCCCGCCACCCCCAAAATCGGGATTGCCGCGCCGAACAGCGCCTCATCGGTCACCCCGAAATCATCGGCGCAATCCTTGACCTCGGGCAACAATGCTGCCGGCACCTCCAGCAGCTTCAGCAGCGCCTTGTCCCAGCTATTGCTCTCGATATTGAACAGCAGCGTCCGGCTCGCATTGGTCGCGTCAGTCGCATGCACCTTGCCGTCGGTCAGCCGCCAGATCAAAAAGCTGTCGACCGTCCCGAATGCCAGCTCGCCCTTTTCGGCCCGCTTTCGAGCGCCCTTCACATTGTCCAGCAGCCACTTGACCTTGGTGCCGGAAAAGTACGGGTCGAGCAGCAGCCCGGTCTTCTTGCTCACCGCCTTTTCATGGCCAGCCGCGCGCAGCTTTGCGCATAGTCCCGCCGTCCGCCGATCCTGCCAAACGATGGCATTGTAAATAGCCTTGCCCGTGGTCCGGTCCCAGATCAGCGTCGTTTCGCGCTGGTTGGTGATCCCGATCGCCGCGATATCCTTGGCATCCAGCTTGGCATCGTCTAGCGCCGTCTTGACCGCCCAGACCACGCTCTCCCAGATTTCCTCCGGGTCATGCTCCACCCAGCCATCCTGCGGAAAATACTGGGTAAATTCCTTCTGCCCACTCCCGACAATCTTCCGGTCCGCCGAAAACACGATTCCCCGGCTCGACGTCGTCCCCTGGTCGATCGCCAGAATATATCCGCTCATTGATGTCTTCTCCCCACCATGTCCTACCCTCTCCCCTTGCGGGAGAGGGACAGCAATTCTGCGTTCAGCAGAATTGCAGGGTGAGGGGTACTGCGCCATCCCATGTCTGGATGTTGTCGCAGCAACCCCTCATCCGCCCCTTTGGGGCACCTTCTCCCGCAAGGGGAGAAGGGAAGTATCAATGGGCCAAATACAACTCCAGCCGCTCCACGTCCTCCGCCCCTACCCGCAGCCCAACCTTGGTGCGCCGCCACAACACATCCTGCGCCGTCCGCGCCCATTCCTGCGCCACTAGATAATCCACCTCGCGCCCATACAGGTCCGCCCCGAAATGCGGCCCCAAATCCTCCAGCGCTTTCGCATCCCCTAAAATCACCCGCGCCCGCGTCCCGTACAGCCGGGTCAACCGATAGGCCAACTTAGGCGGCAACCAGCTATAATCCTTGGCCAGCCGCCGCACTTCCGCGTCAAACGCCAGCGGCTCGAACTCGCCCCCCGGAAACTTCGCTACCTTCGTCCAGGCCGGCCCCTTCTTGCCCAGTACCTCTTCGATCTTCTCCACCACCAATTCAGCCAGCCGTCGCGACGTCGTCAGCTTGCCGCCGAACACATTGATCGCCGCGCCCTCGGCCTTGCTACCGTCCACCTTCAGCACATAATCCCGCGTCGCTTCCTGCGCCGCGCTGGCGCCATCGTCGAACAGTGGCCGCACGCCCGAATAGGTCCATGCGATCTGGTCGCGCGTCACCGGCTTGGCGAAATATTCGCTCGCCGCCGACAGCAGATATTCAGTCTCCGCCTCGCTGATTTTCACGTCCTTCGGATCATCCTTGTAATCCAGGTCCGTGGTCCCGATCAGCGTGAAATCCTGCTCATAGGGAATGGCGAAAATGATCCGCCCATCGGCATTCTGGAAAATATAGCAGCGGTCGTGGTCATAGAGCTTGTTGACGACGATGTGGCTGCCCTTGACCAGCCGCACATTGTGCCCGCCATTCTTGCCCATCACGCCATTGATGACGCCATCCACCCACGGCCCCGCCGCATTGACGATCAACCCGGCCCGCACCTTGGTGACCGCGCCGGCCTCGTCGTGCATTTCCACGGCCCATTGCCCGCCATCCCGGCGCACGCTGGTCACCTTGGTGCGAACCCGGATTTCCGCGCCCCGGTCCGCCGCGTCCCGTGCGTTCAGCGCCACAAAGCGCGCATCGTCCACCCAGCAATCCGAATATTCAAACCCGGTGCGATAATCGCCCTTCAGCGGCTTGCCCGTTTCATGGGTGCGCAGATCCAGCGTCTTGGTCGGCGGCAGCAGCCTCCGCCCGCCCATATAATCATACATCGCCAACCCCGCCCGCAGCACTATAGCCGGCCGCAGCCCCTTGTGATGCGGCAGCACGAACCGCAGCGGCCGGATGATATGGGGCGCATTGGCCCACAGCACTTCGCGCTCCGCCAGTGCCTCATGCACCAGCCGGAATTCGTAATGCTCCAGATACCGCAGCCCGCCATGCACCAGCTTGGTCGCCGCCGATGAGGTGCCCGAGGCGAGATCGTTCATCTCCGCCAGCATCACTGAATAGCCGCGCCCCACCGCGTCGCGCGCCACACTGGCGCCGTTGATTCCCCCGCCGATGACGAAAACGTCGAACACTGTGTCATCGGCCATTTGCAGCATGCTCCATGCGGTGAAGGTTTCGGTTTATACGCGGATTATACTCAATCCGAAAGATTCTAGTTTCGCTATTCCTCGCCGGGCCGGCGCGTTGGGTGGGCATTGCCACTCTTCCATACTAGCGCCATTGACCCAATGCACCGAGGGGGTTAGGGCAGGGCGTCTTTAGGCCCCAGGTCCCGGCCATGCTCACCATCTTCGCCGTCATTGCCCCAATTTTCGCGCTGATGGCGCTCGGCTTTGGCGCGGTGCGTTTCAAGCTGTTTCCCGCCGATGGTATCAAAAGCCTAATCGCCTTCGTGAACAACTTTGCGACGCCCTGCCTGTTGTTCCATTCCATTCTCACCAGCGATTTCCGCTCGGCCTTCAACCTGTCGATCATCGGCCCGTTCTATATCGGTGCGCTGATCTGCTTTGTCGTCGGCATCGTCATCGCCATCAAGCTGTTCGGCAACCGGCCGGGCGAGGGCGTTTCGGTGGGCTTTTCCGGCACCTTTACCAATACCGTACTGGTCGGCCTGCCGATCATGCAGCGCGCCTATGGCACCGAATCGCTGCCGGTCACGCTTTCCATCATCGGCCTGCACGGCGCCATTCTGCTCACCATCGGCATGGTCACCATGGAATTGGTGCGGCGCGACGGCCAGCCGCTTGGCAAGACCCTGGTCGTCGCCGCGCGCCGCGTACTGTCCAATCCGCTGATCTGGGGCATTGGCTCCGGCTTCCTCGCCTCCGCCGTCAACCTGCAACTGATCGAGCCCGCCGAGGCCTTCCTCACCATGATGAGCCAGGCCGTCGTCCCCGCTGCCCTGTTCGGCATCGGCGGGGCGCTCAACGAATACAAGCTGTCGGAAAACTGGAAGCAGGCCATGGTCGCCTCCGCGATCAAGCTGATCCTGCATCCGACCTTGGCCTATGTCCTGATGATCTGGGTGCTGCACGTGCCGATGGATATCGCCCGCTACGGCATCCTGCTGTCGGCCATGCCCGCCGGCGTCAACGTCTATATCTTCGCCACCTACTACAATCGCGGCGAAAGCGTCGCCGCCAATACCATCCTTATTGGCACCATCGCCTCGGCGCTGACGATTTCGGCCTGGTTGCTGATTCTGAGCCTGTAGCGCCCGATCGCCTCAATAAAAATTGTAGCTGGCCGATAGACTCTCGGAGACCGCATTGTTGCGCACGATGAATTCGGTCAAAAATTCATGCAGGCCATGGGCGAAGATGGTCTCCATATCGGTCCCCTCCACCATCGCCCGCAATTGCGTCGCCGCCTCATGGCAGCTTTCGCGCTTGCCATAAATGGCGGCGAGACTATCCAGCGTGTCCTCGATATAGCGCGCACAAAAGATCAGCGAGCGCGGCATTTCCGGCCGCAGCATCAAAAAATCGGCGATGTTATGCGCCAGGTACCTGTCGTGATACACATGCCGATAACTGCGATGCGCTGATGCCGCCCGCAGGATCAGCGTCCATTGCTGGATATCGAGATCGCCTCCCACCATCTTGGCGCGCGGCAGCAGCACGTAATATTTCACATCGAGAATGCGCGCCGTATTGTCTGCCCGCTCGACGAAATTGCCCGCCTGCGAAAACGCGAACCCCTCATCGCGCAAAATCGTCCCCAGCAGCGCCCCGCGAAACTCGTGGCTCAATTGCTTGACCCAGCTCAACAGGCCCAGCAGTTTTGCGCCCCGCACATCGCGCGGCTTGATCTGGGAAAATTCCAGCCACCCGGCATTGAGGCTTTCCCACATATCGATGGTGATCGCCGTGCGCACCGAGCGCGCATTGGTCCGCGCCGCCAACAGGCACGAATAGACCGATGACGGGTTTTCCGGATCGAACATCATGTAATGGGCGACCGTATCGAGGTCCGCCTGTCTTCCGGTGGCCTCGAACGCCTCATCCATCTCCGCCGCCCGCAGCATCGAGACCAGATGCTCGCTCGCACCACCCTCGCGCCGCGAGGTCAGGCTCATGCGATAGCCCACCTCCAGCAACCGGGCCATATTCTCCGCCCGCTCCACATAGCGGCAGAGCCAAAACAGATTTTGCGCCGTCCGTCCGAGCATGCTCATGGCTCTTGTATCGAGGTTGCGGCGCCGACCCCCCTCCTGGCCTCCCCCGCAAGGGGGGAGGTGAATGCGGTGGGCGTGGCAGCATTGTGCCAGTAACTCGATGTCACCCTCCCCCTTGCGGGGAGGGCTAGGGAGGGGGTGTCTTCAGTTCGAAAACAGATACCGGACATCATCAATCTTCCAGCACCCACGTATCCTTGGTCCCGCCGCCCTGGCTCGAATTGACCACCAGCGAGCCCTTCTTCAGCGCCACCCGCGTCAATCCGCCAGGCGTGATCCGCACTTCCTCGCCCATCAGCACATAGGGCCGCAAATCCACATGCCGCGGCGCGATGCCCGCATTGACGTAAGTGGGGCAGGTGCTCAGCGCCAGCGTCGGCTGCACGATGTAATTGCCCGGCCGCGCCTCGATCTTGCGTTTGAATTCATTGTGCTGCGCCTTGGTCGAGGTCGGCCCCACCATCATCCCGTAGCCGCCCGAGCCGTGCACTTCCTTGACCACCAGGTCGCCGATATTCTTCAGCACCCAGTTGCGCTCTTCCTCATCGACGCAGTTATAGGTCGGCACATTGTTCAGCAGCGCCTTCTCGCCGAGATAGAATTCGATGATCTGCGGCACATAGGTATAGACCGCCTTGTCGTCGGCGATGCCGGTGCCCGGCGCATTGACCAGCGTCACGTTCCCTGCCCGATAGGCGTTAAACAGCCCCGGCACGCCCAGCATAGAATCCGGCCGGAAGGTGAGGGGGTCCAGATAATCGTCGTCGATCCGCCGATAGATCACGTCGACCCGCTCCGGCCCGGTCGTCGTGCGCATATAGACCTTGCCGCTCATCGACGAAGAGGTCCGGCCCCTCGCAGAGCTGCGCGCCCATCTGGTCGGCCAGGAACGAGTGCTCGAAATAGGCCGAGTTATAAATCCCCGGCGTCAGCACCGCGATCGTTGGCGAGCCTCTCGTCCCCTCCGGCGCCACGCTTTCCAGCGTCCGCCGCAGGTTTTCGGGATAATTATCGACCGGCGCCACCTTGATGCGCTGCGAACAGGTCCGGCGCCAGTTGCATCATCGCCTCGCGGTCTTCCAGCATATAGCTGACCCCCGATGGCGTGCGCAGGTTGTCTTCCAGCACATAGAATTCGTCCGGCCCCACCCGCACGATATCGGTGCCGATGATATGGGCATAAACCCCGCGCGCCGGCTCCAGCCCCATCATTTGCGAGCAGAATGCCGAATTCTGCAGGATCAGCTTCTCGGGAACCTTCCCGGCCTTCAGAATGTCCTGGCGGTGATAGATATCGTAGAGGAAGGCGTTGAGCGCCCGCACGCGCTGCTCGATCCCCTTGGAGAGCTTGCGCCATTCCATGGCCGAAATGATCCGCGGGATCACGTCGAACGGAATGACTTTTTCCGTGCCTTCTTCGGAGCCATAGACGGCAAAAGTGATGCCCAGCTTGCGGAAAATCGCTTCCGCATCCGATTGCATCAGCGTCAGCGCCTTGTCGGGCTGCTCGTCGAGCCATTGGGCCAGGGCCCGATAAGGTTCACGGACCGATCCGTCCGCATTGTGCATTTCGTCAAACGGCGTTGTATCGCCCATTGCGCTCCGAAGGTGATGCGGCTCGTCCCATCGCCCCTGCATTGCTACACATTTGTAAGGCGCCGTCCAGCCAATCCGACGTACATCACTCAAATCGCAGGCGGTAGCGGCTCCATCGCCCCTCCCTCTTGAGGGGAGGGCCGGGGTGGGGGTTGCCGGGTTGTGCTCAATGACTAAGGTGGACCAAACCCCCAGCACCCCGAGTCCACCATGCCCATCGAAATCCTGCAGACCTATAAGCTCCACGCCACTTGCGAGGCCGCGCTTGCCGAGCGCTACACCGTCCACAAGCTGCATGAGCAGGCCGATAAGTCGGGCTACCTGGCGACCGTCGGTCCGCGCATCCGCGCCCATGCCGGCAGCGGCGTCCAGGCCAAGCTGATGGAAAAGCTGCCCAATCTCGAAATCATCGCCGGCTTCGGCGTCGGCACCGACAATATCGATCTCGCCGCCGCCAAGGCTGCCAATATCCGCGTCACCAACACGCCGGACGTGCTCAATGATGCCGTCGCCGAACTCACCATCGGCCTGATGATTGCCCTGGCGCGCCGCATTCCCCAGGGCGACCGCTTCGTGCGTGACGGCAAATGGCTCACAGGCGGGTTTGGCCTGTTCTCCGAACTCACCGGTAAGACCGTCGGCATTCTCGGCCTCGGCCGCATCGGCAAGGAGATCGCCACCCGCGCCCAGGCCATGAAGATGCGCGTCGTCTATCACGGCCGCCACCGCCAGGAAAACCAGCCCTATATCTACTACGACACGCTGATCGACATGGCCCGCGACGTCGATTGGCTGGTGCTCATCGCCCCCGGCGGCAAAAGCACCGACGGCATCGTCTCGCGCGAGGTCCTTGAGGCGCTTGGCCCCAAGGGCATGCTGGTCAACATGGCCCGCGGCACCCTGGTCGATGAACCCGCTCTGGTCGATCTCCTCGCCACTGGCGGCCTCGGCGGCGCCGCGCTCGACGTCTTCGAAAAGGAACCCAACGTCCCCGAGGCCCTCTTCGCCCTCGACAACGTCGTCCTCGCCCCCCACCAGGGCAGTGCCACCCACCAAACCCGCGACGCCATGGGCGCCACCCTCGTCGCCAATCTCGACGCCCACTTCGCCGGCAATCCCCTGATCAGCCCGGTGGTGTGAAGGCCCCGATCTCTCCACTCACCCTTCACCTCCCCCTTGAGGGCCTTGCTCGAATGGCAGGGGACCGAGGGAGGGGTGCTGGCCAGCCCCAATCCATCGGCTATCGCCTCCCTCCCCCTTGAGGGGAGGGACCGAGGGAGGGGGGCGCTTTGTGATCCACTGAACGACCCCCACCCCCAACCCCTCCCCTCAAGGGGGAGGGGAGCCAAATATTAGCGATCTATCCAATTAATCCCCACCCCCAAAACCCGTCGTATCCTCCTCCTCAACATCTCCACAATGGCTGCGGGTTCGCGACGAACGGCCGTGGGGAGTTTGGTGGGAGGGGAATGCGGTCGCGCGATCCCTGGGCCAGCACGACGGAGCCACCCCACGCGTGAAGGGGAGGCACTGCCGGGCGGACAGAAATCCCATCGCATGCGGCGAGACGCTGTCTCGCTTACTACATAACCCATGAGGCACGTCTCGCCGCATGCCGCAGTCTACCAACACCCGCCCGGCACCCCGCGCGGCGCTTTGCCATGTCGTAAACTTGCCATTTGCCTTATTCCCAACCGCCCGCCACTCTATCTCCAGGCAAATCAGTATGATGCAGGAGCGGTCGATGCGGGAATGGTGGCGCGGTGCGGTTATTTATCAGGTTTATCCGCGCTCGTTTCAGGACAGCAATGGCGACGGCATCGGCGATCTCGCCGGCATCATGCACCGGCTCGATCACATCGCCGGGCTCGGCGTGGATTGCATCTGGCTGTCCCCGATCACCCAAAGCCCGCAAGCCGATATGGGCTATGACGTCTCCGACTATACCGAGGTCGATCGCATCTTCGGCTCGCTGAACGATTTCGACAGCCTGATCGAGCAGGCCCATGCCCGCGGCATCAAGGTCATCATGGACCAGGTGATCAGCCATTCCTCGGACCAGCACCCCTGGTTCCAGGAGAGCCGCCTCAGCCGCACCAATCGCCGTGCCGATTGGTATGTCTGGGCCGATCCGCTGCCGGATGGTTCTCCGCCCAACAATTGGCCCGCCGTGTTCGGCGGCCGCGCCTGGGAGTGGAATCCGACGCGCGGCCAGTATTATCTGCATAACTTTCTCGCCAGCCAGCCGGATATGAATTTCCACAATGTCGAAGTGCAGGACCAGATGCTTGACATCATGCGCTTCTGGCTCGAACGCGGCATCGATGGCTTCCGCCTCGATACCGTCAATTACTATTTCCACGACAGCAAGCTGCGCTCCAATCCGCCCAACCGGAAGCGCGATAGCCATCTGCCCTATGCGGTCAATCCCTATGACATGCAGGAGCACAAATATTCAAAGAGCCAGCCCGAGAACGTCGATTTCCTCAAGCGCGTCCGCGCGCTGCTCGATAAATTTCCCGGCACCACCACGGTCGGCGAGGTTGGCGATAGCCACAAATCGGTGCCGCTGATGGCCCAATACACCTCCGGCGGCGACAAGCTGCACATGTGCTATTCGTTCGATTTCCTCGGCCCTGAATTCACCGCCGCCCATTTCCGCAGCCGCATCGAGCAGTTTTTCAAGGCCGGTCCCGATAGCTGGCCGTGCTGGAGCTTTTCCAACCACGATGTGCCGCGCCACATCAGCCGCTGGGCGCCCCACAGCCTCAATCCCGCCGATCTCGGCCGGCAGGCCGCGGCTCTGGTGCTCTCCCTAAAGGGCTCGGTCTGTCTCTATCAGGGCGAGGAACTTGGCCTGCCCGAAACCGATCTGCTGTTCGAGGAATTGACCGATCCCCGCGGCATTCGCTTCTGGCCCGAGGACAAGGGCCGCGACGGCTGCCGCACGCCCATCCCCTGGGATCAGGGCGAGGCGCCGAACGGCTTCACCACCGGAAAACCTTGGCTGCCGCTCAAGCCCGCCCAGTCCGTCCTCAACGTCGCCAGCCAAAACGCCGATCCCGACTCGACGCTGGCCTTCTATCGCCGCATCCTTGCCTGGCGCCGCACCCATGACGTGCTCTACGACGGCGATATCGAATTCTTCCGCGTATCCGAGCCGCTGCTGGCCTTCCGCCGCTTCAGCCCAACCGGCACCATGACCTGCGTCTTCAATCTCTCGGCCGAAAGCCAAAAGGTCGCGCTGACCGGTCTGCCCGATGGCGCTCCCCTGGATCCGATGTCGCAGAACGCCACCCTGACCCGCAAAACCCTCAGCCTGGGCGCCAACGGCTTCGCCTTCCTGGCCCTGCCGGCCGACGCTGTGGCCATCAAGGTCAGGAATAACGCGCTTTAGGGTGAAATCGACATTCAAGTCTGCCGTGATTTTTGGGAGCCCCGATCTAGTCCCCTCCCCCTTGAGGGGAGGGTTAGGGTGGGGGTTCCAGGCTTTCAATTAAGCCTATACCTCTGGATGGGCCCCTTGATAGTTCGGAACCCCCACCCTCAATCCCTCCCCTCAAGGGGGAGGGAGGCAGATCGGGGCTCTCAATGCCCCGTGGTAAACTGAATCTCGCTTCACTCTAGCGGACGTTACTGCAGGCGGCGCAGCGTCGCGGGGTCGTAGAACTCCATGCTCTGCCCGCCACTGCCATTATCCACGAAGGCGCGCATGCAGCCGTTCCAACGCTCGACGGAATTGGCATAGACGCCGATTTCCCGCAGCCGGCTCATGTCCATCCGCTCCTGGGCCTGGTGGTCAGTCCTGATCCTGCCTCCGGTGCGGAATTCATAGGTGATCCCGGCGCTCGGGCCTTCATCGGTACAAAACAGCGCAAAGGCCGGCGTGCTGGTCAGCCCGACCACGACCAAAGTCCCCAAAATCGGTAGTAGTTTCATGGGAAAATCTCCTTTTACGGCACTATCGTGTCCGATTGTGGCAGGCTTAAGCGCTCGCGCCGCCGGATCATCATCACCACCAGCGGAATGGCAAATGTCAGCAGCAGCAAGCGGATAACGTGATGCGCGGCGATGAATGCCGTATCATAACCCAGCGCCACGCCGAGCGCGCCCATCCCCTCCAAGGCCCCCGGCGACAGCCCCAGCCAGATCTGCCCAAACGGCATGTCGACCAAAAGGCTAACCCCGAACGCGATCGCGGTCACGATCGCCACCGTCATGGCCGTGGCGATCAATCCTCCCACCGCCGCGCTGACCAGTTCCCCCCGCGAAATGCCGGAAAACCGCGAGCCGATCACCGCCCCGGTCAGAACGAAGGTGATGACCGTCAGCACCGGTGGCATCGACGCCGTATAGAGCCCGCACAGCTTGGCCACCGTCGCCGCCGCCATGGCGCCCAGCACGAACCCGGCCGGCACCTTCAGCTTGACGAAGACCAGCCCCAGCGCCGCACACCCCGCCGCCAGCGCCAGCAATTCCCAAACACCCAGGGTACTCGCCGGCGCCACCGGAGCAAAATGGTCGATTGGCAGGAACAGTGCACCCACCGGCACGCAAATGGTCAGTAGCATCACCCGGATTACCTGGATGATCACGATCTGCCGCGCATTGCCCACCCCCGCCGTGGCAATGCTCATGATGAACGACAAATGCCCGGGAAACGAACTCAGATACGCCGTTCCCGCATCCAGCTTGAACAGCCGGGTCAACATCCATCCCGTCGTGGCGATGATCAGCGCCAGCTCGGCCACCAGCCCGATGAGGCTCACCGGCCAGCTCGGAATCATCGCCAGGCTATCGCGCGCCACGCTGGCGCCCATCGACATGCCCACCAAAAGGAATGACAGATCGCGCACCCGGTCAGGCAGATGCACCTGCATTCCGGCAATCGCCGCTATCGCGACCGCCAGTGCCCCACCCATCAGCCAACCGGCCGGCAGGCCAAACGCATTGGCCACGAAGCCGCCCGCGCCCGACACCGCAACGGTGGCGATCGTCAGCAGCGTTCTGCGTTGCCAGCTTGGCTGCGCTACAGGGGCAGTGCCCGTTCCGCCAGTCTTACCCAATAGCTTGTCCCGAGCGGAATGGCGTCGTCATTGAAATCGTAATTATCCGTGTGCAATTCGGAGCTGTCGCCATTGCCGAGGAAAATATAGGCCCCCGGCCGTTGCTCCAGCATGAAGGAAAAATCTTCGCCCCCCATCGACGGGGCCACGTCAGTGTCAACCTTATCCACCCCCGCGATTTCCGCGGCGATAGTGGCGGCAAATTCGGTTTCGCGCGGCGTATTCACCGTCACCGGATAGCCGCGCAGATAATTGACCCTGGCCTTGGCGCCAAAGGTCGCGGCGAACTGTGGCACGAAACTATTGAGCTTGTCTTCGATGAAATCCTGCACCTCGCTGTCAAGCGTGCGCACCGTGCCTTTGAGCCGCGCGGTCCGCGGGATCACATTGTCCGCGTCCCCCGCTTCCAGCACGGTCACCGACACCACGGCGCTTTTGAGCGGATCGATATTGCGCGATACGATGGTCTGCAGCACGCCGATCAGTTGCGCCGCGATCATCACCGGATCGATGGTCGAATGCGGCCGCGCCGCATGACCGCCCAGCCCTTCGATCTCGATGTTGAACCGGTCCGTCGCCGCCATGATCCCGCCTTCGCGGATGCCGAAACTGCCCAGCGGCATGCCCGGCCAATTGTGCATGCCATAGACTTCGTCGATGCCGAACCGGTCCATCAGCCCATCGGCGACCATTTCGCGCCCGCCGCCGCCGCCCTCTTCGGCCGGCTGGAAGATCACCGCGATCTGCCCGTCGAAATTGCGCGTCTCGGCCAGGTATTTCGCCGCGCCCAGCAGCATGGCCGTGTGCCCGTCATGCCCGCAGGCATGCATTTTGCCCGCCGTTTGGCTCGCATAGCTCTTGCCGGTCTTTTCGGTGATCGGCAGCGCGTCCATATCCGCGCGCAGCCCGATCGTGCGCCCGCTCTTATCGGTGCGGCCCTTGATGATTCCCACCACCCCGGTCCGGCCCATCCCGGTCACCACCTCGTCGCAGCCGAAGGCCTGCAGCAGCTCCTGCACTTTCCCGGCGGTGCGATGCACGTCGAACAGGATTTCGGGATGCGTGTGGAAGTCATGCCGCCACCCGGCGATTTCGGCTTGAAAGTCGGCAATACGGTTCAAAACAGGCATAAATCACTCGAACAAGGCTGTGCTGGGTCAGTGTCGCTGTCCCAACTGGTTCCGTCAACCATACCACAGGCGCTGCGGCAATGCTGCGACCACGTGCTTGCGTCGAAACGCCGATGGACTTTCCGCCCCGCCCGCCTATAAAGGCGGCGATTTCCGTTCAGCTCCCAACCGCGTAAGTCTTTTCCATGTTCGATACCCTGACCAAGGCTCCCGGCGACAAGATCCTGGCCCTCATGGGCGAATACGCCGCCGATTCCCGCACCGACAAGATCGATCTCGGCGTCGGCGTCTATAAGGATGAGCAGGGCACCACCCCGATCATGTCCGCGGTCAAAAAAGCCGAGGCGCGCATTCTGGCCGCCGGCAAGACCAAGACCTATCTCGGCATTGCCGGCAACAAGGGCTATCGGCGCCGCCGTGCTCGATCTGTCCATTGCCGACGCGGTGGATCGCAGCAGGGTTCGCGTCGCCCAGGCCCCCGGCGGCACCGGCTCGCTCTGGGTGCTGATGCAACTGGTCAACCGCGCCCGCCCCGGCGCCACCATCCACCTGTCCGATCCGACCTGGCCCAACCACAATCCCATCGCCGAGAACGCCGGCCTCAAGACCGCCACCTATCCCTATTTCGATACCGAAACGCGCGGCGTCAAATTCGCCGAAATGCTGGCCGCGCTCGATAAGCTGGGCAAGGACGATGTCGTCCTGCTGCATGGCTGCTGCCACAACCCAACCGGCGCCAATCTCACCAATGCCCAATGGGACCAGGTCGCCGCCAGCCTCGTCCGCACCGGCGCTTTGCCCTTCATCGACCTGGCCTATCTCGGCTTCGGCGATGGCCTGGCTGAGGACGCCTACGGCACCCGCAAAGTCATCGCCTCTGTCCCTGAGGCCCTGATCGCCTTCTCCGGCTCCAAGAATTTCGGCCTCTACCGCGAGCGCATCGGCGCAGCGATTGTGATCGCGAAAAACGAGGCCCAGGCCGATATCGTCAATTCGCAACTGCTGAACGTCATCCGCTCGTCGCTATTCGCAGCCGCCCGACCATGGCGCCGAAATCATCCGCCTGATCCTTGAGGACGCTGAACTGCGCGCCGAGTGGGAAACCGAACTCAACGCCATGCGCGCCCGCATGATCGGCCTGCGCCACAAGCTCAGCGACGCCATCCGGCAGCGTTCGAACTCCAAGGATTTCGATTTCATCGCCGCCCATCGCGGCATGTTTTCGCTGCTCGGCCTGCCAAATTCCACGGTCGAACATTTAAAAGCCGCCAATGGTGTCTATATGATTGGTGATAGTCGCATCAATGTCGCGGGCATCCCGGAGGATCGCGTCGGCGATCTGGCGGACGCCATGCTGGCCGCCATCAAATAAGGTTTGCCGGACAGGTTGCGGCGCGGGAACCTCGTGCTACACCTTTCGTCTAACACGCAGGTTACAGGCATTTAGGAGGGAACCATGAAGTTCTTCGTCGATACTGCAGAAATCAAGGACATCAAGGAACTCTACGAAACGGGTCTCCTGGATGGTGTCACCACCAATCCGTCGCTGATCGCCAAGTCCGGTCGCGATTTCAAGGAAGTCATCAAGGAAATCTGCTCGATCGTTCCCGGCCCGGTTTCCGCCGAAGTGGCCTCGCTGGAATATGACGGCATGGTTGCCGAAGGCGAGCACCTCGCCAAGATCGCCGACAACGTCGTCATCAAGCTGCCGCTGACCATGAATGGCCTCAAGGCGACCAAGCATTTCTTCGACAAGGGCATCAAGACCAATGTCACCCTGTGCTTCTCGGCCAATCAGGCGCTGCTCGCCGCCAAGGTCGGCGCGACCTATATCTCGCCCTTCCTCGGCCGCCTCGATGACATCAACCTCGATGGTGTCGAGCTGATCGAAAACATCCGCCAGATCTACGACAACTATGCCTTCGATACCCAGATTCTGTCGGCCTCGATCCGCACGCCCAACCACATCACCCAGGTCGCGCTGGCCGGCTCCGACGTCGCCACCATCCCGCCCGCCGTCATCCGCAAGCTCGCCGAACACCCGCTGACCAATGCCGGCATCGAAGGCTTCCTGAAGGACTGGAAGGCAACCGGTCAGTCGATCCTCTAGGCTTCGGACTCGCGAATACCCCACCCCTGTCCCCTCCCCACAAGGGGGAGGGAGACGATGGAACCGCAAACACGGTTCTGGTGGAGTGAAGATTGATTGAGAGGGTCTCCCTCCCCCTTGTGGGGAGGGGACAGGGGTGGGGGTGTCTCACCGCAAACTGAGTACCCACCATGGCCGATCCCGATCTCGCCGCTGCCATCAAAGCCGCTCTCGCCAGCGTTGAAATCCCCGGCGGCAATTCGCTTTCCGGCTATGCCGGCCTCTCCGAAATCATCGTCACGGCCTCTGCCGTCGCCTTCGCCATCGGCGTGGCGCCCGGCATGGAAGCCGCCTTCGGCCCCGCCCGCGAAGCCGCGCAAGCCGCTGCCGCCGCCGTCGCCCCCGGCCGCAAGATCATGGTCTCGCTGACCTCCGACAAGGCCGCCCGCCACCGGCCAGGCCGCCGCGCAGGGCCGCCCCGGCCCGCCGCCGAAATCTCCGGTTCCCGGCGTCAAGCGCATCATCGCCGTCGGCTCCGGCAAGGGCGGCGTCGGCAAATCCACCGTCGCGGTCAATCTCGCTTTGGCCCTGCACGCCGAAGGCCTGCGCGTCGGCATGCTCGATGCCGATCTCTATGGCCCCTCCATCCCCAAACTCCTCGGCCTCGAAGGCAAGCCCGCCGTCCGCGCCGATGGCATTTTCACCCCGCACGATGCTTTCGGCATCAAGGCCATGTCGATCGGCTCCATGCTCACGCCCGATCAGGCCGTGGTCTGGCGCGGCCCCATGGCGACCTCCGCCCTGCGCCAGCTTCTGCGCGAAACCGATTGGGGCGGCCTCGATATCCTCGTCGTCGACCTGCCTCCCGGCACTGGCGATATCCACATTTCCCTGTTCCAGCAGGCCGAAGTCGATGGCGTCGTCATCGTCTCCACCCCGCAGGAACTGGCGCTGATCGATGCCAAAAAGGCCATCGACATGCTGCGCCGCCTCAACGTGCCGCTGCTCGGCCTCGTCGAGAACATGAGCTATTTCATCGCCCCCGATACCGGCACGCGCTACGATATCTTCGGCACCGGCGGCGCCGAAGCCGCCGCCGAAAAGCTCGGCATGCCCTTCCTCGGCGCCGTCCCCCTGGTCATGTCCATCCGCGAAACCTCCGACACCGGCCAGCCCGTCGTCGTCTCCGACTTCACCGGCCCCGAAGCCGCCGCCTTCAAGGCCATCGCCCAACGCATCCTCGCCGCTACGCCGAGCCTGCGGCCCTGATCCGTTCGTTCTCCACCTTTACCGAATGGAACAGTGACGCCGATCATCGCGCCTACCGCGATCTCTAGCCCGCCTATACCTGGCCTCGCAGTCGTCACCCTCCCCCTTGCGGGGAGGGATCGAGGGTGGGGGGTAGCCCCGATCCATCATCGTGGCTCCCAACACCCCCTCCCATCCTGCCCGTCAAGGGGGAGGTGCCGCGCGGTCGTTGAGGACAGATGGATGATGATCGAACTCTTTTCTCGATGGCCTGATCACCTCTGCAATCGATTGCGCAACTCCCGATCCTGAGCTACGCCCTCCTTGCCACGAGGAGCGCATCGATGTTTTCCGTTATCCCGCCAGGATTCGGTCCGAATTTCATCTTCGGCGCCGCCACCGCCGCCTATCAGATCGAGGGCGGCCAGACCGATGGTCGCGGCCCCTCCATCTGGGACAGCTTCTCAGCGACCCCCGGCAATGTCCACAATGGCGATACGGCCTCAACGCCTGCGACCACTACAACCGCTGGCCCGCAGATCTCGACCTGATCCGCGATGGCGGCTTCGACGCCTATCGCTTCTCCTTCGCCTGGCCGCGCCTGATCCCCGAAGGCACCGGCGCGGTCAACCAGGCGGGCCTCGATTTCTACGATCGCCTGATCGACGGCATGCTGGCGCGCGGCATCAAGCCCTTGCCACCCTCTATCACTGGGATCTGCCCTCGGCCCTGCAGGACAAGGGCGGCTGGATGAACCGCGATATCGCCGGCTGGTTCGGCGATTATGCCGCGCCTGATCGGCCAGCAAGTTCGGCGACCGCCTCCACGCCACCGCCACCATCAACGAGCCTTGGTGCGTCGCCTTCCTCAGCCACTATCCTCGGCATCCACGCCCCCGGCTACCGCGATATCCGCGCCGCCGCCCGCGCCATGCACCACGTGCTCTTCGCCCACGGCACCGCCATCGATGCGCTGCGCGCCGAAGGCGTCAAGAACCTCGGCATCGTCCTCAATCTCGAAAAGTCCGAGCCCGCCACGACAAGCGCCGAAGACATCGCCGCCACCGACATCGGCGACGCGATCTTCAACCGCTGGTATCTCGATGGCGTCTTCAAGGGCAAGTATCCCGAAGCGCTGACCGGAACGACTTCTTCGCCCAGCACCTGCCCGAGGGCTGCGAAAAGGACATGGAAGTCGTCTCCCGCCCGCTCGATTGGCTGGGCATCAACTACTATACCCGCGGCCTCTACAAATCCGCGCCCGACCAGCTCCGGCTTCCCGATCAGCCCAGGTCAAGGGCGACGCTCGAAACCACCGATATCGGCTGGGAAATCTACCCGCAGGGCCTGACCGACCTGCTGGTCCGCGTCTCCAACGACTACACCAAGATCGCCGCTCTACGTCACCGAGAACGGCATGGCCGAAGCGAGGGCGACAACGACCCGCGCCGCGTCGACTTACTACGAGGCCCACCTCAAGGCCGTGCTCGACGCCCGCGCCGCGGGCGCCGACGTGCGCGGCTATTTCGCCTGGTCGCTGCTCGACAATTACGAATGGGCCGAGGGCTACAACAAGCGCTTCGGCATCGTCCACGTCGACTACGCCACGCAGAACCGCACCCCCAAGGCCAGCTACCGCGCCTTCCAGGGCATGCTGCACAACACGAAGTGAATTGGCTTTGGCGGCGTTTCAGCCTGATGCTATTCAGGCTGAAACAATTTTCCGGAGTCCCGCATGTCCGTATCGATGATGACCGAGCCCAAGACCGAACTTGAGCCCGAGGTCGATGCCGATTGGTGGCGCGGCGCGGTGATCTACCAGATCTATCCGCGCTCCTTTCAGGATCAGAATGGCGATGGCGTCGGCGATCTGGTCGGCGTCACCAGCCGGCTCGATTACGTCAAGGACCTCGGCGTCGACGCCATCTGGCTGTCGCCAGTCTTCACCTCGCCGATGAAGGATTTCGGCTACGACGTCTCCAACTATCGCGATATCGATCCCAGCTTCGGCACATTGGAAGATTTCGACCATCTCGTGCGAAAGGCCCATTCGCTGGGCCTCAAGGTCATCATCGACCAGGTGATTTCCCACTCCTCCGACAAGCACGCCTGGTTCTCGGAAAGCCGCTCCTCGCGCACCAATGCGCGCGCCGATTGGTATGTCTGGGCCGATCCCAATCCCGATGGCACCCCGCCCAATAACTGGCTGTCCATCTTCGGCGGCTCCGCCTGGTCCTGGGACAGCCGGCGCATGCAATATTACCAGCACAATTTCCTGGTCAGCCAGCCCGATCTCAACTTCCACAATCCCGACGTGCAGGATGCGCTGCTGGGCGAAATGCGCTTCTGGCTGGAACGCGGCGTCGATGGCTTCCGCCTCGATACCGTCAATTTCTACTTCTGCTCGCTGGGCTTCGAGAACAATCCCGTCGTGCGCGCCGAGGATTTCAATGCCTCCACCGCCCCCGCGGTGAACCCCTACAATTTCCAGGAGCATATCTACGACAAGTCGCGCCCGGAAAATCTCGGCTTCCTCAAGCGCCTGCGCGCCCTGATGGACGAATATCCCGGCAAGACCACCGTCGGCGAAATCGGCGACAGCCAGCACCAGCTCGAAATCATGGCCCAATACACTTCGGGCGATGACCACCTGCACATGGCCTATACCTTCGATTATCTCGGCGGCGAATTCTCCGCCAAGCATTTCCGCGACTCGATCCTCGCCACCGAAACCAAGGCCCCCGACGGCTGGATTTGCCTGGCCTTCTCCAACCACGACGTGGTCCGCCATGTCAGCCGCTGGGCCACCCACGGCCAGGAAGCCGCCTTCACCCGCCTCGCCGTGACGCTGATCCTCGCCATGCGCGGCTCGGTCTGCCTCTATCAGGGCGAGGAACTGGGCCTCAAGGAAGCCGAACTGTCCTTCAGCGATCTGGTCGATCCGTACGGCATCGAATTCTGGCCCGAATTCAAGGGCCGCGACGGCTGCCGCACCCCCATGGTCTGGCAGACCCATGTCCGCAACGGCGCCTTCTCCACCGCCGAACGCACCTGGCTGCCGGTTCCCGCCGAGCACCTGACCCACGCCGTCGATACCCAGGATGGCGTCGAAGGCTCGGTCCTGGAATTCTACCGCGCCATGCTGGCCTTCCGCCGGGCCCACCCGGCCCTGGCCAAGGGCAGCATCACCCTGCTCGACGCCCCCGACAACATCCTCGCCTTCATCCGCGAACACGACGGCCAGCGCGTGCTCTGCGTCTTCAACATGAGCGCCGAATCCGAGGAATTCGTCATCCCCGCCGACATGACCCCCACGGCCTCGACTGCCCCGGCGTCACCGCCGCGCCCATGGATGGCGAAATCGATCTTGAGCCGTTCGGGAGCTATATCGGCTCGATCTAGGATTGAGTGGTCGGCACAAACCCCCACCCTAACCCTCCCCTCAAGGGGGGAGGGGATCAGATGGTGGCTCTCCATCACCGCAGCCAGTCCCATACTCGATATAGTCCCCTCCCCCTTGAGGGGAGGGCTAGGGTGGGGGTTGCTTAGCGCAAGAGTGGAGACCTCTCACCCCACCTCCGGCAGCCGCGCCCCCACCAAATCCCGCGTCAACTTATGCTGCGGCCGCACAAAAATCTCATCCGGCTTGCCCTCCTCGACAATCCGCCCCGCTTCCATCACCAGCACCCGGTCGGCAATCGCCCGCACCATGTCGAGGTCATGGCTGATCACGAGATACGTCAGCCCAAAATCCGCCTGCAGCCGCGCCAGCAGCGCCAGCACTTCCCCACGCACCGATACATCCAGCGCCGAAACCGGCTCGTCCAGCACCAGCAGCTTCGGCTTGGTCACCAGCGCCCGCGCAATCGCCAGCCGCTGCCGCTGCCCGCCGGAAAATTCGTGCGGATACCGCCGCAGCATCTCCTGGTGCAATCCCACGGTTTCCACCGCCTCGATCAGCCGATCCACCCGCGTGCCGGCATCCAGCTTTTCCAGCCGCAGTGGCTCGCCGATCGATTGCGCGATGGTCAACCGCGGATCGAAGCTGCCGAACGGATCCTGGAACACCAGCGAGATATCGCGCCGCCGCGCCTTGGGCAGGTCGCTGCCATGATAGCGCTCGCCGGCGAAACTGACCTCGCCACTCGTCGCCCGGTCCAGCCCGACGATGATCTTGGCCAGCGTGGTCTTGCCGCAGCCCGATGGCCCCACCAGCGCCACGCATTCCGCCGCGCCGACGCGGAGGCTGACATCATCCACCGCCCGCAGCGGCTTGCCGCCAAACGGCCATGGCCCGCCTGCCGATACTCCCGGCTGACCCCGCGCACCTCCAGCAGCGTCTCGCCGATCGGCGGACGGACGACTGGCCGCACATCGAACCGCGATGCCGCCACCAGCTTTTGCGTATAGGCCTGCTTGGGCGCCCCCAGCACGTCCTGCACCCGCCCGGTCTCGATCAGCTTGCCCCTGTGCATCACCGCCACGCGGCTGCACAGCCAGGCCACCGCCTTCAAATCATGGCTGATGAACAGCAGCGCCATATGCCGCCGCGTGCAGATTTCCGCGATCAGGTCGAGCACCCGCCGCTGCGTGATCAGGTCCAGCGCCGAGGTCGGCTCGTCGGCGATCAAAATGTCCGGCTGGCTCGCCAGCGCCATGGCGATCATCACCCGCTGCCGCTGCCCGCCCGAAAGCTGGTGCGCAAAGCGGTCGCCATGCCGCAGTTCCAGCCCCACCTCCCGTAGCAGGTTGGGCACCTCGATCTGCGGGGCGCTGGCCACCGAATTGATCCGGATCGCTTCTTCGATCTGGTCATTGACCCGTATCAGCGGGTTCAGCGCCGTCATCGGCTCCTGGAACACCATGCCGATGCGCTTGCCCCGCAGCCGCGCCATCTCGCGTTCCGAACGGGGCAGGGGCACGCCGTCGATCTTGATCGAGCCCGTAACTTGCGCGCCGTCCGGCAACAGCCCGGTGATCGCCAATGCCGTCAGCGTCTTGCCCGATCCGCTCTCGCCAACGATACCGAAACGTTCACCAGGTGCTAGCGTTAAGCCCATATTGCTAAGGGCCTCGGCCGGCCCAAATTTGACCGTCAGCCCCGAAACCTCAAGCAGCATTCGGCTGCACTCCCTGGGCCTTCAGCCGGGGATCGATCGCGTCGCGCAACCCGTCGCCCGCCAGGTTCAGCGCAATCACGATCAGCACGATGCACGCCCCCGGCACCAGCGTCAGCCAGGGATGGATCAGGAACAGTCCCTGCGCATCGCGCAGCATCAGCCCCAGACTGGTCGCCGGCGGCTGCGTCCCCAGCCCGATATAGGACAGCCCCGCCTCCGACAAAATCCCCAGCGACAGCTGGATCGTGCCCTGCACGATGATCAGGCTGAGGATATTGGGCAGCAGGTGCCGATAGGCGATGGCGCCATTGCCCAGCCCGGCCAGCCGCGCCGCCGCGACGAAATCCAGCGTCTTGAAGCTCATCGCCCCCCCGCGCGCCACCCGCGCAAAGATGGGAATGTTGAAAATCCCGATTGCGATGATGGCGTTGATCGCCCCCGGTCCATAGAGCGAGGTGATCAGGATCGCCACGATCACCGCGGGAAACGCGAACACGAAATCGCTCATCCGCAGCACCACCCATTCCAGCGCGCCGCCCCATGCCGCGCCTGCCAGGCCCAATGGCACGCCGATGCCCGCGCCGATCAGCACCGATAGCGACGCCACCACGAAACTGGTCAGCGTCCCCGCCATGATCAGCGAGGCCATGTCGCGCCCCAGATTGTCGGTGCCCAGCCAATGGGCGGCGCTAGGCCCTAAAAACCGGTCGCCGATTTCGATGTTCGGCGATGGGGTAGGGGGTCCATACCAGCGACGTCAGCGCCAGCAGGGTGAAGATCACCGTCGCCGCCAGCCCCAGCCACAAGGCTGGGATGCGAGAAAACCGTCCGGCGCGCCGTCAACCGCTCATTGCCCGCCTCCCTGCCGCAATCGCGGATCGACCAGCGCATAAGCCAGGTCCACCGCCAGCATCACCGCCGTTACCGCCACGATCAGCACGATCACCGCCCCGCGCACCAGGATCAGGTCGCGCTCGGAAATCGCCGTGAAGATCAGCCGCCCCAGCCCCGGCAGGTAGAACACGTTCTCGACGATGATCGTCCCCGCCACGAGGAATGCGAATTGCAGGCCCGCCACCGTCAGCACCGGCAGCAGCGCATTGCGCACCCCATGCCGCCACACCGCCTCGCCCATGGTCATGCCCTTGGCCCGCGCGGTGCGGATGAAGTCCTGCCCCTGCACATCCACCAAAGCCGTGCGCATCACCCGCGCCAGGATCGACGCCTGCGGCAGCGCCAACGCCAGGCTGGGCAGGACCAGCCCGCGTAGCGACGCTCCCGCATCCTCGTCCCACGGCGTAAACCCACCCGGCGGCAGCCAGCGCAGGCTGACCGCGAACAGCAGCGCCAGCAGCATGCCGAACCAGAAATTGGGGATCGCCACGCCGAGCTGCGCCAGCAGCATGATGCCGGTATCGGGCGCCCGCCCGCGCATCCGCGCCGCCAAAATCCCCAGTGGCAGTCCGATCAACAGCGAAATGGCCAAGGCAAACACCGATAGCGGCAGCGTCACCACCAATCGCTCGGCGATCAACTGCGCCACCGGCGCGTTCTGGGTGTAGGAAATGCCGAAATCCCCATGCAGCATGCCCCAGATCCAGCCGATGAACCGCTCAAAGGCCGGCACGTCCAGCCCCAATTGCACCCGCAGCTGGGCCACCGCATCGGGGCTGGCATTGATCCCCAGAATGAACTGCGCCGAATCCCCGGGCAGCAGGTCGAGCAGATAAAAAATCACCGCCGCCGCCACCAGCAGGGTGACCGCGAAGCCCAGCAGGCGTTTGAGGATAAGAGGGTCATGCGGGCAATATCGGGGATCCGGGCCAAGCCCCCCCACCCCGGACCCTCCCCTCAAGGGGGAGGGGGCGGCAGGAGCCGTTCATCAGAGGCTGCGGTTACAAAGCGAATCGGAGCGATCCCCTCCCCCTTGAGGGGGGGGGTCAGGGTGGGGGGCCTGGCCTGTGAACGAAGGCCCAGGCTGCCCCTCACTCCACCCAATGAATATCGCGCAACACCAGTCCTTCGATCGGCGAGTTCTTCCACATGCCTTGCAGCTTGGCATTCCACACGCCGGTCTGCGCCAGTTCGAACAGATAGCCATTGACCGCGTCATCGGCGAGAATCTTCTGCGCTTCGATGGCGAGTTCTTTGCGTTTGGCCTCGTCGGTCGTGGCATTCAGCGTCTCGATCAGGGCCTGGAACTTTGGATTGTCGTAGCCGAAATAGTAGTCGGGATTGGCGTAATTACCAATATCGAACGGCTCGACATGGCTGATGATGGTCAGGTCGAAGTCCTTGTTGGAATAGACGTCTTCCAGCCACTGCGCAAATTCGACGTTGATCAGTTCCAGCTTGATGCCGACCTTGGCGAACTGGCTGGCGATGATCTGCCCGCTCAGCCGCGCATAGCCCACCGGCGGCAGCTTCAGCGTGGCGCTGAACCCATCGGGATAGCCGGCCTCGGCCAACAGCGCCTTGGCCTTTTCGGGGTCATGGGGATAGGTGCCTGTGAGGTCGACATAATAGGGATTGTGCGGCGCGAAGGCGCTGCCGATCGGGGTGCCATAGCCATAGGTCGCCCCATCGATGATCGCCTGGCGGTCCAGCGCATAGGCCATGGCCTGGCGCACCTTGAGATTGTCGAAGGGCGGCTTCTTGTTGTTGGTGGCGAGAATGGTTTCGCCTTCCGTCGAGCCCACCAGCACCGTGAAGCGCGGATCGTTCTCGAACACCGCCAGCGCTTCAGGCGCGAAATTATTGCTGCCGTCGATATCCTCGGCCAGCAGCGCATTGGTCACCGTGGCGGTATCGCTGATGAACACGAAGCTCGCCTTGGTCAACGCCACGGGTTGGCCCCAATAAGGATCATACCGCTCCAGCACCACGCGGCTGCCCTTGTCCCACTGCACGAAGCTGAATGGCCCGGTGCCGATTGGATTGTTCGCATTGGTGGCCGCGCTTTCCGGCGCCACGATCACCGCGTCGCCCCGCCCGATATCGAACAGGAAGCGGCCCACCGGCTGGCTCAGCTTGAACTGCACCGTCAGCGGATCGATCACGGTCACGCTCTGGATGACCGAATAGAATTCCTTGTGCGCATTGAGGCTGTCCGGCGCGGCGATGCGGTCGAAGCTGAACTTGACGTCATCGGCATCGAAGGTCGTGCCATCATGGAAGGTCACGCCATCGGCCAGCTTGAACGTATAGGTCAGGTTGTCGTCCGAAATCGTCCACGAGGTCGCCAAACCCGGCTGCACCGCGCCGTTCTCGTCGATCCGCGTCAGGCCTTCGAACACGTTTTGATAGACGACGATGTCGATGGCTTCGGCGGCGCCTGCGGTGGGGTCCAGGGTCGGGGGCTCCAGGGCCACGCCGATGCGCACTTCGGTCGGCGCGGCCAATGCCACCCCGGTCAGCGCCGTCATCAGCGCCAAGGCCAGGCCCAAACCGCGAATTAATTTGCCCATAGGGTCACTCCCGAACACTGCAATGCAGTGAAATTGCCAACCGGCCGGCGTGTCGCGCCGCTCATGGCCAAATGATATAGGAGATCGCCACTAACATGGCAGCAGGCACAACAGTTATACTTTCCTATCAAGCCGGCCTGGCGGAGCAAGAACCTCCGCCACCAAGCCCAGATCAGGATTGGGCGACCAGATCGGCCGGGATCAACAGCGAAAACAGCAGTCCCTGCGAGCCTGCCGGATCGACCGACAGCGAGAACGCATTGACCGCCAGCAAGGAACGCGTCAGCGCCAGCCCCACGCTGGAGCGTACCGGCGCCAGCACCTGCCCATCGCGCCCGGTGCCGTCGCGGAACACCACGAAGCGCTCGGCCAGGTCCACCGCATTGGTCGAGCTGTCGCGCACATGGATGGAAATGCCGCCATCGTCCTCGCGCTGCGCCGAAATCACCACTGCTCCGCCGGTCGGCGTCTGGTCGATGGCGCTGGCCAACAGGTTCAGCACTGCCTGCGCCAGCGATGCCCGGTCCGCCGTCACCTTGGGCAACGTTTCGGAAATGGCATTGCGCACGATGACCCGCGAATTGCTCGCCTGGTTGCGGATGCGCACCACGCAGCTTTCCAGCAGGCCGGTCAAATCCACGCTGGCTCGCTGTGGCAGATAGCGTCCGTCGCGCAGCCGGGTGAAATCGTCCAGCTCGTCCACCAGTGCCGCGATCTCGTGGCCCGCCTTGGCGATATCCTCGGCATAGCCCTCATAGCGCTCATTGCCCATGGCCCCGAATGCTTCGGACCGGATCAGGTCGGAAAAGCCGATAATGGTATTGAGCGGCCGCCGCACCCCACGGCTGATCCGCGCCAGCAGCGCCGGATCGAGTTCGCCGGGACCCGCGATCTGCATCGGCGCCGCCGCTCCAGCGGATGCACGAAGCCGAAATATCCGGTGACGGTCCGGCCTGCCCCTGTGCGAACACCAGCACTTCGGCGCCATTGCCGGCGCCGCGCAGGCTGACACAGGGCCGCGCCGTCTCGGCAAAGCGCGCCGGGCGCTCCAGAAAATCCCGCAAGGCCGGCACGTCGGCGGCGCAATCACCGCACTCAGCGCCTTGCCCAACAGGGCCGGCGCCTCCTGGCCCAATAGCGCCGCCGCCTTGCCATTGATCGCGGCGATCACGCCGGCGCGGTTGGTCTCGAAAAATCCATCGCCCCGCGTATCGGCAAAACTCTCGGCAAAGGCCCGCACCGCCGCCTCGTGCCCGGTGCGCACTTCGGTGGCGCTGGCCGACAGCATCAGGGCAGGGCGCCCCTGCCACGAAATCGACTGCAGCCGCGCCGTCACCGGCACCAGCGTGCCGTCGCGCTGCACCAGATGGTTTACCGGACCGGCCTGCTGCCCTTCGGGCCCAGCGGCCGGAAACACCGAGGCCAGCCCTGCCTCGCGCAGCGCCTCCACCGAGCCATAGCCCACCATTTCGGTGATCGCCCGGTTGGCGAACAGGATCTGCTGGTCGCGGAACACCAATATGCCCAGCGGCAGCCGGTTCAGCACCAGCGTTTCTCCGCCCAGATTGACCAGCGCCCCGTCGCCGCCGGCGCCTCGGCCACGACCAGATTCCTCGGCTGCGGCGCCGTCTCGCCGACACGGTCGTTCAATATCCGCGACAGCTCGTCGAAATTATAGCGCGAGACCCGCTCGACCGTCTCGCTGTCGGGCGGGGGCGTCGGTCCGAGCGCGGCCAATGCTGCCTGCACCGATTCCAGCTCAGCCGCGTTCGGCGCCGCTACCTCGGCTCCAGCTCTTCGGGAACCTCGTCCTCGGGCTGAACGCTTCGTCCAGCCGCTCCAGATCGCCCAGATCGCCCTCGGCCTCGGTCGCCGGGCTCGGTCGCCGCATCGGGGTAAAGCCGCGCCCGGTAATCTTGAGCAGGCTCGGCGCGACTTCCTCCGGCTCAACCTCCCGGCGGCCAGCACCACATCGTCGGCATCGGTCAGCGGCGTATAAAGACCCTCGTCCGCCACCAGGCGGTCCACCAGGCCGATAGCCGGCTCTCGTCGCGCAGCGCAGGCTCATTGGCCTCCGGCTCTACCTCGGGCGCGGCTTCGCTCGCTGCGATCTCCGGCCCGTTGTCCGCCTCATCGCTCCAGCTATCGTCGGTGCCGATATCCTCCGGCGTCGTCTCGCCAATGGTCTCGGTGGTTGCACCAGGCGTGTCCTGCTCCCCGCCATTGACCGGCCTAGGCCTGTTCCTGGTCCGCCGCGCGCCAACTTTCCAGCTCGCGCTCATAGGCATGCTCATCCGCCTCGATGATCGCCGCGATTGGCTCCGGCGCGTTCACCGGCTGCTCGCTCGCAGCCACGGCTGTATCGATAGTATCGGGCTCATCGCTAGAGGGCTGTTCCACTGCCACCAGTTCCACCGCCTCGACATGCATTTCCGCCGCTGCCGCCGCGGCCAGGATTTCCGGCTCGATCGGATCGACATCAACGATCAGCAGCACCGTCTTCCCGTCCTCCCACAACAGCGGCGTCGTCGCGCAAGTGACGATATCGGCTTCTCGCCCCAGGAACTGAATCCGCGCCAGGCTCGTGCGCCCTGCCGAACCCAGCCGTATATTGCGCGCCACCTGGCCCTTGATCGGCACAGCCGGCGCCGCCAGTTTCAGCCCGTATTTCTTGATCTTGGCGAGATAGAGCGCCGCGGCGTCATTGTGCCAAAGCAGCCGTTCCCCATCCTGCGACCACAGCCATGCCGGGCGCGTGTCGGCGTCATGCTGCAGCACGCGGCGCGCGCTCGGCGATGTCCAGTCAATATCCATACACAACAAAACCCGGATATCTGTCGCGCCCCGAATTGACCGCTGTGCCAAGCTGGCACAATCCGCCTGCGGAACTTAAGTCTTTCTCAATATAGTGCGTCCGCCCGTCGGTCCATAGAGCCACCGGCCCTTCTGGTGCGCAACCGCCGACATGGTTAAACTGCAAGCCTTTCCAAATGGTCACCCGCTGCAAAACCCCTTGAGGCTCGTCTGGACCCACTATCGTGGTTTCGCTAAAATCGGTGCTTGTCATCTGCGGCAACTCGACCTATGTTCCGCGCGCTTTCGGGTGCGCCGCCATCGCCACCGTCCAAGCCTTGCCGCCTTAGCTCAGTTGGTTAGAGCGCTAGATTGTGGATCTAGAGGTCCTCGGTTCGATCCCGAGAGGTGGTACCATTCCATCCCGCTGAAATCGTTGACAGTCTTGTCCGTACTCGGACCGGCCATTGCGTGCCGCACCCACCGGCGCGCGGTGGGCTTGGGCTCCGATAGCCTATTAACATGTCTATTCTTGTACAAATTCTTACCTTCCGGCGCGCGGGTTTTCCAGCATCCGCCGCCCAGGCCCGCCAATGTCGACCGCCAATCGTGCGCTCCCAAGGACTTATGCCATGCCCGCCAGCTTTCGCCGCCATGACGCCACAGCACGCAATATTTCTCCGGCCGACCAGCAGGCCTATGCGCGCCTAAGGCCGAAGTCATCGCCGCCAATGTCAGCCAGGAGGATGCGGATACCAGGCTGAACGCCTTCTTCTGGCAATGTTTCGAGAACGATGACGAGGACGAAGGCGAGCCCGGATAGCAAAGCCTTCTTTCCCTCCTTGCACGTTTCTGCTAGCCCCGATTGGCTCCCCTCAAGGGGGAGGGAACCAGATCGGGGTTCCGCATCCGCAGCACCAAACTGAATATCGATTGACCTTAGCTGTCTTTAACCAACTCGGCCCGTAGCGGGCTGGGTGACATAGGCTCCACCCGCTCGGCATAGTTGGTACGTTTGCGGCGCCGATCCGTGCTCTTGCAGGTCTTGATGATCGCGCGGACGCTCTTGATCACGCCCACGCCGAGGCCTGGTAATTTGAGCAGGTCCGCGCCGGTCATCGGATCAATCTGACCGAGCGTCTTGAGCCCCGCTGTTTGCAGGCGCTTGCCGGTGCCGTCCAGCGTGCGCAGGTCGATGACGGAAATATCCTGCCATTTCCCGTCGCCGCGCAGCCATGCTCGATATGTATCAGCCATGCACCAGCATACCGTGAGGGTCCGCTGGCTGCCTAGCACCTTCTATGCACGGCAGGCCTGAATGGCCTCGTTTCGATACGGTGACGGGGTTTGCAGGCCTCATTGCGTGATGGTCAGTGGGGCCAACTCGTCCGCGATCTTCTTGAACGCATCGATCAGTTCCGTCGGCTGATTTGGAAAATGTGCGGGCGCTGCATCGGTCGCGCACGCGGTCAGCATGGCCTTCACTCCGCTGGGCGATGAAAGCCCAATCGTGTAGACTTTGATATGGCGCACGTTCTTGGCATAGTCGCAGGCGGCAAGCGTCTTGGCGTCTTGAATGGCGCTGATTTTGCTTTTCGTGTTCGTCTGGTTGGCGACTCTGCGAGCCGTCTGTCAAAGGGAAAGCCCCACGAAAAATACCAGCCGCCATTGGGATCGCCACTTTCGAATGGCGGATCGTTTTCACCATCGGTCATGATGATCAGTGCCTTGCTGACGTTTTCGGCGATGACCTGGTCTTCATTGTCCGGGCGTCCCTTCGGTCATCGGCTCTTCATTGGTAGGGCGTGCATGCCCCACACCGTGCCCTGTTGAATATTGGTCGAACCGTCCGCCTTCATATCGCCGATCTTGCTGATAACTTGGCCAGGGTCCTGCGTCATTGGCAGCACCGGGACACTGGGACAGTTGGCATTGGTCTGGCTGTCTTTCAGGTCGTGACCCGAATATTTGCAAATACGGCTTTGCAGTTCGATCCGGCTGAGCAGACTATAGATATCGTTATTGGTATTGGGACTTGCCCATATAGACGCTGTCACTTCGAACGCATGACGCTTCGGGTGTGGTCACAACGCCGCCGTCGTTCATCCTGTAGGTCGTATGGCCGTCTTTCTTTATAACTTCGCAGGTCCTGATTGGACACTTGCCGCCGGTATCCGGGATGTAGCTGTATCTACCGTTAACTGCAGGCCGCAAATCGCTTTTGCCATAGGCGTTGTTCTCGTCTGGCACAAACATCGGCACGAACAGCGTATCGGGATTACTCGTCGTAGCAGCGTCGTCGGTAGTGTCATATGGAGCTTCGCGCGCCTCCACACATCCCGTCCAGGCGGTGCCTGTGAGCGAACAGGGCTCTCCGGTCCACCGGGCCGGCAAAGGGCGTCGCCTCATTGTCGTCATCGTCGAAATTGATGCGCGCCACTTCGGACTTTCCGGTCCAATCCAGCCAGGTCTCGTCCTTGTACTGCGTGCCGATATTGACCATCACGGTGAATGGCACGATGCCGATCGATACATTGTCGGCCACTTTGGGGTTACCCAGCTTCGCGCACGTATCGGTGACGTCGCCATAGAACAGGATAGTGGTCGCGCAAGCGGCGGCCGTCTTCAAAGTGGAAATGCGGCTTCCCGCCATCGACCCGAATTATCCAGCACCATCACCACTTCCAGCTGCGACTTGCGGCGGGTGGCCTCGGCGACGATCTTGGCATTGATTTCCTTCATGCCCACCAGCGCCACGAAATCGTCGGCACTTTGATATTGGCGCTCGGATAGAGCGATCCCTTGGTGATATCGATGACCGGAGCATTGAGCGTTGCCACGATCTGGCTATTGCCGATCCGGTCCTCGACCAGCGCCTGGGCTCGGACTGGATCTTGGCCGCGTCCAGCGGTTTGAGGAAAATGTCCTTCTGCAGCGCCAGCGCGGCAGCATCCAGGGCCACCTGCGCCCGGTTGCGGGTCTGCTCGACGGTGACGAAATCGATAACGGCGCCACTAGGGCGATCAGAACGATCGCCATCATCGCAAAAATCACGCCGAACACACCGCGCTCATCGGCACCGAACTGCTTGAGCAGGTTAACGAAGCGACCCATTACTCTGGCACCCAAAGGCTATTCGCCCCGGATCAGGCGGCTTCCAATGTGCTGGAAAATCCTTATGAAAGCACAACCACCTTCGTATAAAATTTTACCCGACCGTAAAGGTCATCACATCTGCGTTGGCCTGATGCCCCGCCCAGCGGCATGTCAACGCCACTACTGCCATGGCCTGTCAGGAGCCCTGACCTGGGCAATTCCCAAGGCCGGCCGTAGCTCTAAGCATGGTGCCATATCTACTGTCCGGAGCCTGCCTTGATCAATTCCCCCGAACTCGACCCAACGTTGCCGCGCTGTCCCTGGGCCGGCGACGATCCGCTCTATCGCCAGTACCACGACCGCGAATGGGGACGCCCGGTCACCTCCGACACCCGCCTGTTCGAAAAGATCTGCCTCGAAGGCTTCCAGTCGG
This sequence comes from uncultured Alphaproteobacteria bacterium, assembly GCA_963717095.1. Lineage (GTDB taxonomy): Bacteria > Pseudomonadota > Alphaproteobacteria > Rhizobiales > Devosiaceae > Devosia. The sequence continues at coordinate 112,580 of CAVQVF010000005.1, forward strand.
GCCTGTCCTGGATCACCATCCTGCGCAAGCGCGACCGGTTCCGCGAAGTCTTCCATGGCTTCGATATTCGCCAAGGTCGCCGCCATGACCGAGGACGATATCGAAATGCTGCTGCAGGATGCCGGCATCATCCGCCATCGCGGCAAGATCGCAGCCACCATCAACAACGCCAAGCGCGCCCTGGAAGTGCAGAAGGAATTCGGCTCGCTCGCCGCCTATTTCTGGCGCTTCGAGACCCGCCCGAACATCGCCCGGCCGAGCTGACCCTCGACGCGCTCCGCCTCCTCACCCAGACCGACGCCTCGCGTGCGCTCTCCAAGGACCTGCGCAAACGCGGCTTCAATTTCGTCGGTCCCACCACCTGCTACGCCTTCATGCAGGCCATGGGCCTAGTCAACGACCACCTGGAAACCTGCTTTTGCCGAGCTGAAGTCGAAGCCGAACGGACAGCACTGAAACGTCCATGCGCATCTGACCCATAGTCTGCGTCCCCTCCCCCTTGAGGGGAGGGGCCAGGGTGGGGGTAGCTCTCCACGGGAGTGGACGCGTCCCTGTGCCTTTCCCGCAACACCCAGGCCTCGGCTGCGTCAACCCGCCACACCGCCCCTTGCCAACTCACGGGCCCGTGAGCTACCAGCCAAACGTCCACTAACGCCAACCTGAGGGAGGCACTGCATGACAGTCATGTTCGATCTCCATCAGGTGCGCAAACAGTCGCATCGCACCGAGGTTAACCTCGTTTCGTCGACACCACCGGCACTTCTGCCGTGGACACTCCCAACACCTGAAACCGTGATGGCCTGAAACCGGGTCGATTCGACTCCGATTTTCGCCCATCCACCCACACTCAACAGAGGCCGGCCCGCGTTCCATCGCGTCCGGAAATCCCATGACCTATGATGCGCTCGATCCGCGCAGCGTCACGCTGCGCCTTGAATTCTCCATCGCCGATGCCGTCGCGCAGCGCGGGCTGTTCCCCGTCCTGTTCGCGGCGATCCGCGCCTGGTGGAAGCGTCCCCGCCTCCCGCCAAACCTGCCCGCCTATCTGCGGGTGGATGTCGGGCTGCCCAAGGAAGACCACTCGGTCTATTGGATGGATATCCCCATCAACCCCCACGCCGTCGCCACCCGACCCCCTTCGCGCGCCGCTCTGAGCGGCTATACGGTCCCGCATCCCCCCTCCCGTCCTCCCCAAGGGGAGGGGCCGGTGGTTGGACGCTCCGTCACCTTCTCCCCACTCCCCCCTGTTGTCACCCCACCCCCGATCCGCTAGGAAGGCCACCGCACAGGCTGAACCAGGACGCCCAAATGACCGAGAAAACCAAGCTGATCGCCCCGCGCCTGCCGCGCGGCTTCGAAGACCGCACGCCCGCCGATATCGCCGCCGTCGGCGAGATGATCGCCAAGATCAAGGGCGGTCTACGAGCGCTATGGCTTCGATCCGGTCGAAACCCCGCTGTTCGAATATACCGAGACGCTCGGCAAGTTCCTGCCCGATACCGACCGGCCCAACGCCGGCGTGTTCTCGCTGCAGGACGACGACGAGCAGTGGATGAGCCTGCGCTACGATCTCACCGCGCCGCTCGCCCGCTATTTCGCCCAGAATTTCGAAACCCTGCCCAAGCCCTTCCGCAGCTATCGCGCCGGCTATGTCTTCCGCAACGAAAAGCCCGGCCCCGGCCGCTTCCGCCAGTTCATGCAGTTCGACGCCGACACCGTCGGCGCGGCCGGCCCCGAGGCCGACGCCGAAATGTGCATGATGATGGCCGACATCATGGACGCGCTGGGCCTGGCCGGCAAGTATGTGGTGAGGGTCAACAACCGCAAGGTGCTGGACGGTGTGCTTGAGGCATCGGCTGGCGTCGACGACCGACGAGCAGAAGCTCATCGTGCTGCGCGCCATCGACAAGCTCGACAAGTTCGGCACCGACGGCGTCGAGCTCCTGCTCGGCGCGGGCCGCAAGGACGAGAGCGGCGACTTCACCAAGGGCGCCGGCCTCAATCGCCGACCAGATCGACACCATCGTCGCCTATATCGAAAGCGGCACGCCGACGATGGCGTCGAAAAGGGCAGCAATGCCCACGTCATCGCGGTCATCAATACGCTTGCCGGCCTCGTCGGCGGCTCGGAAACCGGCCTTGCCGGCGTCAGGAGCTGGCCAGCATGTTCGGCCTCGTCAGCGCCGCCGGCTACGGTCCCGACCGCATCACGCATCGATCCCTCCGTCGTCCGCGGCCTCGAATATTACACCGGCCCGGTCTTCGAGATCGAACTGACCTTCCAGGTCACCAACGAAAAGGGCCAGCAGGTCGTCTTCGGCTCGGTCGGCGGCGGTGGTCGCTACGACGGCCTCGTCTCGCGCTTCCGCCGCGAGCCCGTGCCGGCGACCGGCTTCTCCATCGGCGTGTCGCGCCTGTGCCAATGCGCTGAAGCTGACCGGCAATCTCGGCGCCGACCGAGCCCGCCGGCCCGGTCGTCGTCCTCGTCATGGATAGGGACCAGACTCGCCGGCTACCAGGAGATGACTCAGCGAGCTGCGCAAGGCCGGCATCCGCGCCGAAATGTTCCTCGGCGATTCCAAGAATTTCGGCAAGCAGGTGGAATATGCCGACAAGCGCAACGCCCCCGCCGTCATCATCGAAGGCTCCCACGAGCGCGAGCAGGGCATCGTGCAGATCAAGGACCTGGTCGCCGGCAAGCAAGCCGCCGCCGCCATCACCGACAACGCCGAATGGAAGGCCGCAAGGCCCGGCCAGTTCGAGGTGCGCGCGCAGATCTGGTGGCCGCGATCAGAAATCTGCTGGCGAGCAATGATCGCATCGCCCTCGACATGCACGATGCCACCCCTCGGCGAGGGCCGGGGGCATCCGGGATGCGGCCTTGACAGCATGTCGGAGACCTCCCCCACCAATCCCCTCAGGCGGAGACGACCTGCTCGCGTAGCCGGGGATGCACCATGACCGCCGCCGCCCAGCGCCGCACCGCGCTCGAAGACCTGGTCGAAGCCCAGGGCGCTACCCGCGTCACGCCGCCGCTGCTGCTCCGCGCCGGTCCCTATTTCGATCTCGCCGGCGAGGAATTCGGCCGCCGCCTGCTGCTGACCACCGCCAACAACGGCGTCGAATATTGCCTGCGCCCCGATTTCACCCTGCCCATCGTCAAGGCCTATCTCGACGACGGCGTCGGCGAGCCCGCCGCCTTCTCCTATCTCGGCCCGATCTTCCGCCAGGCGATACCGGCCCCGTCGAGTACGACCAGGCCGGCCTCGAACTGCTCGGCCAGCCCGATGCCGATGTCGCGCTCGACCAGGTGCTGACCTTCGCCCGCTGCGCGCTCGACCTCTTCGGCATCAGCCCCTACCATTCGCCTCGGCGGCGTCGGCCTGTTCGAAGCGCTCCTCGGCCCAGGCCGATATGCCCGCGCCCTGGCGCCCGCGCATCCGCCACCGCTTCGGCCACCCCGAGGCGCTGGACCGGCTGCTGGCGCGGCTTGAATCCGCGCCCCGAGCTGCCGCGTGCCGAGCAGCCCGACGCGCGAGGCCATGGTCGAGATGTCACCGAGCACATGGTCGCCGCCGGCCTCAGCCTGTCGGCAGGCCGCAGCCCCGACGAGATCGCCGACCGCTATCTCGAAAAGCAGGCGCTCGACGCCGCCCAATTCCGCCCGCGACGCTCAAGCTGCTGCGCGATTACCTCGCCATCTCCGGCCCCGCGCTGCAGTCGCTCGACCCGCATCGAAACCCTCGCCCGCGCCGCCCGCATCGATCTGGCGCCGCGCCTCGCAATCCATCCGCCGTCATCTCGATAGCCTGGCGCGAGGCCAGCGTCAGCTTCGACGCCAGCTTCTCGCCGCGCCTCGATTATTATACCGGCATCGTCTTCGAAATGACCGGCCCGGACGGCGAAATCCTCGCCTCCGGCGGCCAATATGATCGCCTGCTCGAACGCCTCGGCGCCGCGGCGCCCGTCACCGCCTCGGGCTGCGCGCGTCTGGGTCGATCGTCTGGAAGCGGAGGCCGACATAATGAGCCGGCCTCACCCTCGCCGTCCCCTCCAAGGGCCGCCTCGAAGAACTCACCCGCGAATGGTTCGCCGCCAACGGCCTCACCATCACCCGGCCCGGCGGCGCCCGCTCCTATCTCGGCGCCATCAAGGGCCTGCCCGAGGTCACGGTGCGCTTCTTCCCGGCCTCCGAGATCGCCCGCGAACTCATCCGCGGCACCATCGATTTCGGCGTCACCGGCCGCGACCTGATCCACGAAACCTGCCGAAACCGGCCCAGCCTCCGTCGTCTTCGCCAAGCCCCTCGGCTTCGGCGACGCCGATGTCGTCGTCGCCGTGCCCGATGCCTGGATCGACGTCACCCACATGCACGATCTGGCCGATGTCGCCTCCGACTTCCGCTCGCGTCATGGCCGCTGGCTGCGCATCGCCACCAAATACATCACCATGACCCGCCAGCACTTCGCCCTGGCCGGCATTGCCGAATACCGCATCGTGGAAAGCCTCGGCGCCACCGAAGCTGCCCCCGCCTCGGGCGTTGCCGATATCATCGTCGATATCACCACCACCGGCTCCACCCTGACGGCAAATGGCCTGCGCGTCCTCGAAGACGGCACCCTGCTCAAGAGCGAAGCGTGCCTGTTGGTGTCGCGCACCGCTGCCTGGACTCCCGAGCGCCGTGCCCTGCTCGATGCCGTTCTCGCCCGGCTCGACACGGCAGCGGATCTCTGAGTGTTCGACTGGGATCCCGATACGAACCCGTGGGTGGTCCTCATTCCCCTCGCGGCTATCGCCGCCTATATTGCGCTGGCACGGATCGTGTTTTTCAGCCACAAGCCGCCCCGCAGGGGCTCCACGGCAACGGCGTCAAGCCATGCCGGCAGCGATGGCTCCACCTCCGATGCCGGCCACTCTCATCATGGCCATTCCGACAGCAGCCACCATGGCGGTAGTGACAGCAGCGACAGCGGCAGCAGCGATGGTGGTGGCGATAGCGGCGGCGGAGACGGTGGAGGCGGCGGTGGCGACTGATCATTCACTCCCACAAGGCCGCATCGCCGGCCAGTTAAGTCCGTGACCCCATGCTCGATCCCCTAATCCTTTTGTCTCTTACGGGCGTCGGCCTGCTCGCCGGCTTCGTCGATGCCGTGGCCGGAGGCGGGGGCCTTATCGGCATTCCGGCTTTGTTGTTCGTCGGCCTGCCGCCAGTGGCGGCGCTGGCTACGAACAAGGTGCAGGGCGCCTGTGGCACCGCCATGGCCGTCGTCACCTATTGGCGCCGCGGTTTCATCGATATCCGCGCCCTGGCGCTGTCCGCCTTCGTCACCCTATGCGGCAGCGTCATCGGCGCGCTGATCGTCAAACGCCTCGATGTCTCGATCCTGACCACGCTGGTGCCCATCGCCCTGATCGCCATCGCGCTCTATTTTCTGTTCGCGCCCAATCTTTCGGACACGGATAAGCACGCCCGCCTGCCATTCGCGCGTTTCGTGCCGATGATGGGCTTCTGCCTGGGTTTTTACGATGGCATCTTTGGGCCCGGCACTGGCTCGTTCATGACCATCGGTTTCGTAACTCTGTTCGGCCTCGGCCTCACCCGCGCCACCGGCCACACCAAGCTATTGAACCTGACGTCAAACCTGGCAGCCCTGCTGGTGTTCATTCCCTCGGGAGACGTGCTCTGGCCCGCCGCCATCGCCATGGCCATCGGCCAGGTAGCCGGGGGCTATATCGGCGCCCGCACCGGCATCCGCTATGGCGCCAAGCTGATCCGTCCACTGGTCGTCGTGGTTTCCATCATCCTGGCGCTCAAACTGCTGTTCTTCCCTTAATCCAGCCCCGCCGTCACGCGCAATGCCGCGTTGATCCGCTCCTGCCAGCCCGGCCCGTCCTCCTGGAAATGCTCCAGCACATCCCGGTCCAGCCGCAGCGAAACCATCTCCTTGCCCACCGGCGGCGTTGCCGGCTTTGCTGCCACTTCTGGCTTGGCGGTGACCGCCTTGAAGACTGCCTCCGCGCGGTCGATTGCACTGGTTGGGCGGCGTGTTGGGGTTTTCATGAGCCAGGCCTTCTATTCAACAAGTTCACGCCGCGCGGCCGAGGCCAGGAAAGCCGACCGGGTTTGTCCTCTTGAGCGAGCTTCGTCGTCGATGGCCTTGAGCAGTCCGAGATCGAGCGAGACATTGATGCGCGTGGTCGATCCAAGATCACGCACGAGAGGGACGGAGGCCGATCAGCATCGCTCCTTCAAGGTCCGCCGCCAAATCTGGGTCGGCGACGATCGCATCCATTGGCCGAGGGCTGGGCACGGGGTCGCCATCAGTTTCCAGCCAGCGGATATGGGTCGCCAACGCCTCCACGGCGTTTTGCGATGCTTCTTCCATCGTATCGCCCGCCGAAAAACAGCCGGGCAGGTCCGGGAAGACGACGCCAAATGCCGAGTCAGGATCTTTGTAGATGAGAGCGATGTACCGCATTACTTGCCTTAACTGTGTAACAGCCCCGCCTGTTTCAAGATCGCGCGAACCAGGCCCGTGGGCATATCTTTGTGGGGATGGGTAACTGTGATCTTGCCTGTCTTGGTCGGGTGTTTGAAATGGTGGTGCGATCCGACGATCTTCACCAAAAACCAGCCATCGCGCTCCAGCAGCGCAATCAGCTTTCGACTATTCCGTTCCAATATCTTGTCCTCTCTCAGTGGCTTATTCTATATATGAGGACAGGCTATTGCGTGTAACATTATACACATCAATGTGGACGGCCTGCAACAAAAAAGGCGCGGTGTTTCCACCGCGCCCTCTGCAAAGTCCGTGACTGGGAAGTGACGAGACCTTGTAGCTCGTTTGGGTTTGGCTGGACTAGAAGTCCATGCCACCCATGCCGCCCATGCCGCCGCCACCGCCGCCCATCTGGGGCGCAGCGTCCTTCGGCAGTTCGGCAATCATGGCTTCCGTCGTGATCAGCAGCGATGCAACCGAAGCGGCGTCCTGCAGGGCGGTGCGAACCACCTTGACGGGATCGACGATGCCCATCTTGATCATGTCGCCATATTCACCCGTTGCGGCATTGTAGCCGAACGTGATCGAGGCGCTTTCCAGGATCTTGCCGACAACCACGGAGCCTTCGTCGCCCGCATTGTTGGCGATCTGGCGCACTGGTTCCTGCAGAGCGCGGCGAACGATATTGATGCCAGCCTGCTGGTCGGAGTTTGCACCCTTGGCCTTGAGGTCGGACGAAGCACGCAGAAGAGCAGTACCGCCGCCGGGGACGATGCCTTCTTCAACCGCAGCGCGGGTCGCATTAAGAGCGTCGTCGACGCGGTCCTTGCGTTCCTTGACTTCGATTTCGGTCGAGCCGCCGACCTTGATCACCGCAACGCCACCGGCGAGCTTAGCCAGGCGTTCCTGCAGCTTTTCCTTGTCGTAGTCCGAAGTGGTTTCTTCGATCTGCGCCTTGATCTGGCCAACGCGGCCCTGGATGTCTTCCTTGGTGCCCGAACCATCGACGATGGTGGTGTTTTCCTTGGTGATTTCGACCTTCTTGGCAGTGCCAAGCATGTCGAGGGTCACGTTCTCGAGCTTGATGCCGAGATCTTCGGAAATCACCTGGCCACCGGTCAGGATGGCGATATCTTCCAGCATGGCCTTGCGGCGATCGCCGAAGCCAGGAGCCTTGACGGCAGCAACCTTGAGGCCGCCACGCAGACGGTTGACGACGAGGGTCGCGAGAGCCTCACCTTCAATGTCTTCGGCAATGATCAGCAGCGGGCGCTGCGACTGAACGACAGCTTCCAGGATCGGCAGGATCGCCTGCAGGTTGGAGAGCTTCTTCTCGTGCAGGAGGATCAACGGATCTTCCAGAACGGCAGTCATCTTCTCGGCATTGGTCACGAAGTAAGGCGACAGATAGCCGCGGTCGAACTGCATGCCTTCAACGACATCGAGTTCGGTCTCAGCGGTCTTGGCTTCTTCGACGGTGATGACACCCTCGTTGCCGACCTTCTGCATCGCTTCGGCGATCATGTCGCCGATCGATGATTCACCGTTAGCCGAAATGGTGCCGACCTGGGCAACTTCGGACGACGAGGTGATCTTGGTGGCGCGCGACTTGAGGTTCTCGACAACTTCGAGAACGGCCAGGTCGATACCGCGCTTCAGGTCCATCGGGTTCATGCCGGCAGCGACGGCCTTGACGCCTTCGTTGACGATGGCCTGGGCCAGGACGGTTGCGGTGGTGGTGCCGTCGCCGGCAATGTCGTTGGTCTTGGACGCGACGGCACGGACCATCTGGGCGCCCATGTTCTCGAACTTGTCTTCAAGTTCGATTTCCTTGGCGACGGTGACGCCGTCCTTGGTGATGCGCGGTGCGCCGAACGACTTTTCGATGACGACGTTACGACCCTTGGGGCCGAGCGTTACCTTGACGGCATTGGCGAGAATGTTGACGCCGCGCAGCATCTTGTCGCGGGCTTCGGTGGAGAATTTGACTTCTTTAGCAGCCATGTGAGGCGCTCCTTGAATAAGGGAAAAGGGCAGATCGAACGGGCAGGGGCGTGAGCCTTAGCCTTCGATGATGCCCATGATGTCGGATTCTTTCATGATCAGCAGGTCTTCGCCGTCGACCTTGACCTCGGTGCCGCTCCACTTGCCGAACAGGATGCGGTCGCCGGCCTTCACGTCAGGAACGACGCGAGCGCCATTTTCGTCACGAGCGCCGGGGCCAACGGCCACGACAACACCCTCGGAGGGCTTTTCCTTGGCGGTATCGGGGATGATGATCCCGCCTTTGGTCTTCTCTTCGCTGTCGAGACGGCGGACGACCACGCGGTCGTGCAGGGGACGGAAGCTCATGTTTGCTCCTATGGCATCGAACTGGAATGCAATTTGCGCGCCGGTATTAGCACTCGCAATTGTAGAGTGCTAACAGGCTGTCGGGGATATAGGGGGGAGGGTGGATCGAGTCAAGAACGCTTGAACCCACTTCCTCGCTCATGCGTTAACGCCACAGCGATAACTCAAGCAATGGCAGGCAATCATGACGGCACAGTGTCTGGACAAGGATATCAAGATCAGGCCGGCCAAAGGCCGCGTTCACGTGATCTTCGATGACGCCGAAATCGCCTCATCTCTCAATGCGCTGGAACTCGACGAGCCAGGCGCTCCGCTACGCATCTACATCCCGCGCGAAGACGTCCGCCCCGATATCCTGGAAGCCTCCGAAACCCATACCCACTGCCCCTATAAGGGGGAGGCCTCTTACTACACCATCAAGACCCTGACTGCGACCGGCAAGGATGGCGTCTGGTACTACCCCGACCCATGCCCCCTGGTCGAACCGATCCGCGACTACCTCGCCTTCTGGGGCGACAAGATCGAGTATCGGACGACCGACGTCTAGGCCGGCATAGCGACCCCTCACCCCGATATTTCTGCTGAACGCAGAAATATCGGTCCCTCCCCCACAAGGGGCGAGGGTGACGACTGCGAACACTCGGCTCCATCCCCTTCTCCCCTCGTGGGAGAAGGTGCCCGAAGGGCGGATGAGGGGGTAGGGGCAAGCAAAGAGTACTCAATATCAATTTGGCCCGACGTAGGTCTCCTTCTTGCCTGCCTCCCCCGGACATTTCCCCTACTGCCCCTTTCGTCTTAACGATTGCTGTTGCATAAGAGATCATGACCGAAAAAACCGAAAACCTGACGATCCGTCTCCGCCTCAAGGGCGGCAGTGGCCCCAATTCGAATTGGCTGTGGGAACTTGTCGATGCCCAGGGCAGCGTGGTGAAATCCGGCACCATCAGCGGCCCCGAACACAAGGCCTTCGCCACCGCCACCCAGGCCAAGGCCAAACTGGTCAAGGCCGAAGCCAAGCCGCGCTGAGCCATGCCCTTTCCCCTCCCGCCGGGAGGGGAATTATCCGCAAGGTGAGTGGTGGTTCGTCTCGCTATTCCCGTTCCTGCCCTAACACCGAGCCCTCCGTGACCGTCCCGCCCGCCCAGCCACCATCGACCCATACGGGCCTCTCGGATGGAGCGATGCGCGGCATTGCCCTCAAGGTTATGTCGGTCTGCATCTTCGTGCTGATGTCGTCGTTGCTCAAGGCCACCAACGACGTTCCTGCCGGCCAGTTGGTGTTTTTCCGCTCGCTGTTCGCCATTATTCCAGTGGTGATCTACCTGGTCTGGCAGCGCCAGCTCGCCGTCGGCGTGCGCACTGCAAATCTGCCGGGCCACCTGCTGCGCGGCCTGATCGGCGTTTTTTCCATGGGCCTGGGCTTTTATGCGCTCACCAAGCTGCCGCTGCCCGAGTCCATTGCTCTTGGCTATGCCTCGCCGCTGCTGATCGTGGTCTTCAGCGCCATCCTGCTCAAGGAACAGGTGCATTTCTATCGCTGGTCGGCGGTCATTGTCGGGCTGATCGGCGTTGCCGTCATGCTGTGGCCCCGCCTGACGGTATTTTCCGGCCAATCCGCTCTGGGCCAGGCCGAAACCATCGGCGCCATTGCCGCCCTGGGTGGCGCCGTCGCTTCGGCCTTCGCCATGCTGCAGGTTCGCAAGCTGGTACAGACCGAGCGCGCCGAAACCATCGTGCTGTATTTCTTCATCAGCGCCACCATCATCTCGCTGGCATCCATTCCCTTCGGCTGGATCTGGCCCAGCCCGCAACAGGCCCTGTTCCTGGTTCTGGCCGGCATTGCCGGCGGCATCGCGCAAATCATGATGACGATGAGCTATCGCCATGCCGACATGTCGGTCATCGCCCCGTTCGAATATACCTCATTGCTGCTCGGCCTGATCGTCGGCTACTTCGCTTTTGGCGATGTGCCCACCCTGACCATGCTCATCGGCGCGGCCATCGTCATTGCCTCGGGCATTTTCGTCATTTTCCGCGAACACCGCCTCGGCCTCGACCGCATCAAGGCCCGCGAAGCCACGACGCCTTAGGGGCACGGCACTCGTAGGTATGTCGAGACTCAGGTAGGCTCGACACCTCACCATGGAGGTCTACTGGAGTCCCGGTACCGCAGCAACCCTCATGCGTGAGGTGCCTTTGCGCTTGCAAAGCCGCGAACGCACGAGCGGCGTCGGCTGGTATGTTATCAGGCCGCCCCCGCCATCCCATCCGCCCAGCTCTGACGCTTGCGGTAGATCGTCGATGGGCTGATTTCCAGTGCCGCGGCGGCCAGCGAAATATTGCCACCGAAGCTGGCAATGGCATCCTCGATGATGCGCTGTTCCTGCTGCCACATCGGCAGCACAACCTGCCGCCGCTCCTGCGGGGCGCTGGTGCCGATCATCTCGGCCGTGCCGCGAGATTCGATATCGGCTGCGCCGATCATCGCGCCGCTGATTTCACCGCCGTCGAACATCACCACCAGCCGGCGCACCAGGTTCTGCAACTGGCGTACATTGCCCTTCCATTCCGCCGCCATCAGCGCCTGCGCACATTCACCCGAAAACCCGGTGAACACCTTGTGTTCTTCCCCGGCATAGCGCGCCAGGAAGTGCCGGGCCAGCACCATGATATCGCTCGGCCGCTGCCGCAGCGGCGGCAGGTGGATCGGCAGCACGTGCAACCGGTAAAACAGGTCCTCGCGGAATTTCTTCTCCGAAATCAGCGTCATCGGATTGCGGTTGGTGGCGCAGATCACCCGCACGTCCACCTTGCGCACGCCCGCCTCGCCGACCCGGCTCAGCGTCCCGGTCTGCAGGAACCGCAGCAGCTTGGATTGCAGCGACAGGTCCATTTCCCCGATTTCGTCGAGAAACAGCGTGCCGCCATCGGCCAGCTCGGCCGCGCCCTTGCGGTCTTCATGGGCCCCGGTGAAGGCGCCGCGCGCCACGCCGAACAATTCGCTTTCCATCAGGTCGCGCGGTATCGCCGCGCAATTGATCGCCACCAGTGGCCTGCCCATGCGCGGTCCCTTGGCATGCAGCGCCTCGGCGCACACATCCTTGCCGGTGCCGCTTTCCCCGGTAATGAACACCGGCGCCGCCGATGGCGCGATCCGGGCGATCTGCTCATAGACGAACTGCATGGCGCTCGATGCGCCGATAAAGCCGCCGAAATCCTCCATGCCGGCGCTGGGCCGCGCTTCGATGCCCAGCGTGCGCGTCTTGCCGTGCCGCTGCGCCAATTCATCTATCCGTGCCGCGATGGCCGGACCGCCGATCGGCTTGACCACATAATCATGGGCGCCCGCGCGCATTGCCGCCACCGCGGCCGAAACCGAACTGCCGTCCGAAACCGCGATCACCAGCGCCCCGTTGGCGAGCTTGACCAGCCGCGTCACCGCATCTTCGCTGCGCTCACTCAGATCGCTCAGGCTCGACAAATCCACCAGTACGATATCGAACGGGGCCTGCCGCAATGCCTCCACCGCCTGCCGGCCGCTTTGCGCCGCTACGATCTCCGGCGTGCCCGCCAACGCCACGCTTAGCCCTTCGACCACCAGGCGCGACGAGGCCACATCCTGGTCGATCAGCAGCAGGCGTCCATTGGCGTCGCACTGGCGTGCATTATGCATACGGCCGGTCCTCGTTGTTTCTTCTCGCCTTTTCGGCGCAACTGGCACGATGGCCAGCTGCCGCCGATCTGGCGGTGGATCAGCCGATTGTTCGCCAACAGGGTAAATTTTCCGTTCCGGTTTCTGCGCTATTAGACCAATTCTGCAAGCTGTAGACTCTTGATCGCAATCCAAACTCCCGATTAAGTCTGCCGCCATGAGCAAGAACGAAGATCGAGACAGGTTGGGCCCGGTGGGCCGCGGCGTGCCCCAAGCTGGGGTGCGTATCGCCAACGAACGCGCCGTACTCAGCCTGATTTCGCTGTGGCCGGGCTCTTCCAATGCCGATCTGGCTCGCCGCTCGGGCCTGGGGCCGCAAACCACCTCGCGAATCATTTCCGATCTGGAAGAGCGCGGCCTGGTCCTGCGCGGCCAGGTGCTGCGCGGCCGTCGCGGCCAGCCGGCGACGCCGCTGTTCCTCAATCCGGAGGGGGGCTTTTCCATCGGCGTGGAAATCGGTTGGCGCCATGTCCAGGTCGCCCTTGCCGATCTGTCGGGCAAGGTGCTGGCCAATGTGCACCGGTCCTACGACTACCCCGATGCGACCGCCGTTTTTCCCGAAATCGCGGGTAAAATTGCTACTCTTATCGAGGGGCTGACGCCGGCCCAACGCCAGCGCATGGTCGGCGTCGGCGTGGCCTCCCCCAGTTCGATCGGGCGCAATATCGAACTGTTCAACGCCCATCCCGAGCAGCGCCCGCTCTGGGAGGAGATCAATATCGCCGCCCGGGTCGCCGCCGATACCGGCCTGCCCACCGAATGGTTCAACGATGGCAGCGCCGCTTGCTGGGCCGAAATCATCGCCCAGCCCGAGCCGCGCCCCGCCGGCTTCGCCTATTTCCATGTCGGGGCCTTTATCGGGGCCGGCATCATTGCCGATGGCCGCTTGTGGGAAGGGCCCACCGGCAATGCCGCCAATCTGGGCGCCATCATGGTCTCGGACCGGCATGGCGCCCCCACTTTCCTGCACCGGGTCGCCTCCATCGCCGCCTTCGAGCGCTGGCTGAGCGACGCTGGGCAGACCCTGCCCTCGGGCAGTCCCCAGGAATGGGACTGGGATGGGCTTGAGCCTCATGTCGGCGATTGGCTCGACGATGCCGGGCGTGCGCTCGCCCAGGCCGCGATGACCGCCCAGGCCATGGTCGAGCTCGACAAGGCCAGTATCGATGGCGTCATGCCCCGGCCCATCGTCGAGCGGCTGCTGGACCGCGTGCAGCATCATCTTGAATTGCTGCCGATGCTGCGCATTGGCCGTCCAACCGTCGCCATCGGCCATCTCGGCCCTTTCGCCGCCGCAACGGGCGCTGCATTGCTGCCCCTGTACAAGCGGCATTTTTCGAGCGCCTGGAATCACTTCGGCGCCGGAGCGGAGCGGCGGGCGAGCGGAGGCCGGGCGAACTGGAACCCAACACCGGGCACGCGCACGAACCCGTGACCGGGCCGGCTTGTCTAGCTGTCTGCCCTCTCTCAAAAAATTACCCATGGAATAGTCTTGCGTCGGTGCTTTTGTGTGCTGGCGGACGATGCTATGAGAACACAGCCGAATCCCGGCCCACTCAAGCGATTGCGGACCGCTCGTGCAGGTATTGGTTTACATATTCATAGGGTTGGCGGCGCTTGGCGTCGGTTGTACTGCCTATTTCGGGCTGACCTTCACCCCGGCTGAGTCTATAATGGCGGCGCTGTGTTTCGCTGCCGTGGCGGTGGTTTTGCTTGAGCGCAGGTTGCGCGAACGCGCTGAGGACCGCTTGGAAAAGGCCATCGAGGACCTCTCGCGGCTGCTGGCGACCGACGCCCAGGCTGGCACCACGCTAGGCCAGCGCATCAATGCCCTGGCCGATGTCAATCCCGGCAAGCGCCTCGAAAGCCTGGAGGCCGATATTTCGGTTCTCGGCACGGTGCTCCGCCAGGTTGCCGAAGCCGTCTCCGATATCGAAGAACGCGCCAAGCTGCCGCCACAGCCGCAGCCACAACCACAACCTGTGGTGGCCGCTCCTGTCGTGACGGTCGTTCCCACTCCGGCCCCAATGCTCGATTCGGCTCCCATACCTGATCCGGTTCTGGAAATTGTCGAGCCGCCCGCTCCGCCGCCGCCGCCGCCACCACCTCCACGCATTGTCCAGCCCATCATCCCGCTGGAAACCGTGCGCCAGGCCCTGGCCGAAAACCGCTTGATCTATCATGTCCAGCCGGTGATCACGCTGCCGCAGCGCCGTCCGCACGGCTATGATCTGGTGCCGCGCCTGATGCTGGAGAATGGCGAATTGGCCAATCGCGCCGATTTCATGCCGCGCCAGGGTGGCGAAGAAGTTCTGCGCCATATCGAAGGCCTCGGCTTGCTTGAGGCGATCGCCATCGCCCGCCGTTCGCGCACCGCTGCTCAGCCGATCAATCTCTTCGTGCCGCTGTCGCGGGCCACGTTGGGCGAATGGGTCGCTTCCGAACAGCATATCGTCTCGCTCGAAGCCAGCCGCGCCATCGCCGCCGGCATCATCTTCGTGGTGACCGAATCCGAATGGCAGGCATTGTCGAGCGGCGAGCGCGCCATTGCCGACGAATTGACCAAGAAGGGTGCCGGCTTCTCGATCTCCGAGGTCAAGTCGCTGCGCGTCGATGTTGCCGAACTGGCAGGGCAGGGCGTCCGCTCGCTGCGCGTCGATGCTGCCCATTTCATCGCGGAACCCACCGCCTTCACCGATTTCCACGCTTCCGATATCGCCAATTATCTCAACCGCTTTGGCGTCAGCCTGCTCGCCACCGGCGTGGTCAATGAGCGCCAGATTCTCGAACTGCTCGATGTCGGTATTTCCCTGGTCCAGGGCCCCCACATCGCCGCTCCCGGCCCCGTCCGTCCCGACCTGATGCTGGAACGCCCCAAGACCGCCGCCCCGGTCCTGCGCCGGGCCGAAAGTTCGGTCTAGCCGGCAAGCCACCTGGCGCCGCCAATGTGGCGCCCCAATCCGCCTCCCTCCCCCTTTTGGGGAGAGGCCGGGGGAGGGGGAAGTCCCAGGAGTAGCGCTCCTATGGAGACCTTCCCACCATGATCGTCATCATCCTCAACGGCTCCATCAACTCCGGCAAAACCACCACTAGCCGTGCGCTTGCCGCAATTCTTCCTGGTGCCCGCTTCATCGATGGCGACGACCATGGCATTTCCCGCTCTGTCCCCTTTCAGGAGATGATCGACCGCGCCGTGTTTTGGGTTGCGGGGCAGATTGCCGTTGCGGACGAACCTTACCTCGTGATCGCTTATCCCATGCGTGACAGCGATTTCGCCCAACTCCAATCCGCTTGCGCTGCCTGTAATGCCCGCCTCTTCGTCGCCACCTTGGCCCCGCCGCTGGCTGTCGCCCTGTCCAATCGCGGCACCCGCCAGCTCGACGACGGCGAGCGCGTCCGCATTCACGAAATGTATGCCGAGGGCTATCCGGAGCGCGCCTTCAGCGATGTCACCATTACCGACAGCCCCAGCCCGCAGCAAACCGCCGCCATGCTGGCCTGCCTGCTTACTCAGGATTAACCCACTCCAAGCAACGCGCCCGCCGCATGCCGCCTTCCCATCATCCCCTTATTGCCGCTTCTGCCCTTGATCCCGGCAGCAACCTGCATCATAGAACGCCAAGGCAATCCCGCTCCCGGAGCCTCCCCATGACCGCGCCTCTCAATCCCATTTCCGGCCTTGCCGATCTCGCTGGCCGCTACGATGCGGTCCTCAGCGATGTGTGGGGTGTCGTCCACAACGGCGTGGCCGCCTTTCCCTCCGCCGTCGAGGCGCTGGTGCAATATCGCAAGGCCGGCGGCAAGGTGGTGTTCATCACCAATGCCCCGCGCCCGTCTCCGCCGCTGATCGACATGCTCGACCGCCTCGGCGTCGTCCGCGAGGCCTATGACGCCATCGTTTCCTCCGGCGACGCCACCCGCGTCATGATCGCCAGATATTCCGGCCGCCCCATCCACCACGTCGGCCCGCCCACCGAGGACGACGCGCTCTATGAAGGCCTGAACGTGCGCCGCACCACGGCCGAAGAGGCCGATGTCGTCGTCGTCACCGATCTCGATACCGATGACGATACCCCCGAAATGTACCGCGAACGCGCCAAGCTCTGGCTCGCGCGCAAGCTGCCGATGATCTGCGCCAATCCCGATCGCGTCGTCGAGCATGGCGACAAGATCATCTATTGCGGCGGCGCGCTGGGCGATCTCTACGCCGCCATGGGCGGCATGGTGCTGATGGCCGGCAAGCCCTACCAGCCGATCTACGAGGAAGCCTTCCGCCTAGCCGAAGCCGCCGTCGGTCGCCCCCTCGATAAAGCCCGCATCCTCGCCATCGGCGATAGCGTGCGCACCGATGCCACCGGCGCCGCCCAGTTCGGCATCGACCTGCTGTTCGTCACCGGCTCCATCCACGCCGCCGAACTCGACGCTTTCGGCAAGCCCGACCCCCAGGCCATCGTCGATCTCGTCGCTCCCAGCGGCGCCCGCATGGCCGGCTTTCTGCCGCGCCTGAGCTGGTAGTTTCATGTCCAGTTTTCTCCGCCTCTCCAGCCTCGACGCCGTGCCCCCCTCGCTGCGTGGCGCCTATGTCGCCATCGGCAATTTCGACGGCTTCCATCGCGGCCATCAATCGGTGTTCGACCTGCTCCGCCGCCGTGCCGCCGAGGCTGGCGTGCCCGCCATCGTGCTCACCTTCGAGCCGCATCCGCGCGATGTCTTCGCGCCCGAACCCCTTCATGTACCGGCTGACCGACGGCAATGCCAAGGCACGCCTGGCCGAGGCGCTCGACCTTGACGGTATCGTCATCCTCAATTTCGATCGGGCCTTCTCCCAGATCGAAGCCGAGGATTTCGTCTCCCGCTTCCTCGTCGATGCACTTGCCGTCACCGGCGTCATCGTCGGCGCCGATTTCCACTTCGGCCGCCAGCGCCGCGGCACGCCCACCTTCCTCGCCGCCGCCGGAGCGGCCCAGGGCTTTGCCGTCGAAGTCATCGACCTGCTCGATGAGGGCTCCGAAGTCATTTCCTCCTCGCGCATCCGCGCCGCCCTCTCGGAAGGCGATATCGATGCCGCCAATCGCCTGCTGGGTTATCACTGGTTCATGGAAGGCTGCGTCGTCAAAGGCGACCAGCGCGGCCGCGAACTAGGCTACCCCACCGCCAACACCGTCACCCACGACAATTTCCAGCTCGCCCAGGGCGTCTACGCCGTCCGCGCCCGTCTCGGCGAACGGGTTTTCGATGGCGTCGCCGCCTATGGCAAGCCCATGTTCAACAACCAGCGCCCGCCCTTCGAGACGCACCTGTTCGATTTCTCCGAGGACATCTACGGCCAAACCATCGTCGTCTGCCTCATTGCCCACATCCGCGGCCAGGAAGTCTTCTCCGGCCTTGATGAGTTGATCGGCGCCATGAACCGCGACAGCAACAAGGCCCGGACACTTCTGGCGAATGCCAAGCCGCTGAGTGAGTTGGACCAGCGGCTGGGTTTCTTCGGGTAGTTGGGTACCACGCCCTCGTGGTTCGAGGGTCGCTACGCTCCCGCCGCACCATGAGGGCTACTGACAGACCTCAATGTCCCAGTAGCCCTCATGGTGAGGTGCGAGTTCTTACGAGCCTCGAACCACGAGGGCGTGCCCCCACCAAACCCTTTGCCCCATTCGCCTCACCTTGCTACAACCCCCGCAAATCTCCCCAACCGATTGCCGATCCATGACCGATACTGCCGCGGGCGCCACCGAAACCGATTATTCGTCGACGCTCTTCCTGCCCGAGACGCAATTTCCCATGCGCGCCGGCCTGCCCGATCGCGAGCCGGGTTGGCTCAAGCGCTGGGAAGACATGGATATTTACAAGCTGCAGCGCGAGCAGGCGGCGGATCGTCCGCTGTTCACCCTGCACGATGGCCCTCCCTACGCCAACGGCAACATCCATATCGGCCACGCGCTCAACAAGACGCTGAAAGATATCGTCTCCCGCTCCATGCAGATGCTCGGCTTCAACTCGGCTTATGTGCCGGGCTGGGATTGCCATGGCCTGCCGATCGAATGGAAGATCGAGGAGCAATATCGCGCCAAGGGCCGCGACAAGAACGAAGTCCCGATCAACGAATTCCGCGCCGAATGCCGCGCCTTTGCCACTCAATGGGTCGATATCCAGCGCGAGGAATTCAAGCGCCTCGGCATTCTGGGCGAGTGGGACAATCCCTACCTGACCATGAGCTTCGACGCCGAAGCCCAGATCGCCCGCGAACTGATGAAGGTGGCCACGTCCGGCCAGCTCTATCGCGGCAGCAAGCCCGTCATGTGGTCCGTGGTCGAACGCACCGCTCTGGCCGAAGCCGAAATCGAATATGCCGATTACGAGAGCGACACCATCTGGGTGAAGTTCCCGGTCGCTCCCGAACAGTACATGGCCCCTTTCGTCTCGCCCAGTAGTTCTGGAACTTTGACCCCGGATTGGGTGCAAGCCCACCAAATGTTGGAAGGCGCATCGGTCGTCATCTGGACCACTACGCCTTGGACCATCCCTGCCAACCGCGCCATCAGCTTCTCGTCCAAGATCTCCTACGGCCTCTATGAGGTCACCGAGGCGCCCGAAGGCAACTGGGCTGCAACCGGCGAGAGATACGTTCTTGCCGACAAGCTGGCCGCCGAAGTCTTCGCCAAGGGTAAGGTGAGTTCAGAAGGGTTTGCGCGTCTTAATGACGTTGATCCCGGCCGATCATGTTCTGCTATCACCCGCTGCGCGGCCTCGATGGCGGCTACGAATTCGCAGTCCCCCTCCTCGATGGCGATCACGTCACCGATGACGCCGGCACCGGCTTCGTCCACACCGCTCCCGGCCACGGCCTCGACGACTTCGAGATCTGGATGAATTCCGGCCGCCTGCTGCAGGAACGCGGCATCGACACCGCCATCCCCTATGTCGTCGGCGACGACGGCTTCTACACCAAGGACGCTCCCGGCTTCGAAGGCGCCCGCGTCATCGATGATAGCGGCAAAAAGGGCGACGCCAACAACCGCGTCATCACGGCTCTCGCCGAGCGCCACGCCATGGTCGCCCGTGGCCGCGTCAAGCACCAGTACCCACATTCCTGGCGCTCCAAGAAGCCGGTGATCTTCCGCAATACCCCGCAATGGTTCGTCTATATGGACCGGCCCATCGCTTCTTCCCCTTCTCCCCTCGTGGGAGAAGGTGCCCAAAGGGCGGATGAGGGGGCCTTGCCCGATACGCTGCGCAATCGGGCTTTGCGTGCCATCGACGCCACCAAGTTCTACCCCGCCGCCGGGCAGAACCGCCTGCGCGCCATGATCGCCGACCGCCCCGATTGGGTCCTCAGCCGCCAGCGCGCCTGGGGCGTGCCGATCACCGTCTTCGTCAACAAAACCACCGGCGAAATCCTCAAGGACGATGTCGTCAATCACCGCATCGCCGACGCCTTCGAAGCCGAGGGCGCCGACGCCTGGTACGCCGACCGGCGCCGCCGAGCGCTTCCTTGGCGCCGGCTACAACTCTGCCGATTACGAGATGGTCAAGGACATCCTCGACGTCTGGTTCGACTCTGGCTCCACCCACGCCTTCGTGCTGCGCAACAAGCAGAAATGGCCGCACCTGAAGTTCCCGGCCTCGATGTATCTGGAAGGCTCGGACCAGCATCGCGGCTGGTTCCATTCCTCCCTGCTCGAAAGCTGCGCCACCAACGGCTACGCCCCCTATGCGAGCGTCCTCACCCATGGTTTCACCATGGATGGCGAGGGCAAGAAGATGAGCAAGTCGCTGGGCAATACCGTCGCCCCGCAGGACATCATCAAGCAATACGGCGCCGATATCCTGCGCCTCTGGGTCGCCTCCTCCGATTATTCCGAAGACTTGCGCCTCGGCAAGGAAATCATCCAGACCACCACCGACAGCTATCGCAAGCTGCGCAACACCCTGCGCTGGCTGCTGGGTAATCTCGCCCATTACCAGCCAGCGGACGTGGTCGATTTCGCCGACATGCCCGAGCTGGAGCAGTTGATGCTGCACCGGCTAGCCCAGCTCGATGAGCAGGTCCGCGGCGCTTATAAGGAATACGATTACCGCCGCATCGTCTCGCTGCTCACCAATTTCATGAACATCGAGCTCTCGGCTTTCTACTTCGATATCCGCAAGGACGCGCTCTATTGCGATCCGATCTCCTCGGTGAAGCGCCGCGCCGCGCTGACGGTGCTCAATCACCTGTTCGATTGCCTCACCGCCTGGCTCGCCCCCATCCTGGTCTTCACCATGGAAGAGGTCTGGCTGGAACGGCACCCCGGCGCCGATAGCTCGGTGCACCTGCGCCTGTTCCCCGAAGTGCCGTCCGAATGGCTCAATGATGGCCTCGCCGACAAGTGGGCGAAAATCCGCACCGTCCGCCGCGTCGTCACCGGCGCGCTGGAAATCGAACGCCGCGAAAAGCGCATCGGTTCCTCGCTGGAAGCCGCGCCCAAGGTCTTCATCACCGATGAAGACCTGCTGACCGCGCTTGCCGGCGAAGATCTTGCCGAAATCGCCATCACCTCCGCCATCGAAATCGGCAATGCCGACGCCCCCGATACCGCCTTCCGCCTCGAAGACGTTCCCGGCATCGCCGTGGTATCGGCCCTCGCCACCGGCACCCGTTGCGCCCGCTCGTGGCGCATCCAGCCCGATGTCGGCTCCGACCCCGAATACCCCGACGTCACCCCACGCGACGCCCAAGCCCTGCGCGAACGCGCGGCTGCGGGGCTCTAGGCGTTGAATACGTTCAAGGCCCAGTCGGCGCTTATCTCCATCATGGCCGCGATCCTCGCCTTTGGCCTAGACCGCGCTCATAAGGCTTTCGCCGTCTCTGCCGAGTGCATTGCCGTCGGCGCGTCCCCCTGCGTCGATATCTTCACGTCCTATGTCCCCGCTACGCTCTCCAACTGGCGCGGCGGCGAAGTCGTGCGCGTCACCGATTTTTTCGATTACGTCCTGGTCTGGAATACCGGCATTTCCTATGGCCTGCTGACCGGCATGCCCAGCTGGGGCCTCGGCCTCATCATGCTGGTCGCCGTCGTCGCCCTCGCCATCTGGTGGCTGCGCGCGGATTCTCAGCTCATTCGGCTTGGCCTGGCCTTCTGCATCGGCGGCGCGCTGTCCAATGGCCTCGATCGCCTGATTTACGGCGCCGTCGCCGATTTCTTCCACTTCCACCTCGGCGATAAATCCTTCTACATTTTCAACGTCGCCGATATGGCCATCACCCTCGGCGTTATCCTGCTGATCCTCGATCTCTTCGGTCTGGGCCGCACCCGCCCGGCCAAAACCTGAGCTTTGTTGCGGGCGTTCCACGGCCCGCTAACGGAGTGCGAACGCATTGCTGCCAGAATCTGGTCTTAGGGCCGTTGATGCGCTATAAGCACCGTCAACAACCGAAGTCGTCGCGGCTCGCCGCTCTTGAAGGACGTTTCATGCAAATTGGATTGACCCGGGCGGGCCTGCTGTCCCTTGGCCTGCTGCTGATGGCGGGCCTTGCCGCCTGCACCACGGCGGAAGGCACCAATGCCTTGACCGATGTCGGCACCTTCGAGCGCGAAGTGATGATGACGACCGCTCGCGGCGTCGGCCTCGTCCCCGGCGAGGCGCCCAAGGAAGATTTGACCCAGGCCCGCGCGCCGCTGGTATTGCCGCGCGATGAGAGCCAGCTGCCGACGCCGACCGTCGCCGTGGCCGATCAACTGCCGGTCGATAGCGATTCCGTGCAGATCGACACGTCGAATTTGAGCGAGGCCGATCTGGCCCGCCTGCGGAACGCCCGTGTGGTCGATATGCAAACCATTGCCGGCCGCCCGCTGACCGAGACCGAATCCAAGCAGTTGACCGCCCGTATGGCGGCAGCCAATATCAGCGTTACCGGCAATGCCAAGCGCCCGATCTATATGCCTCCGGCTGAATATTTTACCCGCGTCGGCGATGCCGATCTGGTCTGCCGTGCAGCCAATGGCGCCATCGTGGCGCTCAACGATCCGGCTTGTCCGGCCGATGTGCGCCGGGCGCTCCAGCGCAGCCTGGCGAATAATAATGGCCCCGCGGCCGTCACCTCCCGCGATTTGGATACCGGCCTTGAAGACGACGGCCCCAAGGCCAGGGTCGGCTTCTAACCGCCTTCGTTTCTTCCCGATTGCATCGCCCCGCTCAATGCGGGGCGATTTCCTTTTCCGCGCCGCCCATCCGGGTCCCGCATGACATGAAAGCTACCCCATGACCGAACAGTCCGCCGTACCCGACTCCGGCGATCGTCTCGCCAAGGTCATCGCCCGCTCCGGGCTCTGCTCCCGCCGCGATGCCGAGGCCTGGATTACCGAGGGCCGCGTCGTGGTCAACGGCAAGAAGGTCATCACCCCCGCCTTCAACGTCACCCCGCGCGACAAGATCATGGTCGATGGCGCCCCGCTGGCCGCCCGCCAGGGCACCCGCGTCTGGCTTTACCACAAGCCCGCCGGCCTCGTGGTCACCGAGAAAGACCCCGAAGGCCGCGACACCATTTTCGAGGCGCTGGAAACCCATGGTCTTCCCCGCGTCGTCACCGTCGGTCGCCTCGATATAAATACCGAAGGGCTGATCCTGCTCACCAATGACGGTGGCCTCAAGCGCGTGCTCGAATTGCCCGCCACCGGCTGGCTGCGCCGTTATCGCGTCCGCGCCCACGGCACCGTCACCCAGGCCGCGCTCGATCGGCTCAAGGACGGCATCGAAATCGACGGCATCAAATACGGCTCCATCGAAGCCACGCTGGAGCGCGACCAGGGCTCCAATGTGTGGTTGGTCATGGCCCTGCGCGAGGGCAAGAACCGCGAGGTCAAGAACGTCCTGGGCGCGCTCGGCCTTGAAGTGAACCGGCTGATCCGCGTTTCCTATGGCCCGTTCCAGCTCAACGATATCCCGGTTGGCGGCATCGAAACCGTCAAGGCCTCCACCCTGCGTGACCAGCTCGGCAAGAAGCTGGCCGATGCTGCCGATGTCGATTTCGACAGCGAAATGCCCGAAGCCAATGCCCTGGTCGGCAAGCCGACCCGCGATCGCCTGACCGGGCGCGGCACCAATACCGTCGAAATCGCCCGCCAGCGCTTCCGCTTCACCGATCATGCCGAAAAAACCGAGGAAGAAGTGCGCGCCGAGCGCCCGCGCCAGGATCGCCCCGGCCGCTTCGACAGCAAGCGCCCCGCCCCTAAGAAATTCGATGACCGCCCCGAAGAGGACGCGCCGCCACCCCGCCGTATCATTTTCGATGATGGCCGTGAGGAGGATTTCGTCCAGAAGCGCTCCACCAAGGGCGCGACCTGGCGCGATCCCGACGATCAGCCCGCTCGCACGTTCGGCCAGCGCCCCGAGCGGCCTGCCAAGCCCGCCCGCGCGCCGCGCGCCGAAGGCGCTTCGCGTCCCGCCCGCTCCGATGGTCCGCCGCGCCCCCGCCGCGATGGCGATGCCCCGCGCGGCGATTTCAAAGGCCCCAAGCGCGAATTCGGCGACCGTCCGGCACGCCCCACCAGCAAGGCTGTCACCGGTCGCGTTGCGGCGTCGAAGTCTTATGGTGATCGTTCCCGGCCCGCGCGTCCCGAAGGCGATTTCGCCGATCGTCCCAAGCGCGATTACGACAAGCCACGCAGCGCCCGCCCAAGCGGCGCCGGCGACCGGCCCGATCGCGCCTTTACCGGCACCCCGCGCGGCCCCCGCCGCAACGATGCCGAACGTCCCGCCCGCGAATACGCGCCGCGTACGCGCCCGGATGCCGGTGCCCCCAAGCGCGCCTATGCGCCCCGGACACGTCCGGACAATGAACGAGGCGGCAACGACCGTCCGGCCCGTGACTACGCCCCGCGCACCCGCCCGGATAGCGAGCGCGGCGAAGGCGCCCGTGTCGCCCCCAACCGCCCCGGCCGTAATTTCTCGGAGAAGCCCAAGTCTTTCCGCCCCGATAGCGGCCGTCCGCAGCGCCCCGATCGCCCGGCCGGCGAGCGCCCGGCTCGCAGCTTCTCCGATAAGGCCAGCCGCCCCGGCCGCGATGCGCTGGGCCTGGAATCCAAGACCTATGGCAAGCCAAAATCGCGTCCCGATGGCAAGCCCTATCCCAAGCGCGATGGCGCTGCCCCAGCCCGCGGCCCCAAGCCCGGCGGCTTTGGCAAACCCGCTTTCGGTGGCGGTCGACCCGCCGGTGGTGCTGGCCGCCCCGCTGGCGGAGCCGGTCGCCCTGCCTTCGGTGGTGGTCGTCCTTCCGGTGGTGCAGGTCGTCCTTCGGGCGGTGGTCGCCCGGCAGGCGGCGCTGGCCGTCCTTCAGGTCCCCGTCGTCCAAAACCCTGATACCAATCGGATTTGCGCTAAACCCTCAGTCATCTCCCTCCCCCTTGTGGGGAGGGATCAAGGGTGGGGGTAGGCCTCCGCAAACTCGAAACCAACTCGCCCTAAGGCCCAATCATGCGCATCGTCGCCGGCAAATTCCGCGGTAAAACCCTGACCTCTCCGTCGGACAACTCCATTCGCCCCACGGCGGATCGGGTGCGCGAGAGCATGTTCAACATTCTCTCCTCCCGCCTCGGCCCGGTCTTCGATGGCGTCCGCGTGCTCGACCTGTTCGCCGGCACCGGTGCGCTGGGCCTGGAAGCCCTCTCCCGCGGCGCCGCCCATGTCACCTTCGTCGATATGGGTGCCGAAGCGCGCGGCCTCATTCGCGATCACATCGAGGCCTTCGGGGCAGGGGGCATCACCAAGCTGCTGCGCCGCGATGCCACCGATCTGGGCACGCCCGGCTCGCTCAAGCCGTTCGGTCTGGTTTTCCTCGATCCGCCCTACGGCCAGGGCCTGGGCGAGCGCGCGCTCACCAATCTGGCCCCCCAAGGCTGGCTCGCCCCCGGCGCAACAGTGGTCTTCGAGGAAAGTGCCGAGGCCACCATTGAAATCCCTGCCGGCTTTACCCTCGATGACCGTCGTATCTACGGTGCCGCTGCCGTACATTTCCTGATTTTCGCCTGAAGACTTGACCCAGACCATCATCGCAATTATGGAAGTAGTTGTTTTTTACGGCTTTTCGCCGCCTAAGCGTTTTCCTTGCTAGATAGGAGCCGAGGATGAAATCAGGAGCGAATCTGGCGGTTGGTCTTGCCTTGACCGCCTTGCTGCTGATCGGCCCGGCCACGGCCCAGGAGACTAACGCCCCCGAAGCGCCGCCTGCCAGCGACCAAAACGTCTTCGTATTCGGTGGCACCTTCCAGGAACAATGGGTTTGGGAAACAGCGCTCTTCTGGCGCGATCACTACGAAGATAACTTCTTTGCCGGTGTCGGCTATCAGAATTTCCTCTACCATTCCGATTGGGGCTTCAAGGCCGGCGTCGAGTTGGGCGCGGGCCTGCGGATGGGCAGCACGGCCTCTACGGAAATCTGGGGTGGCCCCGTGATCCGCTATGATGGCCTGCATATTGGCGACCTCAATATCTCGCCTTCAGTAACCGCCGGCTTGTCGCTGGTCACCGATACCATCGGCGTCGAAACCGAACGGGCCGCGGACATTGGCAGCAGCGTTCCGATCCTGTTTTATCTCGGCCCCGAAATCTCGTTTTCGCTCGCATCCAATCCGAACGTCGAATTGCTTGCCCGCATCCACCATCGCTCCGGCGGTTACGGCACCATCGCCGAAATCGACGGCTCCAACGCTGCCACCCTGGGCCTGCGCACCAAGTTTTAACGCCGGCCGGTCTTCAACTTTGCACAGTTGATTGAGAGCCCCGATCTGCCTCCCTCCCCCTTGTGGGGTTGCTGAGCGGCCCGAAGGGACAAATCGCTCCGGTGGAGCGATTTGAGCGAAGAAGGCCATGAGAGCTATGCTCGAATGGCAGAGGATCAAGGGTGGGGTTCTGATCAGTTCAACTGGGTAACCGCCGACCGCGCACCCCAGCCTATGCGGCCTGACACGCCCCGCACCTTCCGCGGATTTCCATCGTCGTCCGCTCCACCTTGAAGCCTTTGCCTTGCGCCCAATCCCCCAGCCGCTCCTCGATGACGGCATCGGCGAATTCGGCCACCTTCCCGCACCGCTCGCAGATCGCGAACGCAATCAATCCGCTGCGATGGCAATGCTCATCCGCACAGGCGACGAACGCATTCAGCGATTCCAGCCGATGCGCCAGCCCGCGCTCCACCAGCTTGTCCAGCGCCCGATACACCTGTAGCGGCGCCTTGAGCCCATCCTCACGCAGCCGATCAAGGATATCGTATGCGCTGAGCGGCGCTTCGGAATGCGCCAGCGCGCCCAGCACCAGCCCCTGGTTCTTGGTCAGGTCGTCGGCCCACACATGGCCGTGCCCCGCGTGACTGTCATCCGAATGCGCCATCTTTCCCGCCTTTCCGTCCACCGCGCCCCTTGGGACGCGGTGGTGCATTGATCCTACTTGCCAACCATCGCCGGCACCAGCAGCCCGATATTATGCTTGAACATATCCAGATACGTCGCCGCGCCTTCGTCGGCTTCCGATAGGGCGTCGGCATACAGCTCGCCGCCCACCGTCACCCCGGTTTCATCGGCAATCTGCTGCACCAGCCGTCCATCGCTCATATTCTCGATGAACAGCGCCGTCACGCCATCCGCCTTGATCTGTTCGATCAGCTTGGCCACATCGGCCGCCGAAGCCTCGCTGTCGGTCGAAATCCCCTCCGGCGCCAGGAATTTCACGCCGTATTCCTCGGCGAAATACCCAAAGGCATCATGGGTGGTAATCACCTGCCGCTTGCCCTCCGGCACCGCAGCGATATCGGCGATCACCTGCGCGTCCAGCGTCGCGATCTCGGACGAATAAGCCTTTGCATTGGCCTCATAGAACGCACATCCCTGCGCATCCACCGCGCATAGCGCCGCCGCCACATTCTTCACATAAAGCAGTCCGTTCTTCAGGCTCTGCCATGCATGCGGATCGGTCACCACGGTGCCGTCCTCGTCCATCGTGTGGGTCTTGACGTCATCGCTGGCCACCACGACCGGCCCGGTGAACCCGGTCGATTCCACGAACCGGTCCAGCCAGCCCTCGAACCCCAACCCATTGACGAACAGCACATCCGCCTGGCTCACTGCCACGGCGTCCGCCGGCTTGGGCTCATACACATGCGTATCCGCATTGGGCCCGACGATCGTCGTCACCGCCACCCGGTCCCCACCCACCCGGGCGACGATATCGCCCAGGATGGAGAAACTGGCCACCGCCTGCACCTCCGCCGCGAACGCCGGCGCCGCAAATGCCGAAACCAGCAAAGCCAGCACTGTCGATTTCAAAATCTTCATCTCGTATTCCTTTGTCGCTGAAGTCACCCGGCCCACCGGGCCAACTCCTCCCCCTTGAGGGGGAGGTTGGGTGGGGGTGCCGAGAGCCACGATGTGGCTGTCATGGGCCCCACTGCCTCAGCCTCCGACTCGGAAATCCGAGCCGGAGGAAACGATCAAACCGATCTAGTTGCGCTGCTCACGCCACCCGATGTCGCGGCGCCTGCACCCGTGTAAAAATCACCCCGCGTCGCCCCAAAAACAGCGACACCACGTAAATCCCCCCCGCCACCAGAATAATCGACGGCCCCGACGCCACCCCGAGATAGTACGAGATCAGCAGCCCGAAATAGCTCGACACCACCCCAAACCCCACCGCCAGCGCGCACATCCCCTCCAGCCCCCGCACCCAGAACCGCGATGCCGCCGCCGGCAGCATCATCAGCCCTACGGCCAGCAGCGTCCCCAGCGCCTGAAACCCGCCCACCAGGTTCAGCACCACCAGCGCCAAAAACATCAGGTGCACCGGATGTCCCGCCCTGCTGACGCTGCGCAGGAATGTCGGATCGAGGCATTCCGCGAACAGCGGCCGCCACAGCACCGCCAGCCCCACCAGCGACATCGTCGCGATCGCCCCGATCATCACCAGCGCATCGTCATTCAGCGCCAGCACCGTGCCAAACAGCACATGCATCAGGTCCACATTGGATCCCTTGAGGCTGACCAGCATCACCCCCAGCGCCAGCGAGATCAGATAGAACGCCGCCAGCGACGTATCCTCCCGCTGGATAGTGAACCGCGAGACCAGCCCCGCCAGCAACGCCACCACCAAGCCAGCCGCGAACCCGCCCAGCGTCATCGGCAAAATCGCCAGCCCCGACACCAGGAACCCCGCCGCCGCTCCCGGCAAAATGGCATGCGCCATCGCATCGCCTGTCAGGCTCATCCGCCGCAGCATCAAGAATACGCCCACCGGCCCGGCGCTGACCGACAAAATAATTGCCCCCACCAGCGCCCGGTTCATGAACCCGAACTGCGCGAACGGCGCGATAAATATCTCGAACAAATTCATGCCGCGTTCCCATGATGATGGCCTGCATGGTCATGCCAAGGCGCCCGATCATCCCAAGCCTCGGTCATCCGCCGTGCTTGCAGCAGGTTCTCGGCTTTCAGCGCCTCGCCCGTCGCCCCCCAGGCAATCGGTTCGCGCGCCAGCAGCAGTGTTTGCGGAAATACCCGCCGCACCATCTCGATATCATGCAGCACCGCGATCACGGTCCGCTCCTCGCTGTGCCAGTGCTGCACCAGCGCGATCAGGTCGCTGACGGTCTTTTCGTCGATTGCCGTAAACGGCTCATCCAATAAAATGATCCGCGCATCCTGCAGCAGCACCCGCGCAAACAGCGCCCGCTGCAATTGCCCGCCCGATAGCGTATCGATCGGCCTTTGCTCGAACCCCTTGAGCCCCACCGCCTGCAGCGCCTCGTCCAGCGCCCCGCGATCCACGCCCCGAATGGCACCAAACAATCCGCGGCTTTTCCAAAATCCCAGCGATACCAGATCGCTCACCACCGCCGGAAATGTGCGGTCGATCTCGGCGATCTGCGGCAGATAGGCGATATCGCGCACGGAAAATCCGGCATGCTCGATCCGCCCGCCCAGTGGCTTCAGCGCGCCGGTAATGCCCTTGAGCAGCGTCGATTTGCCAGATCCGTTCGGCCCCACGATCGCCGTCATCGAGCCCGCTTCGAACGCGCCATGCAGATGATGCACCGCCGGATGCCCGTCATAGCCCAGCGTCAAATCGTCCAGCCGAATGACCGCGCCCATCAGTGCACCAGCGCCCAGATCGCCACCCAGATCAGCGCCACCGGCACCACGACCAGGCCAATCCGCGCCCCCGCGCTCATCTGCGCCAAACTGAAATTCCGCATGCTCACGCCACCCACGTAATGTAATACAGTTACGTGTAATGATATTACGGTGGCGCTGTCAACTGCCCGCGAACACGATCTGTTCCCTCCCCCTTGAGGGGAGGGCTAGGGTGGGGGTGTCGAGGGGCGGGCGCACTCGTAGCTGGGAGTTGGCGATATAGGTGTGCTGCCTCACCTACTTCAGCGGCCCCTTGAAAATAAAAAATGCTCCGCCAAAAATCAGCGCAAACCCCACCACATGGTTCCAGCTCAGCTTCTCCCCCAGCACCGTCACCGCGAAAATGACGAACACGCTGAGCGAAATCACCTCCTGGATGGTTTTCAGCTCCGCCCCGGAATAAACCCCAAACCCGATCCGGTTGGCCGGCACTGCCAGCCAATATTCGAACAGCGCGATCCCCCAGCTGCTCATCACCGCCACCCATAGCGCCATATGCGGGAATTTGAGGTGCCCATACCAGGCAAAGGTCATGAACACATTGCTCGCGATCAACAGCCCGATCGGCGCGAGCGTGGCGAAGGTAAGGCCCATTGGATTTCCCCAGAATCGATAACGCCCTATACCCCCACCCCTGGCGTCTCCCCGCAAGAGGACAGGGTGCGGGACGTTTCGCCCCAACCGATTTCGTTGACCTTCACTTCGTCCCGTGTCAAACCTGTCATGTGTTGGTTTCCCGCGCCCGTTGCGGCAAGGGAATCAAAAGGGAATACGGTGCGGATTACCCATCAGGGGCCAAAACCGGAACTGCCCCCGCAACTGTAAGCGGTGCGCTCCTTTCATATGCCACTGGCGAAGGCCGGGAAGGCGAGGGGAGCTGTATCCACCGCGAGTCAGGAGACCTGCCAACACCTATCCAGGCGAAGAGCCTATCTTTCAACGTGCACACGGAGGGTGTTGCTATGAATACCACGACCCAGACTGCCGGCATTGCCGGTCTTTCCATCTCTCAGCGGCTGATCGCCGGGGGCCTGGCCTTTCTCATTGGTATGACGCTGCTGTTCGGCGTCGGTTTTGCCAGTGACATGCGGCTGCACAATGGCGCGCATGATACGCGCCATTCCATGGGTTTCCCCTGCCACTAATCCTTCGCCGCCCAGCGGGTTGAGAGAGACAAAATGAAACTGTTTCAGCGAATCTTTTTCGCTGCGGTCCTTGCCGGACTCGCAGCAGGCCTTGTCATGTCCGCACTCCAGCAATGGAAGGTCGCGCCCCTGATTCTGGCCGCCGAAGTTTACGAAAACGCCGCCCCCGTCGCCGAACACCACCATGCGACCCCCGATGCCGCAGCCCCGGTCGCGGCCGAAGCCCATGTCCACGACGAAAACGCCTGGGCTCCCGCCGATGGTTTTGAGCGCACAGCCTATACCGTCCTCGCCGATGTCCTGGGCTGTCTTGGCTTCGCTCTCGTCCTTGTCGCCGCCTCGGTCGTGTTCAAGCTCGAAATCACGCCCGCCAATGGCCTGATTTGGGGCCTGTGCGGCTGGCTCGCCTTCCACCTGGCTCCCGCCTTCGGCCTGCCGCCCGAATTGCCGGGCATGCCCGCCGCTGATCTGGTCGCGCGCCAAACCTGGTGGTGGGGCACCGTCATCGCCTCCGCCGCGGCGTTCCTGCTGGTCGCCAAATGGCGCAGTTCGGCCGCCATCGCCATTGCTGCCGGGCTGATCCTGGTTCCCCACATCATCGGCGCGCCGCCCCAGCCCGAAGAGGCCAGCGTCGTCCCGGCCCATCTGGCCACCTCCTTTGCTGCCTCGGCGCTCACCACATCGGCCGTATTCTGGCTGCTGGTCGGCCCGCTGATCGGCGTCTTCAACGAATTGCTGTCGCGGGCCGAAGCGCCTGCCGCCCGGAGTGTTCACGCATGAGCAAGATCCCGACCACCGTCATCACCGGCTTTCTCGGCGCCGGCAAAACCACCCTCGTGCGCCACATGCTGGCGCACGCTCCCAAGGGCAAGCGCATCGCCCTGATCATCAATGAGTTCGGCGATATCGGCGTCGATAAGGATATCCTGGCCGGCTGCGGCGACGAAACCTGCCGAGAAGAGGATATGATTGAGCTCAGCAACGGCTGCATCTGCTGCACCGTGGCCGAGGATTTCATCCCCACCATGCAGGCTCTGCTCGCCCGCCCGGACAAGTTCGATCACATCGTCATCGAAACCTCCGGCCTGGCTCTGCCCCAGCCCCTGATCCGCGCCTTCAATTGGCCCGAGATCAAGGCCCAGGTCACCGTCGATGCCATCGTCACCGTCGCCGATGCGGCTGCTTTGGCCGAAGGCCGCTTCGCCAGCGATGAAGCCGCCATCGATGCCCTGCGCAAGTCAGACGATATGCTCGATCACGAAACGCCTTTGGGCGAACTGTTCGAGGACCAGCTTTCGGCCGCCGACCTGGTCATCCTCAACAAGACCGACCTCGTCGATGCCACGACCCTCGCCAAGGTCGAAGCCAGCCTCCGCGCCGAAATGCGCCCTGGTACTGGCCTGATCCACGCCCATAACGGCCATGTCGATATCGGGGCCCTGCTGGGCCTCGGCCTTGGCTCGGAAGCCGATATCGCCAACCGCCCCAGCCACCACGAGCTGGAGCATGGCGGGCAAGCCCACGAACACGACGATTTCGACAGCTTCTCGCTGCGCTTCCCCTCGATCCTGGGCAAGGACGAACTCCTCGCCGCCATCGAAACCACCATCCGTTCCCACGATGTCCTGCGCCTCAAAGGCTTCGCCGCCATCCCCGGCGCCTCCGCCCGCCTCGCCATCCAAGCCGTCGGCCCCCGCCTCACCACCTATTTCGACCGCCCCTGGAAGGACGGCGAACTGCGCGAAACTGCGCTGGTCGTGATCGGCGAAAGCCCCCTCGACCACGCAGCGATCACCGCCAGCCTGCAAATCGCCGCAGTCCAGGCCGCTGCCTGATTTAGCTTTACGTTACAACGCCGAGACGAGCCGTCTCCCTCCCCCTCGTGGGGAGGGGCAGGGGTGGGGGGACCCGCAGGCCCGATCCCCGAAGGAACCAACTAATGCACCTCCTCTCCGCCCAGGCCGGCGCCATCCAGCAAGACGGCGAAGCCATTGATCTCGCCCAATCCCCCGGCGCGCTGATCTTCGCCTCCGCCGCCGATAGCGAACTGGCCATGCTCGCCGCCGCTGCCGACCGTGCCGGCGAAACCGAGCTGCGCCTCGCCAATACCCTGCGCCTCTCGCACAACCTGTCCGTCGATCTCTGGCTCGAACAGACCGTGGCTCACGCCCGCCTCGTCGTCCTCCGCCTCATCGGCGGCATTGCCTATTTCCAATATGGCGTCGACGAACTCACCGCCCTCTGCGCCAACGCCAAAATCCCCCTCGTCCTCCTCCCCGGTGATGCCAATCCCGACCCGATCCTGCAATCGCGGTCCACCATTCACCCCGACGACTGGCAACGCCTGCATTCCCTGCTGATCGCCGGCGGCCCGGATAATGCCGATACGCTGCTACAGGCATTCAAGCGCCTGGCCTCCCCCTCATCCGGCCCTTCGGGCCACCTTCTCCCACGAGGGGAGAAGGGGACCTCGGCGTTTGCGGGCAAGCCATCACCATCCCCGATCCCCCCTTCTCCCCTCGTGGGAGAAGGTGCCCGAAGGGCGGATGAGGGGGACTTGCTTGCCCCCCTAACCCCCACCCCCTTCGCCCGCTTCGGCTTCTGGCACCCCGCCCTTGGCATGACCGACGCCGAAACCCTCGCAACCAAACTCAGTAGCCCTTATGGTGAGGCGGGAGCGCAGCGAGCCTCGAACCACGAGGGCGTGCCGCAATACATCCCCATCCTCTTCTACCGCGCCGCGCTGGAAGGCGCCGGCACCGCCACCATCACCGCCCTGATCGCCGGGCTGGAACGCCAAAACCTCGCCCCGGTCCCCATCCTCGTCTCCTCCCTCAAGGAGGCTCCCTGCATCCGCTTCGTGCAAAACGCGCTAAAAACCTTCCCGCCCTCCGCCATTTTCAACCTCACCGGCTTCGCCCTCGGCCTCGATAGCCTCGACGCCAAATCCAACCCCTTCGCGACCACCGACGCGCCGGTCATCCAACTGATCCAGTCCGGCCGCTCCCACGCCCAATGGGCCGCCGACTCCCAAGGCCTCTCCGCTAAGGACATGGCCATGTTCCTGGTCATGCCCGAACTCGATGGCCGCCTCGCAGGCCTCATCGTCGGCCACAAGGCCGACGCCGTCTGGCACGACCGCTGCCAGGTCCCCCTGACCGCCTACAGCCCCGACCCCTCCGGCATCACCCGCGCCGTCACCCTCGCCTCTAACTGGTCCCGCCTCCGTGCCACCCCGCGCGCCGCGCGCCGCATCGCCCTGGTCCTCGCCAATTACCCCATCCGCGACGGGAGATTGGCGAATGGCGTCGGGTATGATGCACCGCAATCAACGGTCGAGATGCTGAGGGCCCTGGACGAGACAGGGTACACGCTGAACCAGTCCCCCTCCTCCTTGAGGGGAGGGGTTAGGGGTGGGGGTTCTGCGGCCGTCAGATTCACCAATGCCCGCCTGGTGCGTCAACCCAAAAATATCGCGCGGGCGCGGGAGATGCGGGGTAATCCCACGCCCTTCGAGCAAAAACTCTGGGCAATGCTACGCCAACTGAACAGCCAGGGGCATCATTTCCGCCGGCAAGTTCCAATTGGTTCTTATTTCGCCGACTTCGCCTCGCACGAGCTTCAATTGATCATCGAAGTCGATGGCGACACCCATGCCACCGAGGCCGCAATGCAATACGACCGCGTCCGCAGTACCTATCTGGCTGACGCTGGCTATCGCGTGGTGCGCATCACCAATGCAGACGTGGGAAGCAATCTCGAAGGTGTCTGGCACTTTGTCACCGAGGCAATCGACGCGTCCAGAACCCCCACCCCTAACCCCTCCCCTCAAGGGGGAGGGGGATACCTCGGTGTCTCAACCGTTCCAACGGCTCCATCGCCTCCCTCCCCCTTGAGGGGAGGGATCGAAGGTGGGGGTGTCGGAATATCCGCATACCCTCAGTCCTCAACTGAGCTGATCCATCTCCTCCAATCCGGCCCCACCAACGCCAACCCCGCCCGCGGCCACTCCCCCGCCACGCTAACCCTTGCCCGCTACGCCACCCTCTTCGCCACGCTTCCCGCCAAAATCCAGTCCGAAGTCACCGCCCGCTGGGGCGACCCCGCCACCGATCCATTCGTGCGCGGCGATATGTTCCACCTCCCCGCCCTCATCTTCGGCAATGTCGCCATCCTGCTCCAGCCCGCCCGCGGCTATCAGTTCGACGAAGCCGCCAGCTATCACGACCCCGCCCTTGTCCCGCCCCACGCCTACCTCGCCGCCTATCTCTGGCTGCGCCACGAATTCTCTGCCCATGCCCTGATCCACAACGGCAAGCACGGCACCCTCGAATGGCTCCCCGGCAAGGCCACCGCGCTCGATGACGCCAGCTATTCCGACGCCCTCTGGGGCCAGCTTCCCCATCTCTACCCGTTCATCGTCAACGACCCCGGCGAGGGCACGCAGGCCAAGCGGCGCACCGGCGCCGTCATCATCGATCACCTGGTTCCCCCGCTCACCCGCGCCGAAACCTATGGTCCCCTCAAGGACCTCGAAGCCCTGCTCGACGAATATTACGCTGCCGCCGGCATGGACCGCCGCCGCCTCGCCGACCTGCGCCGCCGCATCCTCGATTTCACCCGCGACGCCCGGCTGGATCGCGATATCGGCCTGCCCGAAGACGAAACCGCCGCCCTGATCAAGATCGACAACTTCCTCTGCGATTTGAAGGAAGCCCAAATCCGCGACGGCCTTCACATTTTCGGCCAATCGCCCAAGGGCGATCTCGAACGCGACCTGACCGTTGCGCTCGCCCGTGTCCCGCGCGGCGACAACGGAGGCAAGGACGCCTCCCTGATCCGCGCTCTCGCCGACGACCTCAAGCTTGGCTTCGATCCACTCACGGCAAAATTGGGCGATCCCTGGACCGGTCCAGCTCCCATCCTGCCACACACTCCGGCCGGCACCTCCCCCCTTGCGGGGGAGGCTGGGAGGGGGGAGGGGAGCCCCGATTTTCGTACCGTCGGCGACATCGTCGAACATCTGGAGTCCATCGCTGCCGATTTGGTCGCAGGCACTTTGCTTCCCAACCCCTCTTGGACAGCAACCGGCATGGTTCTTGAAACCATCGAACAGATCATCCGCCCCCGGCTCGCCGCCTCCGGCCCTGCCGAAATGCAAGCCCTGCTCGACGGTCTTGATGGTAAGTTCATCGCCCCCGGCCCGTCCGGCGCGCCCTCGCGCGGCCGGCTCGACGTGCTCCCCACCGGCCGCAATTTCTACTCCGTCGACAACCGCGCCATCCCCACGCCAACCGCTTGGGAACTCGGCAAAAAATCCGCCGAAAGCCTGGTCCTCCGCCATTTTCAGGATCATGGCGTCTATCTCAAATCCGTCGCCCTCTCGGTCTGGGGCACCGCCAATATGCGCACCGGCGGCGACGATATCGCCCAGGCACTGGCCCTGATCGGCGCCAAGCCAGTCTGGGACCCATCGTCCCTGCGCGTCTCCGGCTACGAGATCATCCCGCTGGCAAAACTCGACCGCCCCCGCGTCGATGTCACCCTGCGCATTTCCGGCTTTTTCCGCGACGCCTTCCCGCTGCAGATCGCCCTGTTCGACCGCGCCATCCGCGCCATCGGCGCACTGGACGAACCCACCGAAGACAACCCCATCGCCGCCGCCATGCGCACCGACGCCTTGGGCCTGATGGCGCAGGGCCAGCCCGAACGCGACGCCGGCCTAGCCGCCGGCCACCGTATTTTCGGCTCAAAACCGGGCACCTACGGCGCCGGCCTATCCGCACTGATCGATTCCGGCTCCTGGTCCACCAAGGCCGATCTTGCCAATCGCTCCCTCGATTGGGGCCAATACGCCTATGGCGCCCAGGCCGCCGGCACTCCCGAACGCGCCCGTTTCGCCGCGCGCCTCAGCAATCTCGATGCGGTCATCCACAACCAGGACAACCGCGAACACGACCTGCTCGACAGCGACAATTACTACCAGTTCGAGGGCGGCCTCTCCGCCGCCGCCGAAATGCTGAGCGGCAACCAGCCGCTCGTCTATCACAACGATCATTCCCGCCCCGAACGCCCACTGATCAAGACGCTGGAAGAAGAAATCGCCTTCGTCATGCGCTCGCGCGTCGTTAATCCGAAATGGCTCAACGGCGTCAAGCGCCACGGCTACAAGGGCGCGTTCGAGATCATCGCCACGCTCGATTTCATGTTCGCCTTCGCCGCCACCACCGGCGCGGTCAAGACCCATCATTTCGATCTGGCCTTCGAAGCCTTTGTCGAGGACGATGCCACCCGCGATTTTCTTCTGCAAAACAACCGCTTCGGCTATGACGAACTGATCGCCAAATTCAACGAGGCCCGCACCCGCGGCCTCTGGACTCCACGCTCCAATTCCGCCCATGCCTTCCTGGAGGAAGCCCCATGACCGATCGCGCACCCAAGAAGACCGACCTGATGAGCGAAACCGAGCGTGATGCCTATCACGCTGAAAAGATGCGCAAGAAGAAGGACGCCCGCGACAAAATCCTGGCGACCAAGACGGACGAGAAGGGCCTGCTGATCGTCCATACCGGCAAGGGCAAGGGCAAATCCACCGCCGCCTTCGGCATGGTATTTCGCGCCATTGGCCACGGTTTCAAGGTCGGCGTCGTCCAGTTCGTCAAGGGCGCCTGGGATACCGGCGAGCGCGATGTGCTGCTGAAGTTCCCCGAATTGGTCACCATCAACGCTATGGGCGAAGGCTTCACCTGGGAAACCCAGGACCGCCAGCGCGATCTGGCCGCCGCCCGCGCCGCCTGGGATCAGGCCAAGGCACTGATCATGGACCCTAGCTACAAGCTGGTGCTGCTCGACGAACTCAACATCTGCCTGCGCTACGATTATCTCCCGATCGAAGAAGTCGTCGCCTTCCTCAGCCAGAAGCCGCACGACACCCACGTCATCGTCACCGGCCGCAACGCCAAGGATGAACTGATCGAAATCGCCGATCTCGTCACCGAAATGACCGAGATCAAGCACCATTTCCGCGCCGGCGTAAAAGCCCAGGCCGGCATCGAGTTCTAGCTGCAGGCGCCTTGGAGTGAGCGCACCAATTGTTCGACCACCGGGGTCATGGCGGCTAAACTCCGCGCCGAATATTCGAGCCTGAACGCGGCAAAGCTCTGCCGGTCACACAGCAGGATCATGCGCTGATAGAGCACGCGTCCCTCTTTGATGGCCGAAAAACTGGCCCAGTCCGGGGTCGCCGCCTGATAGGTCACGCGCCAGGCGCCGGCCTCCGCCCGCTCCATCCGCCATTTGACTTCGGCCTCCAAACTCTCATTGGCCCCGTCGAGCAGGCCGCCCCACACCGTCAGCCGCTGCGCGCCCCGGTGGTGCTGGAATTGCTGTCCGTCGCCATTGCCGCTTTCGCCCTGGCCCAGAAAATCGGGCGGAATATCCAGCCCATAGCCATAGTGGTCATTGTCATAATGGCCCCAATCCTGCCCCGCGGCAGGAGCCGCGAACAGGGCGAGCAGAACAGCGAAAATCAGTGTGCGCATGCGCCCAAATTTGCCCGCGTGGGACCAACCCGGCAAGTCAAATGTCGCGCTGGGCTAAGCTGAATCGACATTCAAGTTTGCCGTGGTTTTTGGGAGCCCGGATCGGCCCCCTCCCCCTTGAGGGGAGGGATGGGGTGGGGGTTCCAGGCTTTCAATGAAGCCCATACCTCTGGATGAGCCCCTTGATGGTTCAGAACCCCCACCCTCAATCCCTCCCCTCAAGGGGGAGGGAGGCAGATCGTGGCTCTCAATGCCCAGTGGCAAACTGAATGTCGATTAGTCCTACACCACGACGATGCCGGCATGCTTGGCCTTGTTTTCCGGCTCGACATGGATGGTGACCTGCACATCCTCCACCGCCTCGCGCAGCTTGGCCTCGATATTGTCGCAGATCGCATGTGCTTCATCCACGCTCATCGCGCCCGCCACCACCAGATGGAAATCGATGAAGGTCATCTTGCCGGCCTGCCTGGTGCGGATGTCATGCGCCTCGATGGCCCCATCGGCATTGCTGGCGATCACCTCACGAATGGTCTTGAGACGGTCGGGCGGGGTGGCCACGTCCATCAGGCCGCCGACGCTGTCGCGGATGACGCCCCAGCCGGACCACAAAATGTTGAGCGCCACCAAGCCCGCCAGGATCGGATCGAGTACGGCCCAGCCTGTGAGGAACACCAGCACCAGCCCGATCAGCACGCCACAGGTCGAAACCACGTCGGTCAGCAGGTGCCTGCCGTCCGCCTCCAGCGCCGGCGAGCGCACCTTGCGGCCATAGCGGATCAGCACGAACGCCCAGACCACATTGATCGCCGTGGCGCTCATGCTGATCGCCAGGCCCTGCACCGGCGCCATCGGCAGGTGCGGCGTGAAGAACCCAAGCACGGCCTCGCGGATGATCAGGATTGCCGCCACGATGATCATGACGCCCACGATCACCGCCGAGAAATATTCGGCCTTGTGATAGCCATAGGGCAGGGCGGCATCGGCCGGCTTCTGCGCCAGCCGCACCGCGATCAG
Source organism: uncultured Alphaproteobacteria bacterium (assembly GCA_963717095.1). Lineage (GTDB taxonomy): Bacteria > Pseudomonadota > Alphaproteobacteria > Rhizobiales > Devosiaceae > Devosia. The sequence continues at coordinate 152,003 of CAVQVF010000005.1, forward strand.
CGCCACCACGGCGGTCACCACATTGACGATCGATTCCAGCGCATCCGAATAGAGCGCCACCGATCCGGTGGTCCACCAGGCCAGCAATTTCAGCCCGAGCACGACCAGCCCGACCAGCAGGCTCATCGCGGCGATCGCCATCGTCTTGTTTGCCGCTGCAATCGCCAAAATACCGCTCCCGCTTGCCCCAACGAGCATACGCGACCCGCCAAGCAGGGGCATAACCGCCCTCGCTCATTTGCACAAGTCATTGTATTTGCAAATCATTTTCAGAAGCATTCCGAACTGGTCGAGCCCTGGCAAGCCTTTGATTGACCATGCGGTTTACTGAGATTAGAAGCAAAGCCACTGCAGCGTTCCATCAAGGAACTGAAACAGAGTCCGGTGCGGTCGACCCAAATCGGGGACCAGATCCGGAGCTGCTCCGGTCTTTTGCGAACCTGCCTCTTCAAAGAGGCGACCATGGCTAAGCCTGCCCCATCGGCATCGGTTCTGGATGTCCCTGCCGTCACATCCATCGTCGCCGGAATCGGTTGCCGCCGGGGTGCCGACGCCGCCGAAATCATCGCTCTGCTCGAACACGCTCTGGCTGCGGCCAATTGCTCGGCATCCACCCTGGCGGCCCTGGCCTCGCTAGACCGCAAAGCCGACGAACCCGGCCTATTGGCCGCCGCAGCCTATTTCGGTGTTCCCCTCAGAACCTTTGCCACAAGTGAGTTGAGCGCACCCGAAGCCACGGTTTCCGCCAAAGTCCACGCCTTGGTCGGCACCTCCAGCGTTGCCGAAGCCGCCGCGCGCCGAGCCGGACCATTGATCGCGCCCAAGCTGAAATCGGCCCGCGTCACCTGCGCGCTGGCCGCCACCGGTCCCGATTTCGATCTGGATACCTTCGGTCAGGCGGCGCCGGCTTCCACCGCCAGCATTGCCGCATCGAGGTCGCCGACCTCCAATGCCGGGCCATAGGCAGGCCGGGCGATCATGATCACCTTCACCCCCAATCGCCGCGCCGCTTCGAGTTTGGCCACGGTCTGCCCGCCGCCCGAATTCTTGGTGATCAAATGAGTGATCCCCTCGCGCTCCATCAATTGCAACTCGCCGCTCAGGTCGTAGGGCGGCCGCGACAGCAGCATGCTGATATGCCGCGGCAGATCGAAGGCCGGCGGCTCGATCAACCGCACCACGAATTGGCAGTCGTCGCGCTCGAAAAACGCCTCCAGCCCCATATGCCCGGTGGTCAGCAACACGTCGGCATTGGCGGGCAACGCCGCCGCTGCCTCGGCCGTGGTTTCCAGGGTCAGCCAATCGTCACCCTCACGCTGCTGCCAGGCGGGGCGCATGAATCGGATCAGCGCAATACCGGTCGCCCTTGCCGCAGCCACTGCATTGGCCGAAATCAGCCCGGCATAGGGATGGGTCGCATCGACCAGCCGCTGGGTGCCGACGGCGCGCATATAGGCCGCCAGCCCCGGAATACCGCCGAATTTGCCCATGCGAATGCCGCCTTCGGGCAGCTTTGGATCGCTGGTGCGTCCGGCGAGCGACGTGGTCACCTCATGACCCTTGGCGACCAGCCGATTGGCCAGTTCGCGCGCTTCCGCCGTACCGCCCAGAATCAGGATATTCATCGGACGTCCAGCCTCCTCGCTTCACACGACTGTGCCCGCGCCGGCTCCATGTCGCAACATTTTTGGGTGCGATAATGTTCGATTGGATCAAGCGGCCCCGCCGCCCCGGCCATTTTGCCAAGCTGGACGCTGCCGATTTTCCGCCCTTCGAGCCAGGCACGGTCTGGCTCGTGGGCGCCGGCCCCGGTGGCCTCGGCCTGATGACGCTGCTGGGCTATTATGCCTTGGGTCAGGCCGACGTCGTCGTCCACGATGCCCTGGTGCCCCCCCAACTGCTGGCCATGGCCCGCCCCGGTGCCCGGCTGGTCTTCGCTGGCAAGCGCGGCGGCAAGCCATCGCCCAAGCAGGCCGATATTTCGCTGCAACTGATCGATCTCGCCCGCGCCGGCAAGCGTGTGCTTCGCCTCAAGGGCGGCGATCCATTCATGTTCGGTCGTGGTGGCGAGGAGGCGGGTACACTGGCCGCCGCCGGCATCCCCTTCCGCATCGTGCCCGGCATTTCCTCGGGCCTTGGTGGGCTGGCCTATGCCGGCATTCCCATCACCCACCGCGAAACCAACCAGTCCGTGTTGTTCCTCACCGGCCACGACGATAGCGGCGCCGTGCCGCAGGCCGTCGATTGGCCCGCCATCGCCAAGGCGGCGCCGGTGATCGTCATGTTCATGGCGGTAAAGCATCTCGGCTCCATCGCGGACAAGCTCCTGGCCGCAGGTCGCGCTCCCGCCGACCGCCTCGCCATAATCTCCAACGCCGCCACGCCACAGCAGTCGGTCATCGAGACCACGCTGGCCGAGGCGCATCTGCTGGTCGACGTTCCCACCCCCGCCATCATTGTCCTCGGCCCCGTGAGCGGTTATCGATCCTCTCTCGATTGGTACATCGGCAAGGCGCGGGAGCATGGATTTGGCTAAAGGCCTCGTTATCGCCGCGCCGCGCTCCGGCTCGGGCAAAACCGTCATCACCCTTGGCCTGCTTGCCGCCCTGCGTCGTCGCGGCATCGCCGTCGCCCCCGCCAAGGCCGGACCCGACTATATCGATCCAGCTTTTCTCAGCCGTGCCGCCGGTCGCGACGCGGTCAATCTCGATCCTTGGTCGATGTCGCCCCATCGGCTCAAGCATCTCGCCGCCCGGCAGGCAGGCGATTCCCTGCTCATCGTCGAAGGCGTTATGGGGCTGTTCGATGCTTCCGCCGATGGCACCGGCTCCACCGCCGACCTCGCCGAGGTGCTGGACCTGCCGGTGATTTTGGTGGTCGATGGCGACAAGCAGAGCCAGTCCGTCGCCCCCCTGGTCGCCGGCTTCGCCAATTGGCGCGTCGGCGTGCGCGTTGCCGGTGTCATCCTCAATCGCGTCGCCTCCACCAAGCACGAGCGCATGCTGGTCGATGCGCTGGTGCCGACCGGCATTCCCTGCCTCGGCGCCATCCCGCGCGACCCAGCATTGGTTATTCCCGAGCGCCATCTCGGCCTGGTCCTCCCTGGCGAAATCGACACCTTCGACCCCTTCCTCGCTGCTGCCGCTGAGGCGATCGGCGACTATATCGATCTCGATGCGCTGCAGTCCCTTGCCACGCCCATTGCCGAAACCAGCGACAGCCCGCCCTCGCTCGCTCCCCTCGGTCAACGCATTGCCATCGCCCGCGACGCTGCCTTTGCCTTCCTTTATCCGCATCTGCTCGATGGCTGGCGCCGGCAGGGGGCCGAACTCAGCTTCTTCTCGCCCCTCGCCAACGAGGCCCCAGCGGCGGACGCCGACGCCGTCTTCCTGCCCGGTGGCTATCCTGAATTGCACGGCGCCACACTCGCCGCCGCACGAACATTCAAAGCCGGCCTGCTCGCCGCCCAAGCCCGCGATGCGCTGATCTATGGCGAGTGCGGAGGCTTCATGGTGCTGGGTGAACTGCTGGTTGATAAGGCGGGCATGCCGCATGAAATGGCCAGCCTCCTCCCGGTCATCACCCAAATCGATCGCCCCAAGCGCACCCTGGGCTATCGCCGCCTGACCCAATCGGCTCTGCCCTGGCCCGCTCGCCTCAACGGCCACGAATTTCACTATTCCTCGGTCAAGCAATCGCGCCTGCCGCCATTGTTCGAGGCCACCGACGCCACTGGCGCCGCCCTGCCGCCAATGGGCGCGGCCATTGGCCGGGTTATGGGCTCCTATGCCCATGTGGTGGACGCAGCATGACCCGTGCCCTGATGTTCATGGGCACCGGTTCCGATGTCGGCAAATCCCTGCTGGTCGCCGGGCTGTGCCGTGCCTTCACCAACCGCGGCCTGCGTGTTGCCCCGTTCAAGCCGCAGAACATGTCCAACAACGCCGCCGTGACAGAGGACGGCGGCGAAATCGGCCGCGCCCAAGCGCTGCAAGCCCGCGCCGCCAAGCGGGCACCACTCACCGCCATGAACCCCGTCCTGCTCAAGCCCGAACAGGAAACCGGCGCCCAACTGGTGGTGCGCGGCCAGCGCCGCACCTCGATGTCCGCCCGCGACTATTTCGCCCGCCGCGCGGTGCTGCTGCCCGAAGTCCTCGCCGCCTATGCCGAACTGGCCGCCGACGCTGATCTGATCCTGGTCGAAGGCGCCGGCAGCGCCTCCGAGGTCAATCTGCGCGCCAACGACATCGCCAATTTCGGCTTCGCCCAGGCCGCCAATGTTCCGGTCATCGTCATCGGCGATATCCAGCGCGGCGGCGTCATCGCCTCGCTGGTTGGCACTTTCGCAGTCATCGACCCCGCCGATGCCGCTCGCATCGCCGCCACCCTGATCAACAAATTCCAGGGCGATCCGACCTTGTTCGATGCCGGCAAAACCTTCATCGCCACCCGCACCGGCGTGCCCTGTCTCGGCCCCATCCCCTATTTCGCCGACGCTCACAAACTGCCCGCCGAAGACGTCATGGCCCTCGACGGCCCACCGCGCCCCGGCACTGGCCAATATGTCATCGCCGTCCCCCGCCTGCCACGCATCGCCAATTTCGATGATCTCGATCCCCTGCGCGCCGAGCCCGGCGTATCGGTAATCATCGTCGAGCCCGGCCACCCGCTGCCGCGCAATGCCGATCTGGTCATCCTGCCGGGCTCGAAAGCCACCCGCAGCGATCTCACGGCCCTGCGTCAGAACGGCTGGGATATCGACATCCTCGCCCATCATCGCGCCGGGGGCAGGGTGCTCGGCATCTGCGGCGGCTATCAAATGCTGGGCAAGACCATTGCCGATCCCGACGGCATCGAAGGCACCCCCGGCACCAGCCAGGGCCTCGGCCTGCTCGATCTCGATACCATCCTCACCCCGGTCAAACAGCTCCGCGTCGAACACGCTATTCAGGCCGGCACCAGCCTGCCCATCGCCGGCTACCATATGCATATGGGCGTCACCCAAGGCCCCGATTGCGGCAATCCTTTCGCCTATGTCGACAACACCCCCGAAGGCGCCATCAGCCCCGATGGCCGCGTCGCCGGCACCTATCTGCATGGCCTCTTCGCCGCCGATGATTTCCGCCGCGCGTTCCTCGGTAATGCCGCAACCGCTGGCCTCAACTACGAAGCCGGCATCGACGCCACGCTCGACGCCCTGGCCCGCCACCTAGAAACTCATCTCGATCTCGACGCCCTGCTGGCGCTCGCCCAACCGGTCCGGTCCGCCTGATGCAATTCCTCGTTCCCCCGCTCGCTTTGCTGCTCGAACGCCGCTTCGGCTACCCGCCCCAATTGACCGCCGTCATTGGCCACCCGGTCATGTGGTTCGGCTGGGTCATCGATTATCTGGAACAACGATCCAACCGGCCCTCTCGAACCTCCGGCGAACGCCGCACCACCGGCATCGTCAACCTGGCGATCCTCCTGGCCCTCACCCTCGTCGCCTCCCTATTGGTCCAACAGGCGTTCCGCGCCATTCCCGGCGGCTGGATTGCCGAAATCCTCCTCGCCACGCCTTTCCTCGCCCAAAAGGAACTCGGCAGCGCCGTCCACGCCGTCGCCGACGCTTTGCGCACCTCGCTTGCCGCAGGCCGCGAAGCCGTCAGCCACATCGTCGGCCGCGATCCACAAGCACTCGACGAGGCCGGTGTTTCCCGCGCCGCCATCGAAACCCTGGCCGAAAGCACCTCTGACGGCGTCATTGCCCCGCTGTTCTGGCTGGTCCTGCTCGGACTGCCTGGCATCGCCCTCTACAAGGCGATCAACACCGCCGATTCGATGATCGGCCATCGCAACGAGCGCTATCGCGACTATGGCTGGGCCGCCGCCCGGCTCGATGATCTCGCCAACTGGATCCCGTCCCGCCTCACCGCCGTGCTGATCACCATCGCCTGCTTTTTCACCCCCCATGCCAGCCCGAGCAAAGCATGGGCAACCGCCCGCCGCGACGCCCGCAAGCACGCCTCGCCCAATTCCGGCTGGCCCGAAGCCGCCTTCGCCGGCGCCCTCGATTTCACCCTCGGTGGCCCGCGAAGTTACCACGGTGAAATGGTCGATCTCCCCGCCTTCGGCACCGGCAAACGCGACCTCGTCGGCAGCGACATCCTGCGCGCACTCCAGCTTTATCGGATGACGCTCAATGTGACGCTCGCCGTTAGCGTTGCGCTAGCATTACTGCTGTTTCAAGCCTCATAAATCCGCGGCGCATCGCTACTCGGCGGCTCGCCCTTGAGCACCATCGGCAGCCCTGCAACGACAAAATAAACATCGTCGCAAATCTCGGCCAGCCGCTGATGGGCCGACCCTGCCAGATCGCGAAACGTCCGCGCCATCGCATTGTCCGGCACGATGCCCAGGCCCACTTCATTGCTGACCAGCACGATCTTGGCCCGCTTGACCTGCACCAGCGTCGCCGCCAATTGCTCCACCGCCCCCGCCACCTCCTCGCCCGCCACCAGCATGTTGGTGATCCACAGCGTCAGGCAATCCACTAGAATCACATCGTGCTTCGCCGATGCCCTGATGATCGCATCCGACAGCGCCAGCGGCTCCTCGATGGTCTGGAATCGCCCGGCCCGCCCGCGCTGATGGCTCTCGACACGCTCGCGCATTTCGCCGTCCAGCGCCTCTGCCGTCGCCAGATAGGCCGGTTTTTGGCCCTCGCGCATGGCCAGCCGCTCGGCAAAAGCCGTCTTGCCCGACCGGGCTCCGCCCAGCACCAGCAGATGTCGTGTCATGGTCAACCCCCTCCGTCCCGCAACGGTATCGATGATTAAAGCCTGAGCCGCCAGCCGGTTGCGTCTGTCCCGCGCTGCTCGTAAACAAGCTATGCCAAACGCTCGCTTCAGTCGCGTCCGATAGCTGTTATTGTACTTTCGTCTTAGCATCTTTCGCATTATGGTCCGCGCCGAACCGACCCAATAAACTCTCGGCATAGAGACGGAGGCGCCCGCGTGCCCAGATACTATCTTGGCGTTGATGGCGGCGGCACCAATTGCCGCGTCCGCCTGGCCGATGAGAACCTGAATACCCTCGCCGAGGTCACGAACGGCCGCTCGAATTTGCAGATCGACGATGGCGAGCCCGCCTATCAGGCCATCTCCATGGGCACCCAGGAAGTGTTCGCGAAAGCCGGCCTCGATGCCGCGCAAATGGCCAATACCTACGCCTGTTTCGGCATGGCCGGCGCCCGCCTAGTTTCCGCGCGCGACGAGTTCGAAGCCCGGCCATGGCCCTTTGCCGCCGTCAAAGTTTATGACGATATCGATATCGCCCATGCCGGCGCCCTGGGTGGCGCCGATGGCGCGGTGATCATCGTCGGCACCGGTTCTGCCGGTCTCGCCATGGTCGGCGGGCAGCGGTTCCAGGTTGGCGGCTGGGGCTTTCCCATCGGCGACCAGATGAGCGGCGCCATTCTGGGGCGCGAACTGCTGCGCATCACCGTCGAGGCCGAAGACGGCCTAGTGCCCGGCTCGGCGCTGACCAAAGCCGTTGCCGCCCGGATGGGCGATAACGATGCCATCATGGACTGGTCGTTCAAGGACGAGCGCAATCCGGCCGATTACGGCGCCTTGATGCCGATGTTCGTCGAATATTTCGAGCAGGGCGATCCGATCGCCCGCCAGTTGATGGATTTGCAGCTGAGCTATATCGACAACTATGCCAATTGGTTCAAGGCGCGCGATGCCAAGGTCATGGCCATTGTCGGCGGCTTCGGCCAGGCCCTGTTTCCACTGCTGCAGCAGCGTTATGGCGATTTTGTTGCCCTGCCGCTCTACGAACCGTTGCATGGCGCTGTTATCCTCGCCAAACAGAATTTCGCTTGAAGCCTGCCTGTAGAAGGACTTAGCCTCGTGTCCAGCCGTATCATTCCGGTCCAGCCTTTCGATTACGTGGTGTTCGGCGCCACCGGTGACCTGACCAAGCGCAAGCTCATCCCGGCGCTGTACCATCGCTTCAAGGATGGGCAGTTCGATGAGCAGTCGCACATAATCGGGGTTTCGCGCTCCAAGCTCAGCGACGCCGACTTCCAGAAGCTGGCCCGCGACGCGATCGTGGAATTCGTTGAAAAAGAATACCAGGACGCTGCGGTCATCGATCGCTTCGTCACCATTTTTTCCTATGTCGCCAATGATGTCAGCGATCCGGCCAAGTGGACCGATCTGGGCAAGGCACTGCGCGATGATCCCAAGATCGTTCGCGCCTTCTATCTCGCCGTGGCGCCCGACCTGTTCGAGCCCATCGCCGAATACCTGTCCAAGAAGAAATATTATCGCCGCGACGCCCGTGTGGTGATCGAAAAGCCGCTCGGCCACGACCTGGCCTCGTCGATGGAAATCAACGATGGCGTCTCCAAGATTTTCAAGGAAGATCAGGTCTATCGCATCGACCACTATCTCGGCAAAGAGACGGTGCAGAACTTGCTGGCTCTGCGTTTCGCCAATACCCTGTTCGAGCCGATCTGGAATTCGGCCCATATCGACCATGTGCAACTGACAGTCGCCGAGTCGGTCGGCGCCGGCACGCGCGGTTATTATGACGAATCTGGCGCCCTGCGCGACATGATCCAGAACCACATGCTGCAATTGCTGTGCCTTGTCGCCATGGAGCCCCCCGCTTCGGACGACGCCAATGCGCTGCGTGACGAGAAGCTCAAGGTGCTGCGATCGCTCAAGCCCATCGTCAATGGCGACGTGGGCCGCATGACCGTGCGTGGCCAGTATCGCGGTGTGAAGTCCGAAACCACCTCGGTGGCTGGTTACCAGGATGAGTTGCCGCCCGAAAAGCGCGGCAGCCGCACCGAGACCTTCGTTGCGCTCAAGGCTGAAATCGAGAATTGGCGCTGGGCCGGCGTGCCGTTCTACCTGCGCACCGGCAAGCGCATGGCCAGCCGCGTCTCGGAAATCTGCATTCAGTTCCGCTCCATTCCACACTCGATTTTCGATCATGCCGAAGGCGCGCCCAAGGCCAACAAGCTGATCATCCGCCTGCAGCCCGACGAGGGCGTCAAGATGATGATGATGATCAAGGATCCGGGCCCGGGCGGCATGCGCCTGCGCGAAGTGCCGCTGAACCTGAGCTTTGCCGCCACCTTCAGCGAACGCACGCCCGAAGCCTATGAGCGCCTGCTGCTCGACGTGATTCGCGGCAACCAGACCCTGTTCATGCGCCGCGACGAGCTGGAAGCGGCCTGGAAATGGGTCGATCCGATCCGCGAAGCCTGGGACAATTCGTCCGAACCGACCCAGTCCTATACGGCTGGCACCTGGGGCCCGACCGGCTCGATCGCCCTGATCGAGCGCGACGGCCGCACCTGGTATGAAGGCGACAACTAATGACCATCGAGCGCCGTAGCTTCGCCGATAAGCCGACCCTGGCCAAGGAATTGGCCGAGTCGGTCGCCGATCGCATTCGCACCGCGATTGCGGAGCGCGGCACGGCGGCGATCGCGGTCAGCGGTGGCTCGACCCCCAGCCGCTTTTTCCAGGCGCTGGGCAAGACCAAGGATATCGACTGGTCCAAGGTCATCGTCACCCTGGTCGATGAACGCTGGGTCGATGAGATGAGCGACCGTTCCAATGCGCTGCTGGTCAATGAGCGCATGCTGCAGGGTCCGGCGGCCATCGCCCGGTTCCTGCCGCTCTATTCGGGCGGCGACATGCCGACGCCAGAACTGGTCGCCAAGACCAATGCGTCGCTCGCCAATCTTCCGCTACCCTTCGCCGCGGTCATTCTCGGCATGGGCAATGATGGGCACACCGCCTCGTTCTTTCCCGGCGGCGATACGCTGACCCAGGCGCTGTCGGCGCCCGGCCCGGCGCTTGCCATTCACGCGCCCGGCGCCGGCGAGGCGCGCATTACCCTTACCCTTCCGTACCTGCTAAATACGGATGGGCTCTACCTTCATATCGAAGGGGAAGAAAAGGCCGTCGTTCTCGACACCGCATTGAGTGAAGGTCCCATAGAGGACATGCCCATCCGTGCCGTCTTGCGCTCCGGCCAGACTGTAACCGTCTACTGGTGCCCATAGTCCCCGTCGCGATCCCCAATCGACCGCTTCGGCCACTAAAGGCTCCACCAAGGAGCTAAAATGTCTGTTCGCCAAGCCATCCAGGATGTCACCGACCGCATCGCCGCCCGCAGCCGCGATAGCCGTCGCGATTATCTCAATCGCCTCGATTCCGCCAAGGAAGCCGGCGTCTATCGCTCGACCCTGAGCTGCGGCAATCTCGCCCACGGCTTTGCCGCCTGCACCCCCGCCGAAAAGGCAGCTCTCGCCGGCAACAAGACGCTGAACCTGGGCATCGTCACCTCGTATAACGACATGCTGAGCGCCCATCAGCCGTATCAGTTCTATCCCGAGATCATCAAGGACGCGGCCCGCGCCATCGGCGCCACCGCCCAGGTCGCCGGCGGCGTGCCCGCGATGTGCGATGGGGTGACGCAAGGCCAGCCCGGCATGGACCTGTCGCTGTTTTCGCGCGACGTGATCGCCATGGCGACGGCCATTTCGCTCAGCCACAACATGTTCGACGCCGCCGTCTATCTCGGCATCTGCGACAAGATCGTCCCGGGCTTGCTGATCGGCGCACTGACCTTCGGCCATCTCCCCGCCGTCTTCGTGCCCGCCGGGCCGATGCCCTCGGGCATGCCCAACGACGAAAAAAGCAAGATCCGCCAGCTCTATATGGAAGGCAAAGTCGGGCGCGCCGAGCTGCTGGAGGCCGAATCCAAGTCCTACCATTCGGCCGGCACCTGCACCTTTTACGGCACTGCGAATTCCAATCAGATGCTGATGGAAATCATGGGTCTGCACCTGCCGGGCGCCAGCTTCGTCAATCCGGGCACGCCGTTGCGCGACGCCCTGACCAAGGAAGCGACCCGCCGCGCGCTGTCGCTGACGGCGCAGGGCAATGACTACACCCCGGTGGGCCACGTCATCGACGAAAAGTCCATCGTCAATGGTCTGGTGGGCCTGCACGCCACTGGCGGCTCGACCAATCATACCATGCACCTGATCGCCATCGCCGCCGCCGCCGGGCTGCATGTCACCTGGGACGACATGAGCGACCTCTCCGACGCGACCCCTCTGCTGGCCCGTGTCTATCCCAATGGCGTCGCCGACGTGAACCACTTCCACGCCGCCGGCGGCATGGGTTTCCTGATCCAGGAACTGCTCGCCAGCGGCCATCTGCATGAGGACGTCAAGACCGTCTGGGGCAATGGCCTGTCCGGCTATGCCGTCGAAGCCAAGCTGATCGAGGACAAGCTGACCTTCGAAGCCTCGCCCGAAAGAATCGGCGCTGCCCAAGGTGTTGACCGGCGTCGCCACCCCATTCCAAACCTCGGGCGGCCTCAAGCTGCTCTCCGGCAATCTCGGCCGCTCGGTGATCAAGGTCTCTGCCGTCAAACCCGAGCACCGCATCATCGAAGCCCCAGCCCGCGTGTTCCACGGCCAGGAGGGCCTGCAGGCCGCTTTCAAGGCCGGCGAACTCAATGGCGACATGATCGCCGTGGTCCGCTTCTCCGGCCCCCGCGCCATCGGCATGCCCGAACTGCACAAGCTGACCCCGGCGCTCGGCGTGCTGCAGGATCGCGGCTTCAAGGTCGCCCTGCTCACCGATGGCCGCATGTCCGGCGCTTCGGGCAAGGTGCCTGCCGCCATCCATATGACCCCCGAAGCCGTGGACGGTGGCCCGATCAGCAAAATCCGCGACGGAGACCTGATCCGCCTCGACGCCAATGAAGGCACCCTGACCTTCCTCGGCGACGAAAAGGAACTCCTCTCCCGCACCCCCGCCACCGAAGACCTGCGCCCCCAGCATTACGGCATGGGCCGCGAACTCTTCGCCGGCTTCAGGAGCCTCGTTGGCGTAGCGGATCGCGGCGCGAGCGTGTTCCAGTAGGGCTCAAACTGCGGGCAGCACCATCGGCTCGATCGCCTGGATGTCCGCATTGGCGGCCATCTCGGTGATCGTCAGGTCATAGACGCCCTGCATATTGATCCAGAATTCCGGCGTCATCGAAAAGTACCGGGCCAGCCGCAGGGCTGTATCCGGGGTCAGGCCGGTTTCCTCCCGCACCAGCCGTTCGATGCGCGTGCGGGGAATGCCAAGTTTGCCGGCCAGCGCATAAGGCGTCAGCCCGAGGGGGCTGAGCAGTTCTTCGCGCAAATATTCGCCGGGGTGAACCGGGGGCACGATCCTCACTGTCATGGCTTGGCTCCTTCAGTGATAGTCAATGATTTCAACGTCCTCGGCCCGGCCATCGATCCAGCGGAAGCAGATGCGCCACTGATCGTTGATCCGAATTGAATATTGCCCGTTCCGGTTGCCAGTCAGCGCTTCCAGCCGATTGCCGGGCGGTACGCGCAGGTCGATCACATTCGTTGCGGCGATGATCGCCGCCAGGCGCCGTTGTGCCGGGCGGAGCAGTTCGGCGGGAAATCCCTTCGGACATTGCCCTGACGCCACAGCCCCACTGAATTTGCCTTTGAACGATCCGATCAATGCGGCCTCGCGTATCTCTTCCTGATACTATCCCACGACAGAAATCGTATCAAGAGATGATACGTTTACCGACTCCGCCCGAACAACCGCTCGATATCGCGCTTCTTCAATTCCACATAAGTGGGCCGCCCATGGATGCACTGCCCGGAATGCGGGGTATTTTCCATGTCGCGCAATAGCGCGTTCATTTCATCCACCCGCAGGCGCCGCCCCGAACGCACCGAGCCATGGCAGGCCATGCGGCCGATGATGGCGTCCATGCGGTCTTGCAGGGCCGAGCTGGTTTCCCATTCGGCCAGGCCATCGGCAACGTCGCGCACCAGCCCCGAAATGTCGGTCTGGCCCAAAAGGGCAGGGGTCTCGCGCACGGCGATGGCGCGGGGGCCAAAGCGTTCGAGATAGAGCCCGAAGCGCTCTAGTTCCGGCGCGGCTTCTTCCAGCCTCGCGCAGTCTTCCTCGGGCAGTTCGATGATCACCGGGATCAGTTGCGCCTGGCTGGCGACCGGGCCGGAGGCGAGCTGCGCCTTGAACCGCTCATAGACCAGCCGTTCGTGTGCCGCGTGCTGGTCGATCAGCAGCAGGCCCTCGCCGTTCTGGGCGATGATGAAATTGTCGAACATCTGGGCGCGTGCCGTGCCGAGCGGAAATTCGACCAGCTCCGGTCCGCCCTCGGACATTTCTTCCACCCTTGCGCTCGGCTCGGTGAAACCGTCGAGACCCGATTGAGTGGCGTAGCCGGGCGAAAACGGATTGCCGCTGCCGCTCCCCGATACCCGCTCATAACCGCTGGCGGAAGGCATCGAACTGGTCCAGCGATAGTCCCCCGCTGGGGCGCTGCCTGGCGTCCGCGCTGGATAGTCCGGGGCCGTGAACGCCCCCAGCACATCGTCGGCGACGCTGGTTGAGGCCTTGAACCCGGCCGCTGCCAGCGCCTCGCCCACCGCCCTGATCACCGCGCCGCGCACCGCTCCCGCATCTCGAAAGCGCAGTTCCGCCTTGGCGGGGTGCACATTGACATCCACCTCGCCCGGATCGACCGCCAGATAAAGCGCGATCACGGGAAAGCGGTCGCGGAACGTATAGTCCGCATAGGCCGCGCGCACTGCCCCGATCAGCACCTTGTCGCGCACTGAGCGGCCATTGACGAAATAGAACTGGCTGAGCGAATTGGCCCGCGTATAGGTCGGGAGACCCGCCAGCCCCGCCACAACCACACCGTGCCGCGCCGTCGCTAATTGCACCGCGTTCTGCGCGAAATCATCGCCCATCACCTGGGACAACCGCGCCTCCAGCGCGCCCGCGCCATTGACGGCAGGCCAGTTGGTGGGGCTGCGGTCGCTGCCATTGAGCACGAAATGCACCCCCGGATTGGCCATCGCCAACCGCTTGACCACATCGGTGATGGCGCCGGCCTCGGCACGGTCGGTCTTGAGGAATTTGAGCCGCGCCGGCACATTGGCGAACAGGTTCTTCACCTCGACAATGGTGCCCCGGTTCATCGCCTGCGGCACCGGCCCGTGCCTTGTGCCCCCCCGCAGCTCGATCCGCAGCCCGCTTTCGGCGTCCACAGTGCGTGAGGCCACGCTGAGTTCGGCTACCGAACCGATGGAGGCCAGCGCCTCGCCGCGAAACCCCAGCGTGCGGATATCGTCGAGATCGTCGGCGCTGAGCTTGGAGGTGGCATGGCGTTCCACCGATAGCAGCAGGTCGGCCCGATCCATGCCGTGGCCATCATCCTCGATGCGGATCAGCCCCTTGCCGCCCATGGCCGTGGTGACGACCACGCGCGCCGCGCCGGCATCCACGGCATTTTCCACCAGTTCCTTGACCACGCTGGCAGGGCGCTCCACCACCTCGCCGGCAGCGATGCGGTTGATCAGGTCTTCGGGCAATTGGCGAATAGGCAAGGGCGATTCTCCTTGGCCGCAATATAGGGTATGCGAGCGCGATTTCCGACTGGGTTCCCGCGATTGCGCAACGCCAATTGCCGCGCGGGACTGCCGGGCGGTTTGTGGTTAGGCTGCGGCAATGGCGAGACCACGGTCTCGTTATGCGGGTAGACCGCGAGTAGTGAAACCGTGGTCTCGCCATCGCATCCGGGTTGAGTGCAGTGTCCTCGGCACATGGCTTTCGTTGGACCAGTGCTGCACATCTGGGCGGGCGACCCCGACCCCCGTACCCCCACGCCGACCGTTCGTCGCGACCGCGCAGTTGATGCGTGGGGATGGGTGGAGGATAGCGCGGGTTTTGAGGGTGGGGATTAATTGGATAGATCGGGTTGGCTCCCCTCCCCCTTGAAGGGGGAGTGTTCACTTTGAACCTTTAAGAACCCCCACCCCTGTCCCCTCCCCACAAGGGGGAGGGAGACGAAGGAACCGCTTGCTCAAAGGTTGCGGTTGCTAAGATTGATTGAGAGGGTCTCCCTCCCCCTTGTGGGGAGGGGACAGGGGTGGGGGTCCACCACAAACACCAGCCTAAAGTGAACCCTCCCCTCAAGGGGGGAGGGACGGGCAAGCGGATAGATCGGGGCACGCCCTCGTGGTTCGAGGCTCGCAAGGGCTCGCACCTCACCATGAGGGCTACTGATCGACAGAGTTTAGACCGCATTCCCAGTAGTCCTCATGGTGAGGCGGGAGCGCAGCGAGCCTCGAACCACGAGGACGTGGCAGGATCATGCCACACCCACGATGTCACCCCGGCCTGCGCCGGTATGGCACCGAGTGTAGGGAGGCATGGGGGCATGCGTGGGTCAGGCCAGGCGGGGGCTGCCTTCGATCTGGCTCCAACAATCCCCACCCTCAAAGGGTCGCATGGCATCACCGGTGTGACAGGCGCCCACCTGTCTGCTATGTGCATTCGCAAATCCTTTGCGGAGCCATGCCTTGATCATCGAACCCAAAATTCGCGGTTTTATCTGCACCACCGCCCACCCGGTCGGCTGCGCCACCAATGTCCAGCGCCAGATCGACCATGTGGTGGTCAAGGGCGCCATTCCATCGGGCCGCAAGCGCGTGCTGGTGCTTGGCTGCTCCACCGGCTACGGGCTGGCCTCGCGCATCGTCACCACCTTCGGCAGCGATGCCGATACCGTGGGCGTCTCCTTCGAGCGCCCCCCGGCGGAAGGCAAGACGGCGAGTGCCGGCTGGTACAACAACCGCGCCTTCGAGCAGCGCGCCCAGGCGGCCGGCCGCGTCGCGATCACGATTGAAGGCGATGCCTTTTCCGACGCCATCAAGGCGCAGGCCGTGGACGCCATCAAGGTCAATCTCGGCCAGGTCGACCTGATCGTCTATTCGGTTGCCTCCCCGGTCCGTACCGATCCAGTGGACGGCGTCACCTATCGCTCCGCCATCAAGCCCTATGGCAGCGCGGTAACCTCCAAGACGCTCAATACCGGCACCGGCGAAGTGTCGCTCATCTCCGTCGAGCCCGCGACCGAGGAAGAAGCCGCAGCGACCGTCAAGGTCATGGGGGGAGAAGATTGGGAACTCTGGATCAAGGCGCTTTCCGAAGCCGGCGTGCTTGCCGATGGCTTCCAGTCGCTCAACTACACCTATCTGGGCAGTGAATTGACCTGGCCGATCTATCACAAGGGCACGCTGGGCAAGGCCAAGGCCGATCTCGATCGTGCCGCTGCCGCTATCCGTGCCCAGTTCGGTGAGCACGCCGCCCATGTCGTGGCGCTCAAGGCCGTGGTGACGCAGGCCAGCTCCGCCATTCCGGTCGTGCCGCTCTACGGCACCCTGCTCATCAAAGTCATGGATGAAATGGGCATTGGCGAAGGCACCATCGAGCAGATCGACCGCCTGTTCCGCGTCAAGTTGCAGGGCGATATCGCGCTCGACGAGGCCGCCCGCGTCCGGGTCGATGATTGGGAACTGTCCGATACCGTTCAGGCCGAACTCAAGAAGCGTTGGGCCTTGCTGACCACCGAAACCCTGCCGGCGCTGGCCGACCTGCCGCGCTATCGCCAGGAATTCCTCAAGCTGTTCGGCTTCGGCCTGGGCGGGGTCGATTACACAGCCGATGTCGATCCGCAGGTCGTCCCGGCCGCCTGATACAGCCATGACCACCCCGCTCGCGCCCATGGACCTTGCCCTGGCCCTCGCCGAAGAGGCGGCGGCCCACGGCGAGGCGCCGGTGGGGGCGGTGGTGATCGAAAATGGCGTGGTGCTTGCCGCCGAGCGCAACCGCATGAAAACGCTGGGCGACCCAACCGCTCACGCCGAAATGCTGGCTATCCGCGCGGCGCTGACGAAACGCGGCACCGGGCGGCTGGATGGCTGCGATCTCTATGTGACGCTCGAACCCTGCGCCATGTGTGCCGGCGCCATCGCCCATGTACGGCTGCGGCGGCTATATTTCGGCGCTGAGGATACCAAGGCCGGTGCGGTGGAAAATGGGGTGCGGTTGTTCACTCAGCCCAGTTGCCACCATGCGCCCGAAGTCGTTGGCGGGCTGAGCGCCGAACGCTCAGCAACCTTGCTGCGCGAATTTTTTCAGGCGCGGCGCGGGGACTGACAGGCCTAACCCGCCTTGACCTTCTGCTGATCGGCCATCCAGGCTTCGATCTTGGCGTCGAGGATGCGCTTGAAGCGCTCTTTCTCCTGCTCCGCGCGGCCGACGATTTCCTTGACGCGCCAGAATTCCATGGCGCCGAACGCGGCGACATGGGGGCGGATATACATATCGGGCGGATAGGCCGCCATCATATGCGCGGTCAGCGAATGCATCATGATCTGGGCGGAGCCGAACCACATGTCGATGGCCTTGTGGTCCGTCTTGGTGATGCCTTCGGAGGGATCGCCATTGACGTCGATGCCGATCAGGAAATCGGTATCGATATCGGCCTGGTCCAGCGGCAGCGGATTGACCACGCCGCCATCGACCAGGATGTGATTGGCATAAACCACCGGCTTGAACAGGCTCGGAATGGCGATCGAGCCGGCAATGGCGGGCCGCAGATGGCCCGAGCTGAACACCACCTGGTGCCAGGATTGATAATCGGTCGCCACCACGTAAAGCGGGATCTTGAGATCTTTGAACTCATCGGGAAAGCCGGGCGGGGTGAAGGCATCGACGATGCTGGTGGCATCGAGCTGCATCGAAATGCCGTTCTTGAGAATGCCGCCGATACCGCGGAGTTGCGTCGCCCACAGCTTGCCGGCGATGATGCGCATCGTGCCCAGCACGTTATAGGAATGCTCGCGCAATTCCGCCCCGCTCATGCCGGAGGCCCAGCCGGCGCCGATCAGCGCGCCGATCGAAGTGCCCGAAATTACGCTCGGCCGCAGGCCCAGCTCGTCCATCGCCTCGATATAGGGAATATGCGTCAGCCCACGCGCCGAGCCGCCGCCAAGGGCGACGCCAATTCGTGGACCTGAAACCGTTTCTGCCATGCCCCGCTCCTTGCCCTTGGACCGGAGGCGGGCGATCAGCGCCTGGCCCCGCTGTTGCAGCGGGGTCGGTTTGCGCTCGTCCGATGTTCGGTCAAAGACAGTTCCGAGATAGGGTAGGCCCGCGAGGTTTACGAAGGGTTCAGATGGCTTTACGGGCGATTTCGCGCCAGCCGATGTCTCGGCGGCAGAAACCTTCGCCCAATCAATCTGTTCCACGGCCCCATAAGCACGGCGCTGCGCTTCCTCGATGCCGGCGCCCAGCGCGGTGACATTCAACACACGCCCGCCATTGGCGAGTAAACGCGCGCCCTCGCGTCGCGTTCCCGCATGGAAGACCTGCAGATCCGACGGTATCGAGGCCATCGGCGCCGTGGATTTCCGAGCCATTGGCATAGACGCCCGGATAGCCCTTGGTGGCGAGGATGACGGTCAGCGCAAACTGATCCTTCCACGCCACATCGCGGCCCTTGAGATCGCCGGTCGCGGTCCAGTGCAACAGCTGCAGCAGGTCCGATTGCAGGCGCATCATCATCACCTGGGTTTCCGGATCGCCGAAGCGGGCATTGTATTCCACCAGCTTGGGCCCGTCGGCCGTCAGCATCAGCCCGGCATAGAGCACACCCTGATAAGGCGTGCCGCGCGCCGCCAGCCCACGCACCGTCGGCTCGATGACCTGCGCCAGCGTTTGTTCATAAATTTCACGCGTCATCACTGGGGCAGGGGAATAGGCGCCCATGCCGCCGGTATTGGGGCCGGTATCGCCATCGAAGGCGCGCTTATGGTCCTGCGCCGTGGTCAGCGGCAGGATGTTCTCGCCGTCGCAGAGCACGAACAGGCTGACCTCCTCGCCCTCCATGAACTCCTCGATGACGACTTCCGCGCCCGAAGCGCCAAACGCCCCGGAGAAGCAATCGATGATGGCTTCCTCCGCTTCGTCGACAGTCATCGCCACGGTCACGCCCTTGCCGGCGGCCAGGCCATCGGCCTTGATCACGATGGGCGCGCCATGGGCATAGAGATAGGCGAGGGCGGCCGCCTCGTTGTCGAAGCGCCCATAAGCGGCGGTGGGAATGCCCATCTCGTCGCATAGCGCCTTGGTGAAGCCCTTGGAGCCTTCGAGCTGGCCCGCTGCCTTGGACGGGCAGAAGCAGGTGAACCCAGCCGCGCGCACATCATCGCCCAGGCCCGCCACTACCTGCGCATCGGGGCCGACGACGACGAAGTCGATGGCCATCAGCTTGCAGAAATCGGTGACCGCCTTGTGGTTGGTGATATCCATGACGACATTCTCGGCCACAGCGCCGGTCCCGCCATTGCCGGGGGCGATGAACAGCTTGGTCAGCAGCGGCGACTGCGCGATTTTCCACGCCAGCGCGTGTTCGCGCCCGCCGGAACCGATCACCAATACGCGCATGCTTTTGCTCCATATCCTCAGTCGTCACCCCTGTCCCATAAGGGGGGAGGGGGAGCAAGAGCCCTTTTTCTTCTCCCCATCGGGGAGAAGGTGGCGCGTAGCGCCGGATGAGGGGGATTCGATGGATTGCTCGGGAGCCTGGGTCGGCGGCACGATTCCCCCTCACCCGTCTCGCTTCGCGAGCCACCCTCTCCCCGATGGGGAGAGGAATAGGGGAGTCTCCCCGCCACTCTTGACGCATGCACTCGCATGGGCCAACAAACTCTCATGGCTGAAACCCTGACCAACGCCACCGAATATACCGTTTCCGAAATCTCCCAGGCGGTCAAACGCACGGTCGAGGAGGAATTCGGCTATGTCCGCGTGCGCGGGGAAATCTCGGGGTTTCGCGGGCAGCATTCGTCCGGTCACGCCTATTTCACGCTGAAAGACGAAAACGCGTCGATGGACGCGGTGGTCTGGAAGGGCAATTACGCCAAGCTGGCCTTCAAGCCCGAAGAGGGGCTGGAAGTCATCGCCACCGGGCGGCTGACCACCTTCCCGCGCTCGTCCAAATACCAGATCGTCATCGACAATATCGAGCCCGCCGGCGCCGGCGCGCTGATGGCGTTGCTGGAGGAGCGCCGCAAGAAACTGCTGGCCGAGGGCCTGTTCGACCGCGAGCGCAAGCGCGAACTGCCCTATCTGCCGCGCGTCATCGGCGTGATCACCTCGCCGACCGGAGCGGTGATCCGCGATATCCTGCATCGCCTGGCCGACCGTTTCCCCAGCCACGTGCTGGTCTGGCCGGTGCGGGTGCAGGGCGATACCAGCGCGCCCGAAGTGGTCAACGCCATCGAGGGCTTCAACGCGCTGCTGCCCAATGGCCCCATTCCGCGCCCGGACCTGCTGATCGTGGCGCGCGGCGGCGGCTCCATCGAAGACCTTTGGGGCTTCAACGAGGAAGCCGTGGTCCGCGCGGTGGCGGCCAGCGGCATTCCCATCATTTCGGCGGTGGGCCACGAAACCGATACGACCCTGATCGACTACGCCTCCGACATGCGCGCGCCTACGCCGACCGCCGCCGCCGAGGCTGCCGTGCCGGTCCGCAGTGAGCTCATCGCCTATGTCGACGATCTCGGCTCGCGCCAGCGCCAGGCGGCACGGCGCATTTCCGGCACTGCCCGCGACCGGCTGCGGGCGGCGGCTGCCGGCCTGCCGCGCCCCAGCGATCTGGTGGCCACGCAACGCCAGCGGCTCGATCATGCCGCCACCAACCTCCTTTCCGGCCTGCGCCACTCGGTGCAGCGCCAGCGCGTGCAGTTTTCCCGCATCGAGCCGCGGCTGGGCCCGCAGGTATTGCGCCAGCGCAACCACGAACTGGCCCAGCGCCTGCAAAACATCTCCACCCGTTCCGAAACCGGCCTGCGCAAGACCGTGGACCGGGCTCGGCTGACCTTCGATCCCCGCGCCGAACGGCTGCTGCCATCGGCCAAGCGGCTGGTGGAGCGCAAAGTGGCCTTGCTGGCTGCCATCGGCCCAAAACTGTCGCCCAATGCCCTCAAGGCCGAGCTACGTCATTCGCAGACCCAGTTGGCGCCGCTGGCAAGCCGATTGCGCGCCGGCTTTGGAACCAGCCTGCTGCAGCGGCGTTCGGCACTGGATCAGGCGGGCAAGCTGCTCGCCTCGGTGGGCTATGAAAGCGTGCTGGCACGCGGTTTTGCCATCGTCACGGACGGCGAAGGGCAGTTGGTGCGCACCAAGCAGGGGCTGGATGCCGGCGATCCGCTGACCATCCGCTTTGCCAATGATGAGATGGTGCCGGTGCTGGTCACCGGCGCCCATGTTGCGCCAAAGAAAAAGAGCCGGTCGGCAAGCGGTAACGATCCGCAGGAAAGCCTCTTTTGACGTGACCGATTGAGCGCTATATCCATGGCCAGCAAGGATTTGTGCCATGAACATTTTCGACAAGGGTTTCACCCCCGCTGAAGCGGTGATCCGCTACCTGGACGGCGACTATGTGGTGATCAAGCCGGGCACTTTCGTGCGCTGCGCTATCACCGGCAAAACCATTCCGCTCGATGAACTGTTCTATTGGAGCGTCGACCGCCAGGAGGCCTATGCCGACGCGGTGGTCGCCAATGAGGCGCTCGAACGCTTCGGCCGCGGGAACTGACGTGGCTTTAGCCTCCGCGCCCCTCCGCTATCTGTTCATTTCCAATGGCCATGGCGAGGACGCGATTGCGGCCGCCATCGTGCGGCAAATGCCCAGGACCATGTCCATCGAGGCCTATCCGATGATCGGGGCCGGCAATGCCTATACCGGCGCCTGTCCGCTGGTGGGGCCGCGCGCCACCCTGGCCTCAGAAGGCTGGCGAAACGTCAAGGGGTCGCTGCAGCGCGATATCGCCACCGGCGGGCTCAAGACTGTGCCTCCGGCATTGCAATTCCTGCGCCGGGTGCGCGGCAAGTACGACCGGGTGGTAGTGGTCGGCGACATGGTCGGCGTGCTGGCGTGCCTCGCCACCGGCTATCGCGACCTGTTCTATCTCGATGTTTATAAGACCGGCGCGGCGCGGCTCTATTCGGGGCTGGAGCGCTGGGCCATCAAGCAGACCTGCAAAACCGTGTTCTGCCGCTCGGACAATCTGGCATCATCCCTGACCGCCATCGGCGTCGATGCCCGCTGCGCCGGCAATGTGATGATGGATACCATCCCGCATGGCAATTACGACGCGCGGGCTCGTCGCAAGCAATCCTTTGCGGTGACGCTGCTGCCCGGCAGCCGCGCCCTGACCTCGGAAAGTTTCACGCTGCAAGTGGCGGCATTGCGCAAGCTGGATGCCGCACTGCGCCCAGACGTGTTCCTGGCCGTCGCAGGCGGCGTCAAGGTGGAAGAACTGGCCAAGGCCGCCGGGCTGCGCCGCACCCCCACGCTGAGCGCCGAATCCGACGATCTGGGCGAATTGTCCGATGGCACGCTGACCATCCACATGGCGCGCGGCGGGGCGATGGGCAATTTGCTGGCGGAGTCCGATATCGTGCTGTCGCAAGCCGGCACCGCCACCGTGCAGGCTCTCGGGCTGGGCATTCCCGCCATCACCTTCGTCAATGCCCGCGACCGCCGCTCGCGCTTCCGCGACGAGCAAACCCTGTTTGGCGACGCCCGCGTGGTGGTGCCCAGCGAAGCCGACGCGGTCAGCAAGGCGCTGGCCGGTCTGCTGGCGGAGCCGACCGAGCGCATGAAACTGGGTCGCATCGGTCGGGAATGTATCGGCGGGCCGGGCGCCGTGAATGCGATTATCGAGGCGCTGGTGGCGGCTTAGCCATTGTGCCACGCCCTCGTGGTTCGAGGGTCGCTGCGTTCCCGCCTCACCATGAGGACTACTGGGGGCTGGATTTCTAAGTAGCCTTCATGGTGAGGTGCGAGCATCTCGCGAGCCTCGAACCACGAGGGTGTGGCGCAATGGCCCTATTCCTTATGCGTTTCAGGATCCAGCAGCCGGTGCAGGTGCACGATGAAATACCGCGTCTGCGCACTGTCCACCGTCATCTGCGCCTTCTGCTTCCACACCGTATAGGCGCTGGCATAGTTGGGATATAGCCCAACGATATCGACGGCGTTGAGGTCGGTAAAAGTCACGTCCTCGATGCTCGACAGTTCGCCCCCGATGACGAGGTGGAGCAATTGTTTGGGTGAATCAGTGGCCATTCTCTGTCGTCCGTTCCTTGGGGGTCAAAGCCTGCTCTGCCGGGGCGTCCGACGGGCATCCATACACCTTGATCAGCGCCGCATGCACCAAGGGTTGTAGGCTCATGTCGCCGAGCGCCGCAAGCGCACCGTGGCGAACATCTTTCTTGTTGAAGCGCGGAAACCCGGCGCATACATCGGCAAAGCCGATCCCGGATTCATCGAGGATCAGCGCCGCCGCCGCGATATCCCAATCCTGGGAGCCGCGCCGCGATACCGCCGCATCCAGCTTGCCAGTCGCCACCTGCACCAGCCGATAGGCCAGCGACGGATAGGCGGGGCCGCGCACATAATCCAGCCCGGATGCCTGCATCTCCTGATGCACCGCGCCCGGCGCCGGAATCAGTGGCGCCGAGCCCAGCCGGCGGCGGCGCACCAGCGGCTCGGCATTGAGCCGCGCGCCGCCGTCTTTGACGGCGTCATAGAGTTCATTGCGGGCCGGCGCATAGACAACGCCGGCAATCGGCACGCCATTCTCCACCACGGCCAGACACACCGTCCAGCTATCCTCGCCGGCAATGAAGCCGCGCGTGCCATCGATCGGATCGACCACGAAGACGCGTGTGCAGGAGAGGCGCGAGGGATTGTCGACGGTCTCCTCGCTGAGCCAGCCATAATCGGGCCGCGCAGCCAGCAGGGTTGCCGCCAGATAGCGGTCGACCACGATATCGGCCTCGCTCACCGGGGAGGCATTCTCCTTGGTCCAGGTCTTGAGTTCACGCCGGAAATAGCTGCTGGCGATGATCCCCGCCGCCACCGCGCAAGAGCGGAGCAGTTCGAGGTCCTCGTTGGCGGTGGTGGGCGGCTTGGTCATTATGCGCGCTTTTAGGCGTGCGCCGGGCTTTGGACAAGGGCAGCCCGATCAAGTCGCCGCCAGTCCCCTAAATCTTGTTTCTTTCCTCGTGGCGAAGAAGGCGCGTAAGGGGCTGGAATGGTTAAAAAACTCCTTTACCCACCCTTAGGGCACCCTCTCTCACACGAACGGAGGGAAGGGGCGTGCGGTGACAGTCACTTACGAAAATGTGCTGGTTAACACCCCCGCAAAACACCCGGTTAATTGCTTCCTACACCTGGTTAGACCCTGCTAACCCTCTCGGAAAACAACATAAACTTAACCGAACCGATTAAGGGGGCAGGTAAGGGGACGCGCTATGGTGGCCCCACGAAAGAGAACGCCGACAAGTTCTCGAAGTTGACAGGAAGGCAGACGAAAATGGTTCATGGCGTAGGAGTGGAAGGCGCAGCGGTCATACTGGCATTCGGCAAGCCGACAGTGATCGAAAAGCGTTTCTTGGCGTCCAATGACAATGGACCCAAGGAGCCGGTCAAGACCGTGACGGTGCGCAAGCAGCTCGAAAAGAGCGGCGTTGCCATCAAGATCAAGGTGCCGATCGATGAATTCATCGGCATCGCGGTGGCCACCACCATTTCCGAGGAGGGCGTGCTCAGCTCCTCCATCGAGCTGGTGCATGGCGATAGCGAGCTGAATTATCGCGTGTTCGAAGAAATCGGCAATCACAACGTCGTCGCCGAATGGCAGAACTGGGGCCGCAAGCTCCGTTTGCCGCTGTTCATCAAGGCCGGCGATGGCCAATACCTGCCTTATTCGCAGCAGGTCGATGGCGTGGCCCTCGGCTCCTCGGCAGCCCGCCGCAAGATGGCCGCCGATGCCAACCGCCGCCCGCGCTTCCTCAACCGCCGCAAGCCCGGCCAGGAAGCCTGATCAGTTATTCCGGAGCGGCGCTGCATCGCCTCCCCGATTTGCCTCCAAAGCAAGCTAAGCCGGTCCCTCGGGGCCGGTTTTGGCGTTCTACCAAACCCATTCCGCCAGCAGCGCCAGCGACAGCGCGATGCCCACCAGATTGTTCGATTGGAACCGGGACAGCGCATTGCCCGGAACGTCATTGTCGAGCGTCTGCACCTGCCAGGCCAGCAGCCCAGCCGTAACCAGCGACAATCCCGCGAAAATCAGTCCCCCGCCGGCCAGCACGCCCGCCACCAGCCACAGCACATAGGCGATGCCGTAAAACACCCCCACCAGCATCCTTGTGCGGCTGCCGAACAGGCGGGCGGTGGATTTGACGCCGATCAGCGCATCGTCCTCGATATCCTGCAGCGCATAGATGGTGTCATAGCCGATCACCCAGGCGATGCAGCCGAAATACAAAAACAGCGGCGCCAGCGACAGCCCGCCGGCCTGCGAACTCCAGCCCACCAGCGCCCCATAGGAGAACGCGAGGCCCAGAAAGGCCTGCGGCCACCAGGTGATGCGCTTCATGAACGGATAGATCACCACCAGCACCAGCGACGCCACGCCCAGAATGAGGGTGAAGTGGTTGAACTGCAGCAGGATGAGAAAGCCGACAATGCCCTGCCCGACGAGGAAGGAGAACGCCTGCCGCGTCGTCACCTGGCCCGATGGAATCGGGCGCGAGCGGGTGCGGGCGACCTTTTCGTCGATATCGCGATCGACGACATCGTTGAAGGTGCAGCCCGCGCCGCGCATCAGCACCGCACCGGCCAGCATCAGGATGACCGCGCGCCAGTCGAAACCGTGCGCCGGATTGGCGACGGCAGCCAGCGACAGGCTGAATGCGCAGGGCCAGAACAGCAACCAAAAGCCGATCGGCCGGTCCCAGCGCGCCAGCCGCGCATAGGGCTTGAGCCAGTCGGGGGCATAGCGATCCACCCAATTGGTGCTGTGTGCATCGGCGACCTTGCCGGCCGGGGGAGGGGTTTGACTGGTGTCGGCCATGATGTGCCCATTCGTGGGAATGACTCGGTAGGCCTCTTCCCTCTCCCCTTGCGGGAGAGGGACAGATTTTCTGCGTTCAGCAGAAAATCAGGGTGAGGGGTTCTCTCGACGCATACAGTGGTTATGGTGGCTCGCAAACCCCTCATCCGCCCCTTCGGGGCACCTTCTCCCGCAAGGGGAGAAGGGAAAGCACCCAGATCATGCCCCGCACCCACGCCTCCCTGCCGCGCCTTTATATCGAGCCCGATCTCGGGGCGGGCGCCTCCATCGCCCTAGGCAAGGAGCAATCGCTCTATCTCGCCGCGGTGCTGCGCAAGAGTGTCGGCGACGAGGTCGTGCTGTTCAACGGCCGCGATGGGGCCTGGCTCAGCCGCCTGACCAGTGACTCCAAAAAATCCGTCACGCTGGAAACCGTGGAGCAGGTCGCAGCCCAAACACCCGTTTCCGACCTCTGGTATGGCTTCGCCCCGCTCAAGACCGAACGGCTGGATTATGTGATCCAGAAAGCCACCGAAATGGGCGCCGGCACTATTGCGCCCGTGCTCACCAAGTTCACCCAGGTCAGCCGCCTCAAGCATGAAAAGCTGGTGGCCAATGCCATCGAGGCGGCCGAACAATGCGAAGTGCTCAGCGTTCCGCTGGTGGCGCCAGGAGATCACGCTGGCCAATCTGCTCTCCGGCTGGACCGCCGACGCAGGGCGCCCGCAAGCTGATCGTGGCCGATGAAAGCGCCGCTTCCGCCTCCCCGGTAGAGGCCATTGCGGCGCTGCGGGGCAATTCCATCGGCCTGTTGATCGGCCCCGAAGGCGGCTTTTCCGATGAGGAACGCACCCAATTGCGCGCGCAACCCTTTGTGATCCCAGTCAGTTTAGGCCCGCGAATCCTGCGTGCCGATACCGCCGCCGTGGCCGCCTTGGCGGTGATTCAGGCAATCATCGGCGATTGGCGATAAAAGGCGATTGCTTTCATGCGAGCGGACGCTATGTTCGCGCCCACTCCTGACCCCTCAGCCTCAGAGGACTTTATGGCCGGCGCCGACAGCTACTCTCCCCCCATCGAATCGCGCACCGACCTGATCGAGGCCATGGCCAAGGGCCAAAAGCCCGCAGCCGACTGGCGCATCGGCACCGAGCACGAAAAGCACGTCTTCCATACCAATCCGCTGCGGCCAGTGGCCTATGACGGTCCCGATGGCATTCATGCTCTGCTCAAGGGCGTCGAAGCGCGCACCGGCTGGGAGCCCTTCTACGATGGCGAAAACCCCATCGGGCTTCGCAATAACGAGGTCGCCGGCGGCATCTCGCTGGAGCCGGGCGGGCAGTTCGAACTGTCGGGCGCCCCGCAAAAGGATTTGCACGCGCACTGCGGCCGAGACCGAAGAGCATATCCGTATCGCCAAGGAAGTTGGCGCGCCGCTGGATATCCATTTTCTTGGGTTGGGCGTGACGCCGATCTGGTCGGTCAGCGAAATCCCGGCCATGCCGAAATCGCGCTACGGCATCATGAAGCCATACATGGAAAAGGTCGGCACGCTGGGCACATCGATGATGTTCCGCTCCTGCACCGTGCAGACTAATCTCGATTTCTCCTCCGAAGCCGACATGGTCAAGAAGCTGCGCGTCGCCGTGGCGCTGCAGCCGGTGGCCACGGCCCTGTTCGCCAATTCACCCTTCTCGGAGGGCAAGGACAGCGGCTACCAGAGCTTCCGCAGCCATATCTGGCTCAATACCGACAATGCCCGCACCGGCATGCTGCCCTTCGCCTTTGAAGAAGGTTTTGGCTTCGAGCAATATGCCGACTATGCCCTCGACGTGCCGATGTATTTCGTCATCCGCGACCACAAATACATCAACGCCGCCGGCGAGAGCTTCCGCGCTTTCCTCAAGGGCGAACTGCCGCAATTGCCGGGCGAAAAGCCCACCATCAAGGATTGGGAAGACCACCTTTCCACCCTGTTTCCCGAAGTGCGCCTCAAGCAGTTCCTCGAAATGCGCGGCGCCGATATGGGCGACGAAAAATCGGTGACGGCGCTCTCGGCCTTCTGGGTCGGGCTGCTCTATGACGAAATTTCGCTCGAAGCGGCCTATGAGATGATCAAGCCGTGGACCAACCAGCAGCGCGAAGCCATGCGCCGCGAAGTGCCCAAGCTGGGCCTTGACGACGCCGTTCGATCGCTCCAACCTCTACGATATCGCCGCCCAGGCCGTGGGGATCGCCGAAGCGGGCCTCGTCCGCCGCGGCATCCGCAATGCCGAGGGCAAGGACGAAACCATCCACCTCGCCCCACTGGAAGAAACCATCCGCCTCGCCAAGTCGCCGGCTGAGCGGTGGCTGGATTTGTATCGCGGCGAGTGGAATGGCGATTTGACGCGGATATTCAAGGCCGCGGAGATTTGATTCTTATTCCTCTCCTCATCGGGGAGAGGTCGCCGGAAGGGCGGGTGAGGGGGTATCTCTCCACGAGCCCAGCCCTTCGAGCAGCCCGCAGCACCCCCTCATCCGGCGCTGCGCGCCACCTTCTCCCCGATGGGGAGAAGAAAAAAGGAAACTTACTCCGCCGCATCCGCCAGCGGCACGCGCGTATCCAGATTGCCCATGGACTGCACGATGTGATTGGCCAGCACGTCGTAAATCCCGCCATAGGCGTGGCTGCCGCGCATCAGCGCGATTTGTGCATCGCCCAGCCGGGGCAGGCCATGCTCTTCGCCCAACACGCGCATGCCCGGCTGCAATGCGCTTTCCGGCAAAAACCCCACGGCCAGGTCCGACAGCACCGCGCTCGAAATCGCCGTGGCGTTCGAGGATGTATAGGCGATGCGGTAATCCTTGCCGACGCGGTTAAGCGCCTCCACGGCATCGACCCGCCAGATGCAGGTCTGCGATCCGCTGGCCAGCGGCATTGGCTCGCTCGCCATCGCCCGTCCGCCATGGCTGGCAACCCAGAACATCTTTTCGGTACGGAACAACTCGCCGAAATTCTGGTCCGTGCCCTGGGTGAAGACGATCAAATCGTATTTCCCCGCCTTCATGCCATCCAGCAATTGCTCGGAGGCCATGCAGGCCACATCGACGGCGATCTTGGGATGGGTGCGCTGGAAGCTCGATAGAATCACTGGCAACAGCCGCACCGCATAATCGTCCGGTACGCCGAAGCGGATCGAACCTGCGAGATCCCCCTCGGAAAAATGGTCCATGATTTCGGCATTGGTGCGCAGCATTTTTCGCGCGCGGGCATACAGCACTTCGCCATGCTGGGTCAGCGACACGCTGCGCCCGTCCCGCGTCAAAAGCGGGTGGCCGAGACGCTCCTCCAGGCGCTTGATCTGCATCGATACCGCCGACTGGGTCTTGTTCACCCGCCGCGCCGCTTCGGTAAAGCTGCCGCAATCGGCAATCGCGCAAAAGCTCTGCAACTGGTCCAGATCGAGGGGGGCGCTCATCGGATTATCCCATCACTGAAATTGATCGATTAGATGAAATCTATTTGTTAGACGAATGGATGTCCAGAGCGTTATCCCATTAGTCATCGGCGCCAAGACGGTGCTGAACCCCGCCGCTCCCCGGCAAAACCACATTCTGGAGACTTCCCATGGCTCTCTCGCTTTATGGCGAGCGGCCCCGCGCGGCCGCCATGCCCGTCAGTCCCTTTGCCATGTTCGCCTGCTGGCTTGCCAAAGCCCAAGCTGCGCGTGCCCGCCGGACTGCGCTGGCAGCCTTGCTCGAACTCGATCACCATCGGCTTAACGACCTCGGTATCGATCGTCAGGACGTGTTGGAAGCGGTGCGTCTGAACGCCACTGAGGCCGGCCGCAAACTGACCGCCGCGCGCAGCGCCAAGGCCCGGCTTTGAACTGGTGCCTTGCAGCCGCCGTCAGCGATCCAGGCGGGGCAGGGCGTGATCGGAGTGCGCTTTGATGTCGCAGCATAGGGGATGCCACTTTTTTGACGAAAGCTGCGCCCACCAACTTTAGGACTAGGCCACTCCGGCTTTAGTCGCGCTTGAAATTGCCTATGGCTTACGGCCATGTGCCCCTCGTTGGCATGAATTGTCCTTTCGGATCGCTCGTGCCATCTCCCGGCCGGTTTTGCCACCGGCCTTTCCTGATGGCTTGCCGGATGGGCGCCTCGCGCTTGTCCGGCTTTTTTGTTTTGGGGGGCAGCCGACGTTCAGTTGGCACTGTCGATGTGGAGCCTCAATCCGATCCTCTCCCTTTGGAGGCTTTGGCCTTGATCCATCGGCGATAGCCTCCCTCCCCTTGAGGGGAGGGATTGAGGGTGGGGTGATTCCCGCGAACACAGGTTGAATCGACATTCAAGTTTGCCATGATTTTTGGGAGCCCGGATCGGCCCCCTCCCCCTTGAGGGGAGGGATGGGGTGGGGGTTCCAGGCTTTCAATGAAGCCCATACCTCTGGATGAGCCCCTTGATGGTTCAGAACCCCCACCCTCAATCCCTCCCCTCAAGGGGGAGGGAGGCAGATCGCGGCTCTCAATGCCCAGTGGTAAATTGAATGGCGATCAGTCCTAGCCCAAATTGAACCCTCCCCCTCAAGGGGAAGGGTGACGGCTGGTAGTTCACCTAGGGCAAGCAACGAAAAGGTGGCGTCGGATTTCGCAAATAGGTTTGCGACTACAAAAACCTAGAGCCCGCGATCGGTTCGGCCAAACTGCGCCGCCTCTCAGCCAAAACTCACGCCCAGCTCGGTCTCGCGCCGCCATATCACTGTGCAATTGAAGCTCTGCTTGTCATCCAGCAGCAGCTCGAAATTGTCGGGGATGCCGATGATGCTGGTGACACGCAGTTGCGCGCCTGCGGGGGAAAAATTCCGCACCGTGCATTGATAGGTAGAAAACCCCTCATTGACGACAATCCGCGCGCCCTTGAGCGTGCGGTGGCGGATGACTGCGCGTCTTTCCTCTTCCATCGGGATTACCTCGCGATCAGGGCAGTTGGGCGAACCCGTCCTTGAAGCCGTTGAGCGACACCGGAATGCCGATGCCTTCCTCGGGGGTCTTGAACACCACGAAAATGGCATCCTTCCCGGTGGACAACGTGTCGATCATCTTGTCGTCGAGTACGACCTCGGCGACGCAGCCATTGGGCAGGCAGCGCACGAAGGCCACGCGGCCCATGTCCTTGCCATCGATATTGAGGCCCAGCCCATTGGGCAGCAGCACGCCGAGCGGCGCCAGCACCCGCAGCAGGCGGGCCTGCTGATCGGCGGTTTTCAACACGATGACCGACAGCCCCACATTGGGCTGGTCCTCGGCCATCACGTTCTGGATGATGGCGCATTGCTCGAAGCTGGCGCCCGGAGGCGTATCGCAACTCATCTGCCAGTCGCCGAACTGCGCCCGCACCACGCCCTGGCCAAGGGCAGCGCCCCCGGCAAGCGTCAAGACCGTCGCGCTCAGTGCGGCCAGAACCAGATTGCGCTTCAAAATCGCCTTCACTCGATCAATTCTCCCGTCGAATCGCGCAAGCGCGAGGACTGTTCTCTGTTTCCGACAGGTGCCTTGCCCTGTCAACCAAGCCCGGTTTATCGGCGATATGGGCCGCAAAGTGCGGCAAGGGTGAGGCTTTTTTCAAGGGGAGGGCGCATTATGACGCATGGGATGCCCCATTGGCAGAATGGACTTGGCTTCGGCGATGTGATTTAGCTCGGAATTGAGTTTAGCGCTCCGAGGTTGAGTCGGGGCGGCGTTTGCTATGCCGCACTTTACCCCTCAATCCTGGCGCCGCACACCAATGGCAGTCTATAGGGGGTTTTCGGTGACCGGACAGTTCAAGAGGCGTTTGGGAGCCGTAGCGGCCGCCGCGCTGGCATTTGCGCCCGCCATGGCATGGGCCCAGGAGACGGCGCCCGAGCCGATCGGTCACTCGGTGCCCGGTGAGTTCCAGTTCCAGCGTTCAGTGACGCCGATCATGGACTCCATCACCACCTTCCATAACGGCATCCTGATGTGGACCATTTCAGCCATCGTGCTGCTGGTTCTGGTGCTGCTGATCGTGGTGGCCGTTCGCTTCAATGCCAAGGCCAATCCGGTCCCCTCCAAGACCACCCACAATACGCTGGTGGAAATCCTGTGGACCGTGCTGCCGATCATCGTGTTGATCGTCATTTCCGTCCCCTCCTTCGGGGTGCTGTCGGATCAGCTGACGGTTCCGGACGGGCAGCGCAAATATCTGGGCGCTGATATCTTCTCGTTCGGCGACGTCGATGTTCCCGCGCCCGAGCTGACGATCAAGGCGACCGGCCAGCAATGGTATTGGGATTATGAATATGTCGACCAGGGCAAGAGCTTCTCGTCCAATATCCTGAGCGAGACCAGCAAGGACGGCACCGACCGCCTGGCGCTCAAGCCAAACCAGCCGCGCCTGCTGGCCGTCGATAACGAGCTGGTCGTGCCGGTCAACACCACTGTCCGCCTGCAGATCACGGCCGATCCGAGCGGCGTGATCCACGCTTTCGCGGTGCCTTCGTTCGGCGTCAAGATCGACGCCGTGCCGGGCCGCCTCAACGAGACTTGGTTCAACTCGCGCGAAACCGGCATTTTCTACGGCCAGTGTTCCGAGCTTTGCGGCCAGAACCACGCCTTCATGCCCATCGCGGTGCGCGTGGTGACCAAGGAAGAATTTACCGCATTCATGGCGGCGTTCGAAAGCAGCGGCGATTATGCAACCGCCAATGCTACCCTCGCAGCAGTGCATTAAGAATAAGGGTTAGGGGACTTCAGCCATGGCCGACACTACTCATCTTCAAGCGCATGCAACCGGCCACGATCACGCTGGCGCGCATGACCACCCCACCCCGACCGGCTGGCGGCGCTTCGTCTATTCGACCAACCACAAGGACATCGGTATGATGTACCTGATCTTCGCGATTTTCGCGGGGGTCGTGGGTGGTATCCTGTCAGGTTTCATGCGCATGGAGCTGCAGGAGCCTGGCATCCAGATTTTCCATGGCCTGGCTGCCATGGTCTATGGTGCTGAAGGCGATGCGGCGGTCGACGCCGGCAAGCACATGTACAATGTGTTCACCACCGCCCATGCGCTGATCATGATCTTCTTTGCCGTCATGCCCGCCACCGTCGGCGGCTTCGGCAACTATTTTGCGCCCCTGATGATCGGTGCGCCCGATACCGCTTTCCCGCGCATCAACAACGTCGCCTTCTGGCTGCTGCCGCCGGCATTCATCCTGCTGTTGATGAGCTTCTTCTTTGCCGGTCCCGATGGCGCCAACATGAATGGCACCGGCGGCGGCTGGACCATTTATCCCCCGCTCTCGACCACCGGCCAGCCTGGCCCCGCGATGGATTTCGCCATCCTGGCGCTGCACGTTGCCGGTATCTCCTCGATCCTGGGTGCGATCAACCTGATCACCACCATCTTCAACATGCGCGCTCCCGGCATGACCATCCACAAGATGCCGCTGTTCGCGTGGTCCATCCTGGTCACCGCCTTTCTGCTGCTGCTGGCGCTGCCGGTGCTCGCAGGCGGCATCACCATGCTGCTGACCGACCGCAATTTCGGTACGTCCTTCTTCAAGCCCGACCAGGGCGGCGATCCGGTGCTGTTCCAGCATCTGTTCTGGTTCTTCGGGCATCCTGAAGTGTACATCATGATCCTGCCGGGCTTCGGCATCGTCAGCCACATCATCTCCACCTTCTCGCGCAAGCCCGTGTTCGGCTATCTCGCCATGGCCTATGCTATGGTCGCGATCGGCTTCGTCGGCTTCGTGGTGTGGGCCCACCATATGTACACGACGGGCCTCAGCCTTGACGTGCAGCGCTACTTCGTTGCCGCCACCATGGTCATCGCGGTGCCGACCGGTGTGAAGATCTTCTCGTGGATCGCCACCATGTGGGGCGGCTCCATCTCTTTCAAGACGCCCATGCTGTGGGCCATCGGCTTCATCTTCCTGTTCACCGTCGGCGGTGTGACGGGCGTGGTGCTGGCCAATGCCGGTGCCGACCGGATGCTGCACGATACCTATTACGTGGTGGCCCATTTCCACTACGTGCTGTCACTGGGCGCCGTGTTCTCGCTGTTTGCCGGCTGGTACTACTGGTTCCCCAAGATGTTCGGCTACCTCTACAACGAGACCCTGGGCAAGCTGCATTTCTGGATCATGTTCATCGGCGTGAACCTGGTGTTCTTCCCCCAGCATTTCCTCGGCCTTGCCGGCATGCCACGCCGCTACATCGATTACCCCGATGCCTTCGGCATGTGGAACCGCGTCTCCTCGATCGGCTACTACATCACGTTCGTGGCCATGGTGATCTTCTTCTACGCCACCTGGGAAGCCTTCCGGAAAAAGCGTCCGGCTGGTGACAGCCCTTGGGGCGATGGCGCGACGACGCTGGAATGGACGCTGAGTTCGCCTCCGCCGTTCCACCAGTTCTCGACGCTCCCCAAGATCGACTCGACCAACGCTCACTAAGACTTAACGGGCCGCCGGTGGCGGCCCGCCCAACCAAGGCAAGATGCGTGGCATATATCGACAATAGCGGCAGCATGCCCGTCATGACGGGGGAGGCGCGGGTAGAAGACTACTTCGCGCTGCTGAAGCCGCGCGTCATGTCGCTGGTCGTGTTTACCGCCATTGTCGGTCTCGTGGTGGCGCCCGGCGCCATCAATCCCATCGTCGCCTGCATCGCCATTCTGTGCATCGCCATCGGCGCCGGCGCCTCGGGGGCGCTCAATATGTGGTACGATGCCGATATCGACGCCATCATGAGCCGCACCGTCAACCGGCCCATTCCCGCCGGCCGCATCTCCGGGCAGGAGGCACTGGTCTTCGGCCTTGTGCTGTCGGTGTTCTCGGTGACGCTGCTGGGCCTGGCGACCAATTGGGTCGCCGGCGCCTTCCTCGCCTTCACCATCCTGTTTTATGCCGTCATCTATACGATGTGGCTCAAGCGCTCGACGCCGCAGAACATCGTCATCGGTGGCGCGGCCGGAGCCTTCCCGCCCATGGTGGGCTGGGCCGCCGTCAACGGCACCATCACCATGCAGAGCGTGGCGCTGTTCCTCATCATCTTTCTGTGGACCCCGCCCCATTTCTGGGCGCTGGCGCTCTATAAGCAGTCCGATTATGGCGCTGCCGGCATTCCGATGATGCCCAACGTCAAGGGCGAAGCCTCCACCAAGCTGCAGATCCTGGTCTATTCGGTACTGCTCGCCGCCGCCGGCCTCTTGCCCAGCCTGCTTGGCCTGTCGGGCCTGGTTTATAGCGTGGTCGCGGTGCTGACCGACGCCGGGTTCCTCTATTTCGCCGTCAAGCTCTACCGTTCCGGCGATGGCGTGCCGATGCGCAAGGCCGCGCGGACGCTGTTCACCTATTCGCTGAGCTATCTTTTCATCGTGTTCCTCGCGCTGTTGATCGACAATCTGCTGACGCGCTTCGGGAGTGTCATCGGATGAGCGCACCAAACGAAATCCGCGAAGTCATCATCTATCCGCCTGAGATCGAAGCTGCGCGCGCCAAGGTGCGCCGCCGCCGCTCGATCGCGCTGGGCGTTGCGCTGGCCCTGTTCGCCATCACCTTTTACGTGCTGACCATCATCAAGATGGGTCCCGCTTTGTTCGACCGGGCGATCTGATGGGCACCACCACGCTTCCGCCGGTTACCCCGCAGATGCGCCGCAACCAGCGCGTCGGCTTCATTTGCCTGACCGTCGTGGCGGGCATGGTCGGTGTCGCCTATGCGGCGGTGCCGCTCTACCAGATGTTCTGCCAGGCCACCGGCTATGGCGGCACCACCCAGAACGCGACGGGCAATCCCAAGGGCGTCATCGCCCGCCCGATGACGGTGCGCTTCGACAGCAATATCGATAGCGGCCTGAACTGGACCGTGATCCCGTCCAAGCCGATGACCGACGATATCGGCAACGTCGATACGGTCAATTTCACGGCCACCAACCATTCCGATCACCCGGTCACCGGGCAGGCGGTCTTCAACGTCTCGCCCGAACGGGCAGGCGTCTATTTCAACAAGATCGAGTGCTTCTGCTTCACCGAGCAGACGCTGCAGCCGGGTGAAACCGTGCAGATGCCGATCGTGTTTTTCGTCGATCCCGATCTGGACCAGAACCCGGAACTCGATACGATCAAAGAGCTGACGCTCTCTTACACATTCTACCCAGTTAACGAGGGAAGCTGAACATGGCCGCGATAGCCAAAAATCACGACTATCACATGGTAGAGCCGAGCCCGTGGCCGTTTGTCGGCTCGGTCGCCACGCTCATCATGGCCATGGGTGGCGTCTTCTGGATGCACCATTGGACCCCGTGGGTCTTCTTCATCGGTCTCGCCGGCGTACTCTACACTTTTTATGCCTGGTGGAGCGATGTGATCAAGGAAGCCAATAACGGCGTCGATCACACCCCGGTGGTGCAGATGCACCATCGCTATGGCATGATGCTGTTCATTGCCTCGGAGATCATGTTCTTCGTGGCCTGGTTCTGGGCCTATTTCGATGGCTTCTTCCGCCACAGCGACACCGAGCAATATGCCCGCGTTGCCGCCACCGGTGCAGCCTGGCCGCCGACCGGCGTCGAACTGTTCGATCCGTTCCACTTGCCGCTGTTCAACACGCTGATCCTTTTGACCTCGGGCACCACCGTGACCTGGGCCCACCATGCGCTGCTGCAGGGTGATCGCAAGGGCCTGCGCTGGGGCCTCGTGCTCACCATTGCGCTGGGCCTGCTGTTCTCGTGCGTTCAGGCCCTGGAATATTCGGAAGCCGGCTTCTCGTTCGCCGGCAATATGTACGGCGCCACCTTCTTCATGGCGACGGGCTTCCATGGCTTCCACGTCATCATCGGCACCATCTTCCTCGCGATCTGTCTGATCCGCGCCGAGCGCGGCCAGTTCACTCCCGAACGCCATCTCGGCTTCGAGTTTGCCGCCTGGTACTGGCACTTCGTGGACGTGGTCTGGCTGTTCTTGTTCGCCTCGGTCTATGTCTGGGGCAGCTGGGGCGTCGCGGTCGGCCACGGCGGCTGATCCATCGGAAGCGATTTTGTCGGGGCGCAGCGCATGCTGCGCCCCGAATTTTTTTGAAGGCACTTCTGTGACGTCCTCGTCCAAGCCCTCGCCATTTCTCATTGGTCTCCTATGCCGCTGCCCACGCTGCGGCGAGGGCAAGCTGTTTTCAGGTTACCTCAAGATCGCCCCGGTCTGCACCGTCTGTGGGCTCGATCTCGAATTCGCCGATAGCGGCGATGGCCCGGCGATATTCGTGATCTTCCTCGTCAGCCCGATCGTTATCCTCTTGGCGCTGATCACCGGCGCCCTGGTCAGCCTGCCGCCTTACATGCACCTGATCCTGTGGATCCCCACCACCATTATCCTATCGGTGGCGCTGCTGCCGCCGTTCAAGGCCACTTTGGTGGCACTGCAATATCGCCACGACGCACATGAAGGGCATCAATGATGGCCAATTCGGTTCCCGCCAAGCGGCTCAGCCCGGTGCTGCGCTGGAGCTTCGTCGCGCTGATGGCGGCGCTGACCGTCGCCTTCATCTGGCTCGGTGTTTGGCAGGTGCAGCGGCTGGCCGAAAAGGAAGCCCTGGTCGCCGCCGTCGCCGAACGGCTGAACCTGCCTCCGGTGCCGCTGCCGCCCCAGGCGCAATGGGCCACGCTCGATCTGGAAAAGCTCAATTTCTCGCCAATGGCGCTCACCGGCAGCTTCAAGCACGATCAGGCCGTCACCGTCTTCACCAGCCTTGAAGGCGGCAAGGGCCCGGCCTCCGGCCCCGGCTATTGGGTGGTCACGCCCTTCGTGCTGACCGGCGGCGGCACCGTCTTCGTCAATCGCGGCTTCGTGCCCGAGGACTTGCAGGAAGCCGCCCTGAACGATCCCGGTGGGTCGCAGGGCGAAGTGACCATTACCGGCCTGATCCGCCCCGCCGAATCGGCCGGCTGGTTCGTGCCCGAGCCCAATATGTCCGACCGCGTCGAATGGGTGCGCGATCCAGCTCGACTCGCCGCCATGGTCGATCCCGCATTGGCGCCGTTTGCGCCATTCTATATCGACCAGTCGGCAGGCCCTCCCGGCACCTTGCCCCAGGGCGGCGAGACCGTGGTGGAATTCCCCAACAACCATCTCGGCTACGCCATGACCTGGTTCGGCTTCGCCATCATCACCCCCATCATGCTGGGCTTCTGGCTCTGGCGGCAGCGGCGGGTGAAGGGTGATCAATGACTTGCCCCCGCACTTTCAGTCGTCATCCCTCTCCCGTTGCGGGAGAGGGACAGACTATTCTGCGTTCAACAGAATAGTCAGGGTGAGGGGTTTGCCGCCGCGTACGCAGTGCCTCTGGGCACCCCTCATCCGCCCTTCGGGCACCTTCTCCCGCAAGGGGAGAAGGGAGGACCGGCGGCTATACCGATCAAAACTTGCGCCTCACCCCTCGTTTGACTAGGTTGCAACAATTCTAAAAGGGTTCTTCCCCTCGATGCAGTTTGTTTCTACGCGCGGCCAAGCGCCCGCGCTCGGCTTCTCCGATGCAGTTCTGGCCGGCCTTGCCACCGATGGCGGCCTCTATGTCCCCGAGGTCTGGCCGCAAATCAGTCCCAACGAAATTGCCGGTTTCGCCGGCAAGTCCTATAGCGATGTGGCCTATGCCATCATCTCGCGTTTCGTCGGCGACGAGATTGCCCCGGCCACGCTCAAATCGATCATCGATGGCGCCTATGCCGGCTTCCGCCATCCTTCGATTGCGCCGCTGGTGGAACTGGAGCCGGGCCATTTCGTGCTCGAACTGTTCCATGGCCCCACTTTGGCGTTCAAGGACGTGGCCATGCAGTTCCTCAGCCGGGTGATGGATCACATCCTTACCACCCGCAAACTGCGCGCCACCATCGTTGGCGCCACCTCGGGCGATACCGGCTCGGCCGCCATCGAAGCCTTCCGCGGCCGCGATACCACCGATATTTTCATTCTGCATCCGCGTGGCCGCACCTCCGCCGTGCAGCGCCTGCAGATGACCACGGTGCTCGATGCCAATGTGCACAATATCGCACTCGAAGGCACATTCGACGATTGCCAGAACGTCGTCAAAGCCCTGTTCAACAACCACCGCTTCCGCGATTCCGTGCGCCTGTCCGGCGTGAACTCCATCAATTGGGGCCGCATCGTCGCGCAGATCGTCTATTATTTCACTGCCGCGGTTTCCCTCGGCAGCCCGACTCGCAAAATCAGCTTCACCGTGCCGACCGGCAATTTCGGCGATATCTTCGCCGGCTACGCCGCCAAGCGCATGGGCCTGCCCATCGAGCGGCTGATCATCGCCACCAATGCCAACGATATCCTGGCCCGCACCATGGATACCGGCCGTTACCAGATGGATGGCGTCGAGCCGACCATCAGCCCCTCGATGGATATCCAGATTTCTTCCAATTTCGAGCGCCTGCTGTTCGATGCCGCCGGCCGCGATGCGAGCGCCGTCAGCGCCATGATGGACAGCCTCAAGCAGTCCGGCGGCTTCGCGCTTCCCGAGCCTGCTTTGGCCGCCATTCGTGCCGAGTTTTCCGCCGGCACCACCGGCGAGGCCGAGACACGCGCCGCGATTGCCACCACCTGGAAGACCTCGGGCTACCTGCTCGATCCCCATACCGCCGTGGGCGTGCATGTGGCGCGCAATGAGCGCGAGGCCAGCATTCCGATGGTCACGCTGGCCACCGCCCATCCCGCCAAATTCGCCGATGCGGTGACCGCCGCCAGCGGCATCGTGCCGCCCTTGCCGGCTTGGCTGGCCGATCTGCATCAGCGCGAGGAGCGCGTCAGCGTCCTTGCCAATGAGCAGGCGGCGGTCGAAGATTTCATCAGGGCGCGCACGCGTGCCGCATAGGACAAGCATCGAGCGGTTGCAAACCGCCGGTGCCGGGAGGATTGCGTGAGCCTACAATCGACAACCCTGGACAACGGCATGGTGGTTCTCACCGACGACATGCCCCATCTCGAAAGCGCCTCGTTGGGCGTCTGGGTCAAGGCCGGCGCGCGCAGTGAGCGCAAGACCGAGCATGGCATCTCCCACCTGCTCGAACACATGGCCTTCAAGGGCACTACGCTCGCGCACCGCTTTGCAGATCGCCGAAGCCATCGAGGATGTCGGCGGCGACCTCAACGCCGCGACCTCCATCGAGCATACCGGCTATTTCGCCCGCGTGCTGAAAGAGGATGTGGTGCTGGCCGCCGATATCCTCAGCGACATCCTGCAGAATTCGCTGTTCGATGAGCGCGAACTCGAACGCGAGCAGCAGGTGATCGTCCAGGAAATCGGCGCGGCGCGCGACAATCCCGATGATCATGTGTTCGACCTGTTCCAGGCCGCCGCTTTCCCCGAACAGCCGATTGGCCGCACCATTCTGGGCACCGTGGATTCGGTGCGCGAATTCAAGCCCGAAGTGATCCGCAAATATATGAACCGCAACTATGTGGGCGACCACATGGTGATGGCCGCCGCCGGCAATGTCGATCACGACGAGCTGGTCAAGGTTGCCGAGCAGCGTTTCGCGGACCTCAAGCCCCACGGCGCCCCGGCCCCGCAAAGCGCCGAATACAAGGGTGGCGAGGAGCGCCTCGTCTCCGAGCACGAGCAGGCCCACATCGTCATCGGCTTCGAGGGCCGCGCCTACAATTCGGATGGTTTCTACGCCGCCCAGGTGCTGGCCTCCATTCTCGGCGGCGGCATGAGTTCGCGTCTGTTCCAGGAAGTGCGCGAAAAACGCGGCCTCTGCTATTCGGTCTATGCCTTCCACTGGGCCTTTGCCGATAGTGGCGTGTTCGGCGTTGCCGCCGCCACCGGCGAGGACGAGGTGGGCGATCTGGTCCCCGTCGTCATCGACGAGCTGCGTCGCGCCACGCAAACCATCACTGACGAGGAAGTGATCCGCGTCCGCAACCAGATTCGCGCCGGCCTCCTGATGTCGCTGGAAAGCCCCTCCGCCCGCGCCGGCCAATTGGCGCGCCAGCAGATTCTCTGGGGCCGCCCGATCCCGATGGCCGAAACCGTCGACCGCATCAATCGCATCACCGCTCAGCGCGTCAAGGACGTCGCCGAACAGATCTTCCTGTCGGGCACGCCCACCCTGGCTGGTATCGGCCCCATCGCCGCGCTGCCCGATCTTGAGGCCGTTGGCGGCCTGCTCAAGCGCTAAGCCTGCCAGTCGATGATTTGGCCCTGGTCATCGCCGGCCTCCCTGATCACCCTGCGCAGTTCGCGCTTGTTACTGCGCCTGCCGCGGCACGGCGATTACCTGGCCTGGTATGGCCTGCGCAAAACCAGCCGCGACTTCCTCAAGCCGTTCGAGCCGCGCTGGACCGAGGCCGATCTGGCGCGCTCGGTGTTCACCACCCGCGTCAAGCGGGCACGCCAGGAAGCCGAAATGGGCAGCGACTATTCCTTCCTGATCTTTTCCACAGCCGGCGATGCCGAAACGCTGGTGGGTGGCATCACCCTCTCCAATATCCGCCGCCGCGCCGCCCAGTTCGTCAATCTGGGCTATTGGATGGGCCGCGAGTTCGCGGGGCAGGGGGTGATGAGCGAGGCTGTCGGGCTCACGCTGCCATTCGTGTTCGATAGCCTGGAGCTGCACCGCATCCACGCCGCGTTCCTGCCGGGCAACACCGCCTCGCGCCGGGTGCTGGAGAAAAACGGCTTCGCCGAAGAGGGGTTCGCTACAGCCTATCTGCAGATCGACGGCCGCTGGGAAGACCACGTGCTGTTCGGCCTCACCCGCGAGCGCTACGAACTGCACCGCCGCCCCCGCCACGCCTGAGCGAATTTACGATTTCCTTATAGGCGCCAGGATGCGCTTGCGCCCGGCCCGCCGCCTTCTGCGCGCATAAAGGCCGCTGCGCCCTTATGCCATCTCGAATGGAACTTCTCCGGCGGCAGGCAGAAAATCGGGCCAATGATCAATTGGCTCACGCCCGGATTTTGTGATGCTTCCCTTTTCCAGCCGCCCTTATCGTCATTTGATGCCGCGATCTGCAATTGCCCCTACCGCGGCCGAACGCGCGCACAACCGTGATTGGGACAAGGGCGCGCTGCTGATTATCGCCATTATCGCCATCCCCACCGCCATCGCTTCGGGTGTCGCCATCGTCCTGGCCATGTGAGCTTCAACGTCACCGCGAAGCTGCCCCATCAGCCCCTGTTGCCAAACGGCCACAGGGGCTGATGCTTGTCGCATGCATCAATCCCCGCTACCAAAGGGCGCTCCCCATAAGAGGACGCCGTTGTGGCCGCAACGCCAAAGCAGTTGAACGCCGTTTCGCTGCCATAATGAAGCCTAGCGCAGGATATAATCGCCTCTGATGCGTCACCTTTTAGCACTCGCGATGTGTCTTGCGTTCGCGCTCGAAATCCTCGCTCCCGCCGCCGCCTTCGAAACGATTTCCGTCCCCGAGGACGTCAACGCCGTCAATCTGTCCGACGTCGTCGAAGTGCAGCCCGGCGCCGAAGGCAAGGTGCAGTTGTCCACGGCTCCCGGCGAAGACGGCATCATCCGCCGCATCGAGGTTCTGGCCACCGAGCAGGGCACCAATCCCGATTGGGCGCTGTTCGCGCTGAAAAACGAGAGCGACCAGCAGATCGAGCGTCTCCTCGTGGCGCCGTTCTTCCGGCTGCCCGGTTCGGGCGTGTTCAATCCCGACCTGGGCGATGACCGCCTCAATGCCCTGACGCCCAGCGCCGGCATTCGCCCGGTGCGCCTGGCCGATCCGGAAGCCGACGTCTTTGAAATCACCCTCGATCCGGGCGCCACGGTCACCTTCGTGGCTGAGCTGACCTCCGGCCAATTGCCCGAACTCTATCTCTGGCAGCCCAATGCCTATCGCGATTATGTGAACTCGTTCACCCTGTTCCGCGGCGTGGTGCTGGGCGTCGCCTCGCTGGCGGCCGTGTTCCTCACCATCATGTTCGTGGTCAAGGGCCGCGGCGTCTTCCCCGCGACCGCGGCCTTCGCCTGGGCCGTGCTGATTTATCTCTTGATCGATTTCGGCGTACTCGGGCGCCTGCTTGGCCTCTCCAGCAGTGGCATGCAGCCCTTCCGGGCCGCCTCGGAGGCGGGCATCGCCACAACTCTGGCCGGATTCCTGTTCATCTATCTCAACCTGCACCGATGGCATCTGCGCTTCATCCATCTGGCGCTCGGCCTTGCCGCCCTGTTCCTGGCGCTGTTCGCCTTTGCCTTCTTCCAGCCCGCCATTGCCGCCACCATCGCCCGGCTGGTGCTGGCGCTGCTCGGGGTCTCCGGCTTCTTCCTGATTCTACTGCTTGCCCTGCGCGGCTATGATCGCGCCGTGCTGCTGGTGCCCACCTGGATCATTCTGATCGCCTGGCTGTTCTATGGCTGGCTGGTCATCACCGGGCAGGTGTCCAACGATATCGCCCAGCCCGCCGTCGCAGGCGGCCTGGTCCTATTGGTGATGCTCCTGGGCTTCACCTCGGTGCAGCACGCCTTCTCCGAAGGGCAGGTGTCGATTGGCACGCTCTCGGAAGTCGAACGCCGTGCTCTGGCGCTCACCGGCTCCGGCGATTTCGTCTTCGACTGGAATATCGAGCGCGACCGTGTTTCGGTCTCCGACGAGCTTGCCACCCGCCTGGGTGAAAAGCGTGGCGCCCTGCGCGGCGCCATCAAGCGCTGGCTCGATCGCGTCCATCCCGATGACCGCGACCGCTTCCGCACCGCCTTCGATACCCTGGTCGAGCTGCGCCGCGGCAAGGTCTCCTCCGATATGCGCATCGCCGGCCACGATGGCAGCTACCGCTCCTTCCGCATGCGGGTAAAGCCGGTGCTGGGCGGCGATGGCCAGGTCAACCGCATCGTCGGCACCCTGCAGGACGTCACCGAGGACCGCGCCTCCCGCGAGCGCCTGCTGCACGATGCCGTGCATGACAGCCTCACCGGCCTGCCCAACAAGCAATTGCTGCTCGACCGCCTGGAGCGCGCTCTGGTCCGGGCCCGCACTCCCGGCGGCACCAAGCCTGCGGTGTTTCTCATCGATATCGACCGCTTCATGGACCTCGAGGAGCGCATCGGCCACTCCGCCGCCGATTCGGTGCTGCTGGCCGTCTCGCGCCGCATCGCCCGCATCATGCGCCCGCTCGATACGGTGGCGCGCATCTCCGGCGACCAGTTCGCGGTTATTCTCTCCTCCGAGCAAGCCGCCGGCAAGATCGCCGAAACCGCCGAGCAGATTCGCAAGGCTCTCAAGGCGCCGTTCAATTTCGGCGACCGCGACCTGACCCTGTCGGCCTCCATCGGCGTCACCATCTATGACAGCAACCCCGCCAGCGCCGCCGACGTGCTGCGCGATGCCGAACTGGCCATGTATTACGCCAAGCGCCTCGGCGGCGACCGCATCGAGGCCTATCGCGCCTCCGCCCGTTCGATCTCGGCCTATAACCGCGCCAGCGAGGAAGATCTCGAACGCGGCATGAAGCAGGGCGAGCTGCATGTGCAGTTCCAGCCGGTGATGGATATCCATACCGGCCTGATCGTCGGCGCCGAAGCCCTGATGCGCTGGACCCATCCAACGCGCGGCGTGGTCAATCCCGACGAATTCGTGCCACTGGCGGAGCGCTCCGGCCAGATCGAAAAGCTCGGCCGCCTCGCCTTCGAGCAATCCGCCGCCCAGGCGCGGGACTGGATGACGACCCTGGGGCTGTCCGAGGATTTCTTCATCTCGGTCAACCTGTCGCCCACCCAATTGGCGACCGAAACCTTGCTGACCGACATGCGCAACCTGGTCAGCCAGCACAAGGATCTGGCGCGTCACCTCAAGCTCGAAATCACCGAGAGCCAGGTGATGACCAATCCTGAGCATTCCGCCTATATGCTGCAGGCGTTGCGCAATCTCGGCCTTGGCCTCGCGCTGGACGATTTCGGCACCGGCCACTCCTCGCTCAGCTACCTGCACCGCTTCCCGTTCGACACCATCAAAATCCCCTCGGCCTTCGTCAAGATCGGCGAGAACAGCGGCATCGCCCATACCCAGGCCCCGATCATCCGCGCCATCGTCGCCCTCGCCGCCGATCTCGATCTGCAAGTGATCGCCGAAGGCGTGGAAACGCTCGACGAAA
This sequence comes from uncultured Alphaproteobacteria bacterium, assembly GCA_963717095.1. Taxonomy (GTDB): domain Bacteria; phylum Pseudomonadota; class Alphaproteobacteria; order Rhizobiales; family Devosiaceae; genus Devosia. The sequence goes on from CAVQVF010000005.1 coordinate 196,951, forward strand.
TCGACCGCCTCCGCCAACTCAACTGCCGCTACGCCCAGGGTTTTGCCTTCGGTGCTGCAATGACCGGGCCGGAATTTTACAAGAAACTGAGCGCGCAATTGGCGCGCTGAGGCTGCCGCCCAATTTGGCCGCCGAATTTCCAGTCGACGCCCTCCCCCTTGCGGGGAGGGATCAAGGGTGGGGGATGTTTAGCCCCGATCCAAATCGTGGCTCCGAGCACCCCCTCCTACCTCCCCCATCAAGGGGGAGGTTTCTCTCCACTCTTGAGACGCGGTGGTGCCACCCACCAGCAGACACCTCCCCCTTGATGGGGGAGGATGGGAGGGGTGTCTCTAAACTAAGAGTAGGGCCCAGCCTTGGGAGCAATCGATATTCAACTCGACACTGTAGCTTGAGAGCCCCGATCTGCCTCCCTCCCCCTTGTGGGGAGGGATTGAGGGTGGGGGTTCTGAACCAACAGTAGGGCTCAATGATCAGTATGGAATAGATCGATGGCCCAGAACCCCCACCCCGGCCCTCCCCACAAGGGGGAGGGAGAAGAAAGGCTCGGTACTGGCCAATTCCGAATGTCGATAACCAGAGCGATGCGGTACGCCACCTACTGGAGGAGGCTGCTTCTAAACCAAAAGCAGCCCCGCCCTAAGCGTGCCCCGCTTCCGAACTCAACGTCGCCCGCGTAATATTCAGCATCCCCAGCGCCGCCTCGTAACGCCGCTCCACCGGGGTTTCAAACAGCAATTCGCGCGAGAACGGCACGGTCAGCCAGCCATTGCGGCCGATTTCGCCCTCCAACTGTCCCGGAGCCCAGCCGCAGCAGCCCAGCGCGAACAGCGCCGCCTTGGGCGCCGGCCCGAAAGCCATGGCCTTGAGCACTTCCAGCGTCGCGGTCAGGCAGATGTCGTTGGCCACTTCATAGGTATTGCCGCTGGAAAAATCGGGCGAATGCAGCACGAAGCCGCGCCCCTTTTCCACCGGCCCGCCGCGCATCACCGCCCGCTCGCGGATCGCATCGGGCAGGCGGATGATCATATCGGGGTCGCCCAGGTCCAGCTCGTCCAGAATATCGGCGAACCGCATCTCCAGCTCGTGATTGACCACCAGCCCCATGGCCCCGTCATCACTATGGCCGACGAGAAAGATCACGCTTTCCGCGAAGCGTTCATCGGCCATGTCCGGCATGGCCACCAGGAATTGTCCTTCAAGTGAGTTCATGGCCCCATTCTAAAGCCTGCCGCTCTTGCTGCCAAGCGCACGCTCGCACATGCCGGCCACGCTGCCTTCACGAAGCCATGAACGTGCCGCGCTAGGCGGCGGCATCATCCTGGGCTACACGGATTACCATGCGTCTTCATCCCGCCGCCATTTTACTGGTCTGCCTGCTCGCCACGCCGCTCGCGGCGGCCGAAACGCCGTGGCAAACCGTGGCGCCTGGGGTCACCCTGCGCCTGGTCAGCGGCGGCACGGTCAATGCCGATGGCACCACACTGCTGGGGCTGGAATTGAATATGCCCCAGGACACCAAGACCTATTGGCGCATTCCCGGCGAGACCGGCCTGCCCACCCAACTCGATTTCGCCGGCTCCCAAGGCGTTGGCGACAACCGGATTTTGTGGCCCTATCCCGAGCGTGCCCAATCGGGCCGCTATCTCGATTATGTCTATTATGGCCCGACGTTGCTGCCGGTCCAATTGACGCTTACCGCTGCCACCGCCCAGGTCGATGTCGCCGTGGTCATGGGCGTCTGCTCCGATATCTGCGTGCCCGCCCAGGCCCATTTCAGCCTCAAGGTGGATGGCGCCAGGGACATGGCCAACGGTCTGCGTATTCGCCAGGCCGCGGCTCTGGCCCCCATACAATGGGAGGACGGCGCCCCGCCCATCGGCGATGTGCAATACCGGCCCGCCGATGCAATGCTCGCAGTTTCGCTCGCCGATCCGACCGTTGATCCGGATTCCCTGATTGTCGCCACCGAGGATGGGGAGCCCCTGTTCGGCGCGCCGCAAAAAAGTCCCGAACCCAATCTAGTGCTGATCCCGGTTCTGGGAAAAACCGGCGGAATTAACTTGGAAAACCGCCTCGTTCAGCTCACATTCATTACTGATATGGGAGCCTATGAGATAACGCGGTCCGTCAAAACGGCCGAATAAGACTATGAGGACGAGCGGGAGCAGGGCGCAATGCCTTGCATGCGGGGGCAAAGCCGCATATCCGGGTTCTACCAATTCAAGCGTCGCCGATGGCAGGCACGGCCATCGGCAGGTAAGGGGCATATTCCTATATGATCGAGCGCGGTAATCCGGTCCCGTCGGTGCGGGTCAAACTTGTCGATGCCAATGGCAGTGCCGATACTACCAGCGACGCTGTGCTCGGAGGCGGCCTTGTGGTCTTCTTCTCGGTCCCTGGCGCATTCACGCCCACGTGCCACGTCAATCACCTGCCGGGCTTCGTCGCTAACGAGGCCAAGCTGCGCGCCGCCGGGGTCACCCGCATCGTCTGCGCTGCGGCCAATGACCAGCATGTCATGAAGGCCTGGGCCGAAGCCTCGGGCGCCCTGGGCAAAATCGATTTCATCGCCGACGGCAATGCCGAACTGGCCAAGGCGCTCGGGCTGGACAAGGATTTCAGCGGCAATGGCATGGGTACGCGGTTTGCCCGCGCGGCCATGATCATCCGCGACGGCGTTGTCGACAGCGTCTTCGTCGAAGATGCCCCCGGGGTTTCCGGCAGCGGCGCACCGGCCATTCTGATGGCCCTTGAAGCCGCCAACAGCTAGTATCGCGTTAGGAGACGATTTCATGCTCAAGTCCACCCTGACCCTGGCTGCGCAGCGCGCTTCTGCTCTTGGTGCAACCACCCTTGTCGCGGCACTGCTCGCAGGTTGCAGCATGGGCGGCGGCATGTTTGGCGGCGGCTCCCCCGCGGCAGACGCCAGCCTCGCCAATGCCAGCCCCAATCCGGCCGCTATGGCGCAGGCCCAGTCCAACGCCCTGCCGGCCATCGCCACCGCCTGTCCCCCCATCAAGGTGCGCATCGGCAGCGAGGCGATGTTTTACTATGGCGGCGGCGGCAAGGTGGGCGATCCGCGCACGCTGCAATATCAGGGCGTCATCGACAAGAGCACCCGCAACTGCGTGGTCTCCAATGGCCTGATCACCGTGCAGATGGGTGTCGAAGGCCGCGTCCTGCTCGGCCCCGCCGGCAACCAGACTTCGGTCACCGTGCCGGTTCGTTTCGCCGTCGAGCGCGACCGAGCGGCAATATTCTCGGAAAAATACGAGATCCCGGTCGCCATCACCCCGCCGGCGCAGTCGGGCGAATTCATCAAGGTCGTCCAGAACGTCGCCATACCCTATCTGGGCGGCGAGGACATCACCATCTGGGTCGGCTTCGACACGGGGCGCTAGGCGCCGATGGTATGAATTGAAAAGGCCCGCGATACGCTCGCGGGCCTTTTGCTTTATTCCGCCGCTTGCGGCAGCTCGTCCGGCCGCTCCCAGCGCAGGATCGGTGAGCGCGCCGCTCGCGTCTCGTCCAGCCGCCGGCGCGGCGCCTTCATCGGCGCGGCGGTGAACCGCTGCGTATTCCCCGCCTTGGCATCAGCGGCCAGTTCTTCCATCACGTCGCAGAACCGATCCAGCGTCTGTTTGCTCTCACTTTCGGTCGGCTCGATCAGCATCGCCCCATGCACCACCAGTGGGAAATACATCGTCATCGGATGGAATCCCTCGTCGATCAGCGCCTTGGCGAAGTCCAGCGTCGTCACGCCGGTCCCGGCGAGGAACGTGTCATCGAACAGCGCCTCGTGCATGGTGGGGTAGTCGCCGAACGGTACCGAGAAGGCGTGGCTCAGCCGCGCCTTGATGTAGTTGGCATTGAGTACCGCGTCCTGTGCCGCCTGCGCCAGCCCGTCGCCGCCATGGCTGAGCATATAGGTCAGCGCACGGACATACATGCCCATCTGCCCCTGGAATGCGGTGATGCGGCCCAGGGCATCGCCCTCGGCATGTTCGACCAGTTCAAGAAGTCCGGCATGCTGGCGCACAAAGGGCACAGGAGCGAACGGCGCCAGCGCTTCCGACAGCACCACCGGCCCGGCGCCCGGCCCACCGCCGCCGTGTGGCGTCGAAAAGGTCTTGTGCAGGTTGATGTGCATGGCGTCGATGCCCAGGTCCCCTGGCCGCACCACGCCCATGATGGCGTTGAAGTTGGCGCCATCGCAGTAGAAGAACGCCCCGGCATCGTGCACTGCCTGGGCAATCTCGATCACCTGCGGCTCGAACAGGCCGCAAGTGTTGGGATTGGTCAGCATGATCGCGGCCACTTCGGGCGACAGCGCGTCCTTGACCGCTTGCACGTCCACAGTGCCGTCGTCGCGGGCCGGGATCGGCTTGACGGTGTAGCCGAGGAAGGCCGCCGTCGCCGGATTGGTGCCATGGGCGCTTTCGGGCACCAGCACCACCGTGCGATGGCTCTGGCCGGCTGCGTCCTGTGCCGCCTTGATCGCCATCATGCCGAGCAGTTCGCCGTGGGCACCTGCCTTGGGCGTGAGCGCTACGGCGGCGGTATTGGTCAGCGTCATCAGCCAGTGCGATAGCTGATTCATCAGTTCCAGCGCGCCCTGCACGGTGGAAACCGGTTGCAGCGGATGGATGTCGGCAAAGCCGGGCAGGCGGGCCATCTTCTCGTTGAGGCGCGGATTGTGCTTCATCGTGCACGAGCCCAGCGGATACATGCCGCTATCGATCGAATGATTGAGCCGGCTCAACCGAACATAGTGCCGCATCGCCTCCGGCTCGGTCAGCCCCGCCAGATCCAGCGCCGACTTGCGCTCGAAACCGCCCAAACGGCTGGTCGAAATCTCCACATCCGGCAAATCCACCCCCGAATGCTCGGTATCGCCAATCTCGAACAACAGCGGTTCATTCGGCAACATCGACGAGCCCGAGGTCGACGCAAAGCCCGAAGTTCCGGTGCCGGTCGGACGGCCCTGATTGTTCATGCTCATGCCAATTCCTCCGCCAGCGCCGCCACCAGGGTCGCGATATCCTCGTCCGTCGTTAATTCCGTCGCCGCCAGAACGATCAGATTAGCGACATTTGGATTATCCGGCTCCAGCCGGCTAACCGGCACGCCGGCCAGAATGCCCCGCGCCGCCAGCGCCTCGACCAATGCAGCCGCCGGGCTGGCAACGCGAATGGTCATTTCGTTGAAGAAGGTCTTGTTGAGCAACTCGACACCCGGAATGCCGGTCAGCGCGTCTGCCAGTTTGCAGGCCCGCGCATGGTTCAGCCTTGCCAGCTTGGTGAAGCCAGCCTCGCCCAGCAGCCCCATATGGATCGAGAACGCCAGCGCACATAGCCCCGAATTGGTGCAGATATTGCTGGTCGCCTTCTCGCGGCGGATATGCTGCTCGCGGGTGGAGAGCGTCAGCACGAACCCGCGCTGCCCATCGGCATCGACGGTTTCACCGCACAGCCGGCCCGGCATCTGCCGGATGAATTCCTTGCGCGTCGCCATCAGCCCCAGATAAGGCCCGCCAAAGTTCAGCGCATTACCGATCGACTGGCCCTCGGCCACCACGATATCGGCACCATAGGCTCCGGGGGACTCCAGCAGCCCCAGCGATACGATTTCGGTGACTACCACGATCAGTAGCGCGCCCTTGGCATGGGCGGCGTCGGCGGCAGTCTTGAGATTGCGCAGATGGCCGTAGAAATCGGGGGTCTGGATGACGATGGCAGCGGTTGTCTCATCGATTTGTTCGAGGATATCGCCCTGGCCTTCCGGCGAAGCCGACAGGCACACGAGGTCCGCATCGTCCTTGAGATAGGCGCGCACCACATCGCGATAGTGCGGATGCAGCCCGCCCGACAGCACAATCTTGCTGCGCCGCGTCAGGCGACGGGCCATCAGTACCGCCTCGGCCGTGCCAGTCGAGCCATCGTAAAGGCTGGCGTTCGCCACATCCATGCCGGTGATCTTGGCCACCTGGGTCTGGAACTCGAACAGCATCTGCAGCGTGCCCTGCGAGATTTCCGGCTGATACGGCGTATAGGCGGTCAGCCATTCCGAGCGCTGGATCAGATGATCCACCGTCGCCGGCACATGGTGGCGATATGCCCCCGCGCCGACGAAAAACGGGCCATCGCCGCCCGACCGGTTCTTGCCCGCCAACGCCTTCATATGCGCCTCGACCAGATATTCCGGGCTATGCTTGGGCAAGTTCAGGTCGAAGGTCTTCAGCGCCTTGGCCGGCACTGCACTAAACAGCGCCTTGATCGAGGTCACGCCGATCACGCCAAGCATCTCGGCGCGTTCGGCATCGGAATGGGGGAGGTAACGCATGGTGTACTCTTACTTCGTCAAATCGGCATAGGCCGCGTCATCGAGCAGGCCATCCAGCTCGCCCGTATCACTGATGGAAATCTTGAACATCCAGCCATCGGTGTCCGGCGCCTGATTGACCAGGCCTGGATTGCCCGACAAAGCCGAATTGACCTCGGTCACCGTGCCGGACACCGGCGCGTAAATCTCCGAAGCGGCCTTGACGCTTTCGACCACGGCGGCCTCGTCGCCCTTCTTGAGCACCTTGCCGACGCTGGGAAGCTCGACAAAAACGATGTCGCCAAGCGCTTCCTGGGCATAGGGCGTGATGCCGACAATGCCGGTCGAGCCCTCGACGCGGATATATTCGTGGTCCGGGGTGAATTTGGTGGTCATGATCGATCCCTCAACTAGGATTTGGCTTTACGGAAATAACGATGCGGCACGAAGGGGGTAGCGACCACCTCCGCCGCCTGTGCGCGACCGCGCACGGAAACCTGCAGCTTGCTGCCCGGCGTGGCGAAGGCGGGTGGCACGAAGCCGAGCGCGATGGCCTTGCCCAGGGTCGGGCCGAAGCCGCCGCTGGTGACGACGCCAATGGCCGTGCCGGAAGCATCAAGAATCTCGGCGCCCTCACGGGCAGGGGCGCCTTCGACGATCAGGCCCACACGGACGCGGGCGAGATCGCCGGCATATTCCTTGAGGATGCGGACGGCGCCGGGAAAGTCGGCGGCCTCGCGGCGGCGCTTGGATACGGCAAAATTGAGCGCGGCTTCAGTCGGAGACACTGTTTCGTTCAGGTCATGCCCATAAAGCGGCAAGCCGGCCTCCAGCCGCAGGCTGTCGCGGGCGCCGAGGCCGATCGGCTTAACCCGTTCGTCGGCCAGCAACGTATCCCACACCGCTCCCGCAACATCGGCATTGCACAAAATCTCGCAGCCATCCTCGCCGGTATAGCCGGAGCGGGCGATGATCAGCTTGGTGCCGTTCCAGTCGAACGCCGCATAGGTCATGAAGCCGAGTTCGGCCACGCCGGGCACGATAGCGTCGAGAACCGCCACTGCTTCTGGCCCCTGCAGCGCCAGCAATGCGCCGTCATCGGCCCGCGTCAGCTTGGCCTTGTCGCCAGCCGCCTTGGCGATGATAGCGAAGTCATTGTCCTTGGTGCCGGCATTGACCACGATGTAGAGGCTGCCGGAGGATAGCGGCGAACGGGCGATCATCAGGTCATCGATAGCGCCGCCAGCCTCGTTCAGTAGCAGCGTATAGCGCACCTGGCCGGGCTTGAGCCCCTTGATATCGCCGCACACCAGCGGCTCCACCAGCGCGGCGATTGCCGCGTGATCGGCTTCAGCATCGCCACTCGGATTGGCCAGCGCCAGGAAGCTCGGCCCCATATGCGAGACGTCGAACAAGCCGGCATGTTCGCGTGTCCATTTGTGCTCGGCCATGATGCCGGTGGGATATTGCACCGGCAGGCTATAGCCGCCGAACGGCACCATGCGCCCGCCGGCCGCGACATGGCGGTCATAGAGCGGTGTGGTCAGAAGATTTTCGGCGGAGCTTTCGGCCATGAACTGATCCCGGATTGACGACAGCGGCACGCGCGCCTTTCGGCGTCGTTCGTGCCCCCTCTGTCCTCGACACCTGAGAGATTTCCCCGACTTCGCGTCAGGTTGCTCCTTCGGTGGGACCGTGCAACGTGCCGGTCCGCTTTCCAGAGTTTCATGCTGGGTTTACACCCGGACTGCGGTCCGTTTGCCTGAGAGTTTCCGGGGCGGTTGCTCCTTCGGCGCTGGAGAAAACCAGTCTCTCCCGCAGTCGCCGGCACCATGGGCGAGATTCTGTGGGGCGTCAATCGCGCCAGCGGACAGGGCACAGGGATTTGTGCGGGGCATCGGGGCACGCCCTCGTGGTTCGAGGGTCGGCTTCGCCTCCCGCCTCACCATGAGGGCTACTGAAAGGCCAAGATTTCCTAGTAGCCCTCATGGTGAGGTGCGAGTTCTTCACGAGCCTCGAACCACGAGGGCGTGCCCCGGATCCCCCAAAACAAAAAAGGCGGACCTCGCGGCCCGCCTCAAAATCTCGATCTGCACCAAACCTCAGTTCAGGCGCGTACCCACATCGGCGATGGCCTTGTCGACCACCTGATTGCCCTTGCGGCTCATTTCGTCGGTCAGCACGGCGCGGGCGGCTTCGATGGCCACGTCGGCGGAGCGGGCGCGGACTTCGGCAATCGCCTGGGCTTCCGCCTGGGCGATCTTGTCTTCCACTGCGCGCGTGCGCCGGCTGATCAGGTCAGCCAGCGAAACCTGGGCTTCGGCAGTCATGCGATTGGCCTCGTCGCGGGCCGCGGCGATGATGCCCTCGGCTTCGCTCTCGGCGGCAACGCGCTTCTGCTCATATTCCACCAGCAGGGCCGCGGCTTCTTCGCGCAGGCGCTTGGCGGCTTCCAGCTCGTCGGCAATCTGCTTGATCTTGCCGTCCAGCATCTTGCCGATGATTTTCGGCACGCCGAAATAGACCAGGATGGCGAGGAAAATGACCAGGGCGACGGTGGCGTAGAAGGTATTATCGAGCCATTCCATTGCGCGCTACTCCTTCGAAGCCTTGGCGACCGCAGCGCGGACGCTGTCGGCCGAGACGTCGCCAACCAACTGGCTGACCACGGTCTGCGCCGTTTCGGTGGCGATTTCGTCGACATGGGTCAAGGCTTCCGCCTTGGTCTGGGCGATCCGCGCTTCGGCAACGCTTACCTTGCCGGCGAGGTCGGTTTCCACAGCAGTACGCTTGCCGGCGATATCGGCCTTTATTGCCTCACGGCTTTCATTGGCGATGCCCTGGGCCTTGGATTTGGCCGCGGCAAGGGCCGCTTCATAGGCGGCGATTGCTGCATCGGTTTTTTGCCGGCTGGCGTCCGCTGCGGCGAGATCGGCGTCGATCCGGCCCTTGCGGTCATCCAGGATGCCGCCGATGCGGGGCAGGGCGACGCGGCTCATCAATAGGTAAAGCGCGCCGAATGTGATGGCGAGCCATAGCAATTGGGATGCAAAAGTGGAGGGGTCGAAAGGCGGGAAAACACCCGACTCGTGCTCTCCGCCAGAGGCTTCCGTCGTCGCGTGGGTATTGGCGGTCGGATCGCCATGGGTGGCGTCGACAGCTTCAACGTGTTCGGTCGCGGCCTCTTGGGCTTGCGCTTGCGTTACCATGGCTCAGGTCCCGTGTGATCCGGTATGGCCGGCAGAACGCCGGACAAGAGACGGCAGCCGGGAGCATCCCGGCTGCCAAAAAGAGTATCCGTGCCGATATTAGGCGACGAACAGCAGGATCAGGGCGATCAGGAACGAGAAGATGCCCAGAGCTTCGGTCACGGCGAAACCGAAAATCAGGTTACCGAACTGGCTCGGAGCAGCAGACGGGTTGCGCAGGGCGCCCGACAGGAAGTTGCCGAAGATGTTGGCAACGCCGATGGCAGCACCGGCCATACCGAAACAAGCAATACCGGCACCGATGAACTTTGCGGCTTCAGCTTCCATTTTTAGTTCCTTTCAAGCGAATATTCGCGGGGTTTTCTGGCGGAAAATCCCGCCGTGACTGGTGGGTTAGATCAATGCGACGGATGGATCGCATCGTTGAGGTACATGCAGGTTAGGACAGCGAAGACATAGGCCTGAACTGCACCGACAAGGAATTCGAGCCCGGTGAGCGCGACACCCATAATCAACGGCAGCGCCGAGCCAAGAATTCCGAAGAAACCCAGGGAACTCATGGTGACGATGAAGCCGGTGAAGACTTTGAGCGTGATATGGCCGGCAAGGATATTGCCGAACAGACGCACGGAAAGACTGATCGGACGCGAGAGAAAGGAGATGATCTCGATCGGCGTCACGATGGGCAGGATGTAGGCGGGCACGCCGGCCGGCACGAACAGCTTGAGGAATTTCGGGCCGTTCTTGAGGAAGCCGTAAACGATGACCGTCAGGAACACCAGCATCGACAGCGCGAAGGTGACGATGATGTGGCTGGTCACGGTGAAGAAATACGGCACCAGGCCGATGATATTGGCCACGAAGATGAACGTGAACAGGCAGAAAACCAGCGGGAAAAACTTCATTCCCGCGGTGCCCGCCGAGCTGCGCACCATGCCGGCAACGAACTCATAGGTGAGTTCGGACAGCAATTGCGCCTTGTTCGGGATCAGCCGTTTCCCACCGGTCGACATGATCAGGTAGAGCGAGATCAGGGCCACCACGACGACCATGAACAGCGATGAATTGGTGAATGCGATATTGGTGCCGCTGCCAGCGGTGCCATCGCCGCCAATGGTGGCGATCTTGAAGATGTCCTGAATGACAAACTGGTGGATCGGATCAGTACCGGCCAAGTTGCAGCCCCTTATTCTTCGGTCGCCGTTTCATCAGTCGCTAGTTATAGGTTCCGCTCTTCGTCTTCCGCGTCGGGTCCTAAATCGGACCCCGGCGGGGCAGGCGATGCGGCATTCATTTCCGCCACCACTCGGATGACGTTTAGGATTCCAGCGGCAAAGCCCACCATCAACAGGATGAGCAAGCCCCAGGGGCTGGTCCCCAGGCCAAGGTCGATCAGGTAACCGATACCTGCACCGACCAGGATTGCGGCAATGAACTCGGTGCCGATGCGCATGCCGCGCGCCAGACCAGTCATGTCGCGGGAATTGTCTGCCGAGGCTCTTTTGTCCTCGACGGCACGTTCCCTTTTGGCCGAGGCGATACGCGATGCGAGATCGCGCGTCACCCCTTTAGCGCTATCGGGCAAGCCTTCGGTATCTTGCGGTTTAACCATCCGCTCGCTCCCCCTGGCCGGCCACTCCCGTGTGTTCCGGGGCGCCTCTATTAGTCGCGCGCAACATAGTGAGGGGTGTTCGGAGTGTCAAGACAAGCGCGGCCGGGTTAAGATATTGAGACATATGATCTTTTAAGCACAGCGCCAGGGTGCGGCATGCTGTCCACAGCCAATCGTGGCGAAGTGGAGGCAGGGCCGGGGGGATTCTGTTGCTCCCAACCCTAAACCGCCTCCCGGAAACTCTCGGCAGTGGTCAGATCCACCGACACCAGCTGGCTGACGCCGCGTTCCGCCATGGTCACGCCGAACAGGCGGTCCACGCGGCTCATGGTGATCGGATTGTGGGTAATGACCATGAACCGCGTCTGGGTGCGCTGGCGCATCGAGTCCAGCAAATTGCAGAATCGCTCCACATTGGCATCGTCCAGCGGCGCATCGACTTCATCAAGCACGCAAATCGGCGCCGGATTGGTCAGGAAGACCGCAAAGATCAGGCTCATCGCGGTCAGCGCCTGCTCGCCACCCGAGAGCAGCGTCATGGTCTGGGGCTTCTTGCCGGGCGGACGCGCCAGGATTTCCAACCCCGCCTCCAGCGGATCATCGCTTTCCACAAACATCAGTTCCGCCGTGCCACCACCGAACAGTGTGGTGAACAGCTCCTGGAAATGCGCATTGACCTTGGCAAAGGCCTCGTTCAGCCGAATGCGTCCCTCGCGGTTAAGCGAAGCAATGCCGGTTCGTAACTTGGCGATGGCCTCGATCAGGTCGTCCCGGTCCTTGACCATCAGGTCGAGCTTTTCCTGAACTTCGATGGCCTCCTTTTCGGCCGATAGGTTCACCCCGCCCAGCCGCTCACGCTCGGCCTTGAGTCGGTCGAGCTTCTGCTCGATTGCGCTTTCGGCGGGCAGGGCCTCTTCGGGCCGGATGCCGGAGGCTTCCAGCGTGCGGCTGGCCTCGATATTCAGCGTCTCTTCGATCTGCCGTTCGATCTGCTGGCGCTGGACGATGAAGCCCTTGAGGCGCTCCTCGATTCGCGTCAGCTCGATTCGCACCGCCGCCAGCGCCTCGCTCGCCAGCCGCAAAGCCTTGTCGGCCTCGCGATGGCCGGTCTGCGCCACGCTCAAACTATCGCTCGATGCCTTATGATCAATCATGGCGCGCTCGATTTGCTCGTCCAACGCCGCGCGGCGGGCGGCAAAACCATCCGGGGTTTCATTGACATTGGCGAGCTGGTTGGTGACTTCGGCGGTACGGCTGTCCAGCGTCGCCAATTGCGCCATGGCGCCCTCGCGGCGGCGCTGCCAGCTGGCGCTGTCCTTGTCCAATTGCGCCAGGCGGCTGTCGCGCATCCGCGCAGCGGTTTCAAACGAGCCCAGCTTGAGCCGGGCCTGGTCGGCGCGTTCGCGCAACTGCGCCAAGCTCGCCTGCAGCGTCTCGGCGAGTTCGCCGGCGTCGCCCTCGTCGCCCGCGTCGAACAGCGCCTGCTCGGCATCGTCGCGGATCGCCTCGGCTTCGCTCAGGCTGGAAGCCAGCCGCGCGCGGGCTTCTTCGAGCGCGCCCTGGCGCGTGGTCAGATCGCCGATGGCGCGCTGCGCTTTATCCACCTCAAGTTGTGCCGCGCCGATGGCGTGCTGTGCCGCGCGCCAGCCATCGCGCTGCTGTTTTTCGGCCTGCCTTGCCTCGGCCAACGCATTGGTCAGTGCATCGACATCGCGCTTCCAGCCATTGCGCTCGGCCCGGGCCCGCGCGACTTCCTCATCCAGTTCCGCCAGCCGGTTGCGCTGCGCCAATCGCTGGGCAGCAGCACTCGGTGCATCGGCCGCAGCCACAAAGCCGTCCCAACGCCACAGCGCGCCCTCCAGCGTCACCAGCCGCTGGCCGGGCTTGAGCGCGTGCATCAAGGCGGGACCATCGGCATCGCTGACCAGGCCGATCTGGTCCAGCCGGCGCTTCAATAGTGGATTGCCCGAGACATACCGCGACAGCGGCTCGGCAGCTTGCGGCAAGGCCGCATCGTCATAGCCATCGATCGCCGCCGACCAGTGCATCGGCGCCCCCGCGTCCGAGGAGGCTTCCAGATCATCGCCCAACGCGGCGCCCAGCGCGGTCTCGTAACCCGGTGCTACCTTGAGTTCGTCGACGATTGCCGGCCACAGGCTGGCCCCCACATTGAGCATCTTGCCCAGCGTCGAAGCCTCGGCCTCCAGCCGATTCACAGCCGCCTCGATTTCCTGCAACTTAGGCCGCGCCGCATCGAGCCTGGCCTGTGCCGTAGTTGAGATTTCCTCAGCCACCACCGCCCGCTCTTCGGCTTCTTCGGTGTCCGCCTGCGCCTTGGCCAAGGCCGCGCGTTTCAGCGTAAGCGTTTCGTCGGCATCCAGGCTTGCTGCAATTGTCGCCGCCTCGCGCTCCACTTCCGCCACCTGCTGGCCCAGCCGCGCCATCCGCATCGCCGCATCCTGCGCACTGCGTTGCGCCTGCACCCGACGCGCCCGAACCTGGGCCAGCCCATCGGCGGCGGCCCGGGCCTCGGCCTCGGCCGTGACCACCAGCACCCGCGCCGCGTCCGCGGCAATGCGGGCCTGGTCAAACTCGGTCTGCGCAGCTTCGCCTTCGGCCCGCAGGCGCTCCTGCTCCTCGCCATAGGTGGCCAGCGTTATTTCGCTTTCAGCCACCAGATCGCGTTCCCGCGCGCCATCGGCGGCCAATTGCTTGATGCGGTCTTCCAGTTCCACGCGCCGCTGGCCGTTGCGCCGCGCTTCCTCGGCCAGTTGCTCGGAAAGGATCATATAGCGCTGCAGCACCGCTCCGGTCACCGCCTCGCGGTCGCGCAGCGGTTGCAGGGCCTGGTCGGCGGTTTCGAGCGTGCGCTGCGCCTGCAACTCCAGATGGTTGGCATCGGCCAGCCCACGGATCAGCACCGCCTGCTGTGCTTCGGCCTCCTTTTCGGCGAAGCGCGCAGCCACCCAGCGGATATGGAACAGCGTCGCCTCGGCGCGGCGGATATCGCCTGAAACCGCCCGATAACGCATTGCCAGCCGCGCCTGGCGCTTCAGCGTTTCCAATTGCGTCTCGACCTGGGCGATGATGTCGTCGACGCGTTCAAGGTTGCTTTCCGCCGCCCGCAACCGCAATTCGGCCTCGTGGCGGCGCGAATGCAGCCCGGAAATTCCGGCGGCCTCTTCCAGCAGCGCCCGGCGCTGCGTCGGCTTGGCCGCGATCAATTCACCGATCTGGCCCTGCCGCACCATGGAAGGCGAATGCGCGCCGGTCGAAGCATCGGCGAACAGCAGCTGCACGTCGCGCGCACGCACTTCCTTGCCGTTGACGCGATAGACCGAGCCGGCCTCGCGTTCGATACGGCGGGTGACTTCCAGCATATCGGCATTGTTGAGAGCGGACGGCGCGGTCCGGTCGGAATTGTCCAGCACCAGCGTGACTTCAGCCGAATTGCGGGCAGGACGCCCGCCGGAGCCGGAAAAGATCACGTCGTCCATGCCCGAGGCGCGCATCGCCTTGTATGAGCTTTCGCCCATCACCCAGCGCATCGCCTCGACCAGATTGGACTTGCCGCAGCCATTCGGCCCGACAATGCCGGTCAGCCCGGGCTCCATATGCAGCACGGTCTCGTCGGAGAAGGATTTGAACCCGTGGAGTTTAAGGCGGGAGAATTTCACCTGGCACCATCCCCCCTCTCCCCTTGCGGGAGAGGGTGCCCGAAGGGCGGGTGAGGGGTTCTATCCAGGGGGCGGGACCCCTCATCCGGCGCTACACGCCACCTTCTCCCGCAAGGGGAGAAGGGAAGAGTCGTGTTTACCTTATTGGACAGGCGTAGCAGGGGCCGCTGGCGTGGCAGGCTGGGCCGGAGCAGCAGGGGCAGCCGGCGTGGCCGCCTCAGCAGGCGTAACCGGAGTGGCCGTTTCAGCCGGAGCGACCGGGGTAGCCGTCTCGCCCGTAGGCGCTGGGGCAGGGGTCGTTCCCGCGGCAGGAGCTGGCGCGGTTCCGGCGGGCAGCAGCGGGTCGATTTCGGCCGCGAGCTGTTCAAGCGATTTATCCCCAGAAAGCGTCTTGCCGTTGATGTAGAAAGTTGGCGTGCCGGTAAGGCCGAATTCGTTCAGCGCCTGTTCGCGCAAGGATTCCATCCCGGTGAACAGAGCCTGATTCGTCAAGGCGGCATCGAAGGTTTCCTGGGTAAAGCCGAGCTGCTTGGCGATTTCCAGGATCGCGTCGCGCGGCTTGTCGGAAACGCCCCAGGTGTTCTGGGTCTTGAAATAGGTTTCGATGACATTGTGGTAATTGGTGTCGCCGGCGGCATCCGCCACCATGAACACGGCCGCATCGAGCACATTGCGCACGAAGGGGCGCAGGATGAACTTCACGTGGCCGGTGTCGATATAGGCGGCCTTGAACGGCCCGAAGGTGTCGTTGGAGAAGGCCGCGCAATGCGGGCAGGTGGGCGAGGCATATTCGATCACCGTGACCGGAGCATCGGCCGAACCCATCACCTTGTCGGTAAAACCGGTGGGGGCCATCAGCTTGGCCATATCCACCGTATCGCCTTCGGCGGCCAAAGCCGGAGCCATCCCGCAAAGGCTGAGCGTGGACGCGGCAGCGGCTAAAACGAGGGTGTCACGACGGGTAAACTTCACGGGGAACGCTCCTGATGGCTTTGCGGCGACACTACACATCGCCAAAGTGTCGGCAAGTGGGCACATGCATCAACAGGGAGTGAACGTCTATTTGCCACCCCGCTCCGGCCTGCTGGAGAGCGCGTGGCCCAATGCCCGCAACGCCTCCCTCAAACCCTCATCCTCAACCCCGTTAACCGAGGCGCCGACCTTCGCTATAGTGCTCTGGCTCGGTTGATGACGCTTATGATCCCTATTGGCTGAATGCCCGCTGAATGGCTCGACCGACAAGCGGACGGCACCCACCAGCACATAGCCGAAATAGCGGTTGATCGCCGCAGCAATGGCCGGTCCCTCATGGGCGATGGCCAGTGCATGGCCAGGCATGGCGCGCAGATACAGCGTCGCCCCCTCCGCACTGCGCTCGCCACGCGGCCAGCTCAGCTTGTCCGGAATGGCAACCGCGTCATACGGCTTGGGCGCCATCGCCCCCCAATGGGTGATGATGTCCCGGCTGGCAAAGCCGCGCTTTTTCAACACCGGATCGAGCGCCCCCGCCAGCGCATCGGCCAGCGACAGCGAACGATTGCGGCGCTTGGGCTCGGGCGGGGTTTTAAGTTTAGGCTCGGTCATAGGGGTGGTTTAGCATTGGGGATGCGGTGGAAACACCCCCTCCTACCTCCCCCATCATGGGGGAGGTTTCTCTCCACTCTTAAAACTCAATAGAAGCCCCACCCACCGGCAGGCACCTCCCCCTTGATGGGGGAGGCTGGGAGGGGGTGCTCCCAGCCTCCCCCATCAAGGGGGAGGCTGGGAGGGGGTGCTCCCAGCACTCGATCTCAACACGAAACCCCTTGCGCCATCCCCCGCCTTCCCCCAATTCTCCCCCATGTACCTGCCGTCCCCATCCCCCATCGACGCCCAATCCGTCCTCGCCTGGTACGACGTCCACGCCCGCACGCTTCCGTGGCGCATATCCCCCGCCGATCGCGCCCGCGGCCAAAAGCCCGATCCTTATCGCGTCTGGCTTTCCGAGGTGATGCTGCAGCAAACGACCGTCGCGGCGGTGCGCAAATATTTCGAGCGCTTCACCTTGCTCTGGCCTACGGTGCAAGACCTCGCCGCCGCCCCCATCGAAGCCGTGCTCGTCGAATGGGCCGGCCTCGGCTACTACGCTCGCGCCCGAAACCTGCATGCCTGCGCCGCTCGCCGTCGTCCGCGACCATGGCGGAGTCTTCCCCACCACCTCAGCCAGCCTGCAAACCCTCCCCGGCGTCGGCGCTTATACCAGTGCCGCCATCGCCGCGATCTGCTTCGATGAACCCATCGCCGTCCTCGACGGCAATCTCGATCGCGTCCTGGCCCGCTATTACGCGCTGGATGTCCCCGTCCGCGATGCCAAGGAGGAACTGCGCGCCGCCCTCCAGGCGTCCGTTCCCGCCCGCGCCGGCGATTTCGCCCAGGCCATGATGGACCTCGGCGCCACCCTCTGCGCCCCGCGCAATGCCCTGTGCATGCTCTGCCCCATCCAGCCCGGCTGCATCGCCACCCGCACCGCCGAGCCGACGCTCTACCCCATCAAGCCGCAAAAAGCCGAGCGCCCCACCCGCAAGGGCCACGCCTATGTCATGACTGACGCGGATGGCGACGTTTACCTGCAAACCCGCCCCGGCAAGGGCCTCCTCGCCCAAATGACCGAAGTCCCCGGCTCCGATTGGGCCGCGACGTTGCCTGCGGTGAATTATCCCGCCAGCGCCGACTGGCGCCATCGCGGCCAGGTCATCCACGTCTTCACCCATTTCCGGCTGGAGCTGGAGGTGTGGTCAGCGACAGTCAATCCGCAAGGCATGGATAAGGGCTGGTGGTCTGATCCGAAGACGCTTCAAGGCGAGGCGCTGCCGACGCTGTTTCGTAAGGTGTTGGCGGCGGCTGCAGTGAGTTAATTGCCGTCGAATTTAGCGTCATCACCGACCAAAAAGGCTCGACCATTTTTAGTAATGGGAAAGCCGTACCCATTCCCCGGCTTATCAAAAACGAGCGACCCGTCGTGGTGATAGGAGCTGGAGTAAAGCTCGTTGGCAATATTCTGCATTGCGCCCACGAGCGCTTGCACGCCGTCGATGCCATAGCCCGCATGCGAAATTCGACGTTCCGGCCAATCTATCTCGTAGCGGCATGTCCAAATGTCGTCGATGACCTCTGGGGTAAAAATACGCACCGGCAACGGGTATGCGTTGCCTCTGATCGATATGTGAAGTTCCCTTGTCACAAAGACCATTTTAACCTCAGTAGCTCAAAGGGCGAATTGTAAAGCCGGTGAGACAGTCACTGTAACGCAGAGCTGCCTGTGCATGACAATTTCGAAGGCCGACCATGCGGAAAAGTCGAAGTTAAACCAACAAAAAGGCCGCCGGGGCAAACCGGCGGCCAGTAAAGAGCCTGATTGATTGGAGGTCAGGATCAGGCAGAAAGCAAATCAAGTTTCGCACGGATATCCATCCGTAAATCATCGATCGGGGCTACGCCCCGGGCAGTATCGTGATGCCAGAATGTCCACCCGTTGCATGCCTCGGAACCCTGAACCAGCGCGCCCACCTTGTGGATGGAGCCCTGGTGTGAACCCGAGACGAGTGAGCCGTCGGCACGAACCATGGCAGAGTAACGTTTTGTTAAGTCGAAGAGTTGCGCTCCCGGCTCGATTAATCCCTGCTCGATCAGCGAGCCGAACGGAATGCGCGTCTCCTTGCGCTTTGGCGTCACCGATTGCAGCGCCTCGAACACACCCGGCCGAATCGCCGCGATGCGCTTGAGGGCGGCCGCGATGTAAGTGTCCTCGCGTTCTATGCCGATGAAATGACGGCCCAGCTTGCGCGCCACGGCCCCGGTGGTGCCGGTGCCGAAGAACGGGTCGAGCACGATATCGCCGGGCTTGGTGGTGGCGTTGAGGATGCGGAACAGCAGCGCTTCGGGCTTCTGAGTCGGGTGCACCTTGTCGTCGGCGTCGTCCTTCAGGCGTTCGGCGCCGGTGCAGATGGGAAACAGCCAGTCGCTGCGCATCTGCGTGTCGTCATTGGCCAGCTTCATGGCTTCATAGTTGAAGGTGACGCGGCTTTTCTGGCTCTTGGCCGCCCAGATCAGCGTTTCATGCGCATTGGTGAAGCGCGTGCCGCGGAAATTGGGCATCGGATTGGCCTTGCGCCAGACGATATCGTTGAGCATCCAGAAATCGAGATCCTGCAACGCCGTGCCGACACGGAAAATATTGTGATAGCTGCCGATGACCCACAGCGCCCCATCGGGCTTGAGCAGGCGGCGCGCTGCCGCAAGCCAGGCGCGGGTGAACTGGTCGTAATGGGCAAAGCTGTCGAACTTGTCCCAGGCGTCATCCACCGCATCGACCTTGGATTGGTCGGGACGGGTCAACCCCTGCTCAAGTTGCAGATTATAGGGCGGATCGGCAAAGATCAGGTCCACCGAGCCAGCGGGCAGGGCGTTCATGTGGTCGATGCAATCGCCCACCAGGATAGTATCGATCGGAAGCCGGGCAGGCTCCTCCGCAGCGGCCGAAACGGCCGTACGCGCGGTACGCAACATACACTTAACCCTAACAAAGGACTAACCATTCCCTTGTAATCCGGCAGGGTTAAAGTGACGTGAATAGAATGGGTTAGCGAGAGGTTAAGGGGTGGCACCCCTCGTGGTTCGAGAGTCGCTTCGCTCCCACCTCACCATGAGGGCTACTGAAGGGACTGCTACTGATAGAACTGCGATTTTCCAGTAGTCCCCATGGTGAGGTGCGAGCCCTTGCGAGCCTCGAACCACGAGGGCGTGCCCCCCCTAGCCTTCGATCACGACAGCCAGCCGCATCCGGGCTTCGGCCACCGGGGCAAATTCGGCGCGGTGGTGGCGGCAGGGGCCGTGATCGGTCAGCGCCCGCAAATGCTGCGGCGTGCCATATCCCTTGTGCGCGGAAAAGCCGAAATGGGGCGCGTCGCAATCCATGATCCGGCACATCCGGTCCCGTGTCACCTTGGCCACGATCGAGGCTGCCGCAATCGATACGCTGCGCCCATCGCCGCCGATCAGCGTTATGCCGGTACAGGGCAGGCCGGGCGGAATATCGCGGCCATCGATCAGCGCCCGGTCGGCGGGCAGCGATAGCCCCCGCACCGCCTGGCTCATCGCCCACAGCGTCGCGCCGCGAATATTGCGGCTGGCGATGATCGTCGGCGGCGCGACGACCACGCAAACAGTGGCGCTGACCACGATCTGTTCGAACAGCGCTTTCGCGCTGCTCCTCGCTCAGCTTTTTGGAATCGTTGAGCCCGACGGGAATATTGTTGGGATCCAGAATGACCGCCGAAACCACCACCGGCCCGGCCAGCGGCCCGCGCCCGGCCTCATCGACGCCGGCGACCAGCCGCGCGCCCCGCGCCTGCGCCGCTAGTTCGTGCGAATAGTCCGGCTCGGTCGCGATGAGTGATTCGATCAACATGGCCGCAGCATCCGCGCCGAGGCCGCCATGTCAACTCAAAGCCGCGAGCATCGCCGCGCGATCGGCCACGAACAGGTGACGGCCGGTCTTGTTGGTCTCATAAATGAAATCGCGCAGCGCGGTGCTCTCGGCAATCGCCGCCGCGATATCGCCGATGACAACCAGCCGGCAATCGTAATTCTGCAATTTCTGGATGAAGCCACCCGCCAGCCCGCTGCGCAGCCGGAAAAATTCCGGATCGAACCGTTCGACCGGCACCACGATAACCCCGGCGTCACTCGAAAACGCCTCGCTCAGAATATCGGTGGCGTCCCGCTCGCTGCCGAGCAGGGGCCCATTCGGGTCCAGCTCCAAAACGATATGCTGGCCCATCTGGCTGGCTCTCACCAAAAACTCCTCAAAAACTGCTGACCGCCGGGCCTGTATTTCACATGTGGGGCTGTTATAACCAGCACCAAGCCGGGCGGCAGTAGAGTTTGTCGATGATTTTCAAGACCAGTCTAGCCCTTGTCTTCGCCACTGTTTCGGCTCTGCCTCTCGCTGCCGCCCCATTTCATCACCCCTTCGGCGAATGGCGCGAATATAATCAGGATTGGCTGGCGGCGTGTCCCGACGCCATCGATGAGGACGCCACCGATTATTACGGCTTTTCCTGTTTCGCCAGCACCGGCAGCGCCGCGCTGAACGGGGCCAATTTGCCCGCTTATAAGCTGACATTGCTGCGCAATCGTCTGACCGGCGTCATCGATATCGCCTTCACCGTCGAAGCCGATGAGCTCGACGCCGATCCAAGCCGGCCATTGGAGTTGAGCTTTGGCGGCAAGGACCAGCAAAGTTTCGATTTTTCCCGCGATCTGGAAACCCGCTACAATACGACCAACCAATATTACATCACCGATCCTGCCCGCCGCGATGCCCTTCTGGCGCTGATGAAATCGCGCAACGTCCTGACGCTGACCGTGCCGGTGACCGACGACGACGACATTATCCGCGAAGTCCGGCTCTCGCTGCTCGGCGTTACCGCTTCGCTGGATTTCATGGCCAGCTACGCCCGCAAGGTGGCCCAGTACTGAGCTGCCGCTAAAATAAGCTCATCTGCTTGTCCTCGGCCCGCGGCGGCTCGAACAGGTCCGTGCGGATCGAGGGCAGTTTTTCATCCAGCCCATAGCGTTCGCGCGCCTTCTCGAACCGCTGCTGCAACAGCGTCGCATAGGGCCCTTCGCCGGTCATGCGAGTGCCAAAGCGCGCGTCGTAGTCCTTGCCGCCGCGTGTATCGCGCACCAGCGACAGCACATGGCGCACCCGGTCAGGGAAATGGCGCAACAGCCATTCGCGGAAAATGTCGCGCACTTCGCCCGGCAGGCGCAGCAGCACCATGCCCGCGCCCTTGGCGCCCTGCGCCGCAGCGGCATCGAGAATGCGCTCCAGCTCCATGTCGTTGATCGCCGGAATCATCGGCGCCACCAGCACCGAAACCGGCACGCCCGCTTCGCTGAGCAGCCGGATTGCCTCCAGCCGGCGGGCAGGGGAGGACGCGCGTGGCTCCATCCTGCGGCTGAGCTTGTGGTCCATCGAGGTCATGGAAATGCCCACCTTGACCAGCCGCAGCTTGGCCAACTCGGTCAGCAGGTCGAGATCGCGCACGATCAGCGCCGATTTGGTGACGATGCTCACCGGATGCTTGGTTTCCAGCATCACCTCCAGAATGCCGCGCGTCAGCTTGTGCTTGCGCTCGGCCGGCTGGTACGGGTCGGTATTGGTGCCCATGGCGATGCGCTTGACCTTGTAGGTCTTGGCCGCCAGTTCGGCCCGCAAGGCTTCCACCGCATTGGTCTTGACGTAAATATCGCGCTCGAACTCGATCCCCGCCGAATGGCCCAAAAAGGCATGCGTCGGCCGCGCGAAGCAGTAGGAGCAGCCATGCTCGCAGCCGCGATAGGCATTGATCGAGCGATCGAAACCGATATCGGGGCTGTCGTTCGACGTGATGATGGTCTTGGCGCGTTCGAGATGTTCCACCGTCTCGAAAATCGGCAGCGGCTCGACGCCATTCCAGCCATCGTCGAAACTTTCGCGGGTCTGCTTTTCAAAGCGGCCACTGCGATTGGACTGCGCGCCACGGCCGCGATTGCGGCTGGGATCGACAAGTTCGCGCCGCGCCAGATCGGCGTCGCGGCTGCGGCTGAGCTTTTCCAATGCTTCGAAAGAGGGGGCCTGATAAAGGGCCATTGCTGTTCTCCTGCCGGCGAAACCACAGTCGAATCGTGAATTCAACGTCCCCCGAACATAGGGGTTGCATAAGAACATAACAAGAACAGAATTTGCGGACGTGCTGTCCGTTGCCCATGAAATGGGAATCATGGGGCTAATGTGCAATGCCGCTTTCGCTCCGTCACTGCAAGGCAGAACTGCGCTCGCATGGGTGGACTTCACCTCGCCGCCCGACTAGACCACCCGGCCGGCCACGATGCTATTCGTGGCCTCATGACACTTAAGTCATATATTTAGCATTGATCCGTGATCGGGTCTGCATTAGTAAATAATACGCTTAACTATCTTGCGCGTGCTGACAGGTTCTGTCGCAGAATTTTCGCAAGGTGACGTCGTAATCCGTCGGTGCCGTTCGTTATTGGGGGGACACCGATTGCACGAAGGGAAATCTGCATGACCACCGATGCTCCAACCTTGGCCGATTTCGCCGCCAGTGCCGCCCCCGAGGACCACAGCGCCCGCAACAAGCTGGTGATCGCGCTGCTGCTGGTGTCGGCTTTCGTCGTCATTCTCAACGAGACCATCATGGGCGTGGCCCTGCCGCACCTGATGACCGATCTCGATATCACCGCCGGCGCCGCACAGTGGCTGACCACGGCATTCATGCTGACCATGGCCGTGGTGATCCCGGTTACCGGTTTCCTGCTGCAGCGGCTCAATACGCGGCCGGTGTTCATTCTGGCCATGTCGCTGTTTTCGGCCGGCACGCTGATTTCGGCGCTGGCGCCCGGCTTTGGCGTGCTGGTCGTCGGCCGCATCGTGCAGGCCTGCGGCACGGCCATCATGATGCCGCTGCTGATGACCACGGTGATGAACCTGGTGCCGCCCGAAACGCGCGGCAAGACCATGGGCAATATCTCCATCGTCATCTCGGTGGCCCCGGCCATCGGGCCGACCATTTCCGGCATCATCCTCAACTATCTGGAATGGCGCTGGATGTTCATCCTGGTGCTGCCGATTGCCCTGGCAGCGCTGGCACTGGGCGCCTCGCGCATCAAGAACGTCACCATGCCCACCAATGCGCCGATCGATATCCTGTCGGTCATTCTCTCGGTCATCGGCTTTGGCGGCCTGGTCTATGGCCTGAGCGGCCTGGGGGAAGCTGCCCTGCATCCCCAGGCGGTTTCGCCGTTCATTCCACTGATTGCCGGCGTCGCGGCCATCGCCATGTTCGTGCTGCGCCAGCTGCAGTTGCAGAAGCAGGATCGGGCGCTGCTCGATCTGCGCACGCTGGCCTCACGCGCCTTCTCCATCTCGACGGCGATGATGGCCATCCTGATGATGTCGATGTTCGGCGTCTTCATCCTGCTGCCGATCTACCTGCAGAACGTGATGGGCTTGTCCACGCTGCAAACCGGCCTGCTGCTGCTGCCCGGTGGCCTGCTGATGGGCCTCTGCGCCCCTACAGTCGGCGGCTTGTTCGATAAGTACGGCCCGGTGCCGCTGGTCATTCCGGGCGCCATTATGCTCAGCGTCGTGCTGTGGGGCTTGACCTTGGTCCAGCAGGATACCTCGGTCTGGCTGCTGCTGGCTGCCCATGTGGTGCTCAGCCTGGGCCTGGCGCTGATGTTCACGCCGCTGTTCACCGTCAGCCTGGGCTCGCTCCCGCCCAATCTGTATTCGCATGGCAGCGCCATGATCGGCACCACCCAGCAGGTTGCTGGCGCCGCGGGCACGGCGCTATTCGTTGCTATCATGACGTTGCAGGCAGCCGGCCTTGCCGCCGGTGGAGCCGATATCCTGGCCGCCACGACCGGCGGTATCCGCTCGGCCTTCTTCTGCGGCGCCATCATCTCGCTGTTCGCGGTGATTGCGGCTTTCTTCATCCGCAAGCCCGCGGGCGGCGCCCCGGGCGCGGTGATGGGCCACTAGCCCAAACCCGTCTTCTCCCTCCCCCCTTGTGGGGAGGGCTGGGGTGGGGGTTCTGGGATCAGCTTATATTGAGCCCGGCTGTTGGCTCAGACCCCCACCCTCAATCCCTCCCCACAAGGGGGAGGGAGGCAGACCGGGGCTCCGCATCGACAACGCCAGGCCGGATACCAATCCGCTTAGCGGAAGCGGTAGGTGAGGCGACCTTTGGTCAGGTCGTATGGCGTCATCTCGCACAGCACCTTGTCGCCGGCCAGAACCCGGATGCGGTTCTTGCGCAGCTTGCCGGCAGTGTGGGCGATAATGACATGGTCATTCTCCAATTTGACCCGGAAGGTCGCATTGGGCAGCAGTTCGGTAACAACGCCCGGAAATTCGAGCACGTCTTCTTTGGCCATGAAGGCTCCTGAGTGGTCCCGAAGAAGGGCCGAGGCTTTCGGCTGGTCTTGTCCAGGTGTGATGGGATCATCGCTTCAAAGCAACCGGGTTTCCCCAGAGGCTTCGTGACAAGCAGAATGGTCAGATGAAGTTGATATAGTGCATTGCACCCGGTTTGTGAACCACTTGCAGGCTTCCGCAAAAGACATGGCAGCACTGCTAGGCTGCGGCCTCGATTTCGCAGCCCTAAAAGCTACCGCTCATCCAGTCGGGGCATCAATTCAACGAAATTGCAGGGCTTGTGCCGGTAATCGAGCTGGTGGGTCAAAATCCCCTCCCAGGCGTCGCGGCACGCCCCGCGCGAGCCCGGCAGGCAGAACACGAAGGTGGTGCCGATCAGCCCCGCCGTGGCGCGTGACTGGATCGAGCTGGTGCCCACCGTGGTACCCGAATATTGGTGGAACAGCACCGAAAACCCCTCCATCCGCTTGTCGAACAGCGGCTCGACCGCCTCGGGGGTAACGTCGCGGCCGGAAAAGCCGGTGCCGCCGGTGGTCAGGATGACATCGACTGCCGGATCGGTGATGAAATTCTGCACCGCCGCGCGGATCAGCTGGATATCGTCACGCACCACCACCCGCTCGGCGCATGTATGCCCATCGGCCTCCAGCAGCGATTTCAGCAGCGCGCCGCCAGTATCGGTTTCCAGCGTCCGCGTGTCGGAAACGGCGATGACGGCGATGGAGAGGGGAACGAAATTGCGGTCCTCAAACCGTGCCGACTTGAACATCGCTTCTCTCCGCTTCATCGGTTTCCGCATTGTTTTGCGGAATGTCATCACTATCAGCCCGCGGATCGAGTGCAACCGATTCCGGGGTCACCTGCTTGTCATTACCCATCGGCTGGAACGGCGCGCGATTGGCCGCGACAGGGGCGCTACGCACCCGCATGCGCAGGAATGCGGTGACCGCCAGTGCGCCATGGAACGCGGCGGTGACGACGAACAGGCCAACCGGCGCGAAATGGCTCATCAGCATCGAGGCGACGGCCGGCCCGATGGCCAGCCCGGTCCCCATCAGCAGCAGCATCCCCCCGGCGATCTTGGCGAATTCCCCATCCTTGGCAAAGTCGTTGGCATGGGCGACAGCGACCGCATAGATCGGATTGGCGGCAAACCCATAGAGCGCGAACAGCACATACATCATCCACCCCGCCGAAGGATTGATGATGACGGTGAGCCCGCCGATGACCGCCGCGGTGCCCGAAAGCCCGATCAGCACGATACGGCGGTCGATCCGATCGCTCAGCCGCCCGAACGGGATTTGCGCAACGGCTCCCAGCGTGGCCGCCAGTGCAAACAGGAACGCGATGCCGCTGGCGTCCAGCCCCTGCTCATAGCCATAGACCGGCGCCAGCGTGCCGAACGAGCCATTGGCCATGCCCACTGAAAACGCCGCAATCGCCGCGACCGGAGAGGTTTTGTACAATAATCGCACATCGAGCTTGGCCGAGGCCAGCGGGCGCGGCTGCGGATTGGAGGTCAGCGCTGTCGGCAGCACGGCGCAGATGAAGCTGATGGCGCCAACGACGAAGGGCACATAGCCCGTCACCCCGGTCACCGACATGGCGATCTGTCCCATCGTCGAGGAGGCCATGTTGATGGTGGTGTAGATCGAAAAGATCGTGCCCCGGCTCTTGTTTTCCGCAACCTCGTTGAGCCAGCTTTCCACGATCATCGCTGCGCCCGAAAAGCAGAAGCCGGATAGCGCCCGCAGGAGAATCCAGCTCCAATCATGCAACACCATCAGATTGAGCAGGATGGTGACCGTGCCGATCGCCGCCATCACCGAAAATGCGCGAATATGGCCCACCTTGCGCACGATCAGCGGCACGCAGATCGACCCCGCCACGAATCCCACCGACCAGCCGGTGCCGATCAGGCCCAGCGATTGCAGTGAAAACCCTTCCTCCGCTCCACGCACCGAAAGCAGCAGGCCCTGCAGCCCGCCGCCGAACATCAGGAGGGCGGAACCCAGGAACAGGGCGTAAATCTTGATCACGGAGGACATGGACGCTTCCGGCTGGAGGTGATTTGCAACGTTGCATCGCGGCACGCCGACAATACCCGCCTCTGAAAGTTTCGCACGGCAAAAGTTGGGCGGTGGGAGGAATTGTTTGATCGTGCTCGCGGCCACCCCCACCCTCATTCCCTCCCCACAAGGGGGAGGGAGGCGATGGAGCTGTTAACTCGGAGCGTCGAACGAATGCAGAGCAGGCTTCCCTCCCCCTTGTGGGGAGGGATTGAGGGTGGGGGTAAGCCGCTAGCACGATCTCACCGTGCCCCTAAACCCCAACCCCCAACGCATCCACCTTCATCCGCAGGCTCAGCATATCCCGCCACGCCTGTTGCTTGGCCGCCGGATTGCGCAACAAATACGCCGGATGCAGCGTCGGCATGGCGGCCACCGCATGATTGCCCACCTCCACCTCGCTCCAGCGCCCGCGCATCTTGAGAATGCCGATACTGGTGGAAAATACCGTCTGCATGGCCGGCCCGCCCAGGGTCAGGATCACCTTGGGCGCGACCAGCTCCATCTGCCGGCGCAGGAAGGGCAGGCAGATCGCCAGCTCTTCGGGGGTCGGCGTGCGGTTGCCCGGCGGACGCCACGGCACCGTATTGGCGATGTAAACCTTGGTGCGGTCCAGCCCGATGGCGCCCAGCATCCGGTCCAGCAATTGCCCGGATTTGCCGACGAAGGGCTTGCCCTGCCGGTCCTCCTCGGCGCCGGGTGCTTCCCCGATCAGCATGATTTGCGCGTCGGGATTGCCATCGGCAAAGCACAATTGGGTGGCGCGCAGCTTCAATCCACACCCATCATAAGCGCGAACAATGGCCTCAAGCTCGGTGAGGTTCTGCGCCGTGGCGGCCAGCGTCCGGGCCTCGCCCGGATCGGTGGTAAAAGCGGGTGGCGCAGGCGGCGCGGCCTCGGCTCGCGCCGGGCTGGCCGGCACCGCTTCCCTGGTCTGGGTCACTTCGGCAGGCCGGACCGGAGCCCTCTGGGCGAACCGGTTGACCGGCTCCTCGCCCACCGCGATATCCACCCCGGCAGCCCGATACCATTCGAGCACCGACACCAATTCGCTGGGATTGAGCGGTCGATCTTGAGCCATGGGCCGTGTTATGTCACAGCATTGGGCGGCCTGCCAGATGCGATGGGCTGCCGCTACAGCACATTGTGACTGCCCGCGCGCTGCGCCGAGCTTGCGCGGCAGCCGCAAAATCGACACTGTTTGCGCCAACACCGGCCGGTATCGGCCAAGGGAGAACTGAGCCTCGTGACCAAGTTTTTCAACCGTCTTGCGCGCCGCGCTGTTGTCGCGCTGGCCCTGGGCAGCCTCGCCGCCCCGGTCCTGGCGCAGCAAAACCAGGTGCCGCAGGCCGCGCTGGACATGCTGTCCATGTTCAATCCCAGCGTGACGGGCAGCTATCTCGCCGGCCAACGGGCCCTGCAGGAGTTGCGCACCAAGGAAGCCGCGCTTTATTTCAATCAGGCAGCGCAGGGCGATTGGGACAATCCGATCCTGGTCGAGCGCGCCTTCATCGCCTTCGCCGCCGATGGCCAGATCGGCCAGGCCGCCACCACCGCCAAGCATCTGCTTGAACTGCAGCCCACCAATGAGCTGGCCGAGCTGGTCATCGCCACCGAGGCGCTCAAGGAGCGCCGCTATCCCGACGCTGAAGCCGCGCTCGCCGGCGTCGGCCAGGACAGCTTCACCGCCATTACCGGCGGCATTCTGCGCGCTTGGGCGCTGGTGGGCGAGAACAAGCCCGAAGATGCCGAAAAGGCTCTGGATGGGCTGGGGCAGGGCGGGCTTTCCGATTTCCTGCTGTTCTACCGCGCGCTGATGGCGGACGCCGCCGGCGATACCGATAAGGCCATCGAGCTGTCCGGTCAGGCCTTCGATGCCGAACCCAATGTCGCCCGCGTCGTCGAGGTCTATGCGCGCATCCTGGCCAATGCCGGCTACTTCGATCAGGCCAAGGACGCCATCGCCAAGTTCGAGGCCCAGGGCCTCAGCCATCCGACGGTGAGCATCGTCAAGACCATGGTCGATGCGGGCCAGAAGCCGGGCGTATTCGCCTCCAGCGTCCAGGTTGGCGCCGCCGAAATGTATCACGGCATCGGCGCCGCATTGTCGCGCGATGGTAGCCTGGATCTGTCCATCGTGTTCCTGCGCCTCGGCCTTTATCTCGATCCGCATGGCGATGTGATTTCGCTGGCTTTGGGACAGCTGCTCGATCAGGCCGGCCGGCACGATGCGGCCAACGCCATCTATGATGGCGTGCCCGCCAATTCGCCCATGAAGCCGACCGCCGTCGTGCGCATCGCACAGAACCTCGACACCATGGGCGATCGTCCCGAAGCGTTGCGCCGCCTCGGCAATATCGTCGCCACCCGCCCCGACGATCTCGATGCGGTGTCAGTGATGGGCGACCTGTTGCGCTATGACGAGCAATTTACCGCCGCCGCCGACGCATACACCAAGGCCCTGGCGATCAGCGGCGGGCAAAACCCGTCCGATTGGCGCTTTTATTACGTGCGTGGCATTGCCTATGAGCGCGCCAAGCAATGGCCCAAGGCCGAGGCCGATTTCCTTGAGGCGCTCAAGCTCAACCCCGACCAGCCCCAGGTGCTGAACTATCTCGGCTATAGCTGGATCGACAAGGACATGCACTATGACGAGGCCCTGAGGATGATCCAGAAAGCCGTCGCCGCCGTGCCCCAGGATGGCTATATCGTGGATTCGCTGGGTTGGGCCTTCTACAAGCTCGGCCGCACCGATGATGCGGTGGCCACGCTCGAACACGCCGTGCAATTGCTGCCCAACGATCCCGAGATCAACGACCATCTCGGCGATGCGTATTGGAAAGCGGGCCGTAGGCTCGAAGCCCAATTCCAGTGGAAGATCGCCGCCTCGGTCGATACCGTCGGCAATGTCAAGGAACGCACCATCCCCAAGCTGGCCAATGGCCTGACCGCTGAAAACACGACGCCCTAGCGGCGCGCGTGGTTTCCCTGATCACCCAGGCGGCTCCCGCCAAGGTCAATCTCGCGCTGCATGTCACCCGGCGGCGCGAGGACGGTTATCACGATCTCGAAAGCCTCGTCGTCTTCGCCGACGTGGCCGACGAGGTCGAGGCACTGCCGGCCAAAGCCGATAGCCTGGTCATCACCGGCCCCTTCGCCAAGGCGCTTGGCAATGGCGATAACCTGATCACTCGTGCTGTCGCAGCGTTCCGCGCTCAATGGCCGGGCGCTGTCGAGCCGGGCCTGGCGATGACGCTGCGCAAGAACCTGCCCGTCGCCGCCGGCATTGGCGGCGGTTCCGCCGACGCCGCCGCCGCCCTGCGCCTGATGGCGGGTCTTTCGAGCCAGCCCATCCCCTTGCCCGACCTGTCGGCCCTGGCCCTGCGCCTGGGCGCCGATGTGCCCGCCTGCCTGCTGTCGGTGCCGCTGGTAGCGCGCGGCGTCGGCGAAATCCTGTCGCCACTGCCCGAATTTCCGCTGCTGCATATCGTGCTGGTCAATCCGCTGGTGCCGGTCGCCACCGCCGATATCTTCCGGCGCCTGCGCGCCCACGACAATTACCCGCTGCCCGCTCTGCCCTCACCACTGACGCGCCCCGCCCAGCTCGGCATCTGGCTGGCCGAAACCCGCAACGACCTGCAGCCGCCCGCAGTCAAGATCGTCCCAGCCATCGGTGATTTGATCGAACTGCTGGGCGAAACCCCGGGCTGCATCCTTGCCCGCATGTCAGGCTCCGGCGCCACGGTGTTCGGCTTGTTCGGCTCCAGCGCCCAGGCCCATCAAGCCGCGCACGAACTGCGGCGGGTTCATCCTGAATACTGGGTCGCGGCAGCGCCGCTGATTGTGCCCTAAGGCCCCCTCATCCGCCCTTCGGGCACCTTCTCCCACGAGGGGAGAAGGAGGCTCGGTGGTTAGTCTATACTCGATGCCACCCCTCTCCCCTTGTGGGAGAGGGACCGCTTGCGACGCGTTCAGCGGAGCAAGCAGGGTGAGGGGCTTTCTTCTAGTAAGCCCGCCGCACGCTGAATTCCACCACTTCAGCCAGCAGCGTCTTCATCTCCGAAGCCGGCAGCCCCGCCAGCGCATCCACTGCCGCCCGCGCATGGGCATCGGCCCGGTCCAGCGTGCGCGTCAGCGTGTTATACTGGCCCATGATGGCCACCACCTGGCGCACTTGCGTCTCGCTGGCCTCGGCATCGCCCAGCGCCGTCGAAATCAATTCCTGCTCCGCCGGCGTGCCTTCGGCCAGCGCCAGAATCACCGGCAGCGTCATCTTGCCTTCGCGCAGGTCGTCGCCGGTATTCTTGCCCATGGCGCCGCTTTCGCCGCGATAATCCAGCACGTCGTCGACCAACTGGAACGCATTGCCCAGTTCCAGCCCGTACCGCTTCAGCGCCAGCCGCCCCGCTTCATCGGCGCCGCCGGCCATGGCGCCCACTTCGCAGGCCGCCTCGAACAGCGTCGCCGTCTTGGCGCGGATCACTTCGGCATAATCCTCTGGCGTGGTTCCCAAATCGCCGGTCTTGGCCAACTGGAACACTTCGCCCTCGGCCATTGCCGCCGCAGCCGCCGCCAGCACGCCGAGTGCCGCGATATCCTTGGTCTCGACCATCATCATGAAGGCCTGGCCGAGCAGGAAATCGCCGACCAGCACGCTGGCCTGGTTGCCCCAGATCATCCGCGCTGCCGGCTTGCCCCGGCGCATGTCGCTCTCGTCCACCACGTCGTCATGCAGCAGCGTAGCATTGTGCATGAACTCGACCGCCGCCGCGAACTTGATGGCGCTGCCGACGCCGCGCCCGAACAAGGCAGCGGCCGCCACGGTCAGCATCGGCCGCAGCCGCTTGCCGCCGCTCTCGATCAGGTAGCGTGCCAGTTCCGGCACCATTTCGACATGAGAATCAGCGCGTTCCAGGATCAGCGCATTGACCTTGGCCATATCGGGCGCGGTCGCGGTCAGCAGACGCTCGATCGCATTGGCGCTGGGAGCCTGTTTTGTTTGCGTCAGCACTGACACCGGCACATCATCCTCGTTTGACCGCATCCGGCAATTCTGCGCATCCGGCAATTCTGATTGAGCACAGGGTGCCCAGGCATGTAAACTGGCGCCAAACCGGCCATTCGGATGCGATGTCCCTAGACCAGCCAAAAGACTTTGTAAAACACCAAACGCTGACGCGCGACGCCTTTTTGGGCGGCAGGATCACTGTGTCGCAGCCGCGCCACGGCTTTCGCGCCGGGCTGGACAGTGTGTTGCTCGGCGCGGCCATCGCGTCCGACAGCACCACGTTGCTCGACCTGGGCTGCGGCGTCGGCACCGCGGCTCTGGTGGCTTTGGCGCATAACCCGGCACTGGCCGCGACCCTGGTCGACCAAAACCTCGATATGCTGGCACTGGCCAAGCTCAATGCCGAGGCCAATGGTTTTGCCGCCCGCACCACGCTGATCGAGGCCGATGTCGCCGCCAAGGGCGCCCTTCGGGCCGCCGCGGGCCTGCGCGAAAACGCCTATTGCAGCGTCATCGCCAACCCGCCCTTTTTCGACAATACCGGCGGCACCCTTGCCCGCGATGGTGCCCGCGCCGATGCCCGCCACATGGCGGCCGATAGCCTCGACCTTTGGGTCAAAACCGCTGCTAGTAGTGCTGCCGCGGGCGCCGAAATCGTCTTCATCTATCCGGTGGAATCGCTGTCGCCGCTGCTGGCATCTTTCGCCGCCCGCTTTGGCGCCATCACCATAATGCCGCTCAGCCCCCGCGCCGATGCGCCGGTCACCCGCGTCCTCCTGCGCGCCATCAAGGGCTCCCGCGCGCCGCTGACCATGCTGGCCACCCGTCCGCTGCACGATGCCGAAGGCCGCGCCTTTACCCCTCAATTCGACGCGATTCTGCGTGGCACTGCGCGGCTCGTCTGGTAATTGGCCGCAATGCCCCCTAAATCTGCCCCTGGAAACATCGGAGCAGGCATGGCGCAGATACCGGCAAAGCGGGGCAATTGGCTCAAGCGTCTCCTGGGGCGCGGCAAGACCGTCATTCCGGTTGTCCGCCTGCAGGGCGTCATCGCTGCCGACCAGCGCCAGGGCCGGCTCAATATCGCCAATGTGGCCCCACTGCTTAAGCGCGCCTTCGCCATCAAGTCGGCCCCTGCCGTGGCCATCATCGTCAATTCGCCCGGCGGCTCGCCAGTGCAGTCGCGCCTCATCTCCAAGCGCATTCGCGATTTGGCCGACGAGCACCACAAGCCGGTGCTGGTCTTTGTCGAGGACGCCGCCGCCTCGGGTGGTTATTTCATCGCCGTCGCCGGGGACGAAATCTTCGCCGATCCAAGCTCCATCGTTGGCTCCATCGGCGTCATCATGGCCGGCTTCGGCTTTGTCGAAGCCATCGGCAAGCTCGGCATCGAGCGCCGCGTCCACACCGCCGGCCGCAACAAATCCACCCTCGATCCGTTCCAGCCCGAAAAGGCTGAGGACGTCGAGCGCATCAAGACCTTCGAGCTCGATATCCACCAGGTGTTCATCGACCACGTCAAATCGCGCCGTGGCAGCAAGCTCAAGGGCGCCGATGACGCCCTGTTCACCGGCGAATGGTGGACCGGCCTGCGCGGTCTCGACCTGGGCCTGATCGACGCCATCGGCGATGTCCACGAAGTGCTGCGTGCCCGCTACGGCCACGATATCGTTCTCAAGCCGATCGAGCCCAAGCGCGGCCTGATCAACCTTCCCCGCATCGGCTTTTCCGCGCAAAGCCTGGTGGGCGATCTGTCCGCCAGCATCGAGGACCGCGCCGTCTGGGCGCGGCTGGGCCTGTAGGAAATAACATGATCTGGCGAATACTGATTATTTCCGCAATTTTCTTAATTATCGCCCTCGGCGTCCGCAAGATCTGGCGCGATTGGACCGGCACCTTCAAGAAAGAAGACGAGGAAGCCCACCGCCTCCGCCGCGAACGCGACCTGCGCGAACGCGCCGAGCCCGGCGTCATCGATCTGAAGCGCGATAAGGACGGTACGTTCCGGCCGGGGGATAAGCGCTAGACCGTTTCACGTTTAGGTAGACGGTCGATATCCTGCGTTAGCGATGTAGTTTGCGCATTCGGTTGGGGCGATAGTGTGGACGAGGTGTCCGAGATGGCGCCATGTGTCTTCGATGGTCCGGCGCTGGGCCATACGCATCCAGTGCTTGATCTTTGAGAAGGTCTGCTCGATGGGATTGAGGTCGGGCGAATAAGGCGGCAGATACCAGAGCCTGGCGCCTCTGGCCCGAATGGCGCGTCCGATCTCGATGGATTTGTGGCTGCCCAGATTGTCCATGACGACGATGTCGCCTGGAACCAGGGTGTCGAGCAATTGCTGATCGATCCAGGCACGGAAGCTCTGGCCGTTAATGGGACCATCGAAGACGCAAGGCGCCACGATGCGGTCGCAGCGCAGGGCTGCCACGAAGGTCATGGTGCGCCAATGGCCATGAGGCGCCAGCCCGCGCACGCGCTGCCCCCGGATCCCCCATCCCCGGATCGGGGCCATGTTGGTCTTGATCCAGGTCTCATCGATGAACACCAGCCGGCTGGGATCGAGATAGGGCTGGATGCTCTTCCAGCGTTGCCGCCGCCGGGCGATGGCGGCCTGGCCCTGCTCAAGCGCGAACAGGACTTTTTTTAAAGCTCAGTCCCTCACGCTTCAAAAACAGCCACACGCCATTGTGCGACACCGTCACCCCGCGCGCCGCCAGTTCATCCTTCAATCCATGCAGCGTCAGATGCGGAGCCTGGGCGATCCGCTCCAGGATGAACGCTCGATGCGCATCCAGGATCGGCCGGCGGCGCCCACCCATCTTGTCAGGGGCCACCGAGCCGGTCTGCCGATAGCGCCGGCTCCACTTGATCGCCGAGGATTCCGAAACCCCGAACCGCAATGCCGCCGACGCACAGCTTGCCCCTGATAGGACAGCCGCAACCACACGCTCACGAAGATCAATCGAAAGAGGGCTTGCCATGAGATGCTGGCCTCCTCACCCAGCCAGCATCTTGAATCACAACTCAAACCAAAACGGAATCCCAGGAGTCAGTAAAAGCGTGAAACGCTCTAGGGCAGGGGCTCGGCTCCAAACACCCACAATGCCGATTGACCCCCCGCAGCGGCCCCACTAGGTTCCGCCCGATATTCAGCCGGACCTGACCTCATGACCGATCGCCCAGCCCACATGGACCCACGGAACTCGTTCCAGGGCCTTATCCTGACGCTCCAGCAATTCTGGGCGGAGCAGGGTTGTGTCATCCTGCAGCCCTATGACATGCAGATGGGCGCCGGCACCTTCCACACCGCGACCACCTTGCGCGCCCTCGGCCCCAAGCCGTGGAAGGCCGCCTATGTGCAGCCCAGCCGCCGCCCCAAGGATGGCCGTTATGGTGAAAACCCCAATCGCCTGCAGCACTATTACCAGTTCCAGGTGATCCTGAAGCCGTCGCCGCCCGATATTCAGGAGCTTTACCTCAAGTCGCTGGCCGCCATCGGTCTCGATGCCAGCCTGCACGATATCCGCTTCGTCGAAGACGATTGGGAAAGCCCGACCCTAGGCGCCTGGGGACTGGGCTGGGAATGCTGGTGCGACGGCATGGAAGTCAGCCAGTTCACCTATTTCCAGCAGGTCGCGGGCTTTGAATGCTCCCCGGTCCCCGGCGAAATCACCTATGGGCTGGAGCGCCTGGCCATGTATGTGCAGGGCGTCGAGAACGTCTATGACCTCAACTATAACGGCGGCATCGGCGACGAAAAGGTCACCTATGGCGACGTCTTCCTGCAGAATGAGCAGGAATTTTCGAAGTACAATTTCGAGGCCGCCGACACGGAAATCCTGTTCCGTCACTTCAAGGACGCCGAGGACGAGTGCAAGGCCATTCTGCTCAAAGGCGCCAAGGGCAACCGCCAGACCATGGCCGTCCCCGCCTATGAGCAGGTGATCAAGGCCAGCCACAACTTCAACCTGCTCGACGCCCGTGGCGTCATCTCGGTCACCGAACGCCAGAGCTATATCCTGCGCATCCGCGACCTCGCCAAAGCCTGCGGCGCCGCCTGGCTGCAAACCTCAGGTGGCGGGGCGGAGGACTAGGCTGAAATCTCTCAGTCGTCATCCCTCTCCCCCTTGCGGGAGAGGGTGGATCGGCCAGAGGCCGAGACGGGTGAGGGGTATCTCCCCGCAAGCGCCGAACGACTATACCTAAGCCGACGTCGCAACACTTTCCGCGTTGCGCGAACTGGTCCGATACCGCTTCGGCGCCATCCCAATCTTGCGCTTGAACGCATTGCTGAACGCACTTTCCGACGCATAGCCCAGCGTTCGGGCCAGCGTGGAAACCGGCACTTCGCTCTCGCGCAGGTCGCGTTCGGCCAGCCGCATGCGCCAGCCCAGCAGATAGGCCAGCGGCGCCACGCCGACCGTGCTCTTGAAACGTAGCGCAAACATCGTCCGCGACATCGCCACCGCCTTGGCCAACTCCCCCAGCGTCCAGTTTCGCGCCGGATCGCCATGGATCAGCCGCAGCGCCGGCGCAATCCGCTCGTCGCCCAGCGCCTTGAGCCAGCCCTCTTCCATCGGCTGTGCACTGGCCAAATGCGCCCGTAGCGCCTGCACGAACATCAATTGCGCCAGTTGCGCTGTCGCCACCGCGGCGCCGGGCCGGTCCACCGCCATCTCGCGCACGATCTGGTCCACCACCCAGTTGAGCGCCACCGCTTCGGCTGACGCGCTGCGCACATGGATCAACGGCGGCAACACGTCGAGCAGCACGCTCTGCCGCCGTGGATCAGCCGCCACATGCCCGCCGATCATGAGAAAGTCCCGTCCTTCGCCTCTGGTGACCAATTTTCCGGGCCGTCCGTCCAGTGTCTCCGGGGCCATTTCGGGCGTCAGTGCCGGATCGCTGGTCAACACGAACGAGCGCCTGCCATTGACGAGGATGACGTCGCCGCCTGCCAACTCGATTGGCGCCAGCCCGTCCATGATCACCCAGCAGCGCCCCTCAGCCACCGCCATGAACTTGATCACGTCGGGCCGCTCAAAGCGCCGCGCCCAGGCGCCGCCAGCGACCAGGCTGCCCGAGATCAGGCAGCGGGCATTGACGAGGTCGAGGATTTCGGAAAGCGGATCGGAACTCATCCCGTACGATCGCTCAAAAATCACGGACTTTCAAGCATTGGGAATCCGGACGTCCGGGCATAGATCCTGCTGCGAACGACAGGAGACTAATATGTCCACTCTTCAAGCACCCATCGGCTCGGGCTTCGGCGCCGCCACCACCGCCCAGGAAATCGTCGCCAATATCGATCTCAGCGGCAAAACCGCCATCGTCACCGGCGGCTATGCCGGCATGGGGCTGGAAATCACCAAGGCGCTGACCGCCGCCGGCGCCACCGTCATCGTCCCCGCCCGCGACCGCGCCAAGGCACAGCTCTCGCTCGGCACCGTGGCTAACACCGAACTGGAATCCCTCGATTTGATGGATGCCGCCTCTATCGACGGCTTCGCCACTCGCTTCCTCGCCTCCAATCGCCCGCTGCATATCCTCATCAACAATGCCGGCATCATGTATCCGCCGCTGGAGCGCGATTCGCGCGGCAATAAATCCCAGCTCTCCACCAATCACCTTGGCCATTTCCAGCTCACCGCGCTTCTGTGGCCGGCCTTGCAGCGCGCCAATGGCGCCCGCGTGGTGTCAGTCTCCTCGCGCGGCCACCAGCACGCTGGCGTAGATTTCGAGGATCCCAATTTCCTCACGCGCGCCTATGACCGCGGCGTGGCTTATGGCCAGTCCAAAACCGCCAATGCCCTCTTTGCCGTCGGCCTCGATGCCCGTGGTGCGGCCCATGGCGTCCGTGCTTTCGCTGTGCATCCCGGC
The DNA here is from genome assembly GCA_963717095.1 of uncultured Alphaproteobacteria bacterium. Classification (GTDB taxonomy): domain Bacteria; phylum Pseudomonadota; class Alphaproteobacteria; order Rhizobiales; family Devosiaceae; genus Devosia. The sequence continues at coordinate 234,718 of CAVQVF010000005.1, forward strand.
GGAGTCATCACCGATTTGGCGCGCCACATCTCGCCCGCCGATCTGCTGGCCTCCGGTTACGTCGATGCGCAGGGCAATCCGGTCATCGACCCCGCGCGCAATATGAAAACCCCCGCCCAGGGCGCCGCCACCAGCGTCTGGTGCACCACCAGCCCACGCCTCGTTGGCATGGGCGGCGTCTATTGCGAAGACTGCGACCTCGCCGTCGCCACGCCAGCCGATTCCCAAGCCCTGCTTGGCGTCCGCCCCTGGGCCATCGATCCCGCGCTTGCCGATCGCCTCTGGACCCTGAGCGAAACCCTCACCAGCACGACGCTGCGCTAACGCCTTGTCTCCCTCTCCACTAGGGAGGGAGACCCCTCTCGCCTTTAGCCCACCTCCGCAATGGACATCCGTCTCCCCCCAAGCTAACAAACCCGCGCCTCTAACGTCTGGTGCGCTGCCATGCCCGAATTGCTGCTCGAACTGTTTTCCGAAGAGATCCCTGCTCGCCTCCAGCGCCGCGCGGCCGATGATTTGAAGAAGGCCGTCACCAACGCGCTGGTCGAGGCGGGCCTGGTCTATGAAGGCGCCCGCGCTTTCGTCACCCCGCGCCGCCTGGCGTTGACAGTCACCGGCCTGCCTGCCCGCTCGCCCGATACGCGCGAAGAGAAAAAAGGCCCCAAGGTCGGCGCCCCCCAACCCGCCATCGATGGCTTCCTGCGCGCTGCTGGTCTCACTTCCATCGATCAGGCCAAGATCGAAAGCGATCCCAAGAAGGGCGATTTCTACATCGCCCAGATCGAAAAGCCCGGCGCCGAGGCCGTCACGCTGCTCTCGGCCATCTTGCCCAAAATCCTCAGCGATTTCACCTGGTCCAAGCCAATGCGCTGGGGTAGCGGCACCTTTGCCTGGGTGCGCCCGCTGCGCGCCATCACCGCCACCTTCGGCAGCGAGAACGAAGATCCCATCGTCGTTCCCTTCACCAGCAACGAGCTGACCTCCGGCCAGACCACATTCGGCCACCGCTTCCTCGCACCCGATGCGATCAAAGTGCGCCGCTTCGATGATTACGTGACCGCGCTGGAACGCGCCAAGGTCGTGCTCGATCTCGATCGCCGCAAGGAGATCATCAAGGCCGATGCCGATAACCTCGCTTTCGCCCAGGGCCTCACCGTCATCGCCGACGAGAACCTGCTTGAAGAAGTCGCAGGCCTCGTCGAATGGCCGGTCGTCATGATGGGCGCCTTCGATCCGGAGTTCCTCAAGCTTCCCGAAGAAGTCATCATCGCCACCATTCGCATCAACCAGAAATGCTTTTGCCTGCGCGATGCCCCTGGAGGGTTTTCAAGCGAAGTGGCCGCCGGTTCGCGTGAAGAAAACCCGACCACCAAGCAAGGCAAGCTGGCGCCCAATTTCATCATCACCGCCAATACCATTGCCGCCGATGGTGGCGCCGTCATCACCGCCGGCAATGAGCGCGTCATTCGCGCCCGCCTCAGCGATGCCGCCTTCTTCTATCAGGGCGATCTGGCGACCCCGTTGGAGCATGGCCTGCCTAAGCTGGAAGACACCGTGTTCCACGCCAAGCTGGGAAGTCAGTTCGCCCGCGTCGAGCGCTTGGTCAAGCTGGCCGGCGAGATCGCCCCCATGGTCGGCGCCGATGTGGAGCGGGCCAAGCGCGCCGCCATGCTCGCCAAGGCCGACCTGACCACCGGCATGGTCGGCGAGTTCCCCGAGCTGCAGGGCCTGATGGGCCGCTACTACGCCATCGCCCAGGGCGAGCCAGCCGATATCGCCAATGCCGTCGAGCTGCACTACAAGCCGCTCGGCCCCACCGACAAAGTGCCCACCGACCCCACCGCCATCGCCGTGGCCCTGGCCGACAAGCTCGACCTGCTCACCGGCTTCTGGGCCATCGACGAAAAGCCCACCGGCTCCCGCGACCCCTTCGCCCTGCGCCGCGCGGCCTTGGGCGTCATCCGCATCATCGCCGAAAACAGCCTGCGCTTCCCGCTCAAGGTCGAGCCCGATCTGCTCGCCTTCTTCCACGACCGCCTCAAGGGCACACTGCGCGATGCCGGTGCCCGCCACGATCTGGTCGATGCGGTGATTTCAGCCGATAGCGACGATATCCTGCAGATCGTCCAGCGCGTTACCGCTCTGTCCGAACTGCTCTCCTCCGATGACGGCGTCAACCTGCTCGCCGGCTATCGCCGCGCCGCCAACATCCTTGCTGCCGAGGAAAAGAAGTCCGGCCTGACCTATAACGGCGCCGTCGATCAGGCCCTGCTGCGCCTGTCCGAGGAGACTGCCCTGGCGTTCTCCGCCGATGCCGTCCACGCCGCCGTTTCGGCCCATGTCGGCCGCGATGACTACAAGGGCGCCATGGCCGAACTCGCCACCCTGCGCGGCCCGGTCGATGCCTTTTTCACCGCCGTCATGGTCAATGACGACGATGCTCACGTCCGGGTCAACCGCCTCAACTTGCTCAGCCGCCTGCGCGACACCATGCACCTGGTCGCCGATTTCTCGAAGGTTGCGGGCTAGACCGTTTCACGTTTAGGTAGACGGTCGATATCCTGCGTTAGCGATGTAGTTTGCGCATTCGGTTGGGGCGATAGTGTGGACGAGGTGTCCGAGATGGCGCCATGTGTCTTCGATGGTCCGGCGCTGGGCCATACGCATCCAGTGCTTGATCTTTGAGAAGGTCTGCTCGATGGGATTGAGGTCGGGCGAATAAGGCGGCAGATACCAGAGCCTGGCGCCTCTGGCCCGAATGGCGCGTCCGATCTCGATGGATTTGTGGCTGCCCAGATTGTCCATGACGACGATGTCGCCTGGAACCAGGGTGTCGAGCAATTGCTGATCGATCCAGGCACGGAAGCTCTGGCCGTTAATGGGACCATCGAAGACGCAAGGCGCCACGATGCGGTCGCAGCGCAGGGCTGCCACGAAGGTCATGGTGCGCCAATGGCCATGAGGCGCCAGCCCGCGCACGCGCTGCCCCCGGATCCCCCATCCCCGGATCGGGGCCATGTTGGTCTTGATCCAGGTCTCATCGATGAACACCAGCCGGCTGGGATCGAGATAGGGCTGGATGCTCTTCCAGCGTTGCCGCCGCCGGGCGATGGCGGCCTGGCCCTGCTCAAGCGCGAACAGGACTTTTTTTAAAGCTCAGTCCCTCACGCTTCAAAAACAGCCACACGCCATTGTGCGACACCGTCACCCCGCGCGCCGCCAGTTCATCCTTCAATCCATGCAGCGTCAGATGCGGAGCCTGGGCGATCCGCTCCAGGATGAACGCTCGATGCGCATCCAGGATCGGCCGGCGGCGCCCACCCATCTTGTCAGGGGCCACCGAGCCGGTCTGCCGATAGCGCCGGCTCCACTTGATCGCCGAGGATTCCGAAACCCCGAACCGCAATGCCGCCGACGCACAGCTTGCCCCTGATAGGACAGCCGCAACCACACGCTCACGAAGATCAATCGAAAGAGGGCTTGCCATGAGATGCTGGCCTCCTCACCCAGCCAGCATCTTGAATCACAACTCAAACCAAAACGGAATCCCAGGAGTCAGTAAAAGCGTGAAACGCTCTAATCTTTCTCACCCTCGCCCCTTGCGGGAGAGGGTAACTTGGCCGCGTTTAGCGGACAAGTCGGGTGAGGGGTTGTCTCCGCAGTCGCGGTGCTTGTGAATACCCTTCATCCGCCCTTCGGGCACCTTCTCCCGCAAGGGGAGAAGGGGACTGCAGCGTGGGCATGCTGCAGGGGTGATGATCGCCTTGAAATCTTATCCGGTAGCCCGCTAAACCCTACTGCGGCAGCGCGCAGAGCACGCTGCCCATATCCGTGGTGAACATGAACGACGCCTGGCCCTTGGCGTCGGTGGAAAAGCTGCCGGTCAGTCCGATATCGGCCAGCGGCCCGCTGACGGCATTGACACTATTGCCCGACGAGGCGACCTGGCCGCTACCGCCCAGCGTGACGCGGGAGGTGAACTGGTAGTCGCCATCGACCTGCAATGTCAGGATGCCGAACCCTTTGCCGTCCATGTCGACGCATTGATACACGCCCGGCGGCGGAAATTGCGCCAGCGCCGGCAGCGTTGCAACGAGGGTGAAAGCGGCAATCAGTGCAATTTTCTTCATGCCGCGATATTGCCCCAAGGGCAGGGTGATGCCAAGTCACATGGAGTAGGACCCAGGAAAAGTTGCAGACTTTTTCGGTTCGGTCCTTGCGACAAAACAAGGACATGGAGCCAGGTTCCGATTTTAAAAAAACGCAACCTGGCTCCATGCGCTACAAAAGGATCGACGATGAGCATCGGACTTCTCGCCCTTCTCGATGACGTCGCGGGCCTCGTTAAAGTCGCCGCCGCCTCGATCGACGATATCGCCGGGCAGGCGGCCAAGGCCGGGGTCAAGGCCGCCGGCGCCGTCATCGACGATGCTGCCGTCACCCCGCGCTATGTCGATGGTTTCACCGCCGATCGTGAATTGCCCATCGTCGGCAAGATCGCGCTCGGCTCGATCAAGAACAAACTCATCTACCTGCTGCCGGCGGCCCTGCTGCTCAGCCTGTTCGCCCCCTGGGCCATCACGCCGCTGTTGATGATCGGCGGCGCCTATCTCTGCTATGAGGGCGCCGAAAAGGTCTTCGAGGCCATCCTGCCGCACGAAGCGCACGGCCATGAGGCACAGCTAACCTCGGTGGCGCTTGATGCGCAGGGCCAGGAAAACTCTCGTGTTTCCAGCGCTATAAAAACCGATTTCATCCTCTCCGCCGAGATCATGACCATCGCCCTGGCCGCCATCCCGATCAGCAATTTCTGGACCCAGGCGCTGGTATTGGCCCTGGTTGGCATCGGTATCACGTTGCTGGTCTATGGCGGTGTCGCGCTGATCGTCAAAGCCGACGACTTCGGACTGTTCATGGCCAAGCGCGCCAGGACACGCGCCGGCCGAGCCTTCGGCCGTGGCCTCGTCACCGGCATGCCGGTTTTCATGCAGATCCTCGGCGTGGTCGGCACCGCAGCGATGATCTGGGTCGGCGGCGGCATCGTCATTCACGGCCTGGTCAGCTTCGGCTTCGCCTGGCCCGATCACCTGCTCGAAGCCGCCGAAGAAGCCGCGGCCCACGCCATCCCCGCAATCGCCGATTTTGCCGCCTGGGCGGTGGGTGCGCTGCTCTCGGGTCTCGCCGGCGTGGCGCTGGGCATGCTGCTGATCCCGGTCGCGCAATACGCGATTTCGCCGCTGTGGAAGGCGATCAAGGGCATGTTGCCGAAGCGGAAGGCGGCCTAGGACCGATCGACATTCAGCTTTTCACAGTTAGATTGACGCGGCTCCATCGCTCCCTCCCCCTTGAGGGGAGGGTCGGGGTGGGGGTGATTTCGTGGTCACTAAGCGCCCCCCCTCCCTCAATCCCTCCCCTCAAGGGGGAAGGAAGCTCAAGAAGCTCCAAGCAGGCTAACAGTGAAACGCTCTAAGACCAGCTATACCTTCTCCGCGAAAAAGTTATAACTGCCGGATTTTCGACTTGAACGGCGCCATACCGTCATTGGCCAATTGATCCGCCCGCTCGTTCAGGTCATGCCCGGCATGGCCCTTGACCCATTTCCAGTCGATCGTATGGCGCTTAGTGGCTTCGTCCAGCGCTTGCCAGAGTTCGAGGTTCTTCACCGGCTTCTTGTCGGCGGTCTTCCAGCCGTTTTTCTTCCAGCCCTTCATCCAGCTCTGAACGCCGTTTTTCACGTATTGGCTGTCGGTATGGATTTCGACGGTGCAGGGGCGTTTGAGGGCGTTCAGCGCTTCGATCGCCGCCGTCAGCTCCATCTTGTTATTGGTGGTCAGCTGTTCGCCGCCGCATAATTCCTTGGTCTTGTCGCCATATTGCAGGATGGCGCCCCAGCCGCCGGGGCCGGGATTGCCCGAACAGGCCCCGTCGGTATGGATGATGACGGTTTCGCTCATGCCGATAGCTGCCCTTTATGCATGATGTGAAACTGCACCTGCTGGTCATGCAGCGCGCCCACATGCGTGCGCACCATGCCGATCTTGGTCAGCACGGCGAGGGACGGCGCATTGCGCACATCGGCGAAGCCGAGGAAATACATCCAGCTGGTTTCGGCAAACAGCCAGTCCCGCAGCGCGCTTGCGGCCTCGCTTGCATAGCCGTTGCCATGATGTTCGGGGAACATTGCATAGCCGATTTCGGGCTCGCCTAGCTCGCCATGCAGGCCAAAGCCCGCCCGCCCCAGCAGCACGCCGTCGCTCTTGCGCCGCACGCGCAGCTTGCCCATGCGATGACTGGCGAAATTGTCCCGCCACAGGGCTATGCGCGCCTCGCATTTGGCGCGATCCCATGACGACCCATCGGCATCCAGATAGCGCGACACATCGGGATTGCCATGTAGCCGCAGCAGATCGTCGACCTGATCCGGCGTCCAGCCGCTCAGCACCAGCCGGTCGGTCTCAAGCAGGTCGAGACTCATGGTGCGACGGATGCTTCGATGGTGCGCAATTCGCGCGGAATGTTGAACGCGATATTTTCCCGCGCCGTCACCCGCGCTTCCACCTTGATGTCGTAGCGCTGGGCGAATGCCTCGATCACCTCATCCACCAGCTTTTCCGGCGCCGACGCTCCCGCCGAAACGCCCAGCGTGCGAATGCCTTCAAGCCGGCTCCAGTCGATCTCGGCTGCCCGGTCCACCAGCATCGATACCTTGCAGCCGGCCCGCTCGGCCACTTCCACCAGCCGCAGCGAATTGGACGAGTTGGACGAGCCGACCACGATCATTGCATCGACCTCGGGCGCGACCGCCTTGATGGCCTCCTGCCGGTTGGTCGTGGCGTAGCAGATATCTTCCTTGTGCGGCCCGTTGATCGCCGGAAACCGCGCCTGCAAGGCCGCGACGATCTCACGGGTGTCATCGACTGACAGCGTCGTCTGCGTCACGAAGGCCAGCGTCTGCGGATCACGCGGCGTAAAGGTCGCCACATCCGCTACCGTCTCGATCAGCGTGATCGCGCCTGCTGGCAGCTGCCCCATCGTGCCCACCACTTCGGGATGCCCCTTGTGGCCGATCAGCACGATTTCGTGGCCTTCGGCAAAATGCCGCTGTGCCTCCACATGCACCTTGCTGACGAGCGGACAGGTGGCGTCCAGAAAGAACATGTTGCGCGTCCGCGCGTCGGCGGGCACGCTCTTGGGCACGCCATGGGCCGAAAACACCACCGGCGCCCCGGTGTCGGGGATTTCGGACAATTCCTCGACGAACACCGCGCCTTTGTCGCGCAGCCCGTCGACCACATATTTGTTGTGCACGATGGCGTGGCGCACATAGACCGGCGCGCCGTATTTCTCCAGCGCCAGCTCGACGATCTGGATGGCCCGGTCCACCCCGGCGCAGAATCCGCGTGGGGCGCATAGCAGAATGTCGAGTTGTGGCCGCTTTTCCATTGCAGTGAGATGCTTTCTGATCATCGCCAAGTCAAGTCTTGTTGCGGTGACCAGCACTCATGGGCATTATGCAATGCAGTTGAAGACAAGGGCTTACCAGTGAGTTTGGCGCAGGAAATGTTTGCGATCGCCCCCGCGGTGGGGAAGGCAAACCTGTCTGCGAGCCAGCTCAAGCTGCTCGCCGGCAAGGCCCGCTGGATTTTCCGCGTCGGCGAAGCCGGTTTTCCCACCGTGCCCACCATCGCCATCACCCGTGGCGCCTGGGAGGCGCTGCAGGCCGAGCGCTCGCGCAAGGAACCGCGCCTGCGCACTCATTGGATTGCCTGCCTGTTCAAGCTGGTAGGCGAGGATGCCAAGCCGCCAACCCTGGTGGTGCGCACCTCCGCCGCCCACCACAATGGCGGCCTCATGCCCGCCAAGACCGGCATCAGCCCACCCACCAGCCCCGAGGATGCGGTCGATCCCAGCCGGCCACTGGCTCGCGCCATCAAGAATGCTTTTGATTCCTACGGCTTCGGCCAGGGCTGGGCTGCCCCGCGGCAGGACGATGACCGCGCGCGGCAAATCGTCCTGGTGCAGACTGCGGCCACCGGTGAATTGGAACAATTCCTCACCCGCAATGCCGCGACCGGCGCGCTCGGCCCGGCCCCCGTCGATGGCTCGGCCCTGCCGCGCCTGCCCGAAGGTATCGATGCGCTGGTCAGCCTGCTCGATGCCAAGGCTGGCCGCCACATGACCTGCCTCGTCGCCATCCAGCGCGGGCAGGTGCAGTTCGTCTCCGCTCGCGGCATTCAGGCCGCCCCTGCCGCTGAACTCGAAGCCGCCGTCGATCGTGTCACGCGAAAAGTCTGGTCGGCGCAGAACGCCGTCAGCCGCGTCGATCCGGCTCGCCTGGCGCAATTGCTGCATCCGCGCCTGCGCTCCACCGAAAACGCCGCCCCCATCGCCATCGGCCTGGGCGTCGCCCCCGGCGCCGCCAGCGGCATCATCGTGTTCAATCCCGAAGATGCGGCGCGCCTGCGTGCCCGTGGCAAGCACTGCATTCTCGTCGTCAACGAAACCGGCCCCGCCGATATCGAGGGCATGAAGGCCGCCACCGGCATTCTCACCGCGCGCGGCGGCATGTCCAGCCATGCCGGCGTCATCGCCCGCATCACCGGCAAGCCCTGCGTCGCCGGGGTGCGCAATCTCTCGGTCGATGCCACCGAAATGGTCGCCCGCATCGGCGACCGCGAATTTCGCAGTGGTGATCGCCTGACCATCGATGGCAGCGACGGCCACGTCTATGCCGGCGTTCTGCCCCTGGCCCAGCCCCATATCGGTGGCGCCATCGGCACGCTGCTCGGCTGGTCCGATGCCTCCCGCACCATCGAAGTGCGCACCAATGCCGAAACCGTCGAATCGGCCCGTACCGCGCTCAGCTTCGGCGCCGAAGGCATTGGCCTGGCCCGGTCCGAACACATGTTCTTCTCGCCCGAGCGCATGGTCGCGCTGCGCCGCATGATCCTCAGCGAAGACGAGGACGATCGCGCCCGCGCCCTCAATGGCCTCGTCGATTTCCAGACCGGCGACTATTCGGCCCTCTTCGCCACCATGAAGGGCATGCCGGTTACCGTCCGCCTGTTCGATCCCCCGCTGCACGAATTTTTGCCGCGCACCGATGAGGATATCGAGGAAACCGCCCAATCGTTGGGCCTCGCCGTCCGTGCTTTGCGCCTGCGGCTGGAGCGCATTGCCGAAATCAATCCCATGCTCGGCCATCGCGGCGTGCGGCTGGCGATTACCTATCCCGAAATCCTGCAGATGCAGATGCAGGCCGTACTCGCCGGCGTACGGGCGGTCAGCGAGACCCAGGCCGAACCAGTCGAGTTCGAGGTGATGGTGCCCTTCGTTTCCACCGTCAGCGAAGTGGCCTGGGTGCGCGAGCGGGTCAACGCCATCGTCGCCAATTCCGGCCTGTTGCGCACCGATCGGGTCAAATTCTCCTTCGGCACCATGATCGAATTGCCCCGCGCGTGCCTGCGCGCCGGGGAAATCGCGCCGCTGGTCGATTTCTTCTCCTTCGGCACCAATGATCTGACGCAAACCACCTTCGGCATTTCCCGCGACGATGCACCCACCTTCCTCGCCGCCTACCAGCGCAAGGGTATCTATGAGCGCGACCCCTTCGTCTCCATCGACGAAAAGGGCGTCGGCGAATTGATTTCCATCGCCATCGCTCGCGGGCGGGCCACCAATCCGTCCCTCAAGATCGGCATCTGCGGCGAACATGCCGGCGATCCGGCCTCGCTGCGTTTCTTTGCCGGCCTCGGCATCGATTATGTCAGCTGTTCACCCTATCGTGTTCCCGTGGCGCGGCTGACCTTGGCGCAGGCTCTGGCTTAACTATCGGCATTGCAGCCATTATATACTTATGGCGCAGCGCGGCGTCAGAGCGCGCGTACGATAGGGATATTGCTTTGAAATTCTTGCCGGTTCTGGCGCTGCTGCTCCTGCCTCTATTGCCCGCAACCCCCGCCTTCGCCCAGGCGAACGGTGCCACCTGCGCCGCCATCGCCGACGATCCCGAGCGGCTGGCCTGCTATGACGCCATTTTCCGCGCCGCGCCCACCGATGCCGCCAACAGCGTCTCCTTCAATTCCGAGCAATTGATCCCCGCCCGCCCCAGCGGCCGCCAGCCCGCGGTGATGACCGTGGCCTGCGCCGCTAATGTGCTTTCGGTCAAATTCGCCTTTGCCGGCAATATCATGTCACCCATCGGCGGTGACGCTGGGATTACCCTTCAACTCGATTTGCAGGCCGCGCGCTCCCTCACTTTGCCGACCACGGACAACAATACCGCGCTTCTGGTTACCCGTGATGCCCGCACCTTCCTCAACAGCCTGCAGGGCTCCACCAACCTGACCGTCCGCGTCACCCCGGTGAGTACGCGCTCCCTCACCGTCCGCTTCCGCGTCGAGGGGCTGGATCAGGCCGTGGCCCCGATCATGGCGGCTTGCGAGTAGGGGCAGGGGCTGGCATTCGGGCCAAACTACCCCCACCCCTGTCCCCTCCCCACAAGGGGGAGGAGACCCTCCCAATCGGCTTTCGTAACCTCAACAGCTGAGTAAGCGGCTTTGTCGTCTCCCTCCCCCTTGTGGGGAGGGGACAGGGGTGGGGGGACGTTTAGCCCCGATCTGCGGCAAAATCCCCGCCATCCCTCCGCCCCAATCTCCCCATTCTCCCGTCACATCCCCCGTTTACCGCCTGCTAACCCTAATAAGACATCATCACGGTTGTCGGCATTTTAGCGTCACTTTCGCCGGTCAGTAGTTTTGTTGCGTTGTGTTGAGTAGCGTTTGATGGCCCATCCACACCGGCCCGCCGTCCGAAAGGGCGCGGCCAGAGCGGCTCGTCGGGGACACCCCTTTGCCCGGTTGTTGGCATTGGGCGTCATTGGCGCCCTGAGTTTTGTCGGCCTCACCGCTGCCGCTTACGGACCCGCGTCCGGCGCGCTGGGCGATCTGGGCAAGCCCGCGCCGCGGCTCGCCGAGGCCAGCCTTTCCCGTTCCGGCATCGATCCCGTCATTACCGGCTCGGTCGATCACCTGTTCGATGGTGCCAGCTTCACCGGCCCCAATCGCGGCGAAAAAACCGACCGCGTACGCCCCATGCCCGATGCCATGGCCATTGCCCGCAGCTTCGAGCGCGCCCGCATGCGCATTGCCGAGCTGCGTGCCGGTCCCACCAATCCCGCCGCCGGCCAGACACGGATTGCCGCCGCCGATCCGGTCATCGTCTCAAAGGGCAACGACCAGCCGCGCATTTCCATCGCCGCGCTCGATCCGGCGATGGACTCCGACGCACTCGATGCCATCGCCGGCCTCGCCCCCGAATCCACCCCGGTGCCGATGATGGCCTCCGACCAGCTGGCCTATGCCCGCGCCAATGCCCCCGCGACTTACAGCACCGGCACCGTCATGGTCGCCTCGACCAAGGAATTGTGGTGTCTCGCCACCGCCGTCTATTTCGAAGCGCGCGGCGAAAGCTATCGCGGGCAGGTGGCGGTGGCCCAGGTAGTGCTCAACCGCGTCAAGGATCATCGCTATCCCAAGACCATCTGCGGCGTGGTGTTCCAGAACCAGGCCCGGCGCAATTCCTGCCAGTTCTCGTTCGCCTGCGATGGCATTCCCGAAACCATCAACGATCCAAAATCCTGGGCCCAGGCCCAGGAGATCGCCACCAAGGTCACCGATGGCGAGCTGTATTTGACCGAAGTCGCAGACGCGACGCACTACCACGCCAATTATGTGCGCCCCGCCTGGGCTCCGCGCATGCAGAAAGTCACCCAGATCGGGCTGCACATCTTCTACAAATTCAAGCGCGGCTGGCTGTTCGGGTAACTTAACAGCTCGTCGTAAGCCGGCTGAAAAAGCAGGTGACGCCATTGCCGCTGATCGTGGTGTGGCCGCGGCTGCGGATATGGACGTAGGAATTGCCGCGCGCCAGCCGTAGCGCCACCCAGTGCCGCCCGCCCAGTCCCAGGACGGAAATCGCGCTGGCGGTGTGCCAGGGCACTTCGTTCACCTCGATGCCGGGATACTGGATATGGTCCGAGAACATCGCATCGGTGGAATAGGTGCCGGTGGCGGTGGTGGTGATGTCCACATAGCTGGTGCGGCCGAATTCGACCTTCTTGATCCGGCTCTTGGTAATGGGGGTGGTGTCCACCCAATCCTCATATTGCACGTCGTAGTCGCGGCCCTCGAACCGTACCAATGCGTCCGGGTCGATCCCGGTGCGGGGTTGGATTTCGTCGGCGAAGACGGCAATCACCGCGCCCGGCCCGATCGCAGAGATCCCCAAGGCGCAGACGGCCCCCAGAGCCATTCCCATCAGCACTTTACGATCCGGCAGAGCCATGACTTGTGTCCCGAAATGAAGCGAACGCCCGCGCGTTCTTAACATTTCATGAACCATAATCGCCCGCCGGGGCAAAGTTTCATCCTTTCTTAGGGTTAATTTCCACGGGTCTCGAACGGCTACAGGCTGATGGCGTGGAAGGCCGCGACGAAGCGGTCATGGGCTTCGCGCGTCGGCCAGGGGCGGATCAGCCGGTCGAACGCATCGACATCGAATGTCGGCATGCTGGGCTCGCCGAAGAACTTGCGCGCCTCGGGCGCCGCAAAGCCCGCCAGATGCACCGCCTCGAAGAACGCCGCCTCGCGGTCGGCTTTCTTGATCAGCTTGGTCAGCGCCGCGCTCGGCAGGGCCGGCAGCGAAAAGCGCAGGTGGATCGCGCCCAGCAGCCGGTTCTCCACGTCCTTGTAATTGCCGCCCATCGCCGCCTTGAACGGGGAGATGATGTCGCCCATCACATATTCGGGCGCGTCATGCAGCAGCGCCTGCAATTGCGAGGGGCCATCGGCCTCCGGATTGTGGGCGCGGAACAGTTCCAGCACCAGCACCGAATGCTGCGCCACCGAAAACGGATAATCCCCGATCGTCTGCCCGTTCCAGCGCGCCACGCGCGCCAGGCCATGGGCAATATCGCTCAGTTCCACGTCGAGCGGGGAGGGATCCAGAAGATCGAGCCGCCGTCCCGACAACATCCGTTGCCAGGCGCGGTCTTTTCCGCGTGCCATGCTGTCCCCGAAGCCAGTTGAGCCTTAAGGGTAGGGCAGGGGCGGCGATTCTTCAAACTCCGACCCAAAGTGCGGTAGGCTAAGTTGAATCGATATTCAGGTTTGCCGTGATTTTTGGGAGCCCGGCTCGGTCCCCTCCCCCTTGAGGGGAGGGTTAGGGTGGGGGCTGGGCTTTCAAATAGGCCTATACTCTGGATGAATCCTGCTGAGGGTTCAGAACCCCCACCCTCAATCCCTCCCCTCAAGGGGGAGGGAGGCCGATCCGGGCTCCCGATCGGCAGAGCGCCATGCTGTCCCCGAAGCCAGTTGAGCGTTGAGGGCAGGGGATTCTTCGAACGCACACCGAAAGTGCGGTACATTAAGCTGAATCGACATTCAGGTTTGCCGTGAATTTTGGGAGCCCGGATCGGTCCCCTCCCCCTTGAGGGGAGGGTTAGGGTGGGGGTTCTGGGCTTTCAATTTAGCCTATACCTCTGGATAAACCCTGCTGAGGGTGGGGGCTCTCAGTCTGCAGAGCAAACCTGAATGTCGACTGGCTCTAAGCCTCCTCGGCACTCACTTCGCCCAGCGCATAGCTCGCCCATGCCGGCAATTCCAGCATCACCGGCTTGCCGTCCACTGTGGCCTCAACGCCAGCCTCAAACCGATCCAGTCGCAAAATCCCCACCGCCACCCCGTCGACCACGCGCCCAACGCTTCCACTATCGCGCCCACCCGCCAGCACCGGCCCCGCAGCTTCCATCCCATGCACGATCACCGGCCGCCGCCGCGCCGTGCCGCGATGCTTCATCCGGCTGACCACTTCCTGGCCCACATAGCAGCCCTTGTCGAAGTCGATGCCGTCGAGAATGTCCATGCCGATGTCATGGGCGAACACGCTGTCCGGGCCAAAGTCCTGCCCAAGCTGCGCGATGCCCGCTCCAATCCTGGTCCGTGCATATTCGGTATCGTCCTGCACCCAGCCTTTGGCCTCGTCCGCGGTGTCGATGGTGCGATAGCCAATGTCGATTGCGCCGAACCGATCGCCATGCGCGATCCCGCTTGGCTCCTCATCGATCGTCCAGCCCACCCGGTGGCTCGCCCGCAGATCATCGATCACCACGCTGGCGCGCAGCCGATACATCTTCATCCGCTTGAAGAAATCATCCGCCACCGACTGGTGGACATCGAGCCACAGCGCTTCTTGCGCCCACCCCGCCAATCCTTCGGCCAATACCTTGCCCTGCGGCGAGAGCAGCGCCCACCAGGCGGCCATCCCTTCAACTTGGGGGATAGGCCCTGTCACCACGTCATTGAGCAATTTATGGGCGTCCGGGCCGGAAAACCGGAACACGGCGCGGTCGGCACGCAAATGGATGGTCATGTTGACTTGCCCCTAAGGCGCAGCTTCCGCTAAACCGGCCAATACATATTGGCGAGCGGACCCAAGACATGGCGCACTACGAGCAGATTTTCAAGAACGGCACGCTGGTCAACCACGATGGGGAAGGGCAGGCCGATATCGGCATCCGCCATGGCCGCATCGCCGCCTTGGGCAGCCTGTCCGCCGATACCGCCGATCACGTCACCGATTGTACCGGCCTGCACATCCTGCCCGGCGTCATCGATACCCAGGTGCATTTCCGCGAACCGGGCCTGACCCACAAGGAAGATCTCGAATCCGGCTCGCTTTCAGCCGTCATGGGCGGCGTCACCGGCGTCTTTGAAATGCCCAATACCAATCCGCTGACCACCTCGAAAGCCACATTCGACGCCAAGATCGCCGCCGGCACCAACCGCATGCACTGCGATTTCGCCTTCTATATCGGCGGCACGCACGAAAATGTCGGCGAGCTTGCCATGCTGGAAAAACTCCCCGGCTGCGCCGGTATCAAGGTGTTCATGGGCTCATCCACCGGCACGCTGCTGGTGCCCGACGATGATGGCGTGGAAGCCATTCTGCGCGCCATTTCCCGCCGCGCCGCCTTCCATTCCGAAGACGAATACATGCTGGAGGAGCGCAAACACCTCCGCGTCCCCGGCGATCCCTCAAGCCATCCCGTCTGGCGCTCGCCCGAAGTGGCGCTCAACTCCACCAAGCGCCTTGTCGCCCTGGCCCATAAGACCGGCAAGCGCATCCACGTGCTGCATATCTCGACCGCCGAGGAAATGGTGTTCCTCGCCGATCATAAAGACGTCGCCAGCGTCGAAGTCACGCCCCACCACCTGACGCTCGACGAAACCGCCTATACCAAGCTCGGCACTTACGCCCAGATGAACCCGCCCGTCCGCGACGCCGCCCACCGCGCCGGCATCTGGGCCGGCGTCGACAACGGCGTCGCCGATATCCTGGGCTCCGACCACGCGCCGCATACGCGCGAGGAAAAGGACCATGCCTATCCTGAGAGCCATTCCGGCATGACCGGCGTGCAAACCCTCGTCCCGATCATGCTGGACCACGTCAATGCCGGCCGCATGAGCCTGGCCCGTTTCGTCGATATGACCAGCGCCGGCCCCAACCGCCTGTTCGGCATCGCCAACAAGGGCCGCATCGCGGTGGGTTATGACGCCGACCTGACCATTGTCGATCTGAAACGCACCGAAACCATCCGCAATGCCGACGTCAAATCCCGCGCCGGCTGGACCCCCTATGACGGCGTCTCCGTCACCGGCTGGCCCGTCGGCACCATCCTGCGCGGCAATACCGTGATGTGGCAGGGCGAGCTGGTCAGCCCATCCTTGGGCCAGCCCATGCGCTTTCTGGAAGCGCTGCCGGTTTAGCCCCCCTTTCTTCTCCCTCCTCCTTGTGGGGAAGGCCGGGACTCGGACTATCCCAACCACCGGAGCAGCACCTCCCCCTTGACGGGGGAGGTTGGGAGGGGGTGTTCGGAGCCACGATTTCAAAATCGGGGCTAAACCTCCCCCCACCCTTGATCCCTCCCCGCAAGGGGGAGGGTGTCGACTGAGGGGTTTGGGCTCTCCCCACCGTCTCAAAATCTATTGCAGAACCCGCTCCAGATTATACTCGCCCATGCGAATACGCTCCGGCAGCAGCGCCACCAGCTGGGCGGTGGCCTCATCGCCATGCAGCTTGACGAAGGTTGCCAGCGCAGCAAACAGCGAGGCATGCGCCAGCGCGATATCTTCCACCCCGTCGTCCTCGGCGGTGTTCCAGGCCTCGGCCAGATATTCGAGCGCCAGCTGCCGCTCGCTATCGTCGCGGTTCATGCTGCCCAGGCCTTCGGCCGGCGGAAACAGGGGTTTGCTGATCGTCATGGATTCTGGGTTAGCACGCGTTTCGCGCGTTCGCGCGCCAGAAGTAACCCGAAGGTTAACACCGGCTGAGGAATTAGACTTAACGCGGAACCGGCTACTCCGCGAAGCGGGTATGGATATCGCGGGCCACTTGCTCGGCCTCGCTCAATAGCCGCGTCAGGGCTTCCCTAGCCGTCGGGGTGCAGGCGTGGTGAAGCCGCGCAAAGCCCGTATAGCCGCCGTTGAACGCCCCCGCCAACCGCTGCCGCCGGTCTTCGTCGGGCTCATCCAGGTTGATCAAATCCTCCATCTGCGCCCGCCAGTCAGTCGTGCCCGCCTGGCATAGCGGCTGCAGAAAATAGAGACTCCCCATGATCTCGGCCAGCCGCTCCATCTGCGGTTGATACACCGGATCGATGGCCCATGCCGAGGGACTGGCCAGCAATCCCAGCATCACCACGAAAATTCTGATCGACTTCAATTGCGCATCCGCTTCCGGCCCCGGCGCCTTCTATCACTTTGCCTCGAACAGCGCGAATGCCTTGGCAAGCACGAGATCGAGACGGGATGTCGTGGGCAGGTCGCCAATTTCGTCCGGGTTGACCCACTGAAAGCCCGCAATCTCATCCGATGGTGCAATCACGCCGCTAAAGCTCTGCGTCGCGAAAACCGCTAGCCGGAACACCTTGTCCGTCCCGAGCGACTGCTCCAGCACCGGGCGCACGTCCGCGATATTCAGCCCCAGCTCCTCCCGAATCTCGCGGACTGCGCACTGCTCGATCGTCTCCCCCGGCTCAATCCGCCCGCCCGGCAGCGTCCATAAATGCTGGTATGGCGCATAGGCGCGCTTGATCAGCAGCACCTTTTGCTTGTGGATAAGGGCGACGCTGGCCGCATTGGCTGGAATGCTCATCACCGCTCCATTTGCGATTCTGTCGAGTGGAGATTACCTGTAACCCAGGCGCGAGGAGACCCAATATGTGCGGACGCTACGCATTGCTCCAGCAGTCCAAAATGCAGGAACTGTTCAACACGCTCAACACCATCGAGCTGGTGCCGCGCTACAATATCGCGCCCACCCAGCCGGTTGCCGCCATCTGGGAAGAATCCAACCGCCGCGAGGCCCATTTCGCCCGCTGGGGCCTCGTGCCGCGCTGGGTCAAGGACCCGCGCGAATTCCCCCTGCTGATCAATGCGCGCGTCGAAACCATGGCCGAAAAGCCCGCTTTCCGCGACGCCCTCAAGCACGGCCGCTGCATCATTCCCGCCAGCGGCTATTACGAATGGCGCACCAATCCCGATAAATCCAAGCAGCCCTTCTACATCACCCTGGCCGATGATCGCCCCATGGCCCTGGCCGGCCTTTACGCCACCTGGTCCGGTCCCGAAGGCGAGGAAGTCGATACCGTCGCCACCATCACCGTGCCCGCCAACAACCAACTCTCGGTGATCCACGACCGCATGCCCGCGATCCTGCAAGGCGACGCCATCGAGCAATGGCTCGATGTGCGCGGCGTCACCGCCAAAGCCGCCTATCCCCTTGCCACCCCGCTCAATGACGGGATGCTGAAATTCCATCCCGTCTCCACCCGCGTCAATTCCGCCCGCATGGACGATCCCGGCCTGATCGAGCCCGCCACCGAGGCCAAGCCCGAACCGGTCACCAAGAAGAAAGCCGCCCCCGGCAGCGCCCAACTGGATTTATTCTGAGCCGCAATTCGTTGCGCTGTTCAGTCACAGAACCGTGCTAGAGACGACGACCATACCAACCTGCCACCGGCTCTCCGATCCGGTAGCCCCCTCCGACCGCTTGCGAGATGTCCGTGTCCGCCCCGATCCGCCTTGCCGATGCCGCCTCCCTCAAGGGCATGGCGCTGGGATTTGCCGCCTATTCGCTGTTTGCCGTGCATGATGCCGTGGTCAAGGGCATCATCATGGACCTGCCGGTGGCGCAGATTCTGTTCCTGCGCAGCGTGGTGATCGTGATCGGCGCGCTGGCGCTCGGCCGCGCCAAGGTGCTGGCCGATCTGCGCCTGTCGCCCAACAAGCACATGATGCTCTATCGCGCCGCGCTGACGCTGGCCGCCTGGTGTATGTACTATTCGACCGGCCGCTATCTGCAATTGGCCGAGATGACGACGCTCTACTATTTCGCGCCGGTCTTCACCATCATCCTGGCCGTGCTGTTCCTCGGCGAACGCCTGACCCTGGCCCGTGTCGCCGCTGCCGCCATCGGCTTTTTCGGCGTCATCGTCGCCTGCAATCCCACTGGCATGAGCGTGGGCTGGCCCACCTTGCTGGTCCTTGCCGCCGCGTTCTGCTGGTCGGTCGCCATGATCCTGATGCGCACCATTTCCAAAAGCGAGGGCACGCTCGTCCAGACCCTGGCCATCAACCTTTGCTACGTGGTCGTCATGGGCGCAGCGTCGATCTTCTTTTGGCAGCCCATGGATGCGCGCACCATCGTCTCGGTCGTGGTCGCCGGCCTCGTCGGCGGCGTGGCGCAATATGTCATGGTCGATGCCGCGCGGCTGGTCCCGGCTGGCGTGCTGGGAACGGTCGAATACTCCGCCCTGATCTGGGCTTTCGTCTTCGGGTACCTGTTCTGGGCCGAAATGCCCGCCACCTCGGTCTATCTCGGTGCCGCGCTGATCACCACGGCGGGCCTATTGGTCGCCTGGAACGAGCGTCGCCGCCGCCAAACGGTGTTCGAGGCGCCTTAGGACCAGTCGACATTCAGTTTGCCACTGGGCATTGAGAGCCGGGATTTGCTTTCCTGCCCCTTGAGGGGAGGGATTGAGGGTGGGGGTTCTGAACTCTCAAGGGGCTCATCCAGAGGTATAGGCTAAATTGATAGTCCAGAACCCTCACCCCATCCCTCCCCTCAAGGGGGAGGGGGTCGATCCGGGCTTCCAAAAACCACTGCAGACTTGAATGTCGATTCAGCCTTAAACGCCGATCCCGAAATATCCCAGTGCGTCGCCGATCTCTTCTTCCTCATACCCCAGATGCGATAGCAGCACGCGGCCAAGCGCTTCATAAACCT
Source organism: uncultured Alphaproteobacteria bacterium (assembly GCA_963717095.1). Taxonomy (GTDB): domain Bacteria; phylum Pseudomonadota; class Alphaproteobacteria; order Rhizobiales; family Devosiaceae; genus Devosia. The sequence goes on from CAVQVF010000005.1 coordinate 254,065, forward strand.
CCAGCGCATCCTCGAACCGCGACGTGCTGGGTTCGCGCGCCAGCGCGTTGAGCGCATCGATCTGCCGCACCAGCAGTTCATGCACCACCACATGCTCGGCCTGTAGCCGCTCCGATACCTTGCGGAACGCCTCGCTCTGCTTGCTCAGCTGCGGAAAGACCGCATAATCCTCGATCGAATGGTGCGTATTGACGATTCCGCAGTGCTGCCCGCACAGATTGCCGAAGCGCCGGTAATTGTTGACGATATCGAGGTCTGCCGTCTGCGCTGTCACCTCTTCGAGCGAAACCGTCCCCGCCGAGGCGCGCTCGATCAGCTCGCCGATGGCGTGCATGTTTTCGCGCAGATGGTCATGGATCATTTTGAGATGCTGCCCCGGCGCCCGCTGCGCTGGGGTCAGGCCTTCCAGCCTGGGGGCTTTGGGCCGGGTGGCGTCGTCGAGAAATTGGATATCAAGCAGCATGGGTTTTCCGCGGTGAAACTATGTTTCTCCGCAGATGGCCTCACGGCGCCCGGCGATCAAGTAGGTACATTTTAGTGACGGCTAGGGCCAATCGACATTTAGCTGATGCCGGCCTGCAAATGGCGGTTTTCGAGAACCGGACCGGAGCGTACATTTGGTACGTGAGGACCGGAAGCGCAGAAAACTGCCATTTGCAGGCCGGCATCAGCTAAATGTCGATTGGCCCTAACCCAGCATCTTGCCCGGGTTCAAAATCCCCTTCGGATCGAGCGCGGTCTTGATCGCCCGCATCATCTCCAGCGCCACCGGGTCCTTCACCCGCTTGAGCATTTCCGTCTTGAGCTGGCCGATGCCGTGCTCGGCCGAAAATGAGCCGCCCAGCTTGAGTGCGATCTCGTAAATCACCTCATGCACCGCCTCGTCCCGCGCCATCACCCATTTCGGATCGGCGCCAACCGGCTGGCTAAAATTGAAGTGGATATTGCCATCGCCCATATGCCCGAACGGCACTGGGCGAATGCCCGGCATCACCCGCTCCGCCGCCGCCGAGCCTTCGGCGATCAGGCGCGGGATGGCCGCGATCGGCACCGATACGTCATGCTTGATCGAAGCGCCTTCGCGCGATTGCACTTCGCTCATTTGCTCGCGGAACGCCCACATAGTGGTGCGATCGGACAGCGATTGCGCCATCGCTGCCGTTTCCAGCAGGCCCAGCTCCAGCCCGGCTTCGAGCGCCGCCTCCAGCGCGCCGGGCTCGGTCCCCTTCATTCGTGACAGCTCCACCAGCGCATACCATGGCGATGGTCCCGCCGTCGGATCGCGCGCCAGCATGCCGTGCCGCAACTGGAACTCCAGCCCAATCTGGGGGATCAGCTCGAACGCATTGAGCCTTGAGCCGGCCCGCGCCCGCAGCAGTTGAAACAGCTCCAGCGCCATTTCCGGCGAGGCCACATTGACCAGCGCCGTCTCATGATCCTCCGGTTGCGGGAAAATCTTCAGTGTCGCCGCGGTGATGATCCCCAGCGTGCCCTCGGCGCCCACCAGCAGGTCTTTCAGGTCGTAGCCGGTATTGTCCTTCTTGAGCGAATTGAGCCCACGATAGAGCCGTCCATCCGCCAGCACCGCCTCGACACCCATGCACAATTCCCGCGCATTGCCGAAGGCCAGCACGTTCACGCCCCCGGCATTGGACGACAGCACGCCCCCGATCCGCGCCGATCCCTGCGAGGCCAGCCACAGCGGAAACATCGCCCCCTCGGCTTCGGCCGCCTTATGCGCGTTTTCGAGAATGACCCCGGCCTCCGCCGTCATCGTCCCCGCTGCGATATCGATGGCTCGCACCTTGTCCAGCCGCTGCAGGCTGAGGATCACCTCGTCGCCGCGCAGCGGCACTTGTGCACCCACCAGCCCGGTATTGCCGCCCTGCGGAATGAGCCCGATGCCATGCGCATTGGCCAAGCGCACCACCGCCTGCACCTGTGCCACGTCCGCCGGCCGTACGATTGCCGCCGCCGGCGTGTGGAAACGTTTGCGCGGCTCGTTCAGATACGGCGCCATGTCGCCCGGCTCGGCGATCACCGCCGACGGTCCCACCAACCCAGTCAATTCCGCAACGATTTCGCCAACACTCAAAGCCATGAAATACCCGATTTTCCGCAAGGATTTCGCGCGCCCGCCAACTTGCCCGCTGTAGCACCCTGTGCCACAACCGGCATAACGACTCCACACGAGGACGGGAACAATGGCAACCGGATTGATGGCGGGCAAGCGGGTCCTGATCGTGGCCTGCCTGCGCCAGAATCTCTCCCCCGGTAATGCCGAACCCGAGACGAGCCAATAGTCGCGCCCCAAGAGAGACCGAATATGACCGCCTTGATCTGGCCGGAGATCTATTTCATCCGTCACGGGGAAACCCCCTGGAACGCCGAGCGCCGCTATCAGGGGCGCAAGGATATTCCGCTCAACGAAAAAGGGCAGGGCCAGGCCAATCAGAACGGGGTCGCCTTGGCGGCCCTGTTCGCAGCCCGTGGCCTTGATCCGATGGCGTTCGAATGGCACGCCTCGCCCCTCAATCGCACCCGCGACACCATGGACCGCGTCCGCGCCGGCTTCATCACGCCGCTGCCGCCGGTGAAATATGACGTCCGCCTGATGGAAATTTCCTTCGGCGTGCTTGAAGGCATGCTGTTCGAGGAACTGCCCGCCAACATGGCCCATGCCCCCGGTCTGCGCACCGAAGCATATTGGGAATATCGCCCCGAAAACGGCGAAAACTATCGTGACGTCGAAGCCCGTCTCGAACAATTCGCCGCCGCCATGACCGGCCCCTCCATCGTCGTCGCCCATGGCGGCATCGCCCGCACCCTGCGCGTGCTGATCGAGCGCGCCCCCATAATCGAAGTCATCAACTGGGCGCCCCCGCAGGATGCGATCATGCATTTCACGCCGGGCAAGATGGAACTGCTGCGCGCTGAATAGGTCTTGATTTGGTGCCAAATTCAGGTCATTTTATTGACCTGAATTTGGAGGTGATCATGAACGAGCATTTTCAGCGCGTGGAGGCGGACCTCGCGGTCAGCATTTCCGAACTCAAGAAAAACCCATCCGTTGTTTTTACCCGGGCGTCGCAAAATGCCTCGGGCATAGCGGTTTTAAACCACAACAAAGTGGTGGGTTATGTGCTGCCGCCCGACGTCTATGAGGCTCTTCTTGAGGAACTCGACGACTTCCGATTGGTCGAAATCGTTAAAGAACGGCTCAATGATCCTCGAGTATCAGCGTAGACATCAATGATCTATAGTCTCGACTTCACCGCCCGCGCGAAGCGGGAGTGGGATCGGCTCGATGCTGCGGTAAGGCTTCAGCTCACCAAGAAGCTCGAAGAACGTCGTCAAAATCCGAGAGTTCTGGCTGACGCGATGCGCCGCATGCCGGACTGCTACAAGATAAAGCTCCGAAAATCCGGCTTCAGACTTGTCTACTTGGTCGAGGATGGCAAGCTGGTCGTTTTGGTGCTAACCGTCGGCAAGCGCGAAGCCAGCGAAGTCTACTTGAACGCAGCCAGGGAACTCGACGACCTCGATTGACCTTCCCGCCGCCCCCTCCTAAAAAGCCCGCAAGCAAGGGGCCGCGCCATGTCGTTCAACACATTCGGACATCTTTTCCGCTTCACCACCTGGGGTGAAAGCCATGGCCCCGCCATCGGCGTGGTGGTCGATGGCTGCCCCCCCGGCATCGTGCTGACCCCCGAATTGATCCAGCGCGATCTCGATCGCCGCAAGCCGGGCCAGTCCAAATTCACCACGCAGCGCCGTGAAGACGACGCCGTGCGCATCCTCTCCGGCGTCTTCGAGGACGAGCGCACTGACGGCCCGCGCACCACCGGAACGTCCATTTCGCTGATGATCGACAACACCGATCAGCGCTCTAAAGATTACGCCGAAATCCGCGACAAATTCCGCCCCGGTCACGCCGACTATACCTATGACCAGAAATACGGCATCCGCGACTATCGCGGAGGTGGCCGCTCATCTGCCCGCGAAACCGCTGCGCGCGTTGCTGCCGGCGCCGTGGCCCGCGCCGTCCTTGCCGGCATCACCATCCGCGCCAGCCTGGTCCAGATCGGCCCTCACAAGATCGACTACGCCAATTTCGATTGGGACCAGGTCGATCAGAACCCGTTCTTCTGCGCAGACGCCACGGCCGCCGCGATGTGGGCCGATTATCTCGATGGCATCCGCAAGTCCGGCAATTCCGTTGGCGCCGTCATCGAAGTCGTCGCTGAAAACGTGCCCGCCGGCTGGGGCGCCCCAATCTATGGCAAGCTCAGCGCCGATCTGGCATCCGCCATGATGAGCATCAACGCCGTCAAGGCCGTCGAAATCGGCGCGGGCTTCGAGGCCGCCAGCCTGACCGGCATCGACAATGCCGACCAGATGCGTACCGGCCCCGGTCGGCCATACTTCCTGTCCAACCATGCCGGCGGCATTTTGGGCGGCATTTCCAACGGCGACCCCATCGTCTGCCGCTTCGCCGTCAAGCCAACCTCATCGATCCTGTCGGAACGCCAGACCGTCACCACGGCCAACGAAAACACCGACATCATCACCAAAGGCCGCCACGACCCTTGCGTCGGCATCCGCGCTGTGCCGGTCGGGGAGGCGATGATGGCGTGTGTATTGGCGGATCATTATCTGCGCCATCGCGGCCAGACGGGCCGCGAGGGTGCGGTGGGGTTTGAACGGAATTAGCTAGGCACAGCTAAACGGTCACCCCCTCCCAGCCTCCCCCATCAAGGGGGAGGTGTCTGCCGGTGGGTTGAATTGGATCGAGCCTCAAGAGTGGAGAGGCACCTCCCCCTTGATGGGGGGAGTGTTTACTTTGAGTGTTTTGGGGATTTTAGTGTGGTTTGAGAATGGGTGATTTGCCGGGAGAGGAATGATGGATTGTCCGCGCTGCCAGGGTGGCAACCTGATCAAGACTGGCCCCAAGGATGGCCATCAACGCTATAGGTGCCGCGATTGCGGCCGTTACTGCACCGACAAGCCGCCCCGCTTCAGCGCGCAGACCAAAGCCCTGGCGCTGAAGATGTATGTGAACAGCGTGGGCATCCGCAAGATCGCCAAGTTTGTCGGTGCCTCACCGGCCGGCGTGCTTAAATGGATCCGCAAGGAACACGCTGCGGTGCAGGCCCGCCTGGCCGAGCAGGTGGCCCCAGCTGTGTGCGCACAGGCTCAGGGTGATGTGATCGAGATGGACGAAATCTATACGATCATTCAAAAAAAACGCAGCGGGCCGTCGTCTGGACCGTCTATAGCCGACGCCTGAAACGGGTCGTGGCCTATCATATCGGCGACAAGGGCGTCGACAGCGCCACCGCCATCTACCGACTAGCCGTCCAGGCACTGGGCAGGATCGACACGATCTTTTCGGATGCCAATTCCTGCTACCACATCGCCTTCGACAGGCTCGGGGTAGACACGCCCCATATCCAGACCAAGGCCCAGACCCATCTGATTGAGTCTTCCAATGCCGCGATCCGAGACAATCTCGCCCGCTTCATGCGCAAGTCCAAGCGCTTCTCCAAGACCGCACAGATGCTCGACATCACACTCGCACTCTTCTTCAACAGGCACCTCATCGCGAGTCCAAGGTAAACACTCCCCCGCAAGGGGGAGGTAGGAGGGGGTGTTCTCGGTTAGCCAGCTAGGCTCGGCGAAACACCATCACCGTCTCCTGATTCCCGTCCCCACCCGCAATTGGCGACTCCACCGACATCCGGTGCCCAAACCCCTGCACCAGCATAAACGCGATCACCTCGCCCAGCGCCTCGGCAATCGCCTCCGCGCTGGTCACGATGCCGCCCTTGCCCACATTCTTGCGGCCGACCTCGAACTGCGGCTTGAACAATATCACCGCATCCGCGCCCGGCGCGCACAGCCCCAGCGGCGCCACCAGCACCTTGGTCACCGACACGAAGCTCACATCAGACACCAGTACCTGAACCGGCTCGGCGATCTGTTCCACGCTCAAATCCCGCGCGTTGAACCCCTCGATATTGATTACCCGGTCACTGCCGCGCAGCCGCTGGTGCAACTGATCGTGCCCCACATCCACCGCATAAATCCGCGCCGCGCCCCGCTCCATCAGCACCTGGGTAAACCCGCCGGTGGATGCGCCGACATCGAGGCAGACCTTCCCGGCAACGTCGATCTCCGCCGCCTCCAGCCCTGCCACCAGCTTCAGCGCCGCCCGCGACACATAATTCGACGCCGGATCGCTCAGCGCCAGCCGATCGTCCTTGCTCACCATCTGGTTCTGCTTGACCGCGGTCACGTCATTGATCGTCACTGTGCCGCGCAGAATTGCATCACGCGCCCGCGCGCGGCTGGGCACGAGGCCGCGCTGTTCCAGCGCCAGGTCGAGGCGGATACGCTCGCTCATCCCGCGATCAATCGCTTGATCTTGCCCACGGCCGTGTCGCTGGCCTCTTCATAGGCAATGGTGCTCTCGAACGTGCCGTCTGCGTTGATCAGGTAAACCAGTGCCGTATGGTCGACCAGGTAATAGGGATCGCCTGCCTCCCCCTTCTTCTCGGAAAACGCGCCGAACGCCTTCTTGACCGCGTCGGTCTGCGTCTGGTCGCCGACGAGGCCGATGATCGAAGGGTCGAACCCCTCGACATAGCCCTTGACCTTCTCAAGCGTGTCGCGTTCGGGGTCAACGGTGACGAAAATGATACGCAGATCGTTAGCACTAATGCCCGCCTGCGAACGCCACGCTGTCGTCTCCGCCAGCGTCGTCGGGCACACATCCGGACAGAACGTATAGCCGAAAAATACCAGGCTCGGCTTGCCCTTGAGGCTGTCCTGCGTAAATTCGTCGCCTTGGGTCGAAGCCAGCTCGAACGCCTGTCCCGTCACGCCCAGCGGCCGGGCAGGGGGCTTGAACAGATACAGCCCCGTCGCGCCAATGGCGACCAGGACCACCAGGCTCCACAGCACGATCCGGAAATTGCGCAGGGTTTTCGCGTTTTGGGTCAATGCTTTACCTTCGGTGCCACGCCCTCGTGGTTCGAGGCTCGTGAAGAACGTGCACCTCACCATGAGGGCTACTTATAAATCGCTTTCCCAGTAGCCCTCATGGTGAGGTGGGAGCGTAGCGACCCTCGAACCACGAGGGCGTGGCACCATATCAGGCGTCCAGCGGCTCCGTCCCGGTCGCCTTGCCGTCGCGGCTCAGCGTGATCTTCTCAATCCGTGCTTCCGCCGTTCGCAGCAGGCCTTCGCAATGGGCCTTAAGGGCTTCGCCGCGCTCATAAATCGCAATCGATTCCGCCAGCGGCGCGCGGCCGCTTTCCAACTTCCCCACGATTTCTTCCAGCTGCGCCAGCGCCGCCTCGAAGCTCAGCGCCTTGATGTCCTCATTGGCTTCGGCCATGGCAAATTCCTATTCTTCCAGCTGCCCGATGGCGCCGTCCATCAGCATGGCCACATGGTGCGAAACACCCCCGGCCAGCCCTTTGAGGTCATAACCACCTTCGAGCAGCGACACAATCCGGTTGCCGCAATGGCGGTCGGCCAGGTCCATCAGCTTGCCGGTGAGCCAGCCGAAATCCTGTGCCGTCCAGTTGAGCTGCGCCAGCGGATCGCGCTCGTGGGCGTCGAAACCCGCCGAAATCAGGATTAGGTCCGGGGAGAAATTCACCAGCGCCGGAAAAATTCGCCCGATATAGGCCTCGCGCATCGCCTCGCCATCGGTATCGGGATCGAGCGGCGCATTGGTGATATTGCCCATGCCGGTCTCGCTCACCTTGCCGCTGCCGGGATAGAGCGGCATCTGGTGGCTGGAGGCGTAGAACACGCTGGGATCGCCCTTGAAGATATCCTGCGTGCCATTGCCGTGATGCACGTCGAAATCGACGATCGCCACGCGCTCGGCGCCATATTTGCGCTGCGCTTCGCGCGCCACGATGGCGATGGTGTTGACCAGGCAAAACCCCATCGGACTATCGATTTCTGCATGGTGCCCGGGCGGCCGGATAGCGCAGAACGCATTGTCCACTTCCCCAAGCAGCACCGCATCCAGCGCCGCCAGCGCGCCGCCCAGCGCCGTCTCCACGGTATCGAGCGAGGTCGCGGCGATGAAGGTATCGCCATCGATCTGCCCGATCCCCTCGGCCGGACGCGCATCGCGCAGGATCGACATATATTTGCCCGAATGCACTAGCTCCGCCAGCGTCAGGTCCCCGGCCGGGGCAGGGCGCCGCAGCAGCTTGTCGAACCGCGACCGCGCCAGCGCATCCTCGACGGCGCGAATGCGGTCGGCCCGCTCGGGATGGCCCTCGGGCGTCACGTGATGATCGAAATTGGGTTGGCTGATGAGAAGTGTTGTCACTTTTATACTCTTCTCGGTTGTTCACCCCGTCTTGACGCGCCGCCGTCCCGTTGTCAAACAGCCCTCATGAGCGCTTTCCTCGATATCGCCTCTGCTGCCGCACTTCTGCGTGAGGGAAAGCTGTGCGCCTTCCCCACCGAAACCGTCTATGGGCTCGGCGCCGACGCGACCAATCCCGATGCCGTGCTGTCGATCTACGAAACCAAGGGGCGGCCCCGGTTCAATCCGCTGATCATCCATGTCGCTGACTTGGCAATGGCCAAAACCCTCGCCGAGTTCCCGCCGCTGGCCGAGCGCCTCGCCGAACTTTGGCCCGGCCCGCTGACTTTGGTGCTGCCCGCCAGGCCGGGCAATGGTCTTGCCGATATCGCCATGGCGGGGCTCGATAGCGTGGCCATCCGGGTTCCCAATCATCCCCTGGCGCTGGACTTGATCCGCGCCGCCGGTCGTCCGCTGGCCGCGCCATCCGCTAATCCCTCGGGCCGGCTCTCGCCGACCACGGCCGAGCAGGTCATCCGCGGGTTTGATGGCCGCGTGCCGGTGGTCGATGGCGGCCCTTGCACTTCGGGCGTTGAATCCACGATTGTCCGCGTCGATGGCGACCGTCTGATCCAGTTGCGAGCAGGGGCCTTGGCTCGCGCCGATATCGAGGCCGCTATCGGGCAGGGCATCGAGGTCGCGCCGAAAGGCTCCGCCATCGCCGCTCCGGGCATGTTGTTGAGCCACTATGCGCCGCGCGCGACCGTTCGTTTGAATACGGCGCCGCAGGCCGGCGAGGCTTATCTGGCGTTCGGTCCCGCGTCAGGCTTTGTCGGGCCTATGTGCAACCTATCACCCGCCGGCGACCTGCATGAAGCCGCGCGGAATTTGTTTTCTATGCTGCATGAACTGGATGCGTCCGGGGCCGCAACGATTGCCGTTGCGCCGATCCCCTTCGAGGGGTTGGGTGAGGCGATCAATGATCGGCTGGAGCGGGCGGCGGCGCCGCGCTGATGGGTGGATTGCGGCCAAACGCACCCCCACCCCTGACCCCTCCCCACAAGGGGGAGGGGAAGGCAGGAACCGCTTGCTCAAAGATTGCGGTTGCGAAGACAGATTGGGAGGGTCTCCCTCCCCCTTGTGGGGAGGGGACAGGGGTGGGGGACGCTTAGCCCCTATCTCTCCACCTTAATCCCGCACCTTATACGGCTTGCTCTCCCGCATGAACCGCATCAGCGCTTCCAGATCCGGATCGCCGCCAGGTGGCAAGACCACCTTCAGGTTCACATAGAGATCGCCATCGCCATAAAGCCCCTTGCCCTTGAGCCGCAGCGCCTTGCTGGTATCGACCCCTGGCGGCAGGTTCAGCTCCACCGAGCCCCCCAGCGTCGGCACGCGGATTTTGGTGCCCAGCACCGCCTCATACAGAGCCAGCGCTATATCGGTGCGCAAATCGGCGCCATCGCGCCGGAACTGCTTGGATTTCTGGAATTTCACCGTCACCAGGGCGTCGCCGGATTCGCCCATCGGGTTGGACGTGCCCTGGCCCTTGAGGCGGATCTGCTGGCCTTCCTCGACCTTCTCGGGCAGCTTGACCGAGAGCATCTTGCCGTTCGGCATCCGCACCGGGATCGAGGCGGCATTATGCGCGTCTTCCAGCGATACGGCAGCCATGACCACGATATCCTCACCCTTGCGGGCGCCGCCCGGCTGCTGGGCCCCGCCCGCGAACGGGTCCCATTGCGCCCCGCCTGGGCCCGGCCCTGGCCGTGCTCCGGCGCGTTGCGTGCCGCCGAAGCCGCTCATGAATTCCTTGAGGATATCTTCGGCCGAAAACCCGCTTTGAGCCGTGCGTCCACCGCGTCCGGCGCCGGCGGCACCCGGATTGAAGCCGGCGAATTTCGGATTGCCGTCCGCATCGATTTCGCCACGGTCGAACTGGCCGCGTTTGTCGGTGTTGTTCAGCAGGTCATAGGCATGCGTGGCCTCGGCAAACTTCTCGTGTGCCGCGGGGTCTTCGGGATTCTGGTCGGGGTGATATGTCTTGGCCAGCTTGCGATAGGCGGATTTTATGTCCTTCTCGCTGGCCGAGCGGGCTACCCCCAGCACGGTATATGGATCGCGCATCGTGTCCTGTCAGGTCCGTCTTGGCGTTGCTTCGCCATGGTTTCCCGTCCTATATGGCGAGCGTCCCCCGCCTTGTCCAGTTTTACGGCTTTCATCATGCTGCAGACCCTGACCGAACGTCTATTCGATGATGGCGACCGCGCCGATCTGGATCCCTTTGCGCTGTTCGAGGAATGGTTCGCGCTGGCCCAGGAGGCTGAGCCCAATGATCCCCATGCCATGGCGTTGGCCACCGTCGATGCCGATGGCCTGCCCGATGTGCGCATGGTGCTGCTCAATGCGCGCGACGCCCGCGGCTTCGCCTTTTTCACCAATTTCGAGAGCGCCAAGGGCGAGCAGCTGCACGCCCATCCCAGCGCTGCCATGCTGATGCACTGGAAGTCGCTGCGCCGGCAGGTTCGCATGCGCGGCCCGGTCGAAGTGGTTACCCCCGCCGAAGCCGACGCCTATTTCGCCTCGCGCCACAAGGGCAGCCAGATCGCTTCGTCCGCTTCCGAACAGTCGCGCCCACTCGATAGCCGGCAGACGCTGATGGACCGCGTCACCGCCCTGGAGGCTCAAGTCGGCGGCGGCCCTGTCACGCGCCCGCCCCATTGGTCCGGCTTCCGCATCGTGCCTACCAGCATCGAATTCTGGAAGGACGGCGCGTATCGCCTGCACGACCGCGTCCGCTTCACCCGGCAAACGCCCGACGCCCCCTGGACCAGTGCTCGGCTTTATCCCTGATCGGTTGGGGGGCTGCCACAAGGCCCCCTCATCCGCCCTTCGGGCACCTTCTCCCACTAGGGGAGAAGGGGGCTCTGTGGCTAAACAAACTCGATGCCACCCCTCTCCCCTTGTGGGAGAGGGACAGATATTTCTGCGTTCAGCAGAAATGTCAGGGTGAGGGGTGGGAGCCATCCGCTCATCCCGGATGCCCGCTCAACCTAAATCGTCATCCCCAATTTTTATTCAAACTCGCGCAATACCTTGTCGCTAAACTGGCAAAGCTCAGGGAAGCCAGCATTGCGCATACGGATCCGAACATCGAAATGGGCCATCCTGGCGCGCCGTCTCGGCAGCCTGTCCGTGCCCTTGACCGTGATTCCTGTGCTGCTGCACCGCGAACATGTCATCCCCAGCGATATTTTCCTGATCGCCGCCTTGGTGGCCGCATCTGTGGCCGCCCTGACGGTCTGCGTGGCGCTGATCGCCTTGGTCCGCCTATGGTTTACCGGGGATCAGGGTTGGGGCCGCGCCTTTGCCGGCCTGTTGCTGGGGCTATTGTGCCTGGCGCCGGTTGCCTATTTTGCCACGCTGGCGCTGCACTATCCCCCTGCCACCGATATCGCCACCACCGGTCGCGGCCTGCTGCCCTTGGTGCTGGAACCCGATACCGCGCTGATGCCGCCGCCCCAAACGCTGTCCGCCGCGCAGATCGAAGCCATATTTCCCAACGTCAAGACCAGGACCTACCCGCTCGACGCCCAGCAGACCTATGACATCGTGCTGCGCATGGTCACCGAGCGCGGCTGGGACATTCGCCTGCAACACGCTCCGGCGACCCCCAGCGGCTCCGGCCGGATCGATGCCCGCATCGTCACCCTGGCCGGTTGGCGCGAAGAAACCGTGCTGCTCATCTCCGGCACTCCCGACGGCGCCAGCGTCGACATGCGCTCGGCCTCCATCAATGCGCTGCACGATTTCGGCTCCAACGGCCACCGCATCGAAGATTTCCTGGTGGCGCTCGATACCGAAATCACCACCCTGCTGCGCGATAATCCCAATGCCGATCAACCGGTGGAGGCGGAGCCGGAGGTTGAGGCGCCCGTCAACTGAGTCTGCGGGGTGAGTGGGCGTTTCGACGGTTGCCGACCTATGCTGCCCTCAACCGCGTCCCCAGCCATCCCCGCTTCACTTGCAGCAGCCCCAGCCCTTCCAAATACTCCACATGCGCCGTCACCGACATTGCCGCCGCGCCGCGCAGCGCCAGGCCGATCTTGGGGTAAACCGCCGCCACCACCTTGCCGAGCGTATCCGCCCCTGCCTTCACTGCCGCCAGCACCTGTTCATTGCGCGCTTCCCGATGTGCCTTGAGCGCCCGCGCATAGCTCACCCCGTCCGCGATCGGCCCGCCATGCGCCGGCACAAAATGGCTGAACCCAAGCGCGATGACCTTGTCCAGCGATGCCAGGTAATCGGCCATTGAGCCATCGGGCACCGAGACCAACGTCGAGTTCCAGCCCATCACATGGTCGCCGCTGAGCAGCGTTGGCGTGCCCACCAGCCCGAAGGCCAGATGATTGGCGCAATGTCCGGGCGTGGCGTGCACGCTGATGTTGATGCCGCCGACCTGCAACACCTCGCCGTCTGCCAGGAGGCGGTCCGGCACCAAGTCCCAATCGCATGAGTTTTGGATCGGATTGCGCTCGAAGCGCCGCAGCGGCCGCGATAGCCGATGTTGTCCCTCGAACCACAGCGGCACGCCCCACAGGTCGGCCAGCCGGCGGGCCGAGGCGCTGTGGTCGCGGTGGGTATGACTGAGAATGATTGCCTCGATTGGCCGCCTGCCTACCGCTCGCTCCAGCGCCGCCTGATGTTGCACATCATCCGGGCCGGGATCGATCACCGCCACGCTGTCATGCCCCAGGATAAAGCTGTTGGTGCCGGTGAAGGTATAGGCGCTGGCATTGGGCGCCGTAACACGCGCGAGGCTGGGCACCACCGGCACTGCCTCGCCGGTTTGCGGATCGAACGCGGTGTCGAAGATCAGGGCTGGGGCAGGGGATGCCATTGCAGGAAATATTCCAACGGATTATGAAGTTCGGGTTCTGAATCGAGATGCTCCCGGCAGGGATGCCGGTTCATCAGCTGCATGGAAGGTATAAAATGGCTGTGACTTTGACCACGCCCAATACGCTGCTCGGCGTTTTCCAGCCGAAATCGGACGCCGCCAAACTCGCCATGGGCCTCGTAACGGTCGTGCTCGGCACGGCGTTGCTGACGGCCGCCGCCAAGATCAACGTGCCGGTCTGGCCGGTTCATATCACCCTGCAGAGCATGGTCGTCGCCGCTCTCGCCGCGGCCTTCGGCGCGCGAATCGGCGTCGCGACTGTGGCGCTCTATCTCGTCGAAGGCCTTTCGGGCCTGCCGGTGTTCTCCACCGGCGGCGGCTTCGGCTACATCATGAGCCCGTCCTTCGGCTTCATCGTCGGCTGGCTGCCCATGGCCTATCTCATCGGCCGCGCTGCCGACCGGGGCGCCGCGCAACGGCCCCTGGTGATGTTCGCTGCCATGCTGGCCGCCGATGCCGTTTCCTTCGCGTTCGGTTTCGTCTGGCTGCTGGTGGTTGCCAATCTGCTCACCCAGGGCGGCGGCGCATTGCCCGCCTGGCTCGCCGGCGGCAATCTCGCCACCGTGGCCTTCGAAGGCGCCGTCAAGCCGTTCATCATCTGGGATGTGCTCAAGATGGCATTCGCCGCGCTGACCGTCACCGGTGCCTGGAGCCTGTTCGGCGCCAAGCGCTGATCCTGCGGCTTATTTTGCTATCGGGCCGGTCCCCTGGGGCCGGCCTTTTTGTTTTCCGGCTCGGGAACTGACCAGCCCTGCTGCTCGTTGCTGCCTGAGATTGATCAGGAGCGTATCATGGGCATTATCTGGACCATCATTATCGGCCTGGTGGCCGGCATCATCGCCAAGTTCATCATGCCCGGCAGCAACGAGCCCTCGGGCTTTATCATGACCGCTGTGCTCGGTATTGTCGGGGCTTTCGTCGCCAGCTTTCTCGGCCAGGCTTTGGGCTGGTACGCGCCCGGTGAAGGCGCCGGCCTGATCGGCGCCATCGTCGGCTCGATCATCGTATTGTTCGTCTGGGGCCTGATCGCGCGCCGCCGCGCCTGAGTCACCTGGGCGGCATGCAATAACCCCAAGGACGGGTGGGGCCTGACGGGCTCACCCCTCCAGGCGGCGTTCTCCAACATCGGCTGCAAACAAAGCGAAATCCTCGGTTTGGCGCGCAGCAATAACCACTTCGACGCGGTTGCGCGCCTTCAGCTTGAGCATCAACCCGGTCATGTAATGCTTGACCGTTTTCTCGCTGATCTTGAGTTCCAGGGCAATTTCCCGATTGGTGCGCGCCTGCAGCAACTGGCCGACAATCTGGCGTTCACGCACATTGAGCCGAATGGATTCCTGCAGGTTTTCCCGTTTGCCACGCTCGCGCAGGCCATTCATGACCTGGGCGGCGTATTGGCGGGTGACATACATCTGCCCGGTCAGCACCGTAGCGATCGCCTCGAACAACTCTCCGCAGGGGCTGCCCTTGAGCACAAAACCTGTCGCACCGGCGTCGAGCGCCTTGAGCGCCGAGTCTATGCTGGAAAATGCAGTGAAGATGACGATGCGGGTATTGTGGGCCATGGCGACGATTTTGCCGATCGTGGCGAAGATGTCGCCCGGCATGCTGAGATCCATGACGATGACGTCGGGTTGCTCGGCACGGGCCAGTTCGAACGCCGCCTCGGCAGTGTCCCCCATGCCGACCACCTCAAAGCGCCCATCTTCCTCGAACAACGAAGTTATGCCGCGCAACAGCATCGGATGATCGTCGATAAACGCAATTCTGATGGTTTGGTCCATTTGCTCGCGCCGCATCTAGTGCGGCGTCTCTCCCCCGGCAACAGCGCCATTGAGACTGTACCCCGTGCTTAATCAAAGGTAAACAAATTGCGTTTTCCAAGTCGAAATGTGATTAACAGTGCGGCGACAACCGAAGAACTGCTGCAACATTGAAGATCAACACTTCATCATCCACAGGCGATGTGATGTTTGCTTAAAGATCGTCCGCCTTACGCCAAATTTGCTTTGCCATCATAAGGTTGGCTTCGAGGTCCGCTACTCCTCGCGGAAGGCGCGGCTGACCTGGTCGGTAAACGGCTTGGTGAAATAAGCGATCGCGGTCTGCTCTTCCGTTTGCACGAAGACTTCGACCGGCATGCCGGGCACCAGCGCATGGCCAAGCGCCTTAGAGCCTTCCTTGACCGCAACCTGGGCGAGATAATAGCTCTCCCCGGTCTGCTGGTCGTGCTGCGCGGCGGCTGAAACCCGGGTGACGATGCCATCGATTTCCGGGGTGGTGCGCTGGTTGAAGGCACTGAAGCGCAAGGTGGCGTCGCGACCGACCGCCATCTGGTCGATATCCTTGGTGGCAACGCGAAATTCGATGGTCAGGTCGGCGTCCAGCGGCACGATGGTCATCAGGTGCTCGGCCGGCGAAATGACGCCGCCCAGCGTGGTCACGTTCAATTCGTTGATCGTCCCGGCCACCGGCGACAGGATTTGCGTGCGGGCAAAGCGGTCCTCGACCGCCCCGAGCCGCTCCTCCAGTTCGGCGATACTGGCCTGCACGGTGCGCAGTTCGCGCTGGGCTTCGGTGCTGGCAGTCTCCTGCAGGCCCAGGATTTGCAGTTCGATTTCGCCGATGCGCGATCCGGCGCGGGCCAGGCTTGCATCAATCTCGCCCTGCTGGCCCTGCATGCGGGCGATATCGCGCTCGGCGGTGCTGATGCGCGAGGTTTCGATCAGCCGGCTCTTGACCAGGGCCGCCATGCGGTCGCGCTCGTCGGTGACCAGCGCCAGTTCGGCGGCGATAGCGGTCTGCTGGAATTGCAAGCCGTTGATTTCCTGCCGCAACTGCCCGACCTGCAATTGCAGCTGATCCTCCTGGGATTGCCGGTTGCGAAGATTGCCATTGAACAACTGCTCCTCGCCGGCCGCGATCAAATCGGCGCCCGGATAGCGGCTGAGGTAGTCGGCTGGAAACACCAGCGTTTCGATGCTGTCGCGCTGGGCCAATAGGCGCACTTGCTGGGCCTCCAGTTCGGCGAGCTGACCCAGAACGATCGCGCGTTCGGCGCGAATCTGCACGTCATCGAGCCGCAGCAGCACCTGGCCGGCAACTACTTCGTCGCCTTCGCGCACCGCGATTTCGCGCAAGACACCGCCATCGATGTGCTGGATTACCTTGAGATCGTCATCCACCAGCACGGTGCCCACGCCGATGATAGCGCTGGATAGTTTTGCCGTGACCGCCCAGCCGCCGACGCCGCCCACCAACGCCACCGCAAAGAGCATCCCCCAGATGACCCGCCCGCGCATCGAGAACGCGGCGTCTTGCCCCGGCTTGGCATGCAAGGCCGGCGCCATCTGCCCGTAAGGCGATCCCATATCCATCGTGGTCATATCCAACTCCGCTACTGTACTGGGTTACGCAAGGTTATGGTCGCCACTCACCGGCAGGTGGAGGCCGTAAATATTGATGGTGATCTCGTAGTGATTGTCGTGGTCGATGTCGGCCTTGATGATGGTCTGGTCGACATCGTCGTAGCGCACGTGACTCACGATGATCGGCAGGTCGGATTTGAGCCAATCGTCATCATCGTCATAGACCGAGCGGAACAGATCGCGTTCGGCCCGCTCCGCCTCGCGGCTGATGTCATAGTCGAGCACGCGAATGCGGTCGCCGACGACGAAATCGAGAATGTCGTGCACCACGTCGTCGCTCAGGCTCGGATCGTCGCCACTGACCTGGAACACGAAGGTATCGCGGCCACCTCCGCCTGAGGTCACTGTGGCGGTCGCGCCAAAGATGATGATGTCGTCGCCTGAGCCAGTGATCACCTGCTCGACATTGGCGAACTGGTCGTTGCCGATCTCCTCGCCGCAGACGGTGCCCTCGGTCATGTCGACATAGAGGTCGTCGCAGGCAGCGGACATGTCGAGAATGTCGTCGTCCTCGCCACCATCGATATGGTCGTTGCCGGCATCGCCGAGTATGCGGTCGTCGCCATCGTTGCCGGATAGGAAATCGTCGCCCTCACCGCCCGCAAGCGTGTCGCAGCCGTCGCCGCCGGACAGGGCATCGTTGCCGGTCTCGCCGGCCATTGCATCATTCCCGCTGCCGCCGCGCAGAATGTCATCACCACTGCCGCCATGGAGGTGATCGTCGCCGGCACCGCCCTGGATCACGTCGTCGCCATCGTCGCCGAACAGGCGATCATTGCCGTCGCCGCCAGAGATCAGGTCGTCGCCCTTGCCGCCAGAGATGAAGTCGTTTCCGGCATCGCCAAAAAGATGGTCATCGCCGTCGCCGCCCTGAATGTGATCGTCGCCTTCTCCGCCGTTCACCAGGTCGTTGCCCGCCAACGCATCGATGGTATCATCGCCGGCCAGGGCGTCGATATCGTCGTCATAGGGTGTGCTGGCATGCAGATCGTCGTTCGGCGTTAGTACATCGCGATTGCGGACGATCTCGAAGGAGGCGGTCTGGGCGACGGAAGCCTGGCCGTCGCTGATGAGGTAGGTGAACGTGACCGGCCCCAACATGCCGTGCTGGGTTGTCACGGTCCAGCCATCCATCGAGCGCACCACGGCGACGCCGCTGGCGCTGAGATGGGTGATGGTGAGCGCATCTCCATCCGGGTCATGGGCGCCGAGCAGCAATGAACTGAGGCCGATCAGGAACACCTGGCCGGCAAAGACGTCGTTCAGCCGCACTGGCCCATAGACCACGGGCGCGCGGTTGGCCTGGGTATCGTCATCCCCGTCATCGTCTTCCTTGGGGTCGGTGTCCGGCCCATTGTGGTCGTCGTCATCCGGTTTGGTGGCGAGCGGGCCGCCATTGTCATTGGATGCGGAGACGCCGAAGGCGACGGGGAAAATGGCGCCGATCTGGAGCGCATAGGGCTCGAGCGCCTTGGCGAAGACCAGGGCGGGGGATTCCGGCAATAGAAAATCGGTCTGCCAGGGCAGTCCCTGGCCAAGCTGCTGGCGGGGCCCGGCGCCATCGATGCTGCCGGTTTCGATGTCGTCGATTTCCGGCAGCAGCGCCGCCAGCGTCAGGCGTTCGTCGCTGGAGACGCACCAATTGACTGGGTCTTGCCGATGCTGCTCGGGGGCGCTGGGCGCATCGGGTTGCGTCATTGCTACCGTGTGGCTGTCGAACGCGTTCTTGATATAGGTGGCAATGCCGATCGCGATCAGCGCGATATACATTGGCAGCTTGGAGAGCCGCTCGGGCGTATTGAACTCGAAACGCTGGCGGCCCTGGGCCGGCTCGGTGGGCTGGCGGGTACTCTTGGCCTCGATGATCATGCCGATTGCTCCGCAAGAACGGGGGTGGGGACGCTGCGCGGTGGCCGCTTCGGGTCCGCATTTGCCGGGGTCTGCTGGTTGAGCACCTGCTCCTTGGGACCGAAGGCGGTCAGCTTGCCGTTCTGGATGACGGCGATCATGTCGACTTCGGACAAGACGCTGGGCCGGTGCGCCACCACGATGGCGATGCCGCCGCGCTTGCGAATGGCGGCAATGGCCTTGTTGAGCGCCTGCTCGCCCTCGGCATCGAGGAAGGCATTGGGCTCGTCCATCACCACGATGAAGGGATTGCCGTAAAGCGCCCGAGCCAGGCCGATCCGCTGGCGCTGGCCGGCGGACAATGCGGTGCCCATCGGGCCGAGCTGGGTATCGTAGCCTTCCGGCAGGCGGACGATCATTTCGTGCACGCCCGCGGCTTGCGCTGCGGCGACGATAGCCTTGCCATCGCGCTGCGGCGCCAGGCGGGTGATGTTTTCGGTGATGGTGCCATCGAGCAGGGCCACTTCCTGGGGCAAATAGCCCAGATATTGGCCGATCACGTCTTCGTCCCACTGGCTGAGATCGGCGTCGTCGAGCCGGATGCTGCCGCGCAGGGCCGGCCAGATGCCGGTCAGGGCGCGGATCAGCGTGGTCTTGCCGCCGCCGCTGGGGCCGATGACGCCGAGCGCTTGCCCGGCCTTGAGTTCGAAGCCGACGTCCGAGAGCAGGACGCGACCGGTGGTTGGCGCCGAGACCGTGATCTTTTCGATCTTGAGCGATTTTGTCGGCGCGGGCAGGTCGAGCGGGCGGCTCATCGCGCCCAGCGCCACCATGGTTTCGCGCAGCCGCTTGTAAGCCTGGCGGGCGGCCACCACGCCCTTCCAATTGCCGATGGCCATGTCGATGGGGGCGAGAGCCCGGGAGGAGGCGACCGAGACCGCGATGATGGCGCCAGCCGACATTTGCCCCTGAATGGTCAGGTAAGCGCCCAGGCCCAGCAGCGCCGATTGCAGCACCATGCGCAGCACGCGCGAGAAGGCGCTGAATGTGCCCACGATATCGCTGGTCTGGGTCTGCAGCCGCAGATGTTCCTGATTGGCCGCATTGAAGCGCGACACCGCTCGATTGGCAAAACCCATGGCCTTGAGGATATCGGCATTGCGGGCATTGGAATCGGCGATGGCGTTGCGGGCAACGCCGGCATGCTGGGTGGCGCTGGACAGCTTGCGTGATTTCAGCTCGGTCCACACCGTCAGCAGGGTCAGCACGATCGCGCCGCCGAGCGTCAGCGTGCCGAGCAGCGGATGCAGGAAATAGACGAACAATATGTAGAGCGGCACCCAGGGCAGGTCGAACAGCGCCATCGGCCCCTGGCTGCCCATGAAACTGCGCAGGGTATCGACATCGCGGCCGCGTTCGAGCGCCTCAGAGGTCGAAAAGCCGAAGCGGGGCATGTCCACGCTAACGCGGTGCGCCACCGGGGACAGCAACCGGTCGAGCTTGGCGCCGATCCGCACCAGCAATTGCGAGCGGATGACGTCGAACACGCCCTGGAACAGATAGAGGCCCACGGCGAGGACCGACAGCGCCACCAGCGTTGGCACCGAGCCACTGGTCAGCGCCCGATCGTAGATCTGCAGCATGTAGAATGAGCCGGTCAGTGCCAGCATGTTGATGATGCCCGAAATCCAGAACAGGAAGACACCGATGCCCTTGAACTCGCGCTTGAGCATGGCATCGCCGCGATGTTCGGCGAGAGACTTGGATGAATTGGCACTGGACATGGCGAACCCCTGCTAACTGCGTCAAAAGTGCCCGGCCGGTGCGAAACCGGCCGGGCGAGTTAGCCTAGAGGTTGAAGTCGGCATTGATCAGCTGGTGGCTTCCGGCGATATCGATGCGGAAGTCTGCCTGGTTGTCGCCATTGGTATGGCCCGACACCACGGTGTAGTCGCCGTCCTCGCGCGTCTCGTGGGTGACGGTAATCTGCGCCGGGGCCGTCGCAGCCTGGCTGGTGACCAGGGTGAAGCTCTGGCTGCCGGCAGCACCGCTATTGGCGTCGATGCCGCTGAGGTCGATCTTGTCGCCGGCCTCGAAGCCCAGGATGGTATCGCCGTTGGCCGCGGCACCGGAGCCGAAGACGAACACGTCATTGCCCTCGCCGCCGTCGATGATGTTGACGGCGTTGCTCGTGGTGATGCGGTCGCTGCCGGAGCCGGTGGTGATGTTCTCCACGCTATAGAGCGCGTCGGTCCCAGACTGGCTGCCGATGATGTTGCCGCGTCCGCCGACGCCGGTGCCCAGATCGACGGTTACTGCCGCCGTAAGCGAGCCTAGGTCGAGCGTATCGATGCCCGCACCACCATCATAGGTGTCGTTGCCATCGCCGATATGGGCGATCAGCAGATCGTCACCCAGGCCGCCGAACACCGTGTCACTGCCGAGGCCGGCATCGATCAGGTCGCCACCGTCATCGCCGAAGATGCGGTCGTCGCCATCTTCGCCATAGATCATGTCGGCATCGTCGCCGCCGAACACGGTGTCGTCGTTGTCACCGGCAAAGATGACATCGCGCCCGGCATCGCCGGAGATGAAGTCCTCGCCCTCGTCGGCCCGGATTACATCGGCCGCGCCACCGGCGACGATGTAGTCGGTGCCGGCCAGCCCGAAGATCAGATCGGCCCCGACGGTGCCCGTCAGCATATCGCCCAGCGCCGTCCCCAGGATCGAGCCGCCGGACAGTGGAGGCGGGCTGGTGCCCTCATCCTCGTCATCATCGTCGCAACCGCAGTTATCGCCACCATCGTCATCGTCGTGATGGTCATCATCATCATCATCGTCGTCATTCTGATCATGGGGATGGTCGTCGTCGTCCTCCTCATCATCCTCGTCTTCATCATCATCGTCGTGGTGATTGTTGAACTGGGGCAGGCCATTGGGAGAAACGAAGCGGATCGAATGCTCTTCATTGGCCATGGTGGTCACACCATCATCGTCCGTGGTGATGTCGTAGTCGCCGGACGAAGCGCCATCGGGCAGTTCGACGACGTCCTGGGGCCGCAACGTCCCGACTATGGTGTCATTGCCGCCATTGGAGCGGAACACGATGCGATGGGCCGAGGCGAGGGCGGAGATATCGATGGTGTCGTCACCTTCGGCCCCCTCGATGGTGATGGTATTCAGGTTGAGGCTGGTGCCGGTAAAATCGCCGATGACCTCGATGTTGTCGCCACCACCACCAGCAGTGTTGATGGTGATCTCTTCGATATTGTCGAGTTCGGCGATCACCAAATTGGCGGTCCCGCGCGTGATGATAATCTCTGAGTCGATATGCAGCAGGGCGATGCCGGCTGCTAGCGCGTCGGCACGGGTATAGATGCGGTAGAGTTCGCTATTGTTGTTGCCGGTAACCACGAAATGGTCGTCGGTTCCCGCGCCGCCATCGATGATGTCCCGGCCGTCCGAGCCGTTGAGGCTGTTGGCTGAGGCGTTATTGGCATTCCAGGCGATGGTGTCGTCGCCGCCCCCAGCCAGGACGATGTCATTGCCCGTGCCGGCATCGAAGCTATTAGCGGTGTCGCTGCCGACAAGAATGTTATTGCCGTTGTTGGTGGTCGTGCCCTCGATCGCGCCCGTTGCGTCACGGATGACCGTCACGGTTGCGGGATCGGTGTCCCCCGGCGCGCCGGTTGCCGTGTAGGTGAAGCTGCCCCCGGCAGTCTGGCCCTGGCCCGTTGCCGGATCGGTGAAGCTGATCGAGCTGGCTCCGTTCGCCAGATTGCTGAGGTTACTTGCGTTGCTGACGCTGGTGATGCTGATCGGGCTATCCGGATCGGTATCATTCAGCAGCAGCGCCCATTTCGGAATGACGATGCTCGTCGTGCCGCTGATATTGGTGATGATGCTGTCATTGACGGCGTTCACGTCGTCGTCGACCGCGATCACATTGACGGTGGCCACCGCCACATTGCTGTCCATCAGGCCGTTGTTGACGGTGACCTGAATGATGCGATCGACCGTGCTGGGCGCATCGGAGGTATTGTTGAAGGTGATCGAATTGATCGCATCCTGGTACTCGGCGAGGCTCTCGGCCCCGGTGAGCGTGACGATGATCTGCCCCGGCACCGAAACATCTACGTCGCTGTCGATGCCGCCCGGCAGATTGCCCGGGAAATCGAATTCGTCACCGGCCTGGGCATTGGTCAGCACTATGCGTGCCGAGACAATTTCTCCGCCGGCATCGACGATCAGCGCCCCATCGGCGATATCGACCTCGTCGTCGTCCTCGATAAAGGTGGTCTCGTAATTGACCACGGCGGGCGAGGTCGGAAACTCGATCGATAGATCGTCGATGCTCACCACCTCATTGGTAGTGTTCATCGAGGTGGCGGTGAAGCGAATCCTGGCAGTGCTTGTGAAAGGACCGGTGACCACATGGGCGTAGTCCACCTCGCCGCCCGTGCCGTCGATCGTCTGCAATGTAACGAAATTGACGCCATCGGCGGCAAACTCGACAAGCACATGCTCGCCAGCATCCAGATTATCCGGATTGGCGGAGTAGCGGATGGTTGCCGAGGTGCGGCCGACCAGGTCGACAACTCGGGTGATTTCGGCGCCATTGCTGGTATTGCCGCCGACGAATTGCAGGACATTGTTGCCGTTGCCACCGGCATCGAGCCGAATTTGCCCTGCGATTACAACCCCGCTGTCGTTGGATTCGATCCAGTCGGGCCCCCAGTTCACGCTGCCGTTCGAATTGCCCCAGTTCGCCGAGTTGAAGCCGTCGGCGAACGTCGAGGTATTGGGACCATCGAGGGCCAGTTGCGGACGGCTCAGCACCACGTCGCCATCGGAAAAGCGCAGCACTTCGATGTTGAAGAGGCGATCGGTGGCGTCGGAAAGGGGCCGTTGAACGGTCTCCTCGTCGTCTGGATTGACCGCATCTTCGTCGAAGCCCGTATGTGAAACGGTAATCGATCCATCCGCGTTGGAGGTGATGGTGTAGTTCTCGCGGATGTCGGTATAGACCGCGATGTCGGTCGCCGTATCGTCTAGATCGCCATCGAGGATTTCCCGGGCGATTTCGAGCTGGCCGGGATTGAGGGTGCGATCGAACATCAGCGCATCGAGCGTGCGGCCGCCGTAAAGCTCCTCGCCATCGGCATCATAAACCTTGCCGGTCATGCCATCGGCCGTGCCGATCTCGTCGCCCTCCGCATCATTGATGCTGATGCGCACATTAAGCCACTTGTCGCCATCGATGATGTCGTTGCCGGCCATGCCCTTGATGATGTCGCTGCCACCACCACCCAGCAGGATGTCGGAGGCATCGGCGGTATCGAGTACGATCTGCTCAGTCTTGCCGGCGACGGTGACGCTGGTGCGGGCCAAATGAGCCACGAGTGGACGCAGGCCATCGATCAGGTCGACATTTTTCTCCAGCAGGGCGTTGGAATAGGAGTCGAGGATGCCGCCTTCGCCGGGGATGGCGGCGGTGTTCTGCAACTCGGCCCGTGCATTGGTGGGCGAGACGCGGCCGGTCAGGACGTCGTCATGCACCCAGCCGGAGAGGCCTTCCACCAGGTCGAACCGATCGCGCAGGATAAAGGCTTCCTGCGTGGCGAAAGCGGGAATGCCCAGGTCTGAATCGGCGGCGTCGTTATCGCCCTTGTGGATAGCCCAGTCGAAGCCGGCCATGCCATTGCTGCGCTGGATGCCGGCATTTTGAAACATGATGTCGTCGCCGGATTCGGCGTCATAGTCAGTGTCATTGCTGCCGCCATCGAGCACGTCGTGGCCGATGATGGTGGAATTGAAGAACAATTCGGAGTTTTCGCCGGCCAGGGTGTCGAAGCGCCCGCCGCCTTCGATCCAGTCGTCGCCCTCGTTGCCCATCAGGAAATCAACGCCGTCGCCACCCCGAATGAAGTCATTGCCCAGCCCGCCCAGCACATGCTTGCCGTCCGGTCCGGCGACGAGGAAGTCCTGCCCCTCATTGCCGAAGATCAGGCCAAGGCCATTGCCGCCCTGGATGACGTCATTGCCTTCATTGCCGTGCAGGAAATCGGCCGCGCCGATATCGGTGCCGGCATTGGTGATGATGTCGTCGCCCTCGCCACCATAGATCTTGTCGACGCCATAGCCGCCCTCGATGGTGTCGTCGCCGTCATAGCCCCACACCGTATCGTCGCCTTCGCCGACGATGATGGTGTCGTCTTCGTCGGTGCCGCCGACCACGACGTGATCGCCGCCATTGTAGATCAACACATCCGGATCAAGATCGCCGTCCGTATCGAGGCGCACGACAAGCGGGGTCAGGGCCTGGAGAATGGCATTGTCGAAGGTCGGGTCATCGCCAACCTGCTTGGACTGGTCCATTTCCAGGATGTAGTCGGGGGTGGAGAAGATATCGCCCGGCAGTGCCGTCCGGCCATCCTCGCCGAGATCGGTATTGCGCATGATGATTTCGGTGAGCGTGTTGTTTTCCAGCTCGTTGAGCAGGTTCAGCCCCTGGACGCGCGACAGATAGTAGAAGCGGTCGCCGTCCTGCAGGTTTTCCATCTGTAGCTCGAACACGAAGCTGAAGGTGGAGCCCAGCATGGAGCCAAAATCCATCTTCTTTTCGGCCAGGCCCCCCATCCACAGATCGATGGTGTTGAGGCCGCCAAGCGTGCCGCCGGCATATTCGCCCGTGGCATTGAGGAAGTCGAGCCGATCCGCCGGCTCACCCACGCCGCCCAGAACCAGCAATGCCGCCGCCGCGCGCTTGCCTTCCAGCGTAGTGGCATCGACAATGGTGTCATGGCTGCCATAGGCGGCGATGAAGTTGATGATCGAGGCGGGGTTGCTGATGTTGAGCGCGAAATCGACCCAGCTGGTATAGGGCCGCAACTGGCTATCCTGCCCAGTCATGGCGAAGAACTTCGCCCGCGCTTCATTCAAGGTCGGCAGCCCGACATCACGGCCGCGGGCGATATTGATCGCCGCCAGATCCAGCGGAATACCGACAAGCTGGTTGCGCAGCACATTGGTGACGAATTCGTCGATCTCATTGGCGCCCTGGCGCGACATGCCACGGATCACCGCGCCCGCCGCCGCATCATGGTCGACGATCACATTGCCCT
Organism: uncultured Alphaproteobacteria bacterium; assembly: GCA_963717095.1. Lineage (GTDB taxonomy): Bacteria > Pseudomonadota > Alphaproteobacteria > Rhizobiales > Devosiaceae > Devosia. The sequence goes on from CAVQVF010000005.1 coordinate 279,763, forward strand.
CGGCATCAACGGCGCCCAGCGCCAGCGGATTGAGGAAGCCGTCGAACAGCGAGAGATTGTCGAAGACATAGTTCGGGTTGTCGGGATCCGTGCTCGGCCCCTCCACCAGCCGGTCGATATTCTCGTTCAGCATCGAGTGGCCGAAGCGATAGACCGCCTGGGCAAACTCGGTGAAGATCGCGGGATTGATATCGGACGAGGGCTCGAACACGAAGGCATCGATATCGGGCTGCATCTTGCGGCCGAATTCCTCGAACACCAGGTGCTGGTATTCCATTTCATTGGTGAAGCGGGCCGCCTGGAACAGCCGCTCACCGTCCCAGACGAGATTCGCGGGATTGGTAGGAATGGGATCGTTGGGACCCAGATCGACCAGCAGCCACTCATTGATGAAGGCGCGATCGCCGGAGTCCAGCACCACCTGCTTGGTCTGCTCGACCAGATTATTGTGCTCGGAGTGGAACACGTGGTGGATCGAAGTCAGCCCGACATTCTCGTTCCCGCGCCCGTCGCCGGTGATGTAATGGGCGTCCAGCAGTTCGTCGTCATAGGTGACGGAGACGCCAAAGTTATTGGGCGTGATAAGATTGCCCGCGATATCGTCCTCGTCGGCGGTCACGGCAACGGCGGGTGTGTCGGGATTGCGGTCATGATCGACCGGCGCGGACGGCACTGCCGAATGCGCTATATCGTCGAGGAAGGCATGTGCGGTGCGAACCGCGCCGGCGGTGGTGATCGGGTCGGTGGGCGTGCCGGAAGCCACCAGATCGTCGGCGGTGTTGGGAATGCCATCCGTGCCAAGCCCGATGATGACCTGGGCAAAGCCGGTGACGGGATCGGGAATGAAATTGCCATAGGGGTCGGTGCGCAGCAGCGGCACATTGCCGACGTCGGCGTCCGTCAATTCGATGCCCAGCATGGTGCGGGCCTGCTCCTTGACATCGCCCCAGGTCGCCAGGCCCCGATCGCCATCGAGCAGGCTGCCGGTCGAGACCGGCTTGCCATCCAGCATCACGTATTCACGCAGGAACACCTGGTGGGAGGCGTGGGAAGTATAGGTCTGGTTCTGGTCCACCCAGGGCGTCGTCGTATTGACTGCATTGGGGGAAACGCGCGTCATCACCATGAAATTGGTCTGCGGCGAGTTCGGGTTGTAGAGCGGATCGTCCGCCTGCAAAGGGATATAGACTGTGCCGTTGCCGCCCTTGGCGATCAGGTCGAGCCCATGATCGAAAAACTGGCCAAACAGGGTGAAAATCGAGCTATAGGGCGCTGAATCCCCGATATCGGGCGAAACGTTCTCGAAGGTATAGAGCCAGACTTCCTCGCCCGGCGTCACCACTGCGCCGGTGTCGTCCAGCACAGGTGGGACTTTCCACACCGGCTGGTCATCGAGATCGAGCAGTTGCGTGCGGGTGGCATTCTTGCCTTCGGCCAGCATGGCGTCATAGAGCGCGGTTGCCGCCGGATTGTTGCTGGTCTGGTCGACGATGAGGTTGGAGATCAGCCGCGGATCGACATCCACCACGCTGCCGGGCGCGCCGTAATCATTGTTGTTGCCAGGGACATAGGCGAAGCTGTCGTCGCCTTCATTGATATGGTTCGGCGTGACCAGCGGCGTGAACGGCTGGTCGGCGGCGGCCCAGTGTTCCTGGCCGTCGATCAGGTTGTTATAGCTGCCATCGACCGTACGCAGGCCATAAGGCAGCAAATGCGGTTGCGGCGCGCCGGTTCCGGCGGCCCCCGACGCTTCGCCGGCCTCGCCCACAAGTTCCGCCAGATTGCCGCCGGCGGCATGTGCCTCGGCGATCTTGATCTGCTTGAGGATGAATTCCAAATCGTGCTGGACGAGCTTGACCATTTCTAACTCCACTCCTTGCGATCCAGCGGCCGCGCCGTTGCGATCGGACTGATGCAATTGTGGGGACATCCTGTGCAGGAACCGGCCTTGGGCATAATGACTCAAGGTCCGACGATTTAGGTGTACACTGGTCTGATGCAGCATTGGACCAAGGTCCAATCAGTTCATGGACTTTAGTCTTTCCAGAACCAGCAACATTCCTAGTCAATTAGGGGTGATGGGTTTGATTTGTTCTATCGGCGGACAATCTATGCTATAATGATTTGAATAATGCCGTTCGACCGCATCCTGACTGAGCTATAATATTATGAGCATTCAATTTCTCGGTTCGACCTGGCCTATGCCGGTTTGACTACAAGACCTGTGGGGGCAGGCGATGTGATGATGAATTTGGGTCGCGAAGTCGTGCCGCCGCACCTCTTTGAGTTTTGGCGCGCTCGCAGTCTAGTGGGCCAGTTTGCCCTGGCCGGGGGTGTCGTGCTGTTGCTTGCCATGCTGGGGTGCGGGCTGGCCGTCAGCAGCTTCGTGCGCACCAATGTCCTCAACCAGCGTGCGGCGGCGACGGCACTGTTCATCGACAGCGTGGTGACGCCCCAGCTTCAGGCCCTGGCGACGCAGCGCGAGATGGCGCCAGCCAATAGAGCGGTGCTCGATGCGCTGATGGATGAGAACCAACTCGGCCGCCGCATCCCGTTTCTGGAAATCTGGCTGCCGGACGGCACCGTTGTTTATTCCAACTCGATCGAATTGATCGGTCAGCGCTTCGAATTGCCGATATCGGCCCGTGAGGCCTTTGCCGGCCGGCTGGTGGCGACCTTCGCGGATTTACATGCCAAGGAACATGCGAGTCGGCATCTGGTCGTGCCGCTGATCGAGATTTACAGCCCCGTGCGCGAGGACGGCAGCGGCAGGATCATCGCCGTTGTCGAAGTGCATGAGACCCCCGATGTGATCAATAGCGCATTGCTCGACGTCTCCATCCGCAGCTGGATCACAGTTGGGCTGATGTGCCTGGCGGTCGCGGCATCGCTGTTCTTTATCGTCAAGGGTGGTTCCGACACCATTGCCCGGCAGAAGCGGGTACTCTCCGTCCGGCTGCGGGAAGCGCGCGAGCTGGCAACCCAATACCAGGCCATGAAGGTGGAGGCGCAGCGCACCTCCCGCACCGTCACGGAACTGAACGATCGATTGATGCGCGATGTCGGCTCGGACCTGCACGATGGTCCCGCCCAATTGATCAGCTTCGCTACTCTAAAAGTGGAACGCGCCCGCCGCGCCAAAACCCCCTCCGGCCGCGAGCAGGAGCTTAGCGATATCGAAGTCAACCTGGGGCGGGCCCTCGACGATATCCGCAACATCGCAATGGGCCTGTTATTGCCCCTCATCGATGAGATGGACCTGGAAGCGGTGGTGAACCACGCCATCGACATCCATACCAAGCGGACGGGCGAAGTCGTGGCGCTCGACAATGCGATAGGAACGGTGCGCGTCGCCAATGCGATAAATGTCTGCGTATTCCGCTTCGTGCAGGAAGGACTGAACAATGCGTTCTGGCATGCCAAGCCGGGCGAGACGAGAGTATCGGCAGACCTGAGCGAGCATGATGTGCTGACGGTTCGGGTAGTGAGCCAACTGGCGCCGCGTTCCGGCCGAAAGCAACAAACCGAGCCGCAAAACGGGCGTCGCAATATTCGCTATGGGCTGGGATTGAAGGGGCTGCGGGCGCGGGTTCAGAGCCTTGGCGGAAATTTTGACTTTTCCATCGGCGCGCGCAGTGCCCAGCTGTCCATGTCTCTCGATCTCAGGAAATTCATGGCCGACGCTTAACCCTGTCGCCAACAAAAAACCGGACCTCCTGAGAGGTCCGGTTTGATTGGTCGGAGTAGAGTGATTCGAACACTCGACCCCCTGCTCCCGAAGCAGGTGCGCTACCAGGCTGCGCTATACTCCGTCATCCGCACAAGCCTGGAAGGGCTTGCGGTGCGGCGGGTTATACCCGCGCTGCCCCTTCCGTTCAAGCGCTTCCACAGGCGAATTATCCTCGGCCTTCCCATTATTGCGAAGCGCCAGCAAACCGTGTAGGAACCGCGCCAGTTGGGGCGTCGCCAAGTGGTAAGGCAGCGGCTTTTGATGCCGCCATTCCTAGGTTCGAATCCTAGCGCCCCAGCCAGAAATCCTCTAAGTCGTTGAAAAGACTAGCTTTTGACTCTCCAGGGAGTCGCGGCGATTCGCAGCTGTATTACATGGGTGTGTTACATGCTTAAGGAGCATGTCGCTTGCCTGCCATTTCTCATTGTTTTCGACGTGACGCCGTCTATTACTGGCGTCGTTGGACGCCCGCCCCCAAACGCGTCCTTCTGCAAGTGGGGCTCGCCGTTAAGGATCCCAGAACCGCTCGCGCGCTATCGTCCATTCTGACCGTGAGGAGCGAGGAGCTGTTCCCGCTGTGGTCAGCCGGACACATGAATAAAAGCCAGCTTCTGCAATACCTTCATCATTGTCTGGCCCAGGGTCGACGTCACAGGCCGCGTGACGGGCTGGCCGAACTGGCCCAGGGACTGGCGTCACGCGTTCTGGCAACCCGCGGATTGTCGGCCGAACTCACCGAGCAGGATCGAGTGGGGTTGGACCGACAATGGGGCCAGCCGGGGCTGGCAGACGATGTCTCGCGCGCAATGGAAGAGGCCAAGCGACGGCCTCCCGATCTTGAGACGTTCGTAACCCAGTCGATCGAAGCATCTCAGTCGGTTGCCCGTGAACCTGCGGGTGAGGACGCCGAGCAGGCGGCAAAGGCACGCCTACTAGCCGATGCATCGTTGGCCTTCCAAGCGGCCCGAGATCTGAGCGTTACGGGTATGGGTCTAGATCAGTATGTCGTCGACATAGCCGACGGCAAAGGCTTGCCAGACGGCGACGACGGCCGCGAACCCTTGGCGTCTTGGCTGGAGCGCACGATCCGCTACCTCTCGCAGTACAATCCATATGCATATGAGGGCAAGGAAGACAGGTTCGAGCTCGAGACTATTCTTGACGACGAGCAACCCACCTTGTTGGCCGACTGGATTAGGCGCGGGGGACCAGACGTCGGCAGCATGGAGTCCGATCACGAATATTTGGAGCGACATGCGGAGGCGCTCAAAACGATTTTAAGAAATTTGCCGCAGAAGTATGGGGCGCGTACCAACGGCTCGAAGTGCCCGCATTTAACTATAGCGGCGGAACAAGGAGGGGTAGCACCTCCCAAGCCAAATGCCGCCCCGCCTGAGGCGGAAAGCGCGAAGATCGCCGTCGTTGCCCACAAACTGGTTTCCAAACAAAAGCAGCGCGAGAAATGGGACGAAAAAACAGCCAGGCAGGCTGAGTGGACCTACTTCTTATTCGCCAAATTGCTGGAGGAAGAGCACGGCGTGACGAGGTTTTCCGAACTTCGGCAACGCCACATCGAGCAATTCGACGATTTTCTCCTGGCAATACATAGTTCTTTTGGTCGGGGCGGGCGTGACCGGAGCAGGTCCATTGCCGAGGTGCGCGTCATTGCCCGTAGCAAGTCCGCAACGGGTCTGGACATCGTTACGCGGTCTCGTCACATGGGATTTCTGTCTGCCCTTTTTGAAGCAGCCAGAGCCTCGGAGGATTTTGACCCCAAACTCAACCCATCGGCCTTCACGGGCAAGAAGTCGATCCGACCGCGCGACGAACGCACTATCCCGAAATCCGACGCGATGGCTGCTTTTTTTCGCGCGCCGGTTTTTGTTGGATGCAGGAGCTACGAGGCGTTGGATGAGCCGGGTCCGCTGGTGTTCCATTGGGCTGCCTATTTCGCGCCGCTCTTTGCGCACTATCAGGGCATGCGCCGAGAGGAGTATTGCGGACTAGCCGTTGAGGATATCATCGTCGGTAATGGCGAATACCCGTACATCCATGTTTGCTTCAATCAATTTCGAAGACTCAAGAATGCTCAGTCGGTCCGCAATCTCTCACTTCATCCCGAGCTGATCCGGTTGGGATTCCTCGACTACGTTGCACGCCTTAAGACATTGGAGATTGAGCGAGTCTTTCCCGATCTATTTAGCCCGTATAGCAAATCCCCACTCGGAGATCGCCTTTATAAGGAGCTCAGCCCAATCCAAGAACGCCTTGGCATCTCGCCGCACCAATTCCGACATTTCTTTAATAATGAACTCAAGCAGAAGCGCGTCTCCCAGGAGTTCAGGGAAGACATGATGGGCCACCGTGGTGGTTCCGAGACGACGGAGCGATATTGCGATCCGGTTTTAATCGAATTGCAGCGAGAAGACCTATCCAAGATTGAATTGCGAACCGCCCACATTCAACCACAGCCAATCCAACTCCTTCCCTGGGTGGAGGCGAAGGCAATTGCACCATGGGCGCGAGCAGATCGCGCCAAGCGTCGATAGAGGGCGCTTGCAATAAAAAGCTCTCACGAGTGCTGGGATGACACCGGGCGAGCCACGCCACGCGGCCCAAGGTCCACATGGCCCACGCTTCAGGTCGCCTGTGATTGATTTCACGTGCCGCCGCGGAGGCATTGCGCGGATTCACGGTTTGGGAGGCGCATAAACGTCTGATAATGCAAGATTATCGGTCGTTTTAAATTACCGACGGGTAGGGCGGATAAGTGCGGACTTTGTCGACTTAAGCGCCGCACGGTGTTAACCTCCTCGCATGAAGCCGCGCCCCGATTTGCCCGTTGCCGATGTTCCGCCGGTGCCGAAGGTGCCTGTCTGGGCGCGATCGCGCGGGGTCATTCTGCACGATGCCGATGCGGCTTATCTCGCCGGTGCGGCGTTGAATTCGTTGGATAATCTGGTGCGCCAGGACTTTTCCTGGGCCGGCGCTTGGCGGCAGCGTCTGGCGCTGCGCAATGCGGGGGCGGCAGCGAGTTTGACCGGCCGACGCGAGGACGAATCCGCGCTGCGCGACGGTCATTTTCTGCGCGGCGCCGGCGACGATCCTGGCCCTTCCGGACACCTCTTAATGGCCTGGCGTCGATTGGCCAGCCGCACGACCAGTTGCGACGGGAACTCGGTGCGGCCAGTGGCAGACCATCTAGGGCTGAAATGGGATGACTCTCTCGCCGACGTCGTCGCCAATGCCGAGGATATGGTGGTGTCGTCGCGGCCGGCGCCAGTGCTGGCGGCCGAAGTCGCCGCGGCCGTCTATCGGGCCCGGCCCGATGCCGAATTGTTGGGCTTCTGGCTCGCTGACATGCTGCTGGCCCAAAAGCTCCGGTGGCCGATTCCGGTGCCGCTGCTGATGGGGCAGGCGGCTACGGCCGTCTTCAAATCTGGCGAGAACCGCAAACGCATCCGTCCGGGAGCTGAGGGGTGGGGCAGGGCGGTGTTTCTGGCCTACGCCGCGGCGGCGGCAGAAGCCTGCGATCTCGGCGCCGATGTATTGGCGCCGCGCGCGGCGACACTGATGAAAATTGTGCCGAAGCTGCGGGCGAAGGGTTCTGGCGAGGTCATCAAGCTGCTGCTGTCCGATGACGCGGTGCCGGGTTCATGGTCGAGCCCAAAACTGTCGGCGCGCGGGGCCAGACGGCTGTTCGATCGGCTGGGTGAGCTGGGCGCCGTGCGTGAACTGAGCGGCCGACCGACGTTCCGACTATACGGCTTGTGAGGGCGTAATAGATGGCCAGGCGCAAACGGGCAGATACCGAACCGGCGATCTTCGATACCGAACTGGCGGACATGCCTGCCGAGCTTCGGTGGCGCGAATGGATGAACCGGATTGAGGCCGTGCTGTTCGCTTCGGTGAGGCCGGTGGGGCGCGAGGTCCTGGCGCGGGTCGTCGGCCGCGACGCCAGCATCGACCTGCTAATGGATGACATTCAGGCGGGCCTGGTCGGCAAGCCCTATGATGTCTCCCGCATCGCCGGCGGTTGGCGAATGCAGACGCGTGCGGCCTACACTGATGCGATCCAGGCGTCGATGGCCTTGCCGGAACGGGCAATGGATCTGACCCAGAACGAGGCCATGGTGTTGGTGTCGATTGCCTATCACCAGCCGATCACCCGGGGCGGCGTCTCCGAGATACTGGGACGCGAAGTGTCGCGCGATGTCATCGGCGCGCTGCGGGACAAGGATATGATCACCGCAGGGCCACGCAGTCCGACGCCCGGGGCGCCGTTCACCTATGTGACGACCAAGGGGTTTTTGGAGCATTTCGGGCTGGAAACGTTGTGGGATCTGCCGGAGATCGAGGCACTCGAAGATACCGGGCTGCTAGGTAGAAACTCGATGCAGGTTGACGAGCTATCGATCGCCGACTTCGATTCTGTTGAGGGGGTAGAGGACGCCGAGTGAGAGCGGTGCTCGTCGCAAAAGTTGCAGGTTTGCAGAGCGCCCCGGCGAATGGGCTCACCGTGTTTCTGTCGACAAGAATTGCCGCTGTTGTCCCAGGGAAAGCGCTGCCGTGCTACGGAGCCCTAGCGCGCCAGCAGCCCATATCCACCATTACCTTCCAGCCCGTGTCGGCATAGCGAGGAATCGTGGGTTATCAATCGACGAGTCTAGGGGGAGGACGTGTCCGACAACAGGGAGTTGCGTAGCACCACAACAAACCGATAGCATTGTTGGATGGATGAAGCAGCATTTACAGAAGCAGCCGACGGCGGACGAGATGCCCCCGACGGGATGTACATTTTCCGGCAAGCGCTGATCGAGCAAAGACCTATTGCGGCCGTTCTGGGTCAGTCGGCTGGATGGCTAACCGACGAGGATCCCGTTTTAGGCGCAGCCCTGAAACATGTAGGACGCACGGGAATGTCGTGGAGAGATCTTCTCACAGCCGACCCGCTACAGCCCAACTACTACGAGTGGCTCGCCGGCACATTCCAACGTCGTCTGCCTTCCAGGGCGCTAGAGGCGATTAGCGATGCGCCGTTCTCAGCAGTCTTCACCTCTTCGGTGGACCCGGGGCTCGCGAACCTGCTTGCCAGCGCAGGCCGGGAGCCTGAACCGATACTGCTCGGCACCCCCCAACCGAGGATACTTAGAAGCCGCAGGCGTCCACCGGTATACTACCTCTTTGGCCGCGCCGGCGGAACCATCTCTGACATGTTACCCCCTTCCTCCACCGGGGGGTTAGTACAGCGTCGAATCCGGCATTCGATCTCAATGCTTAAGAACCTTGAGGAGACGGTGACGCCGCTCGGTCTGATCGTGATCGAAGGGTTTAATCCGTCGATTGACTGGCTCCGAGCGGAGGATTTGCTCGCATTCATCGCTTCCGCCCCACGAGGTGGGGTGCTTTGGTGCGGTCCCGAGCCGGTATTCGGGGATGACGACGCGGCCATTTATGAGAGCCTCCGAGCGAGCGGGTCTATCGTCAGGGACAACAGATCGCTCGCCCCTATCGTCGCCGAAGCCATGGCCGGAATTGAGGTCAACCCCACAGAGGCTTGGGGTGAACCGGAGCTGATCACCCTAGGGGCCGACAGGAAGCTAGTGATTGGCCCACGCCTTCGGCTTGCCACCCAGACGTCGGCGTCTATCATAGATGACTCTTGGACGGGGTTCCTTCCGCCGCTTGGGCATGAGCAAGAACGCGTCGCCTTCCACAACTTCCACGGCTTGGTCGGCGGCTCCCGGATCGCCTTCGAGGGTGTTCGCCGCGACTTCTCGATCGAACGAGATTTTGAGAGCCCACTATGGGAGCGCGTTAGCAAGGCTCTCTCTCACCATCACTCCGAACAGGGTGCAATTATTCTTCACGGGCAATCCGGTGTCGGCAAGTCGGTAGCACTTGCCCGTCTCGCCTTAAAGGCTCGCAAAGCAGGCAACGCGGTACTCCTCGCACATGGCAGGGTTCCGCAAGCGGGCGACGTCTCCGAGTTCTTACAGGCTGTCGACGAGATGGGCGGCATGACTTTGGTGATCGCGGATTCGACAGCGCCGCCGGCCCGGTACGACGATCTGTTACGTTCGTTCCGAAGTCTTGGACACCGCGTGGTCGTCGTCGGCTCCTGCTATCGCATAGAGGACCAGTCCCAGGTCGGTGCGAAGCGCGTGGTTGAGGTTCCAGCACTGCTTTCGGAAGGGGAGCAGAAGCAGCTCAAGGAACTCATTGCTAAACACGCGCCGGACGTCACTCCGCGCCTTATGGATACTTCGAACTCGGAGCATGCACTCGCCCGCTTCTACCGCTACTTGCCCGAAAGCCGTGGACGGATTTCGGAAGGGCTCGGGCGTGAGGCGCTGCTCACCGAACGCGAATTGCGTCTGAAGGGAGCTCGCCCCCGAGCCCGCCAACCGGCAACTGCCTTAGGTCTCGCGCTGCTCGAGGCTGGGTTCGGTGATGCGGAATTGCCGTTGTTCGAAGAACATGCGCCCAACGATACTTCGGGGCCTGCCAGCCGGGTAATTGATTACGTCATGTCGGCCTCCCGTCTGTTTAAGAGCATCCCGGTGGGCTTGGTGCTGCGCGCAGTCTCGCGGGATCTCATGTTGTCGAACGGAGCGACAGACACTAATTTGCTTGTCGATCTCTTCGAAGGTCAGGACCTCTTCCGCTGGAAATACGGCGACGAGGAGGGGTCGGACCTCCTTATCGGAGCCCGCCTTCAGATCGAGGCGGAGATCGTATGCAACCGCAGACTTGGTGGACCCCGCGGCGAAGCCGAGGCGCTAATTGACCTTATTCGTTGCGCACACCGCGCGGGCCCCGAGGATAATGAAGAAACTCGATTTGTCGCGGACATCGTGCAAGCGCTTGGGCCGGACGGGCCGGCTGGAGACCGCTACAAGGACCAATTTGCGGACGTGGCCCATGCGCTTACGCAGCTTCGCGAGCAGAGCGGCGTAATGAATGGCCGGCTGATGCTGCAGGAGTCGGCACTGAGGCGGGCTTACGTGCGAAAACATGTTGATATCGCGGCGGATCAGAAGGCGCGACTCCTGGTTGAGGCGACAGCAGCCGTAGACGGAGCGCTGGAGGCAATCGACGAAGGTGCCGGTCGAATCTATGCCTCCCGCCGCACTAAGGAGCATCTGCTCGTCGAGAGGGCCGCGACGTACGGCTTCCTTGCAACGGACAGCGCTCAACGCATTGGGAACCCATCCCAGGTTTGGTCTAGCTATAAGGCAGCGCGCGATGCCGCCCGGCTGGCTGTCAGCCGCGTCGACAGCTACATGCCACTAGATATTTCGCTATGGCTTCCTAGTCGCATCCTAAAGGAGGCCGCAGGCCTCAATCCAGAGCAGGAGTTGGAGCTGAAGGCGGACCTTCTTGCTACCCTTGACTTGGTCGACGCCGAAACGCTTGATCCCACCCAGTTCGAGATGTTCCAACGTCAACGGCTGTTAGTCTCGGAGGTGCTTAAAGACACGACGATCGGAGAGCAGGCATTCCAAGCGCTTGATGCCTCAGGCTCGAGTGTAGGGTATTATCTGCGTGCTCGCGAACTCGCACCACCCCGTGAAGAAAGTGACGGCGCACTTTCCGCTGCGGACATCGAGCGTGCCGCAGCTGCCGCCGCATATCTCGGCAAGCATTACGACCGCGTGGCAGCTGACTCACGCTGCATGCAGCTGCTTCTCAGCATGGAATGGATCAAATCGACCGGCAGATGGCTCTTTAAGGGCTTGCGCCAGCCTCTCCCATATCTGCGCGACGGTCGAATCCGAGCGAAAAATATCCTGCTGGATCTAAGTCTCGCACAGACAGAGGGCCTGCAAAGCCGTTACCGTTACCTTGAGGCTCTGTTGACATGGCTTGAGGGGAACGAAGAGACTGCTATCAGAATCTGGCGTCAGCTAGACAGCGATACGCGCTACGTCGAGGCAGGGCGGGTGCTGGCGCGTCACGTCATCACGGACGAGTGGCAGCAGCCGGTAGTATTCTCGGGCATCGCCGAACGGCAGATCGCAGGAGACCGCTGGTCCATCTATGTGGAAGCCATTGGGCGGCGGGTGGACCTGCTTGCGAGCTCCTTCCCAAATGAAGATGTGGCCGTTGGGAGGACTGTCCGGAACTTCGCTATCGCCTTCAATTTCAGAGGACCCATTGCGGACCGGGTTACAGCCCGGCCAATATCGCGATGAAGTTTGACGACGTTAGCGGGGACGCTCAGGGACTCTCTGACTTGATCGCCGAGCGGGCGGGGCGCCCCCTAATCGCGGCGGTGACGGTTCCTAAACCCGGAGAGCCAATAGATGAGCTACACTTTGTCAGGCTCGTCAGTTGGGGGTACGTGCTCCTAAACGAGGCTGGCAGCGTCGTTTTCAAGGAGCTCGCCCGCTTTTTGAAGAGTAGCAGGCCCGAGCTATCTAAGATCTATCAAGAAGGAAAGCGCGACATCGAGGCTCTTCGAACGTCACTCGCTCACAATCTGGCAGATGAGAGTTCGGCAAACGAGCGGACAAAGCGGATAGCCGAAGCGTGGCTGGTGCAGAATGGCTCGCCCGATAACTGGCCATACCGCTGCGCTGCGCTCCAGCAGACACTCCGTTCGATTATTTCGGCACTCCGCGAGGGCTTCCTCCTACTATGCGACGAGGGGCACAACGGACTCAATCAGCTGCTGGTGGCTGTTGATGGGACTTGGCCACCGCACCTGTTTGACGGCCTCGTGGCGGAGATTGCTCATGAGATTGGGCTCCCACCCCTCGATGAAGTTGCCTTCCGCAAGCCTCGACAGGAGCAATGGGCCAATCTCGCCTCGCTATTCCCTACCCGACCCGACGCCATACTTGCCATGAAGCGTGTCATCCGCGCGGAACTGCAACGCGTCTTCGGGCCAAGCCACGACAGTTGATCGCATTCGACCCTATCTCCTGTAGGTCTCCTCGCCGCGACGTCCGCAATGTCTTCACTCGAGCGGGATCTGATTCGGTTCGTGATCGACGGACTCTTTTCAGCCTCGACCGAAAACGTCCACTTTGGCTTCGGCTAAACCGGGGAGGGGTGTAAGTGACCGAAGCGGATGCAGGATTTGACGTTACGGTCATTTCAAGCGTTTGACCTGAACAAAGGCTGGATAGATCGCGATGCCGGTCCGAGCTCACGCACTCGCGCATGCTCAGATCGTCGGTCATCTCGGGACCACTAGCCTGATCGCGGCGGTCCTACTAGGGAGGGGATCAGGTTCGCCGCTCATGAACCTTACTCTGCTGATAGTTGCTGTAGTAAATCGCTCTTGTGTCAGAGGCGCCCATGAACGAAGTCGACTTCGATGATCCGTCCGAAGATCCGCATCTACAAAAGCCGGATTACGAGGCCGCCCTTGGCTGCTTTCTGGTCGCCTTCAACCGCATCGAGAACATGGTTAGCGAAGTGATCTACCTTGCCTTGGAGAAATCGGGGCGGAAGGACGTCTACGCGCACTTAGCGGGGGACATGTTCAATCGAAAGGTGGTCGCCCTGGAGCTTATCAGCCTCCGGTATCCGGAGGTGGCCAACATCGGCATGATTAAAGAACTTCGGGCTCTAGGCTCCGAGCGGAACAATCTTGCACATGGCCATTTTGATGGAAATCCATTCGACGGCAGCTTCCGGATCGTGACCAACAAGCGGTCGCTGGATATGCCTATAGCGAAGGTCATACGACTAGCGGCCCAGGCCGAGGAATTCGCAGAACAATACGACACCGTCAGGGTGGGTTTTTGGTTCGACGACCTCGACGAATTGCCGGAAGAGAACTCCGTGTAGTAGCGGTTGCGGGACGTTTGCTCGGCTCCAGAGGCCGGATGTTAGATCCCGGCTTTTGATTCTGGGAATTCAACAACTGCCCGTCGCATTGAGATCGTCGCTCCTACGGAGTGATCTCGCGCGTTATCAGTCCAGACCCAGCGCACGAGCGACGTCGTTGGGCTGAGAGGCAAGCAGCAAATCTTTCAATGCGCTCATATCGCCCAGAGCATTAGCCTTGCTAGCGGCGGGGTCCACAGAGAATGAGCTTTGCGCCTCGAAGTAGCGTCGGCTGCTATTTAGGGCTTTTGCCATGGCCAATTCGATGTGCGCCGTTGTGTCGGTCAGGCCGCGGATGTTCTCGGCATAGCTTCGCACATTCCGTAAGTTGATGGCAGCTTCGATCATGTTCCCACTGCTGACGGAATTCTCCCAAGCATCAACATAGAAGACAATGGAATCGCGCATTCTGTAACTCCTGGTTTGGCTTCTGGAGTGTACCAGAACGGTCCCGGCCGACCATTCTGTTTCCCGTTATGCCGTGGACGAGCTGCGCAAGACCGTAGGCGTGGGACGAAAGACTGGCGCAGATGAAATCCTGCTCCGATCACGGCCACCCCCAACCCGCACATCCACTTACCCGAGGCGTAAGGATTTCAGCCATTCCAGCGTCTTGATTACGGGCGCATTCGGCTGGTTCGCTGGGATAAAGGGCGGTTCATCCAAATCCAAGACCGAAGCCGCCAAGTCATTCGGGGGTATTTCCCAGGCGTTGATGACGGTCAGATCGTGCTTGCCTATAGGCAGGTCGAAAATAGGTCTGGGTTGTGCCAGCTTGTTTGGCAAGTGGGAGGGAAACAGTACGTACCGACCGTGCCGAGCATAGTCTGCAAGGAACTGATCGAGATTCTGCGTTGAATTGGGGTACATGCGATTGATGCGCGATACAAATCCGATCACGTTCCCCTCCGATATGGGAACATTATCCGGATTTTGGCCGACCATCACACCATAGGCCGCGGGATTATCGCGTGATATGCCGCGAACGATCGTAATTTTGAGATCATTTTTGACGTCGTCATCGCCGTACCGCTTACGCCACGACTTGAAGATGTCTTTAGCTGCCGGAGGATTCTCGTACGAGAGTCCCAGCATGGGCGGCGGCATGCCGGGGCCGGCCGGGGACCACATGAAAAGGGTGCCATTCCACTTTGCTTTGTCCCACTTCTGCGTGTCGATGGGCGAGATCCAGCGCGTTTTCGAATGCTTGCCCTTGGCGGCATCCCGCATTTCTTTGGGCGCAAGGCCTTCGCCCCACTGCGTGTTGCCAAACGTCTTAATCGCCTCGGGAGTCGGTGCGGGGGGCCATGCTTCAGTGCGACTAACCTCGTAGGCGCGGTCGGCAGGATCGATCCAATTTGCGATCGAGAGCTGCGCGCGATCACCGTGCAGGTTACCGAGCATGGTCGGAACGTTCGAGAATGTCAGCGCCCGATCTAGGGCGCGTTCATCGTCGAACAGCGCCTTACCCCAGGTCTCAGCGTCCTGTGGGGTGGCGAAGCGAAGGAAGATTTCGAGAACGGCATCCCTCATCCAATGCGGAAATGATAGCGCATCCTCTTTGGTCTTGTATTCCATGACCATGCGATGCGTGATCGTGCCGACGGGCTCTCCTTCTAGATCGGCGAACGTCAGAACGGGGCTCAGGCCTACGGCATCGGACGGCGTAACCCGCAGTTGCAGGTGATCCACCTGCGGCAAGATACGATGATCGAGACTTGTCGCAAGCAAGGCTTCCAGTGAGCCGAGAACAGCCTCGCCGATGCCGATGGAGACAAGATTGTTGGTGCAAACCACGTCGATGCGGCAGCCGAGCACACTGGAAGAGAGCGAGACGGTTTCCCCAAGAGCGAAGTCTGGAACGGGATAATTCGCTTTCACGCCGTAATCGCGCAGGTCCCGCATGAAGGTCTCCGCGCCTTCAAGCGTTTCTTGTTCCGGTATCCAGCCTTCTGTTCGGAGGATGCCTTCGTTGCCCATCAGGTAGAGCAGAGCAGTGCGCGACATCGGCAATGCGAGCCGTTCGAGTGCGTCGGGAAGCCGAGCTACCTCGGCCAATCTATTGGTAGGCGTTTGCAGAAGCAGTGATGCGATCTGCATCATGTGCGCCTCTCGCATCTGGTCGAGCCGGCGGCGCTGCCCCTCCGTGCGCGCTTGGGCATTGCGAACGATCATTTCGAGCTCGTGCGCACTTAGGATCTGTGGAACGCGACCGAGTTTGAATTCGGTGTCGAAGTACCTGGACAAGACCGAGGCCCGCAACGCGCCAATGCTGCCGTGACTTTTAAAGGCTGAGAAATCCTGGCTGACGGCGGCGAGGGTGTAATTCCTCGCAGCCCACGGAAGGCCAACTTCCTCGAAGGCGAAGCCAGCGCCTAACAGGGCGTTAATGAGATCGTCCTCGTACTCCTCCTTGATGAGCAGCGCGACCGCACGGCCGAACCAGCGGATGGCGTCATAGGGCAGTCCCTTCGCAAGCTTCTGGTACGCGCGTTGAACGTTCCTCGTTGCAGCTTCCCCTTCTCCGCTACGTGCCGCGAGGGCATCGGTGATGGTTTCGAACAGCATGTCGAATTCGTCGCTGTCAGCGATGAACTCTCCGATCTGTGTCAATGCATCCGCGATGCTCGTGAACGGGAATGTTCCCAGTCCTTCGGCCCGTTTGATGACGTCTGTGAACGAGACCCAGATGTCTTTGAGCGGGTCGTCCCGATGCTCAACCCCTTTTTCGGAGACGCGAGTCATTAGCAACATGGCTTCAGCATGTAGAGCGTTGTTGGGGCGATTGGTCTGGAACGTCAGAGTTTCCAGCGCGGACTTGAGGGTGGAGGTGCGTTCTTTCAGCTTTCCTTTCGAAGGGTCCATCGATCCCGTATGAACGCTCATGCGTATCAGCGGTAGAAGATTGCTGAGGCGCTCCAAGTCATTTGCATCGTCGGACCCAAGAGCGAGACGTTCGACATCGTCGTAAAGTTCAGATGTTCGATGATGATCCTCATGCCAGAAATGTGAGGTCCATGCCCACTCGTAGGCAATCGCGAGTTCGAGCTTCCTGACGTCGTTTTCTTTTGCAAGGCGGAGAGCCCGGTCAAAGCGCCCATTCACGTCAGCGGGCGAATGCTCCAGTGCTCGAGCAAGCAGCGCTGCACGTCGTGCATCTTCGACCAACGCCGCAGGTTGTCCCTGATACTCAGAACCGTCGGCGATCTTTGACTCAAGGGCATCCAGGTCTGCCGCGCGGGTGGTGTCGCTCGGCCCCAGCCTCTTGGTTTGTTTCTCCGTACCTTTCCCGACGCCAAGCTCCTCGACGGCGATGGCCATGCTATCGTGCTTGAAGATGCGATCCAGCAGCCACGTGCGATCCAGAATGGTGACTGGAATGCCGTGGTCCTTGAGAAGCTCGTCTTGCAGGTCTGCCGACTTTTTTGCGGGGACGAACTGGTTCGTGACGCAGATGATCTGATCGTAGTCACGCTTGGTGCCAGCGATAGCGACAACGTCTGACTTGATTTTCGAGCGCCAGGTCTTCTTGGCGCTGAATGCGAAAGCCTTACGTTCGCCGGCCTTGTCGTTGTCGGGCACGAACCAGCGCGCGGAGATTTCACTCGACACGGGGAATGTCTCTGCGTCGGTCTTACCGTCGCCCCCGCCAACCGGACCCGTCTGAGGACGAACATTCGGCGCAATGAATTTCTCGCAAAGGCGCTGTGCGAAATTCTCGAATGCGGTTTCGTCTTTCTGATTGGTGAGCGTTTCGAGGTGGTAGGACAAGACCTCCCGCTCGACTTCGTATTCCACGTCCCACACAGAGTCAGAGAACAAGTCGGGGTGGCGCTCCCGCATGTAACGCGAGGGGGCATACTTGGATTTTTGGGATGCGGTCTTTGTTGGTTCGCTCATAGGCCGAGAGTATAGGATGCCGCATCGATTAAGAAATGGACATGATCATGGTACCGGCATAAATCCCCGCCCTTTCCATATCCGTCGAACGCAAGCAAGGCTTTGCGTCTCCTGGCGCCGCTCGTCAGGTACTGCGAGTATCTTCTAGCCATCCCCGCCATACGGCGCCAAGCGATCTGGCGGCTTTCCGCGCATTATTGACCTCTCGCGCGACCTAAATGGAGCGCAACCCTGCTCGCCGCCGGATTCGCATTGTATTGGATACTGCACGGCCGCTGTTGGGGGCCGATCGCAGACTGGCAGCGTCGAGCGCAGAAAATACCAGGCAATGTGCGACTTTTCGAGCGGTTCTGCGCTTGGAGACAATCGAACTAGGACTCTTGACGCGCCCCAAACACCCGTTCCAGTTCGTCATAGGTCAGAAGCGTCGCCGCATGACGTATGCGTTCGGCCGCGAACGTCATTGGAACGGTATGCGCGAAGACCAAAGCACTATCGATACTCGCATCGGGTAGCTTGAGATGAAACCGAAACCCGGCAGCGTTCTGCTTCGCCAACTCCACGCGCTTTAGGTGCTTGGCAAGTAGGTCTGGCCGCCCTTTCTCATCGGCCTCGCCACGAAATTTGAAGAGTTGCTTGGCAATCTCGCTCGATGTTTTGGCGAATTGGAGGTCCTTGCATTCGAGGAGCACGACACGCCCATCGGGATGCCATGCGAGCACGTCAATATCGCCAGGGTCTTCCGACAGCTTGCGGGCCAACACTTGGGAAAATGTCACACGGCGTTTGGCCTGCCATCCAAGCCCCTGCAATCGCGTGACGACTCGTTCCTCGAATTCCACGGCCTCCTTCGCAACAATATGCTCGCGCCAGCTTTGCATCTCCTTCGACGCCAGCGCGCCTCGGTCATACTGGCCGTAGTAGAAATTATGGAGCTGGATGCTGAAAGCATCACGGATCATGCCGGGCACAATCATCACATCGGATTCCGCAGAGGGCTCCAGCCGAAGAATGGGACGCCGTGCAGCGGACAATCGCCGACGGAATCTCCATGGCTGCCGATCCTGATCCGAATATGGCTGCGGAATGCTCTTCCAGCCCTCCCGCGGCAGGAGTTCGAGGGAAGAAACAAACTGCTCTGCACAATCAATGTGCTCAGAGAGGTACTGAAGCAGCGCCGGTCGGGGCAGCATCTCGCATGCCTGCCCAGTCAGAAACAGCCGATTTTCCAGCGCCTCAAGCCCGGCGCGGAAGTCTCCGAGCGAGACGCCCATCTCCGCGTTCCATGCGATGGCAAAGCGAGCGTCCGTTTTGCTGGTCGCCTGCTCTTCGGTGAGCGGTTCGGGATCGTGCAGAAGTTCCGAGTAGTCGCGGCGGTTTCTGGCGATTTGCCCGCTTACGAAGGACTCCCCGACCGGCGTCACGATGCTATCAAAGAATGAGACGTCGATCTGCACCTCGCCGGCCGGGGAGATGCGCACTTCAGGGCGCATGCTTTCATAACGGATAGCATCGGAATAACCTCCGAGGTGATGGATCATCATCGCCAGCGCCATGAGGTTGGACAGGTCAAAATCTGCAACCTCGAAACCGACGCCCACCGGGCATTCGCAAAGCGCCGCTTCCATGATGACCCGGCTCGCCTGACCGGTCGCATTGGCTTTCAGAACGCTCTCATAGACTTCTTCGCGGGTTTCTTGCGGGTTCGCGGAAAGGTCGAGGACAGCGCCCGATGTGCGTTCCCAGCGGGACTTGTCAACGGCGGATGCCTCATGGTTTTCTACGACGCGCCGTATCAACGCGTGCCTCTCGAACTGCCTCAGATGTCCGCAGAGCATTTCTTCCGCAGCGGCGGTAATCGCGTTGAGCACTTTGGTGCACTCGTCGCGGCCGTGAACCGTGCCGCCTGGCCGGGGAAGTCCATGCCAACCTAATCCCAACCGCTGGGATGCATCGTCAAAGCGGCTTATGTGAACGACCCTGTCTGGAAGCGATCTACGAACGTGGTCACGGAAATCCTGTGGCGCAAATGCATGAAGCTGCCGCGCCTCTGGAGAAAGAACGATTTCGTGCAAAAGCTCGGGGAGATCAACAGCCGCACCGTCCCCCAGCATGACGACCTGCGCAAGGAAGGCTTCCATCAGCGTGACTTCAGAGATGTTGTTAGGGTGCGAAAGGCCGAGAAAGAAAGACGGCCCGATTTCGGTGGTGACAACATTCGCGGCGTGATCGCAGGACGCGCTTATGGCCGCCTTCAGTTCCTCAACTGGCGGCGCATTGATGTCTTCTGACCGGATGATGGGCCAGGCTGGCGTGACGAGCCTCCATGTCAGAACATCCGGCAACCCCGGCACGCGCTCGGCAAGTATGGGCGCAAGGCGCTCCATCCACACCATTTGCATTTCGAAGACGGGGTAGAGGTGCGAGCGTTCTTCCGACGGCACGGTCTCCAGCCACCATGTTCGGCTGCCCGACCTCCATACCCCGCGATAGCGGAGTGCTCGAGCATCGAGATGCGAGACATAAACGCGCTGTGTATTTTGCGGCGAGCGCTTCCCTCCGTCCTTGCGGCGGACAACCAGCACATTGCCCGACGCATCACGCACCGCGTGCATGTCAAAGCGAGCATGGTGCTCGGCCCTAAGCCGCAAATGTGCGTTGGTTGGGACCATAAGCGTTGCGCCTTCACTTCCATCCGGTATGGCCTCGTGCGGCACGACATGGCCGTTATTGTCGTAGGCAAAGGCGATACGCGCCAGAAGTCCGTTGATCGCCATCAACGGAAAGCCCATGTGCGCCGCAGTGCCTTCGGCAAGCAGGAACTTTAGTAGTTCGGCAATGGTGAAGTGGTGCCCCCATCCCAGTACATCGAGGTCATAGCTGCTGATACCTTCGGCGAGCCAGTGGCCGGGGCGGGTAAACTCCACCAACTGCCCCCGTCCGAAGCCGCAAAGGACGATTAGCGAAAATCCTAGCTTGAAGCCGGAACGGGTCTTGATGTCGCTGGCGGCAGCGTCAATGACCTGCTGAAGCTCTGCGTTCGCCTTCTCAGATGCACCGGGTCGACTGAAGCCGGTTTCTCGAAAGCTCGTAAAGTCATCCGTGAGCAGGATGAGCTGGAACCATAGGCCAGGCTGAAACTCGACCGGCTCGGACGGAATCACGTTGGAATCTGGCTTCATCTCGGTGGGTGGGATGTCGATGCGCGAGATTGCTGGGTTCAGGGAGAGCTCGTCGGTCTGGGCGATCAGTAGTCCGGTTCGCAGAGCAAACTCGGCCCCGCCTTCCTGACAGGTCTCAATCACCGCTCTGCGAATAGCGGTCGCCATTGCAGACGGCAGAGCCACGACAATTTCATCGTGAAAGTCGACAAGGGGTTGCCGTTCCAGAGCACTATCTCCGTAGCCTCCAAAGCCCACGTCGCGCTGCGTCGGCGGCAAGCAAAACCCGCCAAGTGCTCCGCGATTGATACCGGCCCGCGTCAGGTCGCCATCTGAGAAGACCACACGTGCTGCCAGCGTTTTGAGTGTAGGTAGGTCATCCACCGGCAGCGCATCGAAACCGTATTCGCCCCCGAGACAGAAGGCATCCAACTCGGCGCGGGCACAGACAAGGTCGGAAAGCATAAGCATCGCGCGGCAAGATTGCTTAAGCGCGCCGTAGACACCGTGGTCGGGCATGTTTTCGACAGCGATCAGCATGTGCTGAAGGTGATGGCCGTTTGCCTCAGCCAGCCCCTCAAGCACGCGGTAGTTGCGGCCGTCCATATGGACACGGGCGACAAACACATCCTCCGCAGCGTCTTCCATGCGAGAGAAGGCTTGCCCAACCTGCTTGAACCAACGGGCGGCGTCCTGCTTGTTCGGCTTTTTCTTTCCGCCGGCGCTGGCAACGATGAGATGCACGATGGCCTCAAGCCTGACGGCATTCGCCTGAAGCTCCGGCACGGTAAGCAGGGCGCCCGCAGCAGCGATGCTTGCTTTCGCATAGTAAGGGTGAAAACTCGATCCGAGACTGTCTGCCTGCGACCTCATCATCTCGATCAGCATCTGCTGAGTTGCGAATACATTGTCGGGAATCTGGTGCATGCCACTAGTCTAGTAGCTGGACTCCACTTGAACAACACGGGCTATTGATGCTCTGCACGACTTCTCTCGAATGCCACGTCGTGCGGGCGAGCGGGAACATAACAATGTCAAAAGCACCACGGCGCGCGGTCGTGACGACGACAAGATCGACGTCGGGCGAAGGGTATGACTTCGAAGACCTAGTGTCGGCATGGTTGCTGGTGAAGATGCTCACAGGAGAGCCAGTTCCTGGGCCACAATCCTTAGCCACGGGGATCAAAAGTCAGACAGAGGCTCTCGGTTGGAGGGTGGATGACCTGCTGGTGCAGACGCTGGGCGCCCCGCTGGCTGTTTCGTGCAAGGGCAACGTCCAGGTGTCCGCAAACGGCCTGCCCAAGGATTTCGTCGAACGGATATGGGCGCAGACCGACGCGAACGAACCAGCGGATGGAAAGCGAGCCTTCTTCGCGCTGGCGACCCGGGGATCGCATGCCGGTTTCGAGGCGACCTGGGCGGACATCAGGAACTGGGCGATAGGGTCCGATGACGAACTAACATTGGCGCGGATCAGGGCATCCCCGAAGCACACGCGCGTATTCAGCAGCGTGGCTGCTCCGAACGGCGTCGAACGTGATCGTCGGATGGCCTTGGCGCTGGCCCGTCGCATCGACGTCCATAGCTTCGATTTTCAACTGGCGACTTCGGCAGACGAAGCGGCGGCCATACAGCGGTGCCGCCAGGTCCTCAGCGATGGCGGCCAGGAGGAGGCGGCGCGACTCTGGGACGGGCTTATCGATCGGGCGCACGAGTCCCGCGTCGGCGGCGGCGCCATCGTCCTGACCGAGCTCTGGAGCGAGCTGAGAGCCTCGTTCGACCTGAAGGATCATCCCGATTTCGAGCGCGAATGGCGCGCTTTGCGGGAATTCACCGTTGATCGTCTCGCGTCGGTGGCCACTACGCTTCCCGGGGGAGTTGCCCTAGACAGAGAGCGTCTGAGTGCGGAGATCGCCACTGCCATCTCCGGCGATGAACCGGTGCTGGTCGCCGGGGAATCGGGTGTGGGGAAGTCCGCCCTCGTCAAGAAAGCCCTCGAGCAGCACCATAGCCATCGAGTTCGTGGTCTGGCTGGGGCCAGAGGACCTCGAGAAGATGCTGAGCGCTCAAGGTCGATCCGAATTGGGCCTCAAGCACCCGCTTGCGCGAACACTTCTTTGGGCCGGCTCGTCGGACGTAGTTCTGGTGCTCGACGCCGCCGAGAGAATATCCGAGCAGACCGCTACTGCTGCAGCCAATATGCTTGCGGAACTCGCTAAAGGCCCTGTGAAGGTGGTGGTCGTCGGTCAGTCCCTCTGGGCGAGCAGCGGGGGTGCTCTCCTCGCGGGAGCGCGTGCGAAACTGGTGTCGGTCGACCTGCTCGAGCCGGAAGAAGTCGCGGACGCGCTGCGCCAGTCGGCGCCTGTCAGGTGGATGGCGTCCCGGCAGAACATCCTGCCAGGACTGAGGAACCTCAGGACATTGGGTTGGGTGATAGCGGCAGCGGTCGCACCGGCTTCGGCTAATTCGCTGGCGAGCCCCTCCTCGATAGTGGACCAGGTCTTCAGTCGCTGGACGGAGGGAAAGCTCGCCCTAGAGGGCCTTCTCAAGCGGTTCGCGGTCCGGGAGGCCGACTTCGAGCGAAGCTTTGCTGTGTCCGAGCTTGGGGCTGGCGACCTGGCCGCTTACGACGGCGCTTCCCAGACCTTTCCGCTGCGTAGGAACAATCGCGGCCGCCTGGAATTCGAGCATGATCTCGCGGCCGATTGGGCCCGCTTTGAGATCCTGAAGGAGATGGAGATCGCGGGTGCCGAATGGAGAACCCATGCGATCAATCCACTTTGGCACAACGCCATTCGCCTCGCGGGTCAATGGCTGCTGCGCGAGGTCGAGGGCGATGCTTCAGCTTGGGACTTGGCAGTCGCGAAGCTCAAGGCGGCCGGGGCGGACCTAGCTCTTGACCTAATGCTGGACGCGCTCTTCACCGATCCGTTGGCCGGCGTGCTTCTCGAACAGAAGGTCGAGCTGCTGCTAGCCGACCGTGGCCAGTTGCTCAGGCGTCTGCTAGTGAGATTTCAGCACGTCGCGACGATACCGAACGTCCAATCCGACGTTGCAATGGACGAAACCTTCCGGTTGCATTTCGAGACCCAGTTCCGCCGGCCCGTGATCACCTACTGGCCGGCACTACTACGTTTCCTGCACAAGTATCGCGATCGTGCTGCGGAGTGGGCCGGGTCCGAGGTCGCTCGGATCGCCTCGCTTTGGCTAACGGCCACTCCCCGTTCTACTGACTCTGAGCGCATACTTCTTCGGGCGGAAGCGGCGCAGGTCGCGCTCGCCTGCGGAAGATCCGCCCAGCTGGACATCATGAAGAACGGATACCGGTACGGCCGAGACGACCAACCGCTCTTCGCAGCCGTTCTCCTCGGCGCGGACGATATGCCCGACCAGATCGCGGGGTGGGCCTTGGAAATGGCCCATCGTCGCCCGCCTTCGCAGTCGATTGCCTATGCGGTCGAGGCGTTCCACTTGCAGCAGGCTCGTGAGCGCGCGGCAAGCGAGGAAGCGGGCGCCAGGCGCAGCCACGCACCCATGCCGATATCCATCTTCGAGCCGGAGGAACTGCCACCTTGGCCGCTCGGGCCGAACGATCGCGTCGAGACCGGGTTTAGGAACGCGGTGCTCAACTCGGGCTCGATCGCTGCCCTCATGAGGACGAGACCTGCGTCAGCGATCGAAGTCGTACTGGCATGCCTAGTCGAAGGCAATCCTACCCAAGATCGTGATGGTCTCGGCGATGGTCACGGCTTGGAATCCGACTCGGACACTTCGCCGGCTGCATTCTGGAAGGGTCCGTTCTTCGTGCTGCTCCAAGTGGACGCCGCGCGGGCACTGGATGGTCTCATCCAGCTCGTCAACTTCTGCACCGACCGGTGGCGGGAAACGATGGGCGGCGAGTCCCCGCCTTCGCTCCAGTTGGAGCTGATGGATGGCAGGCGCCGGACCTTCATCGGCAACAGCATGGTCTTCGCCTGGGACCGCATGAGCTCGCTGTACAGTTCGCAACTCGGCTGCGCTTTGATGGCCCTGGAGAAGTGGCTGATGCTGGAAATCGATCGCGGAGCGTCGATCGATCCCCACGTGACGAAGATCTTGGAGGAGGCCAATTCGCTCTCGCTGCTGGGCGTTCTGGTCAACATCGGGAAGTATCGTCCATCCCTGCTCGATGGGATTCTCCGACCCCTGCTCAAGTGTCGTCAGATGTACCAACAAGACGATCATCGCGTGCGTCAGGGGGAGTTCTTCGATGGCATGGCCTGGGCCAGGAGCGGCGATACCATCTTCGAGATGGCAAAAGCCTTCGCCTTCGCACCTCATCGGAAACTCCTTCTGCGTCGGCTCGCTGCGGCCAGCATACGAGAGAACCCGCAGCTCGCTATGGAGATCGCCGAGGCCACCCGCTGCTGGCCGGTGACGGGCGAGGAGAAGGACGACCTCGAACGCGAAGCGTTGGTGGCAGAGTTGACTCCGAGCAACTACGCTGGCGGGCCTGGCGATGCGGAAAGCGAGGGCGTCGAGTTCACTTATCCGGCAGAGCTTCGGAGCAGGATCGGCCAATATAAGCGGCGCGTCGATGGTGACTTGTCGTTGTCCCTTTTCCCGTTTCAATGCGTGGAGGCGCTCGGGTCCGCCGCCGAACTGACCGATGAAAGCGCCGCCTACCTGGCCGAAGTGTTGGGGGCCAATCGCGATAAGATTGATCAGGTCGAGGAAGGTCAAGCCGCGCTGGCGGCCGCCGCATTGCTATTGGCCCGCTGTTCGAACTGGCTGGCGAACCACCCGGCCGTAGAGGCGTCGGCTATCGAGATAGTTGACCTTGCCATGGACGCCATCGCCGAGAGCGATGACGACGCCCTTAGCAGGCCGCGGCCCTACGGCAATCATGCGCTCGAGGTGTGCGTGCACGCCATCGTCCAGAGGATGATCTCCCACGGCACGGAGGAGAAGTGGGATCAGATGGCGATGCTGCTGCTGACCGGGCCCCGGAACCCGGCGTCTGCCACTCTCATGGCCGAAGCCCATCGGCGCAAATCGGAGTTTGGATCGGTCTGGCCGCGTCTCCTGCTCCTCGGTGTGCTGTCTGCTGGCCTCTGGGTCTTAGCGCCGCGTTTCCCTGGAGACGAAGCCGGGCGCAGGACATGGCTGAATAGGAGGAAATGGCTGCGAAGCAGGTCGCTGCGGGGCAGTGACCTGGTGATCGAATGCATCGATATCCCAGCCATCGCGAAGAGGGTCGGACGTGTCGAGCGCCAGCGAGCGATTGCCAGGGCGCGAAAGGATGTTGAGGAGTTCGTGGATCAATACGACATTCAGCACATCGCCATTGGACTAGCCGTCCACAGGCTCGAGGCGTTGTTCGCATGGTTGGTACGGGGAGAGGAGCCGCTCGACGCCGATGAGATTCGACTTGTACGATCACTATGGGACTTCCAGGTTTGGCGCGCATACGAGCAGGGTGATGAGGAGGACCGATCCCAGAGCCGGGAGCGCAGGATCGAGCAATTCGGCTACGACACTCTGAAGCGTATCGCCAGCTTGCTGCCGACCCTTCCATCGGCCGTGGCCAAGGAACTCTGGGAGCCTGTCCTGCGCCTTGGTTCCATAGCCCACTACGCAATGAGGCATTTCATCAGTTGTTGGACGATGTTGCTTTCGAAAGACGTCGATGCCGATGTCTATCTCGAACTCTGGCGATCGATGATCGAGTACGCCTTGGCGGCGCCGGGCTGGACGGAAGGGAAGCAGTGGTACTACGGCGAGGACATGCTGCTTCAATTGATGGGCATCGGGGGAGTTGGACTTCAATACTATCCGAAGGCGCCACCCATGGTGGAACGGATGGTGGAGCTCTATCGCCGGTGGGCAATCGAGCACCTCGGTCGGGACGAGGATAACATCGAGGGCTTCTGCTACTTCCTGTCGGAGCCCCAAGGGGCGTCGCTCCGGCTCAAGGCACTACCCTGGATCGCTGCCGCGCTCGAGGAAGGCACCCGCTCCTCGCATTGGCATCGCGAGGGTACCGGGAGCGCACTCCTCCACTATCTCGACGTCCTGATCTCCCGAGATGGCGCAGCCATCGCGGCGGATGCGGATCGCCGAACTCTGGCGATGAAGCTTGCCGGCCAGTTGGCCGCGAAGCAGGTATCGGGTGCCATGACTTTGCACGATCGTTTCGCTCGCCTACGATGAACGCCGGCGAGCCGAAGGGTTGGTAGTTTTCGGCGGTGAACGGTGGCTTCGTCCGAAGGGGTGCTTAACCGTCTACACCAGTTCCAGCGGCCACGTCTGCTTTCGGGCGACGACTGAAGCTGTCGGAATAACCGAAATGGGTCGGTGGGTTCAACCGATCGTCGCAACACCTTTAATCTGAGAGGATGAGGAGGTGTCGCATGGTCACGTCACGGTTCTGGTTTACCGCACAACAGAAGGCTGAGCTCTGGGAGCGATGGAAGCAGGGTCAGAGCATTTCGTCGATCTCGCGAGCGCTGGAGCGCAGGCCAAAGGCGGTGTTCAGCGGATCGTATCTGTCCATGCCGGCATTGCTCCGTCAGCAAGGCGTGTTCACCACTGAACAGCTTGCATAGATCAAATCTTCGCCCCCTCTGGGTCGAATAAACCCTTTGAGCGGAAGACGTCCATTGCGTGCATCAGCACGAGGTTGGCGTTGGTGAAGTTTCCGAATTGATCCTTGAATCGATAGCTCCACTTCTCGCCATGCAACAGGTTGTTGCGAAGCCGGTAGACGATGATCAGCAGGGCGCTTAAAATTTCCACGGTGCCCTTGTCGTTGCCATTGAGGACGGCCTCGACTTCGGAACGGCCACCATTCTTGCCCTGGAAACGCAAGCCTTCGAAGTTCTGCGTCAGCTTTCCAGCATCCCAATAACGACCCGTGAAAAAGGCGATTGGAACGTCGAAGGGTGCCAAATCAATTCCGCCGTCACGATTTGCCGCCTCGGCAACTTTCCGCTTGATCGCACCGATATTGGCATCATTCTTGAGAACCCATTCTTCGAAGAAGCTCCAGAGGAGGCAGAATTCGTTGATGGCTGCCACCTCCGGCGGTGTGAGATCTGAATACCCATAGGCGTTGGCCATTAGCCATTGTTGTGCCGGTGACATTGCTATTCTCCGCGTACAGTCCTCGCTCCACGGTTACGCCGCACGATTGCTCGCTTTCAAGATGAGGTGGACAAAGGCGAACAGCCGCGTGAACAGATAGTCGATCTGTGCTGCGGTCTCGAGCGGCTCTTGAGATGTTTCGGAATGCCGGATGCGGTGAGAGTTGCCGATCTTCGTCAGTGCGTCCGCCTCAACTGAAAGCGATGCGCGCATTTTGGATCCGGGGCGTGCCGCAAAGTCGAGCATGGCGTCGGCCGTGATGCGCTTGTCCCCGCCCGGCTCGAGCGTTTTGATACGCTCGAATGCGTCCCACAACTTCTCCAGACCGTCACTGCGATCTTCGTGGCGGGGCGCCAGGATTCTCAATCGTGCTGCTTCAAGAAGCCGATCCGTTACTGCATCGCCTGTGGCGAACCTTGCTTGAATGAGCCCTTCCCGAAGCGGTGCGGGGAGGATGCGCTGGATCTTGCCTTCACTGGTCATCTCGAACGCAACGCCGTTGCGTGCCAGCAAGCGATTCACGTCCACCACAAAGGCTGCGAGTCCGGATTCTCGATCCCAAGACAGATGATAGTGGCGCATGTAGTCGTGCCACGCCCCCTGAATAGGTTGCCCGACTGCCATTGCGCAAAATTCGAGCAGGTCAAGGATGACCGGGGTGTCGGGCAACTGGTCTGCGCGCAACGGCCATTCTATCCACGGAACCTCTGCCTGAAGCATCCGAGAAAACGTGGATCTATCACAGCCGCAAGGAATGTTGCCGGGGTCGGAGCATATGTCTGGAAAGCGCAGACCGAACGAACCGTCGTCCAATTTCGTCTCGATGAGACTGTGGAGACCTCCCCAAAGACGTTCATCAATATTGTCAGTGGCCCGGGGCCGCGTGCCGTACTCGCGATCGGTGAAGTAGTAGTCCGTCATATTGTTGCTCGGGCACGCTCAATGTTGCTTCAGGTGTCATATCACAAGTGGCGCTAGGTTGTTCGCGTTAGCCATGCTCGCTGCTCAACTCTCCCAGGAGGCATCCCAAAGCGCCGCGCTTTCGAGCGAGACCACAGCCGTCGTCTTGCGATACTCGCGGAGCACGTCTAACGCAGGTCGTCGGCGGTTCGCCACGACAGGATACAAATGAACAGCACCGGGGAATTGGACATCGCGCCACTTGAGCCAATACCGGAACTCGCCCACAGTGAAGTGGTGGGGCAATAAGAGTCGGTTATGGCTGAACAACAGCAGGGCGTAGGTCATTCGGCGGAAGCTGCCGCACTAGGATTTTATTATCAGACATTCTTTGCGCTGCTGACATTAATGGGCCAGGAGACGGATAACGCAGCTGTGGGGGTTGAGCAGCTAGACGACGTCGACCTAAAGGTTGATGGCCACGCTTTACTGTTCCAGCTGAAGCACTCGATCAGCGACTCGCCGCCGCCGATAAGCATAAAGTCGAAGGCGCTGTGGAAGACGGTGAAAGTCTGGGTCGATATCCTGCCAGAACTGACGCTTTCCGAAACCACTCTGCATCTGGTGACGGTTGCGAAGCTTGGCACGGACAGTCCCTTGAACGTCCTGACGGACATGACTTCCGAACGGACCGAGCTAGTTGAAGCGATGGCGCAGGAAGCCCAGCGCGTCTTAGACGCGCGCTCCGCTGCCGCAAAGGCGGGCAAGACATTGCCCCACGCCGACCGCGTTGATGGCTGCTTAGCCTTTCTGGCACTGACTGAAACGGAGCGGCTCAACCTCATGCGCCGCACTTTGATCCAGCCCGGAAGTTTCGCAATAGGCGCCATTGAGGACAACGTCGCCGGGCATCTAAAGCTTCTTCCTCCTGACCAGCGGCCAGCAGTGGCGATGCGTTTGATCGAGTGGTGGGACCGACAGATCGTCTACTCCCTATGTGGCAAGCGGGAGCGCGTCATTTCCCGCAGCGAGTTGCAGCACCAGGTCAGCGCCATCGTGTCGGACATAGAACAGGATAAGCTTGTCCCCGACTTCGAGCTGGCCAGCCCTCCCAGCGACTATCAGCCTGACGGCATGCTTGCTCGGCAGGTCCAATTGGTTGACGGCAAGACATCGGACCTCTCGAAAGCGATCCGCGAGGAATGGAAGGCCCGCGAGCAACGCGCAAAATGGCTCAACGGTAGTCCGGCCATGGCAGTGACCATCAACGACTACGATCGCGTGCTCGAGGAGCATTGGTCCGATCGGCATTGCCAGATGGCCGAGGATTGCGCCGATCTTGATCAAAAAGGGAAGTGTCAATCCGGTCTCAAGATGCTGAGGTGGACACACGAAGAGGCCCCCGGAGCGGTGCGACCAATCGCACAGGGTTGGAATGCGGCCTACTATGTGCGCGGCAGCTATCAGGTGCTGGCGATTGATTTAAAGGTGGGCTGGCATGCTGATTACGCCAAGCTCCTCGGTGGTGCTGGATGAGTGTTGCCCACGACGTTTATTCGGAGACAAATCCGGCCTTCTGCGCCCTCGTGCTGGTCAGCTTTACAAGGGCATATCTTTCGGTAAACGCTGATGGCCCAGAGATCCCGACGGCCTATCTGGCCTTGCCAGTCGCCCTTTCAGGTGATCTCGGTGACTGCTTTGAGGGGACGAACAAGAACACCGGGTTGTTGGAGTGGCTGGGGCGCCGACCGCAGGTGCAAATTGGTCTTGGGAATCTAGTCAACACGTCAATGGAGATTGTCACTGAAGCGCTCCGTTTTGGCTGCTTCAGCCGCCTCCTCGTGGTGAATTCGACCGCCAGGTTGGAGTTGGGTACCCAGAACGCGAAAAAGAGCGCGTTCACCGCGCTGAGTGAGGGCCCCGCTCAGTCGATCAAACGCGCCGAACGCCTCGGTTTCTGGTTCGCCTCGGCTGGTTCCACCCGCACGGTTTTCGACATGATGGGCCTTACAGTATGATGCGCTGGAACATCTCCGACATTTTCTTTCTTAGCGTGTCTGGCGAGCGGAGAGAGGTGAAGCTCAAACCCGGTGTCATGAACATTATCACCGGTGCGTCAGGCACCGGTAAGTCGACACTTATCAAGGCGATTGATTACTGCCTCGGATCGAGCAAATGCGAACTGCCCGCCCACGTCCGCCGTCGAACAGTGGCCGTGGGCGTCAAGTGGACTTCCGGTGCCGCAGAAATGGTTATTGGACGTATCGTGCCTCCGGTCGGCCAAGCGACCAGCACTCATATGTTCACGTCATCCGGTCTGAACCTACCCCTGCCGGCGACGATCGCTGACTTCGAAGGAGCGACGACGCTAGAGGCCGCTAAAGCATTCGTCGAGCGGGCGTTTGGGATCGGTGATCCAGGTGGCGAAATCGACGCTGCCGGGAGCGGGCGCGGCAAGGCCACCGTTCGCCACGTTACTCCTTACCTGTTTGTCACCAAGGAGGTTATCTACAGCGAGACCGTCTTGCTGCACGGACTCGAAAAGGCGGACAAGGCTCGAGATATCCTCGCCGCGATGCCCTATTTCCTCCGAGTGAACGATGAAGCGAGCGCCATCGCCGAGCGGCGCCTGCGCCAACTGCAACGTACGCTCGACAAGGAGGAGGCCCGTGAGCGATCGCGGGCGGCTGCTGACTCAGCTTTGAAAGGGCGAGCGCTAAGCCTGCTGATGGAAGCAAATCGCATCGGCATTTCGCCGGCCCCATCCAGCGAGGCTGGCGAGGCGGAGTTGCTGACGCAGATCAAGGCAGTCTCCGAGACTCAGCTTGAGGCGAACATTTACCCTTCAGAAGGGGAACTCGGGGGACTCCATGCTCGTCGACGCGAAATCCTAGGATATCTTGGCACTGCAAGACGCCAACTTCAGGCGACCCGTACCGCGATCAGGGAGGCATCAGGATTTGAGAGCGCTGTGACACGACAGCGCGAAAAACTCATGCTTGCCGAGCATCTTCACCTTCAGGATATCCCGGGCGTATGCCCAGTATGCGATGCCCCATCCGAACGGGGGCGGGAAACGGCCAGGGCGCTGCAGACGACGCTCACAACGGTGCGAGCTGAGAGCGCGGCCGTCGAACGAGTAAGGCCGAAACTGATCGAACACGACCGAACCGTTGACGATGAGATTGGTCGGCTCAACGCCGAGCTTCGGCAAGTGGACGACCAAATCCGAACTTGGTTGCGGCAGAGCGACGACACACGTCGGATGTCTGACCTATCTCAGCTGCGGGCACATCTTCTTGGGCGTGTCTCTTTCTTCTTGGAATCGAACGTGGATGAGCCGCGCCAACTCTCGCGCGATTTGAGCGTGCTTCGGGCGGAAATCGCAGAACTAGAAGCTCGAGTGGATCGAGAGGCTAAAGAGATAAAGCTCCGGCGCGCCGAGAGTAAGATTTCACAGTTCGCTTCAGAGGCCTTCGCCGCGCTGCCAACGGTCGCCCCTTGTGTTGGATCCGAACTTGACTTCTCGTCGCGCCAGCCGGAGGTAACAGTTATCGAGGCGGGCAGTGGCGCCGTCCTGCGGATGCCGGACGTCGGTTCAGACCAGAACTATCTTGCCGTGCACATCTCACTATCCTTTGCGTTGCAGCGCTACTTCGAGACTGTCCAGGCCCCCGTTCCCGGGGTGCTAGTTCTCGACCAGATTAGCCGGCCCTATTTCCCGACGAGCGGGGAAGATGAAGACGAGACTGAGATCGCGGGCGGGGAAGAGGACGAGGACGTGCAGGCCATGCGCAGACATATCGACTTTCTATTTCATGAGACTGCGCGTCGCTCCGGTCTGCAGGTCCTGCTGATCGAGCATGCCTATTTCGCCGATGATCCCCGCTATGTTGCCGCAACCCGAGAGCGGTGGACCAGGGCATCGGGCCGTGCGCTCATCCCACTGAACTGGCCGACCCGCGCTGACGTGTAAGTGAGACAGGATGCGATATCCAGCGAGTGCATCCTAGAACGAAGGCGGAGGCCATGTGGTCAGACAGCCTTACCGGGTAAGTCGCCGGTATTTTTCACCTGGCGCTCCCGAAACTCCTCCGGAGCGCGTAAAATTTGTCGGCGAGCGGCACCGGGGCCAAGCAACGCGGATGGTCGCGAGCACGCGGACGTATTAGTCCTTACCGCCGGTCTGGACCGTTGCGCGGTTCAACAACTGAAGCAGTCGGGCACTGGTCCCTTTGCGAAGGTGACTCGGCCTGGCCGCCACAGATGTCGTTGTAGAGGCTCGGGGGTGTCGTAGCTCTCGAGCCTGAGGTTGGCCTCCTGCAACTATCTTGTGTCGCCATCGACGACGCAGGTGATCCGATCGCGCCCACACATCGAGAAGCGAGCGTTCCATGTTAGGTGGGTAACATAAACGTCGGCGTTGCTCACCACTCCTGCCGTCAAGCCGGTCATCGGATTCGCATAATATGCGGTATGGGCCGCAACTCAGAGTGTTGAGTTATTTTGACTCTTTGACTTGGCGGACCCTGAGACCCTGTTACAGGCTCTGGAGTCCTTGGGACTTCCGCTGAATTAGGCGCGCCCATGGCAAACCTCCCGTAGTGCAGAACTCGCGTGCTCGTCGAGGGCCTGCACTTTAATGTTCATATGAACGTAATCTAGGCGTCACAGGGAGTTCATATGATCCGCCTAGCGTCGCGGGCATGTCAGAAAACAACCTCACCGCCAGGCAATTGGCCATCGCCGACCTTCTCAACGAGAAGCGATACCTGCAGATCGATGATCTGGCGCGCAGCTTCACCGTCACCACCCAGACCATACGCCGGGATGTGGCGGTTTTGTGCGAGGGCGGCATGGCGCGGCGTCTGCACAAGGGCATCCGGGCGATTGATTTTCCGGGCAATCCGAACCTGAATTATTCCAAGCGGGCCATCATGAATGTGCTGGCCAAGCGCGAGATCGCGGCGCTGACGGCCGAACTGGTGCCCGAAGATGCGAGCGTTTCGCTCGGCATCGGCACCACGCCCGAGCAGGTCGCCATGGCGTTGTCACGCCGGCAGAGCCTGTTGGCGGTGACCAACAATCTCAATGTCGCCAACGTGCTGAGCGGCTATGACGGTATCCGCGTTCACATGTGCGGCGGCCAGATACGCCCCCACGACCGTGATTTCGTCGGGCCGGAGGCGGTCGCACTCTTTGGCCGCTATCGCGTCGATTTCGGCATAACCGGCGTCGGCGGCATCGATGACGATGGCAGCTTCCTTGACTTCTCGGTCGAGGAAGTGGCGGTCCGCGAGGCGATCCTTGAAAATTGCCGCAAGCGTATCGTCGTCGCCGATTTCAGCAAGTTCGGTCGGGCCACCCCGATACGGGGCGGCTCCCTGGCTGGCATCGATATCCTCATCACCGACCTTCCGCCGCCTGCCTCCGTACAGGCCGCCGCCCGTGCGGCCGGCGTGCAGATGATCCATCGCGAACCTCGTCCCTCCCATCCCCTCGCTTCCTTACAAGAGACCCAGCCATGAAGCTCACTCGACGCCATTTTAGCATGCTTTCCGGCGCCGCCCTGGCGGCTACCGCTTTACCGCGTATGGCCTTCGCCCAGGAGGCGCGTCCGATACTGCGCGTTGCCGTGCAGGCCAATCCGCCCACCGCCGAAGTGATCGATCCGGAAAGCAATGTCGGCTATCGCACCAACTATTCGATCCACGACACCCTGCTGCAATTCGATTTCGACGGTGACCTGTCGCTGAAGCCGCACCTGGCCGAGTCGTGGTCCTGGGTCGAGCCGACCGTGCTTGAGGTCAAGCTGCGCAAGGGCGTCAAATTCCACGATGGCCGCGAAATGACCGCCGATGACGTGCTGTTCACCTTTGGCCCCGAGCGCATGACGGGCGAGAAGGCCCCAGGCCATCCGATGGTATCGCGCTATTGGGCCAGTCTCGATAGCCTGGAAGCCGTCGACACCTATACCGTGCGTTTTCACACCACCTATGAGGATCCCATCTTCCTCAAGCGCCTGACCGCCTGGACTTCGCAGATCATCTCCAAGGCCGCCTATCTCGAAGCCGCGAGCTACGATGAATGGCGGGTAAAGCCGATCGGCGCCGGTCCCTATAAGGTCGACCACATCACCCCCAATGACGAGACGGTCCTGGTCTCTCACGACGACTACTGGGGCGGCATGCCGACAGCCCAGAAGATCGTCTTTACCGTCGTGCCGGAAGTTTCCGCACGCGTCTCGGGCCTTCTCGCCGGCGACTACGACATTGTCACCGACCTGCCGCCGGACCAGCTCGATGCGGTCGAGGCTAATGACGGCGTCTCCATCGTCGGCGGTCCGGTGAATAACAACCGCATCATCTGGTTCGACAAGACCAATCCGCATCTGACCGATCCGCGCGTCCGTCAGGCCATGAGCCTGGCGCTCAACCGCCAGCTCATCGTCGATACCATCTGGCGCGGCCGCACCAAGGTTCCAAACGGCCTGCAGTACGACTTCTACGGCGACATGTACCTCGCCGACTTCCCGGCCTACGAATACAACCCGGAAAAGGCCAAGCAGCTGCTGGTCGATGCGGGTTATGACGGCTCGGAACTCGAATACCGCTCCAACAATAACTACTATACCGCCGAAGTCGCGGTCAGCCAGGCGATGACCGCCATGTGGCAAGCCGTAGGCCTCAACGTGCGGCTCGATGTCGGCGGCACCAAGGGCATGACCGATGTTAATGGCCGCGCCATCGGCAACTGGTCCAACTCGGCCCTGCTGCCCGATCCACTGTTTTCGCTGTGGAGCCAGCACGGCCCCTCGGCAGTTCCGGCTGCCCGCGCGATGTGGAGCAATGACGAGTTCGACAAGCTCGGCCACCAGTTGGAGCGCGCCACCAAGCTCGAAGACCGGCGCACCGCCTTCCGCGGCATGATGGACATCAACGAGTGGACCGATCCCGGCGTGATTACGCTCTACCAGAACGCGGTGTTCTATGGCGTCCGTGACGCCGTCAAGTGGAAGCCCTTCGTGTTCTTCTACATGGACCTGAACCCGGCTCGTCTCACCTTCGCCTGATCCTTCGGCTCCGGCGGTTCATCGCCGGGGCCTTTCCATCGCGGAGCGCTTGATGGCCCTGCTCACTGTCGAAAATCTGTCGGTGCAGTTCCCAACTGCTACCGGCCCCCTCCATGCCGTCAATGATGTCGCCTTCTCGGTCGGGGAAGGGGAAATCCTCGGAATCGTGGGTGAAAGCGGCTCGGGTAAGAGCGTCACCTGCCTGTCGCTGGTGGGACTGCTGGGCCATGGCGCGCATGCGGCTGGCACCATGGACTTCGGCGGCGTCCGCCAGGACATCGCGGCCATTCCCAAGCAGGAACACGGGCGCCGCCCCTCGATCTCGATGATCTTCCAAGACCCAGCCAGCAGCCTCAATCCCGTGCGCACCATCGGCGCGCAGATCGAGGAGGTGTTGCGCTTCGGCAGGGGCATGGATGGGCGGACAGCGCGCCGCCATGCCGTCGAACTGCTCGACCGGGTCGGCATCAGCCAGCCCGACGCGCGCCT
The DNA here is from genome assembly GCA_963717095.1 of uncultured Alphaproteobacteria bacterium. GTDB lineage: Bacteria > Pseudomonadota > Alphaproteobacteria > Rhizobiales > Devosiaceae > Devosia. The sequence continues at coordinate 315,983 of CAVQVF010000005.1, forward strand.
CGCCGCCTATCCGCACCAGATGTCGGGCGGCATGAACCAGCGCGTGATGATCGCCATGGCTCTCGCCAGCGCGCCGCGCCTGCTGATCGCGGATGAGCCAACAACGGCGCTCGATGTCACCATCCAGGCGCAGATCTGCCGGCTGTTGCGTGACCTGGTGCGCGAGACGGGACTGTCTATCATCTTCATTTCGCATGATCTCGACCTCGTGGCGCAGCTCTGCGACCGGGTCGCGGTGATGTATGCCGGTAGCCTTGTCGAGCTGCAGCCGGCAGGCGATATCGTCGCCAATCCCCGCCATCCCTATACGCGGGCGCTGCTCGCAGCCATTCCGGGCCATCAGCGGCCACGCACGCGGCTAGGCGATATTCCGGGTGAAATCCGCACCCATTTCGCGCCGCCCGCCGAATGCGCCTTCGCGCCGCGGTGTGGCCGACGCATGGCGCAATGCCTGTCGGCCGCGCCTTTTCTCACCGATGTGAATGCAAGGGGGGAGGTCGCATGCTTCAATCCCAACTAAACGCGGCGGCACCCGTGCCGGCCCTCCGCCTCGACAACGTTCGCTACATGCACAATGCCCATGGCCGCAGGTGGCCGTGGCAGCGCAGCCAGGTTCAGGCCGGCGGCGTCGAGGATGTTTCAGCCTCCATAGAGGCCGGCACGACCTGGGGCCTGATCGGCGAAAGCGGCTGCGGCAAGAGCACCCTGGCAAGCCTCATCATCGGTGACCGGCGTGCGCAGGCCGGCGACATCGAGATTTTCGGCCTGTCGATGGCCGAGCAACTGGCCAAGGGCCGCAGGAGCCTCGCGCGTGTCATGCAGATGGTGGCCCAGGATCCCTTTGGTTCGATGGATCCGCGCCAGGCGGTCGGGCCGCAGATCGTCGAAACCCTCGAAATCCATGACGAACTCGCTACCTCGGCGGAGCGGCGCGACCTCGCGCTGGCCACTTTATCCAAAGTCGGCCTGTCTGAGGCCAGTTTTGCCAAGCTGCCGCATCAATTGAGCGGCGGCCAGCGCCAGCGCGTTTCCATCGCCCGGGCTTTGGTGCTGAAGCCGCGCATCCTGGTGTGCGACGAGCCGGTTTCGGCGCTCGACGTCTCGGTGCAGGCGCAGGTGCTGAACCTGCTGCTCGACCTGCAGAGCCAGCTGGGGCTCACCATGATCTTCATCAGCCACGACATTCGCGTTGTCGGGCACATGGCCCACACCATCGCCGTCATGCGCGCTGGCCATATCGTCGAGCATGGCCCAGCCGAACAAGTGCTGGCATCGCCGTCGCACGATTATAGCCGCGCGCTGTTTGCCGCCGTGCCGCGACGGATCGGAACCATGACTGAGAATCCAGAGCTGGAGCCGGTAGGATGATCGTGCGGATTTCAGCCAGCATAGGCCGGGCGTTACTCGCCGTCGTCCTGACCGTCACCTTCGTCTTCATCGTGCTGCGCATTTCCGGCGATCCCGTGGAAATGTTGCTGTCCTCCGATGCCACGCCCGAAATGATGGCGCGCATTCGCCTGGAATGGGGCCTCGACCAGCCGCTCTACATCCAATATTTCACTTATGTGCAGCACATCCTGCAGGGCGATTTCGGCCGCTCCATCACCGATGGCCGCCCCGCCTTGATGATCATCCTCGAAAAGGCGCCGGCAACGCTCGAACTGATGGGCGTCGGTCTGTTGATCGGCCTCGTGCTCGGCGTGGCCATGGGGCTGTTCGCGGCCACCCATCGTGGCAGTGCCATCGACCGCATCGTTATGGGCACCGCGGTGCTTGTCCATGCAATGCCCAGCTTCCTGCTCTGCATCCTCGCTATTCTGCTGTTCGCGGTGCGCCTGAGATGGCTGCCCAGTGGCGGCGGCTCCTCCCCGCAACACCTGATCCTGCCGTCGCTGGTGATCGGGCTTGCTGCGGCTGGGGTTATCGCCCGCTTCGTGCGCTCGAGCGCGCTGGAAGTTCTCGGCCAGCACTATATTCGCGCCGCCAGCATCAAACCGCTGCCGCGCTGGTACTTCTTCGGCTTCCATGTGCTGCCCAATGCGGCTTTGCCGCTACTGACGCTGATCGGCTTTCTCGTCGGCGGCATGATCGGCGGGGCTGCGGTAGTGGAATCGGTCTTTGCCTGGCCGGGCATCGGCCGGTTCCTGGTCACGGTCGTCGCCAAACGCGACCTCGCCGTGGTGCAGGCCATCGTCATTCTCATCTCGATAACGATGGTCCTGGCCAATCTCGGTGCCGACGTCCTGTACACCATGGTCGATCCGCGGTTGCGCGATCGGCGGGGGAGCTGAGCCATGGCGATAGCCGATAGCAGAGCCGTCCCGCGCCGCCCCAATTGGCTGGCCCGCCAAGGCTGGGTGGTGGTTGTCGCCTTTGTCATCGTGGCGCTATTCCTGTTCGTCGCGATAGCGGCGCCCTGGATCGCGCCTTACGATTTCACCGCCATCGATCTAGTCGCCAGCAATGCGCCGCCCGTAGGGTGGGGTGGCGTCTGGGCGCATCCGTTCGGCACCGATGATCTCGGCCGCGACGTCTTCAGCCGGACGCTGATCTCGGTACGCACCAGTCTCACCGTCGCTTTGATCTCGAGCCTGGTGAGCGCCTTTATTGGTGTGTCATTCGGCCTAATTTCAGCCCGCAACCGCGGCATTCTCGGCGGCATCGTGCGGATCGCGGTGGACTTCAACGCCGCCCTGCCATTCATGATCCTGGCCCTGGCGGTGCTGGCCTTTTTCGGCAACAGCATCGTGCTCTTCGTCTGCCTGCTCGGGCTTTACGGCTGGGAACGCTATACGCGCCTGGTGCGTGCCGTCGCTATGGCCGAGTACGAAAAGGGCTATGTGGCGGCCCTGCGCCGCAATGGCGCATCGGAGCGACGCATCGCCCTCGCGCATGTGCTGCGCAACGTTTTGCCGGTGATCGTCGTCAATTGGACGGTCAGCCTACCCGAGGTGATCCTGCTCGAATCCAGCCTAAGTTTTCTCGGCCTCGGCATCCAGCCGCCGCTGGCGAGCCTGGGCAATATGGTGGGGCTCGGGCGCGACTACATCGTCACCTCCTGGTGGATCGCCACCATCCCCGGCATCGCCATCTTTCTTCTCACCTTCGCCGTCAGCGTCGTTGGCGACTGGCTGCGTGACTACACCGATCCAAGCCTGCGTTAGGAAACCCTATGACTCGTCCCCAGATCGTCGCCCATCGCGGCAGCGCCGCCGACCGGCCGGAAAATGCGCTGTCGTCCTTTATCGCCGCCGTCGAGGAGGGCGCCGACCAGATCGAACTCGACGTCCATTTGACGGCCGACAACGAACTCGTCGTCATCCATGATGCGACGCTCGACGATACCACCCATGGGCGCGGCCCGATTGCGGCGCTGACGCTGGCTGAACTGCGCCAGATTCGCCTGCGCGGTGTCGACGAAACCATCCCGACGCTGGGCGAGGTGCTCGATGCCGTGGGGTCGCGCAGCCATACCCGCATCGAGATCAAGCAGAACGCCGCTAAACAGGACTATCAGAAATCTGGCGCCGCGCATCATGGAGGCGGTCGAAAGCCGTGTCCTCAAGGATCGCGTGAACATCATGTGCTTCCAGCTCGGCTCGCTGCAGCCCTTCGCGAAGGCCGGCTATCAGACCAGCCTGTCGCTGGCCTGGAGCCTCGGCGCGCACAATGACCTTTCGAGCCTGGTGCGCGAGCTCGCCGACAATGGCATTTCTGACATCGGCTACATCTTTGCCGAAGTCACGCCCGAACGCATCGAGACCATCACATCGGCTGGGCTCACTATCGGCGTTTGGACCGTCAATGGCCCCTCCCGCCTCGACCATTGGGTCCGCCAGCCGGTCAACTACATCCTCACCGACCAGGCGGCTCTCGCCCTTAGGCTGCGGGGCGGCCGATAAGGCGATTGGAGATTGCCGTCTACGCCAAGCAATGACCCACAGCGCCAGTCCTATTCGACGGCCTTTGTGAAGGGCCCGGCCCTTCGTTTCTGTCTCAGACGTGAGGCCGTCACCGACCTAATTCGCATAACATGCGGACCGGAACGGCATCTTTGAGCGGCAAAGGTCTTCCGACTATTTGGCGGTGGGGCCGTCCGACAAGCAGCGCCTAGATGGCCGCTGCCGACGCCATCGCGAACGTTCCCGCTATCGTTTACTGGCCCTGTAAGCGGACGTTCATCATCGTCAATAGCAGGAGAGTGCTTCAAATCGCGGATACGATCACGTCGAGGGCGGACCGTGACGGCCGAGCTAGGAGATCCTTGAGATGGCCATCTGTCTCGCCTAGGAATCCAGCCGCGATCGACGAATAGGTCGAGACCACGATCGGAATTTGCCATGCGGGAACGCCGGACTTGCCCAGCATCGCCCGCAGACTCGCGAGGGTTCCGGAGACGTAAGGTGTTTCTTTTCCTGTCGTGGCGCTGACCGCGGCAGCAATATCTGCGCCACCGATGGCTCGGTCACCGATCAGCTCATAAATTTTTCCCCGATGGGTGGGGGTGTCTGCCAATATCGAGGCCGCGACATCGGCCAAATCTTCTCGTGCCACTGCGGCTATGCGACCCTCGCCGAGCGGCGCGTGCAATTGTCCAGCCGCCGCTGCGTTGCGTGCGTCGGGAACGCTCATTTCGGCATAGATGCCGTTGCGCAGGATGGTCCAATTGGTCGAGCCTTCACGCAGGCGCCGTTCGGTCCAGCGGTGAGGAAGTGCGAAGGCGAGGTGGTCGCCCGCGCCTGTCAGGCTGGTATAGACGATATGTCCGACGCCGGCTCTCTCGGCGGCGGCGATTGCGTTACCATGTCGTGCGATGACCTCGTCATCTTCGCCATAGCCTGCGGATACGAGCATCAGCACGTCGACACCGGAAAAACCTGCTGTAAGGCTTTCGGGCGCATCGAAATCGATCAACCGAGAGGGCAAGTCGCCTGCGGTATTGTTCGGATTACGGGTGCCCGCGATCACATCGCTCCGGTGCTTCAGACGTTCCGTGACGAGGCTTCCGAGCGCGCCTGACGCGCCAGTAACAAGAATCATGCGAATATCCTTTGGTTTTTCTTGATACCCAGCAGGTACGCTTCAAGTCGGCTACCAAGGAAGGAGGCATTCTCATGTCGGTCACGAACACCGCGGTAACCAACCCCGTGGGAGCATTGGACGATGCGCAGACGGTTTGCGACATTCGCGAGGTTTTGGATCGGATCGGGGATACATGGACGGTGCCGGTCATCATCGAACTCTCGCGCGGGGTTCGCCGGTTCATGCAACTTCAGCGGGCGGTAACAGGCGTGTCTCAACGCATGCTGACTCTGACGTTGCGCCGCCTGGAACGCGACGGGCTGGTCACTCGAACGGTGTTTGCGACAATCCCGGCGCAGGTCGAGTATTCACTTACAGCCACTGGAGCAGCCCTAACCGGCACGCTCCTTTCGCTCGCGAGCTGGGCCGTGGAAAACCGCGACTCGGTGATCGAGTCTCGCCGATGTTGGGATCTGCGTTCTGACTCATGACTGCGCTGCATCCGGAATTCGGTCGGCTACCTAAAAGGATCGAGATGAGGCTCAACGTCCGGAATGGCGGTCTCATGCACAAAAGCGGACTGACGGCCTCCCACCCCATAGCCGTCGAATAAGAGGATCGGCGGCTTTCAAGAACTCGGCTTAGATCTCGCGAACGGCTGACTTCGGAGCAAAGCGTCCCAGTCTCGCCCGAGGTTGGGGCATCGGTGGCACATCAAGTGACGCAAGATCGAGCCAGTCAGTTTCGCGCGCGTGTCTCGGCAACGGCTTCGTCGATTAGGGATTGGATATGCGAAAAGACCGCCTCAACAATGACCTGGCGATCGCTGTCCGTCACTGCCGCCTTTGCCGGGCCTTTCACCGTAAATGTGCGAAGCGTGTGGTCAGCATGCAGCGCGAAGCCACACCGAAACTCGATTTGCCCGGGGTCGCTCCGCAGATCGACGATGATATCTTCGACATAGAGCAGATATCTGGCCAGTATCTCGCCTCGAAGACGTTCAACCAGGTCCTTCATTCCATCTCCGACACATTACCATGCTGAAACAGCGCGACAGGATTGCCAAACGTACGGGTTGTCGAGCCGCTGCCCTGGACCAAGTGATGGCTCAGCCTCGCCGTAGGCGTAATATGCGGTATGAAGCGTCCACTTGGGAACGACCATTCGAGAGCTTTGTCGACGCCCACAGGCCGATGACGCTGCGTGAGGTGGTTGCCGCTCGTCGTGCCTGACGGGCAAAGGGAACGGCCAGAATCATGCGCTCGGTCCTCCACGGCCCGTTGCTTAACGTGAACTAGTCGATGTAACAGCCAGCAGACCGCCTCGTGCGCCGGGTGTGTCCTCAGAATGTCTTAGAAACTCGCACGAGGGATCGATACGCGCTGGTTCAAGCGCAGGGGGAATCTGTCGTGCATAGTGCGAATGCCGATGCAATCCATCGGGTCTGGGACGAGTTATCCGACCACGACGCCAGCCAGCCAGAGCTTGCGCTCAGGGGCCTGATGGAGTTTCTCGCCGGTCTGGGCAACGTCTCGAACGTAACCTGGACCGCCGGCATCCGCATGGGCGGTATCGAGGGCCAGGCCGGCGCCGATCCGCTGCAGGAATGGCGCGTGGCGGCGGTGAAGACATTGCGCCCTGTCGCGCCCAACGATATTCTGCGCGCCTGGGATCGGCGCGAGATCGATCCGTCTTTCCTGCTGCCCATGCGAGATGTTGGAACCTTCCGGACCTACTCGTTCCGCCGCGAGCTGCCGGCTGCGTGGTTCGAGCAGCCCTTTTATCGCGAGCAGTATTTGGTGCGGGGCGTCCACGACGCCGCCTTCGTGGCGTTTCCGCTCAATGAGAGCTGCGAATCCCACTTCGGGCTGCATTGCCGCGACAGGGTGAGCGATGAGATGATCGAAGCGCTGGCTTATACCTTACGCGGCATCAAATGGTTTCATCGCTGGCTGATGCTGAGCCAGGGCCTGCTGATGGCCGACACGCCCCTGACGCCGGCCGAGCAGCGGGTGCTGCAACTGCTGCTGACCGATGCGACGGAAAAGACGATCGCCAACCAGATCGGTTTGGCCGCGTCCACCACCCATCAGCATGTGGTGGCCATCTTCCGCAAATTCGGTGTGGGCAGCCGGGCGGGTCTGATGAGCCTGTGGCTCAACCGCCGGAGCTAGGCGCAGCGCCAGCCAGACAGCGGACCCCTACTGTTTAGTCGGGATGACAGGTGCCCCAGGATTCCTCTAGGGAATTGCTCATTACCGGGATGCAGGATGCAGCCTTCACAACCTGGCATTGAATTTCTTTCAGCAAGGGTGACGTCATGGCGGCGGGTGATGGCGAACCCAGTGTAGGAGATTCCGGGCACCTTGGCGGCAGGCCAACGGCGGAGGGCGCCCCCGATTTGGGCTATTCGATGTCGGCCGGCTTGGTGGCGCGGCTTAGCTCACTCGGCATCGGCCTGGCGGTGACCTCCTATCAGTCTGGCCTGCTCTATCTCATCGGCCGCAACCCCGGCACCGGCGGGCTCAACGTCCACCAGACGCCGATCGTGCGGCCAATGGGGCTGGCGCCTGCACCGAACGGCTCGCTTCTGCTCGCGGCCGGCTTCCACCTCATCCACTTCGTCAATGCGCTGGAGCTGCATCAGCGTGCCAACGGGATTTTCGACGTCTGCTACGTCCCGCGTACCGTCCATATCACAGGTGAACTCGATGCCCATGATGTCGGCCTCGACGCTGCTGGCCGGCCGATATTCGTCAACACCCGCTTCAACTGCCTGGCCGCCGTTTCCAGCCGCCACAGCTTCGATGAGGTGTGGCGGCCCTCCTTCATTTCGGCACTGGTGGATGAAGACCGCTGCCACTTGAACGGGCTGGCGATGCGGGACGGCGAGCCGGCCTATGTCACGGCGGTCAGCCGTTCCGACACGATCGACGGCTGGCGCGACCGCCGCGCCGACGGCGGCGTTGTGATCGACGTCAGGACCGGGGAAATCGTGTGCGAGGGCCTTTCCATGCCCCATTCTCCGCGCCTTCATAAAGGCGCGCTATGGCTGCTCAACTCGGGCACCGGCGAGTTTGGCACCGTCAAGTTGCCGAAAAACGGCGGCATGGGGCACTTTGAGCCGGTGGCCTTCTGTCCGGGCTTCCTGCGTGGGCTTTCCTTCTCAGGCCGCTACGCCTTCGTCGGGCTGTCCAGGCCGCGCTACAAGCGCTTCGAGGGGCTGGCGCTGGATGGGCGTCTCAAGGCCGCCGATTCGCAGCCGTGGTGCGGCGTGCAGGTCATCGACCTTGAGACGGGAAGCTGCGTTGACTGGTTCCGCATCGATAGTGCAGTCGCCGAACTTTACGACCTGGCGGTGATTCCCGGCGCCATCTGCCCAATGGCGGTGAGCCCCGGCTCGGCCGAGGCGGCAAGCGTCATCAGCCATGCGCCGGGCCGCGGTCAGACCGGCTGGCTGTTGAACGACACTGCTACCGCGGCGACGGGGTCAGTCCCGCTTACCACCGCATAACCAAAGACCGCGACCAGGCGGAAACAAACTCGATCGAGGCACGACAATGGACACGACGAACGGACGGGCACCCGCCCTGCGGCGCCGCCTGGTGCTCGGCACAGCGCTTGCCACCAGCGCCTTTGTCGGCGGTTATGTACGGCGCGCCTATGCGGCCTGTGTCAGCAGCGCCGGCACTTATACTTGCAGCGGCGCGCAGATGACGACGCAAACGCTCAGCGGCGCCCCGCTCGTGGTGACGACCGGTGCAGGTTTCGACATCAACGCCGCCAGCGGTAATGCCTTGAGTCTAATTGGAACGGACGGACTGGCGTTCACGGATACGCACGGTTCCACCATCACCGGCGATTATAGCGGCATCTCCGCCCTAAAGACTGGCAGCGGCGCGCTTTCGATCACGGCCACCGGAACGGTAACCGGGGTGAGCGGCGACGGCATCTACGCGCAAAACTACGCCGGTGCCGGCCTGACGATCTTGGCAAACGATATCAGCGGCGGGTATAACGGCATTTACGCGATTAATCACGGCACCGACCTGACGATCACGGCAGCGAATGTCAGTGCAGAGAGCGATGGCATCCGCGCCTTCAACTTTGGGAGCGGCACGCTATCGATCACCGCCTCCGGAACAGTCGCGGGGAGGGATGACGACGGCATCTACGCTTACAACAAGGGCAGCGGCGCGCTTTCGATCATCGCCTCCGGATCGGTGTCGGCGGACAGCGACGGCATCATCGGGATCAACTACGGCACCGACCTGACAATTGAGGCGGCCGCGGATGTCATCGGCGGGTCCAACGGCATCCACGCCCTCAATAGAGGCAGCGGTGCGCTGTTGATCATTGCCTCTGGAAAGGCCACCGGAACATTCCACGCTGGCATCATAGGGAAAAACTTCGACCCTAGCTCTACCAGCCTGACGATTGATGCGGTCGATGCCAGCGGCGGATACTACGGCATCCTGGCCAACAACAAAGGCAGCGGCGCGCTGTCGATCACCGCCTCCGGAACGGTGAAGGGGACGAACAGCAATGGCATCAATGCACGCACTTACGGCCTGGGTCTGACGATCAAGACGGCCGATGTCAGCGGCGGGTCCGATGGCGTCGATGCCCGCAACCACGGCGGCGGCGCGCTTTCGATCATCGCCTCCGGCACGGTGGCGGGGGCGAATGGCAAAGGCATTTCCGCGACCAACGCCATCTCCGGCACAGATCTGTCCATCACGGCAGCCGCTGTCAGCGGCGCGACACGGGGCATCTACGCCCTCAACAACGGCACTGGCGCGCTGTCGATCACTGCTAACGGAACGGTAACCGGGACGATCCAAGACGGCATCTACGCGCGCGACGAAGGCCTGGGTCTGACGATTACGACGGCGGCTGTCAGTGGTGGGTCCAACGGCATCCGGGCGCGCAACTATGGCGACGGCGGGCTTTCGATCACCGCCACCGGAACGCTAACCGGGACGGGCGTGCACGGCATTTACGCTAGCAACGCGACCGGCACGGGTCTGACGATCGAGGCGGCCGCCGTCAGTGGCTACTACGACGGTATCCGCGCTGCCAACGGCGCCTTTGGCGCACTTTCGATCATCACCAACGGCGCGGTGACCGGGACGACCGGCAATGGTATCAGCGCCACCGGCTCCAACAACGGCAGCACACTGACGATCGAAGCGGCCGCTGTCAGCGGAGCGCGCAACGGCATCTACGTCAACACTCGTGGCAGCGGTACGCTTTCGATCACCTCCACCGGCACGGTGACCGGGACGGGGACGTCGGCGGGGTCATTTGGGCAGAAAATTGGCTACGGCATTGTCTCATGGAACAATTCCGCTACCGCCACTTCCGCGACCCTCGTGGCGGTGAAGAACGACTCCGTCGTGACCGGCGCCTCCACCGGGATTGGACTCCTGTCATCGACCGGCAGGGCGGCAACGCTTGACAATGCCGGCTCGATCAGCGGCGCTATCGGCGTTGTGGCAAGCGGCGGTGCAACGACGATCTCCAATACCGGAACCGTCACCGGCACCGGCCCGGACGGCACCGCGATCGACCTCACTGCCATTTCCGGTCCCGGCACTGTCAACCAGCAGGGCGGGGCGATTAGCGGTGACATCCTGCTTTCGGCCGCAGCGGACACGGTCAACATCACCGGGGGCGCGATTGCCGGCGACATCGTCGGCCAGGGCAATGCCGAACTTAACTTCACGCTCGCTAGCGGCACATTCAGCTTGGCGGCACCCTTCGCCATCTCCGGTATGGCCAATGTCAATATGAACTCCGGCACGCTGGAGATCGCAGGCACGATCGACACCGACGCGCTCACTGTCAATGGAGGTGCCGTGACTCTAAACGGCATGAACTCTCTTGTGGGTCTGACGGCGGTCAATGGCGGCAAGCTCATTGTCGGTGACGACAGCCATCCGGCCGCAATCCTGGGCGGGGCCGTCACGGTCAATGACGGTGCGTGGCTCGCCGGCATGGGCACGGTCGGCACCACGACGATCGCTTCGGGGGGCACGATTGCACCCGGCAACTCGATCGGCACGCTGAGCGTAGCGGGCGATCTGACCTTCGCGAAAGGCTCGCGCTTTGAGGTCGAGGCTAGTCCAGCCGGGACCGATAGCGACCTGGTCGCCGTCACCGGCACCGTCACCATCAACGGCGGCAGCGTGGTCCATGTCGGACCCAATGGCAATTTCCGCCCATTTTCGAGCAATACCATCCTGACCGCCACTGCCGGTATCGATGGTGAATTCGACGAGGTGAGCAGCGCCTTCATGTTCCTCGACGCGGATCTCACCTATGGCAACAACACTGTAGATTTGACCCTGACACGCAACCAAACCGCCTTTGCCGATCTCGCCGCCAGCGCCAATCAGGAAGCTGTTGCCAATGCGGTCGACGCGCTGCGCCCTGGCAATGCCGTCAATGATGCCATTCTGGGGCTTCCCGATAGCGATGAACTGGTGCGGGCCAGCTTTGATGCGCTTTCGGGCGAGGCATTTGCCTCGGCCCAGGGCGTCCTGGTCAATGGCAGCACCTTCACCCGCGACGCCGCCACCAACCGGCTGCGCTCGGGCTCGGGCGATATCGGGGCCGCGCCGGTTCCGGTATTGGGTTATGCCGAGGACGGAACCAGCCTTGTCTCTGCCTCGCAGGGACTGTCGCTGTGGGGCGAAGGTTTTGGCGGCTGGGGTCGGTCCGATGGCGACAGCAATGCCGCTGGCGTCGGGACCAGTACCGGCGGCTTCATCATGGGCGGCGACGCCTTGGCCGGCGATTGGCGGCTGGGCCTCCTGGCCAGCTATGGCCGGACCGGTTTCGAGGTAGAGGACCGAGCCTCTTCGGGCACCAGCGACAGCTATACGCTGGGGCTTTATGGCGGCACGCAATGGGGCAACCTGGCCTTCCGCTCCGGACTGGCCTATGGCTGGAACGTTCTCTCCACCAGCCGCACGCCCAGCATGCCGGGCCTCGCCGGCACGCTGAGCGCCGATTACGGCTCGGCCACTACCCAGGCGTTTGGCGAACTGGGCTATCGCATGGAATTGGGCGCCGTTGCCCTGGAGCCCTTCGCCAATCTGGCCTATGTCAACCTGAGCACCGACAGCTTCAGCGAAACCGGCGGCGCGGCGGCGCTCACTGTGAACAGCCAAACGAGCCAGACCGGCTTCACCACGCTGGGGCTGCGCACCTCATCCAAGTTCGCGCTCGATACCGTGCTGCTCACCGCCCATGCCATGGCCGGTTGGCGCCATGCCTATGGCGATGTGGTCCCCACCAGCACCATGGCCTTCGCCGGCGGCGCTGCTTTCGCCATCGCCGGCGCCCCCATCGCCCGGGATACCGCTCTGGTCGAGGCCGGCCTCGACTTCAACCTCTCCGAGATGGCCAGTGCCGGCATCGCCTATAACGGCCAGTTCACCTCCGGCATCACCGATCAGACGGTGCGCGCCAACTTCAATGTCAGGTTCTGACGGTGCCCGCGTCCAAAATCGCAATCCTCGCTATCCTGTTGCTGGCGTTTGCCAGCCCGCTTCCGGCGAGCGCCCAGGTGGCGTCGCCGCTCTGCCCGGCGACGCCAATTCGCTGCAGGAGAGCTATCAGGACTGGAGCGTTGTCTGCCAGATCATCGAGATCGGTAATGGGTTGCAACGGTCTGGCCAGTGGTCATCGAAGCTGCGGCCAGCGCCAAGTAGTTTCCTCAACCTGACGACGCCGCCGGCTCGTCCGGTGGTGTCACAGGCTGATTATTCACTCATACCGCCGCCGTAACGGGGCATGTAGCTCGTCAGCGTTGTCATTGCCCCCTTCATCGCCGCATAGGCCCAGGCGCCCGTCGAGATGCCACTCCGAAACGCCGAATTGCTGGTCACGTTGACGATTGAGCCTCCATCCGAAACCAGGCGAAGCAAAGCCTGGGTCAGGAAGTAGGGCCCCTTGAGCAGCACACGCACATAGGCGTCAAAAAGCGCCTCGCTCGTCTGCTCAAACAGCGCAATCTCCAAGAAACCCGCATTGTTGGCGAGATAGTCCACGGAGGAAGCCTTCCATTCCCGATCCAGCACGCCAGTCCCCGAGGCCTTGAAGGCGGTAAAACTGCCGGTATCGCCAAGCTCGAGCCGAAGGGGAACGGCTTTGGCGCCTTTTTGCCCGACGGCCTCAACGACCTCGCGCACGCGATCCTCATGGCTGTTGAACGTAATAATGGAATTGACGCCACGCTCGGCAAGGGCGATCGCGGTCGCGCCGCCGATGGGACGCGATCCGAGCTGTCATCGATCTCGGGCGAGCCGATGTGCTCTGGTTGGATCGAAGAGGACGATGAATGAGAGCGACGACCAATTTTTGGGGGCGTTGCGGGTCAAACCGTTAAATGAGGTTGGCGGCGCCCATTGCCGCAGCTGCTTGCCACTGTCTGCCGCTCCAGCAGCAGCTGAGGACATGATCTGCAGAAACCCTGGACGCGAATACTATCTCGTCTACGAGCAGGGTGATTCTGCAGTGGTGATCAATCCGGGCGGCGGTGGTTCGACTTTACGGAGGCGACGCCGCCCGGTAGCTGCCGCTTCCCACTCTCTATAATTGATGGACTGCCCTCACACGCTGCCTGGTCAAAATCGCTCCGACAAGAGCTGTTACGACAAATACAATAGCGGCCGTCCCAAAGGCCCAGCCATAGCCTTGCACCACGTCGTTCTGCGCTGCCGCCACCGACATGAGCGCGGAGAGGCCGAATGTTGGGCCAAGCTCCATCGTTGTGTTCATGACGCCGCCAGCAAGCCCGCCCTGATGCTCCGGGACATTCATTGTCGCCAAGACGGCCGAACCGGAGAACACATGGGCGATACCGATCGCGAGGAACGCCTGGCCTGGCAGCAGGATGGACACATAGGCTGCATCACGGCCGATCAAGGCCAGTACGGCAAGCCCGCCAGCGGAGATCAGCAAGCCGGCAATTGTCACGGGTGCTGGGCCAATACGCCCCACCAGCCCTGCGGCTATCTGGTTGCTTACGATCAGGCACACGACAAAGGGCAGGAAGGACACCGCCGTCATGAGCGAAGACCAGCCAACGACGCGCTGTAGATAGAAAGACAGCACGAATTCGATCAGGACCGATCCGGCGGCAGCGAGCAGCATTCCGATCAAGCCGACCAGCCGGCGAGAATCCATGATGAACTCGGGCGGAAGCAATGGGTCGCGAGCCTTGCGCTCGACCAGAACGAAAACGATTAGCAAAAGGACGCCAGCAATAAGAGGGCCGCAGACCATGCTGGAAGACCATGAATGCTCCTCGCTGGCGATCAGACCGATGCTGCTTGCGACAATGCCTGCGGTGGCGAGGAGGGCTCCTGCGAGATCGAGGCCAGGTCGATGTGTGTGCTTATCGAAATGATCGCTTGGTATCAGCCTGCGCGCGGCGATTAGCCCGACGGCGGAGACAATGACCGGTATGACGAACATCCAGCGCCACGAAATCCAGGTTGTGATGATGCCGGATGCGACAAAGCCAACCACCGCTCCAAGCACGGAAACACCACCCCACGTCGCCATCGCGCGGCCGAAGGCCGCTGGATCTGGAAACAGCACGCGGAGAATCGCCATGGCGGCTGGCGCTGTGAGTGCGCCGCCGATGCCTTGGGCGAACCTCATGCCGACCAGAACCCTGTAATCGGGCGCCATCGCCGCGATCAATGACGCGCCACCGAAGAGAATGAGGCCAAGGGCAAACATGCGCCGTCCGCCATAGCGGTCCGCCAGGCGCCCGCCAAACAAGAGCAGGCCGCTGAACGGCAATCCGTAGGCGACCTGTAGCAACAAAATATCGGTCGAACCGAGGGCAAACTCACCTGCGATTTTGGGCAGTGGAATCATGATGAGCGCGATCGTGAAGATCAGTGTCGCCTGAACGAACGCCAGGATCGTAAAGGCAAGTGATGGCCTGGCTAAGGTGTTCGCACCGTTTGCTGGAAGTGTGGAAGTCATTCATTTGTCTCCAGGGGATGTTCAAGGCGCACGGTTCCGGCACGCGTTCGGGGTGAGCGCATGGGGTCGCGCCGGGCTTTCGTCCGGTGGGCCTTATCGAGGGGTGATGGTGGGGTTAGTTCACGCTAGTGACGGCTCATCCGCTTCCGGAGTTCACGGCCTTGCTGATCTTCGTATGATGTTGCCGCCAGCAGTCGCGCGAAGGGGGCAAGAGATCGAAGTCGATTTTGAGATCGAGTCTCGGGCTCGGGCTCAATCCAAACGATCCGCTCATGAACAGCTCCATGCCGACGCAAACGTCGAGTCCAACTATCATTCAATTATTATCTTGAATGATAGTTCTTCGGATGGGGACGGTCAAGTCCACATCCGAATGCGCAATGAAACTAACCGCCGGGGAGCCTCCGACGCGTCTTGACCGCCGCTGAGGCGATGTGGCCGTACGGGAAAAGCGATGGGGATGGGATTGAGTTTAGGCGGCTGTTCGCTCGACCTGAAGGCCGGCGGCTTTCCAGTCCGGGAAACCGGACGCCAGCCGGCGCACGCGGAAGCCTCTAGCCTCCAACACCTCGGCAGCCATGGTGGACAGGACGCAATATGGCCCCCGGCAATAGGCGACGATCTCGTGGCCTGTAGGCAGTTCCGACAGCCGCTTCTCCAACTCGTCCGTCGGTATGTTCAGTGCGCCCGGCAAATGGCCGAGGACATATTCCTCGGATGGACGGACATCGAGCAGCGTCACACTGCCTGCCGCCAAACGCTCAAGCAAATCCTCGCGTGAGATGGAATCGAGCCGGCCGTTGGAATTAATCGGATCGGAAACAAGTTCACGGATCTCCGCGCGCGTGTGCTCGGCGTAGGTGCGTAAAGATGCCAGCACCGTTTCGATCGGGCCGTTTCCGAGCCGGTAGAACACGCGCTTGCCCTCTCGGCGGGCTTCGACGAAGCCTGCCCGCCTCAGGTGCTGAAGGTGCTGCGAGGTGTTGGCGATGGTGAGGCCGGTGAGGTCCGCGAGCCGTTCCACCGGCCGCTCCCCTTGTGCGATGTGCTCCAACAGCATCAGTCGATGCGCATGGCCGAGCGTGCGGGCGATCTCGGCCAGTTCGGAGAAGAGCAGCGTGTGAGCGTCGGTTTTCATCATTGACAGAATGCTATCATCAGATGATTATTCAATCAACCTATTGAATGATGCGCCATTGCGAGAGACGAAGGGTGCCACGTTGCGACGGAGATGATCAATGGACAATGAGGTATTGAACGGCGTCATCGCGACCGTGTTGCTTGGGATCGGCGCCACCATCGTCATGGATGTATGGGCGTTCCTGCAAAAGCAGTGCCTCGGCATCGCGTCCCTCGACTATCGGCTGGTCGGTCGCTGGATCGGCCATTTCCCAGAGGGGCGGTTCTTCCATGAAAGCATCGGCAAGGCGAAGCCGGTGCCGGGGGAAGTCGCCATGGGCTGGGCTGTGCATTACACAACCGGCATCGTGTTTGCCGGAATTCTCGTCGGAGTTTGGGGCCTCGGATGGTTGCACCAGCCCGTGCTCGTTCCGGCCTTGATCGTCGGCATTGGCAGCATTGTCGCACCGTTCTTCATCATGCAGCCCGGTCTTGGCGCGGGCGTCGCTGCGTCGCGGACACCGAAGCCATGGCTCTCCAGGTTTCGCAGCCTCGTTGCCCATACCTCCTTCGCAGTCGGGCTTTATCTTTCGGGGCTGTTGCTCTCGCAGTTCATGAGTTTGGGGCAAATTTAGGAGCGGCGGCATGGCGAAGTGGCCTCCCGCGATAGAGCTTTGCCATCTGCGTTATTTTACTGCCGCATCCGAACACGGCAGTTTCCGCAAAGCTGGTACGGCGCTCGGAGTTAGCGAGGCTGCGATCAGCCGCAGCATATCTGCACCTTTCTTGGTCGGTGCGATCAGACAGGGATCAAATTCGTCATAATAGATGAAGCCCTCGCCACCGAACTCGACGTTTATATAAGCGTACGCACCCAATTCTTGAGGCAGGATTTCGCCAAATTGGCTGATGATTGCTGCCTTGACTGCCGGCCAATCAGCATCATCAAACTCCAACGAAGCTGATCCGCTATCGAGATTCAATAATGATATCGTCACGGCAGCTTCACCTCCCGACTAAGGGTGCGATAGACGGTTGGCCGCGAGATCGAAAACACCTCGGCAAGATCGCTGATCGAATAGTCGCCCGTATCATGCATGCGGCGCAGCTCCTTCGCCGCCAACGCGACTAATAGCATCGTCCGATAGAATGGCACATAATGTTGCCGCTCTCCCGCATTCCGTCGAGAAGCTGCAAGAAGTGGAATATTTCCTCGCTAGTGTTGCTTCGGCGAACGGGCTTGAATTCCAATTCAACCTAAACGCGTTCGTGAGTGCCTGCCGGAGTGATGCCCGGCGGGCCGGTCCAACCGTTTCGCGGGCAACCGTGAGGCGGTGCCCAGTCGTCGGGACCAGAGTGGGGCCGGAACGCAGATGGGGCGCATCCAAGACGCGGCGGCGGTACGAAGTCCCGAGGCCCTTAACGCTAGGCGATTTCCGGGTTGTTTTGGATTAGATCGAGACAAATCATCCCGAGCGGGGTGTTTTGTCGCGTTTCTGTAGTTTCCAAATGAAATCGTCCCGATCGGTTCTTTTTCTTTCCAAGGTCCGCTTTGAATGTTAAATTCGTCCCGATAGGGACGACCATGGAAACAATAACCGACAGCAAAACCCTCGGCCTCCGGATTCGGCAAGAACGCAAGGCGCAGGGTCTCACCCAGGAACAGCTCGCCGGCCTTACTGGCGTCGGCGTGCGTTTCGTGCGCGAACTGGAAGCAGGGAAAGAGAGCTGCCAGCTTGGCCGTGCGCTCCAGGTAGCCAGCGCCTTGGGCCTCTTCCTGTCGGTCAGCAGCCGACGGGATGGCGGGTCATGAACCATCTACTGGAGGTATATTTCAGAGAGACCAAGGCCGGCATTCTCAGCCAAGATGAGGACGGCGCGCTGGGCTACGCCTATGACGCCGACTATCTCACCCGGCAGCGGCCCCGAGCCATCTCCTTGTCGATGCCGCTGCGGGAAGAACCCTATGGTGATCGGGTCGCGCGTCCGTTCTTCTCGGGCCTTCTTCCAGATGAGGGCGCGCGGCAGCGTCTTGCCGGAGCGCTCGGCCTTTCGAGCGGCAACGCGTTTGGGCTGCTCGAGGTGATCGGCGGCGAATGCGCCGGCGCTTTGTCATTATATCCAGCTGGCGAAGCGCCGGCTCCATCCGACGATGATGGTGTCGAGGCTCTCACCGCAGAGCGCCTTGAGGAAATCATCGGCAAGTTGCGCGATCGGCCTTTGCTCGGGGGAGAGGAGGGCGTTCGCCTCTCGCTGGCCGGCGCCCAGGACAAGCTCGCGGTGATCGTCGAAGGCGAGACGATCGGGCTGGCCAAGGGCGGCCGGCCTACCACCCATATTTTGAAGCCGGTCATCCAGGCGCTTGAAGGAACCGTCGAGAATGAGTTCTTCTGCCTGCGCCTGGCAGACCGTCTCCAACTGACGGTTCCGCAGGTCGAGATGCGCCGCGCCGACAATACTACCTTTCTTCTCATCCAGCGCTATGATCGTGCGCGGGCTGGAGATGGACACATCGAGCGGTTGCATCAGGAGGATTTTTGCCAGGCGCTCAGCGTTCCACCCGAACTCAAATATGAGGAAGAGGGCGGTCCCAGCGCCGGGCGCTCGCTAGACCTGATCGCTCGAGCCTGCGCACGACCGGCGGTCGACCGGTTGCGGTTCATCCGGATGCTGATCTTTCACTATCTTGTCGGAAATGCCGATGCGCACGGAAAGAACTATGCCCTCCTCTATGATGGCGATACGCCGGATCTCGCTCCACTCTATGACGTGGTTTGCACGGCCGCCTATCCGCGGCTGGCCAAGAAACTTGCCATGGCGATCGGCGGACGATCCGTTCCCGACACGATACACCTGAAGCACTGGCTGACGCTCGTTCCGCAAACCCGGGGCGCGCAGCGCCTTCTCATCCGCGATATGGCCACCATGGCCGAGCGCATTGGAGATGAGGCCGACGCGTTGCTCGCTGAGATGGCGGAGGGGGGCGCAGACCACGCCATTCTAAAATCTGTCCGCGCAGTCATCGCGACCCGGGCAACACACCTTTTGCGGATGACCGAGGTTGGGTGACGGCCCGATCCGTACAGCGCCGGCTGGCCGCGTGCATCGACAGGCGCGTATTGCCTAGGGACGAACGCAGATGCGCGCGCAACAAAAAAGTACACTGGAAAGGGCAGGCCAGCCGCACTGTCGTTAGCCTGTCAAAAAACTGTGCTTTTACCGGCATGCCCACGGAAAGTTCAGGGGCTTGAGCCCTCGAAAGTGAGCAAGATGAGGTTGATCCGTACTGTTGCTATGCTGGCTCTGCTTTTTCCTGCCAGCACGCTCGGCCTCGCCATGCCGGCCCAGGCCGCTGACGACGGACATACGGCCATTTGCCAGTCATTCGTCCAGAAATACCGTGACATGCTCGCCTCCGCTCCAGCCTCGGGCGAACGCTTTTATCCGGAAGATGTATTGGGCAATCTTTCGAAAGCGGCATCGACCGGCGTTACCCTTGCAAGCTCTCTCATCAATAAGGTCGAGCCCGACAAGCTGACCGACTGGGCCAAGAACGAGGATCCTTCATTCTCGATCCCGCCCGCCTTGATTGCAAGCATCAAGGAAAATACCCACAACAGCCAATGGCTCGACCGTCTGCCCGGCACGAACCTTTACGCCGTCAACGGCACAGCCGGGAGCGATGGCTGCTATCAGTCCGGGGTCTATTTCAAGACTGAGGCCGGACAGGCCGTTGCGGTTGATGGCCCGGGCAACTGGTCCGATGCAGCCTGCATGGTTACTCGCAGGTTCGGCACAATCGATGAGACCCCCGTTGCCTTTCAAGCCCATGATTGGGAGATCGGGACCCATCAATTTACACTGACGCCGTGGCAAGGTTCGGAGTTCGGCACCGATTGCACGGTGACGTTCGCGTTCACTCAAAAATTCACTGCTTTCGATCCCAGCAATTCCGACGTGCCTGCGGATGAATGCACCGGTGCAGCCTGCGAAGGGCTCAAGAAAGCGAGCTGGGATCTGGTCAGGGATGTCCAGGCAAATTCCCAGGGACTTCTCGGTTGGGCAGCAGATAAATCGCATCAGCTGACACCCGCCCAGAACCAGGAGTTCGAGGCGATCATGTCAGCGGTAAGTTCGGCGGGGGTCGCTTCGCTCCAGAGCATCGCAGGTCCGGATGTCGACATGGTCACCGCCGATGACGCCTCGGTGGACTTTCCCTTGGTTTTCCCCCTCGTCGTAAGCGGCAAAACCTATCTGGCCGAGATACGCCACCACCAGGTTCGCCCTCATATGCTTTTGCCCGGATGGCAGGTTACGATCCACCATCTCACCGATGGTCAATTGGACGAAGCTGATAAGGCTGTTTTCCAGATCGGCATGCAAGGCGACACCTTGGCCGATGCCACGATCAAGTAGATCATTGGTGATGTCAGATTAAACGGTAAGCCATCATTGGCAGCAACATGCCGTAAGAGACGTCACCAATTGCAGTTCAACCGATTAACCTGATATCATGAAGGAACGATATGATGGTTCTTCTCCTGCGCAATCCCCGTGCCCTGTTGGCGATAGCCTTGATCATGTCATCTCCAGTGACAGGCTATGCGGCACAAAGCGCTGTGGCCCAGTACGAACGGGAACAGGGGGAAAGCGGCGGCGGCAGCATTGATCTCGAAAACCTCTCCGAAGGTGTGAGGCTGACGGTCCAAATTGGCGGGATTCCGGATGGCGCAGCAACCCACCCCGATTGCGGTTTCATTGCAGAAGGAAAAGTCATCGATGGACTATTTTCGGGCGCGGTGACGCGGCAGGGCGTCCTGGAGGGTCTTTCGCCTGATGGCGATCCTGCCGAAGCTGGCTTGCCGCTGCTCACCGCTATGGTGAAGCAAGGTTCAATCCAATTTGATGATGCGGCCACAACCCAATATTGTGGCGGCGACGGCTATACGCTGGAGGGCGCATTTACCAGGAAGAACTAGTTTGGGTGGGCTTTACTCTCCCATACCAGAAGCGCTTTTCGCTCTGCATCCCAAGCTTGGTCCGCAAAGGCTGCCTTTCGATACGCCGTTTCAATCAAGGTCTTGCGCGTCACGGTCGGCCGAGAGGGCGAGGTTGCGCTGGACTTCGAGCGCGGCGAGCCGATCGGCCAATGCTTGGGAGATGGAGCCGTAGGCGACGCTTCCTAAGGCTAGGCGCAGTGGCGGCTTGGCGGTGTCGGCGGCGGCGATGATGGCGTTCACGGTTCGCGCCGCGTCCCCCTTGATGACGAAACTGCCGGAATCGATTGCCTGCCGCACCGCTCCGGCAGGCGTATCATCATACACGGACATTGCCACGGGGCGGACCAGGCCAGCGCCGAAGTTGGTGGCGGTCGGGCCGGGTTCGGCGAGGATGAAGTCGATCCCGAACGGGGCGACTTCCTGGGCGACGGATTCGACGAACCCCTTGATGCCCCATTTGCTGGCGTGATAAAGGCTGAAGTTGGGATAGGCGATCTGCCCGCCTTCGGATGAGATCTGGATGATGCGTCCGCCGCCCTGGGCGCGCAGATGCGGAAGCGCCGCGCGGATGAGCTGGATCGCGCCGGTCAGGTTGGTCGCGATCTGGTGCTCGATCTGCTCGTCGGACACTTCCTCCGCCGCGCCGAACAGCCCGTAGCCTGCATTGCTGACGACGATGTCGATCCGGCCGACGAGAGCGAACGCATCGCTCATGACCGCCCGGATGCGCCCGGCGTCCGTGACATCGAGGTTCGCGATGCTCAGCGCCGCGTCATACTGCCGTTGAAGCTCCGCCAGGGCATCATTCTTGCGCACCGTCGCCACGACGCGATCACCCCGCGCCAGCAGCTGACGCGTCATCTCCTTACCGAGCCCGGAAGAGGCGCCGGTGATCAACCATGTTTTGCTCATGTGAAACTCCTGTTTGGCAGTGCTTGTGATGTAGGCGGTATCGACTGGTGCTATAAGGGTGGCAATGTTGGATGAAGGTGTGAGGAAAATTCACCAATTATGCGCCCAAGCCTCAACGAGCTGACTGCTTTTGCCGCGGTTGCCGAACATCGCAGTTTTCGCAAGGCCGCGGACGGGCTGGGTGTCTCGCGCTCGGCACTGAGCCACACCCTAATCGGACTGGAGCGAACGCTCGGCGTGCGCCTGCTCAATCGGACGACGCGCAGCGTTTCCGTTACCGAGGCGGGTAGCCGTTTGCTGTCGCAGCTTGGTCCGGTGCTTGACGACCTCGATGCGGCGCTGGATTCCCTGGCGGAGGCTCGTGGTGCTCCCAGCGGGACATTGCGGATCAACGCCAACAGGGCTGCGGCGCAAGTGCTGCTACAGGCGGTCGTGCCGCGATTTCTCGACGCATATCCGGGCGTCGAACTCGACCTTGTTTCCGATGGGAAGCTGGTCGACATCGTCAAGGAAGGTTTCGACGCCGGGGTGCGGCTGGCTGAAACTGTGCCCCAGGACATGATCGCCATCGGCTTCGGTGGCGACGTTCGCTTTATCGCGGTCGCGTCTCCCGCCTATCTGGATGGCCGAAATCCACTCAAGACGCCGGATGATCTTCGAGAGCATCGATGTATTCGCCAGAGGCTGCCAAGCGGCAAGCGCTATCGCTGGGAGTTCAGCCGACATGGCGAGGAAGTGGCCATCGATGTCCCCGGCGTCCTGACACTGGACGATAGCGAGTTGCTGGTCACTGCTGCCGCGGACGGGCTGGGAATTGCCTATGTACCTGAACAAGTCGCGCGGGCGCATCTGGACGCTGGCCAGCTGACAATTGTCCTGGAGGATTGGTGTCCGTGGATCGGGGGGCTGGTGCTCTACTATCCACACAACCGGCACGTATCTTCAACGCTGCGAGCGTTTATCAACACGCTGAAGGGGGCGGGTGGAAGCCTGTCCTAGAATTGGCTTGGAATGGCGAAGCCCGCGACTTTTCGCGTTGCTTAAACGGACCCCAGGCTATCCACGATCAGGTCAATGAATTGCCTCACCCGTGGCTCCAGAAGTCGTTTGCTCGGATAGAGCGCCACGATATTGACCACCTCCATGGCAATATTGGGCAGGACCCGCCGGAGCTGGCCCGCCGCCAGGTCTGCCGTGACCAGGAATTCGGGAAGCAGGGCGATGCCCAGTCCGGCGATGGCGGCATTGCGGATAGCGGCGCCGCTATCCAGCCGCAAGCGACTGTGGCCCTGCGCCTTGATCCAGCTCCCATCATCATCGCGAAAGCGCCAGCCCTGCCTTTGCGTCTGGCTGGCAAAGATCAGGCAATCATGGCGGGCAAGCCCATCGAGGTCCTGCGGTTCGCCATGCGTTGCCAGGTAAGACGGCGCGGCGCAGAGCAGGGTTCCGTATTTGGCTACCACCCGGGAAACCAGGCTCGTATCCGGGCTGGTCACGCCGATGCGAATGGCCAGGTCGAACCCCTCATCGACAAGGTCCGCCACCCGGTCGGAGAAGTTCACCTCAACCTGGATCTCGGGCCAGGCCGCCAGATATCTGCTGAGCAGCGGCAGGATCACGATCTGCCCGAAGGCATCTGGAACCGACAGCCTCAGCACGCCGCGGGGCGCGCCGCTTCGTCCGGCCACACTCGCCTCGGCTGCGTCGACGGCCTCGATGATCTTCAAGCCATGCTCATAGAACATTCGGCCTTCCTCGGTGAGGCTGAGCGATCGTGTCGTGCGGTTCAAAAGACGGGTGCCGAGCCGCTTCTCGATGCGCGAGACGGCCTTGCCGGCAGTGGATCTCGTCAGGCCCGCGCTTTTTGCTCCAGCCGCAAAGCTGCCTGCATCGACGACGCCCACGAAAATCAGAATGTCATTCAGATTCGCGCCTTGCATTGATGCGTCTTTCAAGAACTGTGCCGGTGAAGGCTACATGCCCGCGATCGGGGCTATGTGCAACGATCCAGTGGCGCGCTGGCTTCGCCAGTGTGTCGCGATCGTTTCGCCAATCAACCCGCTATATCTCGACTGCCCCCAGCCTGGGATCGACGCCCGGCATAACAATCAGAAGGACAGCAGATATGGCCACCAGCACGACACCATCGCTCATCCGCGTCAATCCGGCTACCTTGCCCGATGCGTCGGCCTTTGGACATTCCCAGATTACCATCGCGGAGCCGGGCAGGCTTGCCTACATTTCCGGCCAGGTCGCCTGGCAGCCGGGTGGCGGCGCCGTCCCCAGCGATCTGGTCGAGCAAGCGGTGCTCGTCCTCAAGAATGCGAAAAGCGCGCTCGAGGCTGTCGGGGCGACCCCGGACGACCTCGTCATGATGCGCGTCTATGTCGTCGACCTGACGCCTGAACGCCTGCAATCGGTGATGCCGCTTCTGCTCGCCATGCTCGATGGCGCTCGCCCGAGCCTCACCGGAATAGGCGTCGCGGCCCTGGCCGGCCCCGGCCTGCAACTTGAGATCGAGATGGTCGCTCGCGTGCCATCGTGACCGCCAGGCAAGGGCGCAGCGGTGGCTGTGGCGCTATCGGCAGCATCACGCCAGGATTGTCAGCCTACGGTCTTGCAAAAACCGTGACCGCTGACGGGCGGATAAGGAAATGGGCTGGCGTCTGGGTGACGAGGTCGCCGTCGGTATTGATGGGCATGGGATGCTTGGTGGCGATATCGAACTCCACGCACTTGTCGGTCCGCACCTCTTCCCAGGCGCCATGCGTACCCTTTCGGAAGGCACCGAACAGCAGCAGCAGGCGAAAGACATTGTCTTGCTCCAGGCTATAGAGATCGAGATGCCCATCATCGATCGCCGCATCGGCCTCGACTACGGTGCCTCCGCCATAGTGCCGGCCATTGCCCACCGCGATCTGCAGCGATTTGACCGAGACTTCGCCTGAGCGGTTGATGATCGTCGCCCGGAACGGGCGCGCCTTGAGCAGCACCTTGATGGCCGCCAGCGCATATCCCAGCTTGCCACAGCGTCGCTTGGCCTCGCGCGATAAGGAACTGGCAAGGTCGGCGCTCAGCCCCATGCTGGCGACGTTGAAGAAGGGGTGGCCATTGACCTCGCCCAGGTCGATGCGCCGTGTGTGGCCAGCCAGGATGATATCGGCAGCGGCGTCCAGATTATCCGGAATTTCCAGTGTGCGCGCCAGATCGTTGGCCGTGCCCATGGGCATGATCCCCATGGGAAGTCCGCTTGCCATAATGCCCTTGGCTGCCGAATTGATGGTGCCGTCGCCGCCACAGACGATGACCAGATCGACCTCGGCCTGCCGCCGCTGGATATCGGCAGACACCTCGTCGGGAATTTGAAACCGCTCGACTGTAACGTCGATACCGCCTCGCTCGAGCCGTGCGATCACCGTGTCGAGCGCGTCACTGCCTCGCCGGGCATTTGGATTGATGAGCATAAGCGCGCGGCGGCGAGAGTGGGGTGGCATGGGCCGTCCTAAGGTCTGCCGCACATGGAACGGTCGGTTGCCATATGCAAGCGGCAAAAATTGTCATTCAGCAAGACGCCGCCCAAAGTGGGGCTATTAGGCAGTTCTTTGATTGCATGGGCCACAGGGTCGGCGCCTATGCGGTGTTCGAAGCCCCGCAGCTATGGCGGCTGGAGATGCTCGCCTTCTTCGGCTGGCTCAGCTAGAGGCACGGGACAGTGGACCGGCTAACCGGTCCGTCTTGTTGTTGGAGAAATCAATGCCGGAACCGGACAAGACCCGTTACGTGGCGCTGCTCTATTCGATCATTCTCGGGGCCGGCAAAAGACTGGTCATGCAGGATCTCAAGGAGATGGCACGGGACCTGGGTTTCGAGAACCCACAGACATTGCTGTCCACCGGTAATCTCCTGTTTTCTGCCAGCCGGAGTGAGCGAGAGGTGCTCGAGGCCCGGCTGGAAGCCGCTTATGCTGTGCGGTTTGGGCGCCATGTCGATTTCCTGGTCCGCGATGGTGCGGAGTGGTCGCAAATTGTGGCCGCCAATCCATTTCCCGAAGCAGCGGAGCGTGACCCCAGCCGCGTGATGTTACGTGTCATGCGAGATCCGTTGTCGGCAGAAGCTGCTGGGGCGCTCGCCTCTACCGCCAAGGACGGGGAGCAGGTCTCCTTGGTCAATGGCGATTTATGGATATACTTCGAGGTGGCCCCTGCCCAGTCGAGGCTGTTATCGCGCCTGTCGCGTCAAAAACTTGGTATCGGTACCATCCGTAATTGGAATACGGCGAGCGCTATTAAAGCCGCTCTGCCTGCGAATCAGACTTAGGGCATCTGCGAAAAGCAGCAAAAACCTATGCTGTCAGCGAGTGGGGCCACTGTCATCAATGAAGCGATTGCCTAATTGAGCGCTCGCGCCATTGCGACGGTGCGGAATGCTGGCGATTGGCCAAGCCTTCGCCTGTCGGCGGCAAGCAGCTTCCGCACCGCCCTTTTTCAATCGAGAACCACGACGGCCTCGACTTCGAACAGCATCGCGTCGATGGCCAGTTTTGGGACTGGAACCAGCGTCTGCGCGGGCAGCCTGTCGCCGAACATCCTCACGACGTTCCTGGTCAACACTTCGAGCTTTGACATGTCGTGATCGACCACGAAGATCGTCAGCTTGGCAACTTGATCGGGCTTGGCGCCGATGCCTTCGAGCGCGGCGTTGAGGTTCCCATAGGCCTGCTCAACCTGAGCGGCGAAGTCCGACGACAGGCCTCCGCGGCTGTCCTGGCCGCCCTGACCGGAAATATAGGCGATGCGGGCGCCGGACGGGGCGATGACCGCCGTGCTGTAGCCGTTGGGGGTAGGATCGTAAAGCGTCTGCGGGTTGACGATGGTCAGGCTGCGATCACCTGCATTGACGCTCGCTGGTGTCAGTCCAACTGTCATGGTGAGGAGCATTCCTATGAGTATGGGTTTGATGGCGCGTGACATGATTTTGGTTCCACAATTGTCTCGACCGTCGGCAATGTAGACAGTCATACCTGTCATCTTGTGTCAGGTTCAGATATGCTTTTTGGCATGCGAGCTAGCCGCCTCCTTTCCATCCTCACCACCCTGCAAGCCAAGGGACATGTCACCGCCCAGGCGCTCGCCGACGAGTGCGAGGTTTCGCTGCGCACGATCTACCGGGATGTGGATGCTCTGAGCGCAGCGGGCATCCCTGTTTACAGCGAGCGGGGCAGCAGCGGTGGCTATCGGCTGCTCGACGGCTACCGGGTCCGTTTGAACGGCCTGTCCTCGACCGAGGCCGAGGCGCTATTCCTGGCAGGGCTGACGCGCCAGGCGGCTGAGTTGGGTCTGGGCCCCGTTGCGGCCAGCGCGCGCAAGAAGCTGCTGGCCGCTTTGCCCGCCGAGCTGCGATCCAGTGCGATGCGGTCCCGTTTCCATCTCGATGCCCCTGCCTGGTTTGCCGAGGGCGAGAATTTGGACCATCTCCCGCTCGTCGCGGATGCGGTGTGGAACCAGCGCCCCATCGTCATGCGCTATCAAAGCCGGGACGCGGAAAAGCAGCGACGGGTCGAGCCACTTGGCGTCGTTCTCAAAGGGGGCGCCTGGTATGTGGTCGCCCAAGCCGAAGGTGGCGCCCGCACCTATCGCATTTCCCGCATTCAAGAGCTGGAGGTGCTCGCTGAGCGCTTCGACTATCCGGAGGCTTTCGACATCGAGAGTTATTGGGCCGAGAGCACCCAGCGCTACGAGGCGGGGCTTCATCCGAACCGGGCCGAGATCCGGCTTTCGCCCTGGGGCGTCGAGGTCATGGACGCGTTTCTGCCGCCCTATGTCCGAGCCGGGGCGGTGGTCTCCCAGGAGGCCGACGAGCGTGGCTGGCGGCGCGCGACCCTGTCGGTCGGGTCGGTCGATCACGCCGCACTGGAGATATTGCGGTTTGGTGCGGACGCGGAGGTCGTCGGGCCGCCCGAGCTTCGTGCCAGAATGGCGGAGATCGTCCGCATCCTGGCAGACGTTTACCTTGGAGCGAAGGCATAGCTCAGGCGGCTGACCATGGAGAGCAGCGTCTATTTGCCGGCCCCATTGGGGCCGATGATGGAGGTGATTCCGCCGGCTGTAAGGGTGACGCAGACCCCGTGACATTTCGGTGATGAAACGGGACGGCTAAGCGCGAGGCGTGACGACACTCAGGTTCATTTCGACGCGTTCGACAAAGCCGAGAGTCCAATAAAGTTTGATGGCCGGTGTATTGGACGCAAGGACGTGCAGAAACACGGTCTCGTCGCGCGCCGAAATCTCGCCCGCGACGATCCGGAAGAGCAGCGTGCCCAAGCCGCGTCCCTGAAAATCGGGGTGGGTGCACAGGCCGCTGAGTTCGGCAAAACCAGTCAGGTGCTGGCGTTGGCCGGCCATGGCCGCCAGGCGGCCGTCGATCTTCACGCCCCAGAAGGGGCCCAGGCTCTGGGCGCGCAACGTAAACGGGCCGGGCTTGGTCAATGTCGCAAGGGCGAGCATCTCGGCTGCGTCGGCCTCGGTCAGGGGCTCGACCCGGGCGTCCGTGATCCGCTCATAGGGGCGTTCGGCAATCATCTGCATGAGCTTGGTCTCGCTGACGATCGAAAGTCCCCGCGGGATTGCTATGGCGCCGATTTCGGCAAGCGCCATGACCTCGCCGGCGGCGGGCAGGTTCTCCAGGGCCTCAAGACTTTCCGCCGTATCGTCGGCCGCGGCCGCGAACGGAACAATGGAGGCAGGATAGCGCAGCGCGTGTTCATTGCCTTCGGCCAATGACGCATGAGTGGTGTGCAGCGCATTCCAGGTCGAGCGATCGAGAATATGGCTCATGGCTTTTCCGCCTTATCAATATTGCCGCGGCGCGACAGCGGCGCAGCCGCGAGCCCGCGCTCTATGTAGGCGAGTTGTTCCAGCAATGGACCGTTAAGATCGCCGCACAGTTCGCTCACTGCCCGCTCGACGCGTGGCCAGACCGTTTGCCTGGAATATTCCACGAGGTCTTTACCTTTGGAACTTAGCGAAACCACCCGGCGGCGCTGGTCTTCGGTCGAGGTATGGATTTCGACGTAACCCAATTCAACGAGCTGCGAGACGGTGCGGGTGGCGCCTGGCTGTGTGATCCCGACGGCTTGGGCAAGTTCGCCAATGGTCAGCGGCCCGGCGCGCTCGATTGCCTGCAGAAAGAGATATTGGGCGGCTTGAATGGAGACGCCGAGCTCGTCGATAATCTCCTGGGTGTCGGCTTGAAGCCGCTCGCCAATGCGGCGGAAGCGGCTGCCGAGGCTGAGGAAACCCAGCGACTTGACTATATCCTCGACCACGGCATTCACCCGCAATAAATAAGATAATAGGTTATATAATTCGATATGATGTTGCCGTCAATGTCCCGCAGGCATTGAAATGACTTGCTGCATCCAACCAAACCAAAGGGAACACCATGTCATTCCAGGCCTATCTCGACGCGGTCGAGAAAAAGACAGGACTTACGCCCCGTCAAATCGTCGAGATCGCCAAATCCAGGGGCATGGATGGCGGCGACGTCAAAGCCGGGCAAATCCTGGCCTGGCTCAAGGACGACTACGATCTGGGCCGGGACCATGGCATGGCGATGGTCCACGTCATCAAGAAGGGAGCCGAAATCGACGCCAAACACGTGGGATCGACCGGCCCGCACCGAGACGAGAGCGCTGTTCTCTGGCTCGATGGCGCCGCGACCAAACCCGCAGGTTAGCCGTTCGATGGAACGCGGCGGCCTGCCGTGATCGCTAAAACGCGCAGATATCGGCGTGGAGGAGGGGGCCGTGTTTCATCCAGACCTGGGCTCCGGCGTCTCCAACCTCCGCGATGAGGGCCTCTCCGGCCGGCAGGCGTCCCCAGGATTGATGTTCCAGGGGCTCGCCATTCATCAAAAGGCCGCCCGAAAGAACGAGGAACTCCAGGCCCTGCGGGTTGTCGACCAAAATGGGGGCTTTGGCCCGCCAGCGTTCGAGGCGAACCTGCTCGTATCCGTCCTCGAACAGCAGAGTGGCTGTGTCGGCGCCGGGGCGCGGCATCTCCTGCCGGCCCTGGCCTGGCAGGCGCACGGTCTGGGCCTGGTCGCTGGCCCGAAACTGCCACAGGCGGACGAAGATCGTGCATCCATCCACCGACGCGGGCACATGCGAGGTGCCGGGTGGATTGCGAATATAGGAGCCTGCCGGGTAGTCGCCGTGCTCATCCTGGAAGACGCCGTCGAGCACGACGAATTCCTCGCCGCCAGAATGGATATGGCGCGGGAAAGTGCTGCCCGGCGCATAGCGCACGATGGAGGTGGCGCGCGCTTTTTCCTCCCCGATCCGAAACAGCATCCGCCGGTCGACACCGGGCGCGAGGCTCGCAAGCCAGTCCTGCCTTGCGGCATGAACGATGACGGGTTTGGAGAAATCGTCGTTGATACGCATGTTCAAAGCTCCGCCAGGCCGCCGTCGAGAAGGATTTCGGTTCCCAGCATGAAGCTGGATTGTTCGCTCGCCAGGAACGCTACCACGGCGGCGATCTCTTCGGGGCGTCCCATGCGTCCCACTGGCACCCTGGCGCCCACCTTTTCCACATAAGCGCGGAATTGCGCCTCGCTCTGGTCGAGGCCATGATGAAGCGGGGTTTCAATCGGACCGGGGCTGATGGCGTTGACCCGTATCCTGCGCTCGACAAGTTCGGCTGAAAGCGTTCGCGCAAAGGAGCGGACCGCCGCTTTGGAGGCGGACAGAACCGAGCGTCCCGCCATGCCGACCTGATTGAGCCAGGACGTATTGAGAATGATCGAGCCGCCATCGGCCATGACCGGCAGGACGGATTGGACCGTAAAGAACACCCCCTTGACGTTGACGTCCATCAACCTGTCGAACATGTCCTCGTCGGTCGTCGCCACCGGCGTGCCATAGGCAATCCCGGCATTGGCAAAGACAATATCGAGCTTGCCGAAGCTCTGCTCGATAATTTGCGCCATCGCCCGGAGGTCTGGAAGTGAGCGGACGTCGGCGCGAATGGCGATCGTATCGCCGCCCACTGCGAGGCGAGCCCTATCGAGCTTCGTCGCGTCGGTGCCGGTAATGGCAAGCCGCCGCCGAAGCTGAGAGTGACCGCCTGGGCCGCGCCACCGGCTCGCTCATTCTCGCCGGCATGCCCGAGGTGCTGGCCGATACGCCGCTGAACATTACCGGCTTCCGGCCGGAGGCGAATGGCGCCTGGCGCGCCGGCACAGTCACCCACCAATATACGGAAACCTACATGACCACTATCGAGCTTGAAGCGCCCGAAGAGGGGAAGGCTTAGCCTTGGTCACCCTGCTTGTCCGACGTTCTCATCGACTTGGTGATGGCCGCTACCTCTTCTGGGGTTTTTGCTCGCATGAAGTCCTGAAAGCGGGTTTTATCCGCCTCCGCCATTATTCTCCGCAGTTCTGCTTCCAGCTCTGCAAACCGCTTGACCCGTTCAACAAACTTCCGCGTCGTCCAATGGACTTGGGCAAACTTGAGCGTGCTCGCAGCCCTGGCCGTCATGAACTTCACACCACCTCCCGCGTTTTCGGTTGGGCTAAAAGTATTGTGGGCGACGGTGTTTCGCTCTTGCAGATGGACTTCCAGAATTTCCTTAAGAGCCGATTGGCACACCCTTTTCCCTGCTTCGTCCTTTGCAAAGACCATGTCAGTCAGCGACCGAAGAACGCGCAGTTTTTCGACCATGCCCATGTTGCTGGAAATCACGATGCTCGGCACCGGACCGATATCCAACAGGTTCTCAAATGCTAGGTCGATTTGATGCTCAAGAAAGGCAAAGTGGCTCAGATAGTAACCGACCAGCGCCCAAGCCCGATAATGCCGTGGCAGGTCGTCAAACCCCTGCATTTCAACGTCAACGCTCATCACTGCCCCCTCTGACAAATTGCGGGTGGTCTGAGGCGCGCTAACGCCTCAAACTGCGGGATCGGACGCCAATCTTCACCCGCAAAGCAGCTTGAAGACTACTTCACCCGCCGCCTCGGCCGAGGCCCGGTTGGTGTGACACGAGTCCACTTAGAGAAACCATGACGAATTCTGATTACCCCCGCTCCGTCCAACCGACCCAGACGCCCGCCCCCTATATCGGTGGCAAACGCAAGCTGGCTAAACGCATCACCGCCATCATCGAGACGATCCCTCACACCACCTATGCCGAGGTTTTCCTTGGTATGGGCGGTATATTCCTGAAGCGCCGGCAGGCTCCCAAGGCCGAAGTCATCAACGATCTATCTGGTGACGTGGCCAACCTGTTCCGCATCCTGCAGCGCCACTATCCGCAGTTCATGGACGTCCTACGCTTCCAGATCACCAGCCGTCGCGAGTTCGACCGTTTGTCGGCCTCCGACCCCGCCACCTTGACCGATTTGGAGCGCGCTGCGCGTTTCCTCTATCTCCAGCGTGTTGCCTTCGGCGGCAAGGTCAATGGCCGCAATTTCGGAGTGGATGCTGGCAGGGGCGGCCGCTTCAACCTGACTACCCTTGCGCCGCTCTTCGACGAGGTTCACCAGCGGCTTGCTGGCGTCGTCATCGAGAGCCTGACCTGGCAAAAACTCATCGAGCGCTACGACCGGCCGGAGACGCTGTTCTACCTGGACCCGCCGTACTTCGGAAACGAGACGGACTATGGTGCCGGCATGTTCAGCCAAACCTAGTTCGTGGAGATGGCAGAGGTTTTAAGTCGCCTTAAAGGCCGTTTCATCCTGTCGATCAACGACAGGCCCCAGGTGCGCGATATATTCGCAGAGTTCGACATCAGGGCTGTGGAATTGACCTACACGGTGGGCGGTGGCCAGAACCCAAGGCCGGCGCAGGAACTGATTATCGCCAGTAGGAGCAACTAGGCTTGCCCGACCGACTTGGTGCTTGGCCGTCCGCTGCTAATAGTGGTCGGGCGATGAAGCAGGGGGCGTCCGGCCCTTCTGGCTGGCGCTCCCATTCGAGGCGGGGATATTGGTTTGAAAGGTCGGCCACCAGAGCGACTCTTCGGATGGATCACAGGTCAGGTCAGATTAGTGAAAACCTGCTGCCAACTGAAATGACGTTTTTATGCCAACCGAAATCGCGCGCTATAGTTTTCCAGCCCAGGATCGACGCCACAACCCGCTCGATGGGCTGGCCGATCTGGCCAAGGAGGCTGGCGTCACGCGTTTTGGCAACGCGCGTATTGGTGTCCACGCTCAGCGAGGGAGGAAACCAAGCGATGTCCCCCGATCTTGAGACCTTCGTTTGCCGGTGAACCCACCGATGAGGATGCCGAGCAGGCGGCAAAAATGTGCCTGCTCGCTGACCCGTCTTTAGCCTTCCAAGCGGCCAGGGACCTTAGCATCAGCGACAAAGGTGCAGGCCAGTGTGTTGCTGACATAGTGGCCTCGACATCGTCACGCGTTCCCGGCGCACATCTTCCTATGCCGACACGCCTTTTCATCCATTTTTAGCGGGGCCATCCGGTAGGTCGGCAGCCGATTGCGACGTCGCGCATATTGCTCTTGCACATATGCATACAAAGGAATACAAATGAACTCAGAGAAATTGGCCAGCATGGGAGGATGTTATGCGCCAAGTTTCGAATTCGAGCCTAAGCCTGCGTTTTCTGGGCGGGGCGGCTGTGCTGGCGGTCGCCATGTTCGCCGCCCAAACGTCGGCGCAGGCCGCCGATTGGAAGCCCACCCGCAATGTCGAGATCGCCGTGGGCACTGCGCCCGCAAGCGGCATCGAGATTGATGCGCGTGCCATCCAAAAGATCATCGAGGATAACAAGCTCGTCGATCAGCCGATCACGGTGTCCAACCGCGAGGGCGGCGCCATGTCGATCTCGTGGTCCTACATCAACCAGCATCCTGGCGACGGCCACTACATGGCGATGCTGGGCCTGCAGATCGTCACCAATGCGCTCACCGGCGTCAATCCGATCTCCATCGCCGACGTGACCCCACTTGCGGTTATCGGCGAGCAGCCTGTCGGTGTTGCGGTGCGCACCGATTCCACGGTGACCACCGCGGCCGATCTTGCTGACAAGCTCAAGGCCGACACGCAATCTCTGAGTATCGGTCTCGCTTCAAGCCGCGGCAACGGCGTCCATATCTCTCTCAGCCTCGCGCTGCAGCAAGCCGGCGTCGATCCCGCCAAGTTGAAGATCGTGGTCTTCCCGTCGTCTGGCGAGGCTATGGTGGCGCTGCTTGGGGGTCACATCGATGTATTGGCCGCGCCGACCTCGGCAATTGCCCCGCAGCTCGAAGCCGCCGCGGTTCGCGGCCTCGCCGTGAGCACGAAAGACCGGCTTCCCGCCCCCTTCCAGGACACGCCGACCTGGGTGGAGCAGGGGATCGATGTCGCTTTCGGCATTCCCTATGGCATCGCCGGCCCGAAGGACATGCCCGCCGAACAGGTCGCCTTCTGGGACTCGGTGTTCGCCAAGGTGTTCGTGACCGACGAGTGGAAGACAACCGCGATCAATACCAACCTCAATCCGCTGTATCTGAACAGCAGCGAGAGTACGGCCTATTGGGCGGATTTTTCGAAGAACGTCGAAGCCATCATCGCCGATCTAGGCATGAACTGACCCACGTTCCCCATGGACGCTCGCCTGCTCCAGCCCGGCGCCGGAGCGGCCACACAACCAAATAGAGCCCATGTCGAACTCCGCCGAATGGGCAGGATGACTGCGGTCGGTCGATCGCATAATGCGCGGATAGGAAAAAAGCCATGAAGCAGGACAAGATTTATGTCGGCGATGCGAATTACGCACCCGAAATCACCAAGAACGAACATCTGGCGGAGACGATCGAACTCGTCGACATCACGCTGCGCGAAGAGGTTGTATACGACGTAGATCTCACCATCCCGCAGAAGGTCGTCATGGCCCAGATGCTGGACACTCTCAACGTGCCAATCATCCAGATCCACACCCAGGGCGCCAAGCACGTCATCGATGCCTGCCGGGCCGCCGGTGTGAAGGCTCGCTTCGAGGTCCTATGCCGCCCCTACAATCCCTATGGCTTCGCCGACTGGAAGGGTGAGATCCGGGATGCGGTGCGCTCTGGCGCCGATCTGGTCCATCCCTCCATCACGACGCCGCGTAAATGGGCGATGGGTGAAGAGGGCGTCACCTCGAACGACGTCATGCAGAGCGCTTTGAACGCAGTGCAATATGCGCTTGATGAAGGCGCGCCCAAGGTGACGCTTGGCTTCACCGATGTGCCGCGTACCGATCTCTGCTTCCTGCTTGAGACCAGCACCAAGGCGGTCGAACTGGGCGCGACCACCATTCTTCTCAACGACACCGTGGGGGTCGCAAAACCCGAGTTGATCCGCCACATCGTCAAGACCATCAGGCAGGCTGGTGCCAAGGTGCGGGTGCATTGCCACAATGATTTCGGTCTTGCGACCGCCAATACGCTGGCCGCGTTCGAGGCCGGTGCCGGCGGCGCCGAAGTGATCATTAACGGTGCCGACCCCGCGCGTTCGGGTATCGCCCCGCTGGCCGAGGTGGTGATGGCGCTGCTCTGCCTCTACCGCAAGGACACCGGCATCGTCACCGAGAAACTGACCGAAGCCTCCTTCATGTTTGCCGAAATGACCGGCATTTCAGTGCATGAGCAGAAGCCCGTCGTTGCCGATCGCAACTGGATGTACAAGCGCGATCACATCATGCGCACCATAACCAAGGACGAGAGCATCCAGTTTCCGTTCAGCCCGTCGCTGGTCGGCCACAAGTTGCAGGTCGGCATGGGCCGCGGCGTCGGCGTCGTCGGAGTCAGGGCCAAGCTCGGACAAATGGGTCTCTCCGTCTCGGACAACCGCATTCCCGATCTCGTCACCCGTGTCACCGCCGAAGCCGTTTCGCGCAAACGGCGACTGACGGACGATGAGTTCCAGACGCTCGTGCAATCGCTGGATTGAGGGCACGATGACGGCCGCTTCGACAACTGAGGCGGCCGTCTGTCCATAGCGTGATTTCGGGGGAGGAGACGTCGATGACGAACCATTGGGCAGAGCGCATCTTCATCTGCGTCTCCGCCATTGCCGTGGTGGGCTTCCTGGTTCTCGCACTGCGCGTTCCAAAGGTCCCCTACGAGGCGCTGGGGCCTTCGGCCTTCCCGCTGATGGTCGGCGGGCTCGGCTTGGTCGGCGTGGTGCTGATGGCGTTCGAGCGCTGGAACGCCACTGAAAAGGACATGGAGCTCGAATCGATCAAGGAGCCGGTCCATCTCAAGTCTCTCGCCTTGCTTGCCGTCGTTACGCTGCTCTATTTCATCGGGCTGGAGCCGCTGGGCTTCGTGGTCTCGACCACGGCTTTTCTCCTTGTCATGCTGTCATTCCTCAATCGAGGCCGCTGGGTCGCCAACGTGCTTAGCGCGCTGCTGATCAGCGGCGGCATTTACCTGCTCCTGCACTCGCTCCTCAAACTGGAATTGCCGCGCGGCATTCTGGGCATCGGTTGATTGGATACGTTATGCTTGACCAGATCCTCTCCGGCTTCGCGGTCGCCATCGAGCCGATGAACCTGCTGTTCCTGCTGATCGGCACAGTGCTTGGCACCGTGGTCGGACTGTTGCCCGGCCTCGGTCCGTCCGCCGGCGTGGCATTGTTGCTGCCGGTCACCTACAGCCTGGGCCCGACCACCGCCATCATCATGCTTGCCGGTATCTACTACGGCTCGCAATACGGCAACTCGATCTCTTCGATTCTGATCAACATCCCAGGCGACCCCTCCTCGGCGATGACCGCGCTCGATGGCCATCCCATGGCGCGAAAGGGTCGCGCCGGCGCGGCGCTTGCGATCTCGGCCATCGGCTCGTTCATCGGTGGCACCATCGGTATTATCCTGCTGACACTGGTGGCCGCGCCGCTGGCCTCGGTGGCGCTGGCATTCGGTCCGGCCGAATATTTTGCGCTTGCCTTCTTCGCGCTCTGCGCCGTCAGCGGCCTTGCCGGCAAATCCAAGGGTAAGGCGATGCTTTCGGTCGCCATCGGCCTCGCCATCGGCACTATAGGCACCGATATGCAGACGGGCGTGCAGCGTTTCACCTTCGGCGTCCCCGAACTGCTGGGCGGTATCAGCTTCGTCACCGTGGTCATTGGCCTGTTCGCCATCTCCGAAGCCTTTTTCGGGGTGGAGCGGCTGTTCGCCGGCAATTTCGAGGCGATAAAGATCACTGGCAAGCTCTGGGTGACGAGGGATGAATGGCGCCGTTCGGCGCCGCCGATCCTGCGTGGCAGCTTGCTCGGCTTCGCCGTTGGCGTCCTGCCCGGCGCGGGAGCGACCATCGCCAGCGCGCTCTCCTATGTGCTCGAACGCCGGCTCTCCAAACATCCTGAAGAGTTTGGGCACGGCGCCATCGAAGGCGTCGCCGGGCCGGAGACCGCCAACAATGCCTCGACCAGCGGAGCCTTCGTGCCGCTGCTCTCGCTGGGCATTGCCGGCTCCGATACCACGGCGATCCTGCTGGGTGCTTTCGTACTCTGGGGTATCCAGCCTGGGCCGCTGCTGATGGTCCAGCACCCGGACCTGGTTTGGGGCGTCATCTCCAGCATGTATTTCGGCAACGTCATGCTGTTGATCCTCAACCTGCCGCTGGTCTTCGTTTTCGCCCGTATGCTTGCGATCCCGATGGCGGTGCTGCTGCCGACCATCGTCGTCATTGCTGCAGCCGGCACCTATCCGGTGACCAATTCGACCTTCCAGCTCTATCTTCTGCTCGGCTTCGGCATCTTCGGCTACATACTCAAGCGCTTCTCGGTGCCGCTGACGCCGCTGCTGCTGGCACTGGTGCTGGGAGACATGATGGAGCAATCCTTCCGGCAGGCGATGACCATCACCTCCGGCGATCCGGCGATCTTCGTCACCAGCCCGATCAGCGCCGTGCTGCTGCTCATTGGTCTGCTGTTCCTCTTCGGCCCCGCCCTTGCCTCGCGTTTCCGGGGGCATCCATCCGCGGCAGCGACCGATGCCTAGCTATGGCCACGATCCATCGTCGCATTGCGTCCATCGAGTGGATAGTCGGCGGGTGTTCAGCCAGGTCCCGTTCGTTATCCGCAATGGTTTGCTCTAGCGGGAGGCCCCGCCGATGATCGATGCTCCATACTGGAGGCGCATCTCAAAGCCTGCGTTCGATGCTGATTCACCGGCCGGTGACGAGGGCGACGCCGCCTGCGGGGAGCTTGCGCAAAGAGGGTATTCGTGTATTTTAATGCATACAATAGCGTGCAATCGCGCCAATAATGGCTCTGGAGGAATGGGATGAATATCGAAGAACGCGCGGATTCTGCCGACAAGATCGGCCGGCTCAGCTACATCATCAGAACGGCAAGCCGCATCGTGCGGGACTCCGCATGGGTGCAGCCCGGTGACGAGGTGGTCATCATCACCGACGCCGATGTCAGCCCCTACATCACTCACGCGATTGCCGGAGAGGTGTTGAGCGCCGGCGGCGTGCCCAACATCATCGAGATGCCGATGCAGACGATCCACGGCAACGAGCCGACCAGGACCGTGGAGGCTGCCTGCATGGTCGCCGACGTGATCTTCGGCGCTGTTTCGAAATCGATCACCCACACCAAGGCGATCCAGGATGCTCTGGAAAAAGGCCATGCGCGCTATCTTGGCCTCTCCCATGTCAGTGAAGAGGTGTTCATTCGCGGTGCGGCAACCGCCGATCCTCTGGAAGTCCGAACCATCGGCGAAAAGTTTCGCAGCCGCCTTGAGAAGACGCCACAGGTCCGTGTAACCAGCGAGTTCGGCATGGACGTTCGCTTTTCCGTCGAGGACCGGCCGATCCGGGTTAGCGACGGCATCATCCCGCGTGGTGGCGAATGGCAGGGCGAACGCCGGCGCATGTTCCCCGATGGGGAATGCCACACTTGCCCGATCGAGGAATCGTTCGAGGGAGTCATCGTCATCGACCGCTGGATGCAGGGGATAGGCTATGTGGATGAGCCGATCCGCTGGCAGATGAGTGCCGGCAAATGCGTCAGCATCGAAGGCGGCACCGTGGCGGCGGCCTTGCGCGATTTGATCGAAAATGAAGGCGATGAATATTCGCGCTATATCGGGGAGTTTGCCATCGGCATCAATCCGCAGGCGCGTGTCGATGGCAACCCGCATCGCGAAGGTAAGAAAATCCTCGGTTCGATCCACTTCGCGCTGGGCACCGGTGCGATGCTGGGTGGCAAGTACCGTAGCGCCTTGCATCTCGATGGCGTCAGTCTCAAGCCGACCGTCTATATCGGCGACGAGAAGGTCATCGAGCACGGCAAAATCCTGGTCTAGCAAGGCGCCCCGTTCGCTGGCGCCCGGGCCGACCGCCGTTCCATTTCTATCGGCCGTGCGCCAGCGGCCTGAGCAAGGGTTTGATACCATGAATTTTTCCGATCCCGTGCTGCTTGCCGTCCTATGGACACGGCTGCAGTCAGTGGTGGATGAAGCCGCGACCGTTTTGATGCGGACGGCCTTCTCCACGATCGTTCGCGACTCACGCGACTTCACCGTGCTGCTCACCGACGTCGCCGGTACAGGGTTGATTCAGACCAAGCAGGGCGTCGGGGCGTTGGGGCCGGCGATCGGTACCACCGTAAGGGCGGCGCTCGAAGTCTTTCCGTTGAAAAGCTGGTCGCCGGGCGACGTAGTGTTGACCAACGATCCGTGGATTGCCGCCGGGCATGCCGGTGACGTGGCCACGGTGCGTCCCTTGTTCCGCGAGGGAAAATGCCTGGGGTTTATCGCCGTCGCGGCCCATGTGCCCGATATCGGCGGGCGTTTGGCGCCGTCCGACGCCAAGGAGGTCTATGAGGAAGGTATCATCTTTCCGCCGACCCACCTGATGCGAGCGGGTAAGCCGGTCACCCAGATCGTCCGGCTGATCGAAAAGAACGTGCGCATTCCCGATCAGGTCATAGGCGACATCTTCGCCCAGGTGTCCTGCGCAAAGTTGTGCGAGGAGCGCGTCCTGCAGATCATGGCCGAATACGGACTTAGCGATATCGACGGCCTGGGGCGAGTTATCCTCGACCGTTCGGAGCGCGCCGTGCGCGACACCATCGCGTCCATGCCAGATGGTGTCTATAGCGACGAAGTGATCACCGATGGTTTCAACATGCCGTTGACCATCCGCACCACGGTGACCATCCGTGGCGACGAGATGCTGGTCGATTATGCCGGTACCTCAGCTCAGGTCGCCGCCGGCATCAATAGCGTTCTCAACTACACGCGGGCCTATAGCCATTATACGCTCAAATGCCTGCTGGATCCGGCCGGCCCGAACAATGATGGGTCAATGCGGCCGGTGACGATCACCGCGCCCGAAGGATCCCTGCTCAACGCGCGCTATCCCGCACCGGTCTACGCCCGCTCGCAATCGGGTCACTATATCGGTTCGCTGCTGATGTCGGCACTGGCGCCGGCTGCCCCCGACCGGGTGATTTCAGGCTGCGGTTCACCGTCGAATCGCACGGTGTTCAACGGACGGCGCGCCGACGGCAAGGCCTATTCGTTCCTGCTTTTCACGAGCGGCGGACTCGGCGCGCGCTCCACCAAGGACGGTCTTTCAGCCACGCCGTTCCCCTCCAATACCGGCGGCGCACCTATCGAGGCCATGGAGCGCGAAACCGAACTGCTGGTGCGCGAGAAGGCGTTAGCGGTCGGAACTGGGGGCGAGGGGCGTTATCGTGGCGGCCTTGGCATGCGGTTGCAGATCGAGAATGCACACGACACCGACATCCGGCTGTCGATCCGCATGGACAGGATAAACCAGGGCGCCACGGGACTGTTCGGCGGCCAGGATGGGGGACGTTCGGACCTGCAGTTGAACGGCCGCCGCGGCACCATTCCAACCAAAGGCCAGTCGGTGCTGGCGCCGGGTGACGTGCTGACCATCGTGACGCCGGGCGGCGGCGGATATGGGATGCCCCAAGAACGCGACGCGGCTGCCATCAGTAGCGATCGGCAAGCAGGATATGTAGCGGCCGACGGCCTGACCGAGAAAGACAAGAGCAATGTTAGTGCGTGAAAAACCATATGCCATCGGCATCGACGTCGGCGGCACCTTTACCGATCTGGTACTCGCCGATACGGCCAGAAGCCAGCTCCATCGCTTCAAAACCCTGACCACCCAGAGCGAGCCGAGCCGGGGTATTCTCGAGGGCTTGGACGCATTGATCCGGCAGGTCGGCATCTCCATCGCCGATATCGGCTACATCGTTCACGCAACCACGCTGGTGACCAATGCCATCATCGAGCGCAAAGGCGCCCATATCGGCCTGATCACCACCAGCGGCATGGCCGACGTGATCGAGATCGGCCGGGAATATCGCTACGATCTGTATGACCTCTACCTCGATAAGCCCGAGCCGCTGGTGCCTCGGGCGCTCAGGCTCGAGGCGAAGGAGCGGATGCGGGCGGACGGCACGGTGCATACGGCCCTCGACATGGCCAGCGTCGACCAGGCGGCGGCAACCTTCAAGGCGCAGGGGGTGACCTCTATTGCCGTGTGCCTGATCAATAGCTACCGCAATCCAGCCCATGAGGAGGCCATAAAGGCCCATCTCGCGGTGCACCATCCTGACCTGGATGTTTCGACCTCAAGCGAGGTGTCGCGCGAGGCCGGCGAATTCGAGCGCACTTCGACCACGGTGGCCAATGCCTATGTGCGGCCGCTGGTGCGCGACTACCTGCGGCAGCTTACCCACCAACTCGGCGCCCGCGGCTATACCGGCGAAGTCGAGATCATGCTGTCGGACGGTGGCGTCTGCAGCGTCGAAACGGCGATCCGGCTGCCGGTGCGGCTGATCGAATCCGGCCCGGCTGCCGGCGTGCGCGCCGCCATCTTCATGGCCGACCAGCTTGGCCTGAACCATGTCCTGTCGTTTGACATGGGCGGCACCACGGCGAAAATCAGCTTCGTCGACGACGGCATGCCGGCAATGTCCACTTGGTTCGAAGCGGCGCGCGTCGATCGTGCCCGCCAGGGCAGCGGCCTGCCTTTGCAGATACCGACAGTGGAACTGCTGGAGATCGGCGCCGGCGGTGGCAGTATCGCCTCCCGGGACCGGCTGGGCCTGCTCAAGGTGGGCCCCGAGAGTGCCGGGGCCGAACCGGGACCGGCATGCTATGGCCGGGGCGGGCT
This sequence comes from uncultured Alphaproteobacteria bacterium, assembly GCA_963717095.1. Lineage (GTDB taxonomy): Bacteria > Pseudomonadota > Alphaproteobacteria > Rhizobiales > Devosiaceae > Devosia. The sequence goes on from CAVQVF010000005.1 coordinate 358,207, forward strand.
CGACCCCACCATCACCGACGCCAATCTGCTGCTTGGCGCCCTCAGCCCGGCGGTGTTCGGCTTCGGCGCCCTGAGCCTCGACAAGGCCAGCGCCCGCGCCGCCATGGGCCGGCTGGCGGCGGCGCTCGATACCGACGAAAGCGCGGCCACCGCCGGCGTCTTCGATCTGGTCAACAGCCATATGGTGAATGCCATCCGCATCTATTCGGCTGAGCGTGGCCGCGATTTGGGCGGCTACACCATTGTCGCGTATGGCGGTGGCGGACCGGTGCACGCCTATGAGCTGGCCCGCATCCTCGGAATCGGCCGCATCGTCTATCCTTGGGGGGCAGGGACGTTGTCGGCGTTCGGCCTGCTCATGAGCCCGCGCAGTATGAGTGTCAGCCGGAGCTGGCCGGTCTTGTTGAACGAGATCGGTGCGGTCGAAGCCGGGGATATTGTCGCCGAACTCGAGGACGAGTGCTTCGCCAACCTCAGCACGACGGGCACGAGGCGCGACGATTGCGTGTCGCGGCCCAGTATCACCATGCGATATGCCGGCCAGGCGCACGAACTGCAGGTGACCCTAACCCCGGCCGATATCGCCGGATGGACGGAGGGGACGATCCGGCGGGCTTTCGAAGAGCGCTACGCCAAGGTGTTTGGATTGGCCCTCGATGCCTTGCCGGCTGAGATCGTCACTTGGCACGTTAACATGACGGCGCCTTCGGCGACCTCCGGCACTGTCATCAAGGATGCCACGGTGAGCGGTCGTGCATCGCAGGATGACCGGCGTGATGTATATTTCCGTGAAAGCGGCGCATACTTGCCGGCAGCGATACATGCCTGGGAGCGATTGCAGCCGGGGGATAGCATCGCGGGGCCAGCGGTGATCGAGAGCGAGGACAGTACCGTTGTGGTCGGGCCCTCGGCCCGGATCATCGTCGATGCATTCCGCAATCTGGTGACAACGCTGGCAGAACCGGCGTCCTAGCTGGACGAGACCTAGCGAAAGTTGAACATCAACTGGAGGCGGGCCTGCAAGGCCTGCCCGATATGCTCCCGCGCCGCTGCCTCGGCGGCGTCGGGGTCCTTCTTTTCGATCGCGGTGAGGATGGCAAGATGCTCCTTTCGCGCCATGACGGCGCGGCCGGGCACGGCGAAGGTGGTACTCGTCAGCAGCGCCAGATAGTCGTTCAGCTCTTCGAGCATGCGCGCGTGGTAGCGGTTATGCGCCGCTTCGCTAATGGCCAAGTGAAAGGCGGCGTTGACCTTGGCCACGCCTTCGGCGTCGCCCTCGAAATGATCGAACTGGTTTTCGATGTGCCGCAGCGTGGCCACATCCGAGGCGGAGGCGTTCTCGGCCGCGAACCGCGCCGCCGCCCCCTTGAGTACGGCCCGCATGGCATAAAGCTCCATGGTCAGCGGGCGGTCGAGTTCCACCACGCTGAGACCACCATTAATGGTGGTGAGCAGTCCCCGGGATTGCAAGCGCGACAGCGCCTCGCGCACTGGCGTACGGCTGACCCCCATGGTGCGGGCGATCTCCTCCTCGCGGATGCGGGCGCCGGAGCTGATGGTCCCATCGTGAATAAGCTGACGGAGTTGCTGGTACACCTGGGTGGCCAGCGAGCGATCGGGCCGCGCCGGAAGTCGTTCTGTCATCGGTTTATCGCTTAGCTTGTTCACCAGGGATTCGGCCTGACCAGTTTGAGTTGGCTGACATTATCCACTCCCAAGGCGGTACACAACAGCAGGATACTACGGTGTCCTGTCGCATACGTCGTTTTGCCTGCCCTATCGTGCCGGAGGCGCAACATGCGGCAACTTTCGCTTGTATAGATATGCATGCTCTTGTATGCATTGATATGTAAGCAGTTGTGGAGACACGCATGGGGCAGCGTTGGGATATTGTGGTGGTCGGATCTGGCAACGCCGCACTCTGCGCCGGCATAGCGGCGCTCGAAGCGGGTCGCCAAGTCCTGATGATCGAAAAGGCGGCCCCGGAGCTGGGTGGCGGCAACTCTAAATATACCGCAGGAGCCATGCGGTTCGTTTACAACGCCACGGAGCAGTTGATGCCGCTGCTGCGCGATCCTCAGGATCCGCGCCTGGCGACAGCGGAGTTCGGGTGCTACGGCGCCGACCAGTTCGCCGAGGATTTGCTGCGGTTCAACGATGGCCAGCCGCTAAGCCCGGAGCAGCGTGCCCTGATAGACAGGAGCTACGAGACCATGCTCTGGCTGGCCGGGCACGATATCAAGTTCGAGCCGATTTTTTCGCGCCAGTCGTTCAAGCGTGACGGCAAGGACGTGTTCTGGGGCGGCTTGACGCTGGCGGCGCAGAACGAGGGCGTTGGCCTTGTCGAGGCCGAACTCGACGCGTTTCTGCGCCTGGGCGGGCAGATACGCTACAGCACCGAGATGATCGACCTGATGGCCGAAAATGGCCGGGTGACTGGGGTTGTGGTCCGTACTGAGACCGGCGAAACCGATTGGATTGCGGCCGAAGCGGTGGTGCTCGCCTGCGGCGGCTTCGAGGCCAATACCGACTGGCGGCGCGAACTGATCGGCAAGAACTGGGTTCACGCCAAGGTACGCGGCACCCCGCACAATACGGGGACGGGGCTGGAAGTCGCCTTCCGGCTGGGCGCGCGGCGGCACGGGCGGTTCGATGGCTGCCATGCCACCCCGATGGATTACTTCATGCCCGAATACGGCAATCTCGACATACCGCATGGCGAGCGCAAGCATTACCGCAAGATTTGCTACTTCCTCGGCATCATGATCAACACCGATGGCGTCCGGTTTAGCGACGAGGGCGAGAACTTCCGCAACTACACCTATGCACAGCTGGGCAAGGCGGTTATTGACCAGCCGAACCAGATCGCTTGGCAAATCTTCGACGCCAAGGTGGATGGGCTGTTGTATAGCGAATACAGGTTTTTCGACGCCCATTTCGTCGAGGCTGACACCATTGAGGAACTGATTGCCAGGTTGCAGGGCCTTGAGGCGCCGGAACAGGCCGTCCGGACGATCGGTGCGTATAATGCGGCGGTAGACGAAACCACCCCATTCGATCCCGCCGCGCTCGACGGCAAGGGCACGCTCGGCTTGACGCCGCCGAAGTCCAACTGGGCCCAACGCATCGATACCGCCCCGTTCCGTGCCTATCCCGTGACCGGTGGCATCACCTTTACCTACGGTGGGCTTGAAGTGGGTCCCACCGGCGGGGTTGTGGCAGCCGACGGACAGGAAATCCCGGGGCTCTTCGCCTGCGGCGAACTGGTCGGCGGGGTGTTCTTTAACGGTTATCCGGGTGGATCTGGCCTGACCTCCGGTGCTGTCTTCGGCCGCCGTGCCGGCTATGGCGCCGCCGAGTTCGCCGGCAGCCACAAGGTTTGACTATCGCGCTTGCAGCAGTAAGCTGCAGGCCATCATCTCCATCTCCCGTTCGGCGCTGCACCTCTGTCTTGCGTGCAACGGCATCAGCCTAGTTATCGAGGGCCGAAAGGTCGTGTCGATCTCGATCCCTTCGACGCACGTAGCATTGACGTTGGCGTGACCAGCGGAATCTGATGGCGCATTCCTCTTGAAGTCGCGCCGGGTCACTCCGATCCATTGCCGAGCGGGCGGCGTCTTCTTAGGGCCGATCCGCAATACCTCAAGTCCATCAGGGGATTGGAGCATTTTACCCGCAACGAAGATGCTCTTCTTGCGTCCTAACACATGCAATGGTATACAATGAAATGAGAGAGGAAATGCGGGGGGTCTCTGTGACCGAAACACGCCACCTCTCATCAAACAAGGAGGAAACAAATGATCCACTCTGTGATGAGGGGCGGACTCGCCGTTTTGGCGACTGCCATGTTTGCCACATCGGTTTCGGCTCAAACGATCGATCCCCAATTGCAAGCCAGCTGGGACTATATGCAGCAGGCGATGCCTGGCGTTCCCTATTCCGTATTGGAGGCCGCATGCGGCGAGGGTACCGTCATGCTCTATCATGGCACGTGGGTGGACGCGCAGATGGAGCAGATTGCAGGCTTCAACCAGCACTTTCCGTGCATTAAGGTCGAGACCTATAGCGTCACCATGGGCGAGTTGCGCGAGCGCTTTCTCGCCGAGCAGCGCGCCGGCCGCTTTGTCACCGACATCATCCAGGATAGCGACGTGAGCTCGCTCGATGAGCATATCGATGAGGGCCTGCTGATGCAGTACACCATCGCCAATGCCGGTGCCTTCGCCCCCGAAAATACGCATCCCAATTACTGGTATCCACTGCGCACCGCACTGGTTGGCATCGCCTGGAACACGGACCTCGTGACCGATGAGGAGGCCTCGGTGCTGGGCGACTGGAAGGGCATGATCGATCCGCGCTGGGCCGGCCGCGCCGGCATCACCGATCCGGGGGACAAGGGCGTCGCCTATCAGCACTGGTTCTCGCTGCACCAAATGTACGGCGAGGATTTCCTCCGGCAGATCGGCGAGCTCCATCCGCGTATTCTGTCTGGCGCCGCCAACGCTATGGCTTCTCTGGCCTCGGGCGACGTCGCCATCGTGTTCAACGCCAGCGAAACCGGCCTGCTACCGCTGTTGGCGAAGGGTGCTCCCGTCAAATGGACACTGCCCTCGCCCGGCGTAGGCCCGCTGACCGGGCAGGCCATCGTGGCGTCGGCGCCGCACCCCAATGCCGCCAAGCTCTACCAGGAATACGCGTTCACCCAGGAAGGATACGGGCTGTGGAACCGCACCGGCGGGGCGCCGGCGACCGACGCTTATCCCGATCAGCGGGACGTTGCCAAGGAGCCCTGGTACAAGCTGCCTGAAACGCTGTTTGCACTCGATCCCGACAAGGCCGATGCCGATTTCGATGCGCTTATGGCCAGTTTTCACGAGTTCATCGGCGCATCGCGCTAACATCTGACAGGCAGGGAGTCCGGCCCTGGCCGGGCTCCCTTAGCACGGATCATCGCCATGAATGTCGCACCCCCCCTGGAAACGGAAGACGAAAGGGCATTCAGGCGCCCCTTCGCACGCTATGGATCGCTGTTGACCTTCCTGGTCCTTGCAACACTCGTGCTGGCACCGGTGGCGCTGGTGATCTACGGCTCGTTCAGCACCGAATCCCCCGGTCATCCGGGTGCCGCCTTTACGATCGGCAACTGGATCAGGGTCTATAGCTCTCCCACTTATCTCTCGGCATTCTTCAGCACCGTAGCGATCTCGACGGTCACCGGCGTGCTTTCCGTCCTGATCGGCGGCGTGCTCGCTTGGATCGTCGCCCGCACCGATGCACCCGGCCGCAACCTGCTGGCCATTCTGTTTGTCGTGCCGCTGATGCTGTCCAATCTCATCACCACTCTGGCCTGGATCGCACTCGCCGCCCCCAATGCGGGCTTCATCAACGTGATCTTCCGCACTCTGACCGGCGTCAAAACGCTGTTCGACATCTATTCCTTTTCGGGCATCGTGCTGGTGATGGCGCTTCACTATGCCGCCTTCGCCTTCGTGGCGATCCTGGCGGCGCTCAAATCGATGGATGCGAGCCTGGAGGAAGCCTCCTATATGCTGGGCGCCAGTCCGCTGCGTACCGCACTCAACATGACCCTGCCACTGATCTGGCCGTCGATCGCGGCGGTATTTCTTATGACCTTCGTCATGGCCGCCGAGAATTTCTCGGTGCCGACGCTCCTCGGCGCCCCTATCGGGCTGCAGACGCTGACGACACGCATCTTCCTCGACATGACGGTCGCGCCCTCCGAACCCACGGTGGCGGCTACGTCCGGCACCATGCTGCTGTGGATCGCGTTGCTCGGCACACTCTGGCAGCGCCGTATTCTGAAGAACGCCAACCGCTTCGTTACCATCGGCGGCAAAGGCGCCCGCAGCCAGCCGACACAGCTCGGCCGCTGGCGCTACGCAGCTACCGGCGTGCTGGTGCTGTATTTCCTGGTCGCCGTGGTCTTGCCATACCTGACGCTGGTGCTGGGCTCGTTTCTCAACTTCATCACGCCGCGCATCACGCTGCAGACCCTCACGCTCGGCAATTACGAGGATATGCTGTCGGGGGAAACCTTCAGCGCGCTACAGAATTCGCTGCTCTATTCGGTCCTGGGCGGACTGGTGTTCAGCTTTGCCTACGTGGTCATCGGCTACTTCATCAAGTCGACCCGAAACGCATTTGGCACGCTTACCGAACTGGTCACCATCATTCCGACCGCAATTCCGGCACTGGTGCTGGCACTGGGCGTATTGTGGCTGTTTGTCGGCATGCCACTGCCGATCTACGGCACGGTGGCGATCCTGATGTTCGCCTATTTCATTCGCTTCATCGGCTATGGCGTGCGGCAGGCGCGTGTCGCCTTCGTGCAGATATCGGACGATTTGACGGAGGCGGCCCGGGTAAACGGCGCCAGCCCTGGCCGGGCTTTCATGGATATCTCAATCCCGCTGCTGCGGCCGACGCTGACGGCGCTGTGGACCCTGATGTTCATCAACCTGTTTACAGAAATCAGCGCCACCATCCTGCTGTACAGCTCCAGCACGCGCACTTTGCCGGTAATCCTGTGGAGCTACATGTCCTCGGGCCATCAACCACGCGCCTTCGCAATCGCCGTGCTCCAGGCAACCATAATCTTCGTCATCCTCTATGCTGCTGAAAAACGCTTCGGCATGCTCAAGAGCACAATTGGGCAGGGCTGACCACGACGGTCACCCTGGAGCCAGGAGTTCACGTATGTCTGTGCTGCAAGTTCGCAACTTCGAGAAATCCTTCGGCGCCTTCAAGGCTGTCCACGGCATCAGCTTTTCACTCGCCGAGGGCGAAATTCTGGCGATCATCGGACCGAGCGGATGCGGCAAGACCACGACGTTACGCTGCATCGCCGGCTTGGAGCGGCCAACCGGCGGCGAGATCATCGTGGGTGGGCGAACCGTTGCCAGCTCCACGGTGTTCGTACCACCTGAAAAGCGCGATATCGGCATGGTTTTCCAATCCTATGCCCTATGGCCACACAAGACGGTATTCCAGAACATCGCCTACGGGCTCAACATCAAGAACATGCCCAAGGACCAAATCGCCGAGGCAGTCGCCCGCACGCTGGATCTGGTGGGGCTGCGGGGGCTGGAACAGCGCTATCCGGCCGAGCTCAGCGGCGGCCAGCAACAGCGCGTCGCCCTGGCGCGCAGCGTCATCGGCGAGCCCCGAATAATCTTGCTCGATGAGCCGCTCAGCAATCTGGACGCCAAACTGCGCGAACGCATGCGCGACGATATTCGCAGCTTGATCCGCTCGCTCAATATCTCGGCCGTTCACATCACCCATGACCAGAGCGAGGCAATGGGCATCGCCGACCGGATCATCTGCATGCACGCCGGCTATATCGAACAGGAGGGATCGGCGCGCGACATCTACCGCAAACCCCTGACGATGTTCGCTGCGGACTTCTTCGGGACCGTCAGCTTCCTCGATGGCGAGGTCATCGCTGTAGCGCCAGGCCAAGCCAGCATCCGTGTGGCGCCGCAGGTCGAGTTGACAGTCGCGGTGCGCGATCCGGTCCAGCCTGGCGACAAGGTGACGGTGGCTCTCCGGCCGGAAAGCGTGACAATGTCGACCACACCCACGGCTGGCGCCAATGCCCTTACCGGAACGATCGCCTCGGAAACGTTCCTGGGCAGCTATTCGGACTACATCGTCGCCACCGGCGGCCTGTCATTGCGAGCGCGCACCAATATCGACCTGCCGGTTGGCACCACAGTCTATTGCACTATTGATCCGGCGCAGCTGAACGTCTTTCCCGCCGGCTCGAAGTAGCCGGGCCGCCACTAGAGGGTGTCAGGGACTAATTAACGCTGGTCTGAAGGTTTGTGGGATGCTCCTGTCCCGCAAGCCTTGCCCCCGAGATGTGTCCGATGACGAATGGGCGTTTGGCGCTCGTCGATCCCAACGCCATGTCGAGAATTGAGCAGCCATTTTCGCCACAAGCCGCATTTCTTCGTGGTACGTTTGGCGGGCGCATGGCGCGATGATAGCGATGGGAGAACCGCGGTGAACGATATGTCGTCTTTCAGCCTGGCCGGCAAGACAGTGATGGTCACTGGAGCCAATACCGGCATTGGGCAGGGCATTGCGCTCAGCGTCGGGCGGGCCGGCGGGAAGGTGATCGGCGTGGGCCGTTCGGCCATGGACGAAACGGCGCACTTGCTGGAGGCGATGGGGGCGGCGTTTGTCGCCGTTCAGGCCGATCTCAGCTCGACCAGCGCGGCGCAGGCGATGTTCGACGCCGCCTGGGACGCGCATGGGCCGATCGACGGCCTGGTCAACAATGCCGGGATCATCAAGCGCGTCGACGCGGTGGATTTTACCGAAGGCGACTGGGACCAGGTGATGGACACCAATCTCAAGACCATGTTTTTCCTCTGCCAGTCGTTCGGCAGACGGGCGTTTGGCAGCGGCCGCCAGGGCAAGATCGTCAACATCTCGTCGATGCTGAGTTTCCAGGGTGGGGTTCGCGTGGCGAGCTATACGGCGTCCAAGAGCGGCGTGCTGGGAATTACCCGGCTATTGGCCAATGAGTGGGCGGCCAAGGGCATTAACGTCAATTCGATCGCGCCGGGCTATATCGAGACCAACAATACCGAGGCGCTACGCGCCGATCCTGATCGTTCCGCCGCCATACTCGGGCGCATTCCGGCGGGACGCTGGGGTGAGCCGTCCGATATCGGTGACGCGGCGGTGTTCCTGTTGTCGGCCGCGTCCAACTATATGCATGGCGCGGTCATTCCCGTGGATGGAGGCTGGTTGGCCCGATAAGGCTATCGCCGCCATCGGGCCAGGCGTTCAGCGCAACATGTCCATGGGAATCTTATCCATATCGGTGAAGCTGATATTGTCGCCGGCCATGGCCCAGATGAACGAATAGCGGCCGGTGCCGGCGCCGGCATGGATCGACCAGCTCGGCGAAAACACGGCCTCATGGCTTTTGACGATGATATGGCGCGTTTCGGTTGGCTCGCCCATCATGTGGAAGATGCGGGTGTCGGGCTCCATGCCGAAATAGAGATAGGCCTCCATGCGCCGGTCATGCAGATGGGCCGGCATGGTGTTCCAGATCGATCCGGGCTCGAACATGGTCAGGCCGACCAGCAGCTGGCAGCTCTCGCAGACATCGGGGTGAATATATTGGTTGATGGTGCGGGCATTGGCCTCGACCGCGCTGCCACCCTTGACCTTCTTGGCCTGGTCCAGCGTGATATGGACATTGGGAAGCGCGCGATGCGCCGGGGTGCTCACCAGGTAGAATTGCGCCGCGTTGGCTGCCTGAAGGCTGGACATGACAATGGGGCCGTTGCCCATGCCGACATAAAGGGCTTCCTGGAAGGCGAGCTCGTACGAGGTGCCGCCGACGTCGATGCGCCCGGCGCCGCCGATATTGACGATGCCCAGTTCGCGTCGATCGAGAAATCCATCGGTGCCGGTTTCCTTGACGCCGGCCAGGGTCAGGCTTTCCGATTGGGGAACGGCGCCACCGACGATCATCCGGTCGTAGTGGCTATAAGTCAGGTTGATCTGGCCGGGCACGAACAGGGCCTCGACGAGAAAGGCTTCCCGCAACCCCGACGTGCCCAGATTTGCGGATTCACGAGGCCCGATGGCATGCAGAACGGAAACATTTGTAGTCATTGTTTTCTCTTCTTGAATATGGGTAGTCCGGCCAAAGGCACAGCGCCCCGGCCTGTCTGGCGGTGGTGAAGCGATCGATCAGCCCTTGACGGCGCCACCCGTCAGCCCCGCGATGATCTGGCGCTGCATGATGACGAAGACGATCACGGCGGGTACCGTCGCGGTTAACGAAGAGGCCATGAGCTCGCCCCAACTGATGCCGATGCCGTTCTCGTTGAACATCGCCAGACCCACGGGCAGGGTGCGCATGGTGTCGTTGTTGGTCATGGTCAGGGCGATGAGGAACTCATTCCAGGCCTCCACGAAGGTATAGATACCCACCGCTGCGATCGCCGGTCGAGCTGTCGGCAGCGCGATCCGCCAATAGACGCCGAACCAGGAACAGCCGTCCATGCGGGCGCTTTCCTCGATCTCGCGCGGCAGGTCCATGAAATAGGCGCGGAACATGAAGACCGCGAAAGGCAAGAAGATGACGACATAGGCAAAGATCAGCCCGGCTGGTGAGTTGACCAGCTTGAGCGCCGTCATCAGGATGAAAAATGGGATCAGCAGAACCTGGAACGGAATGGTGGTGGTGCCGAGCATACCCCCGATAACCGCATTGCGGCCGGGAAACGGCAACCGTGCCAGCGCGTAACCTGCCATCGAGGCGATCAGCAGGGTGACCGCAGTGGTCACGATCGCAACCAGGAAGCTGTTGAAATAGTAGTGGGCAAACGGCGCAGCATTCCAGGCCGAAACGAAATTGTCGAAATTGATGGATTTGGGCAGCCAGGCCGGCGGGTTCTGGAAAATCTCCGGCTTGGTCTTCATGGCCGTGCTGATCATCCAGAGGAAGGGCGCCAGCCAGACCAGTGCCACGATGATGGTCAGGGCATTGGTCGCCACGGTTCCAATCAGGGATCGGCGTTCGTAGGGCGCGATGTCGCTCATTTCTTGCCTCCCTTGAGGATTAGGGCCTGGATGACGCTGAGCGCGCCCACCAGCAGGAAGAACACCACGCCGATCGCGCCGGCATAGCCGAAGTCGAAATATTCAAAGCCTTGCCGGTAGAGGTAGATCAGGATGGTTTCGGTGGTGTAGAGCGGCCCGCCGCCAGTCATGATGAAGACCTGATCGAAGGTCTTGAACGAGCCGATGAGCTTGAGGGTCATCACCACCAGCAGCGTCGGCCGGATATAAGGCAGGGTGATGTAGTAGAAGCGGTCCCACAGGGTGGCGCCATCCAGCGCCGCCGCTTCGTGCAGGTCCCGCGGCACATTCTGCAGCGCGGCCAGCACCAGCATGGAAGACAGGCCGGTGCCGAGCCACAGATTGACGATGACGATCGACCATTTGGCAAAATGGGGAGAATTCAGCCAGGGAATGCCCTTCTCGATCAGGCCCATCGAGGTCAGCGACTGGTTGATGAAGCCGAATTCGGTGTTGAACATCCAGATCCAGGCCATGGCCGCTACGGCGCTGGAAATGATCACCGGCAGGAAGATGGTCAGCCGCAGGACGCGCGCCAGGAAGGTCGGCCGGTTCATCAGCAAAGCAAGCCCGACCGACATGGCGGTGCCCAGGATCAGGTTCCAGACCGTGTAGAACGCGGTATTGCCCAGCCCTTGCCAGAAAATCCTGTCGCCAAACAGGCGCACATAATTGTCCAGGCCGATAAAGGTGCTGCCTGCGGGCTTCCACTGCACGAAGCTGAGCCAGATCGCATAGAGCAGCGGATAGAGCATCAGGCCGACCATGATCACCAGCGCCGGGGCCGCCAGAGCGAGCCCCGCCCAGCGGTCCAACAGACCCGAAAAACTATGAGCGCTGGTCGCTCGCTTGATCGGCAAGCCGACGGAATTTGATTGCATTGCGGTGGGCACGACTGGGTCTCCCGGCAAAAACAGGGCCAGCGGGCCCCGTTGCATTTTGACGATCAGGCCCGGCGAGGTCAGTATCTGGCCTCGCCGGATGCGGTCACGGAAGGTTGGTGCGAACCAGCAATTCGTCACCACGCGTCTTGGCTTCGGTCAAAGCCTCCTGCGGGGTCGCCAGCTCGAACGAGACTTTTTCGAACGCATCGCGCAGATATTGCTGCACTTCCACATAATGGCTGGTCTGGGGCGGTTCATGGGCGTTGATGAAGGCGTTGAGGAACGTCTTCTCGTTGGGGTGCGTATCGTAATAGGGGTCTTCAAGCAGTTCCTTGCGGACCGGCAACTGCGCCGAGGTTTCGAACCAGGTCCGCTGGCCCTCCACCGAGGTCAGCCATTCGATCGCCTTGGTCGCCACGGGAATCTTGGCGGGGTCGATATTGGCCATGATGGCGATATTGTCGCCACCCGCGAAACTCACGGCCGGCCCGTCCGCGGTCATGCGTGGATGCGGCATGATCCCCAGCTCGAAGTCGGGGGCATCGCGCTTGGTGCGCTGGATGACGCCCGGACCGTCGAAGATCATGGCGACGCGGCCCTGGAGCAGTTCGATCTGCCGGTCGGCTTCAGCCGGAGCGCCGATTGCCGATGGCGGAATGACGTGGTCCACCAGCTGCATGTCCATGAGATAGGTCAGCGCCTTGACGCCGGCTTCGCTGTCGAAGGTATATTTCATGGCGGCGCGATCATTGAACTCGCCACCGGCCATCCAGAAATAAGGCAGCCAGTGGAATGTCGTCAGCGAAGGCTGCGATGGCACGAAGAGGAAACCATAGACATCGGGCTGTCCGTCGCCATCGCGGTCGATGGTCAGCTTCTTGGCCGCTTCGCGGAATTCGTCCCAGGTCGCTGGCGGATTTTCCGGATCGAGCCCGGCTTCGCGGAACAAGGCCTTGTTGTAGATGACGGCCGACGCGTCACCGCCGAAGGGCAAGGCATATTGGATGCCTTCGAACTGTCCGGTCTTGAGTGGGCCGGGCGGGAACAGGTCAGTGGAGAGGTTGGGATTTGCGGCGATGATGTCGGTGAGTGGCAGCAGCGCATCGAGACGCACGAAGGCCTCGGTGGCCACGACGTCCAGGGCGACCACATCGGGGGCGTTGCCGGCGGCCACCGCGGCGATCAGCTTGTTGATCTGGTTCTTGCCGCCGGGAATGTATTCGACCTGCAGATCGATATCGGGGTTGGCCGTCTCGAAGGCGTCGAACATCGGTTTTGCCGCTTCTTCGGCCATGCGCGTCCAAAGCGTAAGCGTGGTCTGTTGCGCCAATGCTGGCGTCGCAATCAGGAGCGTGATGGCTCCCACGATAAGGCCCTTCATTCATTCCTCCCTTAAGGAATTTGTTGATATTGGACTTGTCTACCGGCTCGCCACCGCAAAGCGGCGAACCAATTCTTCGTTGACTGTCACGCCGAGCCCGGGGCCCTGCGGAATGGGGACGCAGCCGTCCTTGTCGAGAGCAAGCCGGTCGCCCAGCAATTCGTCGCGGAGCGGATTGATCGAGATGTCGTATTCCAGCGGAGCCGCCGGATAGGGGTTCTGCGCTTCCGGCCAGCCAGGACGGGCGGCCAGAAAATGCAGGGTAGCCACCCGGACCAGCTGACCATCGAAGATATGGGGCACCAGGCGCACGCCATTGGCCTCGGCCAGCGTCCACAGCCGGCGCAAGCGTTCAAAGCCGCCATGCCCCACCAGGTCGGGATTGATGATGTCCATCGCCCGCATGGCGATAGCCTGTTCGATCATGGCGAAGGGGATGGATTCGGCGCCGGCTACCGGCACGTCGATGGAATTGCGCAGATCGATATGGGGCGGCAGCGAGGTATTGGGCAGCGGCTCCTCGAACCAGGAAATGCGCTCGAGATTGGTGATGCCACGGATGAAGGTGCGCGCGGAGTGCAGGCTCATGGCGCGATTGGCATCGACCGCCAGGCGCACGCCCTTGGGCAAGGCCGCGATCACCGCGTTGACCCAGGCGATATCGGCTTCCACCGAGTGCCAGCCGACCTTCATCTTGAGCGATTTGAAACCCAGGTCCATGGCGCGCATGGCCTCGGCGATCGCATCATCAATGACGTTTTCGGCCTCGGTGACATTTTGCAATGATGCATAGGCAGGCTGTGCCGGGCGATAGGCGCCGCCGAACATATTCGCCAGGCTCATGCCTGCAGCCTTGCCCTTGATATCCCATAAGGCGATGTCGATGCCGCCGGCCAACTGCAGATCGAAGCGGGCGATAGCGTCTACGAGGCTGAGCGCCTCCTGGAAGCTGCTGCCTTCCAGCAGGGTTGCAGCTTCATCCCAGGATTGGGAAACGGGACGGTAACCGAAGCTCTCACCCCAACCGACCAGGCCCGATTCTGTCTCCAGCCGGATGAGGACACAAGCCCGGTGCGTTTTCAGCCCATTGGCATCGCCGTAGCGCTTTTCCAGCGGGTAGCGCAGATGCCAAAAATTCACGCGTGCGATCTTCAAGTGGACCTCCCTATTTTTTATAGATCCCTAAGCGAGACCGTGATTTTCAGTGTATGGTAGTATACGAAGCCATCCCGTCAACCCGATTTATCGCGAGGGTGCCGGATTTTTCCGGATTGCTGGATGTTCTTCGAATGGTAGTATGGGCTGATATGCATTTTGGGCGGTCGGGCCGACGACGCCTCAATTGCGGCGCAGCCGATCGTGCTGCCAAACTTGCCGCTGGATTGGATCCGAGCCGTGAACAGTCAAATAACCGCCGAGCCGACCTTCAAATTCGCCGATGGGGGTTCGTCGGTGGCTATTCAGCTGCGTGCCGAATTGCTGCGGGCCATCATCTCGCTGGAGATGCGGCCCGGCACCAGAATCTCGGAAAGCGAAATTGCCCAGCGCTATGGCGTGTCGCGGCAGCCGGTCCGGGAGGCGGTGATTTCGCTGGCGCAAACCGGATTGGTCAAGACGATGCCGCAGCGCGGCACCACTGTGGTGCCGATTTCGGTGCGTCAAATGCTTGATGCGCGTTTCGTGCGCGAGGCGATCGAGACGGCGGTGGCACGCCAGGCGGCGGAGTTTTGCGCACCGCAGGCACGGCGCCAGCTCGACAATATCATCATGCAGCAGGAGCTGGCGGTGGCCAGTTCCGATCGCGACACGTTCTTCCGCTATGATGAGGCATTTCACTACACACTCTGCGTCGGCGTCGGCTCGGAGATTGCCTGGGAAAGCATCAAGAACGTCAAGGTGCATATGGATCGCGTCTGCAGCCTGACGCTGAAGAATACTCAGTCGATGGCGCCGCTGATCGTCGAGCACAAGGCGATCCTGGCGGCCATCGATGCCCGTGACCCGGTACTGGCAGGGGAGAGCATGAGCCTGCATCTGCATGGCATATTGAGCTCACTGCCCAAGGTGGAAGCCGAACACCCCGAACTGTTCGAGTAGCAGGGTCGAGCCGAATAATCGCCAGTGCCAAGCTGGCCCGGATTGGAGGATCCCATGTCGCGCGTGATCATCGAGAACATCAAGAAAAGCTATGGCGCCGTCGAGGTGTTGCATGGGGTTTCCATTGACATAGCGGATGGAGAATTCGTCGTTCTGGTCGGTCCGTCCGGCTGCGGAAAGTCCACGCTGCTGCGCATGATCGCGGGACTGGAAGGCATATCGGGCGGCGATGTCATCATTGGGGACCGGATCGTCAACGATCTGCCGCCCAAGGAGCGCGATATCGCCATGGTGTTCCAGAGCTACGCGCTTTATCCGCACATGACCGTGGCGCAAAATATGGGCTTTGCCCTCAAGCTGGCCCGCGCCAGCCGCGCCGAAGTGGACAAACGGATCGGCAACGCCGCCGAAATTCTCAGCCTGACGCCGTACCTGGAGCGCTATCCCCGCGAGCTTTCGGGTGGGCAGCGCCAGCGCGTGGCGATGGGGCGGGCTATCGTGCGCGATCCGCAGGTGTTCCTGTTCGATGAGCCGCTGTCCAATCTGGATGCTAAACTGCGGGTGCAGATGCGCGCCGAAATCAAGGAACTGCACCAGCGCCTCAAGACCACCACGGTTTATGTCACCCATGACCAGATCGAGGCCATGACCATGGCGGACAAGATCGTGGTGATGAACGCTGGCATCATCGAGCAGATCGGCACGCCGCTTGAGCTGTATGACCGGCCAAAAAACCTGTTCGTGGCTGGTTTCATGGGGTCGCCGGCGATGAATTTCCTGTCCGGCACAGCCAAGGTTAATGGTTCTGTTGGCGTCTCCACCAATGGCGTAGACCTGCCCTTGACCCAGACCGGGGCGGCAATTGATGGCCAGGCGGTAGTCTACGGCATCAGGCCGGAACACCTGGAGCTTGCAGACTCAGGCATTCCCGTTACCGTCAGCGTGGTGGAGCCGACCGGATCGGAAACCCAGGTTTATCTCAAATTTGGCGGCACCGATTTGATGGCAGTGTTTCGCGACCGGCACGATTTCCGCCCTGGGCAGGCAATCTATGTTAAGCCGCGAATGGAAAAAGCTCATCTCTTCGACGGCGCCAGTGGCGGACGGCTTTGAGGAGCCCATTCCGATGGGATTGAGCCCGGGCTGAAGAGGTACAACAGGATCCACGCCCGTTTCGCTCTGATCATCGCCTTGGCCTTTGCCCCTTGCGGTTGGCTTCGTCCTAGACGACGACATGCGCCTTGGCGGCCCAGCCGGTACGTTTAGTGAATGCATCCCAGGGAATAGCCCTCCCCACCCTGGTGCCGGTGTCACCCTCACCCACCATTCCCTCGAACAGAGCATTGAAGAGGCGTGCCAGTGGCCGTGATATAGAAATCGGCGCTGGACCGCCTCGCGTGGCGAATCTATGGGTAACTGCTGAAATGAAGGCGCAGGATGTCCAAAGACGTTAGCTACAAACGGCCAAAACTCAGCGACGTTGCCCGCGAAGCCGGGGTTTCTCCGGCGACTGTGTCGCGTGTATTGAACCATCCGGGAATCGTTCGCCCCGATTTGCAGGCCAAGGTACGGCGGGCAATCACGGCGCTCGGTTATGCCCCCGATGCGGTGGCGCGCGCCCTCAGCCTGGGGCGCAGCAGCACGATCGGCGCGGTGATTCCAACCCTGGGCATGACCGTTTTCGCCAATGGCACCGCCGCGTTGCAGTCGCGGCTGCGCGAGCATGGCTATACCCTGCTCATCACCAATTCGGAATATGATGGCGACCGGGAGCTGGAAGAGATCAAGGTCCTGCTCGAACGCGGCGTGGATGGTCTCGTGCTGGTCGGCGACATGGTCAGCGCCGCCGCCGTGACCCTGGCCGGGCAATACCGCGTGCCGGTCATCACCACCTATGTCAACGAGTCGCAATTCGCCGTGCCGGCTATCGGTATCGACAACGCTGAAGCCATGAACCGCGTGCTGCAACTGCTGCTCGACCTGGGCCACCGCGAATTTGGCGTCATCACCGATGTGGCCCCCCACAATGACCGTCAGCGGGCACGGCGGCGCGGCCTGTTCGCGGCGTTCCAGACCGCCGGCATTTCACTGGCGCCGCGCCGCATTGCCGAAGTTCCCTATTCGGTGGCCAATGGGCGCTCGGCATTCCGTCGCCTGATGACCATGGAGCCCGATGTCACCGCCGTCATCTGCAGCTCCGACGCATTCGCCATCGGTGCTCTCGCCGAGAGCCGGGTGCTCGGCCTCAACGTGCCACGCGACGTCTCGGTGACGGGGTACGATGATGTCGATATTTCCCTCCACACCGATCCACCGCTGACCACGGTCAACGTGCCGGCTGCGATGATCGGTCGGCTGGCGGCCGATCATATTGTGGCGGCGCTCAATGGCTGGACGCCGCCTGCGACCACCAAGCTACCCACCCAGATCATGATCCGGGGCTCCTCCGCGCCGCCCCGCCAATCGCCCCCTAAAGGGCTGCGCTCAACCGAGCGCTGAGCGCATGCAGCCGCCCCGGGAAAGCCAGCCGGGTCAAGGCTTCGGCGAAATAATAGTCGCCAAACAGCACCGCGCTATCGGTGCCGATATTATGCGGCTTGGAATAGCAACCGTGCAGCAGAATGCCGCGATGGGCCGGATCACGGGCCAGATAATGCTCACACAGCGCGCGCAAGGTCTTTTCCGCCTCCTGCCGCCAATATGCGGCGCGGCCGCTGTCGGGATGCAGGTCCGCCATGTTCAGATAGGCTGACGCGATGATGGCAGCGGTCGCTGAATCGCGCGGCGCATTGGGGATTGCGGGATCGTCGAAATCCCAGAACGGGATCGCGTGCTCCCCCAGCCGGGCTGCATAATAGGCGGCCAATTGCTCGGCCAGTGCCAGGTATTCGAGCTTGCCGGTCGCGTCCGCCGTAGCCGCATAGCCATAAATGGCCCAGGCTTGGCCCCGCGACCACGCCGATTCATCGCCATGGCCCTGGAACGTGAAGCCCCGCTGCCGCGTGCCGCTGGGCAGGTCATATTCCACCGCATGATAGGTCGAATTATCCGGGCGGATGAAGCTGCCCCGAGTGGTCCTGGCATGGGCTTCGCCGGCCAGCCGGGAGCTGCCGTCATCGGCATAATCGGCGGCCCAATACAACAGCGACAGGTTCGCCATGGTGTCGATGGCCGAACTGCGCCGCCCGCGCGGATCGGAGAGCGGACCCCAGGATGAAATGTACCCACCCTGGTCCGTAGTAACGAGGCGGCTGCGCAGGCGGTCCGCGGCGCAAAGCGCCACATCGGCATAATGTGTGTCACCGGTCAGCGTGAACAGCGGAACGGCGCTGCTCCAGAACAGGAAGCCGATATCGTGGGTATTGCCGTCCTTGGCGCGCGGCACCAGCAGTTGGAAGCGTTCCCTTGCCAGTTCGAGATGCCGGCTATTGCCGCTCTGCAGATGGCCGGCCAGCAGCAGCCCGATCCAGAAACCGGAAAACCAGTTGCCGTGGCTCCATCCCGTCTCGGAATAGCCGGCGGACAGCGATGCCGGCATGAGCTGCCAAGTGCCGTCCGGCGCGGTGACATAAGGAAAGGCCGAACCGAGGACTGCTTCGTCCTCCAGGGTCTTCTGCGCGATCAGGGCGAGGGCTTCGGCCTGCCAGGGCTCGGTCATTGGTCGTACTCCATTGGGTTTGTGCGCGATGCCGGTTGACAGAGCGGACGCGATTGCCCCTTATAGTTCTGAAAGCGCTTTCAGGCAACAATTGGAAAGCGAACGAAAGGGTTTGAAACTTGGTTCTGGACGGTTTGAAGGTCATCAATTTCTGCCACTACCTTCAGGGCCCGGCTGCGATGCAGTACCTGGCCGATATGGGCGCGGACGTCATCAAGATCGAGCCGCGCGGCGGTGCCTTCGAGCGGGAATGGGCCGGGGCAGGGGTCGCCAGGGTCGGGGGTGTCAGCGCGCTCTATCTCTGCGGCAACCGCAATGTGCGCAGCCTCTCCATGGACCTCAAGCATCCCGAAGCCAAGGAAGTGGTTTACCGCCTGCTGGACCAAAGCCACGTGCTGGCGGAGAATTTCCGCCCCGGCGCGCTCGATCGTCTCGGCTTCGGCTATGACGCGGTCCGCCGGCGCAAGCCCGATATCATTTATGCCTCCGCATCCGGCTTTGGCTCCACCGGCCCGTTCGCTCGCCGTCCGGGGCAGGATCTGCTGGTCCAGGCCATGTCGGGCCTGACCACGGTCAGCGGCGACGGCCGCACGCCGGTGCCGGTCGGCCTGGCCGCTGCCGATCAGCATGGCGCGGCGCTGATGGCGCTGGGCATAGCCGGTGCCTATGCGCGCTGGCAGTCCAGCGGCGAAGGCACGCGCGTCGAGGCCACGTTATTCGGTGCCGCGATCGACCTGCAGAACGAGTCCATCGTCACCTATCATGCCGCCAACCAAGGCCGCGAAGCCCTGATGCGCGATGCCCGGCTGGCCACCTGGTATCACGAGGCGCCCTATGGCGTTTACCCGATCAAGGACGGTTTCCTCGCTCTGTCCATGACGACACTGGAAGCGCTTTCAGAAGCGCTTGGCGATCCAGGGCTCAAGGCCCTGGTGGGCTGCGATCCCTATGTCGAGCGCGACCGGGTTGCGGCTGCGACCGCCGCGGCGCTTGCCGGGCGCGGCTATGCCGATCTCGCCGCGGCCCTGGAAGTCGGCAAAATCTGGTTTGCCCGCGTCGAGGATTATGACGACCTGATGGTCAATCCCCAGGCAATCCACAATGGCGCCTTCCAGTCCGTGCCGGTCAACGGTGCGACGGCCACCCTGGTCAGCCACCCCGTCAGCTATGACGGCGTCGTTCCGCCGGTGCGATCCATGTCGCTATCCGCCGGCTCGGACACGCTCTCGATCCTTGAAGACGCCGGTTTCGATCCCTCGGAGCTGAACGATCTTCTGCGCAACCAGGTTATCTTCACCGCGGAGCAGGCAGCGTGAGTGACACCGAATTTTTCGTGGCGATCGGCGACGAAGTCAGCTTTTCCAAAACCGTTGGCGAGTCCGACGTTTACATGTTTGCCGGCATCACCGGCGATCTGTCGTCCAACCACGTCAACGAGCAGGCCATGAGCCGCTCCAAATTCGGCCGCCGCGTTGCCCATGGCGCCTTGCTGGTCGGCTTCATGTCCACCGGTTCGACGCGCCTGATCGAGACCTTCGGTCAATCGGCGCTGGGCACCGCGACCGCCGTGTCGCTGGGCTATGACCGGGTCCGTTTCGTGGCGCCGGTGTTTTTCGGCGACACGATCACAGTTCGCTACCGAGTTAACCGGCTGGAGCCGGAACGGCAGCGCAGTTATGGCGAGATAACCGTCGTCAACCAGAATGGAACGGTCGTGGCCGTTGCAGAGAACATCCTCAAGTGGGTGGCCGATTAGTTCGGCAAGTTCGTAAAAAGGGAGACTACCAAATGAAAAATCGTGCTGTATTGCCTACCCTGAATGTCGGTTTGGGCATTCGTGCCGTGGCTCTGGCCAGCCTGCTCGGCGCAACCGCTCTGGCGACGGCCCCGTCCGCCATTGCCCAGGAACAGAAGTCGATGGCCGTCGTGGTCAAGGTGGCGGGCGATCCGTGGTGGAGCCGGCTGGAAGAGGGCCTGAACGAATATGCCGCGGCCCATCCGGGCATCAAGGTGTTCATGCAGGGCATCTCGCACTCCGACGCGGCCCTGCAGGCCCAGCTGATCGAAGATCTCGTGGCCCAGGATATCGACGCCATCGGCATCATCCCGATTTCCCCGCAAACGCTTGAGCCGGTCATCGCCAAGGCCCGGGCTCAGGGTATCGTCGTCGTCACCCATGAGGGTGAAACCCAGCCCACCAAGGACTACGATATCGAAGCCTTCGACAATGCCGAATATGGCGTTCACCTGATGGATCAGCTCGCCGAGCGCATGGGCGAGGAAGGCGAATACGCCGTCTATGTTGGCAAGCTGACCAATGTGTCGCAGAATATCTGGGTCGATGCCGCCATCGCGCACCAGAAAGAAGCCTATCCCAAGATGACCCTGGTCGGCGACCGGATCGAAACCGGCGAAGACGCCGCGACCGCCTATCGCAAGACGCTCGAACTGCTGGTGGCCTATCCCAATATCAAGGGTTTCCAGGGCTCCTCGTCCAATGACCCGATCGGTATCGGCCAGGCCATTGAGGAAGCGGGCCTCGAAGAGGCCACCACCGTCGTCAGCACCAGCCTCGTGTCGCTGACCCAGGATCTGCTGCAAAGCGGTGCTGTCGATATGATCAGCTTCTGGGATCCCAAGCTCGCGGGTGAAGCGATGATGGAAGCCGCCGTTCGTGCCATGGACAAGAAGCCGATCGTGACGGGCGACGATCTGGGCATCGAAGGCTACAACAAGGTCACCGTGAAGGGCGATGTCGTCGTCGGCGCCGCCTGGGTCGACGTCACCGCCGAGAATATGGATCAGTACGACTTCTAAGTCGGCGATTTTACGCAACTACGATGCCGGGTCATGGCCCGGCATCATTTGAATCGAGGGGGTTTCATGGCTGACAGTGCGGACAATCAAGGGGCGAACTCCGGCGCTTCGCCACTCTTGCGCGTCGTCGATATCGCCAAGTCCTATGGCGGCGTCAGGGCATTGTCCGGTGTCAGCCTGGACGTGGCGGCGGGCGAGGTCATTTCGCTGGCCGGCGAAAACGGCTCGGGTAAATCGACCCTTATCCGCGCCATTGCCGGGGTCGAACGGCCCGATTCCGGCAAGATTTTCATCGATGGCGTCGATTGGTCGGAACAGCCGCCATCCGCTCGTATCCATGCCGGCGTGCAGATCATCTATCAGGATTTCGCCCCTTTCCCCAATCTGACGGCGGCCGAAAATATCTGGTTGCCACGCCAGATCAGCCAGGGGCGCCACATCGTCAGCCGCGCCAAAGGCCGCGCCATGGCCCGCGCCGTGCTGGATGATATGAAGGTCAGCATCGATCTCGATCGGGACCTGAGCGAATTGCCGGTCTCCCATAAGCAACTGGTGGCCATCGCGCGGGCATTGGCCCATGACGCGCGCCTGCTGATCATGGACGAGCCGACCACCGCGCTGACCCACCGCGAGGTCGACCAATTGTTCACCCTCATTCGCCGCCTGGCCGGGGAGGGGATGGGGTTCATCTTCGTCAGCCACAAATTGCAGGAAGTCGCCGATATCGCCGAGCGCGCCGTGGTGCTGCGCAGCGGCTCGGTAGTACTCTCCGCGCCGCTCAAGACCTTGAGCGAAGCCGACATCCAGCGCGCCATGACCGGCCGGGAAATTTCATCCGATCGCTACGAGCGCCCGGTCCGCCCGGTGCCGGCGCAACCGCGTCTGTCTCTCAGCGGATTGTCGGACGGCACCCAGTTCCACGATGTCAGCTTCGATTTGGCCCCTGGCGAAATCCTCGGCCTGGCCGGGCTGATGGGCGCTGGCCGCACCGCTTTGGCGAAAGCGATTTTCGGCATCGAGCCTGCCACCAAAGGGCGGATCAGCATCGATGGGCGCGATATTGCGGTGCGCAGCGTGGCCGATGGCCTGCGCGGTGGCATCGCCTATGTTCCCGAGGACCGGCTGAGCGAGGGCCTGTTTCTCAATTTCAGCATCCGCGACAATATCGTGGTGCGCGCCGCCGCGCAGTTGACCGACCGGTTTGGCTGGCTCACCGGCCAGCGCAAGTCCAAGGAGGCCATGCAGTGGATCGACCGGCTGTCGATCAAGGCATCCTCGGATCGCGCCCCGGTCACCAGCCTTTCGGGCGGTAACCAGCAACGCGTGGTGCTTGCGAAGTGGATGGCCAGCCACCCCGCCGTGCTCATCCTCAATCGCCCTTCGGTCGGCGTCGATGTGGGCTCGAAAGCCGGCATTCACGATGTCATCGTCGATCTGGCCAATCAGGGCGTCGGCATCATCGTCATCTCCGATGATCTGCCCGAGTTGATGCAGCTTTGTGACCGCCTGCTGGTCGTGCGCAATGGCCGGATCGCGGCGGAACGGATGGTGGCGCAAAGTTCGGCTGCTGAAATCGTGGCCATCATCAATGAGAGCAAGTCATGAGCATTTCACGATTTCTATTGCGGCAGGAGACCATGCTGCTGCTGGTCCTGATCCTGCTGGTGGCTGTCGTCGGGCTCATCAATCCGGGCTTCCTGACCTTCTTCAACCTGTTCTCCATGCTCAAGAGCAGCACCGTGGTCGGCCTGTTCGCCATCGGCTTCTTCATCGTTCTGGTGATCGGCGGGCTCGACGTATCCTTCGCCGCCATTGCCGTCGTGGCCATGTACGGCACCGTGGTTCTGGCCAATGCCGTGTTCCCGGACCTGTCGATTTGGGCGCTATTCGCCATAGCCGGGCTGATCGGGGCCGGGCTCGGCGCCATCAATGGCGTGCTGGTCACCGTGCTCAAGGCGCCATCGCTGATCATCACTTTGGGCACCACCAGCCTGTTCCGTGGCTTCCTGCTCTATTTCGTCGGCACCGATACCATCCGCAAAGTGCCTTCCGGCATGGTGGAGTTCTCGCGCATCAATGTCCTGTCCATGACCGCCGATAACGGCGCCAGGGTAGGGCTGCATGTCTCCGTGCTGATCTTTCTGGTCATTGCCGCACTGGTGTTTTTCGTGATGCGCTACACCACGATTGGCCGAAGTCTCTATGCCATTGGCGGCAATCGTGTCGCAGCGGCGCGCATGGGCATCAATGTGCAACGCATCGAAATCCTCGCCTATACGGCGGCCGGGCTGCTCGCCGGTATTGGCGGGCTGACCGCCGCCGGCGTGATCCGTCTCGCCAATCCGCAGACCCTGGTCGGCGGCGAGCTGGACGTCATCGCCGCAGTCGTCATCGGTGGCGCTGCAATCACTGGCGGACGCGGCAGCGTGATCGGCGTCCTGCTGGGCACGCTGCTGATCGTCACCACCAATAACAGCCTGATCGTGCTGGGCGTATCGACGGTCTGGCAGAAGGTTGCCATCGGAGCCCTGCTGCTGCTGGCCATCGGCCTGCCGCTGCTTGGCCGGCTCCTCCAGGGGCAGAAGGGAACGCAGCCATGAGCACCGCCAGCCAGGCCAGGGAAAAGCAGCCCATGAGATTGCCCGAATATCTGAGCCCGCATGTCATCGTGCTGTTCGTCGTCGCTGTCCTCGTCGCCGCCGGGCTGGGATTGGCGCGGCCCGATATTTTCCTCAGCGCCCAAAACCTTCAGTCCATGCTGCTGCAGACCAGCGTCATCGGCCTGCTATCCCTGGCCGTGGCCCTGACCTTGCTGACCGGCGGCATCGATCTTTCGGTCAATGCCACCGCCAATCTTGGCTCGATCATCGCCGCTAATTTGATGGCCGGCATGGTCGCCAGCCAGTTCGGCCTGCCTCCTGAATTGGTGGCGGTTGTCGGCCTGGCAATAGGATTGGGCGTCGGCGTGCTGTGCGGGCTGTTCAATGGCGTGCTGATCGCCGTCCTCGGCTATTCACCCATTCTGGCAACGCTGGGCACCATGACGCTGTTCGTCGGCATCGGCACCGTGATTACCGGCGGCAGCACGCTGTTCGGCATCGAGGCCTTTGCGGCAGTCGGGCGCGGAACCTTGCTCGGCCTGCCCGTGCCGGCGCTGATCTTCGTGCTGGCGGCGATTGCCCTGGCCTTCATGCTGCATGGGCGCCGGTTCGGCTTCAACGTCTATCTCTACGGCGCCAATCCCGTTGCCGCGCGCTATTCCGGCATCAACACACGGCGCCTGCTCTTGGCGGTCTATGCCCTGAGCGGGGCGCTGGCCGGTCTGGCCGGCATGATCAACCTGGGCGTGACCAATTCCGCCAATGTCGATTTCGGTTCCTCCTATGTGCTGATGGCCATTCTGGTTGCCGTTCTGGGCGGCATTTCGCCCCTGGGCGGCGCGGGCAAGATCGTCGGCGTGATCTTCTCCGTCGTCATCCTGCAGCTATTGTCCACCGGCCTCAATCTGGTGTTCCAATCGAGCGGCAGCAATTTCCTCAAGGACTTTGCCTGGGGCGCGACCCTCATCCTGGTCCTGGCGGTTGGCGCCGTGCAGCCCAAATATTTCCGAACGCTGCTGAGCCTCGGGCGAACAACCAAACAACGGGGCCTGTGATCATGCAGACCAAGGACGACGCCGTACTCCTGGCCTGCGACGCCATGCTGCGCGAAGTTGGCAATATGCCATTGACGCCCGAGCGCCTGGACGATGCCTCCGGCGTCATCCGCAGCATCGTCGCGGCGATCCGCGCCATGGATGAAGTCGATGTCGACGAAGTCGAACCCGCCTTCGTCTTCAGGGCGCAGCCATGACCCCTGCACCCCTGAGCATTCGCCAAGCCGGCGAGCAGCTGCGTGCCCGCACGCTGAAAGCCACCCAGCTGGTGGGCCAGGCTATCGCCGCCGCAGACCGCTCGGACAAGGCGCTCAACGTCTTTGCCGCGCGGGCCGATAGCCAGCGCCTGCTGGACCAAGCCGGACAGATCGACCGCCGCCTCGATGCCGGTGACGCCGTCGGCCCCCTGGCCGGCATTCCGCTCGCCATCAAGGATCTTTTCGACACTTACGATCTGCCCACCACGGCCAGCTCCAAGGTTCTGGCCGGCCGCCAGACCGAGGGCGATGCCGTCGCCGTGGCGCGCCTGCGGGCTGCCGGTGGCGTCGTGGTCGGCAAGTCGCAGACCCATGAATTTGCCTATGGCCCCACCACCAACAACGACTATGCCGGCCCCTCGCACAATCCGTGGAACCCCGAACACGTCCCGGGCGGCTCCAGCGGCGGTTCCGCCATCGCGGTCGCCACTGGCATGTGCATGGGCGCGACCGGCAGCGATACCGGCGGCTCCATCCGCACGCCCAGCGCGCTCTGCGGCATTTCCGGCCTCAAACCCACCTATGGCCTTGTCAGCAAGCGCGGCGTGCTGTCGCTCGCCTGGTCGCTCGATCACGCCGGCCCCATGGCGCGCAGCGTCGATGACCTCGCCTTCCTGCTCGAAGCCATGGCCGGTTTCGATCCCGAAGACCCCGGCTCGGCCCAGGTGACGCTGCCACGCTATAGCGAAGTCGCCGCCCAGCCCCCCGAAGCCCTGCGGATCGGCGTTCCCGCCCACTATTTCCTCGATACCATCGACCCCGAAGTGCGCGCTGCCTTCGAGACTTCGCTCGATACCCTTCGCGCCCTCGGCCACAGCGTCGAAACCGTCGTGCTGCCGCATCTCAAATACGCGCTAGGCGCGGAACTGGCGATCCTGGCCTCGGAAGCCTCCGCCTATCACCGCGACCGGATGCGGATGCAAGCCAACGACTTCTCATCCAACGTGCGGCGCGAACTCGATGCCGGCATGACCGTGCTGGCCACCGACTACCTGCTCGGCCAGCGCGTCCGCCGCCTGATTTGCCGGGATTTCGCCGAGGTCTTCACCAAGCTCGATGTGCTGGCAACGCCCACCATCCCCATCGTCGCGCCCCGCATCGGCGCTGCCACGGTATCGATCGAGGGCGTCGACTATCCGGCGCTGAACGCGATCTGGCGCAATGTGTTTCCCACCAATCTCACCGGCTCACCGACCCTGTGCCTGCCCAACGGTTTCTCGCGCTCGAACCTGCCGATCAGCCTGCAATTGATCGGCCGCAATTTCGACGAAGCCACCCTGCTGCGCCTCGGTGTCCAGTTGCAGAACCACACCGACTGGCACCGCCAGACCCCACCCGTCTAGCCCTTTTGAATTCGGAGTTGCTGCCTATGCCGCGCTATGACGCCGGGGAACTGATTGCCTTCGCCGCCGCCCTGCTGGTTCGCCACGGCATGCAAGCAAACCGCGCGCAGCCTGTAGCCGAGATCCTTGTCGAAGCCGATATGATGGGCCACGACACCCACGGCCTGCAATTGCTGCCCGCCTATCTGGCCGATTTGACATCCGGCCGCATGGCCGCCGATGGCGAACCGACCGTGGTCAGCGACCGCGGCGCGGTGGCAGTCTGGGACGGCGGCTGGCTGAGCGGGGTATGGCTCACCCTGCAGGGGCTGGAAACGGCTGCGGCCAAGGCAAAGGCCTTCGGCATCGGCGCCGTCGCCATCCGGCGCAGCCATCACATCGCCTGCCTGCAAGCCTATCTGCCCCGCATCACCGAGCAGGGGCTGATGGCCATGATTACCTGTTCGGACCCGTCGGGGGCCTCCGTCGCCCCCTTCGGCGGGCTCGATGCGGTCTTCACGCCCGATCCAATCGCTCTGGGCATTCCCACCGAGGGCGAACCGATCCTGATCGACATGTCCTCCTCCATCACCACCAATGGCATGACCGGACGGCTCGACCGGAACGGCGAGCGGGCAGGGGGCCTGTGGATGCAGGATAGCGAGGGCAGGGCCACCGACGATCCCAAGGTGCTCAGCCAGGTTCCCCCCGGCACGCTGCTGCCCACCGGCGGCCACGACCACGGCCACAAAGGCTATGGCATGGCGCTGATGGTTGAAGCTCTCTCCCAGGGCCTGAGCGGCTATAGCCGCGATACCGCGGAAAAACGGTGGGGCGCCGCCACCTTCATCCAGGTCTTCGATCCCGAACTTTTCGCCGGCGCCGGCGCCTATCAGGAAACAACTTCGGCCCTGGTCCGCCTCTGCCTGGGCTCGCGCCCCCATCCCGATATGGGCGCCGTACGCATGCCTGGCCAAAAGGCCCTCTCCCGCCGCCGCGACGCATTGGAAAACGGCGTGCCGCTCATCGATGGCGTGGTCAAAGCCCTCACCAACATTCCCACCCGCGACGGCATCGACCTCCCCACGGCACGGCAATAGGCCCGAAACGGGAACCGACTATCACCGATGACCACCACCGACTGAGAGCCCCAATCTGATCCCCTCCCCCTTGAGGGGAGGGTTAGGGTGGGGGTTCTGACCCCTCAGCAGGGTTCATCCAGAGGTATAGGCCTGTTTGAAAGCCCAGAACCCCCACCCTAATCCTCCCCTCAAGGGGGAGGGGACCGATTGGGGCTCCCAAAAACCACGGCAAACCAGAATCTCGATTCAGCCTGCCCCTGCTGTACAACCCGAAAATCCAGGTGTGAGGGCCGCCCCCTAGGCTAAACCGCTTATGCTTTCCTTATACCGCCCGCCCGCAATTCATATGGCGATTTAATGCGGTAAAGCGCGATGAACGGCCTTCGGATCATGGAGGCAATCATGCTCGATCTCGTCTTTTTACTGTTGGGAGCCGCGCTGTTCCTTGGGCTGGCGCTGTATGCGCGCAGCCTGAACCGGCTGTGAGGCCCAGATGATCATTCCCATCATCGCATTCGTGGTGGCGCTCGCGCTCGCCGTCTATCTGCTCGTCACCCTGCTCGCGCCCGAGCGGTTCTGAGCTATTGGAGTTTTTCTCATGTCCTTCACCGGCTGGGTACAGATCGCGCTTGTGCTGATCGTCACCCTGCTCACGGTCAAGCCTCTCGGCCTCTATATGGCCAAGGTTTTCTCCGGCGAGCGTAATTTCCTCTCTCCCGTCCTCGGCCCGGTCGAGCGCGGGTTTTATGCCATCGCCGGGGTCGATCCGAAAAAGGGCCAGGGCTGGCTCGCCTATGTCTTTGGCGTGCTGCTGTTCTCGCTCGTCGGCTTCGTGCTGCTCTATGCCATTCTGCGCCTGCAAAATGTCTTGCCGTTCAATCCGTTGAACCTGCCGGCCGTGGCGCCGGATCTGGCCTTCAACACCGCCATGAGCTTCGTCACCAATACCAATTGGCAGGCTTATAGCGGCGAAAGCACCATGAGCAATTTCAGCCAGATGGTGGGCCTGACGGTACAGAACTTCGTCTCCGGCGCCACCGGCGTGGCTGTCGCCATCGCCCTGACGCGCGCCTTTATCGGCTCCGGCGTCAAGGAACTGGGCAATTTCTGGGTCGATCTGACCCGCGCCACGCTTTACGTGCTGCTGCCACTGGCTATTGTCGTGGCCCTGGTCTTCGTCGCCATGGGCTTGCCGCAAACGCTCACTGCCGCAACGGCTGCGACGACGCTCGAAGGCGCCAACCAGACCATCGCGCTGGGCCCCGTTGCCAGCCAGGAAGCCATCAAGCAGCTTGGTACCAATGGTGGTGGCTTCTTCAACGTCAACGCCGCCCATCCGTTCGAAAATCCCAACGCGTTCTCGAACTACCTCAACATTATCTCGATGCTGCTGGTCCCCATGGCGCTGGCCTTCACTTTCGGCCAACTGGTCGGCAATCGCCGCCAGGGTTGGGCGTTCATCTCCGTCATCCTCATCCTGCTGGTCGTGGGCACCGGTGCCATCTACTGGGCCGAAACCTATGGCAATCCGCTGGTCAGCGCCTTGGGCGTCGATCCGTCCATGGGCAATATGGAAGGCAAGGAGATTCGCTTCGGCCAGCCCATGACCGCGCTCTATGCAGCCGTCACCACCGGCATCTCCGATGGCGGCGTCAATGGCATGCTGAGCTCGTTCACCCCCCTGGGTGGTCTCGTGCCGATGTTCTTCATCCAGCTCGGCGAAATCCTGCCCGGTGGCACTGGCTCGGGCCTCTATGCGCTGGTGGTCTTCGCCATCCTCGCCGTCTTCATCGCCGGCCTGATGGTGGGCCGCACGCCCGAATTCCTCGGGAAGAAGATCGAGGCCCGCGAGATGAAATATGCCGTTCTGGCAGTGATCATCCTGCCACTGACCATTCTTGGCTTTACCTCGATCTCGGTGGTGCTGCCCTTTGGCGTCTCGCAAATCCTGAGCGCCGGGCCGCATGGCCTCTCGGAAATCCTCTACGCCTATACCTCGGCAGCCGGCAATAACGGCTCCGCCTTCGCCGGTCTCTCGGCCAATACCCCTTGGTACAATACCACCCTGGGCATTGCCATGCTGCTCGGCCGCTTCGCCTACCTCGTGCCGGTCCTGGCCATTGCCGGCTCGCTGGCCGCCAAGACCAAGTCGGCGCCTTCCGCCGGCACTTTCCCCACCGATCGGCCGCTCTTCGTCGGCTTGATGATCGGCGTCATCCTGATCCTGGGCGGGCTGCAATTCTTCCCGGCCCTAGCCCTCGGGCCCATCGTCGAGCACTTCGTCATGCTCGCCGGCCAGACCTTCTGAGTGAGATAATCATGTCAACCAAAACAGCCGCTGCTACTTCGCTGTTCGACCCGGCGATCATCTTCCCGGCCCTGCGTGATGCCTTCATCAAGCTCGACCCTCGCCAACTCCTGCGCAATCCGGTGATTTTTGTCACCGAGGTTGTCGCGGTCCTCGTCACGGGGCTCTGGGTGCAGGAACTGGTCTCCGGCACTGGCTCGCCTTTGTTCTCGGGCCAGATCGCCATCTGGCTCTGGTTCACCGTGCTCTTCGCCACCTTCGCCGAAGCCGTGGCCGAAGGGCGCGGCAAGGCCCAGGCCGAAAGCCTCAAGCGCGCCAAGTCCGACCTGTTCGCCAAGCGCCTGAAATTCCCCGAAGACCGGAGCAGGACCGACCACGAGGTCATCCCGGCCGCGTCCCTGCGCATCGGCGACATCATCTATGTCGAAACGAACGACCTGATCCCCGGTGACGGCGAAATCATCGATGGCGTCGCCTCGGTCAACGAAAGCGCCATCACCGGTGAATCCGCCCCGGTAATCCGTGAATCGGGTGGCGACCGTTCTGCCGTCACCGGCGGTACCCAGGTCATCTCCGATTGGCTGAAAATCCGCATCACCACCAAGCCCGGCGAAACCTTCGTCGACCGCATGATCGCGCTGATCGAAGGCGCCAAGCGCCAGAAAACCCCCAACGAGATCGCGCTATCGATCCTGCTGTCGGGCCTGACGCTGATCTTCCTCATCGCCGTGGTCACGCTCTACGGGCTCGCCGCCTATTCCGGCACCGACCTGTCCGCCGTCGTCCTGGCCGCCCTTCTGGTGACGCTGATCCCCACCACCATCGGCGGGCTGCTCTCGGCCATCGGTATTGCCGGCATGGATCGGCTGATCCGCTTCAACGTCATCGCCACCTCCGGCCGCTCGGTCGAAGCAGCCGGCGACGTCGATACCCTGCTGCTCGATAAGACCGGCACCATCACCTACGGCAACCGCATGGCCACCGAGTTCCTGCCGGTGGCAGGCGTCGCCGAACGCGATCTCGCCGAAGCCGTGCTGCTCGCCAGCCTTGCCGACGAAACCGCCGAAGGCCGCTCCATCGTGGCGCTCGCCAAAGCCGATTTCGGCCTGTCCGAACCGTCCATCACTGGCAAGGGGACGACCAGCATCCCCTTCACCGCCCAGACCCGCATCTCCGGCATCGATATCGAAGGCCGCCAGATCCGCAAGGGCGCCATCGACTCGGTTCTCAAGTTCGCCGGTCTCACTCGTGACGACGCTCCGCGCGAATTCCTCGCCGCCGTCGATAAGGTCGCCCGCACTGGCGGCACGCCGCTTGGCGTCGCCGATAGCGGCCGCCTGCTCGGCGTCGTCCACCTCAAGGACGTGGTCAAGCCCGGCATCAAGGAGCGTTTCGCCGCTCTGCGCGCCATGGGCATCAAGACGGTGATGGTCACCGGCGACAACCCGGTCACCGCCGCCGCCATCGCCTCGGAAGCCGGCGTCGATGACTTCATCGCCGAAGCCACGCCCGAACAGAAGCTCGACTATATCCGCAAGGAACAGGTCGGCGGCCGCCTCATCGCCATGTGCGGCGACGGCACCAATGACGCGCCCGCTCTTGGCCCAGGCCGACGTTGGCGTGGCCATGCAGACCGGCACCCAGGCCGCCCGCGAGGCCGGCAACATGGTGGATCTGGACTCCAGCCCCACCAAGCTCATCGAGATCGTCGAGATCGGCAAACAGATCCTGATGACGCGTGGCTCGCTGACCACCTTCTCCATCGCCAACGATGTGGCCAAATACTTCGCCATCATCCCGGCTTTGTTCCTGGTGACCTATCCCCAGCTTGGCGCGCTCAACATCATGGGCCTGCACAGCCCGCAATCGGCGATCCTGTCGGCGGTTATCTTCAATGCCCTGATCATCATCGCATTGATCCCGCTGGCCCTGCGCGGCGTCAAATACCGCCCCGTCGGCGCCGCCGCCCTGCTGTCGCGCAACCTGCTGATCTACGGTGTCGGTGGCCTCATCGCCCCCTTCATCTTCATCAAGCTGATCGACATGATCATCACCGCGATCGGGATCATCTGATGTCACGGAGTTATCCACGCCGCCTCCCTCCTCCTTGAGGGGAGGGATCGAGGGTGGGGGTTCTGCAGTCTCAGTCGAGCACCAAGTTTGCTGAGACACCAGAACCCCCACCCTAACCCTCCCCTCAAAGGGGGAGGGGATTGCTCCGGTGAACTTTGCTTCATCGCGCCATACCCAATTTCAGGAGCCCACCATGCTCAGCCAACTCCGCCCCGCCATCGCGCTCACCATCATCTTCACCCTGCTGCTCGGCCTGGCCTATCCCCTCGCCATCACCGGCGTTGCCGGTGCGGTCTTCCCGGCCAAGGCCCAGGGCAGTCTCATCGAAAAGGACGGTGTCGTCATCGGCTCGTCCCTGATCGGCCAGAACTTCACCAGCGACACCTATTTCTGGCCACGTCCCTCCGCCACCGGACCAGACCCCTATAATGCCTCCGGTTCCACCGGCTCCAACTATGCCCCCACCTCGGCGGCCCTGATGGAGCGCATCAAGGGTTCCGTGGCCGCACTAGGCCAAACCACCCCGGTTCCCGCCGATGCGGTGACTGCTTCGGGCTCGGGCCTCGACCCCGATATCTCGCCCGCCTATGCCGCCCT
This sequence comes from uncultured Alphaproteobacteria bacterium, assembly GCA_963717095.1. Taxonomy (GTDB): domain Bacteria; phylum Pseudomonadota; class Alphaproteobacteria; order Rhizobiales; family Devosiaceae; genus Devosia. Next base: position 390,973 of record CAVQVF010000005.1, read on the forward strand.
GCAGATCGCCCGCGTCGCCACGGCTCGCGGTCTCGACCCTGCCGCCGTCACGACCTTGGTTGCCTCTGGCACCGACCAGCCAATCCTGGGTATATTCGGCGAACCGCGTGTTAATGTTCTTGCTCTCAACTTGGCGTTGGACGCGCTGCCAACCAACTAGGACCGCAATGGCCCGAACTGCCGATACCAGGCCAGATCCAATGGCCCTTCTTGAGCTTGCCGCTGGCGAAGGCCGTGGCAAGCTCACGATTTTTCTCGGCGCCGCGCCCGGCGTCGGCAAGACCTATGCCATGCTTGCCCGTGCTGCCCGCCTCAAGGCCGAAGGCACCGATATAGTCGTCGGCCTGGTCGAAACCCACGGCCGCAGCGAAACCTCGCAATTGCTCGACGGTCTCGATATCCTGCCCCGGCGCAAGATTGCCCGCGATGCCGAACTTTACGGCGAGTTCGATCTGGACGCGGCCCTCGCGCGCAAGCCCGCCATCATCATCGTCGATGAACTGGCCCACACCAACGATGCCGACGCGCGCCACCCCAAGCGCTATCAGGACATTGCCGAGCTGGTTGGCGCCGGCATCAACGTCTGGACTGCGCTCAATGTGCAGCACCTTGAAAGCCTTGCCGATCTGGTGACCCAGATTACCGGCGTGCCGGTGCGCGAAACCGTTCCCGACGTGGTGCTGCAACGGGCCGATGAAGTCGTGCTCGTCGATCTTCCCCCGGCCGAACTGATCGCCCGCCTGCATGAGGGCAAGGTCTATCTGCCCGCCAATGCCAAGCGTGCCGCCGATGGCTTTTTCAAGCCCTCCAACCTCACCGCCTTGCGTGAACTGGCCTTGCGTCGCGCCGCCGACCGCGTCGATGACCAGATGGTCGATATCCTGCGCCAGCAGGCCGTCGAAGGTCCCTGGGCCACCGCCGAGCGCCTCCTGGTCTGCGTTGGTCCCGACCAGCTCTCCCAAAGCGTCGTGCGCACCGCCTCGCGCCTCGCCACCGGTCTCAACGCCCGCTGGATGGTGGTCTCGCTCGCCCGCACCAATGCCGCCACGCCCGATGCCGAAAGCGCCTCGCGCCTCGAAGCGACGCTCGCCCTTGCCGAACGGCTCGGTGGCGAAATCCGCCGCCTCACCGCCGATGACTACGTCACCGAAATCATTCGCCTGGCGCGCAAGGAAAACGTCACCCAGATCGTTATCGGCCGGCCCAAGGCCAGGCTGCGCGATCGCCTCTTCACCCGCTCCTTGCCCGATGCCCTGATGCGCTCTGCCGGTGATATCGGCATTTACCTGGTCCCCGGCGACGCTGCAAAGCCTCGGCGTCCAACTTTCCTGCGCCGCCGTACCCCGCCCGAATGGGTACAAACCGTCGTCATTCCCACGCTGTCCGTCGTCGCGATCACCATGATCGGCAAGGGGCTCTCCCAGGTCGTCGCGCTGCAGAATCTTTCGATTCTGTTCCTGCTCGCCGTCATCGTCTCGGCAGCTTTCAACGGCCTGTTTTCGGCCATGCTCGCTGCCTGTCTTTCCTTTGCCGCCTACAATTTCTTTTTCATCGATCCGCTCTTCACCCTCACCGTCGCCCGCCCCAATGAAATCCTGGCGCTTTTGATCTTTATTGCTGTTGCCGGCGTTACCGGAACGCTAGCGGCAAGGCTGCGCGAACAGATGCAGCGTGCCCGCCAATATGCCCGCAATACCGAGGGGCTCTACGATTTCTCCCGCCGCCTTTCCGCCGCCTACGGCCTCGAAAATGTACTGACAGCAACTGCCACCCACCTCAATGTGGCGCTGGGGCAGGGCATCGTGCTGCTCGCCCCCGATGACGCCGGTGATCTGGTGCCCCAGGTGGCCTGGCCCCCCGATATCGAGCTGAACGAAACCGCCATGATCGCCGCCCGCTGGGCCTATGAGAAGAAGGAGCCGGCCGGCTTCACCACCGGCACGCTGCCGCAAATTCCCTTCCTGTTCCGGCCCATCCGCTCGGCCCAGCGCCTGGTCGGCGTCGTCGGTATTGCGCTGGACGACAAGCGCGGCGCCCTGAGCGCCGACGAGGATCGCCAGCTCGCCGCCATTCTCGAACAAGGCGCCATCGCCATCGACCGGGCCCGGCTGGTGCGCGAAAATGCCAAGGCCGCCGTCGAGAAGGAGGGCGAGAAACTGCAATCGGCTTTGCTCTCCTCGCTGTCGCACGATCTGCGCACGCCGCTGGCCTCCATCACCGGCGCCGTCACCACCCTGCGCCAGCTCGGCGAGCGCATGCCCGCCGAAAGCCGCGCCGATCTGCTGGCCTCCATCGAGGAGGAAACCGGCCGCCTCAACCGCTTCGTCACCAACCTTTTCGATATGACCCGCATCGAATCCGGCATGGCGCAACTGCGCCGCACACCGGTCGATCTCGGTCTTGCCATCACCGCGGCGGTGGCGCGGGCAAAGACTGTCCATCCCGACCTCATGGTCGAGATCAGCCTGGCGGAAAACCTGGCGCCCGCTCTTGGCGATGCCGCCATGCTGGAACAGGTGCTGTTCAACCTGCTCGACAACGCCCGCAAATATGCCGGCAAGGAGGCCCCGGTCGCCATCTTCGCCCGCACTGGCGATGGCGTTGCCAGCGTCAGCGTTACCGATCAGGGCAAGGGCATTCCCGGCGACGAGTTGGAAGCCATTTTCGGCAAATTCTATCGCCGCGCCAAGGGCGATGGCCGCGCCGCCGGCACGGGCCTCGGCCTTTCCATCGCCCGCGGTTTCATCGAAGCCATGGGCGGCACCATCAAGGCGGAAAGCCCCGCGATCAAAAAACGTGGTACGCGGTTCACCATCCGCCTGCCTCTGGCTGGAGCGTCCCCATGAGCAAGCCGCGCATTCTCGTCGTCGATGACGAACCCCAGATCCAGCGCTTCCTGCGCCCGGCGCTGATTGCCGTCGATTACGAGGTTATCGAAGCCACGACCGTTGCCGAGGCCAAGCGCCTGATCGCCACCCGCGCGCCCGATGTGGTGGTGCTCGACCTAGGCCTGCCCGATGGCGACGGCAAGGAAGTCATCGCCGATGTCCGCGCCTGGTCCCAAGTCCCCATCATCGTCCTGTCCGCCCGCGACCGCGAGAGCGAGAAGATCGATGCGCTCGATCTGGGCGCCGACGATTACGTCGAAAAGCCCTTCGGCATCGGCGAGCTGCTGGCCCGCATCCGCATCGCCCTGCGCCATCGCGCCGATACGCCTGCCAATCCGGTCATCGCCATCGCCGACCTGTCGATCGACACCATCCGCCATTCCGTCATCAAGGCGGGCAATCGCATTCACCTCACTCCCAAGGAATACGATCTGCTGACCCTGCTGGCCGCCAATGCCGGCCGCGTCATGACCCATCGCCAGATTCTGTCGCAGGTCTGGGGCGTCGCCCATGTCGAGGACGTGCAATATCTGCGCGTCCTCATTGGTCAACTCCGCGCCAAGCTCGATCCGAACGACAGCCTGATCCTCAACGAACCCGGCATCGGCTACCGCTTCGCCTCCGAATAGGCCTATTCCTGGGCTGCGGCGATCAGCTCGAAGGAGTGCAGCCGCGCCGAATGATCGTACACATCCGAGACGATGATCAGCTCATCGACGCCGGTTTCCGCCACAAACGCCGCCATGCCCTTGCGCACCGTGTCCGGCGAACCGACAACCCGCCGTGCCAGCATCTGCGAGGCCTGTGCCTTCTCCTGCGGTGTCCAGTAGCTCTCGATATCGTCGATCGGCGGCTGGCTCAGCCCCCGTGCGCCGCGAAAAATATCGGCGAACGACATCAGCTGCGTCGTCGCCAGCCGCTGCGCTTCGGCATCGGTATCGGCGGCGACGATGTTGATACCGGCAATCACATAGGGCTCTGCCAGTTGCTCCGACGGCTTGAACCGCTCACGATACAGCGACAGCGCCGGCATCAGTTGCGCCGGTGCGAAATGGGACGCGAAGGCATAGGGCAGGCCCAGTTCCGCCGCCAGCACCGCGCCGAACGTGCTCGACCCCAAAATCCACAGCGGCACATCCGTTCCTGCCGCGGGCACCGCCTGAATGCGCTGTCCGGGCGCTGCCGGCGCGAAATAGGCCTGCAATTCCAGCACGTCGTTGGGGAAGTTCTCGGCATTCTCCGGCGAGCGGCGCAGCGCCCGCACGGTCAGCTGGTCGGTTCCCGGCGCCCGTCCCAGGCCAAGATCGATGCGGCCGGGGAACAGCCGGGCCAGCGTGCCGAACTGCTCGGCGATGATATAGGGCGCATGGTTGGGCAGCATGATGCCGCCCGCACCGACCCGGATGGTCTTGGTGCCAGCAGCGATATGAGCGATCACCAGCGATGTCGCGGCACTGGCGATGCCCGGCGCATTATGATGTTCCGCGACCCAGAATCGGCGATAGCCCCAGTTCTCGGCATGAGCGGCCAGATCGCGGGCATTGTCGAGCGCACCGCGCGCATCGGTGGCTTGGCTGATGCGCACCAGATCGAGAATGGACAAGGCAGTCATTAAAAATTCTCCAGCGTGAACACACGCATAAGGCAAGGCGTCAAATCGATTGCCTGCATATGGGGCCAGTCTGCCAAACTTGCCACTGCTGACTGCCAGGAGTTTTGATATTTCCCCCTCCCTCCGGTTGCAGCGGCGGCACGCTTGAGCCATTCTGGAAGTTCATCTTGAGTGCTCCGGTGACAGAACGCATTTCGCCTCTCGCCCCTTTCGAACATCCGACCTTCCGCAGCATTTGGCTTGCCAATCTGGCGGCCAGCTTTGGCGGGCTGATCCAGAGCGTGGGCGCCGCCTGGCTGATGACCTCGATCGCTGCCTCCGTGGATATGGTTGCCCTGGTCCAGGCCTCAATATCGCTGCCGATCATGCTGTTCTCGCTGCTGGGCGGAGCTATCGCCGATAGCTTCAACCGCCGCCGCGTTATGATCGCCGCTCAATGCTTCATGCTGGCCGTGTCCGCCGCACTGATGACCATGACCTATCTGGGCTGGATGTCGCCATGGCTGCTGCTGGCATTCACCTTCTTGCTCGGCTGCGGCACTGCGATCAACAATCCCTCCTGGCAGGCCTCGGTGGGCGATCTGGTGCCGCGCGATCACTTGCCCTCGGCCGTGGCGCTCAACAGCATCGGCTTCAATCTGTCGCGCAGCGTCGGCCCGGCCGTCGGCGGCATCGTCGTTGCCGCGGCCGGCGCGGCGGCGGCCTTTGCCATTAACACCTTGAGCTACCTGGCGCTGATCACCGTGCTGTTGCGCTGGAAGCCGGGTATTGCCGTGGCCATCCTGCCGCGCGAAACCATGGGCGCGGCGATGCTGGCCGGCATTCGCTATGTCGCCATGTCGCCCAATATCACCCAGGTGATGCTGCGCAGCGCGGTGTTCGGTTTCACCGCCATCGCCGTGATGGCCCTGCTGCCTGTGGTGTCATCCATACTGCTTGGGGGCGGCCCGCTGACCTATGGTCTGATGCTCGGTGCCTTTGGCCTGGGCGCCGTGGGCGGCGCTCTGCTCGGCAACCGTCTCCACCAACACTTCAGCAGCGAAGCCGTGGTGCGATTGGCATTTATCGGCTTTGCCGTCTGTGCCGCCGTCACGGGCAGCAGCACGTCACCCTTGCTCACCGCAGCAGTTCTGCTCATCGGCGGGGCAAGCTGGGTGCTGGCCCTGTCGCTGTTCAACGTCTCGGTGCAATTGGCCTCGCCCCGCTGGGTCGTCGGCCGGGCGCTGTCGCTCTATCAGACGGCAACCTTCGGCGGCATGGCGCTGGGCAGCTGGCTTTGGGGCGTCGCGGCCGATCTCTATGGCCTGCAATTTGCCCTTGGCGGCGCCGGCCTGTTGATGCTGGCCGGTGCGGCGCTTGGTCTGTTCCTGCCACTGCCGCAGCGCTCCACCCTGGATCTGGATCCGCTCAACCGCTGGAAGGAGCCGGCGGTCGAACTTGATCTGGAAGCACGCAGCGGTCCTATCGTGATCCAGATCGCCTATATCATCAAACAGCATAACCTGGCCGAATTCCTCCGCGTCATGGATGATCGCAAGCGCATCCGCCGCCGCGATGGCGCCCGCCACTGGACGTTGCTGCGCGATCTGGGCCACCCCGAAGTGTGGGTCGAAAGCTACCAGACCCCGACCTGGACCGAATATGTCCGCCACAATCTGCGTATGACCAAGGCCGATGCCGAAATCGGCGACCATGTGCGCGCCTTGCATGAAGGCCCCGAGGCGCCGATGGTCCGCCGGTTCATCGAACGGCCGACCAATTGGCTGACCGCCATTGCCGGCCCCCGCAGCACGATCGATCCGCCATAACTAAACGGTGCCGGCCACGCCGACCAGATTGCCCTCGGGGTCGGTGAATTGACCAATCACTAGGCCGCTGGGGGATTTGGACGGGCCCAGCCGACGGATGCCGCCCAGGCTTTCGGCCTTCTGCAGTGTGGCCTCGACGTCGGGAACCCCGATATAACAGATGGTATGGCTCGGATAGCTCGCGCCGCCGCCGACGCCGCCAGGAATGCCGACGCCATCGCTATTGGTCTTGGGGTCCACAAATCCGTAATTTGTCGGCTCGGAAATCGCCTCCGATACCGTGTCGCTGGTGTCGTATTCCCAGCCGAACAGTGCGCCGTAATAGTCCCGCAGCTTGTCCGGATACTTCCCGATGACCTCGAAATGTACGATTGGTTGTCCCATGATCAATCCTTTCCGCGCCGATATCGACGCCTCACGGTAATGGCGGGCCGGGGAGCCTGCTCACGTCATCATTGATCGTTTATATCGGCGAAGATTCGACGACCGCAGGATTTTCGCGCGGATCGCGTCGTCGAATGCAAGATGAGTGGAGGCCTCGCCCTGGACTTGAACCAAGGGTGTGGGGAGTTGCAATCCCCCGCGTAACGCTCCGCCACGAGGCCATGGGGCACCCTGTCAGGTTGGGATTAACGCCGGGTTCCGCTTTCCTGCCATTTTAGCGGCCTCTTAGCTCCAGGCGGCGCCAACCAGGATCGCGTCACCACCGCCATTCTGCTTGACGCTGTAGCAGGCGGCGTCGGCATCGATCAGCACCATCGCGGCACTGCGGGAATGCCGATCCAGCGTCGCCACCCCCACGCTGGCGCCGACCTGATAGGTCTTGCCCTGCCATGACAGCCTTATCGCTCCGATGGCCTCGGCGGCCACAAGTCCGATTTTGATGGCGTTCTCTGGCGAACAATCGCGCAGCAGCAAGGTGAATTCATCGCCGCCCAACCGCGCGGCAATATCCTCCTGGCGGCAGCAGCGCTTGATCGTGCGGGCAATTTCGCGCAGCATGGCGTCGCCCGCGGCATGGCCCGCCGTATCGTTGACCGCCTTGAAGCGGTCGATATCGATGAAGCATACCGCGTGCTGGCGTATCGAGTTGCGAACCTGCTCCTGCGCGTCCTCCAGGGCGCTTTCGAAGCTGGTGCGATTGGCCAGCCCCGTCAGCCCATCGTGGCTCGCCGCATGGGCAAGCTCGCGCTGCAATGCCCGGCTTTCGGAAAAATCCTGGAACACGAGCACGGCGCCGAGAATGTCGTTCTGCGAACTTTTGACCGGTGCCGCCGTGCTGCGGATATCATGCCGGATACCGCCGCGGCCGATCAACGCCATATCCGCGCTCGATTTATAGGTGCTGCGTTCATCCAGGCAGTGGGCCACGGGATTTTTCAGCGGCTCGCCCGTCGCATTGTCCATGGTCGTGAATACCGTCGCGATCGGAGCGCCGGCGGCCTCGGCAAAACTCCAGCCCGTCATCTGCTGGGCGATGGGGTTCATGAAGGTCACCATTCCATTGGCATCGGTTGAAATCACGCCATCACCAATGGATTGCAGCGTGATCTTGAGCCGTTCCTTCTCCGCGGCCAGTTCGGCCTGGATCGATTTGAGCGCCGTTATGTCGGTATCGGTGCCGATAATGCGGATCGGCGTGCCATCGGCCTGCCACTCGACCGGCTTGCCCCGGCTCAGCATCCAAAGCCAGCGACCGTCCTGGTGACGCTCGCGGAATTCATAGGCGATCTGGGTGAGCTCGCCCGCATCCTGCCGCCTGACATAGTCAACGACACTGGCCTGATCGTCGGGATGAATCCTGGCAAGCCAGGTCTCCAGAGTGGTGGGCAGGGGATCATCTCCCTTCAACCCGCGCATGCGGCGCCAGGTGGGTGAATGGTATTTGACGCCCGTCAGATTGTTGTGGTCCCACACCCCTTGCTCAGCCGCTTCGAGCGCCGTCTGCAATCGCTTGTCGCGGGTGCTGACACTATCCAGCCGTGCCGTGAGGCAAATCGGTGCATTGAAATTGCCCGTTCCGAGCCGCGCCGCCGAGACGGCGACAGCATGCATGCTGCCATCCGGGCGCATGAACTGGCACTGGAATTCCCCGCCATTCAGCATCTCGTTGAGCCGTCGCGCGGTCAGCACTTCCCCATCACGCCGGGCGAATGCAGTCAGTGGCATTCCCGCACAACCCTGCGGCGCGAGCCCTAAAATCCCCGCAAAAGCCTTGTTGGTATAGTTGAGCCGATTGTCATCGCCGACCAGCGCCATGCCGGCGGTCGAGGCATCCAGAATTTGGTGAAACGGCAACGGGTTCTCGTTCGGCACCGAGACCTCATCGACCTGCACGATTGCGCCCGCAACTTCCATGCGCGCACAATAAACCAGTGTCCCTTACTTAAGGTTTATGTGACGCTCTGGATTCGATTGACTGACGACCATCGTCTATACAGCCACCCGATCCGCCCCGACCCGTTCCCGCCCAATGCCTCCACCCACTCGGTGTCATACCGGCGCAGGCCGGTATCCAGCCTGAGATACCGCCCCAACCACAAGGTCCCAGCACCAACTGCCTGATCCAGCGGCGCATGACGCAATCTCAGGATGGAACCCGGCCCGCGCCGGGGTGACGCCGTGGATAGGGCGATATCTAGAACGCCGTACGGAAAAGCGGGAACCGTTTTCCGCGAAAACGATGCGACATTAAGGAGCTAGAGCCGACGATTTGACTCTGTCAAATCGCATTAGAACTCTCGCCCCAAGAGCAAGCCCCAAGCCGAATGCCCGAGACTGCTCCCAGCGCTTGCACCGTCAGCCGGCAGTTGCCGCGCGTGAAGCCGCGATCGCCGCTTTCACCTTATCCTTGGTGAGCGGCAAGTCATGCAGCCGCACGCCGAGCGCGTCGCGAATGGCATTGCCGATCGCGGCCGGCGTGGGACCCTGTGCGCCTTCGCCCGTGCCCAGGAACGGCTCGCCCGGACGGTTCATGATCGACACTTCGATACTGTCCGGCACGCTGTCGAAGCGCAGGATGGGATAGGTCGACCAATCCACGCTGGTGATGCGGGTGCGGTCGAACGTCACCTGTTCGAACAGCGTCCAGCTTGTCGATTGGATGATGCCGCCCTGGGTCTGGTTGATGATCCCGTCCGGGTTGACCACTTCGCCGCTGTCGATGGCGGCATTGACGCGCACCACGCGAACCCGGCCCGTATCGCGGTTGATTTCCACTTCCACGGCCATCGCCAGATAGGCGGCATGGTTCTTGTAGCGGGCATAGGCAAAGCCGCGGCCATTGCCGTTGGCCAGCTTGCCGCTCGACCAGTTGAAATCCTCGGCCGCCTTGGTGATGACGTCGCGGCCACGCGGATCATCCATATGCTTGAGACGGAATTCGACCGGATCGGTTTCCGCCAGCAAAGCCAGCTCGTCCATCGTGCTTTCGATCGAAAACACATTGGCATAGGCGCCAAGCGCCCGCAGGGCCGAAACGCGCAGCGGCGCATCGGGCATGAAGTGCCAGATCACATGCTTCTGCGGCAGCGTATAGCCGGGATCGGCATTGCGGTCGCCATTGCCGAGTGGCGAAATATTCAGTTTCTGAGGATCGGGCGGAAATGGGGTTTCCAGATACCGCGCCGAGAGCAGCGCGCCGGCAGAACCCGGACGCGAGCCGTGATTGTTGCTCCACAGTTCATAATCCCAAGCCGCGATCTTGCCCGAAGCATCGATACCAGCGGTCATATGGGTGACCATGCCGGGGCCAAAGGGCTCCCAGGCATGTTCCTGCTCGCGCATGAACTGCACGCGGACCGGCCTGCCGGGCACCGCGCGGGCCAGCAGCGCAGCATCGCCCGCCGCATCGTCGGCGCCATTGTGCCCGTAGCAGCCCGAACCCTCGGCATGGATGCAGCGCACCATCGGCTTGTCGACGCCCAGCATCTGCGCGATCGCGTCCCGATCCGGGTAAACGCCCTGCGTATGGGTCCACACCGTCGTCACGCCATCGACAAGCTGCCCCACGGCGCAGGATGGCCCGATCGAGGCGTGCATCTGGTACTGCCGGGTGAAGACAGCCTCATAGGTCTTGGTTACGCCAACTGCGACAGTATTGCTCTCGGCAACCACGCCATCCTGGAACGGCAGGGCCTTGAGCGCGTCGGGCAGGGCATTCATGTCCGGCAGCGTCGCCGGTTCGTCCCACTTGGCCGAGCGGGCCAGCGTCCGCATGGCCTTGACCGCCTGGAATTCCTGTTCGGCGACGACACCTAGATAATTGCCGTCGCGCACGACCTTGACCACGCCGGGCATGGCCTCGACCGTGGCAATATCGACTTCGGTCAGCGTCGCCGCATAGCTCGGTGGCCGCACGACACGGCCATGCACCATCCCGTCCATGCGCAAATCCTGCACATAGGCAACGCCGCCCGTGACCTTGGCCGGAATATCCACGCGCTGCATCGATGTGCCCATGACGCGGAAATTATCCTGGGTCTTGAGCTTGGACACCGGCTGCGCTTCGACATTGAGCATAACGCCGGCAATGGCGTCGCCATAGCTCAGCGTTTGACCATCGGCGCTGACGATATTGCCCGCCTCGGCATGCAGGGTTTCCGCCGGAACGCCCAGCTTGATGGCGGCCTGTGCGATCAGCAATTCGCGAACCTGGGCCGCGGCATTACGAATGGCAGTGCCCGAATTTTGCATCGACATCGAGCCGGCGGTGAAACCTTCGTTCGGCGTCAGCCCGGTATCGGCAGTGGTCAGCGTGATCGTCGCCGGATCGACTTCCAGTTCCTCGGCGGCGCATTGAATGAGGGCGGTGCGGATGCCCTGGCCCAGTTCGGCCTTGCCGGTGAACACGCTGACAGCGCCAGCATCGTCGATGCGAATCCAGCTGTCGAGCATGCGCGCGGTATTGAGGGCGCCCGGCAATACCGGCGGCTCGGCCGCGGCGGGTGCCGCCGCTTCCTGCCCGAGGACCTGCGGCAGCAAGGCAAAACTCACCACAACGGCGCCGGTGCCGACGAGCAATTGCCGCCGCGTCAGTTTGGGATCGGCGAGGAAATCGTCCATTATTGCGCTCCTCCCGTGCCGCCCGCCTGCATCAGCTCACCGGCGCGTTTGACCGCCTTGAGAATGCGCATATGCGTGCCGCAACGGCAGAGATTGGGTTCCAGCGTGCTGCGGATTTCCGCATCGGTCGCCGCCGGATTGCGATCCAGCAGCGCTTGCGCCCGCATCATCATGCCGGGAATGCAGATAGCCGCATTGTGCCGATTGCTCTTCGATGAAGGCTTGCTGCATCGGGCCGGGATTATCGATAGTGCCCAGGCCTTCGAGCGTCGTGATCTCGCGCCCTTCCAGCAACAGGATCGGCGTGACGCAGGAAAACACCGCCTTGCCGTCGATGATGACGGTGCAGGCGCCGCATTGTCCCAGTCCGCAGCCGAATTTGGCCGCGTTCAGCTCAAGATCGTTGCGCAGCACATAGAGCAGGGGGGTATCGGGATCGGCTTCAACGGCGTGCTGCTGCCCGTTTACCGTGAGGGTCAAAGTCATTCTGGCGTCCCCGCGCTATCGGTCAGCGGCGTGCGCCGCACGCCGTCGCTGCTGTAGATGATCGGTTGTGTCTTGCCGCTGATGGTGTCGGCCACCATCTGGCGGGCTTGGCTCCAGGCCGGTTTGCCGCCGAATTCGCTGCGCAGATAGTCGAGCAGCGCGACGATCTGGTCTTCGCTCATGGTGCCGGCATAGCCGGGCATGACCGGGGTCGTCTGTCCGCTGGCGGCAGGCAGCCCGAACAGCACCATATTGATGATGTTCTGCGGGCTATCGGCGTGAACGGCGGTGCTGAGCTTCAAATCCAGCCCGCCAAAGGGTTGTGGCCGGCCCGCCTCATGGCAGCTCGAACACACGGCGGCAAAGATCGCGCCGCCCGGACCCGCAGCAGCATCGACACTGACCGGGCTGACCTGGCTGTCGCCGGACTGCAGGCGCCAGCGTGCTCGCCACCGGTTCAGCCGGTGCCGTGCCCTTGGCACCGTCCATCAGCGATACGACATAGGTGGCGATCGCCTGCACGTCTTCGGGGCTGGCGGACTTCAGATTGGCGGTAACCTGCGCCATCGGCCCGCGGGCCACGCCGTGCTCGGCGGTAAAGCCGCTCGAGCAGATATTGCGTCATTGCCGCAACGTCCCAGTTTACCGGGGCGGGCGAATTGGCATTGATCGGATAGGCGTACCAGCCCTCGATATCGGATGCGCCGCCGAAATGCTGGCCACCATCTTCAGCGCCAAGAGCATTGCGTGGCGTGTGGCAGGCAGCGCAATGGCCCAAGCCTTCTGCGAGATAGCGACCGCGCTCCCATTCCTCGCTTTGCCCGTCGACAGGAGCGAGCGGGCCCTGCTTGAGGAACAGCAATTTCCAGCCGGCCAGCACAGGCCGGAAGCTGAACGGGAAGGGCAACTCATTGGCCGGCGGCTCGGCGCTGACCGGCTGGCGCGTCATCAGATAGGCATAAAGCGCCGACACGTCATCGTCAGTCACATGGGTAAAATGATCGAAGGGAAAGGCCGGATAGAGATGTGCGCCTTCGCGGTCGACACCCTCATTCATGGCCCGCCGGAATGCGGCCTCGCTCCAGGCGCCGATGCCGGTATCGCGATCCGGAGTGATATTGGTGGAATAGATGGTGCCGAACGGGGTCGGAACCGCCAGGCCGCCGGCAAAATCCGCGCCCCCGGCTGTCGTATGGCAGGATGTGCAATCGCCGATGGCTGCAAGCTGCTCGCCCTTGGCGACCAGGGCCGCATCAAAGGCCGGCGCGGCATCTGCCGTCAGCGGCTCGATCGCTGGCTTATAGGCTAAAACGAAAAATCCGATCGCCCCAACGATAACGACGGCGGCGACAATGCCAATAATCCAGCGAAATAAGCGCATGATGGCCCCAGCTTCTTACCGCACAATAGATCGTTCTTCCGGCAAGTTGCAACAGCGCAGTATATTTTTACAACCGCATTGCCTGGTGTTTGCAATCTCACAAAAGCGTGAATTGCCAGCGTCTTGAGTTGAGAACGCGCAACCGGCCGCCCCGCCCGGCAACGTTTGCGGTTGTTCGGCGCCGTTGCGGCTGATAGGCACGCGCACCCACCAGCAGCAGGAGCAGGCCCAGTGTCCCCCACCAAGGTTATTTTCGATACCGATCCGGGCATCGATGACGCGATGGCGCTGCTGTTCCTGAAATCCTCACCGGCGCTCGACCTGCTGGGCATCACCACGGTGCTCGGCAATGCCTCGATCGATACCACCACCCGTAATGCCCTGTTCCTGCGCCAGCATTTCGATATCGCCGCGCTCGTCGCGCGCGGCGCTGCGACCCCGCTCAATGGCGTCATCGCGGCGGTGCCCGAAATGGTGCATGGCGAAAACGGCTTGGGCGGCATTCCGCTGCCGGAAATCGACCATTCGGGCCTGCACGCTTTGGACGCCGCCCGCTTCATCATCGAAACGGTGCGCGCCAATCCGGGCGAGGTGACCATCATCGCCGTCGGCCGCATGACCAATCTGGCTTTGGCGCTGCGGCTCGATCCCGATTTCGCCCCACTGGTCAAATCCGTGGTCATCATGGGCGGCGCCTTCGGCTTCAAGGGCCATAGCGGCAATGTCACCCCGGTGGCCGAAGCCAATATTCACGGCGATCCGCTGGCTGCCGACGAGATTTTTGCCGCCAACTGGAAGGTGACCGTCATCGGCCTCGACGTCACCCAGGAAGCGCTGATGAGCAACGCCTACCTCGCCCAATTGCGCGATAATGCCGGCGCCAACGGCCAGTTGATCTGGGACATGACCCGGCTCTACGCGAAATTCTATCATGACATTACCGGCGTCGATGGCGTCTATGGCCACGATTCGCTAGCCGTCGCCTATGTCATCGCGCCCGAGCTGTTCACCACCCGCTCCGGCCCCATCCGCGTCGTCACCGAAGGCCTCGCCACCGGCCAGACCATCCAGCAACCCGATATCCGCAAGTTCCCACCCAGCCCCTGGAGCGGCCTGCCATCGCATGATGTCTGCATCGCCTGCGACACCCCAGCCATTCTCGATCTCTACATGAAGACCATCGTCGACGCGGCTTAGTCGCGTTCTCGAAACCGCCGCTGATAATCCGGATCGTAGAGCGCACTCTCGCGGAAATTCTCGGCCCCCAGGCCGGGGCCGACGAAAATGATCGCGGTGCGCTCGATTGGGTCGGCAGCCATCTGAGCCTCGATACCCCCCAACGTGCCACGCACCACGCGCTCATCCGGCCACGACGCCCGCGCAACCACGGCAACCGGGCAATCCTTGCCATAAAGCGGCGTCAGTTCCGTCACCACGCGGTCCAGCGCATGGATCGCCAGGTGGATGGCCAGCGTCGCCCCGGTCGCGCCAAACCCCGCCAAAGTCTCGTCCTCCGGCATCGGCGATGCGCGCCCGGAAACTCGCGTCAACACCAGGCTTTGCGCCACGCCGGGAATAGTCAGCTCGCGCCCCAGCGCCGCCGCTGCCGCTGCGAAAGCCGGTACGCCAGGTGTCAGCGTATAGCCAATGCCCAGCCGCTCCAGCCGTCTTATCTGCTCGGCCACCGCGCTCCACACCGACAGATCGCCAGAATGCAGGCGTGCCACATCCTGCCCCTTTGCCGCCGCCGCCGCATATTCCGCCTCGATATCGTCCAGCGACAACGGCGCGGTATCGACGATCCGCGCTTCCGGCTGGCAATAGGCCAGCAGTTCCCTGGGCACGATCGAGCCAGCATAGAGGCATACCGGGCAGCGCGCCAGCAGGTCACGCCCGCGCACGGTGATCAAATCGGCCGCGCCAGGTCCGGCGCCGATGAAATGCACGGTCATGGCTTGGTCCAGCTCCACTGGGTGATCGGCATGGCCGGACGCCACCCCGTCATGCCGCCGATGGGCGCAGCGCGATCGATGGCGATGCGCGTGAGCTGACCGCCAAGTTCAGCCTGCCGCGCCAGCAACAGCGCCTCCATTTGCGTGGTCACCGCATTGGCCACCAGCCGCCCACCGGAAGGTAGGGCCGCGATGCTGGTTTCCATCACGCCCGGCTCGGTTCCACCCCCGCCGATGAAGATGGCATTAGGTTGCGGCAGCGCCGCCAGCGCCGTCGGTGCCGTTCCATGTTCAATACGAAGATCCGGGACGCCAAATGCTAACGCATTGTTAGCAATACGGGCCACGCGCGCAGCATCTGCTTCAATGGCAATCGCCCGCAAACTTGGATCGGCCAGCATCCATTCGATGCCCACCGAGCCCGAGCCCGCCCCGATATCCCACAGCAATTCGCCCCGTCTTGGCGCCAAAGCCGAAAGCGTCAGTGCCCGAATTTCGCGCTTGGTGATCTGGCCGTCATGCTCGAAAAAATCGTCGTCCAGGCCCGCCGCCAGCGTCAAAATTCGCGCGCCGGGGGAGGAAAAAACTTCGATGGCGCAGATGTTTAGCGGGTTAACATCATCCAGCGCGAACTGCGCCACAGTCGTCGTCCTTCCCCGTTCCAACGACCCCTCCAGCGCCTCGAACACAGTCATCGCCGAGCCGCCAAATCCAGCGCTATCAAGCAGTTGCGCCAAAGTGCGCGGTCCATCTCCATCCGATGTCAGTGCCAGAATACGCGCGCCGGGATGCAGATGCGGGCGGATCAGGTCGAGGGGGCGGCCATGCAGCGACAGGCAAGTCACATCCTGCAACGGCCAGCCCAGCCGGGCAGCGGCGAGGCTGAACGATGATGGGTGCGGAAACACTGTCATTTCAACGGCTTGCACATGACGCGACAGGGTTGCGCCGACGCCGTAGTGGAACGGATCGCCGGAGGCCAGCACGCAAACTGCGCGGCCACGTTCGGCTAGGACCGCTTCGATCGATTTGACGAATGGGCTGTCCCAGGCGCGGCTTTCGCCGGTGATCAGGGCTTCCGCCAGTTCGAGGTGCCGGGCGCCGCCGAAGACGATTTCGGCCTGGGCGATGCGCTGCCTGGCGACTTCGCCCAGGCCGGGGAGCCCGTCCTCGCCGATGCCGATAATCGTCAGCCAGATCAAGATGTTACCCCGCTTGATCGGGGTGAATAAACCAGTGGCTGGCGGCCCGGCCGCTCGATGATGCGGGTCTCGGCCGAGCCGATGATGACGCAGGTCGCCATATCGGCACGGGTCGCGTCGGCGTCGGAAAGCGTTGTGATTGCAATGGCTTCGTCAGGCCGGCCAGCGGCGCGACCGAAGATCACCGGCGTGGTCCAGGGCAGCACTTCGCGCAGGATGGCGAAGGCAGAGCCGAGCTGCCACGGGCGGGCCTTGCTGATGGGGTTATAGAGCGCGATCACCAGCCCGGCCGTGGCCACGGCGCGCAATCGCTGCTCGATGATCGCCCACGGCTTGAGATTGTCGGAGAGCGAAATGGCGCAGAAATCATGGCCTAGCGGAGCCCCCGCACGGGCCGCTACTGCTAACATCGCGGTAACGCCGGGAATAACTTCAAGGTCAATTTCGCGCCACGATTCCGCATCTTCCTCGATCGCCTCGCAAACGGCGGCCGCCATGGCGAAAACGCCGGGGTCACCCCCCGAGATGACGCAGACATGCGCCCCACCCGCTGCGGCACGGAGAGCCGCCTTGGCGCGGCTCAACTCCTCGCGATTGTCGGAGGCGACGCGGCTCTGGTCGGGTCGCAATGAGAGCCGGTCGAGATAGGGGCCATAGCCGAAGAACACTTCGGCGGCAGCGACGGCGGCGCTGGCCTCTGGGGTCACCTGTTCCGGGTTGCCCGGCCCGAGGCCGACGATAACCAGTTTGCCGCTCATGGCCGTGCCACCCAGCCGGGGACCAGGATCAGCGCGAAATAGGGTGCCTCGTCATCGGCCTTGTCGGTCAGCCGCATCGAGTGGCCATTGGCCATGGTGCCGCGTTCGACATAGATGGCGGTATCGAGCCTGCCGGCCTCGGCAATGGCGCGGCGGATTTTCGGCAGGTTGCGGCCGACCTTCATGATGACTGCGCCATCGGTATTGCCGAGGCGGCGGGTCAGTTCGGCCTGGTCGAGCGTTCCGGGCAGCACGCTCAAAATATCGTCGCCCTGCACCAGCGGCAGGCCGGCAGCGGACCAGCAGCCGGACATGGCGGTAATGCCGGGAATGACCTCGGTGTCGAAGCGGTTGGCCAACCGCACGTGCAGGTGCATGTAGGAGCCATAGAACAGCGGATCGCCTTCGCTGAGCACCGCAACTGTTCGGCCGGCGATCAGGTGAATCGCCACGCGCTCGGCGGCTTCGGCGTAAAACCCGTCGATCGCGCTGCTATAGTCGGCGTGATCGCGCGCGACTTCGGTGGTCACCGGGTAATGCAGCGCCTCCTCGATCTGCCCCGTGAGCAGATCGGCGACGATGGCCCGCGCATTGCTGGCATTGCCGCGTTTGGCGAAATAGGCGACGACATCGGCACCTTCGATCGCTCGCACCGCCTTGAGTGTCAATAGTTCCGGGTCGCCCGGGCCGGTGCCCACGCCGATCAAACGAGCGCTCATAGTCCCGGCCTCGCCAGGCCATTGAGAGCTGCGGCGGTGATGGCGCTGCCACCCAGCCGTCCGCGCACGATAGCGAACGGTACGCCATAGGAATTGCCCGCCAGCGCATCCTTGGATTCCGCAGCGCCGACAAACCCCACCGGCATGCCGAGGATCGCCGCGGGCTTGGGCGCCCCGTCGCGCAGCATTTCGAGCAGGTGAAACAAAGCCGTGGGGGCATTGCCGATGGCGACGATAGAGCCGGCCATCCGCTCGCTCCACAAATGCAGCGCCGCCGCCGAACGGGTATTGCCGATTTCGGCGGCGATACCCGCCGTGCGCGGATCGCGCAGGGTGCAGATAACCTCGTTATTGGCCGGCAGACGAGCAGCGGTCACGCCACGCGCCACCATTTCCGCATCGCAAAGGATTGGCCCGCCGGCCTGCAACGCCGCGCGGGCAGCGGTGACGAAGCCGTCGCCGAAGACGAACTGGCGCGCGGATTCGACCAGGCCGGAGGCATGCACCATGCGCACGGCAACATCGGCTTCCTCCGCTGAAAAGCCCGACAAATCAGCTTCGGCCCGGATAATGGCGAAGGACGCCCGATAGATGGCGTCGCCATCCTTGATGTAGTCGTAGCCTGTCATTGCCATCCTTGCTGAACCGCGGCGGTAACCGACGCCGCGCCGAGCCGCTTGAAGCACGCCCCGACGGATTCTCCCAGCGCTCGTTCGTCGCGCCACAGTGCCGCCAACCGCCGCATGGCCAGGGGAACAGCATCACTCGGCAAGCGTAGCGCTGGCGCGCTTTTCGCAGTGCCGTCGATCACGAGGTCAACGTCAGCCGTATTGCCTACCAGCGTCAGCAGCGCCGGGCTGGGATGCGCACAGCCTTTGGCGCAGCCCGATGCGTGCAGCGCAAATGAGCCATCGAAGAATTCCGGCTCCGCCTGCGCCAGCGTCTCCGCGACGCGCCGGGCCGCTATCGTGCCCGAGGCGCAACCATCGCTGCCGATACAGGCGCTGATAGCGCGGCGCGGATCGGCCATGGTGGTGATGAACCCCAAAGCGGACGCCGCCTGCTGGAATTGTTTGGCGGCGGCGTCAGATGCGCAGATGGCAATCAGCCCATGATGTGGGGCCAGCTGGAATTCAGCTATGCCGGCGGCTTGCGCTGCCTCGGCTAGTTCGGTCAACGTAATGGCGCTTGCCGTGCCGAAGGCCAGCCCGACAACCGTGGCAATACGCCCATCGGTCAATTCGATCCGGGCTTGCGCCAGTCGGGCGGGGGCTGGGTGGAGCGGCTCGGCGGCGATGAACGGCGCGAGCGCCTGCCGCATCGCTACGGCGTCCAGATCGCGACCGCGCCCCTGTGGCCCAAGTTCGGCGATCAGACTCAGCGCTGCCCAGACGATGCCGGCAGCCTCGTCCGCCCGCAGCAGCCCGATGGAATTGCCGCTGACCTCAAGCGCCCACATCGGCGTATTCGCAGAGCGGACTGCCGTCAGTCTTATGTCCGCCGAAAGATCATCGCGGCCGATGTTGCCGCTGCCATCGACCACGACGGTCACCTTCGGCCCCAGCCGCGCTTCCAGTGCGCTACCAGCAATCGCTTGCCGGATCGCCGCCACAAGCGGGCGAGGATCGATGATTTCGCCGGGATCCAGTCCCGCCAGCGGCGAGGCTTCGATCGGCAATCCGGTTTCAATCGCGACGACCGCTTCAATGGCTTGCGCAAACGCTTGGACAGTCTCGGGTCGCACCCCCCGTACCTGCAGATTGCCGCGGGCGGTGATTTCGACCTGCCCATTGCCATGGTGCCGGGCAAGGGCGGCAATAGCGCGCAATTGCTCTGGCGAGATCGCGCCACCCACCGGCCGCAACCGTGCCAGCAGCCCATCCCCGGTCTGCATCGGCTCGCGCAATGTCGGGCAGGCGCCACGGCGCTGGTCGGCGATGTCTGGCGTGAGTTGAAGCTGGGTCAATGGATGGGTCCGAAGGGCAGGGGCCTGATCTTTATACGATCGCGCGGTGCGGACAAAGTGGGATGGGGAGATTGGGGCTAAACGACACCCCCTCCCAACCTCCCCCATCAAGGGGGAGGTGCCGCTCCACTCTGGAGGCACGATCCCGTTCAACCCACCGGCAGACACCTCCCCCTTGATGGGGGAGGTTGGGAGGGGGTGTTCGGAGCCACGATGCCTGTGGCAGCAAACCACCTTATTCCCGCTCCCTCAGCAAATACGTATCCATGATCCAGCCATGCTTCTCCCGCGCCTGCCGCCGGGTCTCCATGATCTGGTCAGTCACATCCCCTAGCCGCCCGGCAATCAGCAGTTCATCATCCGTCCCCAGATACGCGCCCCAAAATATATCCAGGTCCGCATCGATACCGGCAAACGCCGTCTGCCCATCCAGCATCACCAGCGTGTCGCCATGCCGGTCGCCCTGCGCCAATTGCCGCCCAGTGGTGATATGCACTGGCTCGCCGATCCGGTTGAGCGCAATACCATGGGCGGCCGTCAGCGCCTGGATGCTGCTGATGCCCGGGATGATCTCCAGCCGATAATCACCCGGCGCATCGGCCTGCAGCCGGTCGAAGATGCGGATCGTGCTGTCGTACAGCCCCGGATCGCCCCACACCAAAAACGCGGCGACTCCGTCCTCGCCAACATGCTCATCCAGCAATTGCCCGAACTGCCGCGCCAGTTCGCCATGCCAATCGGTCACGCGTTCAGCATAATCGGGCGTTCCTGCATTGCGCACCGGCGGCGCGAATTCCACGCTGCTTGTGGCCGGGTTGGTGACATAACGGCGCACCATATTGCGCCGCAACTCGGCCAGGTCGGCTTTGCTCTCGCCCTTATATGGGATCAGCAGCACATCGGCGCGGTTGAGCGCATTGATCGCTTGGATGGTCACATGCTCCGGATTGCCGGTGCCGATGCCCACGAGCAAAACGGTCTTCATGCCTTGCTCTCAGGCTCATCGGCGGCAGCCAGAAAATCGCCCAGCCTGTCCAGCCGCTTGACCCAATTGGTGCGGCGCTCGTTGATCCATTGTTCGGCCAGACTCAGCGCCTCCGCCTCGATGCGCACCGTGCGCACCCGCCCCACTTTTTCCGAACTGACCAGGCCACTGGCCTCCAGCATCTGCAAATGCTGCACCACGGCGGGCAGGCTCATGGCAAAGGGCTTGGCCAACTCACTCACCGAAACCGGGCCGCGGCTCAGCCGCTCCACCATGCCCCGCCGCGTCGGATCGGCAAGGGCCTGGAACATAAGGTCGAGATTCGGATGCGATTGTTTGTTAAGCATAACCTTAACTAACAATCTGCCCCGCTCATGTCAATGCGAATGCGCGTGAGCTTGCGGTGCTGCCTGGGGCAGGGGGCAGGTGCCTTCCGAGCCATCCCAGTCGATTTCTACGGTGGCGTGGCCGATACCATAGCGCTCGACCAGCATGGCTTTGACCCGTTGCGTCGTGCCCGCCGCATCGGCGCCCGCCACGAGGGACAGCTCCAGCGTCGCCGCGGGCTTGCCGGAGGTGATCGACCAGATGTGCATATGGGCGATTTTCTTGACGCCATCGACGGCCGAAAGCGCGCCGCGCACCTCATCCACGACCACATTGCCGGGCACGCCTTCCATCAGGATATTGAGCGAGCTTTTGAGCAACGCCCAGCCGCTGCGCAGGATCAGCGCGGACAGCACCACCGACAGGATCGGATCGATCGGCGTCCACCCTGTGAGCCAGATCACGATGGCCGCCCCGATCGCCGCCACCGAGCCGAGCAGATCGCCCGCCACATGCAGCATCGCGCCCTTGATATTGATGTGATCTTTGTCGCCACGGGTGAGAATGAAGAACACCAGCCCGTTGACCACCAACCCCATCACCGCCACGATCAGCATCGGCCCGGCCAGAATTTCGCTTTGCCCCGCCAGCAGGCGCATCGCTGCTTCATAGACGATCCACAGCGTCAGCCCGAGCAAGGCCAGTGCATTAACGAAGCCGGCGACCACCTCGAAGCGCAGATAGCCGAAAGTCCGCTTGCCGTCAGAAGCGCGCCGGCCCAGCCGGAAGCCGGTCCAGGCCAGCGCCAGCGCCGCCGCATCGGTCAGCATATGCCCCGCATCGGCGATCAGCGCCAGCGAGCCGGACATGGCGCCGCCGATGATCTCGACCACCATGAAGCTGGCAGTGAGGATCAATCCGGCCAGCACCACTTTCTCATTGGTGGTGCTCACCGCCGGCGCATGGCTATGGCCCTCATGGCTGTGGTCGTGGCCGGCGTGATCATGGTTATGCCCATGGTCGGCATGGTCGTGCTCGTGCGCGCTGTGGTCGTGGGTGGTCATTCCGGCCATCCGTGTTGGTTCTGATATATGAATGCACGTTCATATGATTTGTTCAAGCCAAATCACGGTTTCCTGCGGGCTTGACCTTCCTATGCGGCAATGCCGCATCAATCACCCTGGCAATTCCAACAGGAGAATGACCCATGAAATCCCTGCTTCTCGTCTCCGCCCTCGCCTTCGTGCTCGGAGGCTCCGTCATGGCTCAGGACATGAAAATGGATCATGGCGGCATGGCCATGGGCACCGAAAGCGCCGCGACCGCGGCGTACCAGGCGGCGAACATGGACATGCACTCAGCCATGGAAATCGACTATTCCGGCGATGCGGATGTCGACTTTGTTCGCGGCATGATTCCCCACCACCAGGGCGCCATCGCCATGGCCAAGGTGGTGCTGGAACACGGTGCCGATCTGGAAATCAAGACGCTGGCGCAGGACATCATCACCGCACAGGAGGGCGAGATTGCGTGGATGCAGGACTGGTTGGCAAAGCATCCGGCGCCGTAGGCATCGTGCCACGCCCTCGTGGTTCGAGGCTCGTAAGAACTTGCACCTCACCATGAGGACTACTGGGAAATGGCGATCTAGCAGTAGCCCTCATGGTGAGGCGGGAGCGTAGCGACCCTCGAACCACGAGGGCGTGGCACATAGCCTACCGATCGTGCCCCGGACGGCTCACCGAGTTCCGCACGATCAGCTCCGCTCGCAGCAGCACTTCCGGCTGTGCGGGCGGCTTGCCTTCCAGCAGCGCCAGCAGCAGGTCCATCGCCTTTTCGCCGATCTTCAGCCGCGGCTGCTTCATCGTTGTCAGGGCTGGCGTGACGAAGCTGGCAAAGGAAATATCGTCGAATCCCATGATCGAGAAATCGCGCGGCAGATCGTATTTGCGGGTGTTCAGCGCGATGATCACGCCCGAGCGCCGTGGCGTCGTTGACGCACAAAAACGCGCTCGGCAGCACGTCGCGCACGAACATATGCTCGGCTGCGGCGCGCCCGCTTTCCGTGGTGCCGTCACCATCCAGGATCATGCGCGGATCGACCTCGATCTTGGCCGCTTGCAACGCCGCGCGATAGCCCTTCTCGCGCAGCATATTGACCGCCCTGGTGCTCGAATGGCCGATAAAGGCGATGTGGCGGTGCCCTTGCGCAATCAGATGTTCGGTGGCCACCCGCGAGCCCTCGAAATTGTCCACGCCGACAAACGGCACTTCGGCATTGGCGACCGGCTCGTTGACCGCCACCATGGGCGGCAACCGCGCCTCGCCGCTTTCCTGCCCAAAGCCATAGGGCAGGTGGCCGGTGAACAGGATCAGCCCGTCGGCCTGGTTGGAACTGATGAAGCGCAGATAATCGGTTTCGCGCGCCGGATCGTTTTGGGTATTGCCGATCAGCACGCCATAGCCGCGCTTGCTGGCCTCGGTTTCCAGGCCCACCAGGATATTGGAAAAGTTCGGATCGCCCACGTCGGGCGCCAGAATCAGGATCATGTTGGAGCGCCGCATCCGCAGCGAGCGCGCCATGGCATTGGTGGTGTAGCCGGTCTTGGCGACAGCCTCGGTCACCCTGCGGCGCGTTGCATCGGCCACCTTGGTGGGCTCGTTGATCGCCCGGCTCACCGTGGCGATCGACACGCCTGCAAGTGCCGCGACATCCTCGATAGTGGCCAGTTTCTGGTGCTGCACGCTGCGCTCCACCCCGCGCGATCTCGTGTGGGGGTCGGGTTACCCATCGCGGCGCGGCCCTCATAGCAGACCGGCGGAACCCCGCGACAGCAATTGCGCAAGGCTTATACAGATTTGCCTCCATGTAAACCTTTACATGATTCATGAAAACCTTTACATCACTGCTCATGGACGAAGAGCCCGGCACCAAACCGGCCACGTCGGGGGAGGGTTTCACATCATGGCGAGCAGTGTTGGCGAAGCCGCACCCATCATTCTGGCCGCCAGCCGGGTGAGCAAATCCTTCGGCGAAATCCCGGTGCTGTTCAGCATCGATTTCGACATTCGCCCGGGCGAAGTGCATGCCATCATTGGCGAAAACGGCGCCGGCAAATCCACCCTGATCAAGATTCTGTCCGGCCTCGAACAGCCCACTTCGGGCTCCATCACCTATGATGGCCAGACGGTAGTGCTGCCGCCCAATGGCGGGGCCGAGGCCATGGGCATCGTCCTGATCCACCAGGAACTGAACCTGGCCGAACACCTGACGGTGGCGGACTCGATTTTTCTTGGCCGCGAACTCAAGAAATTCGGCTTTCTCGACGTCGGCGGAGATGCGCAAGCGCGCCGCCGCAGTCATGGAAATGCTGCATGTGCATGTCGACCCGGATGCGCGCATCAACACGCTGTCGGTGGCCGACAAGCAGATGGTGGAAATCGCCAAGGCCATCAGCCGCGACGCGCGCGTGCTGATCATGGACGAGCCGACGGCGGTGCTGTCGGTGGGCGAGACGCAGACCCTGTTCGAGCAGATCCGCCGCCTCACCGCGCGCGGCGTTGCGGTCATCTTCATCTCGCACAAGCTCAACGAAATCATGGAACTGGCGCGGCGCGTCACCGTGCTGCGCGATGGCCAGTTGATCGGCACCGTCAGCACCGAGGCGCTGACGCCCGACTCCATCGCCCAGATGATGGTGGGGCGCGAACTCTCCAATCTCTATCCCCCCAAGCACGAGCCCGATGTCGATGCGCCGGTGGTGCTCTCGGTGCGAAACCTCGTTGCCCAAGGCGTCTCTGATGTTTCATTCGAGCTGCGCCGCGGCGAAATCCTTGGCTTTGCCGGTCTGATCGGCTCCGGTCGTACGGCGGTTGCCGAGGCGGTCGTTGGCCTGACCCACCGCAGCGGCGGTGAAATCGTGCTCGACGGCAAGAGCGTCAATTTCACCCAGGTCGCCCAGTCGGTCGATGCGGGGCTGGCCTATATGACCAAGGATCGCAAGGGTAAGGGTCTGCTGCTCAATATGGGCCTGCGGCCCAATCTCACCCTGCTCACCGTCAAGAAGCACCTCAAGGCCGGCTTCCTCGACACAGCCAGCGAAACCCGCGCGCTCGAACGGGCCGTGCGCCGTTTCGATATTCGTGCCCGCGACGCCTCGGTGCGCGTCGGCCAGCTTTCGGGCGGCAACCAGCAAAAGCTGATGCTGGGCAAGACCATGGAAAGCGAGCCGGACATCATCATCATGGATGAGCCGACGCGCGGCATCGATGTGGGCACCAAGCAGCAGATTTATCACATCATCGCGGCGCTGGCCGCCGAGGGAAAATCGATCATCGTCATCTCCTCGGAGATGCAGGAAGTGATCGGCCTCAGCCATCGTGTGGTGGTCATGCGCGAAGGCCGCCTTGCCGGCGTGCTGGAAGGCGCCGAGATCACCGAGTCGGAAATCATGCGGTACGCCGCGGGCATCAAGCAGAGTGGACACGATGAGCGCATCAGCGCCTGACATTTCGGTGAAGCCCAAGCGCGGCCTTTCGCCTCGAACTGAAGACGGTCGGGCCGTTGCTGGCGCTGGCGCTGCTCGTGCTGCTGGGCATTTCGCTCAACGAGAATTTTCTCAGCTACAGCAACCTCACCAACGTGCTGGCGCGCTCGTCCTTCATCGGCATCATCGCCATCGGCGCGACCTTCGTCATCACCGCCGGCGGGCTCGACCTGTCGGTCGGCTCGATGGCGGCGGTGATCGCCGGCATCATGATCATGGTGATGAACTGGTTGATCCCCTCGCTCGGCATCGGCTGGAGCGTGGTGCTGGCCGGCATGCTGGCCGGGCTGCTGCTCGGCGGGGTGGCTGGCGTCTTCAACGGCTTCATGATCACGCGCGGGCGTATCGAAGCCTTCATCGTGACGCTCGGCACCATGGGCATTTTCCGCTCCTTGGTGACCTTCCTCGCCAATGGCGGCACCTTGTCGCTCAATTTCGAAGTCGCCGACGTCTATCGCCCCGTCTATTACGACGGCGTCCTAGGCGTGCCGTGGCCGATCATCGTCTTCGCCCTCGTGGCAATCGCCGGCGAAATCGTCATGCGCCGCACCGCTTTCGGCCGCTATTGCGCCGCGATCGGCTCCAACGAGCAGGTCGCCCGCTATTCCTCGATCAATGTCGATAACGTCCGCCTGCTGACCTATATCCTGCAGGGCGTGCTGGTGGGCGTCGCCGTGTTGCTCTATGTGCCGCGCCTCGGCTCGGCCTCCAGCACCACCGGCGTGCTTTGGGAACTCGAAGCCATTGCCGGCGTGATCATCGGCGGCACGACCCTGAAGGGTGGCTATGGCCGCATCTGGGGCACCGTGGTGGGCGTCGTGATCCTGGGCCTCATCGGCAATATTCTGAACCTGCAAAGCCTGATCAGCCCCTATCTCAACCAGGCATTCCAGGGCGTCATCATCATTCTCGCCGTGTTGCTGCAGCGCGAACGCCGCCGCACCTAGCGAACAGAGTTTACATCGCCCAACAATGGGCACTTTCGGGAGGACTAAAATGAAACTGGTGAAATCCCTATTGGCTGCGGCGGTTGTTGCCGGCAGCTTCGGTGGCGTCGCTATCGCCCAGGATAAGGTGACGATCGGCGTCTCCGTGCCGGCTGCCGACCACGGCTGGACCGGTGGCGTAAACTACTTCGCCCAGCAGGCAATCGATCGCCTCAAGACCACCTATCCCGATGTCGAATTCGTGTTCGCTTCGGCCCCCGACTCGCCCAAGCAGATCGCCGACATCGAAGACATGGTCGCCACGCGCGGCATCGATGCGCTCGTCATCCTGCCCGGCGATCCGGACGCGATGACTTCGGCCATCAAGCAGGTCAAGGACGCCGGCAAGTTCGTCACCGTCGTCGATCGCCAGCTGTCGATCAATGGCGTAGAAAACCTCTACGTCGCCGGCGACAATCCGGGCCTGGGCGCTAACGCTGCTGCCTACTTCAAGGAAGCCATGCCTGATGGCGGCAACATCGCCATCCTGCGCGGCCTGCCGATCCCGATCGACCAGCAGCGTTTCGACGGCTTCATGGGCGGCATCGAAGGCACCAATATCAAGGTGCTGGATGATGAATTCGCCAACTGGAACCGCGATGACGGCTTCAAGGTGATGCAGGACTTCCTGACCCGCTTCCCCGACATCAAGGGCGTGTGGACCCAGGACGACGATACCTCGCTGGGCGCCATCGAGGCGATCAAGCAGGCTGGCCGCGAGAAGGACATGTTCGTCGTGGGCGGCGCCGGCATGCAGCAGATCATCCAGGCCGTTGCGGCCGGCGATACGCTGACCCCGGTCGACGTCAGCTACAGCCCGGCAATGATCGCCACGGCAATCGAGCTGACCACCGCGCACCTCGTCAGCGGTGTCCAGGTTTCGGGCCGCTACATCCTCGACTCGACCCTGATCACCAAGGACAACGCCGCCGAGTTCCTCGACGCGGACAGCCCGTTCTGATTTGAGCGAGTGATAAATGAGCAAAGGGCGCCGCAAGGCGCCCTTTGTTTTTTTGCGCATCTGATCGTGGCTCCGCGCACCCCCTCCCAGCCTCCCCCATCAAGGGGGAGGTGTCTGCCGGTGGGTTGAATTGGATCGAGCCTCAAGAGTGGAGAGAAACCTCCCCCTTGATGGGGGAGGTAGGAGGGGGTGATGTCCCGGACGCGGGGTGTTGAAGTGATTACACCGCCTCCGGCGTATACCCCGCCTCCCGAATAACCTCGGCTCCCTTATCCGCATTCCCGACAAACTCCGCCCGGTGCGTCGCCAGGTCCACCGATACCTCAGCCCCCGGAAATGCCGCTTCCAGCGCCTTGCGCACGGTGCTCACGCAATGGCCGCAGGTCATGTCGTTCACGGCAAAAACAGTCTTCTCGCTCATCTCAATGTCCTTTTGTCGTCGTTGTTTCGCCTGCCAGATCGTCCAGGATCGGGCAATTCGGCCGCTCGTCGCCGCCGCAGCAATGGGCCAGGTGCTTCAGCGTTTTCACCATGCTTTGCAGCTCGGCAATCTTGGTTTCCAGCGCCCCGATATGGCTGGTGGCGATGGATTTGACTTCGGCGCTGGCCCGCTCCTTATCCTGCCACAGGCCTAAGCAGCGTCGCCGTTTCCTCCACCGAGAAGCCCAGCGTTCTTGCGCGTTTGACGAAGCGCAGCGTGTGTACCTCGTCACTGCTGTAAACGCGGTAATTGCTCTCCGTGCGCAGCGGCGCGCGGATCAGGCCGATGGATTCGTAATAGCGGATCATCTTGGCCGATACGCCCGTGGCATTGGCGGCTTCTCCGATATTCATAGCTGTGCTCCTTTCACGCCGCGCAGGCGTTGCGCATTGCCCACTACGAAGACGCTCGATAGCGCCATCGCCCCAGCCCCGATCATCGGCGACAGCAGCACGCCGAAGGCCGGGAACAGCACGCCCGCCGCTACCGGGATCAGCACCACATTGTAGCCAAAGGCCCAGAACAGGTTTTCCCAGATGTTCTTCATCGTCGCCCGGCTGACCGCCAGCGCGTTCAGCACGCCCTTGAGATCGCCGCCGAGCAGCACCACGTCGGCGCTCTCGATAGCCGCATCGGTGCCGGTGCCTACCGCGATGCCGATATCGGCCGAGGCGAGGGCAGGGGCGTCATTGATGCCGTCCCCCACATAGGCGATTTTCCGGCCTTGGCGCAGCGACGCCAGCGCCTCCACCTTGCCGGCGGGCAGCACTTCGGCGCGCACTTCATCGATCCCCAATTGCCGCGCGATCGCCTCGGCGGTGCGGCGGTTGTCGCCCGAGATCATCGCGGTCTTAAGGCCCATGGCGTGCAGCGCCGCGATCACCGCCTTGCTGGTCGGCCTGATCGCATCGGCCACCACGAGCGCCGCGGCAATCCTGCCATCGATGGAGGCGAAGACCGGCGTCTTGCCCTCATCGGCCAGCCGTTCCACCGCGCTCGCAAAAGCCGACAGATCGCGGCTTTCAAACCGGCGCGGCGAGCCGATCACCACGATCTTGCCATCCACAACGGCGCTGACGCCATGACCGGCTTCCGCTTCGAAGTTGCTGGCATTACCCAGCACCAGTCCGCGCTGCTCGGCTGCCGCCACGATAGCCGCGGCAATCGGGTGCTCCGAGCGGCTTTCGACCGCCGCCACCAGCGCCAGCACGGTGCCCTCATCGAAACCATCCGCCACGATCAAATCGGTCAGCTCCGGCTTGCCCTTGGTCAAAGTACCGGTCTTGTCGAAGGCCACCACGCTAACCTCGCGCAATTGCTGCAGCGCCTCGCTCTTGCGGAACAGCACACCCAGTTCCGCCGCGCGGCCGGTGCCCACCATGATCGAGGTCGGCGTCGCCAGGCCCATGGCACAGGGGCAGGCGATGATCAGCACGGCGACCGCATTGACCATGCCGAACACATAAGCCGGTTCCGGCCCCCAGATGGCCCACACCCCAAAGGTCAGTATCGCCAGCGCGATCACCGCCGGCACGAACCACAAGGTGATCTTGTCGACCACGGCCTGAATCGGCAGCTTGCCGCCCTGGGCCTCCTCGACCATGCGGATGATCTGCGCCAGCATGGTATCGCCGCCCACCTTGGTGGCGCGGAAATTGAAGCTGCCCGACGTATTGAGCGTGCCGCCGACGACGAGCGCACCGACAGTTTTGGAGACGGGCAGGGGCTCGCCCGAAATCATCGATTCATCCACGTGGCTTTGGCCTTCGATGATCTCGCCATCGGTGGCGATCTTCTCGCCGGGCTTCACCACGATGATATCGCCGGCGACCACCTGCTCGATCGGGACTTCGACTGTCCCGCCATCGCGCTGCACGCGGGCCGTCTTGGCCTGCTCGCGCACCAGCCGCTGAATCGCTTCGCCGGTGCGGCCCTTAGCCAAGGCTTCCAGCAGCCGTCCCACCAGGATCAGCGTGACGATCACGGCGGCGGATTCGTAATAGACATATTGCGTCTGCGCCGGCAGCCATTGCGGCGCGAAGGTCACGACCACCGAGAACAGATAGGCCGCGCCCGCGCCAAGGGCCACCAGCGAGTTCATCTCGGGTGCTCCGCGCAGCAGCGCCGGAATGCCGATTTTGAAAAAGCGCCAGCCGGGCACGAACAGCACCACGCTGGCGAGCACGAAATAGGCAATGTAGAGCGCCTGCTGCGGCACGAGGGCCAGCAGCGCCATATGGAAGTCCATGAAGAAATGGCTGCCCATTTCCAGCACGAAGAGCGGCAATGTCAGCACCGCGGCGATGGCGACATCGCGCTTGAGTACGCCGGCATCCTCGTCGTGATGCTGGTGGCCGCCATGTGCGTGCTGGCTGTGATCGGTTTGCTTGCCGGTATAGCCAGCCTTCTCGATCGCCTTCAGCAGCGCGTCAATATTGCTGGTGTCGGCCACTTGCACGGTGGCGCGCTCGGTCGCCAGATTGACCGATGCCGCGGTGACCGAGGGCACCTTGAGCAGGGCTTTCTCCACCCGCGCCACGCAGGAGGCGCAGGTCATGCCTTCGATATCGATGGAAATGGGTCGGGTCTGGATGGATGTATCAGTCATGGTTTCACCTCGTCCCGCTGCATATAAGGGTTCCCATCATGGGAAGGTCAAGGCTTGCAGGGCAAATGCGTGAATTAACCGGATTAAGGGTTCGTTAACCTTCCGCTATTGCATAGCTGGGGTGACATAACTCTATCTACTCGGTCGGCTATAAGCGGCCTAGATATAGGTCACCAAACAGAAGGGGAAATTGAAATGAACATCCGCCAGAAACTTGCTCAGTTCGCTCAGTATCAGCAGACCGTTCGTGAGCTGAATGCTCTCGACAACCGCCAGCTCAGCGATCTCGGCATCAATCGCTTCGATATCAAGACTATTGCGCGCGCCGCTCGCTAAGCCGCAGCCGCTCTATCAAAGCTGAAGATGAAGGCGTCCATTCGGGCGCCTTTTGTCTGTTCGGGGGTATCAAACCCCACTTTGATTGTGACCGTTCTGCCGCTTTGCTGTGCATGAAATGCATAATAGATGTGCACAGAGTCCAGCTTCTAATCACGACCTCGGTTCTATAGATAAAGCTCATCAAACGAAGGGGAACCGAAAATGAACATCCGCCAGCGCCTTGCACAATTCGCCCAGTATCAGCGCACCATGCGCGAACTGAGCAGCCTCGACAATCGCCAGCTCACCGACCTGGGTATTACCCGCGCCGATTTCAAGGCGATTGCTACCGGTAAACTTGCGCAGTAATAACCACTGACTTCAGTATCGTAGATGAAGGCGTCCTTTCGGGCGCCTTTTGTCTTTTAAGGGCCAGTTCAGCGGATGACATCCGCCGGCTTCGCCTCCAGCGCGGTAATCGCGTCATCGGGCTTCATGCGCACCTGCAATCCGCGCTGCCCCCCATTCATGAAAATCTCATCGAGCAGCACCACGGTTTCCTCGATCACCGTGGGCACCTTGCGCTTCTGCCCGAACGGGCTGATGCCGCCGACCTTGTAGCCGGTGAGGCGCTCGGCATCGGCGGGTTTCATCATCGCCGCGTGCTTGCCGCCCAAGGCCGCGGCGAGCTTTTTCATGTTCACCTCTTCATCCGATGGCACCACGACGCAAACCGGCTTGCCATCGACTTCGGCCATCAACGTCTTGAATACGATGCCGGGCGAAACGCCCATGGATTCAGCCGCTTGCAGGCCGACGCGGTCGGCATCGGGGTCATAATCGTAATTGGCCAGCGCGAAGGGCAGGCCGGTCTTAGTGATGGCGATGGTGGCGGGCGTGGTCTTGGACATGGCACAATTTTAGCCAATTGCAGCGGTCGAGTCAGCCGAAAATGCTTCGCTCCCGCGCCACCACTTCGCTCAAAAACTCGGCGACCAGCGCGACGCGGCCGATCATGCGCAAGTCTTCGTGGATCACGGTCCAATAGCTGCGGGTCAGCGTATGCTCGGGCAGCACCGGCACCAGCCGGTCATCGCCGCGCGCCATGAACCCGTGCAGAATGCCGATGCCAGCCCCCGCGCGAACCGCCTCGGTCTGGCCCATGGCTGACGATACCGCGAGGCTGGAGCGCCAGCCGGCGTGGAACTCGGCGGTGTAATCGAGCGAGGCGGTGAACAGCAGGTCATCGACATAGCCAACCAGGCGATGATTGCTGAGTGCATCCAGCGTCACGGGCATTCCGGCCTTGGCCAGATAGGCGCGGGCGGCATAAAGGCCGAGGCGATAATCGGTGAGCTTACGCGCCACCAGCCGGCCTTCGCGGGGGCACTCGACGGTGACGGCAATATCGGCTTCGCGACGCGAGAGTGAGAATGCGCGGGGCACCGGCACCAGTTCGATCCGCAGGCCCGGATGGCGCTCGGTCAATTCGCCGATGCGCGGGGCGAGAAAGGCGACGCCAAAACCATCGGGCGCGCCGACGCGAACCGTGCCGGCCATGCCGCTATCGCCACCCGTGATGGCGCGCGCCGCCAGCATTTCGCTTTCGATCCGCTCGGCATGAACGAGGAATTTTTCACCCTCCGAGGACAAATCGCTGCCATTGGTCTTGCGCACGAATAGGCGAACGCCCAGCGCTTCCTCCAGCGCGGTTAGCCGACGGGCAACAGTGGCATGGTTGAGCGAAAGAACCTTCGCAGCCCCCAGAATCTGGCCCTGCCGCGCTACGGCGAGGAAAATCCGCACATCGTCCCAATTCATCGCGCTACATTTTCCGCACAACCGATGGCAAATCTATCGCGTTGCTCCGCTAAAATTATAGAAGCAAGACTGCTCCTCAACAAGAGGAGAGCCTTATGCGCACTATCGGCCATTTCATCGACGGCACCGAAACCACCGGCAACAGCGCCGAATACCAGGACGTGTTCAACCCCGCGACCGGCGATGTGCAGGCGCGCGTGGCCTTGGCGACGCAGGCCGATCTCGACGCAGCGGTCGCTTCGGCGCATGCGGCTCAGCCGGCCTGGGCCGCAACCAATCCGCAGCGGCGGGCACGGGTGTTCTTCAACTACGTGGCGCTGCTCAACCGCGACATGGATGAGTTGGCCGAACTGCTCAGCGCTGAGCATGGCAAGACCTTCGACGACGCCAAGGGCGATGTGCTGCGCGGGCTCGAAGTGGCCGAATTCGTTACCGGCGGGCCGCATCTGCTCAAGGGCGAATTTACCGAAGGGGCCGGGCCGGGCATCGACATGTATTCCATGCGCCAGCCGGTCGGCGTTGGCGCCGGCATCACCCCGTTCAACTTTCCCGCGATGATCCCGCTCTGGATGCTGTCGCCGGCGATCATGGCGGGCAATGCCTTCATCCTCAAGCCATCGGAACGCGACCCCTCGGTGCCCGTCAAGCTGGCGCAGCTGGCCATCGAGGCCGGCCTGCCCAAGGGCATTCTCAATGTCGTGCATGGCGGCAAGCCGGTGGTGGATGGCATTCTCGCCCATGAGGGGATCGAGGCGGTGAGCTTTGTGGGTTCGACCCCCATCGCGCGCTATGTCTATGCAACCGCCGCCGCGCACGGCAAGCGCGTGCAGGCCTTTGGCGGCGCCAAGAACCACATGATCATCATGCCCGATGCGGACATGGACAAGGCCGCCGATGCGCTGATGGGCTCGGGTTATGGCGCAGCCGGCGAGCGCTGCATGGCCGTGTCCGTGGCCGTGCCGGTTGGCGATGCAACGGCCGACGCGATCATCGCCGCGCTACTTCCGCGCATCGAAAAGCTCAAGGTCGGCCCGGCAACCGACAAGGCTTCGGAAATGGGCCCGCTGATCACCGCAGCCGCCAAGCAGCGCGTGCTGGGGATGATCGACAAGGGCGTGGAGCAGGGGGCAACCCTCGCGGTCGATGGCCGTGATTTCTCGCTGCAAGGCTATGAAAATGGCTATTTCGTCGGGCCGACGCTGTTCGACAACGTCACCGCCGATATGGACATCTATAAGGAAGAAATCTTCGGCCCCGTGCTGTCGGTGGTGCGGGCGCGCAATTATGAGGATGCGCTCAAGCTGACCATGGACAATCCCTATGGCAACGGCACCGCGATCTTTACGCGAGATGGCGACGCAGCACGGGATTTTGCGACGCGGGTCAATGTGGGGATGGTGGGGATCAACGTGCCGGTCCCAGTTCCGGTCGCCTATCACAGCTTTGGCGGCTGGAAGGCGAGTTCGTTCGGGGATTTGAACCAGTATGGGACCGATTCGATCCGGTTCTGGACGCAGGTGAAGACGGTGACGGCGCGGTGGCCGAGTGGGATCAAGGATGGAGCGGAATTTCAGATGCCGGTGATGAAGTAGGGTTTCTCACCCAGGGCAGGTGGGTGTGGCTCACCCCACCCTGCCTCCCCCATCAAGGGGGAGGTGTCTGCCGGTGGACGTGGCTCGATCGAGTTTAACGAGTGGAGAGAAACCTCCCCCTTGATGGGGGAGGTAGGAGGGGGTGGCGCCCCGAACTGGATCCCTCAAACGATCCCGCTCGACCCCGCCGCAATCGCCGGGCGGATGGCCCCGACCTTCTGCCGATAGCCGGCGGCACGATAAGCTGCGACCGGATCGATAGCGCCACCGGCTTCCAGGCGGGCTATGGCGAGGATCGGCTCGACATCGGTGCGGAACGCCTGCTTCAGCGTCTGCGTCGCCGCCAGCGCGTCATTGCCCTGCTGGAAGCCCTCCAGCGCCTTGCGATCCACGATCAACGACTGCGCATAAGCCCGCTGCACTTCCGTCGCGCTCAGCATCAGCGACTCGATGGGGTCGGTAACGTTGTGCGACTGGTCCAGCATGTGCGCAGGGCGGAAATCGTCATACCGGTTCTCGGCATCCACCAGTTCGTTGAAGACAAGGAACAGGCGGTACGGATCGATGGAGCCGGCGTCGAGATCGTCATCGCCATATTTGCTGTCATTGAAGTGGAAGCCGCCGAGCTTGCCGAACTGGGCGAGGCGGGCGACGATCATTTCGATATTCACGTTGGGCGCGTGATGGCCCAGATCGACTAGGCAATAGGCCTTGTCGCCGAGTTCCTTGGCGATCAGGTAATTGGTGCCCCAGTCTTGGACCACCGTCGAATAGAAGGCCGGCTCGTACATCTTGTGTTCGGTGTAGAGGCGCCAATCGTCGGGCAGCTCGGCATAGATCGATTTCATCGCCTCGAGATAAAACTCGAACTGCTTGGTGAAATTGACCTGGCCGGGGAAGTTCGACCCATCGCCGATCCACACCGTCAACGCCTTGGAGCCGATGGTCTGGCCGATTTCGATGCATTCAAGATTGTGCTCGATAGCCTGGCTGCGCGTCTCGGCCTGATAGGCGGCAAGTGAGCCGAATTTGTAGGACTGGAGCTGGCCCTTGGCGTCGGCAAAGGTGTTGGAATTCATCGCATCGAAGCCGAGACCGAAGCGGGCGGCGGCTTGCTTGAGGCGATTGGGATCAGCCTTGTCCCACGGGATATGCAGGGAAACGGTTTTCGTTGCTTGCGTCAGCTGGGCGATGACGGCGCAATCCTCGATCTTGTCGAAGATATCGCGTGGCTCGCCAATGCCGGGGAAACGCGCAAAGCGGGTGCCGCCGGTGCCGACGCCCCAGGAGGGGACGGCGACCGAGAAGGCGGCGATTTTGGCTTTGATGTCGGCGATGGAGACGCCGCGGCGGTCGAGGCGTTCGCCGAGGCTGTCGTAGTCGATGCGCAGCGCGGCGGCGAACTTGGCGTTGCTGGCTTCGACGGTGGATGGGTCGATGATGGTGTCGGTCATTCTGTGGCTCCCAAAAACCCCCCTCCTGGCCTCCCCCGCAAGGGGGGAGGTGACTGCGGTGGGTGTGGCAACGTTGTGCCAAAAAACTCGATGTCACCCTCCCCCTTGCGGGGAGGGCCAGGGAGGGGGTTTCTTTCTTCTAACTTACCGCGTGAACGACTGCGCGTTGCCCGCGTCCACATTGATGATGTTGCCGGTCGACTTGGCCGACATGTCCGAGGCCAGGAAATAGATC
Source organism: uncultured Alphaproteobacteria bacterium (assembly GCA_963717095.1). GTDB lineage: Bacteria > Pseudomonadota > Alphaproteobacteria > Rhizobiales > Devosiaceae > Devosia. The sequence continues at coordinate 427,124 of CAVQVF010000005.1, forward strand.
GCCTCGGCGATATCTTCCGGGAACACGGAGCGCTTCAGCATCGAGCGCTGGCGATACATTTCTTCCAAGCCATCCTTGTCGGTCTTGTAGGTCGATGCGCGCTGCTCAAGCCATTCGCCGGCCCAGATCTTGGAGCCGCGCAGCACCGCGTCCGGGTTCACCGTATTGACGCGGATCTGCGCTTCCGCACCTTCCAGCGCCAGGCAGCGCGCAAGGTGGATTTCAGCCGCCTTGGCCGTGCAGTAAGCGGCAGCGTTCGGAGAAGCGGCGAGGCCGTTCTTGGACGCGACGAAGACGACGTTGCCGCCGATCTTCTGCGCGCGGAACAGGCGGAAGGCTTCGCGGGAGACGAGGAAATAGCCGGTGGACAGGATGTCCATGTTCTTGTTCCACAGCTCCAGCGTGGTTTCCTCGATGGGGGCGGAGGAGGCGAGGCCGGCGTTGGAGACGAGGATATCGAGGCCGCCGAATTCGACCACGGCATGGGCGAAGCCGGAGATGACGGCGTCTTCCTTGGTCACATTGATGTTGATCGGGCGGACGAAGTCCTTGCCGAAAACGGCGCTGAGTTCGTCATTGGCGGCAGCGAGAGCGGTCTCGTCGATATCGGCGAGGACGACGCAGGCGCCTTCGCGGAGGAGACGGGCCGCGGTAGCCTTGCCGATGCCGCCGGCGCCGCCGGTGACCAGGGCAATCTGGCCAGCCAGCGATTTCGGCTTGGGCATGCGAGAGAGTTTGGCCTCTTCAAGCAGCCAATATTCGATATCGAAGGCTTCCTGCTCGGGCAGGCCCTGATAGGTGGAAACGGTCGACGCGCCGCGCATCACGTTGATGGCGTTGACATAGAACTCGCCGGAAATGCGGGCGGTGGCCTTGTCCTTGGCGAAGGTGAACATGCCGACGCCGGGCATCAGGTAAACCACGGCATTCGGATCGCGCACGGCGGGTGAATTGTCGTGCTTGCAGCGGTCGTAATAGGCCTGATAGTCGACGCGATAGGCAGCGACATCATCGGCCAGCTTGGCGATCACTGCGTCCACATCGGGCTTGGCCGGATCGAATTCGATCACCAGCGGGCGGATCTTGGTGCGCAGGAAGTGGTCGGGGCAGGAGGTGCCCAAAGCGGCCAGCGGGCGGAGATTGTTGGAATTGACGAATTCCAGCACCGCCGCCGAGTCATCGAAATGCCCCAGCTTGTGGCTGTCTTCCGAGATCAGGCCGCGAATCTTGGGCATCAGCTTGGCGGCCACGGCGCGGCGGGCACCGGCGTCGAGCGGCTTGACGGCTTCGCCGCCGAAAATGGTCTTGCCTGCGGTTTCTGTTTCAAACCAGTCCATGGCCTGGTTGATGATGGCAAGCGTGGTTTCGTAGCATTCCTTGGGCGTGTCGCCCCAGGTGAACAGGCCATGGGACTCAAGGATCAGGCCCTTGGAATTGGGGTTTTCCTCGCAATATTTGCCCAGCCACAGGCCCAGCTCGAAGCCCGGCTTCTTCCACGGCAGCCAGCCGATGGTGTCGCCGAAAATCTGCTTGGTCAGTTCCCTGGAATTGACGGAAGCCGCGATAGCGATGATCGCGTCGGGGTGCATGTGGTCCACATAGGGGTGGTTCACATAGGCATGGAGCGGGGTGTCGATGGAGGCGGCGCGCGGGTTCAGGTTGAACGTGGCGTGGGGCAGGTAGCCCACCATTTCGTCTTCAAAATCGACGCCGCGATAGAGGCCCTTCAGCGCCCGCAGCTTGTCCATATAGAGCGTGGAAAAACCATCGAGCTTGATCGAGGCGCTGTCGCCGCCCGAGCCCTTGACCCACAGCACTTCGACCGTCTCGCCGGTGAGCGGGTCCTTCTGCATGATCTTGGAGGAGGTATTGCCGCCGCCGTAATTGGTGACGCGCTTGTCGCTGCCGAGCAGGTTGGAGCGATAGACGAGGCGTTCGGGCTCGCTCATGGCGGCGGCTTTGGCGTCGTCCCAGAGGTTGGCGAGGCGCTTGGGCGCGGTGGTGGACATGGGGGCTCCTCCCAGAGAGATTGGTGAACGGAAAACTTGGCGGACATGGCCACAGATCGCCGCGGCCTGTCAATCACAAACGATCAGCTTCAATCATGACAATCGTATAACGATCATGAATACAAAAATCATGATTGACACTGATTGGAATTGATGGGAGCAAATGGTCTAGGGAGAACAGCGCCTTGCACGAAACCGAACGCCACAGGGTCATTCTGGCTGCCGTCCAGTCGCGGCCGGTCGCCACCGTCGCCGATCTGGTCGATATGACCGGAACGAGCGAGGCGACGATCCGTCGTGACATTGCGGCTTTGCATGTCCAGGGCCAGCTGCGCCGGGTGCGCGGCGGCGCCGAGGCGGTTAATCCCCCAGAGCAGGGCGGGCTGATGGGCCGTCCGTTTTCCGTCAACGAAACCATCAATATCGCCGCCAAGCGCGCCATCGCGCGCCTCGCCGCCGAGATGTGCAAGGACGGCGAGCCGATTATCATCAATGGCGGCACCACCACCTATCAGATGGTGCATTATCTCGGCGCGCGGCGGATGAGCGTGTTCACCAACAGCTTCGCTATTGCCGAGCACCTGATCCACAATTCGCGCAATTCCGTGGTTATTCCCGGCGGCACGATTTATCGCGAGCAAAATGTCATTCTGTCGCCGTTCGGTGGCGTGGTGGCGTCTCATTTCTATGCGCGCCGCATGTTCATCGGCTGCCAGGGCATCGGTCCTCATGGGCTGATGGAGGCCGATCCGATGGTGGTGCAATCCGAACTCGGGCTGATCGGGCAGGCCGACGAATTGGTCGTGCTTGCCGATGCCAGCAAATTCTCCAGTCATTCGAGCCTCATCCTGTGTGGGCTTGACCGAATAGCCGCTGTCATCACCGATAGCGGCATACGCGACGAAGACCGCCAAATGCTCGAAACGGCAGGCGTGCGGCTCATCGTGGCGGAAACCAGCGCCCAGAACGACCGGCAAGCATCGGTCGCCTGAGCCAAGATAAAACCAAACCATCCCAGGGAGGGATATCGCATGAAACTCTTGAAGACTCTGGCCATCACCACCGCGCTTGCCGCGCTGTTCGCCAGCCCGGCTTTCGCCCAGACACGCATCGCGCTGGTGGTGAAGTCCCTCGGCAACGGCTTCTTCGACGCCGCCAACAAGGGCGCCCAGGAAGCCGCCAAGGAACTCGGCGATGTCGAAGTCATCTATACCGGCCCGACCGCGGCGACCGCCGAAGCCCAGATCGAAGTCATCAACTCGCTGATCGCCCAGCAGGTTGATGCCATCGCCATCTCGGCCAACGATCCCGACGCGCTGGTTCCGGCCCTCAAGAAGGCCATGGAACGCGGCATCAAGGTGATTTCGTTCGACTCGGGCGTTGCTCCCGAAGGCCGCCAGCTGCAGCTCGACGCCTCCGAAACCAGCCTGATCGGCGAAACCATCATCAAGCTGGCCGCCGATTACCTGCCTGAAGGTGGCGACGTGGCGATCCTGTCGGCCGCTTCGACCGCGACCAACCAGAATGCCTGGATCGAAGCCGCCAAGGCCGCCATCCCGGCCAAGTTCTCCAATATCAACCTCGTCGCCACCGTTTACGGCGATGATGACTCGGTGAAGTCGACCGACGAAGCCAAGGGCCTGATCGCCTCCTATCCCAACCTCAAGGCCATCATTGCCCCGACCACCGTCGGCGTCGTTTCGGCTGCCCAGGTCGTCACCGACATGGGCCTGATCGGCAAGATCAACGTCACCGGCTTAGCTCTGCCGAGCGAGTTCAAGCAGTTCATCGACAATGGCGCCAGCCAGGCCGTTGCCCTGTGGAACCCGATCGACCTGGGCTATTCGGCGATCTATCTCGCCAATGACCTGGTCAAGGGCGGCGAAGCCAAGCCCGGCGCAACCCTGGAAATGGGCCGCATGGGCTCGATCACGCTCGACGACAACAACGCAGCGGCAATGGCCCCTCCGTTCACCTTCGACAAGACCAACATCGAAGAATTCTCCAAGATTTACTAAGACCGAAGGGTCCGGCGCTGAGCCGGACCCACCCCCTCCCTTCCCCTCCCCGCAAGGGGGAGGGTGAACCCTGTGGTTTGGCCAGATAGTGCCACGCCACCGATGTCACCCTCCCCCTTGCGGGGAGGGCCAGGGAGGGGGTTCTTTCTTTGCAGAGTAACCCAATGACCCCACCCGTCCTCACCCTTTCCGGCATCACCAAAACCTTCCCCGGCGTCCGTGCCCTGCACGAAGTCTCGCTGGAGCTGTTTGCCGGCCAGGTGACCGCCCTCATCGGCGAAAACGGCGCGGGCAAATCCACTCTGGTCAAGGTCATGACCGGCATTTACCAGCCCGATGCTGGTGAAATCACTGTCGCGGGTAAGCCCGTCACCCTCCCCACCGCCCACGCCGCCTTCGAGGCCGGCGTCACCGCGATCCATCAGGAAACCGTGCTGTTCGACGAGCTGACGGTGGCGGAAAACATTTATCTCGGCCATGCGCCGCGCAATCGTTTCGGGATGATCGATTGGCGCACCATGCGGGCCGAGGCGCGCAAGACGCTGGACTCCATGGCCGCCGGGATCGATCCCGATATCAAGCTCAAGGAATTGGGTATCGCCAAGAAGCACCTGGTGGCCGTGGCGCGGGCGCTCAGCATCGATGCGCAGATCGTCATCATGGACGAGCCGACCGCCGCCCTCAGCCAGAAGGAAATCGAGGAGCTGTATGTGCTCATCGAATTGCTCAAGGCCGATGGCAAGGCGATCCTGTTCATCTCCCACAAATTCGATGAAATCTACCGCATCGCCGACCGCTTCACCGTGTTCCGCGATGGCGAAATGGTCGGGGCCGGGCTGATCAAGGAAACCACCCAGAGCCAGATCGTGCAGATGATGGTTGGCCGCTCGGTCGACCACATTTTCCCGGCCCGCAACGTGCAATTGGGCGAGACGGTGTTCGAGGCCAAGGGCCTCAGCCACCCCACCGAGTTTGCCGATATCTCGTTCGCCGTGCGCAAGGGCGAAATCCTGGGCTTTTACGGACTGGTCGGCGCTGGCCGCAGCGAGGTGATGCAGGCCGTCTTCGGCATGACCACGCCATCGGGTGGAGCCATGACCCTGAACGGTCAGCCCATCGCGCCGAAATCGGCGGCGGACGCAGTGGAAGCGGGCATCGTCTATGTGCCCGAGGAACGCGGCAAGCAGGGCGTGATCACCGGCCAGCCGATTTTCCAGAACATCTCGCTGCCCTCGCTGAAAAAGATCTCCAGCAACGGCTTCCTGCGCATGGCCCAGGAGTTCGAATTGGCCCGCACCTATACCGAGCGGCTGGACCTGCGCGCTTCCTCGCTCAGCCAGAACGTCTCGACCCTGTCGGGCGGCAACCAGCAGAAAGTGGTGATTGCCAAATGGCTGGCGACCCATCCCAAGCTGATTATTCTGGATGAGCCCACCAAGGGCATCGATATCGGCTCCAAGGCCGCCGTGCATGGCTTCATGGGGGAACTCGTGGAGCAGGGCCTGTCGGTGATCATGGTATCATCCGAACTGCCCGAAGTGCTGGGCATGGCCGACCGCATCGTCGTCATGCGCGAGGGGCGCATCATTGCCACGCTGGAAAACAAGGGGCTCAAGCCCGAGACGCTGGTTCGCCTTGCGGCCGGAATCGCCGAGGACGCCGCAGCATGAAAAACATCACCAAATATCGTGAGATCTGGCTGGCGCTGGCTATTCTGCTGGTATTGGTTCTGGTCACCGCCCGCTTTCCGCGTTTTGCCCAGCCGGGCAACCTGCTGACCATTTTCAACGACACCTCGATCCTGATGATGCTGGCTCTGGGCCAGATGACGGTGATCCTCACCCGCTCCATCGATCTGTCGGTGGCCGCCAATCTGGCACTGACCGGCATGATCGTCGCCATGGTCAATGCGGCGTTCCCCGGCGTGCCGATCCCGCTATTGATCCTGGGCTGCCTGGTCGTCGGCGGCGCGCTGGGCGCGTTCAACGGCGTGCTGGTGTGGAAGCTCAATATTCCGCCCATCGTGGTCACGCTGGGCACGCTGACCATCTATCGCGGCCTGATTTTCGTGTTGTCCAACGGCGCCTGGGTCAATGCCGATCAGATGAGCCCCGATTTCGTCGGCCTGCAGCGCGGCGTGTTCCTCGGCCTGCCGGTACTGAGCTGGTTCGCCATCGTCGTAGCCCTGCTGTTCTGGGCCCTGATGACCCGCACCCCTCTGGGCCGCTCGCTCTATGCCATCGGCGTCAATCCCACCGCCTCGGTCTATACCGGCATCGATGTGGGCCGCACCAAGTTCCTCGCCTTCACCATCGCCGGCGCAATCTCGGGCCTCTGCGGCTATCTCTGGGTCTCGCGCTACGTCATCGCCTCCACCGAGGTCGCCAGCGGCTATGAACTGACCATCATCGCCGCCTGCGTCATCGGCGGCGTCTCCATCGCCGGGGGCATCGGCACCGTAACCGGTGCGCTGCTCGGCGCGATTTTCCTCGGCGTCATCAACAACGCCCTCCCAGTCATCAACATCTCGCCCTTCTGGCAAATGGCCATCTCCGGCGCCGCGATTTTGTTGGCCGTGGTGCTGAACGCCCGCGGCGAACGCCGCCATGGGCGCGTGATTTTGCGGACGGGGGCATGATGGTGGGTTTGTGCGAGACATACCCCCACCCTCATTCCCTCCCCACAAGGGGGAGGGAGGCCTGTTCCGTGGCTTTCTTTGTTCAGAGCAAATTCTGTGCTTCAGTTGGTCAGAGGAGACGCAGCCGGCGTCTCCCTCCCCCTTGTGGGGAGGGACGGCGCGAAGCGCCAAGGGTGGGGGGCGGTTTGAGCATTGAGCGTGCAAGGGAACTCCGCAAACATATGCCCGCTCCCGAGGCGAAGCTGTGGAACGCCCTGCGTGAGATCCGCCCTTTAGGCTTCCATTTCCGTCGCCAAGTCCCACTCGGGCCATACTACGCCGATTTTGCCATTCACACGGCGCGCCTGGTCATCGAGATCGATGGCGATACGCACTGCTCCGAGGCTGCGGCCAACTACGATACCCGTCGCGACGCGCTTATAGTCAGCCAAGGCTATCGCGTGCTGCGCTTTGGCAATGATGATGTGATGCGCAATCTGGACGGGGTGATGACCGTCATTTTGAGCGCGCTCGATACCCCCACCCTCACTCCCTCCCCACAAGGGGGAGGGAAGCCCGCGCGGCGTTTGCCGGGCGATGAAGGCCAATCCAAATGACCGACACACCTGCTCCCCGCCATCTCCCCAATCGCCTCGACAACCCCCTCCGCTCTGCGATCCTGAGCTGGGAGAGCCTGCTCATCGCCGTGGCGGTGGTGATTTTCATCGTCAACTCGTTCGCCTCGCCCTATTTCCTCAATGCCTATTCGCTGAGCGACCTGACGTTCAACTTCACTGAAAAGGCGCTGATCGCGCTGGCGATGGCATTGCTGATCATCGCGGGCGAGATCGACCTGTCGGTCGCCGCGATCATCGCGCTGGCCTCCACCCTGATGGGCTATGCCCTGCAGTTCGGCGCCGATACGCCGGCTCTCGTGGCCATCGGCATTGGCACCGGCATTGTCTGCGGCGCCTTCAATGGCGCTCTGGTGACCGGGCTCAAGCTGCCCTCGATCGTGGTCACCATCGGCACCATGAGCCTGTTCCGCGGCATCTCCTTCATCATCCTGGGCGACCAGAGCTTCAAGGGCTACCCCGAGAGCTTCGCCTGGTTCGGCCAGGGTTACGTGGTTTGGGTGATCTCGTTCGAGCTGGTGCTGTTCCTGGTCATGGCGGTGATCTATTACGTGCTGCTGCACCGCACCAATTTTGGCCGTCGTGTCTATGCCATCGGCAATAACGATGTCGCGGCGCAGTTCTCGGGTGTCCGCGTGGCGCGCACCAAGTTCATCCTGTTCTGCCTGACCGGCGTGATGAGCGGCATCGCCGCCGTATTGCTGACAGCGCGGCTGGGCTCTACACGGCCCTCCATCGCCGAAGGCTGGGAGCTGGAAGCGATCACTATGGTCGTGCTGGGCGGTGTGTCTATCCTGGGCGGGGCAGGGTCCATTCTCGGCGTCGTGCTGGCCGCCTTCATCATGGGGCTGGTGACCTTCGGGCTGGGCCTGCTCAACGTGCCGGGCATCGTCATGTCGATTTTCATCGGCGCATTGCTGATCGTCGTCATCGCCCTGCCGATATTGTTCCGGCAGTGGCGGAACAGGCGGCCGGCCTAGAGGTTGTCGAGCTTCAGTTTGCCACTGTGATTGAGCGCCTCGATCTGCCTCCCTCCCCCTTGAGGGGAGGGATTGAGGGTGGGGGTTCCGCCCCCACAGCCGGGCTCATCCAGAGGTATAGGCTAAATTGAAAGTCTAGAACCCCCACCCTAACCCTCCCCTCAAGGGGGAGGGGATCAGATCGGGGCTTCCAAAAATCATGGCAAACTTGAATGTCGATTCAGCCTAGACCCTGCCGGCAAGGAACGCGCCCAGCCGGTCGAGCCGGGCGATCCATTCAGCTTTGCGGCGTTCGATCATCTGGTGGATGAGGCGGGCCATCATGGCCTCCATAATTAGGTGGTCACTTAACTATATGCTTGTCGTGCCGCCAAGTCATCAGCGAATGCACATCGGCCTAATCGACAATTGGGATATTCCCTGAACGCTCGCTATCCACTAGCCTGCCATACATGAACCATGTCGTCACCACCTCGACCGGCCCCGCCATTCGCCTCAACGGCAAGCCGCTGAGCTTTGCCGACATCGCCCGCATCGGCGCTCGCCGCGCCACCCTGGTGGCCGATGAAGCCGCCCTGCAGCGCGTCGCCGAAGCCCGCATCGTGGTCGAGGAGACCATCGCCGCCGGCCAGCCGGTCTATGGCTCCACCACCGGCGTCGGCGCCATGAAGGATGTCGAATGGTCCAGTGACGAACTTGACGCTTTCAATCTCGGCCTGGTGCGCGCCCACCATTTCGGCACCGGCGAAGCCTTTCCCGCCGATGTCATCCGCACCGCCATGGCGATCCGCGTCAACATGGCGCTGACCGGCCGCGTCGGCTGCACCGTCGATCTGGTCGAGGCCTATCTGGCCTTGCTGTCCAACGATGTCGTGCCCGTCGTGCGCCGCACCGGCTCCATCGGCTGTGCCGATATCGGGCTGATGGGCCAGATCGGCGCCGTGCTGACCGGCGCCGGCGAGGCGCAATTCAAGGGCATCCGCATGCCGGCCGGTGAGGCTCTGGCTGGCGCGGGGCTCAAGCCGTTCAAGCTGGCGCCGCGCGATAGCCTGGCCTCGATCTCGACCAATGCCGTGGGCTATGCCGCCGCCGCCAATGCCCTGCGCGGCGCCGCCGATGTCACCCGCGTGCTGCTGGCAACCGGCCTGACCACCGCTGGCGCCCTCGGCGCCTCGCGCGATCCGTGGAAGGCCGTCGCCCATGTCGGCACCGACCGGGAAGCCGGCATCGGCGCCTGGCTCTATTTCAACGCCAAGGGCTGGGACTGGCCCAATGCCACCCATGTGCAGGACCCGCTGAGCCTGCGCATGATGAGCCAGGTCTTCGCCACCGGCATCGAAACTTTGCTTGTCGCCGGCAAGACCCTGCTGGCCGCCACCGGCCGCACCGACGATAACCCGGTGGTGGCGGGCGGGCAGGTGCTGACCTCCGGCGGCTCGCTGCCGCTCGATGTCACCGTGTTCATGCAGACCGCCCAGCTGGGTCTGGCCCATATCGCCCGCAATTCGTTCAATCGCTGCGTGCTGCTGGGCAATGGCGGGCGGCGCGGAGCTGCCGGTCAATCTTGTCCCGCCCGGCGTCATCGCCACCGGCTTCGGGCCGATCATCAAGCTGGCGGGCGAGCTTTACACCCGCGTGCTGACCCTGACTAACCCCATTTCGGCCAACTCGCTCGTGGTTGCCGGCGGCATCGAGGATGAGGCGACCTTCCTGCCGCTGGTGGTCGAGCGGCTGGAGCGGCAAGTGCTGGCGCTGCGCCGCCTCGCCGCCATCGAGAGTATTCTGGCCGCGCAAGCCATGGATATCTCCAATGATCGTCCGGGCAATGTGCCCGGCATCATTTACACTCTGGTGCGCCAGCATGCTGACACCTATTGGCAGGATCGCCCGCTATCGGCGGAAGTCGAGGCGGTGGAACTCGCGCTGGGTTCGGAACAATTGATGGGCGAACTTATTTCCCACTCGACGATCATGGAGTTGGACGAGTTTTTCGCCCTGGGGCCGGTTGCCGAGCAATTTGCGCCCTAGCTGAATGCCGTCAAGACGATAGGCTAAGGACAGACCGGGCGGTTGCCCGGACAACACGGAGAGAACAATGCGCCTTTCAACCAAACTCCTGAGCGCCATCGCCGCGCTCGCCATTTCGGTGACCGCCGCGCAGGCGCAGGTCGTCGTGTCCTCCAAGATCGATACCGAAGGCGGGGTGCTCGGCAACGTCATCAAGCAGGTGCTTGAGGCCAACGATATCGCGGTGACCGACAAGATCCAGCTTGGCGCCACCCCCATCGTGCGCCAGGCCATCACCGCCGGCGAAATCGACATTTACCCCGAATATACCGGCAATGGCGCGTTCTTCCTGACCCAGGAAGAGGGCGCCGATCCGCTGCTGTGGAACGATGCGGCCAAGGCCTATGCCGAAGTCAAGAAGCTCGACTACGACCAGAACAAGATCGTCTGGCTGGCTCCCTCGCCGGCAAACAACACCTGGGCCGTCGCCATCCGCAATGACGTGGCAACCGCCAACACCCTCAAGACCTTCAGCGAATTCGGCGCCTGGGTTGCCGGCGGCGGCGAAGTCAAGCTGGCCGCTTCCTCGGAATTCGTGAACTCGCCCGGTGCGCTGCCCAAGTTCCAGGAAGTCTATGGCTTCACCCTGAAGCCCGACCAGCTGGTGACGCTGTCCGGTGGCGATACCGCCGCCACCATCGCGGCTGCTGCCCAGCAGACCAACGGCGTCAACGCCGCCATGGTCTATGGCACCGATGGTGGCATCGCCCCCTCAGGCCTCGTCGTGCTGGAAGACGACAAGGGCGTGCAGCCCGTATACCAGCCCGCGCCGATCATCCGCGAAGCCGTGTTGAAGGAATACCCCCAGATCGAAACCCTGCTGGCCCCCGTCTTCGCCAAGCTGGACCTGGTGACGTTGCAGACGCTGAACGGCCGCGTCCAGGTCGGTGGTGAAGGCGCTGCCGATGTGGCCAAGGACTTCCTGACGACGAATGGGTTTTTGAAGTAGGCAAACTTTGGGGTGGGGTGTTGAAAGACCCCCACCCCTATCCCTTCCCCACAAGGGGGGAGACCCTCTCGATCAATCTTCGTATCCACTTGCACCGAGCAAGCGGTTCCTTCGTCTCCCTCCCCCTTGTGGGGGGGGGGACAGGGGTGGGGGTTCTTAGTGTGAACGCGAAGCCAAGGGAGCCAGCATGAGCATTGTCGACACCGCCGCTCCCTCCCGCCCCACCTGGCTGGCGCCCGACAAGCTCGGCGTGCTGATCGCCCTCATCGCCGCCTTTGGCGCGACCCAGCCCTTCGCCCTGTTCCGCGCCAATCGCATCGTGCTGGGGGAGCCGCGCTCGCTGCTCACCGCTTTGACCCCATCCCTATCGGCCCTGGTGGTCGCCGTGCTGCTGATCGGCTTCGTCGCCGCGCTGCTGCGCTTCCCCACCATGGTCAAGCTGATTGCCGGCTTTCTCGTGCTCGGCGTGCTGTTCGTCACCGTCGGCCAATCGGCCGCCTATCTGACCCCCGAAGGCGACACCTTCGCCCGTGTTTCGCCCGGCTCCGGCTTTTGGCTGCTCGTGTTCGCTTTCGCCCTGCTGGTCACCGATGCGCTGACCCGCCTGCACCTGCGGCCCTGGCCGCGCATCGCCATCCTGCTGGCGGTTGCCATCGCGCTTGGCGCGCTGCTGTGGAGCGGCGCCTGGAACGATCTCTCCATTCTCAAGGAATACGCCACCCGCGCCGCCCCGTTCTGGCAGGAGGCGCGCACGCATCTGATCCTGGCCTTCGGCTCCGTCGCCATCGCCACCGTGATCGGCGTGCCGGTCGGCATCCTGTGCTATCGCGTCAAGCCGGTGCGGGCCGCGGTGCTCAACGTGCTCAATATCGTCCAGACCATTCCCTCCATCGCGCTGTTCGGCCTCTTGATCGCGCCCCTGGCCTGGGTCGCCGCCACGGTGCCCGGCGCCAAGGCCTTCGGCATTTCGGGCATCGGCATCGCCCCGGCACTGGTCGCGCTGTTCGCCTATTCCCTGCTGCCGATCGTCTCCAATACCGTCGTCGGCCTGCAAAGCGTCTCGCCCGCCGCTATCGATGCAGCCAAGGGCATGGGCATGACCGGACGCCAGCGCCTGCTCGGCGTCGAACTGCCGCTGGCCTTCCCGGTCATCCTCACCGGCATCCGCATCGTCCTGGTGCAGAATATCGGGCTGGCCACCATCGCCGCGCTGATCGGCGGCGGCGGCTTCGGCGTCTTCGTATTCCAGGGCATCGGGCAGACGGCCATGGACCTTGTGCTGCTGGGCGCCGTGCCCACGGTGGCTTTGGCATTTGCCGCAGCGGTGGTGCTGGATGCAGCGGTGGAAATGACGAGTGCGGGGACGCATCCATGATCGAAATCGACGACATCACCAAGGTCTATAACGACACCGCCGTAGTCGATCGCGTCTCGCTGGTCATCGATCCGGGCACCATTTGCGTCGTCGTCGGCACCTCGGGTTCCGGCAAGACCACGCTGATGCGCATGATCAACAAGCTGGTCGAGCAGACCTCCGGCGCCATCCGCATCGATGGCGAGGATATCAGCAAAATTCACGCCTACGAGCTGCGCCGCCGCATCGGCTACGCCATCCAGGGCCATGGCCTGTTTCCCCACCGCACCGTGGGCCAGAATATCGCCACCGTCCCCAAGCTGCTCGGCTGGGATAAGGCGCGCATCGCCGACCGCGTCGAGGAATTGCTGACCCTGTTCCAGCTCGATCCCGCCCAGTTCCGCGACCGGCTGCCCAACGAACTCTCCGGCGGCCAGCAGCAGCGCGTTGGCGTGGCTCGCGCGCTGGCGGCGGAGCCCAATATCCTCCTCATGGACGAGCCCTATGGCGCGCTCGATCCGGTGATCCGCGCCAAGGCCCAGGAGGACCTGCTAGCGATCCAGCGCCGCTTCAAGACCACCATCGTGCTGGTGACCCATGATATGGAAGAGGCCATCCATCTGGGCACCAAAATTGCCGTGATGGACAAGGGCAAGCTGCTGCAGCATGACGTGCCCCAGCAGATCATCGCCAATCCGGCGACACCTTTCGTGGCCGAGCTGATCGGCAGCGCCGAACGCCCGTTCCGCCTGCTGTCGCTGGAAAAGGTGGCCGATCATATCGAGCCCGGCGAAGGCACCGGCACCCCGCTCGATGCCGGCGTCACCCTGCGCGATGCCTATGCCGAACTGCTGTGGTCGGGCCGGCCCGCTTTGCCGGTGACGCGCGGCGGCAAGGTGATCGGGCAGGTGACGCTCGCCCAATTGTCGCGGCTGGCGGCGCGCCCGCAATGAGGGTCGGGCTGCTCATACGCCTGATCGTGCTGGCGGTATTGCTGGTATTCCTGATCCACCCCGATACCTTTGCCGGCTTTTTCAGCCTGTTCACCAAATCCGGCCAGCCGCCGATCTACAACCAGGGCAGCCTGGTCGATATCACGCTCAACCATCTCGCCATCGTGCTGGCCGCCACCCTGGCCTCCACCATTGTTGCGGTCAGCCTTGCCGTTCTGGTGACGCGCCCCTTCGGCGCCGAATTCCTGCCGCTATCGCGCTCGATCGCCAATGTCGGCCAAACCTTTCCGCCCGTCGCCGTATTGGCGCTGGCCGTGCCCATGCTGGGCTTCGGCACCGCGCCGACGCTGGTGGCGCTGTTCCTTTATGGCCTGCTGCCCATTTTCGAGAATACCCTCACCGGCCTGACCAATCTGCCCTCCGCAGTCACCGACGCCGCCAAGGGCGTGGGAATGACCGGCTGGCAGCGCCTGCTCAAGGTCGAACTGCCGCTGGCTTTGCCAGTGATCCTGGCGGGCATTCGGCTTTCCACAGTCATTTCGCTCGCCACCGCCACCATCGGCTCCACCGTCGCCGCCCGCACGCTGGGCGAGGTCATCATCGCCGGCCTCACCGCCAACAACACCGCCTTCGTGCTGCAAGGCGGCCTTGTCGTCGGCGTGCTGGCCGTGCTGATCTATGACGGGCTCTCGGCGCTGGAACGGTTTTTGATGGCGCGGACGGGGCAATTGGGGAGGGCGGCGGCGTGATCCAATCTCTCCCAATCCACGGCTTATCGGCTCCTGCGTCTCCCTCCCCCTTGTGGGGAGGGACGGCGCGCAGCGCCAGGGGTGGGGGTTTCTTTCTTAACTCCGTGCCCGGACGCACCCCCACCCTCACTCCCTCCCCACAAGGGGGAGGGAAGCCCCCTCCGAGTCTGCGGAAGCTGTAACATGTCCGATTTCGATCTCGTCCTCTCCGGCACCATCGTGCTGCCCACCACCATCATCGAAAACGGCTACGTCGCCGTCCGCGATGGCCAGGTCATCCATGTCGGCGAGGGCACCGCCCCCTCAGCCCATGAACGCCACCTCCTCGGCAATGCCCTGATCCTGCCCGGCGCTATCGACGCCCAAACCCATTCGCTGAGCCAGAAAAACCAGGAAGATTTCATCTGGTCCACCCGCTCCGCTGCCGCCGGGGGCGTCACCACCATCGTCGACATGCCCTATGATGAGGGCAATCTCGTGTGTTCGGCCGAAGCGGTGCGCATCAAGGTCGCTCACGCTTCCGAACAAGCCCGGGTGGATTTCGCGCTCTACGGCACGATCAACCCGGAGGAGGGGGCCGCCCGCATTCTCGAACAGGTCGAGGCCGGCGTCGCCGCCTTCAAATTCTCCACCTTCGGCACCGACCCTATCCGCTTCCCCCGCATTCCTCCCGCACTACTGGAGGAATGCTTCGCCGCCATCGCCCCCACCGGCCTGACCGCCGGCGTCCACAACGAGGATGACGAGGCGGTCCGCACCGCCATGGCCAAGGTCAAGGCCTCGGGCATCACCGACTATCGCGCCCACGCCCTCAGCCGCCCGCCGCTGACCGAACTCCTCGCTTCGCTGCAAATCTACGAAACCGGCGCCGCCACCGGCTGCCCGGCCCACGTCGTCCACTGCTCGCTCGGCCGCGGCTACGACATCGCCAAAAGCTACCGCGACCAGGGCTTTGCCGCCACCATTGAGTGCTGCATCCATTATCTGGTGCTGGATGAAGAACACGACGTCGCCCGCCTCGGCGGCAAGGCCAAGATCAATCCGCCGATCCGCCCCCGCGCCGAGGTGGAAAAGCTCTGGGACCACGTCCGCGCCGGCAATGTCACCCTGGTCTCCACCGATCACGTCAGCTGGTCGGAAAACCGCAAGACCAATCCCGACATGCTCGCCAACGCCTCGGGCGTCCCCGGCCTCGAAGCCATGGTACCGCTCTTCGTCAAAGGTGCGTTGGAACGCAACATCCCGCTAACCTGGGCGGCGAAACTGATGGCCGAGAACCCCGCCAAACACTTCCGCCTCGATCACGCCAAGGGCGCATTGACCGCCGGCAAAGACGCCGACATCACCGTGCTGTTCGATCGGCCCAAAATCTACGACGCAGCGGCAAGTGGCAACAACGTCGTCGGCTGGTCGCCCTATAACGGCATCGAACTGCCTTGGACGGTCGGCCTGACTTACCTGCGTGGAGCGCTGGCGTTCGATGGCACGACTGTTATGAGCCAGCCGGGCACTGGTCGGTTTGTAAGGCCGGAGGCGCGGGTATGAAGAACACCCCCTCCTACCTCCCCCATCAAGGGGGAGGTTTCTCTCCACTCTTGACGTTCGATCGAGTTCAACCCACCGACCTGCACCTCCCCCTTTATGGGGGAGGCCGGGAGGGGGCGACGGGAGCCACGATTCTGGGGTCGCCCAAATGATCCCCAATTCCCCCATCCGCGCCGATCGTATCGCGGCTGATATCGATGCTCTCGCCGCGATCACCGAACCGGGGCGTCCCTACACACGTCGCGCCTTCACTCCGAAATTTCTCGAAGGGCGCGATTGGCTGCAGCAAGAAATCCGGCATGCTGGTTTTACCAGCCGTGTCGATGCCGCCGGAAACCTCATCGCCACCATACCCGGCCAGCGCCCTGAACTGGGCTCCATCATGCTCGGCTCGCACTCCGACACAGTTCCCGATGGTGGCCGTTTCGATGGCATTGCCGGCGTGATTGCTGCCCTGGAAGTGGCAAGAGCCCTGAAAGATCAGGGCATTACGCTCGACCATACCCTTGAGATTATCGATTTCCTCGCCGAAGAAGTCTCGATCTTCGGCGTCTCCTGCATCGGGAGCCGAGGCATTTCCGGCACGCGCCCCCCCGAATGGCTGGAGCGCAGCAGCGATGGCCTGACGCTGGAGCGAGGCATCATCCAGGTCGGGGGTGATCCCGCCATCGACGCAAAGCGCAATGATATCAAGGCATTCCTCGAATTGCATATCGAGCAAGGCCCGGTATTGCAGGACCAGTTCATCAATATCGGCGTGGTCTCCGCCATCGCCGGCATCACCCGCATCGAGATCACAGTCGAGGGTCGCGCCGATCATGCAGGGACCACGCCGATGGGCTCGCGCCAGGACGCGCTGACCACCGCCGCCTGGATCGCGCTCGGTGTAGAAGAACTCGGTAAAGCCTTGGCGCAAAACGAATTTCACTTCGCCGCGACAGTCGGTGAATTCGTCATGGAGCCCAACGCCGCCAATGTCGTGCCCGCCAAAGTGCGCATGCTGATCGATGCCCGGGCCGAGCATAGGCCGGACATGGAGCGGTTCATTGAAGAGTTGGGCCGTGGTGTCGCGGCGATCGGCGAAAAGACCGGTGTTGCCGTTTCCGAACTCCGTATCGTTTCCGATAACCAGCCGACTCCATGTGACGAAGACCTGCTGGATGTCCTTGATATTGCTTGCGATAATGCCGGCGCTACGCATCGGCGCATGGCATCGGGAGCAGGGCACGACACGGCGTGGATGGCAAGGATTGCCAAAAGCGCGATGATCTTCGTGCCCTGCGTCGATGGCCGCAGCCATACGCCGGAGGAAATGGCCAGCACGGATGATATCGCGCTGGGCGCGGCGGTGTTGCTGGATGCGGTCATCGCGCTGGATAAAAAATTGCAAGAGGATCAATAGCATGGGTCGTATTCTGACCGAAAAAGATGTGGAAGCCGCGGTCAAGGGCGGCTCCGTCTATGCTGCGGGTGGCGGCGGTTGGGCTGATCACGGGCGCATGCTGGGCTATGCGGCGGTGGGTGTCGGAAAGCCGGAATTGGTCAGCGTGGACGAGCTTGATGCTAACGATTGGGTAGCAACGGCAGCAGCAATTGGGGCTCCAGCGTCCACCACGCCATGGGAGATGCAGGGCGTCGACTACATCAAGGCCGTCGCGCTGTTGCAGGACACGCTGGGCGAGAAACTCAGTGGCCTGATGATCGGCCAGAACGGCAAGTCATCGACCCTGAACGGCTGGCTGCCCTCGGCGGTGCTGGGCACCAAAGTGGTCGACGCGGTGGGCGATGTGCGGGCACACCCGACCGGCGACATGGGCTCAATCGGGCTGGCCGGATCGCCCGAGCAGATGATCCAGACCGCAGTCGGGGGCAATCGCGCCGAGAACCGCTATATCGAACTGGTGATCAAGGGCGCGACGGCGAAAGTGTCGCCGATCCTGCGCACCGCCGCAGACCAGTCGGGCGGCTTCATCGCCTCCTGCCGCAATCCGGTGCGCGCCAGCTATGTGCGCCAACACGCCGCTTTAGGCGGTATTTCGCTGGCTCTGGCTTTGGGCGAAGCAATCATCGCGGCGGAGGGCAAGGGGCCCGGCTCGGTGATCGACGCTATCGTCAAGACCACGGGCGGCACGATTTTGACCAAGGGCACGGTGATGTCCAAGGACGTGGTCTATACCAAGGACGCCTTCGATATCGGCACTATCGGTATCGGGCAGGGCGATACCGCTTCGACGCTGCATGTGATGAACGAATACATGGCGGTCAATGACGCTGGCGGCACGCGGCTGGCGACGTTCCCGGACATTATCACCACCATGGACGCGGCGGGACAGCCGCTATCGGTGGGGCAGGTGCGGGTGGGCATGTATGTATTCGTGCTGCATGTGCCTAAGAGCATAATTCCCTTGAGTTCCAGCGTGTTGGATCCGACGGTTTACCCCTATGTCGAGAAGGCGATGGGGATAGAACTGGCGAAATATGCCCTGGATGGGGCATCGAAGTAACCACGCCCACGATGTCACCCCGGCGAAGGCCGGGGTCCATCCTGAGATCGTGCCAATCGAGAAATCTCAGGATGGATTCCGGCCTTCGCCGGGATGACACTGAGTTTTTGGCTGGCATGCGACGCCGATAATGAGGATTCCAAATGCCCACACCGAACCCCCGTCATCCCAATTTCCCCATTCCGGGCGGCAGCGAACTGCGTGCCAAGGGGTGGCGGCAGGAGGCGCTGTTGCGGCTGCTGGAGAATGTGCTGGCGGTGGGCGAGAACCCCGACCAGTTGATCGTTTATGCCGCGCTCGGCAAGGCGGCGCGGAACTGGGCCAGCCATAAGGCGATCGTCGAAACGCTGCTCAGCATGGATGAGGACCAGACGCTGATCATCCAGTCGGGCAAGCCGATCGGGCTGCTCAAGACCCATGCCAAGGCGCCGCTGGTGATCATGGCCAATTGCAACATCGTCGGACAATGGGCCAAGGCCGAGGTGTTTTATGAGCTGGAAAAGAAGGGCCTGATCTGCTGGGGTGGGCTGACGGCCGGGGCTTGGCAGTACATTGGCAGCCAGGGCGTGATCCAGGGCACCTATGAGATTTTCATGCGCATCGCCGAGAACCGCTTCAACGGTTCGCTGGCCGGGCGGTTTATCCTGACGGCTGGCTTGGGCGGCATGGGCGGGGCGCAGCCGCTGGCCGGACGGATGGCGGGCGCGGCGATCCTGTGCGTGGATATAGATGCTGAACGGGCCAAGAAGCGGCAGGCGGTGGGCTATCTGGAGGAAATTGCGCCCGACCTCGATACGGCGTTGGCGATGATCGACAAGGCCGTCGCGGAGAAGCGTGCGACCTCGATTGGGCTGGTCGGCAATGCTGCCGAAATCTATCCCGAGATTTTCCGCCGGGGTATCGTGCCCGATATCGTCACGGACCAGACTTCGGCGCATGACCTGGTCTATGGCTATGTGCCCAAGGGCATGTCGCTGGATGAGGTGCGGCGGCTACGCGAGGAGGGCCCGAGCCAGTTGATGGCGGCGAGCCGTGCTTCGATCGTCGATCACGTCCGCGCCATGCTGGCCTTCCAGCAAGCGGGCAGCGAGGTGTTCGACAATGGCAACCTGATCCGCACCCAAGCACGCGAGGGTGGGGTGGAGAACGCCTTCGATATCAAGATTTTCACCGAAGCCTATCTGCGGCCGCTGTTTGCCAAGGCGATCGGTCCGTTCCGCTGGATGGCGCTGTCGGGCGATCCCGAGGACATTCGAAAGATTGACGACAAGCTGCTGGAGATGTTCCCGGACAATCGCATCGTCACCAACTGGATCGCCCTGGCGCGAAAGCATGTGCCGTTCGAGGGGCTGCCGGCGCGCATTGCGTGGCTGGGGCATGGCGAGCGCACGGCATTGGCGCGGGCGGTCAACGCCATGGTGGCGGATGGGACGCTGGCTGGGCCGGTGGCCTTCAGCCGCGACCATCTCGATGCTGGCGCCATGGCGCATCCCAATATCATGACCGAGCGGATGAGAGATGGCTCCGACGCCATCGCTGACTGGCCGCTGCTCGATGCCATGCTGCTGTGTTCATCGATGGCCGATCTGGTAGTGGTCCATTCGGGCGGGGGTGGCTATGCGGGGTATATGACCTCGGCGGGGGTGACGGTGGTGGCCGATGGCACGGAAGCGGCTGATGAGCGGCTGGAGCGAGCGCTGACCAACGATACGGCGCTGGGCGTGATGCGGTACGCGGACGCGGGGTATGCGGAGAGCTTTGAGGAGATCGAGGCGAAGGGGATTGGGCATATCAGGGTGGGATAGTCTGGCGGCCCCCTCACCCTGATTTTCTGCTGAACGCAGAAAATCTGCCCCTCTCCCACAAGGGGAGAGGGGTGACGACTGAGACTCTCGACTCTATCCCTTCTCCCCTCGTGGGAGAAGGTGCCCGAAGGGCGGATGAGGGGGCTTGAAGAGGTTGAGGTGAAAACCCAAGCTCTTGGGGCCGAAAATATCAATAATTCGTGGTCGTTACAGACTGTTAAAAGCCAAGGCAACCGATGTAGTTTAGCGCACGAATTGGAGATTGCCACGGTGGTTTGGAAGTTTAGCGATGCGCGGAGCCGCTTGAGCGAGCTGATGCGGAAAGCCGATAGCGATGGCCCGCAAACAATTACTAGACGGGGTGCAGAAATTGCGATGGTGATTTCGGCGCAAGAATACAGGAAACTGCTGGAACGCAACCAAATCGCAGACGCAGATCATCCGCCGTCTGCTTGAGTCCCGAAGCAACTATCGCCGCAAATCGTCTCGCATCGCAACAACTAGGCTTTCAAAGGCTGCATGTCTAGCAGATCGAGGGCCATCGTTTGTGTCAACAATGGCCTGCGCAAATCTGGAAACTTCCGCTGATCCAAATAGCTGACAGCGTGTCTGCCGAAGTGCGTAGTCTTTCGAGTTGGCCTCAGAATGTTCGAGGGCTGCTTTGTGTAAGCCCCCAGCAAGCCAATATAAGCCTCGCGCTTCTCCCCATATAACCTATCCTTGGTTAGCGAGCGCCGGGCAACGATATGATCAATTGTCGATTTCAATGCCGAGCCAAGCCCGAGGCCGCCTAATAGCGGCAGAACCCATTCCATATTGCCCCCCTTTTCCGAGCGGCCTCTCCCCGCCTAAACCTCGTTCCGCCAGCTATACTGCGGCGAATAGCCCAGCATTTTCTTGGCCTTCTCGATCGACAGCAGTGTGCCGTTCTGCGTGAGGTTGCCCTTGGTGGGCACGCCGGGAAATACCTCCGCCAGCAGTGACATGTTGGAGCGGCTCATCACCGTGTCGGCATTGGCGATGATGAAGGCTTCAAAGCCGGTGAAATCGGCCTGGATCGAGCGGCGGACGGCCTGGGCGCCGTCGCGGGCGTCGATATAGCCCCAGAGGTTCCATTTGCGGCCGCACGGATCGGCGTCGAATTTGGGGAAGGCGGCGTAGTCTTCTGGGTTCATGACGTTGGAGAAACGCAGGCCGACCATGCGCAAGGACGGGTCCCAGCGGCAAAACTGGGCGGCCATGGTTTCATCGAGCAGCTTGCCGAGCGAATAGGCGCTTTCGGGGCGGGGGAAATACTCCTCGTCCACTGGCGCATAGGGCGGCGGGGAATCGAAGGGCAGGCCGAGCACGGTTTCGCTGGAGGCGAAGACCACGTTCTTGATGCCGGCGAGGCGGCAGGCCTCGAACACGTTGTAGGTGGTCGGCACGTTATTGGCGAAAGTCTTGGCATTGGGGGCGATGCCCGGCGCGGGAATCGCGGCCAGATGCACAACCGCGTCGAACGGGCCGCCGCGCTCATCGACACCGCCAAGAATCGCACTGGCCACCTGGCCGAAATCGGTCAAGTCCACGCGCACGCTTTTGCAGATCGGTTCGGGCAGGGCGTGCTGGTCGAGGTTGAGCACGTCATAACCATGCGCCACCAGATCGCGCAGCACCGCGCGGCCGAGCTTGCCGCTGCCGCCTGTCACCAGAACCTTGGTCATCGTTTCCTCCAGTTTTTTGAAGCACTTGGCATGACGCCTTGGCCCCAACTTAGGCTGGAACCCGGGCGCTGCCAACCCGCGCCGCCAAGATGAACGCATTCTGAACGCGGGTTTCAGGAGCGGTTCAATGCATCCAAGGCAAAGTTGCCAGCATTGAAACGATAATCGACCGATGGGGGACACGATATGAACAAGCATCAGGAAAAGGTTTTGGTCGCGACGCTCTGCGGGCTGGTGATCACCGCGGCTGCAGCTTTTGCGATCCAGCCTGCTATGGCCGCTGGCTTTGGTGCCGATCGGCTGGCCCAGACCAGCGTCATGGATCATCGGGAACCGCTCGATATGCGCAATTTGATGGTCTCGACGGCTGGAACCATCTGATCCGGCCGCCGCAAGGGCGGTGGTCCATTCACGCGGATGGACTTCCGCCCTTACGGGGTTCTGCCGGCGCGTGCCTCCTCTTCCCATGCCATGTTGACTTTTCCGGTCCGGTGCTGTTCGCAGACAGCCTGGACCGGAGTTTTTTGTCATGGACGCCAATCCCATTCTGGCCGCGCTTACGCGCGGCAACTGGGTCGAAAATATTTTCCGCGGCGCTTTCGCCGTGGTCGACGCCGATGGCACGCTCATCGCCTCGGGCGGCGATATCGAACGGGCGGTGTTTCCGCGCTCGGCGATCAAATCCATGCAGGCGCTGCCGATTTTCGCACGCCACGCCGCGGACAAGTTTCATCACAGCACTGAAGAGCTGGCGCTGGCCTGCTCGTCCCACCATGGCGAGGACGCCCATGTGGCGACCGCCTCCGGTCTACTGGCTCGGCTGGGGCTGTCGGCGGCGGATTTGGAATGCGGCGCCCACGCCCCGACCAATCCGGCGGCGCGCGAGGCTCTTCGTGCCAGCGGCCGCGAGCCCAGTCCGCTGCACAACAATTGCTCGGGCAAGCATTCCGGCATGCTGAGCGTGGCGCTGGCCATGGGCGTGCCGACCGCAGGCTATGTCGGGCGCGAGCACGAAGTGCAGCGCGCGGTGCGCACGGCAGTCGAGACGGTGATCGGCGAGCCGCTGGCCGAGGGCAAATGCGGCACCGATGGCTGCTCGATTCCCACCTTTGCCGCGCCGTTGCGGGCCTTTGCCTATGGCTTCGCCCGCATGGCCACGGGCAAGGGACTGCCTGACGACTACGCGCAAGCAGCGCAGCGCCTGTTCGACGCCGCAACCAGCCACCCGCATCTGGTGGCCGGCACCGGCCATTCCGACACGCTGATCATGGGAGCCTTTGCCGGCCGCGTGATGCAGAAAATCGGCGCCGAAGGCGTGCAATGCGGCGCTATCCGCGACAAAGGCTGGGGCTATGCCATCAAATGCGACGACGGCAATATGGCCGCTTCACAGGCGATGCTGGCCGGCCTGCTCTTGGCCATCGCCGAGCCCAATGCGGTGCAGAGGGTCGTGCTGGAGAGATTTGCCAGCCAGACCATCAGAAGCGTGCGTGGGGCCGATGTCGGGGTGCTGGAGTCCCGGTTGGTGATTTAACGCCGATTGGGCGGGGCTAAGCGCCCCGCGCTTTGCCCACCGTATTGTTGGCGATCGTCAGCTGCGGATAATTGCCGGCATTGGCGATCAGGTCGGGTTCCACCATATCGGCCCAGGCCATGCCGACCACGGCGTGCTGCGGCGCGAAGATCATGTTGTTGGACACCTGGGCATTGCCTGCTCCTTCGGCCACGCTGACGGCGACGCCGACCAGGATGTCGTGCATGACATTGTTGGCGACCAGCACATTGCTCAGATAGGGGCCATAGCCGGCGACGATGCCGGCGCCGGGCACATGATCGATGGTGTTGCCGGTGACGGCGGAGTCGGCTTCGGCATAAATGCCGACCGGCGACGCATCCGGGTTGACCGTCGATGAGGGGGTGATGTTGCGCACGATATTGCCGGTGCAGACGGCGATGTGGCCGCCCTCGTTGTAATTGGTCATCGAGATGCCGGTGGCGGCGCCATCCACGATATTGTTGGCGATGACCGAGCCGGAAAACGCGAATTCGGAATAGATCGCGGTTTCGCCCGAGCGCAGGCAGGTATTGCCGCTGACCTGGCTGTTGTTGGTGGTGTTGAGACGAACGGCGCTGAAGGCACAATCGGCGATCCGATTGTTGCTGATGATGACGCCATCGGCCTTGAACACGTTGATGCCGTTGCCGTTTGCGCCGTTGCCGCCATCGCGCCAATCGATCTTGTCGATGAAATTGCCGGTGATGATCGAGCCATCAAGGCCGGCCTCGCTGCGCCAGATGCGAATGCCGCCATTGCCGCAATCGGCAATGCGGTTGCCGCTGATCATGAGGCCGAGGCTGTCGAGGGAGTGGATGGCCGCATCGGCGTGACCGACAAAGGTGCAATTGGTGATGGCGATGCCCGAAAGCGTCGTGGCGAGGCCCATGGCCTGGCCGGCGACGAAACGGCAATTATCCAGGCTGACGGCAGTGCTGGAGGCGATTTCGAGCAGGCCGCGTCCATTGGCTGCGCCGGTGGCGTCGCCATTGAAGGTGACGCCGGTGATGGTGAGGCTGTCGGCAGCATTGGCGCTCGCGATGATGCCATCCTGCCAGGCGCTCAGTACGCTGCGGCCGGGGATGCCG
Organism: uncultured Alphaproteobacteria bacterium; assembly: GCA_963717095.1. Taxonomy (GTDB): domain Bacteria; phylum Pseudomonadota; class Alphaproteobacteria; order Rhizobiales; family Devosiaceae; genus Devosia. Next base: position 451,658 of record CAVQVF010000005.1, read on the forward strand.
GTAATGGTGATGGCCGGAGGCAGCGCGAGGTCGCGTACGTGAATGATGCCGGCGGGGAGGGCGAGCGTCAGGCCGCGCTGGGCGGCGGCGTCGAGAGCGGCCTGCATGGCTGCGCTCTGGTCGGAGCCCAGGTCGGGGACGAGGCCGAATTCGGCCAGATCGAGATTCGGCTGCGCATGCGCCAGGGAGGGGGCGAGACCGAGGAGGCCGAGACCGGCGAGGATGGCGCGACGATTGTGCATCATGGGGGGAGTGTGCCGGGATGTGGGGCGGGTGGGAAGAGGAGAGGAGCGCGATGGTAAAGCGGGGCATCCTTTTACTGCGCCTTGTCGCCCATCGCCGCGAACGGCTATAAGCCATGCGAACGATTTGATGCGGGGCTGTGATGCTGCTTGATGACAAGATCTATCTCGGAACCAGCACGCGGCCGGAATATCTGGCGCTGAAATACGGCAATCGCCACGGGCTGATCACCGGGGCGACCGGCACCGGCAAGACGGTGACGCTGCAGATCATGGCGGAGGGTTTTTCCCGCGCCGGCGTGCCGGTGTTTTGCGCCGACGTGAAGGGTGATCTGTCGGGCATCTCGATGACGGGTACGGCCCAGGATTTCCTGGCCAAGCGCGCCAGCGAAATCGGCTTCGACGATTACAGTTTCTCGGCATTCCCGACGATTTTCTGGGACCTGTTCGGGCGGCAGGGCCACCCGATCCGCACCACCGTTTCGGAGATGGGGCCGCTGCTGCTCAGCCGTATGCTGGAGCTCAACGATACCCAGGAAGGCGTGCTCAACATCGCCTTCAAGCTGGCCGATGACGAAGGGCTGCTGCTGCTCGACATGAAGGATTTGCGCGCCTTGCTCGTGGATATCCAGCAGCGCAGCGATGAGGTTTCGGTCAAGTACGGCAATGTGGCCACAGCCTCGATCGGCGCGGTGCAGCGGGCGCTGCTGGTGCTGGAACAGCAGGGCGGCGAGAACTTCTTCGGCGAGCGTGCGCTGGAAATCGCCGATCTGATGCGGGTCGATCGCGATGGGCGCGGCTTCGTCTCGGTGCTGGCAGCGGACGAGTTGATGCGCTCACCACGCCTCTATGCGACGTTCCTGCTGTGGCTGCTGTCGGAATTGTTCGAGGACCTTCCCGAAGTCGGCGATCCGGACAAGCCCAAGCTGGTGTTCTTCTTTGATGAGGCGCACCTGCTGTTCGACGGGGCGCCCAAGGCGCTGGTCGACAAGGTGGAACAGGTGGTCAAGCTGGTGCGCTCCAAGGGCGTCGGCGTCTATTTCGTGACGCAGAACCCGGTCGACGTGCCCGAGGCAGTGCTGGCGCAACTCTCCAACCGCGTGCAGCACGCGCTGCGCGCCTATACCCCGCGCGAGCAGAAGGCGGTGCGTGTGGCGGCCGAGACGTTCCGGCCCAATCCGGATTTTTCGACCGAAGAGGTGATCACCCAGCTCGGCACCGGCGAGGCTTTGGTCTCGGTGATCGAGGACAAAGGCATTCCCTCGATGGTTGGCCGCACGCTGATCCGGCCGCCCTCATCGCTGATGGGGCCTATCCTGCCCGAGGAGCGCCGTTCGATCATGGCCAATTCGCCGGTGGCAGGGCTCTACGACACGGTGGTCGATCGCGATTCGGCGTTCGAGGTTCTGGCCAAACGGGCGAGTGAAAAACAGGACGCCGAGGAGCAGCAGCGGCTCGACGACGAACGTGCCAAGGCGGAAAAGCGGGAACGCACGGAGCGCTCATACCAGGACAATCGGCCACCGGCGCGGCGCGCTTCCACCCGGCAAAGCCCGGCTGAAGCCGCAATGAATTCGCTGGCCCGCACTGTGGCCAATCGCCTGGGGAACGCGCTGGTGCGCGGCATCCTCGGCGGCCTGAAGCGCGGTCGCTGAGCATGGCAACGACAAGCCCGGTACTGGCGGTGTTTGCCTCGGACAAGGGGCCCGGGGACGCCGAGCGCGCCAGCATCATGACGCAGGCCGGCATGTATTTCGCGCGCCACGGCGCCCGCCTGGTCTGCGTGGCGGAGAATGGCGTGATCCCCGTGCCGTTGCTGACAGCGGCGCGGGCGGCGGGCGGCAGCGTGCAGATTATCGCCGATGGCAGCATCGTGCTGCCGGCGGCACTGGCGGACGTGCCCACGGAAGTCGTCGCCGACCAACCCGAGCGGATGCGGCGCGTGGCGGCGCTGGCCGATGCCTTCGTGGCGCTGCCCGGCTCGCTGGCCTCCGCCTCAGCCCTGTTCGGCGCCTGGAGCGCCAGCAAGGCGCTGGGCAAGGCCGCGCCCGTGGTGATGCTCAACCGGCATCGTTCGTTCGAGGTGATGCGCGGCTATGCGGCGGATGTATTGTCGCCGGGGCTCAAGGGCCACGAGCGCGCGGTGCAGTTTGCCGATAGCATCGAGGATTTGTGGAGCCGGGTCAGCCGGCTGGTTGGCGAGCGGTAGGGGCCGGCCCGATCGGAAGGTCGAATACCAGCAGCCCGGGCATGCCCAGGGGAAGCTGGGCGGCCACTTCGCCATCAGGATTTAGCACGGCAGTCGGGCCCCACGCCACGCGGCCATCCCGCTCGCCCGTCACGTCGGCGGAGATGAGCCAGAGGCCGGTTTCGCGGCACCGTTCGCCGCGAACCCCATTGTGCAGGCTCTTGAAGTGCTCGGCCTTGGAGCGCGGCATCATGTTGTTCGTGGGGCAGACGATCAGCGATGCACCGCTGTCGGCGACTCGCCGGGCGGCTTGGGGGAAGTTGGTATCGTAGCAAATGTTGATGCCGAAGCGCAGGCCCTCGACCTCGAACGTGGGAGCGTCGGTGCCGGCCACGAAGGCGCTTTCGCCGCCCAGCAGATGGGCTTTGCGGTAACGCCCCAGCACAGCCCCCCGCCAGATGACGACGGCCGTATTGAAAAGGCGGCCGTCCTCGAGCTCGATGATGCCGAGGACGATCATCGGGCCCGCCTGAGGGAGCTGCCCGAGGATCGACAGGAAGGCCTCGGACTTCAGATCCAGGGCAACGCGGCGGGCCGAGGGCTCGTCCGTCAGATAGCCCTGAAGAAAGCCTTCCGGGAAACAGATTAGCTTTGCGCCTCGATCGTCCGCCCTTGCGACAAAATCAGCCATGCACCCCAGGGCACCGGGAATGTCGTCGCGATATTCAGCGGTTTGCGCGGCAGCGATGCGAACAGTGTCCATGCCGTATGGTGACGTGGCTGGGGCAAAAATCAAGTCGCTGAGCGATCGGGCTCCGGCTCTGCAGCGTCAGGTTGATACCCCCGACTAGTGTTCCAGCCCCGGATGCTTGGGCTTCCGCCGGTCGGGAAACAGTTGCACGACATTGTCCGAGGCGCGGCGGCCTTGGTGGACGAGCGGCAGGATTGGGGCGAGGCGGTTGCGGCGTTCGGGGCCGCGATAGCCGCTGGAGACGGCGATCACCGGGCGGGCGCGCAAGCGGGCCTGGACGCGGTGCAGCAGGTGACGCGGCGACATCGGTTTGATCAGCACTTCATCGATGCCGGCGCTGATCGACTGGTGGCGCATCGGCGGCGTGATGGTGCGGGTCAGGGCGATGACCTGCACCTCCTGCGACTCGATGGAGTTGTCCAGGCGGATAGCCTCGACCATCTCATAGGCCGGGCGGCCCTCGCGATCGAAATCACACACCAGCACATCGACGGGAGCGAGGCGCATATAGGCCAGCAGTGCCAGATCGCTATCGAACTGGCGCACGCGCAGGCGCGCGTCGGCCGCCAGCACCATAGTCAGAATGGACGATAAAGCTGGCGTGGCCGCGATGACGGCAACGGTCTTGAGTAGGTCGGGCACCGGTTTCCCCCAATGGTAAACAATTGGTTACCATGCTCGTTGGTGGGGCAGAAGAGGCCAGTTCAGCAAATGGCTAACGAGCGGGGGAAAGTGGGGATTGGAGGGCAATTCCGCCACGAGCGTGGTCTGTTCCCTCCCCCTTGAGGGGGAGTGTTTACTTGGACTTGGTGTTTGCGGCAGTCACTCCACCCTCATTCCCTCCCCATCAAGGGGAGGGAGGCGCCAGATCAACGCTTTCGGTTCCATCGTCTCCCTCCCCCTTGAGGGGAGGAAGCAAGGGTGGGGGTGTCGAAGGCGCCACAGCCACCGAGTATGCGGCATCCTCGACACCCCACCCCCGGCCCCTCCACTCAAGGGGGAGAGGAGGCAGCGCTCCGCGTTTTCGCTGATCAGCCCTTCACCACTTCCACCGCGAAGGCGAAGCACATGGCGGTTTCCTTGAGGCGGTCGAAGCGCCCGGAGGCGCCGCCGTGGCCGGCGCCCATATTGGTGCGCAGATAGAGGGGTGCGTCGCCGGTACGCGTTGCGCGCAGCTTGGCCACCCACTTGGCGGGCTCCCAATAGGTGACGCGCGGATCGGTGAGGCCGGCCAGGGCGAAGATCGGCGGATAATCCTGCGCCGCGACCTGCTCATAGGGCGCGTAGGCGGCGATGCGGGCATAGTCCTCGGCCGAGGCGAGGGGATTGCCCCATTCGGGCCATTCCGGTGGGGTCAGCGGTAGGGTTTCGTCGAGCATGGTATTGAGCACGTCGACGAAGGGAACTTGAGCGAGAATGCCGGCCCACAGGTCCGGGCGCATATTGGCGATGGCGCCCATCAGCATGCCGCCGGCGGAGCCGCCTTGGGCGACGATTTTGCCCTTGGACGTGAGGTTCTCTGCGATCAGCATTTCGGCCGAAGCGATGAAATCGGTGAAGGTATTGGTCTTGTGCTCGCGGCGGCCCTGAACGTACCAGCGATAGCCCTTTTCCATGCCGCCGCGAATGTGGGCGGTGGCGTGAATGAAACCGCGGTCGACCAGCGACAGCGCTGAAATCGAGAAGGCGGCGGGCATCGACATGCCGTAAGCGCCGTAGCCGTAAAGCAAAGCCGGGGCCGAGCCGTCGAGCGGCGTGCCCTTGCGGTAGAGCACGGTGACAGGGACCTGCTCGCCATCGGGGGCGGTGGCGAAGAGGCGGCGGGTGACGTAATCGTCCGGGTTGTGGCCGGAGGGAACCTCCTGCTCCTTGAGCAAGGTGCGCGTGCCGGTGTCGAGATCCATGTCATAGGTGCGCGACGGGGTGGTCGGCGAGGAGTAGGTCAGGCGGAACACCGAGGTGTCGAATTCGTAGCCGACCGACATTCCGAGCGAATAGGCTTCCTCGTCGAAATTGACGGTCTGCTCGGCATTGGTGCGCAGGTCGCGGACGATGATGCGCGGCAGGCCCTCATGGCGTTCCAGCCGCAGCAGGTGGTTCTTGATGACGATGGTGTCGAGGATCAGCACGCCCTGCTGATGCGGGACCAGATCGGTCCAGTGCTCGGCGCCCGGGGTGGCGACGGGGGCGGTGACCACCTTGAAGTCCTCGGCGCCGTCGGCATTGGTGCGGATGAACAGCACGCCGTCACGCTCGTCGATATCGTATTCGCGATCGGTGAGGCGGGGCGCGACGAGGCGCGGGGCGCCGCCGGTTTCAGCATCGATCAGCCAGGATTCCGAAGTCTGGTGATCATGGGCGTCGATGACGATGAACTTGTCGCTCAGGGTGCGGCCGACGCCGACGAAGAAGCCGGGATCGCGTTCCTCGAAAATGGTGGCGTCATCGTCTTGCGGCGTGCCGATGATGTGCAGCTTGACGCGGAACGGGCGGTGGTTGTCGTCGTATTCGGTATAGTAGATCGCCGATGAATCATTGGTCCAGACATAGGAGCCGGCGGTTTCGACGATGACTTCCTCGCTGTCCTTGCCGGTTTCCAGATCACGGATGACGATGTCGTAATATTCCGAGCCGGCGCGGTCGGCGGCCCAGGCGAGATAGCGGTGGCTGCGGTCATGCTCGGCGCCGGCAAAGCCGAAATAGCCTTCGCCGGCTTCGATATTGCAATCGAGCAGCACGGCTTCGGGGCCGCCGTCGCGCGGCGTGCGCACGATCAGCGGGTATTGCTTGCCTTCGAGCATGCGCGAATTATAGGCCCAGGGCCCGTCATTGCTGGCAATGCCGCTGTCGTCCTCTTTGATGCGGCCGCGGATTTCCTTGTAGATTACCTCCTGCAAAGCCTCGGTCGGCTTGCCGAAATGATCCTCGAAATAGGCGTTCTCGGCATCGAGGTAACCGCGGATTTCCGGGGCCAGCGTTTCGGGCGACTGCATCACCTCCTGCCAGTTTTCCGCGCGCAGCCAATCGTATGGGTCATCGCGAACGATCGTGTGATGCGTGGCGGAATGCGGCTTGCGGGCCGCGATGGGGGGATTGGTCATGAGGTTGGTCCGGTAGGGGTGGGTCGGGGAGATGTAAGCGGAGAGGCGATGGATTGCTACCCGGCAGGCTGGCAAAGCATCGTCGAGCGTGGCAAATAGCCGGAGGCGACGTTGCCGATAAGGAGAATGCCATGCGATCCTGGGACCCGATGCGCAATTTCCCCGAGCTCGATGCCCTGCCGCGGGACGAGGCTAGGGCTCTCGTGGTCAAGACGCAGCGCCAGGTGACGCGCCAACCGCTGATATTGATTGGACTGATCATCACGCTGGTTATCGCCAGCATTGCCATCTTCAGTCTGGTGCCGCTCGGCGGCGTGACCGGTGGGGCCATCATGGGCGGATTGATCGCGCTGTTCGCGGTCGCCTATATGGTCGTGGTGATCAAGCCGCGCATGAAGGAAGAATTCCGCAAACAGGGATTTCCTCGCTAAAGCGACTTGCTTTGGGCTTTGCCAGCGAACGGTGGACACTGAGCCTGGCAGCGCCGTTTTAACTTGTCCCTCTCTCCCCAGCCGTTAGTTTGACTGGGAACCGGCGTGCAGAATCGGTCAACGAGAGAGCCACGATTTGGGACTGTCCCTGGATGCGAGCATAGTGCTGGTGGCGCTGGCGCCATTCGCCGCCGCAATCCTGGCGCCGCTGGTGCAGCGCTTGGCCGCTCCGTTCGCAGGCTGGGTTCTGGCGCTGGTGCCGGCCGCGATGTTCGTATTCCTGCTCGGCTTGGTCGAGCCGATCGCGGCGCAGCGCTTCGTGCAGGCCGGGATCGATTGGGTGCCGGCCTATGGGCTGAGCCTGTCGTTTTTCGTCGATGGGCTGAGCCTGACCTTCGCGCTGGCAATCACCGGGATCGGTACGCTGATCCTGATCTATTCGGGCAGCTACTTGCGCGGGCACAAGCATCTGGGGCGGTTCTTCGGCTTCATGCTGGCCTTCATGGGCGCCATGCTGGGGCTGGTGCTGTCCGATAACATGCTGGCGCTGTTTGGCTTCTGGGAGCTGACCACGGTCACTTCGTTCCTGCTGATCGGTTTCGATCATGCCCGCCAAGCGGCGCGGCGCGGCGCGATCCAGGCGCTGGTGGTGACCAATATCGGTGGCATGGGATTGCTGTTCGGGGTGATCCTGGCGCAGCAATTGACCGGCCAATGGAACCTGAGCGGGCTGCGCGATTTCGGCGACGCGATGCGCGATAACCCGGTCTATCCGGTGGTGCTGATCGCCTTCCTCGCGGCCGCCTTCACCAAATCGGCGCAGTTTCCGTTCCATTTCTGGCTGCCCAACGCCATGGAGGCGCCGACGCCGGTTTCGGCGTTTCTGCATTCGGCGACCATGGTGCAGGGCGGGGTCTATCTGCTGCTGCGGCTGACGCCGTTCCTGGGCGGGACCTCGGCCTGGACGATAACGCTGGTCGCCTTTGGTGGCTTTACGCTGCTGTGGGGCGCGCTGGGGGCGATCCGGCAGACCGATCTCAAGCAGGTGCTGGCGCAGACCACGATCGCGTCGCTGGGGCTGCTGGTGCTGCTGATCGGGCTGGGGACCGAGCTGGCGATCACGGCGGCGATTCTCTATTTCCTCGCCCACGCGGCCTATAAGGCCGGGCTGTTCATGGTGGTCGGCAATATCGACCATGGCAGCGGCAGCCGCGATATCGTCGCGCTGGGTGGCTTGGCCGATCCGATGCCGGTAACGTTCATCGCGGCGGCGCTGGCGGCATTGTCGATGATCGGGCTGCCGCTCACCGCCGGATTTCTCGCCAAGGAGGAGATGTATCTGGGCCTGCTGGGGCCGGATTGGCCGCAGGTTCTGGTACTGATCGTCCTGATACTCGGCAATGCCTTGCTGGCTGGCGTGGCGCTGTCCGTCGCGATCCGGCCGTTCCTGGGCAGCCTGCTGCCGACACCGAAGACGCCGCATGAGGCGCCACTGGCGATGCTGGCCGGGCCGATCGTGCTGGGCACGCTGGGGATCGTGGCGGCGCTCAATGCCGGGCGGCTGGGCCACGATATCGTCGTGCCGGCGATTGCCGCGGTGCTGGGCGTGGCGGTGGAAAGCCATCTGACGCCTGCGGTGGATATCACCAGCCTCGCGCTCTGGCTGTCGGCGGCGACTATCGCGCTGGGCATTCTGGTGCATTGGCAACTGGCCTTTATCCGCAGCATCTTGCGCCGGATCGGGATCGCGCTGGGATGGACGTTCGACCACGGGTTCGACACGGCGATGTTCGGGCTGATCCGCTTTTGCCGGGGCGGTGACGCGGCTGCTGCATCACGGGCGGCTGGAACTGTATCTGGTGCTGGTGTTCGCGGCCTTCGCGCTGGCGGTGCTGGTGCCGGTATTGGGCATGGGTGGGGTTGCGGCGCTGTTGGCGAAGTCGCAACCGGCTTGGCCGCAATTGCAGATTTACGAATGGGTGGTGCTGGTGCTGGCCGTAGTCGGGCTGGTAGCCCTGTTGATCGCAAAAAACCGGCTGGTGGCCATCCTGTCGCTGGGCGTGCAGGGCGCGGCGGTGGGGCTGATCTTCCTGTTGTTCGGAGCGCCGGACCTCGCCTTTACCCAGTTCATGGTGGAAATCCTGTCGGTGGTCATCCTGGCGCTGGTGATGACGCGGCTCAACCTCGATGAGCGCGATCACCGGCCGTTCGAGGATCTGGCGCGGGACGGCACGCTGGCCGTAGTCGGCGGCGCCGGCCTCAGCCTGTTGCTGATGGTGGTGCTGGCGGGCGCCTTCGATCCGCGGCTGGGCGATTTCTTCGCGGCAACCAGCGTGCCGATCGCGCATGGCGCCAATATCGTCAATGTCATCCTGGTGGACTATCGCGGCCTGGATACGTTGGGAGAAATCTCGGTGGTGCTGGGGGCGGGGATTGCCATTCTGGCGCTGTTGCGGCGGAGGATGGCACCATGAACACGCTGATTTTCCGCACCATGGCCGGGCCCATCGTTACCGTGATGCTGATGTTTTCGGTGTTCATCTGCCTGCGTGGCCACAATGCGCCGGGCGGCGGCTTCATTGGGGGGCTGATCGCCGCAGCAGCGATTGCGGTGCTGGGTATCGCCAGCGGCGCACCGGCGGCACGCAAGGCCTTGCGGGTGGATCCGCTGGCGCTTGCGGCGTTCGGCGTGGTGATCTCGGCATTGTCGGGCCTGGCCTCGATGTTTACCGGCTCCCCGTTCATGACCAGCATCTGGGCCTATTGGCCCCTGGGCGAAACCACTGTGCCGCTATCGACGCCGCTGGTCTTCGATATCGGGGTCTATTGTGTGGTGTTCGGCACCATATCGGCCATTGCACTGGCATTGGAGGAGGAGGGGCCATGAATTTCCTTCTCGCCGGATTGGTCGGGCTGTTCATCGCGGTGGCGGTCTATTTCCTGCTGTCGCGCTCGCTGATCCGCATGCTGCTGGGAATGGTGGTGCTGGGCAATGGTATCAACCTGCTGATTTTTACCGCTGGGCGCATCGGGAATGATCCACCGCCAATCGTGCCGGGCGGGCTGGAACAGCCGGCGGGGGCCATCGCCAATCCGCTGCCGCAGGCGCTGATCCTGACCGCCATCGTCATCGGCTTTGCCATGTTCAGTTTCCTGCTGGTGCTGGCGTTTCGCGCCTATCAGGGGATGTATGCCGAGGACACCGACAGCATGCGGTTGGCCGAGCCGAAGGACGCGCCGCGTCCGCCGTTGAGCTATTAGGGAAGGGACCGGATTATTCTCGACCTTTCCCAAGCCATTTTTACCGGAACCACGGCGCTGGCCGATTGGGTGATCGTGCTGCCGGTGCTGCTGGGCTTGCTGGGCGCCGCACTGGCGCTGATGGCGCGGCGCGCGGCGGCTGGAGTGGCGTTTGTCGTCGTGGTGACCATCGTTGTTTGCGATGCCCTCCTACTGCAGCGGGTGCTCGATGGCGGGCCGGTGAGCATGACCATGGGGCGGTGGCTGCCGCCATTCGGCATCAGCTTCGCGGTCGATGCGTTCGGGGCCGGGTTCGCGCTGGCTGCGGCAGTTGTGACGCTGGTGGTGCTGGTCTATTCGCTCGGCGAGCGGGCGGAGGAGGGGTTTTATCCGCTGGTGCTGTTGCTGCTGGCCGGGGTGAGCGGGGCGTTCCTCACCGGCGACCTGTTCAATCTCTATGTCTGGTTCGAGGTGACGCTGATCGCTTCGTTCGGGCTGATCGTGCTGGGCGGGCGGCCCTTGCAGCTCGATGGCGCGGTCAAATACGGTTTCCTCAATTTCCTCGCCACCAGCTTTTTCCTCGCGGCGCTGGGGCTGCTCTACGGGCTGGTCGGCACGCTCAATATGGCCGATATCATCGGGCGGGCGCCGGGCGCCAATCCGGCGGCTATTACCGGGGTGGCGGCGCTGATGGTGCTGGCCTTCGGCATCAAGGCGGCGGTGTTTCCACTCAATGCCTGGCTGCCGGCCTCCTATCACACCCCGCCCGCGGCGGTGTCGGCGCTGATGGCGGGGCTGCTGACCAAGGTGGGCGCCTATGCCATGCTGCGGGTGCTGGTCATGCTGCTGCCGGCGGCGCGTGAGCAACTCGATTGGCTGCTGGCCGCCATCGCCATCACCACTCTGGTCATCGGACCGCTGGGGGCGATTGCCGAGACCAACCTGCGGCGGGCGCTCGGCTTCATGGTGATCGGCGGCATCGGCGCGATCATGGCGGGCATTGCCATGCCCAGCCTGCACGGGGTTGGCGGCGTCGGGCTCTATATCGTGCACGCCATGCTGACGCTGACGGCGCTCTACCTGGTGGCAGGGTTGATCGAAAAGCTGACCGGGCAGACCGACAGCCGCCAGATGGGCGGGCTTTATGCGGCCCATGCACCGGTTTCGATCCTGTTCTTCATTCTCGTGCTGGCAGTGGCCGGCGTGCCGCCATTCCTCGGCTTCTGGCCCAAGCTGCTATTGCTGGAGGGTGGGCTGGGCGATGCGGATTTGCGCGGGGCAGGGGACGGGGGCATGGACTGGCTGAGCCTCGTGATTGTCGGCGCGCTGCTGCTCAATGCAGTGCTGACGCTGATCGCCGGCACGCGGCTATGGGCGCATATTTTCTGGCGCGAGGGGCAGGAGGGGCAACTGTCCGAACATCGCAGCGCGCCGCTGAAGGTATTATCGGCGCGAGAGCGTTGGTTTGGCTTTGGCGCGGTGGGCGTGCTGGTGGCGCTTATCGTGCTGGCGGGCCTGTGGCCCAATGCTCTGTTCCAGGCGGCGCTGAGCGGCGCGGGCGACATCATCGACCCTGCCGGCTATAGTGCCGCTGTCGGACTGGCGGGATGCGGGCCATGAATTTCGCAATGCTGAGCATTGTGCTGATCCTGCTCTGGACCGCGCTGACCGGCAGTTTCAGCGGGCCGAACCTGCTCTTGGGCGCGGCGATCGCGGCTGCGGCGCTGGTCTTGCTGCGCGGCAGCATTGGCCATCCCCGTACGCTGCGCCGGGTGGGGCCGGTGATCGTGCTGGCCTGCGTGTTCGGCTACGAACTGCTGGCCAGCGCCGTTCGGGTGGCGATGATCGTGCTGACGCCGAAGCTCCGGCTGCGCCCGGCTATCGTGGCAGTGCCGCTGACGGTGAAATCGGACTTGGAAATCACCCTGTTGGCCAACCTGATCACCCTGACGCCGGGGACGCTCAGCATCGACGTTTCCGACGATCGCAGCGTGCTTTATGTGCATGTGCTGATGCTCAGGGACCGCGCGGAACTGCTTGCCGGCATCGCTACTGGGTTCGAAAAGCGTATCCTGGCGGTGTTCGCATGAGCGGCGCGGAGGCAATTGCCTGGGCAAGTTTAGTTGGATTGGGTCTGTTGAGTGCCGGGTTGTTGCTTTCGCTGGTGCGAATCGTCATCGGGCCGACTGTTGCCGACCGGGTGCTGGCTCTGGATTTATTGACAATCCTGGCATTGGGCTTTGTCGGCGTGCTAACGATACGCACCGGCTTTATGCTGTATCTGGACATCGCGCTGGCGCTGGGCCTGTTGGGGTTCCTGGCAACTATCGCTTTTGCTCGCTACATCCTGGTGCGGGCGCAGGCCGGTGCTGTGGAATCGAATCAGGAGCAGGCCCCGTGATCGCCGAAACCGCGCGCTATGCCGGGGCAGTGCTGCTGCTGGCGGGCTCATTATTTAGTCTTATTGCCGCGCTGGGCGTTCTGCGCCTGCCTGATCTCTATACCCGCCTGCACGCCGCCAGCAAGGCGGGCGCGGTTGGCGGCGGCATGATCCTGCTTGCGGTAGCGCTTGTATCGTTTGATGGCGCGGTCGCGCTGCGGGCGCTGATTGGTATAGGTTTTTTGCTGCTGACGACCCCGGTAGCGGCCCACCTGCTGGCACGGGCCTATCACCATTCCGGCGGCAGGCCGGCGCAGATCACTTTGAGCAACGATCTTGAGATTATAAATAAGGCTGCCCGCGACAATTAATCTTGCAAATTGGTAACATGTTAATTTGACAATCTGGGTTGCACGCGACAGTAAAGGCCCGTACAAAAATAGCACGGCTGCGACTGCCCTCGTCCCGGCCCAATAAAAAAAATGAAAGGTTGAATTATGAACGACACCGCTGGCGCGGCGAACGGTTACGAGAGCGACTTGATCGAACTCAGCACCGAAATCGTCTCAGCCTATGTTAGCCATAACGCCGTGAGCCCGACCGATCTGCCCAAGCTGATCGCCGAAATTCATGGTGCCCTTCGGGCTCTGCAGACCAATGAAACGCCTGTAGCGGTCGAAGAGTTGAAACCGGCAGTGCCGGTGCGCAAATCGGTTGCGGCTGACTACATCATCTGTCTCGAAGACGGCAAGAAGTTCAAATCGCTGAAGCGCCATCTTCGTACGCACTACAACCTCTCGCCCGAAGAATATCGCGAGAAGTGGGGCCTGCCTGCCGACTACCCGATGGTTGCCCCCAACTACTCGGCAACCCGCTCCAAACTTGCCAAGGACAATGGGCTGGGCCGCAAGGCCGTCTGACCCGACCTTCGGCAATTCTGTCCCGCCGCCGGTCCCCAAGAACCGACGCGGCGAGATCCGCCCGACCGATCAAACGGCCGCTCAATGGAGCGGCCGTTTGATTTTTACACCCCCCTGCCTGAAATTTATCAAGCTATCCCACTTATCCCCGGCTGGCTTTCTCGACTGCAATGTGTAGGAATAAATTCCTTGGTTGCGACGGAGATTGACGATGTACGAGATGATGGGGACGGCAGCGGTCGGACATGCGGGCAATGGCGCTGTAAGGCGGATCGATCACCATGATCTTCAGTGTAATGCAATCATAGCACTGGTATCAAAAGAAAAAAATATCCCAATTCGGCTGCTGGTCCATAAGTCACGCTGCCGCATGGGGGCGGCACGAGCCCGGCAATTGGCGATGTATCTCTGCCATGTGGCGCTGGGGCGCAGCCTGCAGGAAGTGGGGGATATTTTCGGCCGCGATAGGACAACAGTCTCATATGCCTGTGCCCTGATGGAAGATATGCGCGATGACCGCAGCTTTGACGATGCCGTATCGGCACTCGAGCTGCGCATTGAGGCAATGGTGGGAGCCCACGATCATGGCACGCGCTGATGCTCGCGCGGTGCGCTTCGTGCGGGCGCTGCTGCCGGAGCACGCGGCGCGGCTGGGAGGCGGAACCTATGTGGTGCAACGCACGGATCGGGTGGCGCGGCTGGATCCGGCAACAGCGGCGGATCTGGCCACTATCGGAGTGCTGATGCTGGCCAATGGCGTATGTGTCGCCGGGCCCAGGGCGCGCGACTGGCTGGCGGCAGATGGGCGTAGCGGAACGGTGCGCGCGACCTCGGAGACGGCGCCGCCGATTGCGCCGGCCATGCTGTATTCGCTCGACGAAAGTCCGCTGGCGCGGCTGGCGACGGGGCGGGATGGGGAAGAGCCATTTCTGCAGGCTCATCAGGTGGCGGCGGGAGAGCGGGTACGCAAGCTAGTCGAGCGAGCGCGGCTCAGCCCAAGGATGACCATGAGCTATGATGCCAATCGGATCGCGGGAGGCGGTGGAGCATCTGCGGCGAACGATCTGTCGGATAGCGCCATCGATGCGCGGCGCAAGCTGGATGCCGTGGCGCGGCTATTGCCTGCCGATTGCCGCGGCGTGGTGTTCGACGTGTGCGGACTGCTCAAGGGGTTGCAGGTGGTGGAAACCGAGCGGGGCTGGCCACGCCGCAGCGCCAAGATGGTGCTGCGCATCGGGTTGGAACAGTTGGCCACATATTGGGGGCTATCGGCGCAGGCGCGGGGGAATGAGACGGGGAAGGTTGGTGGGTGGCTGGAGGAGAGGCTGCCGTTGTGAGGGAGAGGACCCCTCACCCTGATTTTCTGCTGAACGCAGAAAATCTGTCCCTCTCCCGCAAGGGGAAAGGGGGGACGACTGCGAGTTATCGGTTCTATCCCTTCTCCCCTTGCGGGAGAAGGTGGCCGAAGGCCGGATGAGGGGTAGGCAAAGATCGCCAAGCCGCGTTAAACCACAGTCAGCTCAGCGTCTTGGCCTCGCCGCGGATGCGGTTGACCATGGCGACGAGGCCGTTGGAGCGCTGGGTGGTGAGGTGTTCACGCAGGTCCATCTTGTCGAACAGGGCGATGGCGTCGGTTTCGGCGATCTCGCGGGCAGGGCGGTCGGAATAGAGCGCCAGCAAGATGGCGACGAGGCCCTGCACGATCATCGCGTCGCTTTCGCCGCGATATTTGAGCACGGTCTGGCCGTCACGCGGCTCGGTCTGGGCGGCCAGCCACACCTGGGAAACGCAGCCATGCACTTTGTTCTCGGCGGTTTTCTCGGTGTCGTCGAGCTTGGGCAGTGCCTGGCCCAATTCGATCAGATAGCGGTAGCGATCCTCCCAATCGTCGAGAAAGGAGAGGTTTTCGGCAATATCCTGGAAGGCTTGGGGCTCGGTCATAGGCTGTATTTAGTGCAAGCGCCGCTCAGTTTCCAGACGGCTTCGCTCGCGGCGGTGCAGGACGCGGCGGGCTGTTGGTCGCCAGCCAGATGACATGGCGGGCGCCACGGCTGCTCTTGCCATTGGCGCGCACCCGCTCCTCCTCGACGGCGAAGCCGGCACGCTGCAGGCGCTGGGTAAAGGCGCGGTCGGGCGCCGAGGCCCAGACGGCCAGGACGCCGCCGGGTTTGAGAGCCGCTTTCGCCGCCTTGAGGCCAGACGGGCTGTAGAGCGTGTCATTGGTCTCCACCGTCAACCCGTCGGGACCATTGTCGACATCGAGCAGGATGGCGTCATAGCTGGCCTTGGCCGATTTGATCAGCCGGCCCACATCGCTGACCGCAATGGTGACGCGGGGATCATCGAGGCAGGTGCCGAAAATCGACGCCATCGGACCGCGCGCCCAAGCGACGACCGCGGGCATCAGCTCTGCGACAGTGATTTTCACGGTTGCCGGCAATTCGGCGAGGGCTGCGCGCAAGGTGAACCCCATGCCCAGCCCGCCGATCAGCATGTGCGCCTTGGGGCGGTCGTTGATCCGGGCCCAGGACAGGCCCGCCATCGCCTCTTCGGAGCCGCTGAGGCGGCTATTCATCAGTGCGATGGTGCCCAGCATGATCGAAAATTCATCGGCGCGCCGGATCAGGCGGATATCGCCGCGGCCATCGGGAAGCGGAGCGCTATCGATCAGGATCCAGGGGTTCACGGCGGACCCTTTCGCGGGCGGAATGGAAGGTGCCTTCTCTATCGGCGGGGAGTAGCCCCGGCGCAAGCGAAAGTCGCCATTGGCTTCACCACTTGTTGAACGCGCCGTCACCCTGATGACACAAGCGAATGGCGCGCCCAAGCCAGCATCGGAAAGCGTGTTCGCCGAAGGGCTGGACCAGCCTTATGGCGTGGCGTTCCATAGCGGAGGCTCGTTTGTTGGCGCTATTTGACGATCAGCACCGGCACGCTGCTGCGGGCCAAAACCTCGGCGGCCTGGCTGCCCAGCAAGAGTCGGCCCAGCCCGCGCCGGCCGTGCGAGCCCATCACGATCAGATCGGCGCCATTGCTGGTGGCGGCTTCGAGAATGCCGTCCGCCGTTTGGCTGTCTTTGACGTGCTGGGTGGAAATATCGGCGCCGGCCGCGGCGGCCGCTGCCGTGGCTTGTTCGAGAATCCGTTCGGCGCCGATAGCCTTGGCCTTATCCATTTCCTCGAGGACCGGAGCGGTATCGACCTGCAGCATCTCTCCGCTTGAAAACAGCATTGTCGAAGGATCGGTCACGGTCACCGCAATGGTCTTGGCCCCGGCTAGCTTGGCCAGCGCCAGGCCCTGTTCAAGCGCCTTGTGGGCCAGCTCGGACCCGTCGATTGCAATAATGATCTGCTGGTACATGGGGTAATCCTGCATTGAGGCATCGGCATGCTGGCGCGTCGGCCGGCGAGACAGCTTGATCATGACCGATGAATGCCGGCGTGGCGAGGCGTGTTTACGACGCATTTAGCCGCGTGCCTGCGACGGTTTCCAGCCGCCAAAAGGAAAAGTCGCAAGCACGGGGCAGCGTGCTTGCGACGATCTCCAGTCGCCAAAAGAAAAGCCGCAAGCACGGGGCAGCGTGCTTGCGGCAGGGCCAGGGGTCGCAGTGCGTCTTGGGGATGACGCGAACCCTGGGTTTTCAGCGAGCGCTTTGGCCGCTCGCTATCCCGCCCGGTGCAGACGTGGCATGGGGTATGGCACGTCCACGACCGTCGGCGAATCCTGCATGGCCGGGCCGACTGACGGGGTTTCGGGGAGTGCGGCGGCCAATACGGCTTTGCCGCCGAGGCACTGTAAACTGTCGCATTGGATGGCATCGACCTGCTCGGCCACGATCTGCTGTCCGGCAGCCATAGCTTGATTGGCTGCGGCATGGGGATCGAAATCCACCCCGGGCCGGATCACCATATAGGCCGCTATGAGCCAGAATGCGGAACGCACCAGAAACATCGTCTTTTTCCAACCAGAGGCAGGCAAAGTCGTCCTGCATCGCCAAATTAGCCGGGCCGGTTTAAGCGCTGCTGCGTCATTTCGATAAAATTTGAGACAAATACTGGCGATGTCGACCCGAGCCGGGGCAAGACCTTGTTTACGCTAATCCCGGAAAGGCGGCTTCCAGGGGCCTGGATCGGCCCCCGGAGGCCCGCATTTAAGTCCGTCTTAGTGTGTCGGACGCAGGGTGATCGCCAACAAGACCTGAATCCAATTCAGGCAATTGCAGGCGATATGCCTGCCTGCGTCGTGTTCGGGCGCAGCAGTCCGGGGCGTCGTGGAAGTGAGTATGTGTATGCGTAGCCTGTTCTCTTTCGGCGCGAGCAAAGAGATGAGCCTAGCGGTCGCGGGTTCCGGTCATCGGCCGGAAATGCTGCGGCGCAAGACGCTGGCCACCAATGCGCGGATGGCCATCGTCGCCAGCGCTATCCTGATGCTGCCCACAGTCATCTGCCTGGTGCTGGGCGGGGCGTTGCCGTTCGTCATCGCCGCCATCGGGCTGGCTGCCGGCATGATCAGCCTGGCGCTGCATCAACGCGGGCAATTCGAACAGGCCGTGGCAGCCCAAGTCTATGCCATTCTGGGGATCGGACTGATCCTGACCCTGGCCGACCGGCAATTGGCCGATGCGGGCCTCGCTGTCGCCGTGCTTGGGCCGGTGCATGCTGCGCTGCTGGCGCGCAATACCCTGCGCCGGCAGAGCTGGGTTCTGCTGGCAGGGATAGGGACACTGGCCTTCATCGCATCACGCTTTGCAGTACCGGCGATTGCTGCCGAAAGCCTGCCGCTGATGATCACGAGCGGGATGGCGTTTGCCGTCTGCGTGACCATCGTGGCGCATTCGGCCAACCGGATCGGCGTTGCCTATGAAGTTTACGACCGGGCGCAGGTGGCCGCGTACCGGCACTTGATCGAGCATGTGCAGGACGCCGTGCTGCGGTTTTCGAGCAATGGTGAGGTGCTGCTGGCATCCAAGACTTCCGAAGCCCTGTTCGGCTGCCAGCGCTATGAGCTGACCGGCTCGGGGCTGGGCGAGCGGCTCCACGTGCTGGACCGCCCCGTCTATCTGACAGCCTTTGCCGATGCCAACCAGGGTGGCAAGACGCGGACCATCGAGGTGCGGATGCGCCAGGACGATCCGCGGGCCAGCACGCGCGTACCCCGGTTCATCTGGGTCGAGATCAGCCTGTCGCCGGTCGTCGACTCCGATTCGTCCGAGCCGCGGCACGAAGTGGTGGCGCTGTTCCGCGACGTGACCGAGCGCAAGGACACCGAGGCGGCAATGACCGAAGCGCGGCGCGTCGCCGAAGACGCTTCCAGCGCCAAATCGCGCTTTCTCGCCACCATCGGGCACGAGCTGCGCACGCCATTGAACGCCGTGGTCGGCTTTTCCGAGATGATGACCACCGGCATTGGCGGCGAGCTGTCCCCGACGCACAAGGAATATGCCGGCCTTATCCACCAGAGCGGCCGGCATCTGCTCGAAGTGGTGCGGATGCTGCTCGACATGTCCAAGATCGAGGCCGGCAAATTCGAGGTGCAGACCGAGCCATTCGTGCCCGACACCCTGGTCGAGACCTGCTTCAAGATGGTCGAAGGGCTGGCGCGGGAGCGCAATATCAAGCTGGTCGCCGATATCGCCGGCAATCTGCCGCTGCTGGTCGCCGACGAGCGCGCCTGCCGGCAGGTGCTGCTGAACCTGTTGTCCAACGCCATCAAGTTCAGTCATGAGGGCGGCACGGTGACGGTGACGATGAAGCGGCAGGGGCAGAGCCTGAATATCTCCGTCGCCGATAGCGGCATCGGCATGGCGCCTGAGTCGTTGCAGCGGGTGGGTGAGCCGTTCTTCCAGGCCAATGAAGGTCTGTCGCGCCGCTATGAAGGCACCGGACTTGGGCTCTCCATCGTCAAGGGCCTGGTCGAGCTGCACGACGGCACCCTGCGGGCGATGTCCGAAATTGGGGCAGGGACAACCGTGACCGTTTTACTTCCCATAAACGGTCCAGCAATAAAGACAGAGGAAACTGCCGTCATCACGACGTTGCATCGTGAGCCGGCGTCCTTGCAAGTGACCCCATGGCAAAACGAAAAAAGAAAAGCGCAATGACGGATTCAACGCTCACGCGCCTGCCTCTGCTGGCCGGCAGCGCCGTTGCGGCCTCGCTGGGTCGCGCCGGCCTGTGGACTTTCTCGCGCTATATGCGGGCCCCGCTCGCCTCCACCGCCCTGATGGCGATGGTGACGCTGACGGCACTGGCCGGCAGCAATGCATTGTATTTCCAGACCGCGCGCCACCCGGCGCCGCTGTTTGCGCCAGCCCCCGATGTGCCGCAAGCCGCTTCGATCGTGCAGCAGCCGGACGCGCCGGCCCTGCCGTCATTGCGGCAGGCCGAAATCCCGCAGCCGATAGCGCAGCCCGTTTCGCAGGAAACCACCAACAGCGTGCCGCGAGCGGCTCCGGTGATTCCCGATGCACCGGTTGGCAATAAGCAGGTATTCGCGCTGCAGAAGAAGCTGGCTGAACTCAAATTGTTCGAAGGCACTGTCGACGGCTTCTATGGGCCAATGACCGCCAGGGCGATCCGGGCCTTCGAGGAACGCAACGGCATGACCCCGACCGGCGCGATATCGCCAGGCGTTGTCGATGCCATCCTGCAGGCCGATGCCATGGGCATGGTGTCGCAACCCGTGCAGGTGGCGGTTGCTGCGCCCCAACCGGCGGCGCGTCCCGCTCCCGTGCAATTGCCGCCGGTGCAACCAGCAGCGGATCGCGTGATCGGGCGAGTGGCGCCGGCTGACGATGCCTTCAACACCGTGGCCAATTCGGCGGCGGAGACCATTGATTCCATCGTCGCGGCGCTTGATGACAGCCGGAACACGCCGGACGCTCCCACCGAGCGGCCCGTGCCGGCATTGCCCTTGCTGGCGACGACCGCCCAGCCGATGCCGGCCCCGGTGCAGCATGTCGCTTCGCTGGCGCCGATGGCCCCGCCTGCCGTCATCGTGCCGCAGCCAACCGCAAGCCGGCAGGCCGCGGTCAATCCCACCAACAATGCGCAATTGATCGAGCAGGTGCAGCGCGGACTGGCGAGCCTGGGCTTCCTGCAGGGCAATATCGACGGCAAGCCCGGCGAGGCTACCGCCAAGGCAATCCGGGCCTTCGAGATTTTCCACAATTACGAGCCCACGGGCGAAGCCAACCCGCAATTGCTGAGCCTGCTGCGAGAAGCCGGCGCGTCGATCTGATGAGCGCGCTCCGCAGCGATCTATGGTGCGCCGCCTTCGTGCGGCGCCACAACGATTTGGGGCATATATGCGTGGTGTCGCGCCGCGGTGACCCCATTGCCGGCCAGGTCTGGATAGAGGTCGATCATCTCGACGGTAGCATTTCGCTGTTCACCCCCGCCCCAATGGCCAGCCGGACCGACGATACGGCCGGCCTAGTGTTCCAGCGGCGTTTTGCCCGCGTCGAGCCCGGCAAGGTGCGTGAGCGCATCGCCCAAGAAGCCAAGTTCGACCCGGACTTCTGGGTGTTGAGCGTGGATCTGCGCGGGGATGATGTCGGGATCGAAATTGTCGCCTAGGAAGGCTTTAGCCTCCCTCCTCAATGGGGGAGAGAGGCCATATGCTTTTAGCTGGCCTGCCTGACGCCGATACGGGCCAGGGCTTCGATGGCCTGATCCACCACCGGATTCTGCGAGGCAGACAGCGGCGTGCGGCGGCTGGTTTCGGTGAAAGGCTTGTATTCCGGCTTGGACAGTTCGAGCAGGTTCACTTCACCACGCCAGGCGCTCATCAGGTAGGCCATGGCATCGGGCTCGACGCTGCTGAACAGGGTGGCGAAATCGGCCAAAGCGCGCGAGCGTTCGCTGTCATGCGCGGTGGCATGGATCAGCACCTTGAGCCCGTCATAGGCGCTGCAGCCGAAGGCGCGCAGGATCACGAACAGCGAGGCGCCGGTGACGTCGTGGGCGATCTGGCCGCAACGCACTTCGTCAAGGCCGGTGATCTGGCTCAACAGCTTGGTGACTTCCGGGCGGCGGTTTTCGGCAAACAGCTTCATCAGGGCCTTGGTCAGCCCCTGCGTCGCCACGGTGATCTGCTCGATGGTCTTCTTGATCGGCGCGACCGGGGTCTGACGATTGGAGAAGGCCTTGATGACCTTGATCCGGTGATTGTCGGACAGATCGAAGAAAGCGGGGGCCAGCAGGGCGGCGTCGAAATCGTCACGCTTGGCCAGGGCCTCGGCGACCATGTAGTCCATCTGTGCGGAACGGGCGAGGGCGCTGAGATAAGCGCCGCGCGGCACGATGGCGATATTGGATGCCAGCGAGCGATAAACCTTGCGCGAATTCATCTGGAACAGCTTGGCCAGCACGACATTGGTGAGGTCGGCTCGCTGGGCAATGGTGGCTGCGGCGCCCACATCATAGCGCGCGATGATATCCAGCATGGTGGCTTCGGACAGCGCGGGAGCGGCTTGGAGGAACCCGTTAAGGTCTTCACCGATATGGGCGACGACCAGCGCTTCGAGCGTGGGCGACAATGCCTCGGCGCGGCCCAATATGGCGGCGCCTTTGGCGCGGGCCTGTGGGCCGGCAATGGGGAACAGGCGCGTGGCGAGCGTTTCGAACTGCTCTGCCTCGGGCGCCGTCGGCCGGCCGCGGCGCGCATAGGCGTCGCAGGCCGCGATCAGCAATGTGTTCGTGCGGTCCACGCCGCCCGTTTCGATCAGGAGTTGGAAGGTTTCGTAAGGTTGAAAACCAAGCATTTTTTTCTGGGACCGCGACTCGGAAAAGCACCTCAATTTGGCGCATTTCCACTCTTGCCGCCAATTCGTTAGCAGACTGTTAACCTTGACGATCTCTTAATGCAGCTATGCACGCGGAGCGTTGTGTGCGTTCATTTTGAGACAGTTGCTCCCGGTAGGGGCGGGAGAACTGCAATTTTGGAGGCCGGCTTGGGAAAGCTCGTCAAATTCGATGGTCGCCGCCGACCCATCAAAGGGGCGTCGCAACAGGCTGAAAACGCTCAGATTCTCATTTTTACCGGGGTACGGTATGAACGCGGTACGCCTTCGGCACCGAACAATCGAATCGATCCATCGCGGCCCAAGCGCAAGCGTGTTTGAGCGAGTTCGCCAGTTTTTCGGCACGGCGGTCATTTTTGGCGCCGTGGCCTTGCTTGCGGGGTGCGTATCGCGCCCGGTGGGGGATTTCGGCCGGGCCGACCCCAGCTTTACCCATGATACCGCAATGCCGTTCGTCGGTGATTCGCTGTCCAAGGGGCGCCACGAGCCGGTTTCCGACTTCAATTGGAGCGACCAGGAAGACGAGATGCATAACCGCGTCTGGCGTTTCCTGGTAGCGGCGCATACCAAGGACTGGTTCTACGACGTTGCCGTCGAGCTGCAGCGCACCAGAATCACCGCGGCGACCGACCTGCGGTTTAAGGTGGATCGCTATTACAACTGGCTCAAGGGAGCCGATTATCAGTCGTCGCGGACGCGGTATTCGACCGTGGGACGCCATGTCCAGGCCGATATCGATACGCTGCCCACGACCTTCATCTCGATCTGCCAGGTGCAGGAGATGGATCGCCAGCGGGGCATCGCCGAGGCCGGATTGAACGGGCTGGAACCCGATGTCCGGGCCGATGTCGTCAAGCGGCGGGCCGAGAACAATATGTATATCGACTGGTTCGTGCGGGCATTGGACTATCGCTACCAGTCCTATGACTATGCGTTGGATCACCTGCTGGTGGAAACGCCCGATGAGCAATCGTTGGCGGTGGACGATGGCTTGGGTCAGTTGAAGATTTATGTCGATCGCGCCAATCGCGGCGATTTCTGCAGCGGGCAGGGCCTCATCATTGGTGACGGGCAGGCGGTGATTCCATCGCGTTACAGCCAGCGCAGCTACGGCGTCGAGAAGGTCGATCTGAAATAGGCTGAACGAGCCGGATTTCGGCATCCGGTTCGTTCACCATGACGCCGCAAGCCGGGCCGTGATAGGGTGCCATTCCGATAGCGGCGTGCCGTTCGGGCGCCATGGAACGGAACTGACATCATGACTCCGCTGGTCGGGCTGCTCATCATCATCGGCCTGATCGGCGTCAGTGTCGTCATCTCCCTATCGGAAATCGCCTTCGCCGCGGCGCGCGAAGTGCGGATTCGCGCGCTGGCTGAGGCGGGGGACAGGAAGGCGCAGCGCTTTGTGGCATTGCGGGCGGATGCCGGGCGGGTGATCACCGCGCTGCAAATCTGCACCAATGCGATTTCGATCCTGGCCGGTGTGGTTGGTGACGGCTTTCTGGGGCCGATCCTGACCGATGTCTTCTTTCGGCTCGGGGCCGGCGACATGGCGCCCAATGCCGGGGGCATCGTGGCATTCTGCGTGGTGACGACGCTGTTCGTGCTGTTCGCCGACCTGGTGCCCAAGCGCATAGCCATGCTGATTCCCGAGGAAGTGGCGCTGTCGGTGGGCTGGTTTCCGCAATATGCGGTGATCGTGCTGCGGCCGCTGGTCTGGGTATTCAGCGGCATTTCCGACTGGATCATCGCCCGGCTCGACCTGCATCCGGCAGTGCCGCACGACCAGGTGACGACCGAGGATTTCCGCATGATTCTTGCCGGTGGCGAGGCATCCGGCGCGCTGATGAAGAACGAGCATCGGCTGATCGAGAACGTGCTGGCGCTGGAATTGCGCAGCGTCACTTCGGTCATGACCATCCGCGACGACATCGTCTATCTCGATATGCGCGATCCGCCCGAAGTGCAGCGCGAAAAGGTGCAGCGGCGGCCATTTTCCTATTATCCGATCTGCGATGGCGGCATCGACGCGGTGATCGGCTGCGTGCGGGCCGAGGATATCCTGGCGACCTCGATCGAGCAGCCGGGACCGATCGATTTCGCCAAGACGCGGCGCGATGTGCTCAGCGTCCCCGACAGCCTCAATATCTGGGAAGTGCTGGCGGAATTCCAGGCGCAGAGCACCGGCTTTGCGCTGGTGGTGAGCGAATACGCGCTCGTCGTGGGCGTGGTGACCTTCAAGGACCTGATGGGCGCGCTGATGCAGGGGCTGGCCAATCCGTTCGAGGAGGAGGCGATCCTGCGGCGCGACGACCATAGCTGGCTGGTCGATGGTATCGCCCCATTGGTGGATGTGACGCGGATGCTGGGCATCAAGACCCTGCCGGAAGGCCCCTATGAAACCATGGGCGGCTTCATCGTGCATCGCCTGCGCCGGGCAGCACGCAAGGGCGATAAGGTCGAGGAAGCGGGCTATGTGTTCGAGGTGGTGGACGCCGACCGCACCAGGCTCAACCAATTGCTGGTGACCAAGGCGAGCAAGGGCGCAGCCAAGTAATTTCCGGCGGCGATGCGTTGCCAGTCCTTCGATTTGCTGGCAAGTTTGGCTGGCGAGTGTGAATTGGGCTGTAACATCGGCGTGGGCGTAACGGCCCGCTGAAGGAATGCTATGCGCACTTTGCTCGTCCTCGTTTTTGTCGTCCTGTTCCCCACCATGGCCTTCGCCCATCCGGATCCCCTGCATGCGGTGGGTTTCGTGCATGGGTTTGAGCATCCCATGGGTGGGATCGATCATATCCTCGCCATGGTGGCAGTGGGCGTCTTTGCCTTCGTGCTGGGTGGACGGGCGCTGTTTCTGGTGCCGCTGAGCTTTATCGGCATGATGGTGGTTGGTTTCGCGCTCGGCATCAGCGGTGTCGATCTGCCCTTCGTTGAACTGGGTATTGCGCTATCGAGCGTGGTGATCGGCGCGGCTGCGGCGTTGAAGGCACCGATGCCCGTGGCGGGTGCGATGGCGCTGGTGGGCGTGTTCGCGGTGTTCCATGGCCATGCCCATGGTGCGGAAATGCCGGAAAGCGCGGGTGGGCTGCTCTATGCAGAGGGTTTCGTGGCGGCTACCGTATTGCTGCATGGCGCTGGGATTGCCGGGGCGCTGGGCGTCAGCAAATTTGTTGGCAGGCACGGCCAAGTCATTGCGAGGGTCGCCGGTGGGGTTTTCGCGCTGGGTGGCATCGGGGTGCTGCTCGGCTGGCTATAGGGCCAATCGACTTTTGTATCTGACTTCAGGTTTTGCGTTCGTTGAACGAACCCCCTCCCTGGCCCTCCCCGCAAGGGGGTTAGGGTGGGGGTTCTACGCCTTCAGTAGCTATATCGGGCACTATGCGTGCTCAGAACCCACCGGATTCAATCCCTCCCCTCTAGCGGGGAGGGAAGGGAGGGGGTGCTTCGAGAGCAGCAAAGAATGTGGATTGCAGCTAAGCCACAGCCAAGTCGATGAACTGTTGCTTGCCGTCCGTGTAGGCGGCGCGGTTGTCGGCGAACTCTACGCAAGGCGGGCCTTGAGGTCCTCATAGGCCTGCGCGAGCCTCGGATCGGCCAGCATGCGGTCGCGGAAGCGCAGATTGCGGTGCCATTTGGGGCTGTCATGGGCAACCACATGCAGGAGATGCGTGCGGTCGACGCCTTTGCCGAACACATGGTTCGGGACGCCGGCATGCGGGACGTATTCGTAGCCAAGTCGGGCCAGGGCGGGCGCCAGCGATGGCCCTTGATCGAAGTCGGCGATGCCCAGCATCAGGTCGAGAATCGGCTTGGCGCGGATGGTGGGTATGGACGTGCTGCCGAAGTGCTGCAGGTCGATGACCACTTCGCCGAGAGCCGCGCGAATATGCGATGCCTCGACAGCAAACGCCTGCTGCCAGGCCGGGTTATGATCGACCAGCCGCACCGTGCGACTGCGCAGGCCGAGGCCCCATGGATTGGTGTCGTTCATCGCTGATCTCCCTGGGCAGAGTTTGCCCTTAGGGCGCCCGCGAAGGCAATATCCCGGTGAAACCGCAGCAGTTCAGGCAGACGGTAGAATCAATTTAACCGGCGGGTGCCGCCGCAGGTTCTGGGGGCGCGGCAGGCACAGGTGCCGGGCTCCGTGTGCCGCATTGCACCTTGGCCAATTCGGTTTCGAAGCGCTGGCGCATGGCCTGGTGGGGTGGGGCGAGGCGGACCAGCACGAAAATGTCGTCGTCCTCGGATTCGACCACCAGCAGGCCTTCGGCGATATCGATTTGCTGCTGGGCCAGCAGGCGCGTCTGGTCGGCGTTGAAAATGCCCATTTCCAGGGTCTGGCCGATGCCGTCGCGGTTGGTGGTGGAATAGGTGATGATGCCCCGCTTGTTGAACAGGGCGACCGACCAGAATGCATTGGGCATGACGCCCGAGAGGTAGGCGGGACCGGCGTCCAGATCGATCTGGCAGACGCCATAGGCGACATCCGGATCGAGCCCGAGTGGATTGGGCGCGCCCGGCATGGCCTGGGGCAGGATGACCATTTTGTCGCGTGCATCGAGCGCGGTGATGCGGGTCCAGATGGTGTCTTCGGCCAAGGCTGGCAGGGTCAGGATCACCACGATATGGATGATGCCACCCAGGACGAGGCCGCCGAGCAGCCAGAGCAGGGTGCGGATCATGCGCAGCTCTCCCGCTCGATCGCCGGCATGGTTTCGCCGCCGGTGCCGAAGCCCGAAAATACCGCGGTATCGTAGAGGGTCAGCACCAGATGGAAGCTGCCGGTGCCGGTCAGTTCCAGCCAGTTTTGCGGCGCCAGCTGCGTGCCGACATGGATCAGGATCGAGCCATCGGCGGGGCGGGCAAGGGCGTCGGAGCGCATTGCGGCGTCTTCGCCGGGGCGAGCAAGGTTGACGCCCTTGGCATCGACCGCCACCAGGGTCCAGAACGTCGCCAGCGGTGTCTTGCCGGTGATCCGATAGGTGCAGGCGAGGCTGAGGGCTTCGCCAGCGCTATCGGTGGTGGCGGTGAATTGCAGGCCTTCGCTGAGGCCGAGTTGCAGGCCGGCAGTGCGGGTCAGATGGCCGCGCGTATAGGGATTGGGCGCGGCCGTGCCGACATCGGGCCAGGCGATCCATGGGCCGACCACGGCGGCACCGAACAGGCGGCCATCGGTGAGCGCGTAATAGCTCAGCCCGAAGCCGACGCCCAGCGCGACCGTGACCAGCAGCAGAAGGTGGATGACGAAGCGCAAGTCAGGCAGCCGGCGGGGTGAGTGGGGACATGTATGGCCTGGGGGCTGCGACGGGTAGGTATGGCTATAGCAATCGTGTGGAGTTGGCGGAAGGGGAGATCGAGCGTTCGTCAGCTAACCCCTCACCCTGCTTGCTCCGCTGAACGCGTCGCAAGCTGTCCCTCTCCCACAAGGGGAGAGGGGTGACGACTGCAGGGTTTTTGGCTCTACCCCTTCTCCCCTTGTGGGAGAAGGTGCCCGAAGGGCGGATGAGGGGGGCAGCGGGAGTGGCGCTACAGCCCCTTCGTTGTCACCGGGATCGATGTGGTGGCCTGGTCGGCAATCGGCATTGTCGCGCGCAAGGTGGTGCGCAGCATGTCGGCCATGTCGACCAGCTTGCGGGCGGCAGCCGGCTTGAGGGTGGGTGGGCGCTCGGGGGGAGCTTCCTCGATCTGTGCCGGATCGGCACTGGCGATGATCTGTTGTTCGGGCACGAAATCGACGCCGAAGACCGGCAGGATTTCGATATTGGTATGGGCATAGGCCATGAATTTTTGCCAGGCGACGGCAGGCAGGAGGCCGCCGGTCAGGGTCTTGGTGGCGCTGTAATCGTCATTGCCGAACCAGACCGCGGCCACGTAATTGCCGGTGAAGCCGCAATACCAGGCATCGCGGTAGGATGAGGTGGTGCCCGATTTTCCGACGGCGGGAACGCCCTCGACGCGCGCTCTCGTGCCGGTGCCCCCGGTGACGACGCGGCGCATCATCTGGTTCATATTGGCCACCGTGGTGTCGCTGAGAATGCGCTCGCGCGGGGCGTTCGGATCGGCCTCGAAGATCACGTCGCCGGTCAGCGAGGTGATGCGGTTGATGCCATAGGCGGGCGTTTTGTAGCCGTGGTCGGCCAGCACGGCATAGGATGAGGTCATGTCGAGCACCGACACCGAGGCCACGCCCAATGCCAGCGAGCGGGTCACCGGATAGTCCGCGCGCAGGCCCATGCGGTGGCTGAGCGCGGCGATGGGATCGCGCCCGGTCTTGATCGAGAGCGTTACCGGCACGGTATTGATCGACTGGGCAAAGGCGCTTTCCAGCGTGATCTGGCCCTTGTAGTTGCGGCCGTAATTTTGCGGGCACCAGTCGCCGATGCAGACCGGGCGGTCCGAAATGGTGTCGGACGGCTTGAGGCCAAGCTGCTCGAAGGCCTCGGAATAAACGAAAATCTTGAAGGCCGAGCCGGGCTGGCGGGTGGAGACGATGGCGCGGTTGAACTGGCTTTTGCCGTAGTCCATGCCGCCGACCATGGCGCGCACTGCCCCCTTGGTATCGGTGACGACCATGGCCGCCTGTTCGACCCCATATTGCTCGCCGCTGTCGCGCACCGTCGAGGTAACGGCATCCTCGGCATATTTCTGCAGCGTCGTATCGATGGTGGTGCGGACGACGAAGTTGTTGGAGGTGTGCCTGGAGGCCTCGATGATGGTCTTGGCTTCCTCGAAGGCCCAATCGAGGAAATAGTTCGGCGAATTAGCATCGGCGGTACGGTCGACCGGGGAGGCCGGATGGCGGCGGGCGGCGGTGACCTGGCCCTCGGTGAGGAAGCCGGCGGCCACCATATTGGTCAGCACCAGATTGGCGCGGCCGCGCGCGGCGGCCAGATCGACATGGGGGGCATAGCGCGTCGGCGCCTTGAACAGGCCCGACAGCATGGCCGCTTCCGCAAGGCTGATGTCCTGCACCTTCTTGCCGAAGTAGAAATCGGACGCTGCGACGACGCCGAAATTGCCGCCGCCCATATAGGCGTGGTCGAAATAGAGCTTGAGAATCTGATCCTTGGAATAATGCCACTCCAGCCAGACGGCCAGGAACGCCTCGATGATCTTGCGCTCGATGGTGCGCTCGGAGGACAGGAACAGGTTCTTGGCCAATTGCTGGGTGATTGAGGAGCCGCCCTGGGTGCCGCTATCGCCCGAGGCATTGCTGGCGATGGCGCGCAGCGTGCCGACCACGTCGATGCCGAAATGCTCGTAGAAGCGGCGGTCCTCGGTGGCCAGGGTCGCCTTGATCAGGTAGTCGGGCATGTCGACCAGCGCCACGCTATCGTCGGAGCGGATGCCGCGGCGGCCGATTTCGTTGCCGTAGCGGTCCTGGAAGACGACGGAATAGTCTTCGGCCTTGTTGAATTCCCCGGTGGCGGTGGCGTCGAAGGCCGGCAGCGCCAGGGCGGTCATCAGCACCGCGCCGATGGCGCCGAAGGTGAGGCCGTCCGACAATAGTTCCACCAATAGGCGCATGAGGCCACGGACGCGGAAGATGGACATGATGTCCTGCAGCTTCATCCAGCCACGACCGGCCGATTGGCCCAGATCGTAGAGCGATGAGTCCAGCCAGGCATCGGCAGCCAGCATGCCGGATTTCTTGACGCGCTTTTCTTTGGTATAGAAGGGATCCTGCACGTCGATCCTCGTCCAAGGGTGACGGACTGTTGTCCGCAAACATCCCGATACGCAACTCAATCGCTGGAATATGATTGCCCTTGGCGACGCACAAGAGCAAACCGGCAACAGCATAAACCGGCACGGGTTAAAATGGCATTCTGGGATGAAAAATCGCTATCGGAAATGACCCCGGCCGAATGGGAGTCCCTCTGCGACGGCTGCGGGCGCTGCTGCCTGATCAAGCTGGAGGACGAGGACAGCGGATTGCTGATCACCTCCGACGTGCGCTGCATGCTGCTGGACGGCGATACCTGCGCCTGCACCGACTATCCGGGGCGGCAGAAGAAAGTACCCGACTGCATCAAGCTGACGCCGCAAAACGTCACCGAAATCAAATGGATCCCCACCACCTGCGCCTATCGCCGTATTGCCGAAGGCAAGGGCCTGGCCTGGTGGCACCCGCTGATCTCGGGCGACCCGCAGACGGTGGTGGATGTGGGGATATCGGTCAAGGGCCGCACCTTCCTCGAAACCGATGTCGACCCCGATACCTGGGAAGAGCACGCGGTCGATTGGCCCGAATGGGAACCCCCGGAAAGCCTGTAAGCAGTGGTGCGGCTCCGTCCGGTAACCTGGCGTTAACCATGGGTGTAAACCGCAGATTAACCATGTTGTGGCCAGATCGGGGTTCGTAGCGCATGACCGAGCCCAGAACAGGCATCCCATGACCGATATCGTGACGATCAAGCAAAGCCCCGATCCATTCTGGATGCGGGTCCGTGTGGCCCTGGGGGCGATGCGCCCGGTGCGGCAGGAGCGAGCGCCTGCCTATGGCAAGGCGGCGATGGCCCGTTCGATCGGCATGAAGCCCCGGCTGGGCGCGCTGCTGGAAGAAGAGCTGGCGATAGCCTGGATGCGATCGAGCGAGCGCAAGGTGTCGCTGAGCCTGCTGGTCATCGAACTCGACCGCTTCAAGGAATATGCCACCGTTTATGGCAGGCACGAAACCGAGGATTGCCTGCGCTCGGCGATGGACGCCATCCGCGACGTGCTGCCGCGGCAAGGCGACAGCGTCTATCGGCTGGGGCGGGCCTCGTTCGTGGTCGTGCTGCCCGATTTTCCCGCCTTGCTGGCCCGGGCCACGGCGCAGAAGATCGCCATCGCGGTGCGCGACCTGAACCTGGCGCACAAGGAAAGCCATGCCGGCATCGTCACCACCGGCATCGGGCTGGCAGTGGGCAATCCGCGCGGCAATTATGACCGCAAATTCTTCGAGACGGCGGCCGAAGCGCTGATCAAAGCCCAAAAGCGCGGCCTCAACCGCATCGAGGCAGTCGACCTGCGGCCCGCCCAGGAACGCAAGCGCAAGTCAGCTTAGCGAACTGAGGGGTTCCCTCGGCGCGCGACAGCCTCTAAGAAGCCCGTCCTTCTGCCGCCCATAGGCGGCGCAATCGACGGAAATTGTCATCATGTCCATGGCTTGCGGGCTCGACTTCGGCACGTCCAATTCCACCATGGGCGTTGCGACCCACAATGGCGGACCGCGCCTTTTGGCGCTGGAAGATGGCAAGCCCACCATTCCCAGCGTGCTGTTTTTCGGCTTCGAGGACGATGCCATCCATTTCGGCCGCGCCGGGGTCGCCGAATATGTCACAGGGGCCGACGGACGGCTGATGCGCTCGCTCAAGAGCGTGCTGGGCACTTCGCTGATCGGCGACAGCACAAGGGTCAAGGCGCGCAGCTATGGCTTTGTCGAAATTTTGGGGATTTTCATCGCCGAGTTGAAGCAGCGCGCCGAAGCCGAACTGGGCGGGCCGGTGGACAGTGTCGTGCTGGGGCGGCCAGTGCATTTCGTCGATGACGATGCGGCGGCCGATGCCGAGGCACAGCGGCAGTTGGAAGGCGCGGTGCGGGCGCAGGGGTTCAAGCATATCGAATTCCAGTTCGAGCCGATCGCGGCGGCGCTCGATTATGAGCGGCAGGTCAGCAGCGAACAACTGGCGCTGATCGTCGATCTGGGCGGCGGCACCTCGGACTTTTCGGTGATCCGGGTTTCGCCGGACCTGTCGCGCAAGCCCGACCGGGCCGGCGATATTTTGGCGACGGCGGGTGTGCATGTCGGCGGCACCGATTTCGACCGACTGCTGTCGATGGCCAAGGTGATGCCCGAACTGGGCCTGGGCAGCGAAACCAAGGATGGCAAGCGGTTCCTGCCGGTGGCGCCCTATTATGATTTTGCCACCTGGCACCGCATCAACCGGCTGTATCACGCCAAGCCGCTGCGCGACTTGGCGGGCACCCGCAACGAGGCGCGGCGGCCGGACCTGGTGGGCCAGTTCATTACGCTGGTCGAGGATCGGCAGGGGCACCGGCTGGCCGGGGCGGTGGAGGCGGCCAAGATCGCCTTGTCCGACGCCGCCGAGCATCGATTCCAATTCGCTGGGCGTGGGGCGCAGATCGATACGGTGATGAGCACTGCCGATCTGGCGCAGGCGCTGGACAGCTCGGTGGAGCGGATCGCCGTGACGATCGGGGAAACGCTGGCGCGGGCAGGGGTGGGCGCCAAGGCGATCGACAGCCTGATCCTGACAGGTGGTTCGACGCTGGTGCCGGTGATCGTGGCGCGGCTGCGGGCGATGTTCCCCGATGCGGCGCTGGTGCGCACCGACGTGCTGGGCAGCGTGGGCTTGGGGCTGGCCATGGAAGCCGCGCGGCGGTTCGGCTAGGCAGGTCGATATTCACGTGATGCCGGCCTGCGAACGGCGGTCTTCTGCGCTTCCGGTGCTCACGTACTTAAATGTACGCTGCGCTCCGGTTCTCGAAGCCCGCCATTCTCGGCTCGGCCTGACGTGAATCTCAACCTGCCTATGGCGGGCCCCGGCCTCGCCAAGGCAATGAACCGAAGCTGAACGCATTATTGGCAGCACATTCAGGGTGTTGCCGATATTTCTGCGCCCATCACATATCGGTCCAGCTTCAGTGTCATGGACTGTGGGCAGCGCGATCCGGCGGGCATATCCCCCGGATCGGAGAGGGAAGACACATGAGCATTTTGAAAACCACCGCCATCCTGATGTTCGCCATCGGCCTGGCTGTGCCCGCCGCGGCGCAGGATCTGAACCCGGTCGGCACCTGGCAGACCACGACGGGCGAGTCGCGCTATGCGGTGAGCCTGTGCGGCGACGGCACGCAACTCTGCGCCAAGCTGACCTGGTTGCGCGCCGATGCGCGGACCCCGGCCAACCTGGCGCTGCTCAATCGCCTGGTGGTGCAGGGCGCGAGGCCCGTCGACGAGAACAAATGGCGCGGCACGGTCCAATATGGCGGCTATCGGGTTGCCGGCTCGGTGACGATGGTGAATGCGGACACCATGAAACTGATGGGGTGCCAGTTGGTGGCGTGCAAGCAGGTAGATTTCGTTCGGCTGTAGGTTTGGGATGGGGGTGTTTGGGCCCCGTTCTGCGCTGCAGAGCGGGGTTTTTTGTTGGGAGACGAATTTTAGTTAATCGATATCCAGTTCGCTGCGGTTTTTGCGAGCCCGGATTCGCTCCCCTCCCCCTTGAGGGGAGGGGTTGGGGGTGGGGGTCGTTCAGTGGATCACACATCGACCCCTCCCTCGGTCCCTCCCCTCAAGGGGGAGGGAAGGGCAAGCCGGTGGATTGGGGCTAAACCTCCCCCCACCCTTGATCCCTCCCCGCAAGGGGGAGGGTGACGACTGTTGGGTCGGTGGCCGTCGGAACAGAGAGAAACTTATCCAACAAATCCCCGCGTGACGGGGGTGTGGTAGCTTTTGGGCATGATCGAGAAATTGGGTCAGGAAGCCGAACGGATTGCCTGCCAGCGGCGCACCAGTTTCTCGGGAACATCGGCGAGGCGGCAGGCGAAGTGGTCTTTGATGTGCGCATTGAAGAAGGCGCCGCGTGAAGGGGCGTCGCGCAGGGCGAGATACAGCGCCATGGGCACGCCGGAATAATTGTAGCGGCGGCCGTGGGGCGCGAACCAGATCGAGAGTTCCTCGATTTCGGGCCTGTAATGGATATGGCGGATCACGGACGACATAAGCGCCTCCCGGCGTGATGGTCTCCAGCTGGGAGAATCCCGGTG
The DNA here is from genome assembly GCA_963717095.1 of uncultured Alphaproteobacteria bacterium. Taxonomy (GTDB): domain Bacteria; phylum Pseudomonadota; class Alphaproteobacteria; order Rhizobiales; family Devosiaceae; genus Devosia. The sequence goes on from CAVQVF010000005.1 coordinate 485,489, forward strand.
GGCGCCAGGGCGTTCCGACAAAACGTTAAGACCGATTCACAAATGAGTCATCGATGGATGGGAACGCGACTGAAGCACGGACAGGGGCTCCGGACTGGAGCGCGATCCGCCTCGAATATGAATCGCGGGCTTTTCTGCCCAGGGACATTTGCCGGCGCTACGCCATTACCGACGCGCAATTGCGCTATCGACGCGAGCGTGACGGTTGGACCGGCAGCCGGGCGCGGGTGGTTCGCAGCAGCGACCTGATCAACCGCATGTTCAAGATCCTCAACAAGCAAGTTCGCTTACTGGAGAATGCCGTGAAAGACCCGATAGACAAACAAGTCGGCGCGCTGAGCGCGACGGTCAAGACCTTTGAAAAACTGGTCGAGCTGCGCGCTGCGGAGCGCAACGTCAAGCCGACCGATAATAAGGATATGCGCGATCTGCGCGACAAGCTGGCCAAGCGCATTGACCAGTTCAAACAGCGCTGAGACGCAGGCTGAGGTCGCCGAGCTCTCGGACGGCCAGGTCGTCAGGAAATACTACGGCTGGGCGGAAAAATGGGCGCGAGCCGATCAATTGGCCCCCGAGGGCGACTGGACCACCTGGCTGATGCTGGGCGGGCGCGGCGCTGGCAAGACCAGGGCCGGCGCCGAATGGGTGCGCTCGCTCGCGGCAAACAAAGTGACGCCGATCGCGCTGGTTGGCGAGACGATGACCGAGGCCGTCGCGGTGATGATCCGTGGCGAGAGCGGGTTGCTGAATGTCCATCCCGATGAGGAGCGGCCTACTCTAAAGGGCAACAGCCTGATCTGGCCGAATGGGGTTGAGGGCATTGTGATGTCGGCTTCCGATCCGGACCGGTTTCGGGGACCGCAATTTGCGGCGGCCTGGTGCGACGAAATTGCGAAATGGCCTGATGCGGAAGCGGCGTGGGACATGCTGCAGTTCGGTCTGCGGCTGGGCGACAAGCCAAGGCAATTGGCGACGACGACGCCCAAGCCGACGCGATTGTTGAAACGCCTGCTAGCCGATCCGCTGACGGCGGTGACGCGGGCAAAGACGGCCGATAACCGGGCTCATCTGGCGCCGAGTTTTCTCGACGCCGTGGTGGGCCGCTATCGCGGCTCGGTGCTGGGGCGGCAGGAACTCGACGGCGAAATGATCGAGGACCTGCCCGATGCGCTGTGGCAGCGGGCGATGTTTTTACCGGCGGGTGCTGTTGCGCCGGAGAGAATTGTCGTGGCGGTCGATCCGCCGGTGACGGGAACCGAGCGCTCCGATGCGTGCGGGATCATTGTGGCCGGACGGGTTGGAGAGGGGGCGGTGGTGCTGGAGGATCGCACATTGCGGCCGGCGGCGCCGCTGGCCTGGGCAAGGCGGGCAGTGGCGGCGTTTCATGCCCATGATGCCGATGCGATCGTCGTCGAAGTCAACCAGGGTGGCGATCTGGTCAAGTCGGTGATTGCGCAGGTCGATGCCAATGTGCCGGTGCGGGCTGTCAGGGCAGTGCGCGGCAAGTGGCTGCGGGCGGAGCCGGTGGCGGCGCTTTATGGGCGCGGGCTGGTGCGGCACGTGGCGGGGCTGAGCGAACTGGAGGACGAGATGTGCGCGTTTGGGAACGACGGGCGCAGCGATGGGCATTCGCCCGACCGGGTGGATGCGCTGGTATGGGCGATCACCGAACTGCTGCTGGTGGATATGACGCCGAGGGTGAGGCGGGTTTAGGGGCTGGTCACCGCACTTTCAGTCGACACCCTCCCCCTTGCGGGGAGGGATCAAGGGTGGGGGGTGGTTCGGCCCGAATATCGGGGCTAAAAGTCCCCCACCCTGCTCGATCACGGACTTAGCGAAGGGCTAAGTCCTATCTCGCTTCCCTCCCCGCAAGGGGGAGGGTGACGACTGAGGCCTCAGCGCTTTAACGACAGGAAACAACGACATGCCGAACTGGTTCAACCGCCTGACGGGCGGGCGACAAAACACGCCTGCCGAACGCAAGGATTTTGCGGGGCATTCGGTGCTCAGCCTGAGCCAGCTGGGTGCGGCGAGCTGGAGCAATCGGGGTTTTGCGAGTCTCGTGAACCAGGGGTTTGCGAAAAATCCGGTGGTGTATCGCTGTGTGCGGCTGATCGCCGAGGCGGCCAATCGGGTGCCGCTGGTGATCGAGGAGAATGGGCGGCGGATGGATGAGCATCCGCTGGCGGACCTGCTCGGGCGGCCCAATGGGCGGCAATCGGGCGGGGAAATGCTGGAGGCGGTGTTCGCCTATCTGCAGACGGCGGGGAACGCCTATCTGCAGGCGGGCGTGGTGGATGGCGAGGTCAAGGCGCTGTTCTGCCTGCGGCCGGACCGGATGCGGGTGGTGGCGGGCGGCGATGGTTGGCCCGTGGCTTATGATTATACCGCCGGCGGCAAGACCACGCGGCTGCGGCAGGATAGTCTGCCAGTGCCCGCTGTGCTGCATATGGCGCTGTTCCATCCGCTCGACGATCACTACGGCATGGGGCCGCTGGAGGCGGCGCAGACTAGCCTCGATATCCACAATGCCGCCGGGCAATGGAACAAGGCATTGCTCGACAACGCGGCGCGGCCGAGCGGGGCGCTGGTCTATTCGGCAGCGGGCGGGAACCTGACTGCCGAGCAGTTCGAGCGGCTGAAGGTGGAGCTGGAGCAGGGGTTTTCGGGCGCATCGAACGCGGGGCGGCCGATGGTGCTGGAGGGTGGGCTCGATTGGAAGACCATCGCGCTTTCGCCCAGGGACATGGATTTCATCGAGGCCAAGAACGCCGCGGCGCGGGACATCGCGCTGGCGTTCGGCGTGCCGCCGATGCTGCTCGGGATACCGGGCGACAATACCTATGCCAACCTGGCCGAGGCTAACCGGGCGCTATGGCGGCAGACGCTGATCCCGCTGGTGCTGCGGGTGGCCGAGGATTTGAGCAACTGGCTGTCGCCGGCCTTCGGCGGAGCGGTGATCAAAGCGAATTTCGAGGCGGTCGAGGCGCTGGCGGAAGATCGTGCGGCGCTGTGGGCGCGGGTGGGATCGGCGGAGTTTCTCAGCGACGCGGAGAAGCGGGCGATGCTGGGGGTTTAGGCCGCGCGAGACTGGTGATGGCCGGCGAGCAGGCCACGGACGGAAATGTCCTCATCGATATCGGGCCAATGGATACCTTCGCCGCGGCCAATCAAGCGCCAGTTGGAACGCTCGCTATCGGAGGCGTCACGCAAGCGGGGAAACCATTCGACAGGCACGGAAAGTTCCCGGCCGTCATCCAGCGTGACACGCAGGACCGTGGCGGTGACCGCGACATCAATGGCGAGTGGTTCAGTCCTCAGAACTAAAGTGGTCATACCAAGCCTTCAGGAATTCAGTTCGATGTTCGACGACCAATCGCCGGACATCGCCCAATTCATGGGAACGCACACGTTGCGATGATGCCAGTTCTATCGGCTGAAGCCAATACTTGGCGAGCCTGTCGCCGAATTCAATGTGGATGTGCGGCGGCTCGTCGTTCTCCTTGCTGTAGAAAAAGAAGCGGTAGCCGTCGAGGCGAAGGATCGTGGGCATTGGAGTCTCCCTGGGTGGGACCACTGTACCCCCAAATAACCAAAAGCCGATTCCCGTATCTTGCACTCTCAATCATCGCAAACATCCTCGGGTTCGATTGAGGATAGCGATCGGGCTTCAGGAGATATCACGTCATGGACGACCTAACCAAAACCGTCATCGAGCGCGGTGACCTGGCGCATCTGGCGCTGTTTTTGTGGGCGACGGGAGCCAGTGCGCTGCTGGTTTGGACGCTCAAGGAGCTGGCCGCGGCCAATAAGCGGTTCAACGATTTCGTACACGAAATTGCCAGCCTCAACCGGCTGTTCAGGAAGGAAGATTGATCTATGGGCAGCAAGCAGGGGCGCGAGAATGCGCAGCAGACGTTTCGGCAATTCGCCTGGAACCTGGCGGGGACGCTGGCCGGCTCCAAGACAGCAGCCAAGCCGGCGGCCAAGCCAGGCAAGCGCTGATGGCGGCCTTTCAGCACAAGATTCCCATCGACGCGGAGGGGCGGTTTTCGGGCTATGCCAGCCTGTTCAATACGCTCGATGCCGGGGGCGACATGGTGATGCCGGGGGCGTTTTCCGCCAGCCTGGCCAAGCGGGCCGGGCGGATCCGGCTGCTGTTCCAGCACGATCCCAAGGAGCCGGTGGGCCTTTGGGAAAGCCTGGCTGAGGACAGCCAGGGGCTGTTCGTCAGCGGGCGGCTGGTGCCGGGCGTGCCGCGGGCCGATGCGATACGGCGGCTGATCGAAAACCGGGCGCTGGATGGGCTGTCGATCGGCTTTCGCACCCAGCGGGCGACGCGCCAGGGCGGGCACAGGAAGCTGTGGACCATCGACCTGTTCGAAATCTCGATCGTGACTTTTCCCATGCTGGAGGACGCGCGCATCGCGGCCCCGGCAGATCATTCGACCGGCGCCGCAATCGCGGCGGCGATTTCCGTTCTCCGCAACCCTTAAAGGATTTTCCATGGACCGGACCGACGACAGTTTCGAAATCAAGGCAGGCACGGGCGGCGATGTCGCCGGCATGTTCGCCGAATTTTCCACCGCATTCGAGGAGTTCAAGCGCACCAATAACCAGCGCCTGGGCGAAATCGAAAAGCGCGGCAGCGCCGACGGCCTGCTGGAAGGCAAGCTCGACCGGCTCAATGCCGTGCTCGACGGACAGAAATCGGCCATGGATCGCGTGCTGGCCGAAAAGGCCCGTCCGCTGCTGGACGGCAAAAGCGGGCAGGGCGACGAATACAAGGACGCGTTCTCGGCCTATGTGAAGCGCGGCGAGGAAAAGGCGCTGTCGGTGGGCAGCAATGCCGATGGCGGCTATGTGGTGCCGACCGAAACCGAAAGCGAAATCACCCGCATGCTGACTGCGGTGTCGCCGATCCGCGCCATTTCGGGTGTGCGCAATGTATCGGCCTCGGTCTATAAGCGCGCGATTTCGCTGACCGGCCCGGCAACCGGCTGGGTGGGTGAAGCGGACGTGCGGCCGATCACCAATGCGCCGACGCTGGCCGAGCTGAGCTATCCGGCCATGGAGCTTTATGCCATGCCGGCGGCGACCTCGGCGTTTCTCGACGATGCCGCGGTCGATGTCGGGCAGTGGATCGCCGAGGAGGTGAACGCGGTATTCGCGGCGCAGGAAACCACCGCCTTCGTCAGCGGCGATGGCGTCAACAAGCCCAAGGGCTTCCTGGATTCGAGCACGGTGGCGGAGGCGAGCTGGAGCTGGGGCAAGCTCGGTTTTATCACCACCGGCGTGGCCGGCCTGCTGCCCGCGAGCAATGCCAGCGACGTGCTGATCGATCTGGTCTATGCGCTCAAGGCCGGCTATCGCCAGAACGCCAGCTGGGTGATGAACCGCAAGACGCAAGGCTCGCTGCGCAAGCTCAGGGACGCCGACGGCAATTACCTGTGGCAACCGGCGCTGACGGCCGATGGCAAGGCCCGCTTCATGGGGTTCGATCTGGTGGAGGCCGAGGACATGCCCAATATGGCGGCCAACTCGCTGTCGATCGCCTTCGGCGATTTCAAGCGGGGATATCTGATCGTGGATCGCCAGGGGGTGAGCGTGCTGCGCGATCCGTTCAGCTCCAAGCCGTATGTGCTGTTTTATACGACGAAGCGCGTGGGTGGCGGTGTCGCGGATTTTGATGCGATCAAATTGCTGAAATTCGCGTGAGCTGAGAACTGCTGGATAGCCACCGACCGCTGGTCCGCGATCGGTGGCTGTCGTTATTTGGAGCAGGTACCAGCCTTATCTTTTGCAAGGCACTCGTTACAGAGCTCCCCGCCGGCTGGTTTGGTGTCACGTTCGTCATAGCCGCTCGTTGGCCAGTTCGAGCAGTTCTTGCACCAATGCCAAGTGTCATTCCCGGTTCTTCGACGATAGGCCACGATTTTCTCCTGTCGGTTACTTCCTGACCTTAGAGTTTGGGTGGTCGGTGGAAATCCGGAGCAATCCAATTGGGAATTGTACGCTGGTTTCGTTCAGACATGCTGGAGCCTGGCACAATACTTAAGCGCCCCCACCCTAGCCCTCCCCTCAAGGGGGAGGGGACGCTGGAGCCGATGGCTCGGCGACCCAACAATCAGGAAAATCATCATGACGTCATACCTTCTCGCGGGGCCCGCGGGGGAGCCGGTTTCGCTTGTCGAGGCGAAGGGATTTCTCAGGATAGAGGATAGTGCCGAGGACGCGCTGATCAGCACGCTGATCGGTGCGGCGCGGCTGCATATCGAGGGGGTGACCGGGCGCGCGCTGCTGGCGCAGAGCTGGCGGGTGGTGTTGGATGGCTGGCCGGATAACCGGGTGGTCAAACTGCCGGTGGGGCCGTTTATCAGCCTGACCGAAATCAGCGCCTATGACGAAGGCGGTGGGGTGCATCCGATTGGAGTGGCGCAGTTTTTCGCCGAGCCGGATCGGCTGTTGCTGCCGGTGAACGTGGCGGGAATGCCCGGGCTGCGTGAGCGGCAGGGGCTGGAAATCGACTATGTCGCCGGGTTCGGGAGCGAGCCGGGCGATGTGCCTGCCGATATCCGCCAGGCGCTGCTGGTGCTGGTGGCCTACTGGTTCGAACATCGTGATGCGGTGATCGTGGCCGGATCGGGATCGGTGGTGCCGACGGGATTCGACCTGCTGGTCTCCAGGCATCGGCGGGTGCGGCTATGAGCGAGAAGATTCCGCCGATCGGCACGCTGACGGACCGGGTGCAAATCCGGCGCAAGGAAATGACGGGCGAGGACGAGGGCGGGCATACGACGCTCTATGTGCCGATGGCGACAGTGTGGGCGCGGGTGCGCAGCCTGACCGGGCGGCGGATGGAAAGCGCCGATGGCCGCGCGGTGGGCATTTCGCACAGCGTGGTGCTGCGGTTCCGGCCCGACCTGGGGCCGGGGGATCGCATCGTTTATCGCGGGCGCAATCTGGATGTGGTGACGGCGGCCGATCTCAACGGGCGGCGTGCTTATCTGAGCTGCGCCTGCACCGAAACCAGTTTTGCGGGGTAGGCCATGCACGCCATTGTGGCTCTCCAGGGGGCGCTGGTCGGCGCGCTCAATGCCGATGCGGCGCTGCTGGCGCTGATCGGCGCAGGCGCGGTGTTCGATGCGGTGCCGAAGGGACGGACCGGGGCCTATATCGTGGTGGCGCGACATGATGTGCTGGCGCGGGACGGCGATGGTGCGCCCGGGCATGATCATCGGGTTTTGCTGCATGTGTGGCATGGCGAGGCGAGCCGCAAGGCGGTGCTGGCCGTGGCGGAACGCGTGGTGGCGGTGGCGCTGGGGGCGGTGCTGACGCCGGCAGGGCTGGTGGTGACGCATCGCCAGCATATGCGCACGGATACGGTGATCGATGGTGGGACCGGGCAGGCGCGGGCGGCGGTGACGCTGCGGTTTTTCAGCGAGGCGGAGTAGCTTTTTTCTCCCTTCTCCCCTTGTGGGAGAAGGTGCCCGAAGGGCGGATGAGGGGTGGGCTTTCCGTTTTTCGCATGGGCGAGCGCAGGCCCCCTCACCCTGACACTTCTGCTGAACGCAGAAGTGCCTGTCCCTCCCCCACAAGGGGCGAGGGGAAGATCGGGCGCCCGGCGTCCGCGATGACACAACACAAGGACACATCATGGCAGCCCAGAGCGGCAAGGACATGCTTTTGAAGCTCGACCAGACCGGGTCGGGCGGTTTTTTGACGGTGGCGGGGCTGCGCACGCGGGCGCTGGCATTCAATGCGGCCACCGTGGACACGACCGACCAGGACAGTGCCGGGCGCTGGCGCGAATTGCTGGCCGGCGGCGGGGTGAAGCGGGCTTCGGTGAGCGGTTCGGGCATTTTCAAGGATGGCGCATCGGATGCGCAGATCCGCACGCTGTTCTTTGCCGGAACCATCCGCAACTGGCAGCTGATCATTCCCGATTTCGGCACGGTTCAGGGGCTGTTCCAGATCACGGCGCTGGAATTTTCGGCCGATCATGCGGGGGAAGTGACGTTCGATCTGGCGCTGGAGAGCGCTGGGGAAGTGACGTTTACGGCGATCTGAATTGGTTCAGAGCACGCGGCGAGATTCCCCCTCACCCGGCCTCCGCTACGCTCGGCCACCCTCTCCCCGATGGGGAGAGGAATCCTGATGGCCCAGCGCGCTTTCTTATTCTTCTCCCCGTCGGGGAGAAGGTGGCGCGAAGCGCCGGATGAGGGGGATTCTATCAACATCAAAGGACCCAGCGATGGCGAACATGCAACGTGGCGAAGTCGATGCGGTTATCGGTGGTGAACTCAAGACCATGTGCCTGACCCTCGGTGCACTCGCCGAGCTGGAGGCACGGTTGCAGGCGGGGGATCTGGTTGGCCTCGCCGAGCGATTTTCCGGCGGGCGGGTTTCGGCGCGGGATCTGACGGCGATCCTGGGGGCGGGGCTGCGCGGGGGTGGCAACGCCATCAGCGATGACGACCTGGCGCGATTGAGCATCGAGGGTGGGCTCAAGGGCGCGGCGGAGATCGCGGCGCGGCTGCTCAAGGCGACGTTTGGGGAAGCGGCATGACGCCGTTTCCCTGGGAGGCGGCGATGCGGTTTGGGTTCGGTGTGTTGCGGCTGTCCTCGGACGCATTTTGGCGGTTGACGCCGCGCGAGTTGGCGGCGGCATTCAAGGCGGTTGCGGGCGAGCAGGTGCAGGCGCCGGGGCGGAGCGAACTGGAAACGATGATGGAGAGATTTCCCGATGGCGGATGAGCTGTTTCCGCAGAGTTTTAGCGACGAAATGAGCGACGTGTCGATCGAGCTGGGCCGGATCGGCAATCTGGCGGATGGCGTGGCCCGCTCGATTAGCCAGGGTCTTCGCGGCGCGCTGAGCGACGGCAAATCCCTCAAGAGCCTGCTCGGCGATATCGCCAAATCCTTCGCCGACATCGCACTGAAGGCGGCAATCCAGCCGCTGGGAAACCTCGCGGGTGGGCTCGTGGAGAACCTGTTCAAGGCGACCAACCCGGCAGTGACACCGTTCGCCAAGGGCGGGGTGATCGCCTCGCCGGGATACTTTCCGATGGGTAGCGGGCTGGGGCTGGCCGGCGAGGCGGGGCCAGAGGCGATCATGCCGCTGCAGCGCGGGAGCGACGGAAGGCTTGGCGTCAGCGGTGGTGGCGGTGCGGTCAATGTGACGTTCAATGTGACGGCGAGCGATGCAAGGAGCTTCATGACCAGTGAGGCTGATGTGAGCGCGATGTTGCTGAGGGCGGTGAGGCGGGGGACTAGAGCCTCTTAGTTCCGTTCTCGATCATCCCCCCACCCCTGTCCCCTCCCCACAAGGGGGAGGGAGACAATCCCAATTTACTTTCGTCCCACAACAGTTGAGTTGGCGGTTCCATCGTCTCCCTCCCCCTTGTGGGGAGGGGACAGGGGTGGGGGTGCTTCGGCTCGAAAGGACTTCCCATGGCCTTCCATCCCGTCCGTTTCCCCCTCGACGTTGCGCTGGGCGCGCGGGGTGGGCCGGAGCGCAAAACCGATATCGTGACGCTGGCGAGTGGCGCGGAGGAGCGTAACAGCCGGTGGCGGCAGTCGCGGCGGCGCTACAATGCGGGCTATGGGGTGAAATCGCGGGCGGATATGCAGGCGGTTCTGGCGTTTTTCGAGGAGCGGCGCGGGCGGCTGCATGGGTTTTTGTGGCGCGACGGGCTGGATTATTCCTCGGGCGGCGCGGTGCCAGCGCCGACCGATCAGCGGATTGGGACCGGGGATGGCGGCCGGACCAGTTTTCAATTGAGCAAGACCTATGGGACCAGCTTCGATCCCTATCTGCGCACGATTGTGCGGCCGGTGGCGGGTTCGGTGCGGGTGGCGGTGGCGGGCGTGGAAATGTCGAGCGGGTGGACGGTGGATGTGGCCACCGGAATGGTCGGATTTTCGGTAGCGCCGGCCAATGGGGCGGCAGTGACGGCGGGGTTTTTGTTCGACGTGCCGGTGCGCTTCGATACCGACCGGCTGGATATCGAATTGACCAGCTTCGATGCGGCGGAGGCGCCGAGCATTCCGCTGGTGGAGATTTTGCCATGAGGACGTTGGAGGCGGGCTTTGCGGCCCACATCGCGGGCGGGGAGACGACGCTGGCCAATTGCTGGCGCATCCGGCGCGGCGATGGGGTGGTGCTGGGATTTACCGATCATGACGGGGTGTTGAACTTCGATGGCACCGATTTTCTGCCAGCGCATGGGCTGGACGGAGCCGAGGCGCCGGCCAAGCTGGGCGGGCAGGTGGACACCAGCCAGGTGCTGGGGATTTTGCACGCCGATGCCATCGCCGAGGACGATATTCTGCTCGGGCGCTATGACGGCGCCGAGGTGGAAAGCTGGCGGGTGAACTGGGCGGATGTGAGCCAACGGGCGCTGCTGCGGCGCGACAGCATTGGCGAGATCGTGCGGGAGGATGGCGTGTTCCGGGCGGAATTGCGGTCGAGCCAGCAGGGACTCAATGCCCGGCATGGGCGGGTGTATCAGGGGCTATGCGACGCTGAATTTGGGGATGCGCGCTGTGGCGTGAATGCCGATGCGGCTGCGTTTCGCGGGTTTGCGACGGTGGATGGCATCGAGGATGCGTATCGGTTGCGGGTCAGCGGGCTTGAGGGGTTCGAGGCGGGATGGTTCGCGTTCGGGCAGGCGGTGTGGAGCGCGGGCAAGCGCGAGGGACTGCGCGATCGCGTGATCGGACACGCCCGCAATGGCGGGATTGACGTGCTGGCCTTTGGGGGCGCGGTGGGTGAGTGGGCCGAGGTGGGCGACACGCTGGCAGTGACGGCGGGGTGCGACCGGCGGTTTGCGACGTGCCGGGGCAGGTTCTCCAATGCGGTCAATTTCCGTGGCTTTCCGCATATTCCGGGCAGCGATTTCGTGCTGCGCTATCCAAGGTCGGGCGATGCGCTGGATGGTCGGGCGGTGGTGAAATGAGCCCCGATCGGGTGGTCGCGGCGGCGCGGCTTTGGCTGGGCACGCCCTATCGGCATCAGGCGGCGACGCTGGGCGCGGGCTGCGATTGCCTGGGGCTGCTGCGCGGGGTGTGGCGCACGCTCTATGGGGATGAGCCGATGCGGGTGCCCCCCTATCGCGCCGACATGCGCGATCCGGCCCATGCGGGAGCACTGCTGGCGGCGGCGGAGCGGTTCCTGGTGCCGGTGGCGGGAGAATTGGTGGCCGGGCAGGTGCTGCTGTTCCGGCTCAACGGCATGGCCGAGGCCAAGCATTGCGGGATTTTGGTTGGGCCGGAGCGGTTCATCCATGCGCAGGAGCGGCTGGGCGTGGTCGAGGCGAATTTAACCGAGGCGTGGGCGCGGCGGGTGAGCGGGCGATACGGGTTTCCGGCAGCTCGATAGGCTGCTCTTTTTCATAACAGGGACGATCCATGGCAACGCTTGCGCTTTCGCTGGCTGGCAATTTCGTTGGCGGGTTGGTGGGCGGGCCGATTGGCGCGACCATTGGCCGGACGCTGGGGGCGCTGGCGGGGAGCGCCATTGATGGCGTGCTGTTCGGGCAGGACAAGCCGGCGGCGGTGATGGGCGGCAGCGATGTGCGGCTGCAGGGCTCATCGGAAGGCGGGGCGGTGCCGCGGCTTTATGGCTGGAGCCGGCTGAGCGGGAACATCATCTGGGCACGCGAACTCGAATTGCTCAGCGTCGAGAGCGCGGGCGCCAAGGGCATGGGCGGCGATGAGCCCGAGCAGGAGGAGGAAGTGGGCGCCAGCTTCGCGGTGGCGTTCTGCGAGGGCGAGGTGCATCGGCTGGGACGAATCTGGGCCGATGGGCAATTGCTGGAAACCAACGGGCTGACGCTGCGGTTCTATCGCGGCACCGAGGAGCAACTGCCGGACGGGCTGATCGAGGCGACGCAGGGGCAAGCGCCGGCCTATCGGGGGCTGTGTTACCTCGTGGTCGAGCGGCTGCCGCTGAGCCGGTTTGGCAATCACATTCCGCAATTGAGCGTGGAAGTGTGCCGCGTGGTGGGGGATCTGGAACCGGCCATCCGCGCGGTGACCGTGATCCCGGGGGCGACGGAGTTCGGCTATGACCCGACGCCGCGCGTGCGGCTGGTGGGCTGGGGCGAAACGACCGGCGAGAACACGCATATGGCCAAGGGCCAGAGCGACTGGAACTGGTCGATCGGCGAGTTGCTGGCGCTGTGTCCGAACCTGGAGCGTGTAGCGCTGGTGGTGGCCTGGTTCGGCAATGACCTGCGCTGCGGCCATTGCCGGGTGGGGCCGCGCGTGGAACGCGCCAGCCGGGCGGTGGAGGGCGCGGCCTGGAGCGTGGCGGGCCTTGGGCGCGGCGACGTACCGGTGGTAAGCAGCTATGCAGGCGGGCCCGCTTATGGCGGTACGCCATCGGACGGGGCAGTGAAGGCGGCGATTGCGGATTTGCGGGCGCGCGGTATCGCGGTGACGCTCTATCCGATGATCCTGATGGACGTGCCGCAGGGCAATGGCCTGCCGGACCCTCATACCGGGGCGGCAGGGCAGGCAGCCTATCCATGGCGTGGGCGGATCACCTGCGATCCGGCGCCGGGGCGGGCAGGGTCGCCGGACAAGACGGGTGTTGCAGCGAGCCAGGTGGCGAGCTTCGTGGCGGCCGGTTACCGCACGATGATGCTGCATTATGCGCAGCTGGGCCGAGATGCAGGCGGGATCGACGCGGTCCTGATCGGCTCGGAAATGGTCGGGCTGACCACGGTGCGCGGAACGGGCAACAGCTTTCCGTTCGTCAGCGCATTGGTGACGCTGGCAGCGGATGTGCGCGCGATTGTTGGTGCGGGCACCAAGATCAGCTATGCGGCCGACTGGAGTGAATATTCGGGCTATCAGCCGGAAGGGGAGAAGTTTTTCCATCTCGATCCGCTGTGGGCCTCGCCGGCCATCGATGCGGTGGGGATCGACAATTACATGCCGCTGGCCGATTGGCGCGATGGGCTCGACCATGCCGATGCGGCGCTGGCGGTCACGGGCTATGAGCTGGATTACCTGGCGGGCAATGTGGCCGGTGGCGAGGGGTTCGACTGGTATTATGCCAGCGATGCCGACCGGCAGGCGGGGACGCGCAGCGCCATCACCGATGGCGCCTATGGCGAGCCGTTCGTGTATCGCACCAAGGATATCAGGGGCTGGTGGAGCCACTATCATTACAACCGGCCGGCTGGGGTGCGCAGCGCCACGCCAACGGCTTGGGTGCCGGGCAGTAAGCCGATCTATTTTACGGAGCTTGGCTGCGGGGCGGTGGACAAGGGGGCCAACCAGCCCAATATTTTCGGCGACGACAAGAGCGCCGAAAGCGGGCGGCCGTATTTTTCCAGCGGCATGGCCGATCCGCTGATCCAGCGGCAGTTCCTGCGGGCCCATCAGCGGTTCTGGACCGATCCGGCCAACAATCCGGCGGGGATGGTCGATGTTTCGCGGATCTATCTTTGGACCTGGGACGCGCGGCCGTTTCCGGCCTTTCCGGCGCAGACTGACGTGTGGGCGGATGGCCCCAATTATCGCACCGGCCATTGGCTGACCGGGCGACTGGGCGCGATGGCCAGCGACGAATTGGCGGCTGCGGTGGCGGCGGAGCATGGCGTGGTGCTGGCAAGCGAGGCGGCGCTGCCGCTGGTGCAGGGCTTCGTGCTGGGCGACACCACGACCGGACGCGATGCGCTGGAACCGTTGATCGCGGCAAGCGGGCTGAGCCTGCGGGCCAGCGCCGATGGACTGGCGCTGGGGCAACCGCAACGGGGCGCGGCGGTCGCGGTGAATGCGGACGATCTGGTGCGTGAAGACGGGGCGGTGCTGTCGCGGCGGCGGGGCGATCCGGCGGAAGCGCCGGGACGGCTGGCGCTGACCTTTGTGGACCGCGAGCGCGATTATCAGGTCGGCACGGTGACGGCGCTGCGGGGGGCGGGGCCGGTGGCAAGCAAAGGGCTGCCATTGGTGCTCGACCTGGGCGGAGCACGGATCGCGGCGGAGCGGGCATTGCTGGCCGAAAGCGGCGAACGGGAAAGCGTGGAATTCAGCCTGCCGCCGAGTGCGCTGGCGGTGGAGCCGGGCGATGTCATCGACCTGGGAATTGCCGAGGGGAGGTTCGAGGTGACCGAAATCCGCGATGGCGCGGTGCGGCGGGTGACGGCGCGGACGCTGATGGCGCCGGTGCCGATCGCGGTAGCCATGGATGGGGCGCGCACGAGCGGCGCTGGCAGCTTCACGCAATCGCGGCCGGTGGTGATGGCGGCGCAATTGCCGCCCTTGCCCGAGGATGCGGGGCGGACGCGGCTGGCACTGGCGGCCTATGCGCAGCCTTGGCCGGGTGCCGTCGGCATTGCCGATGGGAATGGAACGAGCCTGGTGCGCCTGATCCGGCGTGCGGTAACGGGGGAGACGGCTGATGGGCTGATGGTGGGGCCCACTGGGATCTGGGACCGGGCGACAGTGCTGACAGTGACGATTTATGGCGGGCATCTGGCGGCACTGGACGATCTCGCGGTGCTGGCGGGCGGCAACCGGATCGCGGTGCAGACCGACAGCGGCGATTGGGAAATCATCGGCTTTGCACAAGCCGAACTGATCGCACCGGCGACCTATCGGCTCAGCCGATTGCTGCGCGGGCAGGCGGGCACGGTGCCCACGATCGGGCCAGCGGCGGCTGGGGCGCTGGTATTCCTGCTCGATGGGCGGGCGGGCATGCTGGGGGTGCAGGCGCAATGGCTGGGCACGCAGGCGAGCCTGATCGCCTATGCCGGGGGCGATGATCTGACCGGAACGGGGTTTGTCGCCGATTTCGGCCTGGCTCCGGCCTTGCCGCTGGCGCCGGTGCATTTGCGGGCGAAACGGAGCGGCGGCGATATCGCGCTGAGCTGGACCCGCTGCAGCCGGGCCGATGGCGATGGCTGGGAAGCCGGAGACGCGCCGCTTGAGCACGCGCCGGAGCGCTATGCGGTCACCATTTTCGATGGGACCACGCCGGTGCGCAGCTTCGAGTGCGGCGGGCCGGCGGCGAGCTATACGGCGGCGGAACAGGCCGGCGACTTTGGCGGGCCTGCCCCGGCACTTCAATTCACCGTTCAACAGGTCAGCCCGGTCTTCGGGCCAGGGCATGGCGGCATGGGGACATTTCATGGCTAAGACGCGGTTCGAGATTTGCCTCGACGAGATTTTGCGGTTCGAGGGGGGCTATGCCGACCATCCCAGCGACCCCGGCGGCGCGACCAATATGGGCATTACCCACAAGACGCTGGCGCGCTGGCGGGCGGTGAGCCCGTGGTGGAGCTTGGCCAAGAGCGAGGTGCAGAACCTTGGCCGGGCCGAGGCAGCCAAGATCTACAAGGCCGGCTATTGGGACCGCAGCAATGCGAGCAAACTGCCGCCGGGGCTCGATCTGGCGCTGTTCGATTTTGCGGTCAATTCAGGGCCTGACCGGGCTATCAAGACGCTGCAGGGACAGCTCAAGGTGGTGGCCGACGGCCAGATCGGGCCGCTGACGCTGGGGGCGATCAAAACCGAGATCGCGCTGCGCGGCGCTGCCGGGCTGATCGACGCGCTCTGCGACAAACGCCTGGATTTCCTGACCCGGCTGACGACCTTCGCCGTTTTCGGCAACGGCTGGACGAGCCGCGTCGCCGCCATTCGCAAGGCGGCGCTGGCGGTGGCGGGCAGCACCTCTTCGAGCGTAACTGAACCTGGAACCTGGAGTGAAACCATGGACGTATTGGCTGGCTACAAGACCTATATCGTTGCGGCCTTCATGCTGCTTGCGGGGCTTGCCCAAGTGCTGGGCATCGACCTGCCCACGCTCGACGGCAGCTCGGCGGGGCATTTGGTCATGGAGGCGCTGGCGGTGATCTTTTTGCGCAAGGGGCTGAAGGGCGATATCGGCAACGCCTGAGCGGGCGGCTGGTGTTCGGGTTTACAGTGGTTTTTTGGGGCCCGGATCGGTCGCGCCAAATTGCCAGGACTGAGCGTGGGAAGCACCCCCTCCCCGCCTCCCCCATCAAGGGGGAGGTGTCTGCCGGTGGGTGGGGCGCTATTGAGCCTCAAGAGTGGAGAGGCACCTCCCCCTTGATGGGGGAGGCTGGGAGGGGGTGATGGGGGCCCCGGCAAATGCTCGGTCTTCGTTGCCCCCACACCCTCCGGGCCATGGCGGTTCACCAAAGCTGGAGAAATTTGAAGACTGCGAAGATTTTGTCCTATTCATGTCCCATTCAGCAACTTTGCCCTAAGCTGGGAGCATGAACATTTTAACCGCAAGAATTATCGCGCCACTGGTGCTGTGTCTGGCCCTGGCGGGAGGGATGACGAGTGCTGCGCAGGCGGCCTGCCTCTCCCCGCTCGACGCCCAGAAAGCAGCCGAATCGGGCCAGATCAAGTCCTTCGACCAGGTATTGGTTCAGGCGGGCATTGATGACAGCGTGGAAATTCTCAACCGTCAGGTGTGTGATGAGGGCGGCCGGCTGGTTTATAAAGTCGGGATCATGAAGGACGGGCAGGCCCAGACCCTGGTTCTGGATGCTCAATAAAGCTGGCGGGATGGCGGGGGCGATCGATGCGTATTCTGGTCGTTGAAGACGACGCCAGCCTCAACCGGCAGCTCAAGGAAGCGCTGACCGAGGCCGGCTATGCGGTCGATGTCGCCTTCGATGGCGAGGAAGGCCATTTCCTGGGCGATACCGAACCCTATGATGCGGTCGTGCTCGATATCGGCCTGCCGCAGATGGACGGGCTTTCGGTGCTGGAAGAATGGCGCCGGGCGGGCAGGACCATGCCGGTGCTGCTGCTGACGGCGCGCGACCGCTGGAGCGACAAGGTGCAGGGCATCGATGCCGGCGCCGACGATTATGTCGCCAAGCCTTTCCATATGGAAGAAATCCTGGCGCGTATTCGTGCCTTGGTGCGGCGGGCGGCGGGGCTGGCTTCCAACGAGATCGTGGCCGGCGCGGTCCGTCTCGATGCGCGCTCGGGCAAGGTTACGGTCGCTGGGCAGTCGGTCAAGCTCACCAGCCACGAATTGCGCCTGTTGACCTATCTGATGCACCACAAGGGCAAGGTCATTTCGCGCACCGAACTGACCGAGCATCTCTATGATCAGGATTTCGACCGCGACAGCAACACGATCGAGGTGTTCGTCGGGCGGCTGCGCAAGAAGCTGCCGGAGGATTGCATCCAGACGGTGCGAGGACTGGGTTATCAGATCGCCGAGGATTGACTTGCAGGCGTCAGCACCAGAGTTTGGCCTTTGGCCTCCCTCCCCCTTGAGGGGAGGGCCGGGGTGGGGGTCGGTTTGTGGTTTACTGAACGACCCCCATCCCCAGCTCTTCCCCTCAAGGGGGAGGGGAGGAATAGACCGCAACGCCGGCGGTAACCATGCGTAAGGGCTCGATCGCGGCGTCGCTGTTCTGGCTATCGGCCGGCTGGTTGATCGTGGCGCTGGTGGCGACGGGCTTCCTGTTGACCGATCTCTATTCGCGGGCACTCGATACCAGCCTGTCCGAGACGCTGGAATTTCATGTCGAAAGCCTGGCGGGCGACCTGCTGGAAAGCGGCGATCCGCTCAGCCAGGCGATTTCGCTGACCGATCCCCGCTTCGACCGCCCGCGTTCGGGCTGGTACTGGACCATTCGAGACGAGAACGGCCAGCTTTATAACCTGTCGACCTCGGTGGTCGGTATCGTGCTGCCGGCGATGATGGGGCCGGCCGACGCCTCCGGGATGCGCACCGCAGTGGTCGACGATGCCTTCGGCACGCGCATCCGCGTGGTGGAGCGGGCAGTGACCATCGCCTCCAAGACCTACCAGATCGTGGTGACCGGCAGCCTGAGCGAAGTGCTCAAGCTGGTCGATGACTTCCGCGGACAGACCTTCGTCGTGCTGGGCGCGGTGGGCGCGATGCTGGCGATCATGAGCGTGATCGTGGCGCGCATCGCCATGCGACCGATTTCGCGGCTGCGCAAGGCCATCGAGCGGGTGCGCGAGGGCGACGCCGAGGCGGTGGACGGCGCTTATCCCAATGAAATTGCTCCCTTAGCCGAAGAGGTTAATGAATTGCTGCGCTCCAATGCGCAGATTATCGAGCGGGCGCG
The DNA here is from genome assembly GCA_963717095.1 of uncultured Alphaproteobacteria bacterium. GTDB lineage: Bacteria > Pseudomonadota > Alphaproteobacteria > Rhizobiales > Devosiaceae > Devosia. The sequence continues at coordinate 503,593 of CAVQVF010000005.1, forward strand.
CAACCAGGTGGGCAACCTCGCCCATGGCTTGAAGACGCCGATCGCGGTGCTGCGCAACGAGGCTGGCGCCAAGAAGGGTGCGCTGGCCGACGTGGTGCTGACCGAGAGCGAGAAGATGAGCACCATGGTAGCGACCTATCTGGAGCGGGCGCGGCTGTCGGCGCGCACTTCGGTGGTCGGCAAGAAGGCCGACAGCACCATGATCCTGTTGCGGCTGACGCGGGTGATGGGCAAGATCCATCCCGATGTGACGGTGGCGTTCCAGCGCCCTGACGCCTCGCTGCCCTGGTTCCGCGGCGATGAGGCGGACCTGGAGGAAATGGCCGGCAACCTGCTCGACAATGCCTGCAAGTGGTCCAAGGGGCAGGTGGGGGTGCGCCTTTCGGCGGAGCGTGGCGATACCGGCGTGATGCTGCTGATCCGCATCGAGGACAACGGGGCGGGGCTTTCCGAGGACGATGCGCAAAAAGTGTTGCGCCGCGGTGTCAGGCTGGACGAGAAAACGCCGGGGAGCGGACTGGGGCTCGATATCGTCAAGGAACTGGTAGATGTGTATGGGGGCAGCCTGCTGTTGAAGCGCTCGGCGCTGGGCGGCCTGCTGGTGGAACTGCGCCTGCCCACCTCCAGGCTCACCGGGATGACCAAGAACTGACGCAACCGGAACCTTCCGACGCACTTTCGCCTTATTGCAAAAACATCAAGCCTAGACGCCCCAGAGACCCAGATATGACCCTCGCCCTTCGCCTCGCCATTCCATTGCTCGCCTTGACCCTGGCTGCCTGCGCCACCACCACGCCAAACCAGATGGCGCAAGCCCCGGTGGCGGTGGCCGCGCCGGTCTTCGTGGCGCCGGTCGGCCCCAGCCCGGCCCAGACCACCCAGGCCGCGCTGGCAACCACCAGCATCGCCAATGGCTTTGTCGATCCGGCGGCGCTGGCCCTGATGACGGCCAAGGACTCGGCGGAAGCCAATAGCGCGCAATTTTATGCGCTGCAGTTCGGGCGCCCCGGCGCGCCGCGCCAGTGGTCGGGCGACAAGGGCTCCACCGGCACCGTCGCCGTCGGTCCGATGGTCAAGGTCAACGCGCTGGATTGCCGCAATTTCACCCACACCGTCACCATCGGCGGGCAGGCTTATACCAAGGCCGGCATGGCCTGCCGCGAGTTCGGCAATAACTGGACGGTGGCGCAGGGCGCTGCCTGATTTGGTAACAATCGGCATGGCTGACGCATAAACATTGTTTACGAAGGGGGGAGTAGGGTTCGGAACCCTATTTCCCAACCCCGTCTATTGCCATGCCCCCACTTGCCGATCGTAACCTGGCTACTGCCCCCCAGGGGCAACTGCAGTCCGCGCCGGCTCCGCAGCCGTTTTTCGGGCTGATCGATGCGGTGATCGTCGAAGATCCGGTGCTGTTTCCGTTCGATGGCTCGGTGCTGCGCAAGCATGTGCAGACGGCCTGGACCTGGGCGGTGCGCGATCTGTGCTCCGATCTGCTCGGGGATGGCACGACCATGCCCGACGCCGATATCGAGGTGCTGGTGCCGCAGGTGCTGGCGCGCATGCGCGACGGCCTCAAGCAGGCCGAGCGACTACGAGGCTGGCCGCCGGCTGCGGGCGCAACTGGGTGGCCAGGAGGCCCAGGAACGCCTGCCATTCGTGATCAAGGCTTTGCGTAACCGGGCCCTGCTGGTCAAGGCGCAGGCCTTCGGCAAGACCGCCAATACCCTCACCGACGATCATGGCCTCGGCGCGGCGCTGCATGCCATGCCCTTGCAGGATACCGCGGCGGCGGCACTGCTGATGCATGTGGCGATCGGCCAGGTGGCCAATCCGACGCGGCTGGTCACCACCGCGATCCGCCTGGCGGGCGGAGGCAACGAGGCGGCCATTCAGCGCAGTGGCTTCGGCCCGCTGGTGGACGCCATTCTCGCCCACGCGCAGAACCAGATTCACGTGCTGCATCCTACGGGACCCTTTGCCGATATCGACCTGGCTTGCCGCGGGCTCGACCGCTTCCACAAGCTGATCCGCTCGCTGACCGGCTATGTGGAATTTGCGCGCAACAGCCGCTGGACCACGGTTTTATCGGCGCTCACCAAGCAGGTTTCCGAACGAATCGAGCCCCGTCTGAGGGAGGTGGTGCCGGATATAAACCAGGCGCTGCGCAAGCCGCCGGGCACGGACCGGCTGGACCACGACCGGATGCTGGCCGCCCTCAACGGCACCTATCTGATGGCGGCGGTACGCGATTGCCGCGACTCGCTGGCCGTCAACGCGCTGTTCGACCTGGCCTGGAGCCAGTCGGAGGAGGCGCTGGAACGGCACATTCCCCGCAATCTGGAACTGTTGAAGCTCAATCCCGAGGACAAGCTGATCGGGGCGCGGCTGGATGTTGGCATCAAGATGGCCGAAATCCGCTTCAATCCCGAATATGCCGAGACGCTACGCCGGGCCCGGCACACTGCCGAACGCCGCAGCTGAAAACGGCTCGACCAGCCGGATCGCCACGGCGCGGCCCTGATCGCGCAGGATCAGGCCATCACCGGGCTGCGGCGAGGCTTTGCCGACAAGCGCGATGATTTTTTCCCCTTCGCTGCCGATAATGGCACCGATGGCCTGGCGGGGATCGGTCTGGTCGGAATTGAGGAAAATCAGGGCGCCCATGTCCAGCATGCGCGCCTCATCGGGCGCCACGATCCACATTTGCGGCTCGGCGCCGAAGCGGCCGATGAGAAAAGCCGGAATGCGTGGCGCCGGTGGGGCCGGGCGCAGATCGGGCAGCAAGGCGAGACGCGCCGCATCGATGAGATCGCCGCTGGCGACAGCCCGTTCCTCGGCGACGATGCCAGCGCTTTCAGCCGGAATGACGCCCAATTGTACGCCGGCGGCGACATCGCCAATGCCCAGGGGCCGCGGCTGATCGGTGAGCGACCAGGATGGTGCGCTTTTGCGCAAGGGCCACCAGCGATATTTGTCCTTCAGGTCTGGATCGGGCGGCTGGATCAGGTTGAGCCCGGCATCGAGATAGCTGGCCTGTTGCTTGGCCTCGGAGCGCAAGGCGGTTGGCGTTGGCGCATCGGGGGTTTCGTAAACCGGATCGATACTGAGTTCGACCACCCGGCTGCGCGGCGCGGCGAACAGGACGTTGACCGCATCCTGGCCGCTCAGCAGGCAGGCATGTTTGCTGAAATAGCCGGCGGCGCTGCCGGCAAGGGCGATGTGCGACACGCCGCTGACAGGTTCGAGGCGGTGATGCCGGGCGCACCAGCGGCTTTGCCCGCCAGCCATGTGCCAGAGAGTCAGATCCGGCTGCCAGCCGCCGCAAACCAGCAGCGTATCGGCGGGGATCGTCTCGCCGGCCTGGGTGAAACCCTCAAAGGCCAGCTGCAGGGTGATGGACAGGCCCCGGCCCCTTGCGGCGGGCTCGACCTGTGCGGGAACCGTCGCCAAGGACTGCATGATGCCGTAGGCGTGCGAATATTCGATGAACCGCGATTGCGGATCGGTGCGGGCATCGGCAATTCTGCTCGTCGCAATGCCAGCATCGCTCAGCAGCATCGGCAGGCGATAGGCCGCGCTGTGGACCGTGGCGAGAACGGCGGAGCGGCCGGGCCAGACGCCATAGCGCTCGGCCAGCTGATAGGCCTCCAATGTCGTCATCACGCGGGGCAGGCGATTGCCGGGAAACACCGGCAGTCGCTCGATGGCGCCGGTGGCAAGGACGATGCGCGGCGCCGTGACGTCGACGACTTCGCCGGAAACTGCCGTGCCATCGACCAGTACGCGATGCGCACGGACCCGACCGGAATAGGCGGCCAGGACTTCAGTGCGCAACAATACAGTGATGGCGTCGCTGGCGGCGATCTCGGCGCTCAGCCTGGCGATGGTGTCGTTGGGCGTTTCATCGCCCTCCTGCGAGCCGAAATAGCGGGCACTGCCGCCGAGCATCGGTGCCGACTTCAAGCAGGGTGACGCTGGCGCCGGTGCGGGCGGCGGACAGCGCCGCGCTCATGCCGGCAACACCGCCACCAACGATCACGACATCGGCGGTGATCAACGCGTGCGGCGGCTGGTCGTGCCAGGGCGATATGACGGCGTTGCGGTCGAGGTTTTGCCGCAGTGAGCGGCGTTCCTTGCCGATAACCGGCAGGTGCACGCGCCTTGTACGGCTACCGATGGTATAAAATTCGGCGCCATCAACGGCGGGCGTGCGCGCCATCGGCAAAGCCTGGCTAATCCGGTCGTGATTCTGGGTAATGGCCGGCGCGTAACCGGCCGCTGAGTCCAACGGGCTGGCCGCCAAGTTTTCCCACGCTATCGAGGCCGGAGGCCAGCAGGGCGCTCAGCACCGTATCGCCGGCAAAGCCGCAGATGGTGCGGTCGTCGAGGCGGAATTTCAGTGGCTTGCTGCGATCGATGGCACTGCCCTGCAAGGCGTGCTGCCTGCCGGCGCCAAGGCGATTGGGCTGGCCCTTCATGCTGCGGCCACCGTCTGAATGCAGCATATAATCGGCCACAGTCGAGGGTGTCATCGTTCGCCCCGGCATCCGCGCGGCGAAATAATCCAATTCGTCCGGCTTGGCGGCGCCGAGCGAACCAGCGGGCCAGCGCGGGCGCAAGGAAGGCTCCCGTAATGCCCAGGCCAGCCAGCAGTTCGGGGCCGCTGCCGTTGGCGCTGCCGACCACTGGTGCGCCGTCGCGGCTGCGCAGGCTCTCATGACCGGCGCCGCCAGCCTGGCGCAATTGACGGTTGGCGCCGAGCAGCACGCCGATGCGGGAAACGCAGGTATCGTGGTCCCCGGCGCCGATTGCGGTGACGCCGCGATGGATGCCTTGCACGAGGCTTATATCCGCATCCACTTGCAGCATGATCCGCGCCGCCATCGGGAACGTCGGCCCGGTCAGGATGGTGGTCATCTGTCGGCGCTGGAACAGGGTGGTGAGCGTCTCGGCCGAAAGATGCGCCAGAATGGCCTCGTCATCGGCCAGCACCGTGCGGCGTCGCCTGGGTGATCACCCCGTTCGATTCCACGCTGGCGCTGCCATTGGCCGCAACAGTGACCTGGGCCTGCGCCAGCGGCAGGCGGGCTACGCCCACGCTGTCCAGCCAGCGGTCCAACACCGGCTCCAGCCGGTCTCGCTGCAGATGCAGCGCGTCGCGCAAGACGATACCGTCGCGGCCCTTGCCGAGCTGGCCGGCGGGCAGGCGCTCGATGGTGAAGCCAGCGGCGCTGCTGCGCAGAAAGGCCAAAGCCTGCTGGCCGATCGGCGTGTCGGCGAAAAACACCGGATCGAGCCGCGCCATGCCGGCCTTGCCACCGGCCCGGGCGAGCAGTTTGACCGTCTCCGGCACGGTCTGCGCCAGCAAGGCCCAGCTCTCCGGCCGCGTCATCGGCCCCACCGACAGATCGATCCCGCGCGGCAGGCGAAATGCCGCATGGCTGTCGCCGACCCAAACGACTCGCTTGCCATGCACGCCCGCCAACAGCCCGGCAACCAGCCGCGCCAAGGGGGTCGAACCGAGCACGGCGAAGTCGGCTGGGGTCTCGCTCATGGCGCGCGCCGGGCCTGTGGCAATGCGTCCGGCTCACCCTTGCGTGTTTTGGTGGTTTTTCGCCGCATTTGGCTTATAGCTCGCTTCTCTTGCCGCATGCCGGCGTCAAGCGTCCAGGGTCCATGCTTTTCTGGTTTATCGCCATCGCCGTAACCGCCATTGCTTGCGCTGCACTGTATTATGCGGCGGCTGGACGCATGGTCAACGCAACTGGACCTGATTCACCTCCCCCCAACAATCATTTTCACCTTGTCCTGGCGGGGATTGACGCCGATCTGGCCAATGGCAAGCTCGGCGAGCCCGAGGCCATAGCCGCCAAGGGCGAACTGGCGCGCGAAATGCTGCGCCATCAAGCCGAGGCGGATGCCAGGGCCAAGCCCAAAGCAGAGATCGGGCGCAGCACCATTACAGCCTTTCTTGGGGCGGTCGCGGTCCTGAGTCTGGTGATCTACTGGATGCTGGGCAGTCCCAACCTGCCGAGCCAGCCGCTGGCCGACCGCACCGAAGTGGCGGCGCAGGATATCGATCTTCCCGCCGCCATCGCCCGCATCGAGCAGCAATTGGCCACCACGCCCGACGATCTGCGTGGCTGGTCGGTGATTGCGCCGGTCTATCTGCAGACCGGCAAATATCCCGAGGCCGAACACGCCTATCGCCGGATTATCGAACTTGGCGGCGGCAATGCCGATATCCAGACCGCTTTGGCCGAAACCCTGATGCTGCAGGCCAATGGCAGCGCCGCGGGCGAGGCCATGAGCCTGCTGCAAAGCGCGGCGGCGAGCGATCCGGCCCACGTGCTGTCGCGCCTCTATATCGCCGCCGAGCTGACCCGCACCGCCCAATATGACAACGCCGTCAAAGCCTGGGACGCGGCCTTGGCCTTGTCCAAGGGCGGCGAAGCCTGGGTGACGGCGGCCAGCGAGGGCAGGGCGGTCGCGGCCAACAAGGGCGTGGCGCCAGCCGGCGCTCCTGCGGCCACTGCCCAATCCGAGGCTATCGCCGGCATGGTTTCGGGCCTTGCCGCGCGGCTGGACAGCCAGGGCGGCACCATCGAGGAATGGACGCAACTGGTGCGCGCCTATGTGGTATTGAACGATTTGACCAAGGCGCAGGCGGCCTATGACGCTGCGCTCAAGGTCTTTCCGAAGGCGTTCGATCGCGGCGATCTCGACGCGGTGGCGCTGGAGGCCGGCCTCAAGGGAGCGACACCATGACCATGCCATCGGCAATCCGCCGCAAGGGCTGGACCCGCAAGCAGAAGCGCCTGGCGCTGATCGCCGGCTTGGCAATCGTCGTCGGCCTGGCGACCACATTGGTGCTGGTGGCCCTGCGCGACCAGATCGTGTTCTTCTATTCGCCCTCGGACGTCGCCACGCGGCAGGTCGTTCCCGGCCAGGCGATCCGGCTGGGCGGGCTGGTCAAGGACGGCACCTGGGTGCGCAATGGCGACAACAACGTCTTCGTCGTCACCGACGGCAAGATCCGAACTCAGCGCTTCCTATACCGGCATCCTGCCCGATCTGTTCCGCGAGGGGCAGGGCGTGGTGGCCGAGGGCAGCATGACCCCGGACGGCAAGTTCGCCGCCACCAATGTGCTGGCCAAGCACGACGAAAACTACATCCCCAAGGAAGTGGTCGACGCGCTCAAGGCCAGCGGCGAATGGCGGCCGGAAACGGCGGAGGCGAGCAACTGATGTCGCATCGAACTCGGGCATTTCGCACTCGTCCTGGCTTTTGCCATCGCCACCGTCTCCACCATTGGCGGCTATCTGTTCTGGCGCAGCGGCGAGCGGATTTCGCTGTTCCTCAGCCAGGGCGCGGTGCTGCAGTTCGTGCTGGTGGCGGCAGCCTTCGCGGCGCTGATCCAGGCCTTCGTCACCTCCGATTTCTCGCTGGAGCTGGCGGCCGACAATTCGCATTCGCTCAAGCCCCTGATCTTCAAGATTTCCGGCGTCTGGGGCAATCACGAGGGCTCGATGGTCCTCTGGGTGCTGATCCTGGTCGCTTTCGGGGCCATGGTCGCGGCCTTCGGGCGGCGGCTGCCGTCCGATCTGCTGTCGCTGGTGCTGGCGACGCAGAGCATGCTGGTCGCGGCCTTTGCCGGGTTCACCCTGTTCACCTCCAATCCGTTCCTGCGCATGATCCCGCCGCCGCTGGAAGGCGCCGATCTCAATCCGGTGCTGCAGGATATCGGCCTCGCCATCCATCCGCCGCTGCTCTACGCCGGCTATGTCGGCTTCTCGATCTGCTTTTCCTTTGCCATCGGCGCGCTGATTTCCGGCCGCATCGACCAGGCCTGGGCCCGCTGGGTGCGGCCCTGGGCGGTGCTGAGCTGGATGTTCCTCACCCTGGGCATCACCATGGGCTCCTACTGGGCCTATTACGAGCTTGGCTGGGGCGGCTGGTGGTTCTGGGACCCGGTGGAGAATGCCAGCTTCATGCCCTGGCTCGCCGGCACGGCGCTGCTGCATTCGGCGCTGGTGATGGAAAAGCGCAATGCGCTGAAAATCTGGACGGTGTTCCTGTCCATCATCACCTTCTCGCTGTCGCTGCTCGGCACCTTCCTCGTGCGCTCGGGCATCCTGACCTCGATCCATACCTTCGCCAGCGATCCGACGCGCGGGCTGGTCATCCTGGCTCTGCTGGCGCTGATCATCGGCGGCGCGTTTATCCTGTTCGGCATACGGGCTTCCTCGCTGCGCACCGGCGGCCTGTTCGCGCCGGTCAGCCGCGAGGGCGCGCTGATCCTCAACAACCTGTTCCTGGCCACCGCCGTGGGCGCGGTGCTGGTCGGCACGCTTTATCCGCTGATCCTCGATGCCCTGGCGGGCACCACCATTTCGGTGGGCGCGCCGTTCTTCAACCTGACCTTTACCGCCCTGATGGCGCCGCTGCTGCTGGTGCTGCCCTTCGGGCCGATGCTGGCCTGGAAACGCGCTGATGTCGTCGGGGCCGCGCAACGCCTGATCGGGGCGGCGGCGCTGGCGATTTTCCTCACCATCCTGATTTCGGCTCTGGGCGGCATTTCGATCTCGATGGCGCCGCTGGGCCTGCTGCTCGGCTTCTGGGTGGCCTTCGGCGCCGTCGCCGAACTGATCGACCGCAGCAAGCTGGGCCGCATTCCCCTGCCGGAAAGCTGGCGCCGGCTTGTCGGGCTGCCGCGTTCAACCTGGTCCACGGCCATTGCCCATTTCGGCATGGGCGTCGCTGTGCTCGGCATCGTCGCGACCACCGCCTGGGAAACCGAACTGGTGACCACGCTCAATCCCGGCGAAAGCGTCGAACTTTCCGGCTATACCATCGCCTTCGACAAGTCCTCGCAGGTGCAGGGGCCCAACTACATCGCCGACCAGGGCGACTTCATCATCACCGCGCCGGGCGGCGATACGCGCCCCATGGTCGCCCAGCGCCGCACTTATGTCGCCAGCGGCATTCCGACCACCGAGGCGGCCATCGGCACCTATGGCTTCTCCCAGCTCTACCTGCAGCTGGGCGAGCCGCTGAAGGATACCCACGTGGTGCGCATCTGGCATAAGCCCTATATCACGCTGATCTGGCTCGGCGCCTTGCTGATGGCCGGGGCAGGGGCCTTGTCGCTCACCGACCGCCGCCAGCGCGTCGGCGCTCCCCGCCGCGCTGCCCAAGGCCATGCCGGAGCCTGCCGAATGAGCTGGCTGCGCTCGCTCCTGCTGTGTGTGCTGCTGGCGATGACGCCGGTGGCATTCGCGGTCAACCCCGATGAAATGCTGGCCGATCCGGCTCTGGAGCAACGCGCCCGCGATATTTCTGCCGAACTGCGATGCCTCGTCTGCCAGAACGAGTCGATCGACGACAGCGATGCCGATCTGGCCAAGGATATCCGCGTCCTGGTGCGCGAGCGCCTGACGGCCGGCGATACCAATGAGCAGGTGCGGCAATATCTGGTCGATCGCTACGGCGAATTCGTCCTGCTGCGCCCCCGCTTGGAGGGCCACACCCTGCTGCTGTGGTTCGCCGCGCCCGGCCTGCTGGTCATCGGCCTGATTGTGTTGTTCATCATGGCCCGCCGCCGCCGCTTCAACACGGCCACGCCCGATTTAAGCCCCGACGAACAGGCGGCGCTCGATGCGCTGCAACGGGCGCAGGATGGTTCGGGCGGAGCTTAGGGTAGCTTCAGTTTGCCACACAGATGTGGAGCCCCGATCTGGTCCCCTCAAGGGGGAGGGGACCAGATCGGGGCTCCACATCGGGAGTGCCAAACCCAAAGTCCGCCAACCTGAAAATCTGCTGAACAAGCCCGCGTCTTACAAAAGTTTAATGTCGGCGCAACCTCGCAGCAAGGCGCGCCCTTTCATAACTACGGCTATAAGCTGTTGAGAGCTTCCTAAGGAGATCAATTCTCATGCGCACACTATTCTCTCACGTACCCGCCGCTGGCTCGGCGCGTCCATGCTGGCGCTGATCGTGGGGATCGGCGGCGTCTCCACCGCATTCGTGCTGACCGGCCAGGTGGCGAATGCGCAGGTCCAGAACGTCGCGCAGATCGTCGTCCCGACGACTGCTCAGCCCCAGGCCGGGTTCGCCGATCTGGTCGAGGCCGTCAAGCCTGCCGTGGTCTCCATCCTGGTCGAGGCCACCGAGGGCCCGCAGGATGTCGAGCGTGGCGGCGGCAATTTCAACATGCCCGATCTGCCCAAGGATCACCCGTTCCACGATTTCTTCGAGCAGTTCGGCGACCAGTTCGGCCGCGGCGGCGATCAGCAGGATCAGGCCCCGCGCAAGTTCATGGCTGCCGGCTCGGGCTTCGTGATTTCGGCTGACGGCTACATCGTCACCAATAACCACGTCGTCGAGAATGCCACCAAGGTCACGGTCGTGTTCGACAATGGCGACGAGGACACTGCCACCATCGTCGGCACCGACGAGCGCACCGATCTGGCCGTGGTCAAGATCGATGGCAAGGACCTGCCCTTCGTCAGCTTTGAAACCACCCCGAGCCGCGTTGGCGATTGGGTCGTTGCCGTCGGCAATCCCTTCGGTCTCGGCGGCACCGTGACCGCCGGCGTGATTTCCGGCCAAGGGCCGCAATATCGGCGGCTCCAACTATGGCGATTTCCTGCAGATCGACGCGGCGGTCAATACCGGCAATTCGGGCGGCCCGACCTTCAATACCAAGGGCGAAGTCGTTGGCGTCAATACCGCCATCTATTCCCCCAATGGCGGCAATGTCGGCATCGCCTTCGCCATCCCGGCCTCCACCGTCAAGACCATCGTCGACCAGCTCATCGACCAGCGGCTCCGTCACCCGCGGCTATCTCGGCGTTTCGATCCAGGACGTGACCCGCGACATCGCCGACGGCGTTGGCCTCGAAGCACGCCAAGGGCGCCATCGTGCAGCGAGCCCACCGAAGACTCCCCGGCCGGCCAAGGCCGGCGTCAAATCCGGTGACATCATCACCGCCGTCGATGGCGATGCGATCGATGATGCGCTCGACCTCAGCCGCACCATCGCCGGCAAGGCTCCGGGCACCACCGTCGAGCTGACCATCTGGCGCGACGGGGCCGAGCAGAAGATCTCCGTCAAGCTCGGCACCTTGACCGAAGATGTGGCCCAGGCCGAGCCAGTCCCAGCCCACACCTCCGGCCGAAGTCGGCCCCACGCCCTCCAGCGTCGGCATGACCCTGGTGCCGAACGCCGATGGCTCGGGCGGCCTGCTGATCCAGGATATCGACGAGGACAGCCCGGCTGCCGAAAAGGGCTTCGCCGTTGGCGACGCCATCCTCGAAGTCGACAACAAGCCGGTCTCGACTGTCGATGAGTTCGAGGCCGCTCTTGCCGCCGTCAAGGACAAGGGCCTCAATACGGCTCTGATCAAGGCCAGCCGCGGTGGCGAAGCCCGCTTCATCGGCCTGCCGCTCGAAGACAAGTAATGCTAGGTTGAGGCGCGATTGCGCCACAACATCCGGGCGGCACCTCCCCCTTGACGGGGGAGGTTGGGAGGGGGTGGGAGAGCCACGATATTCCAGCTAAACCTCCCCCTCCCTGACCCTCCCCGCAAGGAGGAGGGTGCCGACTGACAAACCAGTGCCAATGGGAGCCCACGGTGAAGATATTGCTGATCGAAGATGATCGGGAGGCCGCGAGCTACCTCATCCAGGCGCTCGACGAGGCCGGCCACGTCACCCACCACGCCGCCGATGGCGAAACCGGCTATGCCATGGCCTCGGGCATGGACTACGACGTGCTTGATCGTCGACCGCATGCTGCCCCGCCGCGATGGCCTCTCCATCGTCGAAAGCCTGCGCGCCGAAGGCGACAAGACCCCCGTCCTGATCCTGTCCGCTCTTGGCGAAGTCGATGATCGCGTCACCGGCCTGCGCGCCGGCGGCGACGACTATCTCACCAAGCCCTATGCCTTCACCGAGCTGCTGGCCCGCGTCGAAGTGCTGGCCCGCCGCTCCAGCCCCTCCGAAGCCGCCACCAGCTACGATGTCGGCGGTCTGTCGCTCGACCGGCTGTCGCCGCAAGGTCGAGCGCGATGGCGAAACCATCCTGCTGCAGCCGCGCGAATTCCGCCTGCTCGAATATCTGATGAAGAATGCCGGCAAGGTGGTGACCCGCACCATGCTGCTGGAAAATGTCTGGGATTATCATTTCGATCCGCAGACCAACGTCATCGACGTCCACATGTCGCGCCTGCGCTCCAAGATCGACAAGGGTCATGCCACCCCGCTGCTGCATACCGTGCGCGGCGCCGGCTACATGATCCGCGAGTAGGCCTTGTATCGACTTTCCCAACTCTGGCGCACCTCCACGGTCAGGCTGACGGCGACGTTCATCCTGATTTTCGTGCTGTTCGCCATCCTGCTGCTGGCCTTCATCACCTGGCAGTCCAGCGTGCAGATCCAGCGCCAGCAGACCGACGATATCGACCGCGAAGTTCGCCTGCTGCAGCGCATCGAGAGCCGGCAGGGCATTCGCGCGCTGGCCTTCGCCGTCGAGCGTCTGTCGCGCCAGCCGGGGCCGGGCGTCTATTATCCTCGGCGATGCCGCCGGCCAGTATCTGCTCGGCAATGTCAGCCGAGATGCCGGTCGAGGCTTTGCGCGAACCCGGCGTCTATAGCTTCGATTACCAGCCCGCCAATCCGCTCGAAGACGGGGCCGAGGAAGAGCGTCCACCGCGTCCGGGCTTCGCTGTGGTGCGCTCGGTGCAGCTCGATAGCGGCATGCGCCTTGTGGTCGGCCGCGACGTGGTGGAGCGGCGCGGCTTTCGGCCATCATCGTGCAGAGCTTCCTCGTCGGCGTCATCGGCATCATCCTGCTCTCCGTGGTCGCCGGCGGCATCACCGCGCGGCGGGTGCTGCGCCGCATCGACGCCATCCGCGATACCTCCACCAAGATCATGTCCGGCAACCTCTCCGAGCGCGTGCCGCTCACCCGGCGCAATGACGAATTCGATGGGCTCGCCACCAATCTCAACGCCATGCTCGACCGCATCGAGCAGCTGTTGCAGGGCCTGAAGGAAGTCACCGACAATGTCGCCCACGATCTCAAGACGCCGCTGACCCGCCTGCGCAACCAGGCCGAAGGCGGCGCTGCGCGAGGGCGCCAGCGACCAGTCGCGCCAGAAGGCGCTGGAAACCACCATCGCCGAGAGCGACCGCCTGATCCAGACCTTCAACGCCCTGCTGATGATCGCCCGCGCCGAGGCCGGAGCCCCATCGGGCGCGCTGGCCGATGTCGATGTCAGCGCCGTGGTCGCCGACGTCGCCGAGCTCTACGGCCCGGTCGCGGAGGACGAGGGCATCACCGTCGAAACCGCGATCACCGCCGGCGTGCATCTGCACGCCAATCGCGAACTGATCGGCCAGGCCATGGTCAACCTGCTGGAAAACGCGGTGAAATACGCCAAGCCCGCTGGCGGGCTCGACAGGCCACATCACCATCGGCCTGCGCCAGACCGATGGCCGCGTCATCATCGAAGTCGCCGACAACGGCCCGGGCATCCCCCCCGAGGACCGCAAGCGCGTCATCGAACGCTTCGTCCGCCTGGAAAAGAGCCGCACCGAAGCCGGCTCGGGCCTGGGCCTGTCGCTGGTGGACGCCGTGACCCGCCTGCACGGCGGCGTGTTCAGCATCGAGGACAACGCGCCGGGGGTGCGGGCGGTGATGGATTTGCCGGGGGCTTAGCGCCCCTTTCCCTCTCCCCTTTGCGGGAGAGGGACCGACCTGACGCGTTCAGCGGAAGGTCAGGGTGAGGGGACTACGCTCTCCCATTCAAGCGGAAAGATCCACACCGGATTGTTGCTTCGCAAGATAAGCAGCCCTCTGCTGCTCGATCTTTGCATAATTCTCCGCGAAGCGCTGATTGAGCACATACATCGGATCATTTTTCATCGCGTCATAGTCTATTTTTAGCGCCGGTCTTCCGGGCGAAGATGAGGTCGGCGGCGCGTCGCGATTGCTGTATTGCCCCTGCAAGAACCACTGGTTGGCCTCAATACGACGCTGCTCCCCTTCCATAAATGAGTTGTATTCCGCTTCCGGCAATTCGGCGATGTTTATCGGTTTCAAGTCCGAGCCAAGGCCCACCCTTTCCAGGGTGACGAGCTTTCCTTGAAAGCTGAGAGTGACATACGAGGGCTGCGTCGTCGTTTCCGTAGAGGCAGGCTCGGCATTTGCCGCATTCGATTTCGCAGCACTCGAATAGGGACTGCTGGAATAGTCATAAGATGTCGATCCGATACTCGTCACGGCAAACCTCCTCACGGCTTTTTTCTACGCTTGCCATGCAAACATAATGCCAACCTGCGCCATTTGCTTGCGGGAGCCCGTGATTGCAGGAAACTCGCGTAGAAATGAGAGTATCACTGTGAAGAAGTCCACCGATGCGGCGGCAAATACTGCCGTCCCGCGAGCGTAGGCGGGGGAGAAACGGCCCGCTTGCCGCCATTGTTCCACCGCGCTATCCCTCCCTTATGACCCTCATCCTCGCCACGCTCCCATCCATCCCCCATCCTCGCTTCGACGCCTGGCTCACCAGCTTGCCGCCCGAGCAGCGCGAACCCATCGCCGCTGCCGCCCCCGCGCTTGGCCCGCTGCTCGAATCCGCCCCCTATCTCTTCGCCCTGGCCGAAGCCAACTCCGATTGGCTCGCCGCCACGCTCGCATCCGATCCCGACACCGCCTTCGCCGCCATCCTCGACACCGTCACCACCGCCGGCCATACCGCCGCCGACGAGGACACGATCTCCCCCATCCTGCGCATCGCCAAGGGCCGCACCGCGCTCCTTGCCGCCGTGGCCGAAACCGGCGGCGCCTGGACCACGGCCCAATCGACCGCCGCCCTGTCCGATCTCGGCGATGCCGCGCTCGACGCCGCCCTGAGCCTGCTGATGCGCCAGGCCCACGCCACGGGCCTGCTCGCCATTCCGCTGGAGCAGGCGACCGCCGCCAATTCCGGCCTCGCCATCTTCGCGCTGGGCAAGCATGGCGGGCGCGAGCTGAACTATTCCTCCGATATCGACATCGTCACCTTCTACGATCCGCGACAAGACCGTGCTGGCCGACCCCTCGGAAGCCACCAAGACCTATTCCCGCATGGTCCAGAAGCTGGTCGCGCCTGATGGAGGATCGCCGCGCCCACGGCTACGTGTTCCGCACCGATCTGCGCCTGCGCCCCGATCCCGGCTCGACCCCGCTGGCCCTCTCGTTCGACGCGGCGCTGGCCTATTACGAAAGCCGCGGCCAGAACTGGGAACGCGCCGCCTGGATCAAGGCCCGCGCCTGCGCCGGCGACAAATCGGTCGGCGAAGCCTTCCTCAAACACCTCACCCCCTATGTCTGGCGCAAGCATCTCGACTACGCCATCATCGCCGATATCCAGGCGATGAAGCGCCAGATCAATATCGCCAAGAAGGTCGGCGATATCCGCGTCGAGGGCCACAACGTCAAGCTCGGGCGCGGCGGCATTCGCGAGATCGAGTTCTTCACCCAGACCCAGCAATTGATCGCCGGCGGCCGCGATCCCGAACTGCGCGTCAAGCCCACCGCCTACGCGCTGGCGGCTTTGGCCAAGGCCAATTGGATCACCCCCAAGGCCGCGGCCGAGCTGACCGAGACCTATTGGTATCTCCGCGCCGTCGAAAACCGCCTGCAAATGCTGCGCGACGAGCAGACCCACATCATGCCCTCGACGCCCGAGGAGGTCGCCGTGATCGGCCGGCTGATGGGCGAGCCTGACCTGGCCAAATTCGAAACCACCTACCGCGCCGCCCTCGAACGGGTCGTCAGCTATTATGCCGAACTGTTCACCGAAGGCGAAACCCTGGGCAGCGGCGAGGGCAACCTGGTCTTCACCGGCAGCGACGACGATCCGGAAACGCTGGAAACGCTGACCCGCATGGGTTTCGCCAATGCCGCATCTCGGCCATCGAAACCGTGCGCAAATGGCACTATGGCGGCTATCCCGCCACCCGCGCCGCCGCCGCCCGCGCCCACCTGACCGAACTGCTGCCCGCCCTCCTGGCCACGCTCGGCACCGCCGGCAATGCCGACGAGGCTTTGGCCCGGTTCGACAATTTCCTGTCGCGCATTCCCACCGGCATGCAGCTCTTCGCGCTGCTGCGCACGCCATCCGCATTTGCGCACGCTGCTGGTGCAGCTGCTGGCCTCGGCGCCGCGCATGGCCGAAGTCGGTCATTCACCGCGCCCATGTCATGGATGGCCTGATCGATCCGGCCTTCGCCGACGACATCACCCGCCGCGACGTGCTGGTGGGCAAGGTCGATGCGTTCCTCGCCGAAGCGCGCTCCTATGAGGAAATCATCGACCGCGCCCGCATCATCGGCCAGGAACAGAAATTCCTCATCGCCGCCGGCCTGCTCTCGGGCACGGTCAGCGCCACCGTGGCCGGCGAGCAGTTCACTGCCCTGGCCGAAACCCTGCTGCAACCGCCTGTTCGCCGCCGTGCGCGTCGAATTCGAGCGCCGCCACGGCACCATCCCCGGCGGCCGCGCTGCCTTGCTGGCCTTCGGCAAGATGGCCAGCCGCGAGATGACGGTGACCTCCGACCTCGATTTCATCATGCTCTACGACGCACCCGATACCGAATCGGATGGCGACAAGCCGCTGACCACCAACCATTATTTCACCCGCCTGACCCAGCGCCTCGTCGCCGCCATCACCGCGCCCGACCGCCGAGGGCGTGCTCTACGAAGCCGACATGCGCCTGCGGCCCTCCGGCAATGCCGGCCCGCTCGCCACGAGCCTCTCCGGCTTCCGCGACTATCACCGCGACAATGCCTGGACCTGGGAACACCTGGCCCTCAGCCGCGCCCGCGTCATCGCCGCCGATGGCGAACTGGGCTACGAGGTCGATGCCGCCATCGCCGAGGTCATGGACCCGCCACCGCGACGTCGGCAAAGACCATCGATGACGTCGTCTCCATGCGCGCCCTGATGGCCACGGAACGCCCCGCCCGCCATCCCTTCGATCTCAAGCTGGCCGAGGGCGGCCTGGTCGATCTGGAATTCATCGCCCAATCGGCCCAGCTCGTCGCCGGCCGCAGCCATCGGCCTGCCCCAGGCGCTGACCGCCCGCGTCCTGGCGCGACTGGGCGAAATCGGCCTCGTGCCCGAAGGCGCGCGGCTGGCCGAAATCCACGATACCTATTCCACCGTGCTGCAGGTGATGAGCGCGCGCTCGTCCATCCCGTTCAAGGACGAAGCCTGGACCGACGCCTTCAGGGAATTGCTGGCCGGCCTGACCCACTATCCCGATTTCGGCCGGCTGGAACTGGACCTCAAATCCATGCGCGCCGAAGTCAAGGCGCGCTGCCGAGCGTGGTACGAGCAAGGCACGGAGCGCTGTAGGCTACCATGCCTTCGACGGCTCGATGGCTTTGCTGCGCCAAGCACCTCACCCCATGAGGGCGCAGCGTATCTAGCCTGCGTCTATCCCAGTAGTCCCGCATGGTGACGGTGCGAGCTCCTCACGCCGCCTCGGGGAGAACCGTAGGGCGAGGGCGATGCCAGCAGCGATTTAACCCGCTCTGACCTACTCCGCCGCCTGCATCGCCTCGTGCATACCCTGCAGCGGCAGGGAGATCGCCACCGTCGTTCCCAGCGACAGGCTGGAATCGATGGCGAGGCGTCCGCCGCTGAGTTCGGCAATGGCCCGGGCGATGGAAATGCCCAGGCCCGGCCCGACGCCATCGCGGGTAAACGTCGCGTCGCCCAGCGCAAAGGGTTGCGACAGGCTCGCCAGCCGCTCCTCGCTCATGCCCAGGCCGGTATCGGAAATCTCGAGCACCACGCCCATCGCGCGCCGCAAGGCCGCCAGGTCACGCTGCCGCCGGCCGGCGTGAAGCGGATGGCATTTTCCACGATATTGCCCAGCATGCGCTGCATGCCCCAGCCGGTCGCCATGCAGCACCGCGCCGCGTCGGTCGCGCCGATGACGATGGTCAGTCCCGCCCGCGTCGCCTGGCCGCGGAAGCGCTGGGCCACGCTGTCGAGCAACTCATCCACCGAGACCGGATCGCTGCGCAGTTCCCTCTGCCCGCTTTCGAGTTCGGCCAGGTCGAGAATGGTGGCGAACGAGGCCAGCAGGTGCTCGCCCGAGGTTTTGATCGACTGCACATAATCGGCATAGCGCGCATCGCCCAGCGGCCCATAGGTCTGGTGCCGCATCAGTTCGGCAAAGCCGATGATGTGGTTGAGCGGGGTGCGGATATCGTGGCTGAGATGGGCCAGGAAATTGGTCTTGGCGACGGCTCGCGGCCTCCGCCTTGAGCTTTTCCTCGTGATAGCGCCGCGCCAGCAGGCGCTGTTCCTCGCGAATGGCGTGCAGCAGCGTATCGACGCGCTTGCGCTCGGTAATGTCCGCTGACCAGGGTCACGAAACCGCCGTCGCCCAGCGGCCGCTCATCGATCAGCAGGCAGCGAGCCATCCTGCGCGGTGCAGTTCCAGCAAGCCGGCTGTCATCGTCCTCATTGAGCAGCTCCATATGGCCGCCCGCTGACCAGCTGCTTGACGGCGTCGTGATAGCTCAGATCCTTGCCTTCTGGATTGAGCCGGTCGCGATATTGCTCGTTGCAGACGATCAGCCTGCCCGCCGCTGGTCCAGCAGGCGAGGCCCATGGGAATGGCCGCGGCCAGGGTCTGGTAATTGTAGCGTTGCGCGGCATCGGGCATTCCGGTCCTTGGCGCGGCGGTAGCAGACCACGCCGATGACCAGGAAGGCGATGCAATAGGCGCCCAGCCCGCGCTGCCAGACGCCCGCGAACGCGTCGATCCGTGCGGACAGCGCCCGCAACATCCTCGATAGACCAGATGGCCGATGCGAATTGAGCTGGCCCTGGGCATCCTGCAGCGTGCGCACGCCGTCGAACAATACGAACAGGGTGGCCGCGAAAATGGCCGTCAGGGCGACGGCGGTGGTGACAGGCGAAAGGCGTTGCCGGACCGTCGGTTTGGATTTTGGAGCCATCGTCAGTCTGCTGGCCCCGCATGTTCGCCGCTCCTTCATCCACGCTGAATCCCTCAGCGCCGACGCCGGATATCTCCGCCGACCGCATGCAAGTCTCCATGAATTGTAAGGGAAAATCAGCCCGCCCGATTTGCCCTTAACGAACAATGAATCAGGCGGCCCCGTCCTGTCCAGAGCCCTTTCGCGTGCAGTTCAGGCGACCCGCGAAATTCACGAGTCGCCTGAATCACTTAGGCCGGAAGAAAAATTTTGCTACTGCTGCGGAATTTAACCAGCCAGCAGTGCGGGTCAGGATATCGGCTGTATTGCGGCTCAGGCCGCCCTTGGTCTGCAGCGCGGTGAGCGCCGCTTTGGCCGCTTCGCGCCGCACCGGCTCCAGCATCGGCCAGATGCGGAACCCGGTCAGCACCCGCGCCGCGACCTGCGGATTGCGCGTGTCCACATCGGCCACGAAATCCGCCACGAAGCGGAAGCCGGCGCCATCGGCGCGCGCGAACTGCGTCGGATTGCTCATCGCAAACGTGCCCACCAGCGCCCGCAGCCGGTTCGGGTTGTTCTTGGGGAAGGCGGGATCGGCCAGGATCGCCTTGATCCGCTCGAGCACGCCATCGTCCGGCGCGCTGGCCGATACGCTCAGCCACTTGTCCAGCACCAGCGGATCGCCGGTGAACCGCGTGCGGAAATCGGCCAGCAGCGCCGGCGCCTCCGCCGTCCAGGCCGCGCCGGACACGGCCAGCGCCGCGAACCGGTCGGTCATGTTGGCCGCATCATGCATATTGCTGCGCCGCAAGGGCAGGCCCGCTCGCCGCACCGCCGGCGACCAGCAGGCCAAGCAGCCGGTTGCGCAGCGCCCGCCGCCCCGAACTTGCCGCGTCCGGCACATAGGGCAACTCGCTCGCCAGCGTCAGATAGGCCGCCGTCGAGCTGGCTGGTCAGCGGGCCGAACACCGCATGGCTGAGCTGCGTCGCGCACGTCATGGATCCTGGCCGGATCGATATCCTTGCCGATCGCCCGCGCGATCAGCGCCTCGCCGGGCAGCACCAGCGCCAGCGCCTTGAACGCATCGTCCAGGTTGCCGTTGCCCAGCGTATCGGCCATCGCCTGGCTGAGCGCCTGCACGGCGTCCTCGCTCCATGGCGTGCCGTTCACCGCATCGACCGCCAGCGCCATGCCGACATCCTGCAGCGCCTGCCAGCGGTTGAACGGATCGCTGTCATGCCGCGCCAGGAACAGCCGGTCGTCCTGGCTCAGCGTCGGTCGTCATGATGACCGGCGCCGAAAAACCGCGCAGCAGCGACGGCACCGGCCTGTTGGCCACGCCCTTGAAGACGATTTCGGCGCTGTCGCCGTCGAGCACGATCAGGTCGTCGCGCACCGTCGCCGCCGCTGACGCTGGTCCAGCCCATCGGGCTGCCATTGGGCCCGATCAGGCCGAACTTGATCGGCATCACCAGCGCCTGCTTGTCCGGCTGGCCCGGCGTCGGCTCGGTCTTCTGCGCCAGCTTCAGCGTATAGGTCTGGCTGGCCGCATCATAGCTGTCGCTGACAGTGAGCTTGGGCGTGCCCGCCTGCAGATACCAGGTCTTGAACTGTTCGAGGTCGATGCTCGTTGGCCTCGGCAAACACCGCCAGGAACGCCTCGATGGTCGTGGCCTCGCCCGTCATGGCGCTCGAAATAGAGGTCCATGCCCTTGCGGAAGCCGGCTTCGCCAAGCAGCGTCGCCAGCATGCGCACGATCTCGGCGCCCTTTTCGTAGACCGTCGCCGTATAGAAATTGTTGATCTCGCGATACTGGTCCGGCCGGGCAGGGTGGGCCAGCGGGCCGCCATCCTCGGGGAACTGCGCGCTGCGCAGCGTCTGCACGTCCGAGATGCGCTTGACCGCCCGCGAGCGCTCGTCGCTGGTGAATTCCTGGTCGCGATAAACCGTCAGCCCTTCCTTGAGGCAGAGCTGGAACCAGTCGCGGCAAGTGATGCGATTGCCGGTCCAATTGTGGAAATATTCATGCGCGATGACGCGCTCGATATTCTCGTAATCGCCGTCGGTCGCCGTCTCGGGCTTGGCGAACACCAGCTTGTCGTTGAAGATATTGAGGCCCTTGTTCTCCATCGCGCCGAAATTGAAATCGGACGACGGCGACGATGTTGAAGATGTCGAGATCGTATTCGCGCCCGAACCGGCGCTCGTCCCAGGCCATCGAGCGCTTGAGGCTGTCCATGGCCCAGAGGCACTGGTCTTCCTTGCCATGCTCGCAATAGATCGCCAGGTCCACCTTGCGGCCCGAGGCGGTGGTGAAGCTGTCGGTGATCGAGCCGAGATCGCCCGCCACCATGGCGAACAGATAGGCCGGCTTCGGGATGCGGGTCTTCCCACACCGCATAGTGCAGGCCGTCGCCGGCATCGCCCTTGCCCGACCAGATTGCCATTGGCCAGCAGCACCGGCGCCAGCTCGCGCGGCGCCGTCATCGTCACCTTGAACGTCGCCAGATTATCCGGCCGGTCGAGATAATAGGTGATGCGGCGGAAGCCCTCCGGCTCGCATTGCGTGCACCAGGTGCCGCTGGAGCGATAAAGCCCCATCAGCCGCGTATTGCTCTCGGGCTTCAGCGATAACCTCGGTTTCCAGCACGAAGCGCCGCAGCGGCGGCTCGACGATGGTGAGGCTATTGGCATCGGCGGCATAGGCCGACAGCACCAGCGGCGCCCCGTCGATGGCGATCGAGGTCAGGCTCAATTCGTCGCCGTCCAGCACCAGCGGCGTGCCCGGCGTCGGTCCCGTCGCGCGGCTCCACCGTCAGCAGCGCCCGCACCCGCGTGCGTCTCCGCCGCGATCCTGAAGTCGAGATCGACCGTCACGATAGCGGTAGGGGCTGGGCGCGTAATCCTTGAGATAGATCGTATGTTCGGTTTCGGTGCGCATGAGCGGGTCCGTTTGAATCGATACTCTTGAAATCGATTGTGTCCGGCCCGCAACAGCAGAACTCGATGCACATTCGTGTATTCTGGGCGGCTCGCGACCGCGTGATCTTCTTCTACGCCAAATGGGACGGCATTGGGGAGGGGGTATGCGCCGGCTGCGACACGTGTCTCCTCTGCGCCAAATTGCGGGCGTATCGAGCGCGGTATCCAGATTTTCCGGTCGGCTCGTTCTCGCCATCGGCCATATCTGCGTCTTGACCTCAACTGACTTGAGGTTGTAGGCGCTGCGGCCATGCGAAACGATCTTGCGGGACAAAACTTATGGTGACTCGATGCTGCGCTGGTTTGAACGGCGACTCGATCCCTATCCGGCTGCCGAACCCGCCGAGCCCCCCAAGGGCCTGCTGGCCTTTTGCCTGCATTACAGCCACGGCGCCAAGAAATGGCTGGCGCTGATGGCGTTTGCCGCCGCCGCCATCGCTGCCGGCGAAATCATGCTGTTCGGCTTCATCGGCGATATCGTCAATTGGCTGGCCGATGCCGATCCGGCGACCTTCCTTGCCGACCGATGGCTGGAAGCTCGGCGCTGATGGGCGCGGTGGTCGTCATCGTACTGCCGGCGCTGGCGGCCGTCTCGCACGCTGACCATGCACCAGACCCTGCTGGGCAACTTCCCCCAGCGCATCCGCTGGATGAGCCATCGCTACCTCATCCGCCAGTCGATGAGCTATTTCCAGGACGAGTTCGCCGGCCGCATCGGCGCCAAGCTGATGCAGACCTCGCTCGCCGTGCGCGAAGTGGTGATGAAGCTGCTCGACATGCTGGTCTATGTCGTCGTCTATTTCACCGGCGCGGTGATCCTGGCGGCGCTCGACCGACTGGCGCTTCGCCATTCCGTTCCTCGTCTGGCTCGCCGTCTATATCGGCGCTGATGCGCTACTTCATCCCGCGCATGGGCAAGATTTCCCAGGCCCAGGCCGATGCCCGCTCGCTCCATGACCGGCCGCATCGTCGATAGCTACACCAATATCGCCACGGTCAAGCTGTTCTCCCATTCCAACCGCGAGGAGAGCTATGCCCGCGAGGCGATGGATGAGTTCCTCGACACCGTCTACCGGCAGATGCGGCTGTTCACCGTGCTCAACCTCGCTGGTGGTGTGGTCCAATGCGCTGCTGCTGTTCTCGGTCGGCGCCGTCGGCATCTGGCTGTGGCTGCAGGGCATCATGAGCCCCGGCGCGCTCGCCGTCGCCCTGGGCCTGGTCATGCGCTTCCAGGGCATGAGCCAGTGGGTGATGTGGGAAATGTCGGCGCTGTTCGAGAATATCGGCACGGTCAAGCGACGGCATCTCCTCCATCTCGCTGCCGCGCGTCGTCGCCGACACAGCCCGACGGCCAAGCCGATCGGCACGGTCAAGGGCGATATCAAGTTCGAGAATGTCGGCTTCCACTATGGCAAGGCCAGCGGCGTCATCGAGGGGCTGAACCTGCATATCCGCCCGGGCGAGAAGATCGGCCTCGTCGGCCGCTCCGGCGCCGGCAAGTCGACCATCGTCAACCTGCTGCTGCGCTTCTACGACCGCGAAAGCGGCCGCATCCTGATCGACGGCACGCGACATCGCCACCGTCACCCAGGATTCGCTGCGCGCCAATATCGGCGTGGTCACGCAGGATACCTCGCTGCTGCACCGCTCGGTCCGCGAGAACATCGCCTATGGCCGCCCCGACGCGACCGAGGCCGATATCCAGCACGCCGCCGACCTGGCCGAAGCCTCGGCCTTCATCGAAACCCTGAGCGATCTCAAGGGCCGCAAGGGTCTCGACGCCCATGTCGGCGAGCGCGGCGTCAAGCTCTCGGGCGGCCAGCGCCAGCGCATCGCCATCGCCCGCGTGCTGCTCAAGAACGCCCCGATCCTGGTGCTGGACGAAGCCACCTCCGCCCTCGATAGCGAGGTGGAAGCGGCCATCCAGAGCCAGCTGCAACTGCTGATGGCGCAACAAGACCGTCATCGCCATCGCCCACCGCCTCTCCACCATCGCCATGATGGACCGGCTGGTGGTGATCGATGGCGGCACCATCGTCGAGCAGGGCACCCACGCCGAACTGCTCGCCCACGGCGGCATCTATGCCAGCCTGTGGAACCGCCAGTCCGGCGGCTTCATCGACGCCGACACCGTCGAGGACGCCGCGCAATGAACCGATCGAGTCGCAAACTCGATCTGTTCCCTCCCCCTTGAGGGGAGGGCTAGGGT
Source organism: uncultured Alphaproteobacteria bacterium (assembly GCA_963717095.1). GTDB lineage: Bacteria > Pseudomonadota > Alphaproteobacteria > Rhizobiales > Devosiaceae > Devosia. Next base: position 527,795 of record CAVQVF010000005.1, read on the forward strand.
GGGGGTGTCGAAGTCGCCGCGACCACGGTGTCTCTGGCGCCCTCGACATCCCCACCCCCGACCCCTCCCCTCAAGGGGGGGACGACTGAACCACCAACGCCTTCAACCAACCAAGGAGTACCCCAATGAACCATCCCGGAACCGATAGCGCATCCGTCCTGCAGCCCACCAGCAAACCCATGGACCGATACCGACCCTGATCTGAGCCCAGAAAACCTCAGTCAGGCGCGGCTCACAATAACGAGCTAAAAATGTTCAACCGCGTCATCACCTTCTTCGACAATCTCTATTCGCCCGTAGCGCTCGCCAAAAACCGGCAGCCCCCGATGGGCCTCACGCCTTTCGTCAAATACTTCATCGCCCAGTTCCGGGCAGCCTTCCTTGTCCGCATGGGCCTCGTCGCCATCGGCTCCATCGCCGATGCGATGATGCCGTCTTTGTCGGCCTCGTCGTCGGCATGCTCGCCACCACCAAGCCAGGCGAAATCTTCAACGTCCACGGCCATACCCTGCTCTGGATGATCGTCGTCGTGGTGGCCGTGCGCCCGCTGACCTTCATGCTGGACACCCTGATCCGCAACCACGCCATCGTGCCCAATCTGGTCAATCTGGTGCGCTGGCAAAGCCACTGGCATGTCATCCGCCAAAGCTGGACCTTCTTCCAGAACGACTTTGCCGGCCGCATCGCCAACAAGATCATGCAGGCCGGCGACGCCATCGAAACCGGGGTGAACCTGGCCATCGATGCGGCCTGGTATGCGCTGATCTTCGTCGTCGTCGCGGTCGTCGTGCTGGCACAACTCGATCTGGTGCTGCTCGTGCCGATCGCGGTGTGGCTGCTGCTCTATGCGATCCTGTTTTCCATCACCATGCCGCTGATCGCCCGCTATTCGGAGGAAATGTCGGACAGCAAATCGGTGATGACCGGCCGGATCGTCGATAGCTACACCAATATCCAGACCCTCAAGACCTTCTCGACCGGCGAGCACGAAGACCTCTATGTCTCGGACTCGATCAGCGACCACACCGTGTCGTTCCGCAAGCTGATGCGGGTCTTCACCTATATGTGGTCGATCCTGTTCATGCTCAACGCCGGCCTGGTGGTCTCGATCACCTGGCTTGCCTTGGCGGGCTGGAACAATGGCGTGCTGACGGCCGCAGCCGTTGCCACGGCAATCCCCTTCGCCCTGCAGATCATGAACATGAGCGGCTGGATTCTGGAAATCGGCTCCAACATCTTCCGCCAGATCGGCACCATCCGTGACTCGATGGATACCATCGCCCAGCCACTGACCATGCTCGATATCCCCGAGGCCAAGCCCATGGTCGTGACCAAGGGCGAGCTGGTCTATGACAATGTCAGCTTCAACTACTGGCGCGGCAAGCAGGGCAGCGTCATCGATGCCTTCAACCTGACGGTGGCGGCCGGGCGAAAAGATCGGCCTTGTCGGCCGCTCCGGCTCCGGCAAGTCGACGCTGGTCAACCTGGCTCTGCGCATGTTCGACGTGCAGGACGGCGCCATCCGCATCGACGGGCAGGACGTGCGCAACGTCACCCAGGAAAGCGTCCGCGCCGCCATTGGCCTTGTCAGCCAGGATACCTCCCTGCTGCACCGCTCGGTCCGCGAAAACCTCAAATACGGCCGCCAGTCGGCGACCGACGAGGAGATGATCCGGGCCGCCGAGCAGGCCAAGGTGCATGACGTCATCCTGGGCCTGATCGATCCCAAGGGCCGCACCGGCTACGACGCCCATGTGGGCGAGCGTGGCGTCAAGCTCTCGGGCGGCCAGCGCCAGCGCGTCGCCATCGCCCGCGTGCTGCTCAAGAACGCCCCGATCCTGGTGCTCGACGAAGCGACCTCCGCCCTCGACAGCGAGGTGGAAGCGGCGATCCAGGAGCAGCTGACCACGCCTGATGCAGGGCAAGACGGTGATCGCCATCGCCCACCGCCTGTCCACCATCGCCGCCATGGATCGCCTGGTGGTGCTGGAGCAGGGCCGGATCGTGGAGGAGGGCACCCATGCCCAGCTCCTCGCCTCGGGCGGGCACTATGCCCACCTCTGGGAACGCCAGTCCGGCGGCTTCCTCGATCTGGAAACGGCGGCGGCGGAATGAAGCTCCGATCGTGATTCTGCCGCCTCCTCCAGGGAGGATTGAGGATGGTCTGACTTCAATGCGCTCATCCCAAGGTATAGGCTAAATTGAAAGCCCAGACCGCCTAGCCTCCCTCAAGGGAGGACTGCATCGGCTCTCATTTGCACTGCCAAGAGCGTCCTCCGGACCATTCGCCCCGATGACCGGACTGACAGCTGCGCAGTCCGCACCAGCGACAATCGCTCAGCACATTCCCGATGACCAATGATCTCTGATCGATCCGCCTTCATCGCCATCTTCGAACACTGGGTCGATCCGTTCAAGACCCAAGGCCAATCTGCAGCCGCCGGCCTCGCGATGCCGCGCTTCTTCTGGCACTATATCAGCCAGGCCAAGCTGCCCTTCCTCGCCCTGCTGATCCTGGGCGGCGCGGTGGCTCTGGTCGAGGCGGCTCTGTTCTATTATGTCGGCCGCCTGGTCGATATTCTCGATGCCGCCAACCAGGCCGATGGCTGGGCCGGGCTGATCGCCGGCTATGGTCCCGAACTGGTGGTCATGCTGGTCGTGGTGCTGGGCGTCCGCTTCATCGTCACCTGGCTCTCGGCCACGGTGGAAGAGCAGACCGTCAATCTGGGCTTTTACAATCTGGTGCGCTGGCAGGCCTATGCCCATGTCATCCGCCAAAGCCTGTCCTTCTTCCAGAACGATTTCTCCGGCTCCATCGCCTGCAAGGTCTGGCAGAGCGGCGGCGCCGTCGGCGATTTCATGGTCGCCTGCTGCAGGTGGTCTGGTTCATCGCCATCTATGCGCTGACCACCCTCGTGCTGGTCGGCCAGCTCGATTGGCGCCTCGCCGCCGCTGTCATCCTGTGGATCGTCGTCTTCTCCGGCCTTGCCCGCTATTACGTGCCGCGCATGCGCAAACGCTCCGCTGCCGCCGCCGAGGCCGCCTCGGCGCTGACCGGCCGCATCGTCGATAGCTACAGCAATATCCAGACCCTCAAGCTGTTCGGCTCCGCCGATGAGGACGACCGTTTCGTCCAGCGCGGCTTCGATCAGGTTCATCGCCGCCATGACCGCACTGGCGCGCACCCTGGTCGGCGTCCGCTCGGCCATGGGGATGCTGTCCGGCATCGCCATCGCCGGCATCGCCGCGCTCTCGGTGCATTTGTGGACGCAAGGCCTGATCACCGTCGGCGGCGTCGCCTTCACCCTGGGCCTCGTCCTGCGCCTCTACAACCTGCTTGGCCGCATGATGAACCAGCTCAACGGGCTGATGCGCAATTACGGCACCGCCCAGAACTCCGCCGAACTCGTCGGCCGCCCGCTGGGCCTCATCGACATCCCCAATGCCAAGCCGCTCGCGGTCACCGCGGGGCGTATCCACTTCGACAATATCTCCTTCCACTATGGCAAGGACACCGGCATCATCGACAATCTGCGAACTCGATATCCGGGCCGGCGAGCGCGTCGGGCTGATCGGCCGCTCCGGCGCCGGCAAATCCACCCTGGTCAGCCTGCTGCTGCGCTTTTATGATCTGCAGGGCGGCCGCATCACCATCGATGGGCAGGATATTTCCGAGGTTACCCAGGCCTCGCTGCGCGCCAATATCGGCGTCGTAACGCAGGATACCGCGCTGCTGCACCGCTCCGTACGCGCCAATATCGTCTTCGGCCGGCCCACCGCCAGCGAAGAGGAAATGGTCAGCGCCGCCGAAATGGCCGAGGCCGACGAATTCATCGATCTACTGTCCGATTTCAAGGGCCGCACCGGCTACAAGGCCCATGTCGGCGAACGCGGCGTCAAGCTCTCGGGCGGCCAGCGCCAGCGCGTCGCCATCGCCCGCGTGCTGCTCAAGAACGCCCCCATCCTCGTGCTCGACGAGGCCACCTCCGCCCTCGACAGCGAAGTCGAAGCCGCGATCCAGAGCCAGCTCGAAAATCTGATGACCGGCAAGACCGTGATCGCCATCGCCCACCGCCTCTCCACCATCGCCTCGATGGACCGGCTGGTCGTGCTCGACAACGGCCGCATCGTCGAAATGGGCACCCACACCCAATTGCTGGACCAGGGCGGCCACTACGCCAATCTCTGGCTGCGCCAATCCGGCGGTTTTTTGGATTTGGATGAGACCGCGGCGCAGTAGTTAGAGGACTGAGGCCTGGAGCGCGTTTCGCTGTTGGCGGGACTGGAGGTTCTTGTGCTTTCCTCCCCCTTGAGGGGAGGGATTGAGGGAGGGGGTCGCTTAGTGGACCACGAAATGCCCCCCTCCCCAGCCCTCCCCTCAAGGGGGAGGGGGCGACAAAGCCGCATCGATCCAGCTGTGAAACGCTCTTAGCTCGCCACATCCAGCAGCGGCGGGGCACAAATACTGCCGCCGCGCTGTTCGCGGGCATGGTGTTGCAGCACCATGTCCTGGCTCATCGGCCGCCCGAACAGATAGCCCTGCATGATCTTGCCGCCCAGCCCCACCAGGGCGTCCAGCTGTTCCTCGGTCTCGATGCCCTCGAACACGCAGGAAATCCCCAGATTGCGGCACAGGTCGACCGTGGTCTTGATGATCGCCCGGCTGGTCGGATCGCTGGTCACTTCGGCCACGAAGCTGCGGTCGACCTTGATGCGGTCGAGCGGCAGCTTCTGCACATAGGTCAGGCTGGAATGCCCGGTGCCGAAATCGTCCAGCGCGATGCGCGAGCCCAGCGCCAGCAGCGACAGCAGCGCCGCATTGGCCTGCTTCATGTCGTGCATCACCGAGGTTTCGGTAATCTCGAAATCGATGCGGCAGGGCGTGCCGAACCCCTCCACCAGCGCCACGATCGCCTCGATGGCGGTATGGGACGCCAGGTCGTGGGCCGATAGATTGACCGACAGCCGCAGCGGCCGCGGCAATTGCTCGACTGCCGCCAGCGCCTTGCGCACCACGGTCTGGGTGATCTTGGAAATCACCCCGATCCGCTCCGCCATGGGAATGAAATCGACCGGCGAAACTTCCCCCAGGATCGGGATGGCGCCAGCGCGCCAGCACCTCATAGCCCGTGGTCCGGTTCTGCGACATGTCGAATTGCGGCTGGAACAGGATGTAGATTTCGGCATCGAGATCGGCAGTATGCAGCGCATGCTCCAGCGCCCGAACCCGGCTGATTTCGCTGGCATGGCGCTCGGAGAACACCACCGCTGCTGCCACGCGCTTCCTGCTTGGCCACGAATATTGCGTAATCGGCCCGGTCGCACAGCCCTTCGGCGGTATCCTGCGGGCGCGATGCCGCAAACCCGGCCGAGGCCGACACATGCGGGTTGGCCCCCGGCAGCACGAAGGGCTGCCGCATGGTCGAGCACAGCGTCTCGCCGCATTGGGCCAGCCGCGCTTCGGTGATCGGCCCCTGCAGGATCAGCCCGAACACATCCGCTTCCAGCCGCGCCACGAACGTGGTGGGGCTGCGCAGCGCCAGCATCCGGCGCGCCATTTCGATCAGCACGCGGTCGCCGGTGGCATGGCCGAAGATATTGTTGACCGATTTGAAGCCGTCGATATCCAGCCGCGCCACCGCGATATCGGTGCCATTGGCCTTGGCCTGTTCCAGCATCAATTGCAGGGCATGGTCGAACTGGCGCCGGTTCGGCAGGTCGGTCAGCGCATCGATATTGGCCAGCCGGTTGTTTTCGTCGCTCAGCCGCTGGGTTTCATCCTGCTTGCGCGCCATCTCACCGCGCGAGGCCACCAGTTCGGCAAAATTGCGGAAATTGAGGAAAGTGACGAACAGCAATGCGCACATCACGATGGTCAGGTTGAACGCCATCGCCACGAAAACCGGATTGCCGTGGACGAGGAAATAGATCGAAAATGGAACCAGCACGCACACCGCCGACTAGCAAGGCGGCGGCGCGCAAATGCATCAGGCAGAACACGCAGCCGATCGAGGTGATGCCGATATAGAAGGCGACATGGGCCTGCTGGAACGCATTGCCATAGGGAAACAGGCTCAGGGCCCAGGCGCAAAAGGCAAAACTGAGAATGGCGGAGATCGGAATCGAACGGGTCAGCATTTGCCGCGCTTGCTCGTCGCTGATCGCTGCATTGCGCATTCGCCACAATTGGGCGACGCGGAGCAGCCCGATCCCACCCAGCAGGGACGGCACCACGATTGTCAGGATTGGCGGCGCGTTCAGATGGGTCAGCGACAGGATAATCGCATTGGCGAGCAGCACCGCATACATCAGCGGGACCTGGCGGGTAAAGCCGTGTGCCTGCGACTGGATCAGTTCTGGATTATCCGGCGGCACGGAAAAGAACCGTCCAAGGTTCTTCGGTAGCGTCATGGCTGTCCCCTTACGAACATAGCCTACGCGTAGAAATCCTAACAGAAATGTAAATGCGGCCACCGTAATTGCCTGAGGCAGCCTCAAACGTTCTTTTAGGTAAATTTTCATACGAAATCGCACATTTTTGCTCGTGGATGCGGTTGCGCGGAGCAAAAACATCCCACCCACTGGCCGCGATGCGACATCTGCATGACGCGAAAATACCCCGGTCTCCCCATTGGCACCCGCACCGAGTCCCATTAGAACCGAAGGGAGATGCAAACGATTGCATTGGCCGCATCGCCATTGAAATATCGTTAATATAAGACGCTGCCGGAATCCGGCGCAGGGAGAACTGAAGTGTCGGAACTATTGTCACGCGGCGCGGCCTCATCGCTCGATCTGGCCGGCGCCTTTGTCCTGACGTCGCCAGCCAATGACACGCGCGTTCCCATCACGCTGCCCGGCGATGTCCATGCCGCGCTATTGGCCGCCGACAGGATCCCCGATCCCTATTTCGGCGAAAACGAGAAGGTCGTCGATTGGGTCAACCGCACCGCCCTGGCATGTCGAGCGCAGCTTCACCGCCACCGAGGCCGATGTCGATGGCTACCTGACCCTGACGCTGGCCGAAGTCGACTGCATCGCCACCATTCTCCTCAATGGCGAAGTCATCGCCAAAACCCAGAACTCCTTCATCCGCTATGACATCGACGTCACCGGCAAAGTCCATGCCGGCGACAACACGCTGCGCCTCGAATTCGACGTCACCCGCGATGTCGCCAAGGCCCGCTCCGACGCTCACCCGTTCCCCATTCCCTTCACCTACAACTACCTGACCAACGGCCTTGAAGGCGTGCACATGAATTTCGTGCGCAAGGCCGCCTGCCATGCCGGCTGGGACTGGGGCATCTGCCTGATGCCCATCGGCGTCTACGGCACCATGAGCCTGCGCAAGACCCGCCTGGCCCGCCAGGACAGCGTCCAGGTCGACCAGGCCCATGGCAAGACCTCGGTCGAACTGTCGATAAAGACTCGCATTTTCGCCTTCGCTCACGGTGAAGTGGAACTTGAACACGCCATCGACGGCCAGACCATCACCGACAAGGTCGCGGTGCGGCAGGGCGAGAACGTCTTCACCCACAACATCACCATCCACAATCCGAAACTGTGGTGGCCGGCCGGGCAGGGCGAGCAGCCGCTCTACGAGCTGACCACCAATCTCGAAGGCGAAAAGACCACCCGCAAGATCGGCCTGCGCAAGCTCGAATGGATCATCGAAAAGGACGAGATCGACCACACGCTTCAAGTGCCGCATCAACGGCCGCGACATCACCATGATGGGCGCCAACTGGATTCCCGCCGACGCCATCCCCTCGCGCATCACTCCGGCGGTCATCCGCGACCTGCTGGAAAGCGCCAAGGCCGGCAACATGAACATGCTGCGCATCTGGGGCGGCGGCCAGTACGAGCCCGATTATTTCTACGAACTCTGCGACGAGCTCGGCCTCCTGATCTGGCACGATTTCATGTTCGCCTGCATGAGCTACCCGTCCAACCGCGAATTCCTCGCCGACGTGCGCACCGAGATCACCCAGCAGGTCCGCCGCCTCAGCCACCACGCCTGCATCGCGCTGTGGTGCGGCGATAACGAAGTCATCGGCTCGCTCGCACTGGTATCCCGAAACCAAGGCTGCGCCCGAGCGCTACGTCGCCAATTACGACCGGCTCAATTCCATGCTCGGCAACATCGTCGAGGACGAAGACCCGATCCGCCGCTTCTGGCCGTCGTCCCCCTCGCATGGGCTATCTCGATTTCTCCGACGGCTGGCAGTCCGATACCCGCGGCGACACCCATTATTGGGACGTCTGGCACTCCGCCAAGTCCTTCGAGGCCTATCGCACCGTCAATCCGCGCTTCGCCTCCGAATTCGGCTTCCAGTCCTTCACCTCGATGAACGTCATCGAGACCTTCTCCGAGCCCAAGGATCGCAACCCGTCCTCGCCGGTCATGGAAATGCACCAGCGCAACAATGGCGGCAATGCGCGCATCCTCGAAACCATGACGCGCTACTTCCGCTTCCCGCGCGATTTCGACCAGATGGTGTTCCTCAGCCAGGTCCAGCAGGGCCTCGCCATCAAGACCGCCATCGAATACTGGCGCTCCACCAAGCCGCGCTGCATGGGCACGCTCTATTGGCAGATCAACGACATCTGGCCGGTCGCAAGCTGGGCGAGCCTCGATTACGGCGGGCAGTGGAAGCTGCTGCACTACATGGCCAAGCGCTTCTACCTGCCCATCAACGTCGTCGCCGTCCCCAATGCCGATAACACGGTCATCGCCTTCCGAGGCATCAACGACACCGCCGACAAGGCCGAAATCCATCTCGAAGTCCGCGCCGTCAAGGTCGGCGGCGGCGAGCGCGTGCTGCATGAGGGCAAGGCCAAGATCGGCCCCGACGCGGCCAAGGAACTCGAAACCATCAAGCTCAAGAAGCTCGAAGCCGACGAATTCCTGTTCTTCTCCTGGACTGACACGGACGGCAACCTGCTGGGCGAAAACGACTTCTTCCCCAAGCCCTACAAGGCCTACGAAATCGTCGCCCCTTCCATCACCAGCCGCCTGGTCGACCGTCGACGGCAAGCCCGTCCTGACCCTGACCACCGACAAGCCCGCGCTCTTCACCACCGCCACCGTCGATGCTCCCGGCTACTTCTCCGACAACGCCATCACCCTGCTGCCGGGCCGCACAGACCACGCTGACCTTCAACGCCCGCCACGGCGCGACGCCATCGATCGACAGCCTCGCAGTCAAGCCTGAAAGTGCGAGACCTGTCCCAGACGTTCTAGAAGGCGTTCACGGCGAGGATCGGGGCTAAACGACACCTCCCCCATCAAGGGGGAGGTTTCTCTCCGTTCTGGGGCTCGATCGTGCCCACCCACCGGCGGACACCTCCCCCTTGATGGGGGAGGCTGGGAGGGGGTGATGGCCCCACCAACCAATTTCGTTGCGAAGTCCTAACCCTTCCAACGAAGCGCTCAAACTACCATACAAGAACCATTGACAACCCAATGCCGATCTCGCAACGATCAGCGGGGCGCCTGTTTCTGCCGTCCATCCGGAATTGTCATGTCGAGCATCATCGCGCCCATCGAGGAGCGCCGCCTTTTGGGCATCGGCCTCGTGCTGGCTGCCTTTTTCATTTTCACCTGCATCGATAGTTCCGCCAAATGGCTGGGCCTCGCCGGCCTGCCTGTCATGCAGATCGTTTTCATGCGCTATGCCGGCGGCCTGATCATCGTCTCGGCCACCGCGTTGCCGGGGCAGGGCGCCAGCCTGTTCCGCTCAGCCAATCTCAAGATCGAAGTCCTGCGCGCATTGGCGCTGCTCGGCTCCTCGCTCTGCAATCTCACCGCCGTGCAATATTTGCCCCTCACGGTCACCGGCGCCATCGCCTTCACCATGCCGCTGATCCTCTGCGCGCTATCGGTGCCCTTCCTCGGCGAGCAGGTCGGCTGGCGCCGCTGGACCGCTATTGGCGCCGGCTTTATCGGCATCCTCATCATCGTCCATCCCGGCACCAGCGCCTTCCACCCGGCCGCCTTGCTCTCGGTGGGCGGTGCGTTCTTTTCGGCCCTCTACTTCCTGTTCACCCGCCGGCTGGCTGGTGTGGATTCCACCAATACCCAGCAGTTCTACGGCAATATCATCGCCACTTTGGCGCTGGCGCCGTTTGCCATTGCCCATTGGGTCTGGCCCACGCACCCCGCCGATTGGGCGGTGTTCGTTGGCATCGGCGTCGTCGGTTATCTCGGCCATCAGCTCTCGACCATCGCGCATCGCTTCGCCCCGGCCTCGACCCTGGCGCCCTTCGCCTATCTGCAGATCATCTTCATGGCCCTGTCGAGCTGGCTGATCTTCGGGCAATTGCCCGATCTCTGGCTCTATCTTGGCGCCCCCATCGTCATCGCCAGCGGCCTTTATATCTGGCTGCGCGAACGCGCATTGGCCCGCCCCGTCACCCCGATTGCCGAGGAGCGCTGATGGCCAGCGTGGTCGCGCCGATCGAGGACCGCAGCAATACCGGCATCGGCATCGTGCTGCTGTCGCAACTGGTGCTGGTCTGCCTCGACGTCTCGGCCAAATGGATGTCCGTCAGCGGCCTGCCGACCGGCGAGATCATCTTCATGCGCTATGGCGTGCATGTGGCGCTGATCCTGTTGATCCTCTGGCCCGTGCGCCGCGCCGCTCTGTTCCGCACCGCCAATTGGAAGCTCGAAGTGCTGCGCGGCCTCTGCCTGCTCGGCACGACCGGCGGCAATTTCCTCGCCATGCGCTACCTGCCGCTGACCGTCACCGGCGCGCTGATCTATACCAGCCCCATCATGGTCTGCGCGCTGTCCGGCCCTTTGCTTGGCGAAACCGTCGGCTGGCGCCGCTGGATCGCCATCGGCGTCGGTTTCATCGGCATCCTGATCATCGTTCGCCCCGGCAGCGAAGCCTTCCACCCGGCCGCGCTGCTCAGCCTCGCCGCCGCTTTCTTCGGCGCGCTATTCTCCATCGTCACCCGCAAGCTGGCCGGCGTCGACAGCGCCATGACCCAGCAGCTCTATGCCGGCGCGACCGCATTGGTCCTCGTCACCCCCGTCGCCTTCACCGGCTGGGTCTGGCCCAGCAACACCATCACCTGGATCACCTTTTTCGGCGCCGGCACCGTCGGCGTCATCGGCCATCTGCTGGTCTCAGTCGCCCACCGCTATGCCCGCCCCTCGACGCTCGCGCCATTCAACTATTTGCAATTGCTCTACCTGGCGCTGGCCAGCTGGATCATCTTCAACCAGCCGCCCGACCAATGGTTCGCCCTCGGCGCCGCCATCATCATCGCCAGCGGCCTCTACATCTGGCTGCGCGAACGCTCGCTCAATAAGCCGACGACATCGGTGGATGAAGCGGTGGTGGATTAGCTAGAAGCCCGTCAACAGAACGTCTATGGCATCGGTTATTTCGTCGCTCTGATTAAGCAGCGAGCCAATTTTATTGCGCAATTTCTGAACCGGAACCGATGCCGTCTGCTGCGGAATGAGCACGCAGCGCTGGCCGCCAACTTCTAATGTCGGATTTAGTCGGGGCGTACGTCGCGGGGCGTTTTGCAAGGTTTCAAGTGGCACAACGAGCCGGGTGGAAATGGCCGGCAGATAGTCTGTCCGGACGTCCACGACCAGCACACCGTCCAGCTGATACACGTCAAACCGCGGCATCAGAACATCCGGTATTTTGCCAATGGCAATCCGTGCTCTTCAACATAGCGGTTGTAATCGGCTATCGCCTCAACGCTTTCTTCCTGCCACACGCGCCGCAATTCATTAAGCTCGGCGTCGCTCATCTTTGCCTTGGCCGCACGAAATGCCGCAGACGGCAGGTCGAGAATCTTGACCATGTCGTCGCGAGTGAGTGTGGGCTCAGACTCCTTGCGCAGTGACGTTGCCATATTGGCCTCTAGTGTCCCGCTATCATACGCGTCGCCGGCTGCGCCTTCAACGCCCCTGGACTAAATCGACATTCAAGTCTGCCGTGATTTTTGGGAGCACGGATCGACCCCTCCCCCTTGAGGGGAGGGCTGGGGTGGGGGTTCTGAGCTTTGAATCAGGCTATATCTCTGGATGAGCCCCTTGATAGTTCAGAACCCCCACCCTCAATCCCTCCCCTCAAGGGGGAGGGAGGCAGATCCCGGCTCTCAATGCCCAGTGGCAAACTGAATGTCGATTGGTCCTAGACCTCGGACACTTTCTTGATCTGCACTTCCTCCGCATCCCCCTGCGTGATCAGCCGCGCACTCCGCTGCCCGCTCAGGTAAATCCACAGCCAGCTCAACGCCACCGCGATGCGGTTCTTGGTGTCGATCAGGAAGTAGATATGCGCCAGCCCCCAGGCCCACCAGGCAATCCAGCCCCTCAGCTTGATCCAGCCGAAATCGATCACCGCCGCGCGCTTGCCGATGGTCGCCAGGTCCCCCGCATGCTTGTAGCGGAACGGCTTGGCCGATCTGTCGCCCGCCAGCCGCGCCTTGATCAGTCGCCGCCGCATGCTTGCCGCCCTGCTTGGCCGCATCGCCGACGCCGGGCACCGGCTTGCCGTTCGGCATGGCGATGCTCGCGGTATCGCCGACCACGAAAATCTCGGGATGCCCCGGCACCGTCAAATCCGGCTCGACCTTGACCCGTCCGGCCCGATCCGCCTCCAATCCCAGCCACTTCGCTGCCGGCGAGGCCTGTACGCCAGCCGCCCACAGCACCGTCTTGGCCGCGATCCGCTTGCCGCCATAGTCCACGCCTTCGGCATCGATCACCGTCGCCGGATTGCCCAGTTCGACCTCGACCCCGAGATCGCATCAGCGCCTTGCGCGCATAATCCGACAGTTCCGGCGCAAAATTGGCCAGCACCGCCTTACCGCCCTCGATCAACACGACGCGCGCTTCATTGGGCGCAATGCTGCGGAATTCGCCCGCGCAGGCTGGTATGGGCCAGCTCGATGATCGCCCCCGCCAGTTCCACGCCGGTCGGCCCGCCGCCGATGATGACGAAAGTCAGCAGCGCCTTGCGCAGTTCGGGGTCACTGGTCCGCTCAGCCTGCTCGAACGCCACCAGCAGCTTGCGGCGGATCGTCGTCGCATCTTCCAGCGTCTTCAGCCCAGGCGCGAACTGCTCCCACTCGTCATGGCCGAAATAAGCGTGCCGCGCCCCGGTCGCCAGGATCAGGCTGTCATAGGGAACACTGCTGCCGTCATTAAGCTGCACCGACTTGCCAGCCTTATCCACGCCGGTCACGCTCGCCAGTATCGTGCGAACCTCTGGCCGGTGCTTCAGAATATGCCGGATCGGCCAGGCAATCTCCGACGTGCTCAGCGACGCCGTCGCCACTTGGTAAAGCAGCGGCTGAAACAGATGATGATTGCGCCGGTCGATCAGGGTGATGTCGACATCAGCCCCCCGCAGACGCCTGGGCCGCAGCCAGTCCGCCAAACCCCCCACCGACGATCACGACACGATGTAGCTTGCTGGTCATTTGCGCCTCCAACGTGCCCCTAATGTGGTGCGAGATGTTAGCACTAACAATCGCAATGCTAGGGCATTGCTACCCTGCGTTCAAAGCCGCTCCTGCCAGCGCGCGCAATAGGCCTCAAAACCCTCCGCCTGCAGCGGTTCGCGCACCAGGCCGGGCACGGCCGCCGCATGCATCCCCCCAAACAACATGCTCGCCCCCAGGCTCGTCCCCGTCGCATCGCCCGAGGCGCTGACCGGCACGCCAGTCAACCGCGCCAAGCGCCTGCCCAAACAATGCGTTACGCGCCAGCGGCCCTTCGATGATGATCTGCTTGCCGACACCAGCCAGCTCCAGGCAGGCCTGCGTCACCAGCGCCAGATACAGCGACACCGCCGCCGTCCGCTCGCCCGCGCTCAAATGCTCCGGCCCCTTGGTCCAGCGCCCGACCGAGCCGGGGAAGGGGCCCACGCCCTCCATGAAACTGGGCAGCGCCTGCACGTCCCCATTGATAACATTGGCGATTTCGGCCTGGCTCGGCTCGACCGCCCCCGGCGCCAGCATGTCGAATTCGCGCCCGCCCATGAACCTTGCCGTCGGCACCGCCCGCCCGAACGCATCGACATTGGCCAGGCTATCGCGCCCCTGATCGAGGTGGGTGGTATCGCCCCCCACCGTCATCGCGATCACCCAGGTCCCCGTCGACAGGATCGTAAACGGCGCCTCATGCGCTCCCAGATGCGGCAGCAGCGACGCATTGGAATCATGGATACCGCAGGTGACGGGCGTGCTCCCCGGCAACCCGGTCGCCTCTGCAATCTCTGGCAGGATCGTCCCCAACACCGAATTGGCCGGCTTCACCGCCGGGAACAACCCGCTCCAGCCCCGTTCCGCCACCATGCTGGAAAACGTCCCCGTCTGCGGCGCCCACAAATCGGTATGGCACCCCAGCGACGTCACCTCGCTCGCCATCACCCCGGTCAGCCGCCACGCCCAATATTGCGGATAGGCCAGGATCGCCGTCACCTCGGCAAATCGCTCAGCAAAAACCTGCGATTGCCAGAATATCTGCGCCCCCAGATTGAGCCCATTCGGCAGCAGCGGCGACAGGCTCTCGCTGAAATCCGGCCGCACCTTGCCATAAGCCGCGCTGGTCTCTTCCGGCCCACCATGCTCATAATCCAGCACCGGCATGGCCAGCCGCCCGCCCGCCATCAACGCCCCGGTCGCGCCATGCGTGGTGATCGAAATCCCCTCGATGCCGTGTTCGGCATGAATATCCCTGAGGCTATCGGTAACGAACACCGCCAGCCGCTCCACGTCGGCATGCGGATAAAGCCCATCACGCCGCACCGTATTCGGCGTGCTCCGGGCCGCCAATTGGCCGCCGGTTTGCGCATCGATCAGCACCACTTTGGCGTTGGTCTTGCCGATATCGATCACGGCGATCAAACGGGGTGCGGTCATGGCGATACTCGACGCTGAATTGGAACAGCGCGCCAATACCGCACTTTCGCGGCTCACGCGATAGCTGGCATGTTAGCCTGTTCCAGCCTAGCCTCAGCCGGCGCCGCCCCAAGCCTCATGCCACTCATGCCAGACGGGTTCGATAAAGCCTCGCACAGCTTTGGCTATTTCGTATATCGATGCCCTCTCCGCTGCCATCACAACGCCTTCCAGCACGCCGGCCGCATCAGGTTTTGAGCCTGCGCCCAAGTCAGGGTTTGCGACGGATGGTCCGCTTTGTGAGACAAAGCCGTCATTGCCTATTGCCCGGATTTGATCATCTCACGAATTTTGACCGCTTTCTCGAAATGGTCCAAAGCATGGATTTTGATCCACCATTGGGCAGCTTCCATAAGAAGGTCGGGGTCATGGTTCTTGTTCGCAAAGAACGCGTAGAATGACAGGCCGACACCTTCACCCTTTTTCGCGATTTTGTCCTCGCAGACTGAAATAGCTTTCGTCCTCAGGCTCTCTCTCATGGTGCCCTCTTTTCGTCAGTGACGTCGCGCTACCATGCCGGTGCCCGCGCGGCCGACTTGGGCTGGCAAGCCCAAAATCTAACGCTTGGGCTCATACCGCATCGCCACCGCACCCGAGCCGAATTCCCGCTGGCTGATGAACTTCAACTCGACATGCTTGGATAGGCCCGCGAACAATGTCGGCCCGTGGCCCGCCAGCTTGGGCTGCACGACGAACTCATATTCATCGATCAATCCCAGCTCCGCCAACGCCATCGGCAGCATCACGCCTCCGACATACAATCCGCTGCCCGGTTCCTGCTTGAGCTGCCGGACGACGGTCTCCAGGTCGTTGCCGCGGACCAGTTCCGCGTTCCAATCGACGCTGTTCAGGGTGCTCGACACAACATACTTCTTTGCCGTGTCGATCGTCCTGGCGAAGGGGGGCATCCATTCGGCCATCCAATCGGGCCTCACACCTGTCCGCGCCGCCGACCGCCACCCTGCCTCCATCAGCTCGTAAGTGACACGGCCAAAGAGCAGGGCATCTGCCTGCGCCAGGGTCTCGGCCGCATGACGATGCAGTTCTTCATCCGGGATCATTGCCCGATGATCGCAGCAGCCATCCAATGTGATGTTGATGGAATATCGAAGGGGTCGCATCGCGCAAGTCTGCCATGATCATGGTTGGATTGGAAGTTCCCCCGCGGGAGACGCACAAAGTCCGCTTTAAGCGGAATTCCATTCCAACCTTGAGCCGCTGATCGCTATGCTCTGCGAATTTGCACACCCCGATCAGATGGTATTGAACGCCCTTGCAGCATCCCCCTCAAGCGGCGATCAATGGCGCGCGAAATGCCCGGGCCAGGGCGCTCGCTAATTCTTCAGATCCATAGGGCTTACGCAGCGTAACCTCGTCACGATACCCATCAATGAGGCCCGCGATCCCATAGCCGGTGGCGAACATGAAGGAAATGCCCCGCAGCCGCAGAATATCGGCCACCGGAAACGATTGGATACCAGCCACATTTACGTCGAGCACGGCAAAATCGATGTCGACGGCGCGGGCCAGCAAGATCGCCTTGTCCATGCGCGTGGCGATCGCTTCCACATTATGCCCAAGCGCTATCAGCGAGTTTTCGAGCTGGATTGCGATCAGCGCCTCGTCTTCGACGATCAGTATGCGATGCGCTTTGGTATCAATTGCCATCCGGCCCCTGCTTATCGTCCGCCGGCATCGGCGCATCTATTGTACAAATAACGCCGGACGCTGGGTAAGCAACGGCCACATCGCCCCCAAGTTCCATGGCGAGAGCCCGTTCGATGAGGCGCGAGCCGAACCCCCTTCGCGTCGGCGTGACCACAATTGGCCCACCGCTTTCCGTCCAGCGCATATGCAGGCGCCGTTCCTGACCGCTGTTGGTGAGCCGCCAGACGATATCGACATGGCCAGTCTTGGTCGAAAGCGCGCCATATTTTGCGGCGTTGGTACACAGCTCATGCAGCGCCATCGCCAGGGACAATGCCGGGGCCGGTTCGAGCTGGATATGCGGCCCCTCGATGCGAAAGCGGTTCTGTCCACCAGCATGGGGTTGAACGCTATCGGTGACGACGTCCACCAGGTCCGCGCCAGCCCAATTGCCACGCGTCAGCAAATCATGTGCCGTAGCGAGACCCGTCAATCGCGAGTCGAAGGCCTCACGCGCTTCCTTCATCGTTGCGTTGTCGTTGAGCGTTTGCGAGGCAATGGCCTGCACGGTCGCCAGCGTATTCTTGACGCGATGATTGAGCTCGCCGACCAGAAGCTGTTGATGCGCGATGGCAAGGTTTCTCTCGGTGATGTCTTCGATGGCCAGCAGGATCAGTTCATCGCCTTCGCCTTCCCGGCTCAGCTTGATAGCGTTGAGCACCATGACGCGGCGGCCAATCTCGCGGAAATCGTGCTCGACTTCGACGCCGGTGAACGACTGATTGTTCGATACCACTTCGCTCAGGATGGTCCGTAACCGTGGAATGTCCCACTGATCATTGCCAAGCTCATAGACCAGCGCCCCTTCGGTCTCGGCTTCTTGAACCTTGAACAGCTCATAAAAGGCCGGGTTGGCAGAGCGCACCCGCAGGTCGCCATTAAGCACCAGCAAGGGCTGCCGAATGGTCTGAACGATGGCTTCGGAATAGATGCGCGCGTCGTTGACCGCATCCGCCGCCGTCTTCAAGGCCGCGGTCTGCAGAGCGCCGACCTTGAGGAGCGCTTCTTCCGCCAGCTTGCGCGCGGTGTTGTCGGTGCCGATCAGGAGATAGCCGATGATGGTGTCCTGGGCATCGCGCAGGGCGGTGACCGACACCACCGCGGGGAACCGGCTGCGATCCTTGCGGATATAGGTCAGCTCATAGATGTCCTCGATTCCGCGCGACGCTTTGAAGACCAGCGCCTCAAAGCCCGGTGTGATCGGGGTTCCGAGTTCGGCGCTGAGCGCGTCGGCGCGCGCGACAAGTTCTTGCGGATCGGAAATGTCGGCCGGCGTGATCCTGTTCATCACTTCGGCCGCCGTATAGCCCAGCATCCGCTCGGCCCCAACATTGAAAATCTGGATGACGCCCTTGGCGTCGGTCGCGATGCTGGAGAAATTGGCGCTGTTGAAGATGGCGTGCTGCAATGCCCCTGGCTCGAGAAGAACTTGTTCCTCTCCCGCGCCGCGGCTCAAGTTGACGTCGAGCATAGTCACTCCCACTGCAGCCATCACAAATCAGCGAAAATCGCCTCGGAAGGACGGTTAAGCCGGTCTATAGCAGGTTTTCGATGCTCAAGATGATAATTGAAACCGGCGGCTGACCACGATGGCGACGTGCCGAGAGGCCGCGGCCGGAGCCGGCCAGGATCATTGTGCAAGATCAAGGTGCAAATGCTGTAGCGCAGTATGGGGCGCCACGAAGTTTACTAAAATTTTCGGTATTAATTAAACTGGCAATCAATGAACGACTTGACCATTACGCAATGCTAATCCCGGTGCCCTAAGCGCGGGGCATTTTCGATGAGCACCTTCCTGCATAAAGACAGCGCCGCCAGGCGTCCGCTTCAGCAATATACATCGATACAGGTTCTGCGCGGCCTGGCGGCTCTGATGGTTGTTGTCTACCATCTTCCCGCCGCACTGAATGTGCCGGATTTAAATGTTCCGCTGCTCAATGGTGGCGTTGACATATTTTTCGTCATCAGCGGCTTCGTCATGGTGCTCTCGACGGAAAGCCGGCGTCCGGATCATTTTGCGTTCTTGAAACAACGCCTTACACGGATAGTCCCGTTCTATTGGGTCATGACCTGCCTTATGGCCGCAGCGCTTTGGGTGTTTGCCGGTCGGGTCAGCACCCCTCATGATCTCATTAACAGCCTGCTTTTTGTACCCTATCTCGACCAAGCTACCGGCTATGTCCAACCTGTCTTGGGGGTGGGGTGGACACTAAACCTGGAAATCCTGTTCTATATTTTATTCGCGGCCACAATGAGCTTTGGCAAGCTGAGCCAAATGGCAGCGATTGGTATCGTCTTCGCCACCGCTATCGCCGCGCGCATCGTCTTCGAGCCCGCCGAAGAGACCGTGCTGTTTTTCTATACCACGCCAATGCTGTTCGAATTCCTTGCCGGCATGGCTCTGGGGCACCTGGCCGGCAGATTACGACGACTGCCTGACCTACTGGGCGTCTCGGCGACTGTCTTGGCCATCGTATCCGCGCTGGTGATGGCGTCTGGCTTCGATCTGCCAAGAACCATTGCCCAGGGACTGCCTGCATTGATGCTTGTCGCCGGTTGCCTCACTCTGGAAAACCATTTCCGGCTTTATGCGCCGCGTCTGCTGGCCAGGCTCGGCGATGCGTCCTATTCGCTCTACCTCACGCATCCCATCGTGTTGCTTGCACTCACTCCTATCGTTGCGGGTGCCAATGTGCTCCCATGGATTTCGGGCATAGCAGTTGTTGTGGCCTGCATTGCCATCGCATTGGCCAGCTTCAGCTTTATTGAAAAGCCGCTTTTGGCGATTTCGCGAATGAGGTTCTCCGCTCATCAAGTGAAAGCAGGAAGAGTATGAGGTGCGCCTTCACCGGCATAGCAGAAGGACGCTTGGTGAGGGCACGGTAAGCCCATTTTCTGAAGGGGAATTTCTGTCGCAAAAGTCAAAGTTGCGCGACTGTTTTTTTGCGGCACTCAGCTTGACGATCCCGTGTTCTCGGGCGGCTCGATGACGAAACCATGCTTTCCGTCATCCGGTGCCGGCCGTTTTCCTCGGCTTGGCCTGAGACCGTCTTTCACCATGCGCGAAACTTAGGAGAATGGCGACGAATGGTAGATTGCTTGAATGAAGCCGTCCGCATCCCGTTCCGGTAAGATCGTGAATCCGCAGCGCAGGCAGCACGCCAGGCTGGCCGCATTGTCAGGCTCTATTTGGCCTTCCAGAACTGAATAGGCTCGCCCCGGCCCGGATAGAAATGCAGAAAGTACGGCCACCCCGACCCTCTGGCCTCGCAGATCGGGACGCACGGCGAAATCAAAATAGCCATTCCCCGCATTTCCCCGGTCAACTTGCACTTGGGCTATAGGCTGGCCAGCCGCAAAAGCGAGCCAACAGTGAGCAGTATCTCCAGCCGTCACATAGGCGAACCATTCATCAGTCGGGAAGGACAGCCGGCGTGAAAGCTCAATGTCCTCAAACCATCTGCGAACTTCACGGAGATCGTCGGCTGTAAGTGTCTGAAAGGTGATCTGCATCTATAGCTCGCAAACTCCCAGTCTCTGCTTTGCGTACACCGCTGACTTTTGCAATGAATCAAAACGTAGAAATTAGCGACAGAATTTCATCATTGTACATGTTCCCCATTATAGAACAATCACGGCATCGCGCAGCCGCTTGCTCATATAGACAGTGACGCCGCCCAGGTGGAACGGCTCTTTCTTGTCAATTCCGAAGCCGACGCGCTTATAAAGCGCGATGTTTGTTGTGAAGGCTTCATTTGTGAGAAGCCGGATTTCACGACAACCCGATTGCGCTGCCTTTTCGTCAGCAAGTGCCAGCAGCCTTTTCCCGAAGCCTCTGCCCTGTGCACCAGGTGATACGGCAATGTTCTCGATCCAGAGGTGGTCCGGATGCTGCATCGTTTCGATTAATCCGACCAAGGCGCCATCGGCATAGAGCATATCGATATCGTGTTCTTTTACCGCGCGATCGTAGTCTGCCACCATAGGGCGTGGTTCGCGGCCGATGAGTGGCACCCACTTCGCGTAAGCCGAACGAACAACCTGACGGATTTCCTCTGTATCTTCGCCAATGGCTTTGCGGAAAGCTATCTTGATGGCAGCGCTCATGATGCGGTGTTTCTTCCTTCTGTAACTGTTGCGTCGCGCCGGTATGGAATTCAGGAATTCTGCGACAGCGGCGGATATATCAGGCTATGGCGGCCGATGCCGTCACGGCAGCCAATTGAAGCGTATCCCTTGGCTGGTTTTCGATCAATTTCAGGAGGTCGGTATTCTTCGCCTGAAGAAAGCCGGCCGCTGATGCGGAGTAGATCGACATGAACATTGCAGGTTGAAACGGCAGCAAAGGAAACGCGGAAAGCCTCTGGCGTTCTTCGGACAAAGTGCTGGGGGAATATTCGATGGCCAGTTTCCGGGCCAGATCGGAGATACCCCAGGCTTGCGTCCCGGCCAGCTCGTAGATGATGTTGGAATGGGAGGTGGGGTCACACAAAACGGTTATGGCGGCATCGGCAAGGTCTTCACGCGCAACCGATGAGACGCGTCCGTCGCCGAATGGCGCACGGATCACGCCATCAACCGGCGTGGCAAAGGCCCCGATCAATTCGGCGTAAAGCCCGTTCCGCAGAATGGTCCAGTGAAGAGGGCTCTGCCGCAAACGCCGTTCGGTCCAGCGGTGGGTGGGAGCAAAGCCGAGGTGATCGCCGGTCCCGGTGAGGCTCGTATAGAGGATATGGCTCACCCCCTGCTGTTCGGCGGCGGCAATAACCGCGCCGTGCCGAGCGATCACCACATCGTCTTCGCCATATCCGGCGGAAACCATGAAAAGCGTTCGAACGCCGCTAAAATCGAGCGAGCGAGGATCATCGAAGTCGATTCTCCGCTTCCCTGCGGCGTGATCGGTGATCTTATGGCTCCCAACCAGAAATTTCAGACCTTTGGCGGCGGCGCGCTGCGCAACAAGGGTGGATAGTTGGCCGGAGCCGCCAGTCATCAAAATCATTTCTTGCTTCCTATTTGATCAGGTCGCACCCATCTATTGTGGCCGTCAGTCATGCGTAAGGAGGCACAATAATGTTCGCCGCAGAAAATGTTTCGCTACCAGAGCTTGAGCCGTGCGGCGCTCCCGAACACGAAGATTGCGGCTTGCGGCTCGCTCTGGATCGCCTTGGTGATGGATAACGTTGATTAATCAATCATATCAAATAGTTATACGGTGTCATGCACAATTCGTGTGCACTGATTCTCAGTCCGTCCAATCAAACATGGGGCGGATTTCGTCGTATTTTCGAGGCTTTAGTCGCTGGCAAAAATTGGTGCGAAAACCACGTAAAATCGATTTCCCAAGAGCAGCTTTCTCCCCCTTTTCAGCATTGGCTGTCTGCGGCCGGAATGACCGCTTGGGGGCCGACAGCGGATCGGCTGCTTAGGAACGCGTCAGGCGGAAAGCTGCCGATCGTTGCGATATTTTCGTTGGATGAACTCATCAGTTGCTGTGGCTGGAAGATCAACAGGCCTCAGTTTTGGCTATTGGTCAGCTCTGCCTCGACGGCCCTGGTGATGCCGTCCAATTCGCTTCGCACTGTCTTCCACACGAAGGCGCTGGCCACGTCTTCATAGTCGTGGCGGTATACATTGCCGGCGCCGGCGATGCTCGTCCCAGGCACATCAGGGTGACGCTGCTTCATGTCGTCCGGCAACCGGCGC
This sequence comes from uncultured Alphaproteobacteria bacterium, assembly GCA_963717095.1. Lineage (GTDB taxonomy): Bacteria > Pseudomonadota > Alphaproteobacteria > Rhizobiales > Devosiaceae > Devosia. Next base: position 550,148 of record CAVQVF010000005.1, read on the forward strand.
GACGCCTCTGAGATAATCTCCAGGCAGTGTGTGACCGCATAGACCGCCATGGCGTTGTCGGCGAAGGCGTCTGGTCGGCCAGAAACTGCCGCGCCAGGACGATGTTGTGCTTGATGGTCGCCAGGACCCGCTGCGCGTCCCTAGAAGGCATAAATGGCGTCGTTGACCGCGGCCGGTTTAACATAGGGCTTCAACGCCGCACGATCGACCACATCGACCGGGCCATCGAAGAGCGCGGCAATGTAGTCCTTGAGGCCGACATACTCGAACACGCCAAGCGTGGTCTGCGGGTCGAGCTCGATCATGATGTCAATGTCGCTCTCCGGACGCGCTCCGTCACGTGCGAGCGAGCCGAATAGGGCAGCATGCTGCACACCCTTCCGCTCGAGCTCGGCACGGTGCTGTTTTAGCATGGCAATGACAGCGTGCTTGTTCATGGTCGTAAAATAGCGTGCGGCGACCCAATTTGCCACTGAAAACCCCATTTCGCGGACTTATGGGCACTTCCACCCTTAATGCTCAGCGGGTTCAGAGGGTTTCAGCAAGTCCGAACCGGTGGCCACGGCTACAGCGGCGCCTAGCACAACGTGGGTGGCGTTCAGCGGATCGTGCCACATTTTGGGGTTGGGCATCGAGGTTTTGTATTGCATTTTGCACTACACGATCCTTATACTCCGACCGTAACATCATGGAGGTTACCCATGCCGAACAGTACCGAACGCAAGGATCATCCGCTTTCGATGCGATTACCCGAAGCCGACATCGCCATGATTGATCGCGCTGCCAGCTTGCGTGGTCGCTCGCGGACCGATTTCGTCCGCGATGCCGCGGTGCGGGAAGCTGAAGATGTCATTATGCAGGCTATGCCGATCCGCATGAGTGCAGAAGGGTTCAGCGCCTTCATGGAGGCTTTGGCACAGCCCGGCCGCCCGGTCCCCGAAATGGTCGAGGTCATGCGCCGGGCCGCCCCTTGGGAAACAGAAGCCGGCGGCAACTGATCCGTGGCTCTGTCCGTTCCCGAACCGCTGGCAGCGCATCATGAGGTCTCGGCATTTTCCTGCGGAAAGCCGGTGCTCGATCACTGGTTGCAGTACCGTGCCCTCTCCAACCAGAACAAGGGATTTACCGCCGTGATGGTGGTGCATGAGGCAGGGCGCGTCGTCGGCTTCTATGGCCTTGCGCCGACTGCCATCGTGCCGGCGGCGATGCCAAGGTCCATCCGGACAGGTCAACCGCCTGACCCCGTGCCCTGTCTACTGCTGGGACAATTGGCAACCGATATCTCATGGGCGGGCCGTGGAGTGGGCACGGGGCTGCTCAAACATGCATTGACGCGCTGCGTTGAGGCGTCTCGTCTGATCGGGGGGCGTGCTCTCGTCGTCAATGCCGTCGATCGGGATGCTGCAGCCTTCTGGACCCGCCGAGGCTTCACCGCCTCGCGTGATGATGCCTTTGTCCTGTTCCGCTCCATTGCGGACATTGCCGCCTCGCTGGCGGCTACAGGTGAATAAGCCTGATCTGAGGGCCATCCGAAATCTAAGGGCCCGTACACTCTTCTCCCCGGGGGGGGGTAGAGGCCCCCCCTTTGGGCGGACGCATTACACTTTTGGCCAGTCCGCAATTTGGCCGTGCCAACGCGCAACACATCCATTACGAAGTCTGGATCGCGCGCGAGTTTGGCCCGGCGCTTCAAACATGGGGCGGATTTCGTCGTATTTTCAGTGTTGGAATTGGCTCTGACGAGACCCTTGCGGCTTTCAAAAAACCGCTAAATTCCATCGCGGACATAAGTATCCCGATCGGCGGCCTTCCGGAGGACATCGAAGCCGAGACTCCCAGCAAGGGTGCGGATATTCGTGCCGATAAGATCGGCGAAATCCTTGAGACCCTGCTTCTGTAACTGATCAAGCTGGCTGTCGAGGAGGGCGAACAGTTCCGGCACGATGCGATTGAGCATGCGCCGGCGACCGGCTTCGGATTTGTAACCGAGGGTCGAAAGGAAGCCGTGTACGTCCGCCTGGGTGATTTCGGGTATGGTTTGGGCATTGCCGATCCGGTAGGCCAGATCGGCGGTCGTGCTGCGGTCGAGCGCCGTGGGCATCACGTCGTATCGCGGCGTCGTCCTCCGCCTCCCACCGGGCAAATGGAAGAGCGAGAAATTCTTGGCATGGCCATCGACATTGCCAATCATCAGGTCGAAAAATGCGTAGCGGACAAAGAGCTGCTTTTCGAGGAGCGGATCGATCATCCCATCCAGCAGCCGGCCGCGAGCTGCTCGCCGCAACGCCACCGTCCCAAACCTTCTCCTTCCCTTGTATATCGCTGGCTATCCTCTATACTGAACTACATGGTTCAGTTTTATCAAGCCCGCTTTGATACGTCGTTCGCCGCGCTTTCGGATGCCACAAGGCGGGGAGTGCTGGAGCAACTCGGGCGCTCCGACGCCTCGATCACCGATCTTGCCGAGACGTTCCGCATGACCCTCACGGGCATGAAGAAGCATATCAGCGTCCTCGAACAGGCGGGGCTGGTCACCACCGAGAAGATCGGGCGCGTGCGCACCTGCCGGCTCGGCATCAGCCGCCTTGAGCAGGAGGCGGAATGGATCGAGCGGTACCGCCGGCTTTGGGATGCCCGTTTCGACCAGTTGGACCAGGTTGTCGAAGACCTCAAACGCAAGGAGAAGAGTGATGGACGATAGACAAGAGAATGGTTCGGTCCTGGCCAAGGGTCGAACCGTGGTGAAGCGGACATCCGAGCGCGAGATTGCGGTAACGCGCATCTTCGATGCTCCGGCCCAGATCGTGTTCGAGGCCTGGACCAATCCCGAGCTGTTCGCGCGCTGGTGGGTGCCCAAGTCCATCGGCGTGCCGCTGCGCTCCTGCGAGATGGATGTGCGCACCGGTGGCACCTACCGCCTCGAATTCGGCAAGGACGCGGAAAACACCTGGGCCTTCTTCGGCAAATATATCGAAGTGGTGCCGCCGACGCGGCTCGTCTGGACCAATGAAGAAAGCGAGAACGGCGCCATTTCCACGGTGACCTTCGTGGAAGATGGCGGCAAGACGCTGCTGACCTTCAGCGAAGTCTATCCCACCAAGGAAGCGCTCGATGAATCCCTGGGCGGGATGGAGGGCACGCCCGAACAGTTCGAGCAGCTGGACGAACTGCTCGCCACCCTCGACGCCGGCCGCGCGTGAGCAATGAGCATGTTGGAGGCGATCCCCTCGATGCTTCGGTCAGGAAAGATCGAAAACTGCAGCGTCGACCTCCGAAGCGTCTAAGTCTCATAGGGCACCATAAAACCGGTTGCAGAATCGGAGTGGTTTTACGTTGCGCCGACTGCTGCCATAGTGTCGGGCGCAAATGAACGCGGTCGATCGGGCATCGGTCAATGGGAGCTACTGCATGGCTAGATTCTTCTTTGGAATGAACCAATCCTTGGATGGCTTCGTCGATCACGATCGCTTCCCGTTCGCACCAAGCCCAATGTTGTTTCGCCAGTTTATCGATCAAACGCGAGGCCTCGCCGGAAGCCTTTATGGCCGCCGCCTCTACGAAACCATGCGCTATTGGGACGACGACCAGCCTGGCTGGGGTGCCGCCGAGCGCGAGTTCGCCCTGGCGTGGCGCAAGGCACCAAAATGGGTGGTCTCACGGACATTGGAAACCGTCGGGCCAAACGCAACGCTGCTCGGAGACGATATCGTAGCGGAAATCCGCCGGCTCAAGGCTGAGGTGGACGGCGAGATTGAAGTCGGCGGACCAGATCTGGCAGGCAGCCTTACCGATCTGGGCTTGATCGACGAATATCGGATTTACCTGCACCCGGTCGTGCTTGGGCACGGCACGCCCTTTTTCGCCGGCCCGCGGCCGCCGCTACGTCTGGCCGGCAATGATCGCTTCGACGGCGATGTAATCAGGCTGACCTATGTCCCAGCCTGATTGCGAGACGCCATAACTCACCCGAAAGTGGCGTGACCTGGCGAACCGCCATGGCGCAATCGGAGCCGGCGCATGAAGCTAGGTTTACCGGCGGCGCGTGGCAGCCTAACCGCTTCCGGCCTCATTTCCGCCGTTCGCGGTTAGGCCGCACAGTCCTCAACGCGGTCGTTTAGGGCGCTGTGGCGGCGACCACCAATGCTCCAGATGAGCCGCTCAACCGTCAAGCCAAGTGGCGAGGCCGTCCAGCGTCTGCAGCCCATACTCCACTGCGCCGAAGCCGACGACCACTTGGCGGCGTTCGCGGCTGGGGTGGAGCTGACGCATGGTCAGCACGGTCTTGCCGTCGGTCTGCTCATCGAAGGTAATCGTCATGTAGAAGCGCTCCGGGTCGCTAGGGTCCGGGGTACCATATTCCACCACGATCAGCTCGTTCGGCACGACCTTCAAGAAGCGCATGAGATTGGGGAAGCGCTGCTTTTGGCCTTCGAACACGCCCACCATGTCGAAGCGCCATTCCCCGCCCTCGCGGATATCGGCCTTGTGGCTCTCGATGCTGAGGCCAGCCGGCCCATACCATTGCGCCAGCGCTTCGGGGTCCATCCAGGCGGCGAAGACCTTATGGCGCGGGTGCTTCAGCACCTTAACCAGCACGATCTCACGGTCGAGCGACCAGGTCTCAAACAGCTTTTCCATCGTCGTTCTCTTCCGTCTTGTCCAAATAGGTTTCCAGCCGGTCGAGCCGCTCGGCCCAGCGTCGGCGCTCCGCTTCCATCCAGTTTGCCGCCTCGGCGAAGCGCGCCCGCTCCAGCCGGCACCAGCGGCTGCGCCCGCGCTTCTCACTGGCGATCAATCCGCAATCCTCCAGCACCTTGAGATGCTGGGCGAAGGAGGGCAGCGCCATGTCGAAAGGCTCGGCCAGTGCGCTCACCGGCAGCTCGCCCTCAACCAGCCGCGACACCACCGCGCGGCGGGTCGGGTCGCTGAGGGCGTGAAAGGCGAGGTCGAGGGGCGTCGAATGGTAGGGCATATAGCTCGGTAAAGCGGCCGCGCGGGCTGGTCAAGCATAAAAAGGCACTTGCCTTAGTGTTTGGCTGCAATTATGAAGGTGACTACCTTAGTGTTCAGGAGCGCTCCAGTGGCAGTTCGTGTCGACCTTCTTATCTCGCTCGATGGTTTCGCAACAACGACGGACCAGACGCCTGAAAACCCGTTCGGCCCCGACTGGTCGCGCCTGGTCGGTGCCTATGTTGCCACGAGGACGTTCCGGGAGCGCGTGCTCAAGGACACCAGCGGCAAGGGCACCATCGGCATCGACGATGCATATGCGAAGGACTACTTCGTCAACATCGGCGCCGAAATCATGGGGGCCGGCAAGTTCGGGCTGCACAATTTTCCCGATGATCCGAACTGGAAAGGGTGGTGGGGTGACGAGCCGCCATTCAACTGCCCGGTCTTCGTCCTGACGCACACGCCGCGCCCTTCCATCGAGATGGCTGGCGGCACCACGTTCCACTTCCTTTCGGCGGACCCGGTTGATGCGCTGCAACAGGCCGTGACGGCTGCAAACGGCAAGGATGTGCGGATCGGCGGCGGCCCAACCATGGTTCGCGACTATCTCAAGGCCGGGCTTGTGGACCGCCTGCATGTTGCCATTACCCCAATTCTGCTGGGGCGGGGCATACGTCTCTGGGACGAGCTACGCGGGCTGGAAGCCGGCTACACCGTCACGTCGGAAACGGCCGAGAGCGGCACCATCCACCTCACGTTCCAGCGCTAGCCGCCAGCCCGTGACGGATGGCGCTCCCCTTTCTGCCGCAGACAATGTCCACTTTTCCAAAGTCCAGTTCCGAAGCAGACCAACCGCCTTCCACCCGATCTCAGTCATGAGCTCCACAGCTGATTGAAGGGCAATTTTTGGGCGGCGGGGGACAACCCGGACAGGCCGCGCCCCGGAGAACTGAAAATGGGCGAGGTCAGCGCGGGGCCCGGTGAGATGCGCGGACGATAATCGGGGAGAGAGGAACCGCCCTCTCTCCCCAGGGTACTCACGGACGGACGCGGATGACCGTCTTGCCCGCGTGGCGCTCGGTCGAGTTGAAGGTCGCGACGGCGTCTTCGAGGGTCGAGACCTTGCCGATATTGGTCCGCAGCCGTCCATCTCGCACCCGCTGGACGATCTCGCTCAGTTGGGCACGATCGGACTCGACGACGAAGTCGATCGCCAGGCCATCCGCGGGCCGTGCCTCGGCCGGCCCGACGACGGTCACCAGCGTACCTCCGGCTCGGATCAGGGCCGCGGACCGCTTCTGGATGTCGCCGCCGATGACATCGAATACCAGATCGACTGCGCCGACGTCTTCGAGGACATCGTTCTCAAGATCGACGAATTCATTCGCGCCGAAGTCGAGCGCCTTCTGGCGGTCGGCGGCGCGTCCGGTGCCGATGACATAGGCGCCGGCCTCTCGTGCGAGCTGCGTCACCATCGAGCCGACCGCGCCGGCCGCGCCATGCGCGAGGACGCTCTGCCCCGCCTGCAGGCGGCCGTGCTGAAACAGTCCCTGCCAGGCGGTCAGGCCGGAAATCGGCAGGCTGGCGCCCACCGTGAAGTCGACATCGCCGGGCAATGGCGCGAGGTTGCGGGCCTCCATGGCCACATACTCCGCCAGCGTGCCGTCGCGATGCCAGTCGGCGAGCCCGAACACGCGCTGCCCCACCGAAAGACCAGTCGTGCCATAGCCGAGAGCGGTGACCACTCCGGCCAGTTCGTGCCCGGGGATCGATGGCGTCCGGTCATGGTCACGCCGATCGGCCCAGGTCGAGGGCCACTCCAATTCGGTCGGCACGAACCCCGACGCATGAATCTGAACAACGACATCGTTAATCGCCGCCTGCGGCTCGGGCCGCTCCACCAGCTTCATCCCGGCCGTTCCGGCAGCCTGGTCCGTCACTACGATCGCTTTCATGGAATTGTCTCCTTTTGCATTTGTTGGTTCGGGGGTAATTTGCCGGCGCGGAATCGAAGCCATCGCGCCGCCAATCCAGGATTTTTGTGACCTTCAATCGCCCAACTTGGGCGGGCGCTTCATGGTCAGAAGCTCCGTCACATCATGCAGATCATCTGCCGATGAGATGGCAATCGTCAGCCATTTTCCGTCGATATAGGTTTTGGCTTCATCGTAGAGCTTGACCAATTGCGGGCGCCAGACATAGCGCCGCTCCTCGAACTTCTCTCGTTCTGCTCCGCCCATGACCACGACAGCCGAAAGCCGGCCGGTATTCCGGCACCAAGGTGGTGAACGCCTTGGTTTTCTTGTAGCGCAAGGACCAACCGCGGTTCTTGCCGCCATAGAGCCAGTCCGGCGCGAAAACGCCGGGGTAGAATTCGTCGATCCAGTTCCGCAGCTCGGCCCAATGCTCGAACGCCTCTGGTCCGATCCATTCGCGGACGGCGCTGTCATCGGGCGGTGCTGATTTGTCGGTGATCCTGTCGCCGATTTGGGGAAGCGTAGCGGTCGGTAAAATCATCAGGAGACCTCGTGTTCGATGGTCCGGCGGAGGCCGGAGGGTTATGATGCGGGCGTGCCAAAAGCTTGCGGCGCGCCCTCAGAATGCTGCTAGGGCGGCGCTCCCCGGAGCAGGGCGGGCATCGTGATACGGTCTACCGATGCTTGGGAGCACTGCGGGCCAGTCATCGACGCTTCGAAGCTCTCGCACGACCGTCAGATCGATCGCTGCCAAGGCCTTCTCCCTCGCCAATTCGCGCCTGGTCCCGGTCGAGGAACGCAGTGGCCTGCAGCGGGAGGAATTGCAGGGTTTTCAGCCCGATGGAGTTCAGCGCCAGCGTCAGATAAGGCGTGAGAAAATCCGGCTGGTTGGCTCGATCGCCGGTAAAGACGCCACCGGAAGCGACGCCGATGAACACCGGACGGTCCCGAAGCATTCCCACCTTCCCGGCGGGCGTCGACTTCATCGTGCGACCGACGCGCAGGATTTGGTCGATCCACGCCTTGAGGACCGAGGGGATGGTGAAGTTGTACATCGGCGTTCCGATGACGATCGCATCGGCCGCCTCGACTTCCCGAATAAGCGCTTCGGAAAGATCCAGAGCGCCCTTCGGCGGGGCCGCCAACGTGGCCGGCGACGACAGGGCAGCCGCGTAGTCGGCCACGGTGTGGGGCAGGGGTTCGGCCCCCAAATCACGCCGGCGTGATGCTCGCCCCAGGCGCAACCTCAAGCAGCTTTTCGACGATCGCCGCCGAAAGCTGGCGGCTATGCGATTGTTGACGCGGACTGCAGTCAATATGGAGAATGTTCATGTGATCGATCCCAATGGCTTGGTGAGGTTGCGAGAGGACAGAGCTCAGATCGAGCCGGCCGGTGCGACGGCGGGAAAGTCCTTGTCGTGATCGAACACGTTGTTGAAGAAGTTCGTCAGCGAGTACATGGCCACCAGCGCGACGATCTCGATGATGTTCGCGTCGGTGTAGCCAGCATCGCGGACCGCTTTCAGATCGGCGTCGCTGACATGGCCGCGGGTCTCGATGACTTTGCGTGCAAACTGGACGGCGGCGTCCCGCTTCGGGTCGGTGGCATGACCCTTCCGGGCGAGAATGATGTCATCGGCCGGCAGCTTGGCCATATGTTCGGCCGTGAAGCTGTGAACCGTCAGGCAATAGTTGCAGCCGTTCACTTCGGAGACGGCGAGGCCGATACTGTCGCGCGTCTTCACGTCGAGCACTTTGCTCAGGGAGCCGAGCAGGGTGGCCCAGGCGTTGAACGCGATGGGGCTCTGCGCGAAGGCCGCCATCATATTTGGGGTGAACCCGATGTTCTTGGTGAACGCATCGAGGGTTGATTTCGAGTCAGCCGGCACCTGTTCCGGCTTCAGAGCAGCAGTTCTTGCCATCATGGTCTCCATAAGCTTCTGAATTAATTGAGAATTATGCGAAGTCGAGCACATCGGCGACCGGCATGCGCGGCTTCTGCGGCCAGTTGCCGGCGCGCTCCGGCCCGACGGTCAGCAGCATCACCGGCACTTCGTCTTCGGCCAGGCCGAACTCGCTGTGCACCGCCTCGGCGTCGAAACCGATCATCGGTGTCGACCCCCAGCCCAGCGAGCGGGCCGCATAGATGATCGCCGCGGTGCCGAAGGTGGCGGAGCGTACCGCCTCGTCGCGCTGGCGCTGCGGCTGGTCGTCATAGAGGCCGCGGGCGGGGATTTCCCATTCCGGCACCAGGTGTGCCGGCATGATGCCGGCTTCCACGACCGGCGCCAGGCGATCGGGGACGGTGCTGGCATCGGCCAGCTGGCCGATGATGATGAAGGTCACGGCGGCGTCGGTGATCGCGGGCTGGTTCCAGGCGATCGGACGCAGCCGCGCCTTCGCTTCAGGCGAGCGTACGGCGATGAAGCGCCAGTTCTGCAGGTGGAAGGAGGTCGGCGCGGCAGTGCCGATCCGCACCAGGTCGCGGATCTGATCGTCGCTCAGGGTGGCGGTCGCGTCGTAGTACTTGGCGGCGCTGCGGCTCAGGATGGTTTCGATGACGGCATTCGTCGCGAAAGTGTCTTCGCTCTTGCCGATCAGCTCGTAGATTTCGGCGTCTACGCCGGTTGCGGGTTCGGCTGGTGGCGACGTTGATGTAGTTCATTGGGTGGCTCCCTCATCAAGTGATTGCGGAGCCTAATTTACGGGGACGGGTGATAATTTCGAGCCTGGATCGGCTCAATATGATGCGCGAAAGGATCAAATTGTGCGCGTGGGATCCCCGCCGCGCGTCTTACTCGCCCTTGTGCGCCAGTCGCCGCCATTCCCCCGGCGTCATCCCCATCCTTTCGGCGAATACACGCCGGAATGCCGAAACGGATTGATACCCGACCGTCTCGGCCACAGCCTCGGTGCTGATCGCCGGCTTCTTCAGCTCGTTGGCGGCCAGGCTCATGCGCAGATCGGTCAAGAAGTCGAGGGCGGAGCGACCTAACTTGTCCTGAAACTGGCGCATGAACGTGGCGCGCGACATGCCGCACAGATCGGCCAGATCGGGCAGTTTCCAAGGCCGTGCCGGATCGGCGAACATCGCCGCAATGGCTGGAGCAAGCCGCGGATGGCCGGCCAGGGCCAGCAAGCCTTCGGGGGCTTTCCCGGATTCGCTCGCCGCGCGCAGCACCAGTGTGAACAGGGCCGAAGAAAGCGCGTTGAGAATGGCGCGTCCTCCGGCTCGGTCGCCGGCGGACTCCGTTCGCATCAGCCCGACCAGACTGGCCAAGTTGGTTGGAAGCGGACCCGTTGCTCCTCTTCTCCATGGCCGTCCATAGCCCGCGCCACTAGATTTGTGGGCAGGTAGTTGCGGATCAGGCGATCATGGGGCGGCGCGACGAAAAACCGCCCACACAGCAGATCCAGTTGCTCGCCCTGGCCGTCGTTCTCGCTCAGCATCCATCCGGCAGAACCCACGCTTTCGTGTGTCCGGATTGGCGTTTGCCCGCTACCGTCGTGCAGCACATGCGCCGCACCGTGAGGCAGCAGCACGATATCTCCGCTCACCAGCTCCCGCGCCGTTTTCGTCTCCGGATCCTCGAAAATGGCCCGGCCCTTGACGATGACGTGGTAGGGAATTTCGTTCGCCGCGGCCCGGTCCCAGGCAACGCGCCATGGCGCACCATAGGCGCAGCGGACCTCAAGCTGGCCGGTAACGGTGATGATTTGCAGGAGATGGCTCAGCCAGTCGACTTCAGACATAAAACCTCAAAACTCGAAACGCGCAGGCATCTTATCGTAATCGAACATCGGTTCTACCGGTCGCCCACGTTTCCAAACCTGGCTCCGTACTGGGCCTAGATCGTGAGTGAGCCACCGAGCGCCCCACGATCGGAACAGGGGGGCCTGTGTCAGACGCCGCCATAATGTCCGGATATCAACTCTATTGGCGTTCCATCACGTATCGGAACGCTCGGGGGAGGTGATTGAATCTACCGCTACCCCATGGACTGTCCTTAAGATCAAGCCGAGGCTTCTAGGACCGCCGAGACACACGGCGGCATCAAGAGCTTTAGCGCCCCATTTGTTGCCTTTGGACATGCTCAAAGGCATACTGTCAGCATGACGAAGAAGGATAACCATGACGTCTATATAGCTGCGGCACCGGAGCAGTTTCGCACCATGTTGGGTCAACTGCGTGCACAGCTATCGCGGGCACTACCAGACGCCGAAGAAGTCATGAAGTACGATATGCCCGGATTTCAGATCGAAGAAACGATTATCGCGGGCTATGCTGCCTTCAGTAAACAATGCGGTCTATATGTCGACCCGGGTGCAATTGCTGCCCATGCAGACGAGATCGCTTCTTTGAAACTCAAGGCAACCAAGACCGGAGTTACGTTCTCGGTGAGTAAGCCTATCCCTGATGAACTGATTAGGAAATTGGCAATTAGTTCGCGCAGCAAAAAGGGATTCTAGCGACTTTCGAGCGCCATCGTGGATTCCGGAGCAGGTGAAGGTGTCCTAGGTCGATTTCAACCCAGCTGACTATAGAGAGGAACGGTCGCCGCATGGGCGTCGATCATCTCGGTTACTTTGGCAGCTTGTGGAAGGTTCGCCTTTTCGGCCGCCCAGGCTTGCCGGAAGCGCTGCACAGTCTCGGTCGCGGCGTCGATCACCAGCTTTTCCGGAAGCATCGCCTTGGCTGCAAGGCGCTTGAGTTCGTCGAGGTCGAACTCGGTCATCTTTTTGGTCCGCACGTAATTGAGGGCGGCGGTGTCCTCTCCGGCCATATATGGAATTGTCGATAGGAGATCGTAGGCCGGCGACAGCGCCGCGGTTCGACCGTCAGGATAGATGAGCGACCAGTTTTTAAGGTGCATGTCGCCATTGCCGATCAACGCGCTGAACACTAGGCGGCGGATATATTCCGCAGTGCCAGCGTCGCCCGTTTCCGTGCCAACCACAAGACCAATATTGGCGTAGCTCGCTCGCTTGTACTTGTCGTCGGGAAAGACCCCGAAAACCTGGGCGAAATCCTCGGTGTGGACAGCACCTTCGCTCGTTCGGTCAAACCGGCTGACGGCGAGGGCTTGACCGTTCATCTCCCCGATACCTTCTGGCATGCCGGAAATCGCCGCAACGTCGATCAATTCGATATCGGGCACGTCCATGCCGATTATCCTGGCCAAAGTCATCATGGCGAATTCGTTTTCGGGCACACCTGAAAACTGTTGGGATGGCAGTTTTACAATCCAGGAACCGCCGACGCCCTCCGCTGGAATCGTGAGGCCACCTCCCTTTTGTCCATTTTCCAAGGCGGAGAATTTTAGCTGCACGCCGGCGAGCGAGAAGCGGTAGGCATTGGGCTTTGCATTCTCGGGAAGCGCCACGGCGGCGTGGGGGGGCATTGCCTCGCCTTCCAGCGGAAGGATCGAAAGTGCACCAGGCAGATCCTGCCCCAGCATCCAAAGCAGGAAGAACTCGCGCTGCTGGTTCACGCCTGCGCGTTCGGCGAGATAGCGGCGCAGATGCCCTTCCGGCAGCAGATTGGAGAAAAAGGGCGGTACCACGCGCTGCACAGGCCTGAAGGCAGTGAGCAGGTTCCCAAGATTGTCCTTGAATGAAAGACTGAGCGTCGGACGCCCTTCGTTCCGAACATAGTCGTCGTTGAACGAAAAGATGGTGCGATCACCTTGAAGATGGGTGAGCGTCGCGATCGAACGATTGCTTAGGCGGACATCGAGAACGGAGACGTCAGGCATCGTTGTCACCATCGTCAAGAGAATATGCGGGTTTCGGTTCGGATGACGCCCTATGCGCAATGTCGCTGCGCAATCGCTGCAGTATCTGCGCTACGTCGTGGGTCACCACCTCGGTGTCCGGTCGATCTTTATATCGTTCGATGCGGGCAATCTGCTCCCGTACCAACTGCATTTCCCTGTCGCTGAGGTTCACTCGACGCAGGAAGCGCAGATATTCTTCGACGCGGTTCAGAACCGCCGAAGTGCCGAGGCGCTGCTTGATCTGTTTTATGAGCCGTTCAGCACGGGCAAAGAGCTTGTCGTTAGGTTGGCCGGCGTGGATGTACATTTCCGGCGTAGCCTGGGACCGCACAAGCCCTCGAACCCCAGGCACCAGCTTTTTGGGGACCAGCATGACTTCAAGGTCCAAAGCGCGTGCCATGTCTATGAAGCTGGACAAGCCCGGTTCCATCTTGCCGCTTTCAATCTGGGAGATATGGCTTTGGCTTTGGCCGGTCCGATCGCTCAGACCGCGCTGACTGAGCCCGGAAGCCTCTCGAACTTCTCTAATCTCGCTGACAAGATGTTCGCTTTTGTATCCCATGATCTGTTATCCTGAATACCACACGGAGTACGATACAGTATGATGTATCAGACCCTTCTGACGATCTGAATATCGATATAGGATAACGATCAAAAATACGCAATGATGCAGAATAATATATAAGTTGGCTTAAGAGTCGGCAAGCCGCTCGCTCCCAGTGGGCGAAGGGCCCGATCGCTATATATCAATGTCGTCGTGGGGTGCCGACCGTGCCTTTCAACTCTACGTCGTTAGTACTTTAGGCATTTTAGATGACTCAGCTGCCGCCGACTGGGGCCAATGTTCCTTCACCGCGCCTTGAGCGCCCCTTCGTGCCGCTTCCCATCCCTGCTGGATGCGGGCATGAGGCGTGGCGTTGGGGCCGCTTAGTACATGAGCATTCTCAGCGGGCAGGCGCACACAGCACGCCCGCGGCTGAGCCGGGAAATGATGTCCTGTCCCACGCGAAGGGCAAATATGGAGAGCTGGTATTTCAACTGTGGCTGACGCAGCAGGGCTTTTCCGCCAGCCATACCCCTTTTCGAGAAGACTATACCAAAAAGGTCCCGGAGGACGATTTCATCGTCAACGGCGTTCGCTTCGAGATCAAAACCAAGATGCGGGGGCAAAAGAGCCCGTTTCCGCCGCGCCTAAACTACAATGTAAATCTTGGGAAGAAAGAGATCGAAAACGCGATCCATGTTTTTATTGAGGTGTCAGGCAAGACGGAACTCATCGAGGACCCTGAAGCTCTTCTTGTGGGATGGGCGCCGCCTCAGTTGATTGCAGAGAAGGGTCAGCAGACATGGCCCGGAAAACTCAGCGACAATGGTAAGTTCACATTTCAGAGGCACGATTGGGATCTGGCAATCGGTGATCTTCTGCCTCCAAGAGACCTCGCACCGACAATCGCTAGAGGGCCATCCAGCGAACGATAGCCTGCAGGTCAGTCGGCATAGTGCCTCCAGCGTTGGAGTGTCGTGATTGCGTCCTCCAGTGCCTCACCATCCACTTGGGCAAGCACGGCTTCAGCCGGAAACAGGATGCGGGTGGCCTCCCGTGGTTCCAGTTTCAGCATGCCGCCGCCCAGCGCATGCCCTTCGAGCTCGCAGCTCAGTCGAACGAACGGGGTCGACCACTGCGGAAGCAACTTGGCAGCCAGGGCGCCGTCACGCACACGCACGGAATGGACGCTGTTCGTGCAGGTTACCCCGGCAAGGTTTCGGACCAGATTTGCCGAACGACCCGACATATAGCTCAACATGAAGTCCGGCACCTGGACGTCTGGTACGGCATACCAAGGGGCACGATTCCGACATTTATAGCTGAGACGCGCTTCCTGGCCCGCGCTGCTGTCGAGATATCGCTGCACGCTTGCCGGCAGTTCCTGCTCCCGTGTGAGACGAAGCAGCAGGACCTTGTCATCGTTTCTGGTCCACGACTCCACTGTCGCTCCAGTGATCTGCTTGGTGGGCATCGCCCGCCCATTGCGCAGGCTGGGGTGGAGAAATTCCGCTGGTATCTTCAGCCGCTGCGCCTCAGAAGGCCGCAGGTGGAAGAAGTCATTATCGCCACTGACATAGCCGATACCCACGCTGGCGATATCGCCAAGACGTGTGCTTGCGGCATCGCTCGCGGCGGCGGCATAGATGTCGCGAATTTCCCGGGGAAGGAGATAGGCGCGCAGCCGACGCGACCAAACGGTTCTCCATTCTTCGACCTCAATATGCGTCGTTGGCTTTGGGCGCTGCTTGCCGGGCTTGAAGTCATAGCACTCTGTAAAGCCAATCCGCGACGTTGAACCGCCGTGGCCATCTGCGTAGAGCAACCAGCAATCTTCCGAGAGCGATGGAAACAGCTTGTTCTGAATGGCAATGATGTGCACCTCGGAAAATGAACTCACGAGGTATTCCAGTAGAGGCGCCGCGTAGGGGGCGTGTCCGATTTCTGCGGGTACGACGAAGGCCATGCGGCCGCCTGGTTGGAGCAGGGCAGCGGTTGCAACGAGAAATGGCGCCCAAGACGATGCCAGGCCCGTAAATTGCACGCCATGTTGCGCGCAGAGCTCCAGGGCGCGGCGCCGAACTTCGCCTTTGAAACTCTGATAGCGAATAAACGGAGGATTGCCCGCGGCACATTCAAAGCGCTCGTGCGTTTCGGCGGCCCAGGCAAAAAAATCACCATTGTGAACGAGAGCCCAGGGCGCCGCCGAGATGGCGGCCTCGGCAGAAATAGGGTTCTGCTCGACGCCGACAGCATTGGGATGGACGGAAAGAAACTGGCCATCGCCGCATGCCGGATCGAGAAGCCGATCCGAGGTCTTGCGGAGCGTCCAACTGACGAGAGACCGCGCAACATCACGCGGTGTAAAATAGGCCCCAGACTGCTTCTGGCCGAGTACCGGCGACACACCGTTGATCATAACATCACCTTGGCGAAGCACGGTAATTCGTTCAACAGCGCGCACCATATTGCCAGAAAGAACATACAGGGAACATAAATCATGAAGTAGTCGGAATGGGATGACGCAATCACGGCACTACGTTTAGGCTTAGCCATTGATCTGGCGGGCGGGGGGCTTGGTCCTCGACCTATGGCCGGCGTCGTCGTTTAGGACTCAACGGAAACTTGCCAGCGTCGTCATTCCACGGGTCAAAAATGGTTGCACCCGATGATTTTGTATCCTTGACGTTGCGCGTCACCAGATAAAGCTCGTGCTCGATGGCAGTCGCTGCGAGCAAGGTGTCAATCACGGCAGGAGCGTGGCCTTGGGCGCGTTTGACCTCGCCTGAAATACGGCCCCAACGTCTTACGATCTGGTCGGTGAGAGAGAGCACACGATCGTCGAACCGCTCGGCAAGTGCATCACGGGCAGCCATATATCGCGGCCTGTCGACATGGCCGTCGGCGAGATTGTGGATGCCCTTGTCGTACTCAGCAAGCGTCAGAACGCTGAGGTAGAATGCCTCTTCGGCCTGGCCGGTCGCCCATTTCTTCACCGATGGCGCGCCGTTCGGATTGATCAGTGCGGCAACAACATTGGTGTCGAGTAGCCAGCCCCTCAAAGCTCGACATCCCGGCCGCGATCAGGTTCGCGTGCGACATCGAGCTGGTCCAAAGCGAGGCTTTCCATAAACTGCAGGAATGGCGCTCTAGGTGCTTTGGGGGCGAGGCGTTCGAACTCTTCGACACTCATGACGACAACGGCGTCATGCCCCCGCACGGTGACATGCTGAGGGCCGTCCTCGCGGGCATGCCGGACTACCTCGCTGAAGCGGGCTTTTGCGTCCTCCAGCTTCCACCGTCCCTTCGTCCGAAGGAGCTCATTGGTCCTGGCGCTTTTCCGTTCTGCTTGCTTGGGCATGGTTCTAACCTAGTCAGATGGTCAGATACATATAACATCGCAAAGTGACGGTTGCCAGTTTCTCCGCGCTGATCATTGGCCGAGCCCGCGGCCTCCGGTGAGGACATGGCTATCCTGCATTTTTGCGGCGGCGTGGCTCCCCACAAGATGAAGCCAGCACGCCCGAGATTAACGCCCGCCGGGGTCGGGGGCGGCGGCTTTTCTTGGGGAAGGGTTGTCCCGGTCTGGAACGACGGACAACGCCTGGGAGACATGGACCTTGTTGCGCCCGCTGCGCTTGGCCTCATAGAGCGCCGAGTCAGCCCGACGGAGTAGGTCCGGCATCGTCTCGCCGTGTTGGAATTCGGCAATCCCGAAACTGGCGGTGAAGGCGCTATGAGGGCCGATATCGTCAAACGTCATGCCGGCGAAGGCCTTGCGTGCGGTCTCCGCGTAGTTCCGTCCCTCAACGACGCCTCCGGAAAGCAGAACACCAAACTCCTCGCCGCCCACTCTGCCAACAAAGGCCTCGTTCGCGGCCCGCGTGCTGCTTCGGAGGACGCGGGCAAACGCGGCGATCACGCGATCGCCAACTGCATGCCCGAAGCTGTCATTGATGTCCTTGAAGTGATCGAGGTCGGCCAGGATCATGACCATGGGTTCGTTGGAATGGGCCGCGCCAGCGATCACGCGCTCGCAGCGTTCCTCAAAGCCTCGCCGGTTGAGCAGGCCCGAGAGCTGGTCGGTTTCCGAGCGTAGCGTGACTTCGATCAGCATGTCTCGCGCCACCGCGAACAGCAGCAGCACGCCAGTCGAGATCAGGAAGAATGCTTCGAGGGTCTGCGATAGGGCGCCATAGTCGCTGGCGAGGAACGATTGCGTGTTCGGCCCGATACCGAGCGCGAAGGCGAGGAGCGGTTTGGCGGCGAAGACAATCGCGCTCATCAGAAATGCGCCCAGCAGCAGGCTATTCAGCAGATTGCGTTTGGAGCGCCAGATCACCCAACAGCCAGCCAGTTGCACCAGCACAAAGGGCGTTTGATAGAGCAAGGGACGAACAGGATCGTGCCGCTCCAATCCCAGCAACGCAAGGTAGATTGGAACTCCGAGGCCCAACAAACCGAGGAGGAGCATCGGAGGAACAAACACTGCAAGACGCTGGGCAACGCCGGCAACCATGATCGTCATGGCGCCAAGATAGGTCAGGAAGACGATGAAATTTCCAGGCTCGGCGGTGGCGAGAAACGGCTGCGCGAACTCCAGCAAGGCATGAAGCGCAACCAGGCCATAAGCGATAGCCAGCAGGAACTCGCCACGCTTGGTCCGTCGGCATCGACAGAAAACGGCAAAGGAGACGGAAAGCACCGATGCCGTGAACAGGTTAATCGCCAAAATCAATGCTGCGGCGGTCATTTAATATCTCGGGTAATATTCCCAAAAAGCTAGACGCGAAGCCGAAATATGAAGTTAACGGAGCATACCCACTGAGCGATGCACGGGGAAGACGATCATCCGCGTTCGTCCGTGAGGATTCAGAGAGGACGGCCGATACTGCCCTCATTAGATTCTGAACTTCCCATCCCCGCGACACCCAGCTCGGCATCCGATATGGGGCGCCATGCAGACACCTCAACACTTGGTATCGACAAAGCCCCGATCAGGCCTATCTTCGAATAACCGTTTCGGATCATGGACGATGGCATGGAAACCAAGAACCACCGTATCTATGCGACCAGCGTAGCGAGCGTTTATCCGCACTACGTGGTCAAGGCGGAGAAAAAGGGCCGCACGAAAGCGGAGGTCGACCAGATCATCCGCTGGCTGACGGGACATAGCCAGGCGAGCCTGGATAACGAACTGGCCAAGAAGACCAGCTTCGAGGATTTCTTCGCGCAGGCGCCACAGATGAATCCGTCTCGCGCGCTCATTACCGGCGTGGTGTGCGGTGTCCGCGTGCAGGATATCCAGGAACCCACGATGCGAGAAATTCGCTACCTCGACAAGCTGATCGACGAACTCGCCAAGGGCAAGGTGATGGAAAAGATCCTACGACAGTAAACTTCTGCCGGCCCCATCGCCAAGCCGTTAAGCGTAGCCGCGTTTCAGCAGCATATCGCCCGCCTTGTCGAACTCTGCCTGGGTCGGGATCGCGAAGGCCAGGGCATTGGCGTAGCGCGTTATGATGGCGAAGATCGCGGCGACGGCGATCGCATCCTCGATAGCGCTGGCGGTCACGCCCGCTTGAAGGGCCAGTTGTGCATCTGTAGGCGTGATCTCGGTTGGGCTCAGGGTCAGCTTTTCCAAAAACACCAGTGTCGCCTTGAGGCCGGGCGGCAGTTCCGCGGACCGATAGTCGTCGAGCACCTCATCAACGAGGCGGCGCGGCATTTCCTTGGCCGCGATAGCGCCGTGGGCACCGACGCAGAACGGACAGGCATTCCACTTCGCGACCATGGCGGCCATCAGTTCGCGCTCGCCAATGGTCCAGTCGCTTGGCCCACGCATGGTCTTCTGCGTCCAGGCGCCCATCGATCCATTGAAGAACGCCTTGTGATAGAACGCGACCCGGGCAGCATCGGGCAAGCGCATGCCCGACACCAACGAGATGATGCCGATCAGCAGGCGGCTTCCAAAACTATCACCGCGATCGATCTCAGGCAGTCGCATCGATGGCCTCGCGAAGTGCCTGAACTCCAATGTCCCATCGCTGCAGCCCTGCACCAACCGCGGCGGCTGCGATGGCCTCGAAGGCAGCCTTCTCGCTACCCGCTGCGGTCAGCACTGCACCGACCTGGGCATCGGTGACGCGATAGGCTGCCTCGCCGATCTGCTTGGCCAAGGCATCATAGGGCGCCTCTATGGCAGGGCCACCGCTGGCCCGCGCCGCGGCGCCCTGGCGCAGGTGCGGCGATGTGAGCGCCGGGGCCTGCAATGCAGCCTGCCTTAGCGCTTCGACTAGGCCCTCATGTTCGGAGGCGGCGGTCACTGCGGCGCTCTCCCATGAACTACCTCGGCAAACCGGACCAGCGTACTGCTCCAGCCGTCGAAAATCTGCGCCGCCTTCTCAGCGTCGGCGCCGTAGTTCTCAAATTTGCTATGCACGATCTGGACCCCCGTTTCGCCGTTCCCGGCATCCGTGAAGGTCACTTCAACCTCAGTGAGCAGCGAGGGATCGAACTGCCAGTCCATGCCAATGCGCCAGGCGAGGAGCAGCCGGTCCGGCGGGCTCCAGGCGAGTACGTCGCCCCACTGACATTGACTGCCATCCTCGCCGATCTCGAACCAGCGGCCGCCGACACGGGGCTCCATGATGACCTCTTTCATCGGCGAACGACCAATCGTGTAGATCGGGGGCCACCACTTGATGACATTGTTGGTGAACACCTGAAAGGCCCGCTCCGGCGTCGCCTTGACCCGGATCGATTTGGTGATGGGAGCGACATTGGCTATGGCCGTCATTGCTTCTCTTCCTTGCTGTTTTCAATCTCGTTGGCGAAAGCGGCCAAGGCATCCGTCCACATGCTGTCGAGCCATTTTCGCATACGGGCCAGGCCGGTCGGATCGATGCAGTAGATATTGCGCGTCCCCTGCGTTTCCGAGCGGACCAAGCTTGCCTCCCGGAGAATTTTGAGGTGCTGCGACACAGCGGATTGCGAGACCGGCATAGCCCGCGTGATATCGGCCACGGATAAAGGTCGAGCAGCGACCATCTCGAACACTGCGCGGCGGGTTGGATCCGCTAATGCGACAACAGCGGCATAATCATAAGTCATAACTGATCATAAGTTCAGGCTGATTGATCCGTCAAGCCCTCGACCTGGTACTGTGATCGCAGGTTCACTAGCCGCAGCCTCCTTGCCTTCTCCAGTATGGATCGATAAACCTCGATATATGGATTCAAATCGCGCCATCGACGTTTTTGCTGCCCTCTCGCAATCGACCCGGCTCGATGCCTTTCGATTGATCATGAAGCATGAACCCAATGGCCTGCCGGCGGGCGAAGTGGCTCGGCTGCTGGATGTGCCGCAGAACACCATGTCGACCCACCTCGCCATCCTGACCCGTGCTGGCCTGATCTCGTCGGAGCGACATAGTCGCTCGATCATCTTTCGGGCTGAACTGGAGACGGTTCGCAAACTCGCCAGCTTCCTTGTCCAGGACTGCTGTGGCGGGCGGCCCGAGTTGTGCGAGCCCCTCATTGCCGAATTTACCCCTTGCTGCAGCCCCAAGGAGGGCGAGAATGCCTGCTGATCGCGTCTATAACGTGCTGTTTCTCTGTACCGGCAATTCGGCCCGCTCGATCCCCGGCGAGGCAGTGCTCATGGACGGCGCCAGTTCCAAGACCTGTTCGGCCGCCTAGTGGGAGAGTTCACGCTGTTACGCCGGCTGGTGGCCGAAGCCCTTGGGACCGCTATTCTGGTTGCCACCGTCGTCGGTTCCGGCATCATGGCCGAAACGCTGACCGACGACGGCGCGCTGGCCCTGCTTGGCAATACCCTGCCGACCGGGGCAATCCTGGTTGTGCTCATCACCGTCCTTGGTCCGATCTCGGGTGCCCATTTCAACCCGGCGGTTTCGCTGGTGTTCGCCATCCGGCGCGACATCGCAATCAGCAATGCGGCGCTTTATATGCTTGCTCAAATTGCTGGCGGCATAGCCGGCACCCTGATTGCAAATCTCATGTTCGCGGCCCCTTTGGTGGAAATGTCGATAAATGTGCGGACGGGTGGAGCCCAATGGTTGTCGGAAGCGGTTGCGACCTTCGGTCTGGTAACCGTCATTCTGGCGGGCCTGAAAGCCCAACAAACCGCGCTGCCATGGCTGGTCGGGCTCTACATCACCGCCGCCTATTGGTTCACCGCCTCGACCTCATTCGCCAATCCCGCCGTCACCATTGCCCGGGCACTGACCGATAGTTTCTCCGGCATTCGCCCAACCGATGTCCCGGCTTTCATCGTCGCCCAGATCATCGGGTCCCTGGTTGCACTCGCGGCTATGAGCTGGCTGCTCAAATCTCACCCTGATCGGAAACCGGCATGACCGTCACCATCTACCACAACCCAGACTGCGGAACCTCCCGCAACACCCTGGCGCTGATCCGCAATGCGGGGATCGAGCCAACCATCATCGAATATCTCAAGACCCCGCCGAGCCGGGAGGTTCTCATCGATCTCATCGCCAGGGCCGGCCTCACGGTGCGCGAGGCGATCCGGCAAAAGGATACGCCCTATCTGGAGCTGGGCCTCGATGACGAGACATTGGCCGATGACCAATTGCTCGACGCCATGCTGGCCCACCCCATCCTGATCAACCGGCCCTTCGTGGTGAGTTCAGAAGGTGTCCGGCTCTGCCGTCCGTCCGAAGTCGTCCTCGATATCCTATCAGCGCCCCAGAGAGGCCCCTTCGCCAAGGAAGATGGCGAACTGGTCATCGATGAGAACGGCAATCGCGTCGGTTAATCCGCAACGCCGCGTTGAGTGTGGCTCTCTAATTCGAAACTCTTCGAAATAGCATTGACCGCGACGAGATTCGACACCATCGTATTTCGATGAAACTCGAAGAAGCAGCAAGCCAGCTTGAGGCCTTGGGCAATACCAGCCGCCTGTCGATCTACCGAACGCTGGTGCATGCTGGTCATGCCGGGCTGCCGGTCGGTCGATTACAGGAAAAGCTCGGCATCGCCGCCTCGACCCTCTCCCATCATATTCGTAGGCTTGTCGATGTCGGCCTGGTCACCCAGGAGCGGCAGGCGACGACGTTGATTTGCCGGGCGAATTATTCCGTCATGGACACGCTGATCGGCTACCTGGCCAATGAATGCTGTGCCGATGCAAATTGTTCAACGGACCAGGGCGAGGCCGCTTAGCCTCTCTTTTCGTTCGGGCGCCGGTGGACGCGAATGCGGCACGATGTCAATCACCACTCCAGACCCAACAGGTCTGATCCAGGACCACTCGTGATCAATCTTCCGAAATCCAGCATGCCCGCACTAGTGATCTGGGCTCTCGGCCTCACCCAGATCATTGGCTGACGCTTAAACGACGGCCAGCCGGCGGCCGTATGGAGACTCATCACTAGTCCGATCAACGGGCAGCGCAGAGTCGGTCCCGCGTGTTCTGATTTTCCGAGATTTCTAAATGACCGCCAATCAGGGGAGAGATGGTCTTGACCATCTCTCCCCCGCGAACGCGGCCTGCGCCAGGGCGGGGCCGCGCGCTCGCAGAGCGGTGCATAGTCATCATCACCGCAACAAGATCCGATCCACTCCGCTCGGCTGCGCAACCCCGACCCTGCTCGCCTGCATCCGCCCCCCTCTCTGCCGCGCGCTCACGCGCCCCCGGGAAGCATGTCGGGGACATGCCTCCGGCACTCAGTGAGAAAGGATCAGGACAATGGCTAGGACCAAGAAGAACACCGTCGCTCTGGCGGTGATGGAGAGCGTTGCGGATGCCAGTAGCATCGGTGATGTGGCGGCGGATGTCGTCGCCGCGATTGTGGAGCCGGACGTAGCGAACGGAGCGGAACTGTTCCTTCCTCTCGATAAGCTCAAGAAGTCGCCCCGCAATGCCCGCAAGGTGCCGCACAGTGACGAGCATATCGAAGCGCTGGCAGCGAGCATGGCTGCCAAGGGCATGCTGCAAAACCTTGTGGTGGAGCCCGAGCTTGATCTGGATGGTGCGGCCACCGGCTTCTATTTTGTCACCATCGGGGAAGGCAGGCGGCTGGGGCAGCTTTTGCGTGTGAAGCGCAAGGAGATCAGGAAGAACGAGCCACTGCGCTGCGTTCTCGATACCGAGAACGATGCCCGCGAGATCAGTCTTGATGAGAACGTCACCCGCGAGGCTATGCACCCCGCCGATGAGTTCGAGGCCTTCCGTGAGCTTGCCGAGGATCGCGGATGGGGGGCGGAGGATATTGCGGCCCGCTTCGGCGTAACCCCACACGTTGTCCGGCAGCGACTGCGCCTCGGCGCGGTTTCGCCCCGGCTGATGCAGGTGTACCGCGATGGTGGTTTGAACCTGCAGCAGTTGATGGTCTTCACCCTCACCGAGGACCATGCGCGGCAGGAGCAGGTATACGACAACCTTTCCTATAACCACGAGCCCTCGCAAATCCGCCGCGACCTGACCCGGACCCATGTTCAGGCCACCGAACGGCGCGCCCTCTTTGTCGGTGCGGAAGCCTATGCCGAGGCGGGTGGCACCATCTTGCGCGATCTGTTTACTGAGGATCGGGGCGGGTATTTCGAGGACGTGGACCTACTGGACCGGCTGGTCATCGAGAAGCTGGAGGCCATCACTGCCGAGGTTCAGGCAGAAGGCTGGAAGTGGGTTTCGACCAGCATCGACTTCCCATTCTCTCACGGGATGCGCCGGGTTTATCCCCAGCCCGTAGAGCTTTCCGAGGAAGATGCCTCCGTCCGCGATGCCGCGCAGGCGGAATTTGATCGGCTGTCGGCAGAGTGGGACAGCGTGGATGACGACCTGCCGGATGAGGTCGATCATCGGTTCGCGGAGCTTGAAGCCGAGATCGAGCGCACCGACGCGCTGCGCCATGCCTACCATCATGACGACATTGTGCGCGGTGGGGTGCTGGTGGCGCTCTCCCATGATGGAGAGCCCCGCATCGAGCGCGGCTTCATCCGAGCAGAGGATGAAAAACCCGTGCCGGAGGACGTTGATGGTGGTGGCAGCATCGTCGATGGTGTGCGCGTCACCGGCGATGGTGAGGTCATTGAGGATGGCGATCATGTTCCGCCGTCCGAGGACGAGGAAGTCGAGAATGACAGCAAGTCGCTGTCGGACCTGCTTGTCCGCGACCTGACAGCGCACCGCACCCTTGGCTTGCGCCTCGCCCTTGGCGAGCAGCCGGACATAGCTTTGCTTGCCGTCACGCACGCGCTGGCCGCGCAGACCTACTATCGCGGTCCCGATGCGAGTCCCCTCGAACTTCGTCCGACGAGCAGCTATCTCGGCGGCCACGCGGGCGGCATCGAGGATACGGCAGCAGGCAAAGCGCTGGCAGACCGCCATACCGGTTGGGCGGCGGATATGCCGCCGGACGTAGCTGAGCTTTGGGTCTTCATTGCCTCACTCGATCATGCCAGCGTCATGGCACTGTTCGCCCATTGCGCTTCGCTGACCGTCAATGCCGTGAAGCAGCCCTGGGAGCGAAAGCCGGTAGCCCACCAGACGGCCGATGCGCTGGCCACCGCCACCGGCCTCGACATGACGACGCAATGGACGCCCACGGTCAACGCCTATCTCGGGCGTGTGACCAAGGCCAATATCCTCGCCGCCGTGCGCGAGGCTGTCAGTGATGAGGCTGCCAATCACCTCACGGACATGAAGAAGCAGCCGATGGCAGACGCCGCCCAGCAGCTTCTCTCAGGAACTGGCTGGCTTCCCCCGCTCCTGCGGACGGCGGGGCTTGCATCATTGGACTGTGATGCTGTGGCTTCGCAGGCACAATGGGAGCCGGCCGGCGAACCCGAACGGCAGGACCGGGAGCCGGTTAGGCCAGACGCCACCAAGCCGGAGCCGAGCTCAGAATCTGCCGCACGGGATGTCGAGGACTTCAACGTCGCAGCCGAGTGATCGTCATGGTCGGGGCCGCCTGGGCCGCTCCGACCATGAGCCCTATGGGGAGCGGCGGGCCAAGCCAGCCCGCATGAAAGCATTGAGGTTGGATCGCACGGGAATTGCTTGCATGCAGGGGCAATGAGGTCATGGCTCTTTCGCAAATATCCCCATTTTGTGCCAGCTTGTGCGCTGATTTTGCGACGCGTCGAATTCAGGATTCCCGCGAGGACGCGTTTACCTGCTCAAGCTCACTGAGGAACCAGGCGAACTGACCGCCGAACATCTATTGATTGGCGGCCGAGCTAAACCAAACGCGGATGGTTCAGGAGGCACGCGCGAAGCTTTGGAGAGCGAGGCAGCCGATTTGTTCGGGCAATTCATCCTGCATCTGCGCGAAAATGATATCGACATCGAAGCCGCCATCGAGCGCAAGTGGCTTAGGCATCTCGATAAGTATGTAGAACTCGACGCGACAGCTGCAACTGACAGCATCTGATGTCTGCGACGTGATGTTCGGTTTGGGCGGACTATCAGACTTTTCGCGAAAGTCCCGGATTTCTGCGCCGGCTTATGCGCTGACTTTCGCGACTGTTGCCTCGATCGAGGGCCGGCGGCGGCTGAGCAAAAACAGGATCAGGAGCGCACCGCAGGAACATAGCGTGGCGAGGCCAAGCAGGGCGTCGCTGCCAAACTGAGTCAGCAAACCGATGAGGATCGGAGGCGACGCAGCCGAAATTAGATTGAGCGGTAGCGCGATGCGCGACGTTGCTTTGGCAAATTCGGCCTTGTCGTAGAACACCAGAGGGATGGTGGCTCGGGACACTGCCAGCGCGCCGCTGCCCAGGCCGTAGATCAGGATGAAGCCGGCGATTGTCCAATAGCTGCCATCGCCCACGATGAGCAGCAGCATGGCGACGGGCAGGCCGATACCGGCGACCAGGCCGGTGGTGATCCCGTCCCATCTACCGCCACCGACGAAATCCAGGCCGCGCGCACACACCTGAATGACCCCCAGCATCGAGCCGAAGGCAAGCGCCTGGGAGGTTGGCAGTCCCTCCGCCTGCAAGAGTTCGATCAGCACGGCGGCAAACCCGAAGGTAACGAAGGCATTGAGCGCGATGGCCGTCACGATCAGAGCGAATGTGCCTTTGCGTGCAATAGCCGTCGGCCCGGTTGCCTGCGCTGCAGGGCCGGCTTCCTTCCCCAGAGATGCCCGGCGCGGCAAGCCGAAGAAATAGAACGGCAGGCACACCAGCACCATCATTGCCGCATAGGCGAGGCAGGTACCACGCCAGCCTATCGCTTCGGAAAGAAATGCGGTGGTCGGCCAGAAGATGCTGCTGGACAGCCCCGTCACCAACATCAGTGCGCCGATGGCGCTCTTGGCATTTCGGCCGGCGACTTCATTGAGCATGATGTAGGCGGCTGTAGTCAGGGTGGCGCTGCCGGCCGTGCCCAGGATCACCCAGGCGGCAAAATAGAGCACTGGCCCTGTTGAAACGGACAGCAGCACAAAGCCCGGCGCAGCGAGAACGGCTCCGACCATCATCACGCGGCGAGCGCCGAACCGCATGAACCCCTTCGCCAGTACCGGAGCCCACAGGCCCATGACGACATACAGGACCGAACTCCCCGCAAAGACCGCCTCGATATTCATACCAAGATCAGCGGCAATCTGTCGGCCGACGATGGCGGGGAGGCCGACGGTCCCCCAGCCGATGACCTGTGTCACCGCAAGCACAAATAGGACGATGGTGATCTTTTTGTCGGGGCCACGGAGTTGCATGTAATCTGCCGGATCGAAAAACTTTCAATTAGCAGGTGTCGTATGTCGGGCCCATGACAACATTGATCCGAGAGCGCCAGATCGACGCCGAAAAGTCAGGCATACGCGACATGAGCCAGCCCTTTTTCAAGCCAGAGCGGAGTGCTTGCCGCCCTGTATCCGCCGCGCTGGCTCGGCCTGGTGAAGATAGACGGCGAAGGTGTCCCACGGTGGGGTGATGGAAAGTTGCCAGAATATCCTGCCCACCTCACCCCGATGATGACCACTATGCAGGACAACATGGGTGAGCATTTCCTCCCTGGTCATGTTCCCCTTTTCGCCGTCGGTGAACGTGAACGGCACCGCCTCGGCCAAATTTGCAGGGGAGACGCTGGCCAGGTAGTCGAGATACCATTGGTCGGAAGCCGCAACCGCAGCGCGCAGTTCGCTCAACGTTGGCGTCTCCTCGGTGTAGTCGACCGCATATTGATGCTGCACGCCGCTGAGATGCGCGGCGAAGATCTGGGTCACGAGGTAATAGTGGTTGATCAGGCGCAGAGCAGTGCGCAGCTCGGCCTGGTGCGTTTCCTGGTCCAGCGTGCTCAATTTGGCGAACAGCTCGTTGTTGGCCCAGGCATGATAGCCATAGATCTGGCCAAGCAAGGTGCTCATAAGATCGGTTCTTCCAATTTCGCAGAATTTGGTTTCTCGCTCAGATCGAGCAGGCGAACACAGAATGCGGCCAGCAAGGCGATCAGCGATGACGAGAGCATGATGAGCAGAAGCGTAAAGACCGCATTGTTCTCGGTCAGTAGAGCGCCAGTCAGGGAAGAAAGCGCAGCCCCGCCGGCAATCGTGAGAGCCCCGGCCAAACCGCCAGCACTGCCCGCGGCCTCCGGCCGCACCGAAAGCACTCCCGAACTGGCACTCGGCATGGTCAGCCCATTGCCAACACCGATAAACAGGCAAGGACCGAACAATGCCATGACGTGATCGACACCGGCAAAATGCAGCATCAAGCCGACGCTGAGGCCGACACTGGTGACGATCCGTCCCGCGATCATGGTCGTCGCCAGGGGAAAGCGGCCGGCATAGCGACCCGACAGGAAGCTGCCGACCATGAAGCCCGCTGTCGTCGAGCCCATGAACAACCCTAAGGTCGCGGGCGCCATGCCAAAAGCGGCTGTCGCGGCCAACGGGGCTCCGGCTAGGAAGGCGTAGAACGTCCCGGTCGAAAACGCCATGCACACCGCATTGGCCCAAAACCGCCTTGAGCGGAAAAGCTGGGGATAGGCTCGAAACTGTTGTCCAATGGTGCTCGCCGGGTTCTTGTTCGTCTCGCCAAGATCGAACCAGCACAACACGAGCATGGCGACGCCCGATGTTCCTAGGCTCCAGAAGATCGCCCGCCAGCCAAAGGCCTCATCAAGCAGGCCGCCAATGGTAGGGCCGAGCATCGGCGCGACGGCCCATGCCATGGCGACGTAACCAATCTTGCTCGCCGTGCGCTCTTTGGTCGTTGTATCTCTGATGACCGCCATCGAAACCCCATAGGCGGACCCGATCGCCGTCTGAAACAGGCGGAACACAAGGAAGGTCCATAGGTCGCTCGCCAAAGCGCACCCGATCGACCCAACAACGAATATGGAGAGCCCAATCAGCACGATCGGTCGGCGCCCGAACCGATCTGAGAGCGGACCCATAACCAGTTGCAGAAGCGCCGCCACCGCCGCGTATCCCGCCAGCGACAGGCTCACCAGCCCATAGTCCACCTCAAACTCGTCGGCGATATTCGCCAGTGACGGAAGGAATATGTTCAACGGCAGGATCGCCAGCGCCGCGAGCAGGATCAGCGTGGAGAGTTTGGGGGGCGCGCCGATCATGCGAATAGCTCTTCGCTGGTGCGTGCTGCCTGCCGAGCAACCTCCGCGACGTCGAGACTGAGGGCGAGGCCGGGTTCGTTCAGTTCCTCCAGGCGAAACCATCGTGCTTCAAGCGCGTCGTCGCCCGCCACCGGCTCGCCCGAAATCCATTTGCAGAGGACCGCGATCAGCACGAAATGATGATGGAGATGGCCAGCGCCGTCGCGGTCGAAGGCATCGACAGCCGTGAAGACCTTCTGCGCGTCGGCGCGAATGCCCGTTTCCTCCAGAAGTTCGCGGAGCGCCGCGCTTTCGATCGGCTCGCCGGCCTCGATCTTTCCGCCCGGGAAGCCCCAAAGCCCCGCATCGGGCGGATTGGCGCGCCGCACCAACAGAACTTCCCCGTTCCGAATGACGGTAGCGATAGTCGCCGCGATCGGGCGGCGAGCATCGGCAGATGCTGAAGAATGTGGCTTTGTCTGTATCATTGCGGCCTCTTTCACGAGGCCGGCAAAGGAATGAGCCCTCAAACCCGTCCCTTCGCCGGCATGATCCGGATCAGGTTCAAAGGGTCACTGCGCTGCCTCACGGCCAGCAGTATCTCAGCCCCCTGGCGGGGCACCCCTCGGTATGGGTGAGGCTAGCTTAACCTGCGGAAACACGCACGCGCTTTTTAGGATTTGCAAAATGGCTCGGCAGCTACTGCCCAAACGTGACCTCTCATAGCGATTTGTGTCATCCTGTAAGGGGCCATAGAATGCGCCTTTGGTGGAGGCGGTATGAACGAAACGATCCGATTGGCTACGGCCGAAGACGTGGAGATCGTCACGGCACTGACCAAGGCAGCCTATGCCAAGTGGGTGCCCGTGATCGGTCGTGAACCCTTGCCGATGAAGGCCGATTATGCCGCTGCAATTCACAATCACCGCATTGATCTTCTGACGGTCGGGACAGAGGTTGCAGCTTTAGTTGAGACGATACTGCACGCCGAGGATTTGCTGATCGTGAATGTCGCCGTTGCCCCCAAATTCCAGAAACGCGGCTATGGTCGGCGGATGGTAGCCTTCGCCGAGCAGCTAGCGGTTCATGCCGGCTTACCTTCGGTACGACTCTACACAAACTCCAGGTTCGACGCGAACCTGCGCTTCTACGCATCTCTCGGATACGAGGTTGAGCGAGAGGAAGCCTTGAACGGCGGTGTAGCAATTCACATGCTCAAGAGCGTTTTATAAAGTCCCGACAACGACAGCTTTGCCCGTTCTTGCAACGCAAAGTCGACAGACCGTTGCTAGGCGAGCGTCTTTTCGAAGTAAACGCGGTTGAAGCCATCCTCGATGCGTCGGCCCACTTCGGCATAGCCAAGTTTGGGGTAGATCGACAGGTTTTCGGTCATCTTCTCGTTTGTGTACAGGCGAACGGCACCTAGGCCGCGTTCTCGCGCGGCATTCTCACAGAAGTGAATGAGTGTCTTGCCTACACCGCGCCCGGCTGCCCGAGGAAGGACAGCCACATTTTCTAGAAGAATATGCCATTCTTCGGCATAAAATACGATGAAGCCCTGAAAGCCATCTTGGGCATCCATAGCCACGAAGACCTCTCCGTCAGCGATCTGGGTGGCATAATCAGCGACCATTGGCGCAGGCTTCCGCCCAATCAGCGGCATATACCGAGCATATGCCTGTTCAGCGCATTCTCTGATTTCTGGCTCATCGCTGGCCTTGGCCTGTCGGATCATGCCGCCCTCCTCAACAACAGCAAATGGGATGCAGCTCTGACAGAGCCTCCGCAGCAGTGGCCACAACGGCGGATATATCAGGCTATGGCGGCCGATGCCGCCGCGGCAGCCAGTTGAAGCGTATCCCTTGGCTTGTTTTCGATCAATTTCAGGAGGTCGGTATTCTGTGCCTGAAGAAAACCGGCCGCCGATGCCGAGTAAATCGACATGAACATGGCGGGCTGAAACGGCAGCAAAGGAAGCGCGGAAATCCTCTGGCGTTCCTCGGACAAAGTGCTGGGGGAATATTCGATGGCCAGTTTCCGGGCCAGATCGGAGATCCCCCAGGCGTGAGTCCCGGCCAGCTCGTAGATGATGTTGGAATGGGAGGTGGGGTCGGACAAAACGGTTATGGCGGCGTCGGCAAGGTCTTCACGCGCAACCGATGAGATGCGTCCATCGCCGAATGGCGCACGGATCACGCCATCAACCGGCGCGGCAAAGGCTCCGATCAACTCGGCGTAAAGCCCGTTCCGCAGAATGGTCCAGTGAAGAGGACTCTGCCGCAAACGCTGTTCTGTCCAGCGGTGGGTAGGAGCAAAGCCGAGGTGATCGCCGGTCCGGGTGAGGCTCGTATAGACGATATGGCTCACCCCCTGCTGTTCCGCGGCGGCAATAACCGCGCCGTGCCGAGCGATCACCACATCGTCTTCGCCATATCCGGCGGAAACCATGAAAAGGGTCCGAACGTCGCCAAAATCGAGCGAGCGAGGATCATCGAAGTCGATTCTCCGCTTCCCTGCGGTGTGATCGGTGATTTTATGGCTCCCAACCAGAAATTTCAGACCTTTGACGGCGGCGCGCTGCGCAACAAGGGTGGATAATTGGCCGGAGCCACCAGTCATCAAAATCATTTCTTGCTTCCTATTTGATCAGGTCGCACCCATCTATTGTGGCGGTCAGTCATGCGTAAGGAGGCACAATAATGTTCGCTGCAGAAAACGTTTCGCCACCAGAGCTTGAGCCGTGCGGCGCTCCCGAACACGAAGATTGCGGTCTGCGGCTCGCTCTGGATCGCCTTGGTGAAAAATGGACGGTGATGACGATTGCCGAACTGGTGGCCGGTCCGCGCCGCTATAGCGATCTGGAGCGCTCGCTCCATGGCATCACCCAACGGATGCTGACACTGACCTTGCGCCGATTGGAACGCGACGGAGTGGTCAGCCGAAGCGTTGAGGATACGAATCCTCCATCGGTCACGTACGCCCTCACGACGCGGGGCCAGAGCTTTGCCTCATTGGTGGCGCATTTGATGGAATGGTCGCGAGCGCACCGGAATGCGATTTTGTCATCCCAGCACGACTTTGATCGCAAGCGCGAGAGATGACGCCTACTTTTGATCCTCACCATCTGGGAACGATTTTATCTCGATATGGAGGGTGAAGCTCTTGCACGGCGGCCTTGCCATGTTTCGGTGAACAGCCCG
Organism: uncultured Alphaproteobacteria bacterium; assembly: GCA_963717095.1. Lineage (GTDB taxonomy): Bacteria > Pseudomonadota > Alphaproteobacteria > Rhizobiales > Devosiaceae > Devosia. Next base: position 582,147 of record CAVQVF010000005.1, read on the forward strand.
TGGACGTCATTGCCGTATTCCAACCGATTTCCATGCTGGACGCCCATCTGCGGCCTCGAATGGAATGGGTCTAACCGAAGACCGGCTTCGCCTCGATCGTCTCCCGCAACTTCCGTCTCCCGCTTTTTTCCGCCGCCTTGACCACCCCATGCGACAAGTCGCATGGAGACCCCGGATCCGGCTTTGCAGCGCGAAACAAAAAAGCCGTCGCCGTCGCCTTCCACTGACGTTCCAGCCCTTCGGGTGCGGGCCGATCGTCCTCGGTCCACGACCCCCATCGAGGCTGCGATGGGCGCGGCCCGAAGGAAAAAGGAACACCACAATGGCAACCATCGGCATCTTCACCCAGACCGAAAGCGGCTTTACCGGCACGGTCAAGACTCTCACCCTCAACGTCAAGACCGTGAAGTTCATCCCGGCCGAAGGCGATAGTGAGCGCGGCCCCGACTTCCGCATCTTCGCCGGCGCCATCGATTATGCGTAGCGCGTGATTATGCGGAGTTTATGCTGGCGGCCCCGGTATTCCGGGGCTTTTGTGGCTGTTTCGCACCGCATAATCTCGACCATTGAGCTGCGGCTCGTCGCACGTTGTCCGCTTTCAGCCCGAGCGTCCTTTGGTCTATGTTGAACTCGGCACGAACCTTGAATCGTGAGCTGCGACCTTGGCGGACGAGAATGATATTTCTGACGAAATCGCGCGCATTCGGCGGCGGCTAGCCGCTCTGGATATAGAGCGGATGGCGCTTACGCGCGAACTGGAAGCGCTGGAACAGACGCGGATTTCCGATATCCGTACCGCTGGACAACCCTCTTTTGCCGAACCCCCTGTCACCAACAACTCGTCATCGGCCGAGAAAATCGAGTTGTTCCGCCGTCTGTTTGCTGGGCGTCCCGATGTCTTTCCTGTTCGATGGGAAAATAGAAGGAGCGGAGGTTCCGGATATTCGCCGGCATGCTCGAACGAGTGGGCGAAGGGGATTTGCGGCAAGCCGAAGGTGAAATGCGGGGAATGCCCGCATCAGGCATTCGTCCCGCCATCCGAGGATATCATCGAAAAGCATCTGCGCGGCGGCCATGCCCGTTCCAGCGACTTTGTCGCCGGGGTGTATCCACTGCTGCAAGATGAGACGTGCTGGTTCCTTGCCGCCGACTTTGACAAGGACTGCTGGGCGGATGACGCCAGGGCCTTGCTCGGCACCTGCCATGCGAAAGGAATTGCCGCCGCCCTGGAGCGGTCGAGGTCGGGGAATGGCGGCCATGTCTGGATATTTTTCTCTGAGCCTGTTCCGGCAAGGACGGCCAGGCAGATGGGTTCCGCCCTGATCACGGAGACGATGGAAAAACGCCCTGAGATCGGCTTCACATCCTATGATCGCTTCTTTCCCAATCAGGACACGATGCCCCTTGGGGGCTTTGGCAATCTGATTGCACTGCCGTTGCAGCGAAAGGCACGGGAGAGCGGCAACAGCGCATTTGTCGACGAGGATTTGCGGCCTTACGACGACCAATGGGCGTATCTGTCGTCCCTGGCCAGATTGTCGGCGGATACGGCCTTCAGGATCGCGGACGAGGCGGAGCTGTCAGGTCGGGTTTTGGGCGTCCGCATGCCGGTGGACGACGAACATGCCGACGAGCCGTGGAAGATGTCGCCGTCGCGCCGCAGTGCGCCGCAGCGTATTGAGGCCGCGATACCGCACAGCATCCGGATCGTGGTCGCCGATCAAGTTTATGTCGACAGGACAGAGCTTCCGCCGGCCCTGACTGCGCAGCTTATTCGCCTGGCGGCATTCCAAAATCCGGAGTTCTATCGCGCCCAGGCGATGCGGTTGCCGACATTCGGCAAGCCTCGGGTTGTCTCGTGCGCCGAGCTATATGCGCAGCATGTCGCTCTGCCTCGGGGTTGCCTAGAGGAAGCAATCGATCTATCAAAAGCCATGGAGCAGTCGCCGATCTGGAGGATCTGCGCGAAATCGGCTTGGCACTTCCCGCGGACGTATCCTTCCAGGGCGAATTGCGACGGCCGCAGTTGGCGGCGTTCGATGCTCTTGTCGCCCATGAGAACGGCGTGCTCGCCGCGACAACCGCGTTTGGCAAGACAGTCGTCGCGGCGGCGCTCGTTGCGCACCGTGCCCGAAACACGCTCATTCTGGTCCATCGACGAGAGTTGCTCACTCAATGGGTGGAACGTCTACGAACTTTTTTGCGGATAGATCCAAAGCAAATCGGCATTATTGGCGGCGGAAAAAGAAAACCGACGGGTGTCATCGATGTTGCGCTCATCCAGAGCCTGGTGCGCAAAGGAGAAGTCGATGATATCGTTGCTGATTACGGTCATTTGATCATCGATGAGTGTCATCACTTGTCCGCAGCCAGCTTTGAGCTTGTCGCCCGGCGGTCAAAGGCGCGATACGTCGCCGGCCTGTCGGCGACGGTTGCTCGGAAGGACGGACACCATCCGATCATCTTCATGCAATGTGGCCCTGTTCGCCATAGGGTCGATGCACGGGTTCAGGCCGCAGAACGTGGTATCCGCCACCGCGCGCGCGATCGCTCGACGCAGTTTGAACTTCCGACATCGCTAGCCTCGGCCGAACGGCCGTCGATGCCTGCGATCTATGCGGCGCTCGCGCAGGACAGTGCCCGGAATGATCTGATCTTCGATGATGTGCTGAAATCGCTTGAGGCCAAGCGTTCGCCCATCGTTCTGACGGAGCGGAAAGACCACCTCGATTATCTTCAGAAGAGGTTCTTGCCATTCGTGAGAAATCTCGTGGTCCTGCGCGGCGGCATGTCGGCGACCGATCGCAAGACCGCCAACACTGCCTTGAATGTCTCCGATGATCATGAGCGCCTGATCCTCGCGACAGGCCGCTATATCGGCGAAGGCTTTGATGATGCTCGCCTCGACACTTTGTTCCTGACGATGCCGATCGCCTGGAAGGGGACCCTGGCGCAGTATGTCGGGCGGCTGCATCGTGAGCACGACGGAAAGAGGGATGTCCTGGTCGTGGATTATGTCGATCCGACGGTTCCGGTTCTCGCCCGGATGGCCGCGAAGCGACGGGCGGGTTATCGCGCACTGGGCTACGTGATCGAGTAGCGGCGCCGCGATGTCGGTCAGCGCGACCAGATCAGGGCATATTTGCCATCGTCGCCTTCGAAGAGGTTGGCGTAGATGGGTGCGCTGAAGGACGGATCGTCGAGCTTGACCGAGTGGTAGGTCCGATCCTCCTTGGAGGTCCGGCGCCAGGCGGCACCGATCTCGACGCCGGAGACGATGACCCGCAGGTCGGGCGCCTTGTCGCTGGTGGCGGCGGGATCGCTGGGGACGAGGCGCGCCTTGGCGTCGATGGCGAGGGTCTTGATGGTGCCGGTATAGGTGCCATCGTTGCTGAGGGTGAACGAACCGATCTGGGACATGGTGGAACTCCTGTGCTGTGTTCAAGCCCGCGACCATCGCGGCCTTGTGGCGATCGAGAGCCCCGGGACGGCCGACCACGCGCTGTTGCGGGGAACAGGCTGGGTCGCAGACCGCATCGCGGGGCAGATCCGCCCAGAACAAGGCCCGTCGGTCGCCGGGCATCACCGCATCCGGCAGAATCCCCAGATTCGGGCGTTCGCACAACGCGTGACAGCATCAGGTACAATCGCTGACGTTCCGAATGGCAACCACCTCGGATCATAGTCCCGTCTCCACATGCAAAAGGAGACGACATGCCGACAGGTGTTTATGTTCGTAAGAATGCGGTCGGGGACCGCTTGAAGGCGGGACTGGCTGCGGACCACGCGGTGGACTTCGCGCAATGGCTTCGGGAGCGATGCTATACGCCACGTACCATCGTCGAGAAGATGCGGCTGCTTGCAAGCTGGACGCACTGGGCACGTGCGGAGAATTACACGCTCGCCGCGATCCGTGAGGCGTATGCGACATCGTTTGCTTTGATTGCAGCGAGGCAATGCCCGCGCTTCCGTGGCGACATCAACCAGGACGCGGTCGAGATCGCCAAGCTGTTCATCGCCTATCTCGAGGATCGCAGCGTATTGGCGGTCCCGCCGGCCAAGCCGGTTGCGCCGCTGGTGGCCGAGTTTGCGGCTTGGGCCCGCGAGCAGCGCGGTCTGGCCGAGACGACGCTGGCCACATATCTCGGAACGATCACGCCCTTCATCGATGCGCTGGGGGACACCCCAGCTATCTACGACGCCGCAACGATTCGAGACTACATGATCGAGCGCGAGAAAACCGTATCGGTCGCCCGAATGAAGGGGATATCGGTCGGCATCCGCGCCTTTTTGCGCTTCCTGATCGCGACAGGACGATGCCGGCCCGGGCTCGACCACGCCATGCCCAATGTTGCGGGCTGGCGGTTGGCATCGATTCCGCGCTTCCTACCCGATGCCGATATCGCGCGGATCATCGGGGCATGCGACGGTGAGCGCCGCCTGCGCGACCGGGCCATTATCCTGCTTTTGGTTCGGATCGGACTTCGGGCGAGTGAGGTCGCACGACTCAGCTTCGGCGACATCGACTGGCGTCAGGGAAGTATCCGCCTGTTCGGCAAAGGGCGGCGCGAGGAACTGCTGCCACTCACCCAGGAGATCGGCGACGCGCTACTTGCCTATATCGAACGTGGACGACCGGCGCTGGCCGTGTCGTCCTTGTTCATTACTGTATGCGCCCCTCGACCGATCGACCGCATCACGGTCAAATGCCTGGTCAAGCGCGCTCTCAAACGCGGCGGTGTCGAAAGCCATTACAAGGGGGCACATATCCTGCGGCACTCGGCGGCTACTGCGATGCTCCGCCACGGCGTCAGCTTAGCCCATGTTGGCACGGTGCTGCGTCACCGGTCGCCAGAAATGACGGCGCACTACGCCAAGGTCGATATCGCGCTTCTGTCGGCCATCGCTCAGCCCTGGCCGGGGAGGTCGCCATGCTGACCGACGATGCTGATCGCTATATCGCATTGCGCCGCTCGCTCGGCTTCAAACTGGCAAAGACGGCTCGGCACCTGGCCGCGTTCGCGCGCTATGCGGTTGACCGCGGCGATATCCATGTTCGCCGCGAGACCGCGATCGCATGGGCGGCGACCGTCTCGTCGACCCCGCGCAGTCACCAGCGGCGGCTTGGCGAGATCGCTCTCTTCGCACGCTTCCTGCATGCCGAGGATCGCGCCCATGAGGTGCCGCACCATCATCCCGACCCTGGTGCTGCAAAACGTCCCGCGCCCTATATCTACACATCTGCGGAACTGGCGCGCATGCTCGATGCCGCGGGCAATCTGCGGCACCAGAAGCCCAGCCCGCTCAGGCGCCACATCTATGTGATGCTGGTTGGGCTGCTGGCGTCGACGGGCCTGCGGATATCGGAGGCTCTGAACCTGAGGTTGGACGATGTGCTGCCCGATGGCGTGCTGCACATCCGGCAGACCAAGTTCAACAAGAGCCGGCTGGTGCCGATGCACGCCAGCGTGGTCGAGGCGCTGCGGGACTATCTTGAGGTCCGTCGGCGCTTCGCCGGGGCGGACGACCATGTGTTCCTCTCGGTGGATGCCAAGCCGATGCCCCTTCGGACCGTCGAGAGCACCTTCCATGTGATCCTGCGCAAGGCTGGCGTCGGCCAGGATCGGTCGCGTCGCCCGCGTATCCATGATCTGCGCCACACCTTCGCGACCCGTGCGCTGGAGCGATGTGCGATGCGCCGGGATGATGTTGCGCGGGACTTCGTCGCGCTCTCCACCTATCTCGGCCACGCGAGTATCCGGCATACCTACTGGTATCTGGAAGCCACGCCCGACCTCATGGGCGATATCGCGGCGGCTGCCGAGGCGCTGATCGAGGGAGAGATCGCATGACACCGATCGCTCCGCTCATCACCCGCTTCATGCGTGAGCACATGCCGCAGCAGCGCGGCTATAGTCCGCACTCCTGCGAAGCCTACGCGTATAGCTTCCGGCTGCTGTTCGTCTTCGCTGCCGGGCGCTTGCATACGCGCCCGTCTTTGCTCCAGCTCGAGCAGATCGATGCGGACATGGTGCTCGCGTTCCTGCATCACATCGAACATGATCGCGGTAACGGCGCGTCGACCCGCAACTTGCGGCTCGCCGCGATCAAGGCGTTCATGCGCTACGTCGAGCTGACGCACCCAAACGCCCTGGAGCAGATCGCCCAGATCAACGCTATCCCGGGCAAGCGCCATGACCACAAGCTCATTCGCCACCTGACCATGGAAGAAGTCCGTGCCGTGCTCGACGCGCCCGATATAAAGACGCGGCTGGGGCTGCGGGACCGGGCGATGCTGCACCTCTGCTTTGCCGGGGGCCTGCGCGTCTCCGAACTGGTCGGCCTCACCCTGGAGAACGTCACGCTGCAACCCAGTCCGAGCATCCTGGTGTTCGGCAAGGGCCGGCGCGAACGCAGTCTTCCGCTCTGGAAAGAAACGGCCCGCGACGTGCGAGCCTGGCTTGCGGTGCGCGGAAAACCACCGGCGACGGAGCTGTTCGTCAATGCTCAAGGGATAGCAATGACCCGAGCCGGCTTTGAGTATATCCTCGAAAAGCACGCAAAGGCCGCCTCGGCTCGATGCCCGACGCTGATCGGCCGGCCGCTCTCACCCCATCTTCTGCGGCACAGTTGCGCGGTTCTCATGCTGCAGGCCACACGCGATATCCGTAAGGTCGCGCTCTGGCTTGGCCATGCCGATATCCGCACGACCAAGGTATACCTGCGAATGGACCCGTCCGAGAAGCTCGAGGCCATAGAGGCCGTGTTGCCGCCGGCGCTCCGTCGCGGTCGGTTCAGGGCCCCCGACGCATTGATCGCGTCGCTGATGGCCGATGCGCATACCGTGTCAACGTAAGGCGGGATGGGCGGTATGAGCATCATGGCAATGTGCGAACGCCCGAATCTGGGTGATTATGCCGGATGCGGTGATGCCCGGCGACCGACGGGCCTTGTTCTGGGCGGATCTGCCCCGCGATGCGGTCTGCGACCCAGCCTGTTCCCCGCAACGGCGCGTAGCGATCTTCTTCCCCGCGGCGGCGCCGCTCCTCGCCCAACAACAAGATCGCTACGCGCCGTCCTTCGCATGCGCTGCGGCCTGACGGCGCGGGTCGGCCGTCCCGGGGCTCTCGATCGCCACAAGGCCGCGATGGTCGCGGGCTTGAACACAGCACAGGAGTTCCACCATGTCCCAGATCGGTTCGTTCACCCTCAGCAACGATGGCACCTATACCGGCACCATCAAGACCCTCGCCATCGACGCCAAGGCGCGCCTCGTCCCCAGCGATCCCGCCGCCACCAGCGACAAGGCGCCCGACCTGCGGGTCATCGTCTCCGGCGTCGAGATCGGTGCCGCCTGGCGCCGGACCTCCAAGGAGGATCGGACCTACCACTCGGTCAAGCTCGACGATCCGTCCTTCAGCGCACCCATCTACGCCAACCTCTTCGAAGGCGACGATGGCAAATATGTCCCTGATCTGGTCGCGCTGACCGACATCGCGGCGCCGCTCAATACGGGCGGCGCCGCTACTCGATCACCCCGATATTATGCGGAGCGAAACAGCCACAAAAGCCCCGGAATACCGGGGCCGCCCGCATAAACTCCGCATAATCACGCGCTATGCATAATCGACCTTATGCGGTGCACCGCATAACATCGAGTTCGTGCCGCCTGGAAGAAAACCGCCCGCGAGACGCAGCGCGACTACCTGTCCGTCAAGCTCGACGATCCCTCGTTCCCGGCTCCCATCTACGCCAGCTTGGTCGCGGCCAAGGACGGTGAAAGCCACAACCTCATCTGGTCCCGCCGCAACGGCGACTAAGGCCTGCGTCCCCAGGGGCCCCGCTCATCCGAGCGGGGCTTCGCCAGGCCCTGTTCAGCGTTAGGGGCCATCCAGTACAGCACCCAGCGGTAACCGAAATGGGGCAGGGCGTGGACGGTCCGCTTTTCTGTCTTGGATAGCTCCGGCACGTACAGAGAGATCGCATCCGGCCTATCGAGATAGGAGCGGCCATAATTGAAGACGAGTTGGCTGCCCGCGCGCTTGAGCAACCCGGCGACGACAGGCTCCGTCTTCCCTGGTAGCCATACCCAGACATACGCCGCTTTTGGCGCCTCGCTTGCCTTAGAAATCATCATCCACCTTACCAGTCGAGGTGCGCACGGCCTGCGGCAGCAGCGTATTGACAGATAGAGCTTCGCTGACCCTGACGCTCATGCCGCGCGCATCCTGATCGAACAGGCGCAGGCCTACGACGGACGCAACCTCGAACGCCGCGCCGATGGACGCGCCGAGATCTCCCTTTTCAATGCGGTGAACGAGCCCGCGCGACATGCCTGCCCGCTCGGCCACTTCGCCAGCGGTCATCTGGCGCTCGATGCGCGCGCGCCGGATCAGGAGGCCGAGCAGTTCGGCCGCCTCTTTGGCATAACGGGAGGTCGGGCGGTTTTCTGGCTTTGGCATCCCAGGCGCTCCATAAATAGATCGCGAGATTATCTTGCATGTCATTTATGGATCATCTAACCAAACAAAGCGCCCATAGTCAATAAATGTTCTATGAATAGACCATAAGGATAACCCGCGCCCTATTTATGGAACTTATCATAGGCCCGACACTAACCTATCTTCATGTCCGCCCGTCGCAGATGACGGATGCATAGAGGAAGTGGCTTCGACACAAAGCGAGCGGTATGTGGGGGTTCTGCGGAGTTTGATCGCTTCATTCACCGCATACCATGCGGCGAATAATCTTGCGGATGCGGGGATTGTCACCCATATTCGCCGCAAGAAACGCGGAGCATGCGGGTGTCCTATATTCATGAGCTTCAAGGCTGGCCCAGGTTCGAATGGAACAGCCGAAACCTCGAAGAGCAATTGTCCGCGGTGCGCCATCGGCAGGGCCGCCTGTTGGGTCGGATGGAAGCCATCGGATTCGAACTGCGGGCCGAGGCCGTTCTGCAGACCCTGACCGAGGACGTGCTCAAATCCAGCGAGATCGAGGGTGAGGTTCTCGACAAGGAGAAGGTGCGCTCGTCCATCGCCCGCCGCCTGGGCATGGACATCGGGGCACTAGCGCCGGTCGACCGCGACGTTGAAGGCGTGGTCGAGATGATGCTCGACGCCACCCAGAATTATCGGACCCCGCTCACGGACGAGCGGCTGTTCGCCTGGCATGCGGCGCTGTTCCCGACAGGCCGCAGCGGCATGACGAAGATCAGCGTCGGCGCTTGGCGCGACGAGGCGTCGGGGCCGATGCAGGTCGTATCTGGCCCGATGGGCCGCGAGAAGGTGCATTATGAAGCGCCGGCCGCGGCCCGGCTCGAAGGCGAAATGGCCGCCTTCGTGGCTTGGTTCAACGGCGACGCGCCGCTCGACCCCGTTCTGAAGGCAGCATGTGCCCATTTGTGGTTCGTCACCATCCACCCCTTCGAGGATGGCAACGGCCGGATCGCCCGCGCCATCGCCGACATGATGCTGGCACGATCGGAAGGCAGCCCGCAGCGCTTCTACAGCATGTCCGCGCAGATCCGCCTGGAGCGGAAGGACTACTACGCCATCCTCGAACGGACCCAGAAAGGCGACCTCGACATCACCGCCTGGCTGCAATGGTTCCTGGGCTGCCTCGACCGGGCGTTCGACGGCGCCGAGGATATCTTCGCCAATGTCCTCCGCAAGGCCCGTTTCTGGGAAGCAATGGCCGGACAGCCGCTCAATGAGCGCCAGCGCAAAGTCGTCAATCGGCTGCTGGACGGCTTCGAAGGCAAACTCACCTCGTCGAAATGGGCGGCGCTGACCAAGACCTCGCCCGACACGGCCCTGCGCGACATCAACGACCTTGTGGCGCGCGACGTGCTCGTGAAAGACGAGGGCGGCGGGCGCAGCACGAGTTATTCGCTGGCGAGGTTGGGCGAAAATATTCCCCGATGAATTGGGAGGAGCCTTCATAACCCATCGCCTGGCCTGCGCGGGTGACATTGGCTGGGTTGCCGATCAGCTAAGCCACCATGATGCACAATCCGCTCGTGGATATTGCGGAAAGTCTTTCCCTGCGGCCGAGCCAAGGTCTCGGCGCCCTCTTCTCCGAGGACTCCCGCAACACCCCGATACGGCAAGGAGATCAGGACACGTAGTCAACTCCGGCAAGCCACACAGTCCTGCTCCGGACTTTGTGCCTGGCTCCACTGACGCTCACGCCAGCCCGTTTCGCTAAGGGCGCCGCCCTCGCGCGGCACAAGGGAGCCGGGGCGGTATCCCCGGCCTTCCGCGCGGATACGTCTTTCAGCCCATCCGTAACTCCAAAAATCCGCTTGTGCAGGCCGGGTGATCCCCCTCCGCCCCGGCTCCCTTGCACCTTGCTACCCCGGTCTCGCCGACGGGCAGGGTTGCAGCGCAGCGCTGCGCTTCAACCCAAGCCCAATAGGAAAAAGACCCATGAACACCATGACCATCAATGCCCAGCAGCCCGTTTCTTCCGGCTTCCGTGTCGACGTTTCGCGCGGGGAGCGGAATGGCCGCGTGTCGTCGGAATGGTTTTCCCGCCCCGAGGATGAGCGCTATCTGAGCCTTACCGAGCTTTATGATGCGGTGAAGTCCCGCGCGGATCGCGCCAAGGCCCGCACCGTGGAAAGCGCCGCCGTGCGCGTCGAAGCCAGCCGGGACAATGCAGAACGCCTGGAATTGATTGTCCCTGGACAGGAGCAGCCCATTGCCCCGACGCATTGGAGCTTCGGCCAGCTTGCCAGCCTTGTTGGTGCGCCCGCCACTTATCTGCGCCAGCTTCCCGCGCCCCTGGCTGGCATCAACTTGCAATATGGCTTGTCCAGCCACCGGACCGAACTCATCAAGACGCTGGAAACTGGCGACGGCCGCATTGAGCTTCGCGCCGTTACTGGCCCGGACTATGGTCGCATCTGGGACCATGAGCTTGTCGGTGCCGTGATGAAGATCGCGGGCAACGGAACCGGCGATACCCGGTGGAAGGTACCCGGTATGCTGGATTGGGCCAGCATGACGCATAACCCATTTGTCGACATCACCAAGGACACCACCACGCTTTATGCCAGTGACCGCGACGTGTTTCTGTTCCTTGTGGACGACACGCACCCCATCGAGGCCGGACGCTTACCCAATGGCGAGCCGGATTTGTATTTCCGGGGCTTTTATTGCTGGAACAGCGAAGTGGGCAGCAAGACGCTGGGCATTGCCAGTTTCTACCTGCGCGCCGTGTGTATGAACCGGAACCTGTGGGGCGTCGAAAACTTCGAGGAAATCAGCATCCGGCATTCCAAGTTTGCCGCGCAGCGTTTCGCTCATGAAGCCGCTCCCGCACTGACCAGCTTCGCCAATTCCAGCCCCGCCGCTTTCGTCGCCGGGATCAAGGCGGCACGGGAAACCATTATTGCCCGCAAGGACGAGGACCGCGAGAGCTTCCTGCGCAAGCGCGGTTTCACCAAGGCCGAGACTGGCAAAATCATCGAGACGGTTCTGCAGGAAGAAGGCCGGCCGCCGGAAAGCATCTTCGATTTCGTGCAGGGCATCACCGCCCATGCCCGCAGCAAGGCCAATCAGGATACGCGGCTTGATCTCGAAACCAAGGCCAGGAAGCTGCTGGAAAGCGCCGCCTGACAACCTGATATCATGGGCCGCGCGGCGTCGCATGTCGCGCGGCTATGGGGACAATGTTGTTTCTACAATGGAGAGACAGAAAAATCACGCCGATCCGCAAACCGGATCAGCGCGGGCGCGTGGTTAGGTGTCCACGCGCCGCTCGCCGTGCTGCGCCGGCTCGCAAGGTAGACGCCATCGACAGGGCGATGGCGACAATAATGTTCAGGCGGGATCAACCCTGTCGTCACCAATAGCGTTGGGCTGAAGCAGTTCGACATGCGAGACGCCCAGAGCCTGGGCAAGCTCGTAGAGCGTCACCACCGTCGGGTTACGGCGGCCACGCTCCAGATCGCTGACATATTGCTGCGCAAACCCGGACATATCGGCAAACTGCTCCTGGGTCAGGCCCTTCTGCAGCCTGATCCGCCTGAAATTTTGTCCAACCAGCAGCCGCATATCCATGCGCCATGGCTTGGCGTCTTACACACTATAAGTTTATCAACTATCAGTTGTATTTGGCGAAATTTTACCACCGCCCGCCCGGCTCGCCGCAAGATCTTGATGCCAATCGCGTGATCGGAGAGCAAAGCCACACGTTCTTGGTATCGATTGCAATGGCTCGTTATAGCCCGAACCCCGGAAGGGGAAAGCTTCCGGCCGACCACCAGCTGCAATCGGGCCGTTGCATGAATAAGCTATGGGTGCTTGTTGACGCCGTGACAAACAGAAGGATCGAAGAGCAAAGCATGGCGCTACCCAAACCTACCACAGAACCGGTGATCGCCGACCAGCCGCCGATCTCGGATCGGCTGACCGACTATGATCACACCATGCTGATCGTCTATCTGCGTCTGCTGGATGCCGAAGCGGAGGGGGCCGACTGGGCAGAAGCCGCAAGGATCGTGCTGGGCATTGATCCGCAGAACGAACCGGCCCGGGCCACCCATGCGCACGCCACCCATTTGGCTCGTGCGCACTGGATGACCGAACAGGGCTATCGGCATCTGTTGGCCCAGGCGCACAAGAATTAGGACCGACAGGTCCGCTCAGCGCTCCGCGTCCCTGATCATAGTCAAAAGTACCGGTGGCCGCAGGCCATAGCGCGATAGGCGATGGTCCCCTACCGCATGCCATTTCTTGCTCGATACTGACTCTCAGTCGGCAGCGTATGGGCCGACGAGGGGGAGTTAGACCATGCCACCAAGCTATGACTGGCGGTCCCCGACCGCCATGCAGCACCTTGAGACTGCCGATCTCGAAGACCTGGCGCTCGAATATCTCCGGCGCAATCCTGCGTTTCGCAGGGATCACGACAGACTGGCTCGACAGGTCGGCTCAGGCGTCATCGATCCGGCGAGCGCCAATAGCATGCTGAGCAAATCCTGGGGGGTCAGCTTTCGCCCAACAGATCGAGCCATCGAAGCCCGAACTCGCTCTGCTTTGGACCGCTACGGAACTGCCCACCGTTACTGTCTTTAGCGGCCTGCCATCCGGATTCGCCGTCACCTCGATCATTGCCATAGCTGCCTTGCCCGATGTTCTGGCCTGGTCGGATTACGACGGGTTTCGCGCCGTGGTTCTCGGTGATCGCAACGGCGCGCACCGTCTCCAGATCGAAGGGGGCGGGGCTCCAACCGCTCATCTGGGTGCCGTCGTGCTGCCGTTCGACGATGCCCTGGATGTGAGGATGCACGGTATCAAGCGGCTCCTTCGCAAACTGTCCGGCGTCTCCGGAGGCCCTGTCCACAAGGCACGCCGTCTCACCTCGTATCGTCGCTATCGGCTGATCTTGGCTCTGCGCGCGCTTGATGGCGATCTGGAAGGCGCCAGCCGCCGCGAAATCGGCAGCGTGCTTTTTCCAGGCCAGGCCGACGGTCTATCCGCTCGCGACTGGAAGACCGCGAGCCTGCGCAAGCGGGTAGGGCGCCTCATTCTGGCCGGCCGCGCCATGATGAATGGCGGTTATCGCCAATTGCTCAGAGGCAGCCTGGAACAGCGGCGGTAGCTTCAGGCATTCAGAAATATCGCCCCGATTGAAGCCCACTCCCGCATCGCCGGAGTGGTCTCAGCCTGTCAGCTTGGCTGCTGCGGGGGGGACATTTTCGACCCTCGAAAACGCCCCATGATTGGGGCTCCCCCGACCCGTCGGAACTCCGTCAGCCTTACCGCCAATCAGCCCCATCCACTGGCGCTGTCCCCTGCTGCGACGGAGCATCATCATGATCGATACTGCCACCACCATTGTCCCGCGCTTCCTGCGTACACCCGAGGCTGCCCGCCATCTGGGCTTGTCGGCACGAACACTGGAAAAGCACCGAGTCCTGGGGACAGGGCCGATCTTCCGTAAGCTGGGCGGCCGTGTCGTCTATGCGATGAGCGATCTGCAGGATTGGGCGGATGACGGCGCCCGCCGCTCAACCTCCGATCCCGGTCGTGAGGCCGACGACGGCGCCGACCGGGCCCGATCTCACCCGCTGCACCGGCGCTGATAGCGGATCATAGCGCATGATCGCCCATCTCAAATCCGAGGCCGAGCAACTCGACCTTTTTCGTGCCCGCAGCGGTCCAATTGCACCACGCGATGCTCAGGATCTGATGTCCTGGCCGTTCTTCTCGCTCGCCAAGTCCCGGCGCACCCGACCGATCGACTTTCGCATGGGCAGCGTCTCGATCACTGTCGAGGCTGTGCCTGAGCACGGCATGGCCACCATCTGGGACGCCGACATCTTGATCTGGGCGGCAAGTCAGATTGTCGCCGCCCGCGATCGGGGGCTGCCGACTTCGCGCCTGATGGCAGCGACTCCGTACGAAATCCTAGCCTTCACTGGCCGCCGCGATTCCATGCGCGACTACGACCGTCTCAAAGCCGCGCTCGATCGGCTGCAATCGACCACCGTCGCCACCACCATTCGTCAACCATCCGAGCGGCGCCGGCATCGCTTTTCCTGGATCAATGAATGGAAAGAGCGTGTCGATGGCAATGGCCGCGTGCATGGCATCGAGCTGATCCTGCCCGACTGGTTTTACGCCGGTGTCATGTCCGATGCGCTGATTCTCTCCATCGACCCGGCCTATTTCCGGCTCAGTGGCGGGCTTGAACGCTGGCTCTACCGTCTCGTGCGCAAGCATGGCGGCCGGCAGGCTCACGGCTGGAGCTTCGAGGTCTCCCATCTGCATCTCAAGTCCGGCAGCTTGTCCTCGCCGAAGCGCTTCGCCTTCGATCTGCGCGACATCGTGCGCCGCCAGCCGCTGCCCGGTTATCGGCTGGCCCTGGACATCGGCCTCACTGGCCAGGTTCGCCTCACCTTCCAGCAACACGCCCATCAGGTTGGCTTCCGAGCATCGCGCCAGGGCTTGGCTGGACCTGTGCATAAGTCGGGGGAAAAGCTGTGAATAGACCCGTGCTATCAGGAACCGGCCGGCCCGTGCTAACGGGAACCCGAAACCCGTGCTATCGGGAACTGGATCGACCTGTAACCCTTTGGCGGTACAGGTCGGAATCTATCCCCTCTAACTTCTCTAACAGAGAATCCTACGGATTCTTTCTAACGGAACCAAGCTTCGCGGTTCGGCGTGGAAAAGGGCAGGGGCCGGTACGTCCGAGGGGCGCATCATGGCGATGCTGATCCCGGAGAATGTTCCCCTCACCCATGTCGACCTGACGTGGCGCGAGAAACGCATAGAGCACTGGTTGCGCTTCGGCCGGCCCGCGCACGATCAACGCCTCGACCGGCATCGCCGCCGCGCCAGCTTCGCTCCTGGCAACGTCTTCGCCCTTGTCCGCTGGGCCGCCAACGACTTCGGCACCATCATCTCGCGCATCGACATCGTGCGCACCGTGGCAACGGGTGAACCCTATCAGACACTGCCCTTCGTCCGCCCCGGCGGCGACATTCTGCTCAAGGTCGACACCTGGCCGAAGGTGCAGCGCGTGCTGCTGGCCGTCGACGCCGTAGAGGCTCTTGGCATCGATCCAGCAGACGCTGCACCCGATCACTGGCGGCATGTCCATAACCGTCTCGCAGCCAGCCAGGAGCCACGGCCATATGCGCGCGATCGTCATATTGCCTGGCTGAGGCGGCAGAGGATTGAGCCATGACCCGCTTCGCCTGGATCATGGTGACCTATCTCGCCAGCATTGGCGTCGGCACTTCCGCCTTCGTCGAGCTGCCGGCGCGACTGATTTGGAATGTCTCGACTAGCGTGCCGGTCGGGCTGTTCGAGGTGCGGTCGATCGGCAGGCTGAAGAGCGCAGATCTGGTCGCGGTCATGCCGCCCGAGCCGCTCGCCAGCTTCCTGGCTGATGGCAATTATCTGCCGCGCGGCGTGCCCATGCTCAAGCGCGTGCTCGGCCTGCCTGGACAGCAGGTGTGCCGCGACGGACTGATCATCACCGTCGACGGCATCGCCATGGGCGAGGCGCTGGAGCGCGACAGCCGTGGCCGCGATCTGCCGGCCTGGAGCGGCTGCCGCACTGTCGCCGATGATGAAATCTTCCTGATGAACTGGCAGTCCGCCGACAGCCTCGATGGCCGCTATTTCGGGCCGCTTCCGGTCAATTCCATCATTGGCCAAGCGGTGCCGCTCTGGACCGATGAGGAGGGCACCGGCCGCTTCGAGTGGCGCGCACCGACGCGTTGATCGCTTTCCATTCTTCATCCCCAACCGCCAGCAACGGAGATTCCCATGGCACAGATCGGTTCTTTCACCCGCAACAAGGACACCTATTCCGGCCGCATCCAGACGCTCAGCCTCGATGCCGAGCTGGTGCTTGTGCCGATCGATCCGGGCAACACCGACAACGCGCCGGATTATCGGATCCACCTCGGTTCGGATGATACCGGGCCAGAGGTCGGCGCCGCCTGGAAGCGAACCGGCGAAAAGGCCGGGGACTATTTGTCGCTGCTGATCGACGATCCCGCCTTCGTGCAGCCACTGCGCGCCAACCTGTTCAAGGCCGACGACACCGGCACCACCTTCAACCTGCTGTGGACCCGTCCATCGCGGCGCGACGAGAAGGCGTGATCCCGTGCCTCGCGGAGCGAAGAGTCCAATCCCTTTGTTCGATCGCCGGCCGGTCAATCCCTCCGTCCCGATCGGCGTTCGCGCGGCCATCGCGCGCAGCGCCGGTCAGGGGCGGCCCTCGGCCGGCGCTTGCGCCTTGCCCTTGACGGGCGCGAGCACGGTGGCACGCTTGCGTCCATCGGGCAGGCCCCATTGCGCACAATCCGCATGCGGGATAGCGCTCGCGGTATTGCTGCTCATCACCGTCATCGGTGCGGCATGGATGGCTCCCGTGCAGGCCCAAGGCACCGGCTATGGTATCAAAAATGCCGTCGATCCCTATGCAACGATCATCACCGATGCCGCACGCCGGTTCGCCATTCCCGAAGGCTGGATACGCGCCGTCATGCAGGCCGAGAGCAGCTACGAGCCCTCTGCCGTGTCGCCGAAAGGCGCCATCGGCCTCATGCAGGTGATGCCGGCGACCTATGACGAGCTGCGCCTTCGTTATGGGCTGGGCAGCGATCCCTTTGAGCCCCATGACAACATCATCGCCGGCACCGCCTATCTGCGCGAGATGCTGGACCGCTTTGGTGCTGACGGTTTCCTCGCCGCCTACAATGCCGGTCCGCAGCGCTACGAGGACTATCTTGCCACCGGCCGGATACTGCCCGAGGAGACAGTGAACTATGTCGCCGGCCTCGCTGCCATCGTCACCGAAGCGCGCAGCCATGATGCCGTCACCGCGCTGATCGGCAGCACATTCGCTGCGCTCGCCGCCCCGTCGATGGCGTCCCTGGGCGGCAGTCCGCTGGCCGCCGAACTGGCAGTGCCGATGCAGCGGATCGTCGATCTCACCGCATTGCAGCCGGCAGAGTCCACGCAGTGGGACGCCGATATTTATGCTGCGCCGATCTTCATCCAGCGCGCCATGCCCCCAGGAGCGGCGCCATGACCGCCGTCACGTTGCGTCGCAGGCAATCGTGGAGATGGGGACATGGGGCAGGACGGGCTAGGGAGATCAGCGGGGGGCAGGTTCATGGCAAGATAAAAGGCCGCACATCGCGGCTTGGACGGTCGGTTGGTTTCTGGGCGTTTGCGACCAGTTTGCGCACCTCGCGGTGCCTCTTCGCACCGTGCGCCAGCGGAATTTATCGAGCCATTTCAGTCAGGGCCGCGCATCGCGGACAAAGCGCCGATGAGCGGAGATGACACCTTCCGCATCCGGCCTGGCCGCTCGCGGGCCAGCCAAAGGGCAAGACCGTTCGTCGCTCAGGCGCTCGCCGCCGCCCAGAGGGCAGGCGGCAGCGTTTCTCTCAATGGCAAAGTCGGCGCCGGGCGGGGCTCGCGCTTCGGCCGTGGCCGCACCGCGAGCGTCCGCGCCAACCGCCTCATCACCGGGCGGTCCCGCCTTTGCATGGTCAAGGCGCGCGTTGTCCGCCACAATGGACAATCGGCTCGATTGCCCCGACATCTCGATTATCTCCGGCGCGAGGGTGTCACCCGCGACGGAGAGAAAGCCCGTATGTTCGGACCTGATGCCGACACCGTCGACGCCAGGGAATTTGCCGACCGTTGCAAAGATGACCGGCACCACTTCCGCTTCATCGTCTCGCCCGAGGATGCCGTCGAGATGACGGACCTCAAGACCTTCACCCGCGAGTTGATGGCGCGGGCCGAAGCGGATCTTGGCAGCAAGCTCGACTGGACCGCGGTTGATCACTGGAACACGGACAATCCCCATATCCATATCATCCTGCGCGGCCGTCGCGATGACGGCCAGGACCTGGTGATCGACCGTGACTACATCAAGCAGGGCATGCGCGATCGGGCGCGCGATCTCGTCACCCAGGAGCTTGGTCCGCGCACCGAATACGATATCCGCCAAACGATCGGCCGACAGGTTGAGGCCGACCGCTGGACACAGCTCGACCGCCAGCTTGTCCGCGACGGCGGAGAGACACGCATCATCGACCTAGCGCTCAAGAGCGGCGAGCTGCCTGACGCCTTTCTGACTGAGAAGATTGGCCGCCTGCGCAAGCTCGAAAGTCTCGGTCTCGCCCACCAGATCGGCGCCGATCAGTGGTTCATCGGCGAGAACGCGGAAACCACCCTGCGCGATCTGGGCGAGCGCGGCGACATCATCAAGCGCATGCACAAGGCGCTGTCGGAGCGTGGTATCGAACGCGGATCGGCCGCCTATGTGTTGGCTGGGGAAACCCTCGATACACCGATCGTCGGCCGGCTGGTCGTGCGTGGCCTGGACGACGAGTTGAACGGCACCGCCTTCGCGGTGGTCGACGGCATCGATGGCCGCACCCATCATATCAGGCTGCCCTCGCTTGACGCCACCGGCGACAGCGCTCCCGGCTCGATCGTCGAACTCCGCCCCTATGCAGATGCAAAAGGCGAGCGGCGGGTTGCATTGGCTGTCCGCTCCGATCTGTCCGTCGAAAGCCAGACCACTGCCGCGGGTGCCACCTGGCTGGATCGTCAGCTTGTCGCCCGCGATCCCGTCGACCTGGGTGCAGGCTTCGGCATCGAGGTGAAGCAGGCGATGGATGATCGCGCTACGCATCTGGTGGGGGAGGGGCTGGCGCAACGAGACGGTCAGCGCATTGTGTTCGCCCGCAATCTCCTCAACACCTTGCGCGAGCGTGAGCTTGGCGCGTTCGGCCAGCGGTTGGCGACCGAGACCGGCATGTCGTTCCATAAATCGGCGGCTGGGGAATACGTGGCTGGCACCTACCGGCAGCGCTTCCTGCTGTCATCGGGACGCTTTGCGATGATCGACGATGGGCTCGGCTTCAAGCTCGTGCCCTGGACCCCATCGATCGAGCAGCATATCGGCAAGCACCTCTCCGGCATTGCCCGTGCCGATGGCGGGGTCGACTGGAGTCTTGGTCGCAAGCGCGGCCTGGGGTTGTGACAATACGACCTTGCGTTGGGCGAATGTGAATTCGGCATCCGACAAGTATTTTTTCGCTACCCTTTCCGCCACTGCGACACGCAATAGGATTGGCTTGAACGCCGCGGGTTCATTGCTGTCATCTGGCCACCATGCTGCATGGAGTGCGCCTGATGCCAGCCACGAAAATCCTCTGGGCGCCGATTATCGCCGTCCTCATGATCGTCTTAGTCTTCGTCTGGACCGCTACGCAGTGGACCGCCTGGCGCCTGGGTTTTCAGGCGCAACTGGGGGAACCTTGGTTCTATCTTTTGGGCCTGCCGGTTTATCCGCCGCCGGCGCTGTTGTGGTGGTGGTATTTCTACGATGCCTATGCGCCCAGCGTGTTTCTCGAAGGCGGGGTGATCGCGGCGGCGGGTGGCTTTGTTGCCATCTTCGCCGCCATCGCCATGGCTGTCCTGCGCGCCCGCGAGGCGGACAATGTCGACACCTATGGCTCCGCGCGTTGGGCCACCGCGGATGAAATTCGTGCCGCACATTTGCTGGACCAGGATGGCGTCGTCCTCGGTCGGCTCGATACCGAATATCTGCGCCACGATGGTCCTGAACACATTCTCTGCTTCGCGCCGACCCGTTCGGGCAAGGGCGTAGGCCTGGTCGTTCCATCCCTTTTGACCTGGCCGGGCTCCGCCATCGTCCACGATATCAAGGGCGAGAACTGGCAATTGACCGCTGGCTTTCGCGCCAAGCATGGCCGGGTGCTGCTGTTCGATCCGACCAATTCCGGCTCTGCCGCCTACAATCCGCTGCTGGAAGTGCGGCGAGGTGAATGGGAAGTGCGCGACGTTCAGAATGTCGCCGATGTACTGGTCGACCCGGAGGGCTCTCTTGAAAAGCGCAACCATTGGGAAAAAACCAGCCATTCCCTTCTGGTCGGGACCATCCTGCACGTCCTCTATGCCGAACAGGACAAGACCCTGGCCGGAGTCGCCGCATTCCTCTCCGATCCGCGCCGACCGATCGAAACCACGCTGGCGGTGATGATGGCCACGCCCCATCTCGGCGAGAAGGGGCCGCATCCGGTGGTTGCAAGCGCGGCGCGGGAACTGCTCAATAAATCCGACAATGAGCGCTCTGGCGTGCTGTCGACCGCCATGAGCTTTCTTGGCCTCTACCGCGATCCCGTCGTCGCCGCCGTCACCCGCCAATGCGACTGGCGCATTGCCGATATCGTGGAGCAGCAGCGTCCCACCACGCTCTACCTGGTCGTGCCGCCATCCGATATCTCCCGCACGAAGCCGCTGATCCGCCTCGTTCTGAACCAGATCGGTCGCCGCCTCACCGAAGATTTGCATGCCAGCGGTCGCAAGCATCGGGTGCTGATGATGCTGGACGAGTTTCCCGCCCTTGGTCGCCTCGACTTTTTCGAGAGCGCGTTAGCCTTCATGGCGGGCTACGGCATCAAGGCCTTTCTCATCGCCCAATCGCTCAATCAGATCGAAAAGGCCTATGGCGCCAACAACGCCATCCTCGACAACTGCCACGTCAGAATCTCGTTTGCGACCAATGACGAACGTACGGCGAAACGTGTCTCCGACGCTCTTGGTACCGCCACCGAAATGCGCGCCATGAAAAACTACGCCGGCCATCGCTTGTCGCCTTGGCTCGGCCATCTCATGGTGTCGCGCTCTGAAACCGCCCGGCAGCTCCTCACGCCGGGCGAAATCATGCAATTGCCGCCGGAAGACGAGATCGTCATGCTCGCCGGCACGCCGCCGATCCGCGCGAAGAAGGCACGATATTTTGAAGATGCCCGGCTGAGCGTCCGCATATTGCCGCCGCCGAAGATTGTGCCCAATGAGACCGAGACCGGCGGGGACCTGTGGTCCAACCTGCCGATAATCGCAGCGCCAGTCTCGCCTGCGGGCAAGGCCGCATCACCGTCTGAAGCAGGCAGTTCGGAGACCGATGACGAAACCGGAACCTTGCGTCGAGATCCGATGCTGGAAATGACCGAAGCTGTCCAGCCGGAAGGGGCGCAGGTGCTCGCCAACGAGTTCGACCCTGATCGTGACCAAAGCCAAGATGACAGCGTTGCGTACCGCAACCTGCTGAGACGATCCATGCGGCAGGTCGCGCAGCAAATCTCGTTGGATCCCACCGATGGCATGGAGCTTTGACCATGGCCGCCCGCCCCGAAAAGAAGTCGCGCCTGTCGGTCTATCTGGAGCCATCGGTGATGCGCAGATTGGCGGACTATGCCGATCGCCGGAAACAGTCGCGTTCACTGATCGCCGAGGCAGCCATTGCCTCGTTCCTCTCGCCCGATGACGACGAACGCCGGGAAGCAGCCATCGCCAAGCGCCTGGATAGGATCGACCGCCAGATGCAGCGGCTGGAACGCGACGCCACCATCATCAACGAGGCTTTCGCCCTCTTCGTCCGCTCCTGGCTGAATGCCACACCACCACTGCCGGAAGCGGCGCAGGCCGCAACGCGTGCGCAAACCGGCGCGCGCTACGACAACTTCATCGAAGCCCTTGGGCGTCGGCTGGCAAATGGCCCGAAGCTCAGGAACGAAATTTCGGAAGATGAGAATCCGGCCGAGTAGGTCCGCTTCGCGACCGGCCATTGCCCAGGAACCGGTCACGAATTTCTACGCATTCTGATAGACGGTCGTACGGTTGGTTTCCTCCGACATCGTGAAGCGAGATTGCTGCTCTGCGTCATGATCAGAGCTGCCGCTTACCGTCGAATAGCCGGGTTATGCCCAGCGGATTGTCCTCTGCCAGTTCCGCTGGCAACAATTCCGGCGGAATATTCTGATACGAGACTGGCCGTAGGAAGCGCCGGATCGACAGCGTGCCGACAGATGTCGAGCCGCTGTTGGAGGTCGCCGGGAATGGACCGCCATGCACCATAGCGTGGCTGACTTCCACCCCGGTCGGCCATTGATTGGCGAGAATTCGCCCCGCCTTGCGTTCGAGCACCGGCAAGAGTTGGCGTGCCAGGGGATAGTCCGCTGCATCCAACTGCAGTGTCACCGTCAACTGGCCTTCGAGCTTGAGCGCCACCTCCGCTATCGCCTCGATGGAATGGCAGGCAATGACGATCCCCGAGGCGCCGAAGACTTCGTGGCTAAGGGCCTCATCGGCGAGGAAACTCTTGGCGTCAGTGAGGAACAGCGCCGCCGAACCGCGATTGGGGCCATCCGCTTCCGCCCCGCGCCCGACAAGGGTTACGCCCTTTTGCGCCGCAAAGGTTTCAACGCCCTTCTGGAAATTGGCAAAGATCCCCGGCGTCAGCATCGGCGACGGCGGCGTATTGGTCAGCACCGCATCGGCAGTCACGAGGAACGCATCCAGTTCTGGCCCTTCCAGCGCCACCACGATCCCCGGATTGGTGCAGAACTGCCCGGCATCCTGGGTCAGCGAGGTCACGAAGCCGTTGGCGATAGCCTCGCCGCGTGCGGCCAGGGCCGCCGGCAGAAGGAACACCGGATTGACGCTGCTCATTTCGGCATAGACCGGGATCGGCTCCGACCGCGCCGCAGCCGCCGCCACCAGCCCCATGCCGCCGCCGCGCGATCCGGTAAAACCCACTGCCTTGATCGCCGAATGCTTTACCAGCGCCGTGCCGGTGTCGATGGCGCCGAGCAGTAGCGAAAACACCCCCTCATGCAGACCATGGGTCTTGACCGCCGCCTAGATGGTGCGGCCGACCAGTTCGCCCGTACCCGGATGGGCCGGATGACCCTTGACGACCACCGGACATCCCGCCGCCAGTGCCGCCGCCGTATCGCCACCGGCGACCGAAAAGGCGAAGGGAAAATTGCTGGCGCCAAACACCGCCACCGGCCCCAGCGCGATCTGGCGCAAGCGCAGATCGGGACGCGGAAACGGCTTGCGCTCCGGCATCGCCGGATCGATCCGCACATCCAGCCATTCGCCCTTGCGCACCACATCGGCGAATAGCCGCAATTGATTGACCGTCCGCGCCTGCTCGATCTCCAGCCGCCCCCGTGGCAGGCCGGTCTCGGCATGTGTGCGCTCGATCAACTCATCACCGATATCCATGATGTTCTGAGCGATGGTTTCGAGAAACGCCGCGCGGGTTTCGAGCGGCGTGGCGCGATAAGGATCGAACGCCGCCTCAGCCAGCCGTGCCGCGCGATCAACCTCGTCCGCGCCCGCAAAGGCGAATGCTGGTTCCATCTCCTTGCCGGTATTGGGATTGAGCGCGCGCAGAGGACGTTCGCTGCCCTCGATTTCGGAGGCTCCGATGAGGATATTGCCGTTGATGGTCATGATGTTTCAAATCCAAATTGGGATATTGTCGACCGCTAGATACCAAGGCGCAATTTCAGACGCCCAAGATTACGGGAGAAAAGCTCGCGATCACCGGTGGCGCGGCTGAGCACCAAGGCGCCCTGTATGCCCGCCACCGCTTCTTCTGCATCGAGCGCCGCGCTTTGGCTGTCGCGTCCGGTGCGCACCAATGCGTCGTGCAAGGATTCGATCCAACGGCTGAAATAGCTATGGATCGCATCCGAAAACCGGTCCCGCGTCTCTTCGAGCGCGAAGGCGCCAACGATGCAGATACGCCCGCCGGAGTGGAAATAATTGTCGACTGCCTGCCACATGCCGGCGATCGCCTCTGCCGGATCATCACTCCGCAACGGTTCGAATACGCTGTGTTCGAACCAGGCATCGATTTCGGCCAGGATAGTCTTGGCCATGTCATCCTTGCCGCCGGGAAAGAAATGATACAGCGTCCCCTTGCCCAGCCCGGTCCGCTCGGTGATCCGGCTGAGCGTCGCGCCCTCGAAACCAAGTTCTCGGAACACTTCGGCCACCAGCGGGATCACATCGGCGCGCTCATTGATCGTCCGCAAGGATGAACTCCCTCAAAGTCCGAGATCGGAGAGCCCCGGATGATCATCGGGGCGGCGTCCCAGCGGCCAGTGAAATTTGCGATCGGCGGCGCTGATCGGCAGATCATTGATACAGGCAAACCGGCGCTGCATCAGCCCCGCGGCATTGAACTCCCAGTTCTCATTACCATAGGAGCGGAACCAGTTATTGCTGTCGTCACGCCATTCATAGGCATAGCGCACCGCAATCCGGTTCTCGCCAAATGCCCATAATTCCTTGATCAGCCGATAGTCCAGTTCCTTGGCCCACTTGCGGCTGAGCAGCCCAATGATCTCGGCCCGCCCGGTGACGAATTCGGCCCGATTGCGCCATTTGCTGTCTTCCGAATAGGCCAGCGATACCTTTTCCGGGTTGCGACTATTCCAGCCATCTTCGGCCAGCCGGACTTTTTGAGTGGCACTCTCATAAGTAAAGGGTGGTGCAATGATCGACATGGTCGCCTCTTGTGTACTGATAAGGATATGATAAACCGATCGGTACACATTGACAAGCGCCCACGCCATTGGGCCATCTTCATCGCTAGCTTGCGATATTGACCGCCCGTATGGCCTTCCGCTGTGGAGAGACAACTAAATGCATGATTTGGTTATGCGGGCCGTCGAGGCGCATGGTGGTTTGACACGGTGGAAGCAATTTCGAGCTGTTTCCGCAACGATGGTTCTGGGCGGTTCTGCCTTGCAGATGGATGAGTGGGCTGTACCTGCAAACGGGCCTATTCAGGTCACTGTCGATACGCGGGTACAGAGGACGACATTGGAGCCGTTCCTGATCCTCGCACAAAGAGGCGTTTACGAGCCTGGTCGCGTGGTAGTGGAATCTGTCGATGGCACACTGCTTGAAGAGCTCAAGAACCCACACGATTCCTTCATGCTGAGTGATCCGAAGTGGAGCTCGCCGCAACTGGTTTATTTCGCTGGTTTTACGATGTGGACCCATCTCACGTTACCGTTCTCTCTTTTGAGCGATGGGGTTGAATGTGAGGAGATCGAGCCGCGTAGTGAAGCTGGCGAGACATGGCGCGCCTTGAAGGTCACCTTCCCACCTTCATATGGCACCCATCCGGTCGAACAAGTTCTCTATTTCGATGGCAGGGGACTGATCCGCCGGCAAGACTATTCGGTGGACGTGGCCGATGGCACCAAGGTTGCGCATTACCTGGACGGGTATTTGAAGTTCGGGGGGATATTCTTCCCGACACGTTGCCGGGTTTACCCGTACGGACTGGATGGAAAACCGGACCAGGGCATCGCAATTGTGGTGGCGGAGTTGGCGGATTTCAAATTCGCTGCAGATGTTATTCAAGACGA
Source organism: uncultured Alphaproteobacteria bacterium (assembly GCA_963717095.1). GTDB lineage: Bacteria > Pseudomonadota > Alphaproteobacteria > Rhizobiales > Devosiaceae > Devosia. The sequence goes on from CAVQVF010000005.1 coordinate 607,906, forward strand.
GGATGACGTCATAGACTTTCGAAGCCGCTTCATGACCGGGATTTACGAGTGCTAGTTGCCGCGCGTCCGCAACTGTGCCGGCGCCAACACCGATATTGGGGCCGTGACTGCTGAAGTTGCCCGGCATTGGGATGTCTAGCGGCGTCGCGAGGCCGACGACGACTGCCCTTCGCCTTGGGGCGAGGCATTCCGCGTGCTGCGCCGTTTGGGTCAAGCCCCTCATGAGCGAGATCGCTGATAGCTCCGGCATCGTGCAATCGGCTGCCGTCTTCGGTTTATCCCCAGCCCGATGTTTTGGGGCACTGCTGTCATCGACTACTGGCAGATCCAAATCCCTCGGTACCGCGACGATTGCGACAGTGGTTTTTGACGTGACAGCGGTGGCGCTGTCTGCCACAAGGCGAAAGATGAGACACAGGGGCGTTCGCCGAAAGGCGGGCTGAGAAGCACCCTTCGAACCTGAACCGGATAATGCCGGCGGAGGGAGTTGCTCGGGGCTTTGTACGCTTTTTGTCTTTGCCCCTTCGCCTCTTGCTCCGCCTGAAAGGAGCGAGATGGCGCAAACTTTTACCCCTGGGACGATGCTGGCGACGCTGCGGCGCGAACGCCCGCTTGTTCATTGCATCACCAATTACGTGGCGATGAACATCGCCGCCAATGTGCTGCTGGCGGCGGGCGCTTCCCCAGCGATGATCCATGCGGAAACAGAGGCCGGCGAATTCGCGGGTATCGCCGGGGCGCTGACGATCAATATCGGCACGCTGTCGCCGGAGTGGGTCAAGGGCATGCAGGCGGCGGCCAATGCGGCAGTGGCGGCCGGACGGCCCTGGGTGCTCGATCCGGTTGCCCACTACGCCACCGCGTTTCGCCGGGAGACAACGGCGGGGCTGATGGCTTTGTCGCCGAGCGTCATTCGCGGCAATGCGTCCGAAATCATCGCGCTTGCCGGCGGTTCGAGCCAAGGGCAGGGGGTCGATAGCCGCGATCCCGTCGCCGCTGCCGAGGATGCGGCGCGCGCGATCGCCCGGCGTCATCGCACCGTGGTTGCCGTAACCGGCGCGATAGATTTCGTGACCGATGGCCAACGCGCCCTGCGCATCGAGGGTGGTTCTCCGCTTATGCCGCAGGTCACGGCCCTCGGTTGCTCGCTGACCTGCCTTGTCGGTGCTTTCGCCGCCCTGTTTCCCCGCGACGTCTTCGAGGCGACGACAGCCGCCCTGGTGCTGTTTTCCGTCGCTGGTGGACGGGCGGCACGGCAAGCCGAAGGTCCCGGCTCGTTCGGCTGGCGCTTCCTCGATGCGCTCGCGGCCATCGATGGCGCAACGCTCGATGCTGAGGGCCGGATTTTCGCGGCATGAGCGAGCCATTCGATCTTTCCCTTTACCTCGTGCTCGATCCCGGACTCTGTGCCGGCATCGGTCTGCTCGAAACGGCTGTCGCCGCCGTTGCAGGCGGAGCCACGATGGTCCAGTTGCGCGACAAGCAGGCCGATACCGCCCACATGATTGAGACCGGTCGCGCCCTGAAGCACGCCCTTGCCGGCACCGGCGCGCTGCTGATCATCAACGACGATGTTGAAGCCGCGGTGGCCATCGGCGCAGATGGCCTGCATATCGGCCAGGGCGATATGGCCGCCGCTGCGGCACGCGCCCGGATCGGCCCGGAGATGATCCTGGGCATTTCAGTGGAAACCGAACTCCTGGCATCGGCCATCGACCCCGCCCTTGTCGATTATGCGGGGGTCGGGCCGGTCTTTGCCACACCCACCAAGCCGGACCACAAACAGCCCATCGGCATGGATGGCCTGGCGCGGCTTGTCATGGCATGCCGTGTCCCCGCGGTCGCCATCGGCGGATTGAAGGCCATCCATGCCCGCCCCGTCTTCGAGGCAGGTGCGCAGGGGCTTGCCGTCGTCTCCGCCGTTTGCGGCATGCCCGATCCCGTCGCGGCAGCCCGCGAGATTGCCGTCGCTATCGCAAAGGACAAGCCGTGATCCGCAACGTTCTCAGCATCGCGGGCTCGGATCCTTCGGGCGGCGCTGGAATCCAGGCCGATCTCAAGGCTTTCTCGGCACGCGGCGTCTATGGCATGGCTGCCGTGACGGCGCTGACCGCGCAGAATACCCAAGGGGTATCGGGTATCCACCTCGTGCCACCGGACTTCGTCGCGCACCAGCTCGAAGCGATTTTCGCCGATGTGCGCGTTGATGCGGTCAAGATCGGCATGATCGCCACGGCCGCGATTGCGGAAGCCGTTGCCGGGGTGCTTGCCGACCATCGGGGGGGACCTATCGTGCTGGATCCCGTGATGGTCGCCAAGGGCGGCGCCTCCCTGCTCGATCCTGCTGCCGTCGTGGCGCTCACCGACCTATTGTTGCCGCTAGCGACCCTCATCACCCCCAACCTGCCGGAAGCGGCAGCACTGCTGGGCCGGCCGGTCGCGCAAAACCGGGCTGACATGGCAATGCAGGCTGAGGATCTGTTCGGACTGGGCGCCAATGCGGTGCTGCTCAAGGGCGGACATTTACCCGGACAGCAGAGCCCAGACGTTCTCATGACCGAGGCAGGCCTGACATGGCTTGAGGGTGAGCGCCTGCCGACCGCCAATACCCATGGGACCGGCTGCACCCTGTCGAGCGCCCTGGCTGCCGAACTTGCCAAGGGCGCGTCACTGGCCGAGGCCGCCAAGACGGCCAAGGCGTATCTGAGCGAGGCCGTAGTCAGCGCCGACCGGTTGTCAGTCGGTTCGGGCTACGGACCAGTCCATCATTTCCATCACCTGTGGCGACAAAATTGAAAAAGGATCATCCATGACATTGCTGATCAACCAGCAGACCGTCCTGATCACCGGCGCCGGGCGCGGGCTGGGAGCCGCGATTGCCGAGTCCTTCGCCCGCGAGGGCGCAAAGGTCGCCGTCAATTACCGTGCCAGCCGTAAGGACGCTGAGGAACTGGCCGCGCGTCTCGGGGAGCGCGTAAGCGCTTACCAGGCGGACATACGCGATGCCGATGCGGTCACGCGGCTGGTGGCCGAGGTGACGGCAAATCTGGGTGCCCCCACCACCGTCGTCCATAATGCGCTGGCGGATTTTTCGTTCAACGGCGATGCCCGGTCCAAGCTCGACGCTTTGTCGTGGCAGGAAATGTCCGCCCATTTCGACACCACGGTAAAAGGCGCGCTCAACGTCATCCAGGCCACACGCCCTGCCATGGCCGAAGCTGGCTTCGGTCGCATCATCACCATCGGCACCAATTTGTTCCAGAACCCGGTCGTGCCCTACCATGATTACACGGCCGCAAAGGCCGCGCTGCTGTCGCTAACCCGCACAGCGGCGGCTGAACTGGGGCCGCAGGGAATCACCGTCAACATGGTCTCGGGTGGCCTATTGCGCAGCACCGATGCAAGTGCCGGCACGCCGGAAGCCGTTTTCGATCTCATTGCGGCCAATACGCCTCTGCGCCGCGTGACCACGCCTCAAGAGGCAGCCGATGCCGTCCTGTTCTTTGCCAGCCCCTGGGCGCGCGCTATCACCGGCCAAAACCTCATGGTGGACGGAGGACTGGTTTTCAGCTGAGAGGGTGGTCTGCGTCGCCAGGCGATGCCATGCGAACCTCAAGGACTATGCCCAAAACCTCGATAGTCAAAGTCAACTCTTGACGGCTATCATTATATAATTTACGCAATTATATAATGATAGTTTCCCAGGAGCGCTCACTATGAGAGGCGTGAGGATCGACGCACGTTTGACAATATCGAGTCAACCAGACTCAAGCGCCTTTGAGGGCTTGGCCGCGCAGGGCTTCGCCACGGTCATTAATGTCAGGCCGGACGCTGAGGATAGAGAGCAACCGGGAAGCGCCGCTGAAGCCGCTGCCGCACACGCGGTCGGTCTGGATTATGCTTTCATCCCGGTCACTCGATCAGCCATCACAATGGCAGATATCCGCGCATTCCAGAAAGCGCTGAAGGATGCAGGAGGGCCGGTTTTGGCACATTGCAAGAGCGGAACGCGGGCGCTCACCCTTTACGCCCTGGGTGAAGTGCTTGATGAACGGATGAAGCGTGAAGACCTGAAAAACTTCGGCATGGCCCATGGTTTCGATTTGTCAGGCGCGTCAAACTGGCTTGCCCGGCAGGACGCAAAGGTGCCCGTAGTCAATGGCTTCTATGATGAGCGCACTGGAGGCATTCAGTATGTCGTCACCGATCCCACGACTAAGGCTTGCGCCATCATCGATCCGGTACTCGATTTCGATGAGAAGTCTGGCGCGACGGCGACCGCAAATGCCGATGCGATCCTGGATTATATACGGGCGGAAGGCCTGAAGGTTGAATGGATTCTCGATACCCATCCACATGCCGACCATTTCTCGGGTGCTCACTATCTACGGCAGCGAACCGGCGCACCGACTGCGATCGGCTCAGGCGTTGTCGACGTACAAAAACTTTGGCAGGCTATCTATAATTGGCCAGAACTGGAAACGGACGGGTCGCAATGGGACCGGCTGTTTTCCGGTGGAGATGCGTTCAGGATTGGCAACCTCGAAGGGTACGTGATGACCTCACCGGGTCACACGCTTGCCTCCATCACCTATGTCATCGGCGACGCAGCTTTCATCCATGACACGATCTTCATGCCGGATTCGGGCACGGCACGCGCCGACTTTCCGGGCGGCAGCGCCCGGCGTCTTTGGAACTCGATCCAGGCAATTCTGGCGCTCCCTGATGAAACGCGTCTTTTCACCGGCCACGATTACCAGCCAGGAGGACGAAGTCCGAAATGGGAAAGCACCGTAGCCGAGCAGAAGCGTTCCAACCCGCATCTCAGCGATATGACCGATGAGCGTTTCGTGCAGCTTCGCGAGGCACGGGATCGGACATTGCCGATGCCAAAGCTGATTCTCCACGCGCTCCAGGTAAACATACGGGCGGGCCGGCTTCCAGATCGGGACGAAACCGGACGGCGCTACCTCAAGTTCCCGCTTGATGCGCTTGGCGGTGCTGCATGGTAGCGCCCATCGACAAGCCTTCGCCCCGGTTCGTACCGCCGGATATGGAGGGCAGGGCTGGCGAAGTCGCCTCCCTCTTGAAGACGCTGGCCCATCCAACCCGGCTAATGCTCGCCTGTACTCTGGCCGAGGGCGAATATTCTGTCAGTGCGCTGGAGGAAAAGCTTGGCATCCATCAACCCTCCCTGTCGCAGCAACTCGGCGTGCTGCGCGAGGCTGGGGTCGTCCAAACAAGACGGGAGACCAAACAAATCTTCTACCGTCTGACAGAAGAGAAGGCTGCCCAACTCATACAGGCGCTCTACGCCATTTTCTGCGGTCCAGAGGGACAAAAATGACGACCTATCTCCCTTCACTCTTCGGCGGCATGCTGCTTGGAATTTCCGCCATTTTGCTGCTGCTCGTAAACGGCCGCATCGCCGGCATTAGCGGCATTGTCGGGCGTTTGCTCGGCGGGCATCAATTCTGGACCAACGCGACCTTTGTAATCGGTCTTCTTGCCGGTCCGCTCTTATATGGGGCGGCCTACGGGCACTTCCCAACTGTGACTATCATGTCGCCATGGCCTCTGGTGCTTGTCTCAGGCCTGCTTGTCGGGATTGGTACCCGTATGGGCTCGGGCTGCACGTCCGGGCACGGCATCATGGGGCTCGCCCGCTTCTCCAAACGCTCTTTCGCCGCGACTACCACCTTCCTTGTCGCTGGAATCGTCGCTGCGACATCCCTGGGGATCATCAATTGAGCAAGACAATTTTTGCGCGTGCCGCAGTTGCCCTATTGGCCGGTGCGTTCTTTGGCTTTGGCCTCGCGCTGTCTGGAATGGTCGATCCCACGCGCGTCGTCGGCTTCCTGGATGTAGCCAGCGGTCATTGGGATCCGAGCGTGATCTTTGTACTCTGCGGCGCCCTGATCGTCGCAGTGCCCGGCGTCGTGCTACAGCGCAAAGTGGCAAAGCCTGTCCTCGATGCGCAATTTCATTTGCCACTAAGGGGCACCGTCGATACTCGCCTGTTGGTCGGCTCGGCAATCTTCGGGGCCGGCTGGGGTCTTGCCGGATTCTGCCCGGGACCAGCCGTCACTGCGCTTCCGATCGGTCAGCCGCTTGTCCTGGTGTTCGTCGGCGCCATGGTCGTAGGGATGATCTTTTACGACCGGTTGCTCGTCGAGAAGCCCCTGTGATGGACTTCTCCATTTTCGCGGCGATCGGCTCGGGCGCCCTCATCGGGTTCACGCTTGGGCTGATCGGCGGCGGTGGATCAATCCTTGCCACGCCCCTTCTTCTCTATGTGGTTGGCGTAGCCAATCCCCATGTTGCGATCGGAACGGGCGCACTTGTCGTCTCAATCAATGCCTACGCCAATTTCGCCAGCTAACCGTGACGCTGCGCCAGTTGGAGCGCGATGGTCTGCTGGTTCGCACCGCTTATCCAACCGTTCCCCCGCAGGTCGAATATCAACTGTCGGAATGCGGGGGCTCATTCGAGCGTGCCTTACTGCCCGTGGCAGAATGGGCATTGAGCCACCGTGACCAGATCGAAATGTCACGACGAGCTTTCGACCAGACCGCAGAGGTGGCCTCTGCGGTGGGGTAACAAACCAGAGCTCCAGTTAGCTCGCAGGCCGGGTCAAGGCGGCCAGCGAATCCATATAGTCTCGCCAGTGTACGATCTTGCGATTTTCGATCGTCACGACCGAGATGAAGCGATTGTCATAAGGGTTTCCGCTCTGCACACCCCGCCCATGCACCTCGTACTCTACGATTACGACGCGTGGGTCCCGCGACCAATGCACTACAAGTGCATCGGCGCTGTGCAGGGTCATATTGCTGCCGTAACCAGAGTAGAGTTTCATTATGGCATCGCGCCCCTCAGTTCTCTGAGGCCAGCCGGGAAAAATATATCGAAACTCAAACACGGCGTTTTCGGCGATTGCATCGAAATAGTGGTCGCCATCGAGCGCGCCGGCCAGCCCCTTCATGACGATGTCGAAGAACGGGTCGAGCGCTGAGAAAGCAGCATATCGGGCGTTGGTCACGTTAAGGCTCCAGGGTGCTGTTGGCGAGGGGGAGGCGGCCTAGCAAATAGCGAGAGGCCGATATAGCTACGACGGGTCTGTCAAAGGATGGAGCAAGGATCAAGGCCACTCTGCCTAGTTTGCAAACATCTCCGGCACCGATTGGCACCGACCTATCTGACAAAGGCCAGCCCGGAGCGTCTTTATGCCTTGGACGCAGCCGGCACATTAGAGAGCAGCAGGTTCAGCCCCTCTGACATGAGGGGGTGGGCGATAATTGCGTCCCTGACCGCGGTGTAGGGTAGGCCACCGATCATCGCCATTTGCACCGCAGTGACGACTTCGCCGGCATTGGAGCCCAGCATCGTGAACCCGACGATCCGATCGGACTTGGCATCAATCAACATCTTCATGAAGCCCTTGGTGGAACGGTTGGTTCTGGCTCTGGGAACAGCCGTCATTGGCAGCTTGGCGATGCGTACCGCGATGCCGCGTTCCTGTGCCTCAGTTTCATTGAGGCCAATCCGCCCGAGTTCAGGCTCTATGAACAGGGCATAGGGGATCAGGCGGTTCGCAGTGGTGACATTTCCTCCCGATAGCTGAGATTTCAGCACGCGATAATCATCATAGGAGGCGTGGGTGAACATCGGCGTCCCTGCAACCTCGCCGATCGCCCAGGTATTTTTGGCTGAGGTCGCTAGGCGCTCGTCCACAATGATAAAACCACGGCTATCGACCGACACGCCAGCAGCATCTAAGCCTAGCTTGCCTGTCATAGGTGTTCGGCCAGCGGCCACTAGAATATGCGTGCCAGTGATGCTGGTATCATCATTCAGGTGGACGACGACGCCTTGCCCGGATGTGCCCTCGACATGGCTCACCTTTACACCGAGCCGGATATCGATCCCGTCCTCGATGAGAGTCGCCGCGATTGCGGAAGCTACGTCCGGATCTTCCCGCATCGCAACGCGCGGGCCATCCTGCACAATCGTCACGTGGCTGCCGAGGCGATGAAACGCCTGTGCCATCTCCAGTCCAATATATCCACCACCGATGACGATTAGCTTCTGGGGCAGGGTGCCGAGCGAGAGCGCTTCGACATGGGTCAATGGCGTGCTTTCCCGCAGCCCTGGAACAGGTGGGATGGCGGCAACCGTCCCGGTGTTGATGAACACGTGTTCACCCTGAACGACGCGTGTCCGCCCGTCGTTCAGGGCAACCTCGATCCTGCGGGGGGCGATGAAATGGCCGGTGCCCAAAATCAGATCAAACCCCGAAGCCAGGAAACCGTTGAGATTGATCTCAACCATCTGATCGACCACCGAGCGAACGCTCTGCTGCACGAGGCTCATATTGGTCGTCTGTACCTCGCCACCAGAACGGCTAGTTGAAGCAGTCCGCGAGGCATAAATCTCCCGGGCGCTCTGGATCAGGGCTTTGCTGGGAATGCACGCCACATTGATGCACGAGCCGCCGATCATGCCCTTCTCAATCAGAGCAACGCTTTTGCCGTTCTTTGCCAGTTCCATAGCAAGGGTTTTTCCACCTTTTCCGCCCCCCAAAAAGACGAACTCGAATTTCTCGACGCTAGACATGCCAAGTCCCCTAATAAGGTTGTTGGCCCCAAACTAGTCTTCATGTTCGACTTTTTTAATATCCATTTGGCTCGATTTCTAGCGAGATCGTCTCATCAGTATCGAGGCGGCTGGATGCAGGCCCCGGCTATCCGGTTTCCGCAGAGGTATTGTCGACAAAATTTTGGTGGCGAAACCGCGCCGGGCTTAGCCCCTTGCTGGCTTTGAATACCTTGCCAAAAGCCGCCTCCGAGTCATAGCCGACCTCCGCCGCAATATCTCCGGCATTGCGTCTCGTACGCATAAGCAGATCGCTTGCAATGGCCATTCGCAACTCGGTCAAGAACGATATGACGGTCATTCCCGAACTGGCTTTGAAGTGCCGGGCATAGGCGGCCCGGGACATCGCACTCAGTCCGGCCAAATCTTCGATTGTCCATCGACGAGCGGGTGAGGCGGCGATAGCGCTGACCGATCTGACCAGCCGGGGGGCGGCGAGAAGGGAAAGCAGGCCGGACGTTGCCATCGGCGACGCGCCCGGTGTGCGCAGTGCCATGATGAACAGCGCCAGGCAAAGAGCAGTGATGATCGTCAGAGCGCCCGGCTGATCCTCTGTCGCTTCTCGATGAAGCAGAGTGATCACCGTTCTCAAGGTCTCTTCGGAATGGGAGCCCAGCAATGAGGTGTGAAACGGGTTCGGCAATGCCGAGAGGAGAAAATCGGAGGATCCGGATGCGCATTCGAAATGCCCACACAGCAGATCCACGTCTGCTCCGTGCTCCAGATTGTGCCGCAAGTGCATCGCACCATCGTGGGAAATCACAACGGGAAAGGCCGGGCCTCCCACGACGCTGCTGATCGCGTGGGCGTCCCCGTGGGGCAAAAGCAGGAAGTCGCCGGATTGAAGCTCCAACCTTTTGCCGGCGGCCGTACTGATGATGCAACTTCCGCCAAGAACCAGGTGAAACGGAATCCACCCTCGGCCGGCCCGGTCATGGTCGATATGGAAGCCGCCCCCGAGCTGGCACCTGATATCCAGTACGGGCCGGAGCCGGGAGAGTTCGACAATGCGGCTTAGAACGTCCATGACACGATCGCGCTAAATGAGATTGCAATTGTCTAACATGAACGATGGCATATCTCGCCTTCAACGGTTGAACGGGCCGGCCGTATCTGACCGGCCCCGTTCATTATTGCAGAACCACGATTGGCGACCCGTCCGGTACTCTGCCATAAAGATCGATGACATCCTGAAACAGCAGGCGGACGCAGCCGCTGGACACGGCCTTGCCGATGGATAGTGCGTCCATATTGCCATGCAGACGGTAAAGCGTGTCCTTGCCGTCCTGGAAAATGTAGAGAGCCCGCGCGCCAAGTGGATTTTCGAGGCCCGGTTCCATCCCGTGGCGATAGATCTCAAGCTCAGGCTGGCGCTCGATCATCTCTGATGGCGGTGTCCATCGCGGCCATTCGCGCTTATAGGCGATTTTGGCTTTCCCGCCCCAGGCGAACCCATCCCGGCCAATGCCCACGCCATAGCGCATGGCCTGTCCATCCTCCATAGTCCAATAGAGGAAGCGGTTTGGCGTATCCACGACCACGGTTCCGGGCCATTCTCCCGTCATATTGGGCACGAGCTGCCGATAAAATTTTGGCTCGACAAGGTCGATGCGCGCCGCCGGGATTGGGAAGCGCTCATCGGGCAAAGGGGCGTACATAGCAAGGATGTCAGCCGGAATAGCTGGGGGCTGAACCACCACAGGGGGGCTCGCCGTGGTAGCGCAGCCGGCAAGAGTGAGGGCCGCAAGGCTGGAGGCGCCGAGCATCATGTGCCTGCGCGTAATAGTCATAGTGTCCATAGAACAGTCTTTCGAGCGGCCTAAGCGGCGCGCGGTCTCGAGGGATAGGGTCTGAAGGTTTTTCTGCGGACCAGAAATATTCCGCTCGGGGCACTCAGACCTGCGGAGGTCGAAAAAGCCTATCGCGGAGGCTTGCTGGCAAGGAGCGAACCGGTAGCAGGGCAAATGCGGCGTCGATTCGAGGAAAGGCCGATGACTGCTGGCTGGGCAATATGGCCTCTACCAGCGGACAAAGGGCAAACTTGCCGTTGATTTTCTTGCCGCACACCTTTTGGACGGTGATTTCGATCTTGGTCGGCTGAGCATCCCGGCAAACCTCGGAGGGGGCTCCAGCAAGCTGGGCTTGGCGGACATTGATGCCCAAAGCGTTCGCGGGCGCGGTCACGCTGACCGTGACAAACGCCAGGGCGATCATCAACATAACTGCCCTAACAAACTGCTTCATCAAAAATTCCGTGCAGGGCGTCAACACGCCGCCCAACACTATAACGCAACAATTTTAATTTGGGAAGCGTTCGCTTCCATATTGACTTGGAGAGCGATCGCTCTCATATTGTCCACATGAAAACACCAATCGCTCAGTCCTCGGTACAATCCAAGCCACGCGGCCGCCCCCGCGCCTTTGATCTCGATGAAGCGATCGATTTGGCCATTCCGGTTCTTTGCGAGCGTGGGTTTCACGGTACGTCGATCGACGAACTCGCCGCCGCGATGCACCTGACCATGGGCAGCATCTATAAGGCCTTCAAGGACAAAAGAGGGGTTTTTCTGGCGGCATTGGAACGTGAGTCCTCTCTGCGGGACATGCGTCTTCGCGCCGCCCTGGCCTCTTATGCGTCGGGACGAGACAAGATCCAGGCAGCACTGCTGTTCTATGTTGGCTTGTCGCACGGAGAGGTTGGCGTGCGTGGGTGCCTGACCATCAGCACGGCTGTGGAATTGTCGACGTCAGATCCCGAGATTGCCAATCGCGCCGGCGACGTCTTCAAGAGACGAGAGACGCATCTGACCGAGTTGATCAAACAGGGCCAGGCCGATGGCTCGATCTCGCCCGACTACGCCCCTGAAGGCACGGCGCGTCTATTGCTCTGTGTGCTGCAGGGAATGCGTGTTGTCGGTAAAACCGGCAGGTCGGAACAGGAACTTCTGTCCGTGGTGGAAGCCGCGATGAGGACCCTGAATTAACATTTTTGTCTATTTAGGAAGCGATCGCTTCCTTATTTTTTGGAGAAATATCGTGACTGACGCTACCATCCCCCAGGCTCCGCCCAGGGTGCAAAGCATCCCCGCGTGGCTGACATTGCTGCTGGCCGTGGCCTGCGGAATGATCACCGCCAATGTCTATTACGCTCAGCCCCTAATCGGTCTCATCAGTGCCGATCTCGGCATGTCGCCCCAGACGGCCGGGCTGATCGTGACCCTGACCCAACTCGGTTTTGCCGCTGGCATGGTGTTGATCGTGCCGCTGGCCGATCTGTTCGAGAACCGTCGCCTCATGTTCGGCATGATCGGCATCAGCGTCATCGCCCTGGCGGCTGCTGCGCTGACAACGTCATCGCAAGCCTTCCTGGCCGCCTCCCTGTTTATCGGGCTCACATCTGTGGCGGTCCAGATCCTGGTGCCCTACGCATCCCACCTGGCCCATGAGTCCATTCGCGGTCGAACAGTGGGCAATGTCATGAGTGGCCTCATGATTGGCATCATGCTATCGCGCCCACTTTCAAGCTTTCTGGCCGATCTGGGATCTTGGCACACGGTGTTTTACGTCTCCGCAATTGCCATGCTGATCCTTGCGATCTCGTTGCGCCTCGCCCTCCCAAAGCGCCAGCCCCATAGCAAGTTGACCTATGGCAAACTCCTCGGTTCCATGGTGACGATTGCTCAGACCAACCATGTGCTGCAACGCCGGGCAATCTACCATTCCTTCCAGTTCGCCGCCTTCACCCTTTTCTGGACGGTGACGCCGCTTCTGTTGACCGGTCCGCTTTTTCATCTGTCGCAGACCGAGGTGGCCCTCTTTGCTCTGGCGGGTGTCGCTGGCGCCATCGCAGCGCCAATCGCTGGTCGCTTGGCCGATCGCGGCTGGAGCCGGCCGGCAACGGGTCTCGGAATGGTATTGGTCGGCGTGGCATTCCTGATCACGCATATCGCAACGCCCGGATCGACCCTGTCCCTGGTGCTATTGGTGGCAGCTGCCATCATGATTGACTTTGGCATTACGACGACGCTCGTCACCGGCCAACGCGCAATCTTCGCACAAGGCCAGGAAGTCAGGGCGCGGCTGAACGCCGTCTATATGACCACCTGGTACATCGCCGGTGCCATTGCCTCCGCTGTCGGCGGCTGGGCTTTCGTCCAGGGCGGCTGGGATCTGACATCCTGGATTGGGCTGGCACTGCCGGTCGCCGGATTGCTCTATTTTGCCACTGAAAAATAAAGATCGGATCGGAGGTGTATCTTCGATGCCAGCCTCCGATCCAATTCCGTTGTCATTGTAATAAATATCCGGATGGAGATATTTGTATTTAAATATTCGTTAAAAAATGAAATTGAAATAAGTGGGTATCTCTATGAATATTACAATTCGCCATTTATATTACATAAGTTCAATTTCAAAGACAGGCAGTTTTCGCGGAGCTGCCGAATTGGCAGGTGTCAGTCAGCCAGTCGTCAGCGACCAGATCGCCAGTATCGAAAGCCACTATGGCGTTCGCCTGTTCGACCGACATCCGTCTGGCGCCAGGCCCACGGCACTTGGTCGCGAATATGTCCGCTCAGCCGATCGCATCCTGGCAGAGCTCTCCCAGATGGAGCAGCGTTTACAGGACAGCGCGGACGGGCGCTACGGCAGGTTGACCATCGGCTACTACGGTTCTTTGTCTTCAGGCACATTCCGCTCTTGCCTCAAAGCGATCACTCGGCACTATCCCAATATTCGGATCGATCCAGTCGTCGCACCCTTCACTGAGCTGGTGCATGGGGTGCGCAACCACGCCATCGACTTGGCGATCGTTGCCACCGAAGAGGGACGTTGCCAGAATCTGCGCACGATGTCGCTCTGGTCGGAGCGGGTGATGGTGGCCCTGCCGGATAAACATCCTTTGGTCGACCGAGACTATTTGGAATGGGCCGATCTCACCGGCGAGCGCTTCCTGTTCAGCCGAGCCGACCCGGGCCAGGATTTACTCAACTTGCTGATGCGGCACCTGGCTTCTCCCGGCCGTCAACCCGACATCGAACAGATGCAGGTTAACCGCGAAGACCTGTTGAGCTTCGTCTCCCTAGGGAAGGGTATCAGTCTGGAATGCGAGGCGGCGTCCGGTCTGTCCGGTCTGGGTGTCGTGTTCAAAGAAGTCCGCAGCGTCGGGGTAACGTCGCGCATAGCGTGTTCTGCATGCTGGCGCGATGACAACGACAGTCCAGCATTATCGATTCTACTCAAACTCTTGCGAAATGGCGGACACGTGGAGCGGGAAGATGAGGATGAGTAATCGTCACCCGCAAGTATTTTTTCGCCCCGCTACGCCGCCAATCTGGCACCTATTGCAGTCGCCGTGGTTCCGGTTTTCTTGATGAACCCGTAGCCGGCTGCCCCGTTCGCGCCCGGTCTCAGCGGGGTATCCAGTGACCAATACGCAGTCCAAAGTCGAACGCTATTCCCGCGGCGCGCGCATGTTGCGCACCGCCCTGGGGCCGGTGATCGGGCAATTGCTCGAAGACCCGACTGTTGTCGAAATCATGCTGAATCCCGATGGCAGACTTTGGGTCGACCGGCTGAGCGATGGACTTGCCGATAGCGGTGCGACGATGGCGCCCGAGGACGGCGAACGCATCGTCCGGCTGGTTGCCCATCATGTTGGTGCCGAGGTTCATCCCGGCTCGCCCCGCGTCTCGGCCGAACTGCCGGAGACCGGCGAGCGCTTCGAGGGTCTGCTGCCACCCGTCGTGACGGCACCGAGCTTCGCTATCCGCAAGCCGGCCGTCGCTATCTTCTCTCTCGACGACTATGTGGCGAACAATGTCATGACCGACAGCCAGGCCGCATTCCTGCGCCGCGCCGTGGTTGAGCGGAAGAACGTGCTGGTGGCGGGCGGCACTTCCACTGGCAAGACCACGCTGACCAATGCGCTACTGGCCGAGGTCGCCCAGACCTCCGACCGCGTGGTGCTGATCGAGGACACCCGCGAGCTGCAATGTGCAGCCCCCAACCTCGTGGCGCTGCGTACCAAGGATGGGGTGGCCTCGCTCTCCGATCTCGTGCGGTCCGCCCTTCGCCTGCGTCCCGACCGCATCCCCATTGGTGAGGTGCGCGGTCCTGAAGCCCTCGATCTGTTGAAGGCCTGGGGCACCGGCCATCCGGGCGGCATCGGCACCATCCATGCCGGGTCGGCGCTGGGCACCCTCCGCCGGCTCGAACAGCTGATCGCCGAAGCCGTGGTGACCGTGCCGCGCGCCCTGATCGCCGAAACCATCGACGTCATCGCAGTTCTCGCCGGCCGCGGTGCATCGCGGCGACTGGTCGAACTTGGCTTCGTAGCCGGTCTCGATGCTGCAACCGGCGACTACCTCATCGTCCCTGCCGGCGACCCCGAGACAAACCGTTCCCTCAAGAAAGGCTAACCGCAATGATCCACGTTGTTCCCGGGCGACGGTCCGGCATCCGCCTCGCCGTTTCCGCTACGTTCACAGTCCTGATGCTGGCGCCGGCTTATGCCGCCGGTTCCGCCATGCCCTGGGAGGAGCCACTTCAGGCCATCCTCGAATCCGTCGAGGGGCCGGTATCCAAGATCGTGGCGGTGATCATCATCATCGTCACCGGCCTGACCTTGGCTTTTGGCGATACCGGCGGCGGTTTCCGCAAACTGATCCAGGTTGTCTTCGGGCTTTCCATCGCCTTCGCCGCTTCGAGCTTCTTTCTCTCCTTCTTCAGCTTCGGCGGCGGGGTGCTGGTCTGATGGATTTTTCCATGCCCATCGCCGGTTTCTATGCGCCGGTGCATCGCTCCGTCACCGAGCCGATCTTGCTCGGAGGCGTGCCGCGGACCGTCGCCATCGCCAATGGCACGCTGGCGGCCGCCATCGGTCTGGGGATGCAGCTTTGGATTCCAGGATTGCTGCTCTGGGCAATAGGCCATAGCGCAGCAATCTGGGCCACGCGACACGACGCCCAGTTCGTCGACGTCGCCCGCAGACACCTGCGCTGCCCGACGCATCTGTCGGTTTGAGGGAGGCGTCGATGCTTAACCTCACCGAATATCGTCGTAAGGGACGACTGCTATCGGACTATCTGCCTTGGGCAGCGCTGATCGCACCCGGCGTCGTGCTCAACAAGGACGGCTCACTACAGCGAACCGCGAGATTCCGCGGTCCAGATCTCGACAGCGCCACGCCGGCCGAACTGGTCGGCACCACCGGCCGCCTCAATAACGCGCTGCGCCGGCTCGGCTCGGGCTGGGCGCTATTCTTTGAGGCGCAGCGTCATCCAGCCGGCGACTATCCGGTGTCGTTGTTCCCCGATGCGGCGTCCGCACTCGTGGATGCCGAACGCCGTGCCGCGTTCGAGGAAGCCGGAGTGCTGTTCGAGAGCAGCTATTTCCTCACCTTCGTCTGGTTGCCGCCGGAAGAGAGCGCCTCGCGGACCGAAGGCTGGCTCTACGAGGGTCGCGAGAAATCCAGCCAGGATGGTCGCGAGCTGGTTCGCGGCTTCATCGATCGCACCGATCGTGTGCTGGCCTTGCTCGATGGCTTTATGCCCGAGCTCGACTGGCTCGATGACACCGGCACGCTGTCTTATCTGCACTCCACTATTTCGACCAATCGCCAGCTTCTGCGTGTGCCGGAGGTGCCTATGCACCTTGATGCGCTGCTGGCCGATCAGCCGCTAGTGGGTGGGCTGGAACCCCGCCTGGGTTCGGCACATCTGCGCACCCTCAGTATCATCGGCTTCCCGACCGCGACCTTTCCAGGAATTCTGGACGACCTCAACCGGCTGGCCTTCCTCTATCGCTGGTCGACCCGCGCCATCCTGCTCGACAAGACCGATGCAACAAAGCTGCTGACCCGCATCCGGCGGCAATGGTTCGCCAAGCGCAAGTCGGTCGGCGCCATCATCAAAGAGGTGATGACCAACGAGGCGTCGACGCTGCTCGACAGCGATGCCGCCAATAAGGCCGCCGATGCCGATATGGCGCTGCAGGATCTCGGTTCCGACGCCATCGGCCAGGTCTTCGTCACTGCAACCATTACAGTCTGGGATGACGATCCGGCCATAGCCGAGGAAAAGCTGCGGTTGGTCGAGAAGATCATCCAGGGACACGACTTCACCGTCATTCCCGAAAACCTCAATGCCATCGAAGCCTGGCTCGGCTCGCTGCCCGGTCAATGCTACGCCAATGTGCGCCAGCCGCCGGTTTCGACGCTGAACCTCGCCCACATGATTCCGTTCTCGGCGGTCTGGGCAGGGCCGGAACAGGACGAACATTTTGCTGCGTCGCCCCTGCTATTCGGCAAGACCGAGGGCGCAACACCGTTCCGCCTGGCGCTGCATGTCGGCGATGTCGGCCACACCTTGATCGTCGGTCCCACCGGCGCCGGCAAGTCGGTGCTGCTGGCGCTGATGGCACTGCAGTTCCGCCGCTACGCCGGTAGCCAGATATTCGCCTTCGACTTCGGCGGCTCGATCCGGGCCGCGACCCTCGCCATGCGTGGCGACTGGCACGATCTCGGTGGCACGCTTTCCGACGACGACGGCGAGCCGATCGCCCTGCAACCACTCGCCCGCATCGACGACGACGCCGAGCGCGCCTGGGCATCCGAATGGATCGCCGCCATTCTCGACCGCGAACAGGTCGCCGTCACTCCTGAGGTGAAGGACCGTGTCTGGTCGGCACTCAACTCGCTGGCCAGTGCGCCGGTGGAAGAGCGTACCCTTTCAGGTCTGTCCGTCCTGCTGCAATCCCAGGCGCTGAAGCAGGCGCTTCGGCCCTATTGCATCGGCGGCGCCGCGGGCCGGCTGCTGGATGGCGAAGCCGAACATTTGGGGGCTTCCAGCGTCCAGGCTTTCGAGACGGAGGGGCTGATCGGCACCGCTGCTGCGCCCGCGGTCCTTTCCTATCTCTTCCATCGTATCGAAGGGCTGCTCGACGGCAGGCCTACTTTGCTCATCATCGACGAGGGCTGGCTCGCCCTTGATGACGAAGGCTTTGCCGCGCAACTGCGCGAATGGCTGAAGACGCTGCGCAAGAAGAACGCCTCGGTAATCTTCGCCAGCCAGTCGCTCTCCGACATCGACGGCAGCGCCATCGCGCCGGCGATAATCGAGAGCTGTCCGACCCGCATCTTCCTGCCGAACGAGCGAGCGATCGAGCCGCAGATCACCGCGATCTATCGCCGCTTCGGGCTGAACGACCGCCAGATCGAAATCGTGGCCCGCGCCACGCCGCGTCGCGACTATTACTGCCAATCGCGCCGCGGCAATCGCCTGTTCGAACTGGGGCTGGGTCCGATCGGTCTCTCGCTTTGCGCCGCCTCGGCCAAGAGCGATCAGCCCACAATCGCCAGGCAGCTTGCCGAACACGGCCGCGACGGCTTCCTCGCCGCCTGGCTCGTGCAAGCCGGCCTGTCCTGGGCCGCTGACCTCATTGCTGACCTTCCCGTTGCCCCACCAGAGGAGACTTCGCCATGACCTTGCGTACCCGCGTTGTCCACATGCCGCGTGGCACCAGCGTCCTGCTGCGCGAACCTGAAATCGACATGAGCGGACGTCGCTTCGTCAGCAGCGACATAAAGCGCATCCTGCTGCGCGCTGTCGGCGTCGCGGCCTTCCTTGCCATCACCGCCGGCAGCATCGCCGTGTTGGCGCCCGCGCCGGCTCATGCCGGCTTTTTCGGTCCCGATATCGTCTTCGATCCCACTAACTATGCCGAGAACGTCATGCAGGCGGCTCGGGCGCTGGAGCAGATCAACAATCAGATCACCTCGCTGCAAAACGAAGCGCAGATGCTCATCAACCAGGCGAAAAACCTCACTGCGCTGCCGACCTCGCTCATGGGCGAGATCGAATCCAGCTTCGATGAGATGCGAGCGCTTTTGCAACAGGCCGACCAACTCGCCTACGACGTGCAGTCGATCGAGGCCGCGTTCCAGAAGAGCTATTCGGGTTTTGCCGACGGCCAGACTGATCAGCAATTGGTCGAGACGGCGCGCGGCCGCTGGCAGACTTCGGTGCAAGCCTTCGAACACGCCTTGCAGGTCGGGGCCGGCGCGGTCGACAATATCGAGCAGACCGAGCGACAGGCCGGCAGCCTAGTCGATGCCAGCCAGTCCGCGGTTGGCGTGCTGCAGGCGACGCAGGCGGGCAACCAACTTCTCGCAGTGCAGGCCCAGCAACTCTCCGATCTGACAGCCTTGCTTGCTGCGCAGGGCCGCGCCGATGCGCTGGAACAGGCCCGTTACGCAGCCGAATATGAGCAGGCCCAGGAGCAGTTTTCTCGCTTCCTCGCCGGCACACCGTATCAGCCGACCACGGTCCAGATGTTCGGTAACTAACCATGCGCATCCGTCCCGAGCAAAGCCGCCTGGCTAAAGTCGCCGTCGTCGCCGTCGTCGCAGCCATCGCGCTTAGTGTCGCCAGCATCGTGCTGGTAGTGCATCAACTCGGACAGGTCCGTGCGGTGGTTAGCGTCGAGCTGCCCGCTCCTCGGGTATCGGGCAATGCCGAACTGATCCGCTGCCGCGATCTGGGCATGCCAGCCGCCGAGGACGAAAGCTGCCTTGCCGCATGGGCGGCCGAACGTCTGCGCTTTCTCGGAACAGAACCCGAACCGGCTCCATCCGGCCAGCCCCCGGCGGATGGAGCCGCAGAGGAAGCGGTCGAGGACACGCAATCCGGAATAAGGCCAATCGTGCCATGAACAATACCGGCGTCATCGATCGCTTCCTCGATACCTTCACCACCTATATCGATTCCGGCTTCGGCCTGGTCTCTGGCGAGGTCAGCTTCCTCACCGCCACGCTGATCGCCATCGACATCACGCTGGCCGGTCTCTTCTGGGCCTGGGGCGCCGACGAGGATGTGCTGCAAAGGCTGGTGAAGAAGACCCTCTATATCGGGGTCTTCGCCTTCATCATTGGCAACTTCAATGGCCTTGCCCAGATCGTCTTTCAAAGCTTTTCAGGGCTCGGGCTGATCGCAGGCGGTTCGCAGATTTCTGCCGCTGAGCTGCTGCGGCCCGGCGCGATCGCCCAAACCGGGCTGGAAGCGGCGCAGCCGCTGCTGGACTCGGCGGGGCAACTCCTCGGCTTCCCGGCGGTGTTCTTCAACCTCGTGCAGATCGTCGTGCTGCTTGTGGCCTGGATCATCGTGCTGCTGGCCTTCTTCATCCTCAGCGTGCAGCTCTTCGTCACCCTGATCGAGTTCAAGCTGACCACCTTGGCCGGCTTCGTGCTGATCCCATTTGCCCTGTTCAACAAGACCGCCTTCCTTGCCGAAAAGGTGCTCGGCAATATCGTCGCCTCCGGCGTCAAGATCCTTGTCCTTGCCGTCATCGTCGGTATCGGTACCGGGTTGTTCGACGAGTTCACCCAGGGCTTTGGCGGCGAGCAGCCAACCATCACTGATGCTATGGCTCTTGTGTTGGCCGCATTGTCGCTGATGGGCCTCTCCATCTTCGGCCCCGGCATCGCCACGGGCTTGGTCTCCGGTGCGCCCCAGCTCGGCGCCGGCGCTGCCATAGGCACCGGGCTTGCCGCCGCCGGCATCGGCGCGGCTGGTGTGATGGGCGGCCGTTCAATCGCCGGTGCCATCCCAGGCGCTGCGCGTGGTCTGGCGACGGCAGGCGGTGCAGCCTCGACCGCCTATTCCATCGGCGCCGCCACTTCGGGAAAGGTCGGAACCGCTGCCATGCCCGCCGGTGTCGGCGGCATGATCGGCGCCGCCGGCACCATGGCCGGGCAGGGCCTCATGAACGCTGGGATGCGCGCGGTCGGTGCGCTCGGCGCCAGTGCCGAGACCGGCGCCAATGCCGTCAGGGCTACGGCGGGCGAGGCTTTGCCTCAGGATGCCGGGGATACCGGTTCCGCACCCGCATCCGCCCCTAATTCTCCGCCCGCCTGGGCGCGGGCGATGAAGCGCGGCGAGACCATTTCCCATGGCGCCACCGCCGCCGCTCATGCCGTTCGCTCCGGCGATCACGGCGGTGGCGGTACGTCCGTTTCCCTCCGGCAGGATGACCGCTGATGAACCTGTTTCGACGTCCCCAGACCCACTACGGCACGACGCCCGAACCCGAGACGCCATATCAAAAGGCCGCCCAGGTCTGGGACGAGCGCATCGGCTCGGCCCGCGTGCAGGCCAAGAACTGGCGCCTGATGGCCTTTGGCTGCCTGTTTCTCTCCGCCGGTTTTGCCTCCGCACTGGTCTGGCAATCCGCCAGAGGAACCGTCGTGCCTTGGGTGGTGCAGGTGGACGCTCATGGCGAAGCGCAGGCCATCGCGCCGGCCGAGGCCGACTATCAGCCCAACGATGCCCAGATCGCCTGGCACCTGGCCCGCTTCATCGAGCAGGTGCGGTCCATTCCCGCCGATGCCATCATCGTGCGCCAGAACTGGCTACGTGCCTACGACTTCACCACTGACCGCGGCGCTGCAGCGCTCAACGACTATGCCAGGGTCAACGATCCCTTTGCCCGCGTCGGCAGCCAGCAGATTGCAGTCGAGGTTTCTAGCGTCATCCGCGCCTCACCCGACAGCTTCCGGATCGCCTGGACCGAACGCCACTACGAGAACAGCCAGCTCGCAGGCACCGAACGCTGGACTGCCATTCTCACCACCGTCATTCGCCAGCCCCGCACCGCCGACGCGCTGCAAGCCAATCCGCTCGGCGTCTATGTCAACGCCATCAACTGGTCCAGGGAGCTTGGACAATGATTTTTTGCAATTTGTCATCATCGGCATTCAGGGCATCTTTTGCCCTGCCGATCGTTTTGGTCTCAGCCATTGCCCTGTCGGCCTGCGCCAAGCGCTATGTGCCGCCCGAAATCCTCTATGACGACATGGCGCCTGCCATGCAGGTCTCCGATCCAGCCGCGCCCGTCACAGTGGTGGAACTGCCCAAGCTGTTGCCGTTGCCGGGTCAGCTCAAACCGCTCGATGGCGAGGCCAGTGCGCCGGAATCCAGCCGATCCGGCCGAGCGGGTGCAGACCGCCAATGCCGAAGCCCGCATCGAGCCCTCACGCGATGGCTATATCAACGCCGTGCAGATCTATCCCTTCTCGGCCGGCGCGCTCTATCAGGTCTATGCCGCGCCGGGGCAGGTCACCGACATCGCCCTGCAGCCCGGCGAAATCCTGGTCGGCACCGGTCCAGTGGCGGCCGGCGACACCGTGCGCTGGATCATCGGCGACACCGAGAGCGGGGCAGGGGTGACCAAGCAGGTTCACATCCTCATCAAGCCGACCCGGCCGGATCTCATCACCAATCTGATCATCAATACCGATCGGCGCACCTATCTGCTCGAACTCAATTCTACCGACGCCGCCTATATGGCGCAGGTCTCCTGGCAATATCCGCAGGACCAGCTCATCGCCCTGCACCAGCAGAATGCCGACGCCGAGGCGCAGGCACCTGTCGCCACCGGCGTCGACCTCAATAGCCTCAACTTCCGCTATGCCATCGAAGGCGACCGCGCGCCCTGGCGGCCTCTGCGCGCCTTCGACGACGGCAAGAAGGTCTATATCGAATTTCCAACCGGTATCGTGCAGGGCGAGATGCCGCCGCTCTTCGTCATCGGTGCCGCCGGCGGCACCGAGCTGGTCAATTATCGCGTCCGCCAGAACTACTACATCATCGACCGGCTCTTCGCCGCGGCCGAACTGCGCATCGGCGACGGCGCCAGCCAGAAGGTCGTTCGCATCGTCCGCAACGATGGACAGCGCCCATGACCAGCGAGGCTCCCGATATCAGGGCCGAGCTGCGCTTGCAGCCCGAACGGCCCAAGGTGACACGGCTTTCCCGCAAGGTACTGATCGGGCTGACGGGCGTCTCGACCCTCGCCATTCTCGGCGCGGTCATCTGGGCACTCGACACCAATCGTCGCAATGCCGGGCCGTCCCAGGAACTCTACAGCATCGATAATAGGCCGACCGCCGAGGGCTTGAACAATCTGCCTTCGGACTACGCCAGCGTGCCGGTTCTCGGCCCGCCACTGCCCGGCGATCTGGGCGGTCCCATTCTCGATGCCCAGGAGCGCGGAGAGCCCATCGTCGTCCCGAACATCCAGACGCAAGCCATCGACCGCGAGGAACAGGCTCGCTTGGCCGAGATCGAATCCGCGCGCCTCAGCCGCCTGTTCGTCGGCACCAGCACCAGCCAGGACGCCGCCGGCCTGCAACCCGTCCAGCCGGCATTCGCGTTCGGTCCGGCACTGGAGACTGCCGAGGCCCCGTTGCCGCTCGATGCCGGCGCGGCCCAGAACATGCAGGACCGCAAGCAGGCCTTCCTCTCCGGCGATGCCAATACCAGCGCCATCAGCACCGAAACCCTGATGGACCCGGCATCACCCTATCTTCTCCAGGCCGGCGCGATCATCCCGGCAGCGCTCATCACCGGCATCCGCTCCGACCTGCCCGGACAAATCACCGCCCAGGTGACCAGCCCGGTCTATGACAGCCCAACGGGCAATCATCTGCTCATTCCGCAGGGTGCGCGCCTGATCGGGCGCTACGACAGCCAGGTCGCCTTCGGCCAATCCCGCGTACTGCTGGTCTGGGACCGGCTGATCCTGCCCAATGGCAAGTCCATCCTGCTGGACAACCAGCCCGGCACCGACACCATGGGTTTTGCTGGACTGGAAGATGAAGTCGACCAAGCATTGGGACAAGATCTTCCAGGCTGCATTGGTCTCGACTTTGCTCGGCGTGGGAACCAGCCTCGGATCGTCGAGCGAGGAAAGCGAGATCGCCACCGCCATCCGTGAGAGTGCGCAGGGCACTGCCGAGGACATCGGCGAACAGTTGATCGGCCGCCAGATGAACATCCAGCCGACCCTCACCATCCGTCCGGGCTTTCCCGTCGGGATTTTGGTCAATCGCGACCTCGTGCTCGAACCGTATCGAGGGTGAGGGACAGACATGACAAAACTCAAGCTCGGCGCCATCACCGGACGACAAGCCGGTCAGGATCACTGTCGAACTGTCCGCCGCCATTCATCGTGATCTTCATGGCCTATGCCGAGGCGCTAGGTAGGGAGACGGGGCAGCCCATAGCTGATCCGAGCAAGCTGATGGCGCCGATGATCCAGCGGTTTATGACAACCGACAGGGCATTCACAAAAGCGAGAAAGCAGACTTAGGCTAGTTAGAAGCGGCTGCTTTAGGGACCTGAGGCTGGGTTGGAAGCGCCCCATGCCACGCCCGTCTTGCCGGTGCTCCCGGTCGGGAGCTGTTAGGGTCTTAAGTCGAATATGTTCCCGAACGGGAGCATTTGCTTGCTTTACAGCTCAAATTGCGATATTGCCCCCGATCAGGAGCATGAAAATGGTCAAAAGCCCGAAATCCGGTGAACGTCCACGAACGGCGGTCGAGCTTGCAGCAGAGAAGGCAGCAAGCTCCAACACGCAAACGCATGAACTATCCGGCCGCATCGGCGCCGGCACCGGGTTGCACAGAAGCCTTTCTGTCTCCAGGACCATTACGTCTACGCCACAGCTCGGCGAATTCGTCGCCTTGAGGCGAAAGGCAAAGAAGCTCAGTCAGCAGGATTTCGGTGATCTCGCCGGCGTCGGCCGCCGCTTCGTCTCCGAGTTGGAGGGCGGCAAAGAAACGGCCCAGATCGGCAAAGTGATCAAGGTCCTCCAGGCGATCGGCATCGACCTAATCGTCCGGGACCGATAGATGGAAGTCACCCTGGACGTGAGGCTGGATGGATTCGATGAACCCATTGGCCATCTTATCGGCGACAGTTACAGCGCCATCGCCTTTGTCTATTCCCAGGCTTATCTCGCCCGGGACAGTGCGATGGCCCTGTCGCTGTCCCTGCCGCTCGATGACAGGCCTTATGACGACGTACCGGCCCGTGCCTACTTTGACAATCTCCTGCCGGAGCGGGACACGGCACGATCGGACATCATAGCGAAATACGGCCTCGCCAATGACGACGTGGCTGGCATCCTTTTCTACCTCGGCAAGGACTGCCCCGGAGCTATCTCGGTGCTCCCTGAAGGTGCGCCGCCCGTGAAGCTGCCCGGCAATCTCGGGACAGATTCTCGCCCCCTGTCCGACGAACAGCTTCTGGCTATTGTGAGGTCGCTCTACGAGCGCGAGCCGCTCCCCGGCGATGTGCAGGACCCATCGCCGCTCGCGGGCGTGCAGAGCAAGATTGCACTGACCCGTCTGCCGGACGGCCGGTTCGCCGAATCATTGCCCGGTTCCGGCGCTCCGACGACGCACATCATCAAGGTCCCCGACCATCGTCACCGCCGGGATCCGCTCCACGAACATGCTGCCATGGAGCTGTCCCGCTTGGCTGGGTTTCCAACCGCCAGCACGGAAGTGCTCGAACTTGCCGACATTCCGGCGCTTGTTATCGAGCGATATGATCGCGTCCGCGACGATGACGGTCATATCCGCCGTCGCCATCAGGAAGATTTCTGCCAGGCGCTGGGTCTCAGTTCACGACAGAAATATGAGCGCAACGGCAACGATACCCGCCGCTTTTCGGCGGGCGCGATCGGTAAACTCCTCGACAGAACGATCGAGCCGATCATCGAGAAACGCCGTTTCGTTGAAATAACCCTGTTCGACATCCTGATCGGCAATGTGGACGGGCATGCCAAGAACTTCTCGCTGTTCCATCTTCCTGGCGGCAGGATCGAGACCACCCCGCGCTACGACGTCATGCCGACGATGCTCGACCGCAACACCACGGATGAATTTGCTTACCGGATCGGGGAGGCCGCAGACCTTTCTCAACTGACGCCAGGCGAATTTGATGCCTTCCTGCTCACGCTCGGCTTTGGAGGGCCGGGCGGCCGGCGACGCCTAGCCGCGGCTCTGGTCCCCCGATATGTGCAACTACTGGATAGCCAAATCGAGGCCGTCCATGATGTGGCCGGAAAGAACTTCTCCGACCTGATTGCCACGAACATTCGCACCTTTACGCATGGTTTTGGTTTGGAGACACCACCTATAGCTGCGGGGCGCGATACGTTCGTGCGCTAGGCACATACGGAACACTTACCTAAACAACGCCCATTCCTTGTGGGGAACCGTTCACATCAGCCGATCACCCTAGTGCAAAGCATAGGCGGGACGAGGGCTTTGGGGCCGGCCGCTACTGGATATGTTGACCGAGAAAACGAACACGCCACCGGTGGGCGCCGGGGGTCGAAATTGGCCCAGAACAGACATTAACCGAAGTATATCCTTAGTGTATCATGGCGTCGGGGGACAGGGAGCGACATGGCGATCGAAGCCGTGATCGGCGTACCGGTATATCTGTATAGGAACGGCATTCCCGACCGCGCCCAACCGCGAGGGCGAGCCTTCCCTCACCTTTGATCCTCAGGGCATCTGGCGATTCTCCGAAGATGATGGATGATACGCGGTCGAGTTGCACCACGGGTTCGCCAAGCGATCCTTTTTCACTGAGCGATCGGCTTGAACTGGCATATATATAAAGAACTATTTTCCCAGCGATCCACCAATCCGCTGAAAATCAATTTGCCGTTCGGAGTTTAATCTGAGCCAACTCGTCCCTTTGTCGGAGATTGATGATCACGTGACCACTCACGTGATCTTTCTGCATGGTCTTGGTGGCGACTTACGGGCGACCTGGAC
This sequence comes from uncultured Alphaproteobacteria bacterium, assembly GCA_963717095.1. GTDB lineage: Bacteria > Pseudomonadota > Alphaproteobacteria > Rhizobiales > Devosiaceae > Devosia. The sequence continues at coordinate 634,193 of CAVQVF010000005.1, forward strand.
CCGACCTGAGACACCCGATGTACTTTGGCCAGTATGGTTGCACGAGGATAACCCACACATCGGAGTGTGGACGATCGGCTACGAGGCCGCAAAAACCAATTGGCGCGGTTCGTCGATGTCCCTCCCGGATAGGGCCGATAACCTGCTGGCGTTGATCCTCGCAGAGCCCAGACTGGCCAATGGGAAAATCGCCTTTGTCGGGCACAGTTATGGCGGCTCGGTTGCCGAGAAAATACTTCAAAGCGCACAACGTGATGCGACGAACGATCCGGCAGTCGAGAGTTTCCTTCATCGCGTGCGGCGCCTGGCCTTCTTAGGGACGCCTCATCGGGGCGCCTTGCTGCCGACATTGGCGGGTATCACGCGTCTGTTTTCGCGTTCGTCCAGCGCAACTACTTCAATCGAACGGAATGACGCAGACCTTCGGGCGCTCAATCTTTGGTATCGCAAATTCAGTCAGGACCACCAGATCGAAAACTTGGTCTTGGTTGAGGGGCATCCCATGAAGCTTGCGGGGATACCCATGCCGCTATGGCTAGGTACGATTGTGCAACCAGACAGTTCTGATCCCGGGCTTGCGACGCTTCCCATCACAGTTGATGCCGATCATATAGGGATTTCACGCCCAAAAGGTCGCAATGACCAAATCTATAAGTTGATCCTCGACTTCCTTGCCAAAGCGTCGTTCGGCCAACACAAAGACACGTTGATTTCGGAAACAGTTAAGACGCAGACCCTCGAAATAAAGGCTCTTGCGACTGCGTCCAGGATCAGACCAAGGCAATCGAACGCATAGAACGTCAATTTTCCGTAGGCAGGCTTGCGACTTCAAACACCGTTAATCGCTTAGATGCCAGGATCATAGATGCGGAAGCGGATCGCCGCCTCCTACGGCTCAAGAAGTCTAGGTTTTTCGGAGGTTACGACACGATCGCCGAAGCGCGGAAACTTGCAAACCAGGTTCTTGCAGGCGATTTGGCCGGCGCCGCCGCTCCACGAAAGCAATTATTCTGGTGTGGTGTTCGCGCCTTTTGTCGTCTGCGGATGCTGTCGAGGCGGGAAGACTACTGCACTGAATCTGGGGCAGCGTCTGACGACCCACTTCGAATAGTCGCAACCGGCTTCATAAAGGCGAATACCGATGGCGCGCCCGAAGCCTTGGCTTCGCTTTACCCGCTCTCCACCCCACTTGGACGATCTGCGTCATTTATTATCGTGCAAAACTCCGAGGGCATGGATGCAGCCGTTTCCTGGCTGACGCGGGTCGGCCTCGGCCCATCTGATTTGGATCCCGACGGGAAGTTCTTTCTACTCGCCCTGTATTTGGAGGAGCAGAAATAGGATCAGGCTCTGGCTGTCGCAATCGAGCTCACCGATGCTGACTTCGACGAAACGCCCGCACTTTTGCTGGTTGCCGCCAATGCACTGCTAGTTCAAGCAATCCCGGAAGAGTTTCGTAGCGTCGTCCTTCAAGTGGCTCCGTTTGAGGCATCGACTTTTCCCCTGTCGTCGGAAAATGATGCACTCACGCTACGTCGCTCTGCCAAGGCACTTTATGAACGGACCACCTCCGCAGCCAACGCACTAGATTTGCTCGGTGTCGCTGGAGCAGCGAGCGATAAGGCTCTTTGGCTGGCACTTCGCGATCCCGATTTCAATGGTCCCGCCCGCCAACAACTCGAAGAACGAATGCATGATCCCGCAACTTCGCTGCGGCATCTACATCTCGCCCTGCAGTTTGGCTTGAAGGTTGATATTGCCGCGGCGGAACGAGAAATTGAACGCCAAACCGCGCTTAGCGGCGGCACTTCAACCGACGCTGCCATGGCCCGATTCGCCTTGGCATTTGTACAAGACGGCCCCGGCGGTGTTGCCGATTACATTGCGAAGCATCGTTTGCAGCTGGTCGAGCAGCTTGACTGGCAGGCGATTGTCCCGATTGAAATTGAGATGCTCGCTAGATCGGGTCGGCCCTCTGAGGCCGAGAGAATTCTCGGTGAGGCGGTTCAGAAAGGGATTTCTGACGAAGGCGAAAACCGGCTGCGCAGAATTATCATCGAGGCTAATGGCAGCGACCCAGTCAGTGAGCGTCAGGCCTTATTTGAAGCAAGCGGGACGCTGACCGACCTTCGAAATCTCGTCAACATTCTCGAAGAGAAAAAGGACTGGGCCAATTTGGCCAATTTTGCGGAAAAGCTGTTTCAGCTCACGCATGACCTAAGCGATGCCAAGTTATACGCAGAGGTACTCCATGAATTGGGCGACATCGAGCGCCTCCTTGCTTTCATAAATGGCGCTCCGACCATTGTTGACCAATCTGAGTATCTTCGCAGCATTCGATGCTGGGCCCTGTATGAGAGCGGCGATCTCAAGGCAGCAAAAACAGCCCTGCAGGAACTTCGGTCTACCTCCGATCGGGGAACCTACCGCCAGTTGGCGATCAATATCGCAATCAATTCGGGCGACTGGGAATCACTGCAGATTTTCGTAGAGGAGGAATGGGCGGCTCGGGCAGACAGAACGGCGAAGGACGTGTTGCAGGCCGGGCAAATCGCGCAGTTGATGGGATCTTCGCGTGCCAAAGAGCTGATCCAAGACGCTGCGGCCAAGGGACAAGACGATCCCGTAGTGCTCATAAATTGCTATTCGCTAGCATCAGAGTCTGGATGGGAAGATAGCGCGGAAGTCTCAGGCTGGATGCAAAGGGCCGCCGAGCTTTCGGACGAGAGTGGTCCGATCCAGATGATGAGCTTGCAAGATCTTATGGATCGGGGTTCCACTTGGGACGAGCATGAAAACCAAATTTGGGCCGGCCTTTCAAGCGGCGAGATACCGCTATTTAGCGCTGCCCGATTCCTCAACAGATCTCTGCTGAGTATGTATGTCTTCTCTGCGCTTGCCAACGGCAACGAAATTGACCCGAGGAAGCGAGCTACAATTTTTGCCTTTAGCGGAACGCGCGGAACACTAGACGTGGACCCCAAAATACTGGCAATGGACGTCACTGCCCTAATGACATCGGAGCTTCTTGGAATCACGGATGCAATTTTGCATTCTTTTGAATCAATATTGCTGCCTCACAACACACTCAGCTGGCTGTTTCAAGAAAAAGCAAAAATACTCTTTCACCAGCCGAGTCGCGTTAAACGGGCTCGCGAACTCAGGCAGTTACTAGCGGATAAAAAACTAGAGCCATTTGATGCGACGGTTCCTCCATTGGAAGACCTCGCCAACGAGGTAGGCGGCGATCTAGCACAGATGATCGCAGAAGCGGCAGCAGATAGAGACGGACCAAGGCGTCAACGCATTGTTGTCCGGCCAAATCCTGTACATCGCATGAGCTCTCTCATGGAGGAAGAAGCTGATCTAACAGACTTCCAAGGGGTCATCTGCAGCTGCCGGGCAGTTGTTGATAAGCTCGTCGAAAGCGGAGAACTCACGGTCATAGAGGCGCAGAGAAGTCGAACTTTTCTGGCAGTTAGAGAGCGTGACTGGCCGATCAACGTTTCAATCGAGGACGGCGCAATACTTTACCTGGATGATCTGGCGGTGGACTACCTCCAGTCTTTTGGCCTTCTCGCACGCTTGGAAAAGATTGGGCTTACCGTCTTTATAACGCGCCGCGAAATTGGCGATGCGGACGCACTCATCAAATACGATTCCCAGGCCAACGCCGTGGTCACGCTAGTGGAAGAACTCCGTCTGCGCCTTCGCAAGGCGATCGAGGTGGGCAAGGTAAGCATCGCGAAAAATAAGAATCCCGGGGGCGATAATGATCGAGCATTCATGATGTCTCATCCCACATTAACCGTAGTCGAACTTGTGTCCTCTGTTGACGCTGCGGCGGTGGACGACAGATTTGTAAATCAGCACGCCGCTATCGCATCGGATGAATCTCGGAAACCATTGTTGACCACGTTGGATGTGCTGCAAGTCCTTCGCAAGCGGGGAGCGATTTCGGACGAACTATGGTTCGAGTCCCGCACCACTTTGCGGAGACAAGGATTTGCCCTCGTTCCGCTGGAAATTGAGGAACTGAGGCGCCACATTTTGGCAGCGTCAACTAGCGCCGGTGGGTCTTTGGTGGAAACCACCGAACTGAAAGCGATACGGGAAAATATCCTGAAAGTTCGGATGAGTGACAGCCTCCAAACTCCAAAAGAGCTGGCATGGCTTGGCTCCGTCGCAGGGAGCTGTTTGATTGTGCTGCGCGAACAATGGGTAGTCGGCGCAGATATGTCCAAGGCCCGCGCTGCCTCAAATTGGCTGTTCGAACTGCTGGATATTCGGCGGTGGGCGCACAGGCTGAGTGGCATAGCACCTGAAATGGTTTCTAGGCATCGTGATCAAATCTCTGGGCTGGCATTGTTGCCTCCAACTCAGCCTCAAGACGTCAAGGATGCGTATGGCAATTGGCTAGAGGACCGCATTCTGAGCCTCGTACGCGAAGAGGATCGCAATACCTACGATTGGCTAGTGGAGAACGCCCGGCAAGCGGTGGAACACGGAGTCGACCGAGCGCCCGACGATTTGGAGGAAGACGATGGCGCAGAGTCGTAGCCTTCAGTTGTTGCTGATTAGGTCCGCATTGGAGATGATGCCCACGCCGATTCGTGAGTCATTGATCGACAATCAGGCATTCAGAGAAAAATTTGATCTTTCCACCTCTGCCCGGATCACTCTGCGGATCGGGTGAAATTTCGTTCGACCGTTCGAAATTATTCGGGGCTCTGCGAATGGCAATGTCGGTGAGTGGCGGACCTCCCCTGGCGGAAGATGAGCTCGGTAAAAATCTGGCAGGTTTCGTATCGAATATCCGCCCGATGGTCCACAAACCGTGCTGACCCACGAAAAGCAACGCGTCCTTCTACCGCTTTTTTGGGCGTTGGCGGAGGACCAATCCATGCGTCTGAATGGCTTTGATCTGGAGGCGGCAGCCGCAAATCTCGATGATGCCGATTCAAAAAGCTGGCGCAACAGGCTTGCTGCTGGCGCACTTACTGATGAGGAACATGGGCAGCTTCAGGATGAACTCGCGCTAACACCAAGTCGAGTTGTCGAGCGAATAGAAGACAAATTGGAAACCGGTTCCGTTGATTTGGCCGATCTGGTTCCAACAGAGCGCCGTTATTACGAGCATGCCTTGTGGGGGCGATCGACGATTCAAGTGATGTGAGCGCCTACGTTGAGGGGCCCGCCAAAACGCTTTTTACAAGGTTAGATAGGCTGGAGTCCGCAGGATGGATCGCGTCTAGCACTTCCGCTGGGCACGAGCGCATTGCTATCGTCCGCGATGAATCTAGCGGACTTGGGCCCGTCAGACTTACTCGCTCTATTCACTTGGCTAGTGGAGCGAGGAGATCCATTTTCTCAATTAGCGGGGCTTGAGGTCGGATTGGCAGCCCTTGATGCCAAACCGGAGCTTGAACCATTTCTCGTAAAATTGTCAGAGCAACTCTTAGACGACACTCCAACGGCCATCGATCGTTTTGAACTTCTGTCATCCCTCATCATGATCGTCGGTGGGTGAGATTGCCCGAAGGAAGACACTGCAGGGGAAGCCGCCGATTTTGGGTTCGGCAGGCTGCAATCGTTCAAGCATCTCTCCGATCGCAAGGTCACTTTCCGCTGCTGGCGCTGACGGCAAGGCATTCTCCGAGTGGGCGTCACGAGGCAGGCAGGGTCAGAGATATTTTTCCTTCGTACCCTCGTTGATCTTCGCCAGGAGCCTCGGTGGTTACCCGATTTTGTCGACGCGGATCAGTTGCGCGCGGAATTCCTTGGCCGCATGGCCAATGCCGCGGGGCACCAAAAGGATCGGCTTGGGTCGGAGGCTCTGCGACGCCTGCTGCTTGATACGGATGGTCCATTGCGGTCACAGATAAGATGCCCGCTACCATTTTTGCCCGGACCATTGGAAGGAGCGCACGAGCCCTTGTGAACATCTTGCCTGCAGAGGTAATTGCGGACGTCGAGATCGCCCTTGCAGCAGAAAAACTAGAACCGAATTCGTTCGCTGGCCTGGTCAATTCGGCGCTGCTTTATCGGCTAAGTCCTGAACATGCCCGTCTAGCGGCAGAGGCCTTGCGACGAGTGAAATATCAACTTCGCGAGTTGGTCAAGCCCGGACGAACCTTCTCGTTAATCAGCGGTCTTGCGACGATGGCTGCAGTTACCAAGAGCAGTGACCTCGCGAACGAACTGCGTGTTCTGGTCAGGGTGCTCCGCCGGCATGATGATTTTAAGATGAGCGCCGAGAATGAGATGCGGATCGCGATGATGGCAGCGGCGGCACATAGCAAACTATTCCGCTTGGGCGACGTTCGCAGGTGATTGGATCACCGAAGTTGCCTTCGCAGTCAATGACCCACTAGATGCGGCGCGACTGCTCTCCCACGTCCGAAGGCTGGCTGACTTCGAGCCTGCTCTCGCGACCTCGTGTGCGCGGGCAGATGCCGCTTTGGCCGCATTTGCTGCCTAGCCTCCCGGGGAATGCAGCAGGGGTGCGCAGCGACCCCCTTGCCAATCTGGACTGGGTCCCGACTTCTAGAGGGGCGATCCAATACACATTTCTGATTCCAGGCTGATGACTCGCCATGCCCATCAAAATCAAGAGCAGCAACCCTGACCAGTCACCAGTGGAAGAACAAGAGCCCCAGGAAATGATCTCCAGATGGAAGCGGCTGAAGAGGCGAATTATCTGGCCACTTTACGTCCGGCACCCCGGCCTTTTTCCCAATCCAGACGGTTGGAACGAAGAGTTCTACCAAACGAAAGACGCTGAAGATAATGCCCGGTCATCTTTGGATGAGAATGTCAGGCTAAAGCTTGGCTGCATCATGGTCAGCGAGATCTATGGGCCTGACGAAGTCGACGCGCTCTATCAGGGTCTCGAGAAATTCGGTTGGGATCGTGAGCGCTACGCTGTTGGAGACGAGTCCAATGTCGATTGGCTCAAGAAGCAACGGCTATATGGCAACGAAGGTACCCTGCCGATCGGATGGGTGCATCGGCCGGAAGGTGTAAAGAAGGGCTTCGCCCGTTACACCGCGCCGTTTCCCAAGGAGTTTTCTTTCCTCCTTGTGAGCATAGTGCAACTGACGCCATCAGTTACCTGCTTAAGCGTGGGCTTCATCCTTACTGATAAAGCATCGCTCGATTACGCTGAAGAGATTGATAGGCCGGCACAAACTACTGTCGTGCCAAAAAGAGGAAGGCGTGCGCTCTCTATCTTTGCCGCAGATCACATGAAGGAGGAGCGGGTGCGGCGCGTCCGCGATCGCTATCGATCCCTTGGTATCGACTGGCTCTCGGAGAACTTCCCCGGCTACTTCAGCAGGAATTGCGCTCGCAGTCGTTTTCCGACAGCCGAATTTCTTTCGCTTGGAAAGAGATCACCCGATTTTGATCCCGCTGCCCGTACTGACTGGCGGCATTGGACGCGCTTCGTCCATATCGACAGAGATTTCGGCAGTTGGGTCTGTTCGTCATCTCCGTCGTTGAGATTTACTTTCGACGCCGATGACCGGGGTAGGACTCCCAACCATATGGTGGTTGCTCTGCGTTGGGACACGCTGAATGAGGAGGATACACGCGTACACGGAGACGATTTACTTATGTCCCGGACATACTTCGCCCACGAGCGCCTCTATGGGATCATCTCTCGTAATGTGCTGGGAGATTACCTTCGCGAACTTTTGCGAAGCTTGAAAGAAACAAGGCATTCCCTGACACGGCATCGTGTCGGCCGAAGCTCGGTTGAGGCCGTCGAGGAAATCAACGAGTTCTTCCGGCGATCCATGGGCGTCCCGTCTATAGCTCGCGAGATTCTCAAACTGTCTGACAATGACGCATCTTTCCGCTGGAATGCTATGGGTTTCACGCAGGAAAACATGGCGAACAAGAAAAGAGGCCTTTGAGATCAAAGATGCGCTAAAATCCATACTGAAGCGGATGTCACTTCAGTTGATTGAGGACGATAAGGACACCCGCGAGTACCTAATTCAACTCTCTTCTGCGATCGGGACTAAGGAAAGCATTGCTGCGCAGCGTCGGATCGAAATCCTCACCTACGCCGCGCTGGGGGTGGCTATCCTCTCCTTGATTTTGGCTTTGTCACCGTGCGGGCCTTGAGGCTGTCTTCCTGGGCTTGGATCTCTGGCCCTAAATGCTTGCCACGATAGACAACCGAGGTCTCGTGACGGGCAAATTCACCGGTCCGGTGGGCGCTGAACCAATTGAATGAGCCGACCGCAAGCAAAGCATCGTCCGCCCATGCCAGCTTGCTGTGAAGCTGTTGGACGGCGTGGAGTGTCGCGCCGATCCCGGTCAATGCCTCGCGGGCTTCCGCGAACATGTCCTGTCCGGGTTTGTTGCGGTCGCGGGTCAGATAGGGATCGGCGTAGATCTCCACCTCGACGCCCCTTGCATGCGCTGCGGCGATAGCGTCCGTGAAGCCAACCTGTTTCATCGTTGCGATGTTGATCCAGGGGGAGACGACGCAAAGCCTGCGCTGGGCGTTCGCAAATTCCTTCAGCAGAAAAGCGTCATGCTGTGCCGCATCGCGCAAGGATTTCGAGCGTTCGTGTCCCTCTGGAAAGATCGGTTCGAGATGGCACTTCGAACGCCATCTCGTTTGCGCTGCTCACTGGAGAGAAAGCGTGCAAGAACGGATCGCGGGCTGCCTGGAGGTGCGGAAGCCAGCGTATCCATGTCGCCAAAGACGAGAAAGGCATCTTTGGCGCGCGAGACCGCCACGTTGAGCATGCTGGGAGAGAGGTCGATGAAACCGCCATCGGCATGTTTGGAGTAGACGGGCGAAAAAATGACCACATCGCGCTCGGCGCCCTGCAGTGCATGCACGGTGCCGACAGTCATGCCCTGCCGTCCGACGTCGATGCCAAGAGCGGCGCAGGCATTCCGGATTTCGCGGACCTGGCGACCAAAGGGTGTGACAATACCGACAATGTCTTCCAGCCGCTTGCCATATCGCGTTTTCAACTGTTCGGCATTGGCGGCAAGCCAGGCTGCGATGGTTTGCGCCTCCAGCGGATTGAACCGGCTGCCGCCCGCCGACATCGCCATTCCGTCGATATGCAGATAGCCCATCGGCCGCGGCGTGCCGTCCGTCGCCGGACCGCGCATGGGTCGCAGGGCGCCCTTGTAGCAAAGGTCGTTGCAGAAGCCGATGATTTCGTCAAAGCAGCGCCGGTGCTCGAAGAGATAGAGGCCCCGTTCCAGCTCCGGATAGGGATGGAAGCGGCAGGCCGACTGCGCGAGCCGCATGGCGCTTCCACTGCGCGAAGTAAGGCCGACCTTGTCGAGAGCCTGCAGCGCCTCTCGGCCTCCCCCGGGCGGTCAGAAGCCCTGCCTCGATGAGGTTGCCCGTATCGACGGCGGCGGTCAGTGTGGAGATTGGCTCGATCTGCTGAATGTCCCGATAACCAGCGCCCGTTTCGCCAGCGCGAAGGAGGGTCCCGCCACCTCAGGCAACACCTGGCCCGCCTCATCCACGATCAGAAGGTCGATATGATTGAGCAGATATTCCGTGCGATAGCTGCCCGAGGCATTGTCGCGGCAGGTCATTTTTCGCGGCAGAGTCGCAAAGGTAGAGACGGCGCATGGCGTCAGCATCATCCGGCGGGACCACATCGGTTCGACCATGCTGCGGTCATTGCCGCCGCGGCCGATTTTTTGCACCCGCTGGAGTGCCGGCAGTGCTTTTTCCATCTCCAGCAGCCAGCGCCCTTCCCAGTAATGGGTGGCGAGCAGGAAAAGACGGAAACGCACGGAACGGTCGGCGGCACGATCGAACGCCAACAGATCGACGCCATCTTCTGAATTCGGCAGAAGGGTCGCCGCCAGCGTGCGCCATGCCTTTTCCTGCAGCTTTTGTTCTGCCAGGGTCCGTTCCGCCTGATCACAAACGTCTGCGTTGCCCTTTTCTCCCGCTCTGAGACATCGTTCGACATACGCCTTCAAACGGCCGTCGATGGCATCGATCCGCTCGACCGTACGAGGTCGGCGGGCGCACCCGCTTCGCGCAAAAATAATCGTGCTCGCAGTGCCCGCTTCTTCGCAACCGGCGGCAGGAAATTGAACAATGAAAGGAGCATCGGCTCCGCCGCGAGCCAGCCTTCCCATTTGTGCAGCAAGTGCCTCGGCGCTAGCCTTTTCGGCTCTGCAGCGCTTCATCACCTCGCGGCGTTTGGCAAGGGCGTCTTCCGGATCGTTCCCGAGGAGCTGGCGGGTGCTATTTTCTGCCTCGCGGTACTTCGCGTAAGCCGCATCGGCGCGAACGAGCACATCGCGTTCCTCTTGCAGGCGCTGCCGCAGGGCATCGACGACCGTTGCCACTTCCACCTGTTTCAGGTGCGGGAAGGCGTTCCGGGCCGCTTCGAGATAGGCTGCGCGGGCGCGGCTCAGATATTCCGGCGTTTCGAGTTTAAGGAAGAAGCTTTCGGTCTGATATTTTGCCGAGGCTTCCCTTTCCTTGCTGGCTGCGGCCAGGAAAAGGCCGAAGCTCTTGATGTCCGGCAGCCAGCGCCCCGCAAACGGGCCCTCGCCACGGCCGAAGTCCTTAGCCGAATGCGTCGATGATGTTCGTGACGGCCTGATTGTTGGTGGATGCCGCGACGATTAAAGGCGGATTGTCTTGCTCCAGCGCGGCGCGCACCCATTCCCCGGCGATTGCCGACAGGAGCATCGTCGTCTTTCCGGTGCCCGGAGGACCATTCACGGCAAGAATGTCGCCATCCCGAGCCACCGCCAGATGTGCGAGGACTTCACGCTGATGGTCGGCGAGGGGAAACTCATCGTTGGAATGGCCGAGACGCTCCGCCAAAGGGAAGGGGGCTTGGCGCACGGGTTTGATATCGCATGGAGTCCTGCGCGCGAAATTCGCCACAAGCGGGCTCTCCGGCTGCTCGTGGATCAACGTGTCGAGCAAGGCGAGGATTTGCTTGACTGTATCGGCCGCCTCCGTGGCTGATCGTATCAGTCCGTGACCCACAATTTGGTATTCCGGGTCTGAAGCCGGCCAGTCACCGCCGACCTCGGCCATCATCTTTTGCCAGTGGTCCTGATACTTCTGCCAAAGATCGGGGGCGTCTTCTTTGAGCTGGAGCGGCCGGGCCGTCAGAAAGCTGTCGAGGTCCGCGACGCGCCCGACCGAGAAGGCGCCACGCGCCAGCGGATCGAGAATATCCCGCGCAATCACGCTTTGGCTGGGGATGATCCGGCCTTCGCGCGTGACCTGTGCTTCGGTCAAGACCGGGGTGACCTCAAGCGGGAGGCCATCACCGCGCCCCCTTGTATGCCGACTCAGCCGACGCACATGGAGGGGGCGGTAGCTGACGGTGATGCGCCGCACTTGCTCAGGCACCGTAGCAAAGAGGAAATCCACGGCCTCACGCCGAAGAATGCCGGTTTCAGCTTCCTCGCGTGACAGATTGTGGAATTCGTCGATCATCCTGCCTGTCAGGCAGGCGTCTCCGATCGCGCCGTCGGCCACTGCCGATCGCCAATATTTGAGAATGGCGAGATCCGTCTTGGCCATTACCTATCCGAAGAATGCGTGCGCTCCTTTCGTTATCTCCCATAGGGTTACGAGGTATTCAACATTTGCCGTGAGAAGTACGCCATGAACTGAAAATATCGTGACGCGGTTGCGAAGAGCGGAGTTGGGGCCGGAAGCGGACCGTCTGCTATTGCAGAAGTTTTATCGGAAACGGACATCCGCCGATGTGCGCGGGGGGAGGGTGACCTTTGACCTGGCGGGACTGGACAGGAGGTTGTCTTTTCAGGGGGCATTGCCAAGGCAGAATGGGCAAGTTCGACATTTTGGGCGTCCAGCTCCTCATCCCGGCTCATACTAATGCTGTGAGTTATCATGAAGGTCTTCTGGTCTTGGCAATCAGATGCTCCCGGTAACATTGGGCGGTTTTTCGTCTGCGAGCGCTTGGCGCATCTGCTGGTAATGCGGGTGATGCGCGCTGCCTCAAGGTCTGCCCTGGGAATGGGTCAGGTCGTATTTGGCCCGCGCGGCGCGGTGGCGGGCAACGTCCTTCTCAAAAGAGGCGAACAAGGATATCGGACTTCACAATCATAAGCAACGCGCTGGAGCGCGCCGAAAATCGCGAAGCGCTGCCATCCGCGACAAGGCAACCAAACGGTTTGGCTATGTGGGCAGACCGGCAGCTTTTCAAAACACTCACCAACAAGTGGCGAACCCATCAGGAAGTGATCTCGTCAAACCTGCCAAAAGAATAATCTTCCACCGCATGGGCGGAGGCCGCTAGCCAGCGGGTTCATGTAGCAACGGCTCAATGGGACGCGGTTTGTTATGCGACCTCGGTATTGGCCGTTTTCGCGGCGATCGCCCCTGACCACGTCAAGTCGAGAACCACAACATCGATCAGCCCCCGTAACTCTTGGGGCATTTCGGCAAGAATCCGTTCCTGCAATTCCTGTGCGGTTTTGATCTCGTGGCGAACGCGGTCTGCGATCTTTGTGTCCGGCCCGAACCAGAAGACAAGATAGATTCCCTGCTGTTCAGCATCTTGGTGGCTGGCATATCGCTCATTAAGTTGCGAAGCGGCAGCCGAATATAGCTCGGGATGCCATTGTCCTTTTGCCTCGACGACGAGCAACCGGCGACGGCCATTAATGGTCGCGGCTACGGTGAAGTCGCAGCGGTTGCTCCCGGACATGTGGTGTTCGATCACGACGGGCATGTTCATGGCGGTCATCCGCCAGGTCGAGGCTATCCACAACGCGGTTGCGCGCGGTATTCTCATCGACGTGCGCACCGGCCTGGAAGTATGCGGCAAGCGGATCGGTATCGGCTGTCTTCAGCCAGCCTTGCAGCCAGCCGAGTTCCTCGACGGCAAACGCGCGAAGGTCTTCTACGCTGGCCAGTCCAGCGCTATCGAACATCTGTGCCACGTCCCGGGGCGCAGGCGCATTAAAACCCGATAGTGCGAACTTCTTGATTGTCTCGGCTCGTAGCGTGAGCAGAGCCTCACTAAAACCGGCAAATCGAACATCCGCTATCAGCCTTTCAAGAACGGGCAAGGCTCTCTCGGGCGGTCTCCGGCCAATACGCCAGACAATGTCGGTCAGGAACCTATAGGCCGTTTCTTCCGGGGGATCGCCCGATCCATATGAGCTTGGCAGATGGACTGCAGGCCACACGCCCACAAAACCATCCAGTATTTTGAAGATTTTTTCTGCCGACAGGCTTGGCCAGCTTTCTATCTCGTCGCCAAACCGGCCTGCTTTGTTGGCGATAGAAAATATGGTGTTGGGATCGTCGCGCAAATCTTCCCACCCGTCCGCGTCTGAGCCTTCGAAGAAGAACTTCCGGATCTGCCAGAAGCGAAGATCATCCATCCGGCGCTGAAGACCTTCGGCGCTTTCATCCGCCGGAACGATGGCTGCGGCTCTTGCTCCTTGGCCTATGATATCAAGGAGAGCCGCACGATCTCCGGCAATGGCCGCAAGATTAAACAGCTCTTCTCTCGCCGACACCGGCATCGCGGGAAACGTCCTCAACCACTCGATAGGCAAGGAAGTCCGCAGGTGCGTAAGAAGTTCTTTGTTCGAAAGCCAACTTACACGGGTGTAGGCATCTCGCGGCCCGGCCATGCCCGGCTCGATGAACGTGCGCGCGAATTCTTCCGCTTGTTCGGGCCTCGGGAACAGTAACCGGTCGAGCTCCCTTTCGAAGGCGTGATAATCGCCATCGGACATCGTCTGATATTTGCTCGAATCCACTTTGGCGGCCAGGGTATAGCAGGATCGACATGTTCGAGAGTGCCCCCATCTCTGAACTGTATCCAGCACGAAACGAAGGCAACATGGACGACGTTCCAGGTTTGGCTCCCTGCGAGTTGCTGGACCGTCGGTATATGATTGGCAATCAGTGGCAGGCAATTGCGCAGCGCATTGTCCACGAGAGCCATATCATCCGTGTACTCGGCCAGGCGGTGTCTTTCCCAAAAATATAGGTTGGCAAACGTGCGTACCCACGACCAGTGATTTCCGCTTTCAACCAATGCGCGATTGTCGGCCAGATGCTGGCGATCATCTGCCGAGCGTTGTTCGTTGCGTTTGCCCCACCGGCGCTGGCGGCGCTCCCATCTGCGCTGCTGCTCAATGCGCGCTGCCCGGAAACCTCGCTCCCGTTTTGCCCATTCGGCTGCGAATGCCGGCTTAAGAGCAGCCTGTTCGCGTAGATGGCGTCGAAAGGAATCCGGCCCTCGGGTTTCTGTCCGTGATTGCGGGCGTGACCAGAAGGCCGCCCACAAACCTGCATTGTCCGTCTCGAACGCAAAATCGGCCATGCGCCGTTCGTCACCCGCGCAAAAGGCAAGACCGGAATGATGGTGGCTGTCGTCGAGATGCCAGCGGATATCCCAGATTGCCTCGTAGCCAACGGCATTGGCCAAAGCGCGCCTATGCAGTTGATGTCGAAGTTCGCTATCGCCACGCATAGCCGTTATCGCCGCACTTTTGTCTGCATTGCCGTGGTTGCCGTACCAGAGGGAGCGCACCCATCCCCAAACCCTGTCCGGATCGTGCGGGCCGGACGTTGCCCCGAAATAACGGTCGAGCAGTTTGCCGGCAATCTTGCTGACGCCGTTTCGGCATCGACAGTCATACTCTGGCTGGCCGCAGGTGCAGGCAAGCCCCGCCGTCAAGCGGTCGAGCTGCTCCGCTGCCTGCGCCGGCGCGAGCTGTTCGATCACCTCCTTCAGGTAGTAGGAAGTCATATGACCGAAATCGTCGCGCAGGCTTCGGTGCGTCGGATAGATGCTTATGAAGGCACGCAGGAATGCTTCCATGGCATCGTCAGTGAAGAAACCGACACCTGCGTCCGATAGAAGATCGGTGGCGACCCTTAGCGAGGCGGACGAGGCCTCTTGAACAAGAGCATCCATATCCTCCGATGATGCGCCGCCTGCAAGTTTGGCGATGGCCCGTTCGGCCCAGACGCGGGTATGCCGATCCGCCGTCTTGTTGAGCATGATTGCCCGAATGTCATCCAAAAGTGTCAGGGGCCCGCCGGAATTGACCAAAAGCTCCAAGAGGAGGTCGATCAACGGCGATCCGGAGGTTGAAGCCCGCAGCATGCGGGCAACGTCATCGCTAAGGTCCTGCGTGAAGAACCCGCCGACGCTGAAACGGCGCCAATAGTCGCCCCGCCGGAAACCCGGGTTTGCTTCTGCGGCTGATGCCAGCTTCAAGAGCAGCAGTTTTTTGGAAGCTGCCGTCAATTGGGAAGGATCACCGTTCGCCAGGACGGCATACGGATCAAGCTCGATCGCTGCCTTCTGAATGCGCTCTGTCCCAGTCGACGCCATCCAGCCGAGCAGACCGCGCAGTTCGTCGCGGACGGCGCCGTTCGGCGCAATCACGGCAAGAGCACGGCGCAAAGAGAAGGGGTTTTGTGGATCGCAAATCCGCCGCACGAGGTATTGCGCGGCGCAATATTCTGCGACGATACGGTGGACCGGCTCGTGTTGATCGGGCTCGACACCCGGTTTGAAAAGCCTTGTATCGAGAGCAGCAAACGTGGTGGCGACGTTGCCGCCAGCCAGTGCGGGAAGGTAGGGGTAGTCGATGTCTGCCAATTGCTCCTTGGCCGATACGCCGGACGCACCGGAGAGCAACAGTTTTGCCATAACCTTGGAAGCGACGCTGATCAGCTCGCTGCCTGTTGGACGTGGGACCCCGGCAACGGCGTTTCCTGCTTCGATAACGAGCCTCTCCACCGCGTCACGGAATATCTGGGCTTTGGACGTAAAGCGCCGACCGCTCTGCACGTACGCATCTGCGAACAGAATCAGGAATTGGGGATTTCCGAGAAGAGGGGTTAGCTCAAATCGTTCAACCTCGGCGGCAAACGCCGCGAAGGCTTCTGCAGGCAGATGCTTTTTGAATAGCACCTTCTGCTCGTCCGGCGTGAAATGCTCGATCCTGACAATGACTGGTTCCGTGCCAAAGCACTCGCGAATCCCGATTGTTCGCGCCTCTTGCCATTCACTGGACCTGCTGGCGAAGATAACGCGCCCGTTGGAATTTTCCTGCGCTTTCACCACCACCTGGTCGACCGCCGACTGGTCGATTTTTGCGGCCTCATCGAGTGCGTCGATAATCAGGGGCGAGGCAACGGAAAGCCGGGTTTGGTGGCGAAATCGGCTGGCTCGGATTGGCACAACGTCAAGCAGGCGCCCGAACTCTTTCAGCAGTTCCGTCTTGCCGGCGCCCGGCTCGGCCAGCACCACCAACACCGAGCCATGTCCCAGCGCTTCGCTTTCCGAGAAGTATTCGTCACCGATCTTGAGGCGGCGGTTGATGTAGATTTCGACCATGCAGGATAGTAGCGAATTAAGCCGCCAAATTCCACTTCCCAGGTACGGTGTAGGAACAAGACGCGGCCCCGCAGGACTGCTATCTTCTGACATCTATCAGGCCATCACCCTGGCAGGTGCCGCACCGAACTTGCCCGACATAGCCGGCAACCCCGGCATGTGGCCCAATCGCCCTTGTTCCACCGACTGCTGATGGCCCCCTTGCACATGCTTCGCCCAATTCGCGCACGGCAGCTATTGCCGAGCGCGGGTAGTGAATGAACATGGCGACCGCAACTTTCGCAGACTCCGATCGGCTGGCGCATCTGGGCTCTCCGCAGTTATCCGGAAAACCATACGCAGCAATGGTTGCTGCGTGATACTCGTCGGGAGCAGCGGCCGCCGCAGCGGCCTACTGCATCACTTTCCACCCGAAAGAATCTTCGAAATATCACGATATGAGCCCGCGCGCTCGACGCGTTTGCTGACCTTATCGAATGCATCTTCCTTGCTGCGGGCGCGCCGGAAGGTTTCCAGAGTGCGCTTATCGACAAATGTCACATCTGCGTATGCCGCGAGAGAGGCGAGATGAGAGTCATTTAGCTCACTGCCTTTGCGCTCCGGAAGCTTTTGGGCATGTCGTAATAAGCATTGAACTATAAGTTCGGATGGAATGCGGCCCATTTGAACTCGGCGTTTTGCCTCGCGCCACGGCAGTTTCATCTGCTCAGCCACCAGCCGGACATGGCTTAAAAAGACGCCTAGGTCCAACATCTCGCCCACCGTGGAGTCAGGCCGTACATCCTCCGGCTCGACTCCTTGCAGAGCCAGCGCGTCCAGCACCAGATCCTTGGCGGAGGTCGGCAATGCAGCGGCCATCGACTCAACTTGCTGCATAAATCCGTTCGCCACCGCAGACGCGTCCTGAATCCGGCGGTCACCGTGTTTCTCGATGTCCATCGCATAGCTGCCGCGGATAAGGTCGAGGCTGCGTTGCAGGCTTTTTCCTTCACGCCGATGGCCGTTCATCAATTGGCTGATGGGCATATCGGCGATGTCGATCACATCTGTCCGGGTGATCGCGACAAAATCCCTGGCATCGGCCGCGTGCTCGGCGAAGACTTCGGTCAAGGCCAGCCACATATCCGGATCGGGCCCTAACATATCTTCACCGCTGCCGACCCGGAACAAGTTGCGGGCCGCGATATGGCTGACCTCAATGAGACCTGCCGTGGGGTTGTTGTAAGCAGCCCTAACTTCCGCCGCGAGTATCGCGGTGATTCCGGAAGGGCCTGAATCCGGCGTCCCATCGCCGATCCACGCCAGAATTTTTCGCGCTCCGAGAAACCTCAAGCGGGAGCGCACCAGCGCGGTCTCTCCGTGACTGCACAGCTCTGCAATATGATGGAGCGTAATTAGCGGGATATAGCCATTCTCTTCCAGCCATTGATCGAATTCGGCGGCGGCTTGGCGGTCTTCGGTACGCGCGGATGTCGCGTCCCATACCCACCCCGATATATGTGAACTATCCAGTGCAATAAACTTGGGAAGATGCAGCACGCCCTAATGCCCGTTTTCTTTGTTGTTGTTCGTCCTCGGCGAGGGTTGGC
This sequence comes from uncultured Alphaproteobacteria bacterium, assembly GCA_963717095.1. Classification (GTDB taxonomy): domain Bacteria; phylum Pseudomonadota; class Alphaproteobacteria; order Rhizobiales; family Devosiaceae; genus Devosia. Next base: position 652,158 of record CAVQVF010000005.1, read on the forward strand.
TTCTCAATAGCCGAATCCAGACTACAGCGATTTGCCGGGATTGAGCCTGGATGCTGGCGCAGGGGCGGTGCCGCCCTCGTGGATATCCGCTCAATAGGCGGCTATCGAGATCGCTTCTCCGGTTTCTGAACCGCATAATTCCGCCGACCAAGTCATGGTAACGAAAGATGCTGCAGACCTATAAGACTGACGGTATTCTGTCGGGCTTGTGTCGTGTTGTTCCGCTGCGAGAACAGTAATCTTGCTCCATCAACCACTTCACACATGAGGGCAATATGACGACTGACATTGATACCAAGGACCCAAAATTTCTTGCATTCTGGACCAAATGCCTGAGAGAGGCATCGCACTGGTCGCAGGAGGCACTGGCCGCCTCTGCGGGATTTGATGTGCGCACAATCCAGCGGATTGAGGCGGGGCGCCCGGTCAGCGTCACGACCCGGCGTGCGCTTGCACGGGGGCTGGGTTACGACAATCCGGATGTCTTCGAAGATCCTGAATTCATAAAGGGCATACACGCTCTTTTCGAAGGCCTGCAGAAAATCCAGGACGAGGACGTCCAAAAGCAGTTCCCTGACCACATCCGCATAAATACTTCACGGGTAAAAAGCGGCGATGGCTTGGCCCGTATCGCGTACGAAGCCAATTCCTATCTGTTCCACGCTGACGAGACTATTGCCGATGAAGCGAAGGAAGCGGCTTCCGGCATCTTCGACTTTTTGCGCGATCTTGGCGACATAGCCGACGACATCTCCTTTGCCGACAAGCTCAGCTATCAGCGTTCGCTTGGCGAAATGCTGGAGCAATTGGAGGCGGCTGGCGCGGCCTGCTACAGCGCCTTTCGCGCCACGAAGATGGTCGGCGCAAATTGGGTGGACAAGACCCCTTTACCGATAACGATTGGATATCTGACCATCGTTCCCGTCGAGAAGGTCCTAACAGAGATGATGGTCCCGCGCGGCCTCTCATGAGGGGCGCGGACTACGCCATTACCTTTCGATCGACGCGGCGCCTTCCAGAGCTTTCGTAGCGAGCTCCGTCATCGTGCGGGCGATCTGCCAGGCATTGAAAAGCTCTGTGTGTAACTTTTCAAGATCGGCAAACATTTCGCCGCGGCCTTCATCGGTTTCTATCTTGAAATTGTGCCGCTCGTAGAAACCGTGATTTAAGCGGTTTCTTGCCTGCAACGCGGACACAAAACGGCCGGCGAGCTGCTCGTCGATTCCGACGCGCTTCTTGAGGGTGCTGATTAAGCCGCCCAGTGTGCTGCGCTCAATATCGTTCAGGGCGGCTTGGGCGCTTTGTCGATCGGGGACAACATGCCAGCCGTTCTGCACTCCCTGCACGTATAAAAGCAACGTGCCGAGTTCCGTCTCAAAGAGCTGGGCCGCCTCGGCGGTTGTGCCGAACTTGGCGTAGATTTCGTCCCGTGTCGTCATAGTGGAGCAAATTATACGGGATAGGCGAGTCCGAAAAGAGGCAGACCAGAGACGGCGGATTTCGTCGATCTGGCCCTGTCGACTAACGCTGTTTCCGTCATTGAGATCACGCTTGTTCTTTATTCGTGACCGCGGGATGGGCGGGGTCGACTAGCCTTGCTAGGAGCCGGAATCCTCAGTAGCGAACCAGTCCAAAATTTGCGCCCTTGGGGGCTTGCTCGATGGCTTCGGCGACGCGAGCTTCGACATATTCTTTATCCATCGCCCAACCGACAAGATGGCCGTGCGAGAATTCAAATGCATCAATCGTCGGCCGATGTGCGGGCTGGTAGCGAGCAAACTCCGCGAATGAGCCGTTCTCCTTCATGAGAAAGACATCCATCGTCCACTCGGGATGAAGGACCTCATGTTCCGGAGGCGAAGATGAAATCCCTACGGGAGACGGGATCACGAAGGTGCGTTCGTCAGTGCTGAACCAACTGAGATGAAGATCGGCCCCGTAATACTTCACGAAAAATGATCGGCCCGAGTTGTGATATGCGCCAGTCTCATCAATCATCCATGCGCGAAATAGTACCTTGTCGAGCTTCCTGAAGCCTGTGCTGTCTGGATAGACAATTTCAAATCCACCACCCCAGGAATTTTCAAGACCCGCCCCGAGGATGAACTGCCGGGCGAGGGCCCGGCCTGCGGACCGAAGCATGGTGCCACGCGCTATCAATCCGTCGACGCTGTCGCTCTCTGGAATAGCTTCGGGATGCATTTGCAGGAATTCGAAGAAGTCAGGTGCCCCGCTGCCCATGAGATAGATGCGCTTGCCGTCCAGCTCGAAGCCGCGAGTACGCACTCCGAATGGCCGAATGGTTTTCTCCCAGATCAGCAGAGCGACCAGCTCTGTACCCTCGGGACAGGTGTTCAGAATATCGAAGACTGACGTGGGCTCGGTCAGCTCATCAAGCGTCTGCGGCAACACCTGGTCGAGGGCAGTGATGATCCTCTTCGCCTCCGCGTGGCTCCCGGCCCACGCGACCATCAAGTACGCTCTAACAATGACCAGCTTTTGCGCAAGCCCCGCAGCGTGGTCATTTTCCTGGCCGGGTAGATTCCTGGTTTCGCCGCGGTTGGCAGATCGACCTCGACCTTCAATCGCCAAGATAGCAGCAAGTCCCCCATGAAGGCCGGAAGGCCACCTATGCTTAGTCCGGCAACAAGGGTCATGACTTAGCTCTAGTCTTCCGGCAACCCAGCAATAAAACAAAGGAACGCGATAAGATATCTGCGCGAATACTTTAGGTCAGACATTTGCATTTGAAACGAACAGTCAATCGAGGCAGACTTTCTGCCTTAATGCTTCCTTGTCAGCCATCGGAAATGTTAACGAAGGTCTTGATCCCATCTGTGATGCGGGGGGCGACGTCACTTTCAAGTTTGAGCGCTCGCCTCCGGCACCTCGTGACGCGCCTTGAGATGCACTGCGGTCTGATCGATGCTCGGATAAACTGTGGTCGCGTTGATGTTGATGCTGTCGAGCTGGCTGAGAATGTGGCGCTTGTTCGTGATCGTGATGCGCCGGATTTCGATTTCGTCAGTACCAGTTTCCGGTAGCTTCGCTTCGTGGCCGAAAAGCAGAAACGCTCCCGATTGCGACTTAATGCGATCGTTAGTCCTCTTGGCCTTGACGCAGACGACGGAACCAGGATCCGAGGGTACGATACGTGTCTCGAAGTAGCTCTTCTCCGATTGCACGTGATGGAGGAGCTTCTGCACGGAAACCTGCCCGTTAAAATCCACGAGGTCTAAAGTCAGGTCTATCTGGGCTTTCTGATCGGTCGTCATTTTTGACAGATTAGAGATACAGCTGACCATGTCGGAGTCAAAGTATTTGATTGTCTCCGCCTGATCCGGAAGATGATGACCTCGCCAGGGTTATTGATCTCGGCGGGATTTCCCGCGCACGCGAAATAAAGGGCTATGAGCGGGTTGCCGGATATGTCTAGTAGGCGCGTAGGCAAGCCATAGTGCTGCATGCGGACCAGTCGATCAAAACAGAACTGGTCGGCCCGAAACTCGTCCGAATGGGCGATTAGGAGCTCGTTGCATAGCCGATCCTCGACGGGCAGGTATTTCCATGCCCCGCCGCGCCACTTCCTCAACAGCGAAGGCACCAGTTCGAATGTTTGGTTTTCGTGACCACGGAAGAAATTCTCTTTTCCAGGCTCCGATTGGTCGTAGAGGAGGCCGACTAACGATTCGATGCTGTCCGCCATCCCGATCAAATTCTTGTCCCTGAGCGGCGGCTCTTTAGTGGCTTCTGCCTCGTTGTTGGCGCCCAGGTATCGCTCTACGGCCTCGATCGCCGCTGGTCTGAGTTCGGCCAAACCTCTCAGGATTCGACCAACATCGCCTTCCATAACCGCCCAATGCGTGCGGTAGAGTTGGAACCCACCCCCTTCGAACAAGGCCGCCGCGGCCTCCACGTCCGGAAAAAGGACTTCGCCGAATTCGATGATCGGGCTGAAAGTCGCCGACACTTCTTTGCGGTCTACAACGACATCCTCGATCGAGCCGAACCTAATCCGCATCAGGGCATTTTTTCCGGCCCTCCCGATCTCGCTGCAGACGAAGGTAGGAAGCTGCTGCATGAATGCCAAGGAGTTGGTGTTCAGGTTCTCTAGTCGCTTCTCCATATCCACAGGAGTGTATTCAAACATGCGCCCGCGGCTCATGCTGAGATCGAAACTGTCTTCGGCCAGGTAACCTTCCGCGCCGTACGAAACGTAGTTGAAGTGTTCGCCCATTCTAACCTAGAAAATCCTTTGTTCGACTGCCGAGCGCCGCCTGATCAATCAACCTGAGAAGAATATCTGACACATGTCAACGCCTGGGTTAGTAATGCATCTGTGCAGAATGTCCGGTATCAACGGCCCATGAACTCAAGGCGTCAGTCCGCTACCAACCCCAATTGGGACGCCTGCGGCCTTCAATCTGCATAACCCGCTTTTGGGACCTCGTCCGTGCAGCCGGAACGACCGAAATGGGGCGCGAAACGGTCGTTTACCGATACGCGCCGCTAGTCAGCGAGGCGGCAGCGCCTTTTGGCTGACGCACCCAGTACAGGTGCTTGGCGCGTCAGCCAGGGGTCAATTCACTGCGCGCAACGACGTCACCCTCATACCGTCCCGCGTCACGCCGAGGCACGGATAGCCGCTCCGCTATGGCGTGCAGGCTGTCGGGCTGGAGATGAGTGTAGCGACGCAACATCTTCCAGTCCTTGTGGCCCGTGACCAACGCCACCTGCTCAATGCTGAACCCAGCCTCGAACAACCGGCTGGTGCCCTCGTGGCGCAGATCGTGAAAATGCAGGTCCACGATTTCGAGATCCTGGCACGCACGCCGAAACGCGGTTCCAACTGATCTCCCGTTGTACGGGAAGATGCGCTCGCGATTTCCGGTCGCCAGACGCTGTTCGTCGATTAACGCAACGGCGTCATAGCCGCTGACGGCCAGCAGCGGGATGGTCTGGTGGTTGCCCTTCTTCGATCTCGGGTCTTTGCGATCCTTGATCGTCAGGACCTTGCGCTGCCTGTTGAAGTCGGGCCAGACGACGCGGCTGATTTCGTCCTGCCGCATGGCCGTGGCGATCGCAAACCTGACGATGCGAGACATGGGCATGGTCAAGCGCAAATTGTTGTCGAAATGGCTGAACAGCTTGGCCAGTTCATCTTCGGTCGGCCTGCGGTCACGCTCACCACCTTTTCCAACCAGGCCCAGCCGCCTCAGCGCGATGCGGGCTAGATCGACCGGCTCGGGGGAGTAGGGCAGGCCGTGAATGGCAGCGCCATCGGCAAGCAGCGTCCGGATATAGCCGAGGTCCATGCCCACCGTAATCGGACCTGCGCCATCCTTGGCGCGCTTTCGGCCGAAGGCGATCAGTCGCTCGCGTCCCAGGTCGCCCAGGCGAACCTTGCCCAACTCCTTCTTGAGAGAAACGAGCGTAAATGCCTTGGAGCGCCCTATGGCTCGACCGACGGACTTCATATCTTCGATGTGAAGGTCTATAAGGTCGGCAAAATTGCTTATCCCATCAACTCTCTTCGGTGCCGGTGTCTTGCCTTGATCGATCTCGCTTTCCATGCGCCGCGCCCAGGCTTCGGCATCCTTGTGCAGGAGGAAGCTGTCGCTCAGATAGTGTCCCTTGCGCCGGATCTGGACGCGCCAGGAGCCGGATGGAAGTCTTTTTATCGTGGCCATGACGCTGCCCTTAAAAACGTGCACCCTAGGTGCACACTGAAAAGTACAAAACGCGAAAAACGACGCGTAGCGAGGCGTACAAACGGCGAACTTTTGCACGCTTAACGCCATGAAAAATAACGAAAAAAGCATGATAAATCAAGCACGTAGGTTCTCTATTGCCCCCATGATGGATTGGAGCGACCGCCATTGCCGGTTCCTCCACCGCCAATTGTCGCGCCATGCCCTGCTGTTCACCGAAATGGTCACCAGCGCCGCGATCCTGCATGGCGATAACGAGCGCCTGCTGGGTTTCGATCCCGTCGAACAGCCCGTCGCAGTGCAACTGGGCGGCTCCGATCCCGCCGAACTGGCCCGCGCCACCGCGCATGGCCACGACGCTTCGGCTATGCCGAAATCAATCTCAATGTCGGCTGCCCGTCCGATCGGGTGCAGTCCGGCCGCTTCGGCGCCTGCCTGATGGCCGAGCCTGATCTGGTGGCCGAATGCGTCCGCGCCATGCGTAGCGCCACCGATCGTCCCGTCACCGTCAAATGCCGCATCGGCATCGACGACCAGGATACCGAGCAAAGCCTCGACCGTTTCGCCGACGCCATGGTCGAGGCCGGCGTCGATGTGCTTTACGTTCATGCCCGCAAGGCTTGGCTCAAGGGCCTGAGCCCCAAGGAAAACCGCACCATCCCGCCGCTCGATTATGACCGCGTCCATCGCCTGCGCGCCCGCCTGTCCGTCGCCGGTGATGATCAATGGCGGCATCGAAACGCTGGACGCAGGCCGAGACCGAACTGACCCACATGGACGGCGTCATGCTCGGCCGCGCGCCCTATCACAATCCAATGCTGCTGGCCGAGGTCGATAGCCGCATCTTCGGCGATACCGCCGCCCCGATAACCCTCGACGCCGTCATGCACACCATGGCCGATTACGCCGCCCGCGAAATGGCCGCGCGGCACCCGCATCAACCAGATCACCCGCCACATGCTGGGCCTCGCCAATGGCCTGCCCGGCGCCCGCCAGTTCCGCCAGATCCTCAGCGTCGAAGCCTGCCGCCCCGGCGCTGGCCCCGAGGTCATCGAGCAGGCGCTCGCGGCTGTTCGGCGTCAGTCGGTCAGTTCGAGCGAATTGCTGGTCACTGCATAGCGGCTGAGCGTTTCGAGGAACGTCATTCCCAACAGGCTGGTGTCCAGCGCCCCGTCCTCGGCGACGAAGGCGCGCACGCCCTTGCGCTTGATGCCGCCCACCACGATCCCATCCAGCCTCACCCGCGCCGCCTGGCCGGTGCCATTGGCGGTCGAAACCGGAATGGTGAAAGCGCAGAGTGGAGGTGTCGATCCCCGCCGCCTGCGCATCCGCCAGGGTCAGCACCACCGCGCTGGCGCCGGTATCGAAAATCATCGGCGTCGAATGTCCGTTGATATCGGCCATCAGCTCGAAATGCCCACCAGGACCGCGCCGGAACGTCGCCGTGCCGCGCTCGTCATCGACCACGGCAACGCTCGGACGAAGCTCGCCCGCCACCCGGCCTACCAGCCCGTTGAGTTCATCCCGATAGGCATAGGTCACGCCCGCCACGGCAAAAATGCCGACCCACAGCACCACGCTGCCCAGCAATTCCCCCACGCGATGCTGCCGCCGCGAAAACAGCTCCGCCGGCAAAAATGACCAGGATCAGCACCAATGGAATGACCTGCGCCGTCTGCATCTGCGTCAGGCCCACAAGGCTGCCCGCATCGGTGCTGACAATCAGCGCCAGCCCAGAGGCGACCAGCAGGGCAATCCCGATAAAAATCATGTCTGGCATTGCCCTGTGCTGCGCGCTCGTCTTCATCATAAAGGCACCAGGCGCGGTATTTTCAAGGCATAGAATCAAACGAAGGGCAACAAGGCCGTCAACACCGCGATTTCCAGCAGCGCCACCAGCGCCCCGATCAAATCCCCGGTCTGCCCGCCCACCAGCCGTTGGCACCACGCAGTCCACCCCGCAATGACACCGACGCCCAGCACCACGGCCACGCCCAGCGCCAGCGCGCTCGTCGCCGGCCCCGCCAGCACGAACAGTAGGACCACCGCCAAAACCGCCCCAACGGCAAAATTGCGCTTGCTCAGCCGCCCCGCCGTCGCCGCCGCGCCCTCGGCCCGCGCCGGGGGCAGGGCCACCGCCAGCCACAGCCCGCCCGACCGCGCCACGATGCCGCTGGCCAGCCAGATCGCGCCCGCCGCCAGCGGATTGACCGCCGCCACACTGCCGATCCCCATCACGCGCAACACGATGAACAGGCACAAGCGCCGCCACCCCATAAGTGCCGTGCCGGCTGTCCTTCATGATCTCCAGCCGCCGCTCGCGCGTGCTGCCGCCAAACAGTCCATCGGCGCTGTCGGCCAGTGCGTCCTCGGCCATGCCACCGCTCGCCATCACCGCCGCGCCCACCGCCAGCGCCGCCGCAAAATAGGCCGGCAATCCCAGCAATGCCGCCCCAACCAGCAACAGCGCCGGCCCGATACCAATCGCCACGCTGGCCAGCGGCAGGGCCACGGCGATACGATTTAGATTCAGGCGTCTCATGCGGACTGTCCCCCGTCGGCAGCCGCGAAAAAAACCGCAGCGCCATGATGAAATCGGCAACCAGCCTGCCTCTCGGCTTGGCCTCAAGTGGCACATGCGGCTCACGCGTTGCGTCGTCGCCGATGCTTTCCGGGCCAGTGTCGTTCAATTGCTTTTCCCGCCCGATTGCGCCACAAGACCGCTCCTTCCTAACATTCCGAAGCCGGACCTGCCATGCCCGCACCGCTCCACGCCGCCTATGCCGATGTCCTCGAATTGCTCACCATCGTGCCCGATGGCGACGAATCGGCGGTGGCCGCGGTGCGGGCCCGCGACGCGCAATTGACCAAGCCGGCCGGCTCGCTCGGCCAGCTCGAAAAGCTGGTCGAATTCCTTGCCCGCTGGCAGGGCCGCGCCAAGCCGCGCCTCGATAATCCCATGGTCACCATTTTCGCCGGCAATCACGGCGTCACCGATCAGGGCGTCTCGGCCTTCCCGCGCGAAGTCACCGCCCAGATGGTCGCCAATTTCACCAATGGCGGCGCCGCCATCTCCCAAATTTGCGCGCTGCATGAGATCAACCTGCGCGTGTTCGAACTGGCGCTGGAACTGCCCACCGGCGATATCACCAGGGAAGCCGCGCTCGATGACAAGATGTGCGCCGCCACCATCGCCTATGGCATGGAGGCGATTGCCGGCAAGCCGGACCTGATCTGCATCGGCGAAATGGGCATCGGCAACACCACCGTGGCCGCCGCCATCTATGCTGCGCTCTATGGCGGCACCGGCGCCGATTGGGTCGGCCGCGGCACCGGCGTCGATGACGCGGGTCTCGCCCGCAAAGCCGACGCCGTCGATCGCGCTCTGGCCTTCCACGGCGACGCCCTCGACCATCCGCTGGCCATCCTCGCCCGCGTCGGCGGCCGCGAAATCGCCGCCATGCTCGGCGCGCTCCTCGCCGCCCGTCACCAGAAAGTCCCGGTCATCATCGACGGCTTCGTCGCCACCTCTGCCGCCGCCATCGCCCACGCCATCAATCCCGAAGCGATCGACCACTGCATCTTCGCCCACGTCTCGGCCGAAGGCGGCCACGCCCGCGCGCTTGCCGCCATGGGCCAAACCGGCCTGCTCGATCTGGGCATGCGGCTAGGGGAGGGGAGCGGCGCCGCCCTCGCCGCTGTGCTGGCCAAAACCGCCCTGCACCTGCACTACAACATGGCCACCTTCGAAAGCGCCGCCGTCAGCGGACGGGCGAACTGAGCCGCGCAGCGTTGAGGCGATAGGTTCATCTTGTCTGAATGACCCATTGAGTGGTACATAGGATCAAAAGAAGGCGCCCGATGATAGTGAGCTTTCGAGATAGCTGGCTACGGGCGTTCTTTGTGGATGATATCCATGCGCCGTCTGTTCCGTCCGATCTTGAGAGTCGCCTGTTTCGAAAATTACAGATGATCGATGATGCAACCACCGACGCGGATCTGCGCATCCCGCCAAGCAATCATTTCGAAAAATTGCGTGGCAGGCTGGTTGGTCTGCATTCCATTCGTGTCAACCCGCAATGGCGCCTGATCTTTCATTGGGAGACAGGCAGCGGCGAGGCGAGTGGTCTTTATCTGGATAACCACAGTTATAAATGAGGCAAGCCATGCTGATGACCACGCGCAAGCCAGCGACAATTGGCGAGATTCTGACCGAGGAGTTTCTTGTCCCCATGCAGCTTACGCAAGGGACATTGGCCGAGGCGATGGGCGTTCCCCGCAAGCACGTCAATGAGTTGTGCAATGACCGGCGCTCGGTTACCGCGCCGACCGCGCTCATCCTGGCGCGCGTATTTGGCAACAGTGCGGACTTCTGGCTGAATGTTCAGCGTCGAACGGATCTATGGAATGCTATGAACGATCCCGCCGAACGCCAGCGTGTCGATCGAGCCCACCCGCTGACTGACGCAGCCTAGGACGCCCCCAGGCATCAGCGGTTTGGTGGGCGAACTAACCCGCTTCCGAATAAATCTCCAGCCTATTCTTCTTCTCCACCACCGGGGCCAGCGCGTCCATCACCCGCGCGCGGGGGAAGGTGCCGATGACTTCGGTGCCGAAGCGCAGCTTGGAGAACAGGTCGAACCGGCCCTGATGCAGTTCCATGATCTTCTGCACGATCGGCAGGCCCAGGCCCGCGCCCTGTTCGGCGGTCTTTTGCGCCAGCGAGCCCTGGCCGAACGAGGACAGCACCGTGGCGATTTCGTCCTCGGGAATGCCCGGGCCGTTGTCCTTGACCGATACCATCTGCCCGCCATCGCCGCTGCGCGTCACCATTAGCGTCACCTTGCCGTGCTGCGGCGTGAATTTGATGGCATTGGACAACAGGTTCAGCACCACCTGGCGGATCGCGCGCTCGTCGCCCCACAGCTTGGGCAGGTTATTGCCGAAACTATAGACCAGCTCGATACCCTTGGACTTGGCGCGCAGTTCCATCATGCGGCGGCAATCCTCGGCGATATCGACCAGCGACACCACTTCCTCGTTCAGCTCATACTTGCCCGCCTCGATGCGGCTGAGGTCGAGCAGTTCGTTGATCAGGTTGAGCAGATGCTGGCCGCTGGAATGGATATCACCGGCATATTCCTTGTATTGGGGCACATGGTGGGGCCCCAGCAGTTCCGATTTCAGCACTTCGGAAAAGCCGATAATGGCGTTGAGCGGCGTGCGCAGCTCATGGCTCATGGTGGCAAGGAACTGCGACTTGGCGATATTGGCCTGCTCGGCATGGCGCCGGGCCTCGTCCGACATGTGCCGGGCTTCTTCCAGCTCGCTGATCAGGGAATCTTTTTCCGACTGGTGGGTGATGGTTTCCAGTTCGGACGCGTGCAGCTGCCGCGCCAGATAGACGAAGAAGATTTCCCCGAAAATGGCGACGGCGCCCAGCGTGTAGTTGAGCGTGCCGCCATTGGCGATCAGGTTGATCGATACGGTCAGCGTCACCGGCAACGTGCTCATCAGCGTCGCGGGCGGCAGCGTATGGGTTGCCACAGCGTTGGCGGCCACGCCCACCAGCACCATGGCGAACATCACCGGAGCCAGGCTCGTCGGGTCCGCCACCAGCGTGAACAGCGCCAGCAGCGACCACGATAGCCCATGCACGGTTTCGCCGAAGACGAAGCTGGTGGTCCATTGCCCGGCATTGAATTTGGACGGATCGCTCGATTTGAATCGGCGCGCCATCAGCACCAGGGTCAACAGGCTGATCAGCACCATGCCGGCCCATAGCGCCGTGAACAATGTCGGCACCCAGAAGCTCGATACGAGCGCGAGTATGCCCACGATCGCGGCGATCGGCAGCGCCGAGGCCAGCCGCGAGCCGGCATAATCATGCATCAGCTCGAAATCATAGGAGGCGCGCGTGCCTGAACTGGAGGTCAGGCGCTGGCGCGCGTCGAGTACGGTCTTGTTGGCTGTGCGCTTGCTGTCCCGTCCCATCAGGGATCGGACGTCCGCATCGATGTCAGCCGGCTGGGACGGCATCAAACTCTTACTCGTTACTAATAGCCGCGAACGGGGTACTCATTCGCAGGGGATGTCGAAATCAGATCAGGCCGAGTCCATTTACAGGCCGGCTCTGCCTCAATATCGGCACAGCTTGGGCTGGTGAATAAATACTAGCGATGCGTAGTTAACGGGCGGTGAAGTGCCTCTACCGAACCTCTTTCAATGGCGTCCTTTCCGCGGTCGTTCCGGCGCCATACTGGCGATCTTGGTTTTGTCCGCCTGCGCCCTCCTGGCGGAGCGGCTGGATCCTGTCGAGCCTTCGGTGTCGGGCAGGGCCCGGATCAGCGATGGCGACAGTTTTCATCTTGGCGCCGACCGTGTCCGCCTGTTGGGGGTGGATGCCCCAGAACTCGACCAGACCTGCGCCGATGCCAAGGGCCAAAGCTGGCCTTGTGGCCACATGGCGCGCAATCGGCTGGTGGCGCTGGTTGCCGGCAAGGCGCCGCTGTGCCAGCCCGATGGTCACGATCGCTTCGGCCGAATCCTCGCGGTTTGCAGCGTCGGCGGCCGCGATCTGGGCGGGCAGATGGTCGAGGCCGGGCTTGCCATTTCCGCAGACGATTACGTTCGCGAGGAGACCGTCGCCCGCAATGCCAGGCGCGGTCATGTGGGCCGGAACGTTCGATTTGCCGCGGGCTTGGCGCGATAGTCACGGTCGCGAGGCCGAAAGTAATTCCGCTTGGGATTGGCTGCCGCGCTTCTAACAGACGGTTAATAAAATCGCAGGCTTTGTCTTCGCCCGGCTTGCGCAAGATAATTGCGCGCAAACGGGAATTGTGGCACTTATCGAGAAAATTGAAGAAGATTTCGCATTGCTGCAGAAATCTGATTTCCGGGGGCATGATGGCGCTGGACAAGATAGATCGCAAGATCCTCACGCTTTTACAGAAAGATGCCACCATGCCGGTGGCCGAAATCGGCCGCAAGGTCGGCCTTTCGACCACGCCGTGCTGGCGTCGTATCCAGAAAATGGAAGAAGACGGCGTCATCCGGCGCCGCGTTGCCGTGCTCGATCCGGCCAAGGTCAATGCCGGCGTCACCGTGTTCGTTTCGGTCAAGACCAATGAGCATAGCGAAGGCTGGCTGCGCAAATTCGCCACCGTGGTCGAGGACTTCCCCGAGGTGGTCGAATTCTACCGCATGAGCGGCGAGGTGGATTACCTGCTGCGCATCGTGGTGCCCGATATTGGCGCCTATGACGCCTTCTACAAAAAGCTGATCGCCAAGATCGCGCTGACCGATGTCAGTTCGTCCTTTGCCATGGAACAGATCAAATATACCACGGCGCTGCCGCTCGATTACGCCCTCATCACCGATGACGATAAATGACCCAGTTACTCGGCTTTGAACATATCGGCATGACTTCGGGCGATCTCGACCGCACCATTGCGTTTTATTGCGGCCTGCTCGGTTTCAAGCTGGCCCTGCGCAAGCCCCAGACCAAGGGTGAGGTCGCCTTTCTCGATGCCGGCTCCGGCATGCTCGAAGTCTTTGCCCCCGGTACCGTCGATGCGGCTCGCGATGTCCCGCCCCACGAAGCGGGCGTCCGTCACCTGACCTTCGGCTTCACCGATATCGGCGTCATGATCGAAAAGCTCGCCGCCGCCGGCGTCGAAATCATCGAACAGCCGCGCATCGCCCACAACAGGGAAATGTTCAAGCGCGTCTCCTTCGTCCGCGACCCTGACGGCATCATCATCGAACTGGTCGAACGCGCCGAGGGCAGGTAGCCGCGCTCTATTGCTGGTTTTGCGGCAGCCCATCGGCGATGTCGTAGTAATCACCTTTGTCCGCCACGAAGATATGCATCGAGAGCTTGGTATTGGTGGGCGTGTCGAATGCCCCCATCGAGATGCCGATCCAGTCGAGATGAGGCGGATCGAAGAATAGCGAAGAACCGCAAACCGAGCAAAATCCGCGCCTGACCTTCTCCGAAGACTGAAACCAGTTCAGCTTGTCCTCGCCAGTCAGGCTGATAGCCGAGCGTGGCACATCGGTGCTGGCCTCAAAATGTCCGGTATGCTTGCGGCATTTGGAACAATGGCATGCCACAGGAGCGGGCAGGTCGCCTTCGACTTCGAAATAAATCGCGCCGCACAGGCATGATCCTTTGTGCCTGCTCGCCGCCGTCATCGAATTATCCCCCCGTCACCGACATATGCCGCCCCAGCGCCGGCTGCGGTCGGGCGCGGTCGATGACGAAATCGTGGCCCTTGGGCTTGAGCAGCATTGCCTTGTCCAGCGCCGCGTCGAGCCCCTCCATGCCCTCGTCGCGCAGGGCATCGCGCAGATTGACCTGGTCGTCCTGTCCCAGGCACATGAACAACTGCCCGGTCGCGGTCAGCCGCACCCGGTTGCAGCTCTCGCAGAAATTGTGGCTCATCGGCGTGATGAAGCCAAGCACGCCACCGGTCTCGGCCACCCGCACATAGCGCGCCGGCCCACCGGTACGCTGGTCGAGCTTTTCCAGCGTGTAGCGCTGCGCCAGCCGGTCGCGCAGTTCCTTGAGCGGCAGGTAGCTGTCGACCCGGTCGATACCCACTTCGCCCAGCGGCATGCCTTCGATCAGCGTCAGCCCCATGCCGCGCCCATGCGCCCAGGCCATCATCGGCTCGATTTCGTCGTCATTGACGCCGCGCATCGCCACCATGTTGATCTTGATCGCTAGCCCGCCGCTTGCGCCGCGTCGATCCCCGCCATCACGTCGGCCATGCGTCCGCGTCGCGTAATCGCCGCGAAACGGTCGGCGTCGAGCGTATCGAGCGATACGTTCAAGCGCTTCACCCCGGCATCAGCAAGAAATCCGGCATGCTTGCTCAATTGGCTGCCATTGGTGGTGATGGTCAGCTCATCCAGGCCATGCCCGATATGCCGCCCCAGCGTGCGCACCAGATCCATGATATCGCGCCGCACCAGCGGCTCGCCGCCGGTCAGCCGGATCTTGTTGACCCCCCGCGCCACAAACGCAGTAGCGATCGTCTCGATTTCCTCGAACGACAGCACATCCTTTTTCGGCAGGAAGGTCATGTTTTCCGCCATGCAATAGACGCAGCGGAAATCGCAGCGGTCGGTTACCGAGATGCGCAGATAGGAAATATGGCGGCCATAGCGATCGACAAGCGGTCTGGTGGTCGGCGCGATACTGGCGGTTGGAAGGTTCATGGCGCAAATCTAGTCCTCGCGGCACGATTTTCAAAGCCATATGCAATAAAAAAAGGCCGGCCCGAAGGCTGGCCTTTTCAATGGCTTGGCAATGCCTAGTGGTGGACCACCACCAGCGCGCCGACCTTGACGCGCTCATAAAGGTCGATCACGTCTTCATTGGTCAGGCGGATGCAGCCCGAAGAGACGGCCTGGCCGATCGGCCAGGGCTCGGACGTGCCATGCAGGCGATAGAGCGTCGAGCCGATATACATGGCGCGCGCGCCCAGCGGATTGTCCGGGCCGCCCGGCATGAATGCCGGCAGATCCGGAACGCGCTTGCGCATCGCCGCCGGCGGCGTCCAGCCCGGCCACTCGGCCTTGCGGGTGATGCGGTGCGGTGCCGGACCAGGTGAAGCCGTCGCGGCCCACGCCGATGCCGTACTGCACGGCCTGGCCATCGCCGAGCACGAAATACAGGCGCCGCTCGCCGGTTTCGACGATGATCGATGCCGGGGCGCGTAGTTGCTCGGCATAGTCGACTTCCTGGCGGGGAATGGCGCTGCGGCCGCGCTGCGGAAACGACGGTCGGCTCTTCCCAGGTATTGGTCTTGGCGATTATAAACAAGTGCCGCCATGGAGGGCGTGACAAGTGCAAAAGATAATAATATCGACAGCGCGAGTGCTATCGCGGATTTCAACTTGAACATTTGCCGACTGTGCCTCTGACAGTTGAACAAGCCGCAACGATTCGGCCGCTCAACAATTGAAATTGCATACGCGGTACAAGGAATAGCGGAAAGGGCAGTTGCCCCGATTCCGCCACAGTTCGAACACCTTCGCAAATTGTGTTGCTGTCCGGTTACAATCGGCGTTCACCAATGCGTGATCGTCGGGTTGACATCGCCTCGGCACGTCGCCATGACGACGCCCAACAAGCAGCAGGGATGAAGCCAGATGAGCGAAGCTCTGAAGCGGCAGGCAGCGGCCATGGCCCTGAACGATATACAGCTCCGGCATGCGGCTGGGTCTGGGCACCGGGTCCACCGCCAGGCACTTCGTCGAACTGCTGGGCGAGAGGGTCGCCGCCGGTTTCCAATGCCTTTGCGTGCCGACCTCCGAAGTCACCGCCGCCCAGGCCCGCGCGCTCAATATTCCGCTGACCGATCTCGATACCATCGACCGTCTCGACGTCACCATCGATGGCGCCGACGAAATCGGCCCCGGCCTCGACCTGATCAAGGGCGGCGGCGGCGCGCTGCTGCGCGAAAAGATCGTGGCGGCGGCCTCCGATGCGATGATCGTCATCGCCGATGCCTCCAAGCTGGTCGAAACGCTGGGCCGTTTCCCGCTGCCGATCGAGGTCAATCGCTTCGGCCTGGGCGCCACGCGCCGCGCGCTGGAAAGCGTCCTGGCCGAGCATGATGCCGAGGGCGGCCTCAAGCTGCGGCTATCGCCCAATCGGCGACAGCTTCGTCACCGATGGCGGCCACCTGATCCTCGATGCTTTTTTTGGCCGCATTTCGCAGCCAGAAGCGCTATCGCGCGCATTGCTGGATATTCCGGGCGTGGTGCAGCACGGGCTGTTCCTCGGACATGTGCAAAAAGGCTTATGTGGCGACCGCGGATGGCGTAAGAACCATTCCGGAACGACACTGAACTAGAGCGTGGATCTGGACAAGATGGGTTTTTCGCAGGATGACGGGTGTGACGTACGCGCGCCAAGGCGCTGGTCGCAGTGGTCCTGAGTGCAACGATGATCGCGCTGGCCATGCCGGCCGATCGCGCAGGAAGTGGCGCCCGAGCAACTGGCGCTGGCGCGCAAATATATCGACCTGACCGACCGCTCGGCGATCTACGAGACCACTCTGGTCGAAACTGGCATCCAGACCATGCGCCAGATCGTCCAGCAAAACCCGGAGATTGGTCGGACAAGACCAACGCCGCCATCTCCAAGATGCTGGAAGAGTACAAGGGCCGCAAGGGCGAGCTGCTCGACCAGTTCGCCCGCGTCTATGCGATCCGCTTCACGCATGGAAGAACTGCAGCAGATCGTCGACTTTCTATCGATTCGCCGACCGGCACCAAGCTGGCGCAGGCCAATTCCGAGATCAATATCGACCTGCAGCGCGTGATGCAGGTTTTCACCGGCAATGTGCAGGCAGGAATTCTTCGCCAAGGTGCGCGCCGAACTGCGCGCCGAGGGCGTCGAACTCTAGGCGCATTGACTGCACGACGCGATTCCGGACCCCGCCTTGTGCGGGGTCTTTTTTTATGCGATGCGCCACCCGATATAGCGTCCCCGCAGGAGTATCTCCCATGAGCGATGGCTATGATCTGGTCGTGATCGGCGCCGGCTCCGGCGGCGTTCGCGCCGCGCGCATGGCCGCCACCTATGGCGCGCGCGTCGCCATCGTCGAGGAGTTCCGCGTCGGCGGCACCTGCGTCATCCGCGGTTGCGTGCCCAAGAAGCTCTATGTCTATGCCAGCCGCTTTTCCGACATGTTCGACGTGGCGGAAAGCTTCGGCTGGCAGGTCGATGCCAAGTTCGATTGGCCGACCCTGGTGGCCAACAAGGAAAAGGAAATCACCCGGCTCGAACAGGCCTATGTCGCCGACCTCGAAAAGCCCGGCGTCGAGATCATCCGCGACCGCGCCGTGGTGACCGGCCCCAATTCCGTGCATCTGGTCAACGGCGAGCGCGACCTGCAGGCCAAGACCATCCTGATCGCCACCGGCGGCCATCCGTTCATTCCCCCGATTCCCGGCGCCGAACTGGCCATCACCTCCAACGAGGCGTTCGATCTGCCCAAGCTGCCCCATTCGATCCTGATCGAGGGCGGCGGCTATATCGCGGTCGAATTCGCCACCATCTTTGCCGGGCTGGGCGTCGATACCACCATCATCTATCGCGGCGACTGCATCCTGCGCGGCTTCGATGAGGACATGCGCCGCGGGCTGGAAGCGGGCTTGCAGGATCGCGGCATCAAGCTGATCTACCAGACCACGATCAAAGCGCTGAGCCGGGACGGGCGATGATATCGCCGCGGCCTTCAGCGATGGCGTCGACCGCCCCCTATGGCGCGGTGATGTTCGCCACCGGCCGCGTACCCAATGTGCGCGGCCTGGGCCTGGAAACGGCCGGCGTAAAGCTGCACGCGACGGGCGCTATCGCCGTCGATGCCTATTCGCAGACCTCGTGCCCCTCGATCTACGCCGTTGGCGACGTCACCGGCCGCGCAGCGCTGACCCCGGTCGCCATCCGCGAAGGCTGGTATTTTGCCGAGACCGTGTTCAACGACAATCCGATGGCGGTCGATCACTCGCAGATCCCCACGGCGGTATTCTCCGATCCTGAGATCGGCGTCATCGGCCTGACCGAGGCCGAGGCCGCCACCCATGGCGATATCGACGTCTATGTCGCCCGCTTCCGCCCGATGATGAATACGCTCTCCACCAAGACCGAACGCATGATGCTCAAGCTCATCGTCGACGCCAATGGCGGCAAGGTGCTGGGCGTCCACATCCTGGGGCCGGGCGCTGCCGAAATGATCCAGCTCGTCGCCATTCCGATGGGCATGGGCGCCACCAAGGCCGATTTCGATCGCGCCATGGCCCTGCACCCCACCGCGGCCGAGGAACTGGTGACCTTCAAGGCGCCGACCTATACCTATCGCAATGGGGCCAAAGTCTAGCCCGATTGCGCTTGGCAGGGGCGTCAGGCCTTGCTAGACCGCCCGCAATGGCCCAGCGGGCCACGAGCAATGGCGTAAGTGAGGCGTAAGATGAGCAACTGGACCCCGGCAAGCTGGCGCGACAAGCCCATTTCGCAGGTGCCGGCCTATCCCGATCCCGCGGCGCTCCAGGAAGCCGAGCGCCAGCTCTCGACCTTCCCGCCGCTGGTCTTTGCCGGCGAGGCCCGCGACCTCAAGACCCGCCTGGCCGCCGTGGCGCGGGGCGAAGCCTTCCTGCTGCAGGGCGGCGATTGCGCCGAGAGCTTTGCCGAGCACGGCGCCGACCATATCCGCGACTTCTTCCGCGTCTTCCTGCAAATGGCGGTGGTGCTGACCCATGGCGCGAGCAAGCCCGTGGTCAAGGTCGGCCGCGTTGCCGGCCAGTTCGCCAAGCCGCGCTCGTCCGATACCGAGATCATCGACGGCGTCGAGCTGCCCAGCTATCGCGGCGACATCATCAACGCCATCGAGTTCACCGAAGAAGCGCGCATTCCCGATCCCGATCGCATGCTGCAGGCCTATCGCCAGTCGGCGGCGACGCTCAACCTGCTGCGCGCCTTCGCCTCTGGCGGCTATGCCGAACTGACCCGCATCCACGAATGGACCGTCGGGTTCATGAAGGGCTCCAACTGGAACACGCGCTACGAGGAAGTGGCGCGCAAGATCGACGACGCCATCACCTTCATGGCCGCGCTCGGGCTCAATCCCGACAATACCCCGGCTTTGCGCCAGACCAGCTTCTTCACCAGCCACGAAGCCCTGCTGCTCGGCTATGAGGAAGCGCTGACCCGCCGCGACAGCATCACCAATGACTGGTACGCCACCTCCGGCCACATGATCTGGATCGGCGACCGCACCCGCCAGCCCGACGCCGCCCATGTCGAATATTTCGCCGGCATCAAGAATCCCATCGGCATCAAATGCGGCCCGACCCTGGCCAGCGACGATCTGCTGCGCCTGCTCGACCGGCTCAATCCGACCGATGAAGCCGGCCGCATCACCCTGATCGCCCGCTTCGGCTCCGACAAGATCAGCGAACATCTGCCGCGCCTGATCGAGACCGTGCAGAAGGCCGGCCGCACCGTCGTCTGGTGCTCCGATCCGATGCACGGCAACACCATCAAGGCCTCCACCGGCTACAAGACCCGGCCGTTCGACCGGGTGCTGTCCGAAGTCAAGGCTCGTTCTTCGAGATTCACCGCGAACTGGGCACCTATGCCGGCGGCGTGCATATCGAAATGACCGGCGACGACGTCACCGAATGCGTCGGCGGCATGTCGGCGGTCACCGAGGCATCATTGTCGGACCGCTACCACACCTATTGCGACCCGCGCCTCAATGCCAGCCAGGCGCTGGAACTGGCCTTCCTCGTCGCCGAGGAAGTCGGCACCCACCAGCCGGTTCGTTCGCGCCTCGCTGGCGAATAGAACCACTGTATATCCGGCTTGGCGTGCCGTTTGAGAGCCGCGATCTGCTCCCCTCCCCCTTGAGGGGAGGGGTTAGGGGGGGGCATCAGCGGATCACAAATCGACCCCCTCCCTCGATCCCTCCCCTAAAGGGGAGGGAAGGGCAGGAGCCGATGGATCTGGGCTAACCATCAGCCCTTCCTGCCATTCCAGCATAGCTCTCGTGGCCTTGCGCGCTCAAATCGCTCCATCGGAGCGATTTGTCCCTGCGGCCCGGTTACAAGCCCCACCACTCTTTCCGCCGTTTAGCGGAACATTAACCCTAAGAGTCCATAAATTTCGGGTGGCCGGAAGGCCGTTCTGTCTGGAGTTTGTGTCATGTCCCGCTCGCTGAGTTGTGTTGTCGCGATAACCGCGCTGAGTGTTGCAACCCCAGTGCTGGCCGCCGACTACAACGACTATCCCGAGCTGCGCCCGGCCTATCCCGATAGCTGGGAGAACGGCGAGGACAATCCGCTGCGCTTCGAGGCGGGCGTGCGCTATTGGTATTCCATCGGCCAGCAGAATATGGAAATCGGCCCCTATTCGCAGCAGACCGATACCAAGACCCATTCCGGCGAGGCTTTCGTCCGCATCGACGACAATTCCACCAACACCTTTTTGGAAGCCACGGCGGGTTATGGCATTGCCCATGACGGCAGCTATTCCAACGATGGCGGCGCCGAAGTCTCGTTGCCGGCCGCGCGCCTGGGTTATATCGGCGCCGATTTCGGCTGGCTGCCCTTTGGCGATCCCAATGGCGGTGTCGGCCTGGGCCCCGTGGTCGGCTACCAATACACCAATGACAGCCCCGATACCGGCCGCGTCAGCTTTACCACCGCCGAGACATCGAACGATGTGAGCTGGGATCCGAGCCACCGGCAACTGGAGCGTCGGTGGCGATAGCGAGATCAACAGCTTCAATATCCACGAAGCCAAGATCGGTCTGGCCGGGCGTGCCGACATGGGCGGCTTCGATCTGACCGGCGAGGCGACTGTAACGCCCTATGCCTGGGTGAGCGGCACCTATGGCGCCTATAACGCTGGTGCCTCAGGAGCATTTAGTGGCGGGCCGGACGGCACGACCGCAACTGCAAGGCTCGGCAGCTTCGATCAATGGCTTCGGCTATGGCGTCGGCGGCAAATTGCTGGTTGGTTTCCATCCGACCGATAATTTGACCATCAGGGTCGGTGGCCGCGCGTCCTATCTGCAGGGCGCCTATGACGCGACCTACGACGAGGTCACGGTCAACCATCCGACCACGGTACCGCAGTGCCACCCGCCGATCCGACCTATACCGCTCCCACGGTATCCAAGCAGACCTATATCATCGACAACAACCCGTTCTCGATGTTCCGCTACGGCGCGCTTGCTGGAAGTCTCCGGCCGCTTCTGAGCGCATGGCTGGCTCCGGCACTGTCCGCTTGCCCTTGCCGGGGTGAGCGGATAAGTCTTGCGCGCATTCGGCCCAGCGCCGATATGCGGCACTTCCAATAGCCAACGGGCTTTCCAAATTGACAGACCGCCTCCGCATTGCGCTCGCACAGCTCAATCCCAAGGTCGGCGCGCTGGCCGCCAATCTGGCCCTCGCCCGCAAGGCCCTGGCCGATGCCGAAGCGGCCGGCGCCGATATCCTGATGTTCTCCGAGCTGTTCCTGACCGGCTATTTCCCCGACGATCTGCTGTTCAAGCCGCAATTCGTCGCCGATGCCATCGCCGCCGCTCGTGAGCTGGCCGCCGCGACCGCCAAGTCGCCGGCGTATCGCTGATCCTGCCCACCATCTGGCAGGACAAGGCGGGCTGCACAACGCCGTCATCGTCGCCGAGAATGGCGCGATCATCGCCACGCGGCTCAAGCGCGAACTGCCCAATGACGACGTGTTCTACGAAAAGCGCTATTTCGACCCCGGCCCGCTGGCCGAGCCGGTGACCATCAAGGGCGTCTCGATCGGCATCCCGATCTGCGAGGATATCTGGCACCAATGGGTGTGCGAGCATCTGGTGCGCGAGGGCGCCGAAATCCTGCTCTGCCCCAATGGCTCGCCCTATTGGAAGAACAAGCAGCGCACGCGCTACGAAGCTGGTCCGCGCCCGCGTCGCCGAAGACCAGGTGCCGCTGCTCTATCTCAACCAGGTCGGCGGCCAGGACGAACTGGTGTTATGACGGCGCCTCCTTCGGCTATGGAGCCGGGCGGCAGGCTGGTGTTCCAGGGCAAGTCCTTCGCCACCGATTTCATCGTCTCCGACTGGGAGCGGCGCGGCGACGGCTGGACCTGCATCCAAGGGCGAGGTCAACGAACTGACCTCGGTCGACGAAGCCCCATGGCGCGCCTGCGTGCTGGGCCTGCGCGACTATGTCCACAAGAACGGCTTCAAGCAGGTCGTGCTCGGCCTGTCCGGCGGCATCGACAGCGCCGTCGTCGCGGCCATGGCCGTGGATGCGTTCGGCGCCGAGAACGTCCACTGCATCATGCTGCCCTATCGCTATACCTCCGAGGCCAGCCTCAAGGACGCCAAGGACTGCGCCGAACGGCTGGGCGTGCGCTACGACGTCGTGTCTATCGGCGATCCGGTCGATGCGGCGCTGGTCGAACTGGCCCCGATCTTCGACAACCGCCCGGCCGATCTGGCCGAGGAAAACATCCAGTCGCGCATGCGCGGCGTGGTGCTGATGGCCGTCTCCAACAAGCTCGGCTCGCATGCTGCTGACCACCGGCAACAAGTCCGAAATGGCCGTCGGCTACGCCACCATCTATGGCGACATGAACGGCGGCTATCAACCCGATCAAGGACATGCTCAAGATGCAGGTCTATCGCGCTGGCCGCCTGGCGCAACGCCCACATGCCGGGCGATTGCCTCGGGCCCGTCGGGCGAGGTCATCCCGCAGACGATCATCGACAAGGCGCCCAGCGCCGAACTGCGCCCCGACCAGAAGGACCAGGACAGCCTGCCGCCCTATCCGGTGCTCGACGCGATCCTGGAGGCCATGGTCGAGCAGGAATTGTCCATCGGCCGAGATCGTCGCCAAGGGCTTCGATCTGGCGCTGGTGCAGCGCATCGAGAAGCTGGTCAATATCGCCGAATACAAGCGCCGCCAGTCGGCGCCGGGCCCCAAGCTGACCGCGCAAGGCCTTCGGGCTCGGCCGCAAATATCCGATCACCAACGGCTATCGGGATGTGACCAGGGATGACGCATGACCCGATCTGTCCGCTATGCTCCATCGCCGACCGGCCGCATCCATCTCGGCAATGCCCGCCCGGCGCTGCTCAACTGGTTCTTCGCCCGCGCGCCATGGCGGCCAATATGTGCTGCGCATGGACGATACCGACCTGGCGCGCTCCACCCGCGAATCCGCCGACGGCATCGAGGTCGATCTGGCCTGGCTCGGCATCACGCCCGTCCAAGCTGGTGCGCCAGTCCGAACGCACCGCGCTCTACGATGCGGCCCGTCGACCGACTGATCGCCGCCGGCCGGCTCTATCCCTGCCTACGAAACCGAGGACGAACTCGACCGCCGCCGCAAGCGCGCCCGGGCGCTCGGCAAGCCGCCGATCTATGATCGCGCCGCGCTCAACCTGACCGATGCCGATCGCGCCAAGCTCGAAGCCGAAGGCCGCAAGCCGCATTGGCGCTTCAGGCTCGACGGCACGCCCGGTGCATTTCGACGATCTGATCAAGGGTCCGCAGACGGTCAACACCGCCTCGATGTCCGATCCGGTGCTGGTGCGCGAGGACGGCAGCTATCTCTATACGCTGCCCTCGGTGGTCGATGATATCGACCTCGCCATCACCCACGTCATCCGCGGCGAGGACCACGTCTCCAATACCGGCACCCAGATCGAGATCTTCGAGGCGCTGGGTGGCGCGGTCCCCGCTTCGCCCACCACAACCTCCTGACCGACGCCGAAGGGCAGGGGCTTCTCCAAGCGCCTCGGCTCGCTGTCGATCAGCGATCTGCGCGATCAGGGCTACGAGGCCGATGGCCGTGGCGATCATGGCCGCGCTGACCGGCACCAGCCTGCCGATCGAGCCCTATGCCACGCTCGACGACGATCGCGCAGAAGCTGGATTTCTCGCGATTTCGCACGGCCCGGCCCGCTTCGATCCCGCCGAACTCGATAGCCTCAATGCCCGCATCCTGCACGCGATGCCCTATGAAACGGCCCAGCCGCGCCTGGCTGCGCTGGGCATCGAGGGCGAGCCGCTCTGGCTGCTGCTGCGCAACAACCTGCGCCAAGTTCGGCGATATCGCCGAATGGGCCAAGCTGGTCACCGGCCCGGTCGACCCCGTGATCGCCGACGAAGACCGCGACTTCATCGCCACCGCCCGCGAACTGCTGCCCGCCGAGCCCTGGGACGCTCGACACCTGGGGCCAGTGGACCGACGCCCTCAAGGCCGCGACCGGCCGCAAGGGCAAGCCGCTGTTCCTGCCGCTGCGCATGGCGCTGACCGGCCGTCACGATGGGCCCGAACTTAAGTCCCTGCTCCCGCTGGTTGGGCGTAAGGCGTGTCTGGACCGACTACTCTGACCACCTTGTCGCCGAACTGCACCAGCCGCAAGGGTCGCTGTCGGCGTCCTGAACCACCGGCTTGACGGCAGGCGGCTCTCACCCGGCGCCGGCGGACGCGGGCGGGGCAGGGGAATATCCAGCAGCGTCGCCGTCTGCGACCGGCGCCTGCCGGCGATCGCCGCTGCGACCGGCATCTGCCGGCGCGGATCGCGCAGCGGCAGCGGAAAGCTGACATCGCCGACACTGCTGCCATCGGCTGCGCGTACTGCCCGTCCGGCGACGCCACGCTGGTGATCGATCCGCCACCCGCCGGCGCCGTCTTGCAGGTGCTGTCGTGTCGATCGCCTCGCGATAGCGGAAGGCGTTGGGCAGCGCCGATATAGGGCTCGCCGGCCATGTTGACCATCTGCTCGGGGTCCTGGCCCGGATTGTCGTAGATAATAGAGATCGACCGGCGTATTCGGGACATTGCGCATGGCACATGGCCGCGTCGTTGGGCAGGTATTCCTGCAGCGTCGAATAGCTGATCGGCCAGAAATAGCCGTCGCTCATCCGCACGCAAACCGTGCGCACGGTGGAATAGCCGCCCTGGCCCCAATAGCCTTCGTCGCCGATCATCTCGCCATCGCTGAAATCGCCTTCCGGTCGTGCTGCCGAAAATGCGGTCGAATACTGATCTGGCGATCACTGGTGACCGTGGCGCTGGAGCCCTGCGTCGGCGCCGCAGCCGAAGCGGGCCAGTTCCTGCAGAATGCCTTCGCGCTGCTGGGCCACGGCATTGGCGGTTTCCACCGATTGGTTGACATTGGCGAAATCGCTCGCGCAGCCGCAGCACGTCGCGGCCGAGTTGCCCTGGCATTGGCGGGACAATGTCCGGCCTGCTTTGGCATCGGCATTGCAGCCGTTGCGCACATAGGCGCTTTCGGCGTCCTGCACCTGTTGCTGCAGGCCGCGCGCATTGCCCGGAATTGCTCTGCAGGTTCGGAAATCGCCATTGCGATCGAACTGGCGCAGCGTCGCCTGCAGCCGCGAGCAGCTGGACGATTGCGCATAGGCATCATTGGCGTCCAGCCCGACGCAAATCATGGCAACCAGCAGGGCTGCCAGGGCCCGCCAGCCATTTCGAGCGATCGTCACCATCAATTCCCGTCTGTTTGCCGCAAGCCAACTCGCGTTAAGCCACGGCGAGTCACACTGCAACAGTATAGTGCCAGCGGCCGGGCCGTGATAGCACCGCTCCTGTCACACCCCCGCGACGAGGCTGGACCGCATGAAATTTGCAACACTTCGCAATGGCCGGCCCGATGGCCAGCTGGTCGTGGTTTCGAGCGATCTCATGCGCTACGTCTCCGCCGGCCGGATTGCCCCCAACCTGCAGGCGGCGCTGGATGACTGGGAAGCGCTGACCCCGGCCTTGGCGGCGCTAGGCGCCGAACTCGATGCCGGCGCGATCGCCGGCCAGCCCTTCGATCCGGCACTGGCCATGGCCCCGCTGCCGCGCGCCTATCAATGGATCGACGGCGCCGGTTATCTGGGCCACCTCGAGCGCGTCCGCTCGCTGCAGGGCAGCAAGGACGCCGAACTGCAATCGACGCGCCCGCTGCTCTATCAGGGCGGCTCGGACACGCTGTCGGGCGCCACCGATCCCATCATCATCCCCGAGGACGGGCTGGCGCTGGATTATGAGGCCGAAGTCGCCGTCATCTCGGCCCGGTGCCGATGCGCGCCACCCGCGAACAGGCCGCCGCCGCCATTCGCCTCATTACCGTCTGCAACGACGTATCGCTGCGCCGCCTGGTCGCCGACGATCTGCAGAACGGCTTCGGCTTTTTCCACGCCAAGCCCTCCACATCCTTTGCGCCCGTGGTCATCACGCCCGATGCGCTGAACGGCGCCTGGCGCGACAATCGCCTGCATCTGCCGGTGCGAATCAATGTCAATGACGCGCTCTATGGCCAGCCCAATGCCGGCACTGGACGTGCATTTCGACTTCGCCGACGCTGATCGTCGAAGCCGCCCGCACCCGCAGCCTCGCGGCGGGCACCATTATCGGCTCGGGCACCATCGCCAACCGCCATGACGAAAGCCTGCCGATCAAGCGCGACGGCATCGGCTTCGGCTGCATTGCCGAGGCGCGCACCGTCGAGAAGATCAAGTATGGCCGGCCCGCACGCCCTTCCTCAAGCCCGGTGACACCATCCGCATCGGCGCCGTCGGTGCCGACGGCCAATCGGTCTTCGGCGATATCCAGCAGAGTGTCGCGCTGCTAGTACGCTGATATGTCGATAACATTGGCGTGTGAGGGGTTGGGGTGTCACAAACCTCATGCAATTCTGATCCAGGGTAGAGTGCGTAGAGGGCGAAAATCATGTCGATCCAGAAAATTTCCGCAATGGCGATTGCCGGTCTGATGACCATTGGCGTCGTCTCGGCCTTCGCACAGGATGCCTTCGTGGCGCCGGCAACGCCCGAGGAAGCCGTGACCATGCGGCAGAACCTGATGAAGGAAGACGGCGGCATCCTCAAGACTGCCGCAGGCTTGACCGGCGATGCTGCGGTAACCGCGATGCAGACCATTCAGACCAATTACAGCCATATCGCTGTCCTGTTCCCCGAAGGCTCGATCGTCGGCAACAGCAAGGCGCTCCCGGCAATCTGGGAGAATTGGGACGGCTTTAATGCCATTCTTCAAACCGGCCAGACCGCTGCCGCAGCCGGCATTGCCGCTGCCCAAGCGGGCGATGCCGAAGGCTATGGCGCCGCGCTCAAGACGCTGGGCGGCACTTGCGGGCAATGCCATCAGGCCTTCCGCGGCTGATCCTTTTCCTATCGCCTCCAAAGCGATTGGGCGACACGCCAGTGCCGCCCTTTTTTGTATCCACCGATTTGCGCTTGATTTTTGTCGGCCCTGCGGCCAATCATCGCGCCATGAAGACCTCTCGCGTTAATTCCATTAACGGCTGCATTATTACCTGCTAACCACTCGTTGGCGGCGCGGTCTTCTTCATGCAAATTTCCTGATCCTGAAGAGCGCACTGCCTGCTTATCCGCATGGCCAGGACGCTCATTATGACCTCGGGAACGCCGCAGCTTTCGCTCTACAACACCCTGACCCGCAAGAAGGAAGCCTTCGTTCCCATCGATGCGGCCAATGTGCGCATGTATGCCTGCGGGCCAACGGTCTATGACTTCGCCCATATCGGCAATGGCCGCATGGCCATCGTCTTCGACTTGCTGTTCCGCCTGCTGCGGCAGGTCTATGGCGCCGAGCACGTCACCTATGTGCGCAATATCACCGACGTCGACGACAAGATCAACGCCCGCGCCGCCCGTGATTTTCCCGGATCTGCCGCTGAACGAGGCGATCCGCAAGGTCACCGAAAAAACTGCCGCGCAATACCAGTCCGATGTGACCGCTTTGGGTTGCCTTGAACCAACCATCCAGCCGCGCGCAACCGACAATATCGAGGGTATGCAGACCCTCATCACCTCGTTGATCCAGCGCAGCCACGCCTATGAGGCCAATGGCGAAGTGCTGTTCGAGGTCGGCTCCATGCCCGATTACGGCAAGCTCTCGGGCCGCAATCCCGAGGACAATCTGGCCGGGGCCCGCGTCGCCATCGATACGCACAAGAAGAACCCCGCCGATTTCGTCCTGTGGAAGCAATCGAGCGCCGAGGAGCCGGGCTGGGACAGCCCCTGGGGCCGTGGCCGGCCCGGCTGGCATATCGAATGCTCGGCGATGAGCGAGCGCTATCTCGGCCAATTGTTCGACATTCACGGCGGCGGGCTCGACCTGATCTTCCCGCACCACGAGAACGAAATCGCCCAATCCCGCTGCGCCCACGGCACCCACGCCATGGCCAATGTGTGGATGCACAATGGGTTCCTGCAGGTCGAGGGCGAGAAGATGAGCAAGAGCCTCGGCAACTTCTTCACCATCGCCCAACTGCTCGAAACCACCGACTTCGGTGGCCGCAAGTGGCCGGGCGAGGTGCTGCGGCTGGCCATGCTGATGACGCATTACCGCGAGCCGATCGACTTCACCGTGCGGCGGCTGGAAGAGGCGCAGGTCAGCTTGGCTTAGCTGGCGAAATGCTGCTCGCCGTTATCTACCCGAAGATGGACAACGTCAATGCCGAGCGTGCTTGACGCATTGGCTGATGATTTAAATTCGCCTCTGGCAGTCTCGCATTTGATGAAAGCATCCGATCCGAAGGATTTGGTAGCGACACTCAATTTTCTTGGTTTGGTCGGTGAGGCGGAGTTTTCTTATGCTCGCCAAGCCCGAGAGCAGCAGCGGCATGGCATACATGATGCCGTCGAGCGCGCAGTGCAGAAGGCGTTAGAGGATGATGCCCGAGCCATCGGCATAGAGCCAGAGTTGCTTTCTCATCAGATAAGCGAACGCCTCGCCGCCTTTGCCAACAAAGACTTCGCCACTGCCGACCGCATTCGTGCCGAGCTTGCCGAGCAGGGCATTGCCCTGATGGATTCCAAAGACCCGGAGACGGGTGAGCGCCGAACCAAATGGGAGATCAAGCGATGAGCATTTTCGATATGGTGGAGTGTGCGGCTGGACAGGGCTTTGCGGTGAGCCCGCAGGCCCCCTCATCCGGTCCTTCGGACCACCTTCTCCCACGAGGGGAGAAGGGGAGTGCAGAGCTTTTGGCAAACTCGATGCCCCCCTCTCCCCTCGTGGGAGAGGGTGCCCGAAGGGCGGGTGAGGGGGCCTTGGCTCGCCCAGAGCTGACCGGTTACGCCAAGGCCATGCGCCACAATCCCACCGAAGCCGAGCGGGAACTCTTGCTATTGCTCCGCAATCGGCGGCTCGCTGCATTCAAGTTCAGGCGGCAAGTCCCGATGGGGCCATACATCGCGGACTTCCTCTGTTTCGAGGCAAAGTTGATCATTGAAGCAGACGGCAGCCAACACCTGGACAGCAATGCGGACGATAGCAGGGACGCTGAATTGAGACGTCGCGGCTTCCACCTCCTCCGCTTCTGGAACAACGACATTCTCGCCCGTCCCAACCAAGTCCTCGAAGCCGTCTGGGCCGCCCTGCAGGAGCCAACGCCATGAGCCGCCCCGAAGATCTCACCGGCGGCTGCCAATGCGGCGCCGTGCGCTTCCGCGCCCGCTTGCTTGGCCGCGGCTCGATCTGCCATTGCCGCATGTGCCAGAAGGCGTTCGGCGGCTTCTTCGGGCCGCTGATCACCGCCCATGATGCGAACTGGACCCGGGGCGAGCCCAAATGGTTCCAGAGTTCCAACGCCGCCCGCCGCGCCTTTTGCGGCGAGTGCGGCACGCCTTTGGCCTATGAAACCCGCTTCGGGCTGGAACTGGCGATCGGCGCCTTCGATGATCCCGGCGCTGGCCGCGCCCGGCATCCAGGTCAATCCGGCCGACAAGCTGCCATTCTTCGATGGGCTGACCAGCCTGCCGGTGCGCACCAATGATGGCGAGTGGCGCGATTTCCTCGCCGGCATCCATTCCAACCAGCATCCCGACCACGACACCGACGACTGGCCGCCCAAGGGAGACGCCGCGTGAGCCATTTGCGCACCTATTATCCCGAAATCGAGCCCTATGCCTCCGGCCATCTCGATGTCGGCAACGGCCACATCGGTCTATTGGGAGCGCGTCGGCACGCCCGGCGCCAAGCCGGCCGTGTTCCTGCATGGCGGCCCGGGCGGCGGGCTGAGCCCCAATCAGCGCCGTGTATTCGATCCGGCGCGCTATGACGTCCTGCTGTTCGACCAGCGCGGCTGCGGCAAATCCACGCCCCATGCGGCGCTGGAGCACAATACCACCTGGGATCTGGTCGCCGATATCGAGAAGCTGCGCGCCATGGTGGGCGTCGAGCAATGGCTGGTGTTCGGCGGCTCCTGGGGCTCGACCCTGGCGCTGGCCTATGCGCAAACCCATCCCGATCGCGTCAGCGAGACTGGTGCTGCGCGGCATCTTCACCCTGCGCCGCTCCGAACTGCTCTGGTACTATCAGGAAGGCGCCTCCAACATTTTCCCCGACAAGTGGGAAGCGCTTCCTCGCCCCCATTCCCGAGGCCGAGCGCGGCGACATGATGGCCGCCTATCGCCGCCGCCTTGTTGGCGATGACGAGGCCGAGCAGCTTGCCGCCGCCAAGGCCTGGGCCACCTGGGAAGGCGAGACGCTGACCCTGCTGCCCGATCCATCGGTGAGCACCGCCTTCTACGACGGCCATTTTGCCCTGGCCTTCGCGCGCATCGAGAACCACTATTTCGTCCATGCCGGCTGGATGGACGAGGGGCAGCTGATCCGCAATGCCGGCATGCTGCGCGATATTCCCGCGCGTCATCGTCCAGGGCCGCTACGACATCTGCACGCCCGCCGTCACCGCCTGGGACCTGCACCGCGCCTGGCCCGAGGCCGAATTCCACATGGTCGAGGATGCCGGCCACGCCTCAGCCAGCCCGGCATCCTGCACGAACTGATCATGGCACCGACCGTTTCGCGGAGGCGAATTCATATGAGCGAACTTTCAGTGGCGGCTGCCAATGCGGCGCGGTGCGTTCACGCCACCGAACTGCGCGACAATCCGCATGTCTGCCATTGCCGCATGTGCCAGAAGGCGGTGGGCAATCTCTTCGCCGCCTGGTCGGCGTCCCCCGAAACCTTCGGACCGCGGACGCCTGCCTTCCGCGCTCCGCCCAGGTCGAGCGCGGCTTCTGCCACGTTGCGGCACGCCGCTCTTTATGCACGACGATGGGCGGCACGGCTGACCATCGGCTCCTCGACGACCCACGATGCCTTGCGCTACCAGATGGGCCTTGAAGGCCGCATCCCTCATTGGCCTGACCAGGTGAATGTCGGCACACCGAAGAGGCCGACGGCTCGAGCCGTGCCGCCATCAAGGCCAGCAATCACCAGCATCCCGACCACGACACGGCCGTTGGCCGCCCGCACTAGAGTATCGCCTGATGACCAAAGACCGCCTCTATATCTTCGACACCACCCTGCGCGACGGCGCCCAGACGGCCGGCATCGAGTTCTCGCTGGAGGACAAGATTTCCATCACTGCGCTGCTCGAAGCAGATGGGTGTCGACTATATCGAGGGCGGCTATCCCGGCGCCAACCCGGTCGATACCGAGTTCTTCAGCCAGCAGCGCACCAACCGCGCGACCTTCACCGCCTTCGGCATGACCAAGCGGGCAGGGCGCTCGGCCGCCAACGATCCGGGCGTGCAGGGCATTCTCAATTCCAGCGCCGCCGCAGCCTGCTTCGTCGCCAAGACCTGGGACCAGCAGGTCGAGATCGCGCTGGAAATCTCGCTGGAGGAGAACCTCGCCAATCTGCGCGAAACCGTCGCTGGCCAGCCGTCGCCGCCGGCAAGGAAACGCTGATCGATTGCGAGCACTTCTTCGACGGCTTCAAGGCCAATCCGGATTATGCGCTGGCCTGCGTGAAAACCGCGCTCGATGCCGGCGCGCGCTGGGTGGTGCTGTGCGACACCAATGGCGGCACCATGCCGTCCGAAATCGGCGCCATCATCGGCAAGGTGCAGGCGGTGGCGCCGGGCAGCAAGCTCGGCATTCATGCCCATGACGATACCGGCCAGGCCGTCGCCAATACGCTGGCGGCGGTGGAAGCCGGCGTGCGCCAGATCCAGGGCACGCTCAACGGCATCGGCGAGCGCTGCGGCAATGCCAATCTCGTCACGCTGATCCCCACTCTGGTGCTGAAGCCGATTTCGCCGATCAGCTTCGAGACCGGTATCGACCTGGCGCGGCTGGAGCGGCTGACGCAAATCTCCCGCGCCTTCGACGACCGGCTCAATCGCGCTCCCGTCGCGGCAGGCGCCCTATGTCGGCGCCTCCGCCTTCGCCACCAAGGCGGGCATTCATGCCTCGGCGCTGGCCAAGGATTTTTCCAGCTATGAGCATGTGCCGCCCGAAAGCGTCGGCAATGAGCGCTCCATCATGGTCAGCCAGCAGGCCGGCAAGTCCAACCTGCTGACCGCACTGGCCCGGCACGATATCGATCCTCGCCAAGGACGATCCGCGCCTCGAAACACTGCTGGCGACGGTCAAGGAACGCGAGGCGATCGGCTATTCCTATGATGGCGCCGATGCCTCTTTCGCCGTTCTGGCCCGGCGCGTGCTGGGCACGCTGCCCGATTTCTTCCAGGTGGAGAGCTATCGCGCCAGCGTCGAGCTGCGCCACAATGCCCGCGGCGAGGAGGTGATCGTCACCGAGGCGGTGGTGAAGATCCGCGTCGAGGACGAACTGCTGATGTCGGTGGCCGAAGGCAACGGCCCGGTCAATGCGCTCGATCTGGCGATGCGCAAAGATCTCGGCAAGTATTCGCGCCGATATCGAAGATCTCGAACTGGTCGACTTCAAGGTGCGTATCCTGGACGGCGGCACGGGCGCGGTCACCCGTGTACTGGTCGAAAGCCGCGATGGCACGGGGGAGCGCTGGTACACGATCGGCGTTTCGCCCAACATCATTGATGCGTCCTTTGAGGCGCTGTATGAATCGATTACATACAAGCTGTTGAAGACTGCAGCGGCACAGGCGACAACACCAGCAACTGCTTAATCGGCGACGGTACGGATACCGTATCTCAGCCTTTCGTCCTGGAGGACAAACTGGCCGATCCCGCTCCCAAACAACCTCTCGCCCTGACGCTTGGAGCGGCGGCGGTCACTCTTCTCGTCATCGTCGGCGTGCTTGCCGGTCCTTCCGTTGCCTCCTGCTTTAACAGCGAAGGCGGCATGGGCGTCTGCCTGCGGGGCAGGATGGTCGAGGTCGG
The DNA here is from genome assembly GCA_963717095.1 of uncultured Alphaproteobacteria bacterium. Taxonomy (GTDB): domain Bacteria; phylum Pseudomonadota; class Alphaproteobacteria; order Rhizobiales; family Devosiaceae; genus Devosia. The sequence continues at coordinate 685,564 of CAVQVF010000005.1, forward strand.
CATCCTGCCGCAGCCGGCTGTTGCGGTCGCTGAGCCCACGGCGGCGACGCCTGCGCCCGAGGTGCCGGTTGAGCCAGAAGTGGCGGTGGCGGAGCCGGAACTCGATGTCACCCCGCCCACCGAGGCCCCCAAGACCGCGCCCGATACGCTGGTTGCCGCCACCTTCGGCCTGCTGCGAGCCGAGCCGGATGGGTCGGTCGTCATCGCCGGCAGCGGTACGCCGGGCAGCGAAGTCGAGGTCTATTCCAACGATCAATTGCTGGGCAAGGCCAAGGTCGAGCCCAGCGGCGACTGGGTGCTGGTACCCGACGCGCCGATCCCGCCGGGCGGCACCGAACTGACGCTGGCCGAGGCCGGCAAGGCCGGGCCGCGCCTCCGAATCCTTCGTCGTCGTCGTCGATGACGACAAGCACAGCGAGCCGCTGGTGGTTGCCAGCACGCCGGGCCATGCCAGCGAAATCCTGCAAGGGCTGGAACGCCCGGCCATCGGCACCACGACCACGGTCGCCGCAGCCGATCCACAGGTGCCAAATGCACCAGCGGCAAGCGAGCCCGCGACGGCCGCCGCGCCAGTCACTGAGCCTGCTGCAGCCGCGCCAGTGATGGAGCAGGCTGTGACGCCAGAGCCCGCCGCGCCCGCGCCTGAAGTAGCCGCGACCACGCCGGTCGTGGAGGCCCCTGTCGCCGAGACGCCGCCTGTATCCGCCGACAAGTCCAAGACCGCTGTCACGACGGCTGATCCCGTCGTGCCGGTCAACCCCGCGCCGGCAGCCGTGCTGGCCAATGTCCCGCCCACTATCGACGCCATCGAGATCGAGGGCGACAAATCCTTCTTCGCCGGCGGCGGGCCAGAAGGGGCCGTCATGCGGCTCTATATCGATGGCAAATATATTGCCGATGCCACGGTTGCCGATGGCCGCTGGCTGGTCGAGGCCGGCAAGGTGCTGACCCAACCGAACCAGCGCATCCGCATCGATATGCTCCAACCAGGCACCGCCGAAGTGGCGGCGCGCGCCGAAGTCGATTTCCAGATGGAGATTGCGGCCGAACAACCGACCGCTGTCGCCGAAACCGAGGCGGCTCAGTCGGTAGCCGGCAAAACGGCACCCGCTATATCCACGGAGGCCACCTCTGCATCTGGTGTCCCCTCCGCCGCCGATAGCAACGCTGCTCCCTTGGATGTCACTGGGGACGCTGTAGCCTCACCGGCGACTGGCGAGGATAGCTCTGGTGCCACCGGGAGCCAGGCTGTGCCTCCCGAGCCCACCACGCCCGAGCCGGCAACGGCGCCAGACGCGGTCGCCGAGGCTGAAACGCCGGAGCCGACAGTTGCCGAGCCGGCTGTTGCCGACGATGTTCCCACTATGGTGGCCGTCGCCGTTGGCGACCCCGAAATGGCTCGCTTCGCTTCGGGTAAGGCGATCATCCGCCGTGGTGATAACCTGTGGACCATCGCCCGGCGTGTTTATGGCGCCGGCATCAAGTACACCACGATCTACGAAGCCAATACCGGCCAGATCCGCAATCCGAACCGGATCTATCCCGGTCAGGTCTTCGAGCTGCCGGACAACGCCAACTAGGCTTTTCGGACGCGGACAGCACGTTCTTGTGCTGTCCGCGTCCGTTTGACCTTGCGTGTCGGTGGGCCTTCTTCTATCGTAAAATACCGATCAAAGAAGTGTGTCATGCGCGACGACGACATAGCCTCCATCATGCGGGCGCTGGGCCATCCGGTGCGCCTCAACATCCTGCGGATTCTGGCGACCCAGCAACAGGGTCAGTGCTGCTGCGCCGACGTGACCGAATCCCTGCCGCTGGCACAATCCACGGTCTCCCAGCACATCAAGGTGCTGCTCGATGCCGGGCTGATCGTGCGGCAGCCGCGGGGCACACGCAATTGCTACATCGTCCAGCATGACCGGCTGCAGGCCCTCGGGACTGCCTATTCCGGCCTGCTGCTTGGCCTGACGCCTACGGGCCAGGAACTGGAAGCGGAACCAGCTTAATGACTGTCGACAAGACCGGGGATACCAAACCGTCAGTGAGCGCGGACGAAGGTTCGTTGCTGGATACGGTCAAGAACCTCTGGCCCTATATGTGGCCTGCCGGCCGGCCTGATCTCAAGCTGCGGGTGATCCTGGCGATTGGTGCGCTGCTGGTTTCCAAGGTCGCCACCACGCTGATCCCCTTTGCCTACAAGGGCATTATCGACGGTCTCGACGGCACCGCGCCGGATAATGCGCTGGTCATGGGCCTGGCCGTGCCGGTCGTGCTGCTCATCGCCTATGTGCTGGGCAATGTCGTCGATGCCGGCTTCCAGCAACTGCGCGACGTACTGTTCGCCAGCGTCGGCCAGAACGCGGTGCGCAAGCTGGCGCTGCAGACTTTCCATCATATGCACCGCCTGTCGCTGCGCTTCCATTTGGCGCGGCGCACTGGCGGGCTGAGCCGGGTCATCGAGCGCGGCACCAAGGGCATCGAAACTATCGTCCGCTTCACGATGCTCAACATCGCCCCGACGATTGTCGAATTCCTCATCGCCGGCGGTGATCTTCGTCACCATGTTCGGTGTCACCTATCTGGGTGTGCTGGTCGTGACGATCTGGGCTCTACCTGTATTTCACCATCAAGGCCTCGAACTGGCGCATCGGCATTCGCCGCGACATGAACGACAGCGATACCGACGCCAATTCCAAGGCCATCGACAGCCTGCTGAATTTCGAGACGGTGAAATATTTCGCCAATGAGAAGATGGAGGCCGAGCGGTTCGACCATGCCATGGCCGGCTATGAGCGCTCGGCCATCCGCATCTGGACCTCGCTGGGCTTCCTCAATTTCGGCCAGGCGATCATCTTCTACTCCGGCTTCCTGATCATCGGGGTGCTGTCGGTAATCGGCGTCATGAACAAGACGCTGACGCTGGGCGACTTCGTGCTGCTCAATACCTTCCTGATGCAGATCTACCGGCCGCTCAATTTCATCGGCACGGTCTATCGCGAATTCCGCCAGGGGCTGACCGATATCGAGGAGATGTTCAAGCTGCTCGATCAGAAGCCCGAGATCACCGACAAGGCCGGGGCCAAGCCGCTGGCCGTGACCGGGCCGGTGATCCGCTTCGACAATGTCAGCTTCCACTACGATCCCGATCGGCCAATCCTCAAGGGCGTCAGCTTCGAAGTGCCGGCCGGCAAGACCGTCGCCATCGTCGGGCCGACCGGGGCAGGCAAGTCCACCATTTCGCGGCTGCTCTACCGGTTCTATGACGTGACCGATGGGGCGATCACCATCGACGGGCAGGACCTGCGCGATATCACGCAGGAGAGCTTGCGCGCCGCCATCGGCATGGTGCCGCAGGATACGGTGCTGTTCAACGACACCATCGGCTACAACATCCAATATGGCCGCCCCGGCGCGACGCTCGAAGAGGTGCGCAATGCCGCGGCGATGGCCCAGGTCGGCCCGTTCATCGAAACCCTGCCCAAGGGCTATGATACGCCGGTCGGCGAGCGCGGGCTTAAGCTGTCGGGTGGCGAGAAACAGCGCGTGGCCATTGCCCGCACCATCCTCAAGGCGCCCTCGATCCTGATTCTGGACGAGGCGACTTCGGCGCTGGATACCAAGACCGAGCGAGACATCCAGTCGGCACTCGATATCGTCTCGGCCAATCGCACCACCGTCGTCATCGCTCACCGCCTGTCGACGGTCATCAATGCCAATGAAATCCTGGTGCTGCGCGATGGCCTTGTGGCCGAGCGCGGCAACCATGTCGTGCTGCTGCAGAAGGCAGGGCTCTACGCCCAGATGTGGGATCGCCAGCGCGAGGCCACCGAAGCCGAAGAGCAGTTGCTGCGCACCGCCAATGACCCCGATGGCTTCGTCAAACGCGGGCTGCCAGCGGCCGAATAAGGACGTGTTGAAACGCCGCGCGGCGTCGCCTGCGGTTTGAATAAGACTGCAGAGCATGCGGCGAGACTTGCCTCATGGGTTCAGTAACGAGCGAGACACGTCTCGCCGCATGCACCGGGATTTTGGGCGGGTCCGGTTCGTGCGGGCCAGTATCGCAGACCCACGCGCCGAGTTTCACCACGCCTGAGCCGGACGACTCCAGCTCCCCGATCGTCCCCACGCCGTCCGTTCGTCGCGAGCGCGCAGTGTTGCGTGGGAATGGGCAGGATTATGCAGGAGGTTTTGGTGGCGGGGATAGAGTGGATAGATTGGGGCACGCCCCCGTGGGTCGAGGCTCGCGAAGGGCTCGCACCTCACCATGAGGGCTACTGATAGAGGACCTCTGAGCGTTCACATCCTCCAAGGTCAGCGGCCCAGGTTTCCAGTCGTCCTCATGGTGAGGCGGGAGTTCTTACGACCCTCGAACCACGAGGACGTGGCAGGATGGCGCTTCAAATCACGGCGTCACCCAGCCCAGGGCTATCAAGCCGGGTCGAACGGAGCCGTTCGCTGCCGCAACCAAGCATCGATCACGTCCTTGCGGAAGGTACTGGCTTCGAGGTTGGAGTAGATAAAGTGCTCCAGCTCATCGTTGCTTGCGGTACTATCGAGACCATTCATTTGTAGAAAAAGTTCGACGCAGGCATAGGCCACGCGCTTGTTGCCGTCGATAAAGCCATGATTCATCGCCAGGCTCTCCCAGAGTGCGGCCGCCTCTTCAACGAGATCGGCGTAATATCCCGTCTGTGGCCGCAGCAGCACTGACTCGACCAGCCCGGCGTCGCGCACGCCTTTGGCGCCGCCAAACGCATCGATCAGCAACTCGTGGATGCGCAAAACCTCATCAAGCGTGAGATAAATCGGCATGCCTATTTGGCCAAGGCTTCATAGAGTGAACGACGTCGTTCAATGCTTCGAGCCATCAATGTTTCGACCAATGGGCGCACTTTGGGCTGCGCCTCACCCCTGACCAATTCCCCGTACTGCTCCGGCGACAACACCACGGCGACATCGCGGCCGTTCTTCTGGATGCGGACGGGTTCCTTCTGGGCCATCTCCAGCAGCTGGCCAAATTTGTTCTTGGCATCGGTCGCGGTGATTTCGGACATGGCGCTCTCCAGAATAGCTCGTAGCTAAAATAGCTATTTAGGTCTCTAGCTACAATAGCTGAATTAGCTAACTCTACCTCCAGATTAGCCTGACCATATTTCCAAATCCCATCCACTGCGCTAACCTCACCCATGGACAGCTCTTCCCAACCTGCCGCCGGGTTTAATGGGTTCACTGCGAATGCTGCGTGACCTTGTTCATGTCGTCGATGGTAAGGCTGAATGAGATTGGCGATCACCGGTTTCATGGCGATCATCGGCGCGTACAATGCTGAATTCCGTTCGTCATTCTGCCTCCTATTGGCGGTCACATGGCAAGCTTGTTCGCTCCGGCTCTGACATTGACAGCAACGGCCACCCCAAAACAAAAAGGCCCGCATCGCTGCGGGCCTTTCATATTGCTTGGAGGCAGTAGCTTTATTCGGCGGCTTCCGGGCGGCTGACGACGGTGACGCCGTTGCTTTCCTTTTCCACCAGCCCGGCATCCGGGCTGACGATGTAGCGCTTGGCGCCATCGGCATCGGCAGGGATTTCCACGGCCATGCCGTCAAAGCCCGCGGGGACGGCGACCGCCGCCTCGCGCGGGCCGCGGATGAACACGGCACGGACCGGCCAGGCAATGGCGCTGCCGACCGTGCCGGATCACCTGGCCGAGCCAGTTGATCTGGCCCCAGATCACCGTGGGCGCGACGACCATCACCGGCACCATGATCAGCGTCAGCGCGGTGGAGACGAACAGGCCCGACACCAGCGCCGCCGACAGGTGGATGAACCACGAACCGGCAATGCCGCCCACCACGACTTCGCGGCGGATGAAGTCGAACTCGACGTTGAACGCCATCGGGATCACGCCGAGCGCGGTCACCGTGGCGGTGAGCAGCACCGGGCGCACGCGCTGGGCGGCGGTGATCAGCATCGCCTTGACCGGCTCGACATGCTCGTCGCGATGGTAGTGGTTATAGGTATCGATCAGCACGATGCCGTTCTTCACCACGATGCCCGCCAGGGCCACGATGCCCAGGCCCGTCATGATCGCCGAGAAGCTCATGCCGGTGACCAGCATGCCCAGCAGCACGCCCGCCAGCGACATGATCACCGTCGAGAGCGTGACCAGCACCTGCCAGAAGCTGTTGTATTCCAGCAGCAGGATCAGGAAGATCAGGAACATCGCTGCCCCGAACGCCGTGACGATGAAGGCATTGGTGTCGTCGATCTGCTCTTCGGCACCGCCATAGACGATGTCGACACTGTCCGGCCATTCCTGGGTCGCCTGCCAATCCTTGAGCTGCGGCGACCTTGTCGGCGGCCAGCAGTGCCCGGCTCCAGATTGGCCATCACGTTCATGGCATAGACGCCGTTGCGCCGGGCGATATTGGCGACCTTGGGCACGGCCGTGCGCTGGATGAAGTTCGAGACCGGCACCAGGCCCTGGGCCGTGACGATCCGCAGCGAATCCAGCGCATCGAACGTGCGCTCGTCTTCAGGCAGGCGAACGCGGATATCGAGTTCGTCGCCGCCATCGTCGGGACGGTAGCTGCCCAGCTTCACGCCGGAGGTGACGAGCTGCACATAGGGCGACGAGTTCGCGCACGCCGATGCCGTATTTGGCCGCTTCGACGCGATCGATCGTCACTTCCCAGTCGATGCCGGGGGAGGGGCGGCCATCTTCGACGTCGATAGTGTCGCCCAGCTCGTGCTCGACATAGTCGCGCAGCTTGGCGACGGCCGGCGCCAGGTCGTCATAGACGTCGCTCTCGACGCGCAGATTGATCGCCTTGCCGGCCGGGGGGCCGTTTTCCTGCGCCGCGATCTGCACCTGCGAGGCCCGAGATATCGGCGACGCGGGTGCGGATCTCCTGGAAGATCTGCTCGGCCTTGACGCGCTCGTTATAGGGCGTGAGCTGCAGGTTGAACGAGCCGATCGTGTCGGCCGGCGGGCTGGCGCCCAGTCCGCCGCCTTCGCCGCCGCAAAGGTCATGATGACGTCCTGGATGCCCTGCACCTGCAGCAGTTCGTCCTCGACTTCGACCAGCAGGTCGCGGATCTCGACCGGCGAATAATTGCCGCGCGCGATGACGTTGACGGTGCCGAATTCCGGCTCGGACGCCGGGAAGGCCTCGGTGCCGGTCGGGTTGGAGATATAGGCTGTAGAACATGACCCCGACCAGCGCGAAGCCGATCGGCAGCGTAATGATCGGATGGTGCAGCAGATGCTGCCAGCGTGCGCACATAGACGCCGGTCACGCCCCTGACCTTCTTGGGGTCGAACTTGTCGGCATACATGACGACGTCGGCAGCTTCCTTGTGCTTCTGGTCGACATGTGCTGGAGGCGATGATCGCGCCGATGATCGGCATGAAGATCAGGGCCGAAATCAGCGAGGCGCACATCACCACGATGACGATGATCGGCAGGTAGCTCATGAACTTGCCGATAATGCCCGGCCAGAACAGCAGCGGCACGAAGGCGCCCAGCGTGGTGAAGGTGGCGGAAACCACCGGCACGAACATCTTGCGCGCCGCCATGATGAAGGCCTCCCGCTTGGGGACGCCCTCCTGCAGCTTTCGCTCGGCATATTCCACCACCACGATAGGATCGTCCACGAGCACGCCCACCGCCAGCACCAGCCCGAACATGATCATCATGTTGATGGTCATGCCCAGCATCTGCACCACGAGGAACGCGATCATGAACGAGATCGGGATCGACATGCCGATCATGATGGCCGGGCGCAGGCCCAGCGTCGCGACGCAGGTGATCAGCACCAGCGCCACGGCGGTCAGCACCGCCGCTTCCAGCGAACGGAACAGGCTCTTGGTGGAGTCGGCCTGATCGACCAGGAAGCTGGTCTGGATGCCGCTCGGCCAATCCTTGGTGAATTCGGAGGTGATGCGGCGCACTTCGTCGGATACGTCGATGACGTTGGTGCCCAGCTTCTTGACCACGCCCAGCGTGATCGCCGGCTGGCCGTTCACATGGGCGTATTGCGTCGCATCCTCGAAGGTGCGGGTGACGGTGGCCACGTCGCCGAAGGTGACGACGGTATCGCCGCTGGTCTTGAGCGGCAGCGAATAGACGTCGGCGGCATTGTTGATCAGGCCGGGGACTTCGACATTGAACGAACCCTGGCCGGTATCCAGCGTGCCGCCCGGCACCACCATGTTGTTCTTGGCCAGCGCGTCGATCAATTGGGCGGCGGTCAGGTCATAGGCCTCGAGTTTGTTGAGGTCGATGGTGACGGCCATCACTTCGTCGCGCGAACCCGAAATGGTCACGCTCTGCACGTCGGGCAGGGCTTCCAGCTCGTCCTGCAGATCCTTGGCGCGCTGCACCAGCTGCGCGCTCGGGCACATTGCCATAGACGGCCACGGAGATAGACGGCATGTCGGTGAACGAAAGTTCGGTCACCGTCGGCTCAGTCGCCTCGTCCGGCAGGTCGGCGGCGATGCCTTCCATGCTCGGCGCGGATATCGTTGAGCGCCTTGTCCTTGTCGGCATTGACGTTGAATTCGAGGAACACCGAGGCATGGCCGGTGGTCGAGGTGGAGGAATAATTCTCCAGCCCGTCGATGTCCTTGACCCGATCCTCGATCGGCTTGGCCAGCAGGCGTTCGGCATCGCGCGGCGATACGCCGGTCTGGGTGACCGAAACGTAGAAATAGGGGATGTCGATGGCCGGGAAGCTTTCCTTGGGCAGCGACACATAGGCGGCAACGCCGGCCCCGAGCAGCAGGACCATGACGGTCAGCACCACGCGCGGCATTCGCAGGATGCGTTCGAGGAAGTTCATCATTGATGCTGTACCCTCAGCAGCAGCGGTGACGTTGGTGGCGGTGACGGGCTGGCCGTCATTCACGAATTCCTGGCCGACGGTGATGATATCGATCTTGGCCGGCAGGCCGAGCACCCACACGCCCTCGCGCGTGTCGCTGGCGATCTGGACGGGATAGAACTTGGCCTTGCTGTCCTCGACAGCCCGTACGCCCAGCACGCCGTCATCGTTCAGCGTCAGCACCGATTGGGGCACCAGATGGGCCGGCGCAGTGCCGAGATTGACCGTGGCGGTGGCGGTGACGCCGTCGCGCAGGGTGCCATCGGTGTTGGGGATCTCGATTTCGATCGGGAACGAGCGGGTCGCCGGATCGGCGGTGGCGGAGATGTAGCTCACCTTGCCCTCGGTGGTCTGGCCGGTGACGGTGGTGATCGAGGCGTCGAGCCCGATCTTGGCCAGGCCGATGCGGCTTTCGGGAACCTGGGCGATGAACACCATCGGATCGAGCTGCACGATGCTGGCGCAGGGCGCGCCGATAGCCAGCAGCGTGCCGGCATTGGCCAGCGGATCCTGCACCACGCCGGCAACCTTGGCGACGATTTCGGTGCGGTCGAGTTCGGCCTTGGCATTGTCGAGCGCGGCCTGAGCCGAGGTGAGCGACGCCTGGGCGGAGGTCAGGGCGACTTCCAGCGGACGGCTGGTATTGGCGGCCGCCAGGCCCTTTTCGCGCAGGCCGGCATTGGTATCGAAATCGAGCTGGGCCTGCACCAGTCCCGCATTGGCCTGGGCCAGGCTCGCTTCGGCCTGGTTTACCGCCGCCTGGCGGGTGCCCTGGTCCAGCGTGCACAGCAGGTCGCCAGCGGCGACTTTCTGGCCCTTGGTGACGGCGACGCTATCGATGATGCCCGCGGTTTCGGCAACGGCGCTGACCAAGGCCTTGGCCTGGGTGCGGCCGCGCAGCGGCACTCAGAGCGGCATGTCCTGTGCCTGATAGGTGACCGTGCGCACCGATTGCGGCGGGAACGGCGGCGCCCGTGGTCTCCTCATTGCGCTGGGCAATGGTCAGTTCCGGGTCGATGGTGTTTTCCGAAACATGCTCGGCCAGCACGCCGGCTGTTCTGCAGCGTCGTGGCGATCGGGCCATGCTCCTTGCCTTCCAGCACCGAAATGATCGGCCGCTCGCCCTTGCCGGGCCCGTTGCCGCCGATAACCAATGTCCCGGTGCCAGCCAGAGGCCGGCAACGATCAGAAACACAAAAGCCAAGCCATAGGAAAAAAGTGCACGCATACCAATTTGCCCCTTATTCTGCCGCGTCTTTTTTAGCCGGTTCGGCTCGCGCTAATGTGATCAAGTCGTCCATATGGGTGCGCAGATGACGTTCCGCAACCTCCATAATCGACAATCCGTAGTCGACGACCCATTGTCCGATGCGCTGCATCGTGCCTTTGCTCAGCACGTCGTTCAGCTTTTTCTTGGCATCGAGCGTCCGCTGCAATTGTTCGTTCAAGCGTGTCTTCGACCAGTTCCGCCGGCAGGATATGCGCGAAGCGCGCAAACAGCAGGAACGGGCTGCGGAACACTTCTTCATCCAGCGGCTCGAACAGTGCCTGCGTGAATGAAGCCCGGCCGGCCTCGGTGATGGAATAGACCTTCTTGGCCGGCTTGCCGTCCTGCTGTTCGATATGGCTTTTGACCAGTCCATCATCTTCGAGCTTGGCCAGCGCCGGATAAATCGAGCCAAAACTGGCTTCGACGAAATACGAACACTCGCCTTCGACGCACAGCCGCCGGATTTCATACCCCGTGGCGTCGCCCTCATAGAGGATGGACAAACAAACAGTTCTGACGTTCATACCGAGCACTCCGCCCGGCATATGCTGGGCCGTAATATGCTGGTTCTGTATATGCTTGCCGTCGATCACGCAAGCGTGTGAGCTATGCGCATAATACGAAGGGGTTAAGCGCCGGTTGCAAAATGCCCCCGAATTACGCGACCAGGCGGGCCATTTCCACTGCTGCACGCGCCGCCAGGTCGTGGCTCGAGGCTGCCACGAAATAGGGGTTGAGGAAGCGTGTCATCGTCTTCCCATATCCCAGACGCCGGCCATCCAGGGTCAAAACCGCGCCCCCCGCCGCCTCCAGCACAGCCTGGCCGGCCGCCGTATCCCACTCACAAGTAGGGGTGAAGCGTGGATAAAGTTGGGCGTCGCCCCGTGCCAAAAGGCAAAATTTGAGCGACGAGCCGACCGAGACATCGCTGCCGACCTGCATGGTGTCGCACAGCGCCGCGAGCGCGGCATGACCATGCGAACGGCTGGCGACGATGCGCAGTGGATCGGCGGAACGTGTTGAGATCGCCTGTTTTTCCAGCGGCACGCCGCTCAGTGTATTGCAGGCATAGGCGCCATGCCGGTCGCCGACAAAGGCCTCGCCCGTTGTCGGCGCCAGCACCACGCCGAGCACGGGAACGCCATGCTCGACCAGCGCGATATTGACGGTGAATTCGCCGTTGCGCTTGATGAACTCCTTGGTGCCATCGAGCGGGTCGACCACGAAGTAGCGTTCGCCCAGGATCGGGATATGTCCGGCGGCGGCGCTTTCCTCGGCCAGCACCGGAATGCCGGTGGCGCGCAGGAAATCCAGGATCACCGCTTCGGCCGCGGCATCCGCCTCGGTCACCGGCGAGCCATCGGCCTTATCGACTGCGACGAAGGGTCGCGCATAGACATCGTTGATGACACGGGCGGCAGCGATCGAGGCCGCAAGGCACAGATCGGTGAGGTCTTGCGTGGTGGCGGCTTGCGCCGGCGCGGTCAAGCTGGTCATGGCTCAGCCCCCGATCGTGACATCGAGGCCCAGATCGAGCGGCTTGGCGCCCATGGTGATCTGGCTGGTGGAGATGAAATCGACGCCCGTCTCGGCAATCGAGCGCACCCGGTCGAGCTTGACATTGCCGGAGGCTTCCAGCCTCGCGCGGCCGGCATTGATCGCGACAGCCTGGCGCAGCAGATCATTGTCCATATTGTCGAGCAGCACGATGCGGGCACCGGCTGCCAGCGCTTCATCCAGTTCGGCCAGCGTGGTGACTTCGATCTCGATGGCGACCAGATGTCCGGCAAAACCCGCGGCGGCCTGATAGGCGGCGGTCACGCTGCCGGCGACGGCGATATGGTTGTCCTTGATCAGGATGGCGTCATCGAGGCTATAGCGGTGATTGGCGCCACCGCCGCAGCGCACCGCATATTTCTGAAAGGCGCGCATGCCGGGCATGGTCTTGCGCGTGTCGCAAATGCGCGCATTGGTGCCCTCGACGGCGTCGGCATAGGTCCGCGTCAAGGTGGCGATGCCACTGAGATGGTTGAGGAAATTCAGCGCGACGCGCTCGGCCGACATCACCAGCCGGGCAGGGCCGGCGACAGTGGCGATGACACCACCGGCGGCAATGCGCGAACCATCGGCAAGCTGCGGCGTGAAGGTGACACCATCGCCGACCAGCCGGAATGCCGCCGCGGCAAGATCGAGCCCGGCAATGACGCCGGGTTCACGCGCCGATAGCGTCGCGGTGGCCGTGGCCGTGGGCGAGAGCGTCGCCTGGCTGGTCAGGTCGCCGGCGAGGCCAAGGTCTTCCTCCAGCGCCGCCAAGACGGCGCGCTCGACCAGATGGTGGGGGAGTTGGGCAGGAAGGCTGGTGGCGCGGGACATGGCTGTTCTCGGTGCAATCCTGGTGATGTACGCGCGGGAGGGGGTGGTTGCAACTAGGGGAGGGGATTGTGGTTGAGCGAGCCCAACCTCAGCGCCCGGACTGTCACCCCCTCCCATCCTCCCCCATCAAGGGGGAGGTGTCTGCCGGTGGGTGGGGCCTCTATCGAGTTCAAAGAGTGGAGAGAAACCTCCCCCTTGCTGGGGGAGGTAGGAGGGGGTGATCTGCCGCGAACTCAGACCCTACCGCAGCAAACTCTGCCCGCCATCGATCCAGATCGGCGTCCCGGTAATATGCCGCGACGCATCCGAGGCCAGAAACAGCACCGCATCGGCGACATCCTGCGCCTTGCCCTTCGCCCCACCCGTCAGCGGAATATCCCCTTCGGGAAATTCCACCGGCACCTCGGTCACTTCCTGTCCCACGCTGCTCGGTATTATCGGAAATCTCTGACTCGATCGCACCCGGACACAGCGCATTGATGCGAATGCCTCCGATCGCCCAGTTCCAGCGCCAATTGCTGCACCAGTGCCAATTGTCCCGCCTTGGTCACGGAATAAGCGCTCGCGCCCGGCGTGGTGAACGTGCGCGTGCCATTGATCGAGGACACCACGATGATCGAGCCGCCCCCGGCCCGCACCAGATGCGGCACGGCATGGTGGATGGTCAGATAGGTCCCGCGCAGGTTGACCGCGATGGTCTTGTCCCATTCCTCGGGCTTCAGGCTTTCGATCGGCGCCCAGACGCCGTTGATGCCCGGCATTGGCGACCACGATATCGAGCCGGCCGTAATGGCTCACCGTGCGGTTGATCAGTTCCGCCATCGCCGCATCGTCGGAGGTGTCGGCCGTCAGCGCCAACGACTCCCCGCCAGCACTGCGGATTTCACTGGCGGTCTGGTCCACTTCCGACGGCGGTGCGGCTCATGACCACCACATTGGCGCCCGCCCGGCCCAGCGTCAGCGCCGCCGCCTTGCCGATACCCGAACCCGCGCCGGTCACCAGCGCCACTTTGCCTTTCAGATCAGCCATTGTGCTCTCCGTTTCCGGCTCTCAACGCATGAGGGCCGGAAACGTGGCAAAATCGGCAGTTATCCTGTCCGTGGGATTTTCAGTCTGCCTTCCCTCCCCCTTGAGGGGAGGGACCGAGGGTGGGGGTCGGCGTTGTGGTCCATTGAACGACCCCCACCCCCAAACCCCTCCCTCAAGGGGGAGGGAGGAGCCACTACTTCGTGCGCTAGTGCTTGCCGTGATCGGTCTTGATGATCGCGGTGGTGACGCCGCCGATCGAGGGATAAAGCGGGATCAGGCAGGCCTGCAGCGCGTGATAGATATCGGGCTTGCCCACGAACAGGCGCGAGCTGGGCGTCAGATCCTCGCGCAGTTCCGAACGCCAGCCGCCGCGCTCATGGTCGATCACGTGATTGGCGGCAAAATCCCACAGCTTGCGATACCAGACCTGGAAATATTGATCGCGGTCATGGGCGCACAGGAACGAGGCCGCCCCGATGGCCTCGCTGACCGGCCACCACAGCTTTTCGCGCATCAGCGGCTTGTCGTCCCAATCCAGATTATAGAAGAAGCCGCCATGCTTCTTGTCCCAGCCCAGGTCGATGGCATTGCGGAACAGGCCGCGGGCCGCATCGGTGAGCCAGGACAGCCGCTTTTCGCCCAGAATCCACAGCTGGATCAACAGGCGCGACCATTCCAGCCAATGGCCCGGCGTGGTGCCGGCGGGGCGGAACATCTCGGAGCCGAGATAGGTCTTGTCGAGTTCCCACTTGTCGGTGAAATGCTCGGCAACGCGATGGCCCAGCGGCACCGCGATCTTGCCGATGATCAATTCGGCGATGCGCTCGGCCTTGGCCAGATAGGCCTTGTCGCCGGTCGCCTCATAGGCGGCCATCAGCGCTTCGGTCATGTGCATGTTGGAGTTCTGGCCGCGATAATCGCTGATCGGCGACCAGTCGTGATTGAATTCCTCCGACACCGCGCCGACGCTTGTCGTCCCAGAAGCGGGTATTGATCACCTTGGTGACGTCGGCGATCATCTGGTCGGCCAGCGGATGGCCCGCCAGCTTGGCGCTGGAGGCGGCCAGCAGCACGAAGGCATGGCCATAGGCCTGCTTCTTGTCGTCGGTGAAACCCTTGTCGTCAGGCCCCAGACATAGCCGCCATGCTGGGCATCGCGGTGCTTTTCCCAGAGATCGCGCATGCCGTGATCGACGATTTCGTCCGAGCCCGGCCGGCCGATCAGGCTGCCGATGGCAAAGCAATGCACCATGCGCGCGGTGCCGTGAATCTGGCGAATATCGTTATCGGTATTGACCGGGTGGCCGTCGTCATCCAGCTCGTGAAAGCCGCCCTTGGGATTGATCGAGGCCTGCTGGAAAAAATCGAACAGCCGATTGGCCTGCCGCATCAGGAACTGGCGATGAAAGGGGCGGGCGGTCCATTGGCTGGAATTGGTGGCGGGCAGGGGAAATATTTCGTTGGTCATCATGGCTCCCGACCGGCGAGGAGCCGCCGATCCCTGTTTTGACAGCTTTTATAGGGGGCGCTTGCGCAACGTTGCAATTTATGGCGAGGGGACGTGTGGGGCGCTTATCCACTGAGCCGATAAAGCGCATTCGACGCGCTCGACCTCATCCTTCGAGCCCAGAATCACCGGGATACGCTGATGGATCGCCTTGGGCTGCACCTCAAGAATGCGGCCATGCCCGGTCGTCGCTCCGCCCGCCAGCCGCCTCCATGATCATCGCCATCGGATTGGCCTCGTAGAGCAGGCGCAGACGGCCGCCCTTGTCGGTGGTTTCGCTATCGAGCGGATAAAGGAAAATGCCGCCGCGCATCAGGATGCGGTGGATGTCGGCGACCATCGAGCCGATCCAGCGCATATTGTAGCGCTTGCCGGCCGGGCCGGTTTCGCCCGCCACGTTCTCGCGTGACATAGGCCTTGGTCGCGTCATCCCAGAAGCGTTCGCGGGCGGTGTTGATGGCAAATTCGCCCGAGGCGGTGGGAACGGTGATGTTGTCCTTGGAGAGCACGAACTGCGCCGTTTTCATCCAGCGTGAAGCAGGCGACGGAGCTTCCGAAGGTCAAAACCAGGCTGGTGGAGGGGCCATAGGCAGCATAGCCGGCGGCGAGCTGTTTGGTGCCGGGCTGGAGCAGATCGGGATTGGCTGCATCAACGGCGAGAATGGAAAAAATTGAGCCGACAGTGACGTTTACGTCGAGGTTTGAAGAGCCGTCGAGCGGGTCGCAGGCAATGGCGAAGGCGCCGTGATTCTCCATGTGAAGGGCTTCATCCAGCTCTTCGGACACGAGAATCGAAATATCGGGATTTTTCCTTAAGTGCTTGATGAATATGTCGTTCGAGATGACATCGAGCTGCTTTTGCGCTTCGCCCTGCACATTGGTGTGTCCGGCCAGCCCGGTCTGCCCTTCGATGGGGGCAAGGCGCAGAACACCCGCAAGTTCGGCGCAGGCGGCGGCAATTGTTTCCAGCACGCCGGATAGCTTGAGATCCACGCCGTCATTGGCAACGGCGGCGGCAAGCCAGTGGGCGAGGGGCTGGGTCATGAGGGGGTACTCGTGGGTCGGATTGAGAGGACAGTTTGGCGATTGGGGCGGAGGGCGCAAGAGGGACTTTGGGATGGGGAGGCCCCCTCATCCGCCCTTCGGGCACCTTCTCCCACAAGGGGAGAAGGGGATAGAGCCGATAATTCTCAGTCATCACCCTCTCCCCTCGTGGGAGAGGGACAGACTATTCTGCGTTCAGCAGAATAGTCAGGGTGAGGGGGCCTTACGACGCCTGCGCGATATCCGCCAGCAGCCCCGCCGCCACCGACAGCCGCGACACCGTCAGCGTGCCCTGCGTCAGCTCGCCCACCGATTGAGCGGAGCGTTCGACGCCCGGCGTCTGCGCCTTCCACGCTGCGATCCGCTCGGCGATCGGACCACTACCCGCCGCCAGCACGTCGGCCGTCAAATCGCGTTGCGCGCGCATGAGGTTGGCCAAAGCCCGGTCCAGCGCCATGCGCTCGAAGCGGTCGGACAGCACCAGGCCACGGCCTTGCTCGATGACCGGCCATAGACGAGAACTGCGCCAATACCGCGAAGAATGCCTCGGCGGCATCGGCGACCGGCACATTGCTGCGCTCGCTGACCAGCGCGATATCGCTGGCAAAGGAGAGACACCCAATTCGGCGATGTGCTGGGCGATGGCTGCGGGCACGCTCTGGCCCACCAAGGCCTGGGCCTTGATCGCCAACGGCGGTGGCGAGCGGCGCGGGCAGGGCGGTGGCGAGCAGGGTCCTGAGGCTGGCGACCGCATCGGCATGGCGCGACACCAGGTCGGTGAGGCCCTTGGTGACATCGGCATTGCGCAGGAACCACAGCGTCTCCTGCCGCAGCAGCGCTTCGACTGCGGCGTAGAGCGACAGCTGCACCGCGCCGCCGATAGTGCCATCGAGGGCGTCGAGGGCGGCATTGATCTCGGTCAGGCCATAGACGTCGCGGGTGGCGGCATAGGCCAGCGCGATTTCGCCGGCACTGGCGCTGGTGGCCGAGGTCAACTCGGTGACGAAGGCGGGGCCGCCGCGATTGATCATGGCATTGGCCAGCACGGTGGCGATGACTTCGCGGCGCAGGCGATGGGTTTCGACTGCGTGCGGATAGGTCGTGTGCAGGGTTTCGGGGAAATAGCGGAACAATTCGCCTGCCAGATAGGCGTCGTCCAGCTCGCCATCGTTGAGCAGGTCGGCATAGAGCGTCAGCTTGGCATAGGCGAGCAGCACCGCCAGTTCGGGGCGGGTGAGGGCCTTGGCCAGCGGCGGCGCGCGCATCGAGCGCGGCATCGCCGGGCAGGAATTCCACCGCCCGATCGAGCAGGCCGCGTGCCTCCAGCCGGACGATCAGTTCGCGGTGGTCGGGCAATTCGGCAAGGCCGGCGCGTTGCGCCAGCGAGATGGCGAGGGGCTGCAGATAATTGTTGCGCAGGCAGAGTTCGGCGACCTCATCGGTCATCGAGGCGAGGAAGCTGTTGCGCTGTTCCAGGGTGAAAGTGCCGTCGGCCAGCAACGGCTGCAGCGCGATCTTGATGTTGACTTCAAGGTCGGAGGAATTGACGCCGGCCGAATTGTCGATGGCGTCCGAATTGATCCGGCCACCGGCCAAGGCATATTCGACGCGGGCGAGCTGGGTCGTGCCCAGATTGGCGCCTTCGCCGACCACCTTGGCGCGAAGCTGGCTGGCGGTGATGCGCACGGCGTCATTGGCGCGGTCACCGGCAGCGGCATTGGTTTCGCTGCTGGCGCGCACATAGGTGCCGATACCGCCGAACCAGAGCAGGTCCACATCGGCCTTGAGAATGGCGGAGATGACTTCGGCTGGCGTGGCGCTGCTGCCGGCAAGGCCGAGAATGGCCTGCATTTGCGGGCTGAGCGGAATGGCCTTGAGGCTGCGCGGGAAAATGCCGCCGCCTTCCGAAATCGGCGCCTTGTAATCCTGCCAGCTTGAGCGCGGCAGCTCGAACAGGCGATGGCGCTCGGCAAGGCTGGCGGCCGGATCGGGATTGGGATCGATGAAGATATCGCGATGGTCGAACGCCGCCAGCAGCCGGATTTCGGGCGATAGCAGCATGCCATTGCCGAACACGTCGCCGCTCATGTCGCCGACGCCGACCACGGTGAAGGCCTGTTTCTGGATATCGCGGTCGATCTCGCGGAAGTGGCGCTTGACCGCTTCCCAGCCGCCACGGGCGGTAATGCCCATTTCCTTGTGGTCATAGCCGGCCGAGCCGCCCGAGGCGAAGGCGTCGCCGAGCCAGTAATCGCGCGCGATGGCAATGGCTATTGGCGGTGTCGGAGAAGCTGGCCGTGCCCTTGTCGGCGGCGACGACGAGATAAGGATCGTTGCCGTCGATGCGCACGGTATCGTTGGGCGGCACGACGTCATTGCCGACCAGATTGTCGGTGATATCGAGCAGCGCGCCGATGAAGATCGTGTAGCTGGCGACGCCTTCGGCCGCGAAAGCCTCGCGCGCCATGCCGGCGGTGAGGCGCTTGGGCACGAAGCCGCCCTTGGCGCCGACCGGCACGATCACCGCGTTCTTGACCTGCTGCGCTTTGACCAGCCCCAGCACTTCGGTGCGGAAATCCTCCGGCCGGTCCGACCAGCGAATGCCGCCGCGGGCGATGGCGCCGAAGCGCAGATGCACGCCCTCGACGCGCGGCGAATAGACGAAGATTTCGCGGAATGGGCGCGGGGCGACCATGGCATCGACCTTGGCGCTATCGAATTTGATCGAGAGGGCCGGGCGGCCATTGCCATCGGCGTCGAGCTGCCAGGCATTGGTGCGCAGGGCGCTATCCACCAGATTGAGGAAGCGGCGGATGATCCGGTCTTCGTCCAGCGATGCCATGGCGTCGAGCGCGGCGGCGATTTCGGCGCGCGCCGCATCGGCATCGCCGCTCTGGGCGGGATTGAGCCGCGCATCGAACAGGCGGACCAAAGCGGCCGCGGCGACCGACTGGGTCACCAGCACCTGGGCGATATAGCGCTGCGAATAGGAAATGCCGATCTGGCGCAGATAGCGCGAAAAGGCGCGCAGCAGCGCCGCATCGCTCCAGCCAAGACCGGCGGTGAGCACCAGCGCATTGAGCCCGTCGCTTTCGGCGCGGCCTTCCCAAACGGCGAGCAGGCCGGCTTCCACATTGGGGCCGAGCGCCGCCATGTCGAAGGCTTTGCCATCGGCGCGGCGCCAGCACCAGGTCATGGATATAGCGCTCGGTGCCGTCGCGCGGCGTCAGCGTATAGGTGCGCTCGTCGATGACGCGGAAGCCGAAAGCCTCCAGCATCGGCACACGGTCGCTGAGGGGAATGGCGCTGCCATGATGGTAGAATTTCAGCCCCAGCGCGCCATCGCCGCCGGTGCGGCTGTGCAGGCGGATGGCGATGCGTGCGTCGTCGGCCAGGGTCTGCAGCACGGCGATATCGGCGAGCGCATTGGCGGCGTTGTGGCGCGATTGATAGGCCTGCGAAAAGGCATTGCGGTAATCGCTGACCGCTGCCGGATCGACGGCGGCGGCCATCAGCGTATCGCCGAAAGTGGCGGTCAGCTCCTCGACGCGCGCTTCCAGTTCGGCGCGGCTGGGGCGCGGCGTCGCCCCGGCCACGCGCCCGATGATGACGTGCAGGCGCACGAGATCGCCTTCGGGGAAATGCGGGTAATAGGCCGAAATGCGGCCATCATATTGTTCGGCCAGATATTGGGCGATGCGGGCGCGCGCCGGGCTGTCATAGCGGTCGCGCGGCACGAAGACGAGGATGGAGACGAAATTGTCGAAGCGGTCGATGCGCGGCAGCACCCGCACGCGGGGCCGGTCGTAAAGCCCGGCAATGGCGGTGGCGAATTCGAGCAATTCGTCGGTACTCGATCTGGAACAGCTCGTCGCGCGGATAGCTGTCGAGCGCGCTGAGCAGCGCCCGCCCGTCATGGCCCTGCGGATCGACGCCCGAGCGGCGCATCACCTCGCCCAGCTTGCGCCGGATCATCGGCACTTCGGTATGCGGGCGTCGCCATGCGCCTGGGAGGTGAAGAGGCCGACAATGCGCAATTCGCCCGTCGCTGCGCCATCGGCGCCATAAAGCTTGACCCCGACATAATCGAGATGCTGCGCGGCGATGGACGCGGGCGCGGATATTGGCCTTGGTGACCAGCAGCGGCTCGCCCGAGGCCATGAAATCGGTATGGGCCGGCGTGGTCTCGACGAATTCGGCGCCGCTGCGCAGCACTTTCAGCGCCGGGATCGGCCATGATGCCGAGCCCGCTTTCGGGCAGGGGCACCATTTGCCCATCGGCCAAACGATATTCGCGCGCGCCCAGGAAGGTGAAATTGTTCTCGGTCAGCCAGTCGAGGAACAGCACGGCCTCGTCGCGGCTCTTGGCCGGGGCGGTCCCCAAATCGATTGCCGCACGGCGAACCCGCTCCAGCATGGGCTGCCAGCCGGCGACGGCGCGGCCGACATCGGCCATGGTGGCCTCCAGCTCGGCCTGCATGGCGCCGATATCGGCGACCGGATCGCTGTGGATATGCAGGACGCTGAGCGGCTGCGTCCGACTTCTCGCTGGATCACCGGATGGGCGAACAGGCGGATGCTGCCGCCGGCGGCACGCACCGCGGCCAGTGCGCTATCGACGATGAACGGCATATCGGGCGAGATGACGTCGATCACCAGCGGCTCGCGACGCCATTTCGGGCGGCAACAGGGTGATGCTGCTGGCGCTGCCCTCATAGCTGGCGACATGGGCATAGGTGCGCCGCAAAATGGCTTCCAGCCAATCGGGCGACAGGCCCGCCAGGTCCTCGGCGGCGGCGGCCTGAATTGCCGCTTTTGAGAAACTGGGCGAGTTCGGCATCGCTGTGGCGCCAGCGCCTCGGCGCGCGCCAGCATTGCGTCGCGGACGGCTTGGAAGTTCGTCGGCACTCTGATTCTCCCCATAGCGTTGCAGCGAGTTTGGCGCACCGCTCGCTCGCTGTCGCGCGACTTCGTGCAATAGCGGCTCCGCGCGATAGCCTCATGACAGCCGGGCGGCAGGCTGCGTTTGGAACCTGCGGCCGGTTTCCCCGTTGCGACAGTGAAGCGGGATAGGGGCGGCGTTCAGGTTTGCCGTGGTGTATGCGAGCCCCGATCGGCTCCCCTCCCCCTTGAGGGGAGGGGTTGGGGGTGTCGTGGATATCCCAACTCGGTGGAGTGGCACAAATCGACCCCCTCCCTCGGTCCCTCCCCTCAAGGGGGAGGGAAGGGCAGGAACTGATGGATCGGGACTTCCCGCAAGGGGAGGGGACTGGATCGGGGCTCTCAAGCCGCAACGCTAAGCTGAATGTCGGTCTTTAGTGGCCCTGTTAAGTTTTGAAATGAAATTGCGCCGAAGCGCCCAAATGGACGGTGCCGGCGAGCATTTTCTGCCACTGGCGCCGTTTTTGGCAAAGCATTTTCCATGGAGGGGGATTTAGGGCAGGGCCTGCGCCTTGTAATACCCTAGTGTTCAGGTAGTGTTTAAGCACAGGTTTCTTGGGGAGCTAGAGAAATGAAAAGCGCTACCAAATTCATCGCCTACACCGCCCTGGCGGCATCGCTGGTTCTTGGTTTCGCGGTCACCGCGCATGCCCAGGACCGCACCATCATCAACGTTTCCTACGATCCGACACGCGAGCTGTATCAGGCTTACAACGAAGCCTTCATCAAGCATTGGCAGGACACCACCGGCGAGACCGTGGCCGTGCAGGCCACTCATGGCGGCTCCGGCGCCCAGGCGCGCACCGTCATCGACGGCCTGGAAGCCGATGTGGTGACCCTGGCGCTGGAAAGCGACATCGACGCCATCGCCACCGCGACCAAGCTGATCCCGGCAGACTGGCGCGGCACGCTGGAAAACAACAACGCGCCCTATACCTCCACCATCGTCTTCCTGGTCCGCAAGGGTAATCCCAAGGCCATCAAGGACTGGGGCGATCTGGTCGCGGACGGCGTCGAAGTGATCACGCCCAATCCCAAGACCTCGGGCGGCGCCCGCTGGAACCTTCTGGCAGCCTGGGCCTGGGCCAAGGCGCAGCCGGGCGGCAGCGACGCCACCGCGCAGGAATTCGTCGCCAATCTCTATAAGCACGTTCCGGTGCTCGATACCGGCGCGCGTGGCTCCACCACCACCTTCGTCCAGCGCGGCATCGGCGACGTGCTGCTGGCCTGGGAAAACGAGGCCTATCTGGCGCTCGAGGAACTCGGCCCCGACGCCTTTGAAATCGTCAACCCGTCGATCTCGATCCTGGCCGAGCCTTCCGTGGCGCTGGTCGATGGCAATGTCGACAAGAAGGGCACCCGCGATATCGCCGAGGAATATCTGAAGTATCTCTATTCCGCCGAAGGGCAGACCATCGCCGCCGCCAATTACTACCGCCCGTTCAAGCCGGAACTGGCCAAGCCCGAGGACGTGGCGCGCTTCCCCGACATCAAGCTGGCGACGATCGACGATTTCGGCGGCTGGAAAGAAGCCCAGCCCAAATTCTTCGGCGATGGTGGTATCTTCGACCAGATCTACGCACCAACGGGGCAGTAACATATGGCCGCAACGACCACCCCCAAGCGGGATGGTTGGCGACTGAAACAGCCGAGCGTCATACCGGGTTTCGGTTTGACGCTCGGCTTTACGCTCGCCTACTTCTCGCTGATTATTCTTGATCCCCATGATCGCGCTCGGCATTCGCAGTGCCGGGCTCGGCTTTGATGGGTTCTGGAAAGCCGCATCCGATCCGCGGGTGCTTGGCGCCCTGCGGGTCAGCTTCGTCACGGCGCTGATCGCCGCCGGCGTCAATGTCATTTTCGGCACCCTGATCGCCTGGGTTCTGGTGCGCTACCGCTTTCCCGGCCGGCGCATTTTCGATGCGGTGGTCGATTTGCCCTTCGCCCTGCCCACGGCAGTGGCCGGCATCGCGCTGACCGCGATCTATGCGCCCAACGGCATCGTCGGGCAGTTCGTTCCGTTCCGCATCGCCTACACCCCCATCGGCATCGTCATCGCCATGATCTTCATCGGCCTGCCCTTCGTCGTGCGCACCATCCAGCCCATTCTCGAAGAGGTCAGCAAGC
This sequence comes from uncultured Alphaproteobacteria bacterium, assembly GCA_963717095.1. Taxonomy (GTDB): domain Bacteria; phylum Pseudomonadota; class Alphaproteobacteria; order Rhizobiales; family Devosiaceae; genus Devosia. The sequence continues at coordinate 708,741 of CAVQVF010000005.1, forward strand.
GAGGTCGAGGAGGCCAGCGCCACCCTCGGCGCCACGCGCTTCCAGACCATCACGCGGGTGATCCTGCCCAGCCTGACGCCGGCCATCCTGACCGGCTTCGCGCTGGCCTTCGCGCGCGGCGTCGGGGAATATGGCTCGGTGATCTTCATCGCCGGCAATATTCCCTTCGTCTCCGAAATCGCCCCGCTGCTGATCTATATCCGGCTGCAGGAATTCAACTATGTCGGGGCCACGGTGATCGCCGCGGTGATGCTGATCATTTCGTTCGCCATGCTGTTCGTGATCAATCTGATCCAGGCCTGGAGCCGCAGGAGGTTTGGCTATGGCAGTTGATCACGCCGCCGCCCGCCGCCGTCGCCAGCCGCTCCCCGGTCAGCGAAAGCCTGCTGGTCAAGGTGGTGGCGATCGCCATCTGCCTGCTGTTCATGGCGCTGTTCCTGGTGCTGCCGCTGTGGTCGGTGTTTGCCGAGGCGTTCAGCAAGGGCGTCGGCGCCTATTTCGCCGCCCTGCAAAGCCCCGATGCGCGCAGCGCCATGCGGCCTGACGCTGCTGGTCGCGGCCATCGCCGTGCCGCTCAATGTCGTCTTCGGCATCGCCGCCTCCTGGGCCATCGCCAAGTTCGAGTTCAAGGGCAAGGCCTTCCTGATCACGCTGATCGACCTGCCGTTCTCGGTGTCGCCGGTGATTTCGGGCCTGGTCTATGTGCTGCTGTTCGGCGCCGGCAGCTTCCTCGGGCCCTGGCTCAAATCCTATGGCATCGAGGTGCTGTTCGCGCTGCCGGGCATTATCCTCGCCACCATTTTCGTCACCTTCCCCTTCGTCGCCCGCGAACTGATCCCGCTGATGCAGGACCAGGGCACCGGCGACGAGGAGGCGGCGCTTGTCGCTGGGCGCCAATGGCTGGCAGACCTTCTGGCGGGTGACGCTGCCCAATATCCAATGGGGCCTGCTTGTACGGCGTGCTGCTGTGCAATGCCCGCGCCATGGGCGAATTCGGCGCGGTGGCGGTGGTTTCCGGCAAGATCCGGGGCGAAACCACCACCATGCCGCTGCAGGTGGAAATCCTCTATAACGAGTATAATGGCGCCGCCGCCTTCGCGCTGGCGTCGTTGCTGGCCATGCTGGCGCTGTTGACACTGGTGCTGAAGTCGTTCCTGGAATGGCGCTTCGGCGATGAACTCGCGGCCACCGGCCGTCACTGATGGGACCAGTTTTTCTATGGAAGTTCGCATTGCCAATGTGCGCAAGGAATTCGACCGTTTTCCGGCGCTTCACGACGTCTCGCTCGATATCCATTCGGGCGAGCTGATCGCCTTGCTGGGCCCCTCGGGCTCCGGCAAGACCACGCTGCTGCGGCTGATCGCGGGGCTCGAAACGCCCACCGATGGCAAGATGTTTCTTCGGCGATATCGACGCCTCCGAAAAGACCGTGCAGGAGCGCAATATCGGCTTCGTGTTCCAGCATTATGCGCTGTTCCGGCACATGACGATTCTGGAAAACGTCTCCTTCGGCCTGAAGGTGCGCCCGCGCGCCACCCGTCCGGCCGGCCGGCGAAATCCGCCGCCGCGCCCTGGAACTGCTCGATCTGGTGCAGCTTTCGGGGCTGGAAAAGCGCTATCCCAACCAGCTGTCCGGCGGGCAGCGGCAGCGCGTGGCCCTGGCCCGGGCGCTGGCGATCGAGCCGGGCGTGCTGCTGCTCGACGAGCCCTTCGGCGCGCTCGACGCGCAGGTGCGGCGCGAATTGCGCAAATGGCTGCGCGAAATCCACGACCGGACGGGGCACACGACCGTGTTCGTCACCCACGACCAGGAAGAAGCGCTGGAACTGGCCGACCGGCTCTGCGTCATGAGCCAGGGCAAGATCGAGCAGGTCGGCTCGCCCGACACGGTCTATGACAGCCCCACTTCGCCCTTCGTCTTCGGCTTCATCGGGGAATCCAGCGAATTGCCGGTGACGGTGGAAAATGGCGAACTCTGGTCCGGCGGCCGCGCCATCGGCGTTCCGGCGCCGGACAGCAAGCCCGGCGAGGCGCGGCTGTTTTTCCGGCCCCATGATGTGGAACTGGTCGAGCATGATGCCTCGCTCGCCGGGGTGGTGACATCATCGCGCCGCGTTGGCGGCACGCGGCGGGTGGAGCTGGAAATCGGCGGGGCAGGGCACAAGGTCGAAGTCGATTTGCCGTTCGATCATCCAGCCGGGGAAAAGACACGGTTGGCGTTTCGGCCCAAGCGGTGGCGGTTGTTTTAGGGCGTAATGTGCCGATGAGGGGCTGGTGAGTCACCCCCTCCCAGCCTCCCCCATCGAGGGGGAGGTGCCGCGCCACTCCTGGGACTCGATTGTGCCACACCCACCGGCAGACACCTCCCCCTCGATGGGGGAGGCTGGGAGGGGGTGTCGTTTAGCCACGATCTCACAGCCAACCACCGCTCAATGCAGCGTCGTCGGCTCCACCACCGTCCCAGCCTTGCCCTTTTCCACGGGCTCGGGACTAGCCCAGAACACCACATAGAGCAGCTCCTCGCCGCTCGAATCCGTGATCTCAATCGACCTCGGCGCCTTGGGGTCATCACCCTCACCCAGCGCCCGGCCAATAATCGCCTGACCCAATTCAGCCGCGCGGCGTTCGGCTGCGTCGAGATCTTCAAGCTCGTCGCCATTGTCGTCGCGGATCACACCGTCATCGGTGCGGTAATGGAAATAGTATTTGGGCACGGTGAGCTTCCTGGCAGGAAGGGAAAAACCGCAACCGAGGGAAATGGTTGCAGGCAAAGCCAGTGTGCTCGCCTCAGGCTTGATCCGTCAATGTCCGATAGCGGTGGCGGTGCCAGATCAGCGGCTCCAGCGGGGAAATTTCGCTGTGGACGACCGCTCCGGCAAACAGCACATGCGTGCCGGTTTCAATGGTGCCGATCAGTTCGCAATCGAAGGTGGCGGCAGCGCCCATCAGCATTGGATTACCCGAGGGCCAGCTGCCCCATTGTCCATAGGTGAAACGGTCATCGCCCAATTTGCCGGCAAAGGCATCGCCGATCAGCTCCTGGCCCTGCGCCAGCATCGCCATGGAAAAGCCGCGCGACATCAGGATGAGATCGGCCAATCGGGCCGTAATATCGATGGACACCAGCACCGAGGGCGGAGTGATGCCGAGCGACAGGGCGGCGGTAACCGTCCTGCCGATGGTCTCATGTGCATGAGTGGTGGTCACGACGCTGACCGTCGCGGCCATCGAGCCCATGGTTTCGCGGAACTCGGCGAGGCGAACCGGCGGGTGGGCCGGTTCGCGCAGGCGCATTTCGGTCAGCGCGAAACCGTCTTCGGGCAACACGGGTGATTTAGGCCTTGAGGTTGGCTTCGGCGAATTCGTAATTGGCCAGCTTGTCGAGGAAGTTGGTCACATAGTCAGGACGGCGATTGCGGAAATCGACGTAGTAGCTGTGCTCCCAGACGTCGAGGCCGAGGAGCGGCTTGCCTTCGCCGGTGGCGAGGGGATTGGAGCCGTTCGGGGTCTTGGCGGTCTTGAGCTTGCCATCGGTGCCCAGCACGAGCCAGGCCCAGCCCGAACCGAACTGCGTGGTCGCAGCGGTCTTGAAGGCTTCCTTGAACGCATCGACGCTGCCGAAATCGGCCACGATCTTGGCTTCGAACGAACCGGACAGCTTGCCGCCCGTGGGGCTCAGCGCGTTCCAGAAGTGGATGTGGTTCCAATGCTGGCCGGCATTGTTGAACACGGGGGCCAGATCAGCCTTGCCATTGGCGAAGGCGATGATTTCTTCGAGGGACTTGCCCTGCAGGTCGGCGTTCTTTTCGACGAACCCGTTGAGCGCGGTCACGTAAGCCTGGTGGTGCTTGTCGTGGTGCAGCTCAAGGGTTTCCTGGCTCATGCCTTTGTCGGCAAGGGCGGAATGGGCGTAGGTCAGGTTCGGAAGGGTGAAGGCCATGTTGGGCTCCTCTTTTCGTTGCGCGGCGAATCTTGCAATTGGCCGCCGGGACGTATAATTCCAAGCCATGGCTTTGAAAACCATCGACACGTCCAAGTCAAGTCAGACAATGCAAAACACTGCCTGGTCGCCCCGCGATCCGGCGGAGCGCATTCTCATGGCCTTGAAAATGCACGGCTCGCTCTCCTCGGCACGGCTTGGCGACATGCTGGGCACGACCGGAGAAGCGGCGCGCCAGCAACTGGTCAAACTCGCCCGGGATGGTCTGGTTGCCGCCACCGGCGAGCCCGGGCCGGTGGGGCGGCCATTGCAAATCTGGCGGCTGACAGAACAGGCCGCCACCCGTTTCCCCGATACCCATGCGGCGCTGACCGTGCAGATGCTCGATATCGTGCGCAATACGCTGGGCGAGGGCGCACTCGATGCCATCGTCTCCGCGCGCGAAACCCAAACCCTGGCCAGCTATGGCGCGGCTATGAAAGACCGCATCAGCCTGCGCGATAAGGTGGCGGCCCTCGCCGATATCCGCTCCGCCGAAGGCTATATGGCCGAATGGCGCGAGGAGGCCGATGGCACTTTGGTGCTGATGGAAAACCATTGCCCCATCTGCGCCGCCGCCGCCGTCTGCCAGGGTTTTTGCCGGGCGGAACTGGAAGTGTTCCAGACCGTGCTCGGCGCCGATGTGCGCCGCAACGAACACATGCTCGCCGGCGCCCGCCGCTGCGCCTATACCATCACGCCGGGCAAGGATGGCGCTCATGACTGAACCCGCACGTCCACCGGTCGGCACGCGGCTGACTCGCAATGGCTGGGATATTCCCGAGGCGCTCGATGAGACCATGGTCCGCGCCGTCGTCGACAGCTTCTACGCCAAGGCGCGAAAAGACGATGTGATCGGCCCTGTGTTCAACCGCGTCATCGCCGAAGCCGATTGGCCAGAACACATCGACAAGATCGCCAGCTTCTGGTCGTCCATGCTGCTCGGCACCGGCACCTATGGCGGCCGCCCGATGCCCAAGCATATGGCGATCCCCGAACTCTCCGACGCCCATTTTTCGCGTTGGCTGTCGCTGTTCCGCCAGACTGCGCTGGAGCTTTGTCCGCCAGAGGTCGCCGAACTTTTTATCGAGCGTTCCGAACGGGTTGGCCAGAGTTTCCGACTCAATATCGCAGTCCGCCGCGGCGAGGACGTTACCCGCATGGGCCCGCTGCCGCGCGAGTAGGGGCTGTGCTGTAAGGCCTGGGAGCTTCAGAGCAACGCTCGAATGAAGGTTAGCTCAGATCCATCGGCTCCTGCCCTTCCCTCCCCCTTGAGGGGAGGAACCGAGGGAGGGGGTCCTTCAGTGGATCACAAATCGACCCCCACCCCCAACCCCTCCCCTCAAGGGGAGGGGAGCCGATCGGGGCTCGCAGAAACCACGGCAAACGTGAATATCGGTTCAGCCTAAGCCCCCGCCGGCACGGTGATCTGAAACGCCGCCCCAGCCTCGCTGTCGAGCAGAACAATACCTGCGCCATGGGCTTCCAGCATGGCGCGGGCGATATCCAGCCCCATGCCGGTGCCGCCCTGAGCGCGGCGCGTGGAAAAGAACGGCTGGAATACCAGCGCCCGATTGCCCGGTGAAATGCCGGGGCCGTTATCCACGGCATCTATGCTGACGCCGCTGGCATTGGCGACCGCAGAAAGCCGCAACCTCGTGGCGCCATGCTGCACCGAATTGTCGGCCAGATGACCGAAGACGATGGCGGCGACTTCGGGAGACAAGGCAATGTCGGGATTGGTCTGCGCATCGACCTCGATGGCGAGACCGGGAAACCGCGCCGTCAGATCGGCGGCAATCGCCGCAAGGCTGGTGTCGCCACCGTTCATCGGCAGCTCGGCCCGCGCCAGTTCGCGCAGCCGCACCAAGAGGCGATCGAGCCGGTCGGCATCGGCCACGATATGATCGAGAAAGCGCCGGTGTTCCTCCGCCGTCATCTCGGCATCGCGCAGCAGTTCAGCCGCGCCGCGAATGGCGGTCAGCGGCGATTTGAGTTCATGCGATACGTGAGCCGCGAACGACTGCACATAGTCGGACCGGTCGACCAGCCTTGCGGCCAGATCGAAAAACGCCTGCGCCAGCGTGGCGATTTCGCTGGTGCCGTAAGTATCCAACGGCCGGATCGCGGCCCGCCCGCCGGTGCCGATTTCGCGCGCCCGCAGCACCAAAGCCGCGATGGGCAGGGTGATGGTGCGCGTCAACACGAAGGCAATACCGATGGTCAGCACCAGCGCCACCAGCAGCGCACTCAATTCGATCGGCCCCATCCGGCTGGCGGTATTGTCGAGCGTGCGAAACCAGATCACCACCGAGGCGGGCAAAGCCAGCACCGTCAGCAGCACCGCAAAGACGATCAGTCCCAGCGAGGGCCGCCATTTCGGAAAAATGCGCGGGCCGGTCATGGCGTATCCGGGCTCAGCTTGAAGCCGACGCCATGGACGGTGGCGATGATTGCCGCGCGCCCGGCCTCAACGAACTTGGCGCGGATATTGCGGATATGGCTATCGATGGTGCGGTCCGCCACATAGATGCCCGGCCCATAGGCGGCGCTCATCAACTGCTCGCGGCTGAACACCAGTTCCGGCCGCGCCAGCAGCACTTCGAGAATGGAAAACTCCAGCCCGGTCAGCGCAATCTCCTTGTCGCCGGCAACGACGCTGTGGCGGGCACGGTCCAGCCGCAGGTCGCCACGAACCAGCGCCTTGTCCGGCCCGGCACTCGCGCTGCTGCGCTTGAGGATCGCCTTGACCCGCGCCACCAGCTCGCGCGGGCTGAACGGCTTGGTGACGTAATCGTCGCCGCCGATTTCCAGCCCCAGAATGCGGTCGATCTCCTCGTCGCGGGCGGAAAGAAACAGGATCGGCAGGTCGCTCGATTTCCGAACCTGCCGGCACACTTCCAGCCCGTCCATTTCCGGCATGCCGATATCGAGCACGATGAAATCGACGCCGCCGCGCCCCACCGCCATCATCGCCTCGGCGCCATTGCGCGCCGTGGTGGTGGCGTATCCGGCCTTGTCGAGCGCAAAGCAGATCACGTCGCGGATATGGGGCTCATCATCGACGACGAGAATACGCTGGGGCATGGCTTCCTACCGGCTGGCGTCACCAGACTTGTTATCGCTTCAGGGCGAAACTGCAATGGCCGGTCGGGGCAGATAGCGCTCCAGCCGCCAGTTGCGGAAGCTCCAGGCCCGCCAATCGAGGTCGCGTTGGTGAAACCGATTGCGCAGGAGGTTTCGGGTGCCCGTCAGCGTCTCGAAATTATCGCTGCCATCGCCTTTGGTGGCGGCAATCCTGGGCTGCGCCATGTAGCGATCGAGCGCCGGCAGCGCCGTAGGGCCGAGTTTGATGAAGTAATAGGCGTCCAACTCCTGCCCTTCGCCGGCCATTTCGGCGCTGTGGCTGACGTTGAAATCGGCGATCACGGCCGAGAAATCGACGAAGGCGCAGGCGTAAAGCGTCACTAGCAGCACCATACAATTGCTCGCCACCAGCCAGGCATTGGGCTTGCGCAGGGCGATACGCACCAGGATCAGTCCCAGCCCCACGGCGACAAGCGCCATCCAGATGCCGGCGGCAATGCGCAATTCGGTCAGCGAATAGACCTCGACATAGAGATCCAGCCGCAGGATCGAGGAAATGCACAGCATGATGTTCTGCGCGATCCAGGCATAGACCAGCCAGCGGATGAACTTGTTCTTTTCCTCCGCGCCGCCCGGCCGCATGGCGGCCAGCACGAAGGCCCCGGCCAGCAGCGCCGTGGCGATCAGCGGGTAAGCCCCGCGATGGGCGTAATCGGCATGGCTCATCCCCGCCGGCAGCGCGGCCCCGCCCCACAGATAGGTCAGGTCCAGCGCGGTCTGCACCGCGAAAATGGCGTTGAACACGATCAGCGAGCGCAGGATCGATGCCGAGCCGAACAGCAGCCCCTCGGGCAGCGGCAGTGCCCCGGCCGGAATGCCCGGCTTGAAGCGGCGCTTCTGGAACAGGCGCGGCACCAGCAGCGGCCACACGCCGATGGCGATCCCCAGCCACAGCACGAGCCGGCCGGGATCGGCAAATTGGGCGAGAAACGACGGATCGATCCGGGCCAGCACGGTCTCGATGACCGGATTGGCCGAGCTGAACAGCCAGACGAATACCAATGCGCAGCCGACCGGCACCAGCCAGATCGTGATCTGGCGGATAATGCCCCGGCCAATGCCACCGCCGCTCTGGTTGGCCAGCACTTGCAAGCCATCCTCGATCCAGCGGAAGGGCGCCAGCAGCGCAAAGCCGAACAGTTTCCAGGGCAGGGCGCTGAAAAGCGAGGGCAGCCGCCCTGACAAGGTCAGCGACAGCACGGCGAGGGCGACAAGCGCGCAGAATACTCCGGCAATGCTCGGCGCTTCCACCAGCGGCGGGGCGGCGGCGAAGGTCAGGACTATGGCGATGACCAGGGATTTGTAGGTGACCGGCCGCGTCGCCGTCAGCACGATGCCCGCCGCGATGGCGACGACCAGGATGGGCAGCGACAGGCCGGGCGCGTGCCGAAACAGCAGCAGGTCGGCGATGGCGACCAGCGCCAGCGTCGCCGCACCCGCCCTACCGGCGTGCCGCAGCCGCAGGCTGGGCGGTGGCCCCAGGCTGATTGTCGTTTCGGTCATGCAAATTCTCCTCGCGGCCGCCTGGATCAAAGAAAGGGCGCAACCCGCACGATCCAGCCCTGGTCCTGTGCATGGGATTTGGAAGTCGCCGACCAGCCACCAGCCGTCATGACGAAGACGGTAGGGCATCTGGGCGGAGCGATCGGGCTGGGTCGTGTCGGTGTTGCGCATGAGGGGAGAGTGCGCGCCGCGATTGCAGAATTTGTGCAGGCGGGAAGGAGGTTTTGGGGAGATTGTCCCGAGCACCGTGGCTCACGTCACCCCCTCCCGGCCTCCCCCATCAAGGGGGAGGTGCAGGTTGGTGGTCGGGACTTCTATCCAGTTCAGCGAGTGGAGAGAAACCTCCCCCTTGATGGGGAGGATGGGTGGGGGTGATGGTTGGCGCCGGACGTGCGCTCAGTCCTCGTCTTTGCCCATCTTCTTGAGGCCCTTGAACACATAGGGCGCCACCAGCGCGATCACTGCCAGCCCGATCATGATGGCTGAACTCGGATGCTGGAACAGTACCATCACATCGCCCTGGCTCATCTGCAGCGAACGCCGCAATTGGGCGTCGGCCATCGGCCCCAGGATCAGCCCGACAATGGCCGGGGCGATCGGATAGTCGAAGCGTCGCATCAGGAAGCCGACGACGCCAAAGCCCACCAGCAGCAGCAATTCCACCACCGATGGATTGGCCGCGATGGTACCCATGGCGGCGAACACCAGAATGCCCGCATAAAGCCAGGGCAGGGGAATGGCCAGCAGCCGCACCCACAATCCAACCAGCGGCAGGTTGAGCACCAGCAGCATCACATTGGCGATGAACAGGCTCGCCACCAGCGCCCAGACCAGATCGGGGTGCTGGGCGAACAGCAGCGGGCCGGGCTGGATATTGTATTGCTGGAAGCCCGCCAGCATCACCGCCGCCGTCGCCGAAGTGGGCAGGCCCAGCGTCAGCAGCGGCACCAGCGTGCCGGCCGCCGAAGCGTTGTTGGCCGCTTCCGGCCCGGCCACGCCCTCGATGGCGCCATTGCCGAATTCGTCGGGGCGCTTGGAGAGCTTGCGCTCGATATTATAGCTGAGGAAGGTGGGCACTTCGGCGCCGCCGGCGGGCAGGGCACCAATCGGAAAGCCGATCAGCGTGCCGCGAATCCACGGCCAGAACGAGCGCTTCCAGTCCTCCTTGGTCATCCACAGCGAGCCTTTGACCGGGATCGGTTTTTCCGGCTTGCTGAGATGGCGCGAGGCGACGAACAGGGTTTCCCCGATGGCGAACAGGCCCACGGCCAAGCGTGGTCACCTCGACGCCGTCGAGTAGTTGCGGCACGCCAAAGGTCAGTCGCGCCTGGCCGGTCAATTGGTCGATGCCCATCAGCCCCAGCCACAGCCCGAAGGCGAGACTCGTCAACCCCTTGAGCGGGGAGGAGCCGAACGTGGCCGATACGGTGACGAAGGCGATCAGCATCAACCCGAAATAATCCCACGGCCCGAACCGCACCGCGACCTGCACCAGAATGGGCGACAGGAATGCCAGTCCCACCGTGGCGAACAGCGCGGCGACGAACGAGCCGATGGCGGCGGTGGCGAGGGCGGGGCCGCCACGGCCCGCACGGGCCATCTTGTTGCCTTCGAGCGCGGTGACGACGGAGGCGGCTTCACCCGGCGTATTGAGCAGGATGGCGGTGGTCGAGCCGCCATACATGCCGCCGTAATAGATGCCAGCAAACATGATCAGCGAGCCACTCGGATCGAGCTTGAAGGTGACGGGCAGCAGCAGCGCCACGGTCAGCGCCGGCCCGATGCCGGGCAGCACGCCCACGGCGGTGCCGATGAACACGCCGACCGCCGCGAACAGCAGGTTGGAGACGCTGAAGGCCAGCTGGAAGCCGTGCGCGAGTTGAAGGAGGGAATCCATGGCCTACTCCCTAAAGCAGCCGCTCAAGCGGCCCTTCGGGCAGCGAGAGGGTGAGCAGGTTGTGAAACAGCAGGAAGACCAAAAGGCCCAGCACGGCGCCGATGATCAGGTCGGCGATGATCTGCTTGCGCCCGAACGCCCGCGCCGTGAAGGCGAACAGTAGCGTCGAGCCGAGAATGAAGCCGCCATGCAGCCAGACCGAGCCAATCAGCCCGCCCAGCGCCAGCGCGACCCAGCCGATGGCCTTCCAGTCCGACTCTTCGGCGGTGAAACTGCTGCGGAAAGCGGAGAAAAAATGCCCGATGCCCAGCGCGATGAAGAACACCGAAACCGCGTAGGACGCGGCATTAGCGCCGATGCCGTATTGGGCGCGGATGCGCATGGTGCTGGCGTCATAAATGGTGAGCGCGGCGATGGCGAACAGCAAGACGCCGATAACGAGCGCCGGCCGATTGATCGATTTGGCGCTGATCGCCGACATGTGCAGTCCCCCCAAGGAAAGTTGGGAGCGGACACGTTGGCCCGCTCCCGTTTAGCTCGATTTACTGCGCCGCGAGGCCCAGCGAGGTCAGGATCTTGGTGATGTTCTCGGTCTCGGCAGTCAGGAAAACCGCGAACTCATCGGCTGGCTGGTAATAGTCGGACCAGCCGCGGGCCTTGAGCGTTTCCTGCCATTCGGGCGATTTGACCATGGTGTCGATCATGGTGGCGAGTTTGGCCTTGTCCTCGTCCGAAATGCCGGGCGCCGCGAAAATGCCGCGCCAGTTGACCAATTCGACATCCACGCCCTGGGCCTTGAGCGGCTGGGCGGCAATGCCTTCGATCGGATCGGGATAGGAGATGGCCAGCGCGCGCAGGTCACCCGATTCGATCTGGGCCTGCCATTCGCCATAGCCCGAAATGCCGGCGGTCACCTGGCCGCCCAGCATGGCGGCAAGCGCTTCGCCGCCGCCCGAATAGGCCACGTAGTTGACCTTGCTCGGATCTTCCCCGGCCGCTTCTGTCAGCAGCGCGGCCAGCATGTGGTCAGCGCCGCCAGCCGAACCGCCGGCCCAGATGGTGCCGCCAACATCGGCCTTGATGGCCGCTTCCAGATCCGCAACGGTCTGGATCGACGACGATGCGGGCACCACGACCACCAGCGGATCGCCGGTGAGGCGGGCCAGTGGCGTGACCATGGTCAGGTTGACCGGGGAGCCGTTGGAGATGATGGCGCCCACCATGGTGATACCGCCAACCATTAGCTGGCTGGCGTCGCCGGTCATGCCGGCAAACTGGGCCAGGCCCACGGTGCCACCGGCGCCGGTGACATTGACCACCTGGACCGATTTGGCCAGGCCCGTCGTGGTCAGGTTTTCCTGCACGGCACGCGCCGCCGCATCCCAGCCGCCACCGGCACCGGCTGGCGCCATGATCGACAATTCCAGATCCTGCGCGCTGGCGCCGGTCGCGCCCATGCCGGCCATCAGCCCGGCGACTGCCAGGCCCTTCAAGAACTTATGCATCGGAATTCCTCCCTGTGATGCGTTGTGCACCTTAGTGGTGCGGAAACTGGCCCGGGATTATTTCCCGTTGCCAGAAACTTCATTGCTACGCTTCGCGGCCCTGCCGATGATGAGCGGAACGATGCCACCCTCGGACAGTAAGCGCATTTCGAGCGCCGTTTCCACCTCTGCGCGCGTTTTAAAACGTTTGCACACACCATTAAATCTCACGGTGGTGATAAAAACCACGCCGCGCGGGGTGAGCGTATCGACATCGGCCTCGACATCGATGGTGTCGCCGGGCCGCAGCATTAGCTCGGCGGGATCGATCTCCTCGTCCAGCCGCAGCGGCAGAATGCCCATGCCGATCAGGTTGGTGCGGTGAATGCGCTCGAAGCTGCGCGCCAATACGGCGCGCACGCCCAGCAAAGCCGGCCCCTTGGCGCCCCAATCGCGCGACGAGCCTTGGCCGTAACGCTCACCCGCCACGATGACAGCCGATTGCCCGCGCTCGGCGAGGCGCGCGGCGGCGATGTGCAGCGGCACGATTTCGCCGGTTGCCGCATCAATCGTGGAGCCGGGGGGAATATCCTCGCCCAACAGATTGTCGACGCTGAGATTGGTGTAAAGCCCGCGCACCATGGCCCGATAATTGCCGCGCCGCGACGAATAGACGTTGAGATCGTGCGGGTCTTGCCCCGCCGCGATCAGGTAGCGGCCCGTCTCGCTATCCGGCGGAATGGCCCCTGCGGGCGAAATCTGGTCGGTGGTGATATCATCGCCCAGCACCAGGATCGGATGGGCAGTGTAGCGCCCGAGCCGGCTCTGCCCGGCCCCAAGCGTGAACGGCGGGCGGCGCAGATAGCTCGATGCCTCGTCCCAGGGAAAGCGCGCCGATTTTGGCGCTTCGATCTCGTTCCAGATGCGGTTTTGCGATGCCGCGACAAAGGCTTGGCTATAGTCGTGATTGTTCTTCGACAGGCTCAGCGCCGCATCGATTTCGGCGCCTGTGGGCCACAGATCGGCGAGATAGACCGGCTTGCCATCGACACCTGTGCCGATCGGATCGACCAGGATATCGCGGTTGACGTCGCCCGCCAGGGCGAAGGCGATCACCAGCGGCGGCGAGGCGAGAAAGCCCGCCTCAAGCTGGGGATGCACGCGGCCGGGGAAATTGCGATTGCCCGACAGCACCGCCACCGGCACGCGGCCACCGCGCACCGCCGCATCCATCTCCGGCAGCAATGGCCCCGAATTGCCGATGCAGGTCATGCAGCCGAAACCGACAATGCCGAAGCCGATGGCGGCGAGATCATCGAGCAGGCCGGCCCGCTCCAGATACAGCGCCGCTGCCGGCGAGCCGGGCGAGAACGAGGTCTTGACCCAGCTTGCCGGCACCAGCCCCTTGGCCCGTGCCTTGCGGGCGAGCAGGCCGGCGGCCACGGTCAGGCGCGGATCGGTAGTATTGGTGCACGACGTAATGGCGGCGATGGCCACGGCCCCATCGGGAATGCCGTCCGCGGCATAGGCTCGATCCTTGACCAGGGGCGCGATGGCTTCGCGCGCCTGACGCGGCTCCAGCAGGTCCTGCGGCCGCTTGGGGCCGGCAATGCTGACCCGTACGTCGGTAAGATCGATATCGATCACATCGGTGAAACGCGGCTCGGCCTGCGGCTCGAACCACAACCCATTGCGCCGGGCATAGGCCTCGGTTCGCGCGATGGCCTTGGGATCGCGCCCCGTGGCCGTCAGGTAATCCAGCGCCCGTTGATCCACGGGGAAATAGGCGGTCTGCGCCCCATATTCGGGCGCCATATTCGCCACCACCGCGCGGTCGCCCACCGAAAGCTGCGCTACGCCGGGACCGAAAAACTCCACGAACTGGCTGTTAAGCCCATAGGCGCGCAGCCGGTGTGTCACCAGCAGCGCCAGATCGGTCGCCATCGTGCCTTCGGGCAGGGCGCCAGCCAGCCGCACGCCGATGACATCGGGAATGCGCATGGTCACCGGCAGGCCGAACATCACGCCCTCCGCCTCCAGCCCACCCACGCCCCAGCCGAGCACGCCCAGGCCGTTGATCATCGGGGTATGGCTGTCGGTGCCGATCAGCGTATCGGGAAACAGCCAGCCATCGCTGGCGGTAACGACGGTCGCCAGCTGTTCCAGGTTGATGGTGTGCAGGATGCCAGTGCCGGGCGGATGCACGCGAAACCCCTTGAGGCAATTTTGCGCCCATTTCATCAGCCGGAACCGTTCGGCATTGCGGTCGGCCTCGCGCTGCATGTTGCGCTGTACCGCCCCCGAAGTGCCGAATTCATCGACGGCAATGGAATGGTCGGTCGATACATCCACCGGCAGGCCGGGATTGAGCGCCATCGGATCGCCGCCCAGCTCGGCCAGTGCGTCGCGCATGCCGGCGATATCCACCAGCGCCGGTCCACACGTCGTATCGTGCATCAGCAGCCGCTCGGGCTGAAATTCCAGTTCATGAATGGAGGTGCCGGTATCGAGCCAGCTTCGGATGGCGGCGGCATGAGCGGCGCGTTCTTCGCCATTGGTGTGGCGCAGCACATTCTCCGCCACGATGCGCAGCACATGGGGCAGGCGCAGCAGGTCGGTGCCCAGCGCCGCATGCAGGTCGATCGCCAATTGGCCATCAAGCGTCCATGTCTGCGGCTCAGCCAAACCCACCCTCCTGTTTGCCTCGATGCGAGGCTCAGCGTGTATCAACCGCTAACATCGCGCGTCGCTGTTGCGCAAACGCTAATTGCACATTTACATGTTAAAATGCAGATGCGGTTTTGTCCAGCAGTGGGCGGATCAGCTGCAGGTTGTGGATCACCTTGCCGATATGCGAGCGCAGCAGCCAGGATGCCTCCTCGTTGCGGCCCTGTTCCAAAAGCGTCAGGATCGCCAGGTGGTCCCGGGCCTGCTCGGTATAGCGGTCGCGGTTGGCGGTGGAGCGATAGGCCAGCAGGCGGCGGATGGAATTGATGCGCTTGAGCGCGTCGAGATAGAATGGATTGCGCGAGGCGCCGACGATGGTTTCGTGGAAATTGACGCCGCGGTCGTAAAGCTCCTCATGGCTCATGGTGGCGATGCCGCCCGCCAGCATCGCCTCTTCCACGCGCCGGCAATGGGCGGCGGCCTTGGGATCAAGATGATAGCCTGGCTCCATCAAGGCGGCCGGTTCCAGCGCCATGCGGACACGATAGGTCTGCACCAGCGCATCGGCATTGTTGAGCATGGCGGTGAAGCTCAGCCCATAACCGGCGCGCTGCTCCAGCCAGCCCTCCTTGATGATCCGGGTGACCAGCGCCTGCACCCCGGCCTGGGTTAGCCCATAGCGCGAGCGGATCGTGGCGGCCGAAATCGTATCGGGCACCCGGCCTTCCAGCCGGTCTTCGGCCAGTTGCAGATAGGCGCGTTCCAGCTCATCCTGCGCCGCGGGCAGGGGAAGCGCCCGGTCCGGCGCGACGGCATTGACGAAATAGCCCTTGTTCGGCTCATGCCGCAGTGCGCCGGTCTCCACCAATATCTGCAGCGCCGCATTGACCGGCGAGCGCGACACGGCAAATCGGTCCGCAATCTGCTGCGCCCCCAGATGCGTCTCGGGCCGCAACCGGCCAGATTGAATTTCATCCACGATTTGTGCAACCAGTGTCGCACTCAAATTGCGTCTGGATAGCTTGCGCTCAAAATCCATTACGGCCCATCATCACCGGCTGGGGATGGGTTTTGGTTACGCCAATATGCCGAAAAACTCCAGATCAATCGGCTTCGGCCAGCCGAACCTGCAGGGCGTCTCGACATCGGCCCTGCATCGGGTGATGGTGCGGTTTTAGGAATTTGCCGATGACACTGGGTTTTGTTGGAACGGGTACGATAACGGCGGCTATGGTGCGAGGCCTGCAGCGCGCGGGCTTCGACCAATCCATCGTGCTGTCGCCACGCAATGCGGCGCGGGCGGCCGAACTGGCTGCGGACTATCCCAAGGTGCGGGTCGCCGCGTCGAACCAGGATGTACTCGACCAGAGTGACACCGTCTTCATCGCCGTAACGCCCCAGATTGTCGCCGAGGTCATGGCCGACTTAAAGTTCGCGCCGCGCCATCGCGTGGTCAGCCTGGTGGCGACGATTTCGCTGCAGCGCCTTGGCGAACTGGTGGCGCCGGCCGAACGCTTGTGCCGCGCCGTGCCGCTGCCCTTCGTCGCCGCCGGCCTGGGCGGCACACTGCTTTATCCTGCCGAACCCGAGATTGCTGCGCTGTTCGATCTGTTGGGGCGCGCCATCACCGTCGCCAGCGAGGACGATATCGATATCCTGACCGCAGCCAGCGCCACCATGAGCAGCTATTTCGCCACCATGGCCGCCGTGGACCGCTGGCTGGTCGACAAGGGCATCGCGGCGGAACAATCGCGGGCCTATCTAAGCCAGCTCGGCTCGGGGCTGGCCGCCTCCGCCGCGACGCAGCCCACGGTGAGCTATGCTCAATTGATCGACGATTTCGCCACGCCGGGCGGGCTCAACGAGCAATTGCGCCGCCATCTCGATGCAGCCGGGCTGCAAAAGGCTTATTCTGAGGGGCTGGAAGCACTATTCGCCCGCATCAAGGGCCGCCCGGCCTGATGTGATCCCTATAGGCGACTGCGTCGTTGATTTTCTGCGCAATGCAAATAATATCCCTCCCAGAACAATAGCCGGCAATGACCGGCATGGGCGGAGATAAAAGCATGGCCTCTTTGGAATTGCGTAATATCGAAAAGGGCTATGGCTCCGTTTCGGTGATCAAGGGTATCGATTTGAGCGTGAATGAGGGCGAGTTCGTCGCCCTTGTCGGCCCGTCCGGCTGTGGCAAGTCCACCATCCTGCGCATGATCGCCGGGCTGGAGGATATCACCGGCGGCGAAATCGCCATCGGCGACAAGATCGTCAACGACATGACCCCGCGCGAACGCAATATCGCCATGGTGTTCCAGAGCTACGCGCTCTATCCGCATATGACCGTATCGCGCAATATGAGCTTCAATCTGGAACTCTCGGGCAAGTCCAAGACCGAGATCGCCCAGCGCGTTGCCAATGCCGCGCGTATGCTGGAGCTGGAGCCGCTGCTCGATCGCAAGCCGAGCCAGCTATCCGGTGGCCAGCGCCAGCGCGTCGCCATGGGCCGCGCCATCGTGCGCGATCCGTCCGTGTTCCTGTTCGACGAACCGCTGTCCAACCTCGATGCCAAGCTGCGCGTGCAGATGCGCGGCGAGATCAAGGCGCTGCACAAGAAGGTCGGCGTCACCTCGATCTATGTCACCCACGATCAGGTGGAAGCCATGACGCTGGCCGATCGGGTCGTGGTGCTCGACAAGGGCGTGATCCAGCAATCGGGCACGCCGATGGAGCTGTACCGCCATCCCGCCAATGTCTTCGTCGCCGGTTTCATCGGTTCGCCATCGATGAATTTCCTCGATGCGATCATCCTCGGGCCAAGCCAGGCCAGGACCACCGAGGGCGTGGTGTTCGATTTCGTGCCGGGCAAAGCTGTGTCAGTCGGGCAGGGCGTCACCATCGGCCTGCGTCCCGAGCATCTGCTGCTCGACGGCCCCGGCACCGTGCTGGAAGGCGATGTCGATTATGTTGAGCCCACCGGCGGGCAGACCTTTGTCAACCTGAAGCTGGGCGAACGGGCGGTCACGGTCGTGGTCAGCGGCGCGGTGGACGTGTTGGCCGGCGGTCGCCTGAGCGTGCGGGCCGGCCGCGAGCAGGTGCATGTGTTTGACGCCGAGAGCGGGGCGCGGGTGAGCGCTTAGGGATTTATCGGGGGCACTGCGTTTAGCCGGCCCCCCACCCCTGTCCCCTCCCCACGAGGGGGAGGGAGACGGAGGCTTTTTGCCTCCATAACCTCATTGACTGAACACGCGGCTCCTGCCTCTCCCTCCCCCTCGTGGGGAGGGGTCAGGGGTGGGGGATGTTTAGCCAGAGAGCGGCCCCGTGAACCACCCAGCCCCTATTTCACCGCCCCCGCCGTCAGCCCCGCGATGATATGCTTCTGCGCCGCAAAGAACACGATGACCGTCGGCAAAATCGTCAGCGTGATAAACGCCAGGATCAATTGCCAGTCGGTCGAAAACTCGCCTTTGTACACCATGATGCCCAGCGGCCAGGGGTATTTGGACTCCGAGTTCAGCATGATCAGCGGCAGGATATAGCTGTTCCAGCTGCCAACGAACGAGATGATACCCACCGTGGCGATGATCGGCCGGCTCAGCGGCAATGAGATGTGCCAGAAGAACCCCAGATAGCCGCAGCCATCCACGAACGCCGCGTCGAACAGCTCATTGGGCAGGTTCTTGAAGTAGTTGCGGAACAGCAGGATGCTCATGCCCAGCCCGAACGCCACCTGCGGCAGCACCACGCCCCAATAGGTATCGAGCAGCCCCAGATCGCGGATGCGGATGAACAGCGGCAGGATGGCGGTGGCTGCCGGGAACATCAGCCCGATCAGGAAATAGTTCAGCAGGAAATCCGAGCCGAAAAATTTGACATGGGCGAAGGTGAACGCCGCCATCGAGGCGAACAGCAGGGTGAGGAACACGGTCAGCGCGGCAATCAGCAGCGAATTGCCCATCTGCAGCCAATAGCGCTGGCTGGCGAGGATATCGCCGTAATTGCTCCACATCCAGGTCGAGGGCAGGCCAAACGGATTGCTGCGCAAATCGCCCAGGCTCTTGAAGCCGCCCAGCGCCGTGGTCAGCAGGGGAATGATGACGATGCCGGCGACCACCAGCAGCGAAATATACAGATAGGTCTGCGTGCCGGCGCTGGGGCGGCGGCCGCCACCGGGCGCGGTGGCGGCATCGATGGGGGGAGCGGCTGCAATCTCAGTCATTTTTCATGAAGATCCGCTTGTAGCCAAAAGCCAGGGTGACGCAGATGATGAACAGCACCACGCCGACCGCCGAGCCGAACCCGACCTGCATACGCATGACGCCATAGGTATACAGGAAGGTCACCAGCGTCTGGGTGGAGTTGGATGGTCCTGCCCCGGTCAGCGGCATGATCATGTCGAACAATTGCAGCGAGCCCACCACGGCAAAGAAGATCGACAGCCGCACCGTGGAGCCGAGCAAAGGCAGGGTGACGCGATAGAATTTCTGCCAGCCGGTGGCGCCATCGATATCGGCGGCTTCCAGCACGCTCTTGTCGATGGCCTGCAGCCCGGCGATGAACAGCATCATGTGGAAGCCGAAATACTTCCAGACGATGACGCCGAGCACGGCATAAAACGCCACCTGCCGGTCGGCCAGCCAGAACGGGGGATCGGCGCCGAAGGCCCGCGCAATGCCGGCGACAAGGCCGAATTCGCCATCATAGACGAAGCGCCAGATCATGCCGGCGGCCACGTCGGCCAGCACATAGGGTAAAAAGAACAGCAGGCGGAACGACACCGCGCCGCGAACGCGGCTGGTCACCATGGTCGCCAGCCACAGCGCCAGCGGAATCTGGATGCAGATCGAGATGACGATGATCAGGCCGTTGTTGATCAGGGCCTGCTTGAAGGCGCTGTTCCGAAAGATCAGCTCGTAATTCTTGGTGCCGATCCACTGATCGGGCAGGCCATAGCCGTTCCAGTTGAAAAAGGAATACCAGGCCGCTTCCCCCATCGGCAGGATGACGAACAGGGTGAACAGCAGCAGCGCCGGGGGCAGGAACAGCACCAGCACGGCCCATTTGCCGCGCACCTGTCCGCGCTGCCGGCGGCTGAGGCCGAGGAAGGAAAAAACCGGGCGTCGCGCCGCGATCGGTATGGAAGGAACTTGGCTCATCGCGTCAGGTTGCTCCAGCGCGCGAAAGGGAAAACCGCCGCCACACCCTGAGGCATGGCGGCGGCAAGGATTACATTTCGAGTTCGAATGCGTCCTGAATCTGCTGGGCGGCATCGGCCGGGGACATCTGGCCCGAGACGATCTCCACCGACATGTCGTTCACCACGCGGCCCACATTGGGGCCGAGATCCTGGTCCAGATAGTTCTGGTGCCAGGTGGCGAGGGCCATCTGCTTGGCGCTATCGGCCAGCGACGGATCGGCCACGCCGTCTTCGGCGCCCAGCGTCGTCGGCAGGATGTTCGTGCCCGCGGCCATGCTTGCGCTCATTGTCCGCATTGGTGAGGAATTTGACGAAATCCTCGGTCTCTGGGGGAGCATTGGTGGTGATGACCCAGCCATTGAGGCCGCCGAAATCGTCGGTGATCACGCCAGCGCCCGCCGGTGACCAGCGGGAAGGCGAAGCGGCCCAGGTTTTCGGGCGGCTGGCCCTTGCCATCGGTGGCGGCATTGGCCTGGTTCTGCGGCGTCGCGGTATTCTCGAAGCCGAGCAGGATCGCGGCGCGGCCATCGGCAAACACGGCCTGGGTATCGGGCCAGGTGGCGCCGAGATAGCCGTCCTGGAAGGGTTCGAGCGTGCCCAGATCGGCCAGGTGCTGCCCGGCCTTGACGAACGCCTCGCCGGTGAAGCCTTCACCGCCCTTGGCCGCCGCGAAACCGGCCTGGCCGGCTTCGCGCATCGCCAGATAGCTCCAATAGAAATGCAGTGGCCACTTTTCGCCGCCGCCGCCGGCAATCGGGGTGACGCCGGCATCCTTGAGCGTCTTCACGGCGGCCAGGAAATCGTCCCAGGTCTTGATCGTGGTCGCATCGACGCCGGCCTGCTCGAACAGCGCCTTGTTATAGAAGAACGAGACCAGGCCGGACTGCTGCGGCGCTGCCCAGACCTTGCCGTCAAAGCTCAGGCCATCCACGGCCGCCGGGGAGATCGCGTTGCGCCAGGCGCCGCCATCGGCATCCAGCGCCGCGGTGATGTCGCGGATCGCGCCGGTCTCGGACTGCGCCTTCAGCACGCCGCCGCCCCAGGTGTAGAACATCGACGGCGCGTCGTTGGACTGCAGCAGCGTCGGCAGCTTGGCCTTGAAGGCTTCGTTTTCGAGGAACTGGAACTCGATCTTGACGTCTGGATGCGCGGCTTCATAGGCCGCCGCGATATCCTGCCACACCTGCAGGCGCTCCGGATTGGGCTCCAGGTGCAGCCATTTGATGGTGCTTTGCGCATAGGCAGCGGAGACCCCGGCGGTCAAGGCGATGGCGCTGAGCGCAAGCATGAAGGTGCGCCGCGTGGCGCGGCCAAAATGCAATTTCATGGTAATCCTCCCGCATGGACATATTTGTCCTTGATGCGCATTAAATAGTGCGTGGCTTTGCCGGTCTGTCAAGGGCTCGTGGCAAATCTGGCGGTAACACTCGATGTAATTGCCGGATATCGGGCGTTTTGCACTTGCGTGGCGGTCGACGGCGCGGCTACAAGTGCCGCACTTAATTCGCGTCGCGTTATAATTGCGGCGGCGAGGGGACGAACCGAGTTATTGCCGCCCGATGAAGACCGCCGACCCCGAATTGATGCGGGCGATCAACCGCTTCCACGTTCTCGACACCATTCGGCGGTTCGGGGCGATTTCGCGTGTCGAGATCGGCGAGCGCACCGTGCTATCGGCCACCACCGTCTCGGCCATCACCGCTTCCCTGCTCGATGACGGGCTGATTTCCACCCGCCACGAGGGCGATTTGCGCAGTGGCGGCGCCCGCGGCCGGCCGCGCGTCATGCTGACGCTCAATCCCGAAGCGGCCCGCGTCGTCGGCGCCAAGATCGCGTCGAACCGGCTGGTGTTCTGCGTCACCAATTTCCAGGGCGACGTGCTGGCCAGCCTCACCCTGCCGGTGCGGGTGGACCGCCTGCCGGTCGAAGTCATCGCCGATCTGGTCGAGGACGGCGTGCGCCGCTGCGTCATGGATGCAGGCCTGGCCCTCAATGAAATCAAGACCGTAGCGCTATCGCTTCCCGGCATCATCGAGCATGGCACCGGCCGCGTGCGCTCCAGCGCCGTATTCCGCGATCCCAACGTGTCGCTCAAGGAAGCCATCGTCAAACGGCTCGATATCGACACCATCGTCGAAAGCGACGCCAACGCCATCACCATGGCCGAGCACTGGTTTGGCCGCGGCCGCGATTGCGACGATTTCGTGCTGGTGGCGATCGAGGAGAGCCTGGGCCTCGGCGTGCTGCATGGCGGCCAATTGTTCCGCGGCGCCCGCGAACTCAGCCTGACGCTGGGCGACATGATCATGGGATCTGACCCCGAACACGCCGTCAAACTCTCCGAAATTGCCAGCGAACAGGCCATCCTCAACGGCGACCACGGCGACTCGCGCGTCCGCGACGCTATTCGACTGGGGCAGGGCATGGGCCGCGTTCGTGGCCTGATCGAAGAGGGCGACAACGAATTGCGCATCGCCGCCGCCCGCGCCGGCTCGGCCCTGGGCATCGCCATCGCCAATCTCGTCGCCCTGTTCGCGCCGCCGCGCGTCATCCTGGTCGGCTCGACGCTGGCTTTGGGCGATTACCTACTGGATTCGCTGCGCGTCGCCTTCGCCAAGGCGATCCCCGATCCACTCAAGAACGTGGCGCAAATCGTCATCGACGAAGTCAGCGACGAACTCTGGGCGCGTGGTGCCGCCGCCGTGGCGCTCGGCGAACTTTATGGCTCGCCCTGGGGCACCACCGGCCCGGCGCGCCGCAGCAACACAACCGAATTTTCAGATACCGAAGCGGGGAGATAAATCATGGATAAAGTTGGAATCGGCATTGTCGGCCTGGGCAATATTTCGGCCGCCTACCTCAAGGCCAGCAAGGACTTCCCCATTCTCGACATCCGCGCCGTCGCGGATATGAACCCGGCCGCCGCCAAGGCGCGGGGCGATGAATTCGGCCTCAAGGCCGTGGCGCTGGACGATATTTTCACCGATCCGTCGATCGATATCATCCTCAACCTGACCATCCCCAAGGCCCACGTCGATGTCGGCCTGCGCGCCATCGCCGCGGGCAAGCACGTCTATTCGGAAAAGCCGCTCGGCATCGTCTTCGCCGAAGCCCAGAAGCTGATCGCCGCCGCCAAGGCCAAGGGCCTGCGCGTCGGCTCGGCCCCCGATACCTTCCTCGGCGGCGCCCACCAGACCTCGCGCCGCATCGTCGATGAGGGCACGCTCGGGCCAGCCCGTCGGCGGCACCGCCTATTTCATGTGCCCCGGCCATGAGCGCTGGCACCCCAATCCGGCGTTCTACTACGAAGCCGGCGGCGGCCCGATGCTCGACATGGGCCCCTATTACATCACCGATCTGGTCAACCTGTTCGGGCCCGTCGCCAAGGTTTCGGGCTTCGGCTCCATGGTGCGCTCGACCCGCACGATCACTGCCAAGGAACGCGCCGGCGAGGTCATCCCCGTCCATGTGCCCACCCACGTCTCGGGCACGCTGGTGTTCGTCAACGGCGCCGTGGTGCAGGTGACGATGAGCTTCGACGTCGCCGCCCACAAGCATGTGCCGCTGGAAATCTACGGCACCGAAGGCACCCTGATCGTGCCCGATCCCAACCATTTCGGCGGCCAGATCCAGCTGCTGAAAAAGGGCGGCGAATGGGCCGATATCGAAACCGACATGCCCTATGCCGGCGACGGCAATTACCGCTCCATCGGCCTGGCCGACATGGCCCATGGCATCGTCTCCAATCGCCCGCACCGGGCCAATGGCGATCTTGCGCTGCATGTGCTCGAAGTCATGGAAGCCTTTGAAACCTCGTCGCAATCGGGCCGCGTCGTCGATATCACCACGCCGGTCGAGCGGCCCGCGCCCCTGTCGCAGTCACTGGTCAATGGCCGCCTGGGCTAAAGCATATTCGGAGGAACTATTATGCGCGAAGCACTGATCGTCTGGGGTGGCTGGAGCGGGCATGAGCCCGAACAATGCGCCGCTATCATCAAGACCATGCTCGAAGAAGACGGCTTCAAGGTCTATGTGGAAAACACCACCGAGGCCTTCGCCGATCCCTCGATCAAGGACCTGAGCCTGATCGTGCCGATCTTCACCATGAGCAAGATCGAGAAGGAAGAGGTCTCCAACCTCGTCGCTGCGGTCCAGGGCGGGGTGGGCCTTGCCGGCTATCACGGCGGCATGGGCGACGCCTTCCGCGATGCGGTCGAATACCAATTCATGGTCGGCGGCCAGTGGGTCGCCCATCCGGGCAATATCATCGACTACCGCGTCGATATCACCCGCTCGGACGATCCGGTCATGGCCGGCATCGACAGCTTCGCCTACCATTCCGAGCAGTATTACATGCATGTCGATCCCTCCAACGAGGTGCTGGCGACCACGACCTTCAACGGCGACCACGCCGCTTGGATCAACGGCGTCACCATGCCGGTCGTGTGGAAGCGCAAGCACGGGGAGGGCCGCGTGTTCTATTCCTCCCTCGGCCACGTCGCCAGCGAGTTCAAGGTGCCGCAGATGAACACGATTCTGCGTCGCGGCATGAACTGGGCGGCTCGGTAGCTCTGACCTCTCCCTCTGGGTTAGAGGTCGACCAGGTTTTCAGTCGGGTGAGGGGGCCTTCCTCCGCGCTGCGCTAGGAGAGGTCCACTCATCCGCCCGTCGGGCACGCTTCTCCCGCAGGGGAGAAGGGGAACTGTGGATTTTCTGTCGTCGCCCCTCTCCCCTCGCGGGAGAGGGTGGATCGGCCAAAGGCCGAGACGGGCGAGAGGGTGCTTAGTGCGCGCGCAGCCAAGGCCCACCCACAAACCTGTTCCCTCCCCCTCGCGGGGAGCGCTAGGGTAGAGCTCCGAAGCCCCCCGAGCCCACCCATGCCCTTCCAAGCCCTCCTCACCGAAAAATCCGACACCGGCGTCATCACCTCCAGCGTCCAGACGCTCGATGACTCCCGCCTGCCGGACGGCAACGTCACCATCGCCGTCGAATACTCGGACCTCAACTACAAGGACGGCCTGGCGCTGACCGGCGGTGGCGGCATCGTCAAAACCTATCCCCATATCGGCGGCGTCGATGCCTCGGGCACCGTCCTCGACAGCACCGATCCCCGCTACGCCCCTGGCGACAAGGTTATCCTCACCGGCTGGCGCGTTGGCGAAACCCGCTGGGGCGGTTACGCGCAAAAACTGCGGCTCGATGCCGATTGGCTCGTGCCGCTGCCGCAAAACATGTCCACCCGCACCGCCATGGTGCTGGGCACCGCCGGCCTCACCGCCATGCTCGCCATCGACCGGCTGGAAGCCAACGGTCTCACCCCCGATGCAGGCGACGTCCTCGTCACCGGAGCCGGGGGCGGCGTCGGCTCCGTCGCCGTGCATCTGCTGGCCCGCCTCGGCTACCGCGCCATCGCCGTCTCCGGCCGCCCGCACCTGGCCGATGGCCTGCGCCAACTCGGCGCCGCCGATGTCATCTCCCGCGACGACATCATGGCCGCGCCCGACAAGCCGCTCGAAAGCGCCCGCTGGGCCGGCGTGGTCGATTGCGTCGGCGGCCCATGCTCGGCAAGGTGCTGAAGCAGGTCAATTACCACGGCGCCGTCGCCGCCTTGGGCAATGCCGGCGGCATCCCGCTGACCACCACCGTGCTGCCCTTCATCCTGCGCGGCGTCGCCCTGCTGGGCATCGACAGCGTCATGCAACCCTACGCGACCCGCACCGCCGCCTGGAGCCGCCTCGCCACCCTGTTCGACCCCGCCGCCTTCGAGCCCTTCGTCAGCGAAATCGGCCTTTCCGATTTGCCCCAAGCCGCCCTCGATATTCTCGCCGGCAAGGTGCAGGGCCGGACGCTTGGTCAAGCTTTAGGCGCTGTCGCCAATTTGTCATATCTGCCCTATAGGTCGCGCGCATGACCGATATCCATCTGCAATCCATCGCCAAGCGCTTTGGCGATAATCCCGTCCTGTCCGATATCGAACTGGATTTCGCCGCCGGCTCGTTCACCGCGCTGCTCGGCCCCTCCGGCTGCGGCAAGACCACGCTGCTGCGCCTGATCGCCGGTTTCGAGGCTCCGAGCGCCGGCCGCATCCTGTTCGGCGACCGCACCATCGCCACGCCGGAACGCCAGGACGCGCCCGAGGATCGCGGCGTCGGCATCGTGTTCCAGTCCTATGCGCTGTGGCCGCATATGGATGTGGAGCCAGAACATCGCCTATCCGCTCAAGGCGCGCCGCACCGAGCCTTCCACGATCGCCGCCAAGGTGCGCGAGGCGCTTGGCACAGTGGATCTGGCGGGCTTCGAAACCCGCCGCGTCGATGAACTGTCCGGCGGCCAGCGCCAGCGCGTCGCCCTGGCGCGCTGCCTCGTCGCCGAAACCGCCGCCATCCTGTTCGACGAGCCCCTGGCCAATCTCGACGTGCATCTGCGCGCCTCGATGATCGAGGCCTTCCGCGCCATCCACCAGCGCACCGGCGCCACCATCGTCTACGTCACCCACGACCAGGCCGAAGCGCTGGCCCTGGCCGACCGCATCGCCGTGCTCGACGCCGGCCGCATCCAGCAACTGGGCACGCCGCAGCAGATTTACGGCTCACCCGCCAATGCCATGGTCGCCGGCTTCGTCGGCCGCGGCAGCATCGTCACCGCGCAAGCGGACGGGCAGGGCGCCACCATCGCCGGCTATCAGTTTCGCCGCGCGTGGAACGGCGCAACCCGGCCCGGCCAAGCTGCTGCTGCGCCCCGAATCCCTCCACCTGGCCGATGCCGGCATTCCCGCCATCGTGGACAGCCTGAGCTACAAAGGCCCGGTCTACGAATTGCACCTGACCATTGCCGGCACCGGCGAACCCCTGGTCCTCGACAGCCCAGAGCCGGTCTCGGT
The DNA here is from genome assembly GCA_963717095.1 of uncultured Alphaproteobacteria bacterium. GTDB lineage: Bacteria > Pseudomonadota > Alphaproteobacteria > Rhizobiales > Devosiaceae > Devosia. The sequence goes on from CAVQVF010000005.1 coordinate 735,489, forward strand.
TGGCGCGGGGGTTAAAGTGGCGGTTACCGATGCCTGGATCATCCCCGCCTAACGCCAGGGCAAAACCCCGGCCGGCAGCTTCCGCCCCAGCCGGTCCACCACCAGCAACAACACCACGACGGCCCCGATCGTCGTCACCGCGATTGCCGCCGCATGGGTGGCCAGGCCCGCTTCTTCGAGACTGAACAGGATCACGCCCAGCGTCTCGTGTCCGCCCGACCACAGCAGCGCCGATACCGTCAATTCGTTGAACGCCGTCATGAACACCAATAGCGCGCCGGCCACCGCTGCCGGGGCCGCCAATGGCCCGGTGATGGTCAACACCCGCCGCAGCGGCCCCGCGCCTGATGACGCCGCCGCTTCCAGCAGGTCATGCGACATCTGCCCGATGGCGGTGGTGACCGGCTTCAAGGCCAGCGCCAAAAACCGCATCAGATAGGCGATCAGGATGATCCAGGCGGTGCCGTAAAGGCTGCCGATCAGCGGCAGCGGCTTGAGGAACAGCAGGATGCAGGCGATCGACAGCACGATGCCCGGCAGCGCATAGGGCAGGTCGACCAGCCCATGCGCCAGCCGCTGGCCGCGCCGCGACAGATGCGTCAGCGCAATGGCGAGCGGCACCGCGCCCAGCGCCAGTATCACCGCCGCCGCTCCTGCAAGACTTGTGGAATTGACAAACGCCCGGATCGTCGACGCCTGCCGCGTCAGCACTTCGGCATAATTGTCGAACGTCAGCGTCGCCCAGGTCAGCGGCACGCCATAGGAGGGGATCAGCGAGGTGCCGAGCAGCGCCAGGATCGGCAGCGCGATCATCACCAGCAGCACCACGAACGCCACCACCGACACTGGCAGCCGCCACATCCCGAGCGCGAACCGCGCCGGTGTTCCCGCCGTGAACCGATGCCCGCGCCCGCGCAGGGCAGCGCTTTGCAAACCAACCCCAACCAACGCCAGCACGCCGATCAGGATCGACAGCGAGGCCACCTGCGGCAGCACGCCGGAGCCGAAGCTGGACAACTGCTGGTAGATCAGCGTCGTCAGCGTCAGGTAATTGACCGGCATGCCCAAGCAGAGCCGGAATGCCGAAATTGCCGATCCCGGACACGAAGGCCAAGGCCGCGCCCGCCACGAGATAGGGCCGCACCAGCGGCAGCACCACATCGAGCAAAACCCGCAATGGCCGCATGCCGGACGCACGCGCCGCCTCGATATAGTCGCGCGGAATCCCCGCCAGCCCCGCCCGCACGGTAATGAACACGATCGGCGCGTGCTGAAACCCGTAAAGCGCGATGATCCCGCCGCGCCCCAGCAGCGGATTGTTCGTGCCCGGCGGCGGCGCCAGCCCGAACATGCCGAGCAATGGGCTCGATGGTCCCAGCAGGTGCATCCACGACAGCGCCGTCACCTGGGGCGCCACCATCAGCGGCAGCAGCAACAGAAACCCGGCCAGCTTGCGCCCGGCCATGTCGCTCATCGATACCAAAAGCGCGAACGGCACGCCGATCAGCAGCGCCAGCACCGCGCCGAAAAACGCCGTATCCACCGTATTGAGCGTGGCTTTCAGCGTCGATGCCTTGGCTGCGCGCTCAAGAAAAATGGAGGGATCGAACACCCCGCCCGGGGCCAGCGCCGCCCAGATCAGCCGCAGCACCGGCAGCAGGCACAGCCCGCCGATGACCACAAAAATGAAAATGACGGGCAATGCAGTGCCCGTCATCCAACCAGCCGACACGCCCATCCTGCCCGAGAGGGAGAGGTGAATGTTCGTGTCGCTGGAACCGTTTAACCGTGTATCGGTCACGCTGTCCTTGAAGTTTACTGGCCGAAGATCTCGGTGAACTTTTCCTTGTTCGCCGCGTCTTCGGCAAGGGCCTTGGCGGTGTCATAGCCCAGGACATGGATCGAAGCGCGATCCGGATAGCCGGCGGGCAGGGCCACGCTGGCGCTGGCCGGCACATAACCCATGGTGGCGGCGAGCTGCTGGCCTTTTTCCGAGAGCAGGAAATCGATGAACAGCTTGGCCGCTTCCTGGTGCTTGCCCGATTTGAGGATTGCCACCGGCTCGGTTACCGCCGAAACGCCTTCGGTGGGGAACACGAAGCCGACCGGAGCGCCCTTGGCGGCTTCGCGGATCGGCAGGTAATCGACGATCATGCCATAAAGTTTGTCGCCGCCGGCCACGGCCTTGAGCACGTCACCATTGCCGCCCGCAGCCAAGGCTCCGTTGGCGGCCAGTGCGGTGTAATAGTCCCAGCCGCCATCGAGATTGCTGGTGAGCGTCACGGCATGGATCATGGCTGCGCCCGAGGTCATCGGGCTCGGCATGGCGATCTGGTCCTTGGCTTCCGGCTTGGTCAGGTCCAGCCAGCTCGTCGGAACCATCGTGGCGGCGGTGTTGTAGATGATGCCGGTGGTGATCAGCTTGGTCGAAAAATAGCTGAAGTCCTTGTCCATCAGGCCCGGCTCGAAACCTGCCACATTGGCCTCGGGATAGGCCTGCAGCAGGCCTTCCTGCTTGAGCCCTTCCATGGTCACGCTATCGGCGATCAGCAGCACGTCGGGCTGGGGCGCACCGGCTTCGATTTCGGTGCGCAGCTTGGCGATGATCAGCGGTGTGCCATCGCGCACCCATTCCACCTTGATGCCCGGATTGGCGGCCATGAACGCATCGGCGGTGGCCTGCGCATCGGTATTGGGCTGGCTGGTATAAAGCACCAGCGTATCATCGGCAGCGAAGGCCGGAGTGAATGCGGTGGCGAGCATGAGGCCCGCAAGGATGAGATGGCGCATGACGGGCTCCAGATCTGCGTAATGGCCCGACACGGGCCGACTGTTGCGCGGAGCCCTAATGCGCTGCGGTTGACGGTTAGATGACACTCAGCGGGCTTTCCCCCGCATCATAATGGCACTGCGGACCAGCGATCCTTGGGCCGCTCTTTCTTCCCCCTCCCCCTTGAGGGGAGGGCCGGGGTGGGGAAACTGGCGGCAGGCTGGGTGCTCTGGTTAAGCCAAGCTCCACTCTCCGTTGAGAATTCTTCCCACCCTAGGGTGAATCGACATTCAAGTCTGCCGTGATTTTTGGGAGCCCGGATCTGCCCCCTCCCCCTTGAGGGGAGGGATGGGGTGGGGGTTCTGGGCTTTCAATTGGGCCTATACTTGTGGGCGAGCATATTGCGCGTGCAGAACCCCCACCCTAACCCTCCCCTTAAGGGGGAGGGGATCAGATCGAGGCTCTCAATGCCCAGTGGTAAACTGAATCTCGATTGATCCTAATGCCCCTTTGGCCGCTGTTCCCCCGCTTCAATCCGAATGGGCAGGATATTGCCCGGCGGCGGCAGTGGGCAAACCGCATGCACCGTGAAGGCGCAGGGCGGGTTGAACGCCTTGTTGAAGTCCAGCACGATGCTGTCTTCGGTCAGTTCCTCGCCATAGAGAAACCGCGACGCTCCATAGGTTTCGCTTTTCGAGGTCAGGTCGCGCAGCACGAATTGCGGCTTGCTCGCCGTGCCATGCGTCGGTAGCAGTTCATAGCGGATGCCATCATGGCTGAACACGGCCTTGCGCGTCACGGTCACCGTCGTGGGAATGCCCAATACGGTGTCCACTTCCATCTGCACGGGCTGGTCCAGCTTCACCCAGTCGGCGGTTTTGCGCCAATTCGGATCGATCGGAAAATACGGCACGCCGGGAAAATTCACCCGCTCCGGCGCGTCCACGTCGCGCACCCGCAGGGCATTGCGGCCCTCCATCGTCGTCACTTCCAGCCGCAGCGAGCCGAGCGCGAAGCGCGGGGGATTGGCCGGATCGATCTTGAGCACGATCGGCGCGGCGCCGGCCGGCTGGAACGCCACGCCGTTCTTGTCCTGCGTGATGCTGCCCAAAAGGGCAGGGCCGGCGCCCAGCACGATGTCATTGCTCTCGTCCGTCCCAACGCTGGCCGTGCCGTCTTCCAGCCAGAACCGGCCGATGACATTCAGCCAGCCGTCCTCGGCGGTGAGATGGGCAAACGCGTTGCGCCTGCCAGTCCTTGATCGTCGCGTCGTAGTCAGAAGCCATGTGTCTCACCGAAATTCAGGCCGGCATGCGCGGGGCGCTGTCGAGCAGTTTGCGCGTATAGCTGTGTTGCGGATTGTCGAGGATTTGCCGCGTCTTGCCGCTCTCGACGATCCGGCCCCGCTCTAGGATGACGATGTCTTCGCAGAGCGAAGCGACGACGCCCAGATCATGCGAGACCAGTACCAGCGTCATCGTCCGTCCCAGCGTTTTCAGCAGTTCCACGATGCGAATGCGCGTCGACAGGTCGAGCGCGCTGACCGCTTCATCGGCCAGCACCAGCTCGGGGCGTGCGACGATGGCGCGGGCAATGGCGATGCGCTGCCGCTGTCCGCCGGAAAATTCGTGCGGATAGCGGTTCATGGCATCCGGCGGCAATCCAACCGCCACCAGCGCCGCCTCGACCGCCTCGCGATGCGGCACCGCGATATTGCAGCGATTGCAGCGGCTCGGCGATGATGCCGTAAACGCTCTGGCGCGGATCGAGCGAGGAATAGGGGTCCTGGAACACCGCCTGCACCGAGCGGCGATAATCGCGCATGAAGCCGCGATTGCCAGCGTCCAGCACCTGTTCGCCGAAATGTATGGTCCCCGCCATTGGGCGATTGAGCCCCAGCAACAGCCGCAGCAGCGTGGTCTTGCCTGAGCCGGATTCTCCCACAATGCCCAGATTGCTGCCGCGTTGCACGGTCAGGCTGACATCGTCCAGCACCAGCCGGTCGCGGGCATAGCCGAAGCTGACATGATCGACACGCAGGATCATGGTCTGCGCCCCAGTGCCTGGTCGAAAGCTCGTGCCGCTTCGACGAGGGTTTTCGTATAGGGATTTTTCGGCGCCCCGAGCACATCGCGCACCGCGCCTTGCTCGACGGAAACGCCATCGCGCAACACCGTGAGCCGATCGACCACATTGGCCACCACCGGCAGGTCGTGGCTGATGAACAGCAGCGCCATGCCGAGGTCGCGCACCAGGCTATCGAGCAGCTTGAGGATTTCCGCTTGCGTCGTCACATCCAGCGCCGTCGTCGGCTCGTCCGCGATCAGCAGCTTGGGCCGGCACGCCAGCGCCATGGCAATCGCCACCCGCTGCCGCTGTCCGCCGGAAACTTCATAGGGATAGGCGGCGGCGATCCGCTCCGGCTGGGGCAGGGCGACCATTTCCATCAAGTCCAGCACTTCGCGCCCGATATGCTGGGGGTCCAGCCCCTCGCGCCGATAGCGCCGCTTCAGTGGCTCCGCGATCTGGTTGCCCAGCCGCATCAGCGGATCGAGCGCCGTCAGCGGTTCCTGGAAAATCACTGCCGTGGCACTGCCGCGTAACTGTCTCAGCCGGCTTTCGTCCGCGCCGATGACCTGCCGACCATCCAGCATGATCGAGCCGCTGACCACGATATTGCCTGGCAGCAACCCGGTGATCGCCATCGCCGTCAGCGACTTGCCGGACCCCGACTCCCCGATCAGCCCCATGCGCTCGCCGGGTTCGACGGCGAACGACAGGTTGGACACCAAGGTCCGGTCCGCCGCAGCAATCTTCAGGCCCTCGACCGACAATAGGCTCATCGCGACCGCCGCCGTGTTGGATCGCCGATATCGCGCAGCCCGTCAGCCGAAAGGTTGAGGCCGATGACGAGGATCAGCAGCGCGATGCCGGGTGCGATGGCGCCGAATGGCGCGGTATAAACCGTGCCCTGCGCTTCCTGTAGCAAGCGGCCCCACGAGGCGTTAGGCGGCGGCGCGCCGAGGCCGAGATAGGACAGCGATGCTTCGGCAATGACGGCGATGCCGAATTGCAGCGCAAAATTGACCAGCAGCGTCGGCCAGATATTGGGCAGCACGTGCTTGAACACGATTCTCGGCCATGACGTGCCGGAGGTTCGGGCTGCGGTAATGTAATCCATGCCGATGACGCGCTTGGCCAGAATCCGCGTCAGCCGCGCCACGATAGCCGATATCGCGATGCCCAGCGCCACGACCGCCGACCACAGGTTTGCCGTATCGCTGGCCGCCACCACCAGCATCGCCAATAACAGCGTTGGAAACGCGATCAGGATGTCGAACACGGCGGCAAAGGCGTCGTCGAGCAAGCGTGTCGCAAAAGCCGACAACATGCCCAGCGTCACCCCGATCGCCGCGCCGATAGTGACCGCGCCGGCACCGACGATCAGGCCGATGCGCGCGCCGATCATGATCTGCGTAAACAGGTCGCGCCCCAACCGGTCCGTGCCCGCCCAGTGCAGCAGCGATGGCGCCTCGAGCCGCCCGCCCGCCGTGCTCGACGGGTCATAAGGCAGCCAGACCAGCGTGAGCAGCGCGACGGCGACGTTGATCCCGACGAAAGTCAGCCCGACAGCGAGCAGCCAGGAACGGCGGGATTTACGGCTGGGAACGGCGGCAACGGCGCTCATGGCGAGCCCACCGCACGGTCACGCAGGCGCGGATCGACCAGCCGCTGCACCAGGTCGGCCATGAAGCCGATCAGCAGCACCAGCAGTGTCGAGACGAACAGCACGCCCTGCACATTGGGATAATCGCGCTGCGAAATCCCCAGCAGCAGCATCGAGCCCAGGCCGGGCAGGGCGAACACCTTCTCCACCACCACGGCGCCCAGAAAGGTCGAGGCCAGTTCGATCCCCAAAATGGAAATGATCGGCACCACGCCATTGCGAATGCCATGACGCAGCAGCGCTTCGGTGAACCCGGAGCCCAGTGCTCGCGCCGTGCGCAGATAATCGCTGCCCAGCACATCCTGCGTCGCCGACCGCACATAGCGCAGCAGCGAGGCCGCCATGGCCAGGGCAATGGTCAGCACCGGCAGCGCCAGGTTGCGCAGTGCATCCAGCGGTTCCGCCCAGCCATGCCGCGGAAATCCGCCCGAGGGAAATATCCGGATATTGATGGCAAAGGCGGTGACCAGCAAAATGCCGATCCAGAACACCGGAATGGCGATGCCGAACTGCGATACAACCGAAATCGCCGCGCCATACCAGCGATCCGCCTTGACCGCCGAGATGATGCCCAGCGGCACGGCGATCAGGACCGCCAGCGTGAAGGAGAGAATCGTCACCGGAATGGTCACCATCAGCCGGTCGAGGATTTCCGGGCCCACCGGCGCCTGGCTGACGAATGAGGTGCCAAGGTCGAATCGCGCCAGGCTGGAGACGAAGCGCAAAAATTGCTCCGCCAGCGGCAGGTCCGAGCCCACCTGCGCCCGCGCCGCCGCGATCTGCTCGGCAGTGGCGCCCACGCCCAGCAGGGCATTGGCCGGATCGCCCGGCAGCAGGCGCAGCAGCGCGAACAGCACCACCGAGGCGAGCAGCAGGGAGAGGATGAGAATGGCGAGCCGGCGCAGGATATAGCTGAGAATAGGCAGCCCCTTTCGCCGGCTCGCGCGGAATTATTCCGCGGCTTTTTCGATATTGTAGGCGAAGAACTGCGAGTTCAACCCATTGACCGGATAGCCGGTTACCGAGGCAGCCGATACCACGATCTGCGGATAGAGGTATAGCCAATCCGATGCCGCATCTTCGGCGATCAGCTTGTTGGCCTCGGCCAGCTTGGCGGTCTGCTCATCAGTCGTCGCGCTGGCCTCGGACTGCTTGATCAGGTCGATCACCTGGGGATTGTTGTAGCCCCAATAAAAGTCCGGATTGCCGTAGAACACGATATCGCGGTGGTTGACGTGCTCCTGCAGCGTCGCCGCGAAGTCGTGCGACTGGTAAACCTTGGTGTACCATTCGTTCGCCGTGATGATGTTGATCTCCACCGTCACGCCGATCTTGGCCAGTTCGCTCTTGATGAATTCCGCCACGATCGGATGCGGATCGTAGTCGGGCGTATCCAGCGTGAACGTAAAGCCATCGGGGAACCCGGCCTCGGCCAGCAGCGCCTTGGCGCTTTCGGGATCATAGGCATCCACAGCCGTCAGGTCCGTATACCAAGGATCGGTCGGTGGCACGAACGAGCCGATCAGCGTGCCATATTCGCCCCAGATCGATTCCAGCAGCTTCTTGTCGTCGATGGCGCGGGCCACGGCCTTGCGCACCTGGACATTGTCGAACGGCGCGGCGCGATCGTTGAACGCCAGGATTTCCTTGGTCGTCGACTGCCCATTGGTGACGGTGAAGTCGGCATTGTCAGCGAATTGCGCCAGCGCATCGGGGCTCTGCACCGAGGTGACGATATCGACGGCGCCGGTCAGCAGCGCATTGTTGAGCGCGGTGGCATCGGTGAAATAGTTGAAGGTCACGCCCGCATTGGTCGGCGCCTCGCCCCAATATTTGTCGTTGCGGTCCAGCGACAGCGTCGAGCCGCGGCGCCAATCGGCCAGCGTATAAGGCCCGGTGCCGTCTTCGCTGTCGGCAATGCTGGCTGCGGCGTCGTTGACGATCCACACATAGCTCAGATTGTAGGGCAGGGAGATCGACTTCTCCGACAGCGTGATCACCACGGTCGCGTCGTCCGGCGTCTCTATGCTGGCAATGGTCTTGAGGCTGTTCTTGCGCGAGCTTTTGGAGGCTTCGGCGGTAACGCGCTCGATGCTCGACTTGACATCGGCCGAAGTCAGCGGGTCGCCCGAATGGAAGGTCACGCCGGGCTGCAGCTTGAACGTATAGGTCAGCCCATCGTCGCTGACGGTGTAATCGCTCGCCAGTGACTTCTCGACGGTCCCGGCATCGGTCAACTGAAACAGCGCTTCATACACGTTGCCGTTGAACGCTTCGTTGATGCCTTGGCCGGCGCCTGCGGTGTTGTCGAGGTTCTGCGGCTCGTAGAGCGAACCGATCTCGATCACGGCTTCCGGGTCGAACGCGGCCTGGGCCAAAACGGCCGGGCTAACGCTGAGCAGGGCAACCATGGCGGCCGTCGCAGCCACGGCGCGGGCCCCAAACTGGCGGCGCGTGACGCTGCCCCGGAAAATCGAATGACTCATCTCTAAAAACTCCTGATCGTTCCGCTCGGGGCGCGTGATTGATGCAACCTTATCACGCCCTGGTCCAGCCTATCGATATCCTGCCCTTATCTCAAAGCCCACTGATCGCCCTGCGGTCCAGTTCCATTTTCTGCAATCGCAGTGAAATCGATCTCTCCATTCCCCACAGCTTTTGATAAAGCGGTTCTTTGCGCCCGTTTACCCCCATCTTTGCCTTGCACTGGAGCCTTCGCGGGACAATCTAAGCTATTGTAATAACGCGGCACCCATCACCCCGAAAGCGCTCATCATGCCCAATATCGTCACTCGCTCCACCACAGTCGGCGCCACGCTGGATCATGCCGGGCATGGCGGCGTACAGGCGAAATCGGGCGCTGCCGCCAAGCTCGCCAATCTGGCGTCCGACGAAGGCTTCACCCCGCTCGAATTCATGGATGCGGCTCTGGCGGGTTGCCTCGTGCTGAGCGTGCGCATCGCCGCCCGCAAGCTGGGCCTGCTCGATCGGCTGATCAAAGTCGATGTCGAAGTGACCCACGAGAAGGCCCATGACCTGCCGTCGCGCGTCGAATCCTTCGCCACGAGCTTCGATATCCAGGGTGAATTCACCCCCGAAGAACGCCAGGCGCTGATCGCCGAAGCCCACGCCATCTGCACCGTCGGCAACACCTTTGAGCGCGGCGCGACCGTCCACGATGTCGAACCGGCTGTCGCCTGACATGGCCCGTATTCCGCAACTCCCCTACGCCGCCGCCACGCCCGAACAGCAAGCCGCCCATGACGAAGAACTGCGCCTGCGCAGCCGCATGACCAATATGAAGCGCACGCTGCTGCATTCTCCGGCGGCTTTGCGCGTCTATGGCGAATGGTTCACCCTGCGCGACGAACTGCGCCCCGTCCTCGGCGATCGCCCGATCTGGATTTTCGCCCACGCCATCAGCCTGGCCTCTGCCAGCATCGTCGGCACCAGCTTCATGCGCCGTGCTCTGATCCAGGGTGGTGACGATCCAGATGCGCTAGAGCTGTCCGATCCCGAAGCCCTGCTGCAACGCCTCGGCACCGCCATCGGCAAAAACCCGAAGTCCATCCCCGACGATGTGTGGACGGCCCTCGCCACCCTCTACACCGACAAGACCCTTGTCGACCTCATCGCCTTCGCCGGCCTGATGGTCGCCACCAATGTGTTCACCGATGCCGTGGATACCGAGCTTGATGCGGAACTGCTGCCGTTTCTGGCCGGTGCCGCGGGGGACTGAGGGCGCGATCAGCGTCTATGGCATTCAGGCTTGCTGCGTATTTTGGGGGTGGGGGTGTCGAGAACGCCGCATACTCGGTTGTGGCGACGCCTTCGACACCCCACCTAGGACTGATCGACATTTACCCTGAGCATTGAGAGGCGCGATCTGCCTCCCTCCCCCTTGAGGGGAGGGATTGAGGGTGGGGGTTCTGAACTATCAAGAGGCTCATCCAGAGGTATGGGCTTAATTGAAAGCCGGGAACCCCCACCCTAACCCTCCCCTTGACGGGGGGAGTGTTTACCTTGGACTCGCGATGAGATGCCTGTTGAAGAAGAGTGCGAGTGTGATGTCGAGCATCTGTGCGGTCTTGGAGAAGCGCTTGGACTTGCGCATGAAGCGGGCGAGATTGTCTCGGATCGAGGCATTGGAAGACTCAATCAGATGGGTCTGGGCCTTGGTCTGGATATGGGGCGTGTCTACCCCGAGCCTGTCGAAGGCGATGTGGTAGCAGGAATTGGCATCCGAAAAGATCGTGTCGATCCTGCCCAGTGCCTGGACGGCTAGTCGGTAGATGGCGGTGGCGCTGTCGACGCCCTTGTCGCCGATATGATAGGCCACGACCCGTTTCAGGCGTCGGCTATAGACGGTCCAGACGACGGCCCGCTGCGTTTTTTTTGAATGATCGTATAGATTTCGTCCATCTCGATCCCATCGCCCTGAGCCTGTGCGCACACAGCTGGGGCCACCTGCTCGGCCAGGCGGGCCTGCACCGCAGCGTGTTCCTTGCGGATCCATTTAAGCACGCCGGCCGGTGAGGCACCGACAAACTTGGCGATCTTGCGGATGCCCACGCTGTTCACATACATCTTCAGCGCCAGGGCTTTGGTCTGCGCGCTGAAGCGGGGCGGCTTGTCGGTGCAGTAACGGCCGCAATCGCGGCACCTATAGCGTTGATGGCCATCCTTGGGGCCAGTCTTGATCAGGTTGCCACCCTGGCAGCGCGGACAATCCATCATTCCTCTCCCGGCAAATCACCCATTCTCAAACCACACTAGAATCCCCAAAACGCTCAAAGTAAACACTCCCCCTCAAGGGGGAGGGGATCAGATCGGGGCTCCATATCGGCAATGCCACCCTGAATGTCGGTTCAGCCCAGCCCACCCATTCAATGCCGTTCGATGCGATTGCGCCCGGTTGTCTTGGCGCGGTAGAGCGTCTGGTCGGCGCGCTTGTAAATCTGTTCGGCGGTTTCCTCGGCACGCAATTGCACCACGCCCCCTGAAACGGTGTAGCTCAGCACGCCGGGCCCGACCGGCCAGGCCTCGGCGATCTGCTGGCGCAACCGGTCCACCACGCCGAACGCCGCATCGAGTTCGACTTCCGGCAGGATCAGCAGGAATTCCTCGCCGCCCACCCGCGCCAACAGGTCGTTCTTGCGCACCGCCATCCGGCCGATCGTCGCGAAATGCTGCAGCACCTTGTCGCCGACATCGTGCCCATGCACGTCGTTGACGCTCTTGAAATAATCGATATCGAGCAGCGCCACGCACAGCGCCGTTCCCGCGACCTGCGCATCCTGGCATAGCTCCACCAGGCGCCGCATGACGAAGTGGCGGTTATGCAGCCCAGTCAGGGCATCGGTTTCCGCCCAATACATGGCGGCGTCGCGCGCCTGGCGCAGCGTGCGCTCATGCGCCTTGAGTTGGGTGATTTCGGAGATGGTGAGCAGCAGCCAGCCGCCGTCGAATATCGCCTCCGTGGTCCAGAACCAGCGGCCATCATGCATGTCGACCTCGAAGGCGCGCTCCGCCATGCTGCGACGCTTGGAATTGGCATTGGCCAGCCAGGCATCGAAATCGTCGGTCGCAATAACCGGCCCGGTCCCCGCCTCATGGCAATGCCGCAAAATATCGGAAAAATTCCGCGCGCCCGGCTGAATGTCCCAAAGTTCCGCGAACACCGGGGACGCATAGGCGATGGTATCCTCGGGCGTCAGCAAAGCCATTCCAACGCCGCTGGCAGCGAACCCGGAGACCATCCGCAGAACGAGGTCTGGCGTGATCCTGGAGATCGCGGGCACAGGCTCCAAAACTGTTGTCTCCGGGGATAGAGCCGTCACGAGAGTGCACCTTTCAACCTGGCTTGCCGTTATTGGACGGGCTGGCCTGTGTTCATCGGCGATAAAATGCCTGCGAGGCGTTTAATTTGGCATAACCGGCACGGTCGGAGCGCTCATTCTTAAGTCGGTATTCGGCACCGCGGCCCGCTACCATTGCCACGCCCAAGTCGCAAACCAGACATGCGCCCTTGCTATTCCATCCATCGGGCACCACTTGATCACGGCGGAGTGAACGACATCGCCTCGCCCATCTCGCCAGCAGGAGCCGGTCATGCAGCCGATCATCACCATTTCCGGGCTTTCCAAGACCTATGGAACCAGCTTCACCGCGCTCAAGGCCATCGACCTTGAGATTCGCAAGGGCGAAATCCTGGCGCTGCTTGGCCCCAACGGCGCCGGCAAGACCACGCTGATCAGCATCATCTGCGGCATCGTCAATCCGTCCTCGGGCACCGTCACGGTCGATGGCCACGACATCATCAAGGATTATCGCGCTGCCCGTTCCATGATCGGCCTGGTGCCGCAGGAATTGAGCACCGATGCCTTCGAGACCGTCTGGGCGACGGTGTCCCACAGCCGCGGCCTGTTCGGCCTCAAGCCCAACCCGGCCCATATCGAAAAGGTACTGCGCGACCTGACGCTGTGGGACAAGAAGGACAATAAGATCGTCCAGCTCTCCGGCGGCATGAAGCGCCGCGTGATGATCGCCAAGGCGCTCAGCCATGAGCCGCGTATCCTGTTTCTCGACGAACCGACCGCCGGCGTCGATGTCGAACTGCGCAAGGACATGTGGGCTTTGGTGCGTCGCCTGCGCGACGACGGCACCACCATCATCCTCACCACCCATTACATTGCCGAAGCCGAGGAAATGGCCGACCGCATCGGCGTCATCCAGAAGGGCGAGCTGATGCTGGTCGAGGACAAGCACGAACTGATGCGCAAGCTGGGCAGCAAGCAACTGACCCTGCAATTGCAGGACAAGCTCGACACCATCCCCGATGGCTTCGCGCCCGACAGCCTCGCCCTTTCGGATGACGGCATGGTGCTGACCTATAGCTATGACGCGCAGGGCGATCGCACCGGCATCTCCACGCTGCTGGGCGAACTGGCCGGCCGCGGCGTCGGCTTCAAGGATCTGCAGACAAAACAAAGCTCGCTGGAAGATATCTTCGTGAGCCTGGTGAGGAACGGCAAATGAACCTGCAAGCGATCAAGGCCATCTACTGGTTTGAAATGGCCCGCACCATTCGCACCTGGATTCAGTCGATCATCTCGCCGGTGATTTCGACGTCGCTGTATTTCGTGGTCTTCGGCTCGGCCATCGGCTCGCGCATCACCGAGATCGACGGGGTGAGCTATGGCGCGTTCATCGTGCCCGGGCTGATCATGCTGATGATCCTGACGCAGTCGGTGTCCAACGGCTCATTCGGCATCTTCTTCCCGAAATTCCTCGGCACCATTTATGAGCTGCTGTCGGCCCCGGTCTCGGCGATGGAGATCGTGTTCGGCTATGTTGGCGCGGCCGCCAGCAAATCGCTGATCCTGGGCATTATCGTGCTGCTCACAGCCGGCTTCTTCGTGCCCATCCGCATCGATCACCCGGTCTGGATGCTGTTCTTCCTCGTGGCGACGGCGGTGACCTTCAGCCTGCTCGGCTTCATCATCGGCATTCTGGTCAAGGGCATGGACCAGTTGCAGACCGTGCCGCTGCTGATCATCACGCCGCTCACCTTCCTCGGGGGCACGTTTTATTCGCTGAGCGTGCTGCCGCCATTCTGGCATACGGTGTCGCTGTTCAATCCCATCGTCTACCTGATCTCGGGATTCCGCTGGAGCTTCTATGGCATTTCCGACGTCAATGTCGGCATCAGCCTGGGCGCGACCCTGGCATTCCTCGCCGTCGAATTGGCCATCGTCGCCTGGATTTTCCGTACCGGCTATCGTTTGAAGTCATAGGCTCTAGTGGAGCCTGCAGCCTGGCGCGGCAATTGCTTTTACTCAGGTTGCAAATGTGACGGCCGGCATGTGCCAAGCCGTCACATGGTGAAGCCCGCATTATAGCGACTAATGCGACACGGGCCCTGTGCTCGGTGGGGCTGATGGGACTGATGGGGCCGGCTGAGCCGAAGACGAATTGTTGTCGGTTGGGTTGTCCACGACCAGTGACTGCGGCAGTGGAGGTGGGTACTCGATCGGGTACGTCGTAGACAGGGGCGTCCAAAGTTCGCTTACGCAGCCGCCACCTGCCGAAGCGGCTATCAGCGCCAGTAACACCGCTAACCGTGCTTTGGTCGCACTCGACGCGGTCGCATACATTCTTATCGGATTCTTCATTTCATCCCTGAAGGTTCAGTGTGATTGCCGCTCGCCGCTCGAAGCGGGCGGTCGTGCCAGCGCCAGGCTGATCGCCGATGCGGAACCAGGTTTCCAATCGCGTACACAATTACAGACGCGGCCAAACCCGTCCTCTCACTGCGCGCAAAACCCCGCTCTTTCTGAAGAAATTATTCTACGGCAATGAAATGGCGGGTATGCTGCAGGCCGAGGTAGCCATCGGCCCTTGGGTTTTCGACCTGCCTGGGCGCTCGCTCTCTATTGGCGGCGCCTTCGTCCACCCCGTTTTATACTTTGCCGGTCCGGGAGCGCCGTGTTCAGTTTCACCACCGACGATATCGCCCCGGCAGACCGCTTCGAGCATTGGCGCGAGGTGCGCAGCAAGAGCCTGTTCGGTGTCACCATCGAATTGGACCGCAAGCGGCGGGCCAGCTTTGCCGGACGCTTCAGCGCCGTCGAGGTCGGAGGCGCCACCGTCTCCCATATGCAGGCGTCGCCCTATATCCTTCGTCGCACCAAGGCCGATATCGCCCGCATGACCAGCAACAGCCTGTGCATGCTTCGGCAGGTCAGCGGCGTTGGCACTATGGATATAGGAAACGGCACCATGCAAAGGGTGGGGGATGGCGAGATGGTTTTCAGCCATTCCGACATGCCCTATACCTGTTATCCGGAACGGGACGATGGCTTCGACTACCGGATGTTGCGCATCCCCCTTAATGACGACATCGCTCTTGACGCCAATCTGGACAATCTGCTGGCGACGACTTCCAGGCAGACGGGCATTTTCGGCAGGCCAATCTCGGCACTGTTCAATGCCCTGACCAGTCCGGCGCCCGTCCTGGCGGACTCCGCAAAAGCCGTCACCCACCTCGCCTGGCTATTTTTGCTGGCGCGCGGCCGGCTCAAGCTCGGCCTGTCGGAAAGCCGCACCGCGCTGCGATCAGGGCTGTTCCATGCGGCCTGCGAGATTTTGGCGCGCGACTTGCACAAGTTTGAGCTTGCCCCCGCCCGGGTGGCCAATGAGCTGGGCATTTCCTTGCGCCAGCTGCATGTGCTGTTCGAACCGAGCGGAAGGTCGTTCTCGCGAACGCTGGCCGACCTGCGGATCGCGCAGGCGTTCAATCTGCTCGAAACCGAGCCGTGGTTGTCGATTACCGACGTCGCCCATGCCTGCGGGATCGACAGCCAGGCAACATTCTACCGCGCCTTCCGCAGCGCCTTCGACATGACACCGGGCGATAAGCAGGCACTCGTGCGTGGCGGCGTGCGGCCATGAATAACGATAAGGCAAAACCGCGTGGCGTTTTCGCGCTTCGGCTCGCCGGCGCGGTGGCCGCATCCATGGCGTTCGGGCTCGTCGCGGCGGCGAGCTTTCCCCCATGGAGCTTCTGGCCGGCTTTTGGGCTGGGGTTCCTGTTCGGCACCGCGTTCATCGGGGGCACCGGCTACCGCATCATTATTGGCGTCATCCGCCGCAGCACCGCATCGGCGCCCGCCTCGTGGTCTGGCGCAACGGTGGGCTCGGCGCTTTATGCGGCGGCGTTATGGGCTGTAGTGACGGGGTTTGGGCTGGATGGCAGGTTCGTGTTGCTCGCCTATGGCATCGCCATCAACCTGGCCTACCTGCCGGTAAAGCTCGCCTGCCTGCGCGTCGGCTGCTGCACGGCAACACATGGGCACACCACGCCCGGAGCCGTCGATCTTCGGATTATCGAGATAGGCGCCACAATTGGGGTACTCGTGGCAAGCGCCGGGTTGGCGGCGCTCAATATCGGGCTTGGCGGAACCCTGGCCATAGGCGCCCATCTGGCTATTCGCGCCATGTCGCGCTACCTGCGCGACCGCACCTCCTGGGGCTGGCCACCCCTGCGCCAGCCCGGCAGCGAACTCGCGCCCCTGCTGCTATTGCTCCTCCTGTCGGGGGCCACCGCATTCTAAATTCGCGGCGGCAGCCCCTAAACCTGCTCGCCCATATCGGCGCCAATGCGGTCTTGCAGGCCAGCGTCCCTTATGTCGATAAACTGACCGGCAAGGTCATCTCCATAGCCCGCTGCAAGCCAGGCGATGGCGCGGGCCGGGGTGCTGGCGGGCAGCAGGTTTTCGCGCGGCACGTCGGAAACGCGATTGATCTTGGCAGCGCGGATCGAAGCCTGCATCTGCGTATCGACCAGGCCGGGAGCAAAGGCAAAGGCCAGCAGGTTCTGCCCGGCGCCTTCGAGCGCTATCGACTCGGTCAGCATCAGCAGGCCCGCTTTGGAGGCACAATAGGCGGCCCAACCGGGCAGGGCGGACCTGGCGGCGCCGCTGACGATATTGATGATGCGCCCATTGGCCATATGCGGCCACAACGCGCTCGTCAGCGCTGCCGGTCCGCTAACATTAAGGCGCATTGCGTGATCGAAAGCTAACGCGTCGAGCGTCCCCAAGGCCCCCATCGGCTCGATGGTCGCCGCGTTGTTGACCAGGACATCCACGCGCCCGAACAGCCGCAATGCTGCTTGGATTCGCGCCGGAATTGCGGCAAGGTCGGCCACATCCAGCGCCAGCTCCAACGCTTCCGCGCCCGCCGCAGCGACGGTCGCAGCACAATCCCCTTCGCGCCGTCCGGTAGCAATAACGTTGGCCCCAGCCCGCGCCAAGGCCAGCACCGTCGCAGCCCCAAGCCCCGCCCGCGCGCCGGTGACCAGCGCGATTTTACCTTGCAGCGGCTTCACTTAGCTGGTCCCCGCTGAGCGGCTTCCCGCACGGTCTCGGCCGCAGGCGTTGCCGCATAGGCCTGGAAACCCCCGGTAATATTGATCAATTCGCCGGTGATGAATCCTGTGTCGGGACCCATCAGCCAGGAAACGCCATTGCCCACATCGTCGGGCGTACACCAGCGATGCAGCGGAATGGTGGAGACCACCTCGGCCTCGAACTCAGCCCATTCCTTGCCCAGCTTTTCAGCCTTGCGGCGAAACGCGGCTTCCATGCCGGTGCCCGGCCCGACATGGCCGGGCGCGATGCCGTTGACGCGCACATTGCTGCTGGCCATTTCGATGGCCAGGCACTGCGTCAGCCCCCAGATGGCGTTCTTCGAGGCGATGTAAACCGAGGAGAACGGATTGCCGAACCCCAGCTTGGTGATGATGTTGACGATGCGCCCATCGCCCTGGGCGGCCATGATGCGCGCGGCCTCCCGGCACATCAGGAAGGTGCCTCGGCTGTTGACGCGGTGGATGCGGTCCCAGTCGTCGGCGCTGGTTTCCACCACCAGCGACTGCATGTGGATGCCTGCATTGTTGACCAAGCCGTAAAGCCCGCCATGCCGCTCCGCAATAGCGCGAACCCCGGCAATCACCGAAGCCTCCTCGCCGATATCGAGCGCCTGCGCATCGCAGCCGATCTCTGCCGCCACGGCCTTGGCCGCTGCTTCATCGCGGTCAGCCACCACGACTTTATGCCCATCGGCATGTAACCGCCGGGCAATCGCCTTGCCGATCCCGCCGGCGCCGCCGGTGACGATGATGGCGCCGCTCATTGGGCGCTCCAGGCGCGGAACAGGTCTCGCATTTTCACAGTCTCCGTCAGCACGTCGTCGTGGATGGTGTCGAAATAGCCCTGATGCACGTATTCGCTCGATAGCCAGCCGCTATAGCCGGCGTCGCGGAAGGTGGCGAACATCGCAGGGAAATTCAGCGTCCCCTCTTCGAGCTTGGTCTGCAGTGAACCCGGTCGCGCTTGCCGCAAATGCACGTGACCGAACCAGGGCGCCAGCACGTCAATTTCCTCCTGCCGATAGCCGGATACGGCAAAATGGGCATAGTCGATGGCCAGCTTCACCCCCTCGGCCCGCTGGCACAGCTCGGCGGTAATGGCAGGGCTTTCGAGATAGGAATGCACATGCGGCTCGATGCAGACGGTGATCCCGGCCTGTGCCGCCGCGTCCAACAGCGGCTTGAGCGACTCCACCGTCTCGCCCAGCGCTTGCGAGCGGCTTTGCGCGCCGTTGATCATGCCGGGCAGGATAAACACAGTCGGCGTCCCGACACCGACGCAGAACTTCAGCACCTGCCGGAAATCGGCCAGGTTTTCGGCCCGATGCGCCGGATTGGCCAGATTGCGCTCGACCGTATCAGCGCCGAACAGGTGATAGAGATTGGAAATCTCGATCGGCACCGTGGCGCGGATAGCTTGCGCATAGCGCTCCGGTTCGGTCAGCAGGCGGGCCTTGTCGAGCGACGAGCGATAGAAATAGCCGAGGTCGATCGCCCTCGATGCCCAGCACCTTGGCAAGCCCGCCGATTTCGGCCAGCGTCAACTGGGGAAACGACCAACAGGTGACGGAAAACCGCATCAAAGCACCCCTTCCATCTGCCCCGATCTTGCCGAGCGATACATTGCATCGAGCAATACGGCAGCCCGCATGCCCACCACGCCATCGGCAGGATTGATCGCCGGCACGCCCCGGCACAGATCGACCAAAAGGGTGATCGGAGCAATCGATTCATAGTCGCCAGCATCGGCAGGCAGGCTCTCGATATGGGTCCTGCCGTCATGGCGGACCACTTCGACACGCGCGCGTTCGACATCGAACAGCAACATGCCCTCGGTGCCGAATACCCTGATATCGATCTGGTAGCCGCGCGATTTCGGCACGGTCGCCGAGCCCGACAGCGATACGGTCGCCCCATTGCTGAGTTCGACTACGGCCGCGTCGTAGAAATCCACGCCCGCCGGGGACAGCCCGGTCTTGGCGAACACCTTGACCGGATCGAGGTCGATAATGCGGAACAATGCACCTAGGCCATGGGTCAATTGCCCCCAGCCATAGCCGCCGAAATTATTGGGGTCGGCCCAGGTGGAGACGGGTGGCCGGAACAGGTGGTCCTTGGTTTCGGCCATCGGCTGTCCGCCGAACAGGTCGGTCAGGGCGGAGGCCATCTGCGCCACCACATGGCGCACCTCGCCGATCTGCCTCTCGGCCACGAGGCGGTGGGCGATATCTACGATAGGCTTGTAGTTCCAGCCATAAGGCATGACGATCTGCGCACCATTGGCCTGCGCGATCGCCACCAGCGCCCGCGCATCGGCGGCGGTCGTCGCCATCGGCTTTTCGATCAGCGTATGCAGGCCGCGCGACAGCGCCAGTCCGGCATGTTCGGCGTGCAAGGTGTGCGGCGACGCCACGACGATGCCGTGCAGGTTTTCGTTCTCAAGCATGGCCTTGGCGTCGAGATAAGGGCGCACGCCGGGAAAGCTCGTGACCACTTTGTCTAGCCCATCCTGATCGGGACGATTGACGGCCACCACGTTGACATGCGGATTGGCCAGCAGGTTCGGAATATGGCTGAGCGTCGCCCACCAGCCCGCGCCGATAACGCCAATATTGACCTTGTCGCTCATGCCTATCTCCCTGTGGATCCGGGTACGGGTTTGCGCAATGGCTGGCCAGCCAGGTGCGCGGTGATATCGTCGGCCACCAGCGCTTGCAGGCGGGTGATCGCCTGGTCGGAATACCAGGCCGCATGCGGTGTCAGGATGACATTGGGCGCGTCGCGCAATGGCGACGTGGCGGGCAGGGGCTCGCTGCCGAACACGTCAAGAGCCGCGCCGCCAATCGTACCAGCCTTGAGAGCCGCCGCCAGCGCCGCCTCGTCAATCAGCGCTCCACGGGCCGTGTTGACGATGAAGGCGCCCGATTTCATCTGCCGCAGCCGGGTGGCATTGATGAAGCCGGTTGTCTCTGCTGTTGCGGGAGCGTGCAGGCTCAGCACATCCGCCTGCGCCACCAGTTCCTCCGCCGACACGCGCCGCACGTTCAGGCTCTGCGCGGTGGCTTCATCCAGCATGGGATCTGCAACGATGAAGCGGAAGCCGGACGGCGCCAGGCGCTTGAGCACCGAGCGGCCAATCTGCCCCAGGCCCAGAAACCCGATCGTCGTATCGGCATAGGCCGGCATCGGGCTGGCGATCTTGACCGCGCTCCACTCGCCGCGCCGCAGGCTGGCGTCCAGCGCGACGACCTTGCGCAACTGCATAAGGATCAGCGCCGTGGTGTGGTCCGCCACTTCGTCGAGGCAATAATCGGGCACGTAGCCAACCGGCACGCTGCGCTCGTTAGCGGCGGCGATATCGATATTGTCGAACCCGATCCCGTAGCGAATAACGGCCGCTCCCGGCGCCAGTCCCGCAATGGCGGCCCGGCTCAGCGGCGCGAATTGCACCACCGCCATGTCGGCGTCGGCGACGGCCGTTGCAACCTCCTCGGCGGTCCGGCACTGAAAGGTCGCGAATTCTGCCCCTGCCGCAATCGCCGCAGCCTTCTCTGCATCCAGGCTAGGAAAGGTATAATCGGTGACGACGACGCGCATTATTGCTCCGCCAGATAATCGTGGACGATCTCGCCGGTGACGAGCGTGAAATCGGCGCGCCAATAGAACGCCTCAAGCGGCTCGATGACCGGCAGCCGGAACACCGGTGCCTGCGCATTGGGGCGCAGCTCGACCGTGGCCGGCCCGCGCCAGCATTCATGCACCACCACATCGGTCAGCTTGCGCGAGGTGATCTGGCGGATGGCCGGGGTGCCATCGATGTGGTTGATCGCCTTGAGGTTGAGATTGGTGGCGAAATCGAAATGCGCCCGCATCTCGGCCGGATCGACCGCCTGCTGCTTGTAGGGCGTGGTCACGGTGATGACGTCGATGCCATTGCGCTCGACGCCACCGACGATCAGGTCGCCACGAAAATCGAGGAACGGATTGGCCAGCTTCTTGGGTTGGCCATGCACCTCGCGGCCATGCGCCACGCCGCCATCCGAAGAGAGGAACAGATAGGGCGAATAGGCCCCGCTGCGACCGTTCGGCAGCTTGGCGCCAAACATCACATTGGCCTCGTGATAAGGCCCGATCCAACTGGTGTCGTTCATCTTGTAGATGTGGATCGCCACCACATCGCCCGTCGGCTCGACCGGGGGAGGGGCAAGGAATGCCGCGGCGGCGGGATCGGTGCGCCAGAACACCGTCAGCACTTCGGCATTACGGAAGGTGAACGGGAAGGGCGGAATATAGGGGGCATCCCAGGGGGTGGAAAAACCGCCAGCCAGAATATCGGCCTCGGTCACTTTGGGCAGGCCCCAGCGTGTGTCGCTCATTGTTCTCTCGCCTTCATGGAGGCTTGGGTGGATTGCAGGACGTGGTTCATATGGGTCGCCATCGCCGCGCGGGCCGCTTCCGCGTTCCCGGCTCGCAGCGCCACGATAATGGCGCGGTGATCGGTGATCGAGGTGGCGATGACATTGGGTGTTTCGGAGGCGGTCTTGCGGAATTCCAGTCCCAGCACGTTGAGGCTTTGCGCGGCGCGGGCCAGGAAATCATTGCCGCTCAATTCGGCCAGCTTGCGGTGGAACGCCGTATCGAGATCGCGATATTGCGCCGGCTCGGTCTTGGCCGCTTCCTGCCGATCCACAAGGTGGGCCAGCGCATCGAAATCCGCTGCGCTCGCCCTTGCAGCCGCCAGCGCCACGATCTCGCCTTCAATTAGCCGACGTGCGTCGTAGAGCTTCTCCACCTCGCTGGCGCGCAGCGTCAGGAAGAAGGTGAGGGGGCCAAGTAGGTCACTGGCTTCGAGCTGGGAAACGAATACCCCGCCGCCGTGCCGCACTTCCACCACACCGAGCACGTCCAGCGCCCGCAGTGCTTCGCGCAGGGTGGGACGCGACACCTCGAAGGTTTCGGCGAGCTTGCGCTCGGAGGGCAATTGGTCGCCCGGCTTGAGTTCCCCGGTGGTCACCAGGCTCAGGATGCGGGCAACCAGCCGTTCCGTCAGGCCGGTTTTCTTGAGGGGAGCTTCGCCGCTGAAATCACTGACAGGCACGCCCGTTTTCTCCTCGCTGCACGCTTGGCTTGTTGTGCCATTTTCGCGCAAGTGGCCAAGTGGTCTGACCACTTATTGACGTAGCAGGCGCTTCGGTGCTAGTCAATCGATCAGCACGACGAGTCCGGCCAACGGACCGATTGCAGGAGGACAGCACACAATGCGCATCGGCAGCATCCGCACCAGCGTGATCCGCTATCAGGACACCAACGACGCCGACAACTTCCGTTTCACCGTCTTCGTGCGGGTGGAAACGGTCGATGGCTTGGTGGGCTGGGGTGAGGGCATTGCCATGTGGCCGGAGGCCTGCAAGGCCACGCGCACGCTGATCGACGAGGGCTTCGCGCCGCTGCTCAAGGATGCTGGCGAGATCACCATTGCCGAAGCCTGGGACAAGATGCGCGCCCACGCCTGGTGGTATGGCGAGGGCGGTATTGCCTGCTTTGCCTATTCCGCGCTCGACATGGCGCTGTGGGATATCCAGGGCAAGATCGAGAACAAGCCGCTCTATGACCTCCTCGGCGGCAAGCGGCACGAGAGCCTGCCGGCCTATGCCTGCAACCACGTCAACAAGGCCACGCGCGAGCTGAACGTCGCCGAAGTCGTTGCGTTCAAGGAGCAGGGCTTTGTCGGCGGCAAGCTGGGCTTTGCCAAGCGCGGCCTCTCCGATATCGGCAAGGCCGGCCCGGATAACGACGTGGCGTTCATCGCTGCTTTGCGCGAGGCCGTTGGTCCCGATTACGACATCATCGTCGATATCGGCAATGGCATGCGCTGGGATCGCCAGACCGGCATCGACACCACGCGCCGCATGGCGGAATACGATATTGGCTGGATCGAGGAGCCGTTCTATCCCACCCAGATCGACGATTATCGCGCGCTCAAGGCGGCGGTTAATGTCCCTATCGGTAACGGCGAGCGCGAATTCACGGTCAGTGGCTACCAGCGGCTGATCGATACCGGCACCGTCGATATTCTCGGCGTCGATCCAGCGCGTTCCGAAGGCATTACCGGCTTTCACAAGATCGATGCCGCCTGCGGCAAAGCCGGCATCACCATCAATGCCCATGCCTGGAGTTCGGCGATCCTGACGGCGGCAAGTCTGCATTTGTCGATTGCCTCACCCAATGCGCGATTAATCGAACTCAAACCCTTCAAAGTCTCGATCCAGACCGACCTTGTGGATAGCCCGATCTGGCACAAAAACGGCGTCGTCACCCCGCCAACCGGTCCGGGCCTCGGCATCAACGTCAACGAGGCGCTGATAGCGGAGCTCAGCCTTGACTAGGGCTGAGCCCGAACATGGCTTGAACGCGCTGCGCCAAGGCAAGTCCGAGGGCTCGATGTGCCGTGGCGTCGAGGTGAATGCCATCGTCGTCGCTCGATGTGATGATCGTGCCTGCGTCGAGCAGCGGCACGTTGAACGCCGTCGCGACGCGCGCATATTCCTGGGCGAAGCGCTGGGATTTCGCGCTGCCGCCTTCGAACATTTCCGTCAACCAGGTCAGCTTGGCCAAGGGCGCCGGGGCGACCAGCAGCACCGCAGGCGCCTTGCCGCCGCGACCTGCAGTCGAGCGCTGCACCAGGTTCACCAGCTTGCCGGCGCCATCGGCGATATCACCGGCAGTCATCGACAACCGCGCCTTCAAGTCGTTGGTGCCCAGCATGATGATCACCAGATCGATCGGCATATGCGTCAGCAGGGTGACCGGCAGGTAGCGCTCGCCATTGCGGATTTCACCCTCGATGGGATCATCGACGCAGGTCGTGCGTCCGTTCAGCCCCTCCTCGATGACGTCGACTGCCTCGCCCAGCGCCGCCTGCATGACGCGCGTCCAGCGCTCGGGGCCAAATCGCCCGCCCGCGCCCCGATACGGCTGGGGCACGGCGCCCCAGGTGTTGGAATCGCCATAAGCCACGACGCTCAGCGCCGGGGTCGTCCCGTCCTGCATGCTGTCCTCCCGTTTTGGCGCAAGGCTAGGGCGGCACGTGCCGATCGGTCAATGCGAAATTGGCCTGACCAAATTACCAATTATGGATTGCCGCCCTCTAACGAGCGTGCAAATGTATCGGATAATTGGACAGACCAATTGTCCAAATATGGGAGAGAGAAATGGTCTTGAACACACTGCGCCTGGCGGTTGTCGCCGGGCTCACGGCGACGCTTATGTCCGGCGCAGCCTTTGCCGAGGACTTCCACGGGTTCGATCCCGCAAATTTTGATGGCAACATGGTCAGCGCCGAGCAGCTCGGCGCCATGGTCGCCGACGCCATCGCCGCCAATGCCCCGCGCAACGGCAAGCAGCTGACCATCGGCTTTGCCAACCTCGCGCGTGACGTTTCGTTCGCCCTCAAGGTCGAGGAGGGCCTGATCGCCAATGCGAAAGCCGCCGGCATCGACCTGCAAGTGGCCGACAACCGCCTCGATGGCGCCACCGCTTTGGCCAATGCGCAGAGCTTCCTGCAGCGCAACGTGGACTTCGTTATCGAATTCCAGACCGACGCCAATTTCGGCGCCACCATCATGCAGCAGATGAACGATGCCAATACCAAGGTCATCGCCATCGATATTCCAATGCCCGGCGCCAGCTTCTTTGGCGCCAACAATCCCAAGTCCGGCTTCATGGGCGGCGCCTATCTGGGCCAGGCCGCCGTGCAAAAGTTCGGCGCCGACAAGGTGGCCGAAGGCTATTTCGTCGTCGGCGAACTGCCACAGTCGGGCGCCGTGCCGGCCATGCGCACCAATGGCCAGGTTGCGGGCTTCAAGGCCGAAGTCGCTGGC
The DNA here is from genome assembly GCA_963717095.1 of uncultured Alphaproteobacteria bacterium. GTDB lineage: Bacteria > Pseudomonadota > Alphaproteobacteria > Rhizobiales > Devosiaceae > Devosia. The sequence goes on from CAVQVF010000005.1 coordinate 760,799, forward strand.
TTCGCGGATGATCACATCATCAAGATCGATACCAAGAATACCCTTGAGGAGAGCTTCACCCAGATGAACAACGTCATCGGGCGCATTCCCGAAGGCGTGCCGATCATGATCACCGCCATCAACGATCAGGCGGCTACCGGTATGCTCCGTGCGGTCAAGCAGGCGGGCCGTGAGGCTGATCTGCTCGTCGTGGGCATGGGCGCCGATGAAATCCAGACCCTGGTTGACGAGCCTGAATTCGTCGCCTCGGTCGGTTACTTCCCCGAGCGCTATGGCAATTTCATCATCCCGCTGTCGCTGATGGAGCTGGCCGGCAAGGAAGTGCCCGATACCGTGCTGATGACCCACTACATGGTCACCGACGGCAATGTCTGCGACTTCTACAAGGACTTTAAGTGCGCGGCCGAACCCGATGCGATCACCTTCGAGTTCCCCGAGGAAGCCTATCAGGCGCACCTCGCCGAAATCCGCAAGCTCCCGGAGCTGCAGGACTCGCTCAACCTGATCCCGACCAACTGATCGTCTTGCCGGGGCGGTCCGCCGCCCCGGTTCCTGTTTAGGGTTTAGCCATGACCAGCACTTCACGCCTCGTTATGCGCGGCATCGGCAAGTCTTTCGGCGGCGTGGCCGTGTTGAGCGATGTCGAACTGACGCTTGAGGCCGGCGAGGTCGTGGCCCTGCTCGGCTCCAACGGCGCGGGCAAATCGACCCTCGTCAAGATACTGACCGGCCTCTACACGCGCGATGCGGGCACTGTCGAAGTCGACGGGCAGGCGGTCGTGTTTGCCCAGCCGGCCGACGCTATCGCCGCAGGCGTCAAGCTCCTGCCACAGGAAATCTCCATCATGCCGGACCTCAGCGTCGGCGAGAACATCCTGCTCGGCGACCTGCCGATGAAGAAGAGCTTCGGCTTTTCCCAGGTCGACTACAAAACCATCCATGTGCGCGCCAGGCAGTTGCTGGCGCAACTGGGCTTCGAGGCGCTCGATACCCGCCAGGACGTCAAGCGCCTGTCGGTCGCCGAGCAGCGCATCGTCGAAATCGCCCGGGCCATTGCCAGCCAGGCGCGCATCCTGATCATGGACGAGCCGACTGCGGCGCTGACCGAGCAGGAAGCGGCGATGCTGTTCGCCATCATCCGCCGCCTCAAGGAGCAGCAGGTCTCCGTGGTCTATATCTCGCACTATATGAGCGAGGTTTTCGAGATTTCCGACCGCATGGTGGTGCTGCGCGATGGCCGCAATGCCGGCGAATTCATCACCGCCCAGACCAGCAAGGCCGAAGTACTCACTGCCATGCTGGGCGCCACCGCCGGCGATCTCTATCCTACCGAAACGCCCCCTGCGCCGGGCGCCGAAATGCTGCGCGGTCGAGCGCTTCAGCGTTCGCGGCAAGGTCGATAATGTGCAGTTCTCGGTCCATACCGGTGAAATCGTCGGCATTTTCGGGCTGGTTGGCTCCGGCGTCGAAGTGCTGGGTCGCGCTGTCTACGGCGCCGTCCACAGCGACCGCGACGCCACCGTTCTGCTCGACGGCAAGCCCTATCGCCCGACCACGCCGGGCCGCGCCAAGCACGACGGCATCGGCTTGGTCGCCGCCGAACGTAAGCACGAGGGCATCATCGCCGACCTGACGGTGCGCGAGAATATCGCCCTGCCGTTCCAGGGGCGCTTTACCCGTGGGCTGTTCGTTTCCGAGGACGCCGAGCGCAACCACGCGCTCAACTGGATTCGCGATCTCGGCATCCGCACCCGGGGCCCCGAGCAAAAGCTGCGCACGCTCTCCGGCGGCAACCAGCAAAAGGTGTGCCTGGCCCGCTGGATGGCCGATGGCGTCAAACTGCTGATCCTCGAAGAACCCACCCGCGGCGTCGATATCGGCGCCCGCCGCGAAATCTATGCCAAGCTGCGCGAACTCACCGGGCGCGGCTATGCCATCCTGATCCTGTCGTCCGATGTCGAGGAGGTCGCCGGCATCAGCGACCGCTCGCTGGTGCTCGACCGGGGCCGGATTGCCCAGGAATTCCCACGCGGCACCATGCCTGCCGCTTTGATGGCCGCTACGGCCGAACCCAACAGCACTGCCGCCTGAGGAACCGATGATGGCCACGACCATGCAAACCGCGACCCCGTCGTTCAAACGCCGCTTCATGGACCTCCTGGGCAAGCCCTGGTCGGGCGTCGCCCTGCTGCTGGTGTTTTACCTGATCCTGCTGGCGGTCTTCGCCGTACTGTCGCCATTCTTCTTCACCGTGCGCAACATGCTGCAGATCGGCCTCAACGTCGCCTATATCGGGCTGATGGCCGCGGCGGGCACGCCGCTGATCATCGCTGGCGGGCTGGACCTGTCGGTCGCCGCCATCGCCGGCCTGACCGGCGTCATGATCTCGCTTCTCGTCGGTTTGGGTGTGCCGGTGTGGATCGCGGTGCTGATCGCATTGCTGATTGCCGCCGCTATCGGCGTGGCCAATGGCCTCTTCACCACGCGCCTGCGGCTGAATCCGCTGATCACCACTTTGGGCATGATGAGCATCGTCTCCGGCATCGCCCTGGTGCTGACAGGGGGCCTCACCCGTCCGCTCTCGATCCCCGGCTTCAACTGGATCGGCACCGATCGCCTTGTCGGCATCCCGATCCCGCTGATCATTATGGTCGTGACCTTCCTCGTCCTCTGGGTGCTGATGACGCGCACCAAGTTCGGCCGCTTCATCTACGCCGCCGGTGGCAATGCCGAGGCCTCGCGGCTCATCGGTATCCCGGTCGAACGCACGGTCATCATCCTTTATGTGATCTCGGCGCTCGCTGGTGCCCTTGCCGGCACCATCCTCGGCGCCATGCTGGGCGCCGCCGGCCCTAACGCTGCGGGGGCGCAATTGCTTACCGTCATCGCCGCCATCATCCTGGGCGGCACCAGCCTCAACGGTGGCCGTGGCAGCGTTTGGGGCACGCTGCTGGCCGTGCTGATCCTGGGAACACTCAACAACGGGTTGACACTTCTGAACGTGTCGAGCTTCTGGCAGGATGTGACGCGCGGCGTGGTGCTGATGCTGGCGGTGAGTCTCGACCAGTTGCGCAATCGCGCCTTGGGTGAATAATGATCGCTATCAACGCCTATGCCCCGGTCGAGCGCGCTTCGGTTGCCGAACAGGTGGCCAAGCGTCTGCTCGAAATGGTGCGCACCAAGAGCCTGAAGCCCGGCGACCAATTGCCGCCAGAGCGCGAACTGGCCACCTATATGCAGGTCAGCCGCCCAAGCCTGCGCGAAGCGCTACGCGGATTGCAAATCCTGGGCGTGCTGAGCATGCGGCAGGGCGGCGGGGTTTATGTGACCGCGCTCGAAGCCTCGGACCTCTTGGGTCCGCTGCAATTCCTCATCACCCTCGATAGCGAAAACCTGGGCTCGCTCTATGAAAGCCGCCGCATGATCGACGGCATGATCGCCCGCATGGCCGCCGAGCGGGTCGCCTCCGATCAGATCGAGCGGCTGCACGCTCTGGTCAAGGTCCAGGAAGGGCTGATGGACGATCCGCTGGCGTTTCGCCTGTCGGATACCGAATTCCACGAAACCATTGCTGCTGCCACCGGCAACCCGTTTCTCGTCACCATTTCCCATTCGCTCTACGTGCTGGGCATGGAATACCGCCGCATCGCCGCAGCGACCCCTGGGGTTGTGGCGCGCTCGCTGGCCGAGCATCGCGTCATCCTGGCCGCACTCGAAGCCGGGGACGCGGCGGCGACCGAAGCCGCCATGCAAGCCCACCTGCTGAGTGTGCACGATTCAACGCTGGACGCGATGCGCGCGACGGCGGGGCAGGGCTCCGATGCTGCTTGAGGGCAAGCGCGCCATCGTCACCGGCGGCTCGCGCGGCATCGGGCGGGGCATTGCCGTGGAATTTGCCCGGCAAGGCGCCAGCGTGGCGATCAACTATTTCGCGGGTGCCGATCGGGGCGCGAGCGACGCTGCTGACGAAACCATCGCCGCCATCGAACAACTCGGCCAGCGCGCCATAGCCATCGAGGGCGACATCGCAGATTCGACGGTCAGCACCGACCTCGTGCAACGCACCACCGAAGCCTTCGGTGGCGTCGATATCCTCGCCTCCAATGCCGGCATCTGTCCGTTCCACGCCTTTCTCGACATGCCACCGGCCCTGTTGCAACAAGTGGTGGCTACCAATCTCAACGGCGCATTCTTCGCCGTTCAGGCCGCCGCCAACCGCATGAAGGACCAGGGCACGGGCGGCGCCATCGTCGCCACCTCCTCGATTTCAGCCCTCGTCGGCGGCGCCATGCAAACCCACTACACCCCGACCAAGGCGGGCGTGCATTCCTTGATGCAGTCGGTTGCCATCGCCCTTGGACCTTACGGCATCCGCTGCAATTCGGTGATGCCCGGCGCCATCGCCACCGATATCAACAAGGACGATTGGTCCGATCCCGACAAGCGCGGCTACCTCAACAAGCGCATTCCGCTGGGCCGCTTTGGCCAGCCCGAGGACGTCGCCAAGGTAGTGGCGTTCCTCGCATCCGATATGGCTTCCTACGTCACCGGCGCCTCGCTGCTGGTCGATGGCGGCCTGTTCGTCAACCTGCAATAGGAGTTTCTGATGGCCGAACGCGTGGCTTTTCGCATGCGGGTGCATCCCGATAAGATCGCCGAATACAAGAAGCGCCATGACGAAATCTGGCCTGAGCTGGTCAAGGCGCTCAAGGATGCGGGCGTGTCGGATTATTCGATCTGGCACGATCCCGAAACCAATTACCTGTTCGCCACCCTGATCCGCACCGACGATCACACCATGGCCGACCTGCCCAAGACCGACGCCAATAAGCGCTGGTGGGCCTTCATGGATGATGTGATGGACTACAACGACGACGGCACCCCCGTCGCCGTCGATCTGGTCCAGGTCTTCCACCTTCCCTGATCCGAGACAACGATGCCCGATTTCACAATCGCCGCCGTGCGCGTCTTCCTGGTCCAGAGCGAGGGCGATGGCGGCGATTATTTCCAGCAGGGCAAAGGCCACTGGCTGATCGATACCCTGATCGCCAATCCCATGTCGGGCTACGACAAATACAAAGCCTCGCGCTCGTCCTGGGGCATCGGCGTCATGGGCTCGATCGTGGTGGAGATCGAGACCGCCTCGGGCGTCACTGGCGTAGCGACCGGCTTTGGCGGCGAGCCGGCGGCCTGGCTGGTGCACAACCATTTCGCTCGTTTCCTCGTCGGCGAAGACGCCCGCAACATCAACAAGATGTGGGACCAGATGTTTCGCGCCTCCATGCCCTATGGGCGCAAGGGCCTGCCCATCGCCACCATTTCGGTGGTCGACCTGGCGCTGTGGGACCTGTTGGGCAAGCTGCGGGGCGAGCCGGTCTATAATCTCATCGGCGGCAAGTGCCACGACGAGATCACCTTCTATTGCACCGGCCCCGCGCCCGATGCCGTCAAGGATCTCGGCTTCTGGGGCGCCAAGGTGCCACTGCCGCACAGCCATTTCGATGGCGAGGACGGTTTGCAGAAAAACGTCGCATTCCTTGAAGCCCAGCGCGCCAAGGTCGGCCCCGGCTTTCCCCTGATGGTCGATTGTTACATGGCGCTGACCGTCCCCTATGCCATTCGGCTCGCCGAGGCTTGCGCGCATCTCGATATCTATTGGTGGGAAGAGGTGCTGCACCCCGACGATATCGAGGGCTTCCGGCTGCTCAAGCAGGCGCATCCCAAGCTCAAATGGACCACCGGCGAGCACGAATACACCCGCTACGGCTTCCGCCGGCTGATCGAGGAGCGCACCATCGATATCCTGCAGCCCGATGTCATGTGGGTCGGCGGACTGACGGCGTTGCTGCAGATTGCCGCGCAGGCTTCGGCCTACGACGTGCCGGTCATTCCGCACGGTTCGGGGCCATATTCCTACCACTTCATCGCCAGCCAGCCGCAAAGCCCGCTCTGCGAATACGTCGCCGCCAGCCCCGATGGCCGCACCATCCGCCCCATCTTCGGCAAGCTCTTCGCCGGCGAAGACCTGCCGGCAAACGGCCGTCTCAAGGTCGGCTCGGCCCCCGGCTTCGGCATGGAAATTGCCGACCGGAATCTTCTGACGCCGTTTGTGTGAAACGCGCGTCCCTATTCCGCCGCCTGGGCGCTGTTCAACCCGCCTGCTTTCTCGATAAAGGCGATGATCTGCTCCAGGCTTTCGCGCCGCAGCAGATCGGTGAACACATAGGGGCGTCCCTCGCGCACCTTCTGCGTATCGCTCTCCATCACCTCAAGGCTGGCGCCCACATAAGGCGCCAGATCAGTATGAGTGATCACCAGCAGGTCTGAGCGTGAAATCGCCGGCCCGCCCTTGCGCGGGATTTTTTCGCCCTGCGCCACCGAAATCACATAGAGCGTCAAGTCCGCCAGATCGGGCGAGAACGTCGCCGCCAGGTTATCGCCGCCGCTCTCGATCAGGATGATATCCAGATCGGGGAAGGTGCGGTTGAGATCGGCAATGGCCGCCAGGTTCAGCGAAGCATCTTCGCGGATGGCGGTGTGTGGACAGCCGCCGGTTTCCACGCCGACAATGCGATCCTCGGAAATCGCCTGCGCCCGCGCCAGGATCAGCGCGTCTTCCTTGGTGTAGATATCGTTGGTCACCACCGCCATCGAATAACGCTCGCGCATCGCCTTGAGCAGCATTTCGCACAGCGTGGTCTTGCCCGAGCCGACCGGGCCGCCAATACCGATGCGCAGGGGTCCATTGGGGGATTTCATGACAACCTCGGATGGGTGAACGGGGAATTTGCGCCGATCATGAGCGGAAAATCCGCACCGGCAAAGTCTCATGCGTCATCTGGGCGATATCGGTGGCATAGGCCATGGTGCCGATATCATCGAGGCCGGCGATCTGCACCTGCTCGGCGGCAATTGTGATGGCCGGCTCCAGCGCCGCCATAATGGCAAGGCCATCGCTCTGCCCAATGGGCACAAGCCGCATCGCCACCGAAACCTGCCCATGCCCCAGCGCGGTCAGGAACGCAGCCAGCGTTGCCGAAAGCGCGATGCCATGCGCCGCCGCGATGGCGCCGACAGCGATGGGGTAGGGGCAGGGTTGCGGCAGCAGGTCATAGACACGGGCCGGCCAAGCCTTGGCCGCCATTGCAAAAGCGTCGCCGGTAATAGTGGTTTCATCGTGCCGCTCGCGCGCCGGCGTCAGCGCCAGGCACAGGTCAGCCAATTCACGCAGGGCCGGGCCGTCATTGGCCGCGCCATGCGCGTGTGCGAGCAGGATGGCATCGGTCCGAATACCGCCATGCGCCAGATTGCCGGCGATCCAGTCCTGCACCGTGACTCGATCATGCACGGCCCGGCTCACGATGGCCGTCTCCAACCCCGCCGACCAAGCGAACGCCCCCACCGGAAATGCTGGCGATAGCCATGTCAGCAGCTTTTGCAGATCGCCGGTCTCCGTCATCGCGCCAGCAAGGCGTGGCCGGGCGCTTCATGGCTGTGATAGGCGCCATGCTCGGCAAAGAACGGCTCGTGCACCTCGCTGACACGCGCGCCCAACCCCTCCAGCATCGGTTTGAGCACATGATCGCGCTTGATCAGGATGCGCTTGGCCTCAAGCTGCGCCGAGGTGTGGCGATTGCCGATATGCCAGGCCAGTCGCACCAGATGGCCGCCATCACGCGCCCGCACTTCATAGAGCTGTTCAGGCGCTGCCACGATCTCCACCAACCGCCCGTCCTTAAGCTGCAGCGCGCCGAGATGATCCAGCGTCACCGTCTGCGGAAAATCCACCATCACTTCGTCGCCACCGCGCAAGGTCAGCAACTTGCGCCGCAGCCGCCGCTCGTCATGCTCAAGCACGACGCTATCGAACGGCTTGCCCTTGTAGCCAGCGGGCAGATGAGAAACAGCGCGCAGCATGATTTGCCTTATCGTTGTCGGATGAATCTAGAACAGGAAATAGCGCTGCGCCATCGGCAGCACTGTCGCCGGCTCGCAAGTCAGCAATTCGCCATCCGCCCGCACTTCGTAGGTTTCGGGGTTCACATCGATCTCCGGCGTCGCCGAATTGTGGATCATCGACGCCTTGCCGATGCCGCTGCGGGTATTGCTCACCGCCACCATCTGCTTGTCCACGCCCAGCTTGCCGCGCAACCCATCGTCCATCGCCGCCTGCGAAATGAAGGTCACCGAGGAGTTGGTGCGCAGCTTGCCAAAAGCGCCGAACATCGGCCGGTAGTGCATCGGCTGCGGTGTCGGGATCGAGGCATTGGGATCGCCCATCGGGGCTGCGGCAATCGAGCCGCCCAGCAATACCATTTCCGGCTTCACCCCGAAAAACGCCGGGCTCCACATCACCAGATCCGCTCTTTTGCCTACTTCGACTGACCCGATATGGGCGCTCATGCCATGAGCGATCGCCGGGTTGATGGTGTATTTGGCGATGTAGCGCTTGACGCGGAAATTGTCGTTGTCGCCGGTTTCCTGCGCCAGCTTGCCGCGCTGCTTCCTCATCTTGTCGGCCGTCTGCCAGCAGCGGATCAGCACTTCGCCGACCCGGCCCATGGCCTGGCTGTCCGACGAAATGATCGAGAGCGCGCCCATGTCGTGCAAAATGTCTTCGGCCGCTATCGTCTCCTTGCGGATGCGCGATTTCAGCAAAGGCCACGTCTTCAGGGATCGAGGGTGACAGGTGATGGCACACCATCAGCATATCGAGATGCTCGGCAATGGTGTTGACCGTGTAGGGTCGCGTCGGATTGGTGGACGACGGGATCACATTGGGCAGGCTGGCAACCTTGAGAATGTCCGGCGCGTGTCCGCCGCCCGCCCCTTCGGTGTGGAAGGCATGGATGGTGCGGCCCTTGAACGCGCCGATCGTGTCTTCCACGAACCCGCTCTCGTTGAGCGTATCGGTGTGGATCATCACCTGCACGTCGTAAGCATCAGCAACCGACAGGCAATTGTCGATGGCGGCCGGCGTCGTGCCCCAGTCCTCATGCAGCTTGAGGCAGGAGGCGCCGGCCAGGATCATCTCTTCCAGCGGCGCCGGCAGCGAGGCATTGCCCTTGCCGGCCAGCGCCAGGTTCATCGGAAAAGCATCGAACGACTTTCGATCATGCGCCCGATATGCCAGGCGCCGGTGCAGGTGGTGGCGAGCGTGCCATGCGCCGGCCCGGTGCCGCCGCCCAGCATGGTGGTGACCCCGCTCATCAGCGCTTCCTCGATCTGCTGGGGCGCGATGAAATGGATATGCGCATCCATCCCCCCGGCGGTGATGATCCGCCCTTCGCTGGCGATCACTTCGGTGGATGGCCCAATGATGATGGTGACGCCCGGCTGCGTATCGGGATTGCCCGCCTTGCCGATGCCGTGGATGCGCCCGTCGCGCAGCCCGATATCGGCCTTGTAGATGCCGGTGTGATCGACGATCAGTGCATTGGTGATGACGGTATCCACTGCCCCTTCCGCCCGCGTCCGCTGTGATTGGCCCATGCCGTCGCGGATCACCTTGCCGCCGCCGAACTTGACCTCCTCGCCATAGATGGTGAAGTCCTTCTCCACCTCGATGAACAGGTCCGTATCGGCCAGCCGCACCAGGTCGCCCGTGGTGGGGCCATACATGTCAGCATAGGTGGCGCGGGAAATGCGAGCGGGCATAGGAGGCTCCGTCTAAAACTGTCGCCGCGATTGCGGCCCGAAAATGCGCCTAGAGCGCGCCCATGATCTTCTGGCGGAAGCCGTATACGACACGCGATCCGCCCAGCGGCACCAGCTTGACCTCGCGCGCCTGTCCCGGCTCAAACCGCACGGCAGTGCCCGCCGCAATATCCAGCCGCATGCCGCGCGCCGCTTCGCGATCGAAGCGCAGCCCCGCATTGGTTTCGTAGAAATGATAGTGCGAGCCCACCTGGATCGGCCGATCGCCGGTATTGGCGACCTCGATGGTGATCTGCGCCGCGCCGACATTGAGTTCGATATCGCCGGATTTGGGAATGATTTCGCCGGGGATCATGGTGTCACCGTATCGGTTCGTGCACGGTCACGAGCTTCGTGCCGTCGGGGAAGGTGGCTTCGACCTGGATGTCGGCGATCATTTCGGCAATGCCCTCCATCACCTGGTCGCGGCGTGACGACATGGGCGCCAGCTTCCATCAGTTCGGCCACCGGGCGGCCGTCACGCGCGCCTTCGACCACGAAATCGGTGATCAGGGCGATGGCTTCGGGATGGTTGAGCTTGACGCCACGTTCCAGGCGCTTACGCGCGACGATAGCGGCCATCGAGATCAGCAATTTGTCTTTTTCGCGCGGCGTCAGGTTCATCGGTTCTTCCTAGAGGTGCCAGAGGCGAGGCAGGCTTCCCGCGTCCGAAAGTTCGGCAATAATTGGGACGATCATGCGGCGCAAAGCAAGCCCGGAGCCGGCAATGGCGCGCACCACCAGCCGCTCCCCGATGGCGCTGGCGGCGATCCGGCCACCCGATGGCATCAAGGCGCGAACGGTTTCCAGGCGGCGCAGCGCCAATGGCCCGATATGGACGATGGTGGCGAAGGCTCGTGCCCCATCGAGCAGCGATAGCGCCTCGCGCTCGCTCCCATTCCCGCTCAACAGCGTCGCCTCGGCATGAATCAACCGCCCATTGCGCCGGATACGCCAGTTGTCACGCAGATAGGCATCGCTGGCGAGTTCGCCCATGGCGTCGCGGCCCAGCAGCACCGCTTCGATGGCGGTCAGGCTGGCGCCCTCGGCAAGCTCGATGTCGATCTGCCGGTCCAGCTTGCTGGCTGCGAACAGAATGGTCTCCTGCGGCAGCCAATCCAGATGCGCATCGGCGCCGACGTTCAGCCTCGTTTCCACCTTGGCCACGGCGCCGGTGGAGCGATAGATGCGCTCGCAGGCCTGAGTGGTCAGCACCATTTTGCCGCCGGGGGCGGCGTCCCCGCCCCATTGCACATGATCGCCGCCGGTCAACCCGCCGGCTGTGTTGATCAGCACGGCTTCGAGGGCCGCGCTGTGGGTATTGGGCAGGCGGATCTTGGCGCAGCCGTCCTGGTACAGCGTATCGATCACGGTAACGCCATCGCGCAGTTTCGTCGCGATGCGGCCGACGCCGCGTGCGCGTTGCGGGGGCGCGACGGGAAAGGCTGCTGCCATCGACAATGCACTAGTCATGGGAACCTAAGCCCGCCCTATACGTTTTGAACCCGACAAAGATTCTTGCGAACTACCCTGCAACAAAGAGAGGAATTTACGAAATGACCTTCAAAACGGTTACTTGCGCTATTGTCATGGGTTCGGCACTTATGTTTGGCGGCGCCGCCTATGCTGACACGATGGTTGGTTCTGCTACGGTTACCGATGCGGATCTGCCGGCAGTTCAGGCCCGTTGCGACGAGTTGGCCAGCGCCGAAACCACAAAATCCCTGAGCGAAAGCGCTGAAGACACCACTGCCGACGACAGCACTGCCGATGCGACCCTTGAGGGCACGCAGCAGGTTGACGGCGCCACTGAAGCGACGACCGCTTCGATCGATCTCGGCACGGTAACCCTTGAGCAGTGCAAGACTGCCGGCCTGATCAAGTAATTGGGTGTCCATTTCGATATCCACAGGCGCTCGGCTTCGGCCGGGCGCTTTTTCATTTGATCATACCATCAGGTGGCGGCGCACGTCCGGCAGGTCCAGATCGCTGGCCGGCCCCGCATGCTGGATTTCGCCGCGGTCCATCACATAGATATCGTCGGCGATTTCGCGGCAGAAATCGAGGAATTGCTCGACCAGCAGGATGGTCATGCCCTTCTCGTCGCGCAGGAACTGCAGCGCCCGGCCGATATCCTTGATGATGGAGGGCTGAATGCCCTCGGTGGGCTCATCCAGCACCAGCACCTTGGGTCGGGTGACCAGAGCACGCCCGATCGCAAGCTGCTGCTGCTGGCCACCCGAGAGGTCACCGCCGCGCCGGCCCAGCATGGATTTCAGCACGGGGAAAAGCTCGAAGATGTAGGCGGGAATGTTCCGGTCGGCCCGGGCAACGCTGGCAAATCCGGTTTCCAGGTTCTCCTTGACCGTGAGCAGCGGAAAGATCTCGCGGCCCTGCGGGACATAGCCGATCCCCATGCGGGCGCGCTTATAGGGCGGGGTCTTTTTGAGCGCATTCGGCGCCGAAGGTGATATCGCCGGCGGTGATGGTGTTGATGCCGGTGATGGCGCGCAGGGTCGAGGATTTGCCGACCCCGTTGCGTCCGAGCACGGCGGTGATGCGGTTGGGCTTGCATTCGAGCGACACCGATTTGAGCGCCTGGGCGGCGCCGTAATGCAGGTCGATGGCGTGGACGGAGAGGGCGGTCATGTCAGCGTCCCAAATAACGTTCGATGACGACAGGATTGGCGCTGACCTGCTCCAGCGTCCCCTCGGCCAGCACCGATCCTTCAGCCAGGCACGTAACCCGCGAGCCGAGGTCGCGCACGAAGCTCATGTCGTGTTCGACGACGACGACGGAGCGCGTTCTGGCGATCTCCTTGAGCAGCTTGGCGGTCTCGACGGTTTCGCTGTCGGTCATGCCGGCGACAGGCTCGTCGACCAGCAGCAGCTTCGGGTCCTGCGCCAGCAGCATGCCGATTTCGAGCCATTGCTTCTGCCCATGGCTGAGATTGGCGGCCAGGTCGTCCTTGCGGGCGAGCAGGCGAACGGTATCGAGAATTTCGGTGATGCGGGCGATGTCCTCGTCGCTGGCGACGTAGAACAGCGTCGGGAAGATGCGGCGCGGCTTTTTCAGCGCCATTTCCAGATTGTCCCAGACGGTGTGGCTCTCGAACACCGTGGGCTTCTGGAACTTGCGGCCGATGCCCAGATTGGCGATTGCGGCCTCGTCGAGCTTGGTCAGGTCGGTGCGGCCATCGAACAGCACTTCGCCATCATCGGGGCGGGTCTTGCCGGTGATGATGTCCATCATCGTGGTCTTGCCCGCGCCATTGGGGCCGATAATGGCCAGCATTTCGGCCGGATGGACGATGATGGAGAGGTTGTTGATGGCCCTGAAGCCGTCGAACGAGACCGAGACGCCGTCGAGATAGAGCATGGTGCCGATTTTTTCGGACATGGCTTACTCCGCCGGATTGGGTTGGGGATCGGCGCCGGCTTCAACCGCTGCCGGGGAGGGCGGCGGAGCGGTACGCTCATGCTGTTCGCGCTTGGTCATCATGCTGCGCCATTGGCCGATGAGGCCGACGACGCCCTTGGGCAGGAACAGGGTGGTGACGACGAACAGCGCGCCCAGCGCAAAAAGCCAGAATTCGGGGAAGGCGCCGGTGAAGAACGATTTGCCCACATTGACCAGGATGGCGCCGATGATCGGGCCGATAATGGTGCCGCGGCCGCCCACTGCGGTCCAGATCACCACTTCGATGGAATTGGCCGGCTCGAACTCGCCCGGATTGATGATGCCGACCTGGGGCACATAGAGCGCCCCGGCAATGCCGGCGATGATGGCCGAAACCACGAAGGCGAACAGCTTCACATATTCGACGCGGTAGCCCAGGAACCGGGTGCGGCTTTCGGCATCGCGCACGGCGACCATCACCTTGCCGAGCTTGGAATTGACGATGAACGAACAGAGTAGCACCGACAAGCGCCAGGGCGATAGCAGAGGCGGCGAAGAGGCCCGCGCGGGTGCCCGCGGCGGAGATCGGCTGGCCCAGGATATCCTTGAAATCGGTCAGGCCGTTATTGCCGCCAAAGCCCATGTCGTTGCGGAAAAAGGCCAGCAGCAGCGCAAAGGTCATCGCCTGGGTGATGATCGACAGGTAGACTCCGGTGACGCGGCTGCGGAAGGCGAGGAAGCCGAAGACGAAGGCCAGAAGGCCCGGGACCAGCACGACCATCGCCATGGCGAACCAGAAATTGTCGATGCCGTACCAGTACCAGGGCAGTTCCTTCCAGTTCAGGAACACCATGAAATCGGGCAAGCTGGCATTGGCATAGACGCCGCGGGTCGCCGATCTGGCGCATCAAATACATGCCCATGGCGTAGCCGCCGAGCGCGAAAAAGGCGCCGTGGCCGAGCGAAAGAATGCCGCAATAGCCCCAGACCAGATCGAGCGCCAAGCGCCAGGATGGCAAAGGTGAGGTACTTCCCAAACAGCGGCACGAGATAATTGGGCAAGTGCAGCGGATGGCCATCGGGCAGCAGCAGGTTCGAGGCCGGCACCAGGATGGCGACGAGCATGAGAATGGCGACGAGCCAGATGGCTTTCTTGTCGAGCGCGCGGAACAGGGCTTGGGTCAGCATGGCTGGGAGTCCTTGTCCTGCTGCTCCCCTCCCCCTTGAGGGGAGGGGTTGGGGGTGGGGGTCCATCGTGGATCACAAAGCGACCCCCACCCTCGTTCCCTCCCCTCAAGGGGGAGGGAGGCGCAACTCGACGGGCTGGTGGCAGAGATTTCCATGATCATGCCTCGATAGACCTTCCCTTGAGCGCGAAGAGGCCGCGGGGCCGGCGCTGGATGAACAGGATGATGAGCACCAGGATCAGGATCTTGCCGAGCACGGCGCCGGCATAGGGCTCTAGGAATTTGTTGGCGATGCCCAGCGACAGGGCGGCGATGAGCGTGCCCCACAGATTGCCCACGCCGCCAAACACCACGACCATGAAGCTATCGATGATGTAGGCCTGGCCCAGATTGGGCGAGACATTGTCGATCTGGCTGAGCGCCACCCCGGCCAGCCCGGCAATGCCCGAGCCGAGACCGAAGGTCATGGCATCGACATAGGGGGTGCGGATGCCCATGGCGGAGGCCATGCGGCGGTTTTGGGTGACGGCGCGCATCTGCAGCCCCAGCGCGGTGCGGTTGAGGACCGTGAGCAGGGACAGGAAGACCACGATGGCGAAGATGACGATCCACAGCCGTGTATAGGTGACGCTGATGCCGCCCAGCTCGAACGAACCCGTCATCCAGGAGGGATTGCCGACCTCCTGGTTGGTGGGGCCGAAGATGGAGCGGATCGATTGCTGCAGGATCAGCGAAACGCCCCAGGTGGCGAGCAGGGTTTCCAGCGTGCGGCCATAGAGCCAGCGGATGATGCCGCGCTCGATGGCGATGCCGACGGCGGCGGTGACGAGGAAGGCCGCGGGCAGGGCGATGGCCAGGGAATAATCGAACAGGCCGGGGGCGGTGTTGCGGATGATTTCCTGCACCCCATAGGTGGTGTAGGCACCCAGCATCACCATTTCGCCATGGGCCATGTTGATGACGCCCATGACGCCGAAGGTGATGGCCAGGCCAATGGCGGCGAGCAGCAGCACCGAGCCAAGCGAGACGCCATACCAGACGTTCTGCGCGGCATCCCAGACGGCGCGGTCGCGCGCCAGCCCATCGAGCGTCGACTGGATCGCGGGCTTAAGCTCGTCCGGCGCGTTGGTCATGGCAACATTGAGGATGGTCAGCGCGTCGCGACCATCGAGCGTGGCAACGACGGGCAGGGCGGCCTGCTTGGCCTCAAGGCTCGCATCGGGACTCTTGATCTGGATGATGGCGCGGGCGGTGGTCATGACCTGCTTGATGCGCGGATCGGTCTCGGCGGCCAATGCGGTTTCGAGCAGTTCAAGATTGGCCGGATCGGCATCGCGCTGCACCGATTGGGCGGCCGACAAGCGGATGCCTGGATCGGTGCTCAGCAGTGTCATCTGCCCAATGGCGGTGCGAATAACACGCCGCAAGCTATTGTTGACCTTGACCTTTTCCACATCGGCCTTGGGCGCTTCGCCCAAAGCGGCGGCGGTCGACAGGATCGGTCAGGGCAAGGGGATCATTGCCGGCTATGAAGACGACCTTGCCGCTGGCCTTGACGACATAGAGTTCGCCATTGCCCAGCACCTGCAGGATGGGCACGACGCGGGGATCGCCGGTGGCAACCAGCGCGCCGATGGCCGCTTCGCGATCCTTGAAACTGCCGGGGGCAAGCGCATCGACCAGCGGCGACAGGGTCGGCATCGGGGCTCTGCGCCACGGCGGGAGTGAGGGCGCCGAACAGCAGGCTCATCAGGAGCGCAAGGACGGCGAGCGGTCTGACGGCGGACATGGCGGCTCCTATGACGGTGACATTGGGTGTCGCGGAGGCAGCCGAAACTGCCTCCGCGGGGCTCAGGCGATGATGTCAGGTCGCCGGAGCCGCCGGAGCGCCGCCGCAGGTCTTGCTGGCGGTGTCGTAATGGCCGCAATTGATCGGGGCGGTCCAATCGGCCTCGATCCCCACGTCTTCGGGCAGGAAGTCGGACCAGGCATCGCCGGGAATCAGCGGGCTTTCCGACACGACTTCGAACTGGCCGTCGGCCTGGATTTCGCCGATCAGCACCGGCTTGGTGATGTGGTGGTTGGGCAGCATTTCGGCGACGCCGCCGGTCAGGTTCGGGGTCTTGAGGCCGATAATGGCGTCGAGCACCTTGTCGGTATCGGTGGTGCCGGCCTTCTCCACGGCCTGGACCCAGAGGTTGAAGCCGATGACGGTGGCTTCCATCGGGTCATTGGTGACCTTGTCGGGCTTGTTCATGAAGGTCTGCCAAGCCGAGATAAAGGCTGTGTTTTCCGGCGTGTCGACGGACTGGAAGTAGTTCCAGGCGGCAAGGTGGCCCACTAGTGGCGTGGTGTCGAAGCCGGCGAGTTCTTCTTCACCCACCGAGAAGGCGATGACCGGGATATCCTCGGCCTTGATGCCCTGGTTGGCGAGTTCCTTGTAGAACGGCACATTGGCATCGCCATTGATCGTGGAGACCACGGCGGTCTTCTTGCCGGCCGAGCCGAAATTCTTGATATCGGTGACGATGGTCTGCCAGTCGGACTGGCCGAATGGCGTGTAGTTGATCATGATATCGTCTTTGGCAACGCCCTTATCCATCAGGTATTGCTCGAGAATCTTGTTGGTGGTCTGGGGATAGACATAGTCGGTGCCTGCGAGCACCCAGCGCTCGACGCCCTCGTTTTCCATCAGGTAGTCGACAGCCGGAATAGCCTGCTGGTTGGGCGCGGCGCCGGTGTAGAACACATTGCGCTGGCTCTCTTCGCCCTCGTACTGCACGGGATAGAACAGGATCGAGTTCAGTTCCTCGAACACCGGCAGAACCGACTTGCGCGACGAGGAGGTCCAGCAGCCGAACACCGCTGCGACACCATCGACGGAGATCAGTTCGCGCGCCTTTTCGGCGAACAGCGGCCAGTCGGAGGCGGGATCGACCACGACGGCTTCAAGCTGCTTGCCCAACAGGCCGCCCTTCTTGTTCTGCTCGTCGATGAGGAACAGCATGGTGTCCTTCAGCGTCGTTTCGGAAATCGCCATCGTGCCCGACAGCGAATGCAGCACGCCCACCTTGATGGTCTCGTCCTGGGCGATCGCCGGAACGGCCATCACCCCCATAGTCATCGTTACGCCGAGCCCCAGGCCCGCAATCATGCGGTTTACGACTGTCATGTTACCTCCGACAGATGTGTGTTTGCACCGTCGGATAAAATGCAAGGCCTATGCCAGTGTCGGCGGCAACAACAAGCCTTTGATATAAAATGAGTTTTTGCCAAGCGCTGGTTTGGCCTTCCGCATCGCTGATCTTGATTTGATCCAATTATGGGCAGGGCGGAGCAGTAAGCCTATAATTTATGCATTTAAGAGCTTGGATAGCCTGGGTCGCGCATGATTGGACAGGCATGAATAAGCATCTACCGGGTGCTTCGCACTAATATCGATGCCCGCTATTTCTTCTTGCGCATTGCCTCGCTGAGCATGTCGCCAAGTGAGCCGGTATTGCGGGGAGCTTCCTGGGGAGGGCGCTGGTTGGCGCGGAGGGGTTGCTCGCGGGGGCGCGGGGCGGCGGCGTCGATTTCCCTGCGCATGGTGAGGGCGATGCGCTTGCGGGGCACGTCGATTTCTACCACGCGGACCTTGACCACATCGCCGGCCTTGACGACCTCGTGCGGGTCCTTGACGAACTTGTCGGCCAGTTGGGACACGTGCACCAACCCGTCCTGATGCACGCCGATATCGACGAAGGCGCCGAAGGCCGCGACATTGGTGACGGTGCCTTCGAGCATCATGCCGGGCTTGAGGTGTTTGATATCGTCCACGCCTTCGGCAAAGGTCGCCGTCTTGAAGGCGGGGCGGGGGTCGCGGCCCGGCTTTTCAAGCTCCGCCAGGATGTCGCGCACCGTCGGCAGGCCAAAGCGCTCATCGACGAAGCTGCGTGCATCAAGGCCCGCCAGAGCCGACTTGTCGCCCATTATGGTGCGCAGATCACGGCCGCAGGCCGCGACGATCTTGCGGGCGACGCCATAGGCCTCGGGGTGTACGGAGGAGGCATCGAGCGGCTCGGTGCCACCGGTGATGCGCAGGAACCCGGCGCTTTGCTCGAAGGTGCGCTGGCCAAGGCGCGGAACTTCCAGCAGCGCCTTGCGCGAGCGGAACGGGCCATTGGCATCGCGGTGCGTGACGATGGCTTCGGCGACCGACGGGCCAAGCCCCGAAATGCGGGCGAGCAGGGGGGCGGATGCAGTATTGAGGTCCACGCCCACGGCATTCACCGCATCTTCCACCACGGCATCGAGCGAGCGGCCGAGGCGGTATTGGTCGACGTCATGCTGGTACTGGCCGACGCCGATGGCCTTGGGTTCGATCTTGACCAGCTCGGCCAATGGGTCCTGCAGGCGGCGCGCAATGGAGACGGCGCCACGCAGCGACACGTCGAGATTGGGAAATTCCATGGCAGCCAGTTCGGAGGCCGAATAAACGGAGGCTCCGGCTTCCGAAACGATGACCTTGGTGGGCTTGGGCGCAGGCAGGCGCTCGATGAGGTCGGCGACCAGCTTTTCGGTTTCGCGGCTGCCCGTGCCATTGCCGATGGCGATCAGCTGCACGCCATGCTTTTTAATCAGCGCCGCGATGGCGGCCTGCGAGCCCAAGACATCATTGCGTGGCGGGAAGGGATAGATGGTCTCAGTATCCAGCACTTTGCCGGTGGCGTCGATGACAGCGATCTTGACGCCAGTGCGAATGCCGGGATCGAGCCCCATAGTGGCATGGGCGCCAGCCGGGGCCGCCAGCAGCAGGTCCTTGAGATTGCGGGCGAAGACATTAATGGCCTCCACTTCGGCCCGTTCGCGCAACTCCACCATCAGATCGATGGAGAGCGTGACGCGCAGGCGCGTGCGCCAGGCCCAGCCGGCAACCTCACGCAGCCATGTGTCGCCCGCGCCATCGCCCCGTGTATTCAGCGCACTGGCGACAAGCCGCTCGGCTGGCTTGATCGGGTCGACCACATCGGCATCGACTTCGATATCGAGGCTGAGGAACTCCTCGCCCTGGCCGCGCATCATGGCTAGGGCGCGGTGGCCGGCGACCTTGGTCCACCGTTCGGAGTGGGCGAAATAGTCGGAGAACTTGGCCCCGGCCTCTTCCTTGCCCTTGACCACCTTGGCGCTGAGCATGGCCTTTTCGCGCATATAGGCGCGCAGCTGGCCGAGCAGGGCGGCATTTTCCGACAGGCCTTCGACGACGATGTCGCGCGCCCCTTCCAGGGCCTCTTTGGTGCCGGGAACATCCGCGGTGATGTAGCCTTCGGCGAGCAGCAGGGGTTCTACGCTGCGATTGGCCAAAATGGCTTCGGCCAGCGGGCCGAGGCCGCGTTCGCGGGCGATTTCCGCCTTGGTCCGGCGCTTGGGCTTGAACGGCAGATAGAGGTCTTCCAGCTCGGCCTTGGTGGCGGCGCCAGTGATGGAGGCGGTGAGTTCGCCGGTGAGCTTACCCTGTTCATCGATCGACTTGAGAATCGTGGCGCGCCGCGCTTCCAGCTCGCGCAGATAGGTGAGCCGCTCGGCCAGCAGCCGCAATTGCGTATCATCCAGCCCGCCGGTCACTTCCTTGCGGTAGCGCGCGATGAACGGCACCGTTGCCCCGCCATCGAGCAGTTCCACCGCGGCGCGGACCTGATCGGGGCGGGCGGCAACTTCGGTGGCGATCTGGGCGGTAATTCTGGTGTCGAGTGCGGACATGAATCTACTTCTTGGTTCGGCTGGCGCGACCATAGTCGCCTCGGGCCGGGGGCGACACCCAGAGTAGGACGATTTCCTCAATTGTGAGAGTGGCGGGGTGCTTGCCCGCAAATCACTTCCGCCGCGACCTAAAACACCATTGTATACCGGACGGTGCCAGTCAGAGATTCAACATGAAAATGTGACGCTCTGAACGCAGCCCCATCCGGTCGGGCTTCAGGCTCTTGGAACGGCGTGGGCCTGTTCGATGAAGATGTCGATATCGTCGCCGACATTGAGGTGGGCGGCTTCGGAGGTGGGGCGTTCGGCGCGCAGCTTGCCGAGGCCCTTCAGCTCGATATCGACGAGGATCGTGGTGCCTTGATAGACTTTGTCGGTGACCCGGCCCTCAAACGTGGTGAGGCCGGCATCGGCGGCGGTTTCCCCACTCTTGCGGGTGCGGATGTGCTCGGGGCGGACGCAGTACCAGATCGGGGCGCCGATTTCGGACACCAGCGTCGAGACCGAGGTCAGGGGAGCGGTCTGGGATGAGCCGTCCAGCGTCGCACGTGGGGCCGACCCGGTTTCGGCCAGCTTGGCAGCAAACAGGTTGTTGGCGCCGACGAACCGTGCACCGAACTCGGTGGTGGGGGTGGCGTAAAGCTCGACCGGGCTGCCGATCTGCTCGATATGGCCGCCGTTCATCAAGACGATTCTGTCGCTCATCACCAGGGCTTCGACCTGATCGTGGGTAACGAACACCGTCGTCTGCTTGGCCTCGCGCTGGATATCGCGCAGATCGAGGCGCACCTGCTCGCGCAGTTTGGCATCGAGATTGGAGAGTGGTTCGTCCAGAAGAACGAGATCGGGCTTGAAGGCCAGGGCGCGGGCAACGGCGACGCGTTGCTGCTGGCCGCCGCTCAGCTGGTCGGGCTTGCGGTCGGCAAGGCCTTCCAGGCGGACGAGCGCAAGAAGCTGGTCGACGCGCTCCTTCTTGTCGGCTTTGGACCAATGGCGCATGCGCAGACCAAAACCGATGTTTTCGGCCACCGTCATGTGGGGAAACAGGGCATAGTTCTGAAAGACCAGCCCGATATTGCGCTTGTTGGCGGGCAGCATATCGATGCGGCGGTCACCGAAGCGGATTTCGCCGCCGTCCTGCGGTAGCAGGCCCGACAACATCTTGAGGGTCGTGGTCTTCCCGCAACCGCTCGGGCCGAGAAAGGTGACGAACTCCCCGGCGGCGATGTGGAGCGTGAAATCGCTGACCGCCGCATAGGTGCCGAACGACTTGCGGACGCGCTCGATATGAACCGGCTGCGAAGTGGATTGATCTGAAGAACGCATGGACATCAACCTTTCCGGCTCATGACGGAGCCAGCCATATATTTCGGCCCTAGGACGACCGCGACGAGGGTGTAGAACGCCATGGCGACGTAGACGAGAATTCCGGCCATCGCGACGGCATAAGGCAGCACGCCGCGATCGACGATATCGCTGAAGAGGCGAATGGCGATCGGGCTGGCATTGGGGCCGGCGATGAAGAACAGCAGTTCGAACGTCACCAGATTCTGCATGAAGATGAAGAGCGCGGCGATGGCGACGCCGGGCGCGATGAGCGGCAGGGTGACCAGGCGGAACGTGGTCAAACGGCCGGCACCCAGCGTCTGTGCGGCCTGCTCATATTCTTCGGGCAGGCCCTCCAGCAGCGCCTCGGTGAAGCGCAGGCCGGTGGAGAGACTGAGGGCGACCAGAGCCAGCAGAACACCGGCGAAGCTGTTGTTGAGGTGCAACGGGATGAACACCGTGAGCAGGGCGATGCCCAGGATCAGTTGCGGCACCACATCGGGGATCAGCACCAGATTGCTCATGATGCGGCGTCCGCGCAGCTTGCCGCGCACCATGGCCCAGGCGGCGGGAATGGCGATGAGAAGCGCCAGGGCCGTAGCGGTCAGCGCGGTGCGGATAGTAAACCAGAAGGCCTCCCAATAGGCTGGGGGAATGGTCTTATAGGCATCGAGGTTGAAATCGGACAGCGAGAGCGAGACTTCCAGCCGCCCCTGGAACGAGGCCAGAAGCACCAGGGCGATGGGGAATAGCAGCCAGACCAGCATGATGCCGACATAGACCACCAGCATGCCGGTGCCGAAGAGGCCGCCGAAGGTCCAGCGGCGCATTGGTGCCGAAGTTTCGGTGATGGCGCTCATTTGCGGCCTCCGTTTTTACCGTAGCGCAGCAGGATATACTGGGAGAGACCGGTGACGCCGATGGCGAGAACCGACACGATGACTGCCTGAGCGTATGCAAGGTGGGGCTGTTGCAGAGTGAGCAGGTTACTGGCGATGAGCAGCGACACCATATAAGGCACGCGCCCGTTGAGCATGACCGGAATGGCGTAAGACGTGACGATCGAGGTGAAGATCAGGGCGCTGGCGGCGATGATCCCCGGAATGGCCAGTGGAATGGTGACGACGAAGAACGAACGCAGGCGCGTGGCGCCCATGCTGATCGCCGCGTCCTCAAGCTGGGGATCGACCGACATCAGCACGCCGGTGAGAACCGCCGTGGCGACGACGATACCGGTATAGACGAAGGCGATTGCCTGCCCCGGCCAGTCGAACAGAATGAAGGCCGGTTGGGACAGTATGCCCAATCCCATGAGGACACGGTTGGCAATGCCCGTCATCGGCGCCAGCAGCAGGATCATGGCGTAGCCGATGACGACGAAGGGCAGCATGCGCGGAATTGTAATGATGGGCATCACGACATTGCGCAGCGCCGTGCGCCGGGCCAGCAGGTAGGCCAGCGGCATAGCGAGCACGATGGCCGCAAGGGTGACGCCAGCCGCCATCATGATGGTGGTGGCCAGGGTGCGCATGAAAAATGCATTGCCGAAGGAGGCGATGTAATATTCGAGCGAGGGTGCACCGCTGCGCTGGTTCTTGAGGCTGTTGAAGAACAACAGCCCCAGGGGAACGAGCGCAACCAGCGTTGTCACCAGTACCGCGGGCAGGGTGCAGAGCCGGAAGAAAAGTTTCTCGCGGCGAAGACGCCGCCGCAAGATCCTGTATCCTTCATCGTCTGCCATTTCGGCGTCGGGATGAATATGTGTCATTGGTTTTCCGCGTCGGAGTGACGATGGCTACTGGCCCTGGATGACGACCCGGTTGTAGAGGTCGAGAACCTTTTCATTATAGGCGGGGTCGAGCATGGCATCGCGGAAATCGTCGACCCAGAGGAATTTCGCCTTGCTGGTGAAGTCCTGCCATTCAGGAGAGGCAATCTCGCCGGTGCGCGGCAGCTTGTTGAGGTAGCCGACTTCCAAGGCAACTTTCGTAGCGACCGGGGAATGGACGAACTTGGCCCATTCGACGGCGGCAATCGGATTTTTGGTCTTGGAGGAAATCACCGGACCCGACTGGATAAGCGCAACCACGCCTTCTGTAGGTTCCACGATGTGGATCGCCGTGCCGGCAGCCAGTTCTTCAACCGTGTTATGCCACCACCAGGCCGAGATCAGCGCTTCGCCGCGGCGGAGCAGCGGACGGATGGAGCCCGAACCTTGTGTCAGCGTCAGGGCATTGGCGGCCCAGGTGGCCACGAGATCGAAGGCGGGACGCGCGGCGGCCTCGTCGAACGTGCCGTCCTTGAACCATGTGTGCCAGTCATCGCCACGGATGGCGGCGGCTGCCGCGATGGCATTGTAGCCGCTACCGACCGACAGAGCCGAGTCGAAGGTGATGCGGTGGGCAAATTCGGGCTTGGCGAGATCGGCCATCGAGGTGACCGCATCTGCCGGCACCGTGTTCTGAACCGCCAGAACCCAGGCGGAAACTTCCATTGGAGCGGAATAGCCCTGCGTATTGAGCGTCTTCATCGCGCCCGCGTCAAAGCTCGCCCATTCCTCGGGCGTAAACTTATCCTGCAGGGGAAGCCAATATCCGAGATCGATTCCCTCGCGAATGTTCTGGTTGTAGAGCCAATAGACGTCGCCCGTGGGATTGGGCCATTCGGTCTGCAGCTGCGCCCAGACGGTAGGGATAGCGCCCGGCACGGTGCGAACGTGGACCGGCACACCGTATTTTTCTTCCATGAACTTGGAGAACGGCTCGACCAGCGCGTCGGCGAAATCGGTGGGGATGCCGGTGCCGGTATAGACGATCAGTTCTTCACCCGGCTTGTCTTGCGCGAAAGCGGGACCGGCCAGCGTGGAAACGCCGGCCATGGCGAGCGATGCCAGCCATTTATTGAGATGCTTCATTGTCTTCCTCCTCATGAACGATACAAAGCGGCGCTCCGGCACGACCGGAGCGCCTTTGGGCTTAGCCCTCGACCTTGAACTTTTCCAAGGCAGCATGGTTGAGATCGAACCCCAGGCCCGGACGCGTCGGCGCCGTGATGGTGCCATCGGCGTTGACTTCGAGCTGCTGGTGGAACATTGCGTCCTTCAGCCGGTTAAGGCTGTTGTCATAATATTCGACGATGAGCCCGTTCGGCACGGCGGCCACGAGATGCACATGGATTTCCTGATCGCCATGGGGGGCGACGGGAATATGGTGGGCATCGGCATAGTGAACGCACTTCTGCCATTCGGTGATGCCGCCAAGGATCTGGGCATCGGCATTGAGCACGTCGGCTGCCTTGGCGTCGATCAAATCACGGAAACCGGTGACGGTGTACTCATTTTCGCCCAGGGCGATGGGGAGATCGGTGCGGCGCACGAGATCGGCGGCACCGTCATTGTCCTCGGGCGAAAGGGGTTCTTCAAACCAGTAGATATCGCGGGTTTCCAGAAACCGCGCCATCTTGAGGGCATCGAGGCGATTATAGGCGTTGTTGGCATCGACCAGAACGCTGACACCGGGGCCAACGGCTTCCTTGACCGCATCGATGCGGGCGAAATCCTCGGCCAGCGGTACGGCGCCGATCTTCATCTTGATCGCCCTGGCGCCTTTTTTCGTCTTGCCGGAGACTTCGGCCTGAAGCGCTTCCATACCCTTGCCCTTGGTATAGTAACCACCGGCGACATAGGCAGGCACGCTATCGCGGAAACCGCCGAGCATCTGGTGGACGGAGCGGCCGCTTTCCTTGCCGATAGCATCCCACACGGCGATATCGACAGCGCTTTGCGCGCGGGTTTCAAGACCGCGGCGCCCGAAGATCTTCGGGCGGTAGATCATCTTCCAGATCCGTTCGGTATTGAGCGGCTGGCCGACGACCACATCGGCGACCTGCTTCAAGGCTTCATAGACGATCTTGCCGCCATGGGTCCAGCCGACGCCGACGACGCCGGATGTCGTCTCAAGTTCGACGACGCAGATTTCCGTATGGGTATAGGTATAGAGCCCATTGGTGATCGGTTCGTCATAAGGGGCGGCATAGGCGGTCACACGCGCCGATTTGATAGTCATGAGGCCCTCTCAGTTGCCATAAGTCAGAAATATTGGCTCCGCAGCATCATCGGTCTGCGGAATGGGCGCGAAGGCCGGAAACGCCGGTAAATCTTCTGCCGGCCAGCGTGCTTTGCCCGCTTCCGGCATGCTTCTTCCACAGCCGTTTCTTGCTACTTCGGCCATGCGCCGTTACTACCAATCGAGCTATTTTCCGGCCAATGCCGATTTTCGATACAATTATTCAGGACGACGACCTTGGTGGATTCGGCTTGGCTTTTGGACTTCGTCGAACTGGCCAAGAGCGGCAATTTCTCTCGGGCCGCCGAACTGCGCAATGTAACGCAGCCAGCCTTCAGCCGGCGAGTCAAACAGCTTGAGGAATGGGTGGGCGTCACGTTGGTCGATCGGGGATCGCATCCGGTGGAACTGACGGCGGCGGGGCGGCTCTTCCTCGGGCAGGCCAGCGAAATTCTCGAGAAGCTCGATAAGGCCCGGCAGATGGCTCAGGTGATCGAGGAAGAGGCCAACGGTACGCTGCGCTTCGCGACGACGCAGGTTCTCGCGCTGGGATTTTTTCCGAAATGGCTGCGCACCATCGCCAGCAGGACACGTGTTGGCGGCATCAATCTCATCGCCAGCGGGCTGGAGCCGTGCGAGCACGATATGCTGCAGGGCAAGGCGACATTCTTGCTCTGCCATTATTACAAGGGGATGGCGTTCCGGCTTCCCGAAAGCGATTTCACCTCGATATCGATCCTGACCGACCGGCTCATGCCGGTGGCAGCACCCAACGAGGATGGCAAGCCGCTGTATGAACTCGATGACCACAAGGACGTTACGATCCCGCTGCTCAGTTATGAAAAGCAGACCGGACTTGGGCGCATTTTCGGCACGGTGTTCGATATTGGTGCCATCAAGCCCAAAATGGTGCCGGTCGCCAGCTCACACCTGGCATTGCTGCTCGGACTGGCGCTTGAAGGGCGCGGGATTGCCTGGGTGCCAGCCAGTGTGGTGCGCGGTGAAATCGAGCGAAAGACCCTGGTCGAGGCCGGAGGGAAGCAGTGGAGCATTCCCATGGAAATCCGGCTGTTTCGTCCACGGGACAAGCTGAACCCCGCAGCAGAGAATTTCTGGAACTATGTCGCGCCAATAGCGCCGAGCAGCGATTGGCCGTGAGGGGCTTTGGGGAACAGCCTCGCGGCTATCAAGTGAGCTTTGCGATCCAATCGGAAACTGCGTCGCCGCTGTTCATGTCCGGTCGAGTGATGCCATCGATCATGAAGGTGGGGGAGAAATGGATGCCGTTCTGCCTTGCATAGCGGCTTTCCCACTTCATGGTCTTGTCGAGGCCCGCAATGCTGAACGCATCCATAAGCTTGAGGCCGGTATAACCCTCGATGCGCCGCACGATATCGTTGGGCGTCGCATCGCGGTTGGGTCCGGTGGCGTGTTGGTCGAATTCGAACTCTTCGCGATGGGCTCCAACGGCGGCCATGACCGCTTTGGCCGCAGCCTTGCCCTGGGGCAGCGTTGCCGCCGCAAGAACGCAACGGACCACAACGCCCGAGAATAAATGCCAAGGCTGCGATTGCATCCGGATCTTGAGCGTGATCGCGTCTTCCCCGACACCGGCCAGCAGTTCGTCCAGCTTGTTGAAGGCGCGCACCGAATGGGGGCAGGTCGGTTCGAGAAAAATTTCCAATACCTTGGGGCCATGTCCCCAGACCAGCGGATCAACACGCCACAGAGAATCGTCCATTACTTCAGCTTTCCTGTTTTTCGCCGGTTGAATCATTGTGCCGGCCTGCCAGAATATCCCGATACTTCCGCGCCTGCATCCCCGTGCAGGGTCAGGAAATACAATGAGGCCAGCAGGACAACTGCGCCCATGAACATCAAGGCGAGCTGGAAGTCGAGCAGGCCTGGCGCGGGGGCAGCCCGCCATAGCTGAGAGAGGTTGACGCAACCGGCGGCGGCAGCGACGCCAAACACCATCGAGAGTTGCTGGGACATGCTTGAGATCGTGGTCGCGGAACTGCGCCGGTCGGCATCGATATCTGCGAAAGCCAGGGTTGCGAGCGCGGTAAACTGCATCGAGCGGGTCGCGCCGGCCAGTATCAGGATAGCGATGGTGAGCGGGTAGGGCGTTGCTGGTCCCAGCAGCCCGCACGCACCGATGGCAAGGCCGGCCAGGCATCCGTTGACGACCAGAACGGAGCGGAAGCCGAAGCGCCTCAGGGTCGGCGTAGTGATGGTCTTGATGGCAAGGTTGCCGAAGAAATAGGCGACCACGAGCCCGCCCGACTGGAGCGCATCGAGTCCAAAGGCGACCTGGAACATCAACGGCAACAGGAACGGCGTGGCGTTGATGCCGATGCGCATGAGGACGCCGGCCCTGGCGTCGGTCGCGGCAAATGTCGGGATCTTGAGGGTGCGCAAGTCGATGAGCGGATGGTCGCGGTGAAGCAGCCAGTATGTCGCGGCAACACCGAGGGCAAGGCCGGCAAGGGTTAGCGTAGTGGCGTAGGCAGTCGGGAGAGACCCCTGTACCAACGCGTCGAAGCCATAGAGCAGGGCGGCGAAAGTGATGCCGGTCAGCACGAATCCTGCCGCATCGAATGGGCGCTTCTTGAACTCATGGTCCGGTGGAACGATGCGGGACACGAGCACGAAAGCAATGATACCCAGAGGCACGTTGATCCAGAAATTCCAGTGCCAGGATGCATACTCGGTAAGAAAGCCGCCCAATGCCGGGCCGATAACCGGAGCAAATAGCGCCGGCCAGATGGTCAGGCCGATGGCGGGAACGATTTCGGATTTCTGCGCAGTCCGCAGCACGATGATACGGCCGACCGGAAACAGCACAGCGCCGCCGGCACCCTGCAGCGCTCGCGCGACGATGAACTGACCAAGATCCTGCGCCAAACCGCAGGCAATCGAGGTGATCGTGAAGACGGCGATCGAGACGAGAAAAGTCCGTCGCGCTCCGAACGTGTCCGCAAGCCAAGCCGCGGCCGGTATGCAGATGGTGACGGCCAGCATGTAGATGGTCACGCCGATGCTCATCTCCAGCGTACCGACGTCGAAGTCGCGCGCCATCTGCGGCAAGGCGGTGACGATGATCACCCCGTCGAGGATCTGGGTGAACAACGCAGCCGCGATGACCAGGGCGACGTTTCGAGACTGTGGTGTGAGAACTGAGGGCATGTGGGCTGGTGGCTGAACGCAGAAATTTGGGCGCCCCAGAAGCATGGGCGCACTTCTGTGTGCCACACATTTGCAAAGCAACCTATTCATGTTTGGTGCGGCCGGGCAACTTTTCCCCGGTACGGATGCAGCGCCATGCCGCCTGCCAAGCAACTCAATCCGGCACGCGGCTCTTGTTGCCGGCTCTACTCCTTAGGGAGAAGCCTACCCCCAATGTGCGGCTTGAGAAATCGGGAACTGCTGGCGATGCTTGAGGGCGCCGGTGAGGGGCGCCGGCATGGTATGGTTGTTGACGGTGTATCTCGGTCTGGCCTGCATCGTCTTCCTGGCGCTGGGCTTTTGGAAGCGGGGGGGCTTTTATGCCTATCCGTTCCTCGCGGCCGGCATGTTCGCGACATTCATCCTGCCGCAAATCCCCGGACTTTCCCTCGATATGTTCATGCCAGCAATCGACCTGGAGCGGGCGGTCTTGTTTTCGCTGCTGTGTCTTTTGATGTGCGGGGCCGGCTGGTGGCTGGGCACGCGCACGACAGCGCAGTGGGACTGGACATTCAGCGAGGACCGCCTGCTGCAATATGCAGCACTGCTGTCGCTGATCGGAGCGTATTTCTTCCATAAGTTCGGCGAACTCGACGATACGGAGCGGCTGACCGGTTTCCTGTCGGGAACCGCTGTCGCCTATCTCTTTTTCGCGCGGCTGCTGACCTATGGGCTGGCGATTGCGCTGCTGTGCTTTGCGCGGCGTCATTCATGGCTGGCGCTGGCGATCATCGTTTTCGATTGCGTGTTCTATTTCGATCGCATCGTCATTGCCGGGCGGCGCGGCGATGCGGCGGAATTTTTCCTGATGATCGCACTGGCCCTGTGGTTCCAGAAGCGCTGGCCGCTGCCGCGCTGGACCGGCGCGCTGGGGCTGGCGCTTGCTCTTGCAGGACTATTGGGGGCAGGGGAGTATCGGGAGGCGACCTATTATGGTGGCACCCCCGACTGGACGGCGGTCGCCAATATCGACCTGGGCGCCAACTGGAACACGCTGATCAGCCAGGGCGGGCCGGAGGTGAGGAATCTCGCCTTCTCGATGGCCTATGTCGAAGCGAACAGCGCCTACGACTACGGCGCCGATCACTGGAACACCCTGGTCAATTCCTATGTGCCGGCACAGTTGATCGGCACGGAGATGAAGCAATCGCTCTTCCTGCATGTGCCGCCGATTTATCCACCCGGCTACGTGCCGGCGCTGGGTACGACACAGACGGGCATGATGGATGCATTCATCTCATACTGGTATTTCGGCGCTTTGAAGTTCGCGCTGATCGCGGCATTGATGGGCTATGTCTATACGCTGGCGATGCGTGGCAATTCAGCGATGCAACTGCTCTACATGCTGTCGGTCATGCCCTCGATGCTGGCGATAACGCACTTTACCAATGAAGTGCTCGTTGCCTGGGTGCATATATTCGGCTTCATCCTGCCCGGGCTTTTTTATGCGAAGTATCTCCCTCCAAGGGTGGGCAAGATACCGGCTGCAAGGCTGCTGCCGGCCGGGTGAGCAAGGCCTCCACTTCATCGACGATACGGGATGGATCGCTCATGGCGATGGCACGGCTGCGCCCGGCTTCGCCGATGCTCTTGCCAGCGCTTCCCAGCAGGAACAGGGCGGACGCGGCAAGCCTTTGCGTGTCGTGGGTGCCCAGCAGCGTGCCGAAGCGGTCCTCGGCGATGATTTCGCGCAGCCCCCCATTGAGGACGGAGGCGACCACTGGCACGCCATAGGTCATGGCTTCGACCGGCGTATTGCCCCAGGCGTCCCAGTCGGAGTTGAAGAGCAGCAGGTCCAGACTCAGGTAAAACCCCCGCATGTCCGCGAGCCAGCCGAGCCAGATGACGCGGTCGGCGATCCCAAGCGTTTCGGCAAGCGCCCGCAATTCGCGTTCCTGTTCGCCATTGCCGGCGATGACGAAGCGGACATCTGGCCGGGCAGCGGCGATGAGCGCCGCGGTTCTCAAAAAGACGTCGTAACGCTTGCGCGGAATGAGCCAGCCGGCATTGCCGACGAGACGGGTATCCGGCGGCAGCCCGAGCGACTCGCGGGCGGCGATGCGCTCGGCAGTGCCGAAGGCTGCCGGTGGCACCAGCGGATTGCGCACGGTGCGCGTCAGCCCGCTAAGCCGGGGCACGATGGTTTCAGCTTCCGAACGCAGGAAATCGGAGGGATAGGTGATGGCGTTGAAGCGGGATCTGGCGAGGCCATAGAAGAGCCGCCATTGCCAGTCGGGGCGCACCGAATGATGAAAATGCATGGCAAGCAGGCGATTGCCGCGGGCGAGACGCCCCAAAGCTAGGCAGGCAAGAAGATTGCTGCCCGTCATGATCACCGCATCCGTCTCTTCCCGGGCGAGATGGTCGCACAAGGTGGGAAAGCTGCGCCAGCCGAAAGCGCCGCGATATTCAAAGCCGATGGCGGGGATGCCAGAGGCTTGAAGTTGGGGGAGCAGCGGGCCGAGCGGCGTGAGGGAGATAACCCGGCATTGGTGGCCGCGCTGCTGCAGCCCTTGCATCAGGCGCAGTGCGGATTGCTCCATGCCGCCAAGATTGGTGCATTGCATGATGTTGAGGATGCGCATCCGGCTCTCTCTCAGCTGAAGATCGCTGAAGTATAAAGAACCTCGATATCCAGGCCTCCTCACCCCTTTGCTCCCCGGGCTTAGCCGTAAGGTGCAGGCCGATACGCCTATCGGGTGGTCCCGCCCAAGTTGACGAATTTTCTGAGGAGCGGGGTGTGCTCAGCTTCGAGAGCTGTCGCAACCTCGGGGGGGGGGGCATCAACGGCTCAAAATAAGACCCGTGCTGGCCCAGGGCGACACGAACGTCTAGTGTCCGCCCATTGCGGCATTCGGCCTACTGTCATCGGCCCACTGTTAGCATTGCCCGCTGTCTATGGTGCACGGAATCGCCGGACCCATTGAAAAGCCAATAAAACCCAGGAACTGCGTTGTAGGGCATGCAACAAAAAATCGGCTGCCTTGACGGACCGCCGAAAATCTAAGTCATTGATTTACTTAGGATGATTGTTGGCTGGGGAACCTGGACCCTACCTTTGAGGTGATACCTATAGCAATTTCAATGGGTTATCAAGGTTGTGGGTCAAAAAAATGGACCAAAGTGGATCACCTATTTGGGGCGCTCGGCCAGCGCCGTCGCCGCCGCGATTGAGGCAATGCAAGGCAGCCTGAATCGCGTAGAGTTCAAGCTGTAGTGCGTTGGGGCGAGCAAGTATGTGGAAGTGGATAGGTGGGGCGTTACTCATCGGCATCGTCGGATATTTGGGCTATGGGTTTTATGATTTTTATCGGGCTGGTTTGAACACACGTCCGGAAATGCCGGAAAGCGCGTTCTCTATTTCCTACAAGAATGGCTTGCGCGCGATATTGACGGGCGTGCCAAATGAGGAAAAAAGCAGGCGCTACTTTGGTTTTCCTCAAAAGGTGCCGTATTACCTCGAAGACGCGTGGTCTTTTTGCGCTCCACCTGAAGGTGAGGAAGTCGCGATGGCCACGAAATTCATCGAAGACCGCGACATGCCCGGTGAGCGCTTTGAGGTTGTGTGCAAGCTCACGGCAGACAAGGACGTTGTAGTGCGGGGCATAATCACGTCCGTTCCTAGGCTTTAAAGCCTAGAGTTCTTTGCACGACAAGCCGACCACAACCGGGCGCTATGGTGTCGAGCAAGAAGGCGCGTTGAAGCGCCGGGCAGAGATTGTTGAGGCGGTGAACTATCACAGAGCAGTGAAAATGGCGCAACAACGACTGATAGTATCTTAGGCCGCAAGTTCTTCTTTCCCATGGAAGCCGCATAGTCGATATGAGACCACGCGATCAGAAACACGCGAAACCTCAACATCAACAAAATACACCATTCGATACGGGTTCTCCCCATCCACAATGAGTTCATCCTTTAGATGAGCAGTCTCGTCGGTGAATAGAACAGCGTGGGCGCCTTGATCGATTTCTTCAATGATGCCTTGGTCGGGGCTCCGCTTGCCGTGCGTCTTGGGTGCATCTTTAGCAAGTTGATGCCAAGTGAGGGAAACCGCCTTCCTGGTCTCAAGAATGGGGGCTGCTAATTTTTCGCGGGCTGAACGCGCGGCAGTTCTGATCTTTCGCGCTTGGCTTTGCGTAATAGTGAGGTTGTTTACGGTTACCCCACCGTTTATGACTGTTATATTTTGTGTTCCTCCATTGTCTGCGACTGGCGAAACGATATTAGAAACGTCGTCACAATCTTTAACCGTCACTTTAGTGCCAGTATTCTGAGTTCGATCATTGCCGAAATGGTTGATCAACGACAGAAGTTGATCAGCAAATTTCAATACCAGCGCCCCTTGGTCAATTAGCGGCAACATCGTCATCCCAATAGCTGCTAATTCTGGGATGAACGAAATCTCGATGCTTCCTTGGGAAACGCTCGATACGAGCAGTTTAGCGTCAGCGGGTTTCGAGACCAGCCCCTCCGCAATCGCCATATCTTGATATTGTCGTCCATAGGCATTGAGAGCCGACGTGAGTTCCTCGACTGGCACTGAATGCAGTGTCTCAATGTGAAGAAGCAGATAGTCTGACTTTTTTTCCATGGCTCCAGTTGGTTGATCTTTCACCGTCACGTCAACAATTGTTGCCACTATTCCCCAGCCTGAGTGTTATTTTGGAGCACTCGGCACAAATATAGGCGACAGGGATTCACTTTCTGTTCTGTTCGGGCTATAGAATGTGGTAGTATGCTACCACATTGGAAAATCTATTGCCCCTTTCCGACCTCTTCAATGGCCTCTTCCATAAAGCCGATCCTGAACCGGCTGCCCCCGAGCCGGTAACGCTCACCGACCCGCTGGCTGCTTGGCTCTTCGGTGCCCAGCCCACCTATTCCAATGTGTCGGTCACGCCTAAGTCTGCCATGTGGGTGCCCGCCGTTTCTTCAGCGGTGGAATTGATTGCTGAGGCAGTCGGCACCCTCCCGGTCAAACTTTTCGTGCGTAATGCCGAGGGCAAGGAAGCCGCCCCGGCGCACCCTGCCTTTCGCCTTGCGCATGATGAGGCCAATGACTGGACCAGCGCTGCTGAGTTGCGCACCCAGCTCACCCACGATGCCCTGTTGCATGATCACGGCGGCTTCGCCCTCGCCAACCGCTTAGCTGATGGCCGGGTGTATGAGTTCGTCCGCCAAGACCCGCTCACCGTTGAACCCAAGACCGATGAGGCCACCGGCGAACCGTTCTATGTGGTCCGACAGAGTCGCAAAAACGTCCGTTACGAGTATCGTGACGTTCTGCATATTCAGGCGTTCGGCGGCTCCGCACCAATCAATCGCGCCCGCAACGCCATCGCCCTGGCTATCGACCTTGAGCGCCATGCGGCTCAGCTCTTCGCCAATGGCGCACGCCCGTCCGGCGTTCTGTCGTCTGAAAAACCCATGAAGCCAGAGGCCGCCGCTGGCCTTCTGGAAATGTGGACACTCACGCATGGCGGCTCGAACAGCGGCAAACCCGCAATCCTCACCGATGGCGTAACGTGGTCGCAGACTGCGCTTTCGTCTGCCGATGCGCAGTTCCTTGAACAGCGCCGCTATCAGGTGGAAGAGATCGCCCGCGCCTTCCGGGTGCCGCCTACCATGCTTTTCGATCTAATCCGGGGCACCCACACCAACACCGAGGAAATGGGTCAGCAGTTTTTGACCTATACGCTCCGGCCTTGGCTGGACGCATGGGAATGGGCCTATGCCCGCGTGCTGCTGAGCGCCGAAGATCGCGCCGAACGCTTCTTTGAGTTCATCGTGGACGATTTGCTCACCGTGAAATTCACCGACCGCGCCACTGCTTACGGGCAGTATCGCAGCATGGGCGTTCTCACTGCCAATGAAGTGCGCGCCGGGTTGAACCTGCCGCCGCTCCCCGGTGGCGATGAGTTGCAGAACCCCTACACGACCAGCGCCGCACCGCCGCAGGCCGGTAACGACAATCCCCCCAATACCGAGAAAGACGCCGCCTAATGCACAAGGCATTTTTTGGCGACCGTGAGCGGGATTTCTCGCTCACGTCGCGAACGATTCTTGAAGAGCTTCAACGCCTCACCGGCAAGGGCATCGGCGCAATCATCGATAACCTGCGCCGCCTGTCCTATGCCGAGATTGTCGAGACCATCCGGCTTGGCCTTATCGATGGTGGCACCAGCCCACAGGACGCTGCAAATCTGGTTGCAACCTACGTCCCGGCCCGCCCTCTTATCGAGGCCAATTTCCTCGCCATTGCCATTCTGACTGACCTTTGGGTTGGGCCGGTTGAGCAGCCCGTCAATAAAGCTGCCGCAACCGGCGACCTCGCCGCTGCCATCAACGGCGGGGCCGCATAATGGAAAAACTCGAAATCAAAGCCGAAGTCAGCATTGACGATGCTGGCACCATCACTGGCTTAGCGTGGCCTTTCGGCTCCGCCGATAGCGTTGGCGACGTCATCGAAAAGGGTGCCTTTGCCCTTCCGCCCGCGCTGCCCATCGTCATGGAACATGACCAGTCGCAGGTTGTCGGGGTTTGGGAAAGCTACGCCGAAACCGATGCCGGGCTTGAGGTGAAAGGTCGCCTCTTTGTCGAGGGCATCGGCCCAGCGCGCAAGGCCCGCGACGACATGCGCAGCAAGCGCATTACCGGCCTGTCCATCGGCTTCAAGGCCGATGGCTTTGACCGCCTGTCGAATGGCGGCCGCAAATTCAACGCCCTCACCGTCACCGAAATCTCTCTTTGTCGCCGCCCGGTTCACCCCGGCGCGCGGATTACCTCTGTCAAATCCATGGAACAGGAAGACACCCGTATGGACCCCGAAGCTACCGCCGAAGCTGCCGCCCTCGAATTGAAGGCCGCAAACGACAACATCGCCAAGCTCACCGCCCGGCTGGACAAGCTGGAAGCGAAGGCCAATCGCCCCGTCGCCGCCAATGACAATGGCGATGAGCCCAGCTTCGAACGCAAGTCGTTCGGCAGCTATCTGCGCAGCGGCATCGAACGTGCCAGCGCCGACGAGGTCAAGGCTCTTATCGTGGCCACCGACGCCAATGGCGGCTATCTGGCCCCGGAAGAGTTCGGCAACGAACTGATCAAGCTGCTGCGGGAATATTCGCCCATTCGCCAGTATGCCCGCGTGGTCAATATTTCTGCCCCCGAGATCAAGTATCCGCGCCGCCTCACCGGCACTGGTGCGACGTGGGTTTCGGAAATCGCCGACCGCACGGAAAGCAGCATGACCTTCGAGCAGGTGACGCTCACTCCGTTCGAGCTGGCGACCTTCACCGACATTTCCAACCAGCTCTTGGCCGATAATGCCTATGGCTTGGAAGGCGAATTGCTGTCCGATTATGCCGAGTCTTTCGGCATCACCGAAGGTAGTGCCTTTGTGAAGGGCACCGGCACCGGCCAGCCCAAGGGCCTGCTTGTCGCCAGCGGTATCAAGGAAGTGAAAACGGGCGTTGCTGCCGACTTCCCCGCCGCGAACCCCGCAGACGTTATCATCGGCATGTATCACGCTATCGCAACGACACATGCTCATAATGGCGTCTGGATCATGAACCGCAAGACGCTTGGCACCATCCGCCAGTGGAAGGACGGCACCGGGCGCTATCTCGTGCTGGACCCGATCACCGTGGGGGGCGCTTCGACGTTGCTGGGCCGCCCCATCGTGGAAGTGCCCGACATGGACGATATCGGCGCTGGCAAGTTCCCGATCCTCTTTGGCGACCTGTCCGGGTATCGCATCGTGGACCGGGCAGGCCTTGAAGCTCTGCGTGACCCTTACACGATCAAGCTCAAGGGCCAGACACGCTTCCACGCCTGGAAGCGCGTGGGTGCCGACGTCACCCATCCCGACCGCTTCGTGAAGCTCAAGGTTGCGGTCTAGGTCATGACCGCCATCGCACATATCGCCCGCGCTGAAATATCTGCCCGTTCAGAAACGGGCGGAACGGTCGCGATCTTTGACGCCGTGCCGTTGGCGACTGAAATACTTCGGTCGGCGGGGGCATCGGTGGCTTCGGTTGATGTGGCGGACGGGCCTAGCCAGTTCTGGCGCATCACTGCCGTTGGCGCATCCATTTGGATAAAGATCGGCAATGCGCCTGTTGCCGATGTCGGGGGCGCCGGTTGCTGGTATCTGACAGCTTACGAGACTATCGAACTGGCGGCTCTGCCCGGTCAAAAAGTGGCAGTCCACGAATGACCATGCTTGGTGCGGAAACCATCTCTATCGAGATTGGTGGCGAGACTTTCGAGCTTCGCCCGTCTCTCCGCGCCTGCATGCGCCTTGTGCGGCGGCTTGGGCTTCCCGCTCTTGCCGTTGCCATCCGTGACTTCAACATCACCGTCATCATGGACGTGTTGAGGGAAGCCGCCATCAAGCCAGCGCTATTGCTGAATGAGATCGCAGCGATTGGCCTTGGCACCGTCCGCAATCGGCTTGCCGAACCTCTGGCGCAATTCGTCCTGGCTGTTGCGGGCATCGATCCCGACGACACCACGGCGTCCGCGCCATCATCCGGCAAACCCATGACGCCCGAGCAATATCACGCCCGGCTTTTTGAGATCGCTACCGGCTGGCTGGCCTGGGCACCAGAGCAGGCATGGAACGCAACACCCGCTGAGATCATCGCCGCCAAGGCTGGCCGCACCGACTTAATCACCGACGTTCTCAAGGCCGTTTTCGGCACTGCCGACGACAATCAGCCCAGCACGCCAGCACTGCATACGACTGACCAGCTAGCCGAATTAGTGCGGTCGGGCGGCCTCGACCCTGCTTTTGATCGTGAAGGGCTTCGCGCCCTCAAAGCCAAGATGAGCGCATAGCCATGCCCTTCGCACCCCCACGCCTTTGCAGTTGCGGAAACATCGTGCCATCTAGCGAGCGCTGCGCTTGCCAGATCACCAGCGACCGCGCCCGTAAAGCTCGCCATGATCAGCGCCGCCCATCGTCGGGCGCACGTGGTTACAATGGCGAATGGCGCAAAGCCCGCGCTGCCTATCTCACTGTCCACCCGGCATGTGTCATGTGCGGCGCACCGGCCACTACCGTTGACCACATCATCGCGCACCGTGGCGACGACCGCCTTTTCTGGGACCGCAACAATTGGCAGTCCCTTTGCACCCACCACCACAATAGCACCAAGCAGCGCGAGGAACGCGCATGTCGTTAGATAAACGGATTGTAGTCAGTGCGCGCACGAGAGTGCTGGTTCCAGTTGGTGCTCTTGAACCTGAAGTTATGGTCGCGGTTCTTCTGGCAAACTTTGAAATCACCCTCTCCCGCGATGAAGCTAATCTGTTTGTCGCTATTCAGGCAGACCGGGCAAATAAAATGGAGCGGTTGACCGGCGCCGCTTTCTTGCTTCAACCTGTAGACAATATCTCGCTCGCTAGTTTCGAAGAGTTCGTATCGTGCTTTTTCGTTTTCGAACTCGTCTTGCCGCTTGAGATCAGCACTAAGCAGGCGCAGCGCCGTGCTTATCTGGACATTCATCATATTGGCTGCGGTGAGCTGCGCTGCCAGCTCGTTTGCCAGCGTGGACACCTCGCCAGCGTCAGGAGCCTTCTCGCCGGCAAAGAGCTTTTTCACGGCGCTTGCCGTGGATACTGCCTTCTCTGTCATTCCGGTCGCAGTGGCAGCAAGGCCAAGCAAACTCTCAATCTGTCCAAAGTCCATCCGAGCGACCTCATCGAATCCATAGCTGTGACGAAGCTATCCCTGTGTGTCTCATTCTCGCAAGCTCCCGGGGTGGGTAAGAACTTACCAGCCCTTGAGGGGACCGGCGGGGGGAGCTTCGCGCAAGATATTTCCGAAATAGAGTTTTCCCAATGACCGCACTTTCCGACCTGAAACAGCACCTTGAGATTTTGGACGATGCCGACGACGCGCAGCTTTCGCGCATCATCATGAGCGCGCTGGGCATCCTCGCCAATGACATCGGCGCTGTAACGCCCGCAGCATATGAGGATTTGCCACCGCAGTTGCAGCAGGCCTTCTTGATGAAGGCGGCCCATCTGTTCTGGAACCGCAACCCGGTGCTGGTGGATCGCAGCATGGTCATGCTCGCCATGGGCTATGACGACATCATTGCGCCCTACGTTCGGCAGGTCTGCTAATGGCCGATAGTGCTCAAATGGCCCGTTTAAAGGCTCGTTTTAATGCTGTTCCGGTGCGGGCACGGCAGGCTGCGCAGGCATCTTTGCAGAAATCCGGCGATGAGCTGGCGGCTGTAATGCGCACCCTAGCCGAAAGCAGCCGCGATACCGGGGCGCTTATCGACAGTATCGAGGTGACGCCCGGTAATATGAACACCCCGCCGTTTAGCCAGCCGGGCGGCAGCACGGTTGTTCCTGAGAACGCCGTCATGGTGACGGCTGGCAATGAAGACGTGCGGTATCCGCATCTTGTCGAGCATGGCACCAGCGAAGCAGATGCCCAGCCGTTTTTCTGGCCTGCTTTCCGTATGTTGCGTGACCGCATCAAGCGGCGCACCACGCGCGACATTCGCAATGCAGTCCGCAGCGAGGGCCAGAACTAAATGGCTCCCGATATTGCGCTGCAAATCGCCATTCACGACCGGCTCATTTCGACACCGGCGCTCACCGCGCTTGTGCCTGCCGCCAGCATCAAGGACGGCGGCACCCGGCCCGATGGCTTCCCCAGCATTCGGCTTTCCAATGCCCAGACCGTGCTTGAAGGCACGACCTCATATACCCGCTCGGTGCGGGTGTTCATGGATATCCATTGCTGGACCGATGAGGGCGGCATGATGGATGCCCGCGCTGCCGCCGATGAGGTGCGCCGGGCGCTGGCCGCTCCGCTTGATGCTGCCGGGTATGACCTTTGGGGCAACTTTCGGGTGACGGGTTCGCGCGCCGTCCAAGACCCCAAGGACTATGGGCACGTCATCGTGTCGGTGGAAGCCATGATGACGGAGACATTGTGATGCTCACCGGCAATTTCAGGCACACCATTGTCGTGCAGCACCCCGAAGAAACGACTGGCGGCAAGGGCACGGGCGGCAAGCCCGTCACCGACTGGACCGATCTTTTCCGCTTCCGCGCCGAGCTGATCAGCAACGAAATGGCTGAAGCCAGCGCCGACAATGGCGAGCGCGAAACTCTCACACTGGTTTTCCGCACCCACTTCCGGCCCGGCATGACGACCGCCGACCGGCTGACCTATAGCGGCAAGCCCTTCAACATCACAAAGGTTGTCGAGATCGAGCAGCGCCGTGGCCTCGAAATCCATTGCGAGGCCGTGTCGTGACCCATCTGCGCGGCGTCAAGCCGACCATCGTGCCCGACCGGGCACCCGTCACCAAGACGCCATCGGCACCCAAATGGTTTGGCGTGTTCGCCAAGTTGGAATGGAAGCGCATCATGCCGCCGCTGGTGGAGCGTCGTATTCTCACCGAGGCCGATATGGGCAGCGTCGAGAACTATTGCGTCACCACCGGGCGCATTCGCGAAATCGAGCAACAGATTGCCCTTGGCGGCGGTTTGATCGACCCCAAGCTGTTCCGTATGCAGGATCAGGCCATGAAGACTGCGCGCCAACTCGCCGCCGAGCTTGGCCTTACGCCTGTCTCTCGCTCCCGCCCCGCAGTGCGGAATGACAGCCTGGACGATGAAGAAGAGCTAGGCGTGCTGTTCGGCAATGCCTGATAGTTATCCGTATTGGCTCTTTGACAACTCGGCGATTGACGATCCGCTTGGATATGGCGAGCGGGCAGTGCAATTCGTCTTGGCCCATCGGCACCCGAAGTCGTCTAGCCCACGCCATGCCTTCCAGCTTCCGCGCTGGATGGAGCGGTTGATCCGCATGATCTATGGTCCGCGAAACCCCGACGGCACCCGCCAGTTCCGCAATGTCGTCATTATGCTGCCTCGTGGCGCGCGCAAGACCTCGCTGGGTGCGATCCTTGCCGCGTTGCACCATTATGGCCCGGAAGGCGTCAACAACGGGCAGGTAATCCTTGCCGCCTATGACCGTGACCAAGCCCGCATCGCCTTTGAAGAAACGGTTGGCATCATCCTGCAAACGCCGCTGGTGAAGCGCCGCACCCGTATTCTGGACTCACGCCATACGATCAAGCATCCGGCGTCCGGTTCGGTGCTGCGCGCTGTATCTAGCGATGCCAACGCCCAGAACGGGCGCACCCCGAATTTTGTTCTCATTGACGAAATCCACGCGTGGAAAAAGCCCGACCTCTACAATGTGTTGCGCTCCGGCTTATCCAAGACCAAGGGTGCTTTGCAGGTTGTGATTTCGCAGGCCGGTCGCGGCCATGATGGCATCGCGTTCGAGGTATTCGATTATGCGCGCAAGGTTGCGACCGGCGAAGCAATCGACCCCGGCACGCTGCCCGTCCTGCTTGAAACCGAGACGAATGCCGATTGGCGCGATGAGGCAGTATGGCACCGCGTCAATCCCGGTCTTGCCGAGGGCTTCCCCGACATTGACGCCCTTCGGCAGGAAGCGCGCGAGGCCGAACACAACCCCGTGCTGCGCGACACCTTCAAGAATGACCACCTCAACATGTGGCTGGGTCATTCGCGCTCGCCGCTGTTCGATATGGCGATCTATGACAAGGGCAAATACGAGATCGATTTTGACGATCTGGCAGAGCTGCCTTGTTTCCTTGGCGTGGACCTTTCGCGCACCGGCGATCTGTCCGCCATCGTGACCGCATGGCTGCATGATGATGGCAACATCACCGTCAGGCCCACCTTTTTCCTGCCCGAGCTCGAGCTACAGGCGCGTGCCGACCGCGACCAAGCACCCTATGTCCGCTGGCGCGATGAGGGCTTTTTGCGCGCCGTGCCCGGCGCGACCATCGAGGCCGAGCATATCGAAGCGGAAATCCGCGAGATCGTCGCGGCCAATGACAACGTGATCGAAGTTGCCGTTGATCCGGCAATGGCAGGGTCGATGCTTCGCCGCTTGGTGGCCGATAGCATCCCCGCCTTCGAATACAAACAGTCACCGCTGTTGATGGGCATTGCCGCCGCCGACCTTTCCCGCACCGTGAATGCCCGGCGCATTCGCCATGATGGGCACCCGATCCTGCGCGCCCATCTGGATCATGTCATGGCGCGCTTTGGCACCACAGGCTTGCCGTTCATGCAGAAGGCCAAAGACACCGACCGCATTGACGGCGCCATTGCTGCCGCGATGGCCGTGTCCCGCGCCTCCGCAAATGACAATGCTGGACCTCAATACACCGAAGAATTGCTCGAACTTTACAGGTAGCACCACATGGCCGAACCCGACTTAGTTGTTTTGCTCGAAGCCCGTTTGTCGGCTTTCGAACGCCAGATGAAGAATGCAGGCGTGATTGCCGACCGCAATTTCAGCCGTATCGAGACCCGCAGCAAGCAGGCCACGTCCAACATCGAAAGGCAGTTTGTCGGCGTGGGCAGGGGCATTGCGGCTGGCCTCGCCAGCGCCGTTTCCCTGCGCGCCGCGCAGCAGCTTATCGACAGCAGCACCCGCATCACCAGCTCGCTCAAGGTTACCGGGCTGGCCGGTGAAGATCTCGACAAAGTCTATCAGAGCCTTTTCGCATCGGCCCAGCGCAACGCGGCGCCAATTGAGGATTTGGTGACGCTCTATAGCCGGGCTTCGCAATCGTCCGCTGATTTGGGTGCGTCACAGGCCGAAATGCTGCAATTCACCGACAATGTCGCCCTCTCATTGCGGGTGGGCGGCAAGTCGGCTGAAGAGGCGTCCGGCGCGCTGCTACAGCTAAGCCAAGTTCTCGGTGGCGGCGTCGTCCAGGCCGAGGAATATAACTCGCTTATCGACGGCGCGCAGCCGCTGCTACAGGCCGTTGCCGCTGGACTTGATGAGGCCGGTGGGTCGGTTTCGGCGCTCACACGGCTGGTCAAAGACGGCAAGGTTTCGTCCAAGGCGTTCTTTGATGCCTTCGAAGCCGGT
Organism: uncultured Alphaproteobacteria bacterium; assembly: GCA_963717095.1. Lineage (GTDB taxonomy): Bacteria > Pseudomonadota > Alphaproteobacteria > Rhizobiales > Devosiaceae > Devosia. Next base: position 803,397 of record CAVQVF010000005.1, read on the forward strand.
TCTGGGACATTGCAGGACAAGGTTGCTGGTGCGGAAGTGACCGTATCATCGTCTTTTGTGCGCTTGCAGAACGTGCTTATCGATGCGGCTGGCCGGTTCAATGATACCTCGAACGCCGGGCAGCGTTTCGCAGGCTTCCTCGACACGCTCGGCACCAGCATCACCAATCTGGCTAACTCCCCCGCCTTCGATAGTGCGCTGAGTGATCTTGGCGACGCGATGTCAAAGACCTTCGCGGGCGACATGCGCGATATCCAGAAGGTCATTGAGTTGGTGGAGGGCTTGGCGGCCAAGTTCGACCACTTCGGCGCGTCGGTTAGCGATGCCGAAATCGAGCTCGATAGCGCCTATCAGTCCATGGCAAATCTGGCGACGAACACCAAGGGCCGGTTTGGCGAGGTGGACGCTGTTTTTCAGGATTTGGTGCAGCAGCTCATTGAGGGTCGTGGCACTGCCGAGACGGCTGCGGATGCCATCACCGCGCTTGGTGATGCCAATCCCGACTTCAGTCGCCTTCAGGACAAAATTGGCGAAACTATTCAGAGCTTCATTGCGCTGCGCGATGCAGCCCTTGCAGCTCATGCCGCTGCTGCCCAGACCGATGCCGTTGGTGGTGGGGCGTCGTGGCAAGAGTTCTCTTCCACCTTTGTGCCGCCAACGCCCGTCAAGCCGGTGGCCTTGGCGGACTACCCCATTGCGCCCGCCTCTCGTGGCGGTGGCAGTGGTGGTGGCGGTGGGCGTTCCACCAGTGCAATGGGTGCCGAAGCCGACGCTGTTAAGGAGCTGATTTCCGAGCTGGAGAATGAGCTGCGCGTCATCGGCACGAGCGAGGTTGAGCAACGTGTGAACGCCGAGCTGCGTAAGGCAGGCGCTGGTGCAACCGATAAGCAGAAGGCCAGCATCCGCGATTTGGTGACGCAGATCGATACCGAGACCGCCGCAATGGATCGGCTTGAGCAAGCCAGTGAGAACGCCAAGGGTATCGCCAAGGATTTTCTTGGTGGCCTCATTGGCGACTTGCGCAGCGGCGTCGATGGCGCAACCGCCCTCGCCAATGCCTTCGGTGGCCTTGCTGACAAGCTCATTGATATGGCCTTGGACAGCCTGATTAATTCGCTGTTCTCGAACCTCGTGGGTGGCGCCGGTGGCGGTGGCCTGCTTGGTGGGCTGTTTGGCTTTTCTGGCGGCGGTCCTGTCGAGGCAGCAACCGGCGGGCTCATTCGTGGCCCAGGCACCGGCACCAGTGACAGCATCCCGGCGCGGTTGAGCGACGGCGAGTTTGTCGTCAATGCCGCCGCGACCCGCCGCAACATGACGCTATTACATGCGCTCAATGACGGCAGCATCGCCAGCTTCGCCAGCGGCGGGCTTGTCGGTGACAGCCCGTCGTTGCGCGCAGCCAATTCCAACATCGGTCACGCCAATGACAATGCTGCCGCGCCGGTGTTCCAGATCAGCGCGCCCATCACCGTGAACGGTTCAGCGGGCACCCCAGAGCAAAATAAGGATTTGGCCGCGAAAATGGCACGTCAGATGGAAGCCAGCATGCGGGGAGTGGTTAGTCAGGAGATTTCCAAACAGATGCGTCCGGGAAATACCCTCAACACGAGGAGTCGATAGAGTAACGACACGGCCGAAATTTTAAACGGTAAAATAAATGCCACGTGTGGACTGCCTTCCGCTGATGCTTACAGTGTCTTGATCTTTTTTTGGGGCGGACCACATGTTTTTTACGCGATTGGGCACCTTAGTAGCTTGGCTTGCGCTGCTGCTGGCTGTCGCCCGCATTGGGGTTGCGGTGTTTATTCTTTGGGGCACTCGTGACGCTGAGGTTGCCGCATCGTGGACCGCCCGATACCTGGGCACCAAGTCTACGGGACAGGCCATTGATCAGGCTGGGACGGTGATAGCGTTCGCTATCATCCTGGGCATCCTTACAGAGATTAGTCGATCTGTTCGGCGATAGGACTGAGGCCGGCTAATCTCAAAGGAGTCGGCGCGGACTCGGGGAGGTGCTGCCACCGGCTGGGAGCATGGGCTTATGAGCGCAGGTAGCCTGGGGTTGGGAACGCCTGCCGGTGTCCCCCTCTGAGTCATTGCCGGAACCTCTACGCCTCGCCGGGTGGTGTCTGGCAAGAAAGCCGATGCCGACGTATCACCCGGCATGAACGATCTACGGGAGTGAGCGCAGCGAACACCGAGCCGCAGGCTCGGAAGCGAGGGCGCAGCCCGAGTGTTGAGCGGCTTGTCCGGCGACACATTTCGCTGCCCTTTATCTTATCTGCTTCTGCAAAAGGTTCTGTTTCTGCAATATACGTGAGGAATGTGTCGCCGGACATTCTCAAGGCGGCAGGCAAACGAGGGGCGATGTGGGCGAAATATGTCGCCGGACAGACCCTTGAACTTCTATTGATCGATGAATATATGCTATCTATCGATCAATAGGACATACCATGGCCGTTCAAATCCTTCTGCCTGACGAACGTGCGAACCAGCTTCGCACATTTGCTTCCTCTAAAGGTGTCTCGCTCGCTGACGCCATCGCATTGCTCATCAATGATGCCATCGCGGCGGGCAAGATTCCCAACGAGGTGCCCGGCTTTACGATCGAACGTGCGGGCGATGCCGTCTTGGTGGATACAGGTGCGTGGAAGCGCATCCTCCCGCTTGACCTTGCCAAGACCTATGCCGACCGCATCCGCGCTATCACGCGCCCGATCCTGACACCCGGTAAAGATAACCCCTTCCTGCCAGTTCTGGGGCTCGACGTAACGCGCCGGGGTGTTGGGATTAAGCTGGTGGATACTGAGGGCAAGTTTGAGCGGACAGTTGCCCCGAGCGTGGCAGAAGATGTTGCCCGCCTGATCGATCAGGCGGCGAAGTAAAAGGCCCCAGGCGGTTCAAACGCCAAGGGCCTTGATGCAAGGCTGGTAAGGCTGCAGTTAAAAACTATGACAATTAATACAGATCGTCAATCAAAAACGAACAATCAGGCGTTACTAACTGATGACGAGTTGGCGGCCATCGAGTTGATTGACACCCTATTGGTCCCACCAACTTTGATCCGGCCATCGACGCCGCTGAAGCCTGTCGTCGAGGTTGCGAGGAATTGGGTTGGCGGTGATCTGGCGGAGAACCGCAAGAACGGTCACACCGCTCAAGCTCGGCGCGCAATTGACGAGCATCGAAAGGGCGAGGGCAAAGACGAATACAATGCTTCCCGGCGCGGCGAGTATCGCGGAAAGGTCATGGCCGAAGAACATCGGCGTGTGAGGCCGTATCGTGTTCCAGACAGCCCAGAAAAGCGCACTGCGAGGAACTTGGCGAAGAACCAATCGAAAAAACTCAAGCGCGCCGCCCGCACACCCGACCAGGTAATTCTCGACCGTGCTGAGGACACTGCAAGAAGAGCAAAGGCCAGGGCGAAACCGAGCGCGTAGGGCTTCCAGGGCTATTGAGCTAGGCCGAAGAGCCGTAAGTAAATGTTTACTTACACATTATCTTTGAAAAACAACGACTTAGGTATTGCGTCCAGATTCATCGCATGTGAAGTTTCGCCTTGCAAATCACCGCAGAGGCACCCATGACCGACATCGAATGCTACCGCTCTGAATCCACGTGGGCAGCGCTTCTTGCGGCGCTCCCCAACGTCAAACCCGACCCGGCCACCGGCAAGCTCGAACCGCATTGCTTTGTCGAGGTGTTGGGTGAGGTTGGCAACATTTGGCCTGCGTCGGTGCTGGACGATCCGGCGCGCGGCTATATGCCGGGCAGGGCGAATTTGAAGTCGCGCTGCTAGGTGCGGCCTAGATGCAAGATAGCACCCCCGGACTAAACCAATCCGGGGGTGGTTCAAGCGGGGCGAGCAGACAGGACTGCGGCGGCTCGTTCGCCATGCCCCGGAGGTTGTCAGCATCCATACCCACACCTCTCTGCAGCCAACGGAAAGTGCCGTCTGGAAGAATGGTGTCAGTCCTGCGGACTGCTCTTATGGGCACCAGTTCCGGGTTGCCCGCTAGCCGCATACTGTCGGGGCCCATTTCGAACTCCCATGCTTCGAAAGCTTGAAGCGTTTTGTCCGCGGTATCAGGTTCCATCACAACGTTAATGCCCTTCTGGTTGGTTGCCTTGCTAGGATACCCAACTGCGCGGTAATAGGGTGAACTCAGTAGAAGGTCGGCTAACGCAATTGTGGGCTTATAGCGGAACAGCTCGTCGTCACTAACGTGCGCAGTGATAAGGTCGGCAAGCAGATCATCCACCATCCAGAACTTGGCATAGTTCGCCTCCCCCATCTGGTCACGGCGATGAATCGACCTAGCGCGATGATGTGAAATTGCGGTTTCGACCTGTCCGGAAAGGCTACGTTCCAACCCTAGGAAAATGGAATTGATGTCATAAAGGCGACCGGTTCTAGGGATCATCCGCAACAGAGTGACTCGATCACCCACGGTCGCCCTAATCTCCCAGATGGCGGTATGAGCCTCGGTGGCGCAGTAGAATTGGCTCTGCCCTGCTGAATTCATACGGCTGTCCTGCTTAACAAAGGTGGCAGGGGGAGCCCAAACGTCGGACGTCCTCTCGGGGGTGGGTCAGTGAGCGGGGTCTTCCTCGCCCTGTAAAATGCGTCTCCCATCATTGAGTCGGCTTCAAATGGGTAGCCGGTGATCAAGCGCCTCATTCGGTTTGAAACTTGTTCCAGCGTCAGTTTTGCGCCGTCGAGGCGACGAACTATGGATACCAGCGCTCGGACCTCATGAATGGAGGTTTCGCTGAGCATGTCGAAGAAATTCACCATCAGGTTTCGCCAATCGGAACGTTATTAGAGGCTCATTTGATAGTTGATCATGAGAAGGAGAATGACCAAAGCGACCATTGCTGCAAAGTAGATAAGCAATTTTTTGATATCCCGTATCAGTTCTTCACTGATGGTAACTACAGCATCCTCTCGTTTTTGTAGGGCTATTCGACCTACGCGAGACAGGGGGGAGACGCCCCTATAATCATCCATCCGTTCGCGGCTCAAGCTTAGATGTTCTCGAACCAAAAGGTGGAGCCATGCATAGATAAGATAAAGCGGAGCTATTGGGCCGAGCAGAACGACGAGAGGGTAAGCCCACCACCTTCGCATTGCTCTGCGCTGTAATATGGCGGTTTCACCTTCGAAAAGCAGAAACAGCCGAAGCGTTGTCAGAGAGAAGCCCCAGACTACAAAAAGATCGTATGTCCATCGTGGCGGTCTAGGCCAGCTCGTTGGCAGTAAAATGTCTACAATCCACGCCAAAGGTTGCGCTACCGCCCGGTAATACACCGACAAGAAGTCCGCAACGAAACCGTGCCAAATTACGAAGCTACTTGCGATACCCGTCACACCACCAAAGGTGAGCGTAATCGACAGGATCGCCAGCCCAACACGCACCGGAAAAGGTAGAGCAGGCTTCGCCATCGATCTCGCCTCAACGTTCGGAAGCATCATGGCAGATTCTGGCTGAAATGCTTCACGCTCGGTGGCCAGAATTTGCTACCGAAAGGTGCTAACGAATCATGCTAATTGAATTCGCTAAGTCTCTGATTTTATTGATTAATTTGGATTGGCTGGGGAACCTGGATTCCCAGCAAAACTAAATATTACCCGTAAGTCACTGGAAACGTTGATGTCGTCAGTGGCCAACTTGGCCACTTGGACCATGTCGGTGGCCAATGGTCAATCCCGCTGGCTTCCGGATAATCACGCTCTCACCCTCATGCCGCCTGTGAAATCTCCCCGCGCCGCGCCGCTCGAGGCAACACAGTCCATGCTGATCGTGGGCCTGACCTGTCGGAGCAAATCAGGCACGGTTCAGGCAGATTGGTGCTGTGCGCCAAAGATCAGGGCACGCTTCGGCGGGCCTTTTCTATTTCAGGCCGACGCCTTGATCTTGTCGCGTGCCGCCGACGCCAAGAAGCCTGATCGGGTGAGGCCCATGCCGTCGGCGACTTGGTCAATGCTTTCCAGCAACCCGGCATCGAGCGAGATATTTGCGCGCACCAGTTTGCCGCTTTCGCGCAGCAGGGGAATGGTGGTGAGCATACCACGCTCGGTCATCTCTGAATATTCGGCAGACTTGAGCAGTTGGACATAGGAACGGGGCTCTGGGACTTCGCGGCCGTCCAGCAGCGCGTCGGTCACCCATTCGCTCAACGCGTCAATGGCGTTGTCGATCACCTCCTGTTCGGTGGCGCCCATTGCGGTGCAGCCAGGGGCGTCGGGAAAAAAGGCGCCGTACATTCCGGTGCCGTCGTCATAATCAAGAATGGCGATGTATCTGGTCATTCTGCTTTTCCCTCTTTCTTGTCACAATCGACGGGCGGCTGATCCTATTTGGACCAGCCCGCCGCCTTGGCTATGGACCCCGCCACGCCGGGGGTTACGTTGCGATGCCGGGGCACCATGATTGCCGGTTGTCCGGTCTTGCGGAACTTAGTGTGTTTCGTGCCACCCACGTTCTCCCATCCCTCGCGTTCGAGGCGGGCGATGATCTTCGTGGTGTTGGTCTCGTGTTGCATCTATTCGCTCTGTCTATGCGCATATATTTGCGCATTTCTGGGGATGAAGTCAAGCATATTGCGCAAAATAATGCGCAAAACTCGACTGATTCGACAGCGCTGCGGGCAAGGAAATCAACCTCAAAGCCCTTGCCAGCCTGGGGGAACTCGGCCTGAGTCGAGCAATAGGAAATCAGCTCAAAATTGAGCCAATCGACCGGCGCAGAATTGCGCTGATCAGTTTGAGACGCGACCCAGCGAAGCCCAGAGGCGCATTGAGGCCGGGCCGGTAGCTTTGGGCATGTGCCCCCGTCTCAATTCAGGCAGCCGGCTGTGTTGATCACGGTCGGCTCATTTGTTTCCCCTGCAGCTACAGAAGGACGACGACATTGGCCCAACCCGAATGGAATGACCCCAGCGCCTCCGGCATGGCCTTCGGCCGCAAGAGCAGGGTAGTGGAGCCCAGCGACGACATCGACCTTGATCCGATCGCCAAGGCTATTCAGGTCGTCAGCTCCGGCAACCTCGTCTATCTGCCGGCTGGCATGCGGTCGACAAGCCGATCACGGTCACTGGCGCTGGTGTACCCCGTTGACCAGATCGGCCGTCCGCGACCACGTGATGACCTCGACATGACGCCGGGCCATTTCCTTGGCGGTGCGCACTGCTGTGGCCTCATCCTGCATTTCGCGTGCCTCGAACGCCGGCATCAACTCGCCATCCTCGCCGCGGTCGAAGGCCAGCAGCACGATGAGCTTGGTCGGCGGGGCGGTGATCTTCTCGCGGTGTTCCATCGTCGCAGGATAGAGGCGGCGGCACGAAAAGTGCAAGAAGCTAGACGTGCGACGCATCGGGCGCATGCGGCTTTACCTTGCTCAAGCGGCCTCGGGCTGCTCCCGAATATTTCACGAGGAGCGGATCATTCTGCTCAAGCTATGCCTGCTGCTCATCCGAATTCGCTACGCCTTCGAGCTGGCGCAACGCTCGGCGCATTTTCAGATTCTGCAAGTTGATCTCAACTTGGCTGATCAGATCCTTGTACCCGTCGATCAGGTCAAGAATGGATATGGCTTTGTCGGGATGCTCGTAGGCGACACTGGCCAGAATTCGAGTTTCCCGGTTGAGTACTTCCAACAGGTCTTCCGGGCGGTCGTCGATTGTCGAGAGCCAAGACCATTCCGCAAGGGCACGCTGAGATTTGCGGATTATCTCGTGGGGTTCTTCGTCAAACATGGCTGGCCTAACGGTTACCGATTGACTGCAATCGGCATTATGCGGCCCATCGCAATAACGGGAGCGTTGCCAAGTCAGTGCAATTTTATCGATCGCGCCCTGCGAAGAAAGCGGCCGGGGTTCCGTCGGAGGGCGTCATAGCGCCCAATTCTCTCTGGTCTGGTGGCTTCCGGCGCTTGCTTGGACGGTCAGGGTCATCAGGACTGCCACAGTGCGCGCGGATCACGTTGCATAAGTTATACCTCAAATCCTCGCGCGTCCGGCTGGTTGTATTCTCCCGCTGAAAGGAGAATTCCACATGGGCAAAGCTGGGCGAAACGAGATGAAGCGGGTAGGGGCCAATTTCTTGAATGGGGCCGCAGTAGCTATGTTGGCGGCGGGCTGCATAGGGCCGGTGGTTGGGCAGAAGTCCGAGATTTGGATATCGGTACTGGCAGTGCTTGTCAGTGCGACCCTGCATGCGTTGGCATTGCGATTGGTCGGAAACGTCGAGGAATAACCGCCTCAGCGGGTGAGGTTGACTTCCCGAGCGGGATACCTAAGTTGTAATCATGACAAATCCGATGGCAGCATTGTTGATCTTGCTGCGGTCACGCACCGCCGCAAGAACTCACCCCTAGGTCCCGGCGCTGGCGCCCCTTGGACCTGGGGAAACTTGCGCGTTTGCAGCCCCTACGGCGCCGTTCCCTATATTCAGCTTTAAATGCGCTCGCCCTGCGGGCCGAGGCAAGGATGCGTCATGACCAAGAATTCACTCGTCGACTTCACGCTTTCTCCGGACATCGTCATCAGCAATCAAGACCATCGAACTCTGATGCGCCTCGCCATGGCTAACATTGGCCACACGGCCGACAATTCTGACGACCTGCTCAATGAGCTGGACCGCGCAGTTGTCGTTCCGGATGGCTTCGTACCATCCGACGTTGTCCGTATGGGCTCTACGGTTACCTTCCGCACCCGCGATGAGACGCGAACCGTGCAACTGGTATTCCCGAAGGATGCCGACATTGCCGACGCCAAGGTCTCAATTCTGACGCCAATCGGGACTGCTCTCATCGGTCTTCGAACAGGGCAGTCCATCACTTGGCATACGCGAACTGCCAAAAGGGAGGCATTGACCGTCCTGCAGGTCATTTCACCCATGGAAGATGAGCCTCATCCGCCAACTGCCGCTTAGACGTTGGCCATCAAGGCGGGATCACGGGATCACGGGATCACGGGATCACGGGATCAAGTGCAAGTTCATGGTTCGGCAAGCCGCCCGCTATCGTGCCACGAGCGGCTTGGAGGGTTTAGCCTTGCCAGGTTGCTCTTGCTTGGAGCCATCCTGCTTGCGGCCCAGATCGTCGATGTTATCGTCCATCTGCTTGCCGGGTTCTGTTTCGAGCGGCGCGGGTTTCGATTTCGTATCGGTCATGGTGAGCTCCTGTCTGGCATTCCTGACACAAGCCGTGGCGGCCGAGATGGTTCACGCATGACGCGCATCAACTGCATCCCGCCCAATGAGCTCTCGGGACAGCATCTGGTGGCAGAATGTTGATTGCCACTGAGAAGTGACCCGCTAGGCCGGGATATTTCCATCGAGAGATTTGACCCATGTTTTGAACCGTGCCTTGGCTGTCTTCATCCTGGCGCGGCTCGCCCAGGCTCGCGGTTCAGCGAGGAACAGATTATCGGCATGATCAAGGAGCAGGAGGGGGGGGGGACTTCAATTCGTGGGACGACCATTTGATCCGGTTTGCCGTACAGGTGAACGCCCAGAATATCGTCAAAATCCAGCGCAAGAGTAGCTCAAAGGCTGCTTATGCCTATGAGTACTTCAAGTTGCAGGATTTCGAGATCGACAGCTTCGATGCTGCCCAAGGGCTCGACAACGGGGTTGAGGAAAGCGCAGCGGTGATGGAGCTGCGCAAGCTCGCAGAGATTTTCGGTCAATGATTCCATGACCTTGGAAGTGGGGTGCTGCCTATCCATTGGATATTCCAAGACCCAATCTGCAGACGGACCCAAACGGAGCGCGCAACTCGGCGGGAAGACTCTCGAATGCGGCGCCAGGTTCGTCGGCGCCTCCGGCACACCGAATCCATGAAATGAGGTCGTCTGACTGCCACAGGCCTGAAAAAGTCGTTGGCGCTAAGGCACACAGCTCGCGGCCGCTCCGTGCCGCAGCCGATCCATAGTTAAGTTGGCTTGGCCCGCCCCTCAGTGGTGGAAAGGGGTGAATTGCCATGCGGCGTTACTTCACTAAATAGCTAATATGACGCGGAAATAGGCGAACGGGACAACTAAGAAATCCGGCGAGATGATGAAATCAGACAAAAAATCTCTCAGAAGAAGTGCGACTGAAAGGAATCTCCTGCGGGGATTGGTGGGTGCCGTTAAAGACAAGAGTTTTGACTCCAAACTCTTGGACAAGGGAGAAATTTTTCGCGCTAAGCGAAAGGTAGCGCTTTTGGAGGCGCGCAGGGGTCTGTCCCCAGACAAGTTTGCCGAATATCTATCCTGGTTCAACACCCAAGCGACGACTCAATTACCCCATGAGGTCGTCCTAAACGTCCCAACAGTTCGCTCTATTGACCGGTTTTTGCCCGGTCGCCCACTTGCACTAGACAAGGAGCTTCACTGGGTTTCTCTCCGATTGGCTGGTATCGCCGATTTCCTCAACGCATTTCGCGGTGAAGCGGACGCTTTGCAGCGAGAGTTTTGGGGTGGCGATCGCGTGGCGTTGTCGAGAGCCCGTCGCCGATTCGAGCGCAGATTTGGGACATCGCTATGGCTTGTTGAACTGACCATTGCGGCACGCCAGAGCATGTTCGGCCTTGAGAAGCAGAAGCGCTATACGAACAGACTTCGTAGGCATGCTGGGCGCGGCATCTTGGCCTTTCTGGCTTATTATGTCAGCATCCGAAATGAGCCCAGCACGACCATTTCAAGATTCACAACAGACGTAGGGCACATACTTCGAGAGAGCAAGCTCAGCGCGTCAGTACAGGCCTACCTTAGATTTCGTCTGTTGGGCGAAACACCACTCACGTTCCGCGGCGCTGCAGCCATTCTGGCTACTGAGCAAAGCACCACCGAGATTGACTTGTATGAGAGCATGGTTGCCGTTTTGTCTGCTCTTTCCGTCAATGCACGGTCGCCCACAACGAGCGAGATGATCCTTCGTACCCTCGACACTCTGTGTTCCATCGACGATTGGCGTCTGACCAAGATCAGGGAGATTGTTTCTCCGCCCTCAACACCGACTGAATCAGGTTTTTCAGCCTTCAGTGACTTGCTCCGAGGCGATGCAAAAAACGCACTCCGTCTCTCCATGCGGAGGTTGAGGAAAGAGCCTGGCGACTTTCCGGCGATGCTTTCGGCCTCTTATGCACTCTCGGCACACGACATCGGCCGGTACGCTCGTTCCGATATGGGGTTGAACGTCATCGATCGTATGGCGGCACTGTTCAGCAAAAGCGGTGATCTTGTTCGTTCTCAAAGTGAGCTAACCAAATTCACGGTTAACTACCGCGGACTCGATATCGCGGCTGGCGTATCTTCCGTCTTGATGAGCGAGGTGTCTCCTTTCGTCGGCTCAGTGGCCGCTCCATACCTCAGGCGACAGTTGGCGCAGCGCAACAGGGAACCGTTCGACGACATCGTGAATTTTGACGGTGAGCCCGGCCCATGCTACGCGGTTGGGGATCTTCAAGGCTTGATGGTGGAGTCGTTGCTCCGGCAACATCCACTTCCTGAGGCGGTCAATCCCACGATAGCCCTTTATCTGCGGGGCGCGACAGCGGCCTTAAATTCAGACTGGCAAGAGGTCTTGGCAGTCACTGAAACCCCGCCACCCCCCTCTCAGTCAAGCGCTGTGATTTTTGCTACGCACTTGCTGCGTGTCAGGGCACTTATCGAGCTTGATGACGTAGCTTCGGCGATGCGTCTCGCGGCCAGGTTAGCAGCGGAACATCCGAGCATTGTTCCTATTCTGCCGATACGGCAGATCGTCGGGGAACGGGCATGGCCAGAGCTCTCATCTTTGAGCTCGGATATTTCCTTGCCTATTGTTATCGACCTCTACTGGCGCGATCAGCAAAGTAGCGACGCGGCGACGCTGCGCCGGTTCGCGTTTGAGGAATACATGGCCTCGACGGGTGTGCGACTTCCTTCGGAGCTACCGGCGCAGGATCGCGTCCCGGAGCTTGTCTACTTCTTGCGATATGTGTGCGTTCCGCAGGTGATGGACATGTATAGTGAATTCGAAACCTCGCGTGCCCTGTCTGAGGAGCGCCGAAATATCTGCGCAGTATTGCGCACGGTCGACTCCGGTCATTCCTCGGACTATGACCTCGAGATATTCGAGATCACCAGCCTGCACGAGGTCGAAGACGGCATGCAGCTGGTCAATATGAGCCGGGTACATGCTGATACCGATGCGATCTCGGAGTGGGCGGTCAGCGAACTTACGGAAGATTTTCAGAGATATATGGATCTTCGTGCGATCGAGCCTGAGGTCGATCTGGATTTGACCAACTATGTTCTTCGATTACTCAGTAAGAGCGCTGCACGCGCCGGCTCAGATGCGTTTGCGGTACCCGACAGTGAAGCGGAAACGCTTCTTGTTCGCATGGTTTTGCGCCTCGCCGAGCAATTCCAGTTTGACCCAAATCATGGCCTGGATAGTTACCTCAGCAGGCGTGTTCGACACGGATCTATCGTCAATTTTCTCCGTGGGCCAGTGGAAAAGAGTGGGCTGATCACTGAGAGAGATGCGACCTCTCGGCGTTACAAACTCAACGAGGTCTGGCTCCCTCAGTTGGGCGACGTATCCCAGGTTGATCAGGACCACATCGCGAACCAGCTCGAAGAGTTCAGCAGAAGGTTTGACGCGATCGGCGCCGATCTGAAAGACGTCTATCTACATGTTCGAAATGCCGACCACAGACAGGGTATGATTATCCTCCCCATCACCGCCCCAACAATGACGGTCCTAAAACGTCACCTAGAGGACGATCCAACCTTCGATGGCTTCTTGAGAGGAAGTTATGCGGTGTTTTGGGCTCAGCTTGAACATTCATTTGCGGGCGTGAGGGAATATCTGGTCACAGAAGTGAAGTCGCGCGTTGCCGACGCCTTCGACAGGCTTAAGGCAGGAATTGGCAGTCATGTTTCATCATCGGTAGCGTTTGCCCCTCTTATGACGACGATAGCGTCCACTTCCACCGAAGTTCAGAATCAGGTCGATGTGATCGCAGCATGGTTCAGTCGTGGAAATCTGGGCCATTTCTTAAATGAGTTCACGGCTACACAAGCTATGAGGATCGCTATCGCTTCCGCTCTCAATGCTTCCCGCGGCTTCGAACCCGACATGCACAATGATTTTGAGTCGACCGCGCCTGTGACCGCTGAGTCCTTGGTAAATCTAACCGAGTGTGTCTGGGTTGCAATTGAGAACGTCCATGTTCATTCAGGGCTTCGTTCCCCGCGCATCGATATTACCGGCGGCATCCGTGATGGGTCCACGGTTTCGCTTAAGATTGTCAGTGATGTGGCGCCCGAAAAGCGCACCGTCGCCGTAGATGATGAGTTGGCCGCTTTGAGAGCATCTGTGGAGGCAGGAGACATTGAAGGGGGGCTGCGAAAAGAAGGGAAGACAGGCATGAAGAAGATTGCCGCGGTTTGCACCAACGTCAGCTTCTTATTTTCAGAAGATAATAAGTTCGTTGTCAGCTTCGAACTCCCCTCCGACTTGAAGGCGATGCTTCGGGAAGTCGAAGCAATTGCGGGTGTCGTCGATGTACATTCTAGTCGTTGAGGATGAAGCTCCCAAGAGGGAGCACCTCCAAGCCTTCGTCGAGGACGAAATGCCAAAGGCCGAGTGCGACAGCGCTCGGTCGGTGAGGTCGGCGGTCGCGTCGATCCGTCGGCGCACACCCGATCTGATCCTGCTGGACATGTCGTTGCCCACGTTTGACGTGACGGCGAGCGAGTCCGGTGGGCGTCCGCAGGGCTTTGGCGGGCGCGAGGTGCTCCGATACATGGACCGCTTCGGCATCTGTGCCAAGACAATCATCGTCACTGCGTACGAAGCATTCTTTTCTGAAGATCGGCGGGAGCTTGCCCTGACGGATCTCGCTGACGCGCTGGCGGCCGAGCACCCTTCGAACTATGCCGGGCTGGTCTACTATAATTCGGTTTTCGGCGAGTGGCGCGACCGCCTGAGACGCCTGATTAAGGACGGAGACTTAGATGCGCCTTCTCGCAGTTGAAGATGACCAGCGGAAATTGGGGAAGCTGGTACGATATCTTGTTGATGTTTGTGGATTGGACGAGGAACGAGATGTCGCTACTGCTGGAAGCATATTTGAGGCAAAGCGGCTCCTGAAGGAGGAAGCGTTTGATCTTCTGTTGCTCGATATCGTTCTTCCTGTGCGAGCTGGCGCGGAGCCAAGCCAAGATGCTTCAGTTGCTCTGGTCCGCGATCTCACAGAGCGGCAGAACCTAATCCGTCCTAAGTTCATCGTTGGGATCACTGCCTTCGAAGACGTGGCCCGTGACGTCGCGCCGCTTTTTGAAGAAAGATTATGGACAGTAATCCAATACGATCAGTCGTCTGAAGAATGGCTTGGCCGTATCAAGGGCTGCATCGACTATCTGACTACATCTCTGGCACAGCCTGTCCAAAGTGATTTTTTGGAAGATTTGTGTGTCGTGACTGCACTGCCAAACCCTGAGGCAACTGCACTTCATCGGTTACCTTGGAATTGGGGACTGTCCGAGCCGCTGGACGAAATGCATTTCATTCGGCGCGGGCAATTCCGGTGCAATGAGACCACCCGCTCGGTGATTTCTGTATCTGCTCCACGCATGGGCATGGTGGCCACGGCGCTGACGGCAGCGCGAATTGTAGACCGGTTTCGTCCACGCATGTTGGCAATGGTCGGCATCTGCGCGGGTGTGCGGGGCAAGGTCAATCTTGGCGACGTGATCCTGGCGGACGCCAGCTGGGATTATCAGAGTGGCAAGAAGATCAAGGACGGCAATCAGAATAGGCTCCTTCTAGACCTCAATCCTATCCCGGTGGCAGAGCAGGTTCGAGCTCACGGCGAGCAACTTCGTGCCAACTCCGCATTGTGGGGATCAATCAGGGGAGCCTGGATTGACCCACCTGACCATGCACTGAAGATGGGCGTCGGCGCAATTGCGTCTGGATCGGCCGTCGTGGCGGACGGTATCGTAATCCCTGAGCTGACCGACACCCAGCAACGCAAACTGCTCGGCATCGATATGGAAGTTTATGGCTTGTATTCCGCGGCAGCGATTTCTCACAAACCTCGTCCGGCATATGTCGCGATAAAGTCAGTCTGCGACTTTGGAGATTCGTCCAAGGAAGATTCCATCCAAGCATATGCGTCATACACAAGTGCCGCTGCCCTAAAAGAGCTTGTAGAGCGCTACTTCGACCGGCTGATATAATGGGCTCGCCAGCCTTAAGTTCGACAATGACTACGGCCAACCGACGCTCCTACCACGCCGCTTCGCCAGCGCATGCAGCAAGACATGCTGATGCGCGGCCTGGGCATCCACACCCAGCACGATTATGTGCGTCACGTCCGGCGCTTTGCCGCCTTTCTGGGTCAGAGCCCTGACGCGGCCACGCCCGATGATATCCGCCGCTACCAGCTCCACCAGCATGAGAACGGCATCAGCCCCTCCACCATCAACGGCGCGGTCTCGGCATTGCGCTTCCTGTTCGATGTGACGCTGAAGCGGCGGAATCTGGCGCGAGCCCTGGTGATCACCCGCTATCAGCGCCAGCTGCCCGACGTGCTCAGCATCGAGGAAGCGGCCCGTCTGCTCGAGGCGGCGCCAGGCATCAAGTACAAGGCCGCGCTTGGTGTCGCCTATGGCGCCGGGCTGCGCGTCTCCGAGGTTGCCCACCTCAAGGTCGACGATATCGACAGCGCCCGCATGCTGATCCGGGTGGAACAGGGTAAGGGCCGCAAGGATCGCAACGCCATGCTCTCGCCTCAGCTGCTGGACCTGCTGCGACTGTGGTGGCGCGAGGGCAAGCAGCGGGGTGTCATGCTGCCCCATGGCTGGCTATTTCCGGGCCGCTCCCGCACCGACCCGATCTCGTCGCGACAATTGCATCGGGCGGTGCAGGAGGCGGCCGAGGTCGCCGGCATCCGCAAACGTGTCAGCCCGCACACGCTGCGGCACAGCTTTGCCACCCATCTGCTGGAGCAGGATGTCGATATCCGGGTCATCCAGGTGCTGCTCGGGCACTCCAAGCTTGAGACGACCGCGCTCTACACCAAGGTCTCGACCCGCACGATCCAGGCGGTCGCAAGTCCCTTGGATCGTTTGATGGCCCTGATGGAGGACAAGCCTCCACCCGCCTGAACTCAGTGCGCGCCACCATCGAGGTCGCCGATATCTTCCGGGCTGCCGGCCCTGCCTATCGCGCTGCCCATGCCGGGCACCTGAGCCTTCCTCAACTCAAGGTCATGTGGGCGATCGAGACCTCCGTCCCGGCCTCGCGGGCGTGATGATGGTGATCGGGAACGGTAGCCTGCCGGTCACGGGCTATGGACCCTTCAGTAATGTCCGCGCTGTCGCCACCGGCATGAAGAGCCGGAGTGGTTTTGATGGAAGCGACGTGAAGCCATAGCCTTCATAGAGGGCCTTGCGCCTGGCCGTCTTTTCGGGTTCGCCGCAGTCGAGAACGTCCAGCATCACCACGGCGATGCCAATGTTCTCGGCCGCGCTGCCGATGCGACGAAGCCCGTCAACCAGCAGATCGCCGCCATAGCCTTTTCCCTGATGGCGGCTATCGACGCCAATCATGGAGATATAGGCGGCCGGGATGCTGCCGTGGCCGGGACGGGTACGGGCGTATTTGCCGGGCAGGTCGGAATAGTCCACCGCATGGGCGTTGAGGGCATAGAAGCCGATCAGGTCACCCGCAGGTGTCGTCATGACGAAAACCCGCAGGTTGTCGGCTGTGGCCAGCTTGTTTGCGGTTCGCCTGAAGAAGTTATCGACCTGTTCAACGCCGCAAGAAAAGGCCGCCCGATCATGCTTTTCAGGATCGAGCGGCTCGATGATGTTGAGGTCGGAGGAGGGCGCTGCCGTCACTTGGAAATGATCGTCTTTCCATGGCGCTCGAACGCCGCCTTCAGGCGATCATTGGCTTCGGGCGGATTGTCCAGGGCCGCGAAGAAAGCGGCATGGTCCACCGGCTGCAATATCGTGCGTTCGTGGGCTGCAATGGTTTGCAGCGCCAACTGGTAGGCCGCGTTCATGGTAAAGACGGAATCGTCCACACCCGACAAAGCCGCCGCCTGCTGGATGATTTTCTTGATGCGCGGCTTGGTGCGGAAGTTCATCCGCTCGGTGTTCCGCTCATCGACGGCCTGCGTCTCGTCGTGGAAAGCAAGCATTCTCGCCTCCTTGGGCGCATGGTTGATGGAATGATTATGTACGCCAGTTTGACGTACGTGTCAAAGATGAATGCGAAGGTAGATTTGTAACTGCTAGGTTATTGGGCGTGAGCCAGGTCGGCTCATGAAGCTGTCACATTTGGCGACCTCTTGCCCTTGGGGGCTGCGCCCCTTCTCACGTCAAGCACTGGACGCCCCTTGGACGCGTCCCTGGCGGTCTCCCCATTCTTCCTCCCTTCGGTCGTGCAGACCGGGCGATCCCCCTCCGCCAGGCCCGTGCGTGGACGAGATCATCCCCCTCATTACCGGGAGCTAGCCGGGTTTATGCGAACCCGAAACGCTAGGAGACGGAAGTGAAGAAGGACCTTTATCAGACTGTGACGGACACCATCGTCAGGGATTTGGAATTCGGCATTCGCACATGGATGCAACCGGGGGAAACCGGTGGTGAAGGCGGCCAGCTCAATCGGCCATTGCGCGCCAATGGTGCGGCCTATCAGGGGATCAATGTACTGATGCTTTGGGCATCGGCCAGCGAGAATGGCTTTCTGTCGCCAACCTGGATGTCTTTCAAGCAGGCGCAGGAAATAGGCGCTCATGTACGCAAGGGTGAAAAAGGCACCATGGTAGTTTACGCCGGAACCCTGACCCGCACCGAGATCAACGAACAGACTGGCGAGGAAGCAGAGCGCGGTATTCCGTTTCTCAAGTCCTATACGGTTTTCAATGCCGACCAGATCGAGGGACTGCCGGCGCAATACGTCAAACCAGCCATCACCATTCTGGACCCGGATCGAGTGCCCCGCCCGATACGGATTGACCAGCGACGGTCGGTGTACCCTCTTTTGCCGATGACACACGGGACTATCTGGAAATCGCCATTATCGGATGCGCCTTTCGCCCGGCGGCAAAGAGCGCGCGGCTGTTGAACTGATCCATCGAGCGGTTCCATATGGCCCAGCGCCGGACCATCGAGGACACCTGGCGCCATGTCGGACACCTCGTCCACACCATCACCCCAACCGACTGCGCAAACTAATCGCCAACGCAGGATATCGACCGTCTACTTAAACGTGAAACGGTCTAAGGGCCGGTATATCGACTAACTGGGGGTGTTCATGCAAACCGCCTGCGGACCCAACCATGCATTAGGTCCTTTAACGGGATACGGTCAGTTTATATTCGGAGATTTTTAGGGAGCCCGTGAAAAAAACCGCCCTTAGCTGTGCACTACCTCAAGTCCAATATTTTACCTGTTACTCCCCCCAATAACTCGAAATCGAACGTTCGTTGCGTCACAAGTGCTGCAGCGCCGCGCGCCCAAGAATTATCCTCCCAATCCAAGAGAAGGGGAGGAGGGGCGCGGAAGGTTCTTTCCCCAAGGGACCGACGAAGTGGAAATAGAAAATGATCTCCTAGTGATACGGCTTCTCCGCCCGCGACAATAACCTCAGGGTCGGTGACATTGACTAGGTTGGCGAGCGCGGTTCCGATGCATCGCCCAGCCTCTTCAACGAGTTTCACGGCGACAGGATCCTCTGCGGCGAGCGCACTGCGCAACTCCGCGGAGCTTTTCTCACTGCCTCCGGTGGACTCACGCCATCGGCGTAAGATCGACGCTTCGGAGTGGTAGGCCATCAAACAACCCCGTTTACCGCATTCGCACGGTCGACCATTTTCCTCGTAAAGTGTGTGTCCCATTTTGCCCGCGGCGCCATGGGCCCCGCGATACAGTTTTCCTTCAATGATCTGCGCGCACGCAATCCCCACACCTACTGCGAGGACAGCCATGTTTCGATGTTGGCGACCAAGACCGAACAGTTGCTGCGCGATCGCATAGGCATTGGTATCGTCTTCCAGCCAAACCGGCGCGTTGACGCGAGCTGCGAGCATCTGAGCGAGCGGCACATCATTCCAATCGAAACGATTGCTTCTAACGCAGGAGGTTTGATCATGGCTGATGACGCCAGGCATAGAAATGCCGATTCCGGTCAGCTTTGCCTGTGGACGCTCTGCGAGACCGATTAGTCTAGGTACCGTGTCGGCCAATATATCCGCGACAGCATCGGGAGTATGGCTGGGGAGTTCAACACGCATTGCAGCAATGGGGTTCGTTGCAAGGTCAGTCGCGACACATTCCACAGCCCCGAACATCAGCTTGAACCCGAGCGCGATCCCATGATTGTAGTCGATCTGCACCGGGATCGGCCGTCGACCCGTGAGACCCGAGATCGCTTCCCCTTCGATGAGGATGCCCTCTTCGATGAGGTCTCCAACCACGAATGTTACGGCTGCCGGGCTTAGACCAGTCATCGTCGCCAATTCAGCGCGGCTTTTCGGCCCTTCTTGCCGCAAGAAATTCAAAATGAGGCGACGGTTCATCGCACGGGATGTGGTTTGGTCACCTTTAAGGTTCACGCTGCTCGTTCCTTAATTTTGTAAATTAATTATTGATCACTGCCACAACCTATGCATAATCCCGTCGTCAATCAACGGCGATCTCCGTCTGGACGAACGCAGAGAGGACGATTGGCGGTCGAATACCTTGGCTCGCGGTAGAGGAGTATCGCGGTCAGGATGTGTTGATATTCACCTGGGAGAGAAGTTCAATGTTATTTTCCAATCGCAATGTACCGCGGAGCCGTCGTTCTTTTTTGAAGGATGCAGGCCTAGCGTCAGCAGCTGTGTTCGCTTCGTCATTTCCAATTCCAGCGATCGCGCAGCCGCAGGTGGTCAATGTTATCTCCGCAGAAAGCAATTCTAAAACGGTCGCGGCACTGAATCGCATCGCCGAAGCTTTCAGCAAGGAGACGGGGACGAGCGTCGTCGTTAACAATATGAACTCGGAGGCTCACAAAACGGCTATCCGAAACTATCTGGTCGCCGGTGCCCCTGACGTTTGCTTTTGGTTTTCCGGGAACCGCATGCGAGCTTTCGTCAAACGGGGACTGTTCGACGATATTTCCGATCTGGTGGAGAAGGAAGGCTACAAGAACGTCCTAGGAACCAGTGTCGGTTCGGTAACCGTCGAGGGAAAGCAATATGGTTTGCCCACAGGAGGCAACCTCTGGGGTATGTTCTACCGGAAAGACGTATTCGATCAACATGGCCTGGCCGTCCCCACGACATCTGAAGAATTCACGGCCTACTGCGAAAAAGCGAAGGCCGCAGGCATCACACCCATCGCACTGGGTACGAAGGAACTTTGGCCAGCTGCTGGCTTCTTTGATCAATTAAACCTGCGTATCAACGGCCTCGATAAGCATATGGAATTGATGGATGGCAAGATGAGCTATCTTGATCCCGCGCTAACCCCGGTCTTCGACCAATGGGAGGCTATGATCAAGAATGAGATCTTTACCCCGAACCACACTTCGTTCGGTTGGCAGGAGGCCGCCGCGTTGCTTGCACAGAAGAAGGCCGGGATGATGAATCTCAGCGCGTTCCTGCGCGCCGCCTTTACCGAAGAAGATCTTCCCCAGCTGACCTACGCGCCTTTTCCGTCCCTCGCGCAGAATGTTGGACGGTATGAGGATTTCTCCTTGAATTCGGTCCACATACCGACGAACGGAAAGAATAAGCAGGGTGCGCGTGAATTCCTGGCCTATTTCTACAAGCCGGAAAATCTCGCGGCCTATCTCGAGCCTGCCGGAAACGTGCCGCCACGTAACGACCTGCCGCAAAGCAAGGATCCGCTGGTCAATATCGCAGTCGAGAGCATGAAGTCTGTGCAGGGCACGGCCCAATATTACGATCGTGACAGCGATCCAGACATGGCTCAGGCGGGACTTGTCGGCTTTCAGGAATTCATGGTCAAGCCCGATCGGCGCCAGGCGATCCTTGAGCGTCTCGAAGGCACTCGCAAGCGCATCTACCGGCTGTAGTTCCCCTCCCAGAGACTAGGGGGCGGGGCCACGGTCCCGCTCCCTGCAATTCCCGAGAGGTTCCGATACATGTTCACGTTATGGCGCCGCCAGCGATGGTGGCTCACCCCGGTTTTGCTTATTTCGCCGGCGATTATCCTGTTTTCTATCGTCATCCTGTTCTCTGCGCTCCGTAGTCTGTGGATCAGTCTCCACGATTGGGACGGAATGGGGCCAATGACATGGGTTGGATTCGGCAACTATGTTGAACTCTACAGCGATCCGCAGTTCTACACGTCACTGAAGAACAACCTGATCTGGCTCGTCATGTTCATGGCCGCGCCGCCACTCGGGCTCGCAATCGCGCTCCTCGTCAATCAGAAGATCCGCGGCATGCGCTTGTTGAAGTCGCTGTTCTTCATCCCGCTCGTCCTCGCCTCCGTCACCGTCGGCGTGGTCTTCACCTGGGTCTACACGCCTGAATTCGGGCTTCTTGCACTAATCTTCAAGGCGTTTGGGGCAACGGCACCCGCCGTATTGTCAGACGAGCATTTTGTTACCGTCGCAATCGTCATCGCGGCGCTTTGGCCTCAGGTTACCTTTTGTATGGTGCTCTATCTGGCCGGTCTTAACAATCTCAGCGAAGAGCTTATCGGGGCCGGGCGGGTCGACGGTGCGAGGGGCTGGAACATGCTCCGTCATATTGTCTTGCCGCAGCTGACGCAGGTGACCTTCATCGCGATCGCTGTAACGATCGTTGGCGCCCTACGCTCTTTCGATATGGTTTCTGTCATGACCCAAGGCGGGCCCTTCGGCTCTTCTCAGGTGCTTGCCTACCAGATGTTTGAACAATCAATTTTCTCCTACCGGCTTGGCTACGGTGCAGCGATAGCATCCGTCCTGTTCGTGATCATGGCTGTGTTCATCGTCTGGTACTTGTTCCAAATCATTCGAACGGAAGAAAGGGGCGGCTGATGTACCCTCGTCCAATCCCTGATACGGCGATCTGGCGCCGGCGCTTCTACATCTTTGCGGTCGTCGTTGTCCTTCTCTTGTGGCTTTGCCCTCTCTTCGCAATCATCATGACGTCTTTCCGTTCAACCGGCGATGTGATGGGCGGCAATCTTTGGGGATGGCCGACAGAATTCGGCCTTATTGACAACTACACCGCCGTCTTCACCCAGACACCGATGGCGCAATACTTCATCAACAGCCTCGCAATCACGATACCATCTGTGATTGGGGTCCTGATTTTGAGTACGCTCTCCGGATACGTACTCTCCCGGTACCGGTTTAAGGGCAATATGTTGATCTTTGCCCTCTTCGTTGGCGGGAACTTCCTTCCACACCAGATCATGATGATCCCGGTGCGCGATTTGATGGTCAGGCTCAACCTGATCGACACGCGGACGGCGCTGATCATTTTCCACGTTGCCTTCCAGACCGGCTTTGCAACCCTGTTCATGCGCAATTTCATTGCCGCTCTGCCAGACGAACTGTTCCAAGCGGCAAGGGCCGAGGGCGCAAGTCCGTTTCAAACCCTCATCCACGTTGCAGTGCCGCTTGTACGACCGGCGCTCGCCGCACTAGCGATCCTCCTCTTCACCTTCATCTGGAACGATTACTTCTGGGCGGTCGTGCTCACAGTGAGCGATTCCGTCAAGCCGGTGACTGCGGGCCTCGCAAACCTACGGGGTGAGTGGGTTTCCGCCTGGAACCTCATATCGGCCGGTACGATCATCGTCGCCGTCCCTCCGGTCGTGATGTTCTTTCTTATGCAGCGCCACTTTATCTCAGGTCTCACAATGGGAGCGGTCAAGGGATGAGCGCGAACTGGAACAAGCCAATTGAAACTTTAGAAGCAGAGAGCCAGGAAGTATGACCAGCCTCGAACTGCAACAAATCAACAAGAATTACGGCGAATATCACGCCTTGCGCGGGATCAATCTCTCAATCACAGAGGGCGAATTCATCGTGATGGTCGGCCCGTCCGGCTGTGGCAAGTCGACCCTTCTGAAGTCGATCGCCGGTCTCGAAAACATTACGTCTGGCGAGATCCGTATCAATGGACGCGACGTCAGCCGCGAGGAACCTGGCGATCGCGGCATCGCCATGGTCTTCCAATCCTATGCGCTCTATCCGCACATGACGGTGGCCGAAAACATGGGCTTCGGTCTGCGCATGGCGAAACGCCCGAAAGCGGAGATCGATGCGGCAGTGGCGCGGGCGGCCAAGATCCTGCGCATTACAGATCAGCTCGACAAACGCCCGAAGCAGCTCTCCGGTGGACAGCGCCAGCGCGTTGCGATCGGACGCGCGATCACCCGCTCGCCGGAGGTCTTTCTGTTCGACGAACCGCTGTCCAATCTCGATGCGGCCCTCCGGACGCAAATGCGTGTCGAACTCTCGAGCCTGCATGCCGAACTTGGCGCAACGATGGTCTACGTTACGCATGATCAGGTTGAGGCGATGACGATGGCGAGCCGCATTGTCGTCCTGAACCAGGGCTCCATCGAACAGGTCGGGTCGCCCCTGGAACTTTATCGCAATCCCGACAACCTTTTCGTGGCCGGCTTTCTAGGCGGGCCAAGGATGAATTTTCTCTCTGTCACAGTTGATGAGGCTTCGGAGAGAACGATGCGAGTCTCTGCACCCGGTCTCGCACCACTGACCGTCGAACTGTCAAATCCAGCTTCGCTTCAGAAGGGCGCAGCTCTCACGCTCGGCGTCCGCCCGGAGAATATTTCGGTGGTCAACGACGGATCGGCAGCCGGAGCTTTGAACGGAACGGTGCGTCTCGTGGAGCATCTCGGCAGGGAAACGATCCTCTACGTGGACGCCGGCAACCTCAAGACAGTCGCCTCCGAGAGCGGGACCGGAAACATAACAGTCCAGTTAAGTTATGTTGCGCCCTACAAGGCCGGGCAACCGGTGACGCTCAAGGTTGATCCCGCTGAACTCTATCTCTTCGCGCCGGACGGCGGACGCACGATCAGCGCCCGCAAAACAGTCATCGCGTAGATACCAGGATCGAAACAAGCCTTTGCCATCTAAAGGGTGGCTGCAACGACTAGGAAAAAACATGACTGATACGAATAAATTTCGCTGGGGTATCCTTGGCCCTGGCCGGATTGCCAGTGACTTCTTTGCTGGCGTTGCACAATCGAAAACAGGCCGCGTCGAGGCGATCGCGACCCGCAATCCCGAGAAAGTAGGCATCGCCGAGCGCTTTCCCGGCGCGCGCGTCATCAAGGGTTACGAAGCGCTCCTTACCGACCCGGATATCGACGCGATCTATATTTCAACGCCACACCCCACCCATGCAGAATGGGCGATCAAGGCGGCGAAGGCCGGCAAGCATGTGCTGTGCGAGAAGCCCCTTGGTCTGTCCGCGGCAGAGGCAGAGGCTATGCAGACCGCCGCACGCGAGGCAGGCACCTTTCTCGGCGAAGCCTATATGTACCGACTGCATCCGTTGACGGGAAAACTGATCGAACTTCTAACTCAGAAAGCCATCGGCGACGTCCGGATGATCAAGTCTAGCTTTGGCTTTGCAAAGGCATTTGAGGCGGATCATCGGCTTTTCGCCAATGATTTAGCGGGCGGCGGCATCCTCGATGTCGGTGGCTATCCGGTGTCCATGGCGCGGCTTATTGCCGGTATCGACCAGCCGAATGGCATCGCCGAGCCAGACCAGGTGGTCGGCGTCGGGCATCTAGGCTCGACTGGCGTCGACGAATGGACAGCAGCGATCCTTCGTTTTCCGAACAACGTCATCGCCGAAGTGTCCTGCTCGATATCCCTGTCACAGGACAATGTTCTACGCATTTTCGGGACGGCGGGCTCGATCGAAATCGATCAGTTCTGGTTTGCCGCTGGAAAACAGGGCGGCACCGCCGTGATCAGGCTGTTCGACGCAGCTGGAAATAGGCAGGACATAGCGGTCGACGAACCCCGGCATGTCTACAGCTTCGAGGTGGATGCCGCCGCCGATGCCATTCGGGCAGGGCGCAGGGAGTTCGCCTATCCCGGCATGACGGCTGCTGACACTCTCGGCAATCTCAAGGTGATGGACAAGTGGCGTGCAAGCATTGGGCTGGAATACGCCCTAGAAACGCCTGCTGTGCGGACGAGAACCTTGACCGGTGAGGCTCTTCTTCGCAAGGAGCAGATTGTGCCACGAGGCCACATCCCGGGTGTCGAAAAAGAAAGTTCGATGCTTGCGCTCGGTATGATGCTCTTCTCTACCTTTCCTGCAGCCTCGATCGCTCTCGACGCGTTCTTTGAGGCAGGCGGAAATCTCATCGATTCGGCCTTCCACTATGGCGGGGGTACCCAAGATCGGCTTATCGGCCAGTGGGTTCACAGCCGCGGCGTCAGAAAGGATGTCGTTATTATCGAGAAGGGCGCCCATTCGCCGCTTTGCTATCCTGACGTGATCGCCAAGCAACTCACCACCAGCCTCGAGCGCATGAAGACCGACTATGTCGACGTCTATTTCATGCACCGCGACAATCCCGATATTCCGGTCGATGAATTTGTTGACGCTATGGATGCGGAGGTGAGGGCAGGGCGCATCCGTGGTCCGATCGGCGGGTCGAATTGGACGCGCGAACGCATGGATCAGGCGATCGACTATGCGGAACGCACGGGAAAAACGAGGCCTAGCGTGCTCTCGAACAACTTCTCGCTTGCGGAAATGGTCGATCCCGTATGGCCCGGATGTATTGCGTCGTCCGATGCTGGTTGGAAGAAGTGGCTCAAAGAAAATAAGGTCATCAACTTTGCCTGGTCTAGCCAGGCGAGAGGCTTTTTCACCGATAGATCTTCACCAGGGAATCTATCGGATCCCGAGTTAGCCCGTGCCTGGTATTCCGACGTAAACTTCCAGCGTAAGGCGCGTGCAGAGGAACTCGGACGGCGTCTTGGCAAGGAACCGATCCAGATTGCGCTTGCCTATGTCCTCAACCAGCCATGGCCGGTGGTCCCATTGATCGGTCCCGCCAATCTCGCAGAACTGCGTCATAGCCTCGACGCGGCATCGATAAAGCTGACGCCTGAGGATGTCCAATGGCTGGAACGCGGTTGAACAGGCAAGGCAACGTGTCGTTCGGGACCTAATTCGACAGAGGATATGATGGAAAAAGTTGGTATTGGTATTATTGGATGCGGCAATATTTCGGGCGCCTATCTGAAGGCGATGACGTCGGCATTCCCGATCCTAGATATACGCGGACTGGCTGACCTCAATGGCGAACTTGCAGAGGCAAAGGCCGGCGAATTCAACCTTCAGACCCGTACGGTCGATGAGCTCCTGGCCGATCCCAAGGTCGAGATCATCGTCAACCTGACCATTCCGAAGGCCCATGTCGCCGTCGGACTGCAGGCGCTGGACGCTGGCAAACATACCTATTCGGAAAAGCCCCTCGGGATTAATTTCGCGGAAGGGAAGAAATTATCGGACGCTGCCAAGGTCAAGGGTCTGCGCATTGGTGCCGCCCCCGACACCTTCCTCGGCGGTGGCCATCAGACCGCTCGCGCCCTGATCGATGACGGTGTTATCGGCATTCCCGTGGGAGGCAGCGCGACCTTCATGTGCCCCGGCCATGAGCGCTGGCATCCCAATCCAGCCTTCTACTACGAAGTCGGCGGCGGGCCGATGCTCGACATGGGCCCATATTACATCACCGACCTCGTCAACTTGCTGGGGCCGGTCGCCAAGGTTGCCGGTTTTGCGGTTACGCCGCGCGATGAGCGCATCATCACCAGCGAGCCGCGCAATGGCGAGCGCATCCCGGTTCATATCCCGACCCACGTGGCAGGCGTAATGGCGTTCGCCAACGGCGCTGTCGTGCAGATCGGCATGAGCTTCGATGTCGCTGGTCACAAGCATGTGCCGCTCGAAGTCTACGGCACCGAAGGCACGCTGATCGTACCGGACCCGAATTATTTCGCCGGCCCGGTTGAATATCTGAAAAAGGGGGGGCAGTTCTTAGACCAGCCCGTAACGCTACCCTATGGCGACGGCAATTACCGTTCGCTCGGCATCGCCGATCTCGCCCATGCGATCCGGTCGAACCGGCCGCATCGCGCTAATGGGGATCTGGCGCTGCACGTCCTTGAAGTGATGGAAGCCTTCCAAAAGGCGTCCGACACCGGCAGTACGGTAACGCTCACCACGACAACGGAGCGTCCCGCTCCGCTTTCTCAATCCCTCGTCGACGGACTGCTCGGCAGGTAATTTCAGGAGGAATACACATGCGTGAAGCGCTGATTATCTGGGGCGGCTGGGAAGGCCACGAACCGGAGAAATGCTCGGTCATCGTCCGTGACTTGCTTGAAAAAGAAGGCTTTCATGTCACGGTCGAGACGAAGACCAGTGTCCTTGCCAGCGAGTCGTTGAATGACATTAGCCTAATCGTTCCGATCGTGACGATGTCCCAGATCGAAAAGGAAGAGGTCAAAGGTTTAGCAACTGCAATTGAAGGAGGCGTGGGTTTTGCGGGTTACCATGGCGGCGCCGGCGACAGCTTCCGGAACTCCCCCGACTACCAGTTCATTGTCGGGGGGGCAATGGGTTGCCCACCCAGGCAATATCATCAACTACACCGTCAACGTCACGCGGCCGGACGACCCGCTGATGGAGGGGATCACCGATTTCTCCTATGATTCCGAGCAGTATTACATGCATGTCGACCCCTCCAACGAGGTGCTGGCAACGACGACTTTCACCAGCGAGTATGCCTATTGGATCGATGGTGTAACAATGCCGGTCGTCTGGAAGCGGAAATACGGCAAGGGCCGCGTCTTCTATTCTTCGCTCGGCCATGTGGCCAAGGAATTCGAGGTGCCGCAGATGTACGAAATATTTAGACGTGGAGCACTTTGGGCAGCACGCTAAATTCAGCCAAAAGTTATCGCGAGACGCTCACAAGCGTCTTGCGACCTCGAACGGCTATTGCTCAAAGCTTCGACCGAGCTTTACGGGAAGAAGACCTCGCCTCATTACACGGGTGCGTAGAACTAGAGACGTAAGAGCAAGACTTGATTTTCAGGTTGCCCCTGACATTAATATATTGAGATCAATGATCTTAGCTCCATAGAGTTTATCCAATTCGGCCGTCTAAAGTTGACCGCTTTTAGGCTCTCGCAGGATAATGATGTCCGACCGATTGGGGTCGAAAGCCCCAACGTTCATCGTTGCAAAAATCAGTCGCGAAATCCCGCTTTTTGCGACTGATTTTTGCGACAGAAATTCTCCTGAAAATTCAGCGAAGCCGGCATTGTCGCGAAACTTAGGCAGACCGTGTCAAAAGCCTTCTTCATGAAGGCGGCATGGATATCGGTCAGGTAGTTCGGTAAATTCTGGTTTGCTGGGATTTTGACAGTTCATAAAGGCTAGTTGAGAGGGCTGGCGACCGCGCTCGCTGTGCCGGTCTGGCAGCTATTGCATCCAAAAACCGACTGAGCGCGCCATTGCCCTGATCAATAGAGCGAGTTCGTCTCTATCGCTGATCAGATAGTTGTCGCCGGAGTAGCCCAGCAGGTATCTGGCCTTGGTGTGCATGTCGGCCAGCGACAATACCGGCTGGGATAGCAGGGTGCGCCGGTAGCGTGCTTCCCGGCGCTGGGAACGGCCAAGACGACTGGTAATTTCGGCGTCGAAGCGCAGATCGTGGGGATCGGCCCGCGGAACCAGTCGGTCATAGGTCCGATAGGCGAACCGATGGTTTCGCATCGCTCGAGCGAGCGCCGTGGATGGTGTAGAGGGGAACGGGTCAGCCGACATGGTTCTGCCCCTTATCCTTGTCGGTGACAGAGGCTTGCTGCTGGCCGGTTCCGCCTGGCAATGCCTGATTGCCCCGCCGCCGGCGCATCGGTCCAGCCGAGAGTGGCGTGTTGTCGAGCACCTGATGGATATCGGCGCCGGTCAGCACTTTTTCGGCCATCAGTCGTTCGGCCAGGGCGAGAACCACTTCGCGATCGGCCCTGATCATCGTGGTGGCGCGCTTGAGCAGGCGCTGCAGGTCTGGCTCGACGAGATTGCGAGGCGTGCTGGATCGTGCCCCCAGGGCAGGCGCATAGACCAACTCATCGTAGAGCCCCTGGCGGTCGCGGGCGGCAACCAGCAATTCGGTGGCATGGGCCAGATCGGCTTCCGCCCCGGAATTGGGACCGTCGCCCAGCACAATGTCGGCGGCGCGTCCGGCCAGGGCGATGATCACCTCATCCTCGCGGCGGTTCATGGTGATGATTGCCGTCGGCGACTTGGTCTGCGTCCATCCCTCCGACGGCCCGGTCGGAATGATCGACACGGATTCGATGGTGTGGCCGAGCCGGTAGGCGGCAAAGACATGACCGATCTCGTGAATGGCAATGGCGCGAATATCCGCCGCCGAGCGGGTGTCGGTGGGCACCATCTGGGCCATGACATCCGCCAGGGCCAGCGGACGGTGCTCGGCGCGGGCCAGGCCTTTGGCCTGCTTGGACCAGCCTTCCACCACGGCGGGCGTTGCGCCCATGCCAAGGCGGACGAGCTTGGCCAGCTCGGCTTCGGCCAGCTCGTCGGGCAGATAATGGCGCAGCACGGCCAGCAGTTCGTCGTCGGTCTGCGGTGGCAGCACCGGGACGCGTTGCTGCAACCGTCCGGGTCGGATCAGGGCCGGATCGAGGCGCGCATAATAGTTGGTGGCACCAAGCAGGATGACCTTTTTGCCGGACTTCTTCAACCGGTCGATCTCGGTGAGGAATAGGGTGATGATGGTCGTCCACCACTCGCGGGCGCGATTGTCGAGGGTGTCGCGGGAGGGCAGGGCATCGAGTTCATCGAGGAAGCCGACCGCCGGCTCGTTGGCCTGGATCTGATCGATGAACGTCCGCAGGGTTTTGGCAACACCCCCCAAAGCTCCGTCGCTTTGGGCGAACCAGTCCCCGATACTGGAGGGTATAAAGGCCCAGCCCGCTGTTCGCGCCAGACTTTCGGCGATCAAGGTTTTGCCGGTGCCGGGCGGGCCTTCGAGCAGGCCATAGACCAGCGCATCGGGCGGCATGGCGCCGGTCTTGACCGCCTCGAGATCGGCCAGCAGCTGATGGCTCCAGCTGCGCACAGTCTTGGTCAGCGGCAGGTCGGACAGCAGGGGGCCAACACTCTGCGGCTTGACCGTCTTGCGCTGGACGGCGCGGCGCAGGTTGGCGACGCATTGGCTGGCGCTGAGGTCGGGCCGCACGACGCTGAGGATCACCGGCAGCGCCAGGCTGGCCATCTCCGCAGTGACCCCGCGGGCCACGCCGCCGGTCACCCGGCGGATCACCTTGCGCAGCAGTTCTGGCGTCACCGGCGGCAGGACCACGGTCAAATCGGCCGCCGCCACCACGGCGCTGTCGAGCATCTCGGTTGGATCGGGGGTGATGTAGATGAAACTGACGCCCCTGAAGAACAGGTCGAGGTCATCGGCGCCGACAGGGCGAAAGACGCCGCCGATTTTCACGCGCTTGGGGACGGCCTGGATGGTAAGCGGACCGTAAAGCGTGCGAAGGGCGCGTGGAAAGCAGAAGACCCAATTGGCATGAGGAACCTGCAAGATGAAGATACCGGGGCGGCGTTGGAACAGGGCCCGGTCTTTGCGCGACAGCGCCGCCTCGATGACTTCCGCCGCGAAGGCCCGGTCGGCGCTTTCCCCTTTGGGCTTGGCGGGCGCGGTATCTTTGGTGGTATCGGTGCCGGTATTGTCGTCATCGAGATCGTCACTGTCGGCTGCGGAAAAGGCATCGTAGGGCAGTTTGGTCATGGCAAAGGGCTCCGGGCGCAGGAGCGGCCAGCAGGAGGCCGGCCCGCGCGGGCAAATAGGAAAGGGTGATGGGGATTGACGGTGATCGCGGCTCAGGCGGCGATCGGCTTGGGCGTCCCGGGATCGCATTCGCCATCGGCATCGATGGGCAGCCAGCCGGCAAGGCCGCGTCCCTTCGCGCCGGTGCAGAACTGGGCCACGGCGCTGCCACTGGCAAACGCCAGGTCGCGCATCACCATGAAACTGCCACCATCCGGGGCGAGGGCCAGCAGTCCGCTATGCAGCCAGGCCGAGCGCAAAAAGCTGGTCGAACAGGTAGCGCTGGCGACGGTGTCGAGACGGACATCCGACCCCCGGAGCAGCAGCCAATGGTTTTCGGCCTGGCGAGCGGCGAGCGACACCAGGTTATTGCCGAACCCCAGTTCGAGGAGGTCGCCATCGGGCATCTGGTTGAGCGGGCGCAGGCTGCCCAGGCGCTGCGGCTCGGCCCGCGGCCCGGCGAGGATGGCGCGGGCGCTGCTCTCGACGAACAGGATATTTTCGTGATGCAACGCCAAGCAGGCCTGGGCGAGAAAAGCCTCCAGCTCTGAATAGCGTTGTACCTCGACCGGCGCACCGTCGGGCACGCCGTTGATCATGGTGCGCTCGCCACTGGCGGCCAGGCGCGACCACAGCATGCGCTCCAGCGCCCGAGCATCCTCGGGGCTCAGATTGCCATTCGTGTCGGTGATGGCGATGACGGTCTCGATATTCTGGATCGGCTGCTGGCCGCCGCCAACGCGGACCCCGACGTCGCCCCCAACCCCGACATAGGCGGAATTGGCATTGAGCAGGATGTAGACGCCGGGCCGGTGCAGGTCGGCCAGATGGGCAAAACCGCGGCGGGAACTTCCACGTCCAACGCAGAGCTGGGCGGAAAACGGATTGGCGACGATCCGGTCGATACCGGAAGGCAGCTCGGATTGCGACGTATTCGGTCGCGTCGGTAAATTGGAGGCGGAGCCGCTCGGATCACTGGGCTCAGGCGCGGGATTGACCCGGCTGACGATGGTGTTGGCGTCGAGCGCGCCATAGAGGTCCAAAGTAAGGATGCCGGCGGCGGCGAGCGCCATGATGGCGGCCACGGGATCGGCGTGGTCGGGCAGTTCGGTGACGATGTCGCCGATGCTGGCGCTGCCGGTCGCATCGACAATGCTGAGGATCTGCACCTGGAGCGACGGCGACAGCAGGGGGTGCTGGACCAGCCCATCCACGATAGGCGGGACGATGTCGGACGGGAAAGACGCCGGATAGGACTTGTCCGGCGCACCAGCGCCGGTAGAAAGGGAGATAGCCATGTTGCCTCTGTCTATGCAGTGGGTTGCATGGTCAGGTCGACGGTGGGTTTGCACACCTGCCGTCGGCCGCCCTTTGCACAGGGCGGTTCCGACCAATCAGACCGATTGGCCTGACCAGCTTGAAAATGATGATCCGCTGGAAAACCGCAAGTCCGGTCTTGGTACACTGGTTAAAATCCGGCTTTTTTTGCTATTGCGCTGTCGCAATTGGATTTCCAGGCTTCAGGCTAACTTTGTCCTTGCCTCCGGAACTGTCAGGCGGCACCGCCAGTCGTGGCGTCGTGGCGTCGTGGCGTCGTGGCGTCGTGGCGTCGTGGCGTCGTGGCGTCGTGGCGTCGTGGCGTCGTGGCGTCGTGGCGTCGTGGCGTCGTGGCGTCGTGGCGTCGTGGCGTCGTGGCGTCGTGGCGTCGTGGCGTCGTGGCGTCGTGGCGTCGTGGCGTCGTGGCGTCGTGGCGTCGTGGCGTCGTGGCGTCGTGGCGTCGTGGCGTCGTGGCGTTACGCCATCATGACGGCAGGGACAGATACAGACCTTCGGTTTCGAGTATCCGCTGCAACAGGTAGTCGTTGCGCTTGATCCAGGCCTGATGGCGCGAGCCGCCGATTTGAGGCGCAAATCGCAGGTTATCTTCGCCGAGCCATGGTGGCGGTTGCTCACCGCTGGCGACCATGAGGTCTATCACCGCCACGTTGGGCAGCCCGAGCCAGTTCGCTGTATCGGGGAGAATCCAGGCGGCGTTGCCGCTTGGCACAAGGACAATAAAACGGTCGAAGAATGTGGATTCGGTCGCGATCTGTATTGCCCGGCGTTCGAGCGCCGGCGCATCGACAATGCCATGCAAGGCATGACAATCCACGGCGTCGATGCTCACAACCCTGCTTGCCTGGGTCTGGAACACCAGAAAATCGGGGTTGGCAAAATGGAGCGGCAGGGTGGGGCGGACCAGATGAAACTTGGTGCCCCGGCCCTCGAGCAGCGTCTTGCCTGGCCTATCCAGAAATATCCGGCACTGCTTGACGAAATCCCTGGCCGCGGTCTTGCCAGCCGATACCGGACTGACCGCGCCTCCTGCACGTTTGACATCGTCGAACTTGTTCAGCAACTGCCGGAAATTCGAGCCGGGTGGATTTTCGTTGATGATCTTGATCGCTGCAGCGCGATCGGCGGCGTAGATTTTGGCGATGACTTCGATGAGGCTGAACTTGCGCCAGCTCATTTTTTTGGCGAGTTCGGGTTCCGTCGCGGTCAAGACTGCAACAAACTCAAGCGTTCGAGTTCATGCGCCGAAGCTGATTGGCCGTGATGCCGCTCACCGCCTCGGCCCGTTTGATCCAGGGCTGGCCGTTGTCGTCCAGCGGGCCGGTGGCTTCCAGGCCGAGCAGCGCCCCGGCAATCTCCGTCCATGGCCGTTTCGCCTGCTTGGCAACGGCCAACAGGCGCAAGGCGTCTTCGTCCTTACCGTTGAGGACAGCTGGTTCGCTCATTGGGCTCTCTTAGCGCGTTCGCTCGAAATTCCCATTAACATCTTTTCTGGTGCGGGGTTGATCCGACAAAGGTCATGCAGCATATTATGTTGCAAAGTGTTGTTCAGGCGTATGCGTTATGAAAAGTTCCCAGTCCCATTCCACGGCGCGCGTGCCCACCCTCGTGATCGGCAATGTGAAAGGCGGCGTCGGAAAATCGCTGCTGGCCACCTGCCTGTCGGTCGCGTTTGCCGAACTGGGCCGCAAAGTCTTTCTGATCGATGCTGACATTGGGCAGAACACCACCCAGGAATGGATCGAACGGCGGGAACGGGGGCGTGTGGCCGGTGGCAAATGCACGCTGGCAGACATCGGCAAGACCATTGCGGCGGCCGCAAACAAAAGCGCCGACATGGTGATCGTCGATCTCGGTGGCCGGGACGACGCGGCGCTCAAGTCAGTGCTCGAGCTGGCCCATTTGGTCTTGATCCCGGCGCAGCCCAGCATGCCCGACTTGCAGGCGACAAATCGTTTTATCCGGATTGCCAAGGCTGCGGGAGCGGCCTGGAGCGTCGTGCTCACGCGCGTCAAGCGTGAGGATTCGGCGCGGGCGCGGGAATATGTCGATCAGTATGCCGCCGCCGGCAAAATTGCGCCGGTCCATATTGGCGACCGCGTGAGCTATCAGGACGCGTACCTGCATGGGCGGGGCGTCACCGAGTTCTTGCCGGCCAGCGCCGCCGCTTCGGAAATCCGCCGCCTGCGCGATCATCTCGACGTCTGTCTCAAGGACGCCCGCCATGAACAGCATTAAGACCGCCCTCGAGCAAGGCTGGACAATCGATGCGCTTCCGCGCTCGCTGCAAGCGCAATTGGATGCCGTCGCGCCGGCGCCCGATGACCGGGGCTTGCATCGGTTGACTCTGCGGTTGCCCAAAGCGGTCGTCCGCGAGTTGCGCGATCTGGCGCAAAGTCGCGGCAGTTCGGTCAACGAATTCGTGGCGACCCTCATCGATGAGGGGTTGGTCAGGGAAGGGCGGCCCTCGATTGCCGAGGTGGCGCCATGGTTCGCCGGCTATTTGCGTCGGGCGGCCGATCCTCGACGTGCCGACGAGAGGCCGATCTTCGAATAGGGCCGAGGATTCTCATCTCCGCCGCCAGTTCCACCGATACCACACCGACGCTGAAAGCCTTTCACCAATGCGTTACGCCCCGAGCAATCCCGATATCCAGCCCCCGGGCAGTAACGTGGGTGATGCCAATTCTGAAGCGTTACGTCTCCGGGTGTTGGCGCTGGACGACCTTATCAAATCCACGCAGACCCGCGCCGCCTATCGCCACCGTGTCAGGGAACTCGGTAAGCGTTTCGATCGCGAGGCCGGCGGTGTGGCAACGGGGCTCGCGGCAGTCTGGCCGGCCTTCATTGACTGGCTCGTGGGCCGTAAGCCGGAATTGTCGGCATCGACCTGGCGCCAATATAAGGCCGCGGTCATCCACACCAGCGTTCGTCTGGCCCGCCAGCACCAGGCAACCGTTCCCGGTCTGGAGGCCACCCTGTTGCTGGCGACAGAGATGCAGACTGGGGCCAGGCCGAAAGGGCGCGCGACTTCAGCGCATAAGCACAAACGGTTCCCCGAACAGGATCTTACGGCAATCCTGGACCATCTCCAGCGCTCACCGTCCCGCTATGCACTGACGCTGATGCTGTTTCTTCGCGCCGGCTTGTTGGCTGGCTTGCGACCGGCGGAATGGGCGGCTGCTGAAATCACCGAGGAGCATGGTTTCTCGATGGTTCTCAAGGTCCGAAATGCCAAGGACAGCCATGGCCGCGCGCATGGACCATATCGGCACCTGCGTTGGCGGAGCATGGTCGAAGCAGACCGTCAGGCGATCATGGCGACATTGTCCGCCAGTCGCATGGTATTGGAAGCTGAGGGAATGGACGCGTTCACCAAAGCCCTGCAGCGTCTCCTGCGCGAAACCTGCCAGGCGCTGTGGCCACGCCGCAAACATGGCTATACCCTTTATGACTGCCGCCACGACTTCTCGGCCCGCGCCAAACTGGTCTATAATCCGGCCGAGGTGGCTGCGCTGATGGGGCATGCCAGCGATGAGACGGCGACCAGGCATTATGGCCGCAAACCTTCGGGTGGGCTGGCCTCTGCTCTCGATCTGGGACTACCTGAGCCCGATCCCGCCGAAGCGGCGCGGGTGCGCAGGATCTTGGAAGCTAAGAGAATGAGATTGGCCAATATCGCTGCATCCGCAGAACCGTTGCCACAAGCTCGGCTGCCACAGCTCTAGGAGGCGTTGTGGCGCTGTAACTGACTGATAATGCAAGATTATCGGTCATTATAAATCGCCGACAGGTGGGGCGCATAATTGGGGATTTTGTCGTTTTAAGCGCCGCAACGTGTTAGCCTC
This sequence comes from uncultured Alphaproteobacteria bacterium, assembly GCA_963717095.1. Lineage (GTDB taxonomy): Bacteria > Pseudomonadota > Alphaproteobacteria > Rhizobiales > Devosiaceae > Devosia. The sequence goes on from CAVQVF010000005.1 coordinate 839,462, forward strand.
TGGCCATGAACTCGCGCCAGATAGCGCGATGACGGTATGGCTTTCGCTTCAATGCGAAATTGCCAATGAGGGCCGTTCGTCGATGAATCTCGCTGTGCAAGGTCTGGAAGCTACCTATGATCCGTTTTTACTACCACCCGACGCCGAACCCGGCCAAGGTCGCACTCTTTCTGGAAGAGGTGGGGCTGCCTTACGAGACGGTGCCGATCGACACCAACAAGGGTGAGCAGCTACCGGGTCCTAAAACACCAAGGCACCAAGCTGAGCCCAAGACACACCCAACGTCGATGGGCAACAGGTGCAGTATCAGCTTTTCCAACTTAAAAGGTCGGCATATCGAGGTTGCCGCCCGGCATGCGCTTTGTGATCTGGTCGGGCGCGAGCTGGGCCTGTTCGGTGGGCGCTGCGTCGGCAGGATGGGCGTTGCAGGGCCTCGATCGTGGTGTTGAAGTTCGGTAGAAGATCGAGCGGGCCTATCGCCGCTGGTGCCTTAAGCACCGTATTTTCCTATGCCCCTGAAACGATCTTGGAGCACATTTGGCCGCAGCCACCGATGAACGGGCGGTCGAGCTCCGCCTGGGCGAAATATGCAGAGGCTTTGCGCAAGATCTCGTTGGCTTGCCGCAGCTCCCGGTTCTCCCGTTCCAGGGACTTGAGCTTCTCGGCCATATCCGTGGTCACGCCGGCACGCTTGCCGCTGTCGACCTCCGCCTTCTTGAGCCATTCATTGAGGGTGTGCGCCGAGCAGCCGATCTTGCCGGCCACCGACACCACGGCCGCCCAGCGGGACGGATACTCCCCGCCATGCTCCTGCACCATCCGCACCGCTCGGGCGCGCACCTCAACTGAAAATTTGTTCGTCGTCTTGCTGGTCATGCTCCATCCTTGTCTGTTCAAGGTCGGGCATACTGGGATTGCAGGTGAGACCCCGCTCCATCCAAGGGAGAACGATCCCGTTGAGTAGCTTGGGGCTCATCTGCGCTGCCACCTTTCGCATATTTCGCTGTGGTGTAATTTCCGTCGTTAACGACGTCGTTATTGACGTCAGCAAGGGCGAAAGATGCGGCAAGAGATCCTGGGCGTGGAGCGGCGCCGTCGGTGGAGCGACGAAGACAAGTTGCAGATCATCGGCGAAGTTGGCGTCGATGGTCAGCGTGTTGCCGATGTGGCCCGCCGGCATGACCTGACACGGCAACACCTTTACCAGTGGCGGCGAGAGCTGCGCCAGAAAGGCCTGATGCAGGCCGATCAAGCCATCCTGGTGCCGGTCGAGATTGGACCGGATGCAATGGCTTCGGCTTGCGCGAAGGCCGATCACCGTCATGACGCCCGTGTCGAGATCGTGCTTGGCAGTGGCCGGATCGTCCGCATTGGCAGCGATGTGCCCGACGAGACGATCATCCGCCTGATCCGGATCGTGGAAGCGGCATGATCGGGCCGGGTACGGGCGTGCGGGTCTATCTGGCCTGCGGGATCACCGACATGAGGAAGGGCATCGGGGGGCTGGCCGCCTTGGTGCAGGACGTGCTGCGGCAGAACCCGGCGGGCGGTGCGGTGTTTGCGTTCCGCGGACGTCGTGCCGACCGGATCAAGCTGCTCCATTATGATGGCCAGGGGTTTTGCCTTTACTACAAGGTGCTCGAAAAGGGCGGCTTTGCCTGGCCGTCCCCTGCCGATGGGACGGCGCGCCTGACCGGTGCACAATTGGCGATGCTGTGGGAGGGGATCGACTGGCGTCGTCCGCATTGGGGCGCTCCTCCGGCACGGGCATCGTGATGTTTTTGGCGCTCTATCGCTCTGATTTTACTGTCTGATTCTGGACTGTTGCCGGCTTTTGGCTAGGGTTTTCGTCATGGAAAGCCCGGTCGATCCCTTGCCAGAAGATGTTGCCGCCCTATGGGCGATCATCCATGCGCAACGCGATGAACTGGCCCGGATGACCAAGTCGAACCGGGCTTATGAAGCCCTGATCGAGGCTTTGCAGGTCCAGATCGCCAAACTCAAAAAGCAGAAGTTCGGCGCGTCATCGGAAAAGATCACCCGTGATATCGAACAGCTCGAACTGGCGCTCGAAGCCCTCGAGATCGAAAGCGCCGCCGCCGATATCAGTGCAGAGGAAACGCCGACAGAGAGCGGTGGTGCCGATGCCGTTTCGCCACGCCGGCGCGGCAAGCTGCAGTTCAGCGCCGATCTCGAGCGTGACAGGGTGACCCTCGATCCGGGATCAAGCTGTCTGCAATGCGGTGGCGAACTGCGCCTTGTCGGCGACGACGTCTCCGAGATCCTGGAACTGGTCGCAGCCAGGCTCAAGGTTATCGAGACAACCCGTCCCAAGAAGTCGTGCCGGCGCTGCGAGACTATGGTTCAAAGCCCGGCGTCAACCCGCCCGGTGCGCCGCGGCATGGCCGGTCCGGGCCTGCTCGCCCATATCCTGGTTTCCAAGTACGACGATCATCTGCCGCTCTATCGGCAGGGCGAGATCTTCTCCAGGATGGGCGCCGATATCCCTCGTTCGACCCTGATCGACTGGTGCGGCCAGGGCGTCGCCGTCCTCAGGCCACTGACGGACCTGATCCGCCAGCATGTCTTTGCCAGCACGCGGCTGCATGCCGACGATACCCCGATCCAAGTGCTCGATCCCAAGGTCGCCATTGCCTCAGGAGGAAGCCGGCGCGCCGTCAAGGAAGGCCGCATCTGGGTCTATGTTCGCGACGACACGCCCTTTGCCGGCAACGATCCGCCGGCGGCAGCCTACTTCTTCTCGCCCGATCGCAAGGGCGTGCATCCGCAGAGCCATCTTGCCGGATTCACCGGCATTCTGCAGGCCGATGCCTATTCCGGATTCCGCCAGTTCTACGAGCCCGATCCCACAACCGGCATAGCCCAGATTCGGGAAGCGGCCTGCTGGGCCCATCTCCGGCGCGACTTCCACGATGTCTGGAAAGCCACGCAATCGGCGATCGCCAGGCAGGCGCTCGACCAGATCGGCGCCCTCTACGATATCGAGCGGACCATCTCGGGCCAGTCCGCCGATATCCGCAAAGCTGTGCGCCAGGACAAAACCAGGCCGCTGGTCGACGCCTTCAAAGCCTGGGCCGAGCAGCGGCTCGGTCAGGTCTCGGGCAAGAGCGATCTGGCCAAGGCCATCCGCTATGGCCTCAATCGCTGGGACAGCTTCACCCTGTTCCTCGACGATGGGCGGGTGGGGATCGACAATAATCCTGCCGAGCGGGCCATGCGTCCCGTCGCCATCGGCCGCAAGAACTTCCTGTTCGCGGGATCGGATGCCGGTGGCGAAAGGCTGGCCGATGCCCTGACGCTGATCGAAACCGCAAAGCTGCACGGGCTTAATCCCGAAGCCTATCTCGCCGATATCCTGGCGCGGATCAACGACCACATGATCAATCAACTCGATCAGTTGCTCCCCTGGAACTGGGTCCCGCAGGCCGATATCCTCGCCGCATGACCACCCAGCGCAACAAGGTTCACGCCGTCAGCACCCGGACCCTGGTCGCCCGACAACTGGACGTCGACGAAGACTGGCTCGCCGACGTCGCCATCGGCATGCAACCGGAAGACGGTTTGATCCGGGTCCACGCCCCCGAAGACGACAGCATCATGGCTTTCTCCGAGGACGGCATCGACACCATTCAGGATCTCATCCGCGAGCACAAAGCCAAGGGAAACTTCCCGCCAAAGCCCGCGGCCTGAACCGGCCGGTTACGATGAAAAATGATCCGATGTATGTGCTCAATCAGCGCTTCGCGGAAAACTAGGTCCTGTTGACAAAGTGGATTCCCAAATCGGGTTTGCGGTGATTCAAGACTGCTTTTTAGGAGGCGGTGTTGGCTCGTGGGGATGTGTCGGACGCGGAATGGCTGCTCATCGGAGAGCTTTTGCCCGCTGAACGAGGACGCAAGTCCCGGCCAGCGCAAGACAATCGCCGTTATCTGAACGGCATGCTCCATGTTCTGCGGGTTGGCTGCCCCTGGCGCGACATGCATGAGCGCTATGGTAAGTGGAACTCGGTCTATGTGCGCTTCCGCCGCTGGGCCGAGCAGGGCGTTTGGGACGCGCTGCTGGAAACGCTGGTCGAACTCGGGCTCACCGATGACTGGCAACACATGATCGATAGCACCACGGTGCGCGGCCACAGCCAGGCAGCGGGCGCTAAAGGGGGACTTATAAGGAGGCTTTTGGTCGATCACGCGGCGGCTTTGCGTGCAAAATCCACGCCCGCACAGACGGTCAAGGACGCCCTCTTGGCTTTGTCCTATCGGGCGGAGAAGCATCCGACTATGCAGCCGTTCCTGCCTTGATGGCCATGCCGGTAGGCAAGCCCCGGCTGCTCCTGGCCGACAAAGGCTACGATGGCGACGCCGTGCGCCAGCATCTGCTGCTGAGCGGCATTATTCCGGTCATCCCACCCAAAGCCAACCGCAAGAACCCGTCCCAAAGCGACTTCAAGGCCTACAAGGACCGCAACCGCATCGAGCGCATGTTCAACTGGCTCAAGCAGTTCCGCCGCATCGCCACACGCTTCGACAAGACCGCAAAATCGTTCGCGGCCTTCCTCGCATTAGCCGCCGCAAGGATATGGATGCCACACTTTGTCAACAGGACCTAGATCAGAAACCTGGTTGACCATGTTCCTGTCTTAGTTCTTGTCTCGCAGCCGATGTCCGATGTGTTGCTCGTGGTTGTGGAAATCTCTATACCGACAGTGTCGGGACCTTAATTGGCTATATCTTCAAAAGATACGGATGTTTGGGCTTGAGAATGCCCCATCCGTGATCCATTATAAACAGATAGATGTCTTCTCGCCACCTGGAGTCGCGGTGGTGCGGCGTGATACGCAGACCCATATGGGATGGACGCCAGTAAGAATAGTAAATTCGCTTCTCTGTCAGTAGATTTTGTGAAGTTATTGAGGCATATTTTTTGATATACCGTAGGATAATGCTGATAGTTGCCGTATTGTTTTTTCTATTGTCTGGGCGAGCGGCGTTCGCCTTTCCTTTGAGAGATGAAGTATCCGTAACTTTCAAAGTCACTGTATCTGTTTTGCAGAACGGTAAAGCGTATACAGGTTCCAAGGTTTGGATGATGCTTGCTTGGCAAGACCATGTACTTCTCGACAACTATGGGATGCATTGGAAGATATTTGGCGAGGCAATACCAATTCAGCTCCCTTCGGGTGGTCGGATGTATTTTTTAAAGAGATCGCCTAGAGAAACCACCACTGAGACTTTCGGAGATTTCCCGGCGAGTTGCTTGCAAGATTCAATCGCTGTTGACGGACCAAAGGCGCTGGTTAGTTTTGTTAGTCCTTGTGATATCGATATAGTTGATCCGCTCATTGTGGTTGCGGGAAATACAGCAGACAGTGTGAAGCGGCTGCCGATTTCAATCACGAAGAATCACGAATGTCTCGAACTTTGTCTTGAATCGGTCGTTATTGAAAGAAGTTCCGATCCGGTTAGCAAAGGAATCGTCGAGGATCTGCCTTGGTTGGGCATAAGTAAAGCTGGACTGGCCAGAATAGGGGAAGAGTATCAAAGAACTGGTACGCAGGTTTTGAATAAAGATAATTTGACGTATTTCAAGCAAGATTTCATTGTTGAATAGGAGTGCGGTATGGACGACGCTTCATGTGCGGTATTCGCTATAGATTGCTATATTAGACCTCAAGTTTTATCAAATCAATTTGCTGCTCCTGATGGATGGGCGATAATCCCAACTGTTGCCGCTTCGCCTACAGCTGGATTTTCCGCTACCGCGTACTTGCAGGGCAATACCATCGTGATTGGCTATCGTGGGACCGACGATCCGAACGATTATCCGTCAGACTTTGGTATATTAGTCGGCTGGGAAGAAAACGTCGAACAACTCCCAATTGCTATTGAATTCTACAAGCAGATTTACTTGGCGTTTCCAAACGCTGAAATTATCGTAGCTGGTCACAGTCTGGGCGGTGCTCTCGCGGGCGCCGTGGCTGGCCTCTTTGGGCTAGAAGGCCACGTCTATGACCCATTAGAGTTTGCATCCCTATATAACTACGTCAGGGACGCAGCGCTGGCCTATGACGATGACCCAGAGAGCGCGACGCCACAGCAACAGTACCTTCGTGAATTGACATATGGGGCAGATCCCATAACGCCAATTTCGGCGGGCAACATCTCGGGAGCGTACGTAGTAGGGGAGTTGGCCTCCCTTCCCATTTTCGGAGGGAATATCGCCGGGCTTGACGATATCTCGCTACCTGCAGATTCGGAGGTAACAGACCCAAATTTGCTGCACGACCCGGGCTTGCTAAGTATTTTGCTTCACATGGCAACCGACACTTCGCCCGACTGGAATGTAGGTGGAAAGTACATCGTAGAGTCCTTCTACAACGACGAGACGGCAGTAAAGGCCGGTTTTAATGATCCTAACATTGCATTCTTGGGTGGGGGCTCCGCCTCGAACTACTTAAAACGGGCACTGGCGTATGCTGCCGAGGGCTCAGACCGCTTTGGTTCTACGGCAGTTGCCAGTGCGTTTCACGATGGTGTCGCATTGGGTGAGGCACTCAATCACGGCACGCTCGATGAAGCTATTGCGGACCTGCTCGGAGAAACAGCCGTAGTATATGCAGGTAGCTTGGCGTTGGCTGGAGCTGATGTGGGGCAGGGTGGTGTGCTCGTATTCGACGAAGACTACCTCTCCGTCCGCTTTGATGACGGCACCTGGTCCGAGCAACCATCTCAAATCAAGACTGACGCACTTGAACACTTAACGGATGCACTTTTCGAATATGCGGGAATAGACGAGGAGGTCAGCAGCTCTCGCATCGAACACGCATCCAGTTTCAACTTCTTGGTTTCAGAAGAGGCGTTCCAGGGCGCGTTGGATGAGCAATCTGATGAAACCGAGATTTGGGTTGGGACCGGTCGTGGCGACACGGTCCAGGGTACAACTCACAACGACACTATATTTGGCGGTTTCGGCGGTTACGAAGGAGCCCACTCCGGCGGAACGTTTGACGGAGGTGAAGGAAATGACCTAATTGTAGGCACTTTTAGAGACGACGTTTTCAATACTACAGAGGGAATCGACACGCTTTCTGGCGGCGGGGGCGGCGATATCTTTCACCTTGGCGGAGAGAATTCAATCAGCACCTATGCACTCGGCGGCCTAGGTAGCGACGTGTTCGATACTGAGGGCGGACATCTATTATCTGGCGGCGCCGGAAACAACTCATTCAACGTTGAATTTGACACTGAAACGTCCGGAATGACGGTTATATGGGGCGGAGAGGGCGCCGATAATTACAATATAGTTGGAAATTCGGCAAATATAGTTTTTATTGAAGTTGCGGAATTAGATGAAAGTGCATTTCTTTCCCTTGGCTACGAAGCCGCTCTAGATGTGATCGGGCGGCTAATGTCAGGCTATCAGGGGTGGGATTATTTCCCTGCCGAATCCCCGGATATTATCATCATTAACGCCGATTCGGGAGATCATTTATCATTAAACGGCAAGATTGCGCATGGCGGGGTATATCTAGAGCTTTATACTTCTGATGAACCATATACCACCCACTACGAGGCAGGTTATGGCGTTGAAGATGGTTCCTTTTTCTATGAGACGTGGGGTGGCACCAATGGCACCCCCGCTGGTTTATCTTTGTACGAGGAATACACCTTCGGCCCGGGGTTTGTCGAAGGCACCGGAGGGCTTCTCACTGAGGGCGACCCCTGGAATATTGTCGGATATCAGCCTGGACTGGCCGGCATTAGTCTCATAGGCAACGGGCCGTCCATCATTGAGGGTAGTGATATGATAGACTGGGGAGAATTTCATTCTCCCGATTGGGATCCGACACCAATAGATGTGAATGCTCAAGACATTTCATTTGAGAATGAAATCTCGGGAACACTTTTTTCCGATACTTTAGCGGGTACCACGTTTAGAGACCGACTGTCTGCAGGGGCAGGAAACGACGACGTATCGCCTGATCTGAGTCCTTCTAGTGCTGCTCGTGGGCCATTGAGTGTCGGCGTTTCAGCCAGCGATCTGTTCGATGGGGGCGCCGGCATCGATACTTTGAATTTTACCGACGCGGTCGAGGGCATTTACGTCGATTTGAAGCTTGGGCAGGCGAGTGGTGCAGAGATTGGCCTTGATAGAATTACTGGCTTCGAGAACGCTATCGGCGGCGCTGGCATCGACTCTATCTACGGCACTTTTAGCGACAACGAACTGGCAGGCAACGGTGGTGACGACTATCTCGATGGTCGAGATGGCGCGGATGTCCTTTCGGGCGGAGATGGCGACGACACGCTCGTGGGCGGAGCTGGAGCTGATGCTCTAGATGGTGGTGATGGCTTCGATGTGGTGTCATATCTAACCGCAGGAACCGGAATCTACATACATGCTGGGAATTTAGGCAGCAATATGGGCGATGCCGCCGGTGACAGCTATTCCAGTATCGAGGTCATAGCAGGCTCAGACTTCGACGATGAAATACATGTTATTGCCGACTCTGCGGGAGTTTACAGTGGAGCAGGTAACGACCAGGTCTTCGGATCCGGCAACGCAGTTTCGTTCTATGGCGAGGACGGGGACGACGACCTCTGGGGCGACTACGGAAATGATCGGCTGGAAGGGGGCGCTGGAAATGATTTCCTTTTTGCCTACACCGGTGATGACATCCTGATCGGCGGTGCTGGTGCCGACGAACTCTATGGTGGCGACGGGCTGGACGTTGCGTCCTATGAAACCGCCACAACGGGAATTTACCTCCATATGGGGCAAGATCCTGCAAGCAATACGGGCGATGCCGCAGGCGACCTCTTGAGCGATATTGAGATTATTCGCGGCTCAACATTTGGCGACGAAGTATATGTTATAGCCGATTTTGCCACGGTTTATGGCAATGCGGGTGACGATCAGATTTTCGGTTCTAGCAATGCCGTTTCGTTCTTTGGTGAGGAGGGGAACGACGATCTCTGGGGAGATTATGGGAACGACTGGCTCGATGGCGGTGCAGGGAGCGACTATCTTTTCAGCTATATCGGAGACGACATACTGATCGGCGGCGCAGGAGCGGATGAGCTCTATGGCGGCGATGGGTTTGATATCGCATCATATGAGACCGCTGCCACGAGTATTGTCTTCGACACTACCGACCTTGGACTCAATACCGGCGATGCTGCAGGCGACACCTATGATGGTATCGAAGGTATTCGCGGTTCGAATTTTGCCGACCTCTTCGTCATAAGTTCGGACGACGCCAAGGTTTATGGCGGTGCCGGCAATGACGTGATCAACCTGATCGGATGGGCGGGTTTTGCCTACGGCGAGGCAGGGGACGATACATTGGCCGGCGACGCGTATCTCGACAACCTCGATGGTGGTGACGGCAACGATACGCTGAACGGCGGGGCCGGGGCAGATACCATGATCGGTGGCTTGGGCAACGACACATTCGTGTTTAATGCCGGTTCGGACGATGACATCATTCTCGACTTCGCCATTCATTCCGGGCAGCCGAACGGAGATATCATCGAGCTTCACGATCAGTCGGTTTCTACCTTTGCCGCGCTGATGGCGAATGCCACGGAATCGGGCGGCACTGCTCTCATTCATCTCGATGGTGGCGACACCATTGCGCTGCATGGGGTCAGCCTGGCATCGCTGGATACAACCGATTTCCGCTTCGTCTGACCGGAACCAATGACCCAGCCTTCGACAACTCAGGGGCGGCGGGCCTCAAAGCCTGCCGCCTCTCCGATGATCCCGGTGCCGCCGATGGTGGCCCTGTTCATCGTCAGTTTGATCTCCAATCTGCTGATGCTGACCGGGCCGCTGTTCATGCTGCAGGTCTATGACCGGGTGCTGGCCAGTAAGTCGGTGCCTACGCTGGTCGTGCTGACCATCCTGATCTCGGCGCTGTACGGATTTTATGCTTTTCTTGAAGCCCTACGCTCCCGCATGGCCACGCGGTTCGGCAACGTGATCGACGCTTCGATCGGTGAACGCCTGTTTGCCGCCAGCATTCGGCTCAAGCTGATCACTGGCGCACCAGCCAATGCCGATCCGGTTCGCGATGGCGATACATTGCGCCAGTTTGTGTCGGGTCCTGGGCCAATGGCACTGCTCGATCTGCCATGGCTGCCGATCTATATGGCGGTCGTGTTTCTACTCCACCCGGCCTTGGGCTGGCTCGCGGTCGGTGGCGGGCTCATCATCATCGTGCTGATGGTGCTCAATGAAGCATTGTCGCGAAAGCCCTCGCAGCAGGCCAATGCGGCGATGGGAGCCCGCCAGCGCCAGACCGATACGGCACGGACCAATGCCGAGACTATATTGGCCATGGGCATGTTGGCTGATATCCAGAGCCGCTGGCGCCTTGCCACGCAAAAACTGGTCTCGGTACAGCGCGTGGCCGGCGATCGCGCGGCCTTCTTTTCCTCTGTTACCAAGGGCATGCGGTTCCTGCTGCAGTCGGCGGTTCTGGCACTCGGCGCCTATCTTGTCATTCAGGGGGAGATGACCGGCGGGCTGATGATCGCGGCGTCGGTGATCACGTCGCGCGCTCTGGCGCCGGTGGAACAGATCGTCGGGCAGTGGCGTGGCTTCATCGCCGCGCGTCAGGCCTATGGCCGCATTGCCAAGATCCTCGCCGGCCTGCCGGTGGAAGGACGCGACACCAGGCTGCCTTTGCCCAATAAGCAACTCACCATCAAGCAACTGACCAGTGGACCGCTGGGGGCGAAAGTCACCCCGCTGATGGGCATCACCTTCGAGCTGAACGCCGGAGAGGCGCTGGGCGTGCTGGGACCGTCCGGTGCCGGCAAGTCTTCATTCGCCCGTGCCCTAGTCGGCGTCTGGCCGGTCGTTGGCGGGGAGCTGCGCCTCGATGGCGCGATGCTGGCCCATTACGACCCCTCCCAGATCGGTCACATTGTCGGTTATCTGCCGCAGCGGGTGGAACTGTTCGACGGCACCGTGGCCGAGAACATTGCGCGCTTCCGTCCTGGAGCCAGCAGCGAAGAGGTCATCGACGCGGCCAGGGCAGCCAATATCCATGATCTGATCAACAGCCTGCCCAACGGCTACGATACCCAGATTGGCGAGCAGGGCGATCTGCTCTCAGCCGGACAACGGCAGCGACTGGGGCTGGCACGAGCGCTCTTTGGTCAACCCTTCCTGTTGGTCCTGGATGAACCCAATTCGAACCTCGACGCCGAAGGCGATGCTGCGCTCTCCGATGCCGTGCATCAGGCCAAGGCCCGCGGCGCCATCGTCGTGGTCATTGCGCATCGGCCTAGTGCCATTGCCGCCGTCGACAAGCTGCTGTTTCTCAAGAATGGCCGACAGGCGGCATTCGGCCCCAAGAACGAGGTGCTGCAACAGATCACCCAGCAAAGCAGCGGTGACAATGTCCGCGCCATGAAGGTGCCTGTCGCATGACCGCCGTAATGAACGAAAGCCCGCCCGATGACCGCGCCAGCTTGGGCCGGCACTCCTGGGTGGCTCTGCTGGCGGTGTTCGGGCTGTTTGGCGGTTTGACCTATTGGGCCTCGACCGTGGAAATTGCCGGCGCAGTCATGGCCGGGGGCAGTGTGGTGGTGGAAAGCTATGCCAAGCGCATCCAGCACCAGGAAGGTGGCATAGTTAAAGCGTTCTACGTCAAGAACGAGGACCTGGTGACCCAAGGGCAATTGCTCGCGATGCTCGATGACACCCCGATTTCTGCTGAACTGGGGACGCTCGAAACCCAGCTTCGCGAAGCCCTGGTGCGGGATGCCCGTCTGAGCGCCGAAATCGCAGATGCTGCGACGTTCGCGCTTCCAGAGGAACTTGCGGCGGTCGCAGCTGAACCCGAAATCGTCCTGCTGATGAAGACTGAACAGCAGGTGCTGGCGGCGCGGCGGGCGGCGCGAACTGGCCGTATCGCCCAACTGGCCGAACAGGTGAATCAGCTTGAGCAGCAGATCGATGGTACAACCATCCAGCAGACCGCCACGGATCGCCAACTGGATATCCTCACCGGTGAGATCGCCAAGCTCGGTGCTCTGTATGAAGGACAACTGGTCGAGAGCAGCCGCATTACCGCGCTCGACAAGCAGCAGGCCGAACTGCAAGGGGTACGCGGCCAGCTCATCGCCTCGGCCGCTGGATTGCGCGCGAGCATCGCCGAACGAGAACTGCAGATCACCCAATTGACGGACGATGCGCTCTCGGAAGCACTCGGGCAATTGCAGGAAACCCGCCGCTCGATTGCCGCTATTCGGCAGCAGAAACGCGCAACGCTGGACCGCCTGCAGCGGACTGCAATCAAGGCGCCGCAGTCCGGCGTTATTCACGAGTCGATCGTCCACACCGCTGGAGGCGTCATCGGTGCCGGTGAAACCCTGATGCTGGTCGTGCCGCAGGGCGATGACTTGACGGTCAATCTCCGGCTCAGCCCCATGGATGTGGACAAGATCGTGGTCGGGCAGGAGGCCACACTGCGGTTGGCCAGTTTCGATCAACGGACGACCCCCGAGCTGATCGCTACGGTCGCTGCAATTGCCCCGGATGTGACCCAGGACCCTGCAACGGGCCAGCAGTACTACAGTGCGCGCATCGCCATCGCCAAGTCCGAGCTTGACCGGCTGCCGCCCAACGTCCAGCTGGTGCCTGGCATGCCGGTCGAAGCCTTCGTCAAGACTGAGGACCGGACGGTGCTGTCCTACTTGATCCACCCGTTTGTGGAGCAGCTCAACCGCGCAATGCGTGAGGATTAGTGGCGCTGTATGTTGAGTCGGGTTAGATCGCAGCGGCTTTCTTGCGTCGCGCCGGGGAAGCTACGATAGCGGACTTCCGGCCTAGGCCGTTGCTCTTGGCAAGACTCGATCGAACGGCGGCATAACTTGGCGCTACCATCGGGTAATTTTCCGGTAAATTCCACTTCGCCCGGTAGTCATCGGGCGTCATCTGGAAATGGGTCATCAGATGTCGCTTGAGCGATTTGAACTTTTTTCCATCTTCCAGGCAGATGATGAAGTCCGGTGTCACCGATTTTTTAATCGGCACTGCCGGCTTTAGCTCGACAATTTGTTGAGCTGGTTGAGTGGTGCCTAGTGCTTTTAGCGCGGCGTGCACATTCGCAATCACTGCCGGCAGATCGTGCGTGCTGAGTGAATTGTGATTAACATACGCGCTTACAATTTCTGCGGTGAAGATCAGCAAGTCGTCATTGTTGATCGCGGGCTCTTCGAACATCGTCAATCCAGATCCTCATCCTACTTAATTCGTGTGGATACAGCATTGGCGAGGTGTGTCCTACTGGACTTTTGTCCAATTAATGGTGGTGCACATGAATTGTCGATCATATGTTTCGTTGCGAGTGCAGCTTCTCTCCCGGCTAAGGTCTTCATATGGACCGGCACGCCTAAATCTTCGTTCGCGTAATACGCGGTGTGAACGACGGCTTGGACTTGCAAAAACCAGCATCGGATCCATTCTTTGCCTAGCTCCTAGTACCATCAACAGAAAGGCAGCGCCGCTGGACAAACTGCCTGTCCAAGCTCCACTCGCCTGTTTAAGCGGTTTATTTCACTATACATTGATGTCGTTCCGGCCCTACGGCGGCCGGTGTGATTTGTATCGGGCGCTGGAGGGACGATGCGAGCTATTTGGCTACTATGGCTCGCTATGGCCGCCATTCCCCAAGCGGCGTCCGCTCAGGACTTTCAGCTGTCGACACGCTTCTGCATCATGCCCGTCGCCAATGGCGTGGCGACTGAAGCGGACGTTGGCGCCGCCTGGCGCATGGTTTCGGAGAAGTTCGATATACCGAGGTTGCCAGGCCCAGTCTTCACGCCGACAAACCGGAAGGGTGCATGGACGATCATAGATCGGGCCTACCAGCCATACCAAGGGCCGTTTCCACGTACGTTTTTCGATGCCGGCAACTGGGTCGTAGAGCCCTGGAGTGGACTGGTGGTCGCGACCCGGAGTTTCCCGCACGGGCAGGAGCGAGGGCTGTGGGTGATTGCCCCCTCGAACAATGAGTTTGTGTCCATAGCCTTACCCGATGGGTTAGAGGCCGATGGGATTAGCGCCCCATACTTGCTGCCTCGGCAACGTCAGACGGTTGTCATCATTGGGGGCTTGCCATTCGTTGTCCAAACAACAGGTCTGACACCATGGATGACCCTCGAGCAGATGACGACGGCCGGCTTTACGGGTCTGCGGTCACTGCACTATTCCGAGGCGATCAACGCGATCCTAGCGGAAGACCGGGACGGCTGGATTCATGTTTTGTCGGACGATGGAAACTGGAAACGGCTCAACCAGGCGACAGATGACAAGACTTATCTCAGTGGCCTGTTCGATATTGAGGGAAGCGGCGCCACGCTCCTTCTCGGCAGGGGCTTCGTAGACATTGTCCAAAGAGTAACGAGAAACAGTTCCTTCCTAATGGAGCGGATCGGAACCATGGGCCTGCCCAACACTGATCTTCTGGTATCCTCGGAGCTGAGGCAGGTATTGCGGTACACCGGCGGCGGTCTGTTGGACAGCGATAGCCGCTGGTTGCGTCGGACGGCCTTTAATTACGAGTGGATTATTGGCGGGCGGATTGGCTTGGGAGAGGACATCTACGCCAGCAACTTGCAAGATCTAGCCGGCATGGGAGGCGCGATGATCCGCGGGACAAAGGGGCCGTATTTCTACGATGGCTCAGCAATCACGCCCATCGTCAACGACGACGGAATTCCAGTTGTGGGTAAAGCCTTTTCCCGCGGGTTTCCGGCGATCCATCGCGCCATGCTGTGGAAGGACGAGCAGCTTTACGACCTTTCGCACAAAGGTGTGGCTAAGCCGCTCAATCATATGCCAATTGGAACAGGGCTATTCGATCTGGCTGATTGGGAAAGTTCGGGAGTGGCTGTGGCGACTGGGGACGAAGGTATATTCACCATCGACGAGAATCTTGCCGTGGAGCGCGTTCCTGGACCGGATTTCTCACTCCACGCACCCCTTCACGACGGAGAGCTCAGAGCCACCGGCGATATGCTTTTAATTGGCGCAGACCGACTGATGCTTGCGGTCGACGCGAGGCGTCATCCAGGCGTATGTCCGGTCCTTTAGATCATGGGTTGCAACTGTGACGAGAACGCAACGCGAGCCGCCCCTAAGTCACGAGGCCGTCGGCCCCCCGATTGGTGGCCCCTTTTTCAGCGATGGCACGAGGATCATGGTCAAGCCTCCGCGCTTCAGCAGCGCAGAATGGGTCTCGCTCGGTCATTTCGATCACGACAGTTTCAGCCCCATCGTAGATGTGTTCGGACAGGATCGGCATGGACTGCGCTACTTCGCGCCGGGGGATGAGCCCCACGGACGCGAGCCGGTGAAAGGCGCCGATCCCGCCAGCTTTAGACGCATTGCGGATCACTGGTTGGGGGACGCTCGCCAAGCCTATGACTTCGATAGCCATGCGCCGTCGCCCAGTTCCCCCAAGGCCAAGAGAGAGCGGGCGAATGGCTGGCGGCCAATCCCTCATCAGCCCCGGCACTGTCACGCTACGGCTGGTGTCGATATCGTGCCAGGAGGCGGCCAGGCCCGAACAAGGTAGATATGCCCCATTGCCATTCGACATATGTGTAAATTGGAACATTGCTTTACCGCCGACTGTTCATGTAAGGCACTACCCCATTCCGCTAAACGCGCATAATCCAACCCGCCAGGCTACGGCAATTTGCGGTTCTCTGCCCTTACAGTCGCACTATTTTTCAGCTGACCTGCGGCGCAGCGTCCTTATGCCTACCGAAGACAAACCGACCGTAGAACCAACTGGTCGCCAGTAGCGCGACACCCATGGCCACGAAGGACGTGACACGCCAGAGACCGTCGAGGCCACTGATGTCGAACAGGAATATCTTGGCCACGGTCGCCAGCATGATAGCCAGCGAGCCGTATCGCAGTGGCTGGCTATCAAGGCGGGTTCCGGCGACGAGCGCCGCGAATGCCATCAGCAACATGCCACCCGAATAGGCATAGCGCTCGATGGAACTGGTGGCCTCCTGCAGCATGTCGGGGTGAAAGAGATGTCGAATATCGACAAGGAGGCCCGTCAGTATCAGCGCTGCACCAGCGGCGGCGAATGACCAGCGGATTGGCTGCGTCTGCCGATCCGACTGCCGGAGCGCCCATGCGAGGACCAACGCCATCGCTCCGGGCACCACCAGGCCAGTTATCGACACATTCAGGATCGCCACCCCAGGCACGCTTCTGACCGGCCAGAACTGGTACATTGGCAGGCCGGCGAACAGCAGGGTGACCGCGATCACCGCAATCGACAGGAACAGTCCCGAGGCGACAAGCCCGGTACGATCCAGTCGCTTGCCAGCGGCCAGTGAGGCAAGGGCGAGCACCATCAGGGGATTGGTCCAGAGCGAGGTCCAGATCAGGGTGTCCTCCGGCCTAATATCCACCACATTGGGTAGGATGAGGAAGCTGAGTGCCAGCGCGCCCAAAAGCACTGATGCACCATCCAGCGTGCGAGACAATGCTGGAAAGCTTGTGCGGCCCAATACGGTTGCGGCAGCCAGAAAACTCAACGCAGGCAGCAATAGAGCAGCGACCGGCGCCTGCCACGGCGTTGAGCCCGGCAGATAGGCCGCCAGTGCACCCATGCTTGGATAGCCTGTGGGCGACACAACCGAGATGATCAACAGCATGAAATAGATGACGGTATAAGCCACCGCCACAGTCAGCAGGTGAGACGAGGGGTACCGACGGTTGACTAGTGTCAGGCCCAGAACCTGCAGTGCGGTTGCGAGGGCGAAATAATCCGGATCGACCACCGCCACCACAGCAAGCGAAACATAGCCGGACGCTGACGCCGCGAAAATACCACGTACCGTGTCGGCAACTTTGGGGGCCGACGAATATCCGAAAATCCGGCTACC
The DNA here is from genome assembly GCA_963717095.1 of uncultured Alphaproteobacteria bacterium. Taxonomy (GTDB): domain Bacteria; phylum Pseudomonadota; class Alphaproteobacteria; order Rhizobiales; family Devosiaceae; genus Devosia. Next base: position 856,411 of record CAVQVF010000005.1, read on the forward strand.
GAAAGCCATCGCCCCCGAGGCGAGCAGAGCCAGTGCTGCCCACAGATAAGGCAAATCCCGCACGCCGCCCCAACCGTCGAGATCGATCATCGTCGAAACGAATGTCGCGGCCGCAACAAGGCACAGGATGCTGGACGCCTTGATACTCTCCCGCCCCTTGAGCAGTCCCCAGACCAGCGGCGCTGCCAGCAGCAGGAATGTGACGACGGTCATCGTCAGTCGCGTCGTTTCATCGGGCTGGCGCCAGAGCAAGACAAGGATCAGCCAGCCGGCAGCGGCTATATAGATCGAGCCATTCGATCCAGACTTGGGAATGGCAGACGTCGCGCCCGCGAAGGCGACGATTGTGCAAAAACCCGTCAGGTATACCGGGTCGAACCCTGTCAGCAGGTTGCCGATCACCAACAGGGCGGTAGCGAAAGTCAAGCTCACCTGCGCCGCAACCGGGTTGGCGATGCGCATGTCGCTCTTCCACGCAGAGAACAGGAAAACCGCCAGGGGTGCACCGACCAGCGACAGCACGGTTACCACCGATGGAACGTCGGAGAAGGTTTCGAGAGCCACGAAGTAGGCGAGCCAGGCAAAATGCGCCAGAATTATCGGTATCAGCAGGTTCCACCACCCCTTGCGGGCGCATATCGCCGCTCCGGCGATGATCAGCGCGGCAAGGTAGAGGTGGAAGAGGGCTTCGTTCGGAGCATCGACAATGAGAAAAAATGGCGCCAGACAGCCTCCCAGAAGACCGACGATGAGAACCGAGCGGCCGAAGATGGCGGCAATGCTGATTGCCAGAGCAACCGTGCCCGCTGACAAGATGAAGCCGGTAAACAGGGATGTCAGGCCGAAGGCGGCACTCGACAGAAATGAGGTAGCATAGAGAGTGCCGATAGCGGCTGATGCCAGGGCAGATGCGATCTGAGCATAGTTGGCAATGCGGAACCGCTTGATAAGAAATGCGGCCGCGAGCATGGCAAAAGCCAGCACAGCACACGCGATGACGCCCATTGTCGGCGTGAAATACCCGTTGTCCGCCGCCATCCGCGCCAGGAAGAAACCGGCAACGACAAGCATAAGCGCGCCACCCCAGACCGGCAAATGTACGCCGATGGCCTTTTCCAGATCGAAGGCAGCGCGAGGCGGTTTTTTCGCATTCCGGGCGGTTTTTGTTGCCTCGTCCGCTTCCGGCCTCGCGTCTGCTTCGGGTAAACCCGTTGCAGGCGATGGCGGCACCGCCACGGCCTCCCGAGAAGCCATATCTCCGGTCAAGGGAGACGCCTCACTCCAAGTGCTAGACACAGCGACCTCAACCTGGGCCGCAGTAGTCCTCTCGAATGGCTCGAGCTTGCACAGGCGGACTTTCAGACCATCGATCTGTTTTTGCTTGCCATGGGCGACATATAGGGCGAAGGCCGCCAATATTATCGCAATCAACTCCATGCTCATCCCCGGCGTCTTCCATGACCACCTTATGGGAACTAACATTCATTTTGCCGAAGCAATACGATCAACATCAGAATTGGTTATCTTATTGGCTCATGTGAGGAATTGCGCTCCCTTCCCGGAGCAGCGTCATTGTCTAAACCGTTTGCCACCGCATTAATGCAGCGGCGCTGGCTTGCCGTTTCGGCAGCTGAGGCCGGACGTTTGCCGACGCGACATCGCTAGGCAACTCGCAGACGCTCTAGGATGATCGCCTTGTGGGTTGCGTTGCGCAAACCGTCGGCCGGTCATACGCTGCTAAGGAGCTCGATTATTTTTCGCGACCGCATCCCTGGCTTCGATCACGGAAAATCCCGATGCGACGAGAGTTTGGAATTCATCCCGCATACGGATATGACGGCCCGGGTCTTTGCGAAGTGCTTCCGGAACTTCATTCCCATGGCGGAACGCCGTCCGGGTGGCGCCTCCATCTGTGTCGCGCCACTCAAGATAAGGGTCTGGAATAAACGCAAACCTGTTCGGCGCAGGGACCAACTGCGGCGTCAGACAAATCCACTGGTTTCCAATAACGGCGACCGAGTGAAGGATCAGGTCTTCGCCATGAGGCAGCCATCCAGATACGTGCCTGCTTTTGCCGCTCGGGTCATTGGCTGCCTGGTCACCGCAATTGCGATGACAGTCGTAGTGCACAAAGCCTGCAGCCAGAAGATCCTCCTCAGGCGGCCGGGAAATAATTACGCGCGGCATTGCGCTCACCTCTGCATAGGTGACTGCTTCCCTTTCCGATGGCGGGAAGGCCATGGATTCCACGTTTCGTCGGATCAGATCCGCAAGTTCGGTGTTCGCGGCGGTTCCGGCTGGCATAGTAGTTGCCTCCTGTCTCATAAAGGCGGGGGGACGTTAGAGGACCTAGACGCTCAAACCCACCATTGAGCGTCTATTTCTCATAGTTGCCGTTCTTGTCGAGGTTTTTGGCCTCGATCACCGCGATCTGACGATCTAACTCGGCAAGGAATGCCTTCTGCTCGGCGACTGGTGCCGTCGATTGAACGACCACGATTTTGCCGGGCAGGGGATGTTGTGGAACGCGAGCCATCCTCAATTAATGCGTCGCGGTTCGGTTCTCGGCAATGGCCTTGTCGATGATGTCCTCGATCTGCTCGAAGATCACGACGATGATCAAATTCCGCTCGCCGTCGGTATCGCCGGCAATGGCAGGCACCTGGAGCTTGAAGGGGCGCAGCAGGTGATCACTGCGGAGCGTGAAACTGCAACGGAACTCGATAAAGCCGGCCTCGCTCCACAGATCCACCAAAAATACCTCCAGATAATGGATGTATCTTTCGGTCAACTCGGCACTCAAACGATCGACGATGGCTTTCATCTGAGGCCCCTCAAGCTATGCAAGTTATCCTCCAAATCCTCTCATCGCCACCCCGCGGTATCGACGCACTGTCGCGACGGTACATGGAAGAAGCCGGCATCGTGTTTTCCAACAAGTCCGTCACTTAGCTCCAGCGTAGATCTCGAACAGGTTTCGGAAGAAGCGATCGTAAGCGGGCGCGCGAGGATCCCTTCTGACCGAGGCACGAAGGCACACCATCTTCTTTCGACGGGGGAGGCCCCTGTCGGCATTGCTGCCGAAGCAGCACCAACATTTCTCACCGGCACACGCACCGCGGCTTCCAGCCCCAACCTCGCCCAAGTCAGAAGTTTACCGCTGAGGCGATGGCTACCGTGTCCGCGGTCGCGGCGTACTCGGGTCCCCGTTTCGGATCCGGGATGCCTGCTGAAAGGAAAATCGCCTCTGTCATCTCAATCCTCCATTCCCGCAATACTCCAGGCCACTTCCGCAAGCTTCATCGCTTGGACGATCTTGATATTGTCACCTAGCCACTTCAGGTGCGCGCTCCAAGCGTCGCGTATGCCAATGCTGTCGTAGACCAACACCGGCGTGCCCGCTTGGTTCGCCCGGCGCGCCTTTTCGGCAATGTCGTTCAGGGTCTCGGCGCTGGGGATGGACGTCGGCGTCGTTGGAACGCCAAGGGGTATCGCGCTTTTCGAGGCATGGGTCGCATCGATCCGCGGTACGATCGCTGCACCCGAAAGCGGAAAAGTCGAGAACCAGGCCATGTGGCCGGGTTTCCAGTCCGTGTTCAACATCGACTGGCCGGAGCTTCCGATCGCCAAATGCGTAATTGATGGCAAGGAGCTTAGTAAACGGATACGGTCCAGCGACCGGAGCGAGGCGATCTATACCGCGGTCGGCGTCTACGAAGATGCCCTGCGCTATCACCGGAGGAATGAGGAAACCCGCCCTCTCCTCTGGTTCGTCGTCGTCCCCGAGGAAGTCTAGAAGTATGGCCGGCCCAACTCCCGTGTTCCGAAGGCCGAGCAGGTGCAGTCGAAAGCCGTCGGACGGAAATCGGCCAACAAGATGATGCGGGACGGGTGGCTGTTTCAGGAAGAACTCTCGGGCGTCCAGATGTACCGATACGAGGAAAACTTCCACAATCAGCTAAAGGCCAGGCTGCTCGACACGGGGGAGATTATCCAGGTGGTCCGAGAAACCACGCTTGCGGGTGGCGTTGTGGAAGAGGTTGGCAGCCGCTCGCTTCAAGACCCCGCATCGGTGGCGTGGAACCTGTGCAGCACCGCTTTCTACAAGGCCGGTGGCACCCCCTGGCGTGTTGCCGATGTTCGGGAAGGCGTCTGCTATGTTGGTCTGGTCTTCAAGCGCGCCGACACGCCCGATGGGGTGGACAATGCGTGTTGCGGGGCTCAGATGTTTCTTTCATCGGGCGAGGGCGTCGTCTTCAAGGGAGCAGTGGGCCCCTGGCTGTCGGAAACGGATGGGACCTACCATCTCACCCGCGCCAAGGCCGCCGAATTGATGTCGATGGTGGTGGGTGCCTATACCGACATGCATGGCAAGCCGCCCAGCGAGCTGTTTATCCACGGCCAGACTTTCCTCGGCGATGAAGAGTGGGAAGGTTTCTCTTCGGTCGTGCCGGCCACGACAAAGCTCACTGGCATCAGGATACGGCGCCAGTCGGAGATAAAACTGTTCCGGTATGGGAAGAACACCGTATTGCGGGGAACGGCCATAGTGACGAGTCCTAAGAGTGCCTACCTATGGACGGTGGGCTTCATCCCTCGCCTGAATACTTATCCCGGACGCGAGGTACCCAACCCGCTGACAGTGGAGATCGTTCGGGGCGAGGGTGACATAGAAGCCGTTCTCGTCGACTTGATGTCCCTGACGAAACTCAACTTCAATAGCGCCGGTTTTTCGGACGGATCGCCTGTCACTCTTCGGTTCGCCGATCTGGTCGGGGAAATCCTAACGGCAGCCCCATTGAAGGAAGTGCCGCCGTTGCCGTTCAAGGCGTATATCTAGTCACTGGAGATGGATGGCGCGGACGCTGGTTGCGGTAAGGGCGGTTCCGGCGCAAGGAAGGCGAACATCGCGACGACGATCAAGATGGCCACCACGGCAACGAACGGCATGGCAACCACCCACTCAAACGCGGTTCTTGTTGGTGTGCGACTGTCAGGGGACGAGCGCCAATCCATCGAGAACGGCTCGACCTGCCGTCCCGTGCGTACAAGGTCGTAAAGGTTACGATACGACCTCTCCACATGTAGAGCATAGGCGTTCTGCCACCAGAAAAGCGCCGTTGGCAGAATTGCCAGCAGCGCGAGCCATGGCATCAGGGCGTTACCTGCTTGGGCTATCGCGATCATAGCCGCCGCAAGGGTGATGGCAAGGGTACGAGAGTTCTGAGCATCGCTGGCCATGCGGGAAATGACCCCCTGAAGCAGCTCGAGGTGTGCGATTTTTTCCTCGGTACTTTGTTGGGTCATCTTTGTTCCTGGTGTGCTCAAATATCACGCATGTCTAGCGGATTTCGCCCCGATTGGAAAACACCGAGCCGATGATGCTCACCTCGGATAAACCTTTTTGAGAGACTTTTCGCGCGGGTGTGAACTCGAGGTTATCGGTGAATAGGTAAGTGCTTTGACCAAAACAGCATGGGCCTCCCCGATGAGTCCGGCGTCGCGTTGCCACTGACCTGCGTCCGCCCCGAAACTGGCGATTTGGTACTCGAGAACCCTGAGTCGTGCTGTATCACCTTGGTTTGGAGCTATTCGCATTGCATTTCCGAAATCTGCCGTTCCGCTAACGGCCCCAAAATGGTTGAGTGTCATCAGTTGCGATCAGACGAGGCCCGAACTAACACAGCGTCTCGCACGCCAGGCCATCGTTGTCTCGATCCAGCCGACCACCCCAGGAGCAGTTCTGTCGATACCACTGGGCAGCGCTGCAGCTACCGATCTGGCTGCATGTGCGCCTCGGACTACATGAAAGCCCCGAAGCGCTCTGGGTCGGCTGGGAGACCCGGCCGACATCGCCGCCGCACTGACGCGAGCCCCCTTTGCCTACTCCGGCGACGCGACCCAGGTGTTCACTCCCGACGGGCGCACTGTGTACACCGAGAATGGGACTCAGTCGTCCGGAGAATGGAAAGTAGACGCTGACGGGCGTTTCCAGTCGTTCTGGCCCCCGTCGGAATACACCACGTACGATGTTTCCTGGATCGCCGGTACTGACGGCAAGGCGGTCGGGATCAGATTCACCGACCCAAATCGAGGCGCGACATTCGACGGTCGATATACCCGCGGGCAAGCCTGAGCCGTCGGTTTTGCGTGAGCTACTCAACGAAGTCACACCTTCATGATGGCCGAGATTGCATAAGGGCGACGTGAAGGTGCGGGCTTATGCGCCCGGCGATGAGCGTGCCATCGAGGTGGCATCGGTGGTGAGCGGCGCTTGAGATATCTCGTTGCGTCTATCTTCGCGGCAATGCTGCAGCACCAACGCAGGCCGGACTCTCGCTGGTTCGGCCAGCGCATTCTTAAATCGAGTCTGCACAGCTCCTTGCCATCGTTATTGTATCGCGAGCGGGTCTCACCATATTATGGCCATGCAACAAAATGGCGTTTCCTTTCGAGAGCATCGCGAGCTCGGCGAAGTCGCGTGGCTGCGCGATCATGATCGCGGTCTGGCGCTGGCGGTCGAACAGGGCAAACCCGTCCTACTCCTGTTCCAGGAAGTGCCAGGGTGTTCGACCTGCGTACACTTTGGCCAGGATGTCTTGACACATCCATTGATGGTGGAGCTGATCGCCGATCGCTTTGTCCCGGTGGCGATCTTCAACAACCATCCCGGTCCGGACGCCGAGATCCTGCGCCGTTACAATGAGCCCTCGTGGAACAATCCAGTGGTGCGGTTTCTCGGGTCTGATGGAGCCGAGCTTCTGCCCAAGCTGGCCGATCGCTACGATGCGCTGGGCCTGCACGAAAAGATTATCGCCGTCCTCGATATCCTGGGCGGCGACATACCCGGCTACTTCCGCTTATTGGGGAGTGACCTCCTGGTCGAATATGGACTCAGTGAACAGGTAACCTACGCAACTCCATGCTTCTGGTCGGGCGAAACGAGCCTCGCGCAGCATCCGGCGGTAATTACCACCGATGCCGGATGGGTGGATGGCGAGGAAGTGGTGCAGGTGCATTTCAATCCGCGCGAAATCTCGCGCTCCGATCTGGACGCTTATGCTCGAGCGGAGGGGTTCAACCCCATTGGGGGCGCCGGTTTCGAGCTTGATCGGGAGCCTCAGTTCTACCTGCGTAAGAACACAGCCCGTCATCTGCCTCTGACGCCGGCTCAGCGCACTCGGATCAACTTGGCTGTGCCTTATCGCAATCCGCTTGCTGACTTGCTCAGTCCGCAGCAGTCCGCGTGGCTTGCCGATCCACAGCTGCAGCGAGTGAGTGGTGACGAAACCTATCGTCAGGATATTCGGCAGAGTTGGCCGTCTTTGTTGGCACAGCTCGGTTCGATCGGGAAGGAGGATTGATCATGGATGTCGCTGCCATCGGTCTGATCGAGAATGAGGATATTCTGCTCGACCTGGCGTCGCTCGCGCTGAGCCACCTGGATCATCAGAACACCGATATCGCCCCCTATCTGCAAATGCTCGAGGAGATCGAGGATCGGGTGTGCGCGAAAGGGCGTGGCGCGCTTCTCGCGCAAGAGTGCGCCGCAGTGCTTTCGCGCGTCTTGCATGGTGAGCTGGGGTTTGTCGGCGATACCGACGCTTATGACGCGCCGGCCAACGCCGATTTCATCCGGGTGCTGGACCGCAGGCGCGGCCTGCCTATTGCGCTCTCGATCCTCTATGTAGCGATGGCCCGCCGGGCTGGGTGGAGCGCTTATGTGCTCAATCTGCCGGGCCATGTGCTGGTCCAGATCGGTGAAGAGCGCCCGGTGGTGATAGATCCCTTTGCGGGCGGCGGCTTGGTGTCACAACAGAAGATTGCGGGCATCTGCCGAGCTTGCCTAGGCGAGGCTGGGGACGCTGCCGCACTGACCTTCATGCGGATGAGCAATCGTGACGTGCTCGCTCGGTTGTTGAACAACCAGGCTGTTCGCGCTGACAATGAAAACGACCATGACCGCTCCCTTACGGTATATCAGCGGATTACCATCATTGCGCCGGGAGTGCTCTACGCGTGGCAAGAGCTTGCCCGGCTGCAATTGGCGTTCAGCGACGTAGAGGGCGCCAGGGCAAGCCTATTCGCCATGTCGGAAGTGGCCCCCGACAAGCAAACGCGTGATCGAATCTTGGATGCTTTTGAAGCGCTTGGCTCATCGAGGTCTGTCCCGCAGTAGAGAACGTCGACTTCGGTTCGACACGCCGTCGAGAGCAGATACGCGGAAGGCGCCCGCCATCCCGCACCTTAAGATCGGGGTATTGAAGAAGACAATGCGGCGCCGTTCGTTCGAAGGCGCCGCACTCTCGGGCACGACGGTCGGGCGGCAATCTCGCCCGACGACGTCCTCTAGTTCAAGGGAGTGAAGGTGACGCGGGCGACGGGAGCACTGACGTCCCAGTTCCATTCCTTGGGTGCATCAGCATCGCCCCGAATACCGGTGTGGTAGGCGATAACACCATCTTCGGGATCACGATCGTTGCCCGCACCCAGAGAGCCCAGCAGACCCTTCTTTTCGTTGTTGGTCTCGGATCCGGCGTCGTAACCGCGAACGTCAATCGTCGTCGCAGCGGTCAGGCTGAATGCATCGACGCCGGTGAAGCCGGAAAACCCGTCATTGGTGTTGCCGAGCATCCAGACGCCGTCGACCAGCGGATGTGCCGCGTCGACCCGGACGAAGAAGGTCCGTTTCTGGCCCGGCAGGGTATAAATGGCCAGCTGGGCGTCGCCGATCGAGGAATCGTCGTTCATGGCTGCCGAGGGCGCGTACATGCCGATGTTACCGCCTTCCGCGACCGCAACCAGTTCATCGCTCGCTTTGTCACCGAGCTTGAACAGCGCCGCGGCCCCTGGCGTGTGGCTTTCAATGACCGCGGGTGAAAACGGCTGCCCGGTCAGAACGTCTTCGATGGTGATCATAATCATTTTGGCGTCGCCGCCCGAAAGCGTTGCCTCCTGAGCAACAGCGGGAATGGCCATCGCTGCGGCCAATGGCAGCGCGATGGCAAGCGCGGTCTTCGTCGAGCTGGTCAGTTGCAACTTCACGGCGGCATCCTTTGGGTATGTTGTATTTCGGTGGTGCGTCCGCGGCCGGACAAGGTCACTGCGTACGGCTCTTAAGCCGTAGTCTCGTGAGCCGTGTGCAAGTGCCTGAACCCCGATGTCCCGCAGAATGACTTCAGCACGATTGGAAAGGAAATCGCCTCTGGCCATCAAATCGATAACCGCCCGTCATTGCTTGGCCTGACAGAAATTGCCGTCGAAGTCGGTCGGTATCTGATCAGCTCCGAACAGCCGATGGCAGCGCCTTACTGAGAATGACGCTGCGATAGTTGGTGTGCGTCCATTGTGCATGTTCAACGAAGCGGTAGCCGAGCCGGCTGTACCATCCGACCAGATGCGTGGCAGGTTCCGCTGTGTCGAGGGCGATTTCGCGTGCGCCTGCCGCCTCGGCGCGCCGCTCGACCAGATTGATCATCTGCCGCCCGAGCCCCTTTGCCTGCAGGGTGGGCTCCACGGCAAACTGGGCGAGGCAGGCGACCTCGCTTCGGTCGTACCAAGGACATCCCCTCGTTTGCGTGGTGCCCTTGAAGAGGACGGTGCCGACGATCGTCTGGTCGGCCAGAGCGACGAAGCATTCCCCTTGGTCGAGGCGTTCCCGGGTAACGTCGTCGGACTGGTGGGTTGCCATGTAGCGCAGGCCCTGCGCGGCGAGGCCCGCATAGGCGCGGTGCAGCAAGGCGGTCAATTCGGATATCGGGTCCTCCGCACGCCATGGGCGGATGACAATGGTGTCGAGGTTCGGCAAGGGAGGGGGAGGCATATTCGTTTTCGCGTTTGGTCGTGCGCGATAGTCCCAGACTACCTGCCTGCTGACAAACGAATTATCCTGTCCTTCGCGTCAGGAATCCTCACCGATGTATCGCCGTCTTCCGCCACTGAATGCCGTCAAAACCTTTGAAGCTGCCGCAAGGCTACAGAATTTCACCGCCGCGGCGGCCGAGCTCGGCGTCACGCATGGCGCTGTCAGCCGACAGATCCAAATTCTGGAACAATGGCTCGGGGGGCCACTCTTTCTGCGCTCTAACCGCAAGGTCGTGCTGACCGCCGATGGGCAAACCTATCTCTTAGAAGCCGGCGCAATATTGGATCGCCTTGCCTTGGCCACAGGCCGTCTCGTCGGCCAGAGTGGTATGACCGTATTGCGGGTGAATGCCTCCCAGACCTTCACCATGCGCTGGCTCATTCCCCGCCTATCCGCATTTGCCCGCGAGCACCCCAATATCGAGGTTCGTCTGACCGCGACGAACACGCCGGTGGATACGATCGTCGAACCGTTCGATGTGGTTATCCGCCGCGGACCGATGCAGCGCAGCGACTTCACCAGCACAGCCTTTCTGCGGGAAACCTGCCTTCCGGTGATGAGCCCGAAATTGTTCGACCAACTCGCCGTCTCCGATCTCGCGGACCTCCAGCGGCACACCCTGTTGCACGCTGAATCTCTCAGTGCCCTATGGCCGTCATGGCTCGACGCGGCCGGTGTTCCCGATCTTCGCCCAAGTCGGGAGTTGCGCTTTGAACACCTGTATTACGCCCTGCAGGCGGCCATCGACGGTGTCGGTATTGCCATGGGTCCATCAGCCCTTGTCGCCGATGACGTGCGGATGGGAAGGCTGATGGCGCCGATACCAAACCCGATGCTGACGCTCGGAGAGTTCCACATTTTGCCCCCTCGGCGGGCCAAAGGACATGAAGGTGCCCACGCGTTTCGAGATTGGCTACTTCGCTCCGACCAAGAGAAGAGTCAGGGTGAGTGAGAAGCGGGGGGCGCTTTGCCCTGGTGCGTTTGCCTTTTTAAACGACCTGCAGATTAGCGGAAAACTTCAGCACCAGAACTCGCGGCCGTTCGGCCAGCTGCGTGCTAGCCCCTCGGAAATCAGGATGTCGCCGACGTCGGTGCCGCCGATCCTGATGGTCGCCAGCACGCGGCCGTACCGATCCTCGCCGCCGGTCTCGACGGTGAACGGGTTGCCGTTAAGCAGTGCCAGCAGACGGGCACTGGCCTTCTTCGCAAGCGCCACTTCCCTGGCGCCGCCGCAGATGTCGTTGTAGGGCTCGGGAGTGTCATAGCTCTCGAGCCGCAGGTTGACGCCCTGGAGCCAAATCGTGTCGCCATCGACGACGCAGGTCACGCGCTCGCGGCCGCACATTCCGAAGCGAACGTTCCACTCCTGGGCGTGGACTGGCAGCGCAAGCGTGGCGACGAACAGGATGATAGCGACGGCGACGCGATTGCGGATCATGGTGCTAGGTCACATAAATATCGGCCATAGCCTGCTATAGCGATGATGATCGTCTTTGCCTAAAAAAACCTCTCGATCGTCGCCCATATCCGAACCCGCGAAGACGGCGTGACAACCGGCGAACTCACCTTGCCGGCCTGGCAAGAGCTGGAGCCCGGGTGGGATGGTCCATACAGTATAGAGATCGCGGTCAGCCTGGCCGACAGCTATGCCGAGGCCTGGGGTACCAAGCCATTGCAGTCGACATAGAGAGTAGCCAGCTTTGGCGGTCGGAGTGGGGCGACCCAATGACGCCACGGAACATGGATTTTCCATAACAGCCGGATTGAGCATCGTCGGCGCTCTTTTGCCGACGCAGACTGCAAAAAGCGCGGCCGAGCCTATGCTTCAGTCGATTTGCGACATTGGGCACTGGAAATACGCCCTCCGGGAGTACCAGAGCGACATCCCCGAACTCTGAACCCTTTCCAATCCCGCCCGGCAAGCTGCGGCGAGGTGGGTTCGGGTTGGCCGCGCTCCATGAGGTGGCGGGAGGCAGCGAGGGCGTGGTCAATGGCCGCGACAGAATCAAGTCGTCCGCGCCGGTGCGGGCCATTGGCCAAGGCGTGGCTCAACCGTCCAGCATGGTAAGGTACTCTGGGTGCCGAGAGGCGTAGGCGGCCATGAACGGGCACTTTGCAATCACGCGGCGTCCCTCGGAGCGCAGCGCCTCGAATACGCCATGGGCGAGCCGGGATCCGATTCCCTGTCCGGACAGTTCCTGCGGCACCTCGGTGTGGAGCAAGACCACACGCCCTTCCTCTTCCTTGTAATATGCGACCGCCAGCGCATCGCCGCCGAGTGGCATCTCGAAGCGATGCATCGCCAAGTTGTCTTTGATCTCGCCGTCCATCCTGGTTCTCCTGCAGCGTCGATAAATCCGTCTCGACGACCGTATCTAGGCTCGCACCACCTGTCTGCTACCGAGCTCCACTCTCCGCGTCCCGAAGAACCGGATTTGGACGAGCGGAGACGCTTTATGGATTTATGGCGTATTCGCCGCGCAGTTCGAGCCCGACGCTCGCAATAACAGCCGGCTATCAACTCCATGGTCAGAGGTAATTTCCATCAGAGCTGCTCCAAGGTCACTCTCCAAACCATCGTCGTACCGGAAGCCTTCGGTGCGATTACTGTGTTTTGGCCTAGGCTATGTAGCGCGCGGCCAAGCTGCACAACTCCCTGAAGGATGAAATAAAATGAGTTTGGAAGACGCACGAGAACGCCGAAAGGCACCACTCCACACGCAGAGCAATCTCGGCGCCGACGCCGCGAAGGATATTACGGCCGCCCTCAACGCGCTGCTCGCCGACGTGTTCGCACTTTACGTCAAAACGAAGAGCTTTCATTGGCACATATCGGGCCCTCATTTCCGGGATTATCACCTTCTCCTCGACGAGCAGGCCGAGCAGGTCTTCGCGATGACGGACGATATCGCCGAAAGGGTGCGCAAGCTCGGCGGCACTACCATCCGCTCGATCGGACACATCGCCAGGCTGAAGCATGTCGAAGACAATGATGCTGACTTCGTCACACCCGAAGACATGCTCGCCGAGCTGAAGGAAGACAACTTGGCTCTCACCCAGCGTATGCGACAAACTCATAATGTCTGTGATGAGTATCGCGATGTCGCCACTGCCAGCCTGATGGAAAACTGGGTTGACCAGACGGAACGTCGCACCTGGTTCTTGTTCGAGGCAACCAGGACAGCCTGATCCCGCGCCCATGCGCAAGGCACGCCCTCCGACCCCTAGCTAACCTCTTAACCACGTGGTCTTCGTCAATTCCGATATGAGCGCCAAAATGCACCTAGTGGCCTGACGGAGCACTAGGTGGCCATAGCGAGGAAGAAGCCTTTGCGGATATGCGAGACACAGGTTCAAGTCTGATCTTCTTGGTTTAGCCTCCCGCGCAACCGACGAAGTGGGACCACCTGAGTTCCGCAATAACAGTCCAGGATTATGGGACTTTGCGCCGGCGCGTCAGTTGACGCTGCCATTCATGGATTTTCTGTTGGCAGACAAGGGTTTTCTATCCCGACTCATGTCTGGCCTGAATTTATCAAATTCAAGCTCAATGACTACTCGGCCGCGCATATCTGGGTGATTGTTTGAGTGCCTTCCCACCAAGGGGAATGCAGGCACGAACTAACCCCATCAGGCTGGAGCGCGGAGAAGCCCTTCATCCGGACCGCAGGCGTGGTCCGGGAATAGTCCCGTACGCCAAGCTGATGTGGATGACTACCACGAGGCTTCCATACGTGACAGGTTTACCGCTCTGGCGCATATCGCGCGCTGATCTCGACAAGCTGATGACGACGTTGGAAGTCAACGATGTCAGGCTGTCTGAGTGCGCGCTCGCCGCCGGTACCCGGCTGGAAATCGCTCGGGGCGAACTTCCCACGATCCACTACGGTTTTGCGGGCGCCGGAGCAATCCTCGTGGAAGGAGAGCCACCGATCGAACTCTCAGCCCACGTTCTGGTCATCGTTCCTGCTCGCAAATCGATGTCGATCGTGGCGCACGATCCCGACGCACCCGGAACGTTCGGGGCAGGGCGGCCGGGAGTATTCCTCCCCGGCAGCTCAGCGCGCCACACAGTGGGTGAGGGAGAACCAGCACTTCAGGTTGGGTGCGGATCATTCAGCGCGGTTTATGCTGCGGGACTTGACTTGTTTGCCTCCCTAGCCGTCCCGATTGTCGAAGCGTTCGACGCCCACGACCAGCTGGACCAGGTGATGAAATACGCAATGGTCGAATTAGCAGCTCAGGATATAGGCGGCGGGCCGATGTCCTCGGCCCTTCTGAAGCTCGTGCTCCTGTCACTGCTAAGGCGTTGCCTGATATCGATAAATCCCTGGGTCGAACGATTTTCAATTCTTAATGACCCTCCAATAGCGCGGGCCTTCGCGGAGATGGCGTCAAGGCCCGCCGCGTCCTACACGGTGCATAGCCTCTCACAGTCGGTGGGTCTTAGTCGTTCCGCGTTCATGGCCAGGTTCGCTGCCTCGTTCGACGAGTCTCCGATGGGCGTGCTGAGGCGGTTGAGGATGCGTCACGCTGCCGGCTTGCTGGCGGCGAACGCGCTGTCGATCGACCAGGTGGCGATACAGGTGGGTTACCAAAGCCGCAGCAGTTTCACCCGGACTTTTCGCCGGCACTATGGGTGCGACCCATCCGAATACCGGGCCGAAGCCAAGCGTCGTGCCCACCATGCCCAAGCCGGCGCGGAGGCGCAGGAAATCTCGTCTGCTGTCTGAGGCGACGCATAACGACATCAATGGGAAGGTTACCCGTCGCTGCGGGCGTTCCCCTAACGAACTGCGGGCAGGGCGGTTGCCCGCCATTCCTCGCCGCTATGGAAACGATACGCGCCCACTATTGGAATATCTCGGCCCCCACTGCCATCAATGGCTATCACAGTCGCGGATTTCATCGACCAATGCCCGGCTCAAACTGGGCCAGATCTAAGTCAATGCGCGGAACAAAAAGAAGAGAGGCGGTCCGATGCAGAACATGGCTCCAATGATCAACCATGCACGAGGCGGAACCCGCCAGCTCGCATTCTCTGCTGCGATGCTTGGCTTGGTGGCTACGTTTGCCTCGTCTGCCGCGCCTGTCCCTCTGTATAATATCTACCGCGCGGATGAAGGGTTCAGCAATTTCGCCATATCGATGGCGATCGTCACGTATTCCGTCGGCACCATCGCCTCGCTGTTGGTTCTGGGACGGCTGTCCAATCATCTCGGCCGCCGGCCTACCGCGATCGCCAGCCTCAGTTTGCTCCTGCTGGGCTGTCTGTTGTTGCTGAACGTGCACGACATCGGCACCCTGTTGGCCGGCCGGGTCCTGATGGGCATCGGGACTGGGTTGGCCAGCAGCAGCTTGACCTCTTACATTGTGGACGCTGCACCCACCAAACCGGAATGGTTGGCGTCCGTCGCCTCCAGCCAGGGGCCCATGCTTGGCCTCACTGTCGGAGCCATCGCCTCTGGCGCCCTGGTCCAGTTTGGCCCCTGGCCACGTGAACTCATCTATCTGGTCTGCATCGGATTGCTCTTGCTTTCGGCGGCGCTCATCACGATCAGCCCGGAAACCGCGACCCGGACACCTGGTGCTTGGCAATCATTGCTGCCTAGGGTCAGCGTCCCCGTCCGGGTCAGGCATCTGCTTCCCGTCGCGGCCGCGGTTTTTCTTGCTACCTGGGCGACCGGTGCGTTCTACCAGGCCTTTGTGCCTTCTCTTGTCGAAGATCAACTCCACACCCGTAGCCCGCTCATTCTTGGACTGGTGTTTGCCTCCTATATGGCACCCAGCGTCCTCGGCGCTCCCATTGGCGGTCGGTTCACATCAGCGGTAGCCCAGCGCGTCGGGATGGTCATCTTCTTGGCCGGAATGATCGGCATCATCACAGCGATCAACGCGGGCACACTGGCGCTTTTCATTATCGCGACCGTTTTCGCCGGTGCGGGGCAGGGGATCGCGACCAGTGCCGCCACCCGCGGCCTGCTGCACGGAAGTGGTCTAGCCGACCGAGCACCAATCTTCAGCGCCATCTACCTCATCTGTTACAGCGGGACCACCGTCCCCAGCCTCATCTCCGGTGAACTGTCGAACACCTTCTCTGTGCCCCAGATCGCCCTCGGATACGGTGGACTTGCCCTCGTTGCTACCCTGTTTACTGTTGTCGCTGCACGCAATCCACACGCCGAAACGACCGCCGCTGGCACAGGCGGAAGCCTTGCCGGCGCCCGAGGTTGATCGAGATGGGTCAATGCCGGCGGCCAACGCATCTCCTCCACCAAACGCAGACCTGACCAGGGAGACAATATCCATGAAGGCAATCGTTGTAACGGATCAGGAAGCCGGAACGGGTGGGATGAAGCTCGCGGAGCGGCCTGAGCCGCAAGCGGCCATAAACGACGTAGTCGTTGAGGTGCACGCTTCAGGATTTACCTCGGGAGAGCTCACCTGGCCGTCGACCTGGACCGATCGCCTCGATCGCGACCGAACCCCGTCCATTCCGGGGCAGGAGCTCGCCGGGGTGGTCGCCGCCATAGGCTATGGCACCACAGGACTGTCCGTCGGACAGCGAGTATTCGGCCTCTCGGATTCCTACCGGGGCGGTACCTTGGCAGAGTATGTGGCTGTTGAGGCACGCAACCTCGCACCACTGCCGGCAGACATCGACTTCACGGTGGCTGCGAGCATAGCGATGCCGGGTCTGACGGCATGGCAGGGGCTGTTCCAACATGGTCGTCTCCAGGCGGGACAGAGCCTCCTGGTGCACGGCGCAGCGGGTGCTGTTGGGTCGATGGTTACGCAGCTCGCGAGAGAGGCCGGCGCATATGTCATCGGAACCGGACGGAACGCCGACCGTCAGAAGGCGCTGGACTTCGGCGCGCGGGAGTTTGTTGATCTCGACAACGACAATCTGGAAGACGTCGGAAGCGTCGATCTGGTGTTTGATGTTATCGGCGGCGAGATCGGTAAGCGGTCCGCGGGCGTGATCCGCACCGGAGGAACGCTGGTGACGATTGCGGGGCCGGCCGAGGCGAGACCCACCAACGGCTTGGCAATAGATTTCGTCCTCGTGCCCAACCGCGGACAGCTAGGTGAGATCGTTCAGCGGGTGCGGGACGGGCGACTGCGAACAAACATCGGCAAGATCGCGAGCTTCGCCGATGCCGTTGCCACTTTCAATTCAACCGAGCGGATCAGCGGGAAGACGATCATCCGCGTCCGGCCGTGACGACCCCAATCCCCCACCAAACAAGTCATTCGAGGAGATAGTCATCATGAAAGCAATCGTTGTAACGGATGAGGCCGCTGGAACGGCCGGTATGAAGCTAGTTGACCGGCCCGAGCCACAGGCCGCGATAAACGACGTCGTTGTTCAAGTCCATGCTTCGGGGTTCGTGCCGACCGAACTGGCGTGGCCTTCCACCTGGACCGACCGCGCTGACCGTGATCGAACACCGTCGATCCCGGGGCACGAGCTGGCCGGCATCGTTACCGCCCTCGGCTATGGCACGACAGGCCTGTCGGTGGGACAGCGGGTATTTGGCCTAGCGGACTGGCATCGCGACGGAACGCTAGCCGAATACATCGCGATCGAGTCGCGCAACCTTGCACCACTGCCGGGCGACGTCGACTTCACAGTGGGCGCGAGCCTGCCAATCTCGGGCCTTACCGCGTGGCAGGGTCTGTTTCAACACGGTCGCCTTCAGTCGGGGCAGACCGTTCTTGCACATGGCGCCGCGGGCGCAGTTGGCTCCATGGTTGTGCAGCTCGCACGATTGGCTGGTGCCTACGTCATTGGTACCGGCCGCGCCGCCGATCGTGTGAAGGTGCTCGACTTCGGCGCACAGGAATTCATCGACCTTGAAAAAGATGCCTTGGCGGATATCGGCGGAGTTGATCTGGTGTTCGATGTCCTCGGCGGCGACATCCAGAAACGATCGGCTGCCCTGATCCGATCGGGAGGGACGTTGGTGACTATTGTCGGGCCGGCCGAGGCGCGGCCCGCCGATGGCCTGGCAATTGACTTCGTCGTCGAGTCCGATCGTGCTCAACTGAATGAGATCGTCCAGCGCGTACGGGACGGCCGGTTGCGTACGAACATCGGTACCGTCGCAGGCCTCGACGACGCCGTCGCAACTTTCAACTCAACAAAGCGGCGCGCGGGAAAGACGGTCATCACCGTTCGGTAGTGAAAAATTAGGAGGGCGGTCGGTCCGCCCTCCCACTTCAAGATCATGCTTTTTTTATCCTGGCGAAGATCCAGGCGAACGATACGTTGATGTGCCGGCGCGCCCCGCCTGCTTACCCAGAAGAGATAATATGACGTTCAGGCATCCAATTTTTGCACGCTGGCCGGCGCAGTATCCCGACCGGCTGCAGCTGTTTTCCCTCCCAACCCCCAACGGGGTTAAGGTCAGCATCATGCTTGAGGAAACCGGCCTTGCCTACGAGCCGCACCGGATCGATATCACTGCGGATGAAAGCCACGACCCGGCCTTTCTTGCGCTTAACCCCAACGGCAAGATCCCTGCAATCTACGACCCCGATGGACCGAACGGCTCTCCCCTCGCGCTGTTCGAGTCGGGCGCTATCCTGCTGTATCTCGCGGACAAAACGGGGCAATTTATCTCAGCTGAGCCGAATACCCGGTACGAGACGATTCAATGGGTAATGTGGCAGATGGGCGGAGTTGGTCCGATGTTTGGCCAGGTCGGCTTCTTCAACAAATTCGCCGGCAAGGCCTATGAGGACAAGCGTCCGCGCGACCGCTATACGACCGAGTTGGCGCGGCTCCTTCGCGTCCTTGACGAGCGGCTCGTCGGTCGCGACTGGGTCATGGGCGCCGACTACAGTATCGCCGATATTTCCCTGCTCGGCTGGGTGCGTAATTTGATTGGCTTTTATGAAGCGCGTGAGCTCGTCGGCTTCGACCGCTTTGCCAATGTGCAGACGTGGCTCGACCGCGGGCTCGCGCGTCCAGCTGTGCAGCGTGGGCTCCAAATACCTAGTGCCGCGAAGTAAAATTCCGAACATGTCGCAAAATGACACCAGACTTTTGAACGAGATTTCCAGGTGCACTGTCTGTGCGCCCTACCTGCCGCTCGGACCCCGCCCAATCGTGCAATTCAGCGCTACGTCACGGGTCCTCATCATCGGCCAGGCGCCTGGGACGAAAGTTCACCTCAGCGGGATTCCTTGGCAGGACGACAGTGGTGATCACCTTCGCGAGTGGCTTGGCCTCGATAAGGGCGAGTTCTACGATCCCGCGAAGGTGGCTTTGGTGCCTATGGGATTTTGTTATCCGGGAAAAGCGGCGGGCGGCGACGCACCGCCTCGGCCGGAATGCGCGCCCCTATGGCACAGCCGCGTTCTTGAACTGCTCCCGGCGGACCGCCTGACAGTTCTCGTCGGATCCTATGCCCAGCAGTATTATCTCCCCAAGGATGCAGGAAGGACTCTTCTCGACCGGGTTCGGGGCTTCGACCGCTTCGCTCCCGCCATCTTCCCAACCCCCCATCCGTCATGGCGCAGTGTCGGCTGGCGGAAACGCAATTCCTGGTTTGACGCGGAACTCCTGCCGGCCCTCCGCGCCGCGATCAGACGCCAACTAGATCGCGACTGAAGAGGTCCGTCACTTCTTTGTCAAAGTTTTGAAATGGCGAATAAAATTGAGCACATCGGCCGGCATGAGACGGCCAATTGCACGGGTTGAATAAACCGCCGTCACGATCCGACCCTCGGGGTTGATGATGAACCCAGTTGCCTGGAGGGCCACGGGATTCTCGTTGACGAAAGCACCGGTGGCTGCAGAAACAGATCCCACATCCACACCATAGCCGACGGGGAACTTAAGCTTATGCTTGTCAACGAGGGCCTCCGATTTTTCACGATCGTCCGCGGATACTGAAACGACCTTGATACCCTCCCCAGCAAACTCGTCCGCCGCTCGCGCGAATTCGGCAAGCTGGGCGTTGCAGTACGGACACCAGGAACCACGGTGGAACAGGATCACACCGAACCCACCCGCCAAATCGCCAGGCAAATGGATTTCGCCGCCACCGGCGCGCGCAAAGGTAAATGAGGGGAAGAGGTCGCCGTTTTGCAGCATCGCCGTTGCATTCCTTGTTTTAGCTGTCCGACGCTCTAGGCGCCGAATGATTCTCGGTCGCTTCCTTCGGCGCCGGTTTGAGACCGAGACACCGGTCGTTGACAGCTGTCAGGTTCGTGCGGGGAAGGGTCGGTTCGACATCCATGTGGGATGCGTCTGCTTTGGAGAGTGCGCGTTGCGACGCGAGGATGGGAAATCATCTCTCGCCATAGAGTTGATAGACAATAGTTATCGCCCCCGACCTGCGAGGCCTCGGTTTTTCGACTGCGGAAATGACGCGGCGTGACGATGGAGCAGCCAAGACCACGACGTACCGCGTCGGCTTGGAGATCAAAGGAACTGGTACTGTAGGGCATGGACACGATAACCGCGCGTCACTTCCCGGCTGGTCGGGCCGCCCATATCTTCGCCCCCGTTTACTAAAGCTGAGAAGTCGATTTGAGCGAGATCACCGACGAGATCAACGAGATCCAAGAACGCCTACTCATCGCCCAGACCGACCTTCGTCGGCTACTTGGAGAAGATGCGCTGGCGCGCGGCGGAGAACCTGATGCAGAGCGCATCGCTGTTCGCGAGGCCGAGATCGAGCGGCTGACCCAGTTGCACAC
This sequence comes from uncultured Alphaproteobacteria bacterium, assembly GCA_963717095.1. GTDB lineage: Bacteria > Pseudomonadota > Alphaproteobacteria > Rhizobiales > Devosiaceae > Devosia. Next base: position 876,989 of record CAVQVF010000005.1, read on the forward strand.
AGAGTTCATGATCGGCGCGGGCGGCCTGGGGTTCTGACACCTGATCGCGGGATCTGCCCAGGGCGTCGCCGTGTCGTAGACCCAACAAAGCGGTTTCGAAAAAACGCAATTTCATCGTCCGGTTGACGCGCTCACGCCGGGACACGATCTGGAGATTATTATGAGAACTGTCGAAGCCGGTAGCCGGGGGCTGCACTACCTTGTCGAGGGGTCTTCGGCTCCCGTGTTTGAATTCGAGGACCCCGCCGGCGGGTGGTTGCGCTCGTCAGACCTGCTCGCGCGCGGCCCCGTCCTTCTGACCTTCTACCGAGGAGCTTGGTGCGACTTCTGTCGGTCGGACTTGCAGGATCTGACCAGCGCCATGATGCGCATCCGCGGGGCCGGTGCGACTGTGCTAGGTGTATTCCACGAGTTTAGCCCGGCGGCCGGCCAGCGCCTCACGGCCGAATTCGGTTTGGAGTTTCCGCTGGTCAATGACGAGGGCGGCCGCGCCGCGGAGGCGTTTGGTGTTCGCAAATCCGCCAGTGAGATTGCGAAAATCGAAAGCGAGTTCGAGCCTGAACTCCTCGCTCTCAAGGGCGGCGAGCCTTGGATCGTGCCGATGCAAGCCAGGTTCGTGATCGGGCGCGATGGTACCCTTGCGCGGAGCGAGATCATTTTCAATTACGAAGACCGCTCAAGTGCGGATGCTCTCGCCTCATTACTCGAACGGCTCGAGTGACGCACCCCATGACTTCCGCGGCGGAATGAAAACGATAACAAGGCGGCATTTCTAAAGGTCAGACGGCGGGCATAGCGTGGATGGCGCTGGCACTGGGGACAACCCCGATCGGTGTCGCAAGTGAACCCGCCCAAAATCAATAAACAGGAGTTGCGCTATGTCGATCCGTTTTGTCACCAAAGCCATCCACGCCTATGTCATCGACTACCCCGTCGCGATTGTCTTGCTCGTCGCGCCCTTCGTCCTGAAGCTCGGGCAGAGCGGCCCGATGGCGATCTGGCTCTCGGTGGCCACCGGCGTCGCTGCCCTGCTCTTGCCGCTTCTCACCAACCACCAGACCGGCGTGATCAAGCTGATCCCCTACTCATTCCACCTCTGGGTCGACCGCGCCGTCGGGGTCGTCTTCATAGCCGCGCCTTTCGTGTTCGGCTTCGCCGGCTTGGACGCATGGTATTACTGGATCCTGGCGGTTGCGGTTCTGCTGACCACGTCGGTGCTCAACGCGCCGGAGACCGTGGAGCGCTTCTCGAAGCGGGCCCATACCTCGATGTAAAGACTACCCGGCGCCGAGCGGGACAAGAATTGAGATGTCGCGCTCGGCACCTCTAGATGGACCAACAGGAATTGTTCGGCCCCGCGACAGCTGGTGAGCCCATCTCCCGAAAAACGCCGCGGGCGGGTATCTCCGCGAGTGGGCGACCCATTGGCAAAGAGCCGCGGGACCTTCGGCGAGATACACCTAGATCGCGCTGGATGCACAGACCCGGACCGGGTCACGTTCTCCGCGATCCATATCCGCCTCTATGATCCAGGAAGCGCTATTGATTTCGGTGTATTCAGATCTACACCAATCGCCGTCTGCCTTGACCATTCAGTCCCCATATTCGGTCCTTTCGTGGCCATAGGCTAACCGCTCCTCCTGCACACTCACGACACTCTTCCCGTTCGGAGTGGCAAGCGAGCGACCCACCGGCGGAAGCGACCCTGGGGGCTCCGTTTTTGCGGCTTGGCGCGGCGACCTCGCTTGCATGTCCGCCCTATTTCTCCGTGTCGATAACGGCAGTCCGTCGCTGTATCGGTGGCCAATCCCTCAACCGCAAGAGCGATTTAGCACAATGTCCGATCGGCAGTGTGAAGCGTCGCTGGGCATTCCCGAGCGCTATGGAAACCATAGTCACAACACATTGGGAAACCGCGCTCCGCGATGCGACACCTCACTCCAATGGTCGCGGAGCTCTTTGACCGTGCCCCTCAATCCATCTCGTCACGCATTGGAGTCACTATGACTAACGCCGTCATCGAAACTATCCTGAGCCGCAGCGCCGCCAAGTATTACGACAAAACCGCCAAATTGAGCGACGACGAAATCCGGGAACTCGTGCGTATCGGCACCAGCGCCCCAACGTCCTTCCATCTGCAGAACTGGCGCTTCATTGCCGTTCGTACACCTGAAGCCAAGGCTCGGTTGAGCCCGATCGCCTGGAGCCAGCCGGCGATTACCGATGCAGCCGTTACCTTCATCGTCTGCGGTCAACTGGTCGAGACGAGTGTCATACCTGAGCGCCTGGCGCCGCTCGTCGCGTTAGGCGTCATGCCAGCAGCGATGGTGGAGGATTGGGAAATCCCCGCGCGGGACCTGTACATGGCGTTCCCCGAGCGCCGGCGCGACGAAGCTGTACGCACCGCAACCTTCGGCGCCGCCGCGATGATCTATGCGGCGCGGTCGCTGGGCCTGGGTTCGACGCCGATGATCGGATTCGATGCCGAATCAGTGCACCGCGAGTTCGGACTGACCAAAGACGAACTGCCGGTCATGCTGCTGTCCATAGGGGCGGAGCGGCCAGGGAACTGGGCACAGAAGCCGCGCCGTCCGATCACCGAAGTGTTGGACTTCGTCTAATTATCCGCTGAACATCAGAGAAGATAACCATGCCAAGAACTGCCCCCCTTAAGCCGGACCAGGTGCCGGCCGATTCCAAGTCGACTCTCGATGCGTTCACCAAGAACATCGGCTTCACGCCAAACATGATGGCGGCGTTTGCGCAGAGCCCGATCGCGTTCAACGCGTGGGCCACCCTGTTCGGCGCCTTGAGCAAAGTGCTCGACGTGAAGACCCGTGACAGCATCGGTCTAGCCGTCTCCGAAGTGAATGGCTGCAACTACTGCCTGACGGTTCACAGCTATACGGCAGAGCACATGGCGAAATTGCCGGCCGATGAAATCATCCTCGCTCGGAAAGGTCATGCGACCGAGCCGAAGCGGGACGCAGCTGTGCAGTTTGCTCACAGGGTCATCGAGGGACGAGGCCATGTCAGCGACGCTGATCTGAAAGTGGTCCGCGATGCCGGATACACGGATGCGAACGTGATGGAGATCGTTGCGCTGGTGGCAATGTATTCCCTGACGAACTTCTTCAACAACGTGTTCGACCACGAGAAGGATTTCCCCACCGTTACGGCCGCCGGCTCGATCTGACCTCTCCCCGGTCGCATCGTCCAACGCGAACGTTCGTCGATGCGACCGACTTCTTTATGTCCAAGCAAGCCTGCACCGCGGCCTCGCCCGTCTAGCGGTGCACCGCCGGCCGAAGCGACGGCACCCGACCAAAGAGAGTAAAATTATGAAGATAGTCGTGATGGGCCCGTTCGCATGAACATCCTCCATATCGATTGCAGTCCGCGCCCGGAGTCTCACAGCCGCCAGCTTTCGGCGGCGGTCGTCGAAAAACTCCTTGAGATCGCGCCTGGTGCGAGTGTCAGCCGGCGCGACCTTGGTACTTTCCCCCTTCCACACGCTTCGCCTGACTATGCGACCACCCTTTCGTCGCCGGTCACCTTGGCGGCCCCGCTGAAGGGTGCACTGGAGCTGTCCGAGGCGCTCATTCGGGAAGTCGAGGCCGCCGACGCGATAGTCATCGGAACCCCTATGAACAACCTGACCGTACCGTCGGTATTCAAGGCGTGGATCGACCAAATTCTTCGCGCTGGCCGCACGTTCAGGTCGACGCCGGCCGGGAAGGTGGGAATGCTCCAAGATCGCCCAGTGTTCATCGGCATTGCCTCGGGTGGCGTCTTTTCCGGCGAGCGCGCCAACCAGCCCGATTTTCTCACGCCGTATCTTTCGGTGGTCCTGGGCTCAATCGGTTTGCAAACCGTGCAGTTTCTTTCGGTACAGGCAACCGCTTTTCTCGACCAGGAGAAGGCCGCGCTGGCAAGGGCGAAGGCGCTTGCGACCTTAGACTTCAACGTCATGGGTGAGGTCGTATCGTGACCGAAATCACCGCTGATATGGAGGCGATCATCAAGGGGGCGATACTGTCATTCGTTGCGACAATCAACGAAGACGGAACCCCCAACCTTTCGCCCAAAGCGTCTCTGACGGTGAGGAACGGCGCGCTCTACTTCGCCGATATCGCATCGCCCCAGACGATAGTAAACTTGAAACGCAATCCGGCTGTCGAAATTAACGTAGTCGATTTCTTCCAGCGACGTGGCTATCGATTTAAGGGACGAGCCTTGATACTGCCGCCAGACGATGATCGGTCTTTGATGATCGCCAATTGGGTTCGGGCGACCAACGGCCACGAATATCCCGTCGACCACGTCGTCAAAATCGAAAGCACCTCGATTAGCCCGTTGCTGTCGCCAGCCCACGTCTTCGCTGACCCTCCGAGGAGCCAAGAGGAGATCCGGGACACCTACCATCAAAAATACGGTGTGAAGCTGATTGGTGAATAGGGTAGGGCGCGGCGAAGCATGAAGCAAAACGGCAATGCCCGCGTGCTTGTCTTCTATCCAGCAGCGGGCCGCCTTCCGAATTTCAGGAGCGTTCTATGCCAGCAGTCGAGATCAAAGCCATTGCGGAGAGTGATTTTGATAATTGGCTTCCGCTGTGGAAAGCCTATCAGCGTTTTTACGAGGTCGATATCACCGAGGCCGTGACGCTCAAGACCTGGGCACGCTTTTTGGACCCCGCCGAGCCGATGCACGCAGCACTCGCCATGGCGGGCGACGATGCATTGGGGCTGGTACATTCAATTTATCATCGATCCACCTGGACGACGACCGACGACTGCTATCTCCAGGACCTGTTTGTTACGGACGCTGCGCGCGGCGGCGGCGTGGGCCGCACACTGATCGAACATGTCTATGCCGATGCGAGGCGTCGCGGTGCGTCGCGCGTCTACTGGCTGACCCACGAATCCAACGACACCGCCCGGCGGCTCTACGACCGCATCGCGGATCGATCGGGTTTCATCCATTATCGAAAACCACTCACCTGACGAGCAAATTTCCCCAGTTTCGATGTCCACATGGCGGTAGAGGGAAGAGCAAGATGGCCAAACGACTGGACTATAATCAAATCTCTCCGATTGGCATGAAGGCTTTCGGAAGCGTCTATTATTATATCATGGTATGTGGCTTGCCCGAAGAACTGGTGGAGCTGGTATATCTGCGGGTGTCACAGATCAATAATTGCGCTTATTGGGTAGACGTTATTATCGACGATCTAACGAGGATGAACGCTCCGGCGGAGAAGCTCGCTCTGGTTCAAGCTTGGGATGAGGGCGGCAATCTGTTTTCGGACGCCGAGCGGACCGCGTTGGCCTGGGCTGAGACGGTGACGCGCGTGGCCGAGACTGGTGTTCCTGACGAAAAATACCAGGCGGCCCGATCGGTTTTCAGCGAGAAGGAACTCGTCGATCTCACGATCGCGATCAGCTTGATGAATTCTTACAACCGCATGGCAATCAGCTTTCGCAATACACCGCGGGCGGCGCTCAAGAACTAGGCGCGTTGCCCCCGCATATGGGCCGTGTCGCAAACCAGGCAAGATCCTTCAGAGAGGCTACGATGGACAAGAATATCATCAAACAAACAATGCTTTCGCTAGAGGCGGCCGCCTTTCAGAGCGCCCGCGAAGAGTACTTCGATTACGTTGCTGACGCTCGGCTGGACCGAAGCGAACCGATTGAAAATGATGAACAGGCCCAGGCGCAAGTGGCCAGTAATTTTTCTGAGGCGCTGGACGATACAGTCCATGACCACACTGACAAACTGGACAAGTTGAGAGCGGTCGACTTCGGACCAAAATCGACAGTCACCGAGGGAGCGCTCGTGCGGCTCTCCGGCCGCTACTTCATCATTGCCGTCTCAACCGGCAAGTTCACGTGTGATGGTCGAGATGTCATGGGAATTTCCACAATGGCCCCGATTTTCGAGTCAATCGAAGGCGCGCGGGCCGGTGAGACCGTTGATTTCAACGGGCGGAAGCTCTTGATCGAAGAAGTCGCGTAGCGAGCTCGCCCGCATGGAGCTTGCTGGCAACGGCGGCGACACCATTACATCACCATGGCGCCGCAAGGAATTCTCGCGGCGCCTGGGCGGGCTTGGCGTCGCACTTCCGCCGAACTGAGCGCCATTCGCGAGTGGGTGGCGGCGACGGTTAACCCACTATCTGATCTCGACACCCTTCCAGAATGCGACATAGCCTTTAATGGCTGCGGCGGCATTGGAGGGCTCAGCGTAATACCATGCCGCGTCTTGGTTGGTCTTTCCTTCGACGAAAAGTGAGTAGTAGTTTGCAGTTCCTTTCCAGGGACACCGGCTCGTCGTGCCGCTCGGGCCAAGATACTGCTTATTGACGGATTCTGGCGGGAAGTAATGGTTCCCTTCGACGACGACAGTTTTGTCGGATTCCGCAATTACCGCGCCGTTCCATGTCGCGACTGCCATGTTTCGTTCCATTCCATGCTTGAGTTTGAGCCGTCCCAGTCGGGTTCTCGGGACTGTCGCCGCCTTGCGGATCGCACTCGGCCGACCTTCGGACCGCCGGCGGCCGGCCGGATTCTCGGCCGACCCCGGACTATTTGATCGGCGACTGCGCGGTCAGACCGGCTTACGTGATGCCTCTTCCTCGAGGGTGACGGCCACATCGGCGTTCGCCGAGAGGCGGACTTGTTTCTCGTCGACGATCGCGACCAGACCGAGGTCGATATAGTGATTGTGGCCCTTATGGCTCCCTTCACCACTATCGCGCTTTGTTAGCTTGATGCGGCCACCGATGACCGCATCCACCGTGCCGAGATGGACGCCGTCGGCGCCGATCACTTCCATGTTCTTAGTGATCTGTTCGTTGCTCATAGATTTCTCCTTCAGGTTCAGAATAAAGGCGTGTTTGCTCGCGCGCCGGAAACAGCCAGGATCCGGCCTACGTCGATTGAAAAGCCATTTGCGACCACGGTTCCTGCGGGATCGACGACCACAAACCACGGCGTACCGCCGGTGCGGTAATTCACCATCGTCGAGGGATAATGTCCGTCTTGCGAGATCGTGTCGTGGCCGAAGGGTATTCGCAATCCGTATCGGCTCTGGTCGTGAGCCAATTGGTCGGCGGTATTGTCCTCGAATCCTTCGAAGACGGTCTGAACGACCGCGAATCCCACGGTCCCTGGAGGCGATAGCTCAATGAGCTCCAGCAGCGTAGGGAACCCATGCGAGTGGCAGCCGGGGCACCAATGCTGATAAAAGAACAGGACGCGATACCGCAAACCCAGCTCCGCGAGCGTTAGCGGCGATCTAGGCTGGCCGGCTTCATCGATCCAATGCGAAACGAGGAGGTCAGGTGCAACTGCACCTAGAATACCGTTTGTCATGTCGATCCCACCGATATCTCAAACTTAGACATCAGGCGGCGGTTCGTCGTGGCAACTTCCAGTCCGGGCGAGCGAAATGGCAGGTGTAGCCATTTGGGAGGCGCTCAAGATAGTCCTGGTGCTCGGGCTCCGCTTCCCAGAAATCCCCTGCGGGTACGACTTCCGTCACCACGCGCCCGGGCCACAAGCCGGACGCATTGACATCGGCTATCGTGTCTTCGGCCGTTCGGCGCTGCTCGTCGCTCGTGTAAAAGATTGCGGATCGGTAGCTCGCACCGACGTCATTGCCTTGGCGGTTCTAAGTCGTCGGATCGTGGATCTGGAAGAAAAACTCGAGCACGTCCCGATAGCTCGTTTCGTCCGGGTTGAAGACGATTTCGATCGCTTCGGCGTGGGTGCCATGATTTCGATAGGTCGCGTTCGGCACGTCGCCGCCGGAATAGCCGACCCTGGTCGAAAGCACGCCGGTGCGGCGCCTGATCAACTGCTGCATCCCCCAGAAGCAGCCACCTGCAAGAATTGCCGTTTCAGTTTTCATCGCCATTATTCGCCTCCTGAGGCAAAAGGTTGAGGTATTCGCCGTAACCTTCACGCTCAAGCTGATCGCGGTGAATGAAACGCAGAGATGCGGAGTTCATGCAGTAGCGCAGACCGCCTTTGTCGCGAGGTCCGTCTGGAAACAAATGACCGAGATGGCTGTCGCCATGCCTGGACCGGACCTCGGTACGGGCCATTCCGTGAGATCGATCTACGATCTCGATCACGTTCGCCGGCGCCAGGGTCTTGGTGAAGCTCGGCCAGCCGGTGCCGCTGTCGAATTTGTCAGTGGACGCAAATAAAGGCTCGCCGGAGACCACGTCTACATAGAGGCCAGGCTCTTTGTTGTCCCAGTATTCGTTCTGAAACGGGCGCTCTGTCCCGTCCTCCTGGGTGACGCGGTATTGCTCTGGCGTCAGCATCGACACAGCCTCGGGACTCTTACGGTAGCTTTTCATATTTGGAACTCCGGTATAGCCACGGCGACAATAGGACCATGGATCTTCGTGTTCCAATGCCCGCTCGCTATTAAATCAATGCCATCTGCGCGGCGCGCAAACTTACGACGCAATATGGACGCCTGAGCTGACACGACATTTTTTGGACTTGCCGACAAAAATAGCGATGCACAGGGCGACTATGGCAATCGCGATCGCCGCATAGGGCGTCGCAGTCAAGCCAGGCCCTTCCAACACCCGACCTCCGAGGAAGGAGCCGCCCGATATTCCGAGGTTGAATGCCGCGACATTCATTCCAGACGCTGTCGGAACAGCGTCTGGTGCAACAACGCGAGCTACACTCACGACCCGTTGTGCATGATAGGGGGGATCGCGAAGGCGAAGATACCCCAAAACGCGATGGCCACTAGCATAACGGCCTCAATCCGCATCGCGAGGGCGATAAGCACGAAGGAGGCGATCAGTCCAATAAGCGTCATGATCATCGCCTTCGAGGTGCCGATCTTGTCGGTCAGTTTGCCGCCTGCGAAGTTGCCGACGACGGTTGCGCCGCCGAAGATCATCAGCGCGATGCTGAGAGTTCCGTCGCGGACACCGGTGACTTCGGTGAGGATCGGCGCCAGAAACGTAAAGATCGCAAAAGTACCGCCAAATGCCGCTGCGGTCAGGAGGTACATCACAGAGAGGTCACGGTTCGCGAGCAGCTTCATTTGCGCCACGAAGCTCGTAGCGGGCGGCTGTGGGATGTTGCGTGGGACGAAGAATGCCAGCAGGGTCACCCCGATTGCACCCATGGCGGAGACGATCAGGAATGTAACTCTCCAATTAAATTCTGGCCAATCCACGCGCCGATCGGCAGCCGATCACCATTGCAATCGTCAAGCCGCCGATCATGATGGCGACCGCCAGCCCGACTCTCCTTCGGCACTATCGATGCCGCGAATGCCGTCCCGACCCCAAAAAAGACCCCGTGCGAGACCGCGATAACGATGCGCGATGCCAATAGGGTATAGTATTCAGAGGACGCAGCGACGAGACTGGTGACCGTGAACACGCCCATGAGCGACAGATAAGGCGCGACGGGGGAAACGTCGGTGAGGGACGAGAAGATCGGCGTGCCCAGGGTGATTGCCAAAGCATAGAGGCTGACAAGAAGACCGGCTGAGGGGAGGCTGACGTGCAGGTCCGTGGCTATGCCCGGCAGCAGACCGACGATTACAAATTCTGTGGTGCCAATTGCGAATGCCGAGGCCGCAAAGCGCATAAATCACGAAGGGCATTTTGGTCCTCCCATTCGCGAGGTTTTGGCCGGCGCGGGCAGGCCGGGCGGGCAGTGCTGTACGGACGCGCCCCGTTTACATCGGAGAGTTGGCGACAGTCACCGCGTTGGGCCAAATGTCCGCGACCACGGTGACCCAGATACCTCCAGGTGACGGCCGTGGTGTTGTGGCTAAGACTCAGACTTTGGAAGGCTTTAATCACGCGACGGGGGAGGGCGGTTCATAGTCAAAAGATTCTGTCACATCGCGCAGGTCCTCGGCAGGAGGAGATGGAAACCGTCAGCCATTCCCCCATTGATATATGTTTCGGCTTCATCGTAGAGCTTGACCACCCGCGAGCGCCAAGTATAGCGCCTCTTTCAAACTTCTCCCGCTCCGCTCCGCCCATGACCACCACGGCCGAAAATCTGCGGTATTCCGGAAGCAAGGTCGTGAACGCCTTGACC
>CAVQVF010000006.1:0-8372 GCA_963717095.1 uncultured Alphaproteobacteria bacterium
CATGCTGGAGATTACCCCGTTCCTCGACCGCAAGCCGCGGCAGTTGTCGGGCGGCCAGCGCCAGCGCGTCGCCATGGGCCGCGCCCTGGTGCGCCAGCCCAAGGCCTTCCTGTTTGACGAGCCTTTGAGCAATCTCGATGCCAAGCTGCGCGGACAAATGCGTATTGAAATCAAGAGGTTACAGCGTACGCTGCGCACCACCAGCGTTTACGTGACCCATGATCAGCTCGAAGCCATGACCCTGGCCGATCGCCTCGTGGTGATGAATGCCGGCCGCATCGAGCAGGTCGGCACGCCGATCGAGCTTTACGAAAAGCCCGCCACCGTCTTCGTCGCCGGCTTCATCGGCTCCCCGCCGATGAATTTCATCGACATGGCCGCGTTTGATGAAGCCACGCGGACCCAATTGGCCGATAGCGCCAAGGGCGCCGATTTGCTCGGCATCCGCCCCGACGCGCTTAGCTTCACCGCGCCCACTATCCCCTCGGTCACCCTGACCGGCACGGTCGAACTGATCGAGCCGATTGGCGCCGAATGCCACATCCACCTGCGCTGGGGCAATCAATTGCTGGTCGCCGAATATCGCGGTCATCCTCCGTTTGTCGAGGGCATCACACAGCCCTTCTTCCTCGATATGGCGGCAATGCACTTCTTCGATAAGGCCAGCGGCACCCGTCGTTAGCGGTAGCCGGCGGCTTGCAGTTCGAACAGTTCGGCGTAGCGGCCGCGCAGGGCCAGCAGGTCCTCGTGGCTGCCGGATTCCAGAATCTTGCCGTCTTCCAGCACAAGTATACGATCGGCCATGCGGACCGTGGAAAAGCGGTGCGAGATGATGACGGCGGTTTTGCCCTTGGCCAGCGATTTGAAGCGGGCAAACACTTCGGCTTCCGATTTGGCGTCGAGCGCGGCGGTGGGTTCATCCAGGATGATCAGGTCGGCGTCGCGCATATAGGCGCGGCCAATGGCGATTTTCTGCCATTCGCCGCCCGATAAGTCCCTGCCTTTGTTGAACAATCTGCCGAGCGGCTGCTCGTAGCCCAGCGGCAGTTTGGCGACGACCGCATCGGCAAGGCTGCGCTCGGCCGCGTCCTCGATACGGGGCATATCAGTGCTGTCCTCGATCCGGCCGACACCGATATTTTCCGAGGCGGTGAGGCTGTAGCGGATGAAATCCTGGAAAATCACGCCGATATGGGCGTGGATATCCTCGATTGTCATGTCGCGCAGATCGATCCCATCCACGGTGATGCGGCCCTCATCGGGGTCGTAGAGGCGCGTTAGCAGCTTGACGATGGTGGTCTTTCCGGCTCCGTTTTCACCCACTAATGCTAGCGTCTCGTTAGCGTTGAGCGTGAAACTGAGGCCACGAATGGCCCAGGTGTCAGTTTCGGGATAGCGGAAGCCGACATTGTCGAAGACGATGCCCTGTGCGATCGGCTGCGGGAACGGTTTTGGATGTTCCGGCGGCAATATCGTCGGCTGGATTTCGAAGAACGAGAACAGGTCATCGAGATACAGCGACTGCCCGGCAAGCTGGGTGAAGCCGAGCAGGATCTTCTGGAACAATCCATTCAGGCGCAGGAACGAGCCGGAGAGGAACGCCAGGTCGCCGATGGTGAACTCGCCGGCAATCGTCCGCCAGACGATGAAGCCGTAGGCCCCATAATAGGTCAGCGTCGAGATCGAGGAGAACAGCGCGCCCCACACGGAGCGGTCCACGGCCAGCTTGCGGTTTTCCAGAAATATCGTCTGCGCCAGCACCCGAAACCGCGCGACCAGGAATTCGCCCAGCCCGAACAGCTTGATCTCCTTGGCGGTCTCGGCGCTGGCCCCGATCTGGCGGATATATTCCAGCTGCCGCCGCTCCGGTGTGCGCCCGCGCGAGAGATAATAGGAGAGTGTATTGAACCGCGTCTCGCCCCAGATCGCCGGCACGAACGACAGCGGCAGCAGCAGGATCAGCCACGGCGCGTAATAGAACAGCCCCGCCGCCAGCGTCACCACGGTGATCATGTCCTGCGCCTGGCCGAGCAATTGCGCCAATAGGCCACTGCGGCCGGCGGCCTGGCGGCGGGCGCGTTCCAGCCGGTCCTGATATTCGGCGGATTCGAAATGGCGCAGGTCGAGCCGGGCGGCGTGCTGCATCAGCTCGATACTGACGGTGTTGGAATGGAGTTCCCCCAGGATCGAATCCACCAGAGAGGTGACGCGGTTGAGCAGGTCGGTGACGATCACCAGCGCGAACTCTATCGCCAGCAGCTCGGCGATGCGGGTCAACTCGCCACTGGCCCACCATTGCGCAAAATCGCTGCCCGCCGCCGGTTGCCCGGTCAGCCGCACCACTTCATCGATGATCAGCTTGCCCACATAGAGCATCACCACCGGCTGCAGCGCCCGGATCAGGCGCAGGCCGATGCTGAGGCCGGTCAGCCAGCGGCTGGTCCGCCATATCTGGGCGACGAGCCGGCCGAGATGGCGGAGGTTATCGAGCTGCTCGCGAAAGCTGCCGGTGGGTTCGGGCGGCGGCGGGCCGCGGCGGGGAGGGGAGTCGGTCATTGGAGGGAATATAGGGGCGGTGAAGAGCGAGTGCTACCGTAGTGGTGGGTGTTTGGAGCCATGGCATTCGGGCTAAACGGTCACCCCCTCCCAACCTCCCCCTTGCGGGGGAGTGTTTACCTTGGACTCGCGATGAGGTGCCTGTTGAAGAAGAGTGCGAGTGTGATGTCGAGCATCTGTGCGGTCTTGGAGAAGCGCTTGGACTTGCGCATGAAGCGGGCGAGATTGTCTCGGATCGAGGCATTGGAAGACTCAATCAGATGGGTCTGGGTCTGGGCCTTGGTCTGGATATGGGGCGTGTCTACCCCGAGCCTGTCGAAGGCGATGTGGTAGCAGGAATTGGCATCCGAAAAGATCGTGTCGATCCTGCCCAGTGCCTGGACGGCTAGTCGGTAGATGGCGGTGGCGCTGTCGACGCCCTTGTCGCCGATATGATAGGCCACGACCCGTTTCAGGCGTCGGCTATAGACGGTCCAGACGACGGCCCGCTGCGTTTTTTTTGAATGATCGTATAGATTTCGTCCATCTCGATCACATCACCCTGAGCCTGTGCGCACACAGCTGGGGCCACCTGCTCGGCCAGGCGGGCCTGCACCGCAGCGTGTTCCTTGCGGATCCATTTAAGCACGCCGGCCGGTGAGGCACCGACAAACTTGGCGATCTTGCGGATGCCCACGCTGTTCACATACATCTTCAGCGCCAGGGCTTTGGTCTGCGCGCTGAAGCGGGGCGGCTTGTCGGTGCAGTAACGGCCGCAATCGCGGCACCTATAGCGTTGATGGCCATCCTTGGGGCCAGTCTTGATCAGGTTGCCACCCTGGCAGCGCGGACAATCCATCATTCCTCTCCCGGCAAATCACCCATTCTCAAACCACACTAGAATCCCCAAAACGCTCAAAGTAAACACTCCCCCCATCAAGGGGGAGGTGCCTCTCCACTCTTGAGGCCCGATCCAATTCAACCCACCAGCAGACGCCTCCCCCTTGATGGGGGAGGCTGGGAGGGGGTGAGGGAGCCACGATGGTGAGATCGGGACTTAAACTTCCCCCTCCCTGACCCTCCCGCAAGGGGGAGGGTGACGACTATGAGGTTCGTGGGTCCTAGAACGGGCTCAGCGCCTCAATACCGCTGCGGAGCGGCCGGCTTGTTCTCGACAATCTTCTCGATCGCTTCGATCACGTCCGCCGTCAGCTTGTCCTTGGACTTGAGCGCGGCCAGGTTATCCTCAAGCTGGCTCTTCTTGGACGCGCCCAAAATCACCGTCGAGACATGCGGGTTGTTCAGGCACCACAGCAGCGCCAAGTGGTGGATCGGCAGGCCGACATCCTTGGCGAGCTTGGCCAGCGCCTTGACCTTTTCGAGCTTCGCCTTGCCGGCATCGCTTTCCCATTCGGCCTTGAGCCATTCATAGCCGGGCAGGTTCATGCGGCTGTCTTCGGGAATGCCGTCATTGTACTTGCCGGTGAGCACGCCCGAGGCGAGCGGCGACCAGATCGTGGTGCCAAGGCCCAATTCGTAGAGCGGCAGATAGTCGGCTTCCACCTTTTCGCGCACGAACAGGTTGTATTGCGGCTGTTCCATGGTCGGCGGGGTCAGGTGCTCGCGGCGGGCAACAGCCCAGGCCTCGGTCAACTGCTGGGCGGTCCATTCGGAGGTGCCCCAATACAAAACCTTGCCCTGGGTGATCAGGTTGTGCATCGCCCAGACGGTTTCTTCGATCGGGGTATCGATATCGGGGCGGTGGCAGAAGTAGAGATCGAGGTAATCGACGCGCAGGCGCTTGAGGGCGGCGTGCGCGGCTTCGGTCACGTGCTTGCGGCTGAGGCCCTTCTGCGTCGGCTTGGTACCGCCCCAGAATACTTTGGAGGAGACGGCATAGCTGTCGCGCGAAAAGCCGAGCTTTTCCAGCGCCGCGCCCATCAGCGCTTCGGAAGCACCCGCTTCATAGCCTTCGGCATTGTCGAAGAAGTTGACGCCCGCATCGTAAGCGGTGGTCATCAGCTTGAGCGCCTTGCTCTCATCGACCTGCTTGCTGAAGGTGACCCAGCTTCCGAGCGAGAGTTCGCTGACCTTGAGGCCCGATTTGCCCAAACGGCGATATTCCATGATTGCTCATCCTTAGAAATGGCGGCAAAGCCGCGGTTGAAACAGTTGAACTAGGCGGAAGGAGCATTCAGACATTGGCCTGTTCCCGAACTCCCCCTTCTTCTCCCTCCCCCTTGTGGGGAGGGCCGGGGTGGGGGTTCTGGAACTATCAGGTCATGCCATGCTGATTATTGAGTTCCGCTGTTGGCTCGGACCCCCACCCTAACCCTCCCCACAAGGGGGAGGGAACCAGATTGGGGCTCCCGATCTGCTGTGCAAAGTTGGCTGTCGATTGCTCCTAAGCCGACAGGCGAGTGCTGTCGCGAATGATGATGTCGGGATCGATCATGCTCACCCGGGGTGGCGGCAAGATGTCCTTGGCGGCGATCAGCTCCATCAGGCGCTCCACCGCCATTTCGGTGACTTCGCGCGTCGCGTAGCGCACGCTGGACAGCGGCACGCCGGCGAACGCGGCATATTCGATATCGTCATAGCCCATGATCGCCATGTCCCGCGGCACCGCCACATCATGCCGGCGGCACCAGTGCAGTGCGCCGATCGCCAGCGAGTCATTGCCGCAGAACACCGCGGTGGCGCCGGTCTTGCGGCTCATCAATTCATCCATCGCCGTGGCGCCATGGACGGAAGCGTGCCCGGTGAGATCGACAGCCAAACTTGTGTCATAGTCAAGCCCGGCCTCGGTCAGCGCCTTGATATAGCCCTCGCGCTTTTCGCCATTGCCATGCCGGTTGGCGCTGTCGAGCATGCCGATGCGACGATGGCCCATATCGATCAGGTGGCGCACCGCTTTCCAGGCGCCACGCCGCTCGTCGACGCAGACCGCGTCGATCCCCGCATCGGGATCGGCCACCAGCAGCACCACCGGATAATTGGCGCGGCGGAGCGGCCGTATATGGTCGAGCTGCCGATGGCTGGTGGGATAGATCAGCATGCCATCGACCTGGCGCGACCGGAACATCTCGACGGTGCGCATTTCATCGTCCAGCGTGTTATTGGAGGTGGCGAACAGCGTGCCATAGCCGCGCGCCGCCAGCGCCAACTCGATCGATTGGGCGGCATGGGTCAGGGTGGGATTGGTGATATCGGTCAGCACCAGCCCAATGGTCATGGTCTGCCGGCTGACCAGCGACTTGGCGATCTGGTTGGGCAAATAATGCAACTCGGCCGCCGCCTGCCGGATCAGCGCCCGGGTCGGCTCGGGAATGCGCGGGCTTTCGCGCAGCGCCAGCGATACCGTGTTGGTGGAAAACCCGGTTTTGCCGGCAATGTCCTTGAGCCGTACGATCGCCTTGCCCATGCTGCTCCCGGCCGCTTATTCCGTAAAGCGAGTTTAGCGCTAATACTGCCTGGCTCAAAGCCTGTAAAGCGGCGCGAATGAACCTTGGGCGCCGTGCGGCGTTGAATGTCGGCCATCAATGTAAAGGAGTGACCATGCTCAAGGACAAGGATTCCTCGGCGATCGTGGCGGTAGCCGACATTGCCCGCGCCCGCCATTTCTATGAAAGCATTCTGGGATTGCCGCTGCTCAAGGGCGATGACGACATGTTGGCCTTCAAGACCGGGGCCACCCAACTGGTCGTCTACAAATCCGATTTCGCCGGCACCAACCAAGCCAATGCCGTGGCCTGGGCCGTGGGCGAGGAAGTCGATGCGATCACCGCCGATCTCAAGGCCAAGGGCGTGCAGTTCGAGCACTATCCCTTCATGGAACTGAAGGGCGATATCCATGTGGCCGGGGGCTTCAAGGCGGTGTGGCTGAAGGATCCGGACGGGAATATTTTGCATTATAATAATATGTAGGGGTGTTCTCCTCCCTCTCCCTTGGAGGAGAGGGATCCTATGTGGATTGTGGCACCATCCTTCCGCAACCACCGCGCGGCACCTCCCCCTTGACGGGGGAGGTTGGGAGGGGGTGTTCGGAGCCCCGATATTTGGGCCAAACATCCCCCACCCATAGCCCTTCGCGCGTAGCGCTACGGGCGTTCTTCGCCGCAAAGGTCCACCGGACCTTTGCAAGACGGCTCATCACTCCCTCCCCGCAAGGGGGAGGGTGACGACTGAAGCGTCCCGAAAACGAAAAAGGCCGACCTCTCGTGAGAGAGATCGGCGTGATTGTTTTCCTGGGAAAGACCTTCAGCCTACCCTAAACCTCGATCAGCACCGGCTCGGCCGCGGCGCCTTTGCCCTGTTCGTGATGAGTGCTGCGCTTGAACAGCGGCACCAGCAGCAGCACGAGGCCAAACGAGCAGATGACATACCACAGCGCCATGCTGGAGGCCCCGGCAAAGGCCGCGTGCTGGCTGGCGCTATTGGTAAACCCGTTGCCCAGATTGGAGAAGAAGATTTCCCCGATCAGCGCCACGCCCAGCGCGCCACCCACCTGCTGGAACGCCTGCAGCGAGCCCGAGCCGGCGCCGGCATCGCGCGGCGGCACATTGGCCAGTACCAGCTGGAACAGCGCCGAAAAGCCCAGGCCCAGCCCGACGCCGGCGATCAGCAGCGGCGCCAGCATGGCCCAGTGGTCGATGCTGTCGGTGACGCTGGCGATATAGAAGTGCAGCCAGCCGATGCCGATGACGAGCAGGCCGGCGGAGGTCGCCAGGCGCGAGCGCAGATAGTTCGATTTGAACCGGGCGGCGATGAACGAGGCGCCCAGCACGCCCACCGAGAACGGCGTATTGGTCAGTCCCGATTCCAGCGGGCTGAAATCGAAGCCACCCTGCAGCAGCAGCGAAATCACCATGAACATGCCCGGAATGCCCGAGGCAAACACGGTCATTACGAAGGCGCCGAACATGAACTGCCTGTTGGTGATCAAATCGAAATTGAGCAATTGCGACATGCCGCGCGCGGCCCGGGCCCGGGTCCACAGCACGAACAAGACCAGCAGTACCAGCCCCCCAACCATCATGGCGAACGCCCAGAGCGGCCAGCCATAGGTACGGCCTTCCACGATTGGGAATACCACCGAGACGATGCCGAGGCCGAACAGAGCAATGCCCACATAATCGTTCTTGAGCGCGGCATGGCCAGGCAGGCGCGGGATCAGGAACAGGCCGGCCACCACGGCGGCAATGCCGATGGGCACGTTGACGAGGAAAATCGGCTGCCAGTCGAGCCCGAACAGATGGCCCGAAATCAGCATGCCGCCGATGATGGGGCCGCACACCGAGGCCAGCCCCGCCGACAGGCCGAACAGCGAGAATGCCTGCCCGCGCTCTTCGGGCGGGAAGGTGACGGTGGCGATGGCCAGCACCTGTGGCGTCATCATGGCGGCGCCCAGGCCCTGGATGACGCGGGCGGTGATCAGGAACTCGATATTGGGCGACATGCCGCACAGCGCCGAAGCCGTCGTGAACGCGCCCACGCCCCACAGGAAGAGCCTGGTGCGCCCCAAAATATCGCCGAGACGGCCGAACGGCAGCAGGCCCAGGGCGAAGGCCATGATATAGGCGGCCACCACCCATTCGATCTGGCTATCGGTGGCACCCAGGCCCTCGCGCATGCTGGGCAGGGCGACATTGACGATGGTCACGTCGATCAGGTTCATGAAGTTGGCGATCAACAGCACGGCCAGCGCGACCCAGCGGCGTGGATCGGCATCGGCCTTGGATGTTGGCATATGGAAGCTATTGGTCATGGACTGAATTCCTGCAGGCAAACGGTTGAGATTCCGCATAGTGCCGGGCTGCAATAAACGCTTGATAGCG
>CAVQVF010000007.1:0-33029 GCA_963717095.1 uncultured Alphaproteobacteria bacterium
CAAGACCTACCGGCGCCTGTTTCGCGGCGGCGTAGAAGCGTAACGGGATAGGAAAGATTGGAGCCGCCCCTGCATCGGGGCGGCCCATATTCGACAAGCTATGCGCTCGCAGCGATGCTGAGCATCGGGTCCGATTGTAGAAGCTCCTGAGTATAGGGATGCTGCGGCGCCGTGAAAATCTCCTTGGTCAGCCCCTGCTCGACGATTTTGCCCTTGTTCATGACGAGGACGCGATCGGCGAAACTTCTCACCACCGGCAGGTCGTGCGCGATGAACAGGTAGGACAATCCGTATTCGTCCTTAAGGCTCCTGAGCAGCGCGATCACCTGCGCCTGCACGGAAACGTCGAGGGACGATACCGCTTCGTCGCAGATGATGATCTCGGGTTTCAACGCCAGAGCCCGCGCGATGGCGATGCGCTGGCGCTGCCCGCCCGAAAACTGGTGCGGATAGCGGTCAGCATGTTCTTTCTGCAGGCCGACCTGCTCCAGCAATTCACGGACGCGATTGTCCCATTCCTTGCGCGGCAGGATATCGGGGTGAATAGCCCAAGGCTCGGAAATGATCTCCTTGACGCTCATTCTCGGATTGAGCGACGCGGTAGGATCCTGAAAGACCATCTGAATCTGGCGCCGGATCGTGTTGAGGCCCTGGGGCGTCGTGCGGACCAGATCATGTCCGCGATAAGACGCAGCCCCGCCAGTGGCGGTTTCCAACCCCATCAGCGTGCGCACAAGCGTCGATTTCCCCGAGCCGCTTTCACCCACGATGCCCAGAGTTTCACCACGCCCGAGGGTGAAGCTGACCTCGTCGAGCGCCAGCACTGCGGGCCCCGACGCTGGGCCGAACATGCGCGAAGGCATGGGATAGGCTTTCGACAGCGCCTCCACGACAAGCAGGGGTTCCTCGCCCTGCTGCCGGCTGGCAGCGGCTGGAAAACCCTGCCGTCCCGGCACGCTTTCCAGCAGATTGCGGGTATAGGGATGCTTGGGCGCATCGAACACTTCCCGGACCGGGCCGGTCTCGACGATCCGGCCGCCCTGCATTATCGCCACACGGTCGGCGACACTGGCGACGATGCCGAGATCGTGGGTGATGAGGAGCAGTCCCATTCCCCGTTCGCGCTGCAGATCCTTGAGCAGCCGCAGGATATGGGCCTGCACTGTCACGTCGAGCGCCGTGGTCGGCTCGTCTGCGATCAGCAGGTCGGGATTAAGAGCGATCGCCATCGCGATCATGATACGCTGGCGTTGGCCGCCCGAGAACTGGTGCGGATAATCATGGAACCGGGCGCGCGCATTGTTCAACCCCACGCGTTCCAGCAGTTCGAGCGCCTTGGCGCTGGCGATTTCCTTGCCGACCCCGTGCGAGCGGAACGTCTCGGCCACCTGCCAGCCGATCTGATAGACCGGGTTGAGAGCCGCAAGCGTGTCCTGGAACACCATGGCGATCTTGGAGCCGTTGATCTCGCGCTGGCGCTCGCGGGAGGCCTTGAGCAGGTCTTCGCCACGATAGAGCACCTCGCCGGAGGTGATCCGGCCCGGCGGCGTGTCGATCAGCCCCATCAGGGCGGACGAGCTGACACTTTTGCCAGATCCGCTTTCCCCCAGGATCGCTAGCGTCTCGCCCCGCTCGATACACCAGCTGACCTCTTTCACCGCCGAAACGACGCCGTCCTTGGTGTGGAATTCGACGCTGAGGTTACGGACCTCGACCAGATGACCGCTAGCTTCACTCACTGGTTTTGTTCCTTGCTTCTAGACGCCAGCGCTGAACCGGATCGGACACGATGCGCACCCAGTTCGCCAGCAGGTTGAGCGACATGGCGGTCAGCGTGATGGCAAGGCCGGGCCAGAACGCTACCCACCAGGCGGTGCCGAGATAGCTCTGCCCCTGGGCGACCATTGCGCCCCAGGTGAAATCGGGAGCCTGGATGCCCAGACCGAGAAAGCTGAGGCTGGATTCCGACAGCATGACGAAAGCGAATTCCAGCGTGGCGATGGTGACGAGCGTCGGCGTCACCGTGGGGCGAATGTGCCGCCATACGATGCGCCCCGGCTTGGCCCCCATGACGCGGGCGGCGACAACGAAGGTACGCTCGCGGATTTCCAGAACCTCCGCGCGCGTCGTGCGCAGATAGATCGGCACCCGGGTGATCGCCAGCACGATGATCACGTTGATGATGCCCGGCTCCAGCACGTAGAGCACGATCAGCGCCAGCAGGAGCGAGGGAAAGCTCATCAATATGTCGGCAAGCCGCAGAATGACGTTGCTGGTCCAGTCATTGCGGTAACCCGCGATGACGCCGAGTACGGAACCGATGATCAGGGAGCAGACCACAGCGGTGCCCGCCAGCAACATCGTATTCTGCGCGCCGACCATGAGGCGCAGGAGGATAGAGCGGCCCAATGCGTCCGCACCAAGAATATAGGTCCAGCCAAGACCGAACGAGAAGGGTGGCGCATTGCGCCCCGCCAGGTTGATCTTGTTGGCGGCCGCCCCGAACAGGGACGGACCGAAAATGGCGATCAACACCACGAGGACCAGGAATAGTGCGGCGGCGAACGCGAACTTGTCGCGCCACAGCAGGTCGAACGACTGGCGAAGCGGCGTGACTTTTGTCGGCGACGAAGAGGTTACGGATGTCATGGAGCCCGCCTCAATTGTGCTTGATACGGGGATCGAGCGCCGAATAGGCAAGATCGATCAAGATGTTCATCAGAAAGATCGCGCCGGCGGTGACGATGACCCCACCCTGGATGACGGCGAAATCGCGATACTGGATCGAATCCATCATCAGCTTCCCGATCCCGGGGAAACCGAAGATCATCTCGACCACGACCGCGCCATTGACCATTCCCGAAGCCTGGTCACCCGCCACCGTGATGATGGGCAGCATGGCGTTGCGCAGGGCATGAACGAAGATGACCACATGCGTACGCACGCCTTTGGCCCGTGCCGTCTTCACATAGGCCGAAGACAGCGCGCTGATCATCGAACCGCGCACGACCTGAGCGATAAGGCCGCAGGGACGCACGAAAAGCACCAGCACGGGAAGAACCCAGTGGAGCACCCCGCCCGGCCCCGAGGTCGGCAGCCACCGCAGCCAGACGGCGAAGACCAGCACACTGACAAGGGCGAGCCAGAAATTGGGCAGGCTGGCGCCGGCCAGCGACACGATATTGACCAGCCGATCCAGCACCCCATTCGGCCGGAAAGCCGCCAGGGCTCCCATAACGACGGCCACCACAAGGGCAAGGGCCATCGCGCTGACGGCGAGCATCAGCGTGGTGGGAAAAGCCTCCAGCACCAGCGTCAATACCGGGCGCTCCTAGCGAAGCGAGTCCCCGAAGTCGAAATGCGCCAGATTGGCCAGAAAGCTGCCGAACTGGACGATCGCCGGATCATTGAAGCCATGGGCCTCGATAAAAGCGGCCCGGACGCTCTCCGGCGTATCGATCGGCAGATACAGATCCACCGGGTTACCGGTCAGCCTTGCCAGGAAAAAGACAAGGACAATCAACCCCGCCATGGATATGGCGCTATAAAGTATTCGAGTTCTGACGTAATTGCCCAATGTTCCCTCCCGGGTCAGCCTTTTTGCTCACGCTGGCGCCTCGTGCCGATGCACGAGGCGCCAAATAATCACGCGTGGCTTACTTGGTTTCGGCGTATTGACCATCCTTCTTACGGATGACGGCACGGTCGGCGGGCGTCTCCCATTGCTGGGCGTATTCGCTCTTTTCCCATTCTTCCAGGTTCAACAGACCGATGCCCATGCCGAAGCCGGGCTCGCTGGTATAGGTGTTGACCATGAACGCCAGCCACTTCCCATCGGGGCTGACATTGGAATTGCTGGCCCGCCAGGGAGCGCGGTCGAACATGCGCGTCATCCGCACGCGCCGGCCCGATCCGTCGAGCTTCAACTTCCACAAATCGAGCGGCGGAAACTGGTCGACGAAATCGCAGGAGGATTCCAGGCAGATATGCTCGCCGTCGGGGAAAATCCCCTCGCATTCGTTATGCGTCAACGGCTCGTCTATATAGGTGCGGACGTCAAACGTGGCGAGATCGATACCGCGCGTGACAGTCTTCCAGGTGGTGGAACGGTCGCGTGGGCCAACATATTCGGCCATGATGACTTCGGTGTCGCCATTGCGGAAGTCCTGCGGCTCGGGACGCAGCTGCCCGGTCCGGTTGCGATAGATTGCCCGTGTCGCGCCGATTTCAGCGCCGTTCGGGCCGTATTCGATTTCGCTCACATAGCACTCGAAATCTTCGATGGTGCCGAGGCGCGGATCGTGCTCGCCATGCAGTGAATAGGAGATGCGGTTGGCGATGGCGGAAACCGCGATGCCTTCGAAGATGGTGCGGCCAAGCGGCCTGGGCGGCGTCTTGGCGTCCTTGTCCATGATCCACAGCTCCGACTCGACGAAACGGCTGATATGGTGGTGCTTGAACTGCTTGGGGCCGATCAGCAGATAGTCGCCATTCGGCAGGAACAGCACGCGCAGGAACGAATGATGTTCACCCAGATTGCCCGTCAGGTTGCGAACCTGGCGTGTTTCCATGTCGATCTCGTGGACGTCTCCATAGGCCTTGTCCACGAATGCGAGCCGCTTGCCATCGGGCGACCAATAGGGGCGCGCACCGTAGTCGGTCAGCTTTTCGTGGAAGGGGGGAGGGTTATCCAGGATATGGGGGCCATCGTATGGCTTGTTATCCCATGTATAAATCGGCATTCGAAAGACCTTCCAAATTGAGTGTACGGGCACGAAAGGGCAAAGCGTGGAACTGCCTCGCCCTTTCGCTGAATTATTCTTTGAAAATTACTGCTTGAACTTGATCGCGCTCAGTTCGAGCTTACCCTGGGTGGTGAAGTTCGGCGTGTAGCTGACGCGGGGCCCAACGCGGATATAGCTCACCATGTGATAGAGCATGACGTCCGGGATGATTTCCTGCTGCAGCTTGCGGTTGGCTTCCCGGAACAGGTCGCGGCGGGTATCGCCCATCGAGACGCTTGCCTCTTCGATCAGCTTGTCGATCGCCGGGTCGGATACGTTCGAAAGCGCGCCGGTCGAGGTGTAGTATACGGGCATGGTGAATACGGCATCGCCGGCCACGTTGTCGTGCAGCTCATGTACCATGGTGGCGCCACGATCGGTCGGGTAAGGCTTGCGCCGCATTGCCGAGTGCTGGATCTTGTCGACCATCGCGATCTTCACGTTCAGCCCGGCATCCTGCCAGTTCTGCACCATGGTCTCCAGCAGTTCGGTCAGGTTGGCCTGCATGAACTCGCTGCCGAATATGGTGATTTCGGCATCGACAGGCACGCCGGCAGCCTTGGCTTCGGCGACCAAAGCCTTGGCCTGTTCGGGGTCATAGGGCCACGGCTTCAACGTCGGGTCGTACCCGTTCACATTCGACATCATGAACTGGCTGGCCGGCACCACATCCGGGCTCATGATCGTACCCATGAAGGCACTGCGATCGATGGCGAGGTTCATCGCCTTGCGAACACGCACGTCATTAAGCGGCGGCTGATCCATGAAGAAGCGGACGCGGCTGGTGTCCGCGTTCAGGTACCCGATATCCGTCTCGGGATTGGTCGCATCCTGGGCGGCGATCTGCAGGCCGATATCGGCCTCACCGACCTGAACCATCGATGCGCGCAGCGCCGGCTCGGAGCGCCACACATAGGTGGCCTGATGCACTTCGGGCTTTTCGCCCCAATAGCCATCGAAGCGGGTAAGAACCAGGCTCTGGGTCGGATCCCAGCTGGTGAAGGTGTAGGGGCCGGTGCCGACCGGCGCACGGGTCGGCTCGGTGATGCTGGTGCTTGGCGCGGTCATCGCGACCTGGGCCAGCGATGTCGGCATGAGCGGAACCGGCACGTCGGTGGAGATGTCGACGGTATGCTCGTCCACCGCCGTCGCCGTGACCTTGACTTCGCCGAACAGGCGGATGGTGTCGCGGCAAGCCAATGCCGGGACGAATTCACGGTCGATCGCAGCCACTACGGCAGCGGCGTTGAACGGCGTACCGTCCTGGAAGTTGACGCCTTCGCGCAGCGTCACCCGCCATGTCAGCGGATCGGTCTGGGTCCATGCGGTCGCCAGGTGAGGCTGCGGCGCACTGGTTTCCGGGTCGAGCGTGAGCAGGGTTTCGACGACGTTCTGCTTCAGCACGAGGCCGATATAGCCGGTCGAATTCATGTGGCATGGCTCGACGACGTCGACGGCCGATGGCAGGACCAGCTTGATATCTCGCGATGTGTCCTGCGCTTGCGCCCCGCAGGTAAATGCGGCAAGCACGCCTATGCTCGCCAGGATTTTGATGTACTTAGTCACTATCTTCTTCTCCCTTTATGTTTATTTCAGTAACTCGCACCTGGCGCAGGTTCTCTGTCCCCCGCCACAGGCAAGATAAACGCTCCCTTGGGAGCCCCGGATCTCTTCCGGTTGCTCGCGCTACAGCGCGCTGATGACGTGTTCGGCCTTCGCCAGCCAATCCGGACTGATCTCGACACCCCACCCCGGCCCGTCCGGCACCGCCACGTGCCCATCGACCACCTTGAACGGATCCGACACGAACAGCCCATCCAGCCATGGAGCATCCTCGATGCTGAATTCCATGAAAGGACCGGCATTGGGCAGAGCGCTTTGCAGGTGCAGCGTAAACAGCGTCACCATGGAGAGGTTCGCGGCATGAGGCGTGCAGGGCAGTCCCGCTGCCTCGGCCATTCGCGCCACGGCCAGCGCCCGGCTGATGCCCCCGATATAGCAAATATCGGGCTGCACGATATCGACCGCCTTCATGCCGATCATGCGCCGGAATTGAACCA
Organism: uncultured Alphaproteobacteria bacterium; assembly: GCA_963717095.1. Classification (GTDB taxonomy): domain Bacteria; phylum Pseudomonadota; class Alphaproteobacteria; order Rhizobiales; family Devosiaceae; genus Devosia. The sequence continues at coordinate 6,845 of CAVQVF010000007.1, forward strand.
GATCGCATTCCTGCTCGCCGCCCGATACCGGGATCGTCAATGCGGCGGCCACTTCCGCGGTCCACTCCAGCTCGGGATAAGGACATGGCTCCTCGAAGTGGCCGATACCGTATTGTTCGAGCATATGGCCGACCTCGATCGCCCGCTTGGGGCTGAAGCCGCTATTGGCGTCGACCAGCAATTGCGTCTCCGTGCCAATGGCCTTACGAACCGTGGGAACGATCGCCTCGGTGCGCCCGGGCAAGTAATCGACGTCCTTGCCGAACTTATTGGCGATACGGATTTTGAATGCCTTGAAGCCCTGCTCCCCCTGAAGACGGGTCAAGCGTTCCGCCTCGTCCTCGGGCGTGATGTCCCGCCGCATGCTGGAGCCATAGATGGCCATCTGCCGCTTGGTGCCACCCAATAGTGCGCTGACGCTTTTCTGCTCGCGCTTGCCCTGCATATCCCACAAGGCGGTGTCGATACCGCCGATGGCGCGGCACGTATAGGAGCCGGGGAATTTATGCTCACCGACGATGCAGCTGTCGACGAGGGCCGCGATATCGGCTGGATTGGCGCCCAGGACACGCGGCGCCATTTGCCGGTGCAGGATCGACGCGGTTATGTCCGCATTATAAGGGGCAACCTGACCATAACCCTCCAGCCCGTCGTCCGAGCGAATGCGGACGATGCTGAGAGATTGGGTGGAGAACGTCTCCACGCTAACAATTTTCGTCATTTTCCCCCGCAGTTCTTTTCTTTTGGCCACCCCTCATCAGCGATCGTCAGGCTTGACGCCAATCGTATCCTGCAAGGGTGCCTGTTTGTCGTGGCCGCGCTCTTTCAGCGTCGTTTTGTTAATTCGACCATACGAGCAAACTTTTTGATTGATAATAGGACAAACATTCGATTCATTTCATACGAAAAGTACGCAATGGTGATGCATGGACAAATTGCGCGAAATCGAAACTTTCGTGGAGGTCGTGAAAAAGGGCAGCTTCGCCGGTGCCGCCACCGCACAGGATGTAACGCCCGTCATGATCGGTCGCCGCATCACCCAACTTGAAAAACGCCTGGGCGGAGAGCTTTTTCACCGCACCACCCGCAAGCTGACGCTGACCGGCCAAGGGGAAGTGTTTCTCGAACATTGCTGCAAGATTCTGGCCCGCCTCGAAACCGCCGAACGTCTCGTCACCGACGGGCGGCGCTATGCTACTGGGCATCTCATCGTCTCCTCCCCGGCCGCGTTCGGGCGGATACACTTGGCCCCGCACCTGCAGGACTTCATGACCGCCAATCCCGAGGTCAAGGTGTCGCTGAACCTGAGCGATCACGTCGTCGATCTGGTTCGCAATGGATACGAGCTGGCCATTCGTCTGGGCGCAGTCGCCGATCCGAGCCTGGTCGCCACCAGGTTGGGATCCAGTCATTCCGTGGTGTGCGGGACGCCCGCCTATTTCGGAAAACACGGCATCCCGCAAACGCCGGACGACCTCGCGCGGCACAATTGCCTCGCTTTCAACGAACATGGCGGCCAGCACCGCGGCTGGCATTTCCAGCACAAGGACAGGCAAACCACGGTCAAGGTCAGCGGCAACCTTTCATGCAATGACGGCGAACTCCTCAACCGGTGGGTCAAGGAGGGGCTCGGTCTGGCATGGCGGTCGAAGTGGGAAGTCGCCAAGGAACTGGCATCGGGCGAATTGATCACCGTCCTGGATGACTACATCTTTCCACACTACGACATCATGGCCGTCTATCCGCAGCAAAGACACCTCCCCGCCAAAATATCCCTGTTCATCAGTTGGATGAAGTCATTGTATTCGAGGCCAGGCTACTGGACCGCGGGCGCCGATATCAAACATGAATAGATACAAGGAGATAAAGGCTTTCGTTGCCGTCGCCAAGGAAGGCACTCTCGTGGGCGCGGCGCTCAAGGAGAAGGTCACCTCGAGCATGTTGGGCCGGCGCATCGATACCCTCGAAAAACGGCTCGGCATAAAGCTGCTCCACCGAACGACGCGGCTGTTGTCCCTGACAGAACAAGGCGCGCTTTTCCTCAAGCATTGCCATGAACTCCTCATCGACCTCGACATCGGGGAAGCCGCACTTTTCCCCGATGCCGCCCCGGTCAGCGGACAATTATTCGTACTCGCGCCCGCCTATTTCGGCCGTCATCACGTCGCCCCGCACGCCAAGGCATTCGTGTCCGCCTATCCCGACGTGCAATTGTCGTTCAATCTCACCAATGACTACTTTGACCCTGTTCGGGAAGGGTACGACCTGTGCATCCGGATCGGGAATGTGATCGATCCCAATTTCGTTGCCACCAAACTGATGACGAACCGCCGCGTCGTCTGCGCCACTCCAGCCTATTTCGAAAAATACGGAATTCCCCGCGTCCTGGAGGATCTGGCCCATCACAATTGCCTCGCCGTGAACCTCGCGGCGGGCAGGCATCGCGATTGGCTTTTCCAGGAGCAGGGAAAACCGGTATCCGTAAAAATCGATGGCGATGTCGATTGCAATGATGGCGAGGTGCTGGTCAACCGCGCCCTGGATGGCCTTTGCCTGGCCTGGCGGTCCACCTGGGAAGTGGGAGCTCATCTCGCATCCGGGGACCTGATCACGGTACTCGATGAATATGCGCTGCCGAGTTTCGACATTACCGCGGTATATCCGCGCTACAGGCCCCTAACCGCAGTGAAACTCTTCATCGAAACGCTGAAAGCAGCCTACGCACAGCCGGGATATTGGCTGGAAGAAAACAACATCCAATGATGGGCTTCCGCCTCAGATCGCATTCAATACGCATAGCGGCCCTTCGCGGCTAAGGCCCGATTTCGGTGCCTCGATAACGCTTTCCAGAACATAGATTTGCGACGCCTGGAAATCATCACCCTTCGACGTCGTCGCAGTTGATGAACGATCGCTGCTCACCTTCTCCCAATGGTCGACCCACGCGCTTTTTGAGCGCGGCACAGCCGTGGCAGCTCCCCATCAGCACATTTTTCTTTGATAAAAACTATTTGCACAAATGAAAAAACTGCTTAAGCTCTGGTGGAGGACATGAGGAGGATGGCTTGCTCACTGGAATTGCGTGGGATCACCGGCGCTGCTGGGGCCCGCTGGAGGCAAGTATCGACAGCTATGCCGCGGCGGCGAGCATTGGTGTGCGCTGGGACCGGCGCAGCCTTTACAGTTTTGGCGAGGGTGACCTTTCCGACTATACCGACGCCTATGATCTGGTGATTTTCGATCATCCTTTCGTAGGCGAAGGCGCAGGGCGCGGCCTGCTGCTCGACCTGCAACAATTCCTGACCGACGATGACCGGGCCAACTTTGCCCAGGACGCCGTCGGCGCATGCTGGCGCTCCTATGAATATGACGGTGGTATCTGGGCTCTGCCCATCGATGCCGCGGCTCAGACCGCCGCCTGGCGGGCCGACCTGCTGGAACGGCATAATCTGGCCGTGCCGCAGACGCTTGACGCCGTGCTTGCGCTGGCACCCCGGCTGAACGCCTTAGGCCTGGCAGTGGCCTGGCCGTCTGTCCCCACCGATTTGATGTGCACGCTGGTTTCGGTGGCCGCCAGTCTGGGGCTCCGCCCGGGCCATGTGGCAGGCGGTTTCCTGGCCCCGGCCGATGCCGAATTCATCGTGGGACAGTTGAAGGCGCTGGCACGAATTGTCCACCCGCAATCCAGGACCTGGAACCCAATCCTCTGTCTCGACGCAATGGCTCGAACCGACGAGATCGCCTACGCGCCTTATCTGTTCAATTATGTGAACTACGCCAGCGGGGAAATGGGGGCGCCTATCGCGTTCGGCCCCTCCCCCAGGATCGCCGCCGACCTGCCGGCCCACACGATACTCGGCGGCGCCGGAATCGGCATCAGCGCAAAATCGGCCAATCCGAAAGCGGCGTTCGATTATGCGAAATATTTGTGTTCGCCCCAGTTTCAATCGAGCACCTATGTTACCGCCGGTGGACAGCCGGGCAGCCGCTCCGCTTGGCAATCGGCTGAGAGCAACCGGCACACCGCCGGGTTTTTCAGCAGCACGCTGCCGGCGCTGGATGCCGCCTTCCTGCGGCCGACGCATCCGGGCTTCGTGAGTTTCTTCCATGATGCCACGCTGCGTTTGGCCGAAGTGGTGCATGCCGATGCGCCGCTGCGCCCGTTCACCGATTGGCTGAACGCGAGCTACGAGCGCGTCAGCGTCGGGGCTGCGCAATGAAAGCCGATCTGGAACCCACTGAGAACGATACGGCGGCACCAAACGGGGCCCGCCGCAGCTATGCGGTTCCAGCCGCCGAAAAGGCTCTCGATATTCTTGAGTTCATGGCCGGTCAGGCCGGCGGCATGACCGTGACCGAACTGGCAGGCGGGCTCGGGCGTACGGTGCATGAAATCTATCGCGTCATCCTCGTATTGGAGGCGCGCGGCTATCTCTATCGCTCGTCCAATTCGGACCGGTATCGGCTGTCGCTCAAACTGTTCGAGCTGGCCCATCAGATGCCGGCAGTGGGGCAGTTGACCGACGCGGCTTTGCCAATCATGGGCGGGCTGGCACCCGCCTGCATGCAGTCATGTCATCTGGCGGTGCTGAACGGCAGTGAAGTGCTGATCGTGCTGCAGGTCGATTCACCCTTGCCGATGCATTATTCGGTGACCCTGGGTGCCCGCTTCCCGTTCGAAGAAACCAGTTCTGGCCTGGTGATCTACACCTATTCGTCGGAGCGCATCCGGGCCCGGCTCGATGAGCAGCTCGGCCTAGGCCAACCAGCCGACGAAATCGCCTCTATCGCCGCGCGTGCCGCCGCGATCCGGGAGAGGGGGCGCGAGGTCAAGATCTCCCTCGCCGTGGGTGGCGTCACCAATATTTCGGTGCCGATTTTCGACTATCTGGGGCACATCGTGGCAGCTCTGACGGTCCCCTACATGCCCCAGCGCGCCGCAACCGTTCCCCTGGAACGGGTATGCGAGCTGACCGTGGAAGCAGGCCTGGCGATCTCGCGCGATTTGGGCGCCGGCAACCGCCTTGCGCCCAAAGTGGTCTGAGGGGACACGCCATGTCGCTTGCCAAAACCAATCGCCCCCCGATCGAAACGCTGGATCAGCTTGCCAGCCGCGTCGGGTCGGGCACAAGGCTGGCAGTGGGCGGACACCATTTTGCGCGATTGCCGATCGCGCTGCTGCGGGCCATTGCCGGCAACGGCACCGATGGCCTGAACTATTTCTCCTGGGCCGGCGGCTTGCCCCTGGAACTGCTGCTGGAAGCGGATGCTGTGTCGAGCATCGACATCTGCTTTTCCAGCCTGGATATTTTTGGCCTGGCGCCCAATTTCCGGGCCGTGGCCGAAGCCGGCCGCCTGCCGATCACCGACTGGCCGGCGTTGGCGCTGATTCAAGGCGTGCGGGCGGCCCAGCAGAACCTGCCCTTCCTGCCGATGCAGCTGCCGGAAGGCTCGACCATGGCTCAACGTTGCCCCGCCATGCATTGGCATCGCGACGAGCGGACGGGGCGTGCCGTTGCCCTGGTCGAGGCGCAAACCATCGACACGCTGTTGCTGCATGCAGCCCGCGCCGATGTCGATGGGAATGTCGAAATTTACGGCGCCCGGGCACTGGATCTGGCCCTGGCCGGCGCGGCGCGGCAGGTGCTGGTGACGGTTGAGGAAATCGTGCCCCGCGGGGCGTTGCAGCGCCATGGCCGCCAAACCATCCTAACGCGCAACCTGGTGACGGCCATCGCGGCTGTGCCCGGCGGCGCCTACCCAACCTCCTGCCTGCCTTACTATGCCACCGACTATGCCCACATCCGGCAAGTGCTGGAAGGCGAGCATGGCAGCCTTGTCGATGGCTTGGCCCTGCCCGATGACGCGCCATCCAAACGCCTCAGGGGCGCGGCGCGCCTTCCCGCCACCGCCGTAACGCCCGAGGCGTTCCGGGATGCGCAAGCCGATGAGGCCCGGCCGGCCAGCGTCGACGAGATCATGGCGGTGCGGATCGCCCGCATGCTGGACAATGACTGCTTTGCCAGTGCCGGTGCGGTGTCGCCGCTGGGCAATGTCGCCTACCGCCTGGCCAAGGCAATGCACGCGCCCGATCTGCTCATTGCCACCTTCAGTTGCGGCCATCTCGATATTGCGCCCGGCACCATGACGCTGACGCTGCTCGAAGCCATGGATGCCGATAGCGCCGTCGCCCATTGTGGCGGCGACGACACCTATTCCACCTATTACCAGGCCGGCCTGGTAACCCACGAAATCATCGGCGCCGCCCAGATCGACGCGGCAGGCCACACGAACAATATCGAGCTGACCAAACCATCGGGCGGCAAGCTGCGGCTGCCGGGACAGGGCGGCATGTCGGACGTCGCCAATATGCACCGGGACTATGTGGTCTATGTGCCGCGCCATAGCCCACTCTCATTAGTGGAGAGCGTCGAGGCTGTCAGTTCGGCACGCGGGCTGATCGCGACCGATGAGCGTGCCGCGGCCGGCTATCGGCCGGGCGATATCTGGCTGATCACCAATTTATGCGTGTTCCGCTACCAGGCCGAAGCCGGCCAGTTGGTGGTGGTGGAAATCATGCCCGGCGTCACGCGCGATGCCATCGTCGCGGCGACCGGCTTCGCGGTGATCTTTTCGGCACGCTGCCACACGCTGGAATTGCCGACGCCGGCTGAGCTGGCGGTGCTGCGTCGCGATATCGATCCGCTGGGCCTGCGCCGGCTTGAGTTTGTCGGGGCCCGCGAGCGCGGTGCCCTGTTCGATGAGATTCTGGCGCGAGACGCCGCTGGCACGGCGCGCCTGGTCGCAGCCGATAGCGGCGCGCAGGCTCCGCCACTGCAATGAATAAAGCCGGCCTAAGCCGGCAGCCGACAATTGGATTGGCGGGACGATCCCGCAATCCATGGAAGAGCTCACAATGGGAGAGGACGAGAAATGACCAGACTGACAGTGAAACTGCTGACCACCTCCGCCGTATTGGCGGTGATGGCCTCTGCATCCGCCTATGCCGCCGAACTGCCGAAAAAGATCGGCTACGTCACCAATTATGCGACGCATGAATGGTATCAGAACGTCATCAAGGGCATGACCGACCGCGCGGCGGAACTTGGCATCGAACTCGAAGTGCGCGATGCCAATCTCGACGTTGCCAAGCAGGTATCGCGCTGCCGAGGACTTCATGTCCCAGGGCGTGGATGTCCTCATCATCACGCCGGTCAATGAAGAAGGCGTCGTGCCGCTGCTGCGGCGCGCCAAGCAGGACGACATTCCGGTCGTGCTGGAAGGCAACCCAGTCACCGGCATGACGACGATGGTCGCCATCTGCGACTACGACACGGGCTATCATGCCGGTATCGAAGCGGGCAAATACGCAACCGACAATCTCGGCGGCGTCGCCAAGGTGATGAATGTCGGCCTGCCGCTCCTGTCGGGCACGGTACTGCGTTCGGAGGGCTTCATGGATGGCCTGCATTCCGTGCTGCCCGACGCCGTGATGGTCCATGACCTCGATGGCGGCGGCAACCCGGACCGGGCGCTGGAAGTGTCGGCGGCGGCGCTGGCCCAGAATGGCGACATCAACATCATCTACGGCATCAACGACAACTCGGCGACTGGCGGGCTGCAGGCCTGGAAGGCTGCCGGCAAGTCGCAGGATGGCCTGTTGGTGGTTGGCACCGGCGGCGAGGGCCTCGGCTTCATCAACATGATGGACACCGAGCCGTCCTACAAGATCGAAGCGGCAATGTTCCCCGAAAAGGTCGGGTTCACCGCCATTGACGCAGCCGTCAAGCTGTTCAACCATGAGCCCGTTCCCGAGCACATCGTCAGCCCGACCGCGCCAATGATCGGGGATGCCTGGAAGCAGTTCTACTCGGTCGAAGGCACCACCCGGACCATCAACTGGGACGCCGTCAATGCGGTCCAGCCGCCGGAAAAGTGCATGAAGACTGCAGCCGACCTATAGGCTTCAGGACCATCACCATGCCGGGGTTGCAGTCCGTGACCCCGGCACTCCATCCCGCTGTCGCCAGGGTGCCGCACACATGACCGATATCGCAAATCCGCAACGACGCCCCTCATTCGTCAGTGCCTTGACCGGCAACAGCCAGATCGTGCTGATCGGGCTTCTTGTCGTGCTGTGCATAGCCATCTCGCTGGGCGCGCAGCAATTCTACTCGGTCGAAAATATCATCGCCATCCTGCGCCAATGCGCGCTGGTGCTGATCGTAGCATCCGGCATGACCATGCTGCTGATCGCAGCCGAAGTCGATCTTTCGGTTGGCGCGTCGCTGGCATTTTCCGGCTGCGTCGCCATGGACGTCACCAACCGCACCAATAGCGTGGCCATGGGGGCGCTGGCAGGGATCGCGTTCGGCGGCGCTGTTGGCCTGTTCAACGGGCTCGTGGCGACCAAGCTCAAGGTCAATTCGCTGATCGGCACCATCGCCACCATGATGATCCTGCAAGGCGGGGTCTTCCTTTACACCCGCGAAGCGGTGCAAAACCGCCATTCGCTGCGCGCCTTCACCGATATCAGCACGGGTTATGTCGGGCCTGTGCCGATTCCGGTCATCATCGCCGCCGTCGTCTTTGCCGTCGCCTATGTCGTAATGCGCCATACCACGCTGGGCCGCTACATCTATGCCGTCGGCGCCAATGCCAAGGCGGTGCGCCTGTCCGGCCTGCGCCCCGAACGGCTCAAGCTGATCGTGTTCGTGGTGACCGGGCTGCTGGTCGGTCTCGCCGGCCTGGTGCTGGCCTCGTTGATGAATACCGGCCAGCCCACCGCGGGACGGGGCTTCGAGCTGACCGTCATTGCCGCGGTGATCCTGGGCGGCACCAGCCTGGCCGGTGGCCGCGGCACACTCATCGGCACGCTGCTGGGCGTGTTGATCTTGAAGGTCATCGACAATGGCATCATCATTTTGCGCCTGGACCAGAACCTGCAGATGGTGGTGCCGGGCGTGATTATCGTCGCCGCCACCTACCTCGATATCGTGCGGAGGAAAAACAATGCTCACTGAGACCCTCCCCGACGCGGACGTCAACGCGGTGCCTGCGCTCGAAATGCGCGGCATCGGCAAGAGCTTCCCCGGCGTTCTGGCTTTGGAAGACGTCGATCTGCGCCTCGAGCGTGGCCGTGTTCACGCCTTGATGGGTGAGAACGGCGCCGGCAAATCGACGCTCATCAAAATTCTCGCCGGAGTTTACAACAAGGACGCCGGTTCGATCCGGATTGGCGGCACCGAGGTGGAGATGCGCACGCCACGCGATGCGCTGCGCCTCGGCATCAAGGTGGTGTTCCAGGAAATCGCACTGATCTCCGAATTCACCGTGGCCGAGAACATCTTTCTCGAAGGCTACCCGCGCAACCGCATCGGATCGATCAAATGGGATACGATCCGGGCGGAAGCCGCCGCCTTGTTCGAACGCATTGGCTTCAATGTCGATCCGGCTGCGCGCACCGGCGATCTGCCCGTCAGCCAGCAGCAAATGGTCGAGATTGCCCGCGCACTGGCGCACCGAGGCGCAGATCGTGGTGATGGATGAGCCGACCTCATCCCTCACGCCCAACGAAGTGGCGCTGCTGTTCGGCGTCATCCGCCGCCTGACCGCACTGGGCATTGCCGTGCTCTATGTCAGCCACAAGCTCGATGAAGTGTTCGAAATCGCCGATACGGTCACCGTATTGCGGGACGGACGCCACATCTCAACCAAGCCGGTGGGCGAGCATACCAACGATACGCTGATCCACGACATGATCGGGCGGCGGATCGACAATTTATTTCCGCGCTTGCGCGGCGCCGCCCGCGACGAGGTCATGGTGTCGGTGAGTGATCTGTCGACGGCGACCAAGCTCAAGGATATCGCGTTCGAGGCCAAGGCCGGGGAAGTGCTGGGCTTTTTCGGCCTCATGGGGGCGGGCCGAACCGAATTGGCCAAAGCCATTGTCGGGTTCGACCCGATCCGCACCGGCCGTATCACGATCGGTGGCACTCCGCTGCGCCCGCACGATACCAGAACCGGGGTGGCGCTCGGCATCGGCCTGCTGACGGAAGACCGCAAATCCGAAGGGCTGATGCTGGAGCTTCCGGTCGGCCAGAATATGAGCCTGGCGACGCTGTCGCGCTATGCGACCGCCGGATTTATCGATGAAGCCAAGGAGGCCAGCGCCATCCAGGCGTTCGTCGACCGGTTCCGCGTCAAGACGCCAAGTCTGGATCAGGAGATCCGCTATCTGTCGGGCGGCAATCAGCAGAAGGTGCTGCTTGCCCGTTGGCTGATGCGCGGTCTCAAGGTCATCGTCGTCGATGAGCCGACCCGCGGAATCGATGTCGGGGCCAAATCGGAAATATTTGCCCTGATCGACCGGCTGGCCGGTGAAGGGCTTGCCGTCATCATGATGACCTCGGAAATGCCCGAACTGCTCGGCCTCAGCGACCGCATCGTAGTCATGGCGGAAGGCCGCATCACCGCGACCATGACGCGCGAGGATGCTACCCAGGAGAAGATTCTCAATGCCGCAATCGCTTAGCCCCACCGCCGCCCCTATAGGCCGCGCCGCACCCGGCATGCTCGTGGCCCTGGCGCGCCGCAACGAGGTGGCGCTGCTGATCTGTCTCGTGCTGCTGCTCGTGTTTTTCTCGCTGGCATCGGAATCGTTCCTGACCACGCGCAACATCACCAATGTGCTGGGGCAGGCCTCGCTCGCCATGGTGGCGGGCATCGGTCTGGCCATCGTTGTGCTGTCAGGCGAAATCGATGTGTCGATCGGCTCCCTGTCGGGTGCGGTTGCCATCCCGCTGGTCGACCATCATGAATGCCACCGGCTCGCTGCCGCTGGGCATTGCCGGTGCACTGGCACTGGCGCTCATCATCGGCGCCATCAACGGGTACCTGTCGGCCTATCTGCGGATCAATTCGCTGATCGTCACACTGGGCTCGCTGTTCGTCATGCGCGGTGGCATCTATCTTTATACCGGTCAGCGTTCCATTCCGGACGAAGCCATGCTGGAGGAGTTCTTCCAGCTCGGCAACGGTCGCCTGTTCGGTGTACTGCCCTACCCCGCTGCCATCGCGATCCTGCTGCTGCTAGCCTTTGGCTATCTGATGCGGCACCGTGCGTTTGGCCGCAATATCTATGCCGTGGGCGGCAATCAGGAAGTGGCGCGGCTGGCCGGCTACAATGTGCGCTGGGTCAAATTTGTCTGCTTTTTGATCAGCGCGCTATTGGCCGGGGTCGCCGGTATCCTGCTGGCGTCGCGCCTCGGCTCGGCGGTGCATGTGGCCGGGCTGAATTTTGAATTCCAGGTGGTGGCAGCCGTGGTGCTCGGGGGCGTCAGCCTGTCCGGTGGCGTCGGCAGCCTATTGGGAGTCGCGCTCGGCGTGCTGATCCTGGCCTTCCTCTCCAATGGGCTGGGCATGCTCAACATGGCGACGGAATGGCAACTGGTCATCACCGGCGTCATCATCATCGCCGCCGTGGCGTTCGACGAATTCAAGCGCCGCCGGCGCTAAGCGACAGGACAAGCAATATGGATCGCCTGATCAACAAGATTGCCATCGTGACCGGAGCCGCCGACGGGATCGGCCATGCCATCAGCGCGGCCATGGCGCGCGAAGGCGCCTATGTATTTGTCGCCGATATCAACGATGCCAAGGGCCAAGCCTTCGCCGCCGAACTCACCGGGCAGGGACTGGGCGCCCAATATGTGCATTGCGACGTCTCCAGCGACGACGATATCGCCGGCCTGATCGGCACGGCCGTTGCCGCCAAAGGCCGGGTGGATATTCTCGTCAACAATGCCGCCATCGCCATCGGCGGCATGCCCGTGCACGAAATGACCGACGAGCAGTGGCACCGCCTGATCGCCGTCAACCTCACCAGCGTGTTTCGCGGCTGCAAGCATGTGCTGCCCCATATGATCGCCCAACAGGGCGGCTCCATCATCAACATGGCCTCGGCCCAGGGCCATATCGGGCTGGACGGCTGGACCGCCTATGCCGGCGCCAAGGGCGCGGTGATGGCGATGACGCGCCAGATGGCCGTCGAGTTCGGCCCGCACAAAATTCGCTTCAATTCCATCTCCCCCGGCACCATCAACACGCCGATGAACGAACAGGTCATCGCCGATCTGGGCGACCAGGTGGCGCGGGCGTGGGTCAAGATGCACCCGATCGGGCGGATCGGCGAGCCCGCAAGAGGTTGCCGAAGCCGCCGTCTATCTTGCCAGCGACGCCGCCGGGTTCACCACCGGCATCGATCTGCGCGTCGACGGTGGCCTCTGCGTCACCCCCCGTTTTGTCCCCGATCTTGTCTAGGCGCCCCATGACCGAAAATTTGAGCACCCCCGAAATGAACAAAGCGCTCGCCGGCGTCACCATCCTGGATTTCAGCCATTTGCTGCAGGGGCCATTCGCCACCCAGCTGCTCGCCGATATGGGCGCCGACGTGATCAAGATCGAACGTGCCGGGGCCGGCGACATGTTCCGCTCGATGACCTTTTTCGCCAAATGGGTCGGCGGCACGGAAAGCCCCAATTTCCTGGCCTGGAACCGCAACAAGCGCTCGATCGCGCTGAACCTCAAAAGCCCCAAGGTGCATGCCATCATCATGGAGATGGCCCGCAAGGCCGATATCGTGGTGCAGAATTTCCGTCCCGGCGTGCTGGCCAAGCTGGGTTATGGCTATGAAGACTTCAAGGCGGTCAATCCGGGCATCATCTATTGCTCTGGCTCCGGCTATGGCGAAGAAGGCCCCTATGTTAACCGCCCCGGCCAGGACATGCTGATCCAGGGATTGGCCGGGCTGATCGCCAATACCGGACGCGGCGACCAGGCTCCGGTGCCCGCTGGCGCCGGACTGGCCGACCAGATCGGGGCGATGAACATGGTCTATGGCATCCTGTCGGCGCTGTACTATCGGGAAAAAACCGGCAAGGGCCAGAAGATCGAGGTTAACCTGCTTGCCGGCATGCTGGCGCATCTGGGGCAGGAATTCGTTGGCGTGCTCAATCTGGGCGAGGATTTCAAGCGCCCCAATTCGGGCATTGGCCATCCCGGCATGCAGGCCCCGTTCGGCATCTACGAGACCAGCGATGGCCTCTATGTCTCGATCGCCATGAGCCCGTTCAAGACGCTCTATGAAACGCTCGATGCCCCGCAGCTTGCCATTTACGACGATCTGGAAACGCTGTTCAAGCAGCGCGACGAGGTGTGGGAAAAGGTCAACGCCGAGACCCGTAAATTTACCAGCGCAAATCTGCTCGACCGGCTGCTCGCCGCCGATATCTGGTGCGCCGGCGTCAACGACATCCGCAAGGCGTCCGAGGATCCCCAGGTCCGGCATATGGGCATGATCACCTCCTATGAGCATCCCCATGCGGGGACGGTCCGCGTCGTGGCGCCCGCCGTCAAGATGAGCGAAACACCGGCGACGATCGACCGGCCGGCGCCGCTGGTGGGTCAGCACGGCCGTGAGATCCTGGCTGAATTCGGCATTTCCACCACCGATATCGCCGCGCTTGAGACAGGCCGGCGACATGACCGTGACCGAGGTCTGAGCGTGGCTCCGGCGTCTTTTGAAACCCTTGGTATCGACCGGCAGGGTCGCGTCGCCCTCGTCACCTTCCGGCGCGGCGACCAGCTCAATGCAATGAACCGCTTGATGCAGAGCGAGATCATCGCCGCATTCGAAGCGCTCTCGGCCGATCCCGAGATCGGCGCCATCGTGGTGACCGGCGAAGGGCGCGCATTCATGGCCGGGGCCGATATCAAGGAATATGCCGCCCAGAGCGGGCCAGAATTCGATGCCTTCCAGAGTAACGGCACGCGCATGTATGCCGCCATCGAGCAGAACGCCAAGCCGGTGATCGCCGCCGTCAACGGTTTCGCGCTTGGAGGCGGGTTTGAGCTGGTGCTGTGCTGCGATCTGGTCATCGCCTGCGAGCACACGCGGCTGGGCCTGCCCGAAATCAAGCTCGGTCTGGTGCCGGGCGGCGGCGGCACCCAGCGCAGCGTGCAGAAGCTGGGGCGGAACCAGGCCAATTTCCTCCTGCTGACCGGTGCCATCGTGCCGGCCAGCAGCTTGCTCGCCACCGGGTTGATCAACGAAATGACCGAGCCCGAGCAGGTACTGCCCCGCGCCCTGGAACTGGCCGCACAGATTGCGGCTGAACCGCCCGCCGCCATCGAAGGTCTGAAGCTTTTGACGGCACTTGCCCAGGGCCCCGATCTGGAACACGGCCTGCGCGAGGAGCAAAAGCTGGTCAATGCGCTGTATCGCAGCGAAATCGGCCAGGCCCGCGTGCAGGCCTTTGCTCAAAAAAGCGCAGCGCGGGCCGCCGAAAAAGCGCGTGCGGCGGGAGCGGCACCGTGAGTGCCGGCCCGGACAGCTATCGCGGGCTGGGCTGGCAGCACGGCGCGCTGGCGGTGCAGCGGCTGGGCGCCATGCTGGCGCCGCTGAGTTTCGTGCTGCCCGATGGGCGGCAGGTCAGCCCGATGCATATCGCGCCCTGGGCCGGCGAACCCGGCACCGAAGCCCTGCCGGGAATCCTGCGCAAGCTACGCGGCGAATGGCCCTGCGTGCCGTTCGGCTATGGGGTGGACGACCCAACGGCTCCACCGGACTGGGCAGCCGTGATGACGCCGCCTGCCGCTGGCGAAGCGGTCCATGGCCATAGCTCCAATCATGACTGGCGCTGGGAAAATGCGGTCGGCAACAGCCTGGCCCTGTCTATCGATTATCCGGCAGACGCGCCGATCCGCCGCCTCGAACGTACCATCACGCCCGACCCCACGGCGCCGGCAGTGGATATCGAGCTGCGGATCGAAGCACGCGCTGACTGCGTCATGCCGCTGGGCCTCCACTCGACTTTTCACCTGCCGCTGCAGCCGGGACAAGCCCGCCTGGAGCCGGGCCGCTTCGATCATGGCCGCACCTATCCCGGCACGGTCGAGCCGGGCGCCGCCCTGTTCGCCATCGACCGGAAGTTCAGCCAGATGACGGCGGTACCGGCCCGCAATGGATCGAGCATCGACGCCACCGCATTGCCGTTCGCTGGCGCGACCGAAGAGTTGCTGCAGCTGAATGGGGTGGACGGCACGGCGGCGCTGGCCAATCATGCCGAGGGCTACCGGCTGCGTCTGTCCTGGCAGGCCGAGCATTTCCCCAGCCTGCTGCTATGGTTCAGTAATCGCGGCCGCCAGATGGCACCATGGAGCGGGCGGCATTTGGCGCTGGGCATGGAGCCGATCTGTTCACCATTCGGGCTCAGTCCGGAGACCGCCCAGGCCGATAACCCGATTGCCCGCTCGGGCATTCCCACGGCGCGGCACTTCACCGCCGGTGAGATCTTTTCGACGCGCTACCGGATCGCCGTGGAGCCCCTCTGAATCGCCGTCTGGCACTTGGCTTGCCGGCCGCATCGCGTACCGCTGGACCGCATGGCGAATTTGGCGCTATGCTGGGATGCGGAGGCCAAAATGCAGGACGAACATATCGTGCGGGACCTTCAGGTCCTGGATAGCGGACGGATCATCAAGGCGAGCTACTTCGTGGAAAGCGGCATGATCCACGCCAATATCGATGGCCGGATTATACGCTTGCGGGCTGGTGCCGATGGCTCTGAAGAAACCGTTCGGCGGCTGGTACTCGGACAGCTCCATCTCAGAACCTGGCGCGAGCGCATCCTCGACCGTTGGCGCCGCCGCTAAGAGCGACCCACCATCGCTAGGTCGGGCTCGCCGTGACTGCACTATCGGCGTCATCGTCATCCGGTCCGCCGGCATAGGCTGCCGACAATTGCCGGAAATAGCGCGATCGCAGCGCCAGGATGGTTACGACAAGGCCAATCAGCCCGGCCATGGTGAACACCAGGGCTATGCCGCGCGCCGGTCCGGTGCCGAACCAGGCGCCGATGGCGTCCGCCCCCGCCCCGTCGGTCATGAAGGGAATGACGGCAAACTGGGTCAGCGGGCCGATAAGGAACGCGGTCAGAGGCGAGGCCGCCTGCTCCACCGATTGGGCAAAGCCGAAGACGCGGCCCTGGCGCTCGGGCGGCACCACTTTCTGCAAGGTGGTATGCTCGGCCGCTTCCGCATAAGGGCCAAGCAGCATCCAGATAAAGCAGCCTCCTGCCAGCAGCCAGATCGACGGCTGGATGGTGAACACACAGCACACCGACCAGGTGATGAGATTGACCAGCAACAGCGTCCGCACCGGATTCTTGCCCAGCCCCGTGCGCGATATGATGATGCCGCTGACAATGAAGGCGGTGGACAGCACGCCGAACAACAGCCCCCATACCTGCACCGACACCAGCGACAAGCCATAGGCATCCAGCAGCGCCATGAACACGCCACCCAGGAAATTGTTGAAAGTGGCAAAGAATATTAGCGCGAACAGCCCCGGCACCGCTGCAATGACGGCAATCGTGCCTTTGATATCGACCGTCTTGGGCGCAGCCGGCTCACCAGGCGTCGTTTCCACGCGCCCCTCGTCAATCCGCACGAAACTGAGATGGCCAAAGGCCAACACGGTCAGCACTAACGCCAGCGCCAGCGTCGCCACCATGCCGCCCCAGGCGACCAGGAATCCGCTGATGACCGATGTGGTCAGAAAGCCGATGCCGGTGACCATGCCGACCAGGCCATTGGCCTTGTCCCGCCGATCCTCGGGGATGAGCACGGTCACGAGGGTCGGCAGCGCGATCGAGCGGATATTGCCCGCAATGACGCCGAGCATGACCAGCAGCACGAAAATCCACAGGTGGACGCCATAAGGATTGGTGAAGGCCGCCTCCGGCCACAGCATCAGCATGGCCAGCGACAGCACATAAAAGAGCGCCGACACCACGCTCGATCCCAGCATGGCCAGTTTCTTGGAATTATGATCGACGATGCTGCCGAACCAGAAGCCGAAGCCGGCCGTGAACACCAGATAGACGCCCGCGATCATGCCGGTGGCAAACACCGATTTCGTCTCGAGATAGACCCAGAACGTCACGGCGAACCAGACCGTGTAATTGGTGATATTGGCGATCAAATTGTTGGCGAGCAGGTGGTGGAATGCGCTCATTGGTGCCTCCCGGGGCTGCAAAGCCCGCGAAGCTAAAGGCAGAAAGAGCGATGCTCAACCCCTTTTGGGTAGCGTTCGCCAGTGGAGCCGGCAATTTGGCACCAGCGGATTGCCCCGCCCAGACACAAGACCAGCACAATGAGCATCACCATTCCGAGCGAACCGGCCACGTTCGGTCCGGCTCAGGAGGCGGGGCTTTCGACGCTGCCGCCGATGGCTCGCGACAGGGTCGCGGCGGCGGCCGTCAGCAGCGTGCGGCACTCGGCAATCGGCATGCTGCCGAAATGGCGATCAACATAGGGGATGGTCATCGCCGCCACCGCAATCCCGTCATGGCCGATGATCGGGGTGCTGATATTCATGACGCCTTTGATCACATAACTGGCCATCTGCTCATAGCCCCGGGCCCGCACGCTCGCCAATTCCTCCATCAGTGCAGCCGCCGCTATCCCATCGGGATGGGGATAACGCGCCACGAAGGCGGCAATATCGACTTGGCGCTGATTGGCCGCGATCACCCGGCCCGACGAGGTACGCCAGGCATCAACCCGCGTGCCCAGGCGAACGCTGAGCACGTTATAGCCTGGATTGTCGACCTGCCCCACCACCAGGACATTGCCCTCAGACAGCACCGCCAGATGCACCGATTCATCGGTGGTATCGGCGAGCCGCCGCATGATCGGGCCTGCCGCGACCGTCAGCCGGGCCAGGATCGGGGTACGATTGGCCATCTCGAACAGCTTGGTGGTCAGATAATAACGATCGCTATCTGGGTCGAGATCGACCAGGCCGCGCCGCCGCAGCACCGCCAGCATCCGAAAAATCTCACTCACCGACCGGTTGAGCGCGCGGGCAATCTCGGCCTGCGTCAACCCATGGTCCTGCGAGGACAGCACATCCAGGATGTCGAGCCCTTTTTCCAGCGCGGGGGCGGTGTATTTATTCTCGTCGCTCAAGCCGGTGCACTCCCCTTCCCCCTGGATCAGACCATCAACTGGCCACCATTGACCTCGATGACCTGCCCGGTGACGAACGAAGCCAGATGCTCGCTCGCCAGGAACAAATAGGCGCCGGCGCATTCTTGCGGGCTGGCCACGCGGCCCATCGGAATGGCAGCGGTGAATTTGGCCATGACGTCGGGGTCGGTGTAGCGATGATGCACGCGCGTGTCTATCACGCCGGGCGCAACCGCGTTGACGCGAAAACCCTCCGGCGCCAGCTCTCGCGCCAGGCCACGGGTAAAAGTGGCGACGGCCGCCTTGGCCGCCGCATAAACCACGGTGCCGGAAGTGCCGCCGATCCGGGCTGAAATCGATCCGGTATTGATGATCGTGCCGCGCCCCTGAGCTCGAAAATGGGGCACGGCAGCGCGCGAGGCCGCAAACACCGAGCCGAAATTAAGATCGACCAATTGACGGAACGCCTGGTCGTCGAGCGTTGCCGTCGGCTGCCGCTCGAAGGTATTGCCTGCATTGTTGATCAATACATGCACCCCGCCCAGCGCGGCGGCCACCGTGTCCACCAATTGCCCGCAAGCGCCCGGATCGCACAGGTCGGCGCGAAATACCGCCGCCCGCCCACCGGTGGCCTGGATCGTTTCGCATACCACTTCGGCCTCGACGACGCTGGCATTGCAATGGATCGCCACATGGGCGCCACAGGCGGCGAACGCCTGTGCCACGGCAGCACCGATGCCGGTGCCGCCGCCGGTGACCAATACGACCTTGCCGGAAAAATCCTCGAAAGGGCGGGCCCAGTCCATCTCGACCTCAGGGCTGCGCCGCTAGGGGCGCACCTGCCGCGGCGGCATCGCGGTACTGCACCGTCTGCAGATGCTCGCAGTACAGCACAAGCTGGCCATCATGCTTGAAGATTTCATAGCTGCACACCATCAGCCCCATATCGGCGTATTTCGGCTCGGTCCGCAGAATGGTGCGGATGCCATAGATCGTGTCGCCGATGAACACCGGCTTGATGAAGCGCAATTTGTCATAGCCATAACTGAAGGTCTTGGTGTTGTTGTGGGCGAACAACCCCAATCCATAGCTGAACACCTGGGCGCCCGCGACCAGGCGCCGCCCGAATACCCCCTGCTCACGCGCGAACGGTTCGTCCGCAACATAGGGATGCAGGTCCATCACCAGGGTGTTGAACATCATCGCCTCGCCTTCCGAAATGGTGCGGCGGATCGAGCGGGAGCGCTGCCCCACCACCAGGTCTTCGTAAAGCCAGGTCTCCATGTTCCATACGGGAATGGCTTCATGCAGTGCGGGATCGGGATTGGGGTTCTTTTGGGCCATTGGCCGCTCTCCTGAAAGTTGGTTCACTGCACCGAAACGCCGCCGTAGATGAGGTTGGGCAGCCACAACGAGATTTGCGGAAACACGGTCAGGATGCCCAGCAGCACGAACATCATACCCAGATAGGGCAGCACTTCGCGGGCATAGTCTATCATCTTGACGCCCAGCACCTGGGACGAAATATACATCAGTCCTCCCACCGGCGGGGTGATGCCGGCAATGGTCAGATTGGTCACCAGCAGGATGCCGAAATGCACCTTGTCGATGTGGGCCTGCTCGATCAGCGGCACCAGCATCGGCGTCAGGATGATCAGTGCCGACGAGCCTTCGATGGCGGTGCCCAGGATGATCAGGATCACGTTGATGCAGATGAGCAGCAGCAGCGGATT
The DNA here is from genome assembly GCA_963717095.1 of uncultured Alphaproteobacteria bacterium. Classification (GTDB taxonomy): domain Bacteria; phylum Pseudomonadota; class Alphaproteobacteria; order Rhizobiales; family Devosiaceae; genus Devosia. The sequence continues at coordinate 26,611 of CAVQVF010000007.1, forward strand.
GTCCGCCATCACCGAGAGCCAGCCGGTCAGCGACTGGGGAACCTGTTCCCAGGCCAGGTAGAACCCGAAAGCGGCCGCTGCGCAGATCATGATCATCACCGTGCTGGTATCCAGCACCGCTTCGGCCAGCACGGCCGGGAGCCGCCGCAGGTCGAACTCGCGATACCCCACCATGGCCACGAACAACACATAGACCACCACCACGGCGCCGGACTCGGTCGTGGTGAAAATGCCATAGCGCGTGCCGGCGAAAATGATCACCGGGATCGAGAGCGCCCACAATCCGTCGCGTATGGTGCCCAGGATTTCGCTGTTCGAGGCACGCTCGGTGCGCTGCGGCTTGTAGCCCCGCTTCACGGCGGTGAAGTAGGTCACGATCATCAGCCCGCAGGCCAGCAACAGGCCAGGTACGATGCCGGCGGCAAAGAGGCGGCCAACCGAAGACTCGGCCATGTAGCCATAGATGATCAGGCCGATCGACGGCGGGATAAGGCTGGTGATGATGGACGCCGACGAGGTGATGACCGCGGCGAAGGCGCGGCTGTATTTGTGTTCGACCATCTGCACGCCGATGGTCTTGGCCAGCATGGCGGCGTCGGCATTGGCCGAAGCGGTCAGGCCCCCCAACAGCGTGCCTAGCACGGTGCACATCTGCGCCAGGGCCCCGGTCATGTGCCCAACCAGCACTTCGGCGATCCCCACCAGCCTGCGGGTGATCCCCGAGGCGTTCATGATACAGCCGGCCAAAACGAAAAACGGCAGCGCCAGCAGCGAGATCGACTGGGTGCCCTCGACAAGTTCCTGGGCATAGGCGGCCAGCGGCACCTGGCTGCCGCTCAGCCCGAAAAAGCTCAACGCGGCAATCGCCATCGCCCAGGTGATCGGTGTGCGCAGCACCAGGAGCAGCACCAGCAGGACGGCAGGCAGCCAAATTGCAAGCGTGGTCATGTGCGTGCCTCCGGGGCGGGTTCGACGGCAGGATCGTTCCACGAACCCCAGAACGCCATGTGATGCACCAGCATCATCAGGCAGGCGACGGCGATCGGGCCATAGATCAGCGATCGGGGAAGGTTGAGCGCGATGGAATAGATCGTGTGCGTAACCACCGCCTGCCAGGCAAACAATCCAACCATCAGGGCGAACAGCAGGGCCAGCAACACCCAGTTGGCGATCGCCACGATGCGCTGCCATTTCGCGGGAAAGGTTGCAACAACGATGTCGATATCGGCGTGCATGCGGTAGCGCACGCCGGCGGCGGTGCCGAAAAACACCAACCATGCAAAGCTCATGGTCGCCACTTCATAGGTCCAGGCCGCAGGCTGTGGAAACAGATAACGTGTAATCACGCCCCAGCTCACCGAACCGGTGGTAATTATGAGGCAGACGATGCCGATCGCTTCATCGAGCCGATGCCATAGCGGCACCGGCGCCGGCGGCGAATTGGGGACGTCGAGCGCCATGGTTTTGCTCCGATTGGTCTGGATTGCGAGCGCCGGGTGCTGTCGATCCGGCAGGACCGGATCGACAGCTCTGAGCTTCGAAGGGCAAGACGATAGCAAAAAGCCGGGAACCGGCTTTTCGCCCCTTGCGCTAGTTCGGCTGCATGGCTTCGCGCATGCGATCGAGAATACCTGGGGTCAGGTTGGGCACGGCATCATAGGCTTCGTGTGTCAGGGCCTGGAATGCCGGGATATCGACGTCCTTGACGATCTCGACGCCGCCATCGACCAGCAATTGCTCAAACGAGGCGTCGCTGGCCAGGGTAGCCGCGGTCAGCTCGGCCGCAGCCCGCTCACCCTCTTCCAGCAGGATAGTCTGCAAGGCCGGGTCCAGCCCATCGAAGAAGCTGGTGCTGGTCACCCAGGCGGTGAACATGATCTGGTGCGAAGTCTGCGACATCACCTTGCGCACTTCATTCAACTTGGAGCCGTAGACCGAGGCATAAGGGGCCTCGGCGGCGTTGACCACGTTGGACTGCAACGCGTTATAGACATCGCCCCATGGAATTTCGGTCGGACGGGCGCCCAGAGCCCGGAACGCGGCCAGCATGATGGGCGACGGGGGAACGCGCACCGTCATGCCGGCCAGGTCGGCGGGCGTGCGCACCGGCTTGTCGGCCAGCAAATGGCGGTATCCGAACAGGCCATTGGGCATGATGATCTTGATGCCATCGGCCGCCAGCTTGTCGCTCATTTCAGCGAATACGTCGGAGGCGAACAGCCGCTCGGCATCTTCCATGCCGCCAAAAATGTAAGGACCGGCCACCAGGCCCATATCGGCGGAGAACTGGCCGAGCTGGCCATAGTCGGTCATGCTCATCATGGCCGCGCCGCCCTTAACCATCTCGTTGACCTTCTTTTGGGCGCCCAGTTGCTCGCCCAGGAAGATGTCGATGTGGATCTGGCCATTGCTGCGCTCCTCGACGCGTTTGGCAAAGGCTTCCATCGCGATATAGGATGGCTCCTTGGTGTCGGCGACCGAAGTCGCGAAGCGCAGTTGGATCGTCTCGGCCTGAACGGCCGTTGCCGCCAGGGCAAAGGCTACAGCGAGCAAGGCTCTCTTAATCAAAGTTTCCTCCCTTGCGGAACCGGCAGGAACCCTATGTTCCGGCACGTCCGCCATTATGGCGCCAGACCCAGCGGTGTCTGGCGCATTGTTTCTTAAGTAAAACTATTTTTTATATACAAAAGACAAAGTGCTTCGCTTGTCAAGCACCCGCTATATCCCGTCAGAATTTTCCGAATTGCAGGTAGGCGGCCTGTGGGTCCATGCCCTCGAGAATGGCGCGGCGCACCTGGCTTTCCGTCCCCATGGCAGTCACGGCGCGCGTAGTGATCTCCTCCGCCAGTTGGCGAGGCACCCGAACCAGCCCATCCAGATCGCCGAGCAGATAGTCCCCCGACCGGATCGTGACGTCGCCGATGACGATATCGACCTCAGTGCCGCTGGGCAGCCAGCGGCCCACGATGTCGCGCGCGGTGAAAAACCGGTGCCAGGTCTGGAACTTGAGCCGGCGGATGAAATCGGCATCGCGAATGCCGCCGTCGACGACGCAGCCCAGCACGCCGCGCAGGACCAGCGCCTCCGCCGATAGCTCACCCATATGGCCCACGGTTCCATCGTGAGGCTGGCTGACCCAGATATGGCCCGGCTTGGCCTTGGACAACAACCCTGTCCAGGCCACCAGCGTCTCGTGCGGATCGGCGGTTTCGTCGATCCGGCCTTCGATGGTGAACGCCGGTCCGCACAACACCTGATCGGGTACCAATGGCCGCAATTGCGTGGGCAAGTTGAAATTGGCCAGGCCCATGGCGCGCATGACGTCATTGACGACGCCGGTATAACAGGTGGCAAGGCGTGTGCGGATAGGATCGTCAGGCAGAATGGCTTTGGTCATGGCAGTGTCTGTCCCCTCATCATGGGTTGGGAACCGCAAAATCGGCGTCGATCTGGGCATTGTGCTGCCCCACGCTTGGAGCCGGGCGCTCGGATGTGAGCGGGCGGCCATCGAAGCGCAGCGGTGAGCGTGTCGTCAGGATGCTTTCGCCATTTGACAATTGCAGCTTCTGCACGAACTCAAGGGCCTTGAACCCGGCCGTGGCCTGCAATTGATGCCAGTCCAGCACTTCCGTGGCCCAGATATCGGCTGGCACCAGCAGATTGAGCCAGTGAGCGGTGCTCTGCTGGCGCACGAATGCGCTCAATTCCGCCTTGATCGCGTCGCGAGCGGTGAACCATTGCTGCGGATCGGCATATTTGAGCAAACCATCGCAGCCGAGCACTTCGCCCAGCCGGGGCACCGGCGTCATGGCGATTGCCAGGAAGCCGTCAGCGGTGCGATAAACACCATAGGGCGCCGCCAGATAAGCGTGGGCATTGCTCACCGCGCTGCGCTGGGGCAATCGATCTTTCGGATCGTTGAAATGCGTGGTCAGCACCTCGAACTGGAAATCCAGCAGCGCCTCGATCAACGAGGTCTGCACATGCGTGCCCCGTCCGGTCACGCCCCGCTGTAGCAACCCGGCCAATATCCCCTGAACCGCGATATTGCCGGCCAGCTGGTCGGCGATTGCCAGCCCCATCGGCGTTGGTGGATCCTCGGCGCTGCCGCTGAGCCACATCAGGCCCGAGCGCGCTTGCGCCAACAGGTCCTGGCCCGGCAGATCAACCCATTCGCCAGTGTCGCCATAGCCGGAGATCGAGGCATAGACGGCGCGCGGATTGAGCGCCTGTACACCAGCATAGTCCAGCCCATATTGCGCAATGACACCGGGACGGAAATTCTGGATCACCACGTCGGCCTGGCGGACCAGCGCCTTGACCCGATCCAGGTCCTCGTGCGATTTAAGATTGGCGGCGTAGCTTTGCTTGTTGCGGTTGATGGCGTGAAACAGGGTATTGGTGCCGTTGATATCCAGATCGGACAGATACAGGCGGCGCCCCAGATCGCCGCTGCCCGGGCGTTCGATCTTGATGACCCTAGCCCCCAGATCGGCCAGTTTGAGCGCCGCCAGCGGCCCGGCCAGAAACTGGCTGAAATCGACGACGACCAGCCCATGCAGCGGGCCATGCGATGCAGCGGCCTGGTTCATGCCGAAAAACTCCTGGCGTAAGCGCTATTGAGAGATTGGACGCATTCCGCCGGCGTCGTGATGCCGCGCAGGCAGGCATGAACCAGGTCCCCGCCAATGTCCTGGAACGCCATATAGCCCTGGTGGCGCGGCCGCAGATAGGATTGCTCCAGCGTCGCCAAGGTCGCCGAAAAGAAATTGGCCGAGGCGGCATTGCACGTTGCATCGCGCCAGGCCACCCCATTGGCTGGCTGTCCCCCGGCCGCGAAATAAAGGCCGCGCTGGCACTCTGCTGAAGCGACCCAGAACGCATAGTCCAGCGCCAGTTCTGGGTATTTGGTGCGCGCGGAAATGGCGATCCCGGTGCCCCCGATCGGCGAGCCGACCGGACCCAAGCCGCCCAGCGCCGGAATATCGGCAGCCTGCACCAGGAAGGGGCGGAAGCCGGGGCGCGAATAGTTGGAATAGCCGTAAAGATAGGGCACATAGGCATGGCTGGAGCGGACCGATAGCCATTCATAGGCGCCAATCGGATCCATGGCGAAGCACTGCTCGGGCAGGTATCGCGCCACCGCGCGCATCGCCTCCAGCGCAGTCACTGCAGTTTGCGGATCAGTTCCCTGGCCATCGGCGCCAAACGGCATGCCCAGATTGGCCAATTGGTTGAACAGGCTCATGAGCGCATTGATCGGCTTGAGCGGCCACAGCACCTGTCCGCGCTCGGCCAGCGCGATCACCTCGTCCCAGCGTGTGGGCGCCGCGTCCAGCAGATCCGGACGATAGATAGAGATGGGTGTTGCCGCGTCGATCGCCAGCGCCCATTGCTGCCCCCCAAAAGCGTAGGACGCATGCGACACTCCCGCCGATTCAGCCGCCAGTTGTGCCAGTTCGGCCGTACGCCCCTGCCCGTCCAGGGCCAGCAAATGCCCGCTCGCCGCCGCCTCGCCGACATGGGGATGATCGATCACCATCAGATCGTAGCTGTCGCTCATGGTGCCAAGCGGCTGATCGGCAAAGGCCTGCAGCGAGCGTTGTTCCCAAACGATCTCGACCCCAGCATGGGTTTCGGCAAAGCGCTCCGACGTCACCACCATCGGGTCGTACCCCCGAATATGGCCCCATGTCATGCCGCGCAGCACGATGTTTCCCGCCACCCCATTCCTCCCAAAATCGCGTGTTGGGCATAACTAGGCAGCAAATATTCTACCTGTCAAATTTTATTTCGCATATAAAATACCCTTGCACTCGCACGGCGGCTGGTGGATAAAAATCTGGAAATCTCAGCGGATTTGGTTCGCTGGAATTGCGTTTCTATCACCCGGATATCGGGCAGTTTCGGGGGAATTAGCGATGGAGCGGCCACGCCATTTCGAGGACTATGTGCTGGGCGAAGCGCGCAGGACCTATGGGCGCACCATCACCGAGACCGATTTCGTCGTCCATGCCGGCCATACCGGGGATTTCTTTCCCCACCATATGGACGCCGAAGCGATGAAGGACAGTCCCTGGGGCCAACGCATCGCCCATGGCACCATGACCTTTGCCATCGGCATCGGCATGACCGCCAGCGAGATCAACCCGCTGGCGTTCTCCTATGGCTATGAGCGGCTGCGCTTTCCCAAGCCGGTGTTCATCGGCGACACCATTCACACCATGCTGACCATTACCGCCCTGGAGGACGATCCCAAGCGGGCCGACCATGGCCGCATCACCGAGGCGGTGCGGGTGATCAACCAGCGCGGTGAGACCGTACTCGCGTGTGATCATATCTATCTGGCGCAGCGGCGGTCCGTCTGACAGCCCGTTGAAAAGACCGCGCGGCCTTTTAACCTGGCGTCCTCAGATCGC
>CAVQVF010000008.1:0-13769 GCA_963717095.1 uncultured Alphaproteobacteria bacterium
TGGGCTAACCAGACGTAGTCTGGACTGGAATGAAGAAGGCCCGGGCGGGAGCTCGGGCCTTTTCTTAAATTAGGTGTAACTAGAGATGCTGGTTAGTAGGCTGTATAGACCAAAGAAGGACGAATTGTTTTTTCATTATTGTTCGACAGAGACGTTCATGGCGATCTGTGAACATAAATCTCTTCGTTTTAGCGACATCAATATGATGAACGACGAAGCGGAGAGCGCATATGGGTATAGTATATTTGAGAACGCCGCCGATGTTTTGCTAAAAGAACGAAAAGTGAATCCAAAACTTCCGGCCATTTCCGTTGATTTTTTTGACAGGGTAGATGCGCTACTATCACCTCAGCAGGTTCATTCACATCCAGTTATTTCATGTTTCTCACGCCTTCCTGACATTCTTAGTCAATGGCGAGCTTATGCTAATGACGGGCGAGGTTTCTGCCTTGGATTTCCAGGCGAAGTACTGGACGCTATGCCAGCAAGCCTGCTGGAGGTCGAGTACGATCCTGAACGTCAAATGTTGGAAATGAAGGCTGCGTTGCTGGCTATATTTCTTAAGAATTTAGACTCAAAAAAGCTTTTCGGCTCGGAATTTCGTCAGGATTGCTTGCTCTTGGGAGCTTGGAAATTTGGTTTCAAGCATCCAAGCTTTGCGGAAGAGAAGGAGGTACGCTGCCTTCATCTACTGGACGTCATAATTGCAGACGGTAAGCCGCAGTTAGTAGACGCGGGCGGACAAAGCGAGGGCGTTGATGTCGATGGTCAGCCGGTTCGATTCCGTACGGTCGACGGTTCCATTGTTGCATATGTAGATATTCCTCTGCCGTTGCGGGCCGACAGGCCGGTAATTAAACAAGTCTGGTCTGGGCCCAAAAATCAGAATGGCCTCGGAAACATCGTCTATATGGCGAGCCACTTCGACTTAGGCGGCTTCACTGTACATCAATCGACCTCTACTTACCGGTAGCTCGTGACCTCGATGCCGGGATTGTTGGGTAGAATGAGGAATGTGGGAGAGACCTGGAATCGCAGCGGTTCCGATATTTCACGCATTAGGTTTTCCGGACGTTTGGGATTCCAGCAGAGATAAGAACCTTAAACGAAAGAGTGAACATTAGAGGAACATGTGGGTTAGGGAGTTCTTGACACCTACATCGCAGACGGAAACCGTGATAAGGCGGCCGCAGAGTGCCCTTTATGTCCCAATTGGAGTTTGGGTCCCGCAGTCCTTAAATCGCCGCCAATGACGCTCTTAAGGCCATTTGCGAAGCTTCTTATTTGGCGGCTGTTGTAAATGATCGGATTTTAGGTTAAGTGACTCTCGGGCCGACCAATAGGTGCCACTCATTCGACGCTTCCGTCATTCCTTTGGGGGATGTTAGCTTCGGCGGATGACCTGCCGAAGGGGTGGCAGGCCCTATCTGCCTTCTGGAAACAGAAGGAGACGAACATGCGCAAAGCGTGTCCGTTGCATCGTCCGGTGTCTGTGATTTATTACTGGCGCCACCGGCTTGGACAGTGGGAATTTGTAATTTCCCACTGCCGTAAGTGGCCTCTTCCGAAGGCCTCTTACAAATAAGCCTTGTGACAAGCTGGAGCCTCACTCTCGCGAGTGGGGCTCTTTTTCACTGCGTTTAATGCAATGATGATTAGTTTCTACATTCTAGAAGAAGTTATGACAAGACTTTTCCAACATTTCTGATGCAGTACGGCTCTATCTGAGTCCCCTTGTTTTCAATAAATCGTTTAGAAACAATAACTTAGAATATCAGGTTAAATTTTTCGGCGCTACATAAGGGATGCCTCGTTCTAAGTCAAGGGTTCCCAAGAAAACGAAGGCGGTCATTGTCTTGACAGGGACATATTGGCTGAGGGGCTACAGGCCCCATAGTGCGGCCGCCGCTATCAATTTTCATGACGACTGAGCGGATTCTTGCCGTTCCTGCTGCGGGGCAGTCAGGGCTTCGCCCGAGTTGGATTCCGGCCTGCGCCGGAATGACACCGATTGGGGAAGAATCCCGCCCTACCCATCCCCCTTATCCCCGCCCCCTCAACCTGCGCTTACACTCTGCCCATCACCCCGCCAGAGCGCGGTCATGACGAGTGAATGAGTGGGGTGACGGTCGGGGAGGCGGAGTCGTCCGTCTCGGGCGGGGGAAATTCGGCACGTGGGTCTGCGATAATGGCCCGCATGAACCGGACCCGCGAAAATCCCGGCGTGGTGGCGAGACCTCGGCCTCACTTCCTATCTACCCCAACGAGGCCGCGGTCTCGCCATCACCGCTCGATTTAACCGCCGGCTTGCCGCGCGGCGCTCCGGCATTAATACGGAATAATCTGCCTTGCCACTCTTGTATTAGCGATAATCTGCCGTAAAACTCCTGCCACAGCCGCTAGGGCATGAGGAGACAGACATGGGTGCGTTTCAGACGCTGGGGCATATCAATTTCAAGACGCGGGACCTCAAGGCCTCGATCGCGTTCTACGAAACGCTGGGGTTCAAGCTGTTTTTGTCGCTGACCGACGAGGACCACAAGCCGTGGATCGTCTATCTCAAGTTCGACGATAATCTTTACCTGGAACTGACTGGCGGCGGCGTTGCGCGCTCGCCCGGCCCGGAGCCGACCGGCTTCAACCATATGTGCATCACCGTCGATGACATGGATGCGGCGATCCGTGAGCTGGATGCGGCGGGGATCAAGCTGATGAACCCGTTCGTCAACAAAAAGGGCCTCGACAACAATCGCGGCGCCTGGGTGGAAGATCCGGATGGCAACCGGATCGAACTCATGGAAATGGCGCCCGATTGCGTGCAGTACGACGCCATCAAGGCGTTCAATGAAGGCAAGGGCGCGACCAGCCTGGTCCGCCCACTCAACCCGCGCAAGTAATCGCCGCGCAAATAATCACTTCGGGGGCAGGGTCGCGATGGTCCTGCCCTTGGCCTAAAGGCGCGGCGTGCGGGCCCGCATATTGGTCCAGAACAGCGCGGCCAGCCCGATGATGATCAGGACGATGCCGATATAGAGCCACTGGCTCTGGCCCGACATCATGCTGCCAGCCAGCACATTGGCGCCCTGCAGCGTCCATAGGGCGCCGATCAGCAGGCAGACGATACCGACGATATTGCCGAGGATTTTCATGAGCGCCTCCCAAGGTGCGGTGACGATGCGCCCGGCCGGGGGCGGCGGCAAATCACGTTTGAGATTCTGGCGGTGTTGCATTTTGCCGGCGAGGCGCTAAAACGGCCCTGTCGAAAAAGGTTCAGTCGGTGCGGTTAGCCCGACCCTGCGTTGAGTGGGTCCTGTCCTTCGCTCCGGCGATGAGTCCCAAGACCTTTGACGCTGACGCAATGGTGCGGCAGCGAGAAAAGGACATGGGTATGCAAAACCAGATTTCCGTCATTACGCTGGGCGTCACCGATCTTGCGCGGTCGCGGCGCTTTTACACCGAAGGCTTCGGCTGGCAGCCGGTCTTCGAGAATGCCGAGATCGCTTTCTACCAGATGAATGGCTTCGTGCTCGGCACCTTCCTGCAATCCTCGCTGGAAACGGACATGAACCGTTCCGGCCTGGTGCGGCCGGGCGCGTTCTCGCTGGCGCATAATGTGCCCAGCCAGGAGCAGGTGCAGATCGTGCTCGACAAGCTGGCCAGCGCTGGCGGCCGCATTCTGCGCCATGGCGATGCGCCGCCGCATGGCGGCTTCCGTGGCTATGTCGCCGATCCCGATGATCATGCCTGGGAAATCGCCTGGAACCCATCCTGGGCGATCGATGCCGACGGGCATGTGACCTTCGGGCTGTAAACGCTGGGGTCGCGGCCGTTCGGCGGCCGCGGCCCTACAGGCCCGCCAATTGCTCGAACGCGCTGAGGATGGGGGGCTCGGCAAGGGCGGCGGCGATCATGGCCGCGCATTGCTCCGGGCTGGTCGTCGCAGTATCCACGTTCAGATCATAAATCCCCGGCACATGCACCGCCGCTTGCCAGCGCAGCACCGGCGGCGGTGTTTCATGGCCGCTGGCGTAAAAACCGTTCTGCGGATCGGCATTGCGCCGGGCCATGATGGTGTTGAGCGGGCAGCGCACGCCCACGAACAGCACCTTGAGGCCCGCCAGGCGCCGGGCACAATCGGGCAGGATACCCAGCGGTTGAGAATAATCGTCGTGATGGCCGAAATCGGCCACCACATTTAGCCCCAGACGCGCATGAGCGGCGATGCTGTCATAGAGCGCGGCGTAGAGGCGCGGGATCATGGGGTCGAGGTCCGGCCGCTCGCCGCCGGGACGCAGGCCGATGCCGGGCATCAATTGGGGCGGCGTTGCCTTGGCATAGGTATCGACGCCCAGATTGATCCAGCTATCCGGCAGGCTGGCTTGCATGGCCGCCACGATCGAAGATTTCCCCGCCCGCGGGGCGCCGTTTAAAATGACGATGCGGCCCGGCTCGGTCATTGGCGCATTCCCTTTTGCTCCATTCCGTTCTGGTGCAGCACTATCGCGGTGGCAATCCCATCGGGCCCCAATTGGAAACTCAATTGCGCATCGACAGTGGTCAGAAAGAACTCGGTCTGGCTTTGGGGGAAAGCCTCCAGGCGATCCTGCCCGCTCGCCTGCACGAACAGCCTTCCGTCCTCGGCTGTTACCGTCAGGGCGAATTGCGGGGTAATGTTATAAGTGCCGGTATAGTTTTCCAGCACTTCGGGCTCGATTTCGATCGTCTGGCGCGGGGTGGGCTGCGGCGCCAGCGCAATATCGTTATCGAGCAGATGCAGGCCGATATCGTCGACCAGCGTCTCGGTCGCCATATTGGACAGCACCACCGCGCCGGCCTTGCTGGCGCGGTCGAAGCCGATGAAGCTGCTGAAGCCGCCTGTGCCGCCATTGTGCCAGACCAGCTGGCGTTCTCCATGGTCGAGCACGAACCAGCCCAGCCCGATCACGGTATCGGCGCCGGCCGGCCGGGTTTGCCGCAGCATCAGCGCGAAGGCCGCGTCGAGTGGCGTCGAGACCGCGCCGCTGGCGGCGGCGACGAATTTGGCCATGTCCGTTGCGGTCGAGCGATAGGCGCCCATGCCGGCAAAGGCATCAAAACTCCAATAGGGCGCGCGGCGGCGTTGCCCATCATGGCCGGTGGCGAAGCGGTCGGTCATTGCCGGGGTCAGGGTGATGGCGGTGTCGGTCATGCCCAGTGGCTCCAGAATGCGGGTGCGCACCAGGGTTTCGTAATCCTGGCCGGCCGTCTTGGTGATGGCCTGGGTCAGCAGCGCCACGCCGAGATTGGAATATTCGAACTGGGTGCCGATATCGCGCGGCAGGCTATAGGTGGCAAGGAACGCGTAGAGGTCGGCGCTGCTATAGCCGGCATAGGGATTGGCCGGATCGGCGGGGACCATATCGGTGGGCAGCCGCGGCAGGCCGGAGCTGTGGGTGGCGAGGTCGAAGGCGGTGATTTTTTGCCCATTCCGGTCCGGCACAATGGCTCCGGGTGGCAGGTAATCGGTGATGGGGGCATCGAGCGCCATGTCGCCGCGCAGTACCATGTCGGCCAGCAACAGGCTGGTGAACAGCTTGGTGACCGAGCCGATTTCGAACACCGTATCGGCGCCGACCGGGCGGGGATCGTCGATGGCGAATTGGCCATGGGAAATGAAGCGGGGCGTATCCCCCTCGATCAGGCTCACCGCCATGCCGACGCCCTGCCGGTCGCGGTCGATGCGGTCGGCGAGAATGTGGGCGACGGCGTCGTCGTCAGGCATTTGCGCCAAAGCGGGGGTGGTGGCGAAGATCAAACCGGCGAGAGCGGCGGCGATGATGGATTGCATGATGGCCTCCTGGTGCATGTCGGTTCAACCAGCATGCACCAGGGGTAGGGCAGCGCTATGGCGGGCCTATTTGGCCTTGTTGGCGGCGTCGATGGAGTCGAGAATGACCTTGCGGGCCTCTTCGACATTGCCGACATGGGAAATCTTGGCCCATTTGCCGGGCTCCAGATCCTTGTAATGGGTGAAGAAGTGCTTCACCCGCTCGACCTGGATGGCCTGCATATCGCCGATATCCTTGATGCTGTCATACATCTTGGTGAGCTTGCTGACCGGCACGGCCAGGATTTTTTCGTCCTGGCCGCCATCGTCTTCCATGAACAGCACGCCGATCGGGCGGCAGCGCACGACGGCGCCGGGGACCAGAGGCCGCGAATTCATCACGATGACATCGAGCGCATCGCCATCGCCGCACAGGGTGTGGGGCACGAAGCCGTAATTGCCGGGATAGCGCATCGGGGTATAGAGAAAGCGGTCGACGAACAGCGCGCCGCTGGCCTTGTCGATCTCGTATTTGATCGGTTCGCCGCCCATGGGGACTTCGATGATGACGTTGAGGTCGTCGGGCGGGTTCTTGCCGGTCGGAATGGCGTCGATGTTCATTTGCTGTCAGGTCTCGTTCATGCGAAGGGCGGCAGTGTAGCCGCGTTCTGCCTAGGAAGAGCCCTAAAAGCAAGCCACATTGCGGCTGATGCTGATATGCGCGCGAGGAGACGAGATGATGACCATGGCAATGCGGGTGCTGCCGGCATTGGCCCTGATCGGGGCTTTCGGAGTGACCCAGCCGGCTTTGGCCGCCTTCAACAGCGCCTATACCGATATCGACCTGGACCAATGCCTGGTGCTCGATGCCGATGATTTCGGCGCCAGCTGGGCCTGTCCGGGCTATAAGGGTTATCCGCTGCAGGTGGGCGAGGGCGATCTGCGGTTCAGCCTGTCCTATGGCTTCAATATCGACAAGGAGCCGGTGCGCTTCCAGACCTTGAGCCCGTTCAACCGCCTGGGGCCGAAGCTGGAATGGCGGCTCTCCAATGCCCTGGGCCGCTGGATGCCGATCGCCACCATCGTGCGCTATTTCACCGCCGATACCGAAACCGGCGAGGAGAAGGGGCAAGTGCTGGTGGTGACCCAATTGGTCGAGGGGCAGACCTGCCACATCGCCTATATCGATGCTTTGGCCAACCCCGATGCCAATGCGCTGGCCCAGCAGGCCGCCGACAAGGCGGGCACGTTCGATTGCGCCAATGACGAAGTGGAATACATCGGCAAGTTCACAGCCTGGGGCCGCTAGGGGCAATCGGCATTCAGGTTGGCTGTGGTTTCCGCGAGCCCGGATCGGCCCCCTCCCCCTTGAGGGGAGGGCTGGGGTGGGGGTTCCGGGTTTTCAGTTAAGCCCATACCTCTTGATGAGCCCCTTGATAGTTCGGAACCCCCACCCTCAATCCCTCCCCTCAAGGGGGAGGGAGGCAGATCGTGGCTCCCGATGTGCAGGGTCGAACTTGAATGCCGATGAGCCTAGCCCTTCCGGGCCTTGCCGATGCGGTTGCGCAGCACGGTGCGGTCGCGGGCGGAGACGCCGATCAACTCGGCGATGCGCCAGACCATGTTGTCTTCAAGCTCGTGATTGTCCTTATCGGCAAACACCACCTGCCACATCATGGCGATGATTTCGATGCGATCCTCGCTGTCCAGCGCGGATAGAGCCGAGGTGAATTTGTAGAAATCCACCGATTCGGCATCGCGCAGCGAGGCTTCCTTGATCAACTTGTCCACGGCGGCTTCGTCGAGATCATAATGATCCTGCAGTGCGGCCTTGATGGCGGTGCGTTCCTCGTCCTTCACATGGCCGTCGACCGCCGCCAGATGCACCAGCAGCGCCGCCACGGCCAGCTTGGGATCTTGCAGGGAGGTGGCTTCAGGCTTGGTGAACAGGCGGGACAGGGCCTCGAACATGGGGCCTCCTTTGACGAGCGGCGAAATGACAGGGCGGGGCACGCCGGGAGGCAGGCCTGTTCAAGATAGAGAGCGGCCCGGATTCTCTCAAGCATGGGGCGGGTGGATCACGCGGTCTTGTCCCACGCTGATGCTGGACCGCCACACCGTAAGAGCTTGAAAAAGAGTCGGCTTGACTCATGCCCGAGTCATAGTGTTCCCTATTTGTTCTGATAAGAGCGGGAACAATGGGCTCCATGAGCAGCCTCGTGAGACAGGAGCGGCTGGCAGCCTTGCGCGCCAGCATCGCCAATATCGAACGCCGGGCGGTGCCGGGTGCACCCTCCGGCGTGGCCGATCCTGTGGCGGGCGGCTTTCCCATGCCCGCTCCCGGCCTGGTGCAGGAGGTGTTTGGCGATGAGCGGCGCAATAGCGGGGCGCTGCTGGGCTTTGCACTGGGGCAGGCACGCAGCTTGTTGACCCCCGTCCGGCGGGCGGTGGTCTATCTGCAGATGCTGGCCGAAGCCCAGGAAATGGGCCTGCCCTATGGTCCGGGGCTGGCCGTTTTCGGGTTCGATCCCGATGCAATGGTGCTGATCCGGCCGGCCAATATGATCGAGCTGCTGTGGGCGGCCGAGGAGGCCTTGGCCTGTGGCGCGGTGGCGGCGGTGATCGCCGATATTGCCGGCCATCCCAAGGTGCTGGATTTCACCGCCAGCCGCCGCCTGAGCCTGCGCGCCGATGCGGGCGGCACCTCATTGTTCCTGCTGCGCTATGGCGCCTGGCGCGAGGCCAGCGCCGCCCAATTGCGCTGGCACCTGGCGCCTGCCTTGAGCGCCGCGCCCGCTTTGGATGCGCAGGCGCCAGGGGAAACGCGGTGGCGGGCGCGGCTGGAGCGGGGCGTGATCGGGGGCAAGCAAAACCAGGAATGGCTGCTGGAGTGGACGGAAAATGGCTTTCACATCATCGACGACGCTCGAATTGGCAGAGGCCAGAATGCCGACCGGGCGGCGCTATCTGACGCTGTTCCTGCCGAATTGGCCGACCGACTATCTCAAACGGCGTGAGCCGGGCCTGAGCGGGCCGCTGGTGCTGTACGAGCCCATCAAGGGCG
This sequence comes from uncultured Alphaproteobacteria bacterium, assembly GCA_963717095.1. Classification (GTDB taxonomy): domain Bacteria; phylum Pseudomonadota; class Alphaproteobacteria; order Rhizobiales; family Devosiaceae; genus Devosia. The sequence goes on from CAVQVF010000008.1 coordinate 8,871, forward strand.
GGCTGCGGCTGGCCGCGGTGGATGGCGAAGCGGCGAAACGGGGGCTCAGCACCGGGCAGAACCTGGCCGATGCGCGCGCCATGGTTCCGGGGCTGATCGCGCGGGAGATCGATCGGGCCCAGCTCGAAGCGGGTTTCGCCGATTTTGCCGACTGGCATTCCAATGCCAGCCCGATGGTGGCGGTGTTGAGCGATATGAGCGCTTTTGGCGACCTGGTGCTCGATATTGCCGGGGTGTCCCATCTGTTCGGCGGCGAGCTGGAGATGCTGCGGCGGCTGCTGAGCCGTCTGCGCGAACTGGGCTATACGGTATCGGGTGCCGTGGCCTCGACCATCGGGGCCGCCTGGGCGGTCAGCCATTTTGCCCGCAGCCAGGTGGTGCCGCCCGACCAGACGGGAGCGGTGCTGAAAACCCTTTCGGTGGCGGCGTTGCGACTGACCCCGCAACAGGTTTCCGGGCTGACCCAGATGGGGCTCAAGCAGATCGGCCAGTTGCAGGGGCGCAATCGCAAGGCTTTGCAGGCGCGGTTCGGGGTCAGCCTACTGCAGCGCATCGATCAGGCCCATGGCGGGCTGCAAGAGCGCATGACGCCACGCCTCCCGCTGGCCGAGCGCTATGCCGAACGGCGCTTTCCCGATCCGATCGGGCTGATGGACGATGTGCTGATGACCGCCCATGACCTGGCCATCCAGCTCGCCCTAAGGCTGGAAAGCGAGGGGCTGGGCGCGCAGAGTTTTCATCTGTTCCTCTATCGGGTCGATCATAAGGTCATGACCCTGTCGATCAATTCGGGCCGCCCCATTCGGGACGCCGCCCATATCGCCCGGCTGTTCACCGATCGCGCGGAGCGGCTCGAAGGCGATTACGATGCGGGCTTCGGCGTCGATATGATCCGGCTGGCCGCCAGCGCGGTATCGCCGCTCGATGCGGCCCAGCTCGGCGTCTTTGAAACTCGGGACGGAAGCGAAACCCTCGATCATCTCTATGATCGCATGAGCAGCCGGCTGGGCGCCCTGGCCGTGGTCCGCAGCAAATTCGTCAACACCCATATCCCCGAACGCGCGGTCAAGCTCGAACCGGTCATTGCCCGCACCCCGGACGATCCCCATGCGGCCCCCGACCGCAGCCTGGTGCGGCCCCTGCGCCTGCTGCCGGCGCCAGAGCCGATCACGGTGTTTGCCCAAGTGCCCGATGGTCCGCCCAATTCGATGGTGTGGCGGCGCGTCAGCTATAAATTCGCCAAGGCCTCGGGGCCGGAGCGGTTGGGGGTGGAATGGTGGCGCACCGGGGAGCGGCTGCAATTGGTGCCCAGCGAAAATCACCAGAAGGGCCCCGAGGTCGTCTCCCCCGGCCCGGATGAACTCCAGGCGGTCTATCGGGAGGGCGAATATAGCCGCGATTACTATGTCGCCGAGGATGGCAGCGGCCGCCGCTTCTGGTTGTTTCGCCAGGGCCTGTTCGGGTTCGCGACCAAGCTGGACTGGTTCATGCAGGGCTTCTTCTCGTGAGTACGATCGTCCCACTACCGGAGCGACGGCCAAAAACCGAAGTCATTGCGTCACCGGCCTATGCCGAGCTGATGGCCATGTCGAATTTCTCCTTCTTGCGTGCCGGCTCGCATCCCGAGGAGCTGGTTTCGGCGGCCGTGGAGCTGGGATTGTCGGGACTGGGCCTTTGCGACCGCAATACCTTTGCCGGGGTGGTTCGGGCCTTTGCGACGATGCGCAACCTCAAGGAGACCGCACCCGATTTCCGCTATGTCGTGGGCACGCGCCTGTGCTTTGCCGATGGCACGCCCGATATCATCGCCTACCCCTCGGACCGCGCCGCCTATGGGCGGCTCTGCCAATTGCTGAGCCAGGGCAATGCCAAGGGCGAAAAGGGCTATTGCCATCTCGTGTTCGAGGATCTGGCGGCCTATGCCGAGGGGCAGCTGTTCATCTTCCATTTCGACGAGAACGCGTCGCAACAGTCCCTCGTCATGCTGCAAAAGCTGACGCAATTGGCGCCCGGTCGGGTCTGGCTGGCGGCAGCCTGCCGGTTCAAGGGCAATGACCGGGCCCGGCTGGCGCGGCTGGCGGCGCTGGCCCATCAATTCCGCATTCCGATGCTTGCCGTCAACGACGTGCTCTATCATGAGCCGGGGCGGCGGATTGTGCAGGATGTGGTGACCTGCATTCGCGAGCATATGACGATCCTGGAGGCCGGGCGGCGGCTGGAAGCCCATGCCGAACGCCATTTGAAGCCGCCAATCGAGATGGCGCGGCTGTTCGCTTCCTATCCCGATGCGGTGGCGCAAACGCAGATCCTGCTGTCGCGCATCGCCTTTTCGCTCGATCAGTTGCGCTACAATTATCCCGAGGAAACCACCGGCAATGGCGAGACGGCGCAGCAGACGCTGGAGCGGCTGAGCTGGGAAGGGGCGGATTGGCGCTTTCCCGAAGGGCTGCCCAACCAGATCAAGGAGAATATCTGGAAGGAGCTTTGCCTGATTGGTTACAAGGGCTATGCGGCCTATTTTCTGACCGTGCACGATATCGTCCAATATGCCCGCTACAAGCGCAAGATCATGTGCCAGGGGCGCGGATCGGCGGCCAATTCGACAGTGTGTTACTGCCTTGGCATCACCGAGGTGCATCCGCAAAAAAGCAATCTGGTATTCGGCCGGTTCATCTCGACCGAGCGGGACGAGCCGCCCGATATCGACGTCGATTTCGAGCATGAGCGGCGCGAAGAGGTGATGCAATATGTCTATAAAAAATACGGGGGTAACCATACCGGGCTGACCTCGACGGTCATTTCCTATCGCACCAAAAGCTCGATCCGCGAAACCGCCAAGGCCTTCGGCATTTCAGGCGACACCATCGCCGCGCTCAATCAATTGCACTGGGGCTGGTCGAGCGAGATCAAGGTGGGCGCCATGCGCGACGCGGGGCTGGATCCCGACGATCCGACCCTGGCCATGGTGCTGGAAGTGGCGCAGGCCCTGCGGGGATTTCCGCGGCATTTGTCCCAGCATGTGGGCGGCTTCGTCATCACCCGCGATCCGCTCAACCAGCTGATCCCCATCGGCAAGACGGCGATGGAAAGCCGCACCATCGTGGAATGGAACAAGGACGACATCGATACGCTGGGCATTCTCAAGGTCGATGTGCTGGCGCTGGGCATGCTCTCCTGCCTGCGGCGGGCGTTCGAATTGATGCACGTGCATTATCATCAGGATATCGTGCTGGGCGACCTGCTGGCCGAGGAAGGCGATAAGAAAAAGCGAGCCGAGGTCTATGCGATGATCCAGCGGGCCGACACGATCGGGGTGTTCCAGATCGAAAGCCGGGCGCAGATGTCGATGCTGCCACGCCTCAAGCCCAAGGAGTTTTACGATCTTGTCATCGAGGTCGCCATTGTCCGGCCGGGGCCGATCCAGGGTGGCATGGTGCATCCCTATCTGCAGCGGCGGCTGGGCCATGAAAAGGTCGTGTACCCATCCAAGGCATTGGAAGATGTCCTGCACCGGACCCTGGGCATTCCGCTGTTTCAGGAACAGGCAATGCAGATCGCCATTGTCGGGGCAGGTTTTTCTGCTGGCAAGGCCGACCATTTGCGACGCGCCATGGCATCGTGGAAGCGCACCGGCCAGATCGCCCAGTTCGAAGATGAATTCATCGCCGGCATGGTGAGGAATAAATACACGCTGGACTTCGCCCAGCGCAGTTTTGCCCAGATCAAGGGCTTTGCCGAATATGGCTTTCCCGAAAGCCATGCGGCGTCCTTTGCCCTCTTGGTCTATGCCTCGTCCTGGCTCAAATGCCACTATCCCGATGTGTTCGCCACGGCGCTGCTCAATAGCCAGCCGATGGGGTTTTATTCGCCGTCCCAGATCATTCGCGATGCCCAGGAACATGGCGTCGAAATCCGTTCGGTCGATGTCAACCTGTCCGATCTCAAGAGCGTTCTGGAGGACAGTACGCGCTCAATCCGCGAGCATATCTGGCCCCAGCATGCCGAAATGGCCGATCATATCCGTTCGAGCAAGGCGATCCGGCTGGGCCTGTGCTTTGTCGAGGGGCTTGCCGATGCCGACGCCAATATCATCATCGCCCGGCGTGGCACCGGCTATGATTCTGTGCGCGACCTGTGGCTGCGCACCGGACTGGGTCCGCCGATTCTGGAGAAACTGGCCAATGCCGATGCGTTTGCCTCGCTAGGGCTGTCGCGTCGTGATGCGCTGTGGGCGGTCAAGGGCCTGATGGGGACCGATGGCGCGCAGACCCTGCCGCTATTCGCCAGTGCGAAAGCGCCCTATCGCAGCGTGGAGGCCGATGCCGACCTGCCGGCGATGCCGCCGGGCGAATCGGTGATCCACGACTACAAATATCTGTCGTTCTCGCTGAAGGGCCATCCGGTCGGGTTTTTGCGCCCGGTGCTGGAGCGCAAGGGTATTCTTCGATCCGACCAATTGAGCCTGGCCACGCCGGGACGGTTCATCGAGGTGGCTGGCCTCGTGCTGGTGCGGCAGCGGCCGGGGACGGCGAGCGGGGTCATCTTCGCCACGCTGGAAGACGAAACCGGGATCGCCAATGTGGTCATCTGGCCAAAGGTGTTCGAAGCCTATCGCCGCACGGTCCTGGCTTCGCGCATGCTGGGGGTGCGCGGGCAATTACAGCGGGAGGGGCTGGTGATCCATATCATCGCCAAGGAAATGGTCGATATGACGCCGATGCTGCTCGACCTGGCGGCGGGGCACGATATCGGCGAGCCCATGCCGGCGCGGAGCGATGAGAGCAAACCCGGCTCGCCGCCCGGACGTGACCGGCAGGCGCTGCTGCAGATCGAGGCGGCCCGGCGGCAGGCCTATGCCGCCATGCCGGGCGGGCGGAATTTTCACTAGCTACGCAAGGA
>CAVQVF010000009.1:0-372500 GCA_963717095.1 uncultured Alphaproteobacteria bacterium
AGAGACAGTGAGGAGAACGAGTCCGTCAAACAGGAACCGCAGGGGCGTCCATCTCAAATTGAGATGGACGCCTTTCGAATTTACGGGAATAGAAAAAAACAGGGAATAATTCAATTTTAAACAAAACAGTCAGACCTGCATTGGAGGCTTAATGAGTTGGCTTTTTGATATTCCAGGTCTTGTATGGGCAGGGCTGGTTGCCATAGGGGGCTCGGTGGTGGTTCTGCTTAGTCAGAAAGCAATTACGCTCCTGATGTCCGTAGTGGGAGTGGAGAAGGCCGAGAAGAACGTTCGCAATTTCATCGAGGTGACTGTTCTTCGGCGAAATCTCTATAGTGCCTGGACCTTGACCGCCGCCGGTGATGACGAAATCGATTACGTGCGGGAGCATCTCAATAAATTCCTCGCGCCAACAGAGCGTCACGCGGACAATGCCTCGCTGTCGCGATTTCGCGCTGTGCGCAGGGACGACTATTTGATTCTGCGCGGGCCGGTGGAGCGCTCAGCGATCGATGCGCGCCATGGAGTGGCGATCATCCACCCGCTCCTGACCGAATTCGGCCGCAAGTTCGAGGCGGGGACGAAGACGGGTGCGGACCTGAAACCGCAAATGATTAAAATCACCCGGACCGCCAAGTTTTTTTACATCTCTTTTGCCAAAGCCGATGAAGGCAAAGAACAAATTCTGGCGGAAAAGATCGCTGAATATATCCGATCCAGGATGGATGGCAGAACCTGCGTCATCGCGCGTCCCACAACGGACAAGGCGCTCAAGATTCTCACCAGGCGCGGCTTCAAGCGATGCCAACCGCGCGGCCAGCAACTTGAGGTCCGGCAAACCTGCTTCAACTGGTTTGATGAAGCGCCCCTGAACCAGACATAGCCATTACAACGAAAACCCCGGCCGACTTTCGTCGACCGGGGTTTCAAAAATTGGTGCCCAGAAGAGGACTCGAACCTCCACACCTTGCGGTACACGGACCTGAACCGTGCGCGTCTACCAATTCCGCCATCTGGGCAAGCGGTGGTGTAACTAGGGCGCACTGCCGCACGATGTCAATGCGCTTTGCGCGCCATGTGTCAGGACCGTGACGCAACCCTGCGCAGAGGCCCTCAGCGGCTGGCGCCCGTCCCAATGCGTGATGGTCGTGCGGTCGACCGGCGGCACGCCTTCGAGGCAATTGACGTTGAGCATCACCACGTCACCGCCCTGCCGGTCCTGGCCGCGCGCAAACGATTCGATCCCGCAGGTCATTGCAGAACAGATGATCGATCTTTTCGGTATTGAAGCGATAGGGCGTCAGATTGTCCTGCCCGCTCAGCAGCGTGAACTGGGCCGCCGGCACCGATTGCAGCACCCAGCCCAGCCGGCGGCAGCGCGAGCAATTGCAATCGCATCAGCCCGTCCAGATCGGTATTGGCGGTGTAGCGGACGGCGCCGCAATGGCATTGCCCGTGATAGGTCTTGCGCTTCGGCCATGATGGTACTCCTCAACGAATTGCAGAACAAAACAAGAACAAATCCATGCGATGAGTCAAGCCGCAATCCGGCCTAGACCCTCGACAGCGCGCCGGCCTTGCGCTAGAAGCAGCACTACCCTTCGCGCCCCCTGTCCGGAGCCTCGTCATGGACCGTTTTGAACCAAAGCTCGTCACCATTTTCGGCGGCGCCGGATTTGTGGGCACGCAACTGGTGCAATTGCTGGCGCGGCAGGGGCATCGCATCCGCGTCGCGGTGCGGCGGCCGGGTCTGGCCGGGCATATCAAGATGCTCGGCGGCGTCGGGCAGATCCTGCCGATCCAGGCCAATATCCGCAATCTGGCTTCGGTGCAGCGCGCCGTTGCGGGCGCCGATATCGTCATCAATCTGGTCGGCATCGGCTTCGAGCGCGGCGCGCAGAGCTTTGCCGCCGTCAATGCCGAGGGCGCGGGCAATGTCGCCGCAGGCGGCGCGCGCCGCCAGGCGCCGCCGCCTGGTGCATATGTCGGCGCTGGGCGTCGATAAGGCCACCGACCAGCGCCTATGCCCAGTCCAAGCTCGCCGGCGAAGCCGCCGTGCTGGCCGCCTTTCCCCAGGCGGTGATCATCCGCCCCTCGATCCTGTTCGGCCAGGGCGATGGCTTCTTCAACATGATGGGCGGCCTGGCCCGCATGCTGCCGGTCGCTGCCGCTGATTTCGGGGCGAGACCCGCTTCCAGCCGGCCTATGTCGGCGATGTCGCCGAGGCCTTGGCGCATGGCTGCCGAAGGCAAGGTCAAGACCGGCCGCATCTATGAACTGGGCGGGCCGGAAATCGAAACCCACAAGGACGCTGCTGGCAGCGCATCCTGCGCGAAGCCGGCCGCAACACGGCCGCTGGTGCCGCTGCCGCCGGGCTTCGCCAGGCTGCTGGCGCTGCCCCTGGCCATCCTGCCCTTCCCGCCGCTGCTGACCGCGGACCAGGTCGAACTGCTGGGCACCGACAATGTCGTCTCCGACGCGGCCATGCGCGACAAGCGCACGCTTGCCGCCTTCGGCATCACGCCCACGGCGATGGACACCATCCTGCCCACCTATATGTGGCGCTTCCGCAAGCACGGCCAGTTCGACCGCGCCGAGGCCAGCCCGACGGCCTGATCTGGGCCACACCTACTGTAGTCCGCCTGAATTTTCAGTCGTCACCCTCCCCCTTGCGGGGAGGGATGGGAGTGGTTTCGCCCCGACATGCTTAATCCTCCCCTCGCAGCAAGTGGCGCTCCGGGCGACGGAACTTAAATCCCATACATTCGGGCCAATCGTCCCCACCCTTGATCCCTCCCCGCAAGGGGGAGGGTGTCGACTGTGCGTATCGATGCCAAGGTCTCAAAAAACAATCGTAAGATATATCTTGAAATTGCCGCCATCCGCGCCAATCTTGGATTTCAGGGTAATCAAGATATATCGGAGACACATCATGGGACAGTATTTCAGGGATGGCGAACCCAATTGGCGCCGGCTCGAAGCCATGGCGCGGCGCGGCTGGGGCCGCTTCGCCCAGGGCGGCGAGGGCGAGGGCTTTGGCAATATGGGCGGCAATTTCCGCATCGGGCGGATGCTGGCCTCGGGCGATCTGCGGCTGGTGGCGCTCTATCTGATCGAGCAGCAGCCGCGCCACGGCTATGACCTGATCAAGGCCATCGAGGAAAAATCGCACGGCTTTTATTCGCCCAGCCCCGGCATCGTCTATCCGGCGCTGACCTTCCTCGAGGAGGCCGGCTATGTGACCTCGCAGGTCGATGGCAATAAGAAGCTCTATACCATCACCGAAGAAGGCCGCGCCCATCTGGCCGATAATCGCGAGGCCATCGAATCGACGCTGTGCTTCCTGGCCAAGGCCGGCGAGCAGATGAACCGCTTCCGCGATTTCGCCCGCAGCGACTGGCCGTTCAACCGCGAGCGAAGGCGAACCCGGGCCCGGCGCGGCGCCGGTCCGTCCCGGCTGGCCCTTTGGCCCCGACCGCGACATGGCCGACGTGCTGCCCGAGGTCAACGAGGCCCGCCGCGCCCTCAAGGCGGCCATCAAGGCCGCCAGCGCCGGCAAGAGCGAAGACGCAGCGCCGCCTGGCCGAGATCTTGCGCCGGGCGGCCGACGAGATCGCGGCGCTCGACGACACCGCCGCGCGAAGACGACGTCGATATCTGACAAAGTCCGACGACGCGCCGCTCTTGGACTCAGGCCCGAGGGTGGCGGATAAGGCTTGCCTGACGCGGCGTTGTGATAGGCTTTTGCTTCCAATAGCTGGCGGCACTAACATGTTAGTGCTGATGCCATGCAAAAGCTCATGACCCTCGCCGCTTCCGCCCAGCCGCTCGACCGCCAGGCGGCCGGGGAGCGTGTCGTCGCCCGCCTCAAGGGCGTCATCGCCTCCGGCAAGATGATGACCGACCCGCTGATGACCTATGCCTGGAGCGGCGATGCCAGCTCCTACCGGCTGATCCCGGCGGCGGTGGTGTTCATCAATTCCGAGGACGAGGTGCGCGCCGTCATGGCCGCCGCGCGGGCCGAAAAACTGCCGCTGACCTTCCGCGCGGCCGGCACCTCGCTCTCGGGGCAGGCGGTGACCGATGGCGTGCTGGCGGTGCTCGGCGATGGCTGGCGCAAGCTGCGAAATCCATCCCGGCGCCGACCAGATCACGCTGGGGCCGGCGATCATCGTCGCCAATGCCAATACGGCGCTCAAGCCCTTCAACCGCAAGATCGGGCCCGATCCCGCCAGCCAGGCCACCTGCAAGATCGGCGGCGTGGTCAACAATAATTCGTCCGGCATGTGCTGCGGCGTGGCCCAGAACACCTATCACACCATGGCGCGGCTGCGGATCGTGCTGACCGACGGCACCATGCTCGATTCGGGCGATGAGGCCTCGCGCGAGCCTTCCGCGCCAGCCATGGCGATCTGCTCGACGGCGCTGCATGCCGCTGCATCACGAGGTGATGGCCGATGCCGACGCTGGTGGCGCTGATCCGCCACAAATACCGCATCAAGAACACGGTCGGCTATTCGCTCAATGCGCTGGTCGATTATCACGACCCGCTCGATATCCTGATCCACCTGATGGTCGGCTCGGAAGGCACGCTCGGCTTCGTCTCCGAGGTCACCTACAACACCGTGCCCGAGCATCCCTTCAAGTCGACGGCGCTGGTGCCGTTCCCCGATCCGCAATGCGGCGGCCGCGCGATCATCAAGCTGTCCAATGGTGGCGTGCAGGTCACCACCGGCGTCACCGCCGCCGAATATATCGAGCGGCGGGCGCTGGCGACGGTGGAGCATCTGGCGCCGATGGCGCCGCTGCTGCCCTGGCTGACCGAAAATTCGCCCGGCCGTGCTGATCGACGTGACGGCGCCCGACGCGGCGACGCTGGACGCCGAAGTCGCCAAGGCCGTCGCGATCCTGGCCAGCGAAGGCGCCACCCATATCGATTTTTCCACCGACGAAGCATCGCTCCCATGCGCTCTGGGATATCCGCAAGGGCTTCTTCGCCTCGGGCGGCGCGGCGCGGCCCAAGGGCACCTCGATGCTGACCGAGGACGTGGCCGCCCCGATCGACCGGCTGGCCGAATTCGTCCTCGACATGCGCGACGCTGCTCGACGACCACGGCTATGAGGACGCCATCATTTTCGGCCACGCGCTGGCCGGAAACCTGCATTTCCAGATGAGCGACGATTTCTCCAAGCCCGGCGCGGCGGAAAAATTCGACGTCTTCTCCCAGGCGCTGTCGCGAGCTGGTCTCGGTGCGTTATGGCGGCTCGCTCAAGGCCGAGCACGGCACCGGCCGCGCCATCGCGCCCTTCGTCGAGGCCGAATGGGGGCGCAAAGGCCTATGGGCTGATGCACCGGATCAAGGCGCTGTTCGATCCCGAAAATCTGCTCAATCCCGGCGTGCTGCTCAATGCGCGACGACAAGATCCACATCAAGAACCTCAAGGTCATGCCGCTGGCCGACGAACTGGTCGATCATGTGCATCGAATGCGGCTTCTGCGAGCCGGCCTGCCCCAGCCACCAGATGACCCTGTCGCCGCGCCAGCGCATCGCCGTCACCCGCGAACGCGAACGGCTGCGCCGCAGCGGCGAGGACCCGGCGCGGCTCAAGCGGCTGGACGATGATTTCCAATATGCCGGGCTCGATACCTGCGCGGCCTGCAATCTGTGCTCGCTGCGCTGCCCGGTGGGCATCGAAACCGGCACCATGATCATCGGCCAGCGCACCGAGCGCCGCGGCGATTTCGCCCGCGGCGTCGCCGGCTTTGCGGCAAAACATACAGGCGGCATCGAAAGCGCCATGCGCGCCGGCGTCGGCCTCGCCGATGTCGCCAAGTCGGTGGTTTCCGCGCCGGTGGTGGAGGCCGTGACCGAAACCGCCCGCCGCCTGACCGGCAAGCGCGTGCCGCGCATCTATAAGGCGCTCAAGCCCGGCCCGGGCGCGCCGGCGGCGCCCCGTGGATCGTCACGCGACGATCCGCGGACCACCGGTTTCCCGGTGCCGATCGTGCAGTCGGGCCGCCAGAAGATCGTCTATTTCCCCTCCTGCGCCACCCGCATGTTCGGCGCGCCCAAGACCGAACATGACCTGCTGCCCGTGCCCGATGCCATGCTGGCGCTGCTGGAGCGCGCCGGGTTCGACGTGGTCATGCCCGAGAATCTCAACGGCCAATGCTGCGGCCAGCCGTTCCAGTCCAAGGGTTTTCCCGAGCAGGCCGCCAGCGTCGGCGGGGCGCTCAAGGATAAGCTGGATGAGCTTTCCGGCGATGGCGCGATCGCCGTGGTCACCGATGCTTCCACCTGCGCCAAGCATCTGCGCGAATTTCCCGGCACCGCGCCGGTGCTGGATCAGCAGCGAATTCCTGGTCGCGCGAAATCCTGCCGCGCCTGACCATCACCCGGAAGCTGCCGGTGGTGGCCGTGCATCACAATTGCTCGGCCCAGCGGCTCAAGGAACAGCCGGCCACCGAAGCCATCGCCCGGGCCTGCGCCGACGAGATCGCGGTGCTGTCTTCGGTCACCTGTTGCGGCTATGCGGGCGACAAGGGCCTGTTCATTCCCGAGCTCAACGAGCACGCCACGCGGTTCGTGCAGGACAGGACATACCGGCAGGCTGCACGCTGGGCGTTTCGACGGTGTCGACCTGTGCGTCGGGGCTGTCCGAGCAGGCGGGCATGCCGTTTGTGGGGCTGGCGAGCCTGCTGGAATATGTCAGCCGGCCAGTCGCCTGAGGGCGGCGACCATCCCTCTACCCTTGCCCCACAGGCCCCATCCGGCTACTGAACCCGTTCAGCAAGCCCCGGATCCTCATGACCTTCACCGCCACCATCACCAGCCTCGGCCAAAAGGGCGAGGGCGTCGCCGAAATCGAGGGCACGCAAGGTCTATCGTGCCGCTGGCGCTGCCGGGCGAGATCGATCGAGATCGACGTGGAGGGCGATCGCGGCACGCTGGTGTCCGTGACCCAGCCCGTCGCCCAACCGCATCGCGCCATTCTGCCCGCATTTCGGCGCCTGCGGCGGCTGCCAGCTGCAGCATCTGGACCGCCCCAGCTATGAGGCGTTCAAGACCGGCCTTGGTCGAAACCCCGCTGCATTTCGCCGGGATCGACATGCCAGGTATCGAGCGTTTCATCGATGCCTCGGGCGATGGCCGCCGCCGCGCTACTCTGCATGCGCGCAAGGAGGGCTCGGGCTATATGCGGCTGCGCAGCCACCAGGTGCATGACCTGGATGCCTGCCCCATCCTGGTGCCGGGCCTGGCCCGCGCGCCCGATATCGCCCGCGCCGTCATGCTGGCGATCGGCGAGGCCGATATCGGCTTTACCGCGACGCTGACCGGGCTCGACGTGGCGGTGCGCACCGAAAAGAAGCAGGCCCGCGCCGATCGGCTGATGCCGCTGGTGGCCCGCTTCAAGCTGGCGCGGCTGGCGCTCAATGGCGAAATGGTGCTGCAGGCGCAGCCGCCGATCATCGAGATGGGCCGCGCCCGGGTCGAATTGCCGATCGGCAGCTTTTTGCAGGCGACCGCGGCCGCCGAAACCATCCTGGCCGATTATGTCGCCGAGGCTGTGGGCAAGGCCAAGGCGATGGCCGACCTGTTCTGCGGCGTCGGGCCGTTTGCGCTGCGCCTGGCCGAAACGCGGCCGGTCTATGCCGCCGACAACGACAAGGCCGGCATATTGGCGCTCGACAAGGCGCGCCGCTTCACCAAGGGTTTGCGCGAAATCACCGCCAAGCCGCGCGACTTGTTCCGCGAACCGCTGACCCGCTATGAGCTGGATGGCTTTGAGGCCGTGGTGCTCGATCCGCCACGCGCCGGGGCGCAGGCACAGGCCGAGCAGCTGTCGATGTCCAAGGTCAAGACCATCGTCATGGTGGCCTGCGACGCCAAGACTTTTGCCCGCGATGCGGCCATTCTGATCGGCGGCGGCTATGCGCATGGAGCAATCTCGTGGCGGTCGACCAGTTCGTCCACTCCACCCATATCGAGATCGCTGCAACGTTCCGGCGCTGAGCACAGTTTGTCGCAGCAACGCAACCGCTGCGGGCGCGAGCGCGTTTGCTCTCAATCAACCACAAAGAGCGGCTGCGTGGGGCGGGCGTTGTCTGGAGAGGAGCATCCCATGCATATCCTGACAAACCACTTTGCCATCGGTCTGTTATGCGTCGCGACGGCAATGCCCAGCTATGCCCAGGATGCGCCCGCTGCTGAAGCGGCAAGCCGCTGTCAAGCGGTCGATCCGAGCGGCAGCTTCGTCGATGAATTCGGCACGTCGTTCGAATTCTCGCTCTGCGGCGACAGCGGCACCGATCTGTGCGGCGTGCTGACCACGCTGAAGGGCGAATCGGCCACCGAAGAAAACCTGGCCTTTGTCGGCAAGCAGGTGATGCAGGCCAAGCAGATCCGCGCCCAACCAGTGGAAGGGCTCGCTGGAGGCCGGGGGGATCAGTGCCGAGGCCACCGTCACCCAGACCGGTCCCGACACCATCGAAATCCAGGGTTGCCGCGCGGCGGTCCTGTGCCAGACGCTGGCTTACAACCGCTCCGTAGATTGCTGACCAGCTTCCCCTCACAGGGAAGCTGGTCGCACTTAGCAGACGGTGGCGACGCGCTCTTTGATGATGGCGAGGACTTCGTCGCCGGGCCGTTTCCACCAGTTGTCCTGGGAAAAGATTTCGACTTCCTGCGGGCCGTAATAGCCTGCGCTTTCAATCATTGCGCGAATGGCAGGCAGGTCGATGACGCCATCGCCCATCATGCCGCGATCGAGCAGCATGTCCTTGGTGGGGACCAGCCAGTCGCAGATGTGGTGGGCGAAGATGCGGTTCAGGCGGCCGGCGCGGGCGATGGCGGCGGCGAGGTATGGGTCCCACCAGACGTGATAGACGTCGATGGCGACGCCGACATTGGGGCCAAGCTGTTCGCAGATATCGAGCGCCTGATCGATCGTGTTCACGCAGGCGCGGTCGGCGGCATACATGGGGTGCAGCGGCTCGATGGCGATCTTGACCCCCGAGGCCAGGGCATGCGGCAGCATGGCGGCGATGCCGTCGGTGACCATCTGGCGGGCGCCGCGGTAAGTCCCTGGAAGAGCCGGGCAATCCGCCGACGACCAGCACCAGGCAATCGGCGTTGAGGGCGGCGGCTTCGTCGATGGCGCGCAGGTTATCATCGATATTGGCCTGGCGGCCGGCGGCGGTTTCGGCGGGGAACATGCCGCCGCGGCAGAGGCCGGTGACCTGGAGGTCGTTGGCGCTTGACGATGCGTGCGGCCTCGTCCAGGCCGATGGCGGCGACCTGGTCGCGCCAGGGGGAAATGGCGGTGATGCCGGCGCGCAGGCACCCATCCACCGCGTCCTTGAAGCCCCAGACCTGGCGCGTTGTCGCCAGGTTGAGCGAGATCGCATTGGTGGCCATTACGCTAGCACCCCGTTAACATTGAGCACCGCTTTCATGCGGTTTGCCGCCAGCTCGGGATCGGACAGCACGCGAGCCTTGTCGGCCAGCCGGAACAGCTCGCTCAGATGCTGGAGCGAGCGGGTGGATTGCTGGCCGCCGATCATGGAGAAATGGTCCTGCAGGCCATTGAGATAGGCCAGGAACACGACGCCGGTTTTGTAGAACCGGGTGGGCGCGGCGAAGATATGCCGGCTCAGCGGCACGGTGGGTTCGAGCAGATCGAAGAATTCATTGTTGTTGCCCTTGCCGAGCGCGGCGAGGCCTGCCGAGGCGGCGGGGGCGATGGCGTCGAAAATGCCGAGCAGGGCGTGGGAATAGCCCTGGTCGTCGCCGGCGATCAGTTCGGCATAGTTGAAATCGTCGCCAGTGTACATTTTGACCGAAGGTGGCAGGCGCCGGCGCATGGCGATCTCTTTTTCGGCCGAGAGCAGCGAAATCTTGATGCCATCGACCTTGTCGGCATTGGCGGCAATGACGTCGAGGCAGACGTCCATGGCCTTGTCGTGGTCGGCATTGCCCCAATAGCCCTGCAGGGCCGGATCGAACATTTCGCCCAGCCAATGCATGATGACCGGCTGCTTCACCTGGCTGAGGATGCGGCCATAGACGCGGGCGTAGTCGTCGGGGGATTTGGCGGCGGCGGCGAGGGCGCGGCTGGCCATCAGGATGACGCGGCCGCCTTCGGCCTCGACGAAGCCGACCTGCTCCTCGTAAGCGGCGATGATCTGGTCGATGGTGACATCGGGGCCGGGCGCAAGGTGATCGGTGCCGGCGCCATAGGCGATGAGGCTATCGCTGCGGGTGCGGGCTTCAGCCTGGGCGCGGCGGATGAGGTCCTGCGCATCGGTCCAGGTCAGGCCCATGCCGCGCTGGGCGGTATCCATGGCTTCGGCGACGCCGAGACCGAGATCCCAGAGGCGGTGGCGGAATGCAAGGGTCGTATCCCAATCGATCGCGGGGGTGAGCCAGGGATCATTGCTGGCCAGCGGATCGGCTACCACGTGGGCGGCGGCATAGGCGATGCGGTTGAAGTCGCTGGCCTTGTGCTGGATGAAGGGGATGGGCGTGCCGGTTAGTTTGTAAGGCGAGATGGTGCGGTCGGCGTTTGGCAGGTTGATTGTGGTCATGAATACCCCCACCCCTGTCCCCTCCCCACAAGGGGGAGGGAGACGAAGGACCCGCAAATGCGGTGTTTTTGGTAAAATCGGCAGATGGAGAGGGTCTCCCTCCCCCTTGTGGGGAGGGGACAGGGGTGGGGGTGTGGCCGCCCACCGCGTTCATAGCTCAGAACTCCAGCTTCGGCACGTCGAGCCAGCGGCGTTCGGCCCAGCTCTTGAGGCCGAGTTCGGCCAGTTGCACGCCCTTGGCGCCGGCTTCCAGGCCATAGGGCCAGGGGGCGTCTTCGGCGACGTGCTTGAGGAACATTTCCCACTGCGCCTTGAAGCCGTTCTGGGCCGGCCAGTTATCGGGCACTTCTTCCCAGTCGTTGAAGAAATTCATGGTCTGGGGCTGGTCGGGATTCCACACCGGCTTGGGGGTGTTGACGCGATGCTGGGTCCAGCATTTATGCAGGCCCGCCACGGCGGAGCCATGAGTGCCATCGACGTGGAAGGTGACGAGATCGTCGCGGCGGACGCGGGTGACCCAGCTCGAATTGATCTGGGCGATGACGCCGCCCTCAAGCTCGAACGTGGCATAGGCCGCATCATCGGTATCGGCCTTGAAGGGAATGCCCTTTTCGTCGACGCGCTGGGGAATGTGGGTAGCGCCGAGGCAGGACACGGCCTTGACCTCGCCGAACAGATTATCGAGCACATAGCGCCAGTGGCACAGCATATCGAGGATAATGCCGCCGCCATCGCCCTTGCGGTAATTCCAGCTGGGGCGCTGCGCCGCCTGCCAGTCACCCTCGAACACCCAATAGCCGAACTCGCCGCGCACCGACAGGATCTTGCCGAAGAAGCCGCTATCGCGCAGCATCTTGAGCTTGAGCAGGCCGGGCAGGAACAGCTTGTCCTGCACCACGCCATGCTTGAGCCCCGAATTGCGGGCCTTTTTCGCCAGGGCGACGGCGACATCGAGATCGTCGGAAATGGGCTTTTCGCAATAGACATGCTTGCCGGCGTCGATGGCCTTTTCCAGCAAGGACGCACGCATCAAAGTGGTGCCGGCATCGAAGAAGACCGTATCATCGGGATTGGCCAGGGCCGCGTCGATATCGGTGCTCCAGCGGGCGATATTGTGCTTTTTGGCCAGCGCCTCGATCTTGTCGGCGTCGCGTCCAACGATGATCGGATCGATGACCAGCCGGTCGCCATTGGACAGCGCCACGCCGCCCTGCTCGCGGATCGCCAGGATGGAGCGCACCAGGTGCTGGTTATAGCCCATGCGCCCGGTCACGCCGTGCATGATCAGGCCTAGCCGTCGTTCCGCCATCGTAATCTCCTCACCGCGTTCTTGTAACTAGTTGGTTACTTAGATATACTCGGGCGAAGCGGAGCGTCAAGAGGCGTGCTTAACCCAACATCCGGGATTGCTGCCGACACTGTTCGGTTGGTAGGGATTGAGGGGATTGGCCGACGCAGAGGGGATCGCAGATCGCCATGGATGAGCGCGACGATGGGAGCCTACCAGAGCCTGACGCGGCAGGGATAAATCCGGCGCAACGCGTGCCGGTCGCTCCACGCCCGCGCGATCCGGAGCGCACCAAGGCGGCCATATTGAAGGCGGCGCGCGACGAGTTCTGCGAGCAGGGCTTCAACGGCGCCCGCGTCGATGCCATCGCCGCCCGGGCCAAGGCGAACAAAAGGCTGCTCTATCACTATTGGGGCAACAAGGAAGCGCTCTATTCCGCCGTGCTGTTCGACGCCTATAGCGAAATCCGCCGGGGCGAGCGGGAGCTGTCGCTGGGACAACTCGGGCCGGTGGAAGCGGTGGACCGCATGGTGCGTTTCACCTTTCGCCACTACCTGGCAAACCCCTGGTTTCCCCGGCTCCTGGCGGTCGAAAACCTGCAGAATGCGCGATTTCTGAAGCAGATCAAGGATATCCCGCACCTGCATTCGCCGCTGCTGACCGAGCTGCGCACGATCGTGGAGCGCGGCAGCGCGGCGGGGATTTTCCGCGCCGACGTCGATCCGGTGCAGCTTTATATTTCCATTGCCGGGCTGGGCTATTTCTACGTTTCCAACATGAGCACGCTGTCGGTGATCTTCGAGCGCGACCTCAGCGGCTTCGCCATGGTGCAGGAGCGCGAAGCGCAGGCGGTGCAGATGGTTCTGGATTACCTGCGCACCAAACCGGCTTAGGTTGAATTGGCATTCGGGCCTGCCATGCATTTTGTGAGCCCGGATCGGCTCCCCTCCCCCTTTAGGGGAAGGGGTGGGGTGTCGAGGGCGCAGCAAACTCAGTGGAAATGGTACCTTCGACACCCCCACCCTAGCCCTCCCCTCGAAGGGGGAGGGGAGCCGATCGGGGCTCCACATCGGCTGTGCAAACTTGAATGTCAGTTCAGCTTAGGTCTCCTAGCGGCTCGGTTAACCCCGGCTTAACGCGAAAAGGGCCCCAAACCGCCGCGAATCCGGCCGTAACGCGACGGCTTTACCACGGTGCATGAAGCGCGCTACATCTCTTCCATACAAGATTGCATCAGGGTGGGTTGACACGGACCCCGCACTGAACGAAAGTTGTAACCAGTTGGTTATTTAGCGGCTGGGGAGGCCGCGGCCAAAATTTTCGCGCCGGCTCGCTCGGCGGTATGAGTTTACCGGGAGGATAAGCAATGACTATCAATATCGACCGCCGTCAATTTCTCATGGGGAGCACGGCGCTGCTCGCCGCCGGCGCTGCCGGCATCGGGCCCGCAATGTCGCAGGAAACGCGCATGCGGCTTATCTTCTGGGGTGGCCAGGCTCGCGCCGACCGCACCTATGGGGTGACCGATCTCTACACCAAGGCCAATGCGGGCACGACCTTCGATGGCGAATTCCTGGCTTTCGCCGATTACTGGCCCAAGCTCGCCACCCAGACCGCGGGCGGCAATTCCCCTGACGTGATCCAGATGGATTACCGCTATATCGTGGAATATGCCAACCGCAACGCCCTCGCCCCGCTCGATGAATTCATCGGCAACGGGCTGAACCTGGATGGCTTCGACGCCGACCAGCTCGAAGGCGGCAAGGTCAATGGCAAGCTCTATGGCATTAGCCTGGGCGCCAATTCGGTGGCTGTCATGGTCAACCAGACCGCGTTCGAGGAAGCCGGGATCGAAATTCCGAACCGCGACTTCTCCTATGCCGAACTGCCGGCTTTGGCCGAGCAATGGAAGAGCAAAAACAAGCGTCCCGGCATGGCGCTGTGGAGCGACTATTCGGGTGGCGAGCCCGGCCTCGATAACTGGCTGCGCCAGCGCGGCAAGCCGCTTTATACCGCTGAGGGCCAGGCCGGCTTCACCGCCGACGACATCACCGAATGGTTCCAGCTGTGGGCCGACCTGCGCGCAGCCGGTTGCCTCGTATCGCCGGACGACCAGGCGCTGGACGCCACCGACGCCATCGAAAACACCATGATCACCCTGGGCAAGGCCCCGGTCACCTATGCGAACTCCAACCAGCTCATCGCCTTCCAGGCTGTGAACCAGGACAAGCTGACGATGATCAACTATCCGCGCGCCAAGCCAGGCGCCGGTGGCGGTCACTATCGCAAGCCCTCGATGTTCTTCTCGCTCGGCGCCAGCTCGTCCCAGCTCGCCGAAGGCGCAAAGTTCGTCGATTTCTTCATCAACGATCCTGAAGCCGGCAAGCTGCTGGGTGTCGAACGCGGCATTCCCTGCGCTCCCGCCGTTCGCGAGGCGATTTCGCCCACGCTGCCCGAACTGGATCTGATCGCGCTGAACTTCGTGTCCAATCTCGGCGACCTGCTTGGGCCGTTGCCGCCATCCCCGCCCGCCGCTGCCGGCGAAGTGGGCGTGGCGTTCAAGACCAAGAGCCAGGAAGTTGCGTTCGGCCAGCAGTCCCCGCAGGACGCCGGCCCGGCCTTCTTCCAGCAGGCTACCGAAATCCTCGCACGCGCTGCAGGCTGACCATATGACCGCGCGCTCCATGCAAGACGCCAATCGCGCCCCAGGCATGGGGCGCGCGGTCTCTCCCTCGGTCTGGTCCCAGCTCTGGAGCCGCAACGCTCCGGGCTATCTGTTCCTTTTGCCCTGGTTTTTGGGCTTTTTCGGCCTGACTCTGGGGCCGATGGTGTCCTCGCTCTATCTCAGCTTCACCAATTTCGACCTGCTGACCGCGCCCGAATGGGTGGGGCCGGCCAATTATGTGCGCATCTTCACCTCCGATCCGAAATTCTCGGCCTCGATGCGGGTGACCCTGTTCTTCGTGGTATTCTCGGTGCCGCTGAAGCTGGCCTTCGCGCTGGGCGTGGCGCTGCTGCTCAATCGCGGCATGAAGGGCCTGCCGATCTATCGCGCCGTGTTCTATCTGCCATCCCTGCTCGGCGCATCGGTCGCCATCGCAGTGCTGTGGCGCCAATTGTTCGCCGGCGACGGCGTGGTCAACGATGCGCTGGCGATCTTCGGCATCAAGGGCCCGGCCTGGATTTCCAATCCCAGCTATTCGCTGTGGACGCTGGTGGTGTTGTCGATCTGGCAGTTCGGCTCGCCGATGATCATATTCCTGGCCGGTCTGCGCCAAATTCCCGTCGATATGTATGAAGCGGCAAGCCTGGATGGCGCCAGCAAATGGCGCCAGTTCTGGAAGATCACCCTGCCGCTGCTGACGCCGGTGGTGTTCTTCAACTTCATCATCCAGACCATCGAGGCCTTCAAGAGCTTCACGCCGGCCTTCATCATTTCGGGCGGCACCGGCAATCCGATCAATTCGACGCTGTTCTATACGCTCTATCTCTATCAGGAGGCGTTCAGCTTCTTCCGCATGGGCTATGCCTCGGCTCTGGCGTGGATCCTGTTGGCGATCGTCGGCTTCTTCACCGCCTTCTCCTTCCTCACCTCGAAATACTGGGTGCACTATGACGACTGATGTTCAGCGTCTGACAGTGGTCACCGAGCGGCAAACCGCGGCCGTCAAGACCCGCAAGCGCCTGCTGTCGATCCTGGCGCATGTGCTGCTGGTGGGCGCCTCGATCCTGATGCTGTATCCGCTGCTGTGGATGCTGTCGGCGTCGCTGCGGCCGGAAAACGAGATTTTCACCTCGACCTCGCTGTGGCCCAGCTCCATCAGCTTTGAATCCTATATCCGCGGCTGGAGCGGGTTGCGGCTGAGCTTCGGCACGTTCTTCGTCAATTCGTTCACCATCGCGGTGCTGGCGATCATCGGCAACCTGGCGACCTGTTCGCTGGCCGCCTTCGCCTTCGCGCGGCTGGAATTCTGGGGCCGCCCGTTCTGGTTCGCCATGATGCTGGCGACCCTGATGCTGCCCTATCAGGTCACCTTGATCCCCCAATATGTGCTGTTCCACAATCTGGGCTGGGTGAACACGTTCCTGCCTTTGGTGGTGCCGAAGTTTTTGGCCGCCGATGGGTTTTTCATCTTCCTGATGGTGCAGTTCTTCCGCGGCATTCCCAAGGAGCTGGATGAAGCGGCGATGATGGACGGCTGCTCGCCCTGGCGCATCTATTGGAAAATCCTGCTGCCGCTCTCGACGCCAGTGCTGGCGACCGCGGCGATCTTCACCTTCATCTGGACCTGGGACGATTTCTTCGGGCCGCTGATCTATCTGAGCGATATCCGTACCTATACGGTGATGCTGGGGCTACGCACCTTCGTGGACTCCAGCGCGCAATCGGATTGGGGCGGGCTGTTCGCCATGTCCATCCTGTCGCTGCTGCCGATCTTCCTGTTCTTCCTGTTCTTCCAGCGCCTGCTCATCGAGGGCATCGCGACGACCGGGATGAAGCGGTGAGCTTCTCGACTAAAGGCCTCTTCATCCCCTGGCCACAAGCCGGGATGGGTGAGGGGGCCGTTCTGAATTTCAACTCTCAAGGCCCTGCCTCATGACCATCAAATTCGCCGCAATCGGCATCAACCACAGCCACATCTATGGCCAGGTCGATTGCCTCAAGACCGCAGGGGCGCAGTTCGTCGCCTTCCACGCCATCGAGGATGATCTCGCTGCCGCCTTCGGCGCGAAATATCCTGAGGCCAAGCGCGTTGCCGACCCGAAGGCGATCCTTGAGGATGCCTCGATCGCCGTCGTCGTCACCGCCGCCATTCCAGCCGACCGCGCCGCCATTTCCATCGCGGCGATGCAGCACGGCAAGGACGTGCTGTCCGACAAGCCGGGCATGACGACGTTCGCGCAGCTGGACGAAATCAAGAAGGTGCAAAAGCAAACCGGGCGCATCTATGGCGTGATGTATTCCGAGCACTTCGAAGTGCGCGCCACCGTCGAGGCCGGCAACCTGATCGCGCAGGGCGCGATCGGCAAGGTGATCAATACCGTGGGCCTGGGCCCGCACGCCATCCGCAACAACCAGCGGCCCGATTGGTTCTTCGAGCGGGTGCGCTATGGCGGCATCCTCACCGATATCGCCAGCCATCAGTTCGAGCAGTATCTGTTCTTTTCCGATGCGATGGATGCCGAAGTGGTGTCCGCCAGCGTCGCCAACCGCGCCAACCCGGACAAACCGGGCCTGCAGGATGTCGGCGACGTGCACCTCAAGACCGCCAATACCTCGGGCTATATCCGCGTCGACTGGTTCACGCCCGCCGGCCTGCCCACCTGGGGCGATGGCCGCCTGACCATCCTGGGCACCGAGGGCTATATCGAGCTGCGCAAATATATCGATATTGCCGGCAAGCCCGGCCAGGACCACCTGTTCATCGTCAACGCAGAGGGTCCGCGCCACATCGATTGCTCCAAGACCGACCTGCCGTTCGGGCGGCAGTTCCTGGCCGACGTGGCCAACCGCACCGAAACGGCGATGCCGCAGGAGCGGTGCTTCAACGCGATGAAACTGGCGCTGACCGCCCAGCAGCTTGCCGAACGCGGCACGGAGTGGGCGCAATGAGCGATATCAAGACAGTCGCCATCATCGGCGTCGGCATCGGGCGCAGCCACATCGTCGAGGGCTACATCACCAATCCCGACAAGTACAAGGTCGTGGTGCTGTGCGACCTCAATGTCGAGCGCATGACCCCGATTGCCGACGAGTTCGGCATCGAACGCCGCGTCACCAGCTTCGACGACGTGCTGGCGATGGACGACATCGACATCATCGATATCTGCACTCCGCCCATGCTGCATTACCCCATGGTGATGGCGGCGCTGAAGGCGGGCAAGCATGTGATCTGCGAAAAGCCGCTGGTCGGCTCGCTGGAGCAGGTCGATGCGGTCATCGCCCAGGAGAAGATTTCCAAGGGCAAGCTGATGCCGGTGTTCCAGTATCGCTTCGGCGACGGGATCGAGCAGGCCAAGGCCATCATCGATGCGGGCCTTGCCGGCATGCCCTATGTCGGCACGGTCGAGACGCTGTGGAAGCGCGGACCCGACTATTACGCCGTGCCCTGGCGCGGCAAATGGGCGACCGAGCTGGGTGGCGTGCTGATGACACATGCCATTCACCAGCATGACCTGTTCACCTATCTGATGGGCGATATCAAGCGCCTGTTCGGCCGCGTCGCCACCCGCGTCAACGATATCGAAGTCGAGGATTGCGTCACCGCCAGCCTCGAACTCGAAAGCGGCGCGCTGGGCAGCTTCACCGCCACCCTGGGTTCGGCCGACGAAATCACCCGCCTGCGCTTCGCCTTCGAGAACGTCACCTTTGAAAGCGATCATGCCGCCTATAATCCGGGCGACAAGCCGTGGAAAATCCTGCCGCGCAATCCCGAGACGGCCGCCAAGATCGAGGCGCTGCTCAAGGACTGGGTGCATGTGCCCTCGCGCTTCCAGACGCAGATGGCGCGTTTCCATGATGCCTTGACCGGCAAGGCCGAACTGCCCGTTACCAGCGCCGATTCGCGTCGCGCATTGGAACTGGTCACGGCCTTCTATCAGTCCTCGACGACCCATCAGGATGTCGAACTGCCCCTCGCCGCCAATCATCCGAAATATAAAAGTTGGGTGCCCGCCGAATTTTCCGTGGGAACCTAAGGAGACCGCCATGGCGACCAGTGTCACGCTCAGCAAAATCGTTAAAGCCTATGGTGAGGCCGAGATCATCCATGGCATCGATCTGACCATCGAGCCGGGTGAGTTCACCGTCTTTGTCGGGCCATCGGGCTGCGGCAAGTCGACCTTGCTGCGCATGATCGCCGGGCTGGAGCCGATCACCGGCGGCGATCTGGTGATCGACAACCAGCGCATGAACGATGTGCCGGCCGCAAAACGCGGCATCGCCATGGTGTTCCAGTCCTATGCGCTCTATCCGCATATGAATGTGTATCAGAACCTGGCCTTCGGGCTGGAAACGGCACGGACCCCCAAGGCTGAAATCGAAAGCCGCGTGATGCGCGCCGCCGAAATCCTGCAGATCGTGCCGCTGCTCAAGCGCAAGCCCAAGCAGTTGTCGGGCGGGCAGCGCCAGCGCGTCGCCATCGGCCGCGCCATCGTGCGCGAGCCCAAGATCTTCCTGTTCGACGAACCGCTATCGAACCTCGATGCCGAACTGCGCGTGCAGATGCGGGTGGAAATCGCCAAGCTGCACAACGATCTGGGAAACACCATGATCTATGTGACGCACGATCAGGTCGAGGCCATGACCATGGCCGACAAGATCGTGGTGCTGCGGGCTGGGGTGATCGAGCAGGCCGGCGCGCCGCTGGACCTCTACAACAATCCCAAGAACCTGTTCGTCGCCGGCTTCATCGGCTCGCCCAAGATGAATTTCCTCACCGCCGCCATCGATGGCGTGGATGTCACTTCCACCCGGCTCAAGACTGCGGGTGACAGCCTGACGCTGCCACGCGCGGTTGCGGGCGAGGCCGGCGATAAGGTGACCTTCGGCGTGCGGCCGGAACATATCACCATCACCGCGGGCAGCGGCATAAGGCTGGCCGAGGTGCGGGTCGACCTGGTGGAAAACCTGGGCGGCCAGACCCTGCTCTATACCACCACCGCCGACGGACAGACCCTGACCATCGTGCTGGAAGGCCAGCGCGATGCGGCCCTGGGTTCCAGCGTCACCGCCTATATCGATCCGGCGCGGGCGCATCTGTTCAATGCCGAGGGCGGCGCGATCTGATTTTTTGAAGCTGTGGCGGCGCAATTTGCGTCTGCTATCGGCCTGCTTGATCCGACATTCGGCACAGCGGATGGAAAGCCCGGATTTGCCTCCCTCCCTCTTGCGGGCAGGGCAATCGCCTATGAAGCATTGAATATACCTCCGATGGCGCCTCATCCTCGATGCGGCTCCTCCCCCTTGACGGGGGAGGCGGGGTGGGGGTGTTGGGAGCCACGATGCTAGATCGGGGCTAAACATCCCCCCACCCCTGTCCCCTCCCCACAAGGGGGGAGGGAGACGATGAACACTGGCCCCCCGGGCTTGTGCTTCCTCCCCGCAAGGGGAGAGAGATGACTGGCAATTCGGCGTTAGAACTCCCCTGGCCTCGTCCATTCGTCCTTTGGAGCATCAATTTCAATATGCGATTGCCTCCCCCTTGTGGGGAGGGGAGTCGCGTATAAAGCATTGAATATACCTCCGATGGTGCCCCATCCTCGATGCGGCACCTCCCCCTTGACGGGGAGGCGGGGTGGGGTGTTGGGAGCCACGATAAATATGGGGCCAAACATCCCCCCACCCCTGTCCCCTCCCCACAAGGGGGAGGGAGACCCTCTCAATCAATCTTAGCAACCGCAACCTTTGAGCAAGCGGTTCCTTCGTCTCCCTCCCCCTTGTGGGGAGGGGACAGGGGTGGGGGTACGCCACAAACACCAGCCCAAAGTGAACACTCCCACGCAAGGGGAGGGAGACGATGAATACCGGCCGCCGGGCTTGTGCTTCCTCCCTTGGGGGAGGTCGGGGACACGTCGCAAGAGAGGCTCAAGCCGGACCACGTTCCGCCGTGATGGATGCTCCCTTCGTAGGGTTATCGACATTGCGGGTTTTGGCCGGCGTTTAAAACTTTCCGGCATCTTTCTTGCGACATCAGGGGAAACCACGAAAGGGTTCCCGCTTTCGCGGGGAATGACGCTGTGATTACCAGCGGCCGCCCCAAGTCACCGTTTGCCCCCAAAAATGCGCCCTACCGATCGGCCCCAAGCCTGTTTACGTCAGGATTTTATGAACGGAGGCGCTGAAACCGGCAGACTCTGTGGCGGGGATTGGCCGCAAAGCGGGACGTCATTTATTTTATTTGTGTGACACCAATCATTTAACTACGCCTATTTCCTGCCACACAACGCTGTCACAAACCCGTCACGCAGACGTGACCTGCCCGACAATCGCTTGGTTGAGGGCCGGTTTCAGAGCGTGGCGCGGCAATTGTCCGCGTCATCTGCCCTTCATAATTTGCATGGCTGTCATGCAACAACTTTTAGGCCATTGCCGCGTTGCGGTTTTGCCGAAAAAGGTAAGCCCGCGTCAGGTCTTGAGTAGCTAGTTTGACCCATCCCGATCCCGTCCAGCGTCCGAACCGCCGTCTTGTCCTGCAAGGCATCGGTGCCAGCATCGCCTTGCTCTCGACCACCGCCCTAACCGGACCGGGTTTTGCCCAGTCGGAGGCAGGGGAAAGTTTCGCTTTCAGCTTCGACGATTTGAGCGCGCGCATGCGCGCCACGGCCGCGGCGCCCTATGAACACCCGACATTCAAGATGCCCGAATTGTTCGCCGGGCTGGATTACGATGCCTATCGCAAGATCCAGTATCGCCATGATCATGGGAAGTGGGCCGAGCTCAATGCCGGCTACCAGGTCAACAGCTTCCATCTCGGCTGGCTGTTTCCCGAGCCGATCAAGCTGTATGAGCTGGTCGAGGGCACGGCGACGCCCTTCGCCTTCACCTCGGCCGATTTCGAATATCACGACACCGCCTTGGGTATCGAAGCCGCCAAGGTCGAATTTCCCGGCATTGCGGGCTTCCGCCTCAATTATCCGCTCAATACGCCCGACAAGATCGACGAGCTGGTCTCGTTTCTCGGCGCCAGCTATTTCCGTGCTTTGGGCCGGAACAATCTCTATGGCCAGAGCGCGCGCGGCCTGCTGCTGAATTCGTGGCTGGAAGGCCCCGAGGAATTTCCGCGCTTTTCCGAATTTTACCTGGAGCGCCCCACCGCCGGCGCGCCGCTGGTGCTGTATGCCGCGCTCGACAGCCAGAGCGTGACCGGCGCCTATCGCTTCGAGATCACGCCCGGCAATGAGAGCGAGCAGGCCACCATCATGGATGTGACGGCCCGCCTGTTCTTCCGCAGCGACGTGGCCCAGCTTGGCGTGGCGCCGCTGACCTCGATGTTCCTTTATGCCGAGACCAATCGCGCCAATTTCGACGATTACCGCCCCCAGGTGCATGACACCAATGGGCTATCGATCATCCGCGAGACCGGCGAGAAAATGTGGCGTCCGCTCGACAATGTGGCAGCGCGCGGCGATTCTTACTTCTGGGAAAACAATCCGCGCGCCTTCGGGCTCGACCAGCGCGGCCGCGATTTCGAGACCTATCAGGATGCCGGCGCGCATTACGAATTGCGCCCATCGGTGCGGGTGGAACCCGTCGGCGATTGGGGCCAGGGCAATATCCGCCTGATCGAAGTGCCTTCGACGCTCGAAGTCGATGACAATATCGTCGCCTTCTGGGTGCCGGCCGATCCGGTCAAGGCGGGCCAGGAGCGCGAATACCGCTACAAGCTGTTTTGGGGCGACCTGGTGCCCCAGGGCAAGGACCTCGCTTACGTGGTGGAGACGCGTGCCGGTGCCGGCGGCGTTTCCGGCGTTACCAATGCTCATAATTTACGCAAATTCGTCGTCGATTTTAAGGGCGGTGCCCTGGACAGCTGGGAACCCGAGACGCCACCGGACGTTCTCGCCAACGTGTCCAGTGGCACCATCAGGACATCGACGGTGTCCAAGGTTGCGGCGAACGGCGTCTGGCGTCTTGTGCTGGATGTCGAGGCGGGTGCCGAAGGCGCCGCAATGGAACTCAAAGCCTATCTTGTCGGGGGCGGCAAGCAGCTAACAGAAACCTGGCTCTACCAGTGGAGAGCGCAAGTATGAAACATAGCGATTTGATTTTCGCCAACGCCTTGCCCAACGCCCCAATGTCTATGCCCAAGCAGACTCTGGAACGGCGCCACACCATGATGGCGGCGCTGCGCAACATGCTGGCCGTACTGCCCTGGCTGTGACGCGTTCCTCATGTTGCATCGATGACCGCGGGATCGCGCCATGACGCGGGCCGCGGTGACACGCAGTTTTGCCCTGGGCATGGCCGCCGTGCTGAGCCTGTTGGGGGGCTGGGTCTTTTTGGGCTTTTCCAGCACCGGCGGGCTGACCCCCGTCGATATGCTGCGCACGGTCCTGGTCGTGATATCGGGGTTTTGGCTGGTCTGGGGCGGGGCGGCCGGCATTGTCGGGCTGTTCGTGCGTCATCGCACTCCTAGCTTTGACGCGCAGCAAGCCCCGCACGGGCTGACCGCCATCCTCGTGCCGATCTACAACGAAGATCCCCTCGTGACCTTCGCACGCGTGGCCGCGATGAACCGCAGCCTGCGGGCTTTGGGTATTCAGCACCGGTTCCACTTCGCCATTCTCAGCGACACCACGGCGCTGGACGTGGCGGCGATGGAAGCGGTGTGGTTCCAGCAATTGGTAAGCGAACCCGATAGCGCCGGGCGCATCTTCTATCGCCGGCGCGAGCAGAATATTGGCAAGAAGGCCGGCAATATCGAGGATTTCGTCACCAGTTCCGGCGGCGCCTACGATTACATGCTGATTCTGGATGCCGACAGCCTGATGGAAGGCGCCACCATCGGCGAGATGGCGCGCCGCATGGATGCCGATGCCGAACTGGGCCTGCTGCAGACGCTGCCCAAGATCATCAATGCGCGCTCGTTCTTCGGGCGCTCGATGCAGTTTTCCTCCTCTTACCTGTCGCCCGCCTTTTCGCGCGGCGCGGCGGTATTGCAGGGCGATGAAGGCCCCTATTGGGGGCACAACGCCATCGTGCGGGTTTCGGCTTTCGCCGCCAATTGCGGCCTGCCGGTGCTGTCGGGCAAGCCGCCTTATGGCGGGCATATCCTCAGCCACGATTATGTCGAGGCGGCGCTGCTGGCGCGCGGCGGCTGGAAGGTGCATCTCGATCCATTCCTCGGCGGCTCGTTCGAGGAAGGCCCGGAAAACCTGGTCGAATATGCCAAGCGCGATCGCCGCTGGTGCCAGGGTAATCTACAGCACCGCCGCCTGATGTTCGCGCCGGGCCTGCGGCTGTGGAGCCGGTTCATCTTTTTACAGGGCATCATGGCCTATCTCGCCTCACCACTGTGGCTGGTGCTGATGGGGGCCAGCATTCTGGCCGCCATGCTGCCCGAGCCGGCAGCGCGGCCGGTGCCCGAAATGTTCATCGATGGCGTCTGGACGCTGGCGGCGGGGGTGGCGCTGCTGCTGGTGCTGCCCAAGTTCCTGATCCTGATCCGTGGCGTTTTCGATGGCGAAAACCGCCGCTTCGGCGGCACGCTGCGGGCCGGCTCCTCGGTGGTGCTGGAAATCGTCTTTTCCACGCTCCTCGCGCCAGTGCTCCTCATGCTGCAAAGCCGCGCCGTCATGCAGGTGCTGCTCGGCCTCGATGGCGGCTGGCCGGCCACCCAGCGCTCGGAAAACCGGCTCAACCTGCGCGATTCTTTCGCCAATAGCTGGTGGATCGTTTTGATCGGGGGCGTCACCATGATCGCGACGCTGCTGCTGGCGCCGCGGATCGCGCTGTGGGTGGCCCCGGCCACGCTGCCGGCGGTGTTCGCGCCGGTGCTGATTTCGATCAGTTCACGCATCTCCAGTGGCCGTACGCCGTGGTTTTTCCGCACCCCGGCCGAACTGGCGCCATCCCCGGTGATTGCCGAGCATCAGCGCATCATGGCCGCCTGGAACACGCAGGGCCCCCTGGAGCCGGTCATCGTGATCGAGGCCCAGAGGGCGGCCCAGCATGTCCATGCTTGACGCTTTCCCCCGAACCTGGGAACGCGTCGGAGCGGGCTGGACCAACCTGACCGCCGATACGCCCAGTGTGGATATCGACGGCGTCCCCACCCGGCGCGATGCGCGGCTCGACATGTTCCGGGGCCTGGCGCTGGTGATGATCTTCATCAACCACGTTCCCGGCACGGTGTATGAGAATTTCACCAGCCGCAATTTCGGCTTTTCCGATGCGGCCGAGGCTTTCGTGTTCATGTCCGGCCTCGCAGCCGGGCTCGCCTATTCGCCACGGTTTCGTAGCGACCCATTCTGGCTGGCCACGACCAAGGTTTGGGCCCGTTCGCGCCAGCTCTATTATGTCCACCTGACCATTACGCTGCTGTCGCTGGCCATCTTTGCGATTGCAGCCCTGTGGTTCGGGCAGCACGAGGTGCTGACCAACAACAATATTCCGCGCCTCTTCACCGAGCCGCTGGCGACCCTGATCGGCATTCCGCTGATGACCCACCAATTGGGTTATCTCAATATCCTGCCGCTCTACATCACCCTGCTGCTGGCGACGCCGCTGCTGCTGTGGGTGGGGCTGCGCTGGCCGGTGCGGCTGTTCGGGGCATCGGTGGCGCTCTGGGCCATTGCGGGCCAGTTCCGGCTCAACCTGCCCAATTATCCCACCGAGGGCGGCTGGTTCTTCAATCCACTGTCGTGGCAATTGCTGTTCGTCACCGGATTGCTGTGCGGGGCGGCGATGAAGCAGGGCAAGCGCTTCTTCCCGCGCACAAGGCTGCTGTTCGGCTTGACGCTGGCCTGGGTGGTGCTGGTGCTGCTGTGGATCAAGCTGCCGCTGATCGGTAGCGCCGGCATGGCCGCGCTCGGCGCCATGAGCCGGGCCGGGCTGCCATTCTACATCACCTGGTTCGACAAGACGTTCCTGGCGCTGCCACGCCTGTCGCATGCCTTGGCCCTGTTCTATGTCATGGCCTCGATCGGGGCCATTCGCCAGTTCGCCGGAGCCGCCTGGACGGCGCCGCTGCGCTTGTTGGGGCGGCAGGGCCTGCCGGTCTTCGCCTTCGGCACCGTGCTGTCCATGGCGCTGCAGGCGGTTCGGACACCACTGGAAAACGATCCGCTGGTGGATGGAGTGCTGCTTGCAGGTGGCCTCTTGCTGCAATTGGGGCTGGCCTGGATTTTGAGCCGCACCGCCGAAATGAGCCGGGTCAAAGCCGCCTCCGCCGCCTGACAGGCGGCATTTCCCCCCCGAATCGCAGACAACAAAAAGGGCCCCGAAGGACCCTTTGTCACCAGACCGTTGCCGTGGTCTGGTAGTTGGAGCGGGCGATGGGATTCGAACCCACGACCCTAACCTTGGCAAGGTTATGCTCTACCCCTGAGCTACACCCGCACTCCATTCACTCGTCAATGCCTTGGCACTGCCGCGATGCGCGCCTATATGCCCAATGCAATACCCGATTGCAACCCATAATCTCACCTGCCGACATCTTGTCTCCACAGGGACTTGTCAGGCCGGGGTTTTGGGGCGCAAAAGATCGCTTCCGACAGTAACGCCAAGCCGCAGAAGGCCCTTTGCATGTCCACTCCTTTCAATGGCGTCGCCGCCGCCCCCGCCAATCCCGTGCCCGCTGGGGCGTTGATCAAGAATTCGACCGACGCGGCCTTCAAGGCCGATGTGATCGATGCCTCGCTCGATACCCCCGTGCTGGTGGATTTCTGGGCCCCCTGGTGCGGCCCGTGCCGGGCGCTGACGCCAACGCTGGAAAAAGTCGTCAACGAGAAGGCCGGCGCCATCCGGCTGATCAAGATCAATATCGACGAAAATCCGCAGATCGCCGGCCAGCTCGGCATTCAATCGATTCCCGCCGTATTTGCCTTTGCCGGCGGCCGCCCGATCGATGGCTTCATGGGCGCCATGCCCGAGGGCGAGGTTCGCAAGTTCGCCGAAAAGGTGATTGCCGCCGCCCCTGAGCCGGCCCCGGCCGAAGGCTCAATGGAAGAGCAGATCAAGGCCGCCATGGCTGCCGCCGACGAGGCATTCGCGGCCGGCGATCTTGGCCGTGCGGCGCAGATTTATGGCACCGTGGCGCAGAACGTGCCCGATCATGGCGCCGCTATCCTGGGTCTTGCCAAGGTCTATTTCGCCGCTGGCGAGGCCGACCAGGCCCAGGCGAGCCTGGACATGCTGCCCGAGGAAGCTCGCACCGGCGCCGATTATACCGCGCTGGTCAATTCGCTGCGCCTCTTGGCCGAGGCTGCCGACTTGTCCGAAAGCGGGACCCTGGAGGCTGCGCTGGAGGCCAATCCCGACGATCACCAGGCGCGATTCGATCTGGCAGTGGTGCTCAATGCCGAAGGCAAGCGCGTCGAGGCCGCCGAGGCGCTGGTGACGCTGTTCCGCAAGGACCGCACCTGGAACGAGGACGGCGCCCGCAAGAAGCTGCTGGAACTGTTCGATGCCTGGGGCCCCAAGGACCCCGCAACGCTCAAGGGCCGTCGCCTCCTTTCGGCGGCTTTGTTCTCGTAAGGGTTCGTCATGCTCAAGCGCCCCGCCTCGCCCGCCGACCTGCCCAAGAGCGTTCCGGTCTTTCCATTGACCGGAGCGCTGCTGCTGCCATTCTCGCATCGCCCGCTCAATATTTTCGAGCCGCGTTATATCGATATGGTGGATGCGGCTTTGCGCGGGGACCGGCTGATCGGGCTGATCCAGCCCGAGGATACGAGTGAGGAAAGCCCCAAGGGCCGCTCACCGTTGCAACGGATCGGTTGCCTCGGGCGGCTGACCCATTTCGAGGAAAGCGGGGAGGGGCGCTATTTCATCATCCTGGAAGGCATTACCCGCTTCCGGCTCGCCCATGAGCTGACGGTGATGACGCCGTATCGGCAATGCGTTATCGCCGCAGATGGCTTCGCCGTCGATTTCGAGCGTGAATATGGCGAGGAGGCGGTCAATCGCGAGCGCTTCGTCAAGATGATGCGCGACTATGCCGAATTTGCCAATATCGACCTCAACTGGGACGAAATCGAGCGGACCGGCACGGCCGACCTGGTCAATTTCTGCTGCATGGTCTCCCCCTATGGCGCTGCCGAAAAGCAGGTGCTGCTGGAGGCCCAGACGCTGGAACAGCGCGCCGAAACCCTGATCGCCATGACCGAATATGAAATGGCGCGCGGCGGCGGCGACGCATCCAAGACGCTGAACTGATGGCCCTGCCCGACCCCCGCCATGTGCTGGACACCAAGACGCTGGAAATACTGGTCTGCCCGCTGACCAAGACGCGGCTGACGCTTTCGGCCGACAAAACTGAATTGATTTCGGTGGCCGGACGCCTGGCCTTCCCCATCACCCGCGGCGTGCCGCTGCTCAGCCTCGATGAGGCGCGCAGCATCGATCCCGACGAGCTGAAACGGCTGACCACGCCGCAGCCCTGAGCCGCTATGACCCGGAGCCAAACCTTGGCCGCGAGCAACCCCACCGTCGCCATCATCACGCCGGCCTACGTTGCCAAGGGTACGATCGTGACCACAGTGCGCAGCGTGCTGGCGCAGACCTATCCGCATTGGGAACTGGTGATCGTTTCCGATGATGGGGTGGATTATGCGGCATTCCTGGCCGAACAGGGCATTGCCGACAAGCGCATCAGACAATTGAGCAGCGGCAAGATCGGCGGCGGTGCATCGGCGGCGCGCAACGTGGCGCTGGATGCGATCACGGCGCCCTATGCGGCTATTTTGGATGCCGACGACCGGCTGAAGCCGCAAAAACTGGAGCGAGCTGTAGCGGCGCTGGAGCATCATGGCATTGTCACCACGGCGCTCGACGTGATGGATGAGGGCTTTGCCCATCTGCGCGACGTGGCGGCGGGGCCGGATCGAGAGTTGCCCCCCGGCGCGCATAAATGGGTCAATGTGTCGATGGATTCCATGGTGGTGTGGGACCGCGCCAAGGCCGACGCCCGGTATGATTTGACCATGAGCAACATGACCGATCTGGAACTGCTGCTGCAGCTCTATCGGACCGCGCCGGCCTCGTTTCACCTGGGCACGCCGCTGCATGACTACATCAAGCGCGCCGGCTCGATGAGCAATGGCGAAAAGACCGCGGCGGGAATGGTGGCGAGCAAGACCACGCTGCTGGAGCGGCTGGGGAGCGGGTATTATCCGTTGGCACCCGGAGGGGTCGAGGGCATGGCGGGTTTTCTGACCGTGTCGCTGGAGGCAGAAAAGCACTATGGCGCGGCACTGGCGGCGCAGCCGGGGCTGTTGTTCGAGGATCATCTGGAGCCGAGATTGGCGGCGCGGAGCCCCTGATGCTTCCCTCCCTTCTCCCCTTGCGGGAGAAGGTGGCGCGCAGCGCCGGATGAGGGGGCTGCGGTGACGGGGAGCCCCCTCATCCGCCCTTCGGGCACCCTCTCCCACGAGGGGAGAGGGGGGACGACTGAAAGTTCCGTCCTGCAGGGCCTCCAACCCCTTGCCTTCTCCCCCTATTCCCCCTATAGACGCCACTTCTCCGGACCGCCCGGCCAACAGGCATGCCGTGGCGGTCTTTGAAAGCGATAGGCCCTCAAGCTTATCTACGAACACCAAGGACCCGCAAAATGCCCAAGATGAAGACGAAATCTGGCGCGAAGAAGCGTTTCAGTTTCACAGCGACTGGCCGAGTCAAAGCAGGCGTGGCCGGCAAGCGCCACCGTTTGATCAACCACACCGCCAAGTACATTCGCACCAATCGCGGGACCAAGATCCTGCAAAAGGGTGATGAAGGCCTGGTCAAGTGGTACATGCCCTACAATCGCTAAGAACGCTGAAAGGAAGCTGACATATGTCACGCGTTAAAAGAGGCGTTACCAATCACGCCCGTCACAAGAAAGTTCTCAAGGCTGCGGAAGGCTATTATGGCCGCCGCAAGTCTACGATCCGTATCGCCAAGCAGGCCGTCGAAAAGGCCGGCCAGTACGCGTATCGCGATCGTCGCGTCAAGAAGCGGAATTTCCGCGCTCTTTGGATCCAGCGTATCAACGCCGCCGTGCGTGATTACGGGCTGACCTATGGCCGATTTATCGACGGCCTCAGCAAGGCTGAGATTGCCGTCGACCGCAAGGTGCTCTCCGATCTCGCGATCACCGAGCCCGCAGCGTTCGGCGTGCTGGTCGAAAAGGCCAAGGCTGCCCTCGCGTATCTGGAAACGGTCGATGCCGTGACCCATGCCCGCGTGACCGCCGCCTAAGTCTCAGTCCTCTGCTGAGGCCTAAAAATTGCGCCTTGCGCCACCCGTTGAGGGCTGGCGCGAGGCGTTTTGTTTTTTGGCACTCTATTGCAGTCCACACCCTCCCCCTTGAGGGGAGGGATCAAGGGTGGGGGTTCCGGCGGCACCGTCTATTCGAATGTCGAAGTGTGCGGTGCATTCTGAACCCCCACCCCGGCCCTCCCCTCAAGGGGGAGGGTGCGCAGGGGCCGAACATTTCGGTTTCGCCGAGCCGGGCGGAACTGTTTTTTGACCTGACTTCAAGCCTTCAAAATGCTCTAACCGCCGCAATCGTCCGAGTTGAGAAATACCATGTCCCTCGATAGTCAGATCGACGCCCTCCGCACCGAACTTGCCGCCGCCATCGCCGCGGCCAATGACGATGCCAGCCTTGACGCCGTGCGCGTCGCCGCCCTGGGCAAGAAGGGCAGCGTTTCGGCGCTGCTGGCCTCGCTGGGCAGCATGGCGCCCGAAGAGCGCAAAAGCGCCGGGCCGGCGATCAACGGGCTCAAGAACGAGATTGCCGGGCTGATCGAGGCGGCCAGTGCATCGCTCAAGGGCGCGGCGCTCGAAGCGCGGCTCAAGGCCGAGACGGTGGACATCACCCTGCCCCTGCAGCCGGCGCCGACCGCGCGCGGGCGCATCCATCCGATCAGCCAGACGCTGGACGAAATCACCGCGATCTTTTCGGATATGGGGTTCTCGATCGCCGAAGGGCCCGATATCGAGACCGACTATTTCAACTTCACCGCGCTCAATTTCCCCGAAGGGCATCCGGCGCGGGAAATGCACGATACGTTTTTCATGAAGCCGGGCCCGGATGGGGTGAAGAAGCTGCTGCGCACCCATACCTCGCCGGTGCAGATGCGCGTCATGCAGATCGGCAACGAGAAGCCGGCCGCAGGCTACATCACGCCGCGCATGGATCCGCCGATCCGCGTGGTCATTCCCGGCCGCACCTATCGCAATGACAGCGACCAGACCCATACCCCGATGTTCCATCAGGTCGAGGGGCTGGTCATCGACAAGTCGAGCCATATCGGCCAGCTGCGCTGGGTGCTGGAGGAATTCCTCAAGGCCTATTTCGAGGTTCCCAACGTCACCCTGCGGTTCCGCCCGAGCTTCTTCCCGTTCACCGAGCCGTCGATGGAAGTCGACGTGCAATGCGACCGCTCCGGCTCAGAAGTGAAGATCGGCGAAGGCAGCGATTGGCTGGAAATTCTGGGCTGCGGCATGGTGCATCCTAATGTCATCCGCAATGCCGGGCTCGACCCCGATGTCTATCAGGGCTTTGCCTGGGGCATGGGGATCGATCGCATCGCCATGCTGAAATACGGCATGCCGGACCTGCGGGCGTTCTTCGACGCCGACCAGCGCTGGCTGGACCATTACGGCTTCCGCCCGCTGGACCTGCCGACGCTGTTCGGCGGGCTGAGCAGCTAATTGGCCCATCTTCCCCTCATCTCCATGGCGCTGCCGCGTATCGACGCTACCGAAAGCATGTACCAATGAAATTCACCCTCGATTGGCTCAAGGATCATCTCGATACCGAAGCGAGTGTCGATGAGATTTCCACGACCCTGACCACTGTCGGCCTCGAAGTCGAAGGCGTCGAAGACCAGGGCAAGCGCCTTGAAAAATTCGTCATCGCCCAGGTGGTGAAGGCCGAACCGCACCCCAATTCCGACCATCTCAATATCTGCAAGGTCGATGCCGGCACCGGCGAACTGATCGACGTGGTCTGCGGCGCGCCCAATGTCAAAACCGGGATGAAGAGCGTCTTCGCTTTCCCCGGCACCTATATTCCGGGCAAGGATTTCGAGCTCAAGGGCGGCGTGGTCATTCGCGGGGCGCCGTCCAACGGCATGCTGTGTTCGGCCGCCGAGCTGGAACTCAGCAACGACCATGACGGCATCATCGACCTTGCCGGACGATGCGCCGATCGGGGCGAAATATGTCGACTATGCCGGCATCAATGGCGTGGTGTTCGATATCTCGATCACCCCCAATCGCGGCGACGCGACCGGCGTTTATGGCGTGGCGCGGGATCTGGCGGCGTTCGGGATCGGCACGCTCAAGGCCACCGACATGTCGCCGGTTCCGTCCAAGGGGCCAAGCCCGATCGCGCCGCTGCCGCATCAGTTTGCGGATGGCGAGCCCAAGGCGATCCGCAAATTCGGCGGGCGCTATATTCGCAATGTCAAGAACGGCCCCTCCCCGGCCTGGCTGCAGCAGCGGCTGCGCGCGGTGGGCCTGCGGCCAATCAATGCCATCGTCGATATCACCAATCTGGTGTCGCTGGGCTGGGGCCGGCCGCTGCATGCCTATGATGCCGACAAGATCGTTGGCGCGCCGGTGCTGCGCAATGCCAAGGCCGGCGAGGCGTTCGACGCGCTCGACAACAAGATCTATGCGCTCGACGAGACCATGACGGTGATCGCCGACGATCAGGGCGCGCTGTGCCTGGGCGGCGTCATGGGCGGCATCCGCTCGGGCACCACCGACGAAACGGTCAACGTCTTCATGGAATGCGCCAGCTGGGATCCCGAGCTGATCGCCCGCACCGGCCGCAAGACCGGCATCATTTCGGATGCCCGCTATCGGCTGGAGCGCGGCGTCGATCCGGCGCTGACCGAGCCGGGGCTGGAACTGGCCACGCGGCTGGTGCTGGAACTGTGCGGCGGCGAGCCGATGGAACCGGCGATTTCGGGCGAGGACGTGTTCGCCAATACCGTCGTCGATTTCCCGTTCCACGAGGTCAAGCGCCTGACCGGGCTGACCGTCGAGCCATTCATCGCCAGCGCGATCCTGACCAAACTCGGCTTCGAGATCGAAGGGCGCGGCGATGTGGTCAAGGTCAAGGTGCCGAGCTGGCGCCCGGACGTGACGCAGAAGGCGGATCTGGCCGAAGAAGTGATGCGCATGGTGGGCGTCGACAATATCCCCGTCGAGCCGCTGCCGCGGCTGAACCACGTGGCGCCGCGCATGCTGACGACGATCCAGAACCGCCGCCGCATTGCCCGGCGGGCGCTGGCATCGCGCGGACTGGACGAAGCGGTGACGTGGTCGTTCATTTCCCATGACGAGGCGGTGCGGTTTGGTGGCGGCAGCGAGACGCTGCAGCTGGCCAATGCCATTGCCGCCGACATGACCGATATGCGGCCCTCGCTGCTGCCGGGGCTTCTGGCGGCGGCGCGGCGCAATGGCAATCGCGGCATTGCCGATCTGGCGCTGTTCGAAGTCGGGCAGGTGTTTCTGAGCGATGCGCCCGAGGGGCAGCATACTTATGCGACGGGCATTCGCACCGGCACGGCCAAGCTCAATGGCTCGGGCCGGCACTGGGATGGCAAGGCGGACCCGGTCGGCGTGTTCGATGCCAAGGCGGATCTGGCGGCGGTGCTCGATGCGCTGGGCGTCGATATCGACAAGGTGCAATTGCTGGCCGAGCCGGCGGCGTGGAGCCATCCGGGCCGCGGCGGACGCATTGCGCTGGGGCCGAAGGTGACGCTGGGCTGGTTCGGCGAGCTGCATCCGGCGTGGATCAACGAACTCGATCTTGAGGGGCCGATCGCGGCGTTCGAGATCGATCTCGATGCGCTGCCGGAGCCGAAGAAGAAGGCCACCAAGACCAAGCCGGCGCTGGACCTGTCGGCGCTAATGCCGCTGAGCCGCGATTTTGCGTTTGTGGTCGATAAGGCGGTGACCGCAGCGGTGATCCTGCGTGCGGCGCGGGGGGCGGACAAGGCTCTGATCACCGATGTGAACGTGTTCGACGTGTTCGAGGGCGTTCACGTGGGTGAGGGCAAGAAATCGGTCGCCATCGCGGTGACGCTGCAGCCCAAGGACAAGACGCTGACCGACGAGGAAATCGAGAAGGTTTCGGCGGCGATTGTGGGGGCGGTGACGAAGAGCACGGGTGGGGTGTTGCGGGCTTAGTGCCACGCGCCTCGTGGTTCGAGGGTCGCTACGCTCCCGCCTCGACCATGAGGGCTACTGGGACTATCGAACTCTCGGAGACCTCATGGTGAGGCTGCGCGCACCCTTGCGCGCCTCGCAACCGCGAGGGCGAGCTGTCACGTGGACATCGCGCGCCCCACCCGCTCATATCCCGCCTATGGACTCCACCACCCGATTCCCCGACGTGATGCTGCTGGCCGCAGGCCTCGGCACGCGGTTGCGGCCGATGACCGAGACGATCCCCAAGGCACTGGTGCCTGTGGCCGGCATTCCGCTGATCGAGCGGGTGATGGGCAATGCGCGGGCGGAGGGGGCCAAGCGGTTTGTCGCCAATGCGCACTACCTGCCGGACCAATTGCTGGTGCATTTTGCCGGCGGGCTGAAGATTTCCCATGAGGAAACCTTGCTCGGCACCGGCGGCGGGGTGAAATATGCGCTGCCGATGCTGCATGCGGACCCGTTCTTCGTGATGAACACCGATGCGTTCTGGCCGGCGGGGAGCGATGCGCCGCTGGGGCGGATGATTGCGAAATTCGAGCAAGGCGATGCCGAGATCGTGCTGCTCTGCGTGCATCCAAGCCGCGCCACCGGC
Organism: uncultured Alphaproteobacteria bacterium; assembly: GCA_963717095.1. GTDB lineage: Bacteria > Pseudomonadota > Alphaproteobacteria > Rhizobiales > Devosiaceae > Devosia. The sequence goes on from CAVQVF010000009.1 coordinate 34,343, forward strand.
TTTGGCCGCAGCCATGATTTTTGCCTCGACCCATTCGGGCGGGTGACGCGCGATTATGGGGCGCCGGTGATTTATGGCGGGGTGGCGCTGGTGAGAAAATCGGTGTTTGCCGACACGCCTGATGGGGCATTCTCGTTCTATCCGCTGATTCGAGGCGGCGCTGGAGCGCGAGACGCTGATGGGCGTGGCGCTGAATGCGCCATGGCACCATGTGGGGGATGCCAAGGGGCTGGCAGAAGCCGAGGCGGCGCTGGGATGAGGCTGTTTTCCATCGCGCCGCATGCAAAGTTTCTGGAAACGCTGGCGGAGCGGGTGCTGGACGGCACGCTGTTGGGCGATTGGGACCGGAGCGGGCCGTTCTGGCTGAGCGATGTGACTATCGTGGTGCCGACGCGGCGGGCCAAGCTGGCGCTGGCCGAGGCATTTCGCCCGGCGCGGCGGCGGGCTGCTGCCCGATATCCGCACCTTTGGCGGCGAGGTGGAGGACGAGGAGCCGTTCCTGCCGCCGTTCGACCTGCCGGTTCTGCCGGGGACGGTATCGACCTTGGAGCGGCGGCTGGTGCTGAGCTGGCTGGTGGCGGCCTGGGCCAAGACCGCCAAGGGGCAGCAGGCTTTTGCCAATCCGCCCAATGCGGCGGAAATCCTGGCCATGGCGGAATCGCTGGGCGGATTGCTGGATGATTTGACGACGCAGGATGTCGGCGCCGGCCAGCTCAACGGCATCGTGCCCGACGATCTGGCGGAAAACTGGCAGCAGACGCTGCGAATTTCTCAAGATCGTTTTGGGCTATTGGCCCGAGCGGCTGAAGGCGACCAACACCGCCGACGCGGCGCATTTGCGCAACCAGCGGCTGGACCGGCAGGCGGCAGCGGCGGCTCTGGTTTATGGCGACCGGCCGGTGATCGCGGCGGGCTCGACCGGCTCGATCCCGGCGACGGCGCGGCTGTTGGCGGCAATCGGCAAGCTGCCGCGCGGCGCGGTGGTGCTGCCGGGCTTTGATACCGAGCATGACGGCGCAGGGGCATGCCGACCTGCTCAATGACGCCAAGAACCCGCATGGGCATCCGCAATATGGGCTGGCCAAGCTGTTGCGCGCGCTGGGAGCGGGCGTCGGCGATGTGGTGGAGCTGGCCGAAGGCGCGGCCGAGCGCACCACGCTGGTGCGGCGGGCGCTGGCGCTGACCGATGATACGGCACTGTGGGCGCAGCAGAAAATGACGCCGGCCGCAATGGGCGCGCGCCATCGAGGGCATGAGCCTGATCAGCGCGCGCACCGAGGACGAGGAAGCGCGCGCCGTGGCGCTGGCGGCGCGCGATGCGCTTGGCGCAGGGCCGGACGGTCGGCATCATCACGCCCGATCGCAACCTGGCGCGGCGCATCGCGGCGGAACTGGGGCGGTTTGGCGTGACGGTCGATGATGCGGCGGGGGTGCCGCTGTTTCATTCGGCGGCGGGGCGGCTGGCACGGCAGATTCTGGCGCTGGCGGTCAATGGCTGCGGCGCGGTGGATTTGATGGCGCTGCTGCGCAACCGCGCGGCCTTGTTCGGGCTGGAGCGCGGGCGAGATCAACGATCTGGCCGACAGGATCGAACTGGGCCTGTTGCGCGGGCAGCGGGCCAATCCGGGGCTGGATGGGCTGCGGGCGCTGCTTGAGGCCAATATTTCCAAGGCAGACCAAATATCCCTCGCTGCGGCTCTATGAGGCGGACCGGCAGGAGATCGATGGCCTGTTCGCGCGCATCGAGGCGGCGCTGTCGCCGCTCCTGGCGTTGATCGGCAAGAGCGAGATCGATTCGGGGCGGTTTGGCGCGGCGCTGATGGCGGCGTTTGCGGCGGTGGCCGATGGGGCGCAGCTTCCCGGACGGCGCGAGCTGAACGATTGGGCCGGCGAGCTGAAAAGCCAGAAAGGCGAGGGGCTGAAGTTTCCGCCGCGCGGGCTGGACCATGTGCTGGCCGCGCTGATGCTGGGCTTTCAGGTGCGCACGCGTGGAAATCCGGCGGCAGGATATTTTCATCTGGGGGCAGCTCGAGGCGCGGCTGCAAAATCCCGACCTGCTGATTCTCGCCGCGCTCAACGAGGACAAATGGCCCGAACCGGCCGATCCCGGGCCATGGCTGAGCCGGGGCATGCGGCTGGCGGCGGGGCTGGAGCCGCCGGAGCGGCAAGTCGGGCCTGGCTGCCCACGATTTCGCCCAGGCCATGGGCAATGGCGAAGTGATCGTCGCGTTTTCCGAGCGGCTGGGCACCAGCCCGGCGATTGCCTCGCGGCTGGTGCAGCGGCTGGAGGCGTTTGCGGGCGACGAGGCAGCGAAGGCACATGCGGGCCAAGGGGCAGGTTTGGCTGGACGCTGCGCGGCAACTGGATGCGGTGACCGAAGTGCGCGAGGCGCCGCGGCCGGCGCCCAATCCGAGCGGCGGACTTGCGGCCGCGAAAACTGTCGGTGACCGAGATCGAGACGCTGATGCGCTCGCCCTATGATGTCTATGCCAAGCATGTGCTGCGGCTGCGGCCGATGGATCCGGCTGGGCGAGAACCCCGATGCGCGCGAGCGCGGCAATATCATCCACGATATTTTTGCGCGCTTCGTCATCGATGGGCGCGACGTGATGGCCGCCGATGCGCTGGACACGCTCAATGCCATGGCGGTGGAGGGGTTTGCCGGGCTCGATGCGATCGGCGAGCGCCGCGATATCTGGCTGCGGCGCTTCGATACGGCCGCACGGCACTTTCTGGAGTTCGAGCGCGAGCGCAATGAGCGGGTCAAGCTGCGCCATGCCGAAATCGACGGGGAATGGAAGCTGCCGAGCGGGCTTCACGCTGACCGGGCGCGCCGACCGGGTGGATGAAATGGTCGGATGGGACGCTTGAAATCATCGATTTCAAGACCGGCTCGCCGCCCGACAACAAGGCGATGAAGGCGTTCGAGGCCCCGCAATTGCTGCTGGAAGCGGCGATGGCGGCGGCGGGGGCGATGAAGGGGATCGCGCGGGGCCGATACCAGCGCACTGACCTATGTGAAGATCGGGCTGGGGCCGGAGGCCTTCGTGCCCAAGGATTTTTCGCTGGCCGACGAGTTCGGCCTGATGGAGGCCGCGGACGAGGCCAGCCGGCGGATGCAGCGGCATGTCGAGGTGTTCCTGTTCCACGACACGCCCATGGCGGCGCGCATCATGCCGCTGCCCGGCCAGCGCTTTGCCGGGGCCTATGAGCATCTGGCGCGCACGGCCGAATGGACCGCGGTCGATGGCGGAGGACGAGGCATGAGGGGCACGCTTCGCATTCCGCACCGAGACGCTGGCCAACCAGGCCAAGGCGGCCAATCCCGATTGGTCGATCTGGGTGGAGGCCAATGCCGGCTCGGGCAAGACCCATGTGCTGACCCAGCGCGTGCTGCGCCTGCTGCTGGCCAATGTGGCGCCGCAATCGATCCTGTGCCTGACCTATACCAAGGCGGCGGCAGCCGAGATGCGGCGGCGCGTGTCGAAGCTGCTGGCCGGCTGGGCGACGATGCGCGCCGGCGGCGCTGGAGATGGAACTGCGCAAGGTAGTGCCCGGCGTCATCGATGATGACTTGCGGGCGCTGGCGCGCACCCTGTTCGCCAAGGCGCTGGAAACGCCGGGCGGGCTCAAGATCGTCACCATCCACGCCTTTTGCGAATCGGTGCTGCACCGGTTTCCGCTGGAAGCGGGGGTGCCGTTCGATTTCACCGTGATCGAGGATGACGAGCGCGCGGCGATGATCCTGGCGGCGCGCGAAATGGTGCTGGCGGCGGGGCTCAAGGAGGGGCGCGCATGCCGATGCGGTGGAGACGCTGTTCGGGCTGCTGAGCGATCATTCCATCGCCGAGGCGATCGACGCGGCTTTGGCCGATGGGCGCAAGCTGAAGAAGGTGCTTGCAGACCGGCCGGGAGCCAAGGCGCGGCTGCGGCGGCTGGTTGGCGCCGGCGGGGAGAGCCTTGCGGTTTTGCAGGCGCAGGTAGTGGATGAGACGCTGCTCAGTGCGCTCGATATCCGCGAAATGGTGCAATTGTTCGAGGGCGATGGCAGCAAGACGCGCGGGGCGCGCTTCGTCGATATTCTGGCGCGGGCCAATCCCGAGCGGTTGACGGCTGAGACGCTGCTGGGGGCGTTTTTCACCGACAAGGGGCCACGCGCCAGCCTGATGACGGCCAAGCAGCAGGGTGCATATCCGCATATTTTCGAGCGGGTCAGCGCCGAGCAGGCGCGGTTGATCGTACTGAATGACGCGATTGCTTCAGCGCAATTGATCGAGCGTTCGGAAGCCGTGCTCGATGTGGTCGGGGCCATTTCCGACAGTTATGAGAGCCGCAAGCGGGCGCGAGCGCTGCTGGATTTCGACGATCTGGTGGAGAAGCTGGGCGATCTGTTCGAGAACCCGCAGCTTGGGCCCTGGGTGCAATACAAGCTCGATGCCGGCATCGACCATATCCTGGTCGATGAAAGCCAGGACACCAATCCCGAGCAATGGCGGGTGGTGCGGGCGATTGCCGACGAATTTTTCCGCGGCGCCAGCGCCGTGCAGCGGCCGCGTTCGCTGTTCGCGGTGGGCGACCAGAAGCAGTCGATCTATTCGTTCCAGGGGGCCGAGCCGGCGCTGTTCGGCGAAACCGGGCAGCTGTTCAAGGAGCTGGCGGCAGATGCGAAGCGCGATTTCGCCTGGCTGCCGCTGCATACCAGTTTTCGCACGCTGCGCGGGATTTTGGAGGCGGTGGATAAGGTTTCCGACCGGATCGATATCCAGGAAGCGCTGCTGTCGACGGAGAAAGTGCATCACGATACGGCGCGTTCGGAACCCGGCGGCACGGTGACGCTGTGGCCGCCGCTGCAGCAGATGGCCAGCGTGATCCAGCCCGGCGAATGGCCCACCGAGCCGATCGAGGCGGAGCGCACCGCGCCGCGGCAGGTGGCGGAGCGCATTGCGGGCGAGATTGCGCGGCTGGATCGCGACGAAGCGTCCGCTGGCCAATCGCGGGAGGGCGGTGAGCGCCGATGACGTGCTGATCCTGGTGCAATCGCGCAATGGCGCTGTTCCAGGAAATCATCCGGGCGCTGCGCACGGCAGAACATTCCGACGCCGGGGGCCGACCGGCTCAAGGTGACTGGCCATATCGCGGTGCTGGACCTGATGGCGCTATGCGATGTGCTGCTCAATCCGGCCGACGATCTGCAATTGGCGGCGCTGCTGCGCTCGCCGCTGTTCGATATTTCCGAGCAGGATCTGTTCGACCTGGCGCAGCCGCGCGCCAAGGGCGAGACGCTGTGGCAGGCGCTGCATGGATGCGTGCTGCCTGAATGTATTGCGGCGTTTGAAAAATTGTCGCGCTGGCGCGGACAACTGGATTTCGAGCGGCCGTTCGAGTTTCTCGCGGCGGTGCTGTATGCCGAGGGCGGGCTCAAGCGCTTTCACGCGCCGGCTCGGTGGGGAAGTGGACGAGGTGTTTGCCGAACTGCTCGAACTGGCGCTGAGCCATGAGCAGAAGGAGCAGCCGAGCCTGCAGGGCTTTGTCGCCGAAATGCGGGCGCGCGATGTGTCGATCAAGCGCGAACTGGCCGAGGCCGGTTCGGGCGTGCGGGTGATGACGGTGCATGGCGCCAAGGGGCTGGAAGCGCCGATCGTGATTTTGGCCGATGCGGCGAGCAAGCCGAGCGGCAAGCAATTGAGCCGACCGCTGCATGTGATCGCCGAGGCGCCGGGGCCGCTGCTGATCCATGCATCGAGCGAAAAGACCCATGTGCCGCAGACGCTGGAACAGCGGGACCGCATCCGGGCGCGGCTCGACCAGGAATATTGGCGCAAGCTCTATGTGGGCATGACGCGGGCGGAGGACGAGCTTTATGTCACCGGGGCGCTGACGGCGGGGCGCGATGCCGGCAAGCAGCTTGAGGGCACCTGGTACGAGGCGATCGAGGACGCTTTGCGGCCGCTGGCGCAGAGCGTGACTCGATAGCGAGGGCAAGGAGACGGCTTTGGTCTATCCGCTGGTCAGGCCGCAGCCGAAGCCGGTGGAGATGATCGAGAAAGTGGAAGCCGCGGTCAATATCGCGGCGCTGCTGGAGCCTTTGCCGGACTATGTCGCGCTGCCGGTCACCAGCCCGTCCTCGGCGCATGAGCATGCGGGGATCGGCGTGCTCGACAGTGCGGTCGAGCGGCTGGTCGATGCCGACGCGGCGCGAAAAGAGGGGCTGGCGCTGCATGCGCTGCTGCAACATCTGGGCAAGGTGGATCCTGCACTGTGGCCGCTGGTGGTGCCCAAGGCCATGCCGGTGCTGCTGCCGGGCGCGGCCAAAAGGCACCGAATCATCGGGGATCGGGCGATCTCGATTCTCAGCCGGCCGGAACTGGCGCATATCTTCGGGCCCAATAGCCGGGCTGAAGTGCCGTTCCTGCTCGATGCCTGGCGCCATGGCGCGCCGACGCGGCTGGCGGGACGGATCGACAGGCTGGTTGTTGACGGATCAAGCGTATTGGTGGTGGACTACAAGTCCGACGCGGCGCGTGCCCGCTGGGGCCGAACAGGTGCCACACCATTATCGAACGCAATTGGGACTTTATGCGCTGGTTGCAGGTCAGCTGTTCCCCGACCGTACGGTGCGGGCGGCAATCCTGTGGACGGCATTGGAATCATTGATGGAATTACCGCCGGCTCTATTGGTCGACGCCACGGCAGACTTCACCCTTCGGTGACACAACTTGAAGACAGGCTGGACTCGTACCAGCTTTTGGATCACACAGACCGTCGCTTTCAACCCCAAAGGCAAACTCCATGACTCAACATGTGTCCGACGCCAATTTCGGCGAGGAAGTCCTCAACTCCAAAGAGCCAGTCCTCGTGGATTTCTGGGCCGAGTGGTGCGGGCCCTGCCTGGCGATCGCCCCCGTGCTCGACGAGCTGTCGACTGAGCTGACCGGCAAGGTCAAGATCGTCAAGCTCAACGTGGACGAAAACCCCTCGACCACCGCCAAATATGGCGTGCGCTCGATCCCCACCATGATCCTGTTCAAGGGCGGCGAAGCTGCCGACATGAAGATCGGTGCAGGCACCCCCAAGGCCGGCCTCTCCAAATGGCTCACCAGCCACGCGGCATAAGGTTTCCTGAGTGAAGTTTCAAACACCGCCGGAGCGATCCGGCGGTGTTTTTGTTTGTGGGTGGGTCCGTGGCACGCCTTCGTGGTTCGAGGCTCGCCAAGGGCTCGCACCTCACCATGAGGGCTACTTTGAAATTGAGCTACCAGCAGTAGCCCTCATGGTGAGGCGGGAGGCGCAGCCGACCCTCGAACCACGAGGGCGTGGCACAATCTCTGGCAAAACAATCCTTCGACAAATGAGCACTAAAACGGAAGCGCTTTGCTTTCGGGCTAGGCGCGACTCGGCGTAGTGTCCGCCTCCCATAACCGGAGACGTAACCATGGCCCGCCAAGTGACCGATGCCGATTTTTCTGCCGAAGTGCTGCAGGCCCGCGAGCCGGTGCTGGTGGACTTCTGGGCCGAGTGGTGCCAGCCGTGCCTCGCCATGGACCCGATCATGGATACGCTGTCGGTCGAGCTGGCAGGGCGGGCCAAGATCGTCAAGGTCGACATTGCCAGCAATCCAGCCATCGTTAGCCAATATGGCGTGCGCGCCATGCCGACGCTGATGGTGTTCAAGAATGGCGAGCCGGTCGATATCAAGGTGGGCGCCGGCCAATCGCGGGTGCAATTGGTCAAGTGGCTGGAAAGCCACGCCGCCTGATTTGCCCAAGCGCCGTTCCCTCTGCTAAGTCTTGGGAAAAACAAGACTTAGGATAGGTTTCATGGCAGCGATCGACCTGGCGGCAGCGCCGTTCAACCTCGACGACGATGCGGCCGCCTGGGTCTCCACCACGCTGGCCGGCCTGGGGCCGCGCGACAAGTTGGCACAATTGTTCGTGCTGATGGTGCGTGGCGCGCCCGAGACGTTTCTCGACACTGTCCTGCGCTTCAAGCCGGGCGGCATTACAAGGCTCTATACGCCCGATCTCGACAGCGAAATCGGATTGGCGCGCGACCTGATGGCCGGCTCGGCCATTCCGCCGCTGATCAGTGCCGATCTGGAAGGCAGCCGCATGAGCCTGCCCTTCGGCACATCGGTGCCCAATCCGCTGGGGCTGGCGGCCGCCGACGATATTGCGGCCACCGAGGCGATTGCCACCATCATGGCGCGCGAGGCCCATGCGGTGGGGCTCAACTGGAGCTTTACCCCGGTCGTCGATATCAATGCCGCGTTCAAGAGCGCCATTGTCGGTACCCGCTCCTATGGCAGCGATGTCGACCGCATCGAGCGCCATGCGCTGGCACAGATTGCCGCATTCCAGGCCAATGGCGTGGCCGCGACGGTCAAGCATTGGCCGGGCGAGGGCTTCGACGATCGCGACCAGCATCTGGTGACCACGGTCAATCCGCTGAACTTTGAGGCATGGGACGCCCAGTTCGGGCGGCTCTATCGCGCTGCCATCGAGGCTGGCGTGATGGCGGTGATGGCCGGTCATATTGCCTTTCCCGCCTTTGTGCGGACCCTCGATCCGGAGGCCGGCAGCGAGGCGTTCCGGCCCGCCTCGATCAGCGCGGCGCTGAACCAGACGCTGTTGCGGCAGCGGCTGGGCTTCAACGGGCTGATCGTATCGGACGCCACCGGCATGGCGGGGCTCGGCGATTGGGGACCGCGCGACGTGACCCTGCCGGACATCATCGCCAATGGCTGTGACGTGATCCTGTTCTCGGACGATCCCGATGCCGACCTGATGCGGCTGGTCTCGGCGATCGCCGATGGGCGGCTGAGCCAGGAGCGGGTGGACGAAGCGGTGACGCGCATCCTGGGCCTCAAGGCGGCGCTGGGATTGCATAAGGGCCAGGCAGCGCCCGAACTGGGCGCTGTGCGGGCGGTGCTGGACGATCCGGCGAGCGGCATTACCACGCGCTCGGTCACCAGCCGGGTGCCGACGCTGGTCAAGGACACGCAGGGCCTGTTGCCGCTGAACCCCATAAGGCATCAGCGCGTGCTGGTCTTTTCCGGCGGCATCGTCATGCCCTTGGCGCCGGAGCCGCTGGCATTCAGCGTGCCGGAGCGGCTGGAGGAAGAGGGCTTTGTCGTCACCAAGTTCGAAGTTGGCATGAGCGTCAATCCGCGCGATTTCGACCTGGTGCTATACCTGTTCGGCGACGAGACGCTGCTGACGCGCAGCAGTATCTTCCTCGACTGGATGAAGCTGACCGGCAACTTGTTCGGCGCCATGCACCGCTATTGGCATGAATTGCCGACGCTGATGATCTCGTTCGGCTATCCCTACTATCTCTATGACGCGCCACGGGTGAAGACCTATATCAATGCCTATGGCACCAGCGAGCCGCTGCAGGCGGCGGTGGTGGAAGCACTGATGGGGCGGGCGGAATGGGCCGGCACCAGCCCGGTGGATGCGTTTTGCGGCAGCGAGCAGGCGCGCTACTGATCGCCGCGCCGGGGCGATGAACGGCCCCTGAACGGAACCTTCCACCTGTTGCCGCAATTGCTGCATAGGGTAGGCTCAACCAGAACCCAGCCAGGGACGCTATTTCATGATTCGCCGCGATGCACTGCTGCTTGGCCTGACTGCCGTCCTCGCCTCGACGCTTCCCGCGCTGGCACTCGATCGGGCGCTGAGCGCCGAAGAGCAGCAGCTGATCACCGATATCGGCGCCCATAATTCGGCGATCCGCACCATGGTCGGCCGCTTCCTGCAGATCGATACGCAGGGCGGGCGCACCGAGGGCACGTTCTTTCTCGAGCGCCCCGACAAGGTCCGCTTTCGCTACAATCCGCCCAGCAAGGAAGAGATTGTCTCGGTCGGCCGGGGCTTCTATGTGCTCAACCGGACGGACGAGACCTATTACGCTTATCCGCAAGACTCGATCCCGCTGCGCCAGTTCCTGGGCGACAAGATCGACCTGCTCAATGCCAATGTGATCGATGTCACCAATGCCGACGGCTATATGACCGTGGTGCTGAGCGACGAAACCGCTGCCGGCACGGTGCAGGTGTCGCTGATCTTCGACGTAACAAGCATGGACCTGGTGCAATGGAGTCTGGTCGAGCCCAGCGGGTCCGAATTGACCTTCTCGCTCTACGATGTCGAAAAGGGCGTCGAGATCCCGCGCTCGTATTTTTCGATTCCGGCGACCTATAAGGGCCTCGATCCCGCAGCGCAGCGATAGGGCTTTCCCCTCTCCCCTTGCGGGAGAGGGTGCCCGAAGGGCGGGTGAGGGGTTCGTTACAAGATCGCGCCCCTCATCCGGCGCTACGCGCCACCTTCTCCCGCAAGGGGAGAAGGGGAAGCAGAGAATTATTTCCCGAACACGAAAATCGCCACCAACCCGGCGGCACCGACGATAATCCGCCACCAGGCGAAGGGGGCGAAGCCGTAGCTGGAGACGAAGTTCAGCAGATATTTCACCACGATGGCGCCGACCACGAAGGCGGCGGCGAAGCCGATGGCGATATTGAGCCCGGCGCTCATGTCGATCAGGTCGCGGCTTTTATAGAGATCGTAGCCGAAGGCACCGATCATGATGGGCAGGGCGATGAAGAAGGTGAACTCGGCGGCCGAGCGCTTGCTGGCGCCGAACAGCATGGCGCCCACCACGGTTGCGCCCGAGCGCGACACGCCGGGCACCAGGCTGAGCATCTGGAACAGGCCGACGATCAGGGCCAGATACCAGGGATATTGGTAGATATCGTCATACAGAACCCGCTTGGGCATACGATCGACGATCAGGAGGATCACGCCGCCGACCAGCAGGCACGAACAGATCAGCACGGGCGATTCCCACAGGGCGCCCTGGATGACGTCATGCAGCAAAACGCCCGCCAGGATCGCCGGCACGCAGGCCAGGATGACGCTGAGCGCGAACCGCCAGGCGTAGGCCTTGCCGGTCAGCGCATCGCCGATCAACTGGAACAGCTTGGCGAAATAGATGGTGATGATCGCCAGGATCGCGCCGAGCTGGATCAGCACGATGAAGGCTGCCGGCTGGGTCAATCCGAAGAAATGACCGGCCAGGAGCAGGTGCCCCGTAGAGCTGACTGGCAAGAATTCAGTAAGCCCTTCCAGAATTCCCAGGACGAGCGGCACAAAAAGACCTTGATCCACGTTCAGATGATCCCTTAATTCTCGCTTCTTGGCGCCGCATGGGCCGCTACGCTCATACCGTGGTTCGCGATGGCCGCCAAGAAGCCGCTTGGGCTGGCGGTGAAAATGTCCTATTAATCAGAAAAGAGCGTGCTGAATGCCCACACTGCTGCACCATCCTCTCGATCCATCCTCGCGCCTGGCGCGCCTGATGTGCGCCGAATATGGCGTGCCGCTGGACGTCGAGGAGATCAAGCCGTGGCTGCGCGAACCGGGCCTGCTCGAAATCAACCCGGCCGCTACCCTACCCATCATGATGGGCGAACACGACGCGCCGGTGGTGGGGCTGCTGGCGGTGATCCACGCCATCGAGGAGCAATACACGCCGACCGTGGTCGAGGGCCTGATTCCGACGCAGGCGCCGGCCCGCGCTGAAATGTGGCGGCTGATGGAATGGGTGCTGTTCAAGCTCAATGACGAAGTCACCCGCTATGTGCTGGAAGAAAAGATCGTCAAGCGCGACCAGCGCGGCGCCACCCCCGAGCCGTCGGTGCTGCGGGTGGCCAAGGCTAATCTCAACGAGCACATGCTGTATTTCAACTGGCTGTTCGCCACCCGCCAATGGCTGGCCGGCAATAGCCTGACCCTGGCCGATTTCGCGCTGGCCGCCCATTTGTCGACGCTGGATTATCTCGGCGATATCGACTGGGGCAAGGCTGGGGAAACCCGCGTCTGGTATTCCCGCATCAAATCGCGCCCGGCATTTCGCACCTTGCTGAACGATCGCGTGGTGGCGATGCCGCCGCATACGGGTTATGCGGACCTGGATTTCTAGGCTGCTTCATTCCATCCCCTCCATGGCGTCGGTGATAAATTGACGGCGCAACCAATATCCACCGACAAGCTCATCGCCGAACTGCGCGCCCGTGCGATGGCGCTCGGCTTTGACAGCTTTGGCATTGCTGCCGCGTCCTCGCGTCCAGATCTGCCGGCCAAGCTGAATGCGGCGCTCGATGCCGGTTGGCATGGCGATATGGCGTGGATGGCGGAGACGGCAGAGCGGCGCGGCAGCCCCAATGCGCTGTGGCCCGAGGCGCGCTCGATCATCCTGCTTGGCGTCAATTACGGGCCGGAAAGCGATCCGCTTGCTGTGTTGGCCGAACGCGATCGCGGCTCGATTTCGGTTTATGCGCGCAATCGCGATTATCATGAGATCATCAAGGGCAAGCTCAAGGAGCTGGCGGGGCTGCTGTCGCGCCGCTCGGGGGCGGAGGTCAAAGTCTTTGTCGATACGGCCCCGGTGATGGAAAAGCCGCTGGCTGAGGCCGCTGGGTTGGGCTGGCAGGGCAAGCACACGGTGCTGGTCAGCCGGGAATTCGGTTCGTGGCTGTTTCTGGGGGCGATTTTCACCTCGGCCGAGTTGCCAGCAAGCGCGCCGCATGCGGAAAGCTGCGGTTCCTGCACGCGGTGCCTGGATATCTGCCCGACCAATGCCTTTCCCGCGCCGTTCCGGCTCGATGCGCGGCGGTGTCTGGCCTATCTCAATATCGAGCACCAGGGCCCGATCCCGCATGAATTCCGCGCGCCGATGGGCAACCGCATCTATGGGTGCGATGATTGCCTGGCGGTCTGTCCATGGAACAAATTCGCCAGCGTCAGCCGCGAGGCCAAGCTGCGCGCTCGCGACGATCTCGAACGGCCGGCGCTGGCGGACCTCGCCCGGCTCGATGACGATGGCTTTCGCAGCCTGTTCGCCGCCTCGCCGATCAAGCGGATCGGGCATGCGCGGTTCCTGCGCAATGTGCTGATCGCCGTCGGCAATAGCGGCGATGTCGATCTGGCCGGGTTGGCGGAGAGCCGGCTGGAGGCCGAGAGCCCCTTGGTGCGCGGCGCGGCGATCTGGGCGCTGCGGCGGCTTGCCCCGGAGCGGGCCGATGCGCGAAGGCTTGCTTCTGTGGGCCGGGAAAGCGACAACAGCGTCCTCCTGGAATGGACCGCGGACCTCTGATGTTTTTCTTCTTCGGCATGGGTTTTTCGTCGCAGGCGGCGGCACGCGCCATTTTCGCGCATGATCCCACAGCCGTCATTGCGGGCACCTCGCGCACGGCACCGGGCGCAGCGGCGCTGACCAGACACGATATTTCCGCCCATGTGTTCGACGGTACCGCGCCCGGCCATACGCTGGGCACCGAATTGCGCAATGCCAGCCATGTCGTGCTGTCCATCGCGCCCAACGAGGCGGGCGATCCGGCCCTGGTCCATCACCGGGCCGATCTCGACGGGGCGCCGAACCTGGAATGGCTCTGCTATTATTCCACAGTCGGCGTCTATGGCGATTTCGGTGGGGAATGGATCGATGAGAGCGCGCCGCTGGTACCGCGCAATGCCCGCTCCGACCGCCGCGTGCTGGCCGAGCAGGCGTGGCGCGATTATGCGGCCGAGCGCGGGCTGCCGCTGGCCATCCTGCGGCTCGCGGGTATTTACGGGCCGGGGCGTTCCACCTTCGACAAGCTGGACGAAGGCACGTCGCGCCGCATCGTCAAGCCGGGGCAGGTGTTCAACCGCATCCATGTCGCCGATATCGGCCGCGTCACCGCGCTGGCGGCGGCGCAGAAACTGGATGGGACGTTCAACCTGTCGGATGACGAGCCGGCGCCGCCGCAGGATGTGATCGTCCATGCGGCGGCGATGCTGGGCGTTGAGCCGCCGCCCGAAATCGCCTTCGCTTCTGCCGAGCTGACCCCGATGCAGCGCTCCTTCTATGCCGATAACAAGCGCGTCTCCAATGCCGCTATCAAGAGCGCGCTGGGGATCGACCTGCTGTTTCCCAATTACCGCGACGGCCTGGCCGATTGCCTTTCGAGACGTTCATGACCATCCAGGCCGCCAAATCCGCGCCGCAGCGCATTGTTCTAGGCGGCCATTATGTCCGGCTCGAACCGATCGCCATCCACCACGCCGCCGACCTTCACGCTGCCTCGATCGGCGAGAGCGTGCCTGAGCGCTATCGCTGGCTGTACGAACACCCGCCCGCCACGCAGGGCGATATCGAGACCTGGATCAACGGCGTCGCGCTGCTGCATGACCAGACTTTCGTTGCCGTGATCGACAAGGCCAGCGGTCGCGCCGTGGGCCGCCAGGCCTGGCTGCGCATTTTTCCCGAGCATGCCTCCATCGAGATCGGCGGCGTCTATTGGGGCCTGGCCATGGCGCGGTCTCGCCTGGCCACCGAGGCGCTGTATCTGTTCGCGCGGCACGCCTTCGATGAGCTGGGTTACCGCCGCTTCGAATGGAAATGCAACAACCTCAACGAGCCGTCCAAGGCCGCGGCGCTGCGGTTCGGGTTTCAGCATGAGGGCGTGTTCCGGCAGGATCGCATCGCCAAGGGCGAGAATCGGGACACAGCGTGGTTCTCGATCATCGATGGCGAATGGCCCGCATTGCGGGCGGAATATGAGCGGTGGTTGGCGCCGGACAATTTCAATGCGGATGGGGTGCAGAAGACGAAGTTGGTGGTGCGGTAAGAGCCCCTATTCTTCTCCCCGTTGGGGAGAAGGTGGCGCGCAGCGCCGGATGAGGGGAGGCAAAGGGCAGTTGCTGCGTCTCGTCATGGGTGAGATTCCCCCTCACCCCTCTCGGCTTCGCCGATCCACCCTCTCCCCGATGGGGAGAGGAATAAGAAAGCATCTACCCCTCCACCAGCCCCAGCACCGCCGCCTTCAGCCGCGCCAGATCCTCAGGGCGGCTCAATCGGTGGTCGCCATCGGGAATCAGGGTCAGCGTCACCGGGTCATGCAGGATATGGGTCACCAGCTTGATCGCCGCGGCCTGTGGCACGTCGGGGTCCTGGCCGCCTTGCAGGATCACGACCGGGCAGCCGGTTTCGATGACGCCGCCGAACAGCAGGTGATTGGTCCCGTCTTCGATCAGCTTACGGGTGATACGGTAGGGCGTGGCGGAATATTGCGAGGGCCGGTCGACATAGCCCAGGTTTTGCAGCGATTCGTGCTGGGCGGGGGTGAAGCCTGGCAGCATACGCTCATGGGTCATGTCGACAGCCGGGGCGATCAACACCAGGCCCTTGGCGCGGTTTGTATTGCTGGCCAGCATGGCCTTGACCAGCAGCAGCGCGATCCAGCCGCCCATCGATGAGCCGACGATGATCTGGGGGCCGGTGGTGGTGGCGAACACCGCCTGGGCTTCTTCCAGCCAGCGGCTGATGGTGCCCAATTCGAAATCGCCGCCTGAAACGCCGTGGCCGGAATAATCGAACCGGGTAACGGCAAAGCCCTTTTCGGCGCCCAGCGCGTCCAGCGCCATGGCCTTGCTGCCGATCATGTCCGAGCGAAAACCGCCGAGCCAGAAGATGCCGGGCGTGTTCCCGGCACGGGTCTCGACTGCAATGCTGCGGGCCTCGGCACCGGCTCCGACGGTCAGCCGAGAGGGTATGATTTCAGCCATAGGTCGCAGTCCCTTTTCATGCTATTAAGCCAAACGAGCGATGGTGGCCCTAGCGAGGGCGCAAAGGCGCAACAGGCGGCATTTTGTGCATGTTTGCCTGTTGACTTATGCCTGCGCTAACACGATTTTATGGCCGATTTCACCATTTGGTTTGTCAATACAAGGAACGTTTGCCATTCGTCGTCCCATGAGACCAGTTGCGCCCCAGAAAGATGGGCCGCCCTCTAACGAAGATATCACCAGCGCCGATGTCCAGCTCATCGACGCTGAAGGCGAGAACCGCGGGATCGTCAACACCCGTATCGCGCTCGCAGAAGCCCAGGAACAGGGTCTCGATCTGGTCTTGATCTCTCCCAATGCCGTGCCGCCGGTCGCCAAGATGCTCGACCTCGGCCGCTTCAAATACGCCGCGCAGAAAAAAGCTGCCGAGGCGCGCAAGAAGCAGAAGGTGATCGAGGTCAAGGAAGTCCAGCTCCGGCCCAATATCGATACGCACGACTACGATACCAAGATGAAGGCGGTCGAGCGGTTCCTCGACGATGGCGACCGGGTCAAGGTCACCATGCGCTTCCGTGGCCGCGAAATGGCCCACCAGGACATCGGCATGCAATTGCTGATCAAGGTCAAGGACCAGTTCGAGCCCGTGGCCAAGGTCGAGAGCCAGCCGCGCTCCGAAGGCCGCCAGATGGTCATGGTGCTGGCGCCCAAATAAGGCTCGCTACATGAATTGAAAACGGCAGGCCGCAAGGCCTGCCTTTTTTGTTGGGGCGGGCGGTTCGTTAGCCCAGGCTTGCCATTGCCGCATCGACTTCGGTGGCCAGCGGGATGGCTGGTTGCGCGCCGGGCTTGAGGCAGGCGAGACTCGCCGCCACCGCCGCGCGCTGCATTGCCGCTTCCAGGCTCAGCCCGGCGTCGAGGCCGGACGCAAGATAGCCGCAGAAGGTATCGCCGGCGCCAACCGTATCCACCGGCTTGATCGGCAGCGCCGCGACGTGGATCAGGCCGGATTTGGTGGCGGCCTTGGCGCCGTCGCCGCCCAGGGTGACGATGACGGTCTGGTCGTGCTTGGCGGCCCAATCGGTCATTGCCGCATCGAGCTGATCGATGCCACGGCCGCTCAGCAGCTCGAACTCGGTTTCGTTGGCGACCAGGATCGATGCTTTGTGCGCAACGCTGGGCGTGCTTTCGAGGTAAGGCGCGGTATTGAGGATGGAGACCAGGCCGTGTTCGCGGGCCAGGTCGAGCGCCCGTTCGGTGGCTTCCTGCGGGATTTCCTGCTGCAGCATGACCACGCTGCCCTTGGGCAGCTTGCTCAGCGCCGTGTCGGCTTCCGCCGCCGACACCGTGCCATTGGCGCCGGGCAGCACGGCGATGCAGTTCTCGCCCTTGGCATCGACGAAGATCATCGCCACCGCGGTGGCGCCGGGCGAAACCTTGAGGCCGGACAGATCGACACCACCGGCGCGCAACAATTCCAGCGCGCCATCAGCGAAGGCATCGTCGCCCACGGCCGAAACATGCTTGACCTCCGAGCCGGCCCGCCGCGCCGCCAGAGCCTGATTGGAGCCCTTGCCGCCCGGCGCGGTGGCGAACACCCCACCCAAAACCGTCTCACCCGGCTTGGGCAGGCGGGGCACGGTGCCGATCTGGTCGAGACCGGTGGAGCCGAAAACAGTGATCATTTGGCCGCTTTCAAAACAGTGTTCCAGTTGCGCGAGGTCCATAGCCGCTGTTTGCCGAAATGCTTCCAGACCTGGTCCATGCCCAGCCCATAGCGCCCGTCTTGGTTGCGGAACGCCAGGATGAACACTTCCGAATCGGTCAGCTTGACCACCTCGAAATCGCCATCGATGGCGCAGGGCATCGGCAGCGACTTGGCGTTCTGGTCATCGACGAAGGTGACATAGAGCTTGGTGGTATCGTTTTCCGCTCGTCCTGCAAAGGGATCGAGCGCGATCAGGGCGCGCAATTGCTCCTGCGTGCGCAGCACCGTGCCGATATCGAAGCCGAAGCGTTTTTCGAGGGCCTTTTCGATGGTGCGGGCGTCGGCCGTTTCGGCATCGAACAGCACATTGCCGCTGGCCAGCAGTGGTCTTGACGTTGTCGAACCCCATGGCGGTGAACGCCGCCAGCAGATCGGCGCTTTTGACCTGCCGCTTGCCCAGATTGACCCCGCGCAGGAAGGCCGCATAGCGCGTCACGATTTGGCTGCCTTGCCCTGGGGATGGATGGTCTCGCCCTTGGCCAGCATTTCGACAAAGGCCTTGATCTTCTTCTCGCGGCCGGCCGCGGTCTTGAGATTGCCGACGCGGAAGCTCAGGGCGAAGCGGTTCTGGCTGGTCAGGGTCTGGTACATCGCCAGGGCCTTGGGCTCGGCCTTGATGGCGTCCATCAGGTCGTCGGGCGGCACATTGTTCTTGATGCCATAGGCGGCGTCCCAGCGCCCGTCGGCCTTGGCTGCTTCGACGGGCTTGAGCCCGTGCTCGGTCATCCGTTTTTCCGCCACGAGGCGCGCGACATTGTCGCGGTTGATCTGGCTCCAGATGCTCTTGCCCTTGCGCGGCGTGTAGCGCTGCAGGAACGAGACATCGTCATAGGATTTGCGGATAGCGTCGATCCAGCCCCAGCACAGCACCACGTCGATAGCTTCGATCGGGGTGATCGAGGGCGTGCCCGAGCCCTTCTTGAAGATGCGGATCCACACTTCGGGTTCACTGTCGTGATGGCGCTTTGAGCCAGGCCTCGAAGGCGGCCTGGTCGGCAAAGTCGTGGACACGGCTGGGATCGACGACGACCGGCGCCATTACTCGGCCTGGGGCGCTTGGTCGATAATCCGCTGCAGCACTGGGTCCAGCAGTTCGGCCGGCGGCAGGCCCATGCCGAACACGCCGCTCAGCGCATCGCGCAGTGCCTCGACCGTGCCCAGCACTTGCACCGCATTGGGTTCGCCCGCCGTGCGGACAGTCAACCTGTTGCCCGTCAGCGTGATGCGGCGGCCGCTCGGCGACAGGGCAACGCCCAGATTCTGGGTAAACTTGGAACTGGGATCGCTTGAGGTGAACAGATTAGGCGCGGCGTAATCGGCGTCCTGCTGCTCGTCCAGATTGAACACGTAGAGCGAGCGCCAATGGCCATCGAGCTGCACCTGCAGGTGCCAGTCGGGATCGCCCCCGGTCAGCCGGTAGGTCTCGTGGGGGGTCGGCTGCTCGATATCGGCGCGCAGCTTCATCGGCGCGGTCAGGCCCAGCCCGCCAAAGCCGACATCGGCGATATAGGTCGTGCCGGCGATATCGACGGCCAGCACCATGTGGGTCGGCTTCTGGTTGATCGCCTCGGGATTGCCCCACACCACCCGGGCCACCAGCCCCCGCACGGTGAAATCGAGTTCGCGCAGCACCGCCAGCAGCAGTGTGTTGTGCTCGAAGCAATAGCCGCCGCGCTTTTCGGCCAGCAGCTTCTGTTCCAGGCTCTCCTGGTCCAGCAATACCGGCAGGCCCAGCAGCGGATTGAGATTTTCGAAGGGAATGGTGGCGGGATGCAGGGCGTGGATCAATTCCAGCGTCGCCAGGGTCGGCGCGATCGAGCCGGCAAAGCCGATGCGCTCGAAATAAGCGTTGAGATTGACCTTCCACTCATCAGCCATCCTTGTCGTCGTTTTCGGTTCCGCCGCAATATGCTGCAAGCCGACCGGCTTTGTCACGCGAGGCCGTGCATTTTTGGATCGAGGGGCCTATTCGAAGATGGCTGCGAAGCGCGCCATAGCGTCATCCATGATGTGCTGGGGAACCCGATCGCCGGTCTTGGTGCCGTTGCGGGCCAGCAAATCGACAGCTTTAGCCTGATCGAGCTGGATGATGCCGGCAATCGCAATTCCCGCGCCGGAAAGGCTGACATAGGTGCCACCGGCACGCGACGCATTTCCGACAGTGGTGATTGGCGCGACATAGGGTAGGTGCGTCGCGTTATAGTCGCGGCCGGTGATGATGACCACGTAGTGTTTTCCGGTCTGCTCCCGTCCGGTGGAGGGGCGCAGATCGAGATGATAGATGTCGCCGCGATCCGGCAGCTGCTTTCTTACCAAGTCTCGCGCCCCATTGCCGGCGCGTCGCTCCACTCGGCATCAACCTCGCTCAAAGGGTCGATGCCGGCGGCCTTTTCCTCCGCCAGCAATTGCTTGAGCGTGTATTTTGGTTTGGCCGGCTTGGCGACCAGACCGCCATTGGCAACCTCAAGGTCAAAAACCGCTCCGATCGATACGCTCATGGTGTCGAGCATTTCGGGGGGGATGGCCAGCATCGCCGAACCGCCGACCTTGCGCAATTTTGCAAGCGCCATGTCTAGCTCCTGATGGGTTATATCAAAGTATAACACATCGTCACGCTTGCAGGCAACAAATCGAAATACGGGTGTCTTCAGCCCTGCTGCTTGCGCACCCGGATCACCACATCGACATGGCTCATCACCATGCCGCCGGCGCTTCGGGCAGGCTCTTGAATTCCACGGCGGTGGCCGGGATATCGATCATGCGCTGCTCGTCTTCGACGTAGAAGTGATGATGATCGGAGGTGTCGGTATCGAAATAGGAGCGCGAGGCATCCACGGCCACTTCGCGCAGCAGGCCCGCTTCGTGGAACTGGTGCAGCGTATTGTAGATCGTCGCCAGCGAGACGTTGACGCTGGCTTCGTTGGCTTCGCCATGCAGCTGCTCGGCGCTGACATGGCGATGCGGGCCGCCGAACAGCAATTCGGCCAGCGCCACGCGCTGGCGCGTCGGGCGCAAGCCGGCCATGCGCAATACCGCCGTAAGGCATGGCTTGCGCGAGGGGACGGGCCCGGACGGTCTGGTTGCGATCTGGCATTGGGTCCTTTGAGACACGAAAAGGGCCGAAAACAAGCCTTCCTTATAGCTATGCGACCCCGTTGGCACAAGCGGCGCGGCACCTCATATACGGGCCGGACCTGCGTCATGGTGAAGGCGGGCTGACTTGACCCCTCTGCCGCACCCCTCTACTAGATCGCCAAGGGTTAATCGGGAGCTTGCGATGGCAGACCGCGCGAACGCATTTGGATATGAAGAGCTTCTCGCGTGTGGGCGCGGGGAACTGTTCGGGCCGGGCAATGCGCAACTTCCCCTGCCGCCCATGCTGATGTTCGACCGCATCACCCGGATCGACGACGATGGCGGCGCCCATGGCAAGGGCCAGGTGCGCGCCGAACTCGATGTCAATCCAGGACCTGTGGTTCTTCGCCTGCCACTTCCAGGGCGATCCGGTCATGCCGGGCTGCCTGGGCCTCGATGCTCTGTGGCAGATGACCGGCTTTTTCCTCGGCTGGGGCGGCTCGCCAGGCCGTGGCCGGGCCCTGGGCGGTGAAATTAAGTTGACCGGCCAGGTGACCAACGATGTTGCAATTGTCGAGTATGGTATCGACATCAAGCGCGTCATGCGCGCCGCGCCTGGCCCTGGGCATTGCCGATGGCTGGGTCAAGGCCGACGGCAAGGTGATCTATGAGGCCAAGGATTTGCGGGTCGGCCTGTTCACCAGTGCCCAGTTGCGCGACCAGAAAACCGCCGAGCCGGCCTAATCAAAGCAGGCGCCCGACCAAACCGGCGCCCCATCAAGCAGGAGCGAGGCAAGCAGATGAGACGGGTTGTCGTCACCGGCATGGGTATCATTTCCTCGATCGGCAATACGCTCGCCGAGGTGATCACCAGCCTGCGCAGCGCCAAGCCAGGCATTATCGCTGCGCCCGGACTATATCGAACTGGGTTTCCGCAGCCAGGTCCATGGCGATCCGCAGCTCGATCCGTTCGAAATTCTCGACCGGCGCACCACCCGCTTCATGGGCAAGGGCGCAGCCTGGAACTACATGGCCATGCAGCAGGCAATCGCCGATGCCGGGCTGGAAGAAAAAGACATTTCCAATCCGCGCACCGGCATCGTCATGGGCTCGGGCGGCACCTCGACCCGCACCATCGTGGAAGCCGCCGATATCACCCGCGAGAAGAAGAGCCCCAAGCGCATCGGCCCGCTGGCCGTGCCCAAGGCGATGGGCTCGACCGCCTCGGCGACCCTGGCCACCGCCTTTGCCATCAAGGGCATCAATTATTCCATCTCGGCGGCCTGCGCGACCTCTAAGCATTGCATCGGCAATGGCTATGAGCAGATCATGATGGGCAAGCAGGACATCATCTTTGCCGGCGGCCACGAGGATCTCGACTGGACGCTGAGCGACCTGTTCGACGCCATGGGCGCCATGTCGTCCGACTTCAACGCCACCCCGGAACGCGCCTCGCGCGCCTATGACCGGGACCGCGACGGCTTCGTCATATCGGGCGGCGCAGGGGTACTGGTTCTCGAAGAACTCGAACACGCCAAGGCGCGCGGCGCCACCATCCATGCCGAAGTCATCGGCTATGGCGCCACCTCCGACGGGCTCGACATGGTCGCCCCCTCGGGCGAAGGGGCCGAGCGCTGCATGCGCATGGCGCTGGAAAATGTTCGCCAAAAGGTCGACTACATCAATCCGCACGCCACCTCGACCCCGGTCGGCGATGCCAAGGAAATCGAAGCGATCCGCAATATCTTCGGCAGCGAAGGCAAATGCCCGCCGATCTCGGCCACCAAGTCGCTGACCGGCCATTCGCAGGGCGCCACCGGCGTGCACGAAGCGATCTATTCGATCCTGATGATGCGCGAGCGCTTCATCTGCGAGAGCGCCAATATCGACAACCTCGATCCCGCCTTCGAGGACATGCCGATCCTGCGCCAGCGCCGCGACAATGTGGACCTGGGCGTGGTGCTGTCCAATTCGTTCGGTTTTGGCGGGACCAACGCGGCGCTGGTGTTCAAGCATCCCGAAGCGTGAGGGCGGTACTCGCGATGAGATCGCTACCCCTCACCCTGATTATTCTGCTGAACGCAGAATAATCTGTCCCTCTCCCGCAAGGGGAGAGGGTGACGACTGGGGGGCGGCTCTATCCCCTTCTCCCCTTGCGAGAGAAGGTGCCCGAAGGGCGGATGAGGGGTTCTCCTAAAACCCGAGCTCCGAAAACCGCGCGCCCTTGCTGTCATAGACCAGCACGCGCCCGATCAGCGGCTCGCCGATGCCGGTGATCAGCTTGATCGCCTCCATCGCCATCAGCGTGCCGATCACGCCGGTCAGCGGCCCCAGCACGCCATTGGCCTCGCAGGAGGGCAGGTCGCCGTCATCGGCCTCGGCGGGGTAGAGATCGGTGAAGCGCGATCCGCCCAGATGCGGGGCGAAAATCGTCAATTGCCCATCGAACATGCCCACTGCGCCGCTGATCAGCGGCAGGCGCAAGGCTTCGCAGGCGGCGGCCACGGCCCGGCGGGTTTCCAGATTATCCGAGCCGTCCAGTACCAGCTCATAATCGGCCACCAAAGCCTCGGCATTACTCGCATCGAGGCGCATGTCGTGGACAACCATCTGAACATGCGGATTGAGCGCCCCGGCAAAGGCTGCGGCGCTCGTCGGCCTTGTTCTGGCCGATGCCATCGGTGCAATGCACGATCTGCCGCTGCAGGTTGGACAGCGACACGGTGTCGTTATCCACAACGCCGAGCGTGCCGATCCCGGCGGCGGCGAGATAGGCGATTGCCGGGCTACCCAGCCCGCCTGCCCCCATGACCAGCACTTTGGCCGCGCTTGCAGCGCCTGCTGCCCGCTGCCGCCCATGCCCTTGAGCACCAGGTGGCGGGCATAGCGGCGGCTTTCCTCGGGGCTGAATGCCATCAGAGGCCGAGCGGCACGGCGATGAAGCGCCGGTTGGGGCCCTCAAAGCCCCCCGGATAAACTGAAACGATGGCAATGCCATCGGCGATGGAGCCGGCCTGGTGGGGCAGCACCACGCCATAGAGCCGGTAATCCTGCGGGCAGCCGCGCGAGCGCGGCAGGTTTTCGTCGCGATGCAGGAGCCGCGCGCTGCCACCCGCCATGGCGATATTCAGCTCATAGCCCAGAGGCGGGGCGCCGAACCATTCCTCGCAGGGCAATCCGGACGTGGTGGTAAAATTGGTCAACGTCAGCTGATAATCACCAGACACATCGCCCGGCGCCGCAACACCGGGCGAGCCGAAGCGCAGGCTGCTGCCGTCGTTTTCCGGGGTGCCGTCGCCGATCAAAGCGGCAATTTCGGCGGGCACCGCAATGCCCATGCCATCCAGGGTCGGCTGGGCCTGGGCTGCGGCCTGCGCCCTGATATCCTTGAGCGGGGTGGTCTCGTCCCTGGCCTGGGCGCGGACCGGGGTGCCGATCACCCAATTGTCCATCTTCAGGTCCAGCACGTAGATGCTGGAATAGGCAAAGCCCGAACCATCCTGGACGCCGAATTCCTCGAAGGCGAAATAGCGCCCGTCCTTGGAAAAGCCGATGAAATCGGCAATCGCCCGATCGCCTGCAATGGCGGGCGCCACCAGCAATAGCGGTATCGCAAGTTTAGCGAATGCCCTGCCCAGTCGAGCCAAAACCATTTGTCGCCGCGTTCTGTAGCATCGAGCGAAACCTCCACGACGAATTGGGGGACATTTACTGGGGCTACAACCATCTGTGCAATCCGTTCTCCCCGATGGATCGTAAAAGATTCCTGTCCGAGATTGATGACGATCACCTTGATCTCGCCGCGATAATCGGCGTCGATCGTGCCGGGGGAGTTGAGAACCGTCACGCCATGCCTGGCCGCCAGCCCCGAACGCGGCCGCACTTGCGCCTCATAGCCCACGCGGCAACGCCATGCAGAAGCCGCAGGGCACCACGCCCCGCTGCCCCGGCGCCAGCACGAGCGGCGTGCCCGTCAGCCAAGGCCGCCACCAGGTCGGCACCCGCCGCGCCGGCACTCTGCTGCCATGGGCAGCGCCAGGCCCGCGCCCATGCTCCAGCCAG
Organism: uncultured Alphaproteobacteria bacterium; assembly: GCA_963717095.1. Lineage (GTDB taxonomy): Bacteria > Pseudomonadota > Alphaproteobacteria > Rhizobiales > Devosiaceae > Devosia. The sequence goes on from CAVQVF010000009.1 coordinate 58,851, forward strand.
ACCAGGCCGATCGAGACCACTGCGTCGCTCATTGGACCCGCACCACGGCATAAAGCTCGTCGGGCAGGTTGGCCGTGCCGTTGATCAAATCGAGAAAGGGGATCATCTGCTCGGCCGATTTCCTGTCTGGCGCCAGCGTCATATTGGTGTCCGTCACTTCAAGGCCGGAGAAATGCAGGGTAATGCCGTGGCCCTTGAAGAAGGCCTCGATCATCTGCTTGGTCTCTTCGTCCATGCCCTCATCGACGCCGATTTCGCTCTTCATATCGACGGTCGGCAGGGCGACGCGCACCAGGCCCGGCCCGGCCGGGGTAAAGGTGATGGTCTTTTGCGCATTGCCCATGGTGAGCCCGGCGAAGGGCCCTTCCTCGGTCAGCACGCAAGTGGCGCTGCCATCGGCATTTTCGGTCAATTCGCCCTTGGCGCAGAATTCGTCTTCGGCAGGCGCATCAGTGCCGGCCTGGGCGGCGTTGGTCTTGACCATGGTATAGAATTCGGGCGCCATGACCTGGGTCATCACCGCCTTGGCCGTGGTCATGCTGGTGACGGCGACATCGACCTTGGCATCGATGCAGCCTGCCAGAGCGCCCGCGAGCACCAACATGCCGGCAAGCCGGACGACCCAGTTCAAAGCCATATCCCGTCTCCCCAGACATCGGCGCATCGGCGGGCAATCTACGGATCGGGACAGGCGGGAGCAAGGCGGTGACGATTGATTGTAGGGGCGAGCCTAAAGCGTCGCCAGCCGCCAGATCATCACCGCGATCAGGATCAGTCGCCAGCCAGCCCAAAGCCAGCAGCATCCAGCGCGGGAACAGTTCGCGCTTGTGCTTTTCGGCATGGAAATCGGCCAGAGCCGCTTCGGCCTGGGTCAGGATGACCGGCACGCGCCGCGCTGCATCGGCGAAGATCTTCAAGCCGTCCTTGAGGTCGGCGAGTTTTCCGAGCGGTCCCTCTTCGCGCCGCAGCCAATCGCCGACCACCGGCTCGGCAATGGTCCAGATATCGAGTTCGGGATCGAGCGCGCGGGCGACGCCTTCGACCAGCACCATGGATTTTTGCAGCAGCACCAGTTCGGGCCGCGTCTGCATCTCGAACAGTTCGGTGATGGCGAAGAGCTGCCCCAGCACCCGCGCCATCGAGATATCGGCGGCCGTGCGGCCATGCAGCGGCTCGCCGATCGAGCGGATGGCGAGGGAGAAATCATCCACCGACTGGTTGTCCGGCACATAGCCGATATCGAAATGGCGCTGCGCCACCATGCGGTAATCGCGGGTGATGAAGCCGTAACAGGATATCGGCGAGGAACCGCCGCTCCGCCCGGTTGATGCGGCCCATGATGCCGAAATCGACGGCGATCACGGCCGCCGGTCTTCGGATCGGCGAACAGATTGCCCGGATGCATGTCGGCATGGAAGAAGCCGTCGCGGATGGCGTGCTTCAAAAAGCTCTGCAGCAGCGTTCGTGGCCAGCGCCTTGCGGTCGACGCCGGCGGCGTCGAGCGCCGCCAGGTCGCGGATCGGGATGCCGTCGACCCAGGTGGTGGTCAGCACGTTCTGGGCGGTATGGTCCCAGCTGACGCTGGGGATGACGAAGCCTTCGTCGTCCTTGATGTTTTCGGCAAATTCGCTGAATCGCCGCCGCTTCCAGCCGCAGGTCCAGCTCCAGCCGGGCCGAACGGTCGAGCGTTTCAACCACCTGGGTCGGCTTCAGCCGCCGCGTCGAGCGCACCAGCCGTTCGGCCAGGCGCGCGCCGGCATAATAGCTCTCGATATCGGCCATGAAGCGCTGGGCGACGCCGGGCCGCAGGATCTTGACCGCAACCGTGCGGCGCGCGCCATCGGCCGGCACCAGCTTGGCCTGATGCACCTGGGCGATGGAGGCGGCGGCAATCGGCGCGGAGAGTTCGGTCAGCTCGGCCGCCTTGGCGCCGAGCGCCTCGCTCAGAATGGCGGGCACCAGGGCCGGATCGAACGGCTCCATCTTGTCCTGCAGGCCCGCGAGATCGGCCGCGATCTCGGCGCCCGACGATGTCGGGCCGCGTCGCCAGGGTCTGGCCGAATTTGACATAGGTCGGCCCCAGCCGGTTGAGCGCCCGGTTCAGCCGCTCGACATGGCCGGTGCGCCGCACCGAAGGCCGCTCGATCAGCCGGCCCAGGCCAATGCCGAACGCGCAAGCGGCAGCGGCAGGTCCCGCGCCACGATGATCGACAGTGCGCCTTCGCGCGCCAGCACATATCCGGCCCGGACCAGGCGGAAATAGGCGGAAATCAGCATCGGGGCCTAAATCTTCCAGCCGGAAAACAGCGCCGCGATATTGCCGCTGAAGGCGGTGTGTTTGACGCGCTTGAAGCCCGGCCTTGCCCATCATGCCGGTAAAGGCTTCGGCGGGTGGGGAACTTGCGGATGGATTCCACCAGATATTGATAGGGCTGGCCGTCGCCGGTCACCAATTTGCCCATGGGCGGGATGACCGGTCGGAAAAGAGCTTGTAGAAGCTGTCGAGCCCCGGCACGTCGACCTGGGAAAATTCCAGCACCAGGAGCCGCCCGCCGCGCTTGAGCACCCGATGGGCCTCGTCCAGCGCCTTGCTGCGATGCGCGGCACGTTGCGGATGCCGAAGGCGATGGTATAGGCGTCAAAACTGTTGTCGGCGAAGGGCAGTTCCTCGGCATTGGCCTCGACAAAACTGGCCTGCGGCCGGAAAGCGCCAGCTCTTGGCCCGCTCGGCGCCCACCCGCAGCATGTCGGAATTGATATCGCTGACGACGACTTCGGCATAGCCCACCGAGGCATTGACGATGCGCTCGGCGATGTCGCCGGTGCCGCCGGCCATGTCGAGCACCCTATAGGGCCGCGAGCCGGATCTTGGGCGGGGCCAGATCGGCCACCATGGCGTCTTTCCAGACCCGGTGGATGCCGCCGCTCATCAGGTCGTTCATCAGGTCGTAGCGGTCGGCCACGCCGTGGAACACCGCGTTGACAAGCCCCTGCTTGTCCTCTAGCGCCACTGTCCGCTCGCCGAAATGAGTGGTTTGGCTGGTCTGTGTCATGGCCGCGCCTCGCCGTTTTGATTTGGCCGCACCATAGCGAAGCGTTATGCGGTTTGCCATGGCGCAAAGCCGCGCAGCCTCCTGAGGACTTTCTCATGCCGGAACTGCCCGAGGTCGAAACCGTCCGCCGGGGGCTGGAACCCTGGCTCACCGGCGCGAAAATCGAAAAGGTCACGCTGCAACCGCGCCAACTTGCGCTTTCCGTTTCCCGAAGGCTTGGCGGCGGCGCTGGAGGGGCAGACCATAACCGCGCGTCGGCCGCCGCGCCAAATACCTGCTGATCGCCCTGTCCAATGGCAAGACCGTGCTCAGCCATCTGGGCATGACCGGCAGCTATCGCTTTGCCGAGCACGGCCTCGACAAGCCGCCGCGTTATTATGAAGCCGGCGCCGGTTCCCAAGCACGACCATATGGTCTGGGACCATCATCCCACCCCCAGCATGGCATCTCGCACCTGATCTATGCCGATCCGCGCCGCTTCGGCTTCATCGATCTGTATCGACAAGATCGACGATAGCCCCTATCTTGCCGGCCTTGGCCCCGAACCCCTGTCCAACGGGTTCAATGGCGATGAGCTGGCGGCAGCCTTCAAGGGCAAGAAAGGCCCGATCAAGGCGGCGCTGCTCGACCAGCGCGTGGTGGCGGGGCTGGGCAATATCTATGTGGCCGAGGCGCTGCACCGCGCCCATATCCTGCCCACCATCCATGCCGGCACCTGGTGACCGCCAAGGGCAAGGCCAAGCCGGCCATCGAGGACCTGGTCTCGTGCGTCCGCCAGGTGCTGATCGAGGCCATCGAGGTGGGCGGCTCGACCCTGCGCGATTTCCGCCATGCCGATGGCGGCTCCGGCTATTTCCAGCATCGCTTCGCCGTTTATGACCGCGAAGGCGAGCCGTGTCCCACGCCGCTGTGCACCGGCACGGTGGCGCGGATCGTGCAATCGGGACGGTCGACGTTTTATTGCCCGGTGTGCCAGAAGGCGCCGTGAAGCCGCTGAATATTCAGTCGTCACCCTCCCCCTTGCGGGGAGGGGTCAATGGTGGGGAGAGGTGCCGTTCAGTGGATGCGGCACGGTTGAAGTTCTGAACCAACGGTCACCCCCTGAATCCAGTTGACCTCTCCACCCCTTTCCCCTATAGACCGGCCGAATGGCGGCTATTCTGTGCCGCCGCTTTCATTTTCACCCCGGACGCGTTCGCGCTCAAGGCGATTTCGGCCGGAGGAATGACGCGCCAAGAGGACTACATGGCCAATACTCCTTCAGCCAAGAAGGCCACCCGCAAGATCGAAGCCCGCACCGCGGTCAACAAGTCGCGCCGTTCGCGCGTGCGCACCTTCATCCGCAAGGTCGAAGAAGCCATCGTTGCCGGCGATCACAAGCTGGCCATGGAAGCGCTCCGCGCCGCCGAGCCGGAAATCAACCGCGCTGCCACCAAGGGCATCGTTCATGCCAATCTGGCCGCCCGCAAGGTCAGCCGCCTCAACCACCGCGTCAAGGCACTCAGCGCCTGATCGACACCAGCTGCAACGGGGCGGACCTTCGGGTTCGCAGCCGGACAGAGGGGCTCCGCGAGGGGCCCTTTTTATTTGCCCGCGCCACGGCAAGGTTTTTTCGCCGGCACCGCGTCAATGTGACAGGCCGGTGACTATGGCACCGAGTCCGTACTTGCATGGATGTCTTGAGGATTAGCCGTTATCGACCAATGGCTTAATGGCCAGTTTGTCGCAGGTGTACGGAGTGGGTCCGGCGCGCAATAATGAGAAATTGGCGCGCAACGAAAAATAAATTTCTTAACCTCATATGACAGCATGTGTGCGGAATCTGCGTTGAGTCACAGAGCCTTGGTTTTGATGGTTTTGCGCTAAGGCCGAACGGATTTTGACAGACCCCAGAGTCAACCCCCTATTTCAAAGATTCACATGTTGCAGCCCCAAAACCGAGCCTCTAAAGTGAAGTGGTCAGCTTGAGAAAAGACGGCTTCAAGGCACGTTTTACCAAAGCGGACAGGGTCGCTTATTGGGGTTTCTGAATAGGGTCGGCCGGGCAGCAATGCCTTGCCAATTGTGCCGGTGAAGGCTGGGACGACAGCATTGTCAGTGCCGTCTGGCCAAGCCTGACCGGTCGCGTATCAAGTAACCTCTGACCGGCTCCGGTCAGGTTCAAGTGATAGTGCAAACACGGCAACGGCGGGCAAAACCGCCGAGGGAAATTCTGTGACCCCATCTTTGGGGACGGGCGAAGCTATGGACAGGCGGCCGGACGGCGGCCGGTGAATAAACAGACGTCGTGCGGTTTTGCGGACCGCATGGCAGAGCAAGTTAAAGAGGCACATTACGATGCGATTACAGAGCAGCGCCGGAGGCGAGGATTGGAACCGATCCACTCCCGTCTCCACCACACCGGCAACCAAAGGCGATGCGTCTGCGATGACCAGTTCCGATGACTTGAGCCAAGCCCAGCGCGACCTCTGGAACCGGGTGCGCGCCCGGCTCAAGGCTGCGGTCGGCGAGGATGTGTTCACGTCCTGGTTCGCCCGGCTGGAGCTGGAGGAGATCGTCGAGGATCTGGCGCATCTGTCCGCTCCCACGCGGTTCCTCTGCTCCTGGGTGCAATCCAATTATGCCGACCGGATTCTGGAGGCGTTCCGCCAGGATTCCGGAGACCATCGGCCGCCTGCAGGTGACCCTGCGCGTCAATGGCCAGGCCCGTCCGCGCCTGAGCCCGCAGCCCGCCGAGGCGGCACAGGCCGATGCGCCGGCAGCAACTGCCACGCAACAGGCGCCGGCCATGCCCCGCCTGATCCGCGACAATACCGCGCAAAAAGGCGATGCCCTGTCCGGCAGCGCCATCGACCAGCGCATGACCTTCGACACCTTCGTGCCCGGCGGCCCCAATGAGATGGCGCTCGGCGTGGCCAAGCAGATCGCCGCGGCGGCCGCCAACAACACCGTGACCTTCAATCCGGTCTATATTCATTCCACCGTCGGCCTGGGCAAAAGCCATCTGCTCAATGCCATCGCCCATGTCCGTGCAGCAGGCCGATCCCTCCAAGAACATCGTCTATCTGACCGCCGACCATTTCATGTACCATTTCATCACCGCCGTGCAGCGCCAGTCGGCGCTCGGCTTCAAGGAATGGCTGCGCCGGGTCGATCTGCTGCTGATCGACGACATGCAGTTCCTGCAGGGCAAGTCCGCCACCGAATTCGGCCATACGCTGGGCACGCTGCTCACCGGGGCCAAGCAGGTGGTGGTGGCCGGCGACGCGCCGCCGCGGGATCTGGAAATGCTCGACGAGCGGGTGCGCTCGCGCCTGTCGGGCGGGCTGGTGGTGCCGATCTCCGCCTTCGATGTCGAATCTGCGCCGCGCCATCGTGCAGCGCCGCGCCGATCAGGCCGCCGCCCGCTTCGGCATGCATTTCCCCACCCCGGTCATCGATTATATCGTCGCGCGTCGTGGTCAGCCATGGCCGCGATCTCGATGGCGCGGTCAATCGCCTCGTTGCCGCCAACCAGCTGACCGGTGAGCTGATCACCGTGCCGCTGGCCGAAAAGACGCTGGGCGATCTGATCCGGAGCCACGAAGCGCGCCGCGTGCGCATCGAGGACATCCTCAAGATCGTCTCGCGCCACTACAAGGTGCCGCGCAACGAACTGCTGTCGGCCCGCCGCTCGCGCGACGTGGTGCGCCCGCGCCAGATCGCCATGTTTCTCGCCAAGGCCTTGACCTCGCGGTCCCTGCCCGAAATCGGCCGCCGCTTCGGCGGGCGCGACCACACGACGGTGCTGCATTCCGTTCGTAAGGTCGAGCAGATGATCAAGGACGATGTGGAACTGGCGCAGGAGATCGAGCTGCTGAAGCGCATGCTGGAGGAGTAGGTCTGGGGCCGTTGATAGCTCCCAACACCTCACCCTGACATTCTGCTGAACGCAGAAAATCTATCCTTGTTCGGCTCAAGACGCTCCACTGGAGCGTCTTGTGGCTTCGCCACCGCCTCCAAGTCCCACACGGGGAGAGGGGTGACGACTGCAAGATTCTCGGCTCTTCCCCTTCTCCCCTTGCGGGAGAAGGTGGCCGAAGGCCGGATGAGGGGTGTCTTACTTCCCTACCGGCAAATCCCGCTTCATGAACTCCGCAAACGCATCCTTGTAATCGGGATGCCAGCGCGACAGCGCCGGGCGGTTCTCGATGATGTCCATGGCGTTCCAGAAGATGCGCTTGTGGTCGACGCTGTTGGGCGTGTCCTCATCGGGGCAGAGGATGAAAAACGCGTCCTCGGCGATTGCGTTCTCCATGTATGTAACGACTTGCTCGGGCAACCAGGCGCCTTTGCGATGCTCGGCATCGCCGGTGGTGGTCCAACCGGGGATCAGCAGGTGGGCGCTCACCTGGCTGTCCGCCCGCTCGCGCAGGTCGCGCGCCAGGTTTTGCGTATAGGCGTTCACCGCGGCCTTACTGGTATTGTAGGCCGGATTGCCCGGCGGGTTAGTCAGTCCCTGCTTGGAGCCGGTATTGACGATCACGCCCGGCCTGCCCGCCTTAAGCATGCCCGGCAGGAAGGCCTGCACGCCATTGACCACGCCCAGCACATTGACCGCGAAGACGCGGTTGCCAGTTCTCGATCGGATCGAGAATGCCGCCGGGGCCGCCTGAGACGAAGGCCGCCGCATTGTTCATCAGCAGCGTCGGCGCGCCGAAGCGCGTCTCCACGGCGTGCGCCAAACCCGTCATCGCCGCCGCATCGGCAACGTCGATCATTTCGGCCATGATACTGTCCGCGCCAATGGCATCCGCCAGCTCGGCCGCGGTCGCCGCCAGCTTGGCCTCATTCATATCGGCCAGCACGATGTTCATGCCAGCCTGTGCCGCGCGGCGCGCTGCGGCCCGGCCGATGCCGCTGGCGCCACCGGTGATGACGGCGACGCCGCCGGTTGCAAAACTATCCGTCATGATATTTCCTGGAGTTGGGATTGAGCCTGGCGCAGTCTAGCGAAAGCCCCGGCGGATTGCAGCGTTGCGCCTGCCAAAGTGCCTGCGGCCATTTTCCCTTGGCAAACCCGCTCCTGCCCTTGCGTTTCCACTAACAAATTGTAAAGGTCTGCCCCCGGCTTGCCGGGTGCTTTCTGTCCGGGTGCGGACAGTATTTGTGTCAGGGAATATGGTTATGAAGGTCACGCTCGAACGCAATCATCTGCTCAAGTCGCTGAGCCATGTGCATCGGGTCGTCGAGCGGCGCAATACCTATCCGATCCTGGCCAACGTGCTGTTCAAGGCCAGCGACGACACGGTCGAGCTGCGCGCCACCGACCTCGATATCGAAGTCACCGAAAGCGTGCCCGCCATGGTCGGCACGCCGGGCACCACCACCGTTCCCGCCCATACCCTCTACGAAATCGTGCGCAAGCTGAGCCGACGGCGCCGAAGTGCGGCTGGAAACCGATGGCGCCGAGCAGATGACGCTGACCTCGGGCCGTTCGCGCTTCAATCTGCAGTGCCTGTCGCCCGACAGTTTTCCCGATCTGAAGTCGGGCAATTTCGGCCATGAATTCTCCATGCCGGCCTCGGCGCTGCGCGAATTGATCGAGCGCACCCAGTTCGCCATTTCCAATGAGGAAACCCGCTACTACCTCAACGGCATCTATTTCCACACCGTCGACATTTCCAATGCCGGCACCGTGCTGCGCGCCGTCGCCACCGATGGCCACCGCATGGCGCGCGCCGAGATCGATGCGCCCGCAGGCTGCCAAGCGGCATGCCCGGCATCATCGTGCCGAAAAAGACCGTCGGCGAAGTGCAAAAGCTGCTCGATGGCGCCGATGGCGACGTGGCGGTGGAGGTCAGCGACACCAAGATCCGCTTCACGGTCGGCTCGGTCGTGCTGCTGAGCAAGCTGATCGAGGGCACCTTCCCCGATTACGATCGGGTCACGCCCAAGAACAACGACAAGCAGATGAATGTCGATCGCGCGGCGTTCGCGACCGCGGTCGATCGCGTCTCCACCATCGCTTCGGAGCGCGGCGGCAAGGCGGTGAAGCTGTCGGCGAAGGATGGGCTGCTGGAGCTGTCGGTGACCAATCCCGATCACGGCACGGCCAGCGAAGAACTGGCGGTCGAGTTCGAGACCGATGGGTTCGAGATCGGCTTCAATGCGCGGTATTTGCTCGATATCGTCGGGCAGATCCGCTCGGACAGCGCCGTGTTCATGTTCAACGATGCCGGCTCCCCCACGCTGGTGCGCGAGGATGGCGAGGCCAAGGCGCTGTATGTGCTGATGCCGATGCGGGTGTAAGGCCCAGCGATTTGAGTAAATTTTGGGAGCTTTCAGCTCCTTTGCTCCCCTCCCCCTTGAGGGGAGGAGCCGGGGGTGAGGGTCGTTGCGGCTCTTGCGCTGATCCTATCGACCCCCTCCTCCATCTCCTCCCCTCAAGGGGGAGGAGGGCCACATCCAGTCTGCGGGACCGTTCATGACCACCCGCCACCTCTCCCGCCTCCGCCTCACCGCTTTCCGCAACTATGCTGCGGCGGCGCTGGATCTGGACGAGCGTCACGTCGTCCTCACCGGCCCCAATGGCGCCGGCAAAACCAACCTGCTCGAAGCCATTTCGCTGCTGTCGCCCGGACGCGGCCTGCGGCGGCCAGCGTTCGAGACCGTGCAGGCGCAGGGCTCGGACGCCGGCTGGGCGGTGGCCGCGACCATCGAAACCGATGACGGGCCGGCCGATATCGGCACCGGTGCAGGACCGGATGACAGCGGCCGCCGCGTGCGCATCAATGGCGCCAATGCCCGCTCGGTCGAGGCGATGAGCGATTATCTGCGCGTGCTGTGGCTGACCCCGGCCATGGATGGGCTGTTTTCCGGCCCGGCCAGCGATCGCCGCCGCTTTCTCGACCGGCTGGTGACGACGCTGATCCCCGGCCATTCCGCTGCCGTTGGCGATTTCGAAAAGGCCATGCGCCAGCGCAATCGCCTGCTGGACGACAATGGCGAGGCGCGCTGGCTATCGGCCATCGAAGCGCAGATGGCCGAACTGGCCGCCGCCATCCATCATGCCCGCACCGATAGCCTGGGGCAGCTGCAGTCGCTGATCGCCGAGAGCCTTGAGGATGGCAGCTTTCCCGCCGCCCATCTGGCGCTGACGCCGCTGTTCGAGGACCGGCACGAGCCCGCTCTCCTCCTCCGCGCTGGAGGCGGAGCTGTGCGGCGCTGTGGGCGGGGTCGCGCGCCCTTGATCGCGCCGCCGGACGCACCATATCTGGACCTCACCGGGTCGATCTGGAGGTCACCTATGCCCAAAAGGGCATGCCGGCGGCTCTGGGCTCGACCGGGGAGCAAAAGGCGCTGCTGATCGGGCTGATCCTGGCCCATGCCCGCCTGGTCAAATTGCGCAGCTGCCATCACGCCGTTCCTGCTGCTGGACGAGATCGCCGCCCATCTCGATCCCGACCGCCGGAGAGCGCTGTTTGCGGCGCTGGACCGGCTCGGCACCCAGTGCTTTTTGACCGGCACCGACCCCCTGCTGTTCGAGGCGCTGGGCGAGCGGGCTCAGGCGATCACGGTGCGCGATGGCCGGCTCTATCCGGGCAGCGCCGCCGCCTGACCCCATCCCCCGCCAAACCGGCCAAAAAGGCCAATTTGCTTGGGGTTTAGCCCCCTTTCCGATACAAGAATTACCACCGTAACGAAGCTGATTCGAGCCCCATGACCGATACCGATAAATCCTCGCCCTCCGACTACGGCGCCGACAGCATCAAAGTGCTCAAGGGGCTCGATGCGGTGCGCAAGCGACCGGGCATGTATATCGGGGATACCGACGACGGTTCGGGCCTGCATCACATGGTCTATGAGGTGGTGGACAACGCCATCGACGAGGCTCTTGCGGGCCACGCCGATCTGGTGACGGTCACGCTCAATGCCGATGGTTCGGTTACGGTGACCGACAATGGCCGCGGCATTCCCGTGGGCATCCACAAGGAAGAGGGCGTCTCGGCAGCCGAGGTCATCATGACCCAGCTGCATGCCGGCGGTAAGTTCGACCAGAATTCCTATAAGGTTTCCGGCGGCCTGCATGGCGTCGGCGTTTCCGTGGTCAATGCGCTCTCGGTCTGGCTCAAGCTCAAGATTCGCCGCGATGGCGATATCCACGAGATGAGCTTCACCCATGGCGATGCCGATGGCCCGCTCAAGATTACCGGCAAATATGAAGGCCGCAACGGCACCGAAGTCAGCTTCATGCCGAGCCAAGAGACCTTCACCATGGTGGAGTTCGATTTCAAGACGCTGGAGCATCGCCTGCGCGAGCTGGCATTCCTCAATTCGGGCGTCCATATCCTGCTGCATGATCGCCGCGGGTCCGACCCAGTCGATATCGATCTGTTCTACGAGGGTGGGCTGGAAGCCTTCGTGCAATATCTCGACAAGTCGAAAAGCCCGATCATCGACAAGCCGATCCTGATCATGCATGAAAAGGACGGCATCACCGTCGAAGTGGCGCTGCAGTGGAACGACAGCTACCACGAAAACGTGCTGTGCTTCACCAACAACATCCCCCAGCGCGATGGCGGCACGCACCTTGCGGGCCTCCGTGGGGCACTGACGCGCCAGGTCAATGGCTATGCCGACAGCTCGGGCATTTCCAAGAAGGAAAAGGTCACGCTCAACGGCGACGACACCCGCGAAGGCCTGACATGCGTGCTGTCGGTAAAAGTTCCCGATCCGAAATTCTCCAGCCAGACCAAGGACAAGCTGGTCTCCTCCGAAGTGCGCCCGGTCGTTGAAAACGTCGTCAACGAAAAGCTCGGCCAATGGTTCGAAGAGCATCCCGGCGAAGCCAAGCTGATCGCGACCAAGGTCGCCGAAGCCGCGGCCGCCCGGGAAGCGGCCCGCAAGGCGCGCGAATTGACACGCCGCAAGGGGGCTCTGGAAATCTCGTCCCTGCCCGGCAAGCTCGCCGATTGCCAGGAACGCGATCCGGCCAAGAGCGAAATCTTCATCGTCGAGGGTGACTCCGCCGGCGGCTCCGCCAAGCAGGGCCGCGATCGCGCCACCCAGGCCGTGCTGCCGCTGCGCGGCAAGATCCTCAATGTCGAGCGCGCCCGCTTCGATCGCATGATCGGCTCCGATCAGGTCGGCACGCTGATCACGGCGCTGGGCACCGGCATCGGCCATGAGGAATTCAACGCCGACAAGCTGCGCTACCACAAGATCATCATCATGACCGACGCCGACGTGGACGGCGCCCATATCCGCACGCTCCTGCTGACGTTCTTCTACCGCCAGACCATCGAATTGATCAAACGCGGCCATATCTATATCGCCCAGCCGCCGCTCTATAAGGTCAAGCGCGGCCAGTCCGAGCAGTATCTCAAGGACGAGCGGGCGCTGGAAGATTATCTGCTGTCGACCGGGCTCGACGACGCGGTGTTCACCACCCGCGACGGCGTCGCCCATGCCGGCGCCGATCTATTGAGTATCCTGCAGCAGGCGCGCGATATCGTGCACGCCGTGGGCAATCTCAATACGCGCTACAATCGCAGCATCGTCGAGCAGGCCGCCATCGTCGGCGGACTCGATCCCGAGGGGCTCAGCGATCCGGCGCGGATCAACGTCACCATGGACCGCATTTCCAACCGGCTCGATCGGATTTCCGACGAGCTGGAGCGCGGCTGGACCGGGCTGGTCACCGACGAGGAAGGCCTCAGCTTCTCGCGCACCGTGCGCGGCGTCAGCGAGACCCATCAGCTCGACCAGGCCCTTTTGCAGTCGGCCGATGCCCGCAAGCTGCGCCTGCTCGCCGAACGCCTGGATGAGCTTTATGGCGGCGTGCCCACGCTCAATCGCAAGGGCGATGTCACCCAGATCTTCGGGCCCGCCTCGCTGTTCAAGGCCGTCACCGATGCCGGCCGCAAGGGCGTTTCCTTGCAGCGCTACAAGGGCCTGGGCGAGATGAACCCGTCCCAGCTCTGGGAAACCACGCTCGATCCCAATGCGCGCACCTTGCTCAAAGTGGAAATCCGCGAGACCGACGAAGCCGATTCCATCTTCACCGCGCTGATGGGGGACCTCGTCGAACCGCGCCGCGATTTCATCCAGGACAATGCGCTCAGCGTGAGCAATCTGGACGTTTAGGTTGTTCTTTGAAGCATAACCTTCGAATTGAAGCATAACTTTCGAGAGATTGAAGGATAAAGTCCGAGAGGTGTCCCTCCCGGGCTTTGTTTGTCGCTGCTGTCGACGCCCAGCGCATAATGACAAGCCCATCAAGCGGCACGGGTTTATGAACTATTGAATTCAAACTGGTCGTCGTGTGGAATTGGGATTCCATGGCCGCAATCCATTCGATCTATTGGATTGGCAAAATCCCAATTCATTTGAAAGCAAACCGGACAATTTCGGATTTTGCATTCCCGTATCAACGAATGATGACGCTGAAGGCCTTGCGACAACTGTCCAGTATTAACCATGAAACTGCAATCTATTTGATTTTAAGCAAATTTTATGTTCTAAGCGCCGCCTCGTTTCAGCGCCTGGTTGCGCGTGTTCAACCCATTGGGTACGTTCTCCTTACCAACTGAATCGCCTTCCGCCGCCGTCCACTACTTCAGTGAGCGATACGTGCGTCCATCGCCTTTCAGCAGAGACTTATGTGGCTCTAAGCGGAGGTCTACTTTGTCTTCAGTGAACTTGGCGCCCTCAGGACTGGCGCGGACCTAGGTCCGTCGTCTGGCACCGGCGTTTCTGACGCCGATGTCTTCTGCATACCTTTTGGAGTTCGGCTCCCGGGGAGGCATCGTGATCGTTTCATCATCGCGGGTAAGGCGATGCGATTTACGTCGCAGGCGCAGGCGTCGCCAACACCTAGTTGGCGTCATAGCCACCAGAATAGATCACAGAAAAACAGAGAAAAGCCTCGGGTCCGAGCGTAACCACGCGACAGGACCGCCCAATTGGAGGTCGTATGCCTGCTGTTACCCGCGTTCCCGCTGTCGTGCGGGCCAACCGTCGCTTCGCCGACGACAAAGATATTCGTAGTGCCCACCACGGATGGTTCATGTCCCGCAAAGACGGGCGAGCTATTCCATATCGAGGCGTCCTCGCGTCCAAATTTCTAGAGTTAGCCGAGGCCCATCCTGGTGTCCTTCGTGTCGAGTCTAAGCCCAAGCCGATACAATGGTGGAATGGCTCATCTTGGGGTCTTTACCGGGCCAGGTATGCACTCACCTGTCGTGCCGGCTCGGGCACTCGGAAGGTTGAGATCGAAGTCCTGACCGATGCCGAGCTCGCGAACAATGAGGGACGCTGGAAGCGAATCCGGCGAGCCTACAGACAAGAGCGCCGCACACTCCTCACCTTCACTCAGCACTCGATACTGGTCGAGCCTCGGCTGACCAATGCGATAATCATCAACTCCTATGCCGGTGCTGGCATTGTGCCCACTTCCGATGAGCAGGTTCTGCGACTGACCATCGCAGATATCGACGAGTTCACCATCAACGGGCTCGTTGCCATCAGCCCGCTCTCCTACCCCCGAGCATACGGAGCCGTACTCAATAGCGTCGCGGCCGGTGATCTTCGCTTCTTTCAGGGTCGGCTTTTCGACGGCAATACGGTCATCACCAGGAAGGTTCGCTCATGAATTATGCAGCGTCACCGAGCAAGCTCGTCGCGGGTGATGACGATGTACCACTGGTCCCAGGAGATGGCCTGGAGCTGGATGGCAAATTCTGGCTCGTGGAGGGAAAGACCACCGATCCGGCTGGGTTCATCGTCGTTGACCCTAATGTGCCAGGTGTTGGCCATCCTATGCGCAGTTGCGACATCAAGGACTGGCACAGGCGTGGACGCCTATATTTCGTGCTGAGCGGAGAGGCGTCATTGCCGGCCGGGAAACAGCATGACCTGCGGCGGGCGCTGCGAGCCTTCACCTCCGAAGAGCGAACCGAGATGTTCCGGCGATTGCGCTACTGCCAGGCGATCGACGCCCAGGGACCGGGCTTTGTGCGCAACAAGGCAAGCCTGCAGCCCATATGCAATGCCGTTGCCTCCGAACGCAATGACGACGGTGCCCATGACTGGACCACGGTGAATGAGTGGTGGAAGAACTGGCAGCGGGCGGGACATGACGTTCGCGTGCTGTGTCCTGGCACCCGGCGCCGAGGCAATCGCGACCAGAAAATGCCAGACTACATGCAGAAGGCTATCGAGGTCGGGTTGCGGAGCTGGCAACGCCGAGAACAGCCATACATGACCACGCATTACGCTGAAGTCGTCAGCGAGTGCGTCAAGTACCATGGCGGTCAGGAGGTGGTAAACGCGATCTTGGAGAAGGATCAAGATGCCTATCTCTGGCCATCGTATAAGACCTTTACGGCCGCCTGCGCGAAAGTTGACCGCACCACCAGACTTCTCCGGCGAGAGGGTCCGAATAGCGCCCGATACGAAATGTATCCGGTCGGCCCTGGCCCCGATGTCAGGTTGCCACTCCAGAGGGTGGAGGTCGACTTCAAGTACCTTCGTATCCTGCTGGTGGATGACGAAACCAGCTTCCCTCTTGGCACGCCTTACCTAATGGCAGGCATCGACTGCCTGACCGGGGTAGTCGCCGGCTACGACATTGGATTCGACCCGCCGTCATATGTCTCGGCCGCCAGGTGCCTGAAACACATCATCAGCTTCAAGGATCTCAGCGGCTTGCCGACAAAAGAAGATGGTCGTTCCATCCTTCGCAATGGCTATCCCGTCAATGGTGTGCCTCATCAGCTGATCCTCGACAATGATGCGGTGTTTCATTCAGAGTCGTTCGAGCGATCCGCGAATGCCTTGGGCTGCCACATCGATTTTGTTCCTCCTGGCGAGCCGTGGAAGAAGGGAAAGATCGAACGGTTCTGGGGGACGTTCCAGTCGGTCTTTGCCGACATGTTCCCCGGCAAGGTGCTGCGTGTTGGACAGAAGCAGGGTGTGGACTACGACCCCAGCAAGGATGCGATCATCACACTCTCCCGGTTCCAGCAGTTCATCGCGAAAGCAATTGTGGATGTCCATCACATCGGCATAGAACCCGGCGAGGACAAGCGGCGCATCGATCTATGGACTGAAGCCGTCGCCCTTCACCCGCCTCGGCCCATTCGGGACCATCAGAGCCTGCTCGAGTTGGTTGGCGCATTTGACACACGCAAAGCAGAGCGGCGAGGGATCGCGATCTTCGGCATGCGGTACAATTCTCCGGAGCTCGCGCTTTATCGCAGCGGGTTCGAAGACGATCCTTATGTGGAGATCCGCTACGACCCCCAAGATATCGCAGTGGTCTGGGTTGTCGACACGGACAAGGGGATTTCGTTTGCAGTGCCCTGCACGCGCCAGGATTACGCGCGAGGGCTGAGCCTCCACCAGCACCGCGTTATCCGGCGCCGAGCAACTGAGGCCGGCGGCAAGGGTCGGCTGCATATGAAGCAAATTCTATTGGCAAAAGCCGAACTGTTCGAGCTCGGTAGGGAAATGCTTCGGGGCAAAAAGACCCGCAGAACGCGAGCCCGCATTGCACATTTCCTGGGTATCGGGAGCGATCTCATCAATGAGGCTTCGAAGCACCGGGAGGATGGGACAGCGTCTGGGCCAATCGATCTCGATGACGAGATCGAGGATCCAGAGGACGATGCTCGTCGCCGTGAGGAGAAGCGAGAGAGCGATCGTAGTGGCGCGCCTGCGCCTTCCTCGAGAACAGCCATGAAACTCAAGCAGCCGAAATCCGAACCATCGAGCCCCACGTCCAATGCCAAGCCAAGGCGCCGCGGCCCCTCGAACCTGAAGGTGAGCTACGATGAGTGAGCCTGTCGATATCGAGTCCATGAAGGACGAGAATGGCCTCTATCCCGAAGATATTCTGGCGATCATTACCGCGGCCGATCCGATCGAGAAGGAGAGGTTGGCCAAGGTCGGCAAAATGGTCATCGAACACTCTCGCTACGAAGACGCTTGGGAATGGCTTCTTGCCATCTTGACCGAGAACAATACTGGACGCGAAGCCACCGCCGGTCTCTTTTACGGCGTCTCCGGAACCGGAAAGAGCACCATTCTGCGGCGCTTCGCCCGAAAGTATGGCGGACCATTTCCGACCGCCAATGGAATTGAACGACCGGTCGTGCGCGTGTCGACGCCTGCCAACCCCACCTTGCCCAACCTATATCAGGCTTTGCTTTCGGGGCTGGACGCCGAAGGCTTGGTCAACAAAGACGCCAACGACATGCGGCTCTCGGTCCTGCACCAAATCGCCATGCAGAAGGTCAGGATGATCATCTTCGATGAATTCACCCACATCGTAGAAGACCGGACCGAGAAGTTCGCCACCAAGGCAGTGCGTGCTCTCAAGGAGCTCTTGAGCGAGAAAAAGTGCCAGGTGGTATTTGCTGGCACCGAAGAGTTGGTCAAGATTCACACCCTCTACAAGCAGATGCGACGCAGGAGCGGCGGTGACATGCCCTTGCTCCCGTTCGACTGGGATGACGAGGACGATCAGGCCGAATGGCTGGAAATCATGGACCTGATCCAGGGCCAGCTGCTTCTGGAGGTCTCACCGCCGTTGGGAAGCGACGAATGCGCCCTGATGATGCATCAAGCCAGCGACGGCATCATGGATCACGTCATGAAGCTGCTCTTCCGGGCCACCTCATTTGCTCATCGCGATGCCGCGGACAACATAGGACTGGGGCACCTTGCAATGGCTTTTGAGCGGCTCCGCCGCGGCGATGATCGACCAAACCCCTTCGGCGATCCACCACAGCGCCGCAGAAAACCGAAGATCGCTGACGACCTCGACGAGATGACCAACCTCAGCAAGCGGGTTGACCCTCGCGATGTGCGTGATCCCTTCACAAAGAGGTAGACGATGGCCTTGCCGCGCTTTCCCTTGATCGTCGCTCACAGGCTCGACGAGCCATCTTATGGCCTACTCACGCGGACCGCCGCTCACAATGGTACGCGTCTCTATCCTGCGATCTTCGCTCGATATGGCATCCAGGGTCGGCTTGGGGTCAACAACTTGGAACCAGCCATGGTGGCCTACACCTGCCAGGCCGATGCCACCGCGGTGGCTCGAGCCTCCCCGGTGACCACGACCAAAAGCGTCGAACTGCTAGGGCAAGTCCTGCACCGGGATCACTTCAGTGTTCAGCGCCGTCGATGGTGTCCAGAATGCCTCAAGGAGGAGGCGTACCACCGCGCCTGGTGGGATATCGCTGCCATTACCTGCTGCCCCAAGCATGGGATCGACCTGGTCGACCAGTGTGGCTGCAAATCTCGGAATGCCTGGCAGACCTTCGGAATAACGCACTGTCAGGCCGGCCACGATTTGCGACAAGTGCCCCAGACAGTGGCCGCTACTGAGATCGCCGCAGATCGTTATCTGGTGGCGAGGCTCCTCGGCACAGGGGAAGCGTTAGGAAAGCTGCTCGACAGCATCTCGATGGGTGACGCGATCATTGCGATGGAGCGCGTCGGTCAGGCTTGGTATGACGAGGACGGCGGCTTGCGTCGGGCACGCGCCCAGTTGGGCATGAGGCACCTGATGTGCCTGGGCTACCGCATCCTGATGGACCTGGAGGTCGAATTCCCGAAGCTGCTCGATCGACTGATGAGCAATCCTGGCAAACGCCGCGGCAATTGGGGGATCAATAAGGCCTACGGTCAGTTTCACACGTGGGTCCTGGAGCTCCCGCCGTCGCCTCTTGCCACCGCGCTCAGGGAACACATTTTCGTTCACGCGAACCGCAATGTGCTGCTGAAGACCGGATCCTCGCTTGCACCCGATGACCAGACCCAAGGGTACCAACTGCGGGAAGCTGCAGATCTCGCTGGTATGTCGTATGGCAAATTTCGACGCATCGCGATCGAGCTTGGCTTGTTACCACCGCGTGGTGTCAAGGGTCGTCCGGCTCGCCTGGATCGAGAGCAGGTCGAGGAGATTGCCTCTCGCTTCCGCGGATCCAAGACCATGGATGCGATCGCCGATGAGCTCGGCATTACCTATTCGGCCATGATGCCCATTATCGAGGATGGTCTCCTCGTCCCCTTGATGCGTGCGGGGCGGTCTGGGCTCAATAGTTATGATTTCCCCGCCGATTGCGCATCTGGATTGCTTGCATCGATGCCGGCGGTTGTCAGAGTGTCGGGACATCGCGAGAGTGAACTCATTCCGCTACCGATCGCGGCTCAGCGGGCCAGAATCACAGTGTCGAATGGCATTCGTATGTCCCAAATGGGAAGAATCCTCGTGCGTGGTATCGACGAGAAAGCCATTGGCCTGCAGCGCTATCTCGTCGACATGACTGAGGTGGTCAATGCCTGCCGCAGGCAGCGATTGCCGGGGTGCAGCAAGCGGGAGGCAGCGAAGCTCATCGGGGTCCCCTATAATGCCATGCTGGACTTCGTGGAGCGGGGAGTGATCTCCGCCATCATGCAGGGGAAGGAGGTGGTCGTGGAGGTCGCGGAAATCGAGCGCTTCCAAAGGGAGTACGTGGCAGTTCCGGAGTTGTCAGAAATCCTCGGGATGAAGCGGTCTCGTGAGACGATAGCGCTGCTGGCAAAGGCCGGTGTGGAACCGGTCTGCCCGCGGCCGCCCTTCTGGAAGGTGCTGTATCGACGGGATGAGGCCATAACGGCGGCAATGGCAATAGCCTGCCATTAGCATGATGCTATTGCGCCGTTATGGCCATTGGGAGATGTCGTCTAGTCGCGGCTTTGAGCATTGCTCCAGCTGGCGATCTCATCGTCAAGCAGCTTGGCGATAGTCTCTAGCGACCAAACGCTTACTTCGTTTGGACGATAATTGTGTCGCCTGCATAGATATAGCTCCAGAGCATCCCGTGCATCCATGTCGGAATCGTACTTTTCACGTTCGATCAGGTGGTCGCCATAGTTCTCAGTGAAGTGATCTAGATCTGCCTGTGACTGTCGCAAGGCAGCAATATTTGTATACTTTTCGTCTTCTTTCTTGAAGCGCGATGGAATCGTCCAGCCTTTTAATTCCATCTGCAGCAGCAGCCTCAGCGCATCCAGGTTGAGGGCGCTGGTGTACTCAGGTAAAAGCCCCCTCTTGTCGAAGAGGTAGAAATAAACGGCTTCCAACCCGTCAACGTCATACCCATTCTTTTCCGCGAGTTCATCGCCGAAAATATATAGATGAACCCAAGACGATGCGTAGGACGCATGCAGCTTTTTTCGGATCGATTTCAATTCTTCTGAAGCTGCCATTCGATTCCCTCATCTCTAACTCATTGAGAATGATCGGCTAACCGAGATTGATGATCAAGAGGGTAGCAAACGCTTCTTGAGGAAACGCATGGCTGATGTTTTGTATGCCACCCCCCGGAAGGGCCCCATTGGCGCTCCTCGCAGACGTTTGGTCCTAACACCTTCGCATTCTCTAGGGGCCTCATTCGCGGCCTCCAACGGCAATAATATTCCAGTTTTGGCAACCATATTGAATCTAGGTTGTTTGGTTCTCAGGCGGTGTGATGCTACATATGTGTCAGGCCTAGCCTACGAGATCGCCTTTGCGGTCGCACAAAGTCCCTGCGGAAACGCACGGGGCTTTTGTTGTTTCTAAGGCTTCCGTTCAACGTTCTCGAAGCAGCTGTATTTGGTCCCGAGCGTGTTGACGGATTCGGCATCAAGGTATGCCTCGATAAGCTTCTTGTCCCCGAGCAGCCGCTTGTACGGTCGATTGCTCTGGTGGTAACCGCCCATGCACATCGGCCAGAGGTAGAGATCGGCGAGCTGCGCCATTGGCGAGGTCTTGTATTTGAATTTAAGATCGAAAAGCGTTTCGGCAAACTGTGCCTGGGTCAACGGCCCGTACTTACCGGCGTTGTCGTTCGCAAACGGATGCCCATCCTTTCGGAGGCCGTCGTAGTAGGACTGCAGCATTCGGTCTTCCGGCTTGTTGCAGCGCTCTGCATAGACACGGAGCTTCCTATCCTCGGTCATCGCGAACTTCGCCGCTCTCTCGACCACCACACAAAACGCAGTCTTGCACAGCATCCAAGGCTTCTGTTGGAATTGCTCGAGGTAGCGGCCATTGTAGCCGGGTCGATCGATCACGCAGCTGATGCCGATCACCGGCGCATCACGCATCAGGACGTACAGGTCCTCATAGAAGTCACCCTGGCGGCTCTTATCAATTCCGCGAAGCCAATCGAAGTTCTCGTTCTGAGAACGGATTTCCGAGGAGTGTAGCGGTGCCACGATCTCCGGCCATCGCCCCAAAAAATCGGCATGAAGTCGTCGGGCCTCATCCTCGTCCTCCTCCCGAAGCAGGATCCCGCCGAGCGCAAACCAGTCATAGCCGTGTTCGGCTTTTTTCCCAGGCTTGTTGGTGGGGTGGCGGGTGCCGGAGTCGTCGAGATACAGGCTGAAGGTTTTGACCACTGAGGATTCTCGGGTGATTCTTGTTCTGATGCGATCAGTCGTGTTCGGGGGTGATTGAGTCCAGCAGGAACCGCAGAGTGAGCTAAAATACTACCGTCAAACACTTTTGGAGTGTCACGCCGGCATTACATTGACCCTGGATGACCACCAAAGCCGTCGCCGCGCTTCAGGCGTGATCGGACACTCTGCACCAAGCTGGTGCCTTCTTCCTCTCTCGCATCACAAAGTGAGCGCAAAAATCGTTTGCTGCTTCGGTGACATCAGTACCTCTCGGGATATAGTTCGCCGACCGCACAGCAGCTTGGCTGGCAAGCATAGCACGTGAGGCAGAATAGCGGTCTGGATGCTGTCCTTCCGCATCAAAAGACGCTTGGTTCTCCTGATCGCAGACGATGACAGTTTGCACGATCCAGAGGAACTGTTCGGCCTTGGATAGGTGGGAATAGCTGATCTGTTCCATACCATACCGCTGAAACCAACTTGGGCTGCGGTTGGGTGCATCCCGATCTGCCCAGAACGTCACAAACTCGGCAGCAGCGGTTGCGGCATCCTTTTCCTCGGGGATCAATCCAGCCGCCCTGACGGCCTCGTCAATGACGATGAAGATGCCGCTTCCTGAATACTCGACGACCTTTTCGCGGCCTGGGTCCGATCGCCGCACTGAGCTGGCATAGGTCATGATGCCGGCTTGAACTACCCACATAAAGTCACGGGCCTTTTCGGGTGAAACGCTGGTCATGGATGCATTCGCTTCACGTTGGTTTCGACCAAGTCACCGTATGAAAAAATCAAGCAATTGCAAAGACTTGATTTCCTTACGAATCGCCATGATCATCTAGAAGGTCTATTATTACTGGGTGTTGCGATGGAGATTTCGGTTATTCAGAAAGAGGTTCAGGAGCTGATAGAACTTCTAAAATCTGTGGATCCAACGGGGATCGCGCTCTCCAATCGTCGTAGCGACGACATATCCGATTTCATTCGCGCGATGTTGCCATTCGGCGTATCCGCGTATCCTCACGATAGTGCTCCAGGGCGAGCGCGTGACGCTGACTCAGTAATTGTCGATGTGCAGGAATTTGGTATCCAAGCTCCGCTTTCCACGTTGCGTAGGATGCGCGAAATACTCTCAAGAGTAACCGGGTATACTGAGCCCGCCCCCGAAATTTCGATCAAAGCCCCTCGTTCGGACGCTACGACTGGGAACAAAATCGTGCTGGAATTCTCTAACGGCAAAGCTGTTATGTGGGTCAACGACGATGAGGGACGTGGAGCTTGGTTTGTCGCCCACCTTGAAGCTGACACTGCAAGGGGTCCAAAAAGTATCGACATCAAATCAATGTCGTTGGGATGGCTTCTCCAGCAAGTCTCATTTGTGGCGACCACAGATGTTGAACAGCTTGTATCTGCCGGCGATGTTCTGCGACTGATATCAATGCATTTTGCACAGCTCGTTCATCAGAACCTTATGATCGACGGAGATGACCTGTCTGAGTTTATGATGTTCGTCGACGATACCAAACGGGCATGGTCGGAAACCAGGCCGGCGATGGTCCGGATGGAGGCCGCTTCTTACCATGAAGAACACCCGTATCGTGCCGCAGGATTGTTCGATGCTATGAGATTGGGGGATGACCATAGCTATGAGGCTATTCGGAAGCACCTCCCGCATTACTCAGCTTCAAGGCGATTTGCGATGGCAGACCTCGTAAGTGACGAGGGGTTTCAACTGAAATCAGACAAAGAGAAAATTAGAACGCAGAGGCCTCGGCCCATCAAAGTCTTGGGGAATTTGGAAGAGTTCCGGGACTTCGGAAGCAACAAGGTTTGCTGGAAGGTTCAGGCCGAGTTCGTCGGCAATGGTGGAATAGGAACCTTCGTCGTGTACGACAAGGCGCTTATCGGGGCGTTTCCTGACTACGCAAACTCCGTTTGGGGCAATTTTGCCAACCTCTATGGCAAGAAAGTTTTCGTGGTCGACGACATAGCCTAATTCTCGAATTGTGGCTAAGTAGACTTATGCTTCAATTTGGCCGCTCGATCGGACTTTATGGTTCAATCTTCGGCAACTTATGCTTCAATCCGTGGCGAAAACCGATGCAAAATCAGTGAGGCCAGTTGAAGGTTATGCTTCAATGCACAAGGAAGCCGTCTGGAAACTCCACTCTGGCGAGTTTCCAAACAGCCTCTAAATGGGATTGCTACTGACGATATGAACACGCGGGCGCGGTGCCACCGCCAAGGTGTCGTAAATATCCTTGAGAGCCAAGGTGCCATTAATGGGAGGCAGCTCGATCAGGTCGCCCAGATTTTCGTAGATTTCCGTCTGCCAGGTTGATTGATCGGTGCGTCGGTGGACACTGACCAAAACCGATCCAGGTTCAATCTGGATGACCATCCTGACGCTCGGTATGTTCCTGTATTCATCGAGCTTCACCACGGTATCGACTTGCGCCGTCCCGGACGATGAGACCTCAACCAGAATCGTAGGGTTTGAGACTGTGACGGCGTTCATGTCCGGCGGGCCGCAATCGATAACGACGTCCGGGTAGCGGATATTGCCGTTGACCGTTTGGATGGCTGTATCGCTGGTGGTGGAACGGCAGCCGTTGTTCTTGGCCGCTGGGGTCAGCGATACGGTGACATTGTTGACGACGACGTTGTGCCTGACCGTCGCCCCAGCCATCATGATGATCTGGCCGTTTACGAGTTCAAAGCGCCCTTCCTGGTCAATAACCCAAGACAGGAACTCATCGATCGAAACATGATCTTGCTGAAGGGGGTCCATCGCCTAGAGCCTCAAAAGATTTCCTCGCCGCAACCTATAGCAGGATTGGGCATGTGACTACGCCGCTCCGGCTTTCGCCGGGATGCCGCCCGGCGGGTGGACAGACACTGTGCCCCGCTCGCAACATCCGGTTTCAACCCGCCGACACCCCCATAAACCGGCCACATTTTGCCCGGACAAGCGGCGATGACCGCGCGCCGCCTGCTGACTAGCCCAGCGCGAAACGGTCGATATTGCGCCTTCATGATGCGATAAGCTCGGTTTCCTCGTTCAGCGGAACGGAGTACAAGGCGCATAAAGGCTCCTTTCAGGGTTCGATTGATGGATTTTCGCATTTCCCCCGATGACCGGGTTGGCGCTCAGGCCAAGCGGGGCGGCACTGCCGCACCGCAGGCAAAAAAGGGCGGCGGCCGGATTGAGCCCTCGATGGGGCAATCCGTCGGCGGCTTTGTAGATGACGAACGCTCAGGCGGCATCCCGTCCAATCCCAAGAAGGCGCCGAAGCGCGGTACGGCCAAGCCGCTACGCGCCAAGGCTCCCAAAAAGCGGCGCTCGCGCACCGGTGGCTTCCTCATGGGCCTGCTGTATTGGGGCTTCATCCTGGGAATCTGGGCCGGCCTCGCCGTCATCGGCGTCGTGGTCTATTACGGCATGCAATTGCCGTCCTCCAATACCTGGGCGGTGCCCGACCGGGCGCCCAATATTCGCATTTTGGCCGCCGATGGCCAACTGATCTCCAATCGCGGCCAGACCGGCGGCGAGGCGACCACTCTGCATGAATTGCCGGCCTATGTGCCGGCCGCCTTCATCTCGATCGAAGACCGGCGGTTCTACGAGCATTTCGGCGTCGACGTGATCGGCTTGGCGGCCGTGGCCGTCGAGAGCATCAAGGCCGGCGGGGTGACCCGTGGCGCCTCCACCATCACCCAGCAACTCGCCAAGAACCTGTTCCTCACCCCCGACCAGACCCTGGGCCGCAAGGTACAGGAAGCTATCCTGGCGATCTGGCTGGAACAGAACTATTCCAAGGACGAGATCCTCGAACTCTATCTCAATCGCGTCTTCTTCGGTCATGGCGCCACCGGCATCGATGCCGCCGCGCAGACCTATTTCGGCAAATCCGCGCGTAACCTGTCGCTAGGGGAAGCGGCCATGCTTGCCGGCTCGCTGCAGGCTCCGTCGCGCCTCAATCCCAAGGGCGACCCCGCCGCCACCGCCGCGCGCCAGAAACTGGTGCTGCAGGCGATGGCCGATGAGGGCTATATCAGCACTGAGGAGGCCACCGCCGCCCAGATCGATCCCAGCCAGACCGTGCGCACCAAGGTCGCGGGCTCGGAATCCTACGTGGCCGACTGGGTCGAGAGCCTGATGCAGTCCTATATCGGGGAGGTCGATACCGACGTGATCGTCTCCACCACGCTCGATTGGCGCCTGCAGAAGGAAGCCGAAGTCATCGTGCGCGAAATGGTCGCCAGTGAAGGCCCAAAGAGGCACTTCACCCAGGGCGCGCTGGTCGGCATGGATGTCGACGGCACCGTGCGCGCCATGGTGGGGGGCGTGGATTACCAGGCCAGCCAATATAACCGCGCCGTCACCGCCAAGCGCCAGCCCGGCTCCACCTTCAAGCCGTTCGTCTATCTCGCCGCCATGGAAAAGGGCTATACGCCCGACACTTTGGCCGAGGACGCCCAGTTCGATTACCAGGGCTGGAGCCCGCGCAATGCCTCGGGCAAATATGCCGGCACGGTGACGCTGCGCCAGGGCCTGGCCTATTCTCTCAACACCGTCACCGCGCGACTGGCGATCGACGTCACCCCCCAAGTGGTGGTGGATACCGCGACCCGCATGGGCATTTCCTCGCCTTTGACCCCGGTGCCTTCGATCGCGCTGGGAACCCAGGAAGTGAACCTGCTGGAGCTGACCAGCGCCTATGCACCGTTCGCCAATGGCGGCATCGGCGTCATTCCCAACGTGATCACCTCGATCAAGACCGTCGACGGCAAGGTGCTATACGAGGCGAGCAAGGCCGGCCCCGGCCAGGTCATCGCCCCCAATATCCTGGCGGAAATGAACGACATGCTGGAAACCGCCGTGGAAGTGGGCACCGGCAAGGGCGCCAATCTGAATGGCTGGACCTTTGGCGGCAAGACCGGCACCAGCCAGAATGCCCGCGACGCGCTGTTTGTCGGCTACACGTCCCACATGGTCACCGGCGTCTGGCTGGGCAATGACAACGACACCAAGACCACGCTTTCGGGCGGCAATGTGCCGGTGGCGATCTGGAGCCAGTTCATGACCAAGGCCCATGAGGGGCTTGAGGTCAAACCGATCCCGGGCGGCACCTATCAGAGCGCCAACCAGGGCGTGCCCCAGCAGGTCATCGACCCGGCTACGGGGCAGCCGGTGATCGATCCGACCACCGGGGCGCCCATGGTGCAATATGTCGATCCGGCGACCGGGCAGCCAATCGCGACTGGACAGCCTGCGCAGGGCCAGGTCGATCCGGCGACGGGCATGCCGATCCAGCAGCAGCCGCAGATCGACCCCGCCACCGGCTTCCCGGTGCAGCAGATCGATCCCAATACCGGCATGCCGATCCAGCAGGTCATTCCGAGTACTGGGCAGCCGGTAGGAGGCCAGCCTAATACGCAGTATTATGACGCGAACGGGCAAGTCATCCAGGGCTACCAGGTCGATCCGAACGCGGCGCAGCAGCCCACGCAATATGTCGATCCGAATACCGGGCAGGTCTATGACGTGCAGGTCGATGCCAATGGCCAGCAGGTGCTGATGCCACCCGCCGGCGTCGGCCAGCAGCAGCCGGGCTTCGATCCAAATGCGCAGCAGCCCACGCCGCAGCAAAGCCCGGGCTCACAGCGTACGCTGATGGATTTGATCTTCGGCGACCAGCAGAACTGATGACGACGGCGATCGGGCTGGCGCATATCGAAGATGTGCCGGCCATCGCGGCGCTGGTCGATGCGGCCTATCAGCATTACGTGCCCGTTATCGGCCGCAAGCCGCGGCCGATGCTGGACGACCACGCGGCCCGCACCATGCGTGGCGAAAACTTCATCTGCGAGGATGGCGGCACGCTGCGGGCGGTGATCGCGCTGGTCGATGAGCCTCCCGGCGCGCTGCATATCTTCAATATCGCCGTTGATCCCGATGAGCAGGGCCGCGGCCTGCTACGGCAATTGCTGGCCTTTGCCGATGCCGAGGCACGCCGTCGCGGCCTGCCGCTGCTGACGCTCTATACCAATCAGCTAATGACCAGAAACCGCGCCATCTACGCCCATCTCGGCTTTGCCGAAGTGGGGACCGAAGAGGCGAACGGCTACAGCATCGTCTTCATGCAGCGGCCCGTAACGCCTGCCTGATCGCCATCAAAGCCCAGCACGCAGCGGACGCTGATGAACCTGATCTTCGACGACCAGCAGAACTGATTCTTCTCCCCATCGGGGAGAAGGTGGCGCGCAGCGCCGGATGAGGGGGTGCGGTGGATTGCTCAGAGGCTAGAGCTGCGGCGCGATTCCCCCTCACCCGTCTCGGCTACGCCGATCCACCTTGTTCAGCTCAAGACACTCCACTGGAGTGTCTTGTTGCTTCGCAACCGCCTCCAAGTCCCCGATGGGGAGAGGAAAAGGGTCGCGCCGGGATAGCTCAGGCGCCGTACAGCATCAGTTCGCGCCCATGGGCCTTGAGCCAGGCGCGACCGCGGTCCATATCGGGAAGGGTGCGTTTGACCGTGGCCCAGAACTGGTCGGAGTGGTTCATTTCCACCAGATGGGCCACTTCGTGGGCCGCGACATAGTCCAGCACATGGGGCGGGGCGATGATCAGGCGCCAATTATAGTTGAGATTGCCGCTCGACGAGCATGAGCCCCAGCGGCTCGATTGGCTGCGCAACTTGATGGTGCGTACCGACACGCCCAGCCGCTCGGCATGGATCGCGGTGCGTGCCGCGAGGTCAATGGCCGCCTCGGCCTTGAGCCAGTCGATCAATCGCCGTGCCTGATGCGCCGGATCGCCCGGCACCAGCAGTACGGGCAGACCGTCCTGCTCGCTCAGCTCGACCCGGCCGCGTATCTTGCCGGTGCCGATGATGCGATGGGTAACCCCGCGCAGTGGCACGGTGCCGCCATCACCCAATTCAACCGCTTCGGGCGCCCGCTTCAGCCGCGCCGCCAGCCAATTGCTATGCCGCAGCAGGAAGGCTTCGGCTTCAGGCCATTTGCCATGCGGGGGTAAGGTCAGCACCGGCCCGCTGCTGGGCAGCGACAGGCGATAGCTGCGTGCCCGCGCATGGATGCGCACGGCAACGCTGACCATGCGCCCATCGATACGCAATTCGGTGCTGCTGGGGATTTTGGCCTTGGCTTTGAAGAACACGGCGGACGGGGCAACCTTCGGCCGGAGCCGGTGAGAATCAGGGCATCATTTTAGCACGGACTTTGCCGCAAACGGCTAGATCGGCAGGCCCGACAGCAATCGGGGCCCGTTCGAGCCGGTGCCGGCGGCGGCGCTGATCATGGCGGCCTTGACCGGCTCGGCGCGATCAACCAGGCCCAGGCCGAAATCGCGCAGGGCGCGCACCGGGGCAATCTCATTGGAGAACAGGCGGTTCATGGTGTCGGTCACCATGGCCATGGCGGAGGTATCGAGGCGGCGCCAGCTCTGGTAGCGTGCCAGCACGTCGTCGCCGCCATGATCGAGCCCGAGCCGCAGCGCCTCGACCACGACTTCGGCCAAAGCGGCGACATCCTTGAGGCCAAGATTGAGCCCTTGGCCGGCAATGGGGTGCACGACATGGACGGCGTCGCCGACCAGCGCCAGGCGCGGGGCGACGAAATCGCGAGCGATCTGCATCTTGAGCGGGAAAGCCTGCAATTTGTCTTCGGCGGTGACGGCGCCCAGCGTCGAGCCCATGACAGACTCGATGGCCGCATTCAGTTCGTCCGCGCCCATGGCGAGGAATTTGGGCGCGTCAGCGCTGGCCTCGGTCCAGACCAAGGAAGAGCGGTTGCCTCGAAGGGGCAGGCTGGCAAAGGGGCCGGCGGGGCGGAAATGCTCATAGGCCGCGCCATCGTGGGGCAGTTCGTGACTGATCGTCGTCACGAGGCCCGACTGCTGGTAGTCATGGGCGATCACGCCGATACCGGCCATGGTGCGCAGTTTTGACTGACCGCCATCGGCGCCGACAACCAGGGGCGCGCTCAAAACCCGGCCATCGGCCAGGCGCAATACGCCCGCCATGCCGTCGGCGGTAAAATCCTCGATTTCGGCCGGCGCAATCACTGTGATGCTGGGGGACGCGGCATCGAGCAGCGCCTGCCCCATCACGGTATTGGGCACCATATGGGCAAAGGCTTCACCCGGCGCGACATCGCCGGCAAAACTGAGGAATAGTGGCCGCGACAGGTCGCCAGTACCCGAATCGGTGATCCGCATCGCGGTGATCGGCTGCGCAGCCTGCGCCATGACCGGCCAGACGCCGAGCGCCTCGAACACGCGCCGCACGCCCGCCGCGACGGCCGAGGCGCGGTTGTCACGCGGCACCGAGAGCGGGCGCCGGTCGACCAGACCAATTTTAATGCCGCGGGCGGACTGGACCAGAGCCAGCGCCAGGGTCAGCCCCGCCGGGCCGCCGCCCACGATCAGCACATCGAACCGCTCGCCCGCAATCGTCACTTCAAGCCTCCATCACCCTCATAGTGTCGCCGCCCAACCGCCGGGATGCAAGTTGTCGCAGCGCCGCAGTCGCGCGCTTAAATGTTGTGCAGGCACGGCGCAATCCGCACAAAATTCAGGCACATTGCCGTATCAACGCGCCTAAGTTTCGTTAGCGTTTTGGTAAACCTTTGTTTTCAAAGCGAGTTTCAGACGCCACCCGAGTTGGCACGCCTCTTGAGTCTATCTGGGCATTCCAGACTGACACCACTTGGAAAGGGGCTCTCATGAAACTGGTGATAGCGATTATCAAGCCATCACGCCTCGAAGAAGTTCGCCAGGCACTCAACTCGCTCGATGTCCACGGCATGACCGTGACCGAAGTGAAGGGGTACGGGCGCCAAAAGGGGCATTCCGAAATCTACCGCGGCACCGAATACGCCGTCCACTTCCTGCCCAAGCTCAAGGTCGAGATCGCGGTCGATGACGCGCTTGCCGATGCCGTCAGCACGGCCATCCGCGACAGTGCCCAGACCGGCCGGATCGGCGACGGCAAAATCTTCGTCCTCGATCTGCTCGCCGTCACCCGCATTCGCACCGGGGAAACCGGCGCGGCGGCCCTTTAGCGTCATTCGGAGAGAAACAAGAAATGACCGGTCTCAAGACGTCAAAAATAATCGGGGGGACATTGCTCGCCTCCCTGGCGATGAGCGTGGCCGCTTTCGCCCAAGACGCTGCCGCTCCGGCCGCTGAAGCAGTGGCAGCAGCAGCCGATGCCGTCACCCCCGTGGTCGACAAGGGCGATACCGCCTGGATGCTGGTGTCCACCATGGTCGTCATCGTGATGACCATTCCGGGCCTGGCACTGTTCTATGGCGGCCTCGTGCGCTCCAAGAACGTGCTGTCGGTGCTGACCCAGGTGTTCATGGCCTTCGCCATGATCGCCCTGCTCTGGGTAGCCTATGGCTATTCGCTGGCTTTTGCCGGTCCCACCGAGGGGGGCCTGTCGGCCTTTATCGGCGACTTCTCCAAATTCTTCCTCGCCGGCATCACCCCCGATTCCACCGCCGCGACCTTCTCGGCCGGGTTCGAGCTGCCTGAATTCGTGTTCGTGATCTTCCAGCTCACCTTCGCCGCGATCACCGCCACCCTCATCATCGGCGGCATTGCCGAACGGATGAAGTTCGGCGCGGTGATGGCGTTCCTGGCGATCTGGTTCACCTTCTCCTACCTGCCGATCGCCCATATGGTGTGGGCCGGCCCGGGCCTGCTGTTCGGCATGGGCGCCTATGACTTCGCCGGTGGCACCGTGGTTCACATCAATTCGGGTGTGGCCGCGCTCGTCGCCTGTATCGTGCTGGGGCCGCGCGCCGGCTACCTGAAAGAGCCGATCGCGCCGCACAATCTGGTGCTGACCTATATCGGCGCCGGCCTGCTGTGGTTCGGCTGGTTCGGCTTCAATGCCGGCTCGAACCTGGAAGCCAATGGCCTGACCGCCGTGGCGCTGCTGAACACCATCACCGCTCCTGCCGCAGCCGCCATCGTGTGGGCACTGGCTGAAAAGATCACCCGTGGCCATGCTTCGGCCCTGGGCGCGGTCTCGGGCGCCGTTGCCGGCCTCGTCGCCATCACTCCGGCGGCCGGCTTTGCCGGCGTGGCCGGGGCCATGGTGCTGGGCGGCGTCGCGAGCCTGGTCTGCTTCTGGGCGGTCGTGTCGCTCAAGAAGGTGTTCAAGTATGACGACAGCCTCGACGTGTTCGGCATCCATGGCGTCGGCGGCATTGTCGGCGCCCTGGGCACCGCCATCGTCGCCACACCCGCTTTGGGCGGCTACGCCCTTGGCGATGCGGCAGCCTATTCGATGAGCGGCCAGTTCATGGTCCAGCTTACCGCCGTGGCGATTGCCGTGGTGTGGTCGGGCGTCGTGACCTTCGTCGCCCTGATGATCGTCAAGGCAATCTTCGGGGGGCTGCGGGTTACCGAGAGCGCTGAAAGCGATGGCCTCGATATCTCCAGCCATGGCGAGCACGCTTACAACTAGATCCATCTTCCGGGCGGCGGCATCCGCCGCCCGGCTCCAACCTCTCCCAATAAATTGATCGCCGCGTGCAGCCCGTGTTCCTCTTGGCCCGCCACAGAGGCTTCCCACTCGCAAAACCGCACGGGCTGCACACCACGCTCAATTGAGCCAACAAGCGCCGCAATGCCGGTCCTCCCCGGGGGCATTGCGGACGATCAGGGCCTGCCGAACCCCGGCAGGCCCTTTTTCTTGAGACGGGCCGCCGATGGTTAGCACGAGATTAACCCCACGCTTCTAGCATGGCGCAGCATTGGGCAAGGATCGTCCGCGCCCGGTAGAGACTGTTGCCCGCCCATGCCGATACATCCCACCCCCATGCTCGACGAAGTGCGTTCCATCCCGGCCCGCGGCGGCAAGCCCCGGGCCAAGATCACCGCACCCGTCGCGCCCAAGGCCATCGCCATCCACATTCCGCTGCGGCTGGTCGGGCTGATCGTGCTGGCCGTAGTGGCGATATGCCTCGTCGCACTGGCGTCATGGTCGGTGGATGATCCCAGTTTTTCCTATGCGACCGACAAGGCGCCCGCCAATTGGCTGGGTTTCCCTGGCTCGGCCATTGCCGATATCCTGTTCCAGACGCTGGGCCTTGCATCGCTGGTGCTGGTGGTAGCGCCGGCCCTGTGGGGCTGGGCGCTGGCCCGCAAGCGCGTCGTCACCGGCATGGGCCTGCGTGCCCTCGCCTGGATCGGCTCGACCTTTTTGGCCGCAGGCGTGCTCTCCTTCATCGCCATGCCTGCGACCTGGCCCCTGCCGACGGGCCTGGGCGGCCTCGTCGGCGGCGTGTTCAGCACTACCGCGGCCTCCATCGCCGGTGCGCCGGTGAGCGGCATCACGGGCACGCTGTTCGCCATCATCATAGCCATCCCGACGCTGGCACTGTTCTGGATCGGCATGGGGCTGGGCCATACCGTATCGGCCGCGCCTCAGAAGCCGGCAGCTGCCGGGATCGCGCGGCGCGGGCAGGATGCAGTCCGCGACGACGAACCTGAAACCAATCCGCTGGTCGATATCGTGCTGGGTGCCGTGGTTCACACCGGCTATTCGCTGCGCACCGCCTTCCGCCGCGCCCGGGAAAGCCATGCCCAGCGCCGCGAGGAGCAGGCTTCGTTCCGCGACAATGATCGCGAACCGGATCTCGATGTCAGCGTCGAGCCGGTGATGGAGCGCCAGGAGCCTGTGGCGGCCCCGAGCCAGCGCCGCATTCATGCCCCGGTAGAGCCTGTGCTGGAACAGCCCCGCGCCGAGCCGCGCATCAATGCGCCCAGCGATTACGACGATACCGAGCTGGATTATCCCGCCGAACCCGAAGACGACGACCTGCCCTTCGTGCCCGACGCGGTGCCGCCGCCGGTGGTCAATCATCACCAGCGCGGCGATTCACGCTTCCATCCGGCGCCGCCGCCAAGCGGTATCTCGCCGCGCGTGGCCGCTCCCGCGCCGCGCCCGGTTCAGGGCCAGCGCGTCATGCGCGAAGCCCAGGGCTCGTTCCTCGACGCCCCGCACGGGTTCGAGCTGCCGCCGCTGAGCCTGCTGTCCGAGCCCAAGCATCTGGGTCCCTCGCCTGAGCATGCGCCCGAGCGGCTGGAAGCCATGGCGCGCCAGCTCGAAGGCGTGCTGGAAGATTTCGGCGTCAAGGGCGACATCATCAATGTGCGTCCCGGCCCGGTGGTCACCCTGTTCGAGCTGGAGCCGGCGCCCGGCATCAAGTCCAGCCGCGTGATTTCGCTGGCAGACGATATCGCCCGCTCGATGAGCGCGATTTCCGCCCGTGTCGCGGTGGTACCCGGCCGCAATGCCATCGGCATCGAGCTGCCCAACCACAATCGCGAAACCGTCTATTTCCGCGAAATGCTGGCATCGTCCGATTTCGAGAAGATGAAGGGCAAGCTACCCATTTGCCTGGGCAAGACCATTGGCGGCGAGCCGGTGATCGCCGATCTGGCGCGCATGCCGCATCTGCTGATCGCCGGCACCACCGGCTCGGGCAAGTCCGTGGGTATCAATACCTTCATTCTCAGCCTGCTCTACCAGATGACGCCCGAGCAGTGCCGCATGATCATGATCGATCCGAAAATGCTCGAACTGAGCATCTATGACGGCATTCCGCATCTGCTGACCCCCGTCGTCACCGATCCGCAAAAGGCGGTGGTGGCGCTCAAATGGGCGGTGCGCGAGATGGAAGACCGCTATCGCAAGATGAGCAAGATCGGCGTCCGCAATATCGACGGCTTCAACCAGCGCGTGAACGAATCCAAGGCCGAGGGCCGCGTCATCACTCGCACGGTGCAGACCGGGTTCGACCGCGAAACCGGCGAGGCGATCTTCGAAAGCGAG
Organism: uncultured Alphaproteobacteria bacterium; assembly: GCA_963717095.1. Classification (GTDB taxonomy): domain Bacteria; phylum Pseudomonadota; class Alphaproteobacteria; order Rhizobiales; family Devosiaceae; genus Devosia. The sequence continues at coordinate 93,196 of CAVQVF010000009.1, forward strand.
GAATTCGATCTGGAGCCATTGCCCTATATCGTGGTCATCGTCGACGAAATGGCCGACCTGATGATGGTGGCGGGCAAGGATATCGAAGGCGCCATCCAGCGTCTGGCGCAGATGGCCCGCGCCGCCGGCATCCACATCATCACCGCGACGCAGCGCCCGTCGGTGGACGTGATCACCGGCACGATCAAGGCCAACTTCCCCACCCGTATCTCGTTCATGGTGACGTCCAAGATCGATTCGCGCACCATTCTGGGCGAGCAGGGCGCCGAGCAGCTGCTGGGCAATGGCGACATGCTCTACATGGCCTCGGGCGGCCGCACCAAGCGCCTGCATGGTCCCTTCGTGGCCGATAGCGAAGTGGAAGCCGTGGTGGCCCACCTCAAGAGCCAGGGCTCGCCGGATTATCTCGACTCGATCACCGAGGAAGAGGGCGAGGACGCCGAATATGGTGGCGAAAGCGCGGGCGGCGACGATTATGCCGGTTCGGGCGACGAGCTTTACGACAAGGCCGTCCATATCGTGCTGAGCGACAAGAAGGCCTCCACTTCCTATATCCAGCGGCGCTTGGCCATCGGCTACAACAAGGCCGCGACGCTGATCGAGCGCATGGAACGCGAAGGCGTGATCAGCCAGGCCAACCATGCCGGCAAGCGCGAGATCCTCGTGGGAAACAACGCCGACGGGTATTGAGCGGGATGCGCAATTCCGTCTCGTTCCAAGTTCGCGGAGAGAACCCCCTCCCTTCCCTCCCCGCAAGGGGGAGGGTGAACCCGGTGAATTGGCTGGATCGTGCCGAATACTCAATGTCACCCTCCCCCTTGCGGGGAGGGAAGGGAGGGGGTTGGCCGGGCAGGATGCCGGTTGGCTAATCCGGGATCGTGCCGTTGCTGTGCAGGACTTGGCCCGCGAGATAGAGCGAGCCTGAGATCACCACGCGGGCATTGGGAATCTCCGCGGCGCTGTGCAGCGCCGCAGTAATCGAGCGGCTGGCGGCGGCGGGAAAGCCAGCCTTGCGGGCAGCATCGGCGATAAACGCGGCCTTGTGGGCATTGGGCTCGCCGGGAATGGTCAGCGTCAGGATGCGTTGCGCCATGCCTGCAAAGGGAGCCAGCACATCGGCGGGCACGCGAGTGTTCATCATGCCCAGAATCAGCACCAGCGGCGCCGGGCGGGCGACATTCATATCGGTCAGTGCCTTGGCCAAAGCGCGGGTGCCGTGGGCATTGTGACCGCCATCGAGCCATAGTTCGGCGCCGGGGCCGAGCAGGTCGCGTAGCGGGCCCTGCAAGGCTGAGAGGCGGGCGGGCCAGACGACGGTCTGAAGGCCGGTTCCGATGGCCGCACTATCTACCGGCAGGGCGAAATGGCGGATAGCGGCGATGGCGGTGCCGGCGTTTTCGAATTGATGCGCGCCGATCAGCTTTGGGCGCGGCAGATCGAGCAGGCCGGCTTCGTCCTGATAGACTAGCCGACCATCCTGCTCATAAGCATCGAAATCCTGGCCGGCGACGAAGGGGGTGACGCCCAAGCGTCGCGCGGCCTTGTCGATGCTGGCAAGGCCCTCATCGGTCTGGCGGGCGATGACGGCGGGGGCGCCGCGCTTGAGGATGCCGGCCTTCTCCACCGCGATCTTGCCGATGGTATTGCCCAGGAATGCCATGTGGTCGAGATCGACCGGGGTGATGATGGTGCCCAGCGGATGCTTAACCACGTTGGTGGTATCATAGGTGCCGCCCATGCCCACTTCGAGCAGGACGTAATCGGCCGGGGTTTCGGCGAACAGCACGAAGGCGGCGGCGGTGGTGATTTCGAAATAGGTGATGTTCTGGCCGGCATTGACCGCCTCCAGCCGCTCCAGCACCGCATTGAGCCGGCGGCTGCCCACCAGCTTGCCGGCAAGCCGGATGCGCTCGTTGAAGCGCACGAGATGGGGCGAGGTATAGACATGCACCGTTTTGCCGGACGCTTCGAGCATGGCGCGGAGGAACGCGACCGTGGAGCCCTTGCCATTGGTGCCGGCGACATGGATCACCGGGGGGATACGCTCCTCGGGATTGCCGAGATCCTTGAGCAGGCGTTCGAGCCGCTCCAGCCCCAGATCGATCAGCTTGGGATGCAGGCCGGACAGGCGCTTGAGAATGGCATCGGTGCGCGACATGGACGGCTCCGGATCAGGGAAGCGATCTGGTAGCGCCGATTCGCGGTGGGCTCAATGGGGGAACGGAGTTGGGGGCTTCTGCTCCCCTCCCCCTTGAGGGGGAGTGTTCACTTTGAGCTGGTGTTTGCGGGGTTCACCCCACCCTCAATCCCTCCCCATCAAAGGGAGGGAGGCCGCAGCGCAGTGCTTTCGGCTCCATCGTCTCCCTCCCCCTTGTGGGGAGGGGACAGGGGTGGGGGTTCTTAAAGCGTCCAAAGTGAACACTCCCCCCTTGAGGGGAGGGGAGGGGGTCCATCAGTGAGCCGCCCAGCGACCCCCACCCTCAATCCCTCCCCTCAAGGGGGAGGGAGGGTACCGTCCAGTGGTCGACACTATAAAGAAGGTAGAAATGCCCTCAGAACTCGCTCCAGTCCTTATCCACGGCAGCCGCCGTATTGCCGCGGCGGAGGTAGGAGCCGGCGACGGCTTTGAGTTTTTCCTGCATGCCGCGCACGCCGGTGGACTGGGGCACGGCCACCGGACGCGCGGGAGCACGGGCCGGAGAATCGCCGAGGGTGAAGATATCGACGATGCGGTCGAGTTCGCTGGCCTGGGCCTCGGTCTGCTCGATGGCGGCGTTGGTTTGCTCAACCAGCGCGGCATTGTGCTGGGTCATTTCGTCGAGCACCTGCACGGCGGAGCTGACTTCTTCGATGGAGACGGCCTGCTTGCGGCTGTCGTTGGAGATGGCTTGCAGCGCCGCGGTATTGTCGCGGATGGCGTCCAGCATGCTGGAAATCTTGTCGGCGGCGTCCGAGACCAGGCGCGAGCCGCCCTTGACCTCATTGGCCGACTGCTCGATCAGCGCCTTGACGTCGGACGATGCACTGGCGGCGGACTGGGCGAGACGGCGCACTTCGACGGCGACGACGGCAAAGCCCTTGCCGGCATCGCCGGCGCGAGCCGCTTCCACCGAAGCGTTCAGCGCCAAGAGGTTGGTCTGGAAGGCGATATCGTCGATCAGGCCGATAATGTTGGAAATCTTGGCCGACGATTGCGTGATCCGCTCCATGGCGTCGTTGGCTTCTGCCATCACGGCGCCGCCGGCTTCAGCGGTCTTGGTGACGGCTTGCGCCTGCACGCTGGCCGATTCGGCCTTCTTGGCATTGTCGAGCACGGTGCCGGCCAGCTGTTCGATGGCGGCCGAGGTTTCTTCGATGGTGGCGGCCTGCTTGGTGGTGCGTTCGCTCAGATCGTTGGCGCCCGACAGGATTTCGCCGGTCGCCCGCTTGAGGGCGCCCGAAGTGGTGCGGAGCTGGCCGACGATATCGCCCAGCTTTTGCGCCACCGCATTGGTATCGTCCTTGAGGCGGGCAAAGGCGCCTTCATAATCGCCGCGCACGCGCAGGGTCAGGTCGGTTTCAGCCAGGGCCGCCAGCACCTGCCCAGTCTCGCCCAGGCCGCGATCGACGGTTTCGACCAGGGCATTGACGCTCTTGGCCAGGCCATTGAGTTCGGCATCGGGAAACTGGGCCTCGACGCGCTTACTGAAATCGCCGGCAATGGCGGCATCGACCACATCGCCGAAGGCGCTTTGCAGGCTCTGCATCATGACGGCACGATCGGCCTGAGTGGCGACGATGCGCGCCGCTTCCGCCTCGGTCATCTGGGCGACCTTCTGGCCGTTTTCGCGGAACACTTCGACCGCGCGGGCCATGGCGCCCAGCTCGTCGGCGCGGGTAGCGCCCTTAACCTCGATGTCCAGATTGCCCTGCGCCAAATCCTGCATCGTGCCGGTCAGCCGGGTGATTGGGTTGGTGATGCTGCGCGAGAACAGCCAACCGGCAAAGGCCACGACGGCCAGCAGGGCCAGGCCGATGGCGAGCATCATGTTGCGCATATTGACCACGGGGGCCAGCACTTCGCTGGTGGCCATCACCGCGACCACGGCCCATGAGCCGGCGCGGGTGGTGACGGGGGCCGCGGCGACCAGCATTTCGGTGTCGCGATAGGCGGTGGAGGTGCCTTCGCCGGGCGTGCCGGCAATCGCAGAATCGAGCGCGGGGGCGGCAAAGCTGGTGACCAGCGCGTCATTGCCCTCGGTGAAGATCGAATCCGAACGCAACAGCCCATCGGGGCCGACGACCAGCGCCTCGCCGGTCTGCCCGAACCCGGTGCGGTTGCCGATGACGGCATCAAGGCGTTCGGAAGGCAATTGGATGGCCAGGACACCGATCTTGCGGCCGGTGGCGTTGAACACCGGCTTGGCGAAGAAGCTGGCCGGCAGGCCGTCCGCCGCCGCATAGGGCGCGAAATCGGCGAAGACCAGATCGTCGGGGGTCTCGATGGCGACGGCCTTGGCAAAGACCTGGCCTAAAGCGGAGGAGGCCAGTGGCCCATCGACGAAATTGGTGCCGAAATCGGCGGCCTTGCCGACCGAATAGACCAGGAAGCCCTTGAGATCGAACAGATAGAGGTCGCGGTAGCCGCGCTGGGTGACCTGGGTGCGGTAGCCGGCGTGGAAGCGGGTATGGGTGACGTCGTAGGTGTCGGTAGTGCCCAGGGTCTCCAGCGCCGACAGATTGGCGGGGTCGGGATTGTTGGTCACGTAGAGGGTGCGCACTTCCTCGGTTGGATTGACCTTGAAGCCGAGCCAGGCCCCGCCGAAATCGCGCAGCGCCTGCACGGTGGCTTCCGAGCGGGAGGTCGCCGTCAGGTCGTCCTCGACCGATTTGAGGTAGGTGGAAACCTGGCTGGCGCGCTCGGAGGCCAGGGTCAGCAGATTGTCCTCGGCCGAGCCACGAACCGCTTGCGAGCCGATCAGATAACTGGCGCTGCCGACGCCGATACTGACCAGCAGGGCCGAGCCGATCAGGGCCAAAGGCAATTTGCGGGCAATCGACATCGAGCGGAATTTGAACATGCGCAGTACCTCTTGCGGGCGCCGCCGGCCTGGCGCCACGCGCATGGATACGCGCTCGCCTTGTAGCAGCGCGTATCTTGTACCTGAAACGATGTTAAGTGGCGGTAAAGGCGATTATTCGGCGTGCGCGGCCTCGGGGGGCGGCACGGCCAGGTCATCATCGCCCTCGGCGGCGACGGCCGCATCGCGCAGGCTGACACGGGTGACGGCGGGCGCCGAGGCGGTCAGCTCGTCCACCGGCTCGGCGCGCATCAGGATGCCGGCGAGGGAGCCGATAGTGGCGCGCAGCTTGTGGCGATGCACCACCATGTCGACCATGCCGTGATCATAGAGATATTCGGAACGCTGGAAACCCTTGGGCAGCTTTTCGCGGATGGTCTGCTCGATGACGCGGGGACCGGCAAAGCAGATCAGCGCGCCCGGCTCGGCAATGTGGATATCGCCCAGCATGGCATAGGAGGCGGTGACGCCGCCGGTGGTCGGATTGGTCAGCACCACGAAGAAGGGCAGGCCCGCTTCACGCAGGCGCAGCACGGCGACGGTGGTGCGCGGCATCTGCATCAGCGACATGATGCCTTCCTGCATGCGGGCGCCGCCAGAGGCGACGAACAGCACGAAGGGGGTTTTGCGGGCGGCTGCCGTTTCCAGCCCGGTGACGATGCCCTGCCCGGCCGCCATGCCGAGCGAGCCGCCCATGAAATCGAAATCCTGCACCGCGACGGTGACGTCGCGATCGTAGAGCTTGCCGATAGCGACGATGACCGCGTCTTCCTCGCCGGTCTTGATCCGATCGGCCTTGAGCTGATCGGCATAGCGCTTGAGGCCGCGGAATTTCAGCGGGTCCTGCGCCACGGCGGGCAGGGCCACGGTCTCGTACTTGCCTTCATCGAAGAAGGTTTCCAGCCGGTCGGCCGGCTTGATCTTCATGTGGTAGCCCGAATTGGGCACCACCCACTGATTGGCTTCCAGATCGCGATAAAACACCATCTCGCCGGATTCCGGGTCCTTGACCCACAGATTTTCCGGCGTTTCGCGCTTGTTGGAGAGGAACGAGCGGATTTTCGGGCGGACGAAGTTATCGATCCAGTTCATGGACTTTGCCTTTTAAAGACAGCGGTTGCGCCGAGATAAGCGCCGATTGTGGCAAATGTTATCAGGCTGAGAGGGGGATGGCAAAGCTGCGGGAAGAGTTATGCCACGCCCTCGTGGTTCGAGGGTCGCTACGCTCCCACCTCATCATGAGGGCTACTGCAAGACTGAATTCCCGGAGACCTCATGGTGAGGTGCGAGCTTTTCGCGAGCCTCGAACCACGAGGGCGGGTGCGCGGAGGGCCAACTACCCCCGCGCCCGCTTGACGCCTTCAAACAAGCTGGCCACCAAATCCCGCACGGCGCTCACCGTCTTGTCCGTCGCCTTGCCATCGAGCAGCGAGTTGCCCACCGCATCGACCAGCACCGAACCCACCACGATGCCATCGGCATGCTTGCCCAGCTCCGCCGCGTCTTCGGCGGTCTTGATGCCGAAGCCTGCGGCCACCGGCAGGTCGGTATGCCGCTTGATGCGCTCGACCGCCTCGCTGACGGCGCCGCGCGACTTGATCGCCGCGCCGGTGATACCGGTCATGGTGACGTAGTAGACGAAGCCCGACGTGTTCTTGAGCACGGCCGGCAGGCGCTTGTCGTCGGTGGTCGGCGTGGCCAGGCGGATGAAATTGAGCCCGGCTGCCGCGGCGGGCAGGCACAGCTCGTCATCTTCTTCGGGCGGCAGGTCGACGACGATCAGGCCATCGACCCCGGCAGCCACTGCTGCCATCAGAAATTTGTCCACGCCCATGGAATAGATCGGGTTGTAATAGCCCATCAGCACGATGGGCGTCGTAGCGTCCTTGCGGCGGAAATCCTCGACCATGGCAAGCACGCCGCGCAGGGTCTGCCCGGCCTTGAGCGCCCGCTGGCCGGCAAGCTGGACAGCGGGGCCGTCGGCCATCGGATCGGAGAACGGCATGCCCAGTTCGATGATATCGGCGCCGGCCTGCGGCAGGGCTTCCAGAATGGCCTGGCCGGTGGCGAGATCGGGATCTCCGGCCATGACGAAAGTGACGAGGGCCGGGCGGTTTTCGGCTTTCACCGCGGCGAAGCGGGCGGCGATACGGGTACTCATTACTTCAACAACCCCAAATACTTGCCGACCGATTCGACATCCTTGTCGCCGCGCCCGGACAGGCACAGCACGATCGAGCGGTCCTTGCCCATGGTCTTGGCGACCTTCATCAGCAGAGCCAGGCCATGGGCGGATTCGAGCGCCGGGATGATGCCTTCGAGCTTGGTGCAGAGCTGGAAGGCTTCGAGCGCCTCATTGTCGGTAATCGGCGCATAAGTGACGCGCTTGGTATCGTGCAGGAACGAATGTTCGGGGCCGACGCCGGGATAATCGAGGCCGGCGGAAATCGAATGGCCTTCGAGAATCTGGCCATCCTTGTCCTGCAGCAGATAGGTGCGGTTGCCATGCAGCACGCCGGGGCGGCCGCCGGTCATGGAGGCGGCGTGGCCGTTTTCGACCTCGATGCCGTGCCCGCCGGCTTCCGCGCCGTAGAGGGCGACGGATGCATCATCGAGGAAAGCATGGAAGCTGCCGATGGCATTGGAGCCGCCGCCAACGCAGGCGACCACGGCGTCGGGCAGCTTGCCTTCGGCCTTGTGGAATTGCTCTTTCAGCTCGGTGCCGATGACCGATTGGAAATCGCGCACCATTTCGGGATAGGGGTGCGGGCCGGCGGCGGTGCCGATCAGGTAATAGGTACTATCCACATTGGTGACCCAGTCGCGCAGGGCCTCGTTCATGGCGTCCTTGAGCGTGCCGGCGCCGGCGGTGACCGGGCGCACTTCGGCGCCCAGCATGCGCATGCGCAGCACATTGGGCATTTGCCGCTCGACGTCGGTGGCGCCCATGAAGATGGTGCAGGGCAGATCGAACTTGGCGCAGACCGTGGCCGTGGCGACGCCATGCTGGCCGGCGCCGGTTTCGGCGATGACGCGCGTCTTGCCCATGCGCTTGGCCAGCAGAATCTGGCCCAGGCAATTGTTGATCTTGTGGGAGCCGGTATGGTTCAGCTCCTCGCGCTTGAACCAGACCTTGGCGCCGCCAAGATGCTCGGTGACGCGCCTGGCGAAGTAGAGCGGGCTGGGCCGGCCGGCGTAATTGGTCGAGAGGTCCGCCAGTTCGGCCTTGAAGGCCGGATCGATCTGGGCGGCGCGGTAATGGGCTTCAAGGTCGAGGATCAGCGGCATCAGCGTTTCGGCAACGAAGCGGCCGCCAAACTGGCCGAAATTGCCATGCTCGTCGGGGCCGTTGCGCAGGGAATTGATGCCGTCCATGTCGTTAGCCTAACCTTGAATTACGGCCGCCACCGGCCACAAGGCCAGCTACGGGTTGCGCTATTGAGCCGCCCGGGCGTTGCGGATGAAGGCCTGGATCAGCCTTGCGTCCTTGACGCCGGGCGCGGTTTCCACGCCCGAGGACACATCGACCCCGAAGGGCCGTACCGTGCGGATTGCCTCGGCGACGTTATCGGGCGTCAGGCCCCCCGAAAGCATGAAGTCGAGAGCCGGGTCAAGCGCCTTGAGCAGGGACCAGTCGAAGGTCTCGCCCAATCCACCCGGCCGGTCGGCGCCCTTGGGGGGCTTGGCATCGAGCAGGATACGGTCGGCGATCTCGGCGAAAGCTGCGACATGGGCCACGTCCTCGGCGCTGCCGATGGGGAGCGCCTTCATGATTTCCACCCCCGCTTCGGCGCGGATGGCTTCGACGCGATGGGGGGTTTCGGGGCCGTGCAACTGAATCCAGTCGGGACCCAGGGCGGCAATCTCGGCCACCAGGGAATTGTCGGGGTTGACCAAAAGGACGCAGGTTTGCACCCGCCCGCGCGCCTCCGAGATCAGGGAGGCGACCTCCTCGATGCCGATATGGCGGGGCGAACGCATGAAATGGACGAACCCCACCATATCGGCGCCAGCCTCGATGGCGGCCTCCAGAATGGCCGGTGTCTTGATCCCGCAAATTTTGATGATCAGAGGTTCGGCCATGGTGGCGTCAGGCTCGTTGGGTTGGGAAACGGGGGGTCATCGCAGTTCGAGCAGGTCATCGACCTCGGCCATGGGCGCGCCGGACGGCTGACGCTGGCTCTTGCGCAGGGCTTCGAGTTCGCCATTGAGCGCCTGCGCCTCACGCCGCCAGTGGCGTTCGCGCTGGCGGTGCTGGCTTTGCGCAAACCAGGTGGCGATGCCCCCGGCCATGACGCCGACCAGCAGCACCACATACAGCACCAGGAACAGCGGCACGCCATAGCCGGGCGCCTGCAGCACTTCGGGGGCGACGAAGGGATTGAAATTGAGCGCCACGAATTGCCGGTTCGCCAGGGCAAAGACGATCAGCAGCGCACACAAGGGCACCAGGACCAACCAGCCGACGATGCGTTTGACCATTACCAAGTGTGCCTTAATCGCGCAGCGCCGCTATTCGCGGTTCAGCCGCTCGCGGATTTCTTTGCCGGCCTTGAACTGGGGGACGTATTTTTCGCCGACATCGACCTGCTCGCCGGTGCGCGGATTGCGTCCGACCCGGGCCGGACGGTTCTTGACCGAGAAAGCGCCGAAGCCGCGCAGCTCCACCCGATCGCCCCGCGCCATGGCATCGCCGATCTCATCGAGGATCGCATTGACGATGTTTTCGATGTCGCGCTGAAACAGATGCGGGTTCTCGGCCGCCAGCTTTTCAACGAGTTCGGACTTGATCATCGCCTACTCCGGTCGTGCGCTTGCCGAGCCCCTCGCTCAGAACGCTGAGCCAACCTGCCAAAGCGAAACCAGCCCGTCAAGCGTGATAGGGCCCGAAGCGGGCAAACCCAGCGCGGAACGGGCCTGGCCATTGGCAAAATTGGCCAGCCAGCCGAATCCCTCCTCGGGTTGCGGGTAGGCGGTGACGACATCGAGATCGGCGGGAACGTCGCGATCCGCTTCAAGCCAGGCCACCGCTTCAAGCTCGCCGCCGATCTGATCGATCAGTTTGTTCTGCACGCCGACACGGCCGGTCATGATGCGGCCATCGGCCAGCGCCAGGGTTTGCGGCCGGCTCAGGCCGCGCCGTTCGGCCACGACATCGACGAACCACTGGAAGCTGTCATCGACCAAGGCGGCGATCGAAGCGCGCGGCGCGCCTTCCATCGGCTCGTCGAAATCGGGCTCGGCCTTGAGCGGGCCGGAGGCGACCTTGTCGAAATCCACCCCGATGGTATCGAGCAGCTTGCCGGCATTGACGTGCTGGTAGAGCACGCCGATCGAGGCGACGATGGACAGGCGCCGGGCGAAAATCTGGTCGGTGGCGATGGCGGCCATATAGGCGGCGGAGGCGCCAAGCTCCTTGATCACGGCGACGACGGGCTTTTTGGCACGCAGTTGGCCGAGCGCTTCATAAAGCTCCTCGCCGCCCGCCGTGGTGCCGCCGGGGGAATTGATGGCGACGATGACGGCTTTGACGCTGTCGTCCTCGGCCAGATCCTCGATCGCCTTGAGCCGCTCGGGATCGCTGGCGATGGTGCCATCGACGACCAAGCGGGCGATGTGATCGGTGATGGGCGCATCGGACCAGGCGAAGCGGCCGACCAGCGCCAGCACGGCGATGGCCAGCGCGATAAAGGCCAGCACACGCCAGATGCCGCGCGAGCGGCGATAAGTTTCGGCGGCGACGACGCCATGAGGATCAAGGGGGCGAACGGCTTCGGTGTGGTCAGTCACGGGCGCCTCGCGGAAATGAGCCTGCTGGAGGTAGCGCCGCCCCAGGGGTTTTGCAAGGCGAGGTCAGCCAGCCTTCTTGGCCGCCCTGCGCTCCTGGGCCACCACATAAGCCCGCAGCGCCTTGTTGATATCGGTCTGATAACCCTTGCCGTCCTTGGCATGACGCTTGAACCAGTCAAGGATATCGGCGTCGAGCCGGATGGTCAGCTGGGCCTTGAGAGCACGAGCGTAAAAGGGATTGCGGACAGCGTTTTTCCAGGCTTCTTCGCCCAGCACTGGAATATCGGAGGAATCGATATCTTCGTCGCGCATGTTGGCGAGACGCCGAAGCTGCTCGCGCTGTTCTTCGGTTAAAGGCGGCGGATTCAGAATATCGAACTCACTCGTAACCCATGCGGGCTCTGTCGTATCGGCGTCGTTCTGGAGGGGTTGCGCTTCGTGCCGAGATAATGCGGATGATCTCTTCGCCATTTGTCTCTCCTCGATATGTATGAGCGACAACGATTATTCTTATCCCGTCGATCAATGCCGTAATTTGCCACCGCTCTTCGCCATCGACGTGCCGATCCTGATCGAAAATCGCGTACGGATCTCGAAAGGCATTTTGGGCCAATGCGAAATCGACGTCGTGTTTGGCGTTGTTGATTCGATTCTTATTCTCGTCCCATACAAACCGCACGCGCTGCCCCTTCGCGTAACTACAATAATATAACTACAAAACTGTAACTACACAAGCGGCTTGACCATGAACCGCGCTGCCGCCTCGTAGCTTGCGAGCGTCTCGGCTAATTCGGGCACTTGCAACCCGCGAAAGCCGTGCTTGTGCCAGAAGGACTGGGAGCCGTTGACGGCGACGAGGCTGATATTGGGGAAACCCATGGCGCGGGCATGGTCGATGATATCGCCGACGATCATGGCGGCGGCGCCGGTGCCCCGGGCTTTGTTGAGTAAAGCCAGGTCGTGCAGATAGTAGGTCGAGGCGTCGGGTGGGATGACGTCAAGCCGTGAATTGAGGGCTGGCAGCGCCTTGAACCGCCAAGGATGGCTGATGATGTAGCCGGAGGGGACGCCGCCCAGCTCCAAAAACCGCGCGCCATCGGGATAGAGGCGCTGGCGCTCGGCGAAAACCGCGGTGTCTTCGGGAAAAGCAGGATGCACTACGGCGGCGATCGCCCCGACCGCCGGCAGGTCAAGCGCGGTCAATGCCCGCCAGTGAATGCCCCGATGATCCATATGCCCCCCGGCAGTTCTATAAAAAAGCCCGCGCTGATCAGCGCGGGCTCGGTGGTTGCATCGTCAACCAGAATTACTTCTGCTCGCGATCCTTGAGGGCAGCGCCCAGGATATCGCCCAGGGAAGCGCCCGAATCGGAGGAACCGTAATTGGCGACGGCTTCCTTTTCCTCGGCGATTTCCAGCGCCTTGATGGAGAGGGAAATCCGGCTGGTCTTGCGATCGTACTGGACGACGCGGGCATCGACCTTCTCACCCTTGGAGAAGCGTTCCGGACGCTGATCGTTACGATCGCGCGACAGGTCGGCCCGGCGGATGAAGGCCGTCATGTCCGCTGTCGGCGATGCGCACTTCGATGCCGCCTTCGTTGACTTCGATCACGGTGCCGGTGACGACGGAACCCTTGCGGATGCCGCCGGCGTCGGTGCTGCCGGTCTCACCCGAGGACGAAGCGGGAGCCGAGGAGGCGTTTTCGCCAGTCGACAGCTGCTTGATACCCAGCGAGATGCGTTCCTTCTCGACATCGACGTCGAGCACCTTGGCGGTGACCATGTCGCCGCGATTGTAGTCTTCGAGCGCGATTTCGCCCGACTTCTGCCAATCGAGATCCGACAGGTGAACCATGCCGTCCACATCGCCGTCGAGGCCGATGAACAGACCAAACTCGGTCTTATTCTTGACTTCGCCTTCAATGGTGGAGCCGACCGGGAACTTCTCGGCGAAGCTCTCCCACGGATTGGCCAGGGTCTGCTTGAGACCGAGCGAAATGCGGCGCTTGTCGGGATCGACCTCAAGCACGACGACTTCGACTTCCTGGGAGGTCGAGACGATCTTGCCGGGGTGGACGTTCTTCTTGGTCCAGCTCATTTCGGAGACGTGGATCAAGCCCTCGATGCCGGGCTCAAGCTCAACGAATGCACCGTAGTCGGTGATGTTGGTGACGCGGCCGGTGAACTTGGCATTGATCGGATACTTGGCCTCGATGCCATCCCACGGATCGGCCTGAAGCTGCTTCATGCCGAGCGAGATACGGTGGCTCTCGTGGTTGATCCGAACGATCTGGACCTTGATGGTCTCGCCGATGGTGAGCACTTCGGTCGGGTGGTTGACCCGGCGCCAGGCGATATCGGTGACGTGCAGCAGGCCGTCGATGCCGCCGAGATCAACGAACGCACCGTAATCGGTGATGTTCTTGACCACGCCGTCGACAACCTGGCCCTCTTCGAGCTGCTGGACGATTTCCGAACGCTGTTCGGCACGCGACTCTTCGAGAATGGCACGACGCGAGACGACGATATTGCCGCGACGCTTGTCCATCTTGAGGATCTGGAACGGCTGCGGCACATTCATCAGCGGCGCGATATCGCGGATCGGACGAATGTCCACCTGCGAACGCGGCAGGAAGGCGATGGCGCCTTCGAGGTCGACGGTGAAGCCGCCCTTGACCTGGTTGAAGATGACGCCTTCAACGCGCTCGTTATTGTTGTACATGACTTCGAGCTTGACCCAGCTCTCTTCACGACGGGCCTTCTCGCGGCTGAGGACAGCCTCGCCCAGCGAGTTCTCGACACGGTCGACATAAACTTCGACGATCGAGCCCACCTTGATGGTGCCGTCGCGGCCAGCCTGGCCGAATTCCTTGAGCGCGATGCGCCCTTCGGTCTTGAGACCGACGTCGATGATCGCCAGATCCTTTTCGATCGCGACCACGGTGCCCTTGACGACGGCACCCTCTAGCGGCTCGTTATCGATGAACGAATCCATCAACAGCGATTCAAAATCTTCTTTGCTCACAGTTTGCTGTGCCAAATTATCTTCTCCAGAGCGCCGGTCGTTAGGGGTTGAGCCATTGCCAGAAACGGCGCCCGCCTGCTGAAGCATCAGCAGCCGGCGCACGAGCGGCCGTATCGAGCGGCAATGGAATTGGGTCTCAAGTCCGGCTTGGTCGCTGGGTGATCGTGAGGAACGAAAGCCGCAAGGAGGAAATTAGAGCGTTTGCCGCTCTGCCTTGCGCGCCATGGTTCCATCGACAATCGCGATGGCTGCGCGGAGTGCGGCTTCTATATCGAGAAGCGTGGTGTCGAGCAAGTGCGCGTCGCCCGCTTTGTAGAAGCCGCCATTGGGATTGGCCATGTCACGGGCGTCCCGTTCTTCTATCTGGTGATAGAGGGCGTATCTGTCAACGACCTGGCCGCGGGCTTCGAGCTGGCGGGCCCGGCGTTCCATACGCGATTTGCTGTCGGCCTGGATGAACAGCTTCACATCGGCTTCGGGGCAGATCACGGTGCCGATGTCGCGGCCATCGAGCACGGCGCCGCCATCCTGGGTGGCGAAATCGCGCTGATAGTCGAACAAAGCGCGCCGCACCGCGCCGATGACGGCGACCTTGGAGGCCAGAGTGCCGATTTTGGCGCTGAGCAGGAATTCGGGATCGATATCGGCTTCGTCCAGCGTCTGGGCCGCGGCGATGGCGCGGGCCTCGAAATCGGGACCGTCCTCGAATGCCTCAACCCCCCGGCCGACGGCGCGATAGAGCAGGCCGGTATCGAGGTAAGGCAGTCCGTAATGGCGGGCCAGGCCCCCGGCGAGCGTGCCCTTGCCCGAGGCGGCAGGTCCATCGACGGCGATGATCATGGCGGCTTCTCCATCCCATTTGGGGCCTCTTTGGGCCGACCTATCACGGGGGCGGGCGCCTCCGCCACTCCCCAGTTTGCTGCATTGGGCCGATGCGCTGGGGCCGATGCGGCATTTTCGGTTTGACAGGGCAAATGTTTCCCCCTAACCGGACTGACCGAAGCGGGCTCAGCCTGCCCACATTTTCGATAAGGAACCTCGATGGCCAGTTCCGAGCGCGGCACCAAACGCACCGACCCTGAGACGGGCAAGAAGTTCTACGATCTCAACCTGGACCCGATCGTGTCCCCCTATACCGGCAAGTCCTATCCGCGCTCGTATTTCGAGACGGTGCTGGCCGCCAAGGCAGCCCCGATCATCGCCCGCAAGGTCGCCGACGAGGATGACGAGACGGAAGAAGAAGAGGAAGTCGAAGACGCCGCAGCGCCCGAGATCGTGTCGCTGGAAGACGCCGACGCGGAAGAATCGGGCGAGGAAGAAATTCCCGATACCGAGGATGTCGATGTCGAAGTCGACGAAGAGCTGGCCGATGACGAAGAAGACGTGTTCCTCGAAGAGGAAGACGATGACGACGATCTCGCCTTCGATGTCGGCGGCGACGACGACCGCTGATTCATAACGATTTTTCCCCGGTTTGACGCTCAAACCGGGGATATAAAAAAGTGTCAAATAGGCACTTGCGTGCGCGGGAAGCCTACACTAGGTTGCGCCACGCTTCGGCAGGGATAGCCCTGTAGAAGACCCAAGGAAATGGGGCCTTAGCTCAGCTGGGAGAGCGCTTGCATGGCATGCAAGAGGTCAGCGGTTCGATCCCGCTAGGCTCCACCAGCCTTCGCTGCTCCGCAGCTACGGCTCGGCAAGCCCGATAGGGCATGACGAGGTTGCGCGGAACAAACAAGCGAAGGCTGTCGCGTTGAAGTTGCGCAGCAACAAAGACAGACCGATCTCTCCACAAACACCATTCGAGATGCACGGACCGCTCATGAGCCGTCCGTTCTCAAGCGATTTGTCATCGCTGCGGAAACGGGTGGAGGGCGATGGCAAAGCCGCTAGTCTGATGGTCCGATTCTCTGGACGATCCAAATGGCCGCCCAATCCAAATCAGTTTCGATCGACCCCACCCAGGCCCGCGCTATCTGGCTGCGGACGCAATGCCTCGATACGACCAATCCTTTTGGCTCCGGCCCTGACGCCACCCAGGCGGCGATCGAGCATCTTGGTTATGTGCAGATCGACACCATCAACGTCATCGAGCGGTGCCACCACCACATTCTGTATTCGCGTATTCCTCAGTATCGGCGCGCTCACCTGACGCAGGCGCAGTCGGTGGATAAATCGGTGTTCGAATATTGGACCCATGCGCTGGCCTATGTGCCCACGCAGGATTTCCGGTTTTTCCTGCCGGCGATGAAGGCCTATCGCACGCAAAGCGGGGGCTGGTTCGGCAGCGTTACGCCGGCTGAAATCAAGAAAGTGCTGAAGCGGATCAAAACCGATGGGGCGCTGTCGATCCGCGATATCGATGATGACGAGCTGGTGGAAAAAAATCACCCCTGGGCCAGCCGCAAGCCCTCCAAGCGGGCGCTGCAACTAGCGTTTTATCAGGGGCTGGTGGCGGTCAGCGCGAGGCAGGGCATGCTCAAGAGTTATGAGCTGATCGAGCGCCATTTCGGCTGGGAGCAGGCGCCCAAGCCGGCAAGCGCCAGGCAGGTCGCCGATTATGTGCTGGAGCGGGCGCTGCGCTCGCAGGGGATCGTGAGTCTGGATTCGATTTGCCATCTCGACGCCAAGAGCAAGCCGACGGTGAAAGCGCTGATCGAGAGCCGGGTGCGGCGCAAGCTGCTGGTGCCGGTGCATCTGGAGCATTTTCCCAAGGCGCAACATTGGGTGGCGCCGGAGCTGCTGGAAGCGGCGCATGCGCCGGCCGAGCTGGTGCATATCCTGTCGCCGTTCGATCCGCTGATCATCCAGCGCAAGCGGCTGAGTGCGTTTTTTGGGTACGATCATATCTTCGAGGCCTATGTGCCCGCGGCCAAGCGGAAACTGGGCTATTTTGCCTTGCCGGTGCTGGTGGGAGATCGGATCGTGGCGGCGCTGGATTTGAAAACAGACCGGGTGGCGGGGAAGCTGCTGGTGCAGAAATGGACCTGGCTGGGGGAGGAGAGCGCCGGGGTAAAGATGGCGATCGAGGAGGAGTTGGGGCGGTTTGAGCGGTTTCAGTTGGGGATCTGAGTTTGGGGCACGCCCTCGTGGTTCGAGGCTCGCAAGGGCTCGCACCTCACCATGAGGGCTACTGATAGAATGGGTACCGATAGATTCGAGCCGCATATGCCGATAGAGGAGTAGCCCTCATGGTGAGGTGCGCGTTCTTCACAAGCCTCGAACCACGAGGGCGTGCCACGGTCCCCAGGGCGGGGCAGAATCCCCACCTTTCCATCCCGCCCCTGCCACGCTAAAAGCGTGGCGCATTTTTGAGCAGGCGGGATCCCGATGGCGACATATACCGATATTGCCCGGCGGGTTTACAACCATACCTGGAAGCTCGATCCGATCGTGCGCAGCCTGCTTGATACCGATTTTTACAAGCTGCTGATGCTGCAGATGATCTGGGGGCTGTATCCCAAGGTCAATGCCAGCTTTTCGCTGATCAACCGCAGCAAAAGCGTGCATCTGGCCGAGGAGATCGACGAGCAGGAACTGCGTGCCCAGCTCGATCATGCCCGCGGCCTGCGGTTTTCCAAGAAGGAAATGATCTGGCTGGCGGGCAACAGCTTTTATGGCAGCCAGCAGATCTTCGAGCCGGGGTTCCTCAAATGGCTCGAAACCTTCAGCCTGCCCGATTATCACCTGGAGAAGCGCGACGGGCAGTTCGTGCTGGAATTTTCCGGCTCGTGGTTGCAAACCTCGATGTGGGAAATTCCGGCGCTGGCGATCATCAACGAACTGCGCAGTCGCGCAGCGATGAAGCATTACGGGCCGTTCGCGCTCGACGTGCTCTATGCCCGCGCCAAGGCCAAGATGTGGGAAAAGGTGGAGCGGCTGCAAAAGCTGCCGGACCTCAAGATTTCCGATTTCGGCACGCGGCGGCGCCATTCCTTCCTGTGGCAGCGCTGGTGCGTCGAGGCGCTCAAGGAGGGCATTGGCGAGGCCTTTACCGGCACCTCCAATATCAAGCTGGCGATGGACAATGACCTGGAAGCGCTGGGCACCAATGCGCATGAATTGCCCATGGTGCTGGCGGCGCTGGCGAAGAGCGACCAGCAATTGATCGATTCGCCCTATCAGGTGCTGCGCGATTGGGAGAGCTATTACGGGGGCAATCTCAAGATCGTTTTGCCCGATGCCTTCGGCACCGATTCGTTTTTGCAGCACGCGCCCGACTGGGTGGCCGACTGGACCGGGTTCCGTCCCGACAGCGCCCCCGCGATCGAAGGGGGCGAGCGCATCATTGCGTGGTGGAAGCAGCGCGGTCGCGATCCGCGCGACAAGCTGCTGATCTTTTCGGATGGGCTCGACGTCGACATGATCGAGGAAGCCTACCTGCATTTCGACGGCAAGGTGCGCATGGCCTTTGGCTGGGGCACCAACCTAACCAATGATTTCGAGGGCTGCTCGCCCGAGCCCAATCGGGGGCTCGACCCGATCTCGATCGTGATCAAGGTGAGCGAGGCAAACGGGCACAAGGCCGTCAAGCTCAGCGACAATCCGGCCAAGGCCACCGGTGAGGCGGATGAAATCAAGCGCTATCTGCGCGTTTTCGGCGATGCCGGCCGGGTGGAACACGCCGTCAAAGTGTGATCCGGCGGCCACAGCATAATATATTCCACTGCGGAACCATTAATGCGACACTCCGTTAAGGAGTCATGAACCATCCGCCACTAGCGTCCGGCGTGGGGGCTCCAACAGGAGCCGATGACTTGCCGTATGAACTGATCGATATCGCCGTCGCCGAAAAGCACGATCACCCACGCCTCAAGGGGCGGGTGACGGGCAAGGTGCGGGTAATCCTGCGCGAAACCATTGGCGGGCAAGAGGCCAGCCACGAACTGTTCATCCCGGTCTGGGCGCAATTTAGCGAACCCAAAAGCGGCGAGGACGTGGACATGGCCCTGATGCTCAAGGCGGCGTCCATCGTGGCCCGGCTCAAGGCCAGCCTGGGCCATGGCGATCCGACCGAATGATTCGCCTCAGGCGCCGGCGTTGATCTTGGTCAGATTTTCGAGAAAGGCGCGTTCGGCCTCGCTCTGCGCCGACGAGCGCACGGGCAGCGGCACCGGGAGAAGGCGCTGATCGGGATTCAGTTCAGGATCGCGCGCCACCCGAATGGGACCCTGGGCCTGCGTGCTGACAGCGGCGCGACGGCGGCGCAATTCGTCCCACAGGAACCAGACGACCGCCGCGCCCGAGATCGAGAACAATGCCAGTACCTGTAATGTCATCACCGCCTCCAAACCTGCTGGAAGCGGTATAGCTAACCAAGTGTTAATGCCCAAGCGCAGCTTGGCGTTAGGCTTAATCGGCGGGATTTTATCGAATCGGGGTCAAGCGGCGATGCCGGGCACATCCGGGCCGCGCACATCCTGGCCACGATTGAGCGCCACCAGCATGCGCCGCACCTCGTTCTCGGCGGCCTTGCTCACCGCCTTGCGGTCGGCGCCCTCACCCAGCGGCATCGGCGTGCCGAAGGCCACCGTGACATCCTTGACCCCGCCGGAGAGGATTTCGCCGATGTTCTGCTTGAGCGACTTGGATTTAACCCAGGCGATCAGGGAGCGCTCGTTGCGGCTCACAGGCAGGCCCTGCAGCTTGGTATAGGCGATGGTCAGCGGCTGGATCAGCACATCGGTGGCGCCGGCCTCGATCATGGCAATCTGGGCGGCGCCCACCAGGGCCGAGCGGAACGGCAGCACATGGGTGCCGATATCGGACTGCCCCTCGGCAAACAGCAGCACTGCATTGCCGAGCGCCATGTGCTTACCCATTTCGCGCGACGTGCGGCCGGCATCGCTGCGGCGGTTGCGGTCGACGAAAATGGTCTTTTGCAGGCGGGCCATCATGCCGACGAAAAACCATTCGCCCACTTCGCGCTTGGCCACGAACGTGACATCGGCGACCGAGCCGATGGCGACGATATCGGTCCAGGAGATGTGGTTGGAGACCAGAAGCGTCGCCCGCCCGGTCGCCGGCTGGCCGATCACCTTGACCCGCAGGCCCAGAAACAGGCAGCCGACACGGTGGAAGAAGCGCGGAATGACCTGCCAGAACGGCAGGCCCAGCGCATTGACCAGCAATTGCGCGGGCACGATGACGAGGAGGACGGGAATGTAGATGAAGACGAAGAACAGCGAGCGAAAGATCATCATGGCTTGCCGTCCTTCTCCTTGACCTCCAGCGGCACGGCATAAAGCTCAAGGCGATGATCGACCAGCCGGTATCCCAGCTTGCGGGCGATGACGTCCTGGATGGCCTCGATCTCCTCGTTGCGGAACTCGATGACGCGGCCCGAGCGGATATCGATCAGGTGGTCATGGTGCTCGTCGGGGATCAATTCGAAACGGGCGCGGCCGTCCTTGAAATCATGCTTGGTGATCAGGCCCGCCTCTTCGAACAGGTTGACCGTGCGATAGACGGTCGACAGCGAGATGCGGTCATCGAAGGCGGAGGCGCGGCGATACAGTTCTTCGACATCGGGATGATCGGAGGCGGCCTCGATCACCCTTGCGATGACGCGGCGCTGGTCGGTCATGCGCATGCCCTTGGCAACGCAAGCCTCTTCCAGCGTCGGATCGGTCTGGCTCTTGCTCACGCGGCTGCCTCAAAATGCGAACCCATCAAACCGGGTTATCCAAGATCGCGCGCCATGACAAGCGCAGTGGCGGCCGAGCCGTCCGGGCGCGGATAATAGCCCTTGCGCGAGCCGATAGTGGCAAAGCCCTGTCCACTATAGAGGCGGATTGCCGCCACGTTCTGTTCGTCCACTTCGAGGAACATGCGCCGGGCGGGCGTCAGTTGCAGATCATCCAGCGCCGCACGCAGTAGCGCCCGGCCGACTCTCTTGCCGCGCCATTTCGGATCGACCGCGATGGTCAGCAATTCGGCCTCGTCGGCGGCCTGGCGGATCAGTGCGAAGCCGGCGAGGCGGCGCTTGGCGTCGCAGGCGATATAAAGCGGCGTGGTCGGTTCGGTCAGGAAGCCGGAAAATTCCTCGCGCGGCCAGCCGCGATAAAAGCCCTGGGCATGGATGCGCGCCAGATCGCCGGCATCGCGCGACTGGCCGGGCTCGATATGCAGGCCGGCGGGGGCCATCCATAGTTTCATCATGGCGTCAGCCTCGCGATCCGCGCAGCCGATTGCGGCTTGGCATCGGCATCGCGCACATAATCGGGTTCAGGCGGATATAGGGTTGGATCGGCCGTGGCGCCATAGGCGGCCAGCAGGGCGATATCGACGAAGGGGGTCTCGATCAGGCTGGAGCCGGGCAGGATAGCTGCGCGGGCCTCGGCCATGGGCAGGATGCGGGCCGGCGCGATGGGTTTTCCGGGCATGGTGAAGGTCTGGAAATAGGCCTCGTCGCGGCGGGCATCGAGGAGGACAGTGACGGGAAGGTTGGCGGGAGCGGAGAGGGACAGGGCGAGCAGGCTTGGGATACCGACAGCCGGAATGTTTCGCGCCAGCGCAATGCCGCGTGCGGCGGACAAGCCAATCCGCAGGCCGGTGAACGAGCCGGGGCCGGTGGTGACGGCGACGCGGGTGAGGTCGGAATAGCCAAGGGCATTGCGCGCCAGGAGCGTCGCAATGCGCTCGAAGATCAATTCGGCGTGGCCGGTGGCGATCTCGTCGATGGAGATATCGGCTGTTCCATCGGCGCGCAGCAGGGCCAGTTGCAGGCGCGGCGCAGCGGTATCGATGGCGAGGGTGATCATGGCACCGCTCTAGCGCCGGGCGTTGGCGGTGTCGAGAGCATCGGTTGGGGATAACCACCGATGTTCGGCTCTCCCTCCCCCTTGAGGGGAGGGAAGGGCAGGAGCCGATGGATCAGGACCGACAGAAACCCCGCCTTGACGCCCCTGCCCCCGGCAGCGACTTTGCCCACATGCATTCTGATTCGCCCCAAGCCTCCGCGCCATGACCTGGCTGGCCGAAACCGCCATGCTCAGCCATGGCTGGCGGCGTTTCCTGCTGCTGGTGATCGCCGGTGCCATCGCGGCCTTGTCGATCGCCCCCTGGTTCATCCTGCCGGCTTTGTTCGGGACCTTCCCGATCTGGGTGTGGTGCCTCGACGGGGCCGAGCGCCGGCGCGGCTGGCGGCGGATTTTTGGGCCCGCCTTCAATATCGGCTTCGCCTTCGGCTGGGGCTATTTCACCGTTTCGTTCCACTGGCTGGGCGCTGCGTTCTTCGTCGAAGGCGGGGTGATGATCGCGCTGATGCCGTTCGCCATCCTGGCTTTGGCGGCGCTGATCGCCTTCTTCTGGGGCCTGGCCAGCGCGGCGGCGCATTTGTTCTGGTCCAATGGCGCCTGGCGCATCGTGACGCTGGCCACCTTCGTCACCATTGCCGAATGGGCGCGCGGCCATGTGTTGACCGGCTTTCCGTTCGATCTGCTCGGCTATAGCCTCACCGCCACCGATGAAATGATGCAGCTGGCCTCGGTGATCGGCATCTATGGGCTGACATTGCTGGCGGCGCTGCTGGCGATGACGCCGGCGCTGATCTGGCCGGCTGATGGGCGCACGCTGAGCCGGCGGCTGTTTCCGTTTTTCCTGTCGATCGCGATTTTGGCGGCGCAGCTGGGCTATGGCTATAACCGGCTGCAGGAGCCCGAAACCGCCGAGCGCAGCGATGTTTCCATGCGGCTGGTGCAGCCGCTGATCTATGATCATGCCGACTGGAGCCAGGTCGACCCTGTAGCCTTGATCGACAAGCTGCTGATGCTATCGGAAATGCAGACCGGGCCGGACGACAAGGGCCTAGCCGATATCACCCAATTGGTGTGGCCCGAATCCTCGTTACCGTTTTTCTTGAGCCAATATCCCGATGCGCTGGCGCGGATCGCCCGCATGCTGCCGGAGGGCGCGACACTGCTGGCTGGCGCGCCGCGCGAGCAATATGAGCCCGATGGCCACAGCGCGTCGCCGTTCAACGCGATCCTGGCGATCGATACCAGTGGCGAAGTGGTGACCAGCTACGACAAATCGCATCTGGTGCCATTCGGCGAATTCCTGCCATTCCAGGAATTCTTTGCCAAACTGGGCATCAAGCAGTTCGTGCCCGGCGCCAATGGCTGGGCCGAGGGCGATGCCAAGCGGCGGCTGATGACTCTGGCCGGGGCGCCCGCATTTCTCGGCCTGATCTGCTACGAAATCCTGTTTTCCGGCGATCTGGGCGACACCGCCAATGCCGCCTATCTGCTCAATATCACCAATGACGCCTGGTTCGACGGCTCGATCGGGCCGGCCCAGCACGCCAATCATGCAAGGATACGGGCGGTCGAGGAAGGCATGAGCCTGATCCGCGCCGCCAATTCCGGGCTGACCTTCGCCACCGACCCCTGGGGCCGGATCACCGCGCAACTGGCGCCCCAGGAAATGGCCGTTCTCGATGTGCGCCCGCATGAAAAGCTGGCGCCGACCCTGTTCGCGCAATGGCGCTATTGGCCATTGCTGGTGGCGCTGGGCCTGGGCCTGCTGATTTCGCTGGCGGCGGCACGGGGACGGCGGCGCAAGGGGTGAGGGTTGCCGACGTTTGCGCACGGGCATTTTGTTCCGCAACCGGGCGTTCACACATATCAAGGTTTCTTTATATCCCGCTTGACCGGAGCCGAGCGTGGTGCCACAAACCCGCCGAATAGCGTGTTTTTCGGCATTTTGGGGAACTTCACCTTGGCCCGTTCATCCTACCTCTTCACTTCGGAATCGGTTTCCGAAGGTCATCCCGATAAGGTCTGCGACCGCATCAGCGACGAAATCGTCGATCTGGTGTTCCGCGAGGCCAAGAAAACCGGGATGAACCCGGCCAATGTGCGTATCGCCTGCGAGACCCTGGCGACCACCAACCGCGTCGTCATCGCCGGCGAAGTGCGCGTGCCCGAGACGCTGCTGAAGAAGGACAAGGACGGCAAGATCCTGCATGACGCCGCAGGCAATCCGATCGTCAATCCGTCCAAGTTCAAGTCCACCGCGCGCAAGGCGATCCGCGCCATCGGTTACGAACAATCGGGCTTCCACTGGAAGACCGCCAAGATCGACGTGCTGCTGCATGGCCAATCGGCCGATATCGCGCAGGGCGTCGATGAAAGCGGCAACAAGGATGTCGGAGCAGGCGACCAGGGCATCATGTTCGGCTATGCCAGCCGCGAGACCCCTGAATTGCTGCCGGCGCCGATCTATTACGCCCACAAGATTCTTGAAGTTTTGACCATTGCCCGCAAGGAAGGCACCGGCCCCGCCAAGGTGCTGGGTCCTGACGCCAAGAGCCAGGTCACCGTGCGCTACGAGAACGGCAAGCCCGTTGGCGTCACCCAGATCGTGCTCTCGACCCAGCATCTGGATGAGAAGATGACCTCGGCGGATGTGCGCAAGGTCGTCGAGCCTTATATCCGCGAAGCGCTGCCGGAAGGCTGGATCACCAAGGATACCGTCTGGCACGTCAACCCGACCGGCAAGTTCGTGGTCGGTGGGCCCGATGGCGATGCGGGCCTCACCGGCCGCAAGATCATCGTGGATACCTATGGCGGCGCGGCCCCCCATGGCGGCGGCGCGTTCTCGGGCAAGGACCCCACCAAGGTGGACCGTTCGGCGGCTTATGCGGCGCGCTACCTCGCCAAGAACGTGGTTGCCGCGGGCCTGGCCGATCGCGCCACGATCCAGCTCAGCTATGCCATCGGCGTGGCGCAGCCGCTGTCGATCTATGTCGACCTGCACGGCACCGGCACCGTTGACGAAGAGAAGCTGGAAATCGCCCTGGGCAAGGTCATGGACCTGACCCCGCGCGGCATCCGCACCCATCTCGACCTCAACAAGCCGATCTACGCCAAGACCTCCGCCTATGGCCATTTCGGCCGTAAGGCGGGCCGTGACGGCTCGTTCTCCTGGGAAAAGACCGATCTGGTCAGCGCCCTCAAGGCCGCAGTGAAGTAAGGCTGCCCGCTTCATTCATATGAGTGGAGCTTGGCCTCCCCTCCCCCTTGAGGGGAGGGGTTTGGGGGTGGGGGCGATCAATGGGCCACCAAGAGACCCCCACCCTAGCCCTTCCCTCAAGGGGGAGGGGACGATAGGCCCGATAGATTGAGGAGGGCCCTATGACCGACCACCAACTGCCCAAGACCCGCTCGGGCGAGCCGCGCGCGTTTTTCGGCCGCCGCTCGGGCAAGAAGCTGCATGGCGGCCAGCAGGCGGAATTCGACGCCACCCTGCCCGAGCTTGAAATCAAGCTCGACGGGGCTTTGGATCCGAGATCACTGTTTCCCGATGCCGAAAAGCTCATCGTCGAGATCGGCTATGGCGGCGGCGAGCATCTGGCGCTGGAAGCGTCTCGCAATCCCAATACCGGCTATATCGGCTGCGAAGTGTTCACCGGCGGCATCGGCAAGATGGTGCAGGCGATCAATGCGCAGGGCCTGACCAATATCGCGCTTTATACCGACGATGCGTTCAAGCTGCTGCTGGCGCTGCCCGACGGCCAGCCTCGACGAAGTGTATCTGCTCTATCCCGATCCCTGGCCCAAGACGCGGCACCACAAGCGGCGGTTCGTATCGCCGACGACGCTGGCCGAGCTGGCGCGGGTGATCCGGCCGGGCGGCCTGTTCCACTTCGCCAGCGATATCGAGGATTATGCCAACTGGACGCTGGCGCATATCTTGCGGGCGCCGGCCTTCAGCTTCGACAGCCAGGAGCCGGGCGACTGGCACCAGCCCTATCCGGGCTGGCAGGCGACGCGCTATGAGCAGAAGGCGCGGCGCGAGGGGCGTATGGTGAGCTTTTATTTCACGTTTACGCGACGTTAACCATAAAACGTCGAACACACCTTTATCGAAGGCATGTCAAAGTTTAACCCGTCTGGCTCTGGAAGCGGGCGGGCTACGCCCCATATCGGGAGGACAGAAGACGAGGCTGCCATGTCCATTTATGCGCGCGACCCTAACGAGCCAGACGAAATGCTGGTGGTCAAACCGGGCAAATGGACGCTGATCGTGATCACGCGGCTGCGCAAGGACAAGCGGCGGTTCAATGAACTGCGCCGCGATATCGGCGGCATTTCGCAAAAGACGCTGACCGCGACATTGCGCGACCTGGAGCGCGACGGATTCATCTCGCGCACCCTGTTTCCCACCATTCCACCGCGGGTGGATTACGAGCTGACCGAACTGGGTCATCAACTGCTGGATCTGGCCGATAGCTGGCGGCAATTCGCGCTGCAGAACCGCATGACGGTAGAAGCCGCACGGCGGCGCTTCGATGCCGTGGGCGAAGGGGCGGTGATCCGCCTGGTCAGCAGCGACTGAATTTTTGATTTCCGTTCCGGCGCCGTCGGACAAAGCCGGCGGCGCCTGGACGGTCAGTCAGTGTGGAGCGCGGACGCTCCAACGCGTGGTTGACGCTAATGTCCGATCCTTACAGAGCAACGGGCTTGAGGCTGTCGCGCGTAAACAGCTGCGAGACCTGAGTGCCATCGGCCTGAGTCACGAAGGCACGGACGAGACCGCCCCAGTTTTCAACCGAGCTGGCATTGACGCCCTGCTCGTGCAGACGCGACAGGACGCTGTCGGCATTGATGTACTGGGCGCCCACGAAGGACGAGTGATCGCTGTCGCCGAAGCTATCGACGGCAAAAGCGGGAGCGGCAATGCTGCCCAGGGCAGCGACGGCGACGAGGGCGATGATTGAGGACTTGATCATTTTCAGTGTTCCTTTCGTTTGAACACACCGGAGATGATCGCTCGCCCCTTCCCTCGCAAGATCAAAGATTCATGGAATTTGCACTTGACGTTTGCGTCAAGATAACGAGGGTTTTCATAAGGATATCAAGGCATTATTTTGAAACTCGGTATCTCGCGAGACACCGTGTATCATTGTCGTGACGGATTGCCGGCCGGGGGTTTGCGGGCCTTGGGAACCAATTGGGCGGCCCCGCGTCATATGGCAAAGGAGCCCGAAATGCCCATCAGCGTCAAGATTTTGAAGACCGAAGCGGTTACGCACAATGTGCGACACTATCGTGTCGAAAAGCCGAAAAATTTTCACTTCGGCCCTGGACAGGCCACCGAAGTGAGCATCGACAAGGACGGTTGGCGCGATGAGAAGCGGCCATTCACCTTTACGTCGCTGCAGGATGAACCCACGCTGGAGTTCACCATCAAGAGCTATCGCGACCATCCCGGCGTCACCAATGGCCTGTGGGGGCTGGAAGCCGGCGCCAGCCTGCTGCTGCGCGATGTGTGGGGCACCATCCAGTATAAGGGCGTTGGCACTTTCATCGCGGGTGGAGCCGGCGTCACTCCATTCATCGCAATTCTGCGCAGCCTCAATGCCAAGGGCGGGCTCAAGGGCAATCGGCTGATCGTGTCGAACCGGACCGAGAAAGACATCATCCTGCGCGATGAGTTCGAAGCGATGGAGGGTTTGGAGACGCTGTGGACGGTAACGGGCGATCCAAAGTCGAAGTTGCTGCAGGAGCGGATCGACATGGATTTCCTCAAGAGCCACATCAAGGACTTCAAACAGAACTTCTATCTGTGCGGCCCGGACGCGATGGTGAAGGATCTGCGTGATGCGCTTGAGGAATTGGGGGCGGATGTGTCGAGCGTAACCTGGGAGAAGTGAGCTATTTATCCAGCTTGTTTTTGTTTGTCGCTTTCAGTCGTCGTTGAACTTTTTTAATGTCCTCAGCTGCCGGAAGCTCCTCAGGCATGGTGCCACCTATGTCTTTGATGGTTTGCCTAACTTTTGCTCCTACTTCGTAGTGAACCTTATTTGTGGCATCTTTGCCTTGGGTTTCGTCGCGACGTAATTTTTCTTCCGTCTGAGTCGCTCTAAACAAATTGGCGGCGAGTTCCGTGCTGCCCATATGGTCGAGAATATCTTGATTGGTCGCCAACCTCTTTCGACGTTGAATGCCCTTCTTATCCAACCCCCCATATAATCCCTTGTATCCGTAGGTCTGAAAGATCGCATAATCGATCGGCTGCACAACGCCCGCGGACTTGGCGGCACTTGCCAGATTTTTGTTGTGAGTTTTGATCTCGTCTCGCAATAGAGAACGTTTCTGGTCCTCTGTCAGTGGACCGAAATCAGGCTCCGCATCACGAATTTCTTGTCGTCTTGTCTGAATTGCAAAATAGGTCTGCGCAAATGCTATTGGCTTTTTCCGCGCATCGCCATTTTGAGCGATTAGATAGCAGGCGTAACGAGATAGCCGTATGTCATCGATTTCGCGTGCTGCTCCGGAACCAATGATGACCATTTCGGTGATGTCAACGAAATGGTCATCTGGGTCATGCAAGGCATTTGCACAGGCTGCCTTGGCCTTATCGACGATATTTAGAAAATTTCGGTAGTCGGCGTACCCCAAAAGCTGTTGTAAATCCCGTGCGCTCCAAAACGGGTTTCCGTTCTCGTCCTCAAACGCAGATCGCTCAAACGAATTGATAAGATCTTCTACCCCGGAATCACTTGGTAGTTGCGCCTCTAACGCATTCTCGAACGCCAGCTTTGCCATGCGCGCACTTTCGGACTCGTCTGCCATTGCTTCCCCCATTCCCTCTGGCACGATACTAGTTGATTCCAGTTCGCAGCCAAGATCATGCCGTTGCGAATTCAAGCGGACCTTGCCTCTCTTCCCATTGCGCGCTATATAGAAGCCAACATCTCAGCAAGTTTGCAGAGTGGGAGCCTCCCGGCCCCGCTCTTTTTTATTATCCAAGGACCGATGAGCTTCAACCTTTCCGAACCGCGTTACATCAAGCAGACCGGGCTAGAGGCCCGCGTGGCGGCTATTGTCGAGCCGGTGGCCAATGGGCTGGGCTATGCGCTGGTGCGCATCAGGATCACCCAGGAAAATGGCTGCACGCTGCAGATCATGGCCGAGGACGAGACCGGGCGCTTCACCATCGTCGATTGCGAGAGGCTGAGCAAAGACGTGTCGCCGGCACTGGACGTGGAAGACCCGATCGACCGCGAATACCATCTGGAAGTCTCCTCCCCCGGCATCGACCGGCCGCTGGTGCGGGCGCGCGATTTCATCGCCTATATCGGCCACGAGGCGAAGGTCGAGCTGGGCGACATGGTCAATGGGCGCAAGCGTTTCCGCGGCACCATCAAGGCCGCCAACGCCGACAGCTTCACCATCACGGTGCCCGATGCACCGGCCGGCACCGACCCGGATCACACACTTGCGTTCAGCCTTCTGGCCGAGGCCAAGCTGGTGATGACCGATGCCCTGATGGAAAAGGCGCGTATCGACCAGGAAGCCCATCCGCTGGATGACGACGAGACCGAGACGATCGAAATTCTCGATACAGACGAAAAGACCTCCGAGGAGTTGAACTAATGGCCGTTAGCGCGAACCGACTGGAACTGCTGCAGATCGCAGATGCCGTTGCCCGCGAGAAATCGATCGACCGCATGGTGGTGATCGAAGCCATGCAGGACGCGATGGAAAAGGCCGCCAAGGGCCGCTACGGCGCCGAAACCGAAATCAAGGTCGAGATCAACCCGCGCTCGGGCGAAACCCGCATGTGGCGCCTGCTGGAAATCGTCGAGACGGTCGAAGAAAACAATCGCCAGGTGTCGCTCAAGGACGCCCTGCCCAAGAACCCGACCGCCAAGGTCGGCGACTTCTTGACCGAGCCACTGCCGCCGATGGAATTCGGGCGCATCGCCGCCCAGTCGGCCAAGCAGGTGATCGTGCAGAAGGTGCGCGATGCCGAACGCGAGCGCATGTATGACGAGTATTTCAGCCGCATCGGCGAGATCGTCAACGGCACCGTCAAGCGCGTCGAATATGGCAATGTGATCGTCGACCTGGGCCGTGGCGAAGCCATCATCCGCCGCGACGAATTGATCCCGCGCGAAATGTTCCGCTATGGCGATCGCGTCCGCGCCTATGTCTATGACGTGCGCCGCGAACAGCGCGGCCCGCAGATTTTCCTGTCGCGCACCCATCCGCAGTTCATGGCCAAGCTGTTCATGCAGGAAGTGCCCGAAATCTACGATGGCATCATCACCATCCGCTCGATCGCCCGCGATCCGGGTTCTCGCGCCAAGATTGCCGTGACCTCCTCCGATAGCTCGATCGATCCGGTCGGCGCATGCGTGGGTATGCGCGGTAGCCGCGTTCAGGCCGTGGTGGCCGAACTGCAGGGCGAAAAGATCGACATCATTCCGTGGACCGACACCATTGCCGACCTCGTCGTTTCGGCCTTGCAGCCGGCCGATGTGGCCAAGGTGGTGCTTGACGAGCAGGCCGAGCGCATCGAAGTCGTGGTTCCCGACGAGCAGCTGTCGCTGGCCATCGGCCGCCGCGGCCAGAATGTGCGCCTCGCGAGCCAGTTGATCGGCTGGGATATCGATATCCTGACCGAGCAGGAAGAGAGCGAACGGCGCCAGAAGGAATTCACCGAGCGCTCCTCCTTGTTCATCGCCGCCCTTGACGTCGACGAGATGGTTGCCCAGCTATTGGCTTCCGAAGGCTTCTCCTCGGTTGAGGAACTGGCCTATATCGACGTCAACGAAATCGCCACCATCGAGGGTTTCGACGAAGAAACCGCCGGCGAAATCCAGAACCGCGCCACCGAATATCTTGCCGCCATCGACCGGGCGCATGACGAGGAACGCGTCAAGCTGGGCGTGCAAGACGAGCTTTATGAAATCGCCGGGCTGAATGCCGCCATGCTGGTGGCCTTGGGCAAGGAAGAGATCAGGACCATCGACGATTTTGCCGGTTGCGCCGCTGACGATCTCGTCGGCTGGAGCGAACGCAAGGACGGCGAGACCAAGCGCTTTGAAGGCACCTTCAAGGACTTCCCGGTTTCGCGAGAAGAAGCCGAAGACATGATCATGCAGGCCCGTATCAAGGCCGGCTGGATCGAAGCCGACGCCGAGCCCGTCGAGGAAGTTGGCGAGGTTGCAGAAGAACCCGCCGTCTGACGCCGAGATCGATGAGGGCCGGCCCATGGGGCGGCGCGAAGATACGAGCCGGCTCTGCGCCCTCACCAGGGCGGAGCTGCCGGTTGGCGAAATGATCCGTTTCGTGCTCGGCCCCGATGGGGTGCTGGTGCCCGATACGGAGGCCAAGGCCGAAGGGCGGGGCGTGTGGATCACGCTGAGCCGCGAGGCGGTGGCCGAGGCGGTGAAGAAGACGAGTGTTCGGACGGAGCCTCAAGCAAGAGGTGGTTCTGCCCGACGATTTGCCGGGACTGACGCAATTGCGGCTGGAACAGCGCCTGTTTTCGGCGCTGGGCATGGCCCGCAAGGCCGGCCAGTTCACTTTTGGGGCGACCAAGGTGCGTGCCTTGCTGGAAAAGGGCGACCTGATCGCCCTGATCACGGCAAGCGACGCCTCCCCCGACGGGCGCAGCAAGATGACGGGACCGTTAAAGGCCCTGCATCATGCGGCACGGGAAGACGAAAAAGTAGGATTCGAGATACCTCATTTCGAAATGCTCACCAGTGAGCAATTGGGTTTGGCACTCGGGCTCGAAAATGTGATACATGCTGCGCTCACAAGAGGGGCGGCAGCCCAAGCGGCGCTCGAAAAAGCCAGGCGACTGGCCCGTTACAGCGCCAAACCGAGGGAAAATGACACCGGCCGCGCTGCGGTTGACGGTGATATTTTGCCAGACGATACAGACAAGAGACGCGAAATACATGGCTGATAACGACGACAAGCGCAGTGACGACACCTCAGGCGCTGGCAAGAAGACGCTGACATTGAAGGGTGGGCCGGGCCTCGGCAATCGCCCCGGCATGGCACGTCCGCAGTCGCGCACCGTGGTTGTCGAAAAGCGCACGCGCCTGGTGCCCAAGCCGGGTGCGCCCAGTGGCGCCGCGCCACAGCGTCCGCAGACGAGCGCCCCCAGTGGCGGTGCGCATGTGCCAAGCCAGCGTCCGCCCCAGACGCGGCCCGTGCAGAGCCAGCGCCCGGTCGCAGGCCTGTCGGCTGCCGAGGCCGAAGCGCGCCGCGCCGTGCTGCGCGAGGCCGGTGCCCGCGCCGCCGAAGACCAGGCCCGCTTTGCCGCCGAGGAAGCACGCCGCATCGAGGACGATGCGCGCCGCCGCCAGATTCGCGAAGAGGCCGCCCGCCAGGAAGAAGAGCGCCGCGCCAGCGAAGCCCCGGTCGCCGAGGAGCCTGCGCCCGCGCAGCCCGAAGCTCCGGCCACCCCGCCAGCCGTTGCTGAAGCCGCTCCTGCCGTCGAGGCCCCCGCGGCCGAAGCCAGCGCTGCGCCGCAGCGCCCTGCCGAAGCGCCCGCAGCGCCGTTCATTCCGTCATCGCAGCGCAATGCCGGCCCGTCCAGCGTGCGCGTGGTTGCCGGCCGTCCGGGCCAGCCGCCGCGTCCGACCCGCCCGCCGGGCGATCGGCCCAATCCCAATGCGCGTCCCGAAAGCGAACGCGGCGCCGGCGCAGCCTTGCGTCCGAACGCCAATGCCCGCCCCTCGGGGACTGCCGGCCGCCCCGCCGATGCGCGCACGCGTCCGGCTGGTGCCGGCATGGCGCCGATCGGCAATGTGCCGCCCGCGCCGCCGAGCGAGGCCGATGGCCGTAAGATCCGTACCGGTGCGCCCCAGGCGCGTCCGACTACGGAAGCGGAACTGGAAAATGCCCGCCGCGCTGCGCGTGCGGCTCCCGAACGCCCCGTGCGCCGGGGCGACGAAGCCAATGCGCGTGGCCGCCTGACGGTGACCAATGCCGGCGTCGAGGGCGATCGCGACAAGGGGCCATCGCTGGCCGCCATGCGCCGTCGTCGCGACAAGAAGATGGGCCGCAATCAGCAGAATGCGCCCAAGCTCAGCCGCGAAGTGGTTATCCCCGAAGCCATTACGGTTGCCGAACTGGCCAACCGCATGGCCGAACGTTCGGTCGTCGTCATCAAGATGCTGATGGCGCAGGGCACCATGGCCACCATCAACGACGTGATCGACAGCGATACCGCTGAACTGATCGCTATCGAACTGGGCCATACCGTGCGCCGCGTCAGCGATGCCGACGTGGAAGAAGGCCTCTACGATATCGCCGCTGACGATCTGGCCGAGGATCTGACCGATCGCGCGCCGGTGGTGACCATCATGGGTCACGTCGACCACGGCAAGACCAGCCTGCTCGATGCGATCCGCGAAGCCAATGTCGTTTCGGGTGAAGCCGGTGGCATCACCCAGCACATCGGCGCCTACCAGGTCGTCAAGAACGGCGCCAAGATCACCTTCCTCGATACCCCGGGCCACGAGGCGTTCACCGCCATGCGTGCCCGCGGCGCCCAGGCGACCGATATCGCGGTGCTGGTGGTGGCGGCCGATGACGGCGTGATGCCGCAGACGATCGAATCGATCAAGCATGCGAAAGCTGCCGGCGTTCCGATCATCGTGGCCATCAACAAGATGGATAAGCCATCGGCCAATCCGCAGCGCGTTCGCACCGAACTGCTGCAGCACGAAGTGTTCGTGGAATCCATGGGCGGCGACGTGCTGGACGTGGAAGTGTCGGCGGTGACCAAAGAGGGTCTCGACAAGCTGCTCGAAACCATCCTGCTGCAGGCCGAAGTGCTGGAACTGCGGGTGGCCCGCGATGGCCGCGCCGAGGGCCTCGTCATCGAAGCCAAGCTCGATCGCGGCCGCGGTGCGGTGGCGACGGTTCTGGTGCAGCGCGGCACTTTGGCGATCGGCGACATTCTCGTCGCCGGCACCGAATTTGCCCGCGTGCGTGCGCTGATCAACGATCAGGGCGAGCAGGTCAAGGATGCCGGCCCGTCGGTTCCGGTCGAAGTGCTGGGCTTTACCGGCGTGCCGAATGCCGGCGACCGCTTCTCGGTGGTCGAGTCGGAAGCCCGTGCCCGTGAAGTCACCGAATACCGTCAGCGCGCCATTCGCGAGAAGACGGCGGGCGGCGGCGCCACCAGCCTTGAGCAGATGATGAATCAGCTCAAGATTGCTGGCATCGCCAAGTTCCCGCTGATCATCAAGGGCGACGTGCAGGGTTCGGTCGAGGCGATCACCGCTTCGCTCAACAAGCTCTCGACCGAGGAAGTCTCGGCGCAGATCCTGATGAGCGCAGTGGGTGGCATCACCGAGTCGGACGTGACCCTGGCGGCGGCGTCCAACGCCATCGTCATCGGCTTCAACGTGCGTGCCAACAAGCAGGCGAGTGACCTGGCGACCCGCGACGGTATCGAAATCCGTTACTACAACATCATCTACGACCTCGTGGATGACGTGAAGAATGCGATGAGCGGCCTGCTCAAGCCCGAACGGCGCGAGACCTTCATCGGCAATGCCTCGATCCTGGAAGTGTTCAACATCTCCAAGGTCGGCAAGGTTGCCGGTTGCCGCGTCACCGAGGGCATCGTGGAACGCGGCGCCGGCGTGCGCCTGATCCGCGACAACGTGGTGGTGCACGAAGGCAAGCTCTCGACGCTCAAGCGCTTCAAGGACGAAGTCAAGGAAGTCCAGACCGGCCAGGAATGCGGCATGGCCTTCGAGAAATACGAGGACATGCGCGTCGGCGACGTCATCGAATGCTTCCGCGTCGAGACCATCCAGCGTACGCTCTAAAAGCGAACGCAAACACTATTGGAACGGGCGTTGCGCAGGCAGCGCCCGTTTTGTTTTTGGAGGTCATCGATGGCGCTTGTGGCGGACGAGCAGAGCATCCCTCTCGCCTATACGTTTTCTCGTGAGGACTATGTGGCGCTCGTCGTGGCCCTGGGCCAGCCGCCGCGACAGCAGGTCTTGCGCCTCCTGGCGGCGTGGCTGATCGTCGTGGTGGGGCTGGCCGTGGTCCTGGCCAGCAGCGCGCAAGGAGATTTTTCCGACAACCTGCTCGCCTTCGTGCAGTTGCGGGCCGAACCGGCCATCATCTACCCGATCATCGCAGGGGTGCTGGTACTGGCACTGCTGGCGCCGCTGTTGACCCGTCTGCAGGCGCGCCGGCTCTACAAGCATCTGTCGAGCGCCGGCAAGAGCATTAGCGGAACTCTGGACGCTACGGGTGCCCATACGGCCATGGCAGGGATTCAATCTCATCTCGACTGGTCGATCATCCAGCGCGTCATCGTCACCGAGGAGCACCTGTTCCTGGCCTTCACCAAGCACGAGGCGCTGGTGATCCCCAAACGCGCCTTCGAGGGCCCGCAGGCACTGGATGCGGCCCTGGCGCTGGCCGCCAGCAAGGTGCCGGCAAAATAAAAGGCGCAGTCCGAAGACTGCGCCTTTTCATCAGGCCATTCCCGCGGGGAGCGGAGCTATTCGCTTCGGGTGACTACGGAAGCCGAAACGAGGTGCCCGCCCCCGCGGGAATAGACTGAAACTGAATTAGCTCAGCACGATGACGCGGGCGCCGGGGGAGACGCGGCCATAAAGATCGATGATGTCCTGGTTCATCAGGCGGATGCATCCCGAGGACACATTGGTGCCGATGGTATAGGGCTCGGTGGTGCCGTGCAGGCGGAAATGGGTATCCTTGCCGCCGCGATAGAGATAGAGGGCGCGCGCGCCCAGGGGATTGGTCAGGCCGCCCGGCAGGCCACCGGCATAGTCGGCATAGCGCGCGGGATCGCGGCGAATCATATTGGCCGTGGGCGTCCAGCCGGGCCACTCGGCCTTGCGGGCGATGGTGGCATTGCCCTTGAACTGCAGCCCCTCTTCGCGGCCGACGCCGATGCCATAGCGCATGGCGGAGCCGCCGGCCTGCACCAGATAGAGGTGATGGGCTGGGGTATCGATGACGATGGTGCCGGGCTTTTCGGAGCCGGTATAGGCCACTTCCTGGCGCCACCACTGCGGATCGACGCGGCGCAGGTCGATGGGTGGGATCGCGAACGGCTCATTGGCCGGGGTCGCATACATCGCAATATATTGCGGATCGATACGGGGGCCTTGTGCCACACGACTCCGGCCGCCGGTGGCGCAAGCGGCGAGCGTCAGGGGCATGGCGATCATGAAGAGGCGGCGGCTGATCACGTCTCAGTCCTTTGGGTAAGCAATTGTTCTGGTTAGCCAATCAGGTACGCGGGAGAAGGGGGGCTTGTCGAGTGCAGGAAAGCCTCACTCGGGGCCAAGCTCGACCAGGGGCCGAGTTGCTCTCGTTTTTTTGATCACAAAATGGGTGTTGCAGGAACAACACGGGGCGATTCGCAGAACCGCAACAGGTAGCCATCGGGGTCGGCGACCACAAATTGGGGCTGCAGCAGGTGCGAATCACCGCGCCGGTAGGAGCGGACCTCCGGCGCGAGGAACAGCGGAATGGCGGCAGCGGCAAGCGCTGCCAGCAAGGGATCGAGCTGCGGGACAGTGATCTGCAGGTTGAGCCCCTGCCCCAGATGGCGCGGATCGGAGCCGATATTGTCGAAGGTCCGCCCGGCTCCGATCTGGTCGAGCATCAACTGGGCCGCGCCGAACTGAAGGAAGGCGAAGCCGTCTTCGGCCCGTTCATAGACCACACAGAAGCCCAGAACATCGCGATAGAAGCGCAGGCTGCCGGCGCAGTCGCGGACGGCAAGCTCAGGCACCAGTGCGTTGAACATGGGTGGTACTCCACAAACAAAAAGGCCCGGACATCGCTGTCCGGGCCGGATGCTTGAATAGGGCCGAGCTTATTCGGCGGCTTCGCCCTGCGCCACTTCCTTGCCGGTCGCCTGATCGACGACCTTCATGGAGAGACGGACCTTGCCGCGCTCGTCGAAGCCCAACAGCTTGACCCAGACCTTGTCGCCTTCCTTGACCACGTCAGTGGTCTTGGCGACGCGGGCTTCAGCCAGCTGGCTGATATGGACGAGGCCGTCCTTGGCGCCGAAGAAGTTCACGAACGCGCCGAAATCG
Source organism: uncultured Alphaproteobacteria bacterium (assembly GCA_963717095.1). Classification (GTDB taxonomy): domain Bacteria; phylum Pseudomonadota; class Alphaproteobacteria; order Rhizobiales; family Devosiaceae; genus Devosia. Next base: position 129,936 of record CAVQVF010000009.1, read on the forward strand.
GCGGTCTTGACCACGGTGCCCTGATAGATGGCGCCCACTTCGGCTTCGTCGGTGATCGAGCGGATCCACTTGATCGCGGCTTCGATCTGCGCGCCATCGCTGGACGCGATCTTGATCGTGCCATCGTCTTCGATGTTGATCTTGGCGCCGGTCTTTTCGACGATCTCGCGGATCACTTTGCCGCCGGTGCCGATCACTTCACGAATCTTGTCGGTCGGGATCTTCATGGTCTCGATGCGGGGGGCGAACTCGCCGACCTGCGAACGCGAGGCGGTGAGCGCCTTGGCCATTTCACCCAGGATGTGGATGCGGCCGCCCTTGGCCTGCGCCAAAGCGATCTTCATGATCTCTTCGGTGATGCCGGCGATCTTGATGTCCATCTGGAGCGAGGTGATACCCTCTTCCGTGCCAGCCACCTTGAAGTCCATGTCGCCCAGGTGATCTTCGTCACCCAGGATGTCGGACAGGACGGCGAACTTTTCGCCTTCCAGGATCAGGCCCATGGCGATACCCGCCACCGGGCGCTTCATCGGCACGCCGGCATCCATCAAAGCGAGCGAAGTGCCGCAGACAGTGGCCATCGAGGAGGAACCGTTGGACTCGGTGATCTCCGACACCACGCGAATGGTGTAGGGGAATTCTTCGACCGACGGACGGATCGGGTTGATGGCGCGCCAGGCGAGCTTGCCATGACCGATTTCGCGGCGGCCCGGGGAGCCCATGCGCCCAGCTTCACCCACCGAATATGGAGGGAAGTTGTAGTGCAGCAGGAAGTTCTGCTTGTAGGTGCCTTCCAGGCTATCGATGTACTGCTCGTCATCGCCGGTGCCCAGGGTGGCAACGACCAGCGCCTGGGTTTCGCCACGGGTGAAGATGGCCGAACCATGCGTGCGCGGCAGCACGCCGACTTCGGACACGATCGGGCGGACGGTGACGAGGTCGCGCCCGTCAATGCGCAGGCCGGTATCGAGCACGTTCCAGCGCACGATCTTGGCCTGCAGGTTGTGGATCACTTCGCCCAGGGCTTCGCCCGAGACGTCGCCCGATTCGATCTTGGCGGCGAAATGCGCCTTGACCATCTTCTTGGCGGCGTCGACCGCAGCGTAGCGGTCTTCCTTCTTGGTGATCTTGTAGGCGGCGCGCAGATCGGCTTCGGCCACTGCCAGCACGTCCTTTTCCAACGCCGTATAATCGGGAGCCGTGAAATCGCGCGGGTCCTTGGCGGCCAGCTCGGCCAGCTTGATGATCGCAGCGATCACCTTGCGCGACTCGGCATGGCCGAACATCACGGCGCCGAGCATGATCTCTTCGCTCAGCTCCTGCGCTTCGGACTCAACCATCAGCACGGCGTCTTCAGTGCCGGCCATGACCAGGTCGAGCTTGCTATCGGCGCGACGATCGACGGCGAGGTTGAGGACGTACTGGCCATCGACGTAACCGACGCGGGCAGCGCCGATCGGGCCCATGAAGGGCACGCCCGAAATGGTCAGCGCGGCGGAAGCGGCGACCATGGCGAGCACGTCAGGATTGTTTTCCATATCGTGCTGCAAGACGGTGATGACGACCTGGGTTTCGTGGCGATACCCATCGGGGAACAGCGGGCGGATCGGGCGGTCGATCAGGCGAGACGTCAGGGTCTCGTTCTCGGTCGGGCGGCCTTCGCGCTTGAAATAGCCGCCCGGGATCTTGCCGGCGGCGAAGTATTTTTCCTGGTAGTTCACGGTCAGCGGGAAGAAGTCGATGCCCGGCTTGGCGGTCTTGGCGGACACGACGGTGGCCAGCAGCACGGTTTCGCCCAGGGTGGCGAGCACGGCGCCATCGGCCTGGCGGGCAATCTTGCCCGTTTCCAGAGTGAGCGGCTGGCCGCCCCAGTTCAGTTCGACTTTGTGGTGATCAAACATAGTTTCGTCTTTCCATCTCTGCTGAAAAGCCCGGAGCGCGGCGCGTAGCGACCGCGTGACCTTTCAGTGTGCCCGCACCGGACAGGCACCCCATGTGCATGTCCCGGCTCAAAATCAGGCACTGTTTCGGCCCGGCGGGCTGACGAAACATGGGCAAGACAACAAGACGCTCCCGGAAAATCTTCCGAAAACCCCACGAGTTCAAAACCAAACTAGTGATTTTGCGAGCGTGAGGCGGGTGGAGCGGCCAATAATCCTGCCATGCTCCGGCAATCGCCGGTCTACGCTTCCCGCACCTTATCTCAAGGCGCTGGCGGCGGACGCGGAGATAATCCCCGCATCCGCAATTCAGAACCGCGTCGGTTAGCGACGCAGGCCGAGACGCTCGATCAGGGTCTTGTAACGCGCATCGTCGATCTTCTTGACGTAGTCGAGAAGGCGGCGGCGGGTCGAGACCAGACGGAGCAGGCCGCGGCGGGAATGGTTATCCTTGGCGTGGCCCTTGAAGTGCTCGGTGAGGTTGGCAATGCGTTCCGACAGGATCGCGACCTGGACTTCCGGCGAGCCGGTATCATTGGCCTTGGTGGCGTATTCCTCGATCAGTTCGGTCTTGCGCTCAGCAGTAATCGACATCGGTATATCCTTTCAAAGGAGGATGGGTCGCCCCGGCAGGGATGTCGTCCAGGCGGGGCCGTGAAAACTTCAAGCCCATTGAGCCAAAGTTGGGCTGCATATAGGGCAAAAGGGGCGGCAATGCCAGAATTTATTCGGATATGGGCAAGCCCGCCGGCGCAGGACGCCGACGGGCCACAAAATTTCAGGGCTGACGAAACCTTAGTATTTCGCCGTCGCGTCGCTCGACGGGAAACTTTCGTCCAGCGCCTCGTCGGTCTTGTCCCAGTCCTTGGGCTTATCGGCCAGATTGGCCTTGCCGGCCGGGCGGACCTGCACCGGGGCGTCCTTGGGGCCGGGCTTCTTGCCATCCTTGAGGGCGGCAGCGCCGGGCGTGCTTTGCTTGTGTTCGGCCATGGTGACCTCCTTTGCGGTTCGAAGAGCAAAACGTAGGAGGGCGACCAAGGTTGCTCGTGCTACAGATAGACTCGCTATATCGGAGCAGGACAGATCGATGGAAATCGAAGAGCATGGACGCTTTTACATTCAGCGGCAGACGATTGCGGACCCAGAGGGGAATGTGATCGAATTCTTCGACGTCGGAGAAATTAGCGAAGCCGGACGGTATAAGGTGTCGAAAGACTTTGGCTTCAAAACACGTAGTGAAGCTATCAAATGGATCGCGCAGCAGACCGAGTGAGTGACGGGAGCTGCGGCTTTGCGTCTGATCCGCGCTCTGGTAAAGAGCCCCGCATGACCGAGACCATCGCCAATACCAAGAAGCTGTTCATCAAGACCTATGGGTGCCAGATGAACGTTTATGACAGCGACCGCATGGCCGATGCCCTGGCGCCGCACGGCTATGAGCCAACCGGCGACATCATGAACGCCGACCTGGTGCTGCTCAACACCTGCCATATCCGCGAGAAGGCTTCGGAAAAGGTGTTCTCCGAGCTGGGCCGGATGAAGGAATTGCGCGACCTGCGCCGGGCCGCCGGGGCCGACCTGATGATCGGCGTCGCCGGCTGCGTGGCACAGGCCGAGGGCGAGGAAATCGCCCGGCGCGCGCCAGTGGTCGACATGGTGTTCGGGCCGCAGAGCTATCACCGCCTGCCCGAAATGCTGAGCGAGGCCGCCTCACGGCGCAGCCTGCACCCCAGCCAGCAAAAGGCGGTTGTCGATACCGATTATCCGCAAGAAGACAAATTCGAGCACCTGCCGGCCGCCACCAAGGAAGTCACCATCAAGCGCGGGCTGACGGCGTTCCTGACGGTGCAGGAAGGCTGCGACAAGTTCTGCAGCTTCTGCGTCGTGCCCTATACGCGCGGCTCCGAAGTGTCGCGGCCGGTGAGCCAGGTGCTGACCGAAGCGCGCAACCTGGTTGCTGCGGGCGTCAAGGAGATCACGCTGCTCGGGCAGAATGTGAACGCCTATCACGGGCTGGACGCAACCGGCCGCACGGTCGGGCTGGGCGAGCTGGCCTACCTTCTGGCCGAGATTTCCGGGCTGGAGCGCGTGCGCTATACCACCAGCCATCCCCGCGATATGGACGACGCCCTGATCGCGGCGCATCGCGACCTCGATATCCTGATGCCCTATCTGCACCTGCCAGTGCAGTCAGGCTCCGACAGCATTCTCAAGGCGATGAACCGGCGCCACACGGCGGCCGAATATCTGCGCACCATCGAGCGCATCAAGACCGCGCGGCCGGACATGGCGCTGTCGGGCGATTTCATCGTCGGCTTCCCCGGCGAGACCGACGCGGATTTCGAGGATACCCTCAGCATCATCCGCGAGGTGGGCTATGCCTCGGCCTATTCGTTCAAATATTCCACCCGTCCCGGCACGCCGGGCGCCAACCTCGATGGCCAGATCGCCGAAGTGATCAAGTCCGAACGGCTCTATCGGCTACAGGACCTGGTCAATGCCCAGACCACGGCGTTCCACGCCTCCTGTGTTGGCAAGTCCATGCCGGTGCTGATCGAACGCCCAGGCCGGCAGGCCGGACAGGTCGGCGGGCGCTCGCCTTATTTGCAGGCCGTCCATCTGGACGGCAGCACGGATCTCATCGGGGCCATCCACCAGGTCGAGATCATCGGCACCAGCGTCAATTCGCTGGTTGGACGGCTGAAAGTGGCGCAGGCGGCTTAGCGGCCTCGCAATCGGGCATGATAGCCTTGCATTCTGTATCGCAGTGCGATACGGAATATGGAAATGATTGTTTCGTTTGGGGACCGGACCACGGAGATTGTCGCTGCTGGCAAAGCTCCTAAGGGCTTTCCGGCGGAACTGCTCCGTTCGGCACAACGAAAACTGTTCATCATCGAGCATGCACTCGAACTGCGCGATCTGATGTCACCGCCCGGTAACCGCCTCGAAGCGCTCAAGGGTAATCGGCAGGGGCAGCACTCGATCCGCATCAACGATCAATGGCGGATATGCTTCGTCTGGAGGTCGGACGGCGCCCATCACGTCGAGATCGTGGACTACCACTAAGCGGAGGTGAAAATGCCGATTCAGTTCAATCCCCCCATCAGCCCCGCGGAAATCCTGCGCGAGGAATATTTGGCGCCGCTCAATATGTCAGCCGGCGCCTTGGCCCGAAAACTGCTGGTGCCCCGTACGAGGATAGAGCGCGTGATCAAGGGCGTCCATCCTATTACCAGCGATACCGCCCTGCGTTTGGCCAAGTTCTTCAACACGACGCCGGAATTCTGGATGTCGATGCAGACCTCATACGACCTTGCCGTCGCCCGCCAGGCGATGGCTACGGAATTGGATCGCATCCAGGTCATGGACGCCGCATAGCATATCCGGCCATTCAAGCCTGGCTCTCTGGCATTTCGCCCCAAACCACCCCATTGGGGCGACTTGCGCCCTTGTCACCGCTGTGAGCCGTCACAATATTGCTACAGACATGGAACGCAAATCCGCCTAGCCTCTTGAGTCTCGACGCGGTGCAAACCCGCACTGCGTTCCCCGAGCCTGGGGCAGCCCAGGCACGTCATCGTGGAGCCATTCCAGTTTGAGCAGGCATTTGTCCCCGACCGCAGACAACGCACTCGCATCCCAACTCGAACTTGCTTTTGAAGACAATCGGCTCGCCGCCCAATTGTACGGCGATTTCGACCAGAACCTGGCGCTGATCGAACAGCGGCTCAAGGTTTCGGCGACCCCCCGTGGCAATCATGTCCTCGTCAAAGGGCCCGCTTCCGGCGTCGACCAGGCGCGGCGCGTGCTGGAATCGCTCTATGGGTTGCTCGAAGAAGGTCGCTCCGTCGAGATTTCCGATGTCGATGGCGTGATCCGCATGATCGAGACCGAGGACAGCCAGCTCACCCTGCCGACGCTGGAGCGCAAGGGCAAGGTGCGGATGGCGCAGATTGCCACGCGCAAATCCACCGTGGTCGCCCGCACCCCGGCGCAAGACGCCTATATGCGCGCCATGGAACGCAGCGAATTGGTGTTCGGCGTCGGTCCGGCCGGTACGGGCAAGACCTATCTGGCGGTGGCGCATGCCGCGAGCCTGCTGGAACGCGGCGATATCAACCGCATCATCCTGTCGCGCCCGGCTGTCGAGGCTGGCGAACGGCTCGGCTTCCTGCCAGGCGATATGAAGGAAAAGGTCGATCCCTATCTGCGCCCGCTCTATGACGCGCTTTACGACATGATGAAGCCTGAGAACGTCGAGCGCTGCCTCACGTCCGGCATTATCGAAGTGGCGCCGCTGGCCTTCATGCGTGGCCGCACGCTGGCCAATGCCGTCGTCATCCTCGACGAAGCCCAAAATACCACCTCGATGCAGATGAAGATGTTTTTGACCCGTCTGGGCGAGAACTCCAAGATGATCGTTACCGGCGATCCGACCCAGGTCGATCTACCGCGCGGCGAGAAATCCGGCCTCGTCGAGGCCGTGGGCCTGCTCGATGGCGTCGAGGGCGTCCATATCAGCCGCTTCAACGACAAGGACGTGGTGCGCCACGCGCTGGTCGGGCGCATCGTGCGTGCCTATGAGGCTGATACGGCCAAGAAGTTGGCCGAAAAGGCTATCGAAGGGGTCGTTCGCTGACCGCTTCGCCCCTCGATATCGCCGTCATTCGCAATGATGAAGCCTGGCCGGAGGATCTCGATCCCCTAGCCGAGCGCGCCGTGCTGGAGGCGCTTAAGCAGAGTAAGGCCAAGATCAAGGGCGCGGCGGAACTGTCGATCCTGCTGACCAATGACGAGGAGCAGCACGAGCTTAACAAGCAATGGCGCGGCAAGGATAGCTCGACCAATGTGCTGAGCTTTCCGCAGATCGAGCCGTTCGGCCCCGTGGTTGGCATCCTGGGCGACATCACGCTGGCGCGTGAAACACTTGAGCGCGAGGCGGTCGATCAAGGCGTGAGTTTTGCCGACCATTTCATCCATCTGGTGGTGCATGGCTTTCTGCACATTCTGGGTTATGATCATATGAACGACGAGGAGGCCCTTCAAATGGAGAGCCTTGAAACCCAGATACTGGCGAGCCTGGGTATCGAAGACCCCTATGGGGACTAACGCCACCCGATTTTTTGACAGAAAAGCCGCCTTGGGCGGCGTGGAACAATGAACGACAGCGACAGTATGGTGCCCCGCGCACCCGAAAATCCCGAGCCTCCTTCTAGTCCCGCCTCCGCGCCTGCGCGGGGGCTATCGATCCTGGGATGGATCAAGGCCGTGCTGGCTTTGCGCACCGTCTCGCTGCGCGACGACCTGCAAGTGGCGCTCGATGAGCAGGGGAGCGCGGAGACTGCCGACTTCTCGGAGAGCGAGCGGACCATCCTGCAGAACGTGCTCAAGCTCTCCAATATATCGGTTGCCGATGTGATGGTGGAGCGAAGCGACATACAGGCTGCCGGTATTGATATTAACCTCGGCACCTTGCTGAGCAAATTCCGCGAAGTGGGGCATTCGCGCATGCCCATCTATGAGGATGGGCTGGATAACATCGTCGGCTTCATCCACATCAAGGATGCCTTGCAGCGCATTACCGAGCCGGTGACCGACCCGACCAAGGATGTTCCGGTCAGACTGATGTCGACGGCGCTGAAGCAGAAAATCAACAAGCTCGACCTGCTGCGCACGGCCATGTTCGTGCCCACCACCATGCCGGTGGGTGACCTGCTGCAATCCATGCGCGCCAGCCGCGTTCACATGGCCATCGTGGTGGACGAATATGGCGGCACCGACGGGCTCGTGACCATCGAGGACCTGCTGGAAGCGGTGGTTGGCGAGATCGAGGACGAGCATGACGAGCTGGAAGCCGCGCTGATCCGCAAAGTCGGCGAAGGCACCTATATCGCCGATGCGCGGGCCGAACTCAGCGAAGTGCGGCAATTGATCGGGCCCGATTTCGATCCCGGCGCCTTTGGCGACGAAGTCGATACCATTGGCGGACTGGTGTTTGACCTTGCAGGCCATGTGCCCAAGCGGGGCGAGACGGTGACGCGGCTGGAGGGGTTCGAATTCGAAATCCTGGCTGCCGACAGCCGGCGTATCAAGCGGCTGCGCATTCGCCGCAAGGCGGCCAAGGAACCGCTGGCGATCACCGACCAGCGCAGCGACGCGGAAAAAGCGGCGGCGGAATAGCTTTCGCAATTGGGGGGAATATGACGGTTCATCGGTTCGAGGCCAGCGCCTGGCACAATGTGCTGGGCACGCTGCCCCCAGCTTTGCGCATCGCCGATGGCGATAGCGTGGTGACGCAGACGCTGGACGCGGCGGGGTTCGACAAGGACGGCATCAATCGTGCGTCCGGCCCCAACCCGATGAATGGGCCGATTTTCGTGACCGGCGCCGAACCGGGCGATGCGCTGCGTGTGCAGATCGTGCGGATGACGCCGATCCGTGAGCGCGGCTGGACGCGTTCGGCCCTCGCAGGCAACGTGGTCGATCCCGAACGGGTGCGAGACTTGCCGCCGCGCGAGCGGGCGGAATGGATCATCGATATCGCCGCCAATACCGTGCGGCTGGAACAGCCTGTGGCGGGATTGGAGCATCTGGTGCTGCCGCTGGAGCCGATGATCGGCTGCTTCGGGGTGGCCCCATCCCTGGGCCAGGCATTCTCGACCGCCACCAGCGCCGAGAATGGCGGCAATATGGATTATCGCGGCTTCGGGCCGGGCACCACGGTATGGCTTCCCGTCGCCGTGCCGGGCGCACTGTTTTTTCTCGGCGATTGCCACGCCGTGCAGGGCGATGGCGAAATCGTCGGCACGGGGGTGGAGACGGCGTTCGAGGTCGAGGTGCGCCTCAGCGTGGTCAAGGCACGCCGGCAGGTCTGGCCGCGTGGCGAGACGGCGGATGCAATTTTCACGGTGGGCAATGCCCGCCCGCTCGACCAGGCCTTGCAGCACGCGACAACGGAAATGATGGATTGGCTGATGGCCGATTATGGCCTGAGCGCCGTAGCGGTGGGCCATCTGCTGGGGCAGGTGGTGCGCTATGAGGTCGGCAATGTGTTCGATCTGGCCTATACCATGGTGTGCAAAATCGAGAAGAAATGGCTGCCGAAGGCTTGAGGTTGCTTCCTGCATCGTAGCTCGCCACACCCCCTCCTACCTCCCCCATCAAGGGGGAGGTTTCTCTCCACTCTTGAGACTCAATAGCGCCCCACCCACTCCACTGGCGGACACCTCCCCCTTGATGGGGGAGGCAGGGAGGGAGTGATGGCCAAACTCGATCTCCGCAGCTCAATCCACGGCGCAAAAAAGCCCGGAGCGATCCGGGCTTTTTTTCTCTCTGACGCCCAGTGGTTGGCGTCACTAAACCTGTTGCACGGCCTCGACGCCGGGGACGAAGTGGCGGAGCAGGTTTTCGATGCCGTTCTTCAGCGTCGCGGTCGAAGACGGGCAGCCGGAGCAGGCGCCCTGCATGTGCAGGAACACGGTGCCTTCCTTATAGCCCTTGAAGATGATGTCGCCGCCGTCCATCGCCACCGCAGGGCGGACGCGGGTGGACAGCAATTCCTTGATCACTTCGACGGTTTCGCTGTCTTCGGCGTCGAAGAATTCCTCGCCGCCCGAGATTTCCTCGGCCACGCCAGAGGTGTTTTCCATGATCACCGGCTTGCCGGAGAGGAAATGGTCCATGATGACGCCGAGGATAGCCGGCTTGATATGGGCCCAGTTGGTGTCGTCCTTGGTCACCGAGATAAAATCGGAACCCAGGAACACGCCATTGACGCCGGAAATGGCGAACAGGCCCGTCGCCAGTGGCGAGATCGCGGCGCTATCGGCATTGCGGAAATCGCGGGGCTCGCCCTCAAGGACGTCACGGCCGGGCAGGAACTTCAGGGTCGCCGGATTGGGCGTGGCTTCGGTCTGGATGAACATGGACGATCCTTGGCCGCATTCGGCAGCGGGAATTAGAATGCTTCTAAAATAGTGCTTTTAGGCGCGGAAGCAAGGGGAATTCGGTTTAGCAAATCGCGATGATTTCCTCATCGGTCATCCGGCCGGGCACGATCGTCAGCGGAATGGGCAGGGCATTGGCGCGATTGGCGAAATGCAGCACCAGCGGGCCGGGGCCATCGGCTGAGACCGAAGCGGCGAGGGCCAGGATGGCGATATCGCGGTCTTCGCCGATAACGCGCTCGATCTGCTCGGCGGCATCGCCTTCGCGAATGACCGACTCCACCTTGATATCGCCGATATCCCGGAGGCGGGCCAGGCGGACATCGAGATTGCGCTCGGCCTCCTCGACCGCTTCGGCGCGCAGCACGTCCTCGACCCCCAGGCCAACAAAGCCGGGCGGTTCGACCACGCTCATCAGCACCACGGTGCCCCCTGTGCGCTTGGTCCGATAAGCCGCAAAGGTCAGTGCCCGGTCACACTCATCGGTTTCATCGATGACGACGAGGAATTTACGCCGGTATTCGCTTTGGGAAACCATGGAAACTCCTAACGGATGAAGCCGACAATGCGGCGGACGTCCTTCATGGTGGCCTCCGCAATGACCGCGCCGCGCTCGGCGCCGTCGCGCAGCACGGCATCGATGGTGGTGGTATCCTCGATCAGGCGGCGCATTTCGCCGGCCATGGGCGACAGCACGGTGACCGCCAGTTCGGCCAAAGCCGGCTTGAACGTGCCCCAACCCTTGCCGCCGAATTCGGCGATCACGTCGGCCTTAGTCTTGTCCGAGAGCGCTGCATAGATGCCCACGAGATTATCGGCCTCGGCGCGGCCCGCAAGGCCCTCGACGGTTTCGGGCAGCGGCTCGGGGTCGGTGGTGGCGCGCTTGATCTTCTTGGCGATGGTATCGGCATCGTCGAGCAGCGAAATGCGCGACTGGTCCGAGGGATCGGACTTGCTCATCTTCTTGGTGCCGTCACGCAGGGACATGATGCGGGTGGCGGGGCCAGCGATCAGCGGCTCGGTGATGGGGAAGAATTCAGGCTCGAAGCCTTCCTTGCCTATCGAGGCAGCATAGTCATTGTTGAACTTGGCGGCGATGTCGCGCGTCAGCTCCAGGTGCTGCTTCTGGTCGTCGCCGACCGGCACATGGGTGGCCTTGTAGAGCAGGATATCGGCGGCCATCAGGCTGGGATAGGCGAAGAGGCCGAGCGAGACGTTCTCGGAATTCTTGCCGGCCTTGTCCTTGAACTGGGTCATGCGGGACATCCAGCCCATGCGCGCGATGCAATTGAACACCCAGGCCAATTCGGCATGCTGAACCACCTGGGACTGGTTGAAAATGATCGAGCGCTTAGGATCGACGCCCGCGGCGATGAAGGCGGCGGCCACTTCGCGGGTGGCGCGGCGCAGGTCATCGGGATCCTGCCAGACGGTGATGGCGTGCATATCGACGACGCAATAGATGCAGTCGTGGGTGTCCTGCAGGGGAACAAAGCGGCGGATAGCGCCGAGATAATTGCCCAGGTGCAGATCGCCCGAAGGCTGGATGCCCGAAAAGACGCGGGGAATAAAAGTCATGGGGTGAGCGCTTAATGGATGGCGGTGGCCCGTTCTACATGCGTGAGGGCATAATGGGAACCACGACTTGTTCGAGTGCGGCCGCCCCCATTCTTCTCCCCATCGGGGAGAAGGTGGCGCGCAGCGCCGGATGAGGGGGTGCTGTGGCTAACCCAGTATCCTGGGCAGGCCTAGCCGCCCCCTCACCCGTCTCGCGCCATGCGCGATCCACCCTCTCCCCGATGGGGAGAGGAAAAGGAGGCACCAACAGCCTAACCATGCTTGCGCAACCGCTTGAGCAGCAGGCCGAGCGGCTGGGCGCCGGAGAAGTGGATCAGGGTAAAATACAGCGCCATGCCGAATACCACGAGCGTGGCGAGGACCCCGGCCTGGATGAGAAACGGGCTGCCGGTGGCCAGCAGATGGGCACCGCGCCGCGCCAGCAGATAGAGCACCCCGCCCATCAGCAGGCTGATGGCGATGATCTTGATGTGATTGAGCCATTCCCCCCGCGTCAGGGCGAAGTGGCCGCGAATGGCGAGGAAGATGGCCAAAAGGATCGCATTCAGCCAGGCCGCAATGGTGGTGGCCAGCGCGATGCCCACATAGGTCAGCGAGGGGAACAGCCACAGCGACAGCCCGATATTGGCGACCACGGAAATACCGGCGAAAATCGTCGGCGTCATGGTGTCCTTGCGCGAGAAATAGCCCGGCTGCAGCACGCGGATCAGCACATAGGCGGGCAGGCCGATGGCGAAGGCGACCAATGCCTGTGACACGGCCACGGTATCGGCGGGGGTGAACAGGCCGCGCTCGTAGAGAACGCGCACGATGGGCGTGGCGAGGCCCACTAACGCAGTCGCCGCGGGCATGGACAGCAGCATCGACAGCAGCAGCGACTGGCTCTGGCTGGAGCGGGCCTCCTTGTCGCGGCCGGCGCCGATATGGCGGCTGAGTTCGGGCAAGAGAACCGTGCCGATGGCGATGCCGACAATGCCCAGCGGCAGCTGATAGAGCCTATCGGCGAGGCCCAGGATGGCGATGGCGCCCGAGGCGCCCGAAGCGATGGTGGTGCCCACGATGATATTGATCTGGGTAATGCCGCCGGTCAGGATCGCTGGAATGGCCAGGATCCAGAAGCGGCGCACTTCGGGGTCGAAGCGGGGCAGGCCGATGCGCGGCACGAAACCGGCGCGGCGGATTGCCCAATAGACCAGCATCAATTGCGCGACGCCCCCCAGCATGGTGGCGATGGCGACCCAAAAGGCAGTATCGGCGGGATTATCCAGCGCGATGATCGCCAGCGGGATCAGCGCAGCAATGTTGACGATATTGAGCAGGATCGGCGCGAAGGCGGCGGCGAAAAAGCGCCCCAGCGTGTTGAGGATGGCCCCATAGGCGGCCATCAGCGACATGCAGGCCAGGTACGGGAACATGATGCGGGTGAGGAATACCGTCAGCTCGAATTTTTCCGGATCGTCGACGAAGCCGGGCACGAAGAACACGGTGATCTGCGGCATGAAGATTTCGAAGACGACGGTGATGATCAGGATAGCGGTGACCAGCCAGCTCATGATCTTGGCGGCGAGCAGTTTTGCCGTATCGGCCCCGTCGCGTTCGAGCGCGGTGGAGAACATCGGCACGAAGGCGGTGTTGAAGGCGCCCTCGGCGAACAGACGCCGGAACAGGTTGGGGAAGCGGAACGCGGCGGCAAAGGCGTCGGCGGCGGGGCTGGTGCCGAGTACGGCGGCCATCAGCGCGTCACGGGCGAAGCCGAAGACGCGGCTGCCCAGAGTGAGGACGCCGACATTGATGAAATTGCGGTAGAGGCTCATGGCAGCATTGCGCCACGTCCTCGTGGTTGCAGGCTCGCAAAGAGCTCGCACCTCACCATGAGGACTACTTCAGACATGGCGTTTCCAGTAGCCCTCATGGGGATCGGGGCTCTCGTCACCCCCTCCCACCCTCCCCCATCAAGGGGGAGGTGTCTGCCGGTGGGTGGGCACGATCGAGCCCCAAGAGTGGAGAGAAACCTCCCCCTTGATGGGGGAGGTAGGAGGGGGTGTTGGGAGCTATCCGCGCCCGCTATGTCACCCATTGGCGACCTTCGCCCGTTCCTCGACCGCCTTGGGATGGAACACCTCCAGAAGCGCATCGTGAATCTTACGCTGGCGCGGCTTGCCGGCGATTTTCTGGCCTGTGAGGTCGGTGACGTAGAAAACGTCGACGGCCTTTTCGCCATAGGTGCCGATATGGGCCGAGCCGATGGTGAGGTTGAGGTCAGAAATTTCGCGCGTCAGCGCATGCAGCAGGCCAGTGCGGTCGAGGCCCAAAACCTCGATGACGGTGAATTTCTCCGACAGCGCATTGGACACGCTGACCTGGGCCGGCAAGGCGAAGGGTTTTAGGCGGCGGTTATGGCGAGAATCCTTGCCCAGATCGATCAGGATGGTGCGCTTGCCCTGCAGAAGCTGCTTGACTGTATCAATGATCCGGGTGGCGCGGACCTTTTCGTCTTCATCGGAAGCGAAGGCGCGGCGCAGGCGGAAAGTGTCGATGGCGCGGCCGTCGCGGGTGGAGAAAATCTGCGCCCCGATGATAGATGCATCCTGCATGGTACAGGCGCCGGCGATCAGCGACAGCAAACGGGGATGGTCGGGGGTGTAGAACGAGACTTCGGTAATGCCCTCGAACGCCTTGACGCGGATCGAGCCGGCAAAGGGCTGGTCGGCCATATCGGCCTGGCGGATCATGCGGGCGTGCTCGACCTGCAGTTCGGGTTCTGCGCGCAGCCAGTAATGATCGTAATGGCGGGCGGTATAAGTGGCGATGTCGGCGGTCGGCCAGCCTTCGAGCGCTTGCGCCAGCTCATGCCGCGCGGCCTCGATACGGTCGGACTGGGTCACCTGGGAATGGCCGCCCGACAGCAGCGGCTCGGTGGCATAATAGAGGGCACGCAGCAGGCTGCCCTTCCAGCCGCTCCAGACGCCGGGGCCGACGGCGCGGATATCGCAGGCGGTCAGGATCATCAGCAGCGCCAGGCGCTGGGGCGATTGCACCACATCAGCGAAGGCCTTGGCGGTTTCAGGATCCTGGATATCGCGGGCCTGGGCGATTTCGCTCATCAGCAGGTGATATTGGATCAGCCAGGCCACGGTATCGGTTTCGGCCGCCGAAAGGCCGAAACGGGGACACAGTTTGCGCGCGATACGAGCGCCGGCAATGGAGTGATCCTCGGGGCGGCCCTTGGCGATATCGTGCAGGAACAGCGCCACATAGAGCAGGCGCGTATCGTTGAGCTGGGGCAGCAGCTCATGGGTCAGCGGCAGCTCGTCCTGCAGGCCGCCATTGGCGATCTGCGCCATGACGCCGACGGCGCGGATCAGGTGCTCATCCACCGTATAATGGTGGTACATGTTGAACTGCATCAAGGCGACGATCTTGCCGAAATCGGGCACGAACTTGCCCAAAACGCCGCTTTCGTTCATCTGGCGCAGGATGCGCTCGACCGAGAGCGGCGAGGTCAAAATGGTCAGGAAATAGCTATTGGCCTTGGCATCGTGGCGCAGCGTATTGTCGATCAGCGCCAGCGAGCGGGTGATTTCCTTGATCGCATCGGGGTGGAACAGTAGTTCTTCCCGGCCAGCCACCAAAAACATCTTGATCAGGTTGACCGGGGCCTTTTCGAACACATCCGGGCTGGAAATGTTCAGCCGGCCGGTATCGAGTACGAAATCGGTCTCGCCCTTGATCTTGGACTTGCCCGAGCGGAACGGCGCGAAGACGCGGCCGATCAGGTCCATATCCTTGGCGTGGTTGAATTCGAGGCTGGCGCAGAAAATGCGGGTCAGATCGCCCACATCCTTGGCGACGAGGAAATAGCGCTTCATGAAGCGCTCGACGCCCAGCATGCCGACGCGCTCGGCATAGCCCATGCGCTGGGCCAGTTCAGGCTGCACGTCGAAGGTCAGCTTGTCCTCGGCGCGATTGGTGAGGAAGTGGAGGTGACATCGCACCGCCCACAAAAAATCCTCGGCGCGCGAGAACAGGCGATATTCGGCGGGGCTGAGGACGCCCTTGCCGACCAGTTCATGGCTGGTCTTGACCTGGTAGAAATATTTGCCGATCCAGAACAGGGTATTGAGATCGCGCAACCCGCCCTTGCCGTCCTTGATATTGGGCTCGACCACGTAGCGGGTATTGCCCATGATCCGGTGGCGCTCGTCGCGCTCGGCCATCTTGGCGGCGATGAATTCGGGCCCGGTCTTGGGCATGATTTCGGTTTCGAAGCGCTTGACCAACTGGTCGAACAGCGCCACCTCGCCGGTCAGGAACCGGGCTTCCAGCGTGGCGGTGCGCACGGTCATATCGGCGCGGGCCATGCGGATGCAGTCATCGACCGAGCGGACGGCATGGCCGACCTTCTGGCCCAGGTCCCACAGCATATAAAGGATATATTCGGTGACCTGCTCGCCCCAGGGGGTCTGCTTATAGGGCAGGATGAACAGCAGATCGATATCGGAGCCGGGAGCCAGCGTGCCGCGGCCATAGCCGCCAACGGCCGCCAGCGCGATGGCTTCGGCGCCGCTTGGATTATCGACGGGATAGACACGGCGGATGGCGAACAGATGCACCGCCGCGATGATTTCGTCCTGCGCGGCGCTCAGATTTTCGGCGCAGCGGGTGCCCTTGCTAGTGGCGAGCAATTCGGCTTCGGCACTGAGGCGGGCCTCGGCCAGGGTCTTGCGCATATGGGCGAGCACCAGCGCGCGTGCGGCGGCGCTCTTGGGCGGCTCGGCGCCCACCAGGGCATCCAGCTCATCCAGGATGGTGGATGCGGTTTTCAGCGCGAACTGGGGTTTTCGCGGTTTGACGTCAGCTTCGACGAGCGGCATCGCGGATTTTCTTCAACTCGTAGATCAACTCGATGGCTTGCTTGGGGGTCATTTCGTCGGGTCGGACGGCGTCGAGCGTTTCGGCAATTGGATCGGTCGCAATCAGGGCCGGAGGGGGCCGATGGGCAAACAATGGCAGATCGTCTAGCACGGCAGCGTTTCTGTCGGAAGAGGCAGAGCCAGCCGAGCGCTGTTCAAGCACGGCGAGAACCTGGCGCGCCCGCGCCAACACCGGCTCGGGGAGCCCCGCGAGGCGGGCGACCTGAATGCCATAGGAGCGATCGGCGGCGCCGGCGCCCACTTCATGCAGGAAGACGACATCACCCTCCCATTCTCGCACCTTCATGGTGACGTTCGATACCCGGCTCAAGCTCTTTTGAAGCGAGGTGAGTTCGTGGAAGTGCGTGGCGAACAAAGCACGGCAGCCGGTGGTCTCGTGCAAGGCCTCGACGGCGGCCCAGGCGATGGACAGGCCATCGAAGGTCGCGGTGCCGCGGCCGATTTCATCGAGGATGACGAGGCTCTTGCGGGTGGCGCGATTGAGGATGGCAGCGGTTTCCACCATTTCCACCATGAAGGTGGAGCGGCCATGGGCGATATCGTCCGACGCGCCGACGCGGGAGAAAACGCGATCGATGACGCCGATATGGGCGGAGGACGCCGGCACGAAGCTGCCCATTTGCGCGAGAATCGCGATCAGCGCGTTCTGGCGCAGGAAGGTGGATTTGCCGCCCATGTTCGGGCCGGTGACCAGCCAGAGCCGGCCCCCCCGATAGCGTCGGAGCCCGAGAGATCGGCATCGTTGGCGACGAAGCTATGACCTTCGGCCGCCACCATGTCCTCGACCACCGGATGGCGGCCGGCGCGGATATCGAAGGCCAGCGAATTGTCGATCTCGGGACGGGCATAATTGCGGGTGGCAGCGAGATGGGCGAGGCCGGCGGTGACGTCGAGTTCGGCCAGCGCGTCGGCCAGTTCGCGCAGGGCATCGGTGCGGGCGAGCACGTCGTAGCGCAGGCTGGCGAAGATCTTGAGTTCAAGATCGAGCGCCGCCTCATGAGCCCGGGCGATGTGGCCTTCGAGATCGGCCAGTTCGGCCGTGGTGAAGCGCATGGCATTGGCCAGCGTCTGGCGATGAATGAACGTGGCGCGCAATGGCTCTTCGAGCAGGCGCGAGCCGTGACCGGCGGGAACCTCGACGAAATAGCCCAGAACGCCATTGTGGCGGATCTTGAGCGATTTGACCTCGGTCTCCTCGATCAGCCGCGATTGCAGGGCGGCGACGACTTCGCGGGTTTCGCTCGCCAGCGCACGTTCGGCGTCGAGCTTGCCGTCATAGCCCTTGCGCACGAAGCCACCATCGCGGGCCAGAAGCGGCGGCTCATCATCGATGGCGAGGGCGAGTTCGGAGGCAAGATCGAGGGGTGCTGCGGCCAAACAATCGGCCAGACGCTGCAGGATCGGCGGAAGCTCCTCGATACGCTCGAAATGCCCACTCAATGCTAACGCGGCGCTAACACTATGCACCGATTGCGGCAAGGTCGCGAGGGCCCCCGCGATCCAGCGCCAACCGGGTCAGCGCGCGAGCAAGATCGGGCACCATCTTGAGATCGGCACGCAGGCGCGCGGCCAGCATTCCATTGTCGACCAGCGCCGAAACCGCATCGAGACGGTGGTTGATTTCGGTCGCATCGCAAAGCGGGGCAGCGAGGCGGGTGGCCAGCAGGCGTGAGCCGGGGCCGGTAACGGTCAGATCGATGGCATCGCGCAGTGACCCCTTGGCCTGGCCGCGCTGGGTGACGAGGATTTCCAGCGACGAGCGCGTCGCCTGATCGATCGCCATATGCGGGGCCGCATAGGCATCCGAAGGCGGCCGCAAAGCCACGGGTGCCAAGCCTTTTTGCGACTCACGCACATAGGCGACCAGCGCCCCCAAAGCCGCCCGAGCGGCGCGCGTCAGCACGGTCGGATCGTAGAGATCGGCCGGAAAAGCTGCCCGGAGCTGGGTCAGCGCGGCCTCGCTGTCGAAGACCTCGGCGGGCACCAGCGACAGCACGGCGGCAATCGAGGGGGGCAGCAGATGGCGCTCGCGCAAGGTGTTTCGCGTCGCCTCGGTCAGCAGCAATTCGGCCGGATCGATGCGCGCCAGTTCGTCCTGCAGCGCCTCGGCGGTCAAATCGAGGCACAGCGGTTTCGCCGGTCGAAACATCGGCCCAGGCCAGCGCAAAATCGGTATCGCCGTGACGCACCATGGCCAAGGCCGCCAGATAGTTAGACGACCGAGCTTGCAGGTGATCGTCCTCGGTCAGCGTACCGGGGGTGATGAGGCGCACGACATCGCGCTTGACCACCGACTTGCCGCCGCGCTTCTTGGCTTCGGCGGGGTCCTCGACCTGCTCACACAAAGCAACGCGATGGCCGAGGCGGATCAGCTTGTTGAGATAGTCATTGGCGGCATGGATGGGCACGCCGCACATGCGGATATCCTGGCCCAAGTGCTTGCCGCGCTTGGTCAAAACGATGCCCAAAGCCGCGCTGGCGATCTCGGCGTCCTCAAAGAACAACTCGTAGAAATCGCCCATGCGGTAGAACAGCAGATAGCCCGGATTGACTGCCTTGATCTCGAAATACTGCGCCATCATCGGCGTCAGCGCTACGGGTTCGACCGGGCTCGGCAGGGGATCGTTCGGCGCCTGGTCCATCCAACTCTCGGCTTATCGGGAAAGCCGAGAACTTAGTGGGTCGGCGCGCAGAATCCAACAGCGTTTCCTTGGCTTTTCCCTAGCCGATCAGCGGCGGCGGGTTGCAGGCCGCATCGGCGCTTCGGGCTCGATGACCTTGCGGTAGAGATGCCAGGTGGCATGGCCGAAAATCGGGATCACCACGGCGAGACCGACGAAGAACGGGATCGACCCCAGCACTAGGCCGGCCGCCACGATCAGGCCCCAGAGCGCCATGGGCACGGGATTCTTGGTCACGGCGCGGAACGAGGTTTCCACCGCCACGGCCGCCCCGACATCGCGGTCGAGCAGCAGGGGAAAGGCCACCACGGTGGTGCAGAGGGTGATCACGGCGAAAGCCAAGCCGATGAGATTGCCCACCACGATCAGCGTCCAGCCCTGCGGCGTGGTCAGGATCTCATGCAGTAAAGCATCGAGCGTCATCGGCGGGGTCGAGCCGAACAGCATTTCATAAAGGCCCTGCGCGGCCGTCAGCCACAGGGTGAAGAGGACAAACAGTAATACGCCCACGGCCGCGATGGAGCCGACGGAGGGCGCCTTGAGCACATCGAACGCATGTTCCCAGGCGGTATCGAGGCCCTGTTCGCGCCGGCGGCTGATTTCATAGAGGCCGATGGCCGCGAAGGGGCCGACCAGAGCGAAGCCGCCGAGCAGCGGATAGAGCAGGGGCCACGTGTAATAGCCCGACATCCACACAGTCAGCACGATGGCGACTGCCGGATAGATCAAGCAGAGCAGCACGAGATGGCTGGGTTTTTCCCAGAAATCGGCAAGGCCCAGCCGCAGGCTATCAAGCAGATCGGCAGTGCCGATCTTGCGAACCGTGGGACGGGCCAACTTCTCGGTAGCGCCACCAATGACATGAAAATTGGCCATGATGTTTATCCTCCTTGGCGTATGGAGGCCGAACGGCATGATGACCATCGGGTGCAGCATGGTCACGAAAACCGGGCCTGCAGGGAGGTTAGTCTAGCGGAGCTGCGGCGTTTTGTCGCCCCATGCCGCAAAATGTGAAGGCCGCGGTGACTGAGCCACCGCGGCCGGGAGCGATCAGACGAAGCGGTTGATCAGGTTTTCCAGATATTCCTGCTGGCCGGAGCGTGGCTGCGGGTTGATGTTTTGTGCATCGACGCGGGCAGCCAGATCGGCGAGCGACACCTTGCCGTCGAGGATCGCCTTGCCATCGGGCGTGTTCCAGCCGGCATAGCGGGCATCGACAACCTTGTCATAGGTGCCATCGGTGATCAGGGCGGCAGCAGCCTTGAGCGAGCGAGCCAGCACGTCGAGGCCACCGATATGGCCATGCAGCAGGTCGGCCGGGTCGATCGACTGGCGGCGCACCTTGGCGTCGAAATTCCAGCCACCGGAGTTGAGGCCACCGGCCTTGAGGATCTGGTAGAAGGCCAGCGTGGTTTCCGGGACCGAATTGGGGAACTGGTCGGTGTCCCAGCCAGACTGGATGTCGTTGCGATTGGCATCGACCGAGCCGAGAATGCCCAAGGAGGCGGCCAAAGCCAGTTCATGCTCGAACGTGTGGTTGGCGAGGAAGGCATGGCCGACCTCGATATTGCACTTCACGTCGTTTTCCAGGCCGTACTTCTTGAGGAAGCCATAGACCGTGGCGACGTCGAAATCATACTGGTGCTTGGACGGTTCCTGCGGCTTTGGCTCGATCAGGATCTGGCCCTTGAAGCCGATCTTGTGGGCATGCTCGATGACGAGATGCAGGAAACGGCCCATCTGGTCCTGTTCCTGGCCGATCTTGGTGTTCAGAAGGGTTTCGTAGCCCTCGCGGCCGCCCCAAAGCACGTAATTGGCGCCGCCCAGCTCGTGGGTCAGTTCCAGCACGTTCTTCACCTGGCCAGCGGCATAGGCGAAGACATCGGGATCGGGATTGGTCGCAGCGCCGGACATGTAGCGGCGATTGGAGAACAGGTTGGCCGTGCCCCAGAGCAGCTTGGTGCGGCTCGACTGCATCTTCTTGGCGAAGATATCGCCGATGACGCGGACGTTCTTGTTGCTCTCGGCCAGGGTCGCGCCTTCGGGGGCGATATCGGCGTCGTGGAAGCAGAAGAACGGAATATCGAGCAGGTCGAACAGCTCGAACGCCACGTCGGCCTTGATCTTGGCGCCGTCCATGCCCTTGTCGTACCAGGGACGATCGAAGGTGCGGCCGCCGAACGGGTCGCCGCCCTCCCAGGCAAAGGTGTGCCAATAGGCGACGGCGGGGCGGATATGATCCTCCATCCGCTTGCCGAGGACGATCTCGTCCTTGTTGTAGTGATGATAGGCCAGCGCGTTGGAGCTTGATGGCCCCTCGAACTTCACTGGCGAAATTCCCTTAAAGAAATCAGTCACTTCCGTGCCTCCTCGATGGCGGGGTAGAGCGCGCGGTAGCGCGCATATTGGTCGGCGTAGGCATTGGTGAGGCCCTTGTCGGGGGCGATCACGGTCTTGATGGCGGGCATGGTCATCACCTGGGACGGATCGGCCCCGGTGGCGGCGCAGAGGCCCAGGCGGGCGGCGCCGAGCGCCCCGCCGAAATCGCCATCCTCGGGGAGGGCGATTTCCATGTTGAGGTTGGTGGCGATCATCTTGAGCCAGAGCGGGGATTTGGAGCCACCGCCGACGGCGAGCAGGCGATCGATCCTGGTGCCGGCATCCGCGAGAACGCGCTGGCAATCGCGGAAGGCGAAGGTGACGCCCTCCATGACGGCCTGGGCCAGTTGGGCCGGCTCGGTGCTCTGGCTGAGGCCGGTGAAGGAGCCGCGGGCATTGGCGTTATTGTGGGGCGTGCGTTCGCCCGAGAGGTAGGGCAGGAAGATTTCCTCGCCGGGGCCTTTGAACTGGGCTTCGGCGGCAGCAGAGAGTTCGGCCTGCTTCTGGCCGGTCATGCGGGCCAGCCAGTTGAGGCTGTCGGTGGCCGAGAGGATGACGCCCATCTGGTGCCAGGTATTGGGGATGGCGTGGCAGAAGGCGTGGACGGCGCCGTTGGTATTGGGGCTGAAGCGTTCGTTGGAAACGAAGATCACCCCCGAGGTGCCGAGCGAGACAAAGCCTTCACCGGGGCGGATAGCGCCGATACCGCAGGCGGCGGCGGCGTTATCCCCGGCGCCGCCGGCGATGACGACATCGCCGCAAATGCCCCAGCGGGTGACGAATTCGGCTTTGAGATTGCCCGAAGAGGCCGAGCCTTCGACCAGGCGCGGCATGTGCGAGCGGTTGAGGCCGGTGACGGCCAGCAATTCGTCGGACCAGTCGCGCTTGCCGACATCGAGCCAGAGCGTGCCGGCGGCATCGGACATTTCCTCGACGTGATCGCCCGTCAGCAGCAGGCGGATATAGGCCTTGGGCAGCAGGACTTTGGCGATTTTGGCGTAGATTTCTGGCTCGTGCTTGCGCACCCAGGCGATCTTGGGTGCAGTGAAGCCGGGCATGGCGATATTGCCGGCGAGCTGGCGCAAGGTGGGGAGCGCGGCTTCCATTTCGGCGCATTCGGCGGATGAGCGGCCATCGTTCCACAGAATGCAGGGGCGCAGGACTTCGTCATTCTTGCCGAGCAGGGTGGCGCCGTGCATGTGGCCGGAGAGGCCGATGCCGCGAACCTGGCTGAGCTGTTCGGGATTGGACTTCGATAGCTTGTCGATAGCGGCGAGGGTCGCGGTCCACCAATCGGCCGGGTTCTGTTCGGACCAGCCGGGATGGGGGCGGACCGGCTCGACGGCGGGCGCGGTGGCTTCAGCCAAAGCGCGGCCGGATTGGTCGATCAGCAGCGCCTTGACGCCCGAGGTGCCGATATCGATGCCGAGGAACGTGGCGCTCATGAGGTACGTACCTCTAGCATGGTCGTAAACAACATCTGAACGTCCTCCCTGCCCAGTTTGGGCCCGCCTCGATTTTCGATTGGCGTCTTGCTTAGCGTAAGTTGTCGCGCAGGAAAATACCGATTTCAATGGGCTCGGTTTTGGCGATGCCGCTGGCGCCCAGTGCGAGCGAGCGGGCCGCAGCGATGGCGGCGCGGATTTCACCATCGGGATTTTGATCCAGCACCACATCGATGGCGCCGGATTTGAGGCCCTGGCGGGTCGGCTCGGTCAATTCGTGGGCGATGACGCGGATGCTGCCAGAGCGGTGCGACGCCTGGAGCGCGGCGACGAGACCGGCATTACCTGCACCCAGATTGTAAATGCCGGCGAGGTCTGGATGAGCGTTCAGGAGCTGGGTCACCAGCGCTTCGGTTTCGGCCCGCTCGTCGTGGCCCTCGATGGGGCCGACCAGCGTCACGGCGGGGAATTCGGCGGCAATCGTCGTACGAAAACCTTCCAGCCGGTCGCGATGATCGCGCAGATGCAGGGAGCCGGCAATGAGCGCGACCTTGCCGCCTTGCGGGCAGAACCGGCCCATGAGGGAGGCGGCGGTGCGGCCAGCGGCGACGTTGTCGATGCCGATGAAATGGCGGCGGGATGAACCGGGCAGGTCGGACACCAAAGTCATCACCACGACGCCGCGGCGGGTGGCGGCATCGACGGCCGCCAACACCGAGGCATCTTCGCTGGCGACAATGACGGCGCAGTCGCAATCGCGCGAATCGAGATCGGCGAGGCTTTGCGCCAAGGCATGGGCATCGAGGGCCTTGAGACGGATCGTGTGCAATTGCAGGCGATCCGCCTCGATGGCGCGGCGGGCGACGGCATCGGCAAGGCCGGCCATGAATTCGTTAGAGCTATCGGGGATGATGAAGACGACGCGCAGATCGCGCGCCCGGGCCAGCAGCGAGGCCGACAGATCGCGCTGGAAACCCAGGCTGGCAATGGCGGTCTCGACCTTTTCGGTGGTGGCGGGGCTGACCCCGGCGCGTCCATTGAGCACGCGGTCGACCGTGGCCAGCGATACCCCGGCGGCCCGGGCCACATCGTGGACGGTGGCGCGCCGTCTCATGCCGATCTCGTCCAATCGTCACCCCTGAATTCCATGCCGCCACAGTCGGCAGGGTGGACCAAAAGGTCAAGTGCGACATTGCGGGGCCCTTAGAAAGCAGGCTACAGGTTTGCCGCAAAAGACGGAGGGTTTCGGATATGGCTATCGAAGTTTCGGCATTTGGCGAATTCAAGGGCAAGCGCGTCGACCAGTTCCGGTTGACCAGCGAAACCGGCGTTGCCGTCGATATCATCTCCTATGGCTGCGTGGTGCGCGATTGGCGCGTGCCGGTCAATGGCGGTTTGCGCTCGGTGGTGCTCGGGTTCGACACATTCGAACCCTATCCCGAGCATAGCCCCCATCTGGGCTCGCTCGCTGGCCGGGTTGCCAACCGGATCAAGAATTCGTCGTTCGATCTCGGCGGCAAGCATTATGAGCTGCCCTCCAATGAGGGTAAGCTGCATTTGCATGGCGGCCCTGAAGGGCTGGGCCGCCAAGTGTGGGACGGCGAGGCCGATAGCGGCACCAATGCGGTGCGGTTCACCCATTTCAGCCCCGATGGCGCATCGGGCTATCCCGGCAATGTCAATTTTGCCGCCACCTATCGGCTGACCGGCAACCGGCTGCGGCTGGAACTGGAGGCGACGACCGACCGCGTGACGCCGATTAGCCTGGTGCAACACCAGTATTTCAACCTGGGCACCGGCAATGACGTGCTCGATCATCATATCCAGGTGGATTCGAGCGCCTATACCGAACTGGGCGAGGATCTTTGCCCGACCGGCGCCATCCTGCCATCGGCGCAGACGCAGTATGACCTGCGGGCCGGGCGGACGATGCGTGACCATGCGGGCAATCCGGTGGAATATGACATGGGTCTGGCGCTGGATAGCGGGCGCAACCATAACGAGCCGATCGCAGTGGTGAAGGGTCCCGATGGGGCACTGACGCTCAAGCTGTGGTCCGACAGGCCGGGTGTGCAGCTCTACAATGGCGTGTGGACCGATATCGCGGTGCCGGGGTTGAACGGCAAGCGCTATGGCAAGCATTCGGGGCTGTGCCTGGAGGATCAGGCCTTTGCCGATGCGGTACACAATCCGCATTTCCCTTCGATAATCCACTCGCCCGAGCGGCCATACAGCCACTGGTGCGAATTCGAAATCGCCGGCTAGCCGATCTGCAGGTGGGGCCGGGCTGCAAATGACGGGTTCCTGCGCTTCCGGTGCTCACGTACGGACGTACGCTCCGCTCCGGTTCTCGGAACCCATCATTTTCGCCTCGGCCTGACCTGCATCTCGACTACCCGGTTCTCACCACGGGTAAGCCTCATCCTAAGTTTGTCGAGGGATGAGGCGTGGCGGATTGGCAACGGGCGGCTCCTGACTCAGCCTGTCAGGGGAATGGTGCATGGATGACCACGCGGCACCTTGCCGTGTGGAGATTTGCCATGATCCCGTTTCAGATTGCCGCCGACGATATCGCGCTGGAAGACCTCAAGGTGCGGCTGGGCGATGCCAGGCTGCCGCAAGTGCTGGACGATGTCGGCTGGGACTATGGCATCGAGGCGGGATTTCTGCGCCGGCTGATCAACTATTGGGGCAATGATTTCGATTGGCGGGCGGCCGAGGCGCGGCTCAATGGCTTTGCCCAGTTCACCGATGAGATCGACGGCGAGATTGTCCATTTCGTGCATGTGAAGGGCGAGGGCGGCAATCGCGTGCCGCTATTGCTGACCAATGGCTGGCCATCCAATTTCGTCGAATTGCTGCCGATCGTGCCCCTGCTGACTCGGGAGGTGGATGGCGTTTGCTTCGATATCGTCATTCCGTCGCTGCCCGGCTACGGCTTTTCCGGCAAGCCCACCGCGCCGGGCATGAACCTGACCAAAGTGGCGCCGCTTTGGGCCAAGCTGATGAGCCGGCTGGGCTATGAGCGCTTCATGATCAGCGGCTCGGACCTGGGTGGCGGGGTCGAGATGGCGCTGGTCAGGACCGCGCCGGAGCGGATCATCGGGGCGCATTATTCCAATGTCTATTCCGGCTTTGCGCGACCGGACGAGCCGACACAAGAGGAGGCCGCGTATTTCGCCGCGGCGGATTATTGGGGCTTTGCCGAGGGCGCCTATGCGATGATCCAGGGCACCAAGCCGGCCACACTGGCGGTGGGGTTGAACGATTCACCCGCCGGGCTGGCGGCGTGGATAGCGGAAAAGTTCCACGGCTGGAACCAGAAGGAACGGCCGATCGAGACGGCATTCTCACTGGATGATCTGTGCACGATCCTCTCGGTCTATTGGTTTTCCCAGAGCATCGGCTCGTCGGTGCGGCTCTATAAGGAAGCCTTTGCCGACCGCGACTTGATCAAGCCGGCCCCGCCGCATCAGGTACCGCATGGTATTTATCTCGCGCCGGGCGACAATCCCGCGCCGCGAGCCTGGGGCGAGCGGCATTTGCGCAATATCGTGCGTTGGACCGAAGCCAAGGCAGGCGGGCATTTCCCGGCTCTGGAATTTCCCGAGGAATTCGCCGCCGATATCCGTGGCTTTCATGCGCAGATCCACTGACCGCCAGCGCAGCGAGGTGCTTGGCGGCGGCGGCGGAATCGGGCATGCCTTTTGTCCAAAGGAGAGGCAACCATGGACAAGACGGAACGCCTGTTCGCGGTCATGGATGCGTTGCGGCGGCATCGGCGCCCGGTTACCGCGGCGGCTTTGGCCGAGGAGCAGAACGTTTCGGTGCGCACGCTCTATCGCGACGTGCAGACCCTTATCGGGTTGGGTGCGCCGATCGAGGGGGAAGCGGGGGTCGGCTATATGCTGAAACCCGGCTTCTTCCTGCCACCCCTGATGTTTTCGCCCGAGGAGCTGGAGGCTTTGGTTCTGGGTGCGCGCTGGGTGCAGGCGCAGCCGGACGATGGACTGGCGGGGGCGGCCAAGAATGCGCTGGCCAAGATCGCTACAGCCTCGCCGGAGGATTTGCGCGACAAGATCAACGATACCGGACTGTGGCCGGTTCTGGTGGCGAGCCAGAGGCCGCCGGTGGCGATCCTGGGGCAAATCCGGCTGGCGATGCGGCAGGAAAAGGCGCTGCATATCGCCTATGAGGACGAAGGCGGGCGCACCTCGGAGCGCAATATCTGGCCGATCCAGCTGGCCTATTACGAGGGCAAGCAGATCATCGTGGCCTGGTGCTGCATGCGCGAAGCGTTCCGCAATTTCCGCACCGACCGCATCGCCGTGCTGACGGCAACCGAGGAGCGCTATGGGCGGCGCCGGCTGGCGATGGTCAAGGACTGGCGGGAAGAACAGGATCGCGAATGGGCCGAATGGCACGCCCGGGACGCCGCGGCCAAGGGCGCGGCTAGCCCGGGATCAGGCCATCCAGCGAAAGGCGGCCACTGAGCAGGCCGAGCAGTAGCAGGCCATGCAATGCGGCAATGGCATAGGTGGTGATGGCAAATTCCAGCTTGGCCGTCTTGTGGCGGAAGAGCTGCTGCGCCAACAGGCCCCCGATAATGCCAAAGGCGAGATCGACGCCATGCAGGCTGGCTTCGCTGATGCGCCAGCCGCCATCCTGGGCGATCCGCTTGTCGTTGGAGTAGAACGCCGCCGAGACCGCGCCCATCGCCAGATAGAAGATGGCAAGCAGCCACGGCACCGAACCCATGACGGCCCCGGCTAGCACCAGGATGGCGAGAGCGACGGCAACTATATGCCGCGCTGCAAGGCGGTGTGAGGTCTTTTGCCCGAAACCGCGAACTGAAGCTACGCCGTTGATCGGGTTGGCGCCGATGATGCTGACATCGATTGCGGCGGGTTTACCCTCGCGACCCCGGCCAATGGCAAAGCTGACTCGGTCGCCGACGCGTGGGCGGGTGGCGATGCGGACGATCTGGGAAATATGCACGAACAGACGCTCATTGCCGCCGGCTGGGCGGATGAAGCCGTAGCCACGCTCGTCGTTCCACTCGATCAATTCGCCATGCTGGGCCATTCGTCCGCTCCGTGCTGCAACCAGAATAGGGGCAAGCCGTTAGCGGGTGATGGATTTTCTGTTCTCTCAGATTGCTATTGATCGTTGATTGACGATGGAGTTAACATGGACCATTTCCGCAACCATCAGCATCCTAATTAAACCATGTCCAGCACCGCCAAGAAGTTCATCGAGACGCAATTGAAAAAGACCGGGGTGGTCATCAACGGGCCCAATCCCTGGGATCCGCAGGTGCATAACGAGGCGCTGTATGGGCGATTGCTGAGCCAGGGCACGCTGGGGCTGGGCGAGGGCTATATGGATGGCTGGTGGGACGCCGAGGCGATCGACGAGTTCATCTTCCGGCTGGTTTCGGTCAATATCCAGGACGATTTCCGGCCCGACCTGGCGCTGATCGGCAGCGTGCTGCGCGGCAAGCTGTTGAATATGCAGCGCCTCAAGGTGCGCGAAGTGGGCGAAAAGCACTACGATATCGGCAACGAGCTTTATGCAGCCATGCTCGACAAACGCATGATCTATTCGTGCGGCTACTGGAAGGACGCCACCACGCTGGATGCGGCGCAGGAGGCAAAGCTCGACCTGATCTGCCGCAAGGTGGGGCTGCAGCCGGGCATGCGCATTCTCGATATCGGCTCGGGCTGGGGCGGGTTCATGCAGTTCGCCGCCGAGCGCTATGGGGTGAGCGCGGTGGGCGTGACCATTTCCAAGGAGCAGGCGGCGCTGGCCAATGAGCGCACCAAGCGGGCTGCCGGTCGAGACGCGGCTGATGGACTATCAGGCGCTGGAGGGCAAGTTCGACCGCATCATCTCGATCGGCATGTTCGAGCATGTCGGCTACAAGAACTACCGGCCCTATTTCACCAAGGCGCGCGAGCTTTTGGTGGATGACGGGCTGATGCTGCTGCATACGATCGGCGGCCATACCACGACCAGCCATGGCGATCCGTGGAGCGAAAAGTACATATTTCCCAATGGCATGCTGCCCTCGATCGCGCAGATCGGCACGGCCACCGAAAAGCTGTTCGTGATGGAAGACTGGCACAATTTCGGCGCCGATTACGACAAGACGCTGATGGCCTGGCTGGAGAAGTTCGAGGCGGCCTGGCCGCAATTGGCCGACCAATACGACCAGCGCTTTTATCGCATGTGGCGCTATTACCTGACCTCGTTCGCGGCGGTGTTCCGGGCGCGCAATATCGGGCTGTGGCAGGTGGTGCTATCGCCGCACGGCGTGCCGGGTGGCTATACCAGCGTCCGGTGAGTCAAGGATTCACGTGAAACTTTCCACCGCAAAGCCGGTCGCCGGAACGTCATAAATCAGGTCATGGCGAGGTTGAGCCGGTAGCTCAGTGCCTCGGCGATGTGGGAGCGGGCGACTTTTTCGACGCCGGCAAGGTCGGCGAGGGTGCGGGCGACCTTGAGAACCCGGTGATAGGCGCGGGCGGAGAGGGAGAAGCGCTCGGCGGCCTGCAGCAGCAGCGCCTGGCTCTCCTTGTCGGGATTGACCACCGCTTCGATCAGTGACGCACCGGCCGCAGCGTTGGTAAAAACGCCGCTGGCGTTAGCATCCCGGTAACGCTGACGCTGTCGTTCACGCGCTATGCGCACGCGCTGGGCGACCGTGGCGGAGGTTTCGGCGACGCCGCCGGGCGCGACCATATCGGCGACGCTGACGGCGGGCACATCGATGCGGATATCGATGCGGTCGAGGAAGGGTCCCGAGACGCGGGCCTGGTAATCGCCGGCGCAGGCAGCGCCGCGCTTGCAGGTGTGGCCGGGACTGCCGGCCATGCCGCATTTGCAGGGGTTCATCGCCGCGATCAGCTGCACGCGGGAGGGATAGGACACCCTGGCATTGGCGCGGGCGATGACAGTTTCGCCGGATTCCAAAGGCTGGCGCAGGCTATCGAGCACCTGGGGCGAAAATTCGGGCAGTTCATCGAGGAACAGCACGCCGTTATGCGCCAGGCTGACCTCGCCGGGGCGGACGCGCAGGCCACCGCCGACCAAAGCGGCCATCGAGGCGGAATGATGGGGCGCGCGGAACGGGCGGCGATCGGAAATGGCGCCGCCGGCCAGTTCCCCGGCAATCGACTGGATCATCGAGACATCGAGCAATTCGCGCGGATCGAGCGGCGGCAGGATGGAGGGCAGGCGGGCCGCCAGCATGGACTTTCCGGCGCCGGGCGGGCCGATCATCAGCATATTGTGGCCGCCGGCTGCGGCGACTTCCAGCGCGCGGCGGGCCACGAGCTGGCCGCGCACTTCGCTGAGATCGGGCAAGGCGCGTGTTGGGGAGATAGCGCTTGGGCTGCGGCCGGGCGGCAAGCTGATGGCCGGTGAGGTGATTGACCAGAGCAAGCAGGCTATCGGCGGCGACGATATCGATATCCTCGCCGGCCCAGGCGGCTTCGGGCCCGGAGGCGGTGGGGCAGATGATGCCGAGGTCCCGGCCATGGGCGGCGATGGCGGCGGGCAGGATGCCCTGCGACATGGGCGAGGCGGCCATCGAGCCCCAGTTCGCCCAGCGCCAGAAAGCCGTCGAGCGCATCGCGCGGGATGGCGCCGATGGCGGCCATCAGCGCCAGGGCGATGGGCAGATCGTAATGGCTGCCCTCCTTGGGCAGGTCGGCGGGCGCCAGGTTGACGGTGATGCGCTTGGGCGGCAGGCCCAGCCCGGAGGCGACCAGGGCGGCGCGCACGCGCTCGCCGCATTCCTTGACCGCCTTGTCGGGCAGGCCGACCATGAGGAAGTTCGGCAGGCCGGGCGCGATCTGCACCTGCACGTCGACCGGCACCGCCTCGATACCCAGAAACGCCACCGTCGCGACCCGCGCCACCATGCCTATGCCCCCACACTGAGCTGACGGTAGCAGAGGCCACGGCCGCCGAACAAGAACGTTTAGCGAACATCTGCCGGCCAGTTAACCATGCCGGCAGGCGAAATGGTAAAGGCAAGATTTCCTTAACCGCGCCATGTTGAATCAAAATTTCAGATTTATGTTGCGTCATGAGTGTTCCCGTTGATGATTGCCGGTTGGTCCATCCCCTCGCCGTCGGCGATCTGCAAGAGCGCGGCGATGGCCGCGCTCGTCGTCTTGCTGGCGGCCTGCGCCAGCGGCGGCGGGCTTTATGGCGCCATTCCGGGCGATAACCGGCCCCATGCCGGGGTGGACCGGGCCCGCGGCCTGCCGATCCAGGGCATCGATATCGCCCGCTACCAGTCCAATCCCGATCTGCGCACCAGCCTATGCCTCGGGCATCCATTTCGTCTTCATGAAGGCGACCGAGGGCAAGGACTATATCGACCCCAATTTCTATGCGAACTGGCGGCGCGCCCGCGATGCCGGCATGCCGCGCGGCGCCTATCACTTCATGACCTGGTGCTCGCTGGCCTCCGAGCAGGCGGCGTGGTTCATCGCCAACGTGCCCAACGATCCCGATGCGCTGCCGCCGGTGCTGGACCTGGAATGGAACAACCATTCGAGCTGCAAGAACAAGCCGAGCCGCGCCGACGCGCTGGAGAAAATCCGGGTGATGCTGGCGGCGATGGAGGCCCATACCGGCAAGCTGCCGATCATCTATACCGACATGACCTTCCACCGCGACGTGCTGGAGGGCGAATATTTCCCCAATGCGTTCTGGCTGCGCTCGACCGCCGCCGAGCCGCATGAGCGCTATCGCAACCGGCCCTGGACCTTCTGGCAGTGGACGCAGACCGGGGTGGTGCGCGGCATCCGCGAAGAGGTGGACCGCAACGCGTTTTATGGCGACGAGAACGACTGGATCAATTTCCTGCTGACCGGCTGCGATCCGCGCGCCGTCGCCGCGCTGGGCCCCGGCGGGACGCTGCCGCATCCAGAAATGAGGCGGGCAATGCCGATCATTTCCGCGCGAAGCTCGCTTGTCACTTTTGTGCCAAAGGCATAGATTTTAGCTGGTGATTTAAAGGGCATGCCGCCCGCAGCGCGAGGAGACGGTTGATGGCCAAAGGTCAGATGAAAAGCAACAAAGAAGCCAAGAAGCCAAAGAAGGAAAAAGTGGCCGTGACGGCCAACGCGACCGGCCTGGGCGCCGGCAGCAGCGGCACGGTCAAGAAGAAGTAAGAGCGTCTTGGCGTTCAGCGGTCGGCTCGCGCCGGCCGTTTTCAGACGGCGCCCGGCCTCGGATGCGCCGGCATCAGTTTTTTCGATTGGGCAGCCCGAGCATGGTAGACCGGCTGGAGCAGGCGACGTGCTCGATGCTGGCAAGATGCGCAGAACGTTTGGCGTGGCCCATCCATGCGACAGAGGCCGGGCGCCATGCAGGTCAATGCCGAGCGTTACATGTTAACGCAGATCTTACCAATTGACGATTCGGCCCGAGAGCCCGCTGGACGACGCCATCGAAGATGAACTGCACCGCCAGGGCGGCCAGCAGGATGCCGACGACGCGCGACACCACCGCCAGGCCGGTGATGCCGAGCAGGCGCTGGACGGGATGGCGACAGAGCAGCCAGGCCAAAGCCAGGATGACGACGATGGCGACCAGCACGGCCAATAATCCAGATCGGTTTTGGCGCCGGTGGTCAGCAGGATGACGGCGCTGATGGCGCCGGGGCCGGCCAGCAGCGGCATGGCCAGCGGGAAATACCGAAATATCGTGGCGCTGGCGGGCTTCGACATCTTCCTCGGTGGTGGTGTTGGTGGCGCCGGAATGGCGGGCAAACACCATGTCGATGGCGATCAACAGCAGCAGCACGCCACCGGCCGTGCGCAAAGCCGGGATGGTGATGCCGAACAATTCGAGGATCGGATTGCCCAGCACGGCGAAGAACAGCAGGATGACGGCGGCGATGATGACGCCGCGCGTGGCGAAGATGAAGCGCTCGCTGGGGGTGTGGTCCTTGGTGAGCGCGGCGAAGATGAAGGCGATATCGGCCACGCCGACCGTCGCGAACAGGGTGGCCAGGGCAACGAAAAAGGTATTGGTCGGCACTGGCGATCCCCCGGCGTGATGGGGCAACCTAGCGGGTTGAGCGGGAAATGCCTACTGGGGGTGGAGGCTCCATTGGGCACCTACTGCCGCGTCCACCGGGCGGCACCTCCCCTGACGGGGACTGTTCACTCTGGACGCTTTGAGAACCCGCACCCCGTCCCCTCTCCACAGGGGGCGGGAGACGATGGAACCGAGCGCTGCGCTGCGGCCTGCCTCCGTTGATGGGGCGGGATTGAGCGCAGAGCGACCCCCGCAAACACCAGCCCAAAGTGACATCCCCCTTGACAGGGGAGGGGGTGAGGGTGTCGAGCCACGATGTCAGATCGGGGCTACACTCCCCCGCGCCTTGATCCCTCCCCGCAAGGGGGAGGGTGTCGACTGAACAACGGCGATTATTTCCTCCGCTTCTCGATGGCGTCCCAGATCATCACTGCGATATCGGGGCCGCCGAAGCGCTTGATTTCGCGGATGCCGGTGGGGGAGGTGACGTTGATTTCGGTGAGGTAGTCGCCGATGACGTCGATGCCGACGAAGATCATGCCGCGCTCCTTGAGCGCCGGGGCGATGGTGGCGCAGATTTCCAGCTCGCGGGCGGTGAGGGGGGAGAGTTCGGGGCGGCCGCCGACATGCATGTTGGAGCGGGCTTCGCCATCGGCGGGGATGCGGTTGAGGCCCATGATGGGCTCGCCATCGATGATGATGATGCGCTTGTCGCCCTTGCGCACGTCCGGCAGGTATTTCTGGATCATGAAGGGTTCGCGGTAATTCTGCTCGAACAGTTCGAGCAGGCTGGCGAGGTTGTGGTCGCCCTCCTGGATGAAGAACACGCCGGCGCCGCCATTGCCGTAAAGGGGTTTGACGATGATGTTGCCATGCTCCTTGCGGAAGGCATGGATCATGGCCCGGTCGCGGGTGACCAGGGTCGGCGGCATCAGCTCGGGGAAATCGGTGACGAGGATTTTTTCGGGCGCATTGCGCACCGCCGACGGGCGGATTGACCACCAGGGTCTTGGGGTGAATGCTTGTCCAGCAGGTGGGTCAG
The DNA here is from genome assembly GCA_963717095.1 of uncultured Alphaproteobacteria bacterium. Classification (GTDB taxonomy): domain Bacteria; phylum Pseudomonadota; class Alphaproteobacteria; order Rhizobiales; family Devosiaceae; genus Devosia. The sequence continues at coordinate 163,946 of CAVQVF010000009.1, forward strand.
CGTGATGTAGTTCATGTCGAAGGGCGGGTCCTGGCGCATCAGCACCACGTCCTGGGTGGAGAGATCGACGCGGCTGGCTTCGCCGAGCGTGAAGTGTTCGCCCTTGGGCTTGTCGACGACGGTGATGGGGGCGGCCAGGGCCGAGACCACGTCGCCGCGCAGGGCCAGGGTATCGGGGGTGTAATGCAGCAGCGTGTGGCCGCGTTGCTGGGCTTCGAGCATCATGGCGAAGGTGGAATCGCCGAGCGGATTGATGGTGGCGACATGGTCCATCTGGACGGCGACTTTGAGGCTCATGGGGTTCTCTTAACTGGCGTCGAAAGCGTTGATGACATGGCGCGGCCAGGAGCGGGGCGCAAGGAAAATCACATCGAAGCGGAACGGCGTTTCCGCCTGGGCGGGATGCTTGGCAAGCCAGTACTGCGCGGCGCGGGTTATGCGCGACGTGTTGACGGCTTCCAAGCGCATCGGCATAGCCGGCGCGTGAGGCGCGGGCTTTGACTTCGACGAAGACGGTGGTGCCGAAGCGCTGGGCGATCAGGTCGATTTCGCCGACCGGGGTTTTGTAGCGGCTGGCGATGATGCGGTAGAATTGCAGGCGCAGGAACCAGGCGGCCAGGGCTTCGCCCCGATGGCCGCCAAGGTGGGCGGCGACACGCTTGCCTTATTCTTGGGCTTTGAGGGCGAGGGCGGCATCATAGACCTGTTTGCGCTTGAGGCCGTATTGGGCGGTGATGGCGTCGACGGCGACGCGCAGGGGTTGATCGGCCAGCGCAGAGACCAGCGCGGCGGTCCAGTCGGCGGCGTCGGGGGCTGCAGCCTCCGGGGAGCCGCCGACGACGATGACGGCTTCGCCCTTGGTTTCGGTATCGGCAAATTCGGCGGCAAGATCGGCCAGCGTGCCGCGATGGACGCGCTCGAAGCGCTTGGTGAGTTCCAGCGCCACGGCGGCCGGGCGATCGGGGCCGAAGGCGAGGGCCATGGCGGCCAGCGTGTCATCGAGGCGGCGCGGGCTTTCGTAGAACACTAAAGTTTCACGTGAATCGGCGAGCGCCTTGAGGGCGTTAGCGCGCGCGCCGGCCTTGGGGGGCAGGAAGCCGTGGAAGGCAAAGGCGTCGGTGGGCAGGCCGGCGACGACCAGCGCCGAGAGCAGGGCCGAGGCGCCGGGGATGGCGAAGACGGGCAGATTGGCTTCGGCCAAAGCGCGGATCAGCGGAAAGCCCGGATCGGACAGCAAGGGCGTGCCGGCATCGGAGATCAGCGCGAAGGTTTGCCCGGCGGCGATACGGTCGACGATGTCGTCGGCCTTGGCGCGCTCATTGTGTTCGTGCAGGGCAATACGCGCGGCCCTTGATGCCGTAGTGATCGAGCAGGCGGGCGGACATGCGGGTGTCCTCGCACAGCACCGCATCGACGGCGGCGAGGGTTTCCAGCGCCCGGATGGTGATGTCGCGCAGATTGCCGATCGGGGTGGCCACGACATAGAGGCCGGGCGCTAATGGCGGTGCGGTAAAGCTCTGGCCGGCAATGAAATAGGCCAAAGATTTGGTCTGCTGCTCGTCCACGCGCGATCCTTTCGCTGTCCAATGACTGTTTTAGAGAGCGGGGCGGGCAAAGTATAGAATTGCTTAACCGCAAGGGCTCAAGTTTGGACAATCCGCGGGCCTGGAGGGGCAAAGCGTGATCGCAAAATTCTTGAAAGGGCTGGCCGCGGGGGCGGTAGCGGGGGCATTGGCGGCTTGTTCGTCCGGCGGGCTGATGCTTGGCGACCGGGAACTGTCGTTTCCATGGGACGATCCGCAAAGCCAGCAGCAACAGCCGGCCACTGGGCCATTGCAGCAGCCGAGCCAGCCCATGGCGGCGGGCGAGGTGTTTGGACGCGGGCCGGTGCGGGTGGCGCTGCTACTGCCGCTGAGCGATCCGGCGCTGGCGGGCATGGCAACGGCGCTGGCCAATGGCGCCAAGCTCGCCATGGGCTTTATCGAGGCCAATCCCAATATTGCCGAGAACATCACGATTTCGCTGCGCGACAGCGGCGCTTCGGCGGGCAGCGCCAGCCAGGCGGCGAGCGCGGCGCTGGGGGAAGGCGCGAGCCTGATCCTGGGGCCGGTGCGGAGCGACCAGGTGATGGCCGTGGGCAGCGTGGCGCGTGCGGCCGGGGTGCCGGTGATCGGCTTTGCCAATGAGTCCAGCGCGGCGGCGCCGGGGGTGTATCTGCTCAGCGTTTTGCCCGAGGCGGCGGCGAAGCGGGGCGTGGGCTATGCCGTGAGCAAAGGTCATCGCGGCTTTGCCGGGGCGTTTCCGGCGACCGCAGCCGGCGCGGCACAGGAAAGGGCGTTCCGGCAGGCGGTGGCGGCGATCGGGCTGAGCCCGGCGGCGGTCTATAGCTATGGCAGCGCCGCCGAGGCGCAGGGCATCGTGCAGCAGGCGCTGCCGATGCTCAAGACGGGCTATATCGATACGCTGTTCCTGCCGGATACGGCGACGGCACCGGCTTTCGGGGCGGCGCTGCAGCAGGCGGGGGCGAGCGGGCTGCTGGTGGTGGGATCGCCCGAATGGGACAATGACGGCAGGCTGGCGCAGGTGCCGGGGCTGACCGGGGCGATCTATCCGGCGGTCGATCCGAGCGGGCTGATGGCGATCGCGGGCGAATATCAGGCGCGGTTCGGCGCGGCCCCGCTGCAAGTGGCGACGCTGGCCTATACGGCGGTGATCCTGGCCAATGTGAAAACGCTGTCGCAGAGCAATCCGCGCTATAGCGCAGCGGCGCTGACGGCGGCGACCGGGTTCAACGGGCGTGACGGGTTGTTCCGGTTCCTGGCCAATGGGCAGGGGGAATATGGGCTGGCGATCAAGCAGGTTGGAAATGGTGGGGCGGCCGTGGTGGAGAGGGCGAAGCTCTCGATTCCTCTCCCCGATGTGGGGAGAGGAATAGAAGTTTAAGCCGCCAAATCCGCGACCACGGCATCCAGCACGGGCCAGCCGCGATCGGTGACGCGGATATTGCCGTTGGGGAGGGTTTCGACGAACCCATAGCCCTTGAGATCGTCGATCTGGCGCTGGTTGATCTTGCGGCCGCTGAGCGCGGTGAAGCGCTGGGGGGAGATGCCTTCGCGCAGGCGCAGGCCCATGACGAGGAATTCGTCGCCCTGCTCTTCCCAGGTCAAAACATCGTCGGTGACGAGGCCGTGGCCGTTGGAGACGACCTTTTTCTGCCAGTCGAACGGCATTTTTTCGGTCGCGGTGGCGTGGCGCTGGTTGTTGATCAGCAGCCGGCCATGGGCGCCGGGGCCGATGCCGGCATATTCGCCATAGCGCCAATAGAGCAGGTTATGCTCGCTCTCCTGGCCGGGGCGGGCGTGGTTGGAAATCTCATAGGCGGGCATGCCGGCCTGGGCGGTGAGGTCCTGGGTCAGCTCGTAGAAATCGGCGGCAAGGTCCTCATCGGGCATGATGAGCTTGCCGGCCTTGTGCAGGTCGAAATAGCGCGTGCCCTGCTCGATGGTGAGCTGGTAGAGCGAAATATGGCCCTTGGCGAGCCAGAGGGCTTCCTTGAGCTCGTCTTCCCAGTCTTCGAGAGTCTGGTGGGGGCGGGCATAGATCAGATCGAAGCTGGACCGGTCGAACACCGACTGGGCGATGCGCACGGCGGCGACGGCTTCTTCCACCGTATGGCGGCGGCCGAGTTCGGCCAGCGGCTGCGGGCGCAGGGACTGCACGCCGAGCGAGACGCGATTGATGCCGGCGGAGCGGAAGCCCTTGAAACGCTCGACTTCGACGCTGGTGGGATTGGCTTCCAGCGTGATTTCGGCCTTGGACTCGACGGTCCAGTGGCGGGCGATGGAATCGATGATCTTTTCGACGGCCCAGGGGCTCATCAGGGACGGCGTGCCACCGCCGAAGAAGATGGATTGCACGACGCGGCCGGAGGTCAGGCTGGCGGCATGGGCGATTTCGCGCTCATAGGCGGCGACATAGGCTTGCTCATCGAAGGGGCCGCGATGGACGTGCGAGTTGAAATCGCAATAGGGGCATTTGCTGGCGCAGAAGGGCCAGTGCACATAGACCCCGAACAGATCATTCGCGCTCAATGGCTTGCTCCACAAACTTCGCAAACGCGCGGGCGCGGTGCGACAGGCCGGTCTCGCCGGGTGTCCAGGAATGCTTCATTTCAGCCGGCATCTGGCCAAAGGTGATGTCGTAGCCATCGGGCATGAAGGCGGGATCATAGCCATGGCCGCGCTCGCCGCGCGGTGGCCAGACCATGGTGCCATCGCAGCGGCCGACGAATAGAGCGTCGCGCCCATCGGGATGGGCCAGGCACAGCGTGGCATTGAACGAGGCGCGGCGCTGGCTCGGCGAGGTGGCATTGGCGGCCTGCAGCGCATCTTCGACGCGCTTCATGGCATGCGCGAAATTGCGCGGAACGCCGGCCCAATCGGCGGTGTAAACCCCGGGATCGCCGCCAAGCGCGTCGACGCAAAGGCCCGAATCGTCGCTGAGGGCGATCATGCCGGAGCCCTGGGCCGCGGCATGGGCCTTGAGACGGGCGTTTTCGGCAAAGGTGGTGCCGGTTTCCTCAGGCTCGGGCAGGTCGAGTTCGGCCGCGGAAATCAGTTCGAGACCAAAGGGTTCGAACAGTTCCTGGAATTCAACCAGCTTGCCCTTGTTGTGGGAAGCCAGGACCAGGCGATCGCCGATCGCGGAGCTTGAGGGCGGCGCTCATTTGGTGCTCTTGGGCTTGGCGTCGAGCGCGCGAACGACGTCATGCCAGATGGCGCAGGCTTCCGGTGCCGTCGCACGCGGCTCGTCCTGCTGCCGCGCGGCGGGCCGGGAGGTCGAAATCTTCTTGAGAATCCAGCCGATCATTGGGACAGCGCCGTCTGTTGCAGGAGGGTGAGTTCGCCAATGCCCTGTTCGGCCAGGGTCATCAGGGCATTGAGTTCATCGCGGCTGAAGGGGACCTGTTCGGCGGTGCCCTGGATTTCGACATATTTACCCGAGCCGGTCAGCACGAAATTGGCATCGGTATGGGCTTCGACGTCTTCGAGGTAATCGAGATCGAGCACCGGGGCGCCGCGATAAATGCCGCAGGACACTGCGGCCACGCTATCGCGCAGAGCCTTGCCCTTGGTCAGCTTGCGCTCGTCCATCCAGGATATGGCATCGGCCAGGGCGATATAGGCGCCGGTGATCGAGGCGGTGCGAGTGCCGCCATCGGCTTCGAGCACGTCGCAATCAATGGTGATCTGGTTTTCACCCAGAAGGGTCATATCGACCACGGCGCGCAGGGAGCGCCCGATGAGGCGCTGGATTTCCTGGGTGCGGCCGGACTGCTTGCCGGTGGTGGCTTCGCGGCGATTGCGCGAGCCGGTGGCGCGGGGCAGCATGCCGTATTCGGCGGTGACCCAGCCCTGGCCCTTGCCGCGCAGCCAGCCGGGGAGGCTGGTTTCAACCGAAGCGGTCACCAAAACCTTGGTATTGCCGAACTGCACGAGGCACGAGCCCTCGGCCTTTTGCGAGACGGCGCGCTCGATGGTGACGGCGCGCATCTGGTTGGGCTCACGTCCGGAAGGCCGCATGGGCAAATCACCGTCTTGGTTAGTGAAGTCTTAATCCGCCCTCATACCTCCCCAGAGAGCCCGTCACAAGCCGCGGACGCTTGGCGGGAGGCTGCAATGCGCTTAAATGATCGCGCAGGGTTAAACGGAAGATTTTACAGAACGCATGGCAAAGCCCCCGGAAGACTTTCTCGCGGTGCTCAATACCCGCAGCCAGGACATCTTCAAGAAGATCGTCGAGCGCTATCTTGAGACCGGGATGCCGGTGGGCTCGCGCGATCTGAGCCGGCTGCTGCAGGTGGGGCTGTCGCCAGCCTCGGTTCGTAACGTGATGGCGGACCTTGAGGATCTGGGGCTGATCGCGGCGCCGCATACTTCGGCCGGGCGGGCACCAACGCAGGAAGGCTTGCGGTTTTTCGTCGATGCCATGCTGGAAATCGGCAGCGTCGACGAGCGCGAGCGGCTGCAGATATCCAAGAATATCGAGGGGCAGGCACGGCAAGGGCAGGTCGAGGACCTGCTCACGGAAGCCAGCCAACTTCTGAGTGGCCTCAGCCAGGGCGCGGGCGTGGTGATCGCCGCCAAGGCCGACATGGTGCTGCGCCATATCGAATTCGTGCGGCTGGATGCGTTGCGGGCCATGGCGGTGCTGGTGGGGCAGGATGGGCAGGTGGAAAACCGCATCATGGACCTGCCACCGGGGCTGACGGCCAGCGCGTTGCAGCAGGCGAGCAATTATCTGGCCCATCACGTGATCGGGCGCACTATTCCCGAGGCACGCAAGATTTTGAGCGAGCAACGGGCCGAACAGCGCGCGGAACTGGATGAGTTAACGCAAAAGCTGGTGGATGACGGGATCGCCACGCTGGCGCAGCCTTCCAGCGCCGGGCAGCCAACGATCATCGTGCGGGGGCGGGCCAATCTGATCAATGACGCCATGGCGTCGGAAGATTTAAGCCGGATGCGGCAATTGTTCGATGAGCTGGAAAGCAAGGATGGGCTGCTGGACCTGTTGGGCGATACCGAGAAGGCGCAGGGGGTGCGCATTTTCATCGGCTCGGAAAACAAGCTGTTTTCCCTGTCGGGATCATCGGTCATTTTGAGTCCGTACAAGGACGCCAATGACAAGGTGGTGGGCGTATTGGGGGTGATCGGGCCGACGCGGCTGAACTATGCGCGCATCGTGCCGGTTGTGGATTATACCGCCCATGTCATCAGCTCAATGATGGCAAGGAAGCGCTAGAGGCTTGAAAAACCGCCCGCTTTGGCCGATATGCGGGGTCAAATTCAGTTAACTGCGGAAATTATGATGATGAGCGACGAAAACGCCTCGCAGGACGACAATCCCGAGATCGAGATTTTGGCGACCGAGCCGGAAGTCGATCCGGCGGCCACGCTGCGGGCGGAAAACGCCGAACTCAAGGACCGCGTGCTGCGCACCATCGCCGAGATGGAAAATCTGCGCAAACGCACCGAGCGGGAAGTGGCCGATACCCGGTCCTATGCCATTGCCGGTTTTGCCCGCGATATGCTGAGCGCGACCGATGCCCTGAGCCGGGCGCTGATGGTGTTGCCGGCGGAAGCGCGCGAATCGGGCGACGCGACGACTAAGTCGTTGATCGACGGCATCGAAATGACCGAGCGCGAAATGCAGCGGCTGCTGGCCAAGCACGGCGTCAAGCCGATCGAGGCCGAAGGGCAGAAGTTCGATCCGCATAAGCATCAGGCGATGTTCGAAGTGCCGGACCCGAGCCGGCCGGAAGGCACTGTTGTGCAGGTGGTGCAGGCGGGTTTTGCCATTGGCGACCGGGTGTTGCGGCCGGCAATGGTGGGCGTGGCCAAGGGTGGCCCAAGCCATGCCGAAGGCGTGGAAACGATCGATAAGAGCGTTTAGGACGCTAACTGTAGCGTTTCACGTGAATCCCCGCGCAAGCGGGGATTTGCTTTAGCATTGTGCCACGCCCTCGTGGTTCGAGGCTCGTAAGAACTCGCACCTCACCATGAGGGCTGCTGGAGCATGGTGTTTAAGTAGCCCTCATGGTGAGGCGGGAGCGAAGCGACCCTCGAACCACGAGGGCGTGGCAGATTTATCCCAAAATATCCTTGCTCATCACCCGCTCCACCCCAGCCTCGGCCATGTCCGCCCATGCCTTCGCCAGCGAGCCGGCGTTGTCGATTGCCCGCGTCGCGTCTTCGATGATGGTGACGTCGAAGCCGCCGGCGGCGGCGTCGATGGCGGTCCAGCCGACGCAGAAATCGGTTGCTAAACCAGCGACATAGATCCGGCCGAGGTCACGCTCGTTGAGATAGCCGGCGAGCCCGGTCAGGGTTTCGCGGTCGGCTTCCTGGAAGCCGGAATAGCTATCGATCCTGCGGTTATAGCCTTTGCGGATGATCAGTTGGGCGTGGGGAATGTCCAGATCGGCAGACAGGTCGGCGCCGCGGGTGTTCCAGACGCAGTGATCGGGCCAGAGCACTTGCTGGCCATAGGGCAGGTCGATGATATCGAAGGGGTTTTTCCCCTCATGCTGGCTGGCGAAGGAGATGTGGTCGGACGGATGCCAGTCCTGGGTCAGCACCACATTGGTGAACTTCTTGGCCAAGGTATTGATCAGGGGGACGATTTCGTCGCCACCGGCCACCGCGAGACTACCGCCGGGGAGGAAATCATATTGCATATCGACGACGATGAGGACGTCACTGGAGGTGATATCGAGCATGAAAACTCCTTATAATCAGGGCTTTAGCCACTCGGCACGCAGCAGGCCGCGGACGGAATTGCCGAGGTAAATCGTGGCGGCCGATTCGAGGTCGGCCAGGGTTAGAGAGTGTTCGATGGCGCGGCCGGTGTCGATGAGTTCGGCGCGCAAGGTGCCGGGCAGGAGACCGGCGGAGAGGGGCGGCGTCAGCAGGATGCCGTCGCGTTCGATGAACAGGTTGGTGATCGAGCCTTCGGTCAATTCATTGTTTTCGTTGAGGAAAATAACTTCATCGACGCCTGTGGCGGCGTGGGCGCGCTGGCGGGGTTCGTCGTAGAAGGCGCGGTTGGTGGTTTTGTGGGCGAGCCAGAGGCTGTGGGAATCGAGCTTTTCGGGGGCGATGGAGAAGCGGAAAATATCCGGATTGGGTGGCAATGGCACGGCGGTGATGGCGGGGCCGTCGGTCTCGTGCAGGGTGAGGCGGACGCGCATGGGGGCGGTGAAATTCTGGGCCAAATCCGCCAGCATGCCGGATTTCTTGTTGGCATCGAAGGGCAGGCGGAAATATTGCGCCGAGGCCGCCATGCGGGTGAGATGGCGATCGAGCAGGTAATAGCCGGTGCCGGGTTGCCAAGCCAAGGTTTCGATCAGGCAGATGGGCGTGGCGGGATCTGAGAAGAATGCCATTTTGAGCAGGGCCTCCTGATATTCGTCCTGAACAGAGCTATCGGCGACGATGCCGCCGCCGATGCCGATTTCGCCACGGCCGGTGCTGTCGATGATTGCGGTGCGGATGGCGACGTTGAAGGTGAGATCGCCGGAGGGGGCGATATAGCCGATGGAGCCGGTATAGACGCCGCGCGGGCCGGCTTCTACAGCGGCGATGATTTCCATGGCGCGCAGTTTTGGCGCGCCGGTGATGGAGCCGCAGGGGAAGAGGTTGGTGAGGATATCGGTGGGGGTGAAGCCGGGCTTCAACGTGGCGGTGATGCCCGAGGTCATGGTGTGGAGGGTACGGTAGGTTTCCACGGTGAACAGGTCCGTCACCTTGACTGAGCCGATCTGAGCGATGCGGCCGAGATCGTTGCGGAGGAGGTCGACGATCATCAGGTTTTCGGCGCGGTTTTTTTCGTCACTGGCCAGCGCCAGGCGACCGACCTCGTCTTCGGCGAGGGTGCGGCCGCGCGGCATGGTGCCCTTCATGGGGCGGGCGGAGAGGGCACCAGCGCGGTTGGCGACGAAGAGTTCGGGGGAACGCGACAAAATGGTGTGTTCTGCCGTGGCGATGAGGGCGCCATAGGCGACGGGCTGCTTGCGCATGAGATCGCGGTAGAGCGCGACGGCATCCCCATCGAGGGTGAAATCGGCCTTGAAGGTGAGATTGACCTGATAGGTGTCACCAACGGCGATGAAATTTTTCACTGTATCGAAGGCGCTGGCATAGGCGGGCAGATCGAGGCGGGGCGCGATATTGATGGCGCGGCCGGCGGGGCCGGCGATGGAGGCCAGAAAGGCATCGACTTCGGTGGGGTTCAGGCGCTGGGGGGCATCGTAGAGGCCCATCCAGAGTAAAGGAACATCGCTGCGGGCGGGCAGGCGGTGGGCGAGGCGTTCCTCGAAGATAAAACCCAGCTCATAGGCGAGATAACCGGCGGTCCAGAGGCCCTGGGCGCGGGCGGTTTCGAGCCTGGCCAAAGCGGCGATGGCTTCGGCGGCGGTATGGGCGACCACGATTTCGCGCGGGGCGGTGAACAGCAGGTTCGCTCCCGCAGGATCGAGCGTATCGTGGAGCAGCACTGTGCCGGGGGTCAGCATGGATGGGGTTGTAATGGGCGCCTATGGCTTTGGGAAGTTGGCAATCGCGACCGATACAATACCAATGTCGGAGATATCGGCGCTCGCGCAGGCCCCAAATCACTCTTGGCGGCATGATTGGGCCATGCAAAATAAGTACTGCCGGGGAACAATCATGCTCCGGCCTGGGGGACTGATTATGAACAAACTGATGAGGGGCGGTATCGCAGCCCTGGCGTTTATCGCACTGGTGCTGCCCGCTGCGGCACAAACCGTCGAATTCACGCTGATCAATGACAGCGCGTCGGATCTGCATTATTTCTATGCGGCGCCATCAATCGACAAGAGCTGGGGCTATGACTTGCTGGGCGACGACGGAATTCTGGAAGCGGGCTACCAAGGCACGGTGACGATTGGCGACGGCAGCTCGGAATGCCTCTACGACTTCAAATTCGTGATGCAGGGCGGCGCCGAGACCACTGCCGAACACGTCAATATTTGCGAATTGAACAGCTATACCATCAGCGATTGATTGGCTGGGTGACACGCCCCTCGTGGTTGGAGGCTCGCGAGAGCTTGCACCTCACCATGGGGCTATGGAAGCAATTGAGGAGCCCATCCCGCCGGGTGGGCTTTTTCTTAACGTTGCAAGCCCGGCGATATGTCCAAACGCTGTTTGCGCGCTTGAAGCGTTACGGCGACCCCCCTATATACGCCGCAGGCCCCGCAATGGGCACATTCAACTTGCAAGGGAGCCCGGCTGGCAACGGCCACGAGACTGCTTCGAGAGAGGGGTTTCAACATGGGTTTGCTGAAAGAGAGGCATAGTAATGGCTAAAGTTATCGGTATCGACCTCGGGACCACCAATAGCTGCGTGGCAGTGATGGATGGCTCGAACCCCAAAGTGATCGAAAATGCCGAAGGCGCGCGCACCACGCCCTCGATGGTCGCGTTCTCCAAGGACGGCGAGCGCCTTGTGGGCCAGCCGGCAAAGCGCCAGGCGGTCACCAATCCCGAAGGCACGCTGTTTGCCGTCAAGCGCCTGATCGGGCGCCGCTATGACGACAAGGTGGTCGGCAAGGACAAGAACCTGGTCCCCTTCAAGATCGTCGCCGCCGACAATGGCGACGCATGGGTGGAAGCCTCGGGCGAAAAGTATTCGCCCTCGCAGGTTTCGGCCATGATTCTGCAGAAGATGAAGGAAACCGCCGAGTCCTATCTCGGCGAGACCGTTACGCAGGCCGTCATCACCGTTCCCGCCTATTTCAACGACAGCCAGCGCCAGGCCACCAAGGACGCGGGCAAGATTGCCGGCCTTGAAGTGCTGCGCATCATCAACGAGCCCACCGCGGCGGCCCTGGCCTATGGCCTCGACAAGAAGAATACCGGCACTATCGCGGTCTATGACCTGGGTGGCGGCACCTTCGACGTATCGATCCTGGAAATCGGCGATGGCGTGTTCGAAGTGAAGTCCACGAACGGCGATACGTTCCTGGGCGGCGAAGACTTTGACATGCGCCTGGTCGATTACTTTGCCGACGAGTTCAAGAAGGAGCAGGGCATCGACCTCCGCTCCGACAAGCTGGCTCTGCAGCGCCTCAAGGAAGCTGCGGAAAAGGCCAAGATCGAGCTGTCGGCTTCGACGCAGACCGAAATCAACCTGCCCTTCATCACCGCCGATGCCTCGGGCCCGAAGCATTTGACGCTGAAGCTGAGCCGCTCGAAGTTCGAAAGCCTCGTTGATGACCTGATCCAGAAGACCATCGAGCCGTGCAAGCTGGCGATGAAGGATGCGGGTGTGACCGCAGCCCAGATCGACGAAGTCGTGCTGGTGGGCGGCATGAGCCGCATGCCCAAGGTGCAGGAGGTCGTCAAGCAGCTGTTCGGCAAGGAACCCCATAAGGGCGTGAACCCGGACGAAGTGGTGGCGCTCGGCGCCGCGATCCAGGCCGGCGTGCTGCAGGGCGACGTCAAGGACGTGCTGCTGCTCGACGTGACCCCGCTGTCGCTGGGCATCGAAACGCTGGGTGGCGTGTTCACCCGCCTGATCGACCGCAACACCACGATCCCGACCAAGAAGAGCCAGACCTTCTCGACGGCTGAAGACAGCCAGTCTGCCGTGACCATCCGCGTGTTCCAGGGTGAGCGCGAAATGGCGGCGAACAACAAGCTGTTGGGCAATTTCGATCTCGCCGGCATTCCGCCCGCTCCGCGTGGCGTGCCGCAGATCGAAGTGACCTTCGATATCGACGCCAACGGCATCGTCAACGTTTCGGCCAAGGACAAGGGCACCGGCAAGGAGCAGCAGATCCGCATCCAGGCTTCGGGTGGCCTGAGCGACGCCGATATCGAAAAGATGGTGCAGGAAGCCGAGCAGAACGCCGAGGCCGACAAGAAGAAGCGCGAAGCCGTCGAAGCCAAGAACCAGGCCGAAAGCCTGATCCACTCGACCGAAAAATCGGTCAAGGAATATGGCGACAAGGTTTCGGCCGAAGACAAGGCGGCGATCGAAGCCGCCGTTGTCGAGCTCAAGGGCGTGATCGACGGCGACGACGCCGAAGTGATCCGCGAGAAGACCGACGCGCTGGCGCAGGCTTCCATGAAGCTGGGCGAAGCGATGTACAAGGCTAGCCAGGCCGAAGCCGAGGCCCAGGCCGCCGGCGACGCCGCGGAAGACGATGACGACGTGGTCGACGCCGACTTCGAAGAGGTCAAGGACGACGACAAAAAGTCGGCCTAAAACTTCAGTATTGCAGTGACAAAGCCCGGGAGCGATCCCGGGCTTTTTTGTTGGCCTGCAATGGGATGGTTAGCGCAAGGTTGCGCGACTGGCTGCAATTGCGATGGTTTCTCGCACGGAGCTCTTACCCGGCATTGCTATCAAGGCAGGGCTTCGGGGGACGCACCATGCCTTTGCTGATTTTGCTGGGATCGACGATCGTACTGACATTGATGCCGGGGTGGCGATCCTATCTCGCAGGCGTGGCCGTGACGGCTGGATTGCTGGCCTGGTGCTATTGGCCGGCAGCGGGGGCCGGCAATTACGGCACGGTGGTTTATGATTATATCGTGGCCCTGGGCGCGCCGTTTTTCTGGCTGGCCTTCGTGATCGCCATGGTGGGCAAGGTCGTGTGGCTGGGGAAGACGGCGCCAATGCATAGACCGTTTAATCAACAGGCGCCGGCTCGTGGACTGGTCGGCGAGCCATCGGCGTAAGCGCGGATTGTTCGGGGGCATCCGTCCCCCCACCCTGTCCCCTCCCAACCGACCTTTATAACCTCAACAACTGAGCAAGCGGTTCTACCTTCTCCCTCCCTCTCGTGGGGTGGGGGCGGTTTAGCCAGTGACCTCGTTCACCTTGACTTCCATCAGAATAGCGTATTTTGCCTTTGTTCTAGGTAATCGCGCAGAACTGTCCTATGGTGCGATATGAACATTCCAGATCCAAAAACCTTCACCGATCCTGAAAAACTGCGCAAGCTGATGGCCAATGCCGTCCGGCTCGGCTATCCCGATCTCGTTTTCAACTGCCAGCTGCGCATTGCCGAACTGGTCGGCAACACCCATGAAAAGGGGCTGGAGCGCGAATTCTGGACCGCGCTGAGCGCGGCTGAGGAATTCAACACCGCGATCAAGGGTAAGACCAGCCGGCTGACCAAGATCCGCGCCAAGCACAAGCGTGTCGGCGCACAGAAGGTTTTGGCCGACTGGGCGATGGAGCCGGAAGTGTCGGACGGCTTTGTCACGCTGGCCGAACATGGCCGAGCCGATCTCAGCGGCGAAGCCATCGTGATGCGCAATGAAGAGCTGTTCAGCGTCGACGTGGTCAATGCCATGCGCAAGAAGCTGATGGACCACAATGTGAGCGCCGAGGCGGTTGAGGCGGCGTAAGACGCGTCGCCACAGCCATTCGAGCACAGCTCTCATGGCCTTCTCCCCTCAAATCGCTCCACTGGAGCGATTTGCCCTGCGGGACGGCTCGACGTGTTCCACGTGAATCATGATCCGACCCGGGAGCGATCCCGGGTTTTTTGTTGCCCGCTGGCCGGCGAGCCGAGCCTAGGCTGGATCGACATTCAATTTTCACGGCAGGCTGGTCGCGCTGGATGGCATTCCCTCCCCGTTGAGGGGTTAGGGTGGTGGGGCCGACAGGCACTGGGTTCGCCGGTGGTACGACATCCCCACCCCAGCCCTCCCCTCAAGGGGGAAGGAGCGGCTCTGTGCATGCCGAAAGACCTGCGAAAGCTGAATGTCGGTGAAGCTAAGCCATTCAAGCATAGCTTTCATGGCCTCGGCGGTTCAAATCGCTCCACTGGAGCGATTGGCGTGCCCGGCATGATACCGCCGAGTATGACAAATCCATAAAAGGGCCCGATTGAGCCCCATTGTCGGCCCATTATGGGGGTCGAAGGGGGTGTCCGCGCAGAGTGCGGTGTTGAACGCAGCGCGAGGCCATCATGAGCGACATTGCCAGCAATCCTGAAGCGGACGGTATCGGCCGGCTTGCCGAGCTGATCCATGGCAATCCGATGGACCGGCTCGACACCGATATGAGGCTGGTGATCGAGGCGCTGGCGGAACTGGGCGCGCGGCCATTGGAGCAGAGCAGCCCCGGATCGGCGCGGCGGCAGGCCAAGCTGACCGATGCCATCAGTGCCATCATGGCGCGGCAGGGGCGAGCGCCGAGCGAAGATGGCGTGGGCACCGAGACAATCAATTTTCCTGGCGCCGAGAGCGAGTTGGCGGCGCGCATCTATCGGCCGGTGGGCCTGTTGAGCCGGCTCAATCCGATGATCCTTTATTTCCACGGCGGCGGCTTCGTCACCGGGGATCTCGATATGCACGACGCTTCGGCGCGAGCCTTGGCGCGGCGTACCGGGGCAATTGTCGTTTCCGCCGATTACCGGCTGGCACCGGAGCACAAGTTTCCGGCAGCGCACGAGGATGCTTATGCGGCGTGGCGGTGGCTGGCGAGCGCGGCGCGCGAACTGGGCGGCGATCCGCGGCGCATGGCTGTCGCCGGGGAGGATGCCGGCGGCAATCTGGCGCTGAACGTGGCGCTGCGGGCGCGCGACGAGCATTTGATGCTGCCGGTTGCGCTGGTGCTGATCCATCCGATCGCCGGCAGCGACATGAGCCGGCCCTCCTATGGCGAGACGCTGCGGGCGCGGCCGATCGGCCTGCCGGGAATGCAATGGCGGATGCGCCATGAACTGGAGGATCGCGGCCAGATGAGCGATCCGCGCATCGACCTGGTGGCGCGGCCCGACCTGGCAGGCGTGGGACCGACGACGATCATCCTGGCGGAGATCGATCCGCTGCGCTCGGAAGGCGAGGCGCTTGCCGAAGCGCTGGACGCGGCCGGCGTGAGCACGAGCTGCACCGTGCATGAGGGGGTGACGCAGGGCTTTTTCGGGCTGGGGCAGGTGGTCACCAAGGCACTGTTCGCCCAATCGGAAGCGGCCGAGGCGTTGAACCGGGCTTTTGGGGCCAAGCGGCGGAGCTAGTTATTCGGCCGACATCACCCTGGGGCCAGACGATATCAAGTTTGTACAGCCGATCGAGAGCCGCGATCTGGTCCCCTCCCCCTTGAGGGGAGGGCTAGGGTGGGGGTGTCGAAGGCGCCACAACCACCCAGTATGCGGCACCCTCGACACCCCCAACCCCAACCCTTCCCCTCAAGGGGGAGGGGAGCCGATCCGGGCTCGCAAAATATACGGCAAACCAGAATCTCAATTCAGCCTGGCGTGAGGGGTCTCGCTGCACAGTTGAACCGAACCCCCGCTCTTGATATGCAGCGGGCGCTGCTCATTTGGTCTGGCAAGCCTGCCTCCCCTTGCGGGCGGCGGGGTTGATTGCCATCTAGGGGTAGGTTTCAGGCTGCTTCTACTGGGGCACTGGTTTTGGCGCGGCCCGTTCATGGTCGCGACGGGCCGGTGCCGGCATGGCTTTCGGAGAAAAATTCTTGGCCAAACGTGATTTCTATGAAGTGCTCGGCGTAGCCAAGGGCGCCGACGATGCAACGCTCAAGAGCGCTTATCGCAAGCTCGCGATGGTGCACCATCCCGACCGCAATCCCGGCAATGCCGATGCGGAAGCCAAGTTCAAGGAACTCAGCGAAGCCTACGATACGCTCAAGGACGGCCAGAAGCGCGCGGCCTATGACCGGTTCGGGCATGCCGCCTTCGAGAACGGCAGCCGCGGGCCGGGGGCAGGCGCGGGGTTCGGGCCGGAATTCACCTCCTCGATGTCCGATATCTTCGACGATATCTTCGGCGACTTCATGGGCGGGCGGCGCGGCGGTGGCGGCGGGGCGGCCAAGCTGCGCGGCAGCGATTTGCGCTATAATCTCGAAATTTCGCTGGAGGAGAGCTTTGCCGGCCAGACCGTCGAGATCGACGTGCCGACGCTGGTGTCCTGCACCACCTGCGACGGCAACGGCGCCAAGCCAGGCACCGGCACCCATACCTGCCGGCAGTGCAACGGCCATGGCAAGGTGCGCGCGGCGCAGGGGTTCTTCACCATCGAGCGGACCTGCCCGGTTTGCCAGGGCCGCGGCCAGATGATGGACCAGCCCTGCACCGATTGCGGCGGCCAAGGCCGGCGGCAGGAAAACCGGAAACTCTCGGTCGATATTCCAAAAGGGATCGAGGACGGCACCCGCATACGCCTCGCCAATGAGGGCGAGGCGGGGCTGCGTGGCGGCCCGCCGGGCGATTTGTATATTTTCATCTCGATCCGGCCGCACGACCTGTTCCAGCGCGATGGGGCCGATCTTTATGCCCGCGTGCCGATCGCGATGGCGACGGCGGCTTTGGGCGGGGAATTCGAAGTGCCCACGCTCGATGCGATGCGCGCCAAGGTCAAGGTGGCGGCGGGAACGCAGCCGGGGCAGCGGGTGCGGCTCAAGGGCAAGGGCATGCCGGTGCTGCGCAGCAAAGACACCGGCGATCTCTATGTGCAGCTCGATATCGAGACGCCGCAGAACCTGTCGCGGAAACAGCGCGAGCTGCTGGAGGAATTCCAGCGGCTGACGACGGAAGAGACCAATCCGACGTCGGACGGGTTTTTTGCGAAGTTGAAGACGATGTTCGGGGCTTAGTTTCTTCTCCCCATTGGGGAGAAGGTGGCGCGCAGCGCCGGATGAGGGGATGTTGTGGACGCTCGCAGCGCTAAGTCTGCGGCGAGATTCCCCTCACCCGCCCTTTGGGCGACCTCTCCCCGATGGGGAGAGGAATAGAAGGCTCAGCTCGGCTGGACGAAGCTGGGGTCCATCCACATGATTTCCCAGATATGACCATCGAGGTCGGAGAACGCCCGGCTCATCATGAAGCCGTAGTCGTCGCCGGGGCGCGTTTCGGTGGCGCCGGCGGCGATGGCTTTGTCGAACAGCTCGATGACCGCTTCCTTGCTGTCGCGGCTCAGCGCGATCAGCACTTCGCTGGTCGTGCGCGCATCGGCGATGGTCTTGGGGGTAAACTGGGCGAATTTTTCGTGCGTTAGCAGCATGGAGAAAATGTTCTCGTCGATCACCATGGCGGCGGCGGTTTCATCGGTGAACTGCGCATTGAAGGTGAAGCCGAGCTTGCCGAAGAAGGTCTTGGACGCTTCGAGATCGGCAACGGGCAGGTTGACGAAGATATTGGTGGCCATGGTGGTTCCCTCGTGTTATCACTAAGGCAATTACTTAACTGATTACGATCGGTATGGCAAGAGCTGCCTGGCTCTTGCGGCGCGGCACGGCGGCGGGCAGTGTGCGGCCACAATCAGGACCCACGCCCTATGCCCACCGCCCTCACGCTTTCCGGCTCGATCCGCAAGGGATCGCTCAACCAGGTTTTGCAACGCCATATGGGCGCGCAATTGGAGGCGGCGGGGGTGGATGTGACGGCGATCAGCCTCGCCGATTACGAGATGCCGATCTTCAACGAGGACCTGGAAGCCGAGCATGTGCCGGAGGCGGCACAGAAGCTAGCGGAGCTGTTCCGCAGCCATGACATCGTGTTCTGGGCTTCTCCTGAATATAATGGCGGAGTGACGCCGCTGACGGTCAATACGCTGGCCTGGCTCAGCCGGCAGCGGCCGAGCCCGTTTCGCCATGCGGTGTTCGGCATTGGCGGGGTGAGTTCGGGCAAATATGGGACGATCTGGGCGCTGAGCCATTTGCGCGAATCGATGACCAAGATCGGCGCGCTGGTGGTGCCGACGCTGCTGGGCATCGGGCCGGCGGATGAGGCGTTCGACGCGAACGGCGCGCCGGTTGAACCGGCGATCATCCGCAAGGTCGAGACCATGGTGCATGAACTGACCCATTTCAGCCGGGGTTGAGGTTTTTATGCGCGCGCTGTATTTGAGCCATCCGCAGGTCAGAATCGATCCTGAAGTGCCGGTGCCGCAATGGGGGTTGTCGGTGACTGGCCGGGAGCGGGCCGAAGCCTTTGCGGCGCGGGACTTGATTGCCGAGGGCAGAATTGTGTTTGCCAGCGATGAACGCAAGGCGGTGGAACTGGCCGAGATCATCATGGACGCAATAGTGATCACCGATCCGGCGCTGGGCGAGAACGACCGTTCGGCGACGGGCTTTTTGCCACCGGAAAAATTCGAGGCAACGGCGGACCGGTTCTTTGCCGAGCCGATGATGAGCGTGGATGGCTGGGAGCGGGCAATCGACGCGCAGCGGCGGATTGTCGAAGCGGTGGGCCGGGCGATGACGGAGGTGCAGCCGGGACAGATCGCCGTGTTTTGCGGGCATGGCGCGAGTGGGGACGCTGCTCAAATGCCATCTGGGGCAATGGGTCATTGCCCGCTCGGAAGACCAGGGGCGGATGGGCGATCCGGGCGGCGGCAACGGCTTCGTATTCGACCTCGCGGCGCGCAAGCTCTATTGTGATTGGACGCCGATGGAACAGCTGACGCGGGAGCTGATCGGCGGCGCGTAGTTGTCTCGCCCGCTTTGTTGTGCGACTGAAGCCTGATCCACAGGGAGAATCAAGCCATGAGCGGACAACTGATCGTTGGCCTCGACGTTTCTTCGCGCGCAGAGGCTGAGAATATCGTCATGGCGCTGGGCGACAGCGTCGATTTCTACAAGATCGGCTATCAGTGCTTTTATGGCGCCGACGGCTACGCGCTGGGCAAGGCGCTGATCGCGGCGGGCAAGAAGGTGTTCTTCGACCTCAAGCTGCTCGATATCGACAACACGGTGGAAAAAGGCGTCGGGGCGATCGCGGCGACCGGGGCGGCGATGCTGACCGTGCATGCCTATCCGCAGTGCATGCGCGCGGCGGTGCGCGGCGCGGCTGGATCGGACCTGATGGTGCTGGGCGTTTCGGTTCTGACCTCGATGGACGATGCGGATGTGGCCGAGGCCGGCTTTGCGCGCGACACGGCGGGGCTGGTGGCGCTGCGGGCACAGCAGGCCCGCGACGCGGGCATTGGCGGGCTGGTGGCATCGCCGCATGAGGCGGAAATGGTGCGCACCATCGTGGGGCCGAAACTGGCGATCGTGACGCCGGGGATCCGGCCGGCCGGGGCCGATCATGGCGACCAGAAGCGGGTGATGGGGCCGGCACAAGCGCTGGCGGCGGGGGCGAGCCATCTGGTGGTGGCGCGGCCGATCATCCAGGCGGCAGACCCGGCAGCTGCGGCGCGGGCGATTTTGGCTGAGATGGCGGGTGGGGTGCGGGTGGCTTAGGGGGCGACATTCAGCTCTGCCGTGCTGATTGATAGCCCGGATCGGCTCCCTCCCCCTTGAGGGGAGGGCTGGGGTGGGGGTTCCGAGCTGTCAGTCCTGCCTCATCGCGTAATCGAGTGCGCTGCCAATGCAGAACCCCCACCCTAACCCTCCCCTCAAGGGGGAGGGGACCAGATCGGGGCTCCGTGTCGACAGTGCCAAACCGAATGTCGCGGACACCCTCATCCGGCGCTACGTGCCACCTCACCTCTCAATACGTATTCTTCAGCGGTTGCGTGAAAATCAGCTGGTTGCCGTCGGGGTCGCGGAAGATGGCGGTTTTGACGTAGTCGCCGATGCGCTTGCTGACCGGGGTGATGCCTTGGGGTTCGAGCGCGGCGAGATGGGCGGCGAGGTCATCGACGATCAGGGTGACCGAGGAGGCCCCGGCGCGGTCGGCATCGGTGAACACATGCACCCAGCCGCCGGTGGAGAATTTCCATTCCGCGACATCGGCCATGGGGCGCGCATCGGCGCTGCGGCCGAACATGATTTCGTACCAGGGCAGGGCGGTCGCCAAATCATCGACGGCGATGCCGGCCAGGGCATTGGTGATGGTCATGGGCAATCTCTCATGGGGCGAACACAGCTCAAGTCTAGCACAGCCAAGAGGTTCCTCTTATCCGCAAGTGTGGCTTGGTGTTGGCAAGCCGCGCTGGTATAGCCCAAAGTCAGGTGTCGATTGCTGGAGTGTTCGCCATGGCCGATCTCAAGGTGGTTATTGCCGGTGCGGGCGGGCGGATGGGCGCGGCCAATATTCGGGCCGTCGCGGCAATGTCGGGGCTGGCGGTGCATGGCGCGGTGGCCGGTCGCGGGCTGAGCCTGCATGCTGCGGTGGACCGGCCGGGCACGCCCGCGATCGGGCAGGATGCCGGGCTGTTTGCCGGGATTGGCGCGCTGGGCGTGACGATCACCGATGATCTGGACGGGGCACTGGCCGGGGCCGATGCCGTCATTGATTTTACCGCGCCTGCGGCGAGCGTCGCTTTGGCGCAAAAAGCGGCCAGGCTGGGCCTGGTCCATGTAATCGGCACGACCGGCTGTTCGGACAGCGACGATGCCGCGATCGCCGAGGCGGGCAAGGCGGGGGCACGTATCGTCAAGTCGGGCAATTTCTCGATGGGCGTCAATGTGCTGGCGAGCCTCGTCAAGCAGGCGGCGGCGGTGCTGGCGCAATACGATATCGAAATCCTCGAAATGCACCACAACAAGAAGGTCGATGCCCCATCGGGCACGGCACTGCTGCTGGGACAGGCGGCGGCGGCAGGGCGCGAGATTTCGCTGGCGCAGCACTCGGTGCGTGTGCGGGACGGACATACCGGACCACGCGAGGAGGGCAGCATCGGCTTCGCCACCCTGCGCGGCGGCACCGTGGTGGGGGATCACAGCGTAATCATGGCCGGACCATCGGAGCGGATCGAGCTTAATCACCGGGCCGAGGACCGCGCGATTTTTGCGCATGGCGCGGCCCGGGCGGCGCTGTGGGCAAAGGATCAAAAGCCGGGGCTTTATTCCATGGCCGACGTACTGGGGCTCTGAGCATGGACACGCCGACACACTGGATCGGCGTGGCGGCACGAGCACATGTCCTGGTCGGGATGGCCCAGGGTTTCGTGATGTTCGCCCATGGCAAGCACAGCGCGGTTCTGCAGGTGCAGCCGGGCGATTGGTTCGTCTATTATTCACCGACAGAGAATATGGGTGTTGCCGACAGCGTGCGCCGCTTCACCGCTATCGGGCAGGTGCTGGCCGGCGAGCCGGTGACGATGCAGATGGGACCTGATGCGACTGGCTGGCGCCGTCCGGCAAAATTTCTCTCGGGCCAGGAGGCCGATATCTATCCGCTGCTGCCGCAGCTTTCCTTCGTAACCAACCCGGCCCATTGGGGCATGTATTTTCGCAAATCGCTGTTCAAGGTGGAGGCGGGCGATTTTACGCTGATCGCCGAAGCCATGGGCGTAAGTGAGCTTATCAACTGACGGAGTTTTCTAGCATGACCGGCACCCTGATCCTCGTGCGCCACGGGGAAAGCGACTGGAACCTCAAGAACCTGTTTACCGGCTGGCGCAATCCGGACCTCACCGAAAAGGGGATCGGCGAGGCGCGGGCGACCGGCAAGGCGCTCAAGGCCAAGGGCATCGTGCCGGATCTGTATTATACCTCGGCGCTGCGCCGGGCCCAGCACACGCTGGACCTGATGCTGGAGGAAATGGAGGTGCTCAACGTCACCATCACCCGCAATATCGCGCTGAACGAACGCGACTATGGCGACCTGTCGGGGCTGAACAAGGACGATGCGCGCGCCAAATGGGGCGAGGAGCAGGTGCTGATCTGGCGCCGTTCCTATGACGTGCCACCGCCGGGCGGGGAGAGCCTGAAGGACACCGCGGCGCGCACGCTGCCCTATTACGAAGCCGAAATCCTGCCGCTGCTGCAGGCGGGCAAGACCGTGCTGATCGCCGCGCACGGCAATTCGCTGCGCGCCATGGTGATGGCGATCGAAGCGCTGACGCCCGAGCAGATCCTGAAGCGGGAATTGGCGACGGGCGAGCCGACGGTTTACCAGATCGGCACGCAGGGGCAGCTGGAAGGGCGGGTGGAGCTTTAGGGCTTAGGCGACAGGGAGAAGCACCCCCTCCCAGCCTCCCCATCAAGGGGGAGGTTGGGAGGGGTGAACTGAGCCATCCGTGCTCCCCCTCGTTTCACGTGAATCCTTAACGCGCCGCCGAAATGACCCCGGCTTCCCAGCCCAGAATCGCCCGCTTGCGGGGGACGCCCCAGTGGTAGCCGGTGAGGGCGCCGGAGGTGCCGACGACGCGGTGGCAGGGGACGACGAAGGAAATCGGGTTCTTGCCCACCGCGGCGCCGACGGCGCGGGAGGCGGTGGGGCGGCCGATATCGTTGGCCACTTTTGAATAGGTCGTCGCGCAGCCGACAGGAATCTTCAGCAGCGTTTCCCACACACTGACCTCGAAATCGGTGCCGATCAGCACCACCCGAACCGGGCGGTCAGCAGACCATTGCGCCGGATCGAACGCCTGGGCGATCATCGGGGCGACGCGCGCGTCGTCGCGGGTAAAGCGGGCATTGGGCCAGCGCTGTGCCAGGTCCTGGAACGCTTCCTCAACACTCGTGGCGCCATCGGCGAAGCCGAGGCCGGACATGCCGTATTCGGTGGCGGTAACGACCGCCATGCCGAAAGGCGAGGGGGCGGTGCCCCAAATCATATCCAGCCCGGCGCCGCCGGCGCGGAAAATGCCGGGCGGCATGGCTTCATAGGCCACGAACAGATCATGCAGGCGCGAGGTGGAGGACAGGCCGACCTCATAGGTGGTGTCGAGCACGCTCCGGCGGTCGCGCAGCAGCGACTTGGCATGATCGAGCGCCACTGCCTGGGCGAAGGATTTGGGGCTGAGGCCGCACCAGCGCCGGAACAGGTCGGTGAGCTGGCGCTCGCTCAGGCCCATGGCGCGGGCGAAGCGGGACAGGTCTAGCATATCGGGGCCGTTCTCGCTGAGATAGCGGATGGCGGCCTGGATGGTGTCGTAATCGCTCTGCGGCGTCGCTGTGATCATCTGGTTCATTTGAACACCCATGAATGGGATTGTCATGGGGGATATCTAGGCGCAGGGGCGGCGCAATGCCACCCGGTTTTGACGGCAATGAACGCTAGGCTGAATCGACATTCAAGTCTGCCGTGATTTTCGGGAGCCCCGATCTGGTCCCTCCCCCTTGAGGGGAGGGTTAGGGTGGGGGTTCCAGGCTTTCATTAAGCCCATACCTCGGATGAGCCCCTTGAGAGTTCAGAACCCCCACCCTCAATCCCTCCCCACAAGGGGGAGGGAGGCAGATCGTGGCTCTCATTGCCCAGTGGTAAACTGAATGTCGATTGGTCCTAGCCGCGGGCCTTGCGCAGGGCGGTGCCGAAGGCTTTTGCCAGGCTGGACTTATCGTCCTGGGTGAGGAAGGCGCCGATTTCGGTTTCCCCGCTTATGGTGCGCAGCTTGAGCGCGGTGGTGCGCTCGTTGAAATCGCGGTCGACGATGAGGCGGACCGATTTGGGGCTGAACTGGGCCCTGGCGACCACGCCCCTGATATCGGTGGCGATCAGTTCCAGCCGGTCGGACCACAGCGTCAATTGCTCCCGCCGCTTCTCGCGCCGCATGGCGGTGCGCAAGGCGAAGGCGATGGCAATGACGTCGAGGCCCATGAAGCCGGCGACCGGCCAGGCGCCCAGCGCAAAGAAGATGATGCCGGGCAGTGCCCCAAGCGCCGCGACCAGCGCGATAACCATCCGCAGGCCGCGCGGGGTGAGCGAGCGGTGGGGGGTCAATTCGGCCGCGAACAGCGGCGCAGTGGTTGTTGCTTGCATGGACATGGCACTCCTCTTCAGTATAGGCGCAGAATCACCGGAGAGAGAATGGCCAAGGGCAAAAAAGTGAAGGGGCTTCCCCCGGCCGATGCGGAGGCGATTTTCGCGGCTTTCGAGCAGGATAATCCCGAGCCCAAGGGGGAGCTGGACTATAGCAATGCCTTTACGCTGCTGGTCGCCGTGGTGCTTTCGGCACAGGCGACGGATGTGGGCGTGAACAAGGCGACGAAAAAACTGTTCGAGCTGGCGCCCAGCCCGGCCGCCATGGTGGCGCTGGGGCCGGAGCGGATCGAGGATTTGGTCAAGACCATCGGGCTCTATCGCAACAAGGCCAAGAATGTGTTCGCGCTCAGCCAGATGCTGATCGAGCGGCATGGCGGGGAGGTGCCGGACAATCGCGAGGCGCTCGAAGAGCTGCCCGGGGTGGGGCGCAAGACCGCCAATGTGGTGCTCAATATTTTCTTCAAGCAGCCGACCATCGCGGTGGATACCCATCTGTTCCGGGTGGGCAATCGCACGGGGCTGGCGCCGGGAGAGACGCCGCTGGCGGTGGAGCTGGCCATGCTCAAGGCGGTGCCGGAGCGCTATATGCTGCATGCGCATCACTGGCTGATCCTGCACGGACGCTATGTGTGCAAGGCACGCAAGCCGGAATGCTGGCGCTGCATCATCGCGGAATGGTGCCGGTTTGAGCCCAAGACGCCGGCGCCCAAGGAGGGCTAGGACCAATCGACATTCAGTTTGTTACTGGGCCTTGAGAGGCACGATCTGCCTCCCTCCCCCTTGAGGGGAGGGATTAAGGGTGGGGGTTCTGCACTCGCAACGCTCTCATCCAGCGGTATAACCTATTTGAAAGCCCAGAACCCCCACCCTAACCCTCCCCTCAAGGGGGAGGGGACCAGATCGGGGCTCCCGATCTGCTGTGAAAGCTGAATGACGATTGGCCCTAGTACCCCCGCGCCATCGCCGCCGCGAAGATGGGGATGAGCACGAGGATGATCACCTCGGCATTGAGGAATTTTCGGCTGGCGGCGATGGCGACCGCGGGAGGGGCGAAGGCGGGATCGGCCCTGAGCGTCTTACTCCAGCGGGCCAGCTCCATGGTGGGTTGGATCGAGAGCAAGCCGACCACGAGGAAGGCCGCCATCTTGGCCCAGAAGCTGGGACTGTTGACGTAATATTCCCAGCCCTTGCCGCCGAAGAAAACGCGCAATATGCCGATGACGATCACGATGGTGGCCGCCATGCCGTAAAAGCGATCCAGGCCGGCGAGCTGGCCGAGGCGCGGGCCGGCGATGCCGGGTTGCAGCAGCACGAATTCGGCGGCGAGGATGCCGACCAGGGTAAACACTGCAAGGTGGTGGAGAATTGCGAAGGTCAGATCGAGATCGAGCATTTTGCCACTCCGTGGACTTGCGCCGAACCACATAGATGTTAACAGTGGAAACATAAATAAAGCAGGATGTAATCAGTGTCAACTTCGCCCATTGCGGGCCGGTATCATCATGGCGATCTGCGGCGGGCGCTGTTGGCGGCCGGCATGGATCTGCTGGCGGAAGCCGGGCCCGATGGCGTTGGCCTGCGCGAACTGGCCCGCATGGTGGGGGTTTCGGCGGCGGCGCCATATCGGCATTTCGACAGCAAGACGGCGCTGCTGGAGGCCCTGGCGGTGACGGGTTTCCGCAATTTCGCGCTGGCGGTGGAGACGGCGGCGCAGGCCGTGGCGCCGCCGGAGCAGCTCAAAGCCATGGGGCGGGCCTATGTGCGGTTCGCGCTGGATAACCAGAACCTGTTCCGGCTGATGTTCTCGCCCGAATTGAAACGCGACGAGCGCCCCATACTGCGCATGGCGGCGAATGCGGCCTTTACCACCCTGCGCGCAGCGACGGCGACCGGGGCGGATGGGCGGATCGCCGCACTCGGGGCCTGGGCCCAGGTGCATGGGCTGGCGGTGCTGATGCTGGACGGGCAGATCGCGCTGCGCGAGGGCGAGGATGTGGATGGGCTGATTGCCGCAATTGTCGGCAGCGCGGGCGCATAACCGTTGCACCGGGCCGGGGGTTCGACTACATCGGCTCGGTCCCACCAGCATGCAGAGCACACAGCCCATGGCCCATTCCCGCTTCGACGTCCTGACCATCGGCAATGCCATCGTCGATATCATCACGCCGGCCAAGCCTGGCTTCATCGAAGCCGAGGGGATGACCAAGGGCATCATGCACCTGATCGATGCCGACCGGGCGCTCGATCTCTATGGCCGGATGCCGGCGGACAAGCAGCAGATCTCGGGCGGCAGCGCCGCCAATACCGCCGCGGGCGTCGCCTCGCTGGGTGGCCGCGCCGCCTTCGTGGGCAAGGTGGCCGACGACGCGCTGGGCGATTTCTTCCAGGACGATTTCCATGCCATGGGCGTGCACTACGCCACCACGCGGCTGATCAATGGGGCGCCCACCGCGCGCTCGATGATCTTCGTGTCCGAAGATGATGGCGAGCGCACGATGAATACCTATCTGGGCGCCTGCCAGCAGCTGACCGAGGCCGATATCCTTGAGGATGAAATCGGCGGCGCCGAAATCACCTATATGGAAGGGTTTTTGTGGGACCCACAGGAGGCCAAGAAGGCCTTCGTGCTGGCGGCTCATTATGCGCACAAGAATGAACGCGCGGCAGCGTTCACGCTCAGCGATCCGTTCTGCGTCGATCGCTATCGCGAGGAATTTCTGGACCTGATGCGCTCCAAGACCATGGACCATGTCTATGCCAATGTGCATGAGCTGAAGTCGCTGTATCAAACGCAGGACCTTGGCGAAGCCGTGCGGCAGATCGCCAAGGATTGCGAGCTGGCGGCAATCACCATGGGTGCCGACGGCGCGATGGTGATCTGCGAGGGCGAAGTCACCTCGGTGCCGGCCTTCCCGATCGACAAGGTGGTGGACGCAACTGGCGCCGGCGATTTGTTCGCCGCAGGGTTCCTGCTGGGCATGGCGCGCGGGCAAACGCTGGAAAGCGCGCTCAAGACCGGGTGCCTGTCGGCCTCCGAAGTGATCTCCCATGTCGGGGCGCGGCCGCAGCTGGACCTGGCCGACCTGACGCGCCAGCATGGATTGTCGCAGGCGCTGGACGGTTAGCCGATCGTTCCAGAACCCCCACCCCGGCCCTCCCCACAAGGGGGAGGGGAGAAGAAGGGTATTCCTCAGACGCGGCGGAGCCGGACGTCTTCGATGGTGTGGCTCTTGCCCTTCTTGAGGATCAGGTCGGCGCGGCCACGCGTTGGCACGACGTTCTGCTGCAGGTTGGGCAGGTTGATCGTCTCCCAGACCATTTTGCCATAGGCGCCGGCCTCGTCCTTGCTCATCTCCGCGAAGCGGCGGAAGAACGAGGTGGGGTCGCGGAAGGCGGTTTCGCGCAGCTGGAAAAAGCGCTCCATGAACCAATCGAACAGGTCGGCCTCGTCGGCGTCAATATAGATCGAGAAATCGATGAAGTCCGAGGCGAAGAGAAGGGGCTTGCCGGTCTTGGGGAGTTCGCCCGGCTGCAGGATGTTCAGCCCCTCGACGATCAGGATATCGGGGCGGTCGATGACCACCTGCTGGTCGGGGACGATGTCATAGACCAGATGCGAATAGACCGGGGCTGCGACCTGGCCCTTGCCCGATTTGATATCGGCGAGGAACTGCACGAAGCGGCCGCGATCATAGCTTTCGGGAAAGCCCTTGCGCTGCATGATGCCGCGCTCGGTAAGCGCCGCATTGGGCAGCAGGAACCCATCGGTGGTGACCAGATCGACCTTGGGGGAGGAGCCCCAGCGCTGCAGCAGGGCGCGCAGGATACGCGCGGTGGTGGATTTACCCACCGCCACCGAGCCGGCGACACCGATGATGAAGGGCACTTTCTGGTCGGGGGTTTGCAGGAACCGGGTCGAGACATTGTGCAGGCTTTGCACCGCCTCGACGTAAAACGACAAGAGGCGCGTCAGCGGCAGATAGACCTGTTCGGCCTCTTCGAGCGAAATGGGATCGCTGAGGGTGCGCAGGCGCTTGATGTCTTCGGCGTCGAGCGTCATCGGCTCGTCGGCGCGCAAGGCCGACCATTGCGCCTTGGTGAAGCGGTGATAGGGGGCGAGGACGGGGGGACGCTTAGCCATCAAACGGGTTTCCGCGCAGCTTTTTCGGCAAGGCCGGATTGGGCCTGGCGGCTATCGAGTTCGGCCATGACGGAAGCAAGCGGCACATCGGCGGCGCGCAGCAGCACCAGCAGATGGAACAGCACGTCGCCGGCCTCCTTGACCAGTTCGGCCTGGTTGCCGGTGACGCCGGCGATGACGGCTTCGGTCGCTTCCTCGCCCAGCTTCTGGGCGCACTTCTCGATGCCGCGCGCCAGCAGCTTGGCGGTGTAGCTCTCATCGGGAGAGGCAGCGGCGCGCTGGGCGATGCGCGCATCGAGATCGTCGAGGGTGAAGGGCATGAGGAGGGCTCCCGAGGTTCGACGGGCTTAGAGCAAACTTTGGCGGCCGAGTCCACCTAGACCTCCGCCTTAGGGTGATTTGGCACTGCCGATGGAGAGCCCGGATCTAGTCCCCTCCCCCTTGAGGGGAGGGGGAAGAAAGGCTCCTACGCGGCGCGGTCCATGCGGACGGGGATTCCATTGGCCGACAGGTATTGCTTGGCCTGGGGGATGGTATAGGTGCCGAAGTGGAAGATGGATGCGGCCAGCACGGCGCTGGCATGACCATCGCGGACGCCTTCGACCAGGTGATCGAGATTGCCGACGCCGCCCGAGGCGATGACCGGCACGTTGACGGCGTCGGTGATGGCGCGGGTCAGGGCGATATCGAAACCGGACTTGGTGCCGTCGCGATCCATCGAGGTGACGAGCAATTCGCCCGCGCCCAGCTCGACCATGCGGGCGGCAAACTCCACCGCGTCGAGGCCCGATGCCTTGCGGCCGCCATGGGTGAAGATTTCCCATTCGGAGCTTTTCTTGTCCTCGCGGCGGACGGCCTGGTTATCGCCGCCGACGCGCTGGTCCAGCCGCTGCTTGGCATCGACCGAGACGACGATGCACTGGTTGCCGAATTTGTCGGCGGCGCGGGCGATGAAATCTGGATCGTTGACGGCAGCCGAATTGATCGAGACCTTGTCGGCGCCGGACAGCAGGAGCTTGCGGATATCCTCCAGCGTGCGAATGCCGCCGCCAACCGTGACGGGCATGAAGCAGTGCTCGGCGGTGCGGGCGACGACATCGAAAATGGTGTCGCGGCCCTCGTGGCTGGCGGCGATATCGAGGAAGCAAAGCTCGTCGGCGCCGGCGGCGTCATAGGCGATGGCGGCTTCCACCGGATCGCCGGCATCGATCAGGTCGACGAACTGCACGCCCTTGACGACGCGGCCATCTTTAACGTCGAGGCAGGGGATGAGGCGGGTCTTGAGACTCAATTGGCGGGGTCCTTATGCAGTGACCAAGATAGGAACGATGGGCCGGCAATGCCAGCATTCAGGCATCGACATTGCGCCAGGCGGCACGGTGGATGAGCAGGATGATCAGCCAGACGATGAGGGCCCCGAGGCCGAGCGGCAAGGTGACCAGCATCAGCCCGCCCAGCACGCCCAGAATGTACAGCATTTCGCCCAGATCCTGCCCCACCACGATGCAGGCATTGATGCTGCCTTCATTGAGCTGGCAGCCATTGGCATCGGCGATGAAGGAGGCCAGCGCCACCGAGGCGATCGGCCAGACCGTAAAGGCGACGACAAAAGCCAGCACCAGCCAATAGGCCCACCAGGGAAACCGGCGCTGGGCAGGCCCCTGGATCATGCGGCGGCTTTGAGCAGGGCGAGTGCTTCACGTGAATCAATGCGGCCGTCATAGAGCGCGCGGCCGGAAATGGCGCCTTCCAGAGCGCGGTATTTCGGATCGGTCATGGTGGCGATATCGGCCATGGAGGCGAGGCCGCCCGAGGCGATGACCGGGATCGACGTGGCTTCGGCCAGCTTAAGCGTCGCCTCCCAATTGATGCCGGCCAGAATGCCGTCGCGGTCGATATCGGTATAGATGATGGCCGCGACGCCGGCGCCTTCGAAGCGCTGGGCAAGTTCGATGACGGACAGCTCGGAGGTTTCGGCCCAGCCCTCGACGGCGACCATGCCGGCGCGCGCATCGATGCCGACGGCGATCTGGCCGGGATATTTTTGGGCGGCCGCGCGGACCAGAGCGGGATCACGCACGGCGACGGTGCCGAGGATGACGCGGGAGATGCCCTTGTCGAGCCAGGCGGCGACGTGATCCAGCGTGCGGATGCCACCGCCCAGTTGGACCGGAAAATCCACCGCGCCGATGATGGCTTCGACGGCGGCGCCGTTGACGCTTTCGCCGGCAAAGGCGCCGTTGAGATCGACGACGTGCAGATATTGGAAGCCCTGGTCTTCGAACAGTTTTGCCTGCGCGGCAGGACTATCGTTGAACACAGTGGCCTGGTTCATGTCGCCCAGCTTGAGCCGGACGCATTGGCCGTCCTTGAGATCGATGGCGGGGAAAAGGATCATGATTGCTCGCTCCAGTGGGCAGCCCACACCCCCTCCCAGCCTCCCCCATCGAGGGGGAGGTGCTGGCCCGGTGGAAGGATGCAGATTGTGCCACAAATGCCGCATGGCACCTCCCCCCCTGTGGGGGAGGCTGGGAGGGGGGGACTCACGGCGCCCACCGCAAAAAGTTGGAGATGAGAGCCAGGCCTAGCGCCTGGCTTTTTTCCGGGTGGAACTGCGTGCCGAAAATATTGTCGCGGCCGACGGCGGCGGTGACGGGGCCGCCGTAATCGGTGGTGGCGATACGGGTGGCGTCGTGTTCGGTCTGCAGGTGATAGGAGTGCACGAAATAGGCGTGCAGCCCTGCCGGGATATCGGCGAGCAAGGCATGGGGCTTTTCGATGCTCAAGGTATTCCAGCCCATATGGGGGATCTTGAGCTCGGGATCGGACGGGGTCAGGTGAATCACCGCGCCGGGGATCCAGCCCAGGCCGGGGGTGATGGCCTTTTCGCGGCCTTCGCTGGCGAGCAATTGCATGCCGACGCAGATGCCCAGGAATGGTGTGCCGCCACGGATGACGCGCTCCTCCAGCACGTCGCGCATGCCGGGAACGGCATTGAGGCCGGCGGCGCAATCGGCGAAGGCGCCGACGCCAGGCAGCACGATGCGGTCAGCGATGCGGACTTTTTCCGGGTCGGCAGTGACGAGAATCTCGGGCGGATTATCGAGCAAGGCGGCCTGGCGCTCGAAAGCATTGGCGGCGCTGCGCAGATTGCCCGAACCGTAATCGATGATGGTGAGAAGGCTCATTTGGATTCCAGCCAGGAGAGGGTCGCAAGATCGGGGGCGGCGGCGATGAGGTCGCGGCGATGGCTCCAGCCGCGTGCGGCGAGGGCATGGCGGCGAATGCTCGCTGCGGCAAAGCCGATCCACAGGGCGAAGAGAGCATAGAGCCAGAACGTTGCCGCGCCGCCAAGGATGGTCGAGGCAAAGAAGAGGGCGATGACGGCGACGATATAGGCGATCAATTCGAGCCAGAGACCGTGGACCAGTGCGAAGACCGGCGGCAGCAGGCAGGCCAGAGCGGAGAACTTTTCCGGGATGGCTGTGGGGGCGGCGGACTGACGGGTGTAGATGGCGAAGCGGGTCACCGGCATGTTCCAAAAGCTCGATGTCATCCCGGCGACAAGCCGGCTTCCATCTTGAGATCTCAGGATGGACCCCGGCCTTCGCCGGGGTGACACCGTGGTTGTGCGTGATTTAGGGCAAAACCCCACGCAGCGAAAGGGTCAGAGCGTGCCCTTGGTCGAAGGGATGCGGTCGGCCTGGCGCGGATCGATTTCGACGGCGTCGCGCAGGGCGCGGGCGACGGCCTTGAACATGGACTCGGCCAGATGGTGGTTGTTGTCGGTGTAGAAGTTTTCGATATGGAGCGTGATGCCGGCGTTCATGGCAAAAGCCTGGAAGAATTCGCGGAACAGTTCGGTATCCATCTCGCCGACCTTGTCGCGGCTGAATTCGGCGCGGAAGACGAGGAATGGGCGGCCGGAGACATCGACGGCGGCGCGGGTCAGCGTGCCATCCATCGGCAGGTCGGCGCTGGCATAGCGGCGGATGCCCTTCTTGTCGCCGAGTGCCTTGAGGAACGCCTGGCCCAGAGCAATGCCGACGTCTTCGGCAGTGTGGTGGAAATCGATGTGCAGATCGCCCTTGGCCTTGACGGTCATGTCGATCAGGGAGTGGCGGGACAGCTGGTCGAGCATGTGATCGAAAAAGCCGATGCCGGTCGCCATGGAATGGGTGCCGGTGCCGTCGAGGTTGAGCGAGACGGTAATCTGCGTCTCATTGGTCGTGCGGGCGATCTCGGCGGTGCGCATGGGGGACTCCGGTTTGGCGGGGCTGGGTACCATTAATACCCGCGCGGATAAAGATTGCGTTGCTCCCTGCCACGCCCTCGTGGTTCGAGGGTCGCAAGGGCTCGCACCTCACCATGAGGGCTACTGGGAGATAGCGGCCTGTCAGTAGTCCTCATGGTGAGGCGGGAGGCGCAGCCGACCCTCGAACCACGAGGGCGTGGCACCACATTGCAATCGCCCAGCCGTGCCCTAAATATCACTCAACAAGTTCTGGAGTACCTCCCAATGAGTGAGAGCAATAATTTCCCCGGCTGGCACGGGACGACGATTGTCGCCGTGCGCAAGGGCAATAAGGTTGTGGTGGCTGGCGATGGCCAGGTGACGATGGGGCAGACCGTGATGAAGCACGGCGCGCGCAAGGTTCGCCGGCTGGGCGATGGCAGTGTGATCGGCGGATTTGCCGGGGCGACGGCGGATGCCTTTACCCTGTTCGAGCGGCTCGAAGCCAAGCTGATCCAGTATCCCAACCAGTTGATGCGCGCCTCGGTCGAACTGGCCAAGGACTGGCGCACCGATCGCTATCTGCGGCGGCTGGAAGCGATGATGATCGTCGCCGATGCCAAGGAAACGCTGGTGCTGACCGGCACGGGCGATGTGCTGACGCCGGACTATGGCGTGACCGCGATCGGCTCGGGCGGCAATTATGCACTGAGCGCAGCCTTGGCGCTGGCCGACGCGACGGAACTCGACGCTGAGGAAATCGCCCGCCGCGCGATGAAGATCGCCGAGCAGGTCTGCGTCTATACCAATTCCAATGTGACGCTCGAAACCATCGAGTTTTAATGCAGCGCGGCCGGCCTGTTGGCGGCTGTGATTTGGGCTGGCTCGTGAGCGGCCCGGAAAGTGACAATAAATGAGTGAGACCAATTTTTCCCCCCGCGAGATCGTGAGCGAGCTGGACCGGCATATCGTGGGCCAGCATGACGCCAAGCGGGCGGTGGCGGTGGCGCTGCGCAATCGGTGGCGGCGGCAGCAATTGACGCCCGAGCTGCGGCGGGAAGTGACCCCGAAGAATATCCTGATGATCGGGCCGACCGGTGTCGGCAAGACCGAGATCGCGCGGCGGCTGGCGCGGCTGGCGCAGGCGCCGTTCATCAAGGTGGAAGCCACCAAGTTCACCGAAGTGGGCTATGTCGGGCGCGATGTGGAGCAGATCATCCGCGACCTGGTGGAAGCCGGGATCGCGGTGCTGCGCGACAAGAAGCGCGCCGATGTGCAGGCGCAGGCCCATCACAATGCCGAAGAGCGGGTGCTCGACGCATTGGTGGGCACTTCAGCGCTGCCATCGACCCGTGATTCGTTCCGCAAGAAGCTGCGCAGCAATGAGCTGGATGACAAGGAAATCGAAATCGAGGTGACGCCATCGGGCGGCTCCGGCGGGTTCGAGATCCCGGGCATGCAGGGCGGCATCGGCATGATCAACCTGCAGGACATGTTCGCCAAGATGGGCGGGCGCGGAGTCAAGCGGAAGGTCAAGGTGAAGGACGCCTATGAGCCGCTGATCGCCGAGGAAGGCGACAAGCTGCTCGACCAGGAACAGCTCAAGAGCGAAGCCATCGAGCTGGTGGAAAACCACGGCATCGTCTTTATCGACGAGATCGACAAGGTCGCGGCCCGCGATGGCGGCGTCTCGGGTGGCCCGTCCCGCGAAGGCGTGCAGCGCGATCTGTTGCCGCTGATCGAGGGCACCACCGTGTCCACCAAGTATGGTCCGGTCAAGACCGACCATATCCTGTTCATCGCCTCGGGCGCGTTCCATGTGAGCAAGCCCAGCGATCTGCTGCCCGAGCTGCAGGGCCGCCTGCCGATCCGGGTGGAGCTGAAGGCGCTGACCCGCGAGGACTTTATCGCCATCCTCAACGATACCGAGGCCAGCCTGATCAAGCAGTATGTGGCGCTGATGAGCACCGAAGGGGTGACCCTGGACATTACCCAGGACGCCATCGCGGCAATTGCCGATGCGGCGGTCAGGGTCAACAATTCGGTCGAGAATATCGGCGCGCGCCGGCTGCAGACGGTGATGGAGCGGCTGGTGGAGGATATCTCCTTCACCGCGCCCGACAAGCAGGGCCAGACGATCCGTATCGACGCCGCGTTCGTGGCCGAGAAGGTCGGGGTACTGGCGGCGGATACGGATTTGAGCAAGTTCGTGCTGTAGGACGCAATGGTTGTCCTCCCTCCCCCTTGAGGGGAGGGGACTATGGAGCCGAGAAATCATCCAAAGCCGCCGGGTTCGCCCGGCGGCTTTTTTGTCAGTCGCCGTTGACCAGCGCTGAAATTCGCTCGGCACCGATCGCGTGCAGGCATTGGTTGCGCACATCGCGCAACGACGGATCGAGGACGGCGGCGACAGGCACGATGATCTTGTCGAGGAAGGCGATGTAGTCCTCGAGCGGCACCTCGATATCGTTGTCGATGCAGATGTCATCGACGGTAAACTGGCCATCGGCGATCAGCTTGAGAACGGCCGGTGCATTGGTCTTGAGGGTGCGGGAAAGAGCGACGACCAGGTCTGCGGCCATGCCGGCGTCGGTGCCGGGGGCCAAGAGCGGCACCAGGTCGATCCAGTCCTGGTTGCCGGTCTCGATCTGGTCGAGCACGCCAAGCCAGGGGTTGTTCTCTTCATCCGTATTGTCGATCGCCCGCACCACCTCGGCGGGGCTCTGGGTCGCCAGCATGGCGCGGATGGAATCGGGAGTGAACCCGTTAGCGAAGGCGGGAACAGTCAGGGTGACAAGCATAGGAATGGCAGCAAAGAAGCGCATGGGAACCTCCTCTGAGCATAGGGCCCGAGGATAAATGATGGGCGGCGTCTGGACCAGCGCTGACTTAAGAGCGTGGCTTGCTGGAGCGGCGGAGGAGTTCGTTGCGCAAGGCGATCAGGTCGTCGACGTCCAGCTTGGCGATGGAGGCGGCCAGGCGGTTGGTGAGTTCGGTGGCTTCGGGGGCCAGGCCGCCGGTATCGATGGTGATTTTTGGATCAGAGAGTTCGGCGAGGCGCTGCAGCTCCTCCGCCTCGTCCCAGATGACATTGAAATAAGCGATGATACGATGCAGCAGGAAGCCCGTGGGCTTGCCGCGGCGGCCGTGTTCAAGGGCGCTCAGATAGGCGCTGGAAATATTGAGCGCCGCCGCCATCTCCTTGAGGGAGACACCGCGCTCGTCGCGCAGGGCCCGCATCTTGGCACCTAACGGCGTCATGGCCGGCGCAGGCGCACATACCAGGCGCCCTCCCCACCATGGCCGCGCGCGGCGACAGTCCAGCCCGAGACCAGCGGCGATAGCGAAGGCTCGGAAAGCCAGAGCGGCAGCATGGTGCGCAACACGCCGCGCTCCGTCATGGCCATGGTGTAATCATCGATGGTTTTTTGCCCCTTGCCGGTGATGACGAGGATGGTGCGGTCACCCCGCGATGCACGGGCCTGGATGAAGCGGTGCAACGCGGCGCGGGCCTCGTCCTGGCGCAACCCGTGCAGATCGATGGTGCCATCGATCTCGATGCGGCCGCGCACGACCTTCTTTTTGATGGAGGGCTCAAGCGCCCGGTCGGGGGCTTTGGCATTGGCCAGCGGCGCCTGATAGTTGGGCACGAGATAATTGCGGCGGGGCTTTTTCGCGGCGGGCGGCGGCGGTTCGGCCACCGGCTCGGGCAAAGGCAGGGGGCCCGCCGCCAATTTCAGCAAGCGCTTGCGGCGCAGCGGGTCGACGGTAGCGGCGACGGCCGTCCACAGATGGAAGTCGTGCGGCAGGCGCTTGGAATCACGCTTGGACATGAAGGCAAAAACCCGCCCGCCGCGCCGGTCAGTCGAGCTGGCTGGTGGTGACCACTTTCCAGTTCGGATCGCGCGATTTTGGATTGCGCGCAAAGGTCCATTCATCGGCGATGGTCTGCACCTGATCGGCATTGCCATCGACCAGATTGCCATCCTTGTCGCGGGTGGCCGAAACCACTTCGGCATGGAAGCGAATGGTGACCAGGACGTTCTTCTTGTCGTATTCGGCATCGGAGAATTCCACCTTGGGCAGGCCGACAAAGGTGAAATCCACCTTCTGGCCGGCAGCCTCGCGATCGGCGATGGCGCGCTGGAAGCCGTCGAACACGTCTTTTTCCAACAGGTTCTTCAGCGTCGTGCGATCGCCGGCGGCAAAAGCGGTGACGATCATCTCATAGGCCTGCTTGGCGCCATCCATGAAGGATTTAGGGGTGAAGCTCGGATCGGCCTCGACCACCGCCTTGAGGCCATCAGCCAGGCCTGCATTGCCCTTGGCGAACTGCTCGATTTCGGCTTCCGTCTTGCGGGCGCGGCGGTCCTCGTCGAGATCGGGATTGCCGGCGCCGCGCGGGCGCATCGGCACCACAGTGTCTTCGGCGGTCTTGGCGCCCTTGGCGTCGGACTTGACCCGGCGTTCGACGGGTGGCCGTTCGGTGCCGGTGCGCGTGCCCAATACCGAGCGCAGGCGGAACAGGATGACGATCGCAAGACCGATGACGATAAGGGTGGGCAGATCGAGAAATTCGGCCATGGACAAACACCTATTGCTAATCGCGTCGGCAAAATCGCATCCGGATGCGACGCGGGCGCTCGCAGCGCGCTCAAACTTACCTATATATAGGAAAAGTTCACCCCGAAACCAGTTCACGATGGGGACAATTCCCTTTTGGGCGTCCCCTGAAGTTTCGGCAAGAGAGGATTGCCCCGTTTGGCTCGATTTTTCCTGATTGGTTTACTGCTCCTGCCGATCATCGAGATTGCCCTGTTCATCAAGGTGGGGCAGGCGATCGGGCTGTGGCCGACGCTGGCCCTGGTGATCGGGGCGGCGCTTTTGGGCGGGGCGCTGCTGCGCCAGCAGGGCCTGGCGGTGCTGATGCAGATGCGCGGCAATGTCGCGGATGGCAAGCTGCCGGGACAGACCATTGCGGATGCCGCCATGATCGGGGTGGCGGCAGTGTTGCTGCTGCTGCCGGGATTTTTGAGCGACGTGCTGGGGCTGGCGCTGCTGGTGCCGCCGATCCGGGCCTGGATCTACAAGAGCATGGCGGGCAATGTCACCGTGGTGCAGACCAACGGTTTTCGCGCCCAGCCCAGCCCCGAAGATGCCCGCGTCAAGGGGCCGGGCGTGATCGATCTGGACGACGAGGACTACCGGCCGCGTTAAGCCAAGCGGCGGCTCTGCCTTGTCCGATTGGCGCAAAGATGCTAGCCAGCCCGCCAATAATTGCAGTGCGATATTTGCGGGCAAGGAACAAACCAATGACCGACGACAATCAGGGCGCCGCCGCGCCGCAGGCCAATACCGCCCCGATGATGAACCTGGTGGGTCAATATATCCGCGACCTGTCGTTCGAAAACCCGGGCGCTCCGGGCTCGATCATGCTGGGCGCGGGCGCTCCGGCGTTCAACGTTTCGATCAGCGTCGGCGTCAAGAAGCAGGCCGACGATGTTTATGCGGTGGAACTGACGCTCAATGCCAAGGCCAACCGCGAAGCCGTGGTGCTGTTCAATGTCGAGCTGGTCTATGGCGGCGTGTTCCGGCTGCGCAATATTCCCGAGGCCCAGCTCAGCCAGCTTTTGATGATCGAATGCCCGCGCCTGATCTTCCCGTTCGCGCGGCAGGTTTTGGCCAGCGTCACCCAGCAGGGCGGCTTCCCGCCGCTGATGATGGAGCCGGTCGATTTCGCGACGATCTATCGGCAGAACCTGGCAGCTTTGGCGGCTAAGAGTGGCACGCCAACCGCTGCCGGCGATGCGGATACGAGCAAGCCGAACTGAATTTTTCGGATTTGATGATTTTGAAAAGCCTCGGACATGTTCCGGGACTTTTTTGTTGGGTGCATACGGAAGAACCCCCTCACCCTGACATTTCTGCTGAACGCAGAAATATCTGTCCCTCTCCCACAAGGGGAGAGGGGTGATCCATTGGTTGTTTGATCTCGGTATCTCCTTCTCCCCTCGTGGGAGAAGCTGCCCGAAGGGCGGATGAGGGGGCTCTACAGCGCCTCGTACTCAGCCCAAATCGCCTCGGCCCCCATCGAGGCAACCAACGCCGCGTGAGCCGCCAGCGCTTCGGCGGATACCCTTGAGGGCAGCGGCACCGGGCGGCGAATGGCCGTGGCCATCGCGGCAATGCCTTCGGCGCCGGAAATGCGGCTTTCGGCCACCAGCGCCAGCCCGGCCTGGCGGCCACCGATCAGTTCCAGATAGACCTCGGCCAAGATCTCGCTATCGAGCAAGGCGCCGTGCAGGGTGCGGCGCGAGGTATCGATGCCGTAGTGCTTGCACAGGGCATCGAGGCTGACGCGGGCGCCGGGATGGCGCTGGCGGGCCAGCATCACGGTATCGATGACCTCGTTGGTCAGCCGGGGATGGCTGAGCTTTTCCAGTTCGGCATTGAGGAAGCCCATATCGAAGGGAGCGTTGTGGATGATGAGCGTCGCGTCATCGATGAAGGCGCGGAAATCAGCGGCGACGGCCGAGAACAGCGGCTTATCGGCGAGAAATTCATCGGACAGGCCATGCACCCGGAATGCCTCTTCGGGCATGGAGCGCTGCGGATTAAGATAGACGTGGAAGGTCTTGCCCGAGGGCAGGTGATTGACCAGCTCGACGCAGCCGATTTCGACCAGGCGGTCGCCATTGGCAGGAGACAGGCCGGTGGTTTCGGTATCGAGCACGACCTGGCGGGTCATGGCGTCTCCTCACTGCGTCTGGTCACTGGGTCTCTTGGCGGGCCTGGATGGACGCCACCAGTGCTTTGACCCTCTCGGCGGTTTCAGCCACGGTGCCGCCGGTATCGAAGGCATAGGTGGCCCGCGCCCTCTTTTGTGCCTGCGGCAGCTGGCGGGCAAGGATAGCGTCGAGCTTTTCCACCGTCATGCCCGGACGGGCCAAAGCGCGCTGGCGCTGGATGGGTTCGGCCACGGTGGTGACGCCGACGGCATCGAAGCCGTAATCATAGCCGCTTTCGAACAGCAGCGGTACTTCGACCACCGCCAGGGCGGCGCCCGATTTTTCCGCATCGTCCATGAAGCGGGCAATGCGGGCACGCACCAAGGGATGGACCACCGCTTCGAGGCGCTGGAAACCGGATGGATCGGCGGCGAGCCGTTGCGAGAGCAGGGTCTTGTCCACGGTGCCGTTGACGGCGACACCGGGGAACAGGGCTTCGACCAAGGCGACAGCTTCCCCCGCATAGAGCTCCGCAACGGCGGCGTCGGCGGAATAGACCGGCACGCCGAGCGCCTTGAACGCCTCCAGCACCGTGGATTTGCCGGTGGCGATCGAGCCGGTAATGCCGATGCGCCACATGCTCAATGCCCTAAAGTCGCTTCGATGCGGGCGCGCAAAACCGGAGTGACCGTGGGCCGCACGCCGAACCAGGCTTCGAAGCCCGGCACGGCCTGGTGCAGCAGCATGCCCAGGCCATCGATGGTACGCAGGTTTCTCGCGCTGGCGTCGGCCAGGAGCGGCGTGATTTGGGGGATATAGACGATATCCGTGACTAAGGCGTTGGAAGGCAGCAGCGCCAGATCAATGTTGTCGAAGCGCGTGCCGTGCATGCCGATGGAGGTGGTGTTGATCAAAAGGCCCGCTTTTGGCGCCAGTTCGGAAAAGGCCTCGAAGCCGTGAGCGCTGAAGGGGCCTTCGATTTCGGCAGCCAGCTGGGCCGCATTGGCCAATGTCCGGTTGAGGATATGGATTTTTCCGACGCCGCGGCTGCGCAGAGCGACGAGGACAGCGCGCGCCGCGCCGCCGGCGCCCAGCACCACGGCCTGTTCCAATCCCTCATCCCAGCCCGGCGCGCCGGCATCGAGATTGCCCAGAAAACCCAGATAATCGGTATTGGTGCCATGCACCTTGCCGTCGCGAACCACCAGCGTATTGACCGCGCCGATGGTTTTGGCGAGCGGATCGACGCTGTCGCAGAGGGTGAACACGGCTTCCTTGTGCGGAATGGTGACATTGCCGCCGGCAAATTCACCAGAGCGCAGTCGCTCGAAAAAGGCGGACAGCTCGGCTGGCGCCACGTCGATGGCTTCATAGCTGCCATCGATGCTATGTTCGGCCAGCCAGGTGCCGTGGATCCGGGGCGAGCGCGAATGATTGATCGGGTGGCCGATGACGAAGGCTTTGGTGGTCACGCCGATTGGTCCTTGAGCGTTTCGGGGGCAAATTCGCGCAATGCAGCCAGGAGCGGCAGGAGCGGCAGCCCCAGAATGGTGAAATAATCGCCGCTGATGGCTTCGAACAGACGGATCGAGGGGCCTTCCAGCCGATAGCCGCCGACCGAGGACAGAATGGCATCGCCTTCGCGGGTCAGCACATCATCGCGATCGTCATCGGAAAAGTCGCGCAGCGTCAGCTCGGCCGTTTGGATATCGGACCACAGCAGAAGATCACCCTGCACCAGGGTGACGGCGGCATGCAGGCGATGGGTCTTGCCCTTGAGCCGACCGAGCTGGATCGCCGCATCGGCCCGGTTGACCGGCTTGTGCAGGAGTTCGGTGCCCAGCGACAGGGTTTGATCGGCCCCGATCACGAGAGCCCCGGGATGGGCTTTGGCGATGGCGGCCGCCTTT
This sequence comes from uncultured Alphaproteobacteria bacterium, assembly GCA_963717095.1. Classification (GTDB taxonomy): domain Bacteria; phylum Pseudomonadota; class Alphaproteobacteria; order Rhizobiales; family Devosiaceae; genus Devosia. The sequence continues at coordinate 205,122 of CAVQVF010000009.1, forward strand.
TCCCGCGCCAGGAGCAGGGCGATGTCCCGGCCATCGGCGCCAGTGTCGGCGGCGGCCTGTTCCAGCGCCCGCTCATCGATGTGGGCGGGAATGGCGGAAAACACGAGACCGGCCTGGCTGAGCAGGGCTTTGCGGGTGGTGCTGGCAGATGCAAGGATCAACATGGAACAAGGTTTTCCACACTGTCATCCCCAGCTCAAGCTCAAGCTGTGACAATGACTCATAGTTTTGAGGACAGGCCGAACTTGTTCGACTTGGTTAGCAAAACGTTAACAGCTCAACTCCGAGCCTGCTGAAATCGGGCTGTGGAGGAAAGCGGGGAAAAGCCTGATCCCCAGATCGATCCGCGCCAAGAGCTTTTGCACAGGCCAAGACTCCGCTGGACTCTTCGGAGCCTCGAATTAACGAAGCATTAACTCTGCCGGCTGCCACCCCGGGAGCGTGATTCACACAGGGGCGATTCACACACCGTTAACCACGATGCTGCGCCCATCTGTCGCCGGAGCCCCGATTGTGGACGCTCGTGAATTGATGCAAAACACCGCCATGATAATACAAATACTAAGTCTAAGACTTTCTTTTGAGGTTTTGGAAGGGAAGCCCGGATGAGCGCTCCAGTCCATAAACCACTGCTCGCCACCGTCTTGGGAGAGCGGCAGAGCCGCCCCCCGATCTGGGTCATGCGGCAAGCCGGACGCTATCTGCCCGAGTACCGGGAGGTGCGCGCCAAATCCAAAGGCTTTCTGGATCTCTGCTATTCGCCCGATCTGGCGGTGGAAGTCAGCCTGCAGCCGCTCAGGCGGTTTGATCTGGATGCGGCGATCATGTTCTCCGATATCCTGGTCATTCCCGACGCCCTGGGACAATCGGTGCGCTTCGAAGCGGGTGAGGGCCCGGTCTTGGAGCCAGTCACAGCAGAAACGCTTGGGAGGTTAAGGCCCGAGCGCGTGCTGGAGCATCTGGCGCCGGTGCTGGAGACCTTGCGGCGGCTGCGGGCGGCCTTGGCACAAGAAAAGACCCTGATCGGCTTCTGTGGTTCGCCCTGGACCGTGGCGACCTATATGATCGGCGGCAAGGGCTCGCCCGATCAGGCGGCGGCGCGGCTGTTTGCCCTGCGGCATCCCGAGGCGTTTTCCGCGCTCATCGACATTTTGGTGGCGGCCAGCGTGGATTATTTGGTGGCGCAGTTTGAATCAGGCGCCGATGTGGTGCAATTGTTCGAGAGCTGGGCGCTGAATCTGGATGAGGTGGCCTTTGCCAGCCAGGTCATCGATCCCAATCGCCGGATTGTCGAGGGCGTGCGAGCAAGAGTGCCCAACGCGCCGATTATCGGGTTTCCGCGTGGTGCTGCCGGCAATATCGCCGCCTATGTGAAGGCGACCGGCGTCAATGCCGTTGGCCTCGATTATGCGACGCCGCTCAAATTTGCCGCCGACCACGTTCCAGCCGGTGTGACGGTGCAGGGGAATCTGGATCCCTTGCGGCTGGTGGCGGGCGGAGCGCAGATGGAAGATCGGGCTCGCGAGATCATCGCGGCTTTTGCCGATCGGCCGCATATCTTTAATCTGGGGCATGGAATTGTGCCGGAAACGCCGATCGCACATGTCGAACGCCTGGTCGAGCTGGTGAAGAGGGGCTAAAAATGCTGGAATGGGTCAAGGCGCTGCATGTCATTTCGGTGATCGCCTGGATGGCGGGCATGCTCTATCTGCCGCGGCTGTTCGTCTATCACGCCGATGCCGAAAAGGGCTCGGTCCAGTCGGAAACCTTCAAGGTGATGGAGCGGCGCCTGCTGCGCGGCATCATCAATCCGGCGATGATCGCCACATTTTTCTTCGGTATCGGACTGGTCAGTTCGGGCGTGGTCGATTGGTCGGCAGGCTGGCCCTGGGTCAAGGCGGCGTTCGTGCTGGTCCTGTTCGGGTTTCATGGTTTTCTGGCGCGCTGCTACAAGCAGTTTGCCGCCGATGAGAATAAGCGGCCAGCCAAGTTCTTCCGCATGATCAACGAAATCCCGACGGTGGCGATGATCGTTATTGTCATCATGGTGATCGTGAAGCCGTTTTAGGCTGTTTCACGTGAATCGAGTGATCCGCGACGGTTTCAATCTTGAAACCAAGCGCGGATCACGCTACATGCTGTGCAACGCATCAATATCGTCTCGGCCTCCCCGGCCGCTGTTGTGGTGCCTACCCCTCCCAAAATTTTCGAATAATTTCCGATTTCCCTAAAGGGTCATCCACCACATGCAGAATATGAAGCTCAGTGAGCTCAAGGCCAAAGCCCCGGCAGAGCTGCTGGTGTTCGCCGAAGAACACGAGGTCGAGAACGCCTCGACCATGCGCAAACAGGAATTGATGTTTGCCATCCTCAAGGAACTCGCCGCCAAGGAAGTCGACATCACCGGCGAAGGCGTCGTTGAAGTCCTTCCCGACGGGTTCGGGTTTTTGCGCTCCCCGGACGCCAACTATCTTCCCGGCCCCGACGACATCTATGTCAGCCCCAGCCAGATCCGCCGTTTCGGCCTGCGCACCGGCGACACAGTCGAAGGCCAGATTCGGTCACCGAAAGAGGGCGAGCGCTATTTCGCGCTGCTCAAGGTTAATACGATCAATTTCGAAGATCCCGAAAACGTCCGCCACAAGATCAATTTCGACAATCTGACGCCGCTTTATCCCGAGGAACGGCTCCGCATGGAGCTGCCGGACCCCACGCTCAAGGATCGCTCGGCGCGAATCCTGGATCTGGTGGCGCCGCTCGGCAAGGGCCAACGCGCCCTGATTGTTGCCCCCCCACGTACCGGTAAGACCGTACTGTTGCAGAATATTGCACAGTCGATCGCCACCAATCACCCCGAGTGCTATCTCATTGTGCTGCTGATCGACGAGCGGCCCGAGGAAGTCACCGACATGCAGCGCTCCGTGCGCGGCGAAGTCATCTCCTCGACCTTTGACGAGCCGGCATCGCGCCACGTCCAGGTTGCCGAGATGGTGATCGAAAAGGCCAAGCGCCTGGTTGAACACAAGCGCGACGTGGTCATCCTGCTCGATTCGATCACGCGTCTCGGCCGCGCCTACAACACCGTCGTGCCGTCGTCCGGCAAGGTGCTGACCGGTGGTGTCGATGCGAACGCCCTGCAGCGCCCGAAGCGCTTCTTCGGCGCCGCGCGCAATATCGAGGATGGCGGCTCGCTGACCATTATCTCAACGGCGCTGATCGATACCGGTTCGCGCATGGACGAAGTGATTTTCGAGGAATTCAAGGGTACCGGTAACTCGGAAATCATCCTTGATCGCAAGGTTGCCGACAAGCGCGTCTTCCCGGCGCTCGATATCACCAAGTCGGGCACCCGTAAGGAAGAATTGCTGGTCGAGCCCGACATTCTCAAGAAGATGTATGTGCTGCGCCGTATCCTGACCCCCATGGGCACGATCGACGCGATGGAATTCCTGATGGACAAGATCCGCCAGACCAAGACCAATTCCGATTTCTTCGACTCGATGAATACCTAACGGCAAGGCGCGAAAAAGTGGGAACCGGTTTTTCGCATCAAGCCTTGCGGCACTAGACCATGCGCGACGGCGATACCATCGTCGCGCTGTCCTCGGGCGCCGTGCCCGCGGGCGTGGCGGTGATCCGGCTCTCGGGGCCCGATGTGTCCAAAATTCTTCAAGCAATTGCCGGCGGGGTTCCAGAACCCCGCCGTTTGACGTTGCGGCCTATCGGCACCAGCGCTGTGCTGGATCGCGGCCTTATCGCTTATTTCCCCGGGCCTCATAGCTTTACCGGTGAAGACTGCGCGGAGTTGCAGGTGCATGGCTCACCCGCCGGCGTGCGTGCCATCCTGCGGCTTTGCACCGGGTTGGGTGCGCGATTGGCCGAGGCGGGCGAATTTACCCGGCGTGCCTTCGAGAACGGCAAGCTGGACCTGGTGGAAATCGAGGGCCTGGGCGATCTGCTCGATGCCGAGACCGAAAACCAGCGGCGGCAGGCCGTCGCGCGCTTTGAGGGTGGGCTGACGACGCAGATCGATAGCTGGCGCGATCAATTGCTGGATTTGCGCGCGGAAATCGAAGCGCGCCTGGATTTTTCCGACGAAGGCGATGTGGGGGAACTGCCAGCCAGCTTTGCGCGCGATCTGGATAAGCTGCATGTCGCTCTGGCTGGCGCGCTGAACAGCGTTGAACGCGGTCGCGTCGTTCGGGAAGGCCTGCGGGTTGCGCTGGCCGGCGCGCCAAATGCCGGGAAATCCAGTCTGCTCAATGCCTTGGCTAAATCCGAGATTGCCATCGTTACTGATGAGGCGGGTACAACGCGGGATGTGCGCGAGGTGCCCATCGATATTGGCGGGCAGCTGGTAATATTTGTCGATCTCGCTGGGCTGCGTGAAACGACAAGCAAGGCCGAGGCCGAAGGCGTGCGGCGAGCACGCGAGGAGATCGAGCGGGCCGATCTGGTGTTGTGGCTATCGGCGCCTGACGTCCCGGACGTGCCCGTCGTTGCGCCTGACGGGGTTCCGGTATGGCGGATAGCGACCAAGGCTGACCTCGGCGTTACGTCAGCCGAATACGAACTTGCCCTATCGACACTGACTGCGACTGGTTTGGAGAGGCTTCTTGCGCGGCTAGAGGCCTTTGCCGGCGAACATATCGGGGCGGGGGAGCCGGTATTGTTGAGCCGCGAACGCGACCGCGCCGCGCTGGCGGAGGCCGTCCGTGCGTTGGAAGCAACGCAATCAATGTTGGCTGACCCCGAACTGGCCGCAGAGTCTCTGCGCATCGCCTCGCAGGCGCTGGAGCGCCTCATTGGTCGCATCGATGCCGAGCGCGTACTCGACCGCCTATTCGCCAGTTTCTGCATCGGCAAATGATTCACGTGAAACGTCGAGCCGTCCCGTAGGGCAAATCGCTCCGATGGAGCGATTTAAGATGAGAAAGCCATGAGAGCTACGCTCGAATGGCAGGCCCCCGCACTGGCGTGAATTGATTCACGTGAAACATTGGACTATTGAGCGCGCTTGGAGAAAATACCATGAGCGATTATGCCGTCATCGTTGTCGGGGGAGGCCATGCCGGCTGTGAAGCAGCGGCGGCCTCGGCGCGTCTGGGTGTCCCCACGGCGCTGGTGACCCACAGGTTCGCCACCGTGGGTGAAATGAGCTGCAATCCGGCCATTGGCGGGCTCGGCAAGGGCCATCTGGTGCGCGAGATCGATGCGCTGGACGGGCTGATGGGCCGGGTCGCCGATGCGGCAGGCATCCAGTTTCGTGTGCTCAATCGGCGCAAGGGCCCTGCAGTGCGCGGGCCCCGGGCGCAGGCCGACCGCAAGCTCTATCGCCAGGCGATGCAGGCGGCGATCCTGGCACAGCCGAACCTTGAGGTGATCGAGGGCGAAGTCGACGATATCGAAGTGACTAACGGCGTGGTGTCCGGCGTCGTGCTGCTGGACGGGCGCCGGATCGGCACCAAGGCAGTGGTGCTGACCACTGGCACGTTCCTGCGCGGGCTGATCCATCGGGGCGAGGAAACCACGCCAGCGGGGCGGCTGGGCGAAAAGCCGGTATTGGGTCTGTCGACGCGCCTGGAAAATCTTGGCCTGCAGCTGGGCCGGCTCAAGACCGGCACGCCGGCGCGGCTCGATGGGCAAACCATTGATTATTCCGTGTTGGAAAGCCAGCCTGGCGATACGCCGCCCGAACCGTTTTCGGCGCTGACAGCGGCAATCACCACGCCGCAGATCGCCTGCCATATTACTCGCACGACGGGTGAAACGCATAAGATCATTGCGGACAATATCCATCGATCAGCAATGTATTCAGGGCGAATCCAAAGTCGTGGGCCACGCTATTGCCCCTCGATCGAGGACAAGATCGTTCGCTTTGCCGATCGTGACAGCCACCAGATTTTCCTGGAGCCGGAGGGACTTGACGATCCGACGGTCTATCCGAATGGATTGTCCACGTCGCTGCCTGCGGACGTGCAGGAGCAATTCCTCCGCACCATGCCCGGACTGGAAAATGTCACCATTATTCGGCCGGGCTATGCCATCGAATATGATCACGTCGATCCGCGTGAGCTGAAGCTGACGCTGGAGGTCAAGCGCCAGCCTGGGCTTTATCTCGCAGGTCAGATCAACGGAACGACGGGTTATGAAGAGGCGGGGGCGCAGGGGCTGCTGGCGGGTGCCAATGCTGCACTGGCCGCAGCCGGCCGTGATCCACTGACGCTATCACGTACTGAAAGCTATCTGGGCGTGATGGTCGACGATCTGGTGACGCGGGGCGTGAGCGAGCCGTATCGCATGTTCACTTCGCGGGCGGAATTCCGGTTGCATCTGCGTGCTGATAATGCCGATCAGCGACTGACCCCCTTGGGCCTGGCAGCGGGCTTGGTGGGTGAGGAACGCGCCGAACACTATGCCGAGAAGTCCGCGGCGCTAGATCAAGGCAGGCATATGCTGCGCTCGCTGTCGACGACGCCGAATGCGGCACGGAAAATGGGTATCGACGTCAATGAGGACGGCAAGGCCCGGACGGCGTTCGAGCTATTGTCCTATCCCAATGTTGTCCCGGCCGATGTGGCGCGGCTCTGGCCAGAAATAACCGGAATTAAGCCCGTTATCATGGACCAGCTGGTGGTCGATGCGCAGTATGCAGTCTATCTGGACCGGCAACGGTCGGATATCGAGGCGGTTCGGCGCGATGAGCAGCGGGCCATTCCTGAGCAACTGGATTATGCTGCAATTCCCGGCTTGTCATCGGAATTGCAGCAGAAATTGGCCACACAGCGCCCGCAAACTATCGCTCAAGCCCAGGCTATCGATGGCATGACACCAGCGGCGATCACGCTGATGTTGTCGATCATCCGGCGAGGCGCGCTGCGCAAGGCCAGTTGATGGGCGAGCGCGAAAACGCGGTTGTGCCCTATGTGCAATATCTGTCGCGGCCGGCTGAGGAGGTCGTTTCTGATCTGGAATCCTATGCTCAACTGTTGCGAAAGTGGCAGAAGGTTCAAAATCTTGTTTCACGTGAAACATTGGAAGCAGTCTGGACCCGGCATTTTGCCGACAGCCTGCAGGTTCTGAAGCTGCTGCGAGCGGAAGATCGGCTGATTGTCGATCTCGGAAGCGGCGGAGGCTTTCCGGCCCTGCCGCTGGCGATCGCGCTGAAGAATGCGCCGGTCCGATTTTTGCTGGTCGAGCCAAACGGGCGCAAGGTCAGTTTTTTACGGACCGTAGCACGGGAGCTGGATCTGGCGGTGACGGTTGAGTCGCGGCGCAGCAATGAGATTGATTCACGTGAAACAGGGCCGGTCGATGTGGTTTCCGCACGCGCCTTGGCGTCGCTGAATGAACTTTGCGTGATGGCAAAACCCCTGTTTGCGCCGCAGACCAGGGCGATTTTCCATAAAGGCCGTGAACATCTCGAAGAGTTGGCCGAATCGCGTTTGGTCTGGGACCATGACGTGTTAATAATCCCCAGCGACACCGATCCGAACGGCGTTTTGCTCGAGCTTTCAAATTTGAGCTTGAAAAACAGGTAGTTAGCGGCAATCTCCTGGAGAGTACCTTGGCGCCTCGTATTTTGACTTTGGCGAACCAGAAGGGCGGCGTGGGCAAAACCACGACTGCGATCAATCTTGCGACCGCTTTGGCGGCTGTTGGCGAGCGGGTGCTGATTGTCGACCTCGATCCGCAGGGCAATGCCTCTACCGGGCTGGGGATTTCGCGTACTGATCGCGAGATTTCGGCCTATGACCTGCTGGTCGGCGAGGCCAGCGTCGCCCAGGCGGCGATCATGACTAGCGTGCCCCATGTGGCGATCGTGCCTTCGACGATGGACCTGCTGGGCGTGGAATTGACCATTGCCGGCCAGGCCGACCGCGCCTTCCGGCTGCGCAATGCCTTTCGCGGCATGCATGAGCTGACCATTACCGGCAAGCCGGTCAGTTATGTGCTGATTGATTGTCCGCCGTCGCTGAACCTGCTGACGGTGAACTCGCTGGTGGCGGCCGATGCGGTGCTGGTGCCGCTGCAATGCGAGTTCTTCGCGTTGGAGGGTTTGAGCCAACTCCTTCAAACGATTGAACAAATTCGATCGACCCTCAATCCAAAACTGTCGATTCAGGGCGTGGTGATGACCATGTTCGACAAGCGTAACAGCCTCAGCGAGCAGGTGCTGCAGGACGTGCGCAGCGAAATGGGTGATCTGGTCTATGAGACCGTCATTCCGCGCAATGTGCGGCTGGCGGAGGCGCCGTCTTATGGCAAGCCGGCGCTGCTCTATGATTTGAAAAGTGCCGGCAGCCAAGCCTATCTCAAGCTGGCCACCGAAGTGATCCGCCGCGAGCGGCAACTGAACGCGGCATAAGGACAAGCGAGCATGAACGAAAAACCAACACGTTTGGGCCGCGGCCTCGCCGCCCTGATTGGCGATATGGCGGCGCTGGAAGGCGGGCGCGTAACCGAGAGTTCCGGCGGCCTGAAGCGTCTGCCGGTGGACTTCATCATTGCCAACCGGGCCAATCCCCGGCGAACGTTCAATGCCGAGCAGCTGGAAGAGCTGACCAATTCGATTCGCGAAAAGGGCATCATGCAGCCGTTGCTGGTGCGGCCGAGCGAAGATCCCAATATTTTCGAGATCATCGCCGGTGAACGGCGTTGGCGGGCGGCGCAGCGGGCCGGCCTGCATGACGTGCCGGTTATCGTGCGCGATGTCGGCGACAAGGAAGCGCTGGAACTCGCGATCATCGAGAACGTGCAGCGTGCCGATCTCAATCCGCTTGAAGAAGCAATGGGTTACGGCCAGTTGATCGAGCAGTTCGACTATACCCAGCAGGATCTGGCGCAGGTGATCGGCAAGAGCCGCTCGCATGTGGCTAATACTTTGAGATTGCTGCGGCTTCCCGAAGATGTGCGCGAAATGGTGGCAAGCGGCACGCTGACCGCCGGTCATGCGCGCACGTTGATCACGGCGGAAGACCCGGCATCGCTGGCCCGGCAGATCGTCAGTGGCGGGCTTTCGGTGCGCGATGCTGAGGCCTTGAGCCAGCAGCGCGACATTCCGGCCCGCAACAAGCCGAACAAGGATGATCGCGATGCCGATACGGTAGCGCTGGAGCGGCGGCTGTCGGATGCACTGGGTCTGTCGGTGTCCCTGGCGCATGGCGAGCGCGGGGGGAAGCTCGAAATCCGCTACAAGACGCTGGAGCAGCTGGACGGGATTTGTGTGCGGCTGACTGGATCGAACTGAGGCGTTTCACGTGAAACGCGGAATTTGGCTTGTTTGGATAGGCTCGTCCGCAGCGACGTCATTCCCGCGAAAGCGGGAAAGCATTGTGCCGCGGATTCTGCAGAAGAATGGGTTCCCGCTTTCGCAGGAATGACGCCGTGGCAGGGGCCTTTCCTAGTGCGTCGCGGCGGTCATGCAGAGGGATAGCAGCACGCGGCGCATGGTGGCTTCGGCCAGCGATGGGCGGCGGCGGCTGTCGGCGGTGGCCTGCAGCAGGCGTTCGGAGGCGGTGGCGAGCGATTGGTCCGACCAGAGCCGGACTTGCTGCTCCAGGGTCGCGGTGCGCGAAAAATGCGGCTTGGGGCGAGCGTTGTTGACCGCGTCGCGCGGGGTTTTGCCGGCATCCACTTCAGCGCGCCAGCGGCGCAGGGCCGCGAAATGCAGATCGGCAGAGCGGAGCAGCCGCTGCGGATCCACAGCCGAGGCCAGGGCGCGATTGAGGGCCAGTTCGAGCTTTTCGGCGTGGCCGGAGCCGGTGGAATCCAGGATCGTATCGATTACCAGCGCGCCGTTATCGGCGCAGAGCAGCAACACATCGTCCGCCGTCAGGGTTTTTGTCGTGGCGGCGTAAAGGCTGAGCTTTTCCAGCTCGCGCCGGGTGATTTCGCGGTCATTGCCGAGGATTTCGCGCAGGATCGGCACCACGTCATTGTCGATGCGGATCGCCTGTTTGGCAAAAGTGTCGCGAATCAGGGCAATCAGCGTCTCGTCGCTGTCGGGATAGCAGGGCAGGGCCCGGCCGAGCTTGGCGGCCTCCACCAGGGCGCGCAGGGCGTCCTTGGGCAGCAGATTGCCGGCTTCCAGCACGATGACGGCGCCGGAGGGATCGTCGCGCAGCTCGGTCAGGGTCATGACCAGGGATTTGGTGGCGCCGCGTACGCGAATGATACGTTTGCCGCCGAACAGCGAGACCGATTTGGCTTCCATCGCCAGGATCGAAGGATCGGCATCGACTTCGGCGCCGTCCAGCACTACGAGGCTGGCCGATTGCGCATCGTCGCCGGAGAAATAGTGGACCAATCGCTGCGCGGTTTCGCGCACTAGGCCCGCATCGGGGCCATAGGCGAGGAAGATACCCTCATCCAGGTCGGGTCGCGCCAGGTAGCGGCCGACTTCATGGGCCTTGAGGGCGCCCATCAGCGCGTCAGCGTCGCCAGGATCGCCAGCCGCAGGGATTCGGCGGCAGATTTGGCAGCGCGCTCGGAGGCTTCGTCATATGAGAACTGATCGTTGAGAATCTGCGCGCCCCGCTGGTAATCCGCCGTGGCCTTGCGGGTCAGCACAAGGGGCTCGGCCTCGGGATTATCGGGGTGGGTGATGGCCAGCGTCGCCGTCACCGTGACTTGATAAGAGATATTGGGATTGGCCGTGACGGTGTCTCCCAGTCTCGCCCCGCCGACACTGGTGCTGACCGTCGCCAGGGCGGCGGCCGGCGAGTCGGAGCGTCCGAACCGAAGCGACAATTCCTGATAGATAATCTGGTCGAGCCGGGTGACCGGCTTGGCATAGGCCAGCGCGATAGCGCCGGTTTCGGCCAGGCGGCCACTATAGACCGGGGTCAGCGTGCAGGCGGCCAAAAGCGGGGCGCCGGCCAGGGCAATGGCGGAAAAGCTCAGGATTTGTAAGCGCTTAGACCACGACATTGACGATCCTGTCCGGAACGATGACGATTTTCTTGGGCGTCTGGCCGTCGAGAATGCGGATAATCGCCTCCAGTGACAAGACCTGAGCCTCGACTTCGGTGCTGGCAGTGCCCTTGGGCACGACGATTTCGCCGCGGCGCTTGCCGTTGATCTGGATCGGCATGGTCACGGTATCATCGACCAAAAGGGCCGGATCAACGCTGGGCCACGGGGCATCGGCGACCAGGCCAGACTTGCCCAGGGCTTCCCAGCAGGTTTCAGCCAAGTGCGGCATCATCGGGGCGATGAGCTGGATCAGGCGGGCGACGCCGTCCTGTAGCGCATCGAGGCGCGAGGAGGGGGCGACGGCGCAAATGCCGGCGGACCGCACCAGGGCATTGGTCAGCTCATAAATCTGGGCGACGGCGCGATTGAAGCGCAGGCCCTCGATGTCCTGGCTGACATTGTGAACGGCGCGATGGGCGCTTCTGCGCAAGGCCAACGCTTCACTGTCATCTGATTCGCGAACGGAGTGCGCGGATTGTCTAGTGATTTCGATGGTTTCGCTCACCAACCGCCAGATGCGCTGCTGGAAGCGGGTTGCGCCCTCGACACCAGCCTCGGTCCACTCCACGTCGCGTTCGGGTGGCGAGTCGGACAGAATGAACCAGCGGGCGGCATCGGCGCCATAAACCTTGAGAATATCATCCGGGTCGGTGCCATTGCTTCTTGGATTTGGAGATCTTCTCGATCGAGCCCGATACGGTGCTGGGCGCGCCGGAGGCTGATTTCAAGCGCGCGGCGTTCGCCGGCAACGGTCTCGATGACCGGATTTCCTCGGGAGATAGCCACTGGCCGTTCTCGGACTTGTAGGTTTCGTGCGTCACCATGCCCTGGGTGAACATGCCCTTAAACGGCTCATCAAGGCCGACATGGCCGGTGGCCTTCATGGCGCGGGTGAAGAAGCGCGAATACAGCAGGTGCAAGATGGCGTGCTCGACGCCGCCGATATACTGGTCGACCGGCAGCCAGTTATTGGCAATCGCCGGCACCGTGGGGGTTTCCGCGTCCGGAGCGGTGAAGCGGGCGAAATACCAGGACTGAATCGACGAATGTGTCCATCGTGTCGGTTTCGCGCCGCGCCGCGCCGCCGCATTGCGGGCAGTTCACATGCTTCCATGTCGGATGATGATCCAGCGCATTGCCGGGCTGATCGAAGGTGACATCGTCGGGCAGCACGACCGGCAGGTCCTTCTTGGGCACGGGCAGCGTGCCGCAGACCTCGCAATGGATGATCGGGATCGGCGCGCCCCAATAGCGCTGGCGCGAAATGCCCCAATCGCGCAGGCGGTAATTGACCTCGACCTGGCCCTGCGGCTGGCCATCAACGGTGCAGGCCGGCGAAATGCGCCGCCGCGGCCTGCGCTTGGCGTCGTCGATGGACAGGCCATCGAGGAAACCGGAATTGAAGATGGTGCCGGCATCAATATAGGCATCATCGGCCACAGCGAAGATCGGCGGCGTCGCCGCCGGGCGGCAACACGACGGCTATGACCGGCAGATCGTATTTGCGGGCGAAATCCAGGTCGCGCTGATCATGGGCCGGGCAGCCGAAAATGGCGCCGGTGCCATAGTCCATCAGCACGAAATTGGCGACATGGACCGGCAGCGTTACGCCTGTCGATGGCCGGGTGCTTGACCGTCAAGGCGGTGCGATAGCCACGCTTTTCTGCGGCTTTCGATGGCTTCGGTGGCGGTGCCCGATCCGATGGCATTCGGCGACGAACTCGGTCAAGCTCCGGCATTTCCGACAGCCAATTGGGTGGTCAGCGGGTGATCGGGCGACAGGGCGATGAAGGACGCGCCGAAAATGGTGTCCGGCCTTGTGGTGAAGACTTCGATGCTGCTGGCATCGGCTTGTGGCTCTGTCCACCACCTCGAAACTGCAGGCGCAGGCCCTCGGACTTGCCGATCCAGTTGCGCTGCATGATGCGCACTTTTTCGGGCCAGTCGGTCAGCCCGTCGAGTGCTTCCAGCAATTCCTCGGCGAAGTCGGAAATCTTGAAGAACCACTGGGTCAGCTCGCGCTGCTCGACCAGGGCGCCGGAGCGCCAGCCGCGGCCGTCGATGACCTGCTCGTTGGCGAGCACGGTCATGTCGACCGGATCCCAGTTGACCTTGGAATTCTTGCGCGTGACCAGGCCCGCGTCCAGGAAATCGATGAACAGCGCCTGCTGGTGGCGATAATAGTTCGGGCTCGCAGGTGGCGATCTCGCGGGTCCAGTCGATGGCCAGGCCCATGGATTTAAGCTGGGCCTTCATGGCCGCGATGTTCTGGCGGGTCCAGGTGCCCGGATGCGACCTTGCGCTCCATGGCGGCGTTTTCCGCCGGCATGCCGAAGGCGTCCCAGCCCATGGGGTGCAGCACGTTCTTGCCCGCGCGCGGTGGTAGCGCGCCACCACGTCGCCCATGGTATAGTTCCGCACGTGGCCCATATGGATGCGGCCCGACGGATAGGGGAACATTTCGAGGACGTAGTATTTCTCGCGGGCATCGTCGTCGCGCACGACAAAGCTCTGGGCATCGTCCCACACTTTTTGCCAGCGGGGTTCCATTTCGCGCGGATTGTAGCGTTCGCCGCTCACTTGATCGTCCTTGAAGGCTAGACAGCCATCCGGCAAAACACCGGCACGGCTTGCGTTTGGTGGGGATTTTGGCTACCGGACCATCATCAGAATTCCCCTCCAAGGTCAACACAAACAGGGCAAAAGCGTGGAGCAGGCAGCAAGCGACGCGCGGGAGCGGCTGGATGAGATCAGGGGGCGGATCAGCCAGGCGCAGGCCCGGTTCGGCCCGCCTGCGGATGAAGTCACGCTGGTGGCGGTCTCCAAGACCTTTTCGGCGGACGAGATCGCGCCGTTCCTCGTGGCCGGACAACGGATATTCGGCGAAAACCGGGTGCAGGAGGCCAAGGACAAATGGCCGGGCCTGCGGCAAGGCTATGGCGATGTGGAGCTGCATCTGATCGGGCCATTGCAGACCAATAAGGTGCGGGAAGCCGTGGCGCTGTTCGACTGCATCGAAACCCTGGACCGCGATAAATTGGCGATCGCGCTCAAAGGCGAGATGGAGCGGGCGGGGCGCTCTCTGCCATGCTTCGTGCAAGTCAACATTGGCGGCGAAGCGCAAAAGAGCGGTATTACGCCAGCGGAGACGGTGGATTTCGTGGCGCGATGCCGCGATGTGCATGGGCTCGATATTGTGGGGTTGATGTGTATTCCCCCCGACGGGCTGCCGCCCGGGCCGTATTTTGCCCACCTTGCCGGGCTGGCCAAGGCTGCTAGTGTGAAAAAACTGTCAATGGGGATGAGCGGGGATTTCGAAACCGCCATCGCCATGGGCGCGACCCATGTCCGGGTGGGTTCGGCATTGTTCGGAAGCAGACCGAAAACTTAGCCAAGTCATTGCAACTCTTGTTGCCTCCGCCCCGTTGCTTGATTGTAACGCCGAAGTGATTAGCTGGTCCAAAACGCGTCACAATAGTGTGTCGGTAGAGGGGGGCTAACCGAAATTGTCCGGAGAAAACAATGAACAAGCGACGCATTCTGCTGGTAGATGACGATGCGGACTTGCGCCAGACCATTGTGGACCAACTGGTCCAGAGCCGTGAATTTGAAATTCTGGAGGCCGGGAACGCCAATGATGCGTTCAAGGTCACCCGAGAAAACAATATTGATTTGATGATCCTCGATGTCGGCCTGCCCGACATGGACGGGCGCGAGGCGGTTAAAATCCTGCGCGCCGAGGGGTTTAACAGCCCGATCCTGATGCTGACCGGGCACGATAGCGATGCCGACCAGATCCAGGGGCTCGATTCGGGAGCCAATGACTACCTGACCAAACCGTTTCGCTTTCCCGTGCTGCTGGCGCGCATCAATGCCGCCCTGCGCCAGCACGACCAGAGCGAGGACGTGGTGTTTACCATCGGGCATTACAGCTTTCAGCCGGCCGCCAAGATGCTGGAAGCCAATGACGGCGCCAAGGTTCGCCTGACCGACAAGGAAACCTCGATCCTCAAATATCTCTACCGGCAGGGTCCGAAAACCATCACGCGCGACGTGCTGCTCAAGGAAGTGTGGGGTTATAACAACCGCGTCACCACCCATACGCTGGAGACCCACATCTACCGCTTGCGGCAAAAGATCGAGCGCGATCCGTCCAATGCGCGCCTGTTGGTGACCGAAGAGGGTGGATATCGCCTCGTTCCTTAGCTTCAGGGTAAAATTTCCGTTCAGAGCCGGGAAAGAAATGCCCTATAGGATGAGTTAGGTCTGCCGACGTGGCGTCGGCGGACGATCGTGCTCACCCGGGCTAGGGGCATATGCGATTTGATACAGCGGCCGGCGTTCTCGCGCAGGCCGAATTCTTCGAGATCTGCGACGACGAGCAGCGCCGGCTCTTGGCGTTTGCCAGCGAGCGGCGTAGCTTTGCCCCGGACGAAGTCATCTACAAGGCCGGTGACGTGCCCGCCGGCGCCCATGTGCTGGCGTCGGGCACGCTCAAGGTCAAGCCCGAGGGCCAGGGCGCACTGGGCAAGCCCTATGCCATCAGCGAGGCCGGCAGCGTGATTTCGGCCATGGCGCTGATCCTGCCCAAGCCGCGGCCGGTGACCATTACCGCCGTGATTGATTGCGAAACCCTGTTCGTACCCCGGCAGGCGTTCCTCAAACTGCTGGAACAGTCGCCGGACCTGGCACAACGCGCCGTGGATCGCATCCAGAGCGAGCTGGGAGCCTATCTGGGCGCGCTGGAGCCAATGGGTGCGAAAATGCGGGGCGGGGCTTAGGCTGGTCTGCTTGAGGCCGCGTTCCGTAATCCCAAGATTGGGGCTAAACGGGCACCCCCTCCCATCCTCCCCCATCAAGGGGGAGGTGTCTGCCGGTGGGTGGGGCACTATTGAGTTTTAAGAGTGGAGAGAAACCTCCCCCTTGATGGGGGAGGTAGGAGGGGGTGATCTACCGGCTTGTCAGCCGGTCGTCCGCACCCCCTAAAGCCCCGCAAACCGTGCAATCACCGGCACATGGTCACTCGGCTTTTCCGTCCAGCCGCGCGCCGGCTTGATGATTTCGGCGCCGATGCAGTGTTCGGCGACGTCCATGGTCGACCAGATATGGTCCAGCCGGCGGCCCTTATTGGCATTTTCCCAATCGGCGCTGCGATAGCTCCACCAGGAATAGAGCTTCTGGTCATAGGGCACGTGCTTGCGCACCAAGTCGATCCAGGTGTGGCCGCCATTGAGGATGGCGTTCAGCGCCTCGGTCTCGACCGGCGTGTGGCTGACGATCTTGAGGAGCTGCTTGTGGCTCCAGACGTCGTTTTCATGCGGGGCGACGTTGAAATCGCCGGCAATGAGATGGCCGCGCTGGAAAATGGGCTCGGCAAACCAGGTGGTCAGTTCGCTCAGAAAGCCCAGCTTGTGCTTGAACTTGGGATTGATCACCGGATCGGGCTCGTCGCCGCCGGCGGGAATATAGAAATTGTGCAGCGTCAGCGGGCCATGGCCCAGATCGGTCAAGGCTGAGACGTGGCGTGATTCGGGGATATCGCAGAACACGCGGCTCGATACATCGGTCAGCGGAAACTTCGAGACGATGGCGACGCCGTGATAGCCCTTTTGCCCATGCACCGCCTGATGCGGATAGCCGGCCTCGGTGAACGCATTGGCCGGAAACTGGTCATTGGTGCATTTGATTTCCTGCAGCATCAGCACGTCGGGCTGATATTGCGCGAGGAAATCGAGCACCATGGGCAGACGCAGGCGAACGGAATTGATGTTCCAGGTGACGACGGCAACGGACATTCTTTTGGGACTTTCACGCCGGTGGACATTCTTTATGGCCGCAGCGGGGGGAGGGGTAAAGCCGGAAATGGCAGAGTGCTGCCAAGCTGTGTCATAAGCCGCAACGCCACCCCAGCCATGGTGGCGCCCGCCCTCGTGGTTCGAGGCTCGGCTTTGCCTCGCACCTCACCATGAGGTCTCATAGCAATCGTGAGAACCACAGGCGAAGCAATATCCCAGTAGCCCTCAGGGTGAGGTGGGAGCGCAGCGACCCTCGAACCACGAGGGCGTGGCACAGGGCCAGCCAATAAAAAACCCGGCCACAAGGACCGGGTTTTTCAAATTCGCAGCAAAGGCAAGCTTACTCGGCCTTAGGCTCGGCAGCGGCGGCTTCTGCAGCAGCAGCCTGTTCGGCGGCGGCAGCAGCGGCTGCGGCTTCCGCGTCCTTGGCGGCGGCTTCAGCGGCGAAAGCCTCGGCTGCAGCAATCTTTTCCAGCTCGCGGGCGTTCTTGGCTTCCAGAGCGGCAGTGCGCTCGACGGCCTCGATCTTCTTGGTACGCGAATTGGTCGATTCGAAAATACGGGCGGATTTACCGCGACGATCGCGCAGATAGTAGAGCTTGGCGCGACGCACCTTGCCGCGCTTGAGGACTTCAACGGAAGCGACATTGGGCGAGTACAGCGGGAACACGCGCTCGACACCTTCGCCGTACGAAATCTTGCGCACGGTGAAGCTCTCGGTGATGCCGCCGCCGGTACGGGCGATGACGATGCCTTCATAGGCCTGCAGGCGTTCTTTTTCGCCTTCGCGAATCTTGACCCACACCTTGACGGTATCGCCATGGGTGAATTCGGGCAGGGCGCGCTTGGCGGCAAGCGCCTCGACGTGCTCGGCATTGAGCTGTTGAATGATATTCATGTGATCCGTCCTGATCTTTTCAATGGAGCATTGTTCGGGAAACTGATCCCGATTGCCCGGTCTTGGTTACAACGGAGGTTTTCGTCTTTTTATTGGGTGCGCCGGGTCCGAATAGCCCGACACACAGTAGTGGCGGCGCTATAGGGGAAAAAGGGCGCGGAGTCCATGGGTTTTGGTCACTTTTGTGACGGGCGGGGCATCGCGCCCCCTCATCCGGCGCTGCGCGCCACCTTCTCCCACAAGGGGAGAAGGGTGACGACTGAGAATTTTCCGTTCTATCCCCTTCTCCCCTTGTGGGAGAAGGTGCCCGAAGGGCGGATGAGGGGGCCTACTTCTCCAACAAATCCGGCCGCCGCGCCTGCGTGATCGCAACACTCTGCGCCTGCCGCCATTTGGCGATCTTACCGTGATCGCCCGAGGTCAGCACGGCCGGGATCTCGGTGCCCTCAAAGCTCTGTGGCCGCGTATAGTGCGGATATTCCAGCAGGCCATTCTCAAAACTCTCGTCGGCATGGCTCTCGGCGGCTCCCAGCACGCCGGGAATCAGGCGCACAATGGCCTCCAGCAGCACCATGGCGGCCACTTCGCCTCCTGCCAGCACATAGTCGCCGATGGAGATTTCCTCCAGCTGGCGCGCATCGATGACGCGCTGGTCGACGCCCTCGAAGCGGCCGCAGACGATGACGGCGCCGGGGCCGGCAGCCAGTTCGCGCACGCGCGCCTGGGTCAGCGGCTTGCCGCGTGGTGACATCAGGATGCGAGGACGCGGATCGCCTGCTGGCGCCACCGCATCGATGGCGGCGGCCAGGATATCGGGCTTGAGCACCATGCCGGCGCCGCCGCCCGAGGGCGTGTCATCGACAGTGCGATGGCGGTCGGTAGCGAAATTGCGCAACTGCGTCGTTTCAAGCGACCACAGCCCGTCGGCCATGCCACGGGCGATCACCGAGGCGCCGAGGGGGCCGGGAAACAGGTCGGGGAACAGCGTGATGACGGCCGCGGAAAAACTCAATTGGGCTCTTCTTCCTCGCCCCATTCGGTCTCGGTGGGGGCGACGATGGTCAAAAAGCCCTGCTCGATATGGATGGTGGGCACCACGGCCTTGGTGAAGGGGTAAAGATAGGTATCGCCGGACTGGGTATTGCGGATTTCGATCAGGTCGCCGGCGTTGAAATTGGGAATGGCGGTGACGGTCCCAATCACCGTGCCGTCCTCCAGCCGGGCCTGCAGGCCCAAAAGATCGGCATGGTAGAAATCGTCCTCGTCCTCGGTATCGGGCAGGCTCGAACGATCGACGAACAGCGATACGCCATTGAGCAGTTCGGCTGCATTGCGGTCGGCCACGCCCTTGAGGCGGGCGACGACCACGGTTTTTTGCACCCGCAGATTGGTGATGGTGATGCTCAGCCCCGGCCGGTCGGTTTCCAGCGGCCCATAGGCGGCGATCGCCTCGGGGTCCTGGGTATAGGGCGTGATCCGCACCTCGCCCTTGATGCCATGGGCGCCCCCGATAATGCCCATCAGCAGGCGATTGGAATTGGTCATGCGATCACCATTGGGTAGCTCCACCACTGACGGCCAGAGGATGTCGGGCGGCTCGTGCCGTCAAGACGAAAAGGGCCCCGATACGGCGTATCGAGGCCCAAAATCGAAGACCGTGAAGGTCTTACTCGGCAGCGGCTTCTTCGGCCGGAGCTTCCTTGGGGGCATTCTTGGCGGCTTCGGCGGCAGCAGCGGCTGCGACGCGGGCTTCAGCACGCTCGGTTGCCTTGGCGCCGGGAACAGCGCGTTCCGGGTTGTTGCGGGCTTCGCGCTTGAGCAGGCCTGCGGTATCGAGGAAACGCAGCACGCGGTCGGTCGGCTGGGCGCCCACTTCGAGCCAATGCTTGGCGCGCTCAGTGTTCAGCACGACGCGGACTTCATTGTCCTTGGCGAGCAGCGGATTGAAGGTGCCTAGCTTTTCGATGAAGCGGCCATCGCGGGGCGAGCGGGCATCGGCAACGACGATGTGGTAGAATGGGCGCTTCTTGGTGCCGCCACGGGCCAGACGAAGTTTGAGAGCCATATTTTTGGTCCTTTGGATTGAGGTTTTCGGTTACTTTTTCTTGCCCAGGCCGGGCAGGCCGGGGAAACGGGGAGCGCCACCCAGGCCGGGCAGGCCGGGGGCGGATTTGAACAGCGAGCCGACATCGGTCGGCAGCTTGTCGGCCAGCTGGGGTTGGGGGCGCGCCCATGCCAGCCTGGAGTTGCTTGGGGTCGATGCCGGCCTGGCGGGCCATGGCTTCGAGCTGCTTGGGGTCCATCTTCGACAGGTCGGGCATGCCGCCTATCATGTTGCCCATCTTCCCAAATGCCGCCGAACATGCCGCCCAGCGCGCCCATGCCGCCCTTGGAAACCTTCTTCATCATGTCCGCCATCTGGCGGTGCTGCTTGATCAGCTTGTTGATTTCGGAAACTTCGACACCGGCGCCGGACGCGATGCGCTTGCGGCGGCTGGCATTGAGAACGTCGGGCTCGGCGCGTTCCTTCTTGGTCATCGAGCCGATGATGGCGATCTGGCGATCGAACACCTTCTCGTCGATATTGGAATTGGCCATGGCCTTCTTCATCTGGCCGACGCCGGGCATCATGGCCATCAGGCCATTCATGCCGCCCATCTTTTTCATCTGCTGCAGTTGCCCGCGCAGATCGTCGAGGTCGAAGGAGCCCTTCTTGAGCTTCTTGGCCATCTTCTGGGCGTCTTCGGCCGAAACATGCTCGGCGGCGCGTTCGACCAGCGAGACGATATCGCCCATGCCCAGAATACGGTCGGCGATGCGGCTGGGATGGAAATCCTCCAGCGCATCCATTTTTTCGCCGGTACCGATCAGCTTGATCGGCTTGCCGGTCGCGGCACGCATCGAGAGCGCCGCGCCGCCACGGCCATCGCCGTCGACACGGGTCATGACGATGCCGGTGATATCGACGCGGGCGTCGAACGAACGGGCAAGGTTCACCGCGTCCTGGCCGGTCAGCGCATCGACCACCAGCAGCACTTCGTGCGGGTTGGAAACCGACTTGATCTCCGCCGTCTCGGCCATCAGTTCTTCGTCGATATGGGTGCGCCCGGCGGTATCCAGGATCAGGATATCGAAGCCGCCCAGCTTGCCTTCGCGCGCGGCGCGGCGGGCGATCTGCACCGGGTTTTCGTCGGCAACGATGGGCAGGGTGGCGACGCCGACCTGTTCGCCCAGCACGCGCAGCTGCTCCATGGCGGCGGGGCGGCGGGTGTCGAGCGAGGCCAGCAGAACCTTCTTGTTTTGCTTGTCCTTGAAGCGCTTGGCGATCTTGGCGGTAGTGGTGGTCTTGCCCGAGCCCTGCAGGCCGACCATCAGGATGGTGACAGGCGCCACGGCATTGAGGCTGATTGGCACGGCCGCTTCGCCGAGTACGCCGACCAGTTCGTCATGGACGATCTTGACGACCTGCTGGCCCGGCGTGACCGAGCGGGTGACCTCGACGCCGATGGCGCGGTCGCGCACCTGTTCGACAAAGGCGCGGACGACTTCGAGGGAAACGTCGGCCTCGATCAGCGCGCGGCGGATTTCGCGCAGCGCCGCATCGACGTCGGCTTCGCTCAGCGCGCCGCGGCCACGCAGACCATCAAAGATTTTGCCAAGCCGGTCGCTTAAGCTCTCAAACATTTTTGGTCCCTGTCTCTTCGGCTGATCCGAGGAGATATTGGTATCATCATGCCAAACGCAAAACCCACCCGCGGGCGCAACGCGCTGGCGGATGTTGGCCTCCGGGATCGATTTATACCCCAAGGGGTCCCGGTCGGCTGGTCAGGGCAAAGGCCTGATGAATGGGCGGTGCATAAGCCGGTTGGCGCGCGGAGTCAAGGAAAGGCAGGGTTTGCCGATCCGCGCGAATGCGGGCTTTGGGCTAAACCCGTCTTAACCGGGGCGGTGTATTGCAGGATCGAAGCCGCGCCAGATGTGCATGCGGGCGAGGCAGGGG
Source organism: uncultured Alphaproteobacteria bacterium (assembly GCA_963717095.1). GTDB lineage: Bacteria > Pseudomonadota > Alphaproteobacteria > Rhizobiales > Devosiaceae > Devosia. Next base: position 226,792 of record CAVQVF010000009.1, read on the forward strand.
GATCGATGAGCTTGAGCGAGCGGCTGGACAGCACCACCGGCGAGAAGCGGCTTGATGATGCCGCCGTGCCGGCCCTGCAGGTCACCGTGCTGGCCAGCTTCGCCGATGCCAGGGCGCCCTGGCTGAACCTCGAAGCGCGGGCGGTGTTCACCCCCTATCAGCGCTTCGACTGGATGGCGGCGATGCACGCTAACGGGCTCGATGACGGGCGGCTGGCGATTGCTTTTGTCGGCCCATTGGAGCGGCCCATCGCCTTGCTGCCACTGGCGATCCATAAGCGTCGTGGCTTGCTTCAGGCGCAATTGATCGGTTCGGATTATTCCAACAGCGACTGGCTGATGGTTGATCCCGAAGCCGCGCATCGACTGACGCTGCCGGTATTGCAAAACCTGCTGGCCGAAGTGGTACGGCAGGCCGGAGGCGTGGATATCGTCCGCTTCACCAATCTGCCGCTGCAATGGAATGGGCTGGACAATCCGCTGCTGGCCTTCCGGCACCAGGCGGCGCCGAATAATCTTTATGCCAGTCCGATCGGGGGCGTGGCTCTCCCATTCATCGATCATGGCATCACCACCAAATTGCGCTCCAACCTGCGCCGTGGCCGTTCGCGACTTGAGGAGCAGTTCGGTCCTGTGTCGGTGCGGCGCATCATCAATGCGGCCGATCTAGCCCCAGTGCATGCGGCATTCCTGGCCCAGCGCGGCGAACGCTTCGTGCAGATGGGTGTCGATAACGTGTTTGCCACTCCGGGTATGGTGGGGTTTTTCACCGGCCTGTGCGAAGCCGGCATGGGTCAGCCCCGGCCCGCCTTCATGGCGCATGCGCTCTATGCGGGCGAGACCATCCTCGCCACCTCGTTCGGCGCCACGGCAGGCAATCATTACAGCCAGTATATCAACTCCACCAGCAGCGGCCCGGCCAGCAAATACAGCCTGATGGGCATTCTGATGGCGGCGATGATGGATGATTTGATCGGCTCGGGCATAACCGGCTTCGATATGGGCACCGGCGATTTCGCCTACAAATCCGACTGGACCAGTCCGCAGACGATCTTCGATAGTGCGGTGGCTGTGAGTGGGCGCGGGAAATTGGCGCTGCCGGTGCTCGATGTGATGGTGAGCGCCAAGCGGGCGATCAAGCAGAATCCGAAGATTTGGGCGCTGGCGCAGCGGGTGAAGAAGGCGCGGTATGACGTTATGAGCTGGTTTCGGCGGTAACCGAGATATCCGGGCTCTGAACATCCCCTCCCAACCTCCCCCGTCACGGGGGAGGTGCCGCTCCACCCTTGAGGCTCGATCCAGCACAACCCACCGGCAGACACCTCCCCCTTGACGGGGGAGGTTGGGAGGGGGTGTGCCGCACGCACTCAGCTATCAACCAATGAAGGTGCTCCGCCAAAACAAACGGGCGACCCCAAGGCCGCCCGCTTGCATTCAACCTGTATGTAACCCTACATTCCCACCTTAGCGGCGTCTTCCTTGGCCTTCTGCGCCTTGTAGTAATAATTCGCATCCTTCCCCAGCACGACCGAGCGGATCAGGCGGCGCAGGCCTTCGCTCTGGCGCAGCGGGGCGGCGATGCCCTTGCCGATCTGCATGGCGGCGATCTTGATCCCATCCCAGGTCGGATTGATCCCCGGGCCCTTTTGCGGAAAACCGCGGTCGCGCAGCATGGAATTGGCGACATAGAGGTCGTTGCGGCGGCTGACCGCCTTGGTCTTCCAGGTGATGGCGACCGAGATGGAATAGGTGTCCTGGGTGCGCACCCAATGGGGCCAGAGATAGGGCACGAACACGCCTTCGCCGGGCTTGAGGGCGTTGTGCATTTCCTTGGCGGCGTATTTGTCGTCGAACTTCAGATTGCGATGCTTGGTGATGCAATGCTCGATCTGGTCGTCGGTGGCGATCGACTTGTCCTGGTTGTCATAGACATTGAAAATCTTGTCGCCATGCACCTGGACGAAGAAATTGTCCTCGCTATCGAGGTGGAACGGGGTGGTCGAGCCCGGGGACGAGACGAACATGAAGCCCTGCACGTCCGAGAAGCCGGCTTCATGCAGGCTCTTGAAGCCCTGCGCGGTGGCGACCGACATCAGCGCCTCATCGAGCAGGTCCTTATAGACAGGGTGAATCTCGATGCGCTTGAGCACCATCCAGGCGCCGGCGGTTTCGATCTTTTCGATCACGTCTTCCGGGTCGAGATCGACCAGCGGCGTGGTGGTGGGGTCCTGGCTGACGGCGGCCTTGCCCGAATTGTATTCGATGCGGTCGCGCGGCATTTCCTTGACCAGGTCGAGGATCGCAGGAAGCGTCAGGCGCGGATCGCCGACCAGGCCGTGATTGATGCGGAACGGCTGCAGCGGAAACAGCGACTGGAAAGCGGAGGCATCGGCGGTCAGCATTGTGCTCACGATTTTTTCTCCCGGATGGATTTGACGTAACGAACGAGGCGCTTGGCCTCTTCGCGCGCGTGGCGGCGCGCCATGATGAGTTTGCCCAAAGCGGGGCCGGCAGCATCGCCACGCCGCGTGGGGACGAGCAGATCGCCAATGGAAAGGCGTTCGCGCCAGACATGGTCGATCATCGGATGACCTGCGGCGGCGGTGGAATCGACCAAAGCAATGGCAGGATTTTCGGCGAAGCGCCTGGTCAGTTCCAGCGTCAGCTGCACGCCGGGCGAGACGCGGGCGAGGTCTTCGTCATAGGCGATCTTGAAGAAGAAGGCGCGGTCGCCCTGGCGCAGCACGAGGCCAGCGGCAATGGTGGTGCCATTCAGCGTCAGTTCGGCAATTTCAAAGGCGCCGCGGGCGCTCAGATCAGTCGCGGCGGCGCTGATGAAGGCGGTATCGCATTCGGTCTGGCCGAGGCCAGTGCCGAGATTGCCCTTCCAGCCCCGGGCTTCCAAAGCCAGGAACCGCTGCAAGGCGGGGGCGATGGCCTGCGGCGTATCGGCAATGGTCAGGGCGACCTCGCCGTCATCGGCCAGCCGATTGCGCAGGCGGCGCATTTCCTTGAGTCTCTTGGCGCCCATGCCGGCGCGAAGATATTCGTCCGTATCGACACTGGTCGCGTTGAACGCGGCGCGCTGATGGGCGTGGTCGGTCAGCGCGGTCAGCTCGCGTTCGGCTAAAGCGGCCTGAAACGCCAAGGCGACGGAGCCGTCCAGCGCCATATCGGGCAGCACGAGCAGATGGGCCCCCGTGGAGGCCGCGCCATCGATCAGGGCGCCGGCGGCCTCGATAGCGTGGTCGGCGTCGAGCAGGGGCGTCGCGAGGGGTGAATAGGGTTGCAGGGCGACCAGTGCCGGGATCGGCAGCTTATAGGCCTGCCAGGCGCTGACGACCGGTATCAGGCCCAGCATGCGGGCGGGGTTGATATTGTCATAGGCAACCAGGGCATCGGCGCCCTTGCCGCCCATGGCGAGGGTTGCGGCTGGCGTCGCAAAACCGGGGTCGAAGAAGACATTGGGCTCGATGGCGTTGGCGCAGAGCGTTTCCCAGGCACTGCGCGGCACGGTGGCGATATCGAGTTTTTGCGCGGGCATGAACGGGGCGGGACTGGCCAGTGTGGTATGGGGCGCGGTCATGGCGAGGGCGGCATTACCAGACATGGCTGGCTACCGAGGCAAATCCCACGCGCTCGGTAACACAAGATTTACCAATAAATTTGTGTTCTGCGCAATTCAGGACCAAACTGTCCGAAGATTCATCCAGTTGTTGCTTGAATTGATAGTGGCTCAACTGCAATTCTGTATCTCCGGACCGGACATGGGAAAGCCAGTGGCCAACTTTGACTGCGTTGATATTATGCTGGTTTTACAGGATGCGCCTGCTTCACCTGTTTGCCTGGTTAAGCGGGCATGAAGTGGCTATTGCGCGCCCAAAGCCTGAACAATGCGTCAACCTCATGGACCGCATTTCGCCCAAACACTGGCAATCGGGCGGCCTTTGCGCCATATACAGCCCAACATCCTTTCCCCTCCCATGAGGCCAGACGTGAGCGGCGTGCCGTTTCTCAAGATGAACGGTTTGGGCAACGAGATCATCGTAGCCGATATGCGCGGCCGTGCCGACCGGGTGACGGCGGCCGCCGCGATCGCCGTCAATGGCGCGGTCGATACCAAGTTCGACCAGATCATGGCCATCCACGATCCGCGCACCTCGGGCACGTTCGGCTATATCGAGATCATCAATTCGGACGGCACGCGGGCCCAGGCCTGCGGCAATGGCATGCGCTGCGTGGTGCAGGCTTTGGCCGCGCAGACTGGGCAGAAGAGCTATGTGTTCGAAACGCTGGCCGGCATCCTGACCGGTGACGAGCATGATGACGGGCTGATCGCGGTCGATATGGGCAAGCCCCATTTCGGCTGGCAGGAAATTCCGCTCAGCGAGGAATTCATCGACACGGCCGGGATCGAGTTGCAGATCGGGCCGATCGATGCGCCGATCCTGCATACGCCCTCGGTGGTCTCGATGGGCAATCCCCACGCCACCTTCTGGGTCAAGGACGACGTTTGGAACTATGCGCTCGACCGCTTCGGGCCGCTGCTGGAAAACCATCCGATTTTCCCCGAACGGGCCAATATCTCCATCGCGCAGGTTGTGAGCAATGATCACATCATCCTGCGCACCTGGGAACGTGGCGCGGGACTGACCAAGGCCTGCGGCACGGCCGCTTGTGCGGCTCTGGTCAATGGCGCGCGCACCAAGCGGACTGGCCGCAAGGCGACGGTGACATTGCCGGGTGGTGATCTCTTGATCGAGTGGGCCGACAACGATCATGTCATTTTGACCGGACCGGCCGAGCTGGAATTTGCCGGTACGCTCGACCCCGCGACCGGAGTGTGGTCGCGTGACGGGAAAGCGGCCTAATGTCAGTCGAAACGCTAACATTCGGGTGCCGCTTAAACGCCTATGAGAGCGAAGTGATGAAGGCCGAAGCCCTCAAGGCTGGGCTCGATAACGCCATCATTATCAACACCTGCGCCGTCACTGCCGAGGCCGTTCGCCAGGCCAAGCAGGCCGTGCGCAAGGCCCGCCGCGACAATCCCGACGCCAAGATCATCGTCACCGGCTGCGCCGCGCAGACCGAGGCGCGCTCGTTCGGCGATATGACGGAAGTGGACTTAGTCATTGGCAACAATGACAAAATGAGCGCCGTCGCCTATGCGCCCATGGTGTTCGGCACCCCGCTCAACGACAAGGTCCAGGTCAACGACATCATGAGCGTGCGGGAAACCGCTGGTCATTTGATCGAGGGCATGGACGGTCGCGCACGCGCCTTCGTGCAGGTGCAGAACGGGTGCGATCATCGCTGCACCTTCTGCATCATCCCCTTCGGCCGCGGTCCCTCCCGCTCGGTGCCGATGGGCGTAATCGTCAACCAGATCAAGACCTTGGTCGATAACGGCTATCGCGAAGTCGTGCTCACCGGCGTCGATATCACCTCCTATGGCGGTGACCTGCCCGGCCTGCCGACCCTCGGCAAGCTGACCCAATCGATCCTGCGCCACGTGCCGGACCTGCCGCGATTGCGGATTTCCTCGATCGATTCCATCGAGGCGGACGAAGCGCTGTACGATGCCGTGGCCAGCGATCACCGGCTGATGCCGCACCTGCATTTGTCGCTGCAATCGGGCGATGACATGATCCTCAAGCGCATGAAGCGCCGGCACAGCCGTGACGACGCGCTGGCAATCGTGAACAAATTCAGGGTGTTAAGGCCCGACATGGTGTTCGGTGCCGATATCATCGCCGGCTTCCCCACCGAAACCGACGAGATGTTCGATAATACGCTGCGCATCGTTGGCGAGGCCGACCTGACCTACCTGCACGTTTTCCCCTATTCGCCGCGCGAAGGCACGCCGGCAGCGCGGATGCCGCAGGTGGATAAGGGCGTGGCCAAGCGCCGGGCCGCGATGCTGCGTGCGGCGGGCGAGCTTCAGGTCGCCAAGCTGCAGGCCAGCCGCATCGGCATGGTCGAGAGTGTCTTGATCGAGCGCGACGGCCTTGGTCGGACTGAACAATTCTTGCCGGTAGCCGTTGCTGGTGCACAGGCGGGTGAGTTGCTGGCGGTGCGGGTGACTGGGATCGGTGCGGACGGCCTCATTGGCGAAGTGCTGCGTAACGCCGCCTGATTTATCCGCCGCGCTGAATGAAAGTAGATTGATGAGCAATCAGAAGCCCGGATTCTTCAAGCGCCTGTTCGGTGGCGAGACCCCCGTAGCGCCCCCGGCACCGCCCGAGACTCTGCCTCAAGAGCCTGTCGAAGTGCCGCCAGAGCCGATCCCACCGACGCCGCCCGCGCCGGAGCCGGAGCCGGAAATTCCGCAGTCCGAGCCGGAGGAGGTTCCTTCGCCGGGACCGCCGGAAACCCTGCCCGAGCCGCCCAGTGCAGCACGGCAAGCTGTTGTTGCGCCAGAGCCGCGGCAGAGCTGGTTCGCGCGGCTGACGGGCGGGCTCAAGCGATCGTCGGACCAGCTCACGGGCTCGATCGCCAATGTCTTCACCAAGAAAAAGCTCGATGCGGCGACGCTGGACGAGCTGGAAGAGGTGCTGATCCAGGCCGATCTGGGCATGGAGACGGCGACCGCGATTACCGAAACCCTGCGGCGCGACCGTTTCGACCGCGATGTCAGCGGCGAGGATGTGCGCGCGGTGCTGGCGGCCGAAGTCGAGAAGGTGCTGGGCCCGGTGGCGCAGCCGCTGGTGATCGATAGCGCCAACAAGCCTTTCGTGATCCTGATGATCGGGGTCAATGGCTCGGGCAAGACCACGACCATCGGCAAATTGAGCCAGAAGCTGGCCGCCGAAGGCAAATCGGTGATGCTGGCGGCCGGCGATACATTTCGCGCTGCGGCGATCGAGCAGTTGCAGATCTGGGGCGCGCGCACCCATGCGCCGGTGGTCAGCGGTCCGGCGGGCGCCGATGCCTCTGGCTTGGCCTTCGACGCGATGACCCGCGCCAAGGCCGAGGGCCGCGACGTGCTGATCATCGATACGGCGGGGCGGCTGCAGAACCGCGACGAATTGATGAGCGAGCTGGAAAAGATCATCCGCGTGATCAAGAAGGTCGATCCGAGCGCGCCGCACGCCACCCTGCTGACGCTGGACGCGACGACCGGGCAGAACGCGCTGCGGCAGGTCGAGATTTTCGGCAAGCGCGCCGGGGTCACCGGGCTGGTCATGACCAAGCTGGATGGCACGGCGCGCGGCGGGATTCTGGTGGCTATCGCCCGGAAGTTCGGAATGCCGGTGCATTTCATCGGCGTGGGCGAGGGCGTCGACGATCTGGAGCCGTTCGCGGCTGCCGATTTCGCCCAGGCGATCGCCGGGCAGCGGGTGAACTAGCCGCATTTGCACCATGCTTGGATATTATCGCCTGCTTGCGCCGGATCGCGCAGCGGACCACACTGCAGCCGAAACCTGAAAGCACTGAAGCCATGAGCGACAACAAGGCACAAACGGCCGAACCCGAGCTGAACTGGGACGAAATGCGCCCCCAGATCATCAAGCTGGTGCTGGAGCTTGGCCCGCTGGTGGTGTTTTTCCTGGCCAATGCCAAGGGTGACGCGGTGCTGGCGGCCAATCCGATGCTGAGCGGCTGGTTCGGCGGTCACGCCATCATCTTCGCCACGGCGGTGTTCATGGCGGCTATGGCGATTTCGCTGCTGGCGGCCTGGGTCGTGCTGAAAAAGGTCGCGGTCATGCCGCTGGTGACCGGCATCGTGGTGATGATTTTTGGTGGCCTGACCCTGTGGCTGCAGGACGATACCTTCATCAAGATGAAGCCGACGATCACCAATCTGCTGTTCAGCTTCACGCTGCTCGGTGGCCTGCTGTTCAAGCAGTCGCTGCTCAAATACGTGTTTGGCGATGTTTACAAGCTGCTGCCGCGCGGCTGGTTTCTGCTGACCCTGCGCTGGGGCCTGTTTTTTCTGGTGCTGGCAATCGCCAATGAAGTGGTGTGGCGCGGCGCCAACGCCTATTACGCCAATGATGCCAAGGCCGCGGGCGACGTATGGGTGTCGTTCAAGGTCTGGGGCGTCATGCCGCTGACCATTCTGTTCTCGGTGTTGCAGCTGCCGACGCTGAGCAAATACGCTCCCCCCGCTGAGCCGCCGCATGTGCCACCCATTATCGTGGAGAGCTAAGCGGGCTTAAAGCCCGCCCATCCTGCAGAGCAGCTTCCACTCGTCGTCGCGCACCGGCGAAACCGACAGCCGCGATAACTTGACCAGGGCGATTTCGGCTAGTTCCGGCGTCTTCTTGATCGTGGCCAGCGTCACCGGCTTGGGCAGCGGCTTGACCGCTTCCACATCGACGCATTCCCACACCACTTCGCCCTTGGCGTTCAGCTCGGCGGTGTCATCGGGATGGGCCAGGGCGATCACACGGATAATGCCGACAATCTCCTTGCCGATATTGGAATGGTAGAAGAAGGCCTCGTCGCCCAGCTTCATGGCCTTCATGTTGTTGCGGGCGGCATAGTTGCGCACGCCGTGCCAGGATTCGGGTTCGCCGCGCTGGGTCTTGGCCGTCATGTCCGCAAAGGAGAACACGTTCGGCTCCGACTTCATCAGCCAATAGGCCATTACTGGCCTCGCTTGTCGGGATTGTTGACGCCCCAGTTCCAGCGCTTGACCTCATAGGAGGAAAAGACGCCTTCCTTGACGAAGGGATCGGCTGCGGCCATGCCCTTGGCCGCGTCGAGGCTGCCGGCTTCGATGACCACCAGCGAGCCGGTGGGCTTGCCATCGTCATCCAGGAACGGGCCGGCAAAAACCAGTTTATCGCCCAGCGATTCCAGATGCTTGAGATGGGTGGGACGGACGGCCATGCGGTGGTCGACGCCGTTCGGCTTATCCTGGGCGATGATGGCGTAGAGCATGTCAGTCCTCACGTTTGAGCGGGCGGGACATCAGTCCGGCCACGATGGTTTGAATGGTAGCGCCGCCGTCGAGCACGGCATTGACAGCGTCGATCAGCGGCGCATCGACCGAAAGGCTGCGCGCCAGTTCGGCGGCGACGGGGGCGGTGCTGACGCCTTCGGCCAGCTTGGCGCCAGAGGCGATGATGTCATCGACCTTGCGGCCCTGGCCCAAAGCGATGCCGAACTGGTAATTGCGCGATTGGGTCGAGGTGCAGGTCAGCGTGAGATCGCCCAAGCCCGCCAGCCCGGTCAGCGTGCCGGCGGAGCCGCCCATGGCCACAACGAGACGGGCCATTTCGGCATAGCCGCGCGCCAGCAGCGCCGCGCGGGCGGAGGCACCAAGATTGGCGCCTTCGACGGCGCCGCAGCCCAAGGCATAGATGTTTTTCAAGGCCCCGGCGATTTCGACGCCAATGCGGTCATCGGCGGCATAGGGGCGGAAGCTGGGGCCCGCCAGGGCGGCGGCGAGCGCAGAGGTGGCGCTGGCATCGTCGCCGGCCAGGGTCACGGCGGTGGGCCGACCGGCGGCGACGTCGCTGGCAAAGCTGGGGCCGGAGAGAACGTAGGGAATGGCATCGGGAGCCATGTCGAGCACGATCTGGCTCTGGCGCTCCAAGGTGCCGGTTTCCAGGCCCTTGGCGGAGACGATGACTGGCCTTCCGGCAAGAAAACCGGGATCGAACGCGGTCAGCATCGCCCTTGTGGACTGGGCCGGTACGGCCAGGATGATGATATCGGCAGATTGTATGTCGATGCTGGCGCTGATCGAAGCGTGGAGTGCCTGAGTATCGAGGAAGCGTCTATTGGTGTGATGCATGTTGATTTCGTCGGCCTGGGAGCCGTGACGAACCACCAGGCTGACCGAGCGACCAGCCATGGCTGCGGCCTGAGCTAGAGCCGTGCCCCAGGCGCCGCCGCCGATAACGCTGACACTTTCAAGCGGCATGGGGGACCACCTTCATATCGGGCAAATCGAGCGGCCAGCGTGGACGGGCGACGGTATCGAGAGCATCCGTGACACCTAGGGCGAAGCGCTCCGCTCCGGCCCAGGCGACCATGGCGCCGTTGTCGGTGCACAGTGCGATGGGCGGCACGGTCAGGGTTGCGCCGTGTTGCGTGCAGACTGTCTGTAAGGTCGCGGCAATGGTGCGATTGGCCGCGACGCCACCGGCGACGACGAGATTGATCGTCTGGCCGGGGAAATCGGCGCGGAACCGGGTGAGCGCCTGCCCGGCCCGGAAAGCGACGATCTCGGCGACCGTGGCCTGGAAGCTGGCGGCGATATCGGCGACATCACGATCGCTCAGTGGCGCCAGCGATTCAGCCTTGAGCCGCACGGCGGTCTTGAGGCCGGAGAAGGAGAAATCCAGCCGCTCCTCGCGCAGCAGCGGGCGGGGGAATTTGAAGCGGGTGGGATCGCCGGTCTTGGCGGTGGCCTCAAGAGCGGGGCCGCCGGGATGGCCGAGGCTGAGCAGCTTGGCCACCTTGTCGAAGGCCTCGCCGAGTGCATCGTCGATGGTGGTGCCCCAGCGCTCATAATTGCCGACGCCGCGCACCAGCACGAATTGGGTGTGGCCGCCGGACACGAGCAGCATCAGATAGGGGAATTGGACCCCATTGGTCAGCCGCGCGGTCAGGGCGTGGGCTTCGAGGTGGTTGATGGCGAGCAGAGGCTTGCCGAGCGCGGCGGCCAGCGCCTTGGCGGTGGTCAGCCCGACCAGCACGCCGCCGATCAGGCCGGGGCCGGCGGTGGCGGCGATGGCATCGACATCGCCCAGGGCAATATCGGCCTCGCGGCAGGCCTGGGCGATGATATGGTCGAGATAGGTGACGTGGGCGCGGGCGGCCAGTTCGGGCACGACGCCGCCGAATGCCGCATGTTCATCGAGCTGGGAACGCACGACATTGGAGACGATGGTGCCCTTGCCATCCGCGTCGCGTACAACAATGGATGCCGCGGTCTCGTCGCAGCTGGTCTCGATGCCCAAAATAATGGCCGACGCTTGCCCGGTCATGACGAACTGGTCTACTCCCTGACACGAGCCTGTTGCCTACTATAGGACACCAAGACATTGCAATCGCAACCGCCCTTCGCCCGGATCGGAACCCGCGGCTCGCCGCTCGCGCTGGTACAGGCGCGGCTGGTGCGGGCGCTATTGGCCGAGGCGCATCAGGTCGATCCCGAGCGGATCGTCATCGCGGTGATTTCAACCGGCGGCGACCGCTCGCAAAAGAGCAATGCCAGCCTGACCGAAATCGGCGGCAAGGGCCTGTTCACCAAGGAAATCGACCAGGCGCTGCTCGATGGCGTGATCGATATCGGCGTGCATTCGTCCAAGGACGTGGCGACGCAATTGCCGGCGGGGATCACGCTGGCCGCCTTCCTCGAACGCGAAGATGTGCGCGATGCCTTCATGTCGGTGACGGCCAAAAGCATCGATGAGTTGCCACAGGGTGCCAAGTTTGGCACCTCCTCGATCCGGCGTGCAGCGCAGGTGCTGCGGCTGCGGCCGGATCTGGTCATCGTGCCATTCCGCGGCAATGTGGATACGCGGCTGCAAAAGCTCGCCGATGGAGTGGCCGATGCGACCATGCTGGCAGTAGCGGGGCTGAACCGGCTGGGGCAGGGGCATCGGGTCACGGCGTATCTCGATCCGCAGCTTTTCATGCCGGCGCCGGCGCAGGGCGCCATCGGCATTGCCGTGCGCAGCGGTGATGCCCGGTTCGCCGAAATCGTGGCGGTGCTCGATCATCAGGCGACGCATCGCTGTATTGTCGCGGAGCGGGCCATGCTGCGGGTGCTGGATGGTTCGTGCCGGACGCCCGTGGGGGTGCTGTCGAGCCTGGTTGGCGCGGCTTTGATACTCAAGGGCGAGATTATCAGCCTCGATGGGCAGTCGACCTTTGCCGACAGCGTCTCGGGGCCAGCCGAATATGCCGAGGCGTTGGGGGCAGCTTTGGGGCAGAAGCTGCTCGACCTCGCCGGTACCGAATTCCTCGCGCAATGGGCGCAAAACTGATGCGTGCTCTGGTGACGCGGCCCGAGCCGGATGCGCAAGCTACCGTGCAGCGGCTGGCAGCTTTGGCCATCGAGGCCTTGGCGGCGCCGCTGATGAGCCGGAGGACGCTGGAGACCAGCCTGCCGCAGGCCCATGGCTTTGCCGCCCTGGCGCTGACCAGTGCGAATGGATTGCGCGCTCTGGTCGATCGCGGCGTGATCGAGCGGTTTACCAGCCTGCCGGTGTTCGCTGTGGGCGGGCGGACGGCGCTCGAAGCGCGCAGCATGGGTTTTTCCGAGGTCGTCGATGCCGGTGGCACGCTGGCGGATCTGGCCAACCGGCTGGCCTATGCGCGGCTGCAGGGGCCGGTATTCTATCCGGCCGGCAAGCACCTCACGGGCGATCTGGCCAAGGCACTGGCGCCGTTTGGCGTGATGGTGGTGACGAGCCGGCTTTACGACATGGTGCCGGTCGAATCATTGCCGGATGTCGTCCTGTCGGGTCTGCAAAGCGGCGATATCGGCGCGGTGCTGCTCTATTCCCGGCGCACGGCGGAATTGCTGGTTAAAGCATTGGATGGGCAATTGGATCGGACACAGCGTTCGGCCATTGCCATGCTATGCCTGTCGGAAGCGGTGGCGGAGCCGCTGATGGCGGCCCATTTCAATCGCGTCAGCCTTGCCGATTATCCCAGCGAGGAGGCAATGATGGCGCTGGCTCTGGCTGTTACGCGCGAACGAAACCGGCCATGATGCGGGCCAGCAAGACGGAGCCGTTCCATGGCTGATGCAAAAAGCCCCGATCCGAAGACGAGCGAAGCCAAGACCGGCCCGGTCAAGCCGCCGGTGCTGGATTTGAAGGCCAACGAAACTGCCAAGCCGGGGAGCGAATCAGCCAAGCCCGAGACGGCCAAGCCTGCAGAGCCCAAGCCGGCGGTGAGCCAGCCGAGCGCGCCCAAGGTATCGACGCCTGCGGCGCCCGAACGCGAGTTCAGCATCGGTGCGGCGCTCGTTGGCGGTGTGCTGGGCCTGGCGGCGGCCTATGGGCTGGCCTGGATGGGTTATTGGCCAAGCCCTTCGGCACCGGCGGCGACGCAGGCCGATCCGCGGCTGGCTCAATTCGGCACCGCGATTCCCGAATTGCAGACGGTGACTGAAACGACGCAATCCGAACTGGCGGCGCTCAATGCCCGCGTGGCCGGGCTGGAAAAAGCTGGTGGCACGCCGGCGGCCAGTGTGCCGCCGGTCGATCTGGGTGGAATCCAGGCTGATATCGCGGCGCTGTCGGCACGGGTCGATGGGCTCGATGCCAAGCCAGCCGCGTCGGTGGCGCCGGCGGATGTCGATGCGCTGAGGACTGATATTGCCGGTCTCGGAACGCGGCTGGATGAACTGGGCGCGCGCGTCGGTACCACGGAAGCGACCACGCGCACACTGGAAACCAGCGTGAGCGAAACCAGCGCGGCTTTGGCGCAGCAGCCCGATGATGTGGGAGCGGTACTGCAATTGCCGCTGGTGCTGTCGGGGTTCGAATCAGCCTTTGCCACCGGACGGCCGTATGAGACCGAACTGGCGGCCTTGCGCGCGGCTTTGCCCGAGGCGAACGTGCCGACTGACATTGCCAATGGCGCTGCAACTGGGCTGGCGCGGCCCGATGTGATTGCCAGCAGGTTTGCTGCGGTATTGCCGGCAATGCTGGCCGGGCGTCCGGCCAATCCCGATGCGGGCTGGCAGGATGGTGCGCTCGATTGGCTGCGCTCGGCGATCGCCTTGCGGCCGACCGGCGAATTGCCGGGGGATGACCCTGAAGCGGTGGTGTCGCGACTTGAGGCGGCGATTGCGCGGCGCGATTATCCAGCAGCAGAAGCGCTGATGAGCAGTCTGCCGGCGCCGATGCAGGCCGCAGCTGGCGACGTGCCGGGCCTGATCTATAGTCAGGCCGAAGCCGGGCAGTTCCTCGAAGCCTTGCGCAGCCAAGCCCTGAACGGGAGCGGTTCATGATCCGCCTTGCTTCCTGGATTGTCGGCAGCCTGATCATAACCGCGCTGGCGGCATGGCTGATTTCGCTCGATGGCACGCTGACGCTGGAAGTGGCGGGCTACCGCATGCAGCCGCGGCTGGGCGTGGCGATCTTCGGGTTTCTGCTGGTCGCTCTGGTGGTGATTGCGGTTTGGGCCGTTGTACGGCGCGTCATTTCCGCGCCGCGCGCCATGACCAAGCGCAATCGTGAGCGGCGCAAGGAGCAGGGCGTCGAGGCCCTGAGCGATGCGATCATCGCCTTGCAGGCCGGCGATCCGGCGCGGGCCCGGGTTTTGGCGCGCGAGGCCCAGGCACGCTTGCCGAGCAATCCGGCGGCGCGGCTGCTTGAGGCCCGAGCCGATCTGGCGGTGGGCGACATGGCAGCGGCGCGCGAGCATTACCGGGCGCTGATCGCTGACGAGCGTACGGCGCTGGCTGCCTTGGCGGGGCTTTATGAACAAGCGCGGGTTCAGACCCGGCCCGATGCAGCGCTGACCTTTGCGCGCAAGGCCTTGGCCCTGGCGCCGCAGGCCGGCTGGGCGGCAACGGCGGTATTCGAGGATCTGGTGCGGCGCGGGCAATGGGCCGAAGCCGTGGCCATGGTCAATGTTGAAGCGGCCAATTCGCGCGAGGAGCGGGCCCATAAGCGGCGCCGGCAGGCGGTGATCGAAACAGCGCGGGCACGTGAAACTGAAACCAGCGAGCCGCTGCCGGCGCTGGACCATGCGCTGACGGCGCTGAAACTATTGCCCGATTTCGTGCCGGCGGCCTTGATCGCGGCGCGCATTCATATCAATCGCGGCGAGACACGCAAGGCGATGAGCCTGCTGCGCCGGATTTGGCGTGCCACCGGGCATCCCGATGTGGCGCTGCTCTATGCGCATGCCCAGCCGGGCGCCTCGGCGGTCGATCGGCTCAAGCGCATGGGCGAACTGGTTGAGATGCCGCCACCGCATCGTGCTGCAGCCATCGTCTTAGCCCGCGCCGCCATCGATGCCTACGACTGGGGACGGGCGCGCGATGCGCTGGCCCCGTTCGCCGGCAAGGATGCAACGCAGGGCATTGCCAGCCTGATGGCCGAAATCGAGGAAGGCCAGTCGGGCGATCAGGGCAAAGCGCGCGAATGGCTGGCCCGTGCGGTGCGGGCGCCGCGCGATCCGGCCTGGACCGCCGATGGGCTGACCAGCGACGAATGGGAGCCGATCTCGCCGATTACCGGCAAGCTCGACGCCTTCGAGTGGAAGGTGCCGGTGGTGGCGACCCTACGGCCGGACAGCACCGAGCCGGCTTTGCCGATGGTGCAGGAGCCTCTTGCGGTGATGCCTCTTGCACCGGCTGGAAAGCCTCAGTAAAAGACGCCCATCGATCGGCCCGCCGATCAAGCCGCTTTAGCTCAGTTGGTAGAGCACATCATTCGTAATGATGGGGTCAGGTGTTCGAGTCACCTAAGCGGCACCATTTTTTTGGTTGGGTGATCGTTTCCAAATTTCTGACAGTGACCGCTCATGAGCGATGGCGAACCCAAACCCACAAAATTGATCGTGCTGCTTGCCTTTGATCGGTCGGAAGATGGCGAGTTATTGCCAGCGTTCGAGCCGCGCGAAATGCGCGACGAGGGTACGGCGATCCGCACCGCCAAGGAGATGGCGCGGCGCCATGTGGGCGTGATCGCTTGGTCGCGTTCGGCCGATCTGCTGCTGGGCGAGTTCGGCCCGCCCGTGGTGCTGTATCAGGAAGGCGACGTGCCCGACCTGGACTGAGCGCTGCCTGCGAGGCGGGATAGGCGAATCACTGCAGTCAGGCCGCGCCGGTTTCGATCAGCCGCAGGCGATGCGCCATGCGCGCGGTGGGGGCGATGGCGCGCATCGGTTTGCCCAGCCCGTCGAACAGGTTGGTGCGCTCCTCGGGCGTCGACATGAAGAATGGATAGCGGTCGGCGACGCGATCGCGGATCACCGGCACATCGGCGGCATAGAGGCAGACGGGGAATTTCAATTCGCCCCAATGGCGCTCGTCCCCCAATTGCTGGGAGCCGAAGATGCGGCGGTAGAATGCCGAATGCTCGGAGCGGACCGAGGAGATGCAGTAGCGCACGGCAAAGTGCTCGCAGGCCATGGCAACGATGCGCAGCGTCAGATAGGGCAGCGCCGGAATGGCCAGCGAAGCGTCATGGTCGGCGGTGAAGCGGCTGGGGTCGATATAGCTGTCGCCTTTGGCCAGTACGGGTTCGAGAATTTCTGGCCAGATGGTGCGGCTGGGCGAGGTGGGATCGTCCGGCGTCACCACGTGAAAGCGGATCGAGCTGACCAGGACGTCATCGATATAGACGCCGAAGCTGTAGCAATTGGCGGCATCGTCATAGGTGTCGCGGGTCATTTCCTGGGAATTGACGGGGACGAAGTCCTCGCGCCGGTAGGCGGCATAGCGCAGGGCATAAACCGGGTCGAACTGCTCGGCGACCGAGACGCGCCGGTATTGGACGCGATCGAGCAGGTCAATCAATGTAACGGCGAAGCGCGATGCCGCACTGCCGGTTGAATCGGTTACGACGCTCATGGCCAATCCCCAAACTAGTGGGCCATGTTAACCGTTTGTTAGGCATAGCAAAATTGGGAAATAACTTCTGTGTTGGGGCGAAGTCCTCGATCACGCCAGTTTTTTGTGTCTGCCCAGATGTTTAACAAATGTTAACCATGCTTGCGAATTGCCAGGGCATGGTCGGGTGCGCCGTTGAGGCGTCGGATCAGTTCGGCGATGTCGCGGGGCGGCAGGGGCCGGCTGAAGAAATAGCCCTGGACCTGTTCGATGCGGGTCTTGGACAGCATGGCATTGAGCTGCTCCTCGGTCTCCACCCCCTCGGCAGTCACGGTCAGTCCCAGATCGCGACCGAGCCGGGCGACATTGGCCAGCAGCTTGAGCGCGCGCGAATTGGTGGCGATATCGGCGACGAAGCTGCGATCGATCTTGAGCTTGGTGAAGGGCAGGGCGCTGAGATAGCTCAGGGACGAATAGCCGGTGCCGAAATCGTCGAGCGCAATGGAAATGCCCTGGGCCGCCAGGGCGTTGAGCACTTTAAGGGCGATATCGCGCTCCTCGATCAGCGCCGTCTCGGTCACCTCCACTTCCAGCCGCGCCGCGGGCAGGCCGGATTGATCCAAGGCGCGGGCGACCATGGAGCCGATGTCGCCGCCACGGAAATCGCGCGCCGAAATATTGACGGCGACGCCGATATCGCCGGGCCAGCTCTGGCAATGCACGGTGGCATCGCGCAGTACCCAGGCCGTGATTTCCGAGATCAGGCCCATTTCCTCGGCCAGGGGAATGAAGGTGGAGGGGGGAATGCTGCCCAGCTCGGGATGGTCCCAGCGTGCCAGGGCCTCGCAGGCCACCACCTTGCGGGAGGCGATATCGAGCTGCGGCTGGAAGGCCAGCGACAGCGTGCCGGCGCGTACGGCCTCGCGGAGATCGGTCTTGAGGCGCTGGCGGTAATGATAGTCGATATCCATCTGGGCATGGAAAATCTGGCTGCGGCCCTTGCCGTCGCCCTTGGCGATATAGAGGGCCAGGTCCGCCTTGGTCATCAGGGCGTCGAGATCGTCGTCGGGGGAAGCGCTGGTCACCAGCCCGATGCTGACATTGGTCGAGAGCGCCATGCCGTCGATGGCAAAGGGCGTGGCGAAGGCCGCGATGATATTGCCAACAGCGGTATCGGCGCTATCGGGGTCGGCAATCGTGCCCAGATAGACGATGAATTCGTCGCCTCCCAACCGGGCCAGCACGGCATCGATGCCGACCGAGACGCGCAGGCGCTTGGCCACTTCGGTCAGCAGGCGATCGCCCACGATATGGCCCAGCGTGTCGTTGACATGCTTGAAATCGTCGATGTCCAGGATCATCAGCGCCACGGTCCGGGCCGGGCCGGTATCGCGTTCGCGGCTGGCAAGGTCCTCGCTCACCATCTCGCTGAAATAGGCGCGATTGGGCAGGCCAGTCAGCGCATCGTGGCGCGCCATGAAATTGATGCGCTCCTCGGCGGCGACGCGCTCGCTGATATCCTCGAACAGCAGCACGCTGCGCTCCTGGCGCGAACTGACGGTGACTTCGTAATAGCGCCCTTGCGGCAGGCAGAGCAGCACTTTGCCCGAGGCGCGCTTGCCCACGATATCGAGCAGCCGATCGACGGCGGTGCTGGGCAGGCGCCCGTTCTGGCCCAATTGTTCGAGCAGGCCCTGGAACGACTGCCCCACCAGGTTGTTGATCGCCAGATGGGCGAAGGTGCGGACCGCGTGCTCATTGGCCACGGTGACGACGCCGCTCTCGTCGAGCATGCACAGGCCATGCTGCATGGTGGACATGGCCATATCCAGCTCGGCAGCCAGGCGCGAGGCCTCGACACGGCCGTGCACGGCGCTAAGCAGGATGGTGCGGATATCGCCGGCCAGCTTGCGGAAGCTGGACAGCATGACGACCAGCAGCACCGCCAGGATGGCATGGTAGATGTCGCCATGCAGGAACAGGCCGACGGCGAGCGGCGCGGTCACCAGCAGCATCTGGATGGCGACCAGGCGGTCGAGGCCGAAATTGCGGGCGATGACGCCCACCATGACGGCGATGGACAGCGATGCGCTGACCAGTTCGGCATAGGGATCGTTGACCCAGGCCATGGCGACCAGGCACCAGACGCCATAGGTGAGGGCCACCAGGGAGCCGCCGATTATGGCGCGCATCTCCCAGTGCTCGGCGGCGTCGGCATCGTCGCTGTCGATGGCGGCGCGCCAGAAGGCGCGCATATCGAAATAGCGGGCAATGCCGAAAACCACGAAGGCCAGGGTGACCAGCAGCAGGGGCAGGGACTGGGCCTTGTAGGCCGTCAGTCCCGCGGCGGCCGCCGAGGCGAAGGCGCCAGCCAGCATCGCCCGTCTATCGCCATAGACGGAGCGGATGATCGACACATAGTCGAGGGTCGGCATTGATTTGCGGGCCGAATTGAGCACGCGCGCTTCCTTCTCAAGACCTGTCATGAGCCATGCTGGGCGTTAAGATGGTCTTGCTGCAAGGCCGGAAACGCCTGGAAAGGCAGGGATAGTCGTGCAGAAGGTGAATGCTACTTTAATGAAAACTGTCGCCTTCGGGGCGAGCCGAAAGCGCAAAAGACACGGGTTTGAGGCCCGTGCCCAGTGGTGACAGAGGTTTAGCCCATCAGTTGATGGTGCCGTGCCGCTCGACCAGCTCGAAGCTGTCGGTTTGGGCGTCATCGATCTTGAGCGCCAATTGCTGGCGGTCGAGTTCGGCGAGCCAGGCGGTCCATGAGCAGGGGCTCATGCCGTCATCCTGGCTGTTCAGGTCGGCCTTGGCCTTTTCGGCCCGCTGGAAGCTCAAGCGGAGCTGCGAGCGGAGTTCGCCGAAGCGGTTGCGGACCCGGGTTATAGCGGGAATACCCCGCCGGTCCGTGACCCAGTTCTGGATATCGCGATGGCGCGTCAGAGTATGTACGTCAGTCATTGTGGCCTCCCCTCCGTTGACGACTTATTGGAACGAAATGTCCGCACCCCTCCTCAGGTTCCGGTCGGCGGCTGATTTTCCAGCTCGGTGACCAGGCGGTATTCCGTCAGTTCCTCAGGCGTAAGATAGTAGAGCCGATCCGGCGGCGTTTCCAGTGCAAGCACCCAAATGGACGGATCGACACCAGTTATAGCAAGAAATCGGGTGATTCGCGCCGTCGTCGTTTGCGCGTCGGCCATGGCGGCGCCGGCAATACGCAAGGCGGCTTGCGGATCGCCCGACAGCTGGGCGGCATAGATCTGGTGCACGCCGATCGCCGATTGCGGCGTGGCGAGGCGGGCCTTGCCAGCGGCAAAGACCAGCGGACAGGACGAGGCGCAGAGCGCCCCGGCGGCGACCGAGGTGGTGAATCCCCGCTCGTGGATCAGCGCCGCGATGGTCAGGGCATCCTCGACCGAGCCGCCGGGGGAATCGAGCGCGATGGTTTTGACATACTCGCCGCGGGCGGTGATTTCGGCGGCAAAACGATCGGCCGAGCCGATATCGATGGTGCCGGTCAAAGTCAGCACGCCGCCCGGTTCGAGGGCGATGACGAGGGGATCGTCCAGCAGGTCCGGGCTGGTGGTGATGGCCGGCATCGGGCCCTGCGCCGGACTGGCCGGGTTGGCCGGCGGCAGGATGGGTTGGGTCGGCATGGCGAGAGCCGCGCCTTCGCCGTCGCTCAATTCGCGATAATCGACATAGAGCACCGACAGCGTGCCGATGAGCAGGCCGAAGAAGGCCACCCGCATGATGGCGCCATCCTCGAAGCCGGCGAGGAAGGCGATCAGGCGCCGGTAGAAGGGGCCATCCTCAGTATTTACGCGGGCATTGGCGTTCGTTTTCACGGGCGGACCGGGCCGTCATTGCGCTTGCGCTGGGCGGTGTCGATGGGGGTGACCGTGGCGTCCTCGGGCGGCGCTTGGGCAGCAGGCGCCAAAGGTTCGGCGGGAGCCGGCTCGGCTTCGGGGGCGGCGGGCAGGGGGACTTGGTCGGGGAGAAGGACGCCGGTTTCCTGCATGCGCCGATAGAGCGCCATGGCGCGCAGCATTTCGGCGGCGGTGATGTTCTCGGCTTCTTCCAGCGTGCCCGCATCGCGGCGCAGGGCGTCGTTGACGATCATGAGGACGAGGACCAGCACGACGGGCAGCAGGTCGATGGAAATGGCGCCGGCCCAGGAGGGGATGAAATCGCTCCAATAGCGGATCACCGCCTCGGCGCTGGAGAGGGGCACGAAGCGGCGCTGCTCCACGGGCGGCGTGGCGAGAATTTCGTCGGCCGCCGCGGTCAGCGCCGCCGACTGGGCGGCGACGGAATTGCGCACGGTGGTCATCACCTGATCCTGCCGGCTGGCGAGATCGGCCGAAGCGCCATCGGCGACGGGCGCGATGAAGCCGGCGCTGAGATCGGCGGAGGCACGCTTGACCGAGGCGGCGACGCCGGTCTGCTGCAGGGCGGCGATGACGGCGGTGAGCTGGACGGCCTCGGCCTGGAACTGGTCGCTTCGCGGCTCGATGGCGCCGGGGGTGGAGACCAGCTCGCGCATGGTGGCGAGGCGTGCCGAGCCCTGCTCGAACAGGCCGGCGACCTCGTCGCGTGATCCGGTGATGGTGGTGGCAAGTTGGGTCATCTGCGCGCCCATCTGGCTCAGAAGCTGCACCACGCTGCCTGAGCCGGTGGTGCCGGTCAGGGCGCCCGATTCGCGTTCGGAGGCGGCAAGGGTGTCGAAGCGCTCGGCGGCACGCTGCACATCGGGCAAGAGGCTCTGGGCGGCCAGGGCGTTGGCATGGGCATTGTCGAGGTCTTCGGCATAGCCCTGCAGGGTGACGGCCATATGCTGTTCGAGGGCGGCGGACCCGGCGAGCGCCGCGGCGTTGAGCCAGGAGGACATCGCCATGATCATGATGCAGCCTGCGGCCATGGTGACGAAGAGGCCGATGCGCTGCACGCCATTGGTGACCAAGGGCACGAAGCGGAGCATGAAGCTCCAGAAGGCATAGATGGCGACCGAAACGGCGGCCGAATAGATGATGGCGGCGAAGAAGACGAAGGTGGCCGAGCCATCGAGAATGCCGCGGACGCCGAGATAGGTATAGACGCCGGAGGCCAGGGCCAGCACGGCCAGGGCGAAACGGCTCATCGTCTCGACGCCCTTGAGGGTCTCGTTGAGGCGATAGGCGTTGTTCTTGAGCTGCATGCGCGACGGGCCCCTCGCCCGGAACGGGCTTAAGCAGAGATTAACACGATGATCCCGGCAAGAAATGGGCAAGTTAAGGCGCCGCGCGGGGTGACCGGGCGGGTGTGGATAGACTGCGGCATGCGGCGAGACGTGCCTCATGGTAATTTATAATAGCGAGACAGCGTCTCGCCGCATGCGATGGGGTTTCTGTCCGCCCGGCAGTGCCTCCACTTCACGCGTGGGGTGGCTCCATCGTGCTGGCCCAGGGATCGCGCGACCGCATTCCCCTCCCACCAAACTCCCTACGGCCGTTCGTCGCGAACCCGCAGCCCAATGTGGAGATGTTGGGGGTGATTATGGGGGAGGTTTTGGGGGTGGGGATTAATTGGATAGATCGTTGAGTGTTGGCTTCCCTCCCCCTTGAGGGGAGGGGTTGGGGTTGGGGGTGGGGGTCGTTCAGTGAACCACGAAACGACCCCCACCCTCGGTCCCCTGCCATTCGAGCATAGCTCTCATGGCCTTGCTCGCTCAAATCGCTCCACTGGAGCGATTTGTCCCTGCGGGCCGCTCCCAAGCCCCTCAAGGGGGAGGGAAGGGCAAGTGGAGAGATCGGGGCAGCCCTCGTGGATCGAGGCTCGCGAAGGGCTCGCACCTCACCATGAGGGCTACTGAGGGATGGGTATTCTGGGCCTGATTGTCAGTAGTGCGCTTCAGTCGTCCTCCCGGTGAGGCGGGAGGCGTAGCCGACCCTCGAACCACGAGGACGTGGCAGCCAGCCCCTAAGCCTCCACAGCCACATCCAGCGCCAGTTCCACCATCTCGGTCAGCGAGCTTTGGCGTTCGTCGGCGCTGATTTCCTCGTGGGTGATCAGGCAATCGGTCATGGTGCAGATGGCCAGGGCCTTGACCCCGAAGCGGGCGGCCAGCGTGTAGAGCACGGCGGCTTCCATTTCGACGCCGATGACGCCGTGGTCGGGCAGCTTGTCGTAACCCGCGAAGCCGTCGGCATGGTAGAAAATGTCCGAGGACAGCATGTTGCCGGCGTGGAAGGGCAGGCCCTTGGCCTCGGCCTTGCCGGCGGCGGAGCGCAACAGGCCGAAATCGGCGATGGGGGCGAAATTGAAGGCGCCGAAGCGGCCCTTGACGATCGATGAGTCAGTGGAGGCGCCCTGGGCCAGGATCAGGTCGCGCACTTTCACCTTGGCGTTGAGCCCGCCGCAGGTGCCGACGCGGATCAGGGAGGTGACGCCATAGACGTTGATCAGCTCATGCACGTAGATCGCCAGCGACGGCTGGCCCATGCCGCTGGCCTGGACCGAGACCGGCTTGCCCTTCCAGGACCCCGTATAGCCCAGGCAATTGCGCACCGAATTGACCAGTTTTGGCGCTTCGAAGAAGGTCTCGGCGATCCATTTGGCGCGCAGCGGATCGCCGGGCAGCAGCACGGCAGGCGCATAATCGCCCGGCTTGGCGTGGTTATGAGGGGTCATGGCGGGCTCCGAACAATGGAATGGCAAACTGCCATCGCAACGCCGAGCCAGCAAGCCGCGTTGATCGGGGAACTGCGATTGCCACAGGAGGACAATATGGCCGACACCGTGGAAGCCAAGGTAACCCATAAATCGCCGGCAGCGGCGGAGCGGATCTACGACGCCTGGCTCGATCCGCGGCAAATCAGGCAATGGATGACGGCGTCGCTCAAGCAAAGCGGGCTGGCGGGCGAGATGATCGCCTGCGGCACTGATCCGGTGATCGGCGGGGCATTCCTGTTTTCGGACCGCCGCGACGGGCAGGAAGCGCGCCATTGGGGCCATTACCGCCATCTCGACCGGCCGCGCAAAATCGTCTTCACCTGGATCACCAGCGACGCGGAGGCCAATGATCCGAGCAAGGTGACGCTGATCATCGAGCCGGATCCCGACGGACCGGGCACGGTGGTGACGCTCTATCATGAGATGCTGTCGAAGTGGGACGCCTATCGCGAGCGCACCGAGCGGGGCTGGCGGCAAATGCTGGAGCAGGTCGATGCGGTGCTGGCCAATCCTGACCGGCATGGGTCTTGATCTTGTCATGGCAGTGGTCCATTTACGCAAACTGCACGAGGAGCCCGATCATGGTCGCGAAAATCTTCATCGATGGCGAAGCCGGTACGACGGGCTTGCAAATCCGTGAACGGCTTGCCGGGCGGCGCGACCTCGAAGTGCTGTCGATCCCGGCCGACCGGCGCAAGGATATTTCCGCCCGCGCCGAGCTGCTGAACGCGGCCGATATCGCCATTCTCTGCCTGCCCGACGATGCGGCCAAGGAGAGCGTGTCGCTGATCACCAATGCTACCACGCGGGTGATCGATGCCTCGACGGCGTTCCGGGTCGATCCGGCCTGGGCCTATGGCTTTGCCGAGATGGACAAGGCTCAAGGCGATGTCATCGCCAAGGCGCGGTTCGTGGCCAATCCGGGGTGCTGGCCGCAGGGCTTGATCGCCAATGTGCGGCCGCTGATCGAGGCGGGCCTGCTGCCGGCGAGCTATCCTATCACCTATAACGGCATCAGCGGCTATACCGGCGGCGGCAAGGCGATGATCGCCGAATATGAGGGCGCTGGCCCCTCGGCCAGCGATTTCATGCCTTATGGGCTGACCTTCAATCACAAGCATGTGCCCGAGATGACGGCTTATACCAAGCTGGCCCAGGCGCCGTTGTTCGTGCCCTCGGTGGGCAATTTCGCGCAGGGGATGACCACGTTCGTGCCGCTGCAGCTCGGCGGGCTGGATAAGGTGCCGACGGGCGCGCAAATCCATGCGGCGATCGCCGATCATTTCGCTGCGATCAAGGGTGGCTTTGTCGAAGTTGCGCCGTTCGAGGAAACCGCCAAGGTGCCGGAGCTGGATCCGCAGACCTATAACGACACCAACCGCATGAAGCTGCATGTGTTCGCCAATGACGCGCGGGCGCAGGTGGTGCTGGTGGCGGTGTATGACAATCTGGGCAAGGGCGCGTCCGGGGCTGCGGTGCAGAACCTCAATTTGATGCTGGGTGTCGATGCGGCGATGGGGCTGGCGGCTTAGCTTTCTTCCCCTTCTCCCCTTGCGGGAGAAGGTGCCCGAAGGGCGGATGAGGGGTAGCAATCGTCCCGTCGTACACAGTTTGCGGAAGCAACCCCTCACCCTGAGTTTCCGCTGAACGCGGAAACTCGGTCTCTCTCCCGCAAGGGGAGAGGGGATGACTGAGAGCGTCGTGACAGCCCAACCGAACGGATTCTACCTTTGGCGGCTTGACCGAAAGAGGGGGATTGCGCCATTACACCGGCCAACAAGGAAGGTTTGTCCATGGACAAGTTCACGACGTTGACC
The DNA here is from genome assembly GCA_963717095.1 of uncultured Alphaproteobacteria bacterium. Taxonomy (GTDB): domain Bacteria; phylum Pseudomonadota; class Alphaproteobacteria; order Rhizobiales; family Devosiaceae; genus Devosia. The sequence goes on from CAVQVF010000009.1 coordinate 251,808, forward strand.
GGGGTCGCGGCACCGCTGCCGATCATCAATATCGATACCGACATGATCATCCCCAAGCAGTACCTCAAGACCATCAAGCGGACGGGGCTGGGAACGGCGCTGTTTTCCGAGATGCGCTATAACGAGGACGGCACCGAAAATCCCGATTTCGTGCTGAACAAGAGCGCCTACCGCGATGCCAAGATCATCGTGGCGGGCGACAATTTCGGCTGTGGCTCCTCGCGCGAACATGCGCCCTGGGCGCTGCTGGATTTCGGCGTGCGCTGCGTGATCTCGACCAGCTTTGCCGATATTTTCTACAATAACTGCTTCAAGAACGGCATTTTGCCGCTGGTGGTCAGCCCCGAGCAGCTCAAGCTGCTGCTCGACGATGCCGAGCGCGGCGCCAATGCGACGCTGACCGTGGACCTCGAAGCCCAGACCGTGCGCGGTCCCGATGGCGGCACCCTGCATTTCGATATCGATCCGAGCCGCAAGCAGATCCTGCTTGAAGGCCTCGACGATATCGCCGGCACGCTGAAGTCCGATCCGGCGATTTCCGGGTTTGAAAAGACCATGGCTACCGATCGTCCCTGGCTCTAACTGAAAGCCCAAAACATGGTGCAGCGCGTTTCTACCGGTTCGCCCTTCGAGGCGACGTTTGGCTATTCCCGCGCGGTGCGCCATGGCGACACGGTCTATGTGTCGGGCACGACGGGCTATGATTACGCCACCATGACCATGCCCGACGATGTCGGCGTGCAGGCGGCCAATGCGCTGGCCACGATCGACAAGGCGCTCAAGGAAGCCGGCTCCTCGATCCAGGATACGGTGCGGGTGGTCTATTACATCGGCGACCGTAATGACGTGAACGCGGTGGTGGCGGCTGTCGGCCCGGTGTTCAAGGACATTCGCCCGGCGGCCTCGATGCTGATCGTGCAGATGATCGAAGCCGGCATGAAGGTCGAGATCGAAGTGACGGCGCGTATCGGCGCGAGCACCAGCGTTTAATCGGGCACCAGACCCATAACCGGAGGCCTTCCACCATGACCCACAACCTATTCCTGCTGCCCGGCGACGGTATCGGCACCGAAATCATGGTGGAGGTAGAAAAAATTGTCGCCTGGAGCAATGGCGAGCAGTTGACCGATTTTGCCACCGATCGCGGGCTGGCCGGTGGTTCGGCCTATGACAAGCACGGCGTGGCGATCACCGATGAGGATACGGCCAAGGCGCTGGCCGCCGATGCGGTGATCTTCGGCGCGGTGGGCGGGCCGAAGTGGGATAACGTGCCCTATGAGCAGCGCCCGGAAGCCGCATTGCTGCGGCTGCGCAAGGAAATGGCGGTGTTCGCCAACCTCAGGCCCGCGATCTGCTATCCGGCTTTGGCCGATGCCTCCTCGCTCAAGCGCGAGCTGGTCGAGGGGCTGGATATTTTGATCGTGCGCGAACTGACCGGCGGCGTCTATTTCGGCGAGCCCAAGGAAATCATCGACCTGGGCAATGGCCAGAAGCGGGCGATCGATACCCAGGTCTACGAGACCTATGAGATCGACCGCATCGCGCACGTGGCGTTCGACCTGGCGCGGACCCGCTCGGGCAAGGTGCATTCGGCCGACAAGAAGAACGTGATGAAGTCCGGCGTATTCTGGGACGAAGTGGTGCGCGGCGTGCATGCGGCTGACTATGCCGATATCGAGCTGCATCACATCCTGGCCGATAATGCGGCCATGCAGCTGGTGCGCAATCCCAAGCAGTTCGACGTGATGGTTACGGACAACCTGTTCGGCGATATTTTGTCGGATGTGGCGGCGATGCTGACTGGCTCGCTCGGCATGCTGCCCTCGGCCTCGCTGGGCGCGCCCGACAAGGTGACCGGCAAGCGCAGGGCGTTCTATGAGCCCGTGCATGGTTCGGCGCCCGATATCGCCGGCCAGGGTGTTGCCAATCCGATCGCCATGATCGCGAGTTTTGCGATGGCGCTGCGGTATTCGTTCAACATGCTTGAACTGGCCGGGAAAATCGAAGGCGCGATTGCGGCGGTGCTGGACGATGGGCTGCGGACCGGGGATATTGCCCAGGATAACCGCAAGCGCGTTGGGACTGAAGAGATGGGCGCGGCAATTTTGAGCAAGCTGAAGGCTTAGGCACCCCCGCACTCGGTGTCATACCGGCGAAGGCCGGTATCCAGCCTGAGATGATGCCCCGGCCGCAAGGTGGCCGGATGACGACGCGATCTGGCGGTGTGCTGCACGATCTCAGGATGGACCCCGGCCTGCGCCGGGGTGACACCGTGGTTGGGGCTGATTGTGTCACCCACTGGCAGACAAGTGGCCCCTTGCGGGAACCATCGCGCTGGCTCGCGATTGTCCGATATCGACATTGAAGGAGCGCTTCATGGCCAAGACTCTTACTTCCCGCGATGATATTCGGCAATGGGCGACGGCGCGGGGCGGTAATCCGCTGCTGATGGAAACGCCGGACGGCACGCGCAGCCGCACCCTGCTGAACCTGACCTTTGGGCAGGAAGCGCTCAATTCGGACAATAATGAAGGCCCGGACCGGGTTGGCGGCTACCAATTGGTGAGCTGGGAGGAATGGTTCGACGCGCTGGACGCCAACAAGCTGTCGCTGCGGGTATCGGACGATCCGGCGGGCGGGAATGAGGCGGAGTTTGAGTTCGTGGAGCGGGAGTAGGCTGGAGATCGGGGCTAAACGACACCCCCTCCTACCTCCCCCATCAAGGGGGAGGTTTCTCTCCACTCTTGGGGCTCGATTCAGTTCAACCCACCGGCAGACACCTCCCCCTTGATGGGGGAGGCTGGGAGGGGGTGATCCTCGATGCCGGGAAGCTACTCCGCCTCCGCCGCAGCCTCAATCGCTTCCATATCGTCGTCTGAGAACCCGAAATGGTGGCCGATTTCGTGCACCAGGACGTGGGTGACGATTTCGCCCAGGGTGTCGCCTTCGTTTTCGGCCCAGTAGTCGAGGATGGCGCGGCGGTAGAGGATGACGTTGTTGGGCAATTGGCCGGTTTGGGGCACGGCGCCGTCGGCGGTCAGGCCGGTGCCGACGAAGAGGCCCATCAATTCGAACGGGCTTTCCATGTCGAAGTCTTCGAGCACGTCGTCTTCGGCGAATTCGGCCACCGAGCAGGTGATGTCGGAGGCCAGAGATTTGAACGGCTCGGGCAGGCTATAAAGCGCTTCGCGCGCCAAAGCCTCGAAGTCGTCGAGGGAGGGCGCCAGGCGCTCTCCCCATTGGTTGGGGCTTATTGCCAATCGCGGATATCGACGAAGTGGCCTGCGACGGCCGCAGCGGCAGCCATGGTGGGCGACACCAGATGGGTGCGGCCCTTGAAGCCTTGGCGGCCTTCGAAATTGCGGTTACTGGTCGAGGCGCAGCGTTCCTGCGGCTTGAGCTTGTCGGCATTCATGGCCAGGCACATCGAGCAGCCGGGCTCGCGCCATTCGGCGCCGGCTTCCTTGAAGATCAGGTCCAGGCCCTCGGCCTCGGCCTGCTCCTTGACCAGGCCTGAGCCGGGCACGACCATGGCATTGACCGTGGAGGCGACCTTCTTGCCCTTGAGCACCGCGGCGGCGGCGCGCAGGTCTTCGATGCGGCCATTGGTGCACGAGCCGATGAAGACGCGATCGACGGCGATCTCGGTGATCGGGGTGCCGGGCTTGAGGCCCATATAGTCGAGCGCCCGCCACTTGGAAGCACGCTTGTTCTCGTCGGCGATATCGTCGGGATTGGGGACGGTGCCCAGAACCGAAATCACGTCCTCGGGCGAGCTTCCCCAGGAGACGATCGGCGGCAGGTTGGCGGCGTCGAGGATGACGACTTTATCGTAAACCGCGCCCTCGTCGCTGGTGAGGGTCTTCCAATAGTCGAGCGCCATATCCCAGGCCTTGCCGGTCGGAGCGCGGTTGCGGCCCTGGACGTAGTCGAAGGTGGTCTGGTCAGCGGCGATCAGGCCGGCGCGGGCGCCGCCCTCGATGGTCATGTTGCAGACCGTCATTCGGCCTTCCATGGACAGGTCGCGGATGGCTTCACCGGCAAATTCGATAACGTGGCCGGTGCCGCCGGCAGTGCCGATTTCGCCGATGATGGCGAGGATGATGTCCTTGGCGGTGACATGGGGCGGCAGCTTGCCATCGACACGCACCAGCATGTTCTTGGCCTTCTGCTGGATCAGCGTCTGGGTCGCCAGCACATGCTCGACCTCGGAGGTGCCGATGCCGTGGGCCAGCGCGCCGAAGGCACCATGGGTCGAGGTGTGGCTATCGCCGCAGACGATGGTCATGCCGGGCAGGGTGAAACCCTGTTCGGGGCCGACGATGTGCACGATGCCCTGGCGATGATCGAAAGCGTCGAAATATTCGATGCCGAAATCGCGCGTATTCTCGGCCAGGGCCTCGATCTGGGTCACGCTTTCGGGATCGGGATTGGGCAGGCTGCGATCGGTGGTGGGCACATTGTGATCGACCACGGCCAGCGTACGTTCGGGGTGACGCACCTTGCGGCCGCTCAGGCGCAGGCCCTCGAAGGCCTGCGGGCTGGTCACTTCATGCACCAGATGCCGGTCGATATAGAGCAGGCTCGTGCCGTCTTCGTTGTTCTGGACCAGATGGTCGTCCCAGATCTTGTCGTAGAGCGTGCGGGCCTTGGTCATGTGCGTACATCCAGCGGGGCGGGGCTAATTTGGAGTGGTTCTAAGCCTGAGGACGAAGACGGTCAAGCATGAACCGTACGCATGGGTACGGCTGGGGCTAGGCCATTGGGTGGATTGGGGGGCCTTCTTCTCCCTGCCCCTGTGGGGAGGGCCGGGGTGGGGTTCTAAACTCTCAACCCGACTCACGTCCCGCAATCTGGTGCGCGGACAATACAGAACCCCCACCCTCAATCCCTCCCCTCAAGGGGGAGGGAGGCAGATCGGGGCTCTCAATGGGCCCTAATGCCGGAAGTGGCGCATGCCGGTGACGACCATGGCGATGCCGGCGGCGTCGGCGGCGGCGATGACTTCGTCGTCGCGCATCGAGCCGCCCGGCTGGATCACGGCGGTGGCGCCGGCGGCGACCAGGGCCTCAAGCCCATCGGCGAAGGGGAAGAAGGCGTCGGAGGCGACGACCGAACCTTGGGTCAGCGCGCCGGTTACGCCGGCCGCTTCGGCGGCGTCGATGGATTTGCGGTGCGCGACGCGGGCGGAATCGACTCTGGACATCTGGCCGGCGCCGATGCCCACGGTGGCGCCATCCTTGACATAGATGATGGCGTTGGACTTGACGTGCTTGGCAACCTTGGCGGCGAGGCGCAGGTCGGCCATTTCGGCGTCGGTGGGCTGCTTCTTGGTGACGACGCGCAGCTCGTTGTCATCGACATTGCGGTTGTCGCGGGTCTGCACCAGCAGGCCCCCGGCGACGGAGCGGACGGTCAGGCCATCGGCCTTGGGATCGGCGAGGCCGCCGGTCAGCAGCAGGCGCAGGTTCTTCTTGGCGGCGATAATGGCTTCGGCTTCGGGGGTGGCCGAGGGGGCGACGATCACCTCGGTGAAGACCTTGACAATTTCGGTGGCGGTGGCGGCGTCGAGTTCACGATTGAGCGCGACGATACCGCCAAAGGCACTGACGGGATCGGTGCGCAGGGCGTTTTTGTAAGCTGTGGTCAGGTCACCTGCGAGCGCGACGCCGCAGGGATTGGCGTGCTTGATGATGGCGACGGCGGCGGTCTGGGCGGGGTCGAATTCGCTGACCAATTCGAAGGCGGCGTCGGTATCGTTGATATTGTTATAGCTCAGGGTCTTGCCCTGCACCTGGGTGGCGGTGGCGACGCCGGGGCGGGTATCGCCATTGGCGTAGAAGCCCGCCCACTGATGGGGGTTTTCGCCATAGCGCATCACTTCGCGGAGCGAGCCGGCGAAGGAGCGGTAGGGGATTTCGGGATAATCGATGGCCTTGGCGAACCAGGTGGAAATGGCGCTGTCATAGGCGGCGGTGCGGGCATAGGCCTTGGCGGCGAGCTTCTGGCGCATCTCGTAGGGCACGCCGCCGGTCTCGGCGATGGCGGCGAGGATGGCCGGATAATCGGCGGGATCGACGACGACGGTGACGAAGGCATGGTTCTTGGCCGCCGAGCGCACCATGGCCGGGCCGCCGATATCGATGTTCTCGATGATTTCGGCATAGCTGGCGCCCGAGGCGACGGTCTTTTCGAAGGGGTAGAGATTGACCGCAACGAGATCGATGGGGCCGATGTCGTGTTCGTCCATCGAGGCTTTGTGATCAGCGTTGTCGCGGACGGCAAGCAAGCCGCCATGCACCTTGGGATGGAGGGTCTTGACGCGGCCGTCCATCATTTCGGGAAAGCCGGTCAGTTCGGAAATTTCGCGGACGGGCAGGCCGGCGTCCTTGATCAGCTTGTGAGTGCCGCCGGTGGACACCAGCTCGATCCCGGCGCCGGAGAGGCCCTTGGCAAAGTCGGTCATGCCGGATTTGTCGAACACCGAAAGAAGGGCTCGGGCGATTTTGACCGTTTCCATAAGGAACCTCGTGCTGGAATGATGGGCGGTGGCTAGCACGAAGCGGAGCCCAAGAAAACCCAGCAGAAGGGCGTGCCTGCCGCTCAGGCAGAGGCGACAACCCGGTTGCGGCCCGCTTGCTTGGCTCGATAGAGCGCTCCGTCCGCCAGCCGCAGCAGCGTGAGCAGGCCGGCATTGCTGTCGTCGTCCGGCTTGTCGGGCAAATAGGATATACCAACGGAGGTCGAAACCTTGAGCGGGGTGCCTTCGGCGCCGCTGAACGGCGCCTGCTCGACGGCGTCACGAAGCTGTTCGGCCAGCTCGGCCGTCGCGTCGGGCTTGAGATCGGCGATCATGACGGCAAATTCCTCGCCGCCGATCCGCGCCAGGTTGCCGCGATCGCCGAGCCTGTCCTGGACGATACGGGCGAATTCGACCAGCACCTGATCGCCGACCTGGTGGCCATGGCGGTCATTGATGGTCTTGAAGTTGTCAATGTCGAACATCAGCATGGCGATCGGGCGATGCCGGCCGATCGCGGTGGCGATCATCGCCCGGCTGCGCTCCATGAAGGCGCGGCGGGACAGGACACCGGTCAGCACATCCTGGTTGACGGCCTGCGACAGGCTGACCAGCAGCTGATTGCGCGCGGCATTGACGCTGGCCACGGTCAAGGGGCCGAGCGCCATCAGGGCGATGCCGAGGCGGATCGAAGTGGTCGAATGCAGGGTCTGGGCCGCATCGCCGCTATCGATCAAGTCTGCCGCAACCACGACCAGCAGCCAGCATGACAGGGCCATGGTCAGGGCCGCGGTGGTGAACAGGCCGTAGCTGAGGGCGCACCAGAGCAAAGCGGGGATGGGAAAGGCCAATGCGCCGGGCCCAGGGCTGAACGCGCTGAGGCCGGCCGAGGCCAGCAGCGCCAGGGCCGGTGCCGCGCGTCGCAATAGCGCCAGATCCATGGCAGGCCAGCTGCCGCTCCAGCGGCTGGCATAGAGCGGAAAGGTCAGGATCGGCGGCAGGATGATCAGGCTGTTGACGAGTTCAGTGGTGAACCAGAATTCCAGCCCGGTGGCGAAATCGGTGTGGAAGAGCAGAACCGACATCCAGCCACCCGATAGCGCCGCCGCAGCGGCGGCTGCGGCGCAGATGGCGAACAGATAGAGCACCGACAGGGGACGATGCAGGCGCCGGTCGTCTTCGGCGATGAGCTGGAAGCCGAGATAGCCGGTGATGACACCCACCATATTGGCCAGGGTCAGCCCCAGGGTGACGGTCAGGTCGCCGCCGGTCACCAGATCCGCTGCGAGATAGGCGATAAAGGCGGCGCCCCAGCTCCAGGGCGTGGCGAAATCGGGCTTGCGCACCAAAAGGGCGAGCAGGATGGCATTGGCGGGCCAGAGCGCGGCCAGAAAGCCGATCGGGCGGGTCAGGATGCCGAGGAGGCAGGCCGCAAACACCACGGCGGCGACGATCACGGCCGCCTGTGCAGCCGCTTGCCAATGTATCCGGCCGATGCGCTCCGAAACCATTGCCGTCCCCCATTATTCGGTCGCCGACCCAGGAGATGACACGACAATATTTGACGCTTCGGTAACGCCGGGCTGCGGTTTGCGGGCAAGGTTAGAAAAACGGCAAGCCAATCCGCGCAATTGATGCGGTCAGGACTGCTCCAGGGTGAAAATCCAGGCCACTTCGGCGCCGGGATTGACCGGGGCTTCGAGCACGAGCTGGCGGGTTTTGGCAAAACCGACATAGGAGGACTGGCGCACGCTGTCTTCCTCGTGGAACTCGGCGCCTTCCCACAAAAAGCTCCACACCGTGCCATTGGGCAGGTGCAGCCGCACGATGCTTTCGCCGCGATTGCGGCGGACGGTGACGCGGGGCGCCAGGTGGAAGCGGACGGCCAGCAGGCCCTTTGCACTGTTGCCGCTGGCGATCATGCGGTCCTGGCCGACCAAGGTGGTGCCGCCGGCCAGAAGGGTCAGCCGGCGTTCCAGGGTCACCCCGAAACGGCGGGCATAGCCAGGCGTGGTCAGGGTCAGCAGGTGATCGGAGGCATGCAGGGTCATCGCGGGCGCGGCACCGGCGCGTAGCAGCCTGCCGGCCCGGGGGCCTGAGGTTGCCAGCGGCTGGGCATCCTCGGCATCCACGGTGGGGGCCGAATGGGCGATGCCCTGGCGGAACAGCGGTTTGCTGGCCGGCAGGTCCGAGGGGGCGGGGCCACACGAGCCCAGGATCAGCTCGGTGCCGTGGCTGAATTCGAAGGCCAGGGCGCTGGAATGGGCCTCTCCGGCAAAATTGGGGGGCGGCACCAGCCCGCTATCGGCGACCACCACGGCGTCGCCATCGCGCAGGATGCCGTAGCCGGCGAGCAGGGTGCTCTTGCGCTTGCGGTTGGCACCATTGGCCTGCACGGCGATCAAAACGTCATGGGGCAATTGCCCGCAGCCGTTGAAATAGACCGGCTCGCCGCTTCCGAGGGTCAGCACGTCGAGGCTTTCATGCATGCGCTCGACCTGGGCCGAGAGTTCGCCACTGGCCTCGCTCTTGTGGCTGCCCAATGCGCGGCGGATGCTGGCCAGTTCGACCAGCAACTGCATCTGCAGGCGTGGGTTGCGCGAGATGTGCATGCCATCATTGTCGAGCTGGGCATCGAGCAGCTGGTCCAGCCGCTCGACATATTTGTCCACATCGGTCTTGTCGCCCTGCTCGCATAGCTCGGCCCCGACCAGGGCGATGGCGGCGAACAGCTCGTCGGTGGGGTCGACAGCCAGCCGGCGGCGCACTTTCAGGCTCTGGATCTGGGTTCCGAGCGAGCGCTGGATGGTGCGGGTCTGTTCGGGATTGGCCTCCTTGAGCAGCAGGGTCAGGTGGCGCAGCCAGTTAAGCACGCGCTGGGCGCAGAGCGCGGGGGCCCAGCTGTCGCGGGCGAACCGGCCATCGCGGCCGATCCAGTCGAGCACCAGGGTCAGCGCGAAGCGGCGCTGGCCGGCATCGTGCACATCGCGGAAATGGCGCAGCCAGGAGAAACTGTGCAGGTTCCACGTCCAGTCGGCATGGTCGACATCGAGGCTAAAGGGCGAAGCGCCGCCGCTTTCGATCAGCTTGGAGGCCAGCAGGTACCGCCCGGCCATCATTTCGCGCACGGCGTCGCCGTCGCTGGGGCGAAATTCGGGCAGGTCGCCGGCAAAGGCATCGTCGGCCAGGCCGGTCCAGGTCCAGCGCAAGGCCGGCACGGTCAGCACATAATCGGCAATGCCGAGCGCCAGCCGGCGCATGCCAAAACGGGGCCCTTCCAACATCAGGACTGCCTCGTCCGCTTTCCTGCCGGCTTGGAAATGTGTGTGGTCATGCCGCTCAATGAATTGGTCCCGCGCGGGTTCTGGTTCGCACTCGCAAGGATCAGAATAACACTACCGGTGGTCTCTGTCCGCAGCACTCCGGCGTAATCCCCGCGTTAAGAGCGGTCTCAGCGGCGCCGGAAGCGGGCGACGAAGAAGCCGTCCATGCCGCCATCGAGATTGTTGGGCCGCATGGCGGGATGCGTGCGCACGAGTCCGGAGGGCAGAACCGCCTGTTCGAGACCGGGCAGTTCATCCTTGGAAATGGGCAGCAGATCGAGGCCCGGCAGGGTATCGAGCGCCCATTGCACCTGCTTTTCGCCCTCGGCGGGCTCCAGCGAGCAGACGCAGTAGATCAGCACGCCCTCGCTCTTGAGGCAGCGCAGGGCATTGACCAGCAGGGCCCGCTGCAGCCGGACGCGGCCTTCGACATCGGCGACCGAGCGGTGCCAGATCACCTCGGGATGGCGGCGGAAGGTGCCGGTGGCCGAGCAGGGGGCATCGAGCAGCACGCCATCGTAGAGACCGGCGGGCGCGTAATTGCCGGCATCGGCGGTGACGATTTCGGCGGAGTAGTTCAGCCGGGCCAGGTTTTCGCTCAGCCGTTCGATGCGCTTGGCATCATTGTCGAGCGCGGTCACGCTATAGCCGGCCTTGATCAGCTGGGCCGTCTTGCCGCCGGGCGCGGCGCACAGATCGAGGACGCGGGCGCCGGCGGGCAGGCCGAGCAGGCGGGCGGGAATGGCGGAAGCGGCATCCTGCACCCACCAGCGGCCGTCGGCAAAGCCGGGCAGGGCTTCGACGGGACGGTCGCGGGTATCGAGACGCACGGTATCGGCGATGACCGGGCTGGCGCCCAGTTCCTCGATCAGGTCGGGATCGGCCTCTTTAAGCGTGAGATCGAGCGGGGCGCCGGCCAGCAATGCGGCGGTAAAGCCATCGATGGCGTCCTCGCCATAGGCTTTGAGCCAGGTATCGCCAAAAGTGTCGGGGATCAGCAGATCGTCTTCGAGCATGGAGAATTTGGCGGAATTGGCCTGGGCGGTGCGCAGCACGGCATTCATCAGGCCGGACAGGTGCCGCGCCTTGGCATCGCGCTTGACGGCCTCGACGGCGAGGAACAGCGCGCTATGGGCGCCCAGGTCGGGCAGGAAGACCAGTTGCGCCAGGCTCAGGCGCAATATGGCTTCGAAACTACCCGATTTGCCCGGCATGCCCTTGTCGAGCAGGGAATGGATGATGAAATTGAGCTGGCCCTGGCGGCGCAGGGCGGTGGTGATCAGGCGGTTGGCCAGCGCGCGGTCGCGGCTGTCGGCCAGCTCGGTCGCGCCGAGCGGAATGAAATTGTCGCCATTCAGGACGCTTCGAAGGCGCTGGGCGGCGGCGAGGCGGAGCGCAAGTCCCGCCGGTTCAGGTTTGGCCAATGGTCACTCTTTTTCGCGGCATGATGTCTTTCCAAGGCGGGCATGCCCCTTGGGGATCATGCCGATCATCCCCAGGGACCCCGTTGTCCGCCGTCTTCGTCGCCTCGTCCGGCGCTCGGTACACGCCAGCCGCCGCCATTGGCCGGCGCAGTGCTGCGCGGGGCAGGACGGGGCTGAGGCCTGCGGCCCTTATCGTCCACACTCATCTCTCCCGCAAGCTGGCGCAGCGCATTAATGCGGTTGCCTGTATCGGGATGGGTGGAAAACAGGCTGTCCATGGCCCGGCCGGACAGGGGATTGATGATGTACATATGGGCCATGGCCGGGCTGCGCTCGGCCGCGACATTGACGGTGCGGCCGGCGCTGGCGGCGATCTTGGCCAGCGCGGAGGCCAGAGCCAGCGGGTCGCCGGAAATCTCGGCGCCGTCGCGGTCGGCCTCGTATTCGCGGGTGCGGCTGACCGCCATCTGTACCAGCATGGCGGCGATGGGGGCCAGGATCAACATCAGGATGCCGCCGAAGGGGCCAAGCGGATTGTTGCGGTTATTGCCGCCGCCGAAGAAGAAGCCGAACTGGGCCAGCATGCCGATGGCGCCGGCAAAGGTGGCGGTAATGGTCATGGTCAGCGTGTCGCGGCTGCGGATATGGGCCAGCTCATGGGCGATGACGCCGGCGACTTCGCGGGTTTCAAGCTGGCGCAGCAGGCCGGTCGAGACGGCGACGGCGGCGTGATCCGGGTCGCGGCCGGTGGCGAAAGCATTGGGCTGGTCGGTGTCGATGACATAGACCTTTGGCGTCGGAATGCCGGCGCGTTTGGAGAGCGTGTCGACCATGTCATAGAGCTCGGGCACGCGGCTTCGCTCGACCGGCTGGGCGTTCTGCATGCGCAGCACCAGTTGGTCGGAATTCCAGTAGCCGATGAGATTGGTCACCAGCGCCACGCCGAAAGCGATCATCATGCCGCCGGTGCCGCCGATGAAGTAGCCGACCGCCATGAAGATCGCGGTCAGCGCGGCCAGCAGGACGGTGGTGCGAAAAGCATTGAACATCGGAACCTCGACAAATGCGTGTGACAGGCAAATATGTTGTGCGCACAATGGTTGCATGCAAGTGCGGGTGACCAAAGCGTAATGAACGGGGATTTTGCGATGACCGAAGAGGTTGATGAGGTGCCGCGCAAGGAATTGCCTCCGGCGGCCCAGCGAGCTTTGGCCGAGGCCGAAACGCGGCGGCGGGAAATCGATGCGAAGGTTGCGGGCGCCCCAGTCGAAAAGGGCGGTCGTGGCGGGCTGGAGCCGGCGCGCTATGGGGATTGGGAGATCAAGGGGCTGACCAGCGATTTTTAGGCGAGGTCGTCGTCCAAATTGCCAGTCAGGCGCGCAGTATGAATGACACGGACGATAAAAACACCAGTGCTGACTGGCCGATAAAAAACCACATGCGTACCTAGCGAATGTCTTCGCAAATTGGGTGTGACACGGCTGGCAACGCGCCCGATATTTGGGTTCATCGCTAGTCGTTGGAAGGTGGCACGCATCGAAGCAAAGTATTTCTCTGCCTGGCTGCGTCCATGCTGCTCAGCGCCAAATGCGAAGATATCGCCAAGATCCAGGAGCGCGCGGGCGCTGAGGCGATAGTTAGGCAACGCGATTTTGCTTTGCGTTTACCTGTTGCATAGCCTCTTCAAAGACGTCTTCCAACGTCTTGTCGCTGACGCCGCTGGCCTCGCCCTCGGCGATCATGTCGCGCAATTCTTCGAGCGTTAGCGGATAGTTGGGCTCACGCCGTTCCCGGTCCTTGCGCACCGCATCGCGCACATAGTCGCTGGTTGAGGCATAGTCGCCGCGCTTTACCTGTTCTTCGATCCAGTCCTTCATCGGATCGGGGAGCGAAACTGTCATCGTTGCCATTGTCGGTCTCCTTTGGGCGGAGAATAACAAAAATTCACAAAGATTGCTATTGCGGCGTGGTGCGCAGGCGTTCCAGGTCAGCACCAGCGGCCTCGATCCGGGCCCGGTCGGTGTCCGTGATCGCGATGGTTTCGTTTCCGCCGCTGGTGACGATCAGCTTGTAGAGTGGTTTGGTGCGCAGGCCGATGAACAGGCCAAGGGCGACGAGGACCAGGGTCAGGACAATTGAGGACATGGGATTGACCTCGGGCACCAGGGGGATGACCGCAAGGCTGATGATGCCGATGGCGATGCTGGCCCAGGCGTCGGCCGGCCATTTGTAGCTGCGCTGGACGCGGGTCGCGGTAATGCCGATGAGGGGAATGCTGGCCGCGGCCCGACCGCCGCCATCCCGCAGCACGATGGCGCCGTTTTCGACCACAAAGCCATCCTGCGTATTTGGATCGTTCGCCATGGTTCAGCCGCGCGCCTTGGCGATGGCGGGGAGCAACTCACCATCGATGGTCTCGGCGGTCAGGGGGCCGGTGACCTTGAAGGTGATGATGCCATCGGCGTCGACGACGAAGGTTTCGGGCACGCCATAGACGCCCCAGTCGATGGAGACACGGCGATCGCTGTCGGCGCCGACGGCGTCATAGGGATTGCCCAGCTCGTCGAGGAATTTCTTGGCATTCTCCGGCGCGTCGCTCTGGTTGATGCCGAACAGGCGCACCCCGGCGACTTCCTTGAGGGCGGTGAGCAAAGGATGCTCGGCGCGGCAGGGAATGCACCAGCTGGCAAAGACATTGACCACGGTGACCTCGCCCTTGAGGCTGGCGGTATCGAAGCCGGGCACGCCGAGCAACTCGACGGGAGCAAGCGTGAACTGGGGCGCTGGCTTATCGATCAGCACCGAGCGGACAAGGCTGGGGTCGCGGTCGATCGAGCGGGCAAAGATCGCGAACAGTGCAACCAGAACCAGCAGCGGCAGGGCGAACAGGGCGAAGCGCATCAGGCGGCGGGCCCGGCGGAGCGGCGGCGGATGCCGCGGGCTTCGAGCGCCGCCATTTCGCTGGCGGTGCGGCGAGCGTCCAGCAGGGTCCAGGCGATCAGCGCGGCGACGGCCAGGGTGACGCCGGCATAGGCGGCGACAATGAAGACGGCATGGGGGCCGAGATCGATCATGCCGAAGCTCCGGTTTGCGCGGCCTGGCGCTGCAGCGCCATCAGGCGGCGGCGGGCGACTTCGGTGTGCATGGCCTTGAGATGCAAGGTCAGGAACAGCATGGTGAAGGCGATGGCCATGACCAGCAGCGGCGTCAGGATCGAGGCCGGCATATGCGGGCCGCTCATGGTGAAGACGCTGGAGGGCTGGTGCAGCGTGCTCCACCAATCGACCGAGAATTTGACGATGGGGATATTGATGGCCCCGACCAGGGTGAAGACGGCGATGACGCGGGCGGCGCGGAGCTGGTCATCGAAGGCGCGCCACAGCGCGACGATGCCGAGATAGATCAAAAGCAGCACCAGGGTCGAGGTCATGCGCCCGTCCCATTCCCAGAACGTGCCCCAGGTGGGGCGGCCCCAGAGCGAGCCGGTGAACAGAGCCAGTGCCGTGAAGGTGGCGCCGAGCGGGGCGGCGGCTTTCATCGAAACATCGGCCATGGGATGGCGCCAGACCAGCGAGCCGATCGCCGATACGGCCATGACGCCATAGACGAACTGACTGAGCCAGGCGGTGGGCACGTGGATATACATGATGCGCACCGTATCGCCCATCTGGTAGTCCTCGGGCGAATTGAAGAAGGCGAACCATAGGCCGACGACGAACAGGGCCACGGTGATGATGGTCAGCGGCCAGAGCCACGCACGGGTCAGCGCCACGAACTGGCCGGGATGGGCGAGGCGGTTCCACAGGCTCGGCTTTGGCGCGGTATCGGTGGTCATCAATGTTGGCCGTACCCAAGCATTATCGGTTCCTTCGTCCCCTCCCCCTTGAGGGGAGGGCCAGGGTGGGGGTCGTTGCTGCATAGCGCCGAACGGATCGACCCCCACCCTCGATCCCTCCCCTCAAGGGGGAGGGAGGCAAAAGGGCCGAGGGCCTTGAGCCCGTTGAACTGCTCTAGTCCTCGCCCGAGCTTATCGCAAGAGCGGCCGCGAAGGGAGAGAGCACCAGGGTAATGAGGCTGATTGCCGCAAGAAACAGCAGTGCAGAGCCGGACAGGTCAGGGCCCGGACCGGTGGAGATGGCGCCGACCCCGAAGATCAGGACCGGCACGGCCAGGGGGAGGATCAGCACCGGTGCAATCAGCCCGCCGCGCCGGATTGATACGGTTACGGCGGCGCCGATAGCGCCCAAGGCGGCCAAAGCCGGGGTGCCGATCAACAGGGACAGCACGACGCGCCAGAAGGCATTGCCATCGAGCGCCAGCATGACCGCAAGCAGGGGGCTGGCGACGATCAGCGGCAGGGCCGAGACGATCCAGTGGGCAATCACTTTTGCGGCAACGATGGCGGAAAACGGCAGGTCCGCGTGGCGCAGCAGGATCAGCGTGCCGTCCTCGTGGTCGGCACGGAACAGGCGGTCGAGGCCGAGCAGCATGGACAGGAACGCGGCGATCCAGACCACGCCGGGGGCGAGGCGCGCCAGCAGCACGCGATCCGGGCCGACGGCGAAGGGAACGACGACGCCGATCATGACGAAGAACAGCACCAGCGTCAGCACGTCGCCGCCGGTGCGGATCGAGAGGCGCAGTTCGCGGGCGATAACGGCGGCGAAAGCGCTCATCGCGTGCCGCCCATGACCAGGGTTTCGACGCGGGTCAGGTCGGCCGGCGTGATCGGATCGTGGGTGGCGGCGATGGCGAGGCCTCCAGCATCCAGATGCGCATCGAGCAGGCGCGTGACGAGGTCGTGGCCTTCGGTATCGAGCGCGGCGGTGGGTTCATCGAGCAGCCAGAGCGGACGCGCCGTAACCAGCAGCCGGGCGAGGGCGAGGCGGCGGCCTTGGCCGGCGGAGAGATAGCCGGCATCGAGCGCGGTGAGATGGTCGAGCCCCACGCTCTCCAACGCTTGCAATGGCGCGACCCCGGTGGGGCCGTTGATTTGCGCCCAGAAGGCCAGGTTTTCCAAAACGCTGAGGCGTGGTTTCAGCGCGTTGCGATGGCCGCAATAATGCAGCAGGGGGCCGTCATCCGGGGTGGCGCCGGTCAGCTCGAACGTGCCGTCCAGCGCATCGACAATGCCGGCCAGGGTCAGCAAGAGGGTGGATTTGCCGACGCCATTGGGGCCGCGCAGCAGCAGGCATTTGCCGTTTTCGAGCGAAAATTCCAAGCCTTGGGCAAGCACAATTCCGCCGCGGCCGACGGCCAGCCCGCGCGCGTTGAGAACCAGGGAGCCAAAGACTTGCCGTTCTGTCATGACCCCTTCTCGTATTGAAGCCAAGGTCGCACTGGCAAGCCCAATCTTTGTTCTCTATAAGCCGACTAGATTGGAGTCATTCCAGAAAAGACGGTGTTAAGGCCCGGTGGGTTAGCACTGTCTTCACAGCAGCAAATCGAATGACAGGGCGGAACCCGATGGCCTCTTTGAACAGCTTCAAGTCGAAAAAGACCCTGGTGGTCGGCGGCAAGACCTACACCTATTTCTCCATCCCCGAGGCCGAAAAGAACGGCCTTGCCGGCGTTTCGGCGCTGCCCGGCTCGATGAAGGTGGTGCTGGAAAACCTGCTGCGCTTCGAGGACGACCGCACCGTGACGCGCGCCGACATCCTGGCCGTCGCCGAATGGCTCAAGAGCCGCACCTCCGAACAGGAAATCTCCTACCGTCCCGGCCCGCGTGCTGATGCAGGATTTCACCGGCGTTCCCGCCGTGGTGGATCTGGCCGCGATGCGCGACGCCACCAAGGCGCTGGGTGCCGATGCGCAGAAGATCAACCCGCTGGTGCCGGTCGATCTGGTCATCGATCACTCGGTGATGGTGGACAGCTTCGGCACCGCCGCCTCGTTCGGCCAGAACGTCGAGCTGGAATATGAACGCAATGGCGAGCGCTACGAATTCCTGCGCTGGGGCCAGAAAGCGTTCGACAACTTCCGCGTCGTGCCGCCCGGCACCGGCATCTGCCATCAGGTGAACCTGGAATATCTGGCGCAGACCGTGTGGATCAAGGATGAGGACGGCGAGACCGTCGCCTATCCGGACACGCTGGTGGGCACCGATTCGCACACCACCATGGTCAATGGCCTGGCCGTTCTGGGCTGGGGCGTCGGCGGCATCGAGGCCGAGGCAGCCATGCTGGGCCAGCCGATCACCATGCTGATCCCCGAAGTCGTCGGCTTCAAGATGACCGGCAAGATCAATGAAGGCATCACCGCCACCGACCTGGTGCTGACGGTCACCGAAATGCTGCGCAAAAAGGGCGTGGTCGGCAAGTTCGTCGAATTCTACGGCCCGGGCCTCGATTATCTCAGCCTCGAAGACCAGGCGACCATCGCCAATATGGCGCCGGAATATGGCGCCACCTGCGGCTATTTCCCGGTCGATGCCGACACCCTGCAATATCTCAAGACCTCGGGCCGCGATCCGCATCGCGTCGAGCTGGTCGAGGCCTATTCCAAGGCCCAGGGCATGTTCCGCGACACGCATTCGGCCGATCCGGTGTTCACCTCGACACTGGAACTCGACCTGACCACCGTCGTGCCCTCGATCTCGGGCCCCAAGCGCCCGCAGGACCGTATCGCGCTCGACAATGCCAAGCAGGCGTTCGCCCTGGCGCTGCCCAAGGAATTCGGCAAGACCGACGATGTGCGCATGCCCGTCGCCGGCGCCGACTACACGATCGGGCATGGCGACGTGGTGATCGCCGCGATCACCTCGTGCACCAATACGTCCAACCCCTCGGTGCTGGTCGCCGCCGGCCTCGTGGCCCGCAAGGCGCGGGCGCTGGGTCTCGACTCCAAGCCCTGGGTCAAGACCTCGCTGGCCCCCGGCTCGCAGGTGGTGACCGATTATCTCGACTCGGCTGGGCTCTCCGCCGATCTCGACGCTATCGGCTTCAACCTCGTGGGTTATGGCTGCACCACCTGCATCGGCAATTCCGGCCCGTTGCCGGTCGAGATTTCCAAGGCCGTGCAGGCCGGCGATATCGTCGCCGCCTCAGTGCTGTCGGGCAACCGCAACTTCGAAGGCCGGGTGAACCCCGACGTCAAGGCGAACTTCCTCGCCTCCCCGCCGCTGGTCGTGGCCTATGCGCTGGCAGGGTCGATGAAGATCGACATCACCAAGGATCCGATCGGCACTGGCTCAAACGGCCAGCCGGTTTATCTCAAGGATATCTGGCCGACTAACCTCGAAGTCGCCGAGATCGTGCGCAAGCACGTCACCAAGGAAATGTTCCAGGGCCGCTATTCGGACGTGTTCAAGGGCGACACCAACTGGCAGAACATCGCCATCGATGATAGCGAGACCTATGGCTGGAATTCGGGCTCGACCTATGTGCAGAACCCTCCTTACTTTGAGGGCATGACCATGGAGCCCAAGCCGATTACCGACGTCACCGACGCGCGCGTGCTGGCGCTGTTCCTTGATTCGATCACCACCGACCACATTTCGCCGGCCGGCTCGTTCAAGGCCAGCACTCCTGCGGGCAAGTATCTTGAAGAGCGGCAGGTCGCACCGCGCGATTTCAACTCCTATGGTGCCCGTCGCGGCAATCATGAAGTGATGATGCGCGGCACCTTCGCCAATATCCGCATCAAGAACCAGATGCTTGCGGGCGTCGAAGGCGGCTATACCAAGGGCCCCGATGGCTCGCAGATGGCGATCTACGATGCCGCCATGGCCTTCCAGGCACTCGGCACCCCGCTGGTGGTGTTCGCCGGCAAGGAATATGGCACCGGCTCCTCACGCGACTGGGCGGCCAAGGGCACCAACCTGCTCGGCGTGCGCGCCGTGATCGCCCAGTCCTTCGAGCGTATCCATCGCTCCAACCTGGTCGGCATGGGCGTGATCCCGCTGCAGTTCAAGGACGGCGAAAGCTGGCAGACGCTGGGTCTCGATGGCACCGAGAAAGTCTCGATCGACGACGTCAACGCCATCGTGCCGCGCTCCATGGTGACGGTGAAAATCACCCGCGCCGATGGGTCGAGCATCAATGTGGAAACCCTCTGCCGCATCGATACTGCCAATGAGCTGGATTACTACAAGCATGGCGGCATCCTGCAGTACGTGCTGCGCAGCCTGGTTGCGGCGTAAGCGATCAAGGTTTTGAATTTTGAAATGGCGGCCCCGGTGGCCGCCATTTTGTTTTGGGCGGGCAGACACCCTCACCCGGCCTCCGCTTCGCTCGGCCACCCTCTCCCCGATGGGGAGAGGAATCCTGATAACTCGGCGTTCTGTCTATTCTTCTCCCCGTCGGGGAGAAGGTGGCGCGAAGCGCCGGATGAGGGTGTCTGCCCTCTTCCCTTCAATTCACCATTTCACCATTTCACCATTTCACCCTGAATTGACTGGCGGTGGATCGCCGGCCTGACTTACAACCATGCCCATGATCGCACGACGTTTCCTTGGCCCGGTTTCCGGCTTTGCCGCCGTTCTCGCGCTCGCGGCTCCCGCGGCGGCGGAGACGCTGCGGGCGCATCCCAAGGCGGTGGTGGAGCTGTTCACCAGCCAGGGCTGTGCGTCCTGCCCGCCAGCCGATGCGCTGTTGACGAGCCTGGCCGAGGACGAGGGCGTGATCGCACTCGCCTATCACGTGGATTACTGGGATTATGTCGGCTGGCCGGACACGTTCGGCAGCGCCGATAATTCCGATTTGCAGCGTTCCTATGCCAAGGGCTGGAATTCTTCGCGCATCTACACCCCCCAAATGGTGATCAACGGCACCAAGGACGTGGTCGGCTCGCGCCGCAACGAAGTGCAGAGCGCACTCGACGCCGCCGCGCTCGACCTGCCGGTCGATATCACCACCAGCAATCGCATGCTCAAGATCGCCGTGCCGCCGCGCGCCGGGGAGCAAGATGCCGTCGTGTGGCTGGTGACTTATCGCGACCGGGCCGAAGTGCAGATCGACAGCGGCGAGAATGCCGGCAAGTCGATGGTTTACACCCAGGTGGTGACCAAGCGGCAATTGCTGGGCATGTGGGAAGCCGCCACCGGCGCGCAACTCAAGCTGCCGCTCGATGAAGTGTTGGATGATACCAGCTCGGGCGTCGCCGTGCTGGTGCAGCAGGATAATGACGGCTTGCCGGGGCCCATCATCGGCGCCGCCGCCTTCGAGCGCTAAGACGTATCGATATTGAGGTGAGGCCGGCCTGCGAAGGACGGTCTTCTCCGCTTCCGGTGCTCACGTACTCGAACGTACGCTGCGCTCCGGTTCTCGAAGACCATCCTTCTCGGCTCAGCCTGACCTAAATCTCGACACGTCTCCGGTGCTCAGCCCGAGAAGGCAAAGCCGTCAGCCAATGGTGTCGGGAGATCAGATGGCCTAGCGGGGCCAGCTAGGGAGGTGTCTCCCCAAAAACAAATCCCCTCCCTGGGGGCAGGGAGGGGAAAAGATTGGTCAACTCTGGAGGCGATCGGCAGCCGGGCTTCAGGTTTGGGGGCTCATTCAGCCCGGCTGCCCATCACTGGAGGCAATGGAGAGATATTGCCTCTGCATTCTGGCGAGGACAGGGACACAATGTGACCGAAATGCGGAATCTTCATTGTGCGATCAGGGCCATGTGGCTCAGAGTCGAGCAAAGCGCTTGCCAGCTCCGGCAAATCTGGCAATCATGACAGCACAGTGACGCGGAGGCTCAGGGACTTGGCGCAAGGCCGCACCCCGGATCAAAATAATGCCAGCCTGGCGCTGGTTCATGTCAGCGAGCCACCGGCAGCGCCAGCGGCCAGCAAGGTGCCGGGTATCGTGGCCTTCGACCGGCGCGAACTGGCCACGATCCTCAATGTCTATGGCCGCAAGGTGGGGCAGGGCGAATGGCGCGACTATGCCATGGACTTCTTGCGCGACCGGGCCGTGTTCTCGATCTATGCCCGCGTGTCGGAGCGGCCGCTGTTCATTGTCGAAAAGACCCCCCGCATGCGCAATAAGCAGGGGCAGTACACCGTCACCAACCAGCAAGGCCGCATCCTCAAGCGTGGCCATGAGCTGACGCTGGTGCTGCGCGTGCTGGATCCGCAACTGGCGGTGGTGGGGTAGGTTGAATCGACATTCAGTTTTGCGGTGAATTTTGAGAGCCCGGATCTGCCCCCTCCCCCTTGAGGGGAGGGATGGGGTGGGGGTTTCGGGCTTTCAAATAGGCTATACCGCTGGATGAGAGCGTTGCGAATGCAGAACCCCCACCCTCAATCCCCTGCCATTCGAGCATAGCTCTCATGGCCTTCTTCACTCAAATCGCTCCACCGGAGCGATTTGTCCCTGCGGGCCGCTCAGCAGCCCCACAAGGGGGAGGGAGGCAGATCGGGGCTCTTGATCGACTGTGCAAAGTCGATTGATTGGTCCTAAAGCGTTTTCTGCATGTGCACCACGTCCAGCCACCGATCGAATTTCAGCCCCAGCGCCTCATGCCGCCCCACGGTGTGAAACCCGAACTTCTCGTGTAGCGCGATGGAAGCGGCGGATTCGGCGGTGATGACGGCGATCATCTGCTTGAAGCCGAAGGCCTGGCTCTGGGCGATGAGTTCGGCCAGGAGCGTGCGGCCAAGGCCGAGGCCTGTGGCGTCGGCGCGCAGATAGATCGAGTCCTCGCAGGTGAAGCGATAGGCGGGGCGGGGGCGATAGGTGGAGGCATAGGCGTAGCCGATCAGCTCGCCCTCGCGTTCGGCGATGACCACGGGGTGGCCAGCCTCGACCATGTGGCCGAATTTTTCGGCCATGTAACTGGCGCCCGGCGCTTCGAGATCGAAGGTGGCCGTCGAGGTCTCACAATAGTGCCGATAGATGGCGGTGATGGCGGGGACATCGCCCCAGGCGAAGGGGCGCAGTGTGATTTCGGACATGGACAGCAACCGGTAAAAACAAAAAGACCGCGGTCCTTGTAGACCGCGGCCCGAATTGCCGTCCAACCAAATTGGTGGACTTGAGAGTTAGTTGCGGTTGCCGAACAGGCGGAGCAGCATCATGAACAGGTTGATGAAATCCAGGTACAGCGACAGCGCGCCCATGATGGCGTTCTTGCCCATGACGTCGGCGCCATGGTTTTCGTCATAGCTTTCCTTGATCTTCTGCGTGTCATAGGCGGTCAGGCCCACGAAGATCAGCACGCCGACGGCCGAGATCACCCACGACATGAAATCGGACTGCAGGAAGATGTTGACGATCGAAGCGATCACCAGGCCGATCAGGCCCATCATCAGGAAATTGCCGATCGAGGTCAGGTCGCGCTTGGTGGTGTAGCCGTAAAGGCTCATCGCGCCGAAAGTGGCGGCGGTGATGAAGAACACCTTGGAGATCGAAGCGCCGGTATAGACCAGGAAGATCGAGGAGATCGACAGGCCCATCACCGCGGCAAAGGCCCAGAATACCAGCTGCGCAGTGCCGACGCTCATCTTGTTGATGCCAAAGCTCAGCACCATCACGAAAGCCAGCGGGGCCAGCATGACGACCCAGGCCAGGGGGCTCGAATAGAGCAGTGCGCCCCACTGGGTGACCAGCGTACCATTGGCGAGCTGGCCGACGGCAGCGTCGGCATTGGTGGTCAGCGCGGCGGCATTGGCGAAATAGGCGACGAGGCCGGTCACGACCAGGCCAATGCCCATGTAATTGTAAACGCGCAGCATGTAGCTGCGTAGGCCCTCGTCAATGGCAACGGCCGAGCCGGCCCGCGCATTGAGGGTCTGACGGTCAAATTCAGCCATAGTCGTGAATCCTTTCCCTAACAATCGAATGCGGATTTTGCTCCGCCGGAGGCATTTCCTGCCACTTGGCCAAGAATATGGATGCAGACCCCGCTTTTTACAAGGCCGCTCCCCCGGGCGTGACAATAAGGCCCTTTTCGCCCCCGATCCTTATGCTAGGCTCCTTAGGTAAATCGCACGCGTTCGTCGTCCTTTTTGAAGAGGAGGGTTTTTTGCCCCGGCTCTTTACCGGCCTCGAAATCCCAACTGGGGTGGGATTGGCACTCTCGATGAAGCGGGGCGGCCTCAGTGGCGCGCGCTGGATCGATCCCGAAAATTATCACATCACACTGCGCTTTATCGGCGATGTGGACAATGGCACGGCCGACGATGTCGCCGACAGCCTCGATCGGCTCAGCCATTCGCTGTCGTTCGGGGTGCGGCTGAGCCATCTGGCCAGCTTTGGCGGCAATACGCCGCGGGCGCTTTATGCCGGCGTCGATGCCAGCGAGCCGCTGGTGCGGCTGCAGGCGGCGCAGGAGCGGGTGCTGCAGCGGGCGGGCCTGGTGCCGGAGGGACGCAAATACGTGCCGCATGTGTCGCTGGCGCGCCTGCGCGGATCGAGCGCGCAGGAGGTCGCCGGGTTTCTGGCCCAGTCGGGGCGGTTCGAGCCGCTGAGCTTCAGCGTGGGGCGGTTCGTGCTGTTTTCCAGCAAGGATTCGGTGGGCGGCGGACCTTACGTGGTCGAGCAAAGCTATCCGCTCGCGGCATAGATTCAGGTGATGCCGGTCTGCGAACGGCGTCTTTCTGCGCTTCCGGTGCTCACGTACTGGAACGTACGCTCCGCTCCGGTTCTCGAAAGCCACCGTTCTCGACTCGGCCTGACCTGAATCTCCCTATGGTCGCGCCAAAAATGGCCTGTTCACGGTGATGTTAGCGAAACTTTAACCATAGCGGCGCAAACGCTGATGGTGGCTGAACAGCGCGCCAAATTGCCGTCACGATTGGCTTCCATTGCAGGTTTTAAATCAAATGCGGCGGCGTTTGACTTCCTGGTAACCCTGTCGGGGGCATGCTTGCGGGCGCGTGCTTCAGCCACGGACCGATAAAACAGAGGATGAATTGGCAATGACGACGAAAACCGGTGGCCTTGTCCTTGGGCTCGCGGTGGCCGCATTGATGGGCCTGGCTCCTGCCGCGCAGGCGCAGCAGGCCGCAACCGAGCTGGGCACCTTCAACGCCTGGTCGGCCTGGAAGGCGAGCGATGCGAGCGGGATCATCTGCTATATTTCGGCAGTGCCGCAGAGCAGCGAGCCGGCTGGCGCCAATCGCGATCCGATCCATTTCATGATCATCCACCGCAAGGGGATGGGCACCAAGAACGAAGTCCAGACCATAATCGGCTATCCCTATAATGCCAGCGACGCCAAGGCGAGCGCGGCGATCGATGGCAAGGTCTATCCGATGGTGGTGCAGGACTCGGCCGGCTGGCTGGCCTCGACCGGCGACGAAGGCGGGTTCGTAACCGCGTTCAAGGCGGGCACCAACCTGGTCGTCAAGGGCACCAGCCAGCGCGGCACCAATACGACCGATACCTATTCGCTGTCCGGCGCCACCGCCGCGATGAAGGCGATCGACGCCGCCTGCGCCTGATCGGCTCTGCACCTGTGAGCGGCCTCCGTCCTGCGGCGGAGGCCTTTGCATTACAGTGGTGTGAAGCGTCCAGTTTGCGGTTGCCCGCGTCGCGCAAACGCCATATCTGGCTTGGGCGATACTTTGCAATCTTGTCTGCAGAACTCATGAGGCCAAGTTCAATGTCCCTGCGCGCGCTGCTGCTGGCTCTTGCCGCCACCCTCACCATGGCCGGATCGGCCGCTGCGCAGAATGTGCGCCTGCTCGGGGATTTTCGCGACTGGTCGTCCTATGCGGCGGCGGACGGCACCGGAGCGGTGTGTTTCGCCATGACCAAGCCCAAATCGGTGGCGCCCCAGCCGGACGGCTATACCGAGGGCGGCCTCTACATCACCAATCGTCCCGGCGAGAACGTGAGCAACGAGTTCAACCTCGTGGCCGGGTTCACCTTCCAGCCCGACAGCACCGCCACGGTCAATGTCAGCGGGCAGGTGTTCAACCTGTTCACCCAGAACGACGCCGCCTGGCTCGATGACGCCAGCCAGGGCGATGCGCTGGCCAGCGCCATCCGCGCCGGCTCCACCATGGTGGTCGAAGGCACGTCGGCGGCGGGTATCAAGATCGTCGAGACGTTCTCCCTGTCGGGCGCGACCGCGGCTTCCCAGGCGATGGCGAACTGCAGCTAGGGCTCCTGCGCTCCGCGCATTGCCGGTCTCCCTGCCGCTGACTTTGCGCTAAGAGCGCCTATATGCTATTGGCCGCGCCATTCCCTGCCGTTCCGGACGCCCTTTGCCATGAGCATTGCTCTCAATCTCGATCATTCCAGCGCGATCCGTCCCGCGTCCAGCAGCCGGCCGTCGCTGATCGGGCTGAGCAAGCCGATGCTGGCCGAGGCCCTGGCTGGGGTCGGTATCGCCGAGAAAGAGAGCCGCATGCGGGCCAGCCAGTTGTGGAACTGGCTCTATGTCAACGGCGTCACCGATTTCGACAAGATGACCAATGTGGCTAAGCCGGTGCGGCAATTGCTGGCCGACAGCTTTATCCTCGACCGGCCGGAAATCGTCTCCGAGCAGGTGTCGAGCGACGGCACCCGTAAATGGCTGTTCCGCTTCCGCGATCCGGCCAATCCGAACTATCCGCCGGTCGAAGTCGAGACCGTCTATATTCCCGAGGAAGATCGCGGGACACTTTGCGTCTCGTCCCAAGTTGGATGCACGCTGACCTGCTCGTTCTGCCATACCGGCACGCAGAAGCTGGTGCGGAACCTGACAGCGGGTGAGATTCTGGGCCAGGTACTGATGGCGCGCGAGCGGCTGGGGGATTTTCCCGGCGGCGTGCGGCCCAATGATGGGGGCCTCGTGCCCCATGGCGATACCCGCGCCATCACCAATGTGGTGATGATGGGCATGGGCGAGCCGCTCTATAATTACGAGAACGTCAAGCAGGCGCTGCTGATCGCCCAGGCCGGCGACGGCATGAGCCTCAGCCGCCGCCGCATCACGCTGTCGACCTCGGGCGTCGTGCCTTATATCGAGCCGACCGGGCGCGAAATCGACGTGATGCTGGCCATTTCGCTGCATGCGGTCAATGACGACCTGCGCGACGTGCTGGTGCCGATCAACAAGAAATATCCGCTCAAGGAATTGCTCGAAGCCTGCCGCAATTATCCGGGGCTGAGCAATGCGCGCCGCATCACCTTTGAATATGTCATGCTCGACGGCATCAACGATGCCGATGCCGATGCACGCGAACTGGTGCGGCTGCTGGCCAATATTCCCGCCAAGATCAACCTGATCCCGTTCAATCCCTGGCCGGGCAGCAATTACGGGACTTCTCCTTCGAGCCGCATTGAACGCTTCGCCGATATCGTCAACAAGGCCGGCTATGCCAGCCCTGTCCGCACCCCGCGCGGCCGCGATATCTTTGCGGCCTGTGGCCAGCTCAAGAGCGAGACGGAACGGTTGAGCAAGAAGGACCGGGAAGCGCTGGCGGGGTAGGCGGGCATTCGGCGCTACAGAGTGGCCAGTGCGGAAGCACCGGCACTGTGCGTTGATGGAATATCGGGCAAGAATGTTGTATGTTCGAGGATGGAGGTCCCATGAAAGTCTCTGTTCAAGCCGCGCAAAAAAACCTCTCCGACTTGATCGATGCCGCTCTTGCGGGCGAAGACGTCATCATTGCCAAGGACGACAAAGCCGTTGTCCGAGTGGTGGCGATCGAGCGCCTTCCGTTTCAATTTGGGGTGCTCAAGGTTGAGCTTGGCAAAGGGCCTGATTTCTTCGAGCCGATGGGCGAGGATGAGTTGGCGCTTTGGGAAGGCGCCGCTTGAGCGGGGTCTTGTTGGACACCCATGCGTGGGCTTGGTCACTGACCGGTGATCCACGTATTTCAAGGAAGGCGGTAGCGGCGATTGAGGCGGCCGAAACTGTGGCGATCAGCGTTATCAGTCTATACGAAATCGGGCAAAAGGTCCGCTTGGGAAAATGGCCAGAGATGGCGCCGCACACTCTCACCTTGATTGATGTCGCGGAGCGGCAAGGTGGTTGGCTGCTACCAATTTCCTCTGGAGTCAGTTTGGTTGCTTCAATGATGGAGTGGCCACATAGGGACCCTTTCGATCGGATCATTGCCGCGGTCGCCATGGCGCAAGGTTTTACTCTGATTTCAGCAGACATTGTTTTTGACGAGCTGGCGACGACGCCCAACTGGCCAGGACGGGTCTGGTAGCGCATCGCCTGCGGCCGCCGCAGGATGCCGCTACCGCCGCCCCTCGGCCAACAATATCGTCGCTGCAAACGCAGTGAACACCCCGGCAAAGGTCCAGTTCAGCGCGCGGCTGACCCATGCATTGGTCTGCAACACCCCAGCCAGCTTTTCGGCAGCCAGCACCATGATGATGGCCAGCGGGATCGACACCACGATGAACTCGCCGCCGAGGAAGAACAGTTTTGCGGGCGCTGCCGCGTCGTGGCGATCGACGAATTGGGGCAGGAAGGTCATGAAGAACAGCAGCACCTTGGGATTGAGCAGGTTGATGCCGACCCCGGTGGCAAAGCTCTCCTTGAGCGTGGGAGTTCGCGCGGCGCGGTCGGCCAGGCGCAGGCCGCCGCCATGCATGATGGCCTGATAGGCCAGCCAGAGCAGATAGATCGCGCCGGCAATCTTCAGCACCCAGAACGCGGTCGGCGCCGCTACGATCAGCACCGAAATGCCAAGCGCCACCAAGGTCGTATGCACGACGATGCCGGTCATGGCGCCGGCTGCGGTGGCAAAGCCATGGGCGCGACCATAATTGATGGCGCGCGACATCTGCAGCGCCATATCCGGTCCGGGGGTGATCGCCAGCACGAAGGCGGCGAGCGCAAAGGTCGCGATGACGGAAAGATCGGGCACGAAGGCGGGCATGGGTCAGCTTTGCTGTTGGCGGCAGATCATGAGGGGGCCGCGTTCGTCGACGAAAGTCAGCTTGGGGCCCGAGGCCGGCTTGGCGCCGAGCAGGCCGAAATCGCTGACGAGGGGACCCGAGAGAACCACGAGACCCCCACCGCCATCTTGCAGGGCCAGTTCGCCCGCGCCACTGACCTGCATCTGGGTTTTGACATCGTAATGGGTGCCGCTCAGCGCGAGCCAGGCCAGCACTTCAAAGCCGGTGGGGTCTTGGCATTCGTATGTGACCGGGACGGAAGACTGGGCGGCGGCAGGCCAGGGGGCCAGGGCGCAGAGCAAAAGGCCGGCAAGTCGTCGCATCTGGGGCTCGTGCAGGAGAAATCCGCACCGGACAATTGCACACAGCTCAAGGCTTGAATAGGGTGCGCCCGAATTCCGGCCCGCGCAGCGGGCGTTTGACGAAAAGCACAAAACTCATGGCAAAAGACATCAAGAAAGTCGTGCTGGCCTATTCGGGCGGGCTCGATACCTCGATCATCCTCAAATGGCTGCAGGAAACCTACAATTGCGAGGTGATCACCTTCACCGCCGATCTGGGCCAGGGCGAGGAGCTGGAACCGGCGCGCAAGAAGGCCGAGATGATGGGGATCAAGCAGATCCACATCGAGGATCTGCGCGAGGAATTCGTACGCGATTTCGTGTTCCCGATGTTCCGCGCCAATGCGGTCTATGAGGGCGTCTATCTGCTCGGCACCTCGATCGCCCGGCCGCTGATCGCCAAGCGGCTGGTGGAAATCGCCCAGGAAAGCGGTGCCGATGCCATTTCCCATGGCGCCACCGGCAAGGGCAATGACCAGGTGCGGTTCGAATTGACCGCCAATGCGCTCGATCCGTCGATCAAGGTGATCGCGCCCTGGCGCGAATGGGACTTGCGCAGCCGCACCGCGCTCTTGGCCTATGCCGAAAAGAACCAGATTCCGATCGCCAAGGACAAGCGCGGCGAGGCCCCGTTCTCGGTCGACGCCAACCTGCTGCACACGTCGTCCGAAGGCATGGTGCTGGAAGACCCGGCAGTGCCGGCGCCCGATTACGTCGCCCAGCGCACGGTCGACCCCGAAAAGGCCCCCGATACGCCTGAGATCATCACCGTCGGCTTCGAGAAGGGCGATGCGGTTTCGGTCAATGGCGTCAAGCTCAGCCCGGCGAACCTCCTCACCAAGCTCAACGAATTGGGCGGCAAGCATGGCGTCGGCCGGCTGGACCTGGTGGAAAACCGCTTCGTCGGCATGAAGAGCCGCGGGCTCTACGAAACGCCGGGTGGCACCATTCTCTTGGTCGCGCATCGCGGCATCGAATCCATCACGCTCGATCGCGGCGAGGCCCATCTCAAGGATGAGCTGATGCCCAAATATGCCGAGCTGATCTATAACGGCTTCTGGTTCGCGCCCGAGCGCGTGATGCTGCAGGCGCTGATCGACAAGAGCCAGGAATTCGTGAGCGGCGAAGTCACCGTCAAGCTCTACAAAGGCTCGGCGAGCGTCATCGCCCGCACCTCGCCTTTTTCGCTCTATTCGATGGACCTCGTCACCTTCGAAGAAGGCGCCGTGGCCTATGACCACAAGGATGCCGAAGGCTTCATCCGCCTCAACGGCCTGCGCCTCAAGACGTATGCCGCGCGCAACAAGAAGGCCGGCCGCTGAATTCAATCAAGCCAGACGGTACGGTTGTACCGTCTGGCGCTTCCGCAATCGTTTTAAGTCGCCATTAAGCCTCGACCTCTAGCTTGTCGTGCCAGCGTCGTGCAGAATGCACCTGGCAGGAGATGGATCGGGTGCGGGCAGAAGACGCTGGCAATCTGAGCGAAATGGCTGAGACTTTGCTCCTCGATGCAGCGCTCGAGAGCATTCCCTATGGCTTTTGCGTGTGGTCGCCGCAGTTCCGCCTGGTGATGTGGAACAAGAATTACCGCGATATCTATGGCTTTTCCAGCGACGCGATGCGGCGGGGGATGACGCTTGAGGAGGTGGTCAATCTATCGGCCAAGCTGGGCAATCATCCTGACCAGAGCCCCGAGGCATTTTACGAGGCCTATACCGGCGATCTGCTGAACAATCGCAGCGGGGCGCGCGCCAAGACCCAGGAATTGGTGCATGGCAACCGCGTCATCGAAACCGCTCATGTCTATTCGCCCGATATCGGCTGGGTCATCACCCATGAGGACGTGACCGACGAAATGGCCCGCACCGAGATGGTGCAAAAGCGCAAGCTGGAGCTGGAACGCCAGAACATAAGGCTGGATGCGGCGGTCAATAATATCAGCCAGGGCCTATGCATGTTCGACCCGCGCGGGCGGCTGGTCATCTGCAACCAGCCCTATGTCAAGATCTACAATCTGCCCGAACGGCTGATCAAGCCGGGTGTCCAGCTCGAAGATATCCTGACGCATCTGTTCGACCTGGGCATGAGCGCCGGGGGCACGCGGGAGGAATATGTGCTGTGGCGGCGCGACGTGATCGCGCGGCGCGAATATGGCAAGACTGTCCATGAGCTGAACGGCCGCACCATCATGATGCAGCACCATCCGATGAAGGATGGCGGGTGGGTATCGACCCATGAGGATATTACCGAGCAGCGCCAGAACGAGGCGCGCATCCGCCATCTGGCCCGCCACGACGCCTTGACCGACCTGCCCAACCGCATCGAATTTCTCGACCAGATGGCCAAGGCCGAGGCCGGGCTGGCGCGCGGCGAAATGGCGGCGGTGCTCTATATCGATCTGGATCACTTCAAGGCGGTCAACGATACGCTGGGCCATGCGGTGGGCGACGAGGTCATCAAGCAGGCCTCGGCGCGGCTGTGGGGCACGACGCGGGAAACCGATATCCTGGCGCGGTTGGGCGGGGATGAATTTGCCCTGCTGATGCGCCCGGTCGAGGATGCGGCTGATGCGGCGCGCGTTGCCGACCGCATCATCAAATCCATTGCCGCCCCCTTCATGATCGGCGGTCAGCAGATCGAAATCGGCGCCAGCGTCGGTATTGCGGTGGGCCCCGGCGATGGCGAAAAGACCGATACCCTGGTCAAGAACGCCGATCTGGCGCTCTACAAGGCCAAGAGCGAGGGGCGCTCGACCTATCATTTCTTCGAAAGCGGCATGGATGCGGCCTTGCAGCAGCGCCGCTCGATCGAGGCCGGCCTGCGCATGGCGCTGCAGCGCCAGGAATTGCGGCTGGTGTATCAGCCACTGCTGGGGCTCGCGGAAAATCGCGTCACCTGCGTCGAGGCGCTGCTGCGCTGGGACCATGAGGAGCGCACCATCTCGCCGGTCGAGTTCATTCCGATCGCCGAGGAAACCGGGCTGATCGTGCCGATCGGGGAATGGGTGCTGCGCCAGGCGTGCCTCACCGCCGCCACCTGGCCGGACGATATCCGCATCGCGGTCAATCTATCGGCGGTGCAGTTCAAGAACCGCGACCTGGTCGGGCTGGTCAAATCGGCATTGGCGGATGCCAAGCTGCCTGCGACAAGGCTGGAACTGGAAATCACCGAATCGCTGCTGCTGGCCGATAATGAAACCACGCTCAAGGCGCTGCACGACCTGCGCGCCATGGGTGTGCGCATCTGCATGGACGATTTCGGCACCGGCTATTCGTCGCTGAGCTATCTCCGATCCTTCCCCTTCGACAAAATCAAGATCGACCGCTCGTTCATGGCCGACCTGACGAGCCGTGGCGATAGCCAGGCCATCATCAAGGCGGTGATCGGGCTGGGACAGAGCCTGGGCATGTCGACCACCGCCGAGGGCGTGGAAACCGAAGAACAGCTCGCCATGGTGCGCAGCCAGGGGTGCGACGAGGTGCAGGGCTTCCTGTTCTCGCCGCCGCTGGCGCCGGCGGCCCTAGCCAATCTGCTGCATAGCGAATTGGCCAAGCTCCAGATCCGTCGGAAAAAGGCGTCCTAGATCCGTCTCAACGACAACCAACAAGACAAGCGGTTATCGTCCCCTCCCCCTTGAGGGGAGGGCTAGGGTGGGGGTCGTTGCGGCTCCGGCGCGAAACTAACCGACCCCCACCCCCGACCCCTCCCCTCAAGGGGGAGGGGAGCCAGCAACCCAAGCTCCTCGTAAGCTGATGCGATCCCCCGCATCCCACCTCTGCGCGCGCTGCGCTTGTGGAAAATGCCGTTCTCATGTAAGGCAGCGCCAACTGTGCCAGTCCTGCATTTTCGCGAGGGGTGGCGCGATGTTTATTCCTGCATGGTTCAGCCGCTTGCCGCCGCCCCTTTCGCGGCCCAAGGTTTTGGGATCATGCCAAAGAGGCCTGATCACTATGTCTTTGCGCAATATCGCTATCATTGCCCACGTTGACCACGGCAAAACCACGCTGATCGACGTCCTGCTCAAGCAGTCCGGTTCGTTCCGCGAGAACGAGCGCGTCGAAGAACGCGCCATGGACAGTAACGATATCGAGCGCGAGCGCGGCATCACCATTCTCGCCAAGGTGACTTCCCTGCTCTGGAAAGACACCCGCATCAATATCGTCGATACCCCCGGCCACGCCGACTTCGGCGGTGAAGTCGAGCGCATCCTATCCATGGTCGATGGCGTGGTGATCCTGGTAGACGCGGCCGAAGGCCCGATGCCCCAGACCAAGTTCGTGCTCGGCAAGGCCCTGGCCCAGGGCCTGCGCCCGATCGTGGCGATCAACAAGATCGACAAGAGCGATGAGCGTCACCTCGAAGTTCTCGAAGAAATCTTCGATCTGTTCATCGCGCTCGACGCGACCCCCGAACAGCTCGATTTCCCGGTACTCTACGGTTCGGCCAAGCAGGGCTGGATGAGCGAACAGCCCGAAGGCCCCAAGGACAATCTGGGACCGCTGCTCGACAAGGTCATCGACTATGTGCGCGAGCCCAAGGTCGAAGAAGGCCCGTTCAAGATGCTGGTCACCACCATCGAACGCAATCCGTTCCTGGGCCGTATCCTGACCGGCCGCATCCATTCGGGCACCGTCAAGCCGGGCGATCCGATCCACACGCTGTCGCGTGAAGGCAAGATCATCGAAAAGGGCCGCGTCTCCAAGGTTCTGGCGTTCCGCGGCCTTGAGCGCACGCCGGTCGATATCGGCGAAGCCGGCGACATCGTCGCTATCGCCGGTCTCGAAACCACCACCGTGGCCGATACCATTTCGGTGCCGCAGAACATGACGCCCTTGGCGTCCAAGCCGATCGATCCGCCGACCCTGTCGGTCACCTTCCGCATCAATGACGGCCCGCTCGCAGGGCGCGAAGGCGACAAGGTGCAGTCCCGCGTCATCCGCGAGCGCCTGATGCGCGAAGCCGAAGGCAATGTCGCCATCAAGGTGACGCCGGGCGACGACAATGACTCGTTCGACGTTGCCGGCCGTGGCGAATTGCAGCTGGCCGTTCTGATCGAAAACATGCGCCGCGAAGGCTTCGAGCTCACCATCGGCCGTCCGAAGGTGCTGATGCGCGAAGAGAACGGCGTCAAGATGGAGCCGATCGAGGAAGTCATCATCGACGTCGATGACGAATATACCGGCACCGTCGTGCAGAAGATGACCGAGCGCAAAGGCGACCTGGTCGAAATGCGCGCTTCCGGCGTTGGCCGTACCCGTATTCGCCTGCATGTGCCCACGCGCTCGCTGATCGGCTACCAGCCCGAGCTTTTGAGCGATACCCGCGGCACCGCCATTTTCAACCGCCTGTTCTATGAATTCGCCCCGTTCAAGGGCGAGCTTCCGGGCCGCCGCACCGGCGTTTTGATCTCGAACGGCACCGGCCAGTCCGTGGCCTTCGCGCTGTGGAACCTGGAAGATCGCGGCCCGATCATGATCGACTCCGGCGTCGATATCTATGAAGGCATGATCATCGGCGAGCATTCCCGCGAGAACGATCTGGAAGTGAACGCGCTCAAGGGCAAGCAGCTGACCAATATCCGCACCACGTCCAAGGACGAAGCGGTGCGACTGACCACGCCCAAGAAGCTGACGCTGGAGCAGAGCCTGGGCTATATCGCCGAAGACGAATATGTCGAGGTCACGCCCAAGTCGATCCGCCTGCGCAAGATCTGGCTGGACCCCAATGACCGCAAGCGCGCGATGCGTGGTTCCAAGGCAAGCTAAGACTCAACTTCGGGGGTGCCCGGTCACCCCCTCCTACCTCCCCCATCAAGGGGGAGGTTTCTCTCCACTCTTGGGGTTCGATCCAGTTCAACCCACCGGCAGACACCTCCCCCTTGATGGGGGAGGATGGGAGGGGGTGAAGGATGCCCCCGATCGCACCAGGAGCATCCCATGAGCGAATGGATCATCGGCATTGTCACCGATTGGGGCTATCTCGGGATTTTCCTGATGATGGTGGCCGAGAATATCTTCCCGCCCATTCCCTCCGAATTGATCATGCCATTCGCCGGCTTTGCCGCCGCCAATGGGAGCCTCAATGGCATCGGCGTCTTGATTGCCGGCGTTCTCGGCTCGTTGGTGGGCACGCTGGCCTGGTATGCCGCCGCGCGCCTGCTGGGTCTCGAACGCTTCCGCAAGCTGTGCAACTGGTTCGGCCGTTTTGCCACCATTTCGGAAGACGATATCGATAAATCCGTGTATTGGTTCGATCGCTATGGCCAATGGGCCGTGCTGTTCGGCCGCCTGGTGCCCGCCGTTCGCACGCTGATTTCGGTTCCGGCGGGTCTTGCCGCCATGCCGCTGTGGAAGTTCCTTGCCGTCTCGGCTGTCGGCACGACGATCTGGACCGCCTTCCTCACAGCTGCCGGCTATCTGCTGCATGAGCAATATGATGCCGTGGAAGGCTGGGTCGATCCGGTCTCGACGGCGGTCGTGGCCGTCGGCGTGGTGATCTATATCTGGCGCTTCATCACTTGGAAGCCGATCAAGACTATCGGATAAGCGCCACGCCCTCCTTCGACAAGCTCAGGATGAGGGTGGTTCGAGGGGCGGCTGCGCCTCCCGCCTCACCATGAGGGCTGCTGAAAATGCGATGCAAAGGAGCCCTCATGGTGAGGTGCGAGCCCTTGCGAGCCTCGAACCACGAGGGCGGGCGCGCCAGTCGCAAAATGCGAACCGGCTCGCATTCTGCAACCCGCCACCTCCGCAATTCGCGAAATCTTCCAAGGCCTTAAGCCAGAAAATCCAGCGCTTACAACCCTATCCGCGCTTGGCACGGTTCGTGCACTTGTGAGCCTATCCGGATTTGTGGTTTTGCGTACCGGATGTCAGTCATTCGAGCCTCGTACCGTTTTGCCCGGTACGGGGCTCTTGGCCGTCATCGCCGCACTTGTGGGCTTGGCAATCGGGCCTTACATACGGGGCGGACAACGCGGCCGCTGCGCCACGACAACAGGGGAAATTCATGATCGCTTTGCTGCAGACCCTCTCCATGGTGCTGACCTTGGTATGGTGGGTATTTCTCATCATGATCATCATGAGCTGGCTGATCAATTTCAACGTGATCAATACCCGCAACGCCTTCGTCGCCGGGCTGTGGCAGGTGGTCAATGCCATCACCGAGCCGATCCTGCGCCCCATTCGCCGCCTGATCCCGCCGGTGAACGGGTTCGACCTGTCGCCCATCATCGTTTTCGTCATCATCTTCTTCCTGCAGTCGTTCATCGCCAACGATCTGCCGCGCCTGCTGCGCCTGTACTGATCGCTTGAGCGCAGCTCTGCCCTACCGGCTCAGCCCCACCGGGCTGAGCCTTTTCGTTCGCGTCACCCCCAATGCGGGCCGCGATGCGATCGAGGGGGTGGAGACACGCGACGACGGCAGCGCCGTACTGCGCCTGCGCGTCAAGGCCGTGCCCGACAAGGGGAAAGCCAATGCCGCGGTGATCGCGCTGTTGGCCAAGGTGCTCGATGTCCCCAAATCGGCGATCACGGTGGTTAGCGGTGAGACGGCGCGGGTGAAGACGCTGAGCGTGGCTGGGGATGGGGTCGCGCTGGCGGCAAGGCTCGATGCTTTGCGCTAGCCCAACACCCCCTCCCCGCCTCCCCCATCAAGGGGGAGGTGCCACTCCACTCTTGGGACTCGATCCAGCCCCACCCACCGGCAGACACCTCCCCCTTGATGGGGGAGGCTGGGAGGGGGTGACGCGATGGTGGTGAAAGCCTCCCAACCTCTTCCTCCACGCCGCGACAAAACAGCGCAATTCCCATTGCTTAAGCCAAAACAATCCGACTAAGCTCGCCTCACGAGAAGGCCCGCGGAGGGCTGGGACGACCGATCGCAGAATCGGCGCCCGGCAGGGGACTTCGGAGGAACCAGAACTTTGAGGAACGTTCTATGACTTTGGCATTGTGGCTGATCGTCGTTTGCGGCGGTCTGTCGATCATTTATGGCGTCATCACGACGCGCACATTGCTGGCCGCCGATGCAGGCTCGGCACGCATGCAGGAAATCTCGGCCGCCGTACGCGAGGGAGCGTCGGCCTATCTCAAGCGGCAATACACCACGATCGGCATTGTCGGCGTGGTCATTCTGATCGTCGCCTTCTTCCTGCTCGGCATCTATGCCGCCATCGGCTTCCTGATCGGCGCGGTGCTGAGTGGCGCAGCCGGTTTCATCGGCATGAACGTGTCGGTGCGGGCAAACGTGCGCGTGGCCCAGGCGGCGACCACGTCGCTCGCCAAGGGGCTCGATCTGGCGTTCAAGTCCGGCGCCGTCACCGGCATGCTGGTCGCGGGCCTGGGCCTCTTGGGCGTCACGCTTTATTTCATGATCCTGACCGGCATGGGTTTTGAGCCCACCAGCCGCACCGTGATCGATTCGCTGGTGTCGCTGAGCTTTGGCGCCTCCTTGATCTCGATCTTCGCGCGCCTGGGCGGCGGCATCTTCACCAAGGGCGCCGATGTGGGCGGCGACATGGTGGGCAAGGTCGAAGCCGGTATTCCCGAAGACGATCCGCGCAATCCGGCGACCATTGCGGATAACGTCGGCGACAACGTCGGCGATTGCGCCGGCATGGCCGCCGACCTGTTCGAAACCTATGTGGTGACCTTGGTCGCCACCATGGTGCTGGCGGCGATCGTCTTGCCCGATGCGTATAAGCTCGCCGGCATGGTGCTGCCTTTGGCCATTGGCGGCGCCTGCGTCGTCACCTCGATCATCGGCACCTATTTCGTCAAGCTGGGCGCGTCCAACAATATCATGGGTGCGCTCTACAAGGGCATTATCGCCACCGGCGTGCTGTCGCTGATCGTGCTGCTGCCGGTGTTGGCTCTGGTGTTCGGCGATCTCAATGCCGCCCTGGGCACCGCCGAGAAAGCGTTCACGCCCTGGAGCCTGTTCTGGTGCGGCGTCACGGGTCTAGCCATTACCGGCCTGATCATCGTCATCACCGAATATTACACCGGCACCAATCGGCGCCCGGTCAATTCCATCGCCGAAGCCTCGGTGACGGGCCATGGCACCAACGTGATCCAGGGCCTTGCCGTGTCGCTGGAATCCACGGCTTTGCCGGCCTTGGTCATCATCGCCGGCATCATCATCACCTATAATCTGGCGGGCCTGTTCGGCATCGCCTTCGCCGTCGCCACCATGCTGGCGCTTGCCGGTATCGTCGTGGCGCTCGACGCCTTCGGTCCGGTCACCGACAATGCCGGCGGCATCGCCGAAATGGCCGGTCTCGACAAGGCCGTGCGCCACAATACCGACGCGCTCGACGCGGTGGGCAATACCACCAAGGCCGTCACCAAGGGCTATGCCATCGGCTCGGCGGGCCTGGGCGCGCTGGTGCTGTTCGCCGCCTATACGCAGGATTTGCAATACTTCGTCGCCAATGCGGTCGAGGGCAGCTTCTTCTACGGCATGGCGGCGGTCAATTTCTCGCTGGCCAATCCCTATGTCGTGGTCGGCCTGCTGTTCGGCGGGCCTCTTGCCGTTCCTCTTCGGCGGCATGGCGATGACGGCGGTGGGCCGCGCGGCCATGTCCGTCGTGGTCGAGGTTCGTCGCCAGTTCAAGGCCGATCCGGGCATCATGGCGGGCACGTCCAAGCCCGATTATGCCAAGGCCGTGGACATGCTGACCAAGGCCGCGATCAAGGAAATGATCGTGCCGTCGCTGCTGCCGGTCCTCTCGCCCATCGTCGTGTTCTTCGTGATCTTCTGGATCGCCGGCCGCGCCGAAGGCTTTGCCGCCCTGGGCGCCATGCTGATGGGCGTCATCGTCACCGGCCTCTTCGTCGCCATCTCCATGACCGCCGGCGGCGGCGCCTGGGATAACGCCAAGAAGAGCTTTGAGGACGGTTTTACCGATAGCCACGGCGTCGTCCACCACAAGGGCGGCGACGCTCATAAGGCCTCGGTGACCGGCGACACCGTCGGCGACCCCTACAAGGACACGGCCGGCCCGGCTGTGAACCCGATGATCAAGATTACGAACATCGTGGCGCTGCTGCTGTTGGCGGTGCTGGCGCATCTGGGCTAAGCGCCAGCCACCGATCCAGCCCTCATGGTGAGGTGCGAGCGCTTGCGAGCCTCGAACCACGAGGGCGGCGGATTGGAATGAAGAAGGCCCGGGCGGAAGCTCGGGCCTTACATTATCAAAATAAATGAACGAACATTACAATATTTAAGGCTTTTAGATAATATACTCTCGCGATACTTACATGTTTGGAATAGAAGATGGCAAAACGATCGGTAGCCAAAAAAACCACGCGAATTGAGAATGTAGCTGAGTTTGTTAGTTTTGCCGTATCGTGGCAGTTCGACGGGGCCGATCCTACGGCATTTCGTGGCCAAAGCTCTTCCCAGTGGGCCATGGACCCTCGCATTTTTCGTAGCGATATCGGCATTTACGATCACGAGAACTCGGCGGTTCGGGAATTAGTGTCAGTACACCCCCAAGAGTTTGCCACGGACGCTACGATGTTTGATCGGCTTGTCCGGATGCAGCACTTCGAACTGCCGACGAGACTTTTAGACGTAACCTCAAACCCATTGGTCGCTCTTTGGTTTGCCGCCCAAGATCATAGGGAAGGCGACGAACTCAAAGACGGCAAAGTGCAAGCATTCTTTGTGCCTGACTATCGCAAGAAATATTACGACAGCGATCGTGTCAGTTGCCTCGCAAATATGGCAAATTTGACCGCTTCCGAGAAAAGAGAGATAGCGCAGAATATATCGCTGAGTGTCGATGAATTCAACGAGAGAGAAGTAGCTAAGCGTCTTGCCTATTTCGTTCGGATGGAAAAGTCTCATTTTGAGCAAAAAATCAATCCGGCCGACCTATCACGCCCGTATACGTCAAACCCAAAATGAGTAATCGTAGAATTATTGCTCAATCTGGCGCATTTATTATTTATGGAGCTATGCAGCCCAAAATTCGGATTGGTCCGGGCGATCTGAGGAGGAAGATACATAGAAATCGCTGCTGAGAGTAAGGAGGGGATTCGTCGTGAACTTGAGTTGCTAGGTTTCCACGCCAGCAGTCTTTTTCCTGAGATTGACAAGGCAGCTAATTTTATTGTCAGGAAGTTCAAAGATGCTGAGCGAACGGATTTTGGTGATCTAATTGGTTCAAGGTATGAGTAGACGCTCGCGCAACGGGCAAGGTTTTAGCATTGTCTCCTGCACATGGGACCCGCGCTGCTCGCCAATGAGCCGTGACTTTTACCAGTTTGGTGGCTGATGACTGGCTCTTGGTCGGCTCCGATGGCGTAACGTCGTTTGGGCATACCCTCTTCTTGGAGAGGGCAGACCTGACGCCTTCAGCGGAAGCCAACGGTAAGGATGTCGGCTGAAGCTTCGGCTAGAGCTCTATGTTCCCTTACACTCGGTGTCATTCCGGCGCAGGCCGGAATCCATCCTGAGATCGTTCCGCGATCACGATAGTCCAATCATCTCAAGCTGGATTCCGGCCTGCGCCGGAATGACAAGTCGTGGTTAGGGAGACCTGGTGCCCTACCCATCCCCCTTATCCCCGCCCCCTCAACCTGCGCTTACACTCCCCCATCACCCCGCCAGAGCGCGGTCATGACGAGTGAATGAGTGGGGTGACGGTCGGGGAGGCGGAGTCGTTCGTCTCGGGCGGGGGAAATTCGGCACGTGGGCCTGCGATAATGGCCCGCATGAACCGGACCCGCGAAAAATCCCGGCGTGGTGGCGAGACCTCGGCCTCACTTCCCATCTACCCCAACGAGGCCGCGGTCTCGCCATCACCGCTCGATTTAACCGCCGGCTTACCGCGCGGCGCTCTGCCATTAATACGGAATAATCTGCCTCACCACTCTTGTATTAGCGATAATCTGCCGTAAAACTCCTGCCACAGCCGCTAGGGCATGAGGAGACAGACATGGGTGCGTTTCAGACGCTGGGGCATATCAATTTCAAGACGCGGGACCTGACGGCCTCGATCGCGTTCTACGAAACGCTGGGGTTCAAGCTGTTTTTCTCGCTGACCGACGAGGACCACAAGCCGTGGATCGTCTATCTCAAGTTCGACGATAATCTCTATCTGGAACTGACTGGCGGCGGCGTTGCGCGCTCGCCCGGCCCCGAGCCGACCGGCTTCAACCACATGTGCATCACCGTCGATGACATGGACGCGGCGATCCGCGAGCTGGATGCGGCGGGGATCAAGCTGATGAACCCGTTCGTCAACAAAAAGGGCCTCGACAACAATCGCGGCGCCTGGGTGGAAGACCCGGACGGCAACCGGATCGAACTCATGGAAATGGCGCCCGATTGCGTGCAGTACGACGCCATCAAGGCGTTCAATGAAGGCAAGGGCGCGACCAGCCTCGTCCGCCCACTCAATCCGCGCAAGTAATCGCCGCGCAAATAATCACTTCGGGGGCAGGGTCGTGATGATCCTGCCCTTGGCCTAAAGGCGCGGCGTGCGGGCCCGCATATTGGTCCAATACAGCGCGGCCAGCCCGATGACGATCAGGACGATGCCGATATAGAGCCACTGGCTCTGGCCCGACATCATGCTGCCGGCAAGCACATTGGCGCCTTGCAGCGTCCACAGGGCGCCGATCAGCAGGCAGACGATACCGACGATATTGCCGAGGATTTTCATGAGCGCCTCCCAAGGTGGGGTGACGATGCGCCCGGCCGGGGGTGGCGGCAAATCACGTTTGAGATTTTGGCGATGTTGCATTTTGCCGGCGAGGCGCTAAAACGGCCCTGTCGAAAAAGGTTCAGTCGGTGCGGTTAGCCCGACCCTGCATTGCGGGTCCTGTCCTTCGCTCCGGCGATGAGTCCCAAGACCTTTGACGCTGACGCAATGGTGCGTTGGCGAGAAAAAGGACATGGGTATGCAAAACCAGATTTCCGTCATTACGCTGGGCGTCACCGATCTTGCGCGGTCGCGGCGCTTTTACACCGAAGGCTTCGGCTGGCAGCCGGTCTTCGAGAATGCCGAGATCGCTTTCTACCAGATGAATGGCTTCGTGCTCGGCACCTTCCTGCAATCCTCGCTGGAAACGGACATGAACCGAAGCGGCCTGGTGCGGCCCGGCGCGTTCTCGCTGGCGCATAATGTGCCCAGCCAGGAGCAGGTGCAGATCGTGCTCGACAAGCTGGCCAGCGCTGGCGGCCACATTCTGCGCCATGGCGATGCGCCGCCGCATGGCGGCTTCCGCGGCTATGTCGCCGATCCCGATGATCATGCCTGGGAAATCGCCTGGAACCCGTCCTGGGCGATCGATGCCGACGGGCATGTGACCTTCGGGCTGTAAACGCTGGGGTCGCGGCCGTCCGGCGGCCGCGGCCCTACAGGCCCGCCAATTGCTCGAACGCGCTGAGGAGGGCGGCTCGGCAAGGGCGTCGGCAATCATGGCGGCGCATTGCTCCGGGCTGGCCGTCGCAGTATCCACGTTCAGATCATAAATCCCCGGCACATGCACCGCCGCTTGCCAGCGCAGCACCGGCGGCGGTGTTTCATGGCCGCTGGCGTAAAAACCGTTCTGCGGATCGGCATTGCGCCGGTCCATGATGGTGTTGAGCGGGCAGTGTACGCCCACGAACAGCACCTTGAGGCCCGCCAGGCGCCGGGCACAATCGGGCAGGATGCCCAGCGGGGCGGAATAATCGTCGTGATGGCCGAAATCGGCGACGACATTCAGCCCCAGACGGGCATGGGCGGCGATGCTGTCATAGAGCGCGGCGTAGAGGCGCGGGATCATGGGTTCGAGGTCCGGCCGCTCACCGCCGGGGCGCAGGCCGATGCCGGGCATCAATTGGGGCGGCGTTGCCTTGGCATAGGTATCGACGCCCAGATTGATCCAGCTATCCGGCAGGCTGGCTTGCATGGCCGCCACGATCGAAGATTTCCCCGCCCGCGGGGCGCCGTTTAATATGACGATGCGGCCCGGTTCGGTCATTGGCGCATTCCCTTTTGCTCCATTCCGTTCTGGTGCAGCACTATCGCGGTGGCAATCCCATCGGGCCCCAATTGGAAACTCAATTGCGCATCGACAGCGGTCAGAAAGAACTCGGTCTGGCTTTGAGGGAAAGCCTCCAGGCGATCCTGCCCGCTCGCCTGCAAGAACAGCCTTCCGTCCTCGGCCGTTACCGTCAGGGCGAATTGCGGGGTAATATTATAAGTGCCGGTATAGTTTTCCAGCACTTCGGGGTCGATTTCGATCGTCTGGCGCGGGGTGGGCTGCGGCGCCAGCGCAATATCGTTATCGAGCAGATGCAGGCCGATATCGTCGACCAGCTTCTCGGTGGCCATGTTGGACAGCACCACCGCGCCGGCCTTGCTGGCGCGGTCGAAGCCGATAAAGCTGCTAAACCCGCCGGTGCCGCCATTGTGCCAGACCAGTTGGCTTTCGCCATGGTCGAGCACGAACCAGCCCAGCCCGATCACGGTATCGGCGCCGGCCGGCCGGGTTTGCTGCAACATCAGCGCGAAGGCCGCGTCGAGCGGCGTCGAGACCGCGCCGCTGGCGGCGGAAACGAATTTGGCCATGTCCGTTGCGGTCGAGCGATAGGCGCCCATGCCGGCAAAGGCATCGAAACTCCAATAGGGCGCGCGGCGGCGTTGTCCATCATGGCCAATGGCGAAGCGGTCGGTCATTGCCGGGGTCAGGGTGATGGCGGTGTCGGTCATGCCCAGCGGCTCCAGAATGCGGGTGCGCACCAGGGTTTCGTAATCCTGGCCGGCCGTATTGGTGATGGCCTGGGTCAGCAGCGCCACGCCGAGATTGGAATATTCGAACTGCGCACCGATATCGCGCGGCAGGCTATAGGTGGCGAGGAACGCATAGAGGTCGGCGC
Organism: uncultured Alphaproteobacteria bacterium; assembly: GCA_963717095.1. GTDB lineage: Bacteria > Pseudomonadota > Alphaproteobacteria > Rhizobiales > Devosiaceae > Devosia. Next base: position 295,074 of record CAVQVF010000009.1, read on the forward strand.
TGCTATAGCCGGCATAGGGATTGGCCGGATCGGGGGGACCATATCGGTGGGCAGACGCGGCAGGCCGGAGCTGTGGGTGGCCAAATCGAATGCGGTGATTTTTTGCCCATTCCGGTCCGGCACACGGGTTCCGGGCGGCAGGTAATCGATGATGGGGGCATCGAGCGTCATGTCGCCGCGCAGTACCATGTCGGCCAGCAACAGGCTGGTGAACAGCTTGGTGACCGAGCCGATTTCGAACACGGTATCGGCGCCGACCGGGCGGGCATCGTCGGTGGCGAATTGGCCATGGGAGATGAAGCGGGGCGTATCCCCCTCGATCAGGCTCACCGCCATGCCGACGCCCTGCTGGTCGCGGTCGATGCGGTCGGCAAGAATCCGGGCGACGGCATCGTCGTCAGGCATTTGCGCCAAAGCGGGGGTGGTGGCGAAGATCAAACCGGCGAGAGCGGCGGCGATGACGGATTGCATTATGGCCTCCTGGTGCATGTCGGTTCAACCAGCATGCACCAGGGGTAGGGCAGCGCTATGGCGGGTCTATTTGGCCTTGTTGGCGGCCTCGATGGAGTCAAGAATGACCTTGCGGGCCTCTTCGACATTGCCGACATGGGAAATCTTGGCCCATTTGCCGGGCTCCAGATCCTTGTAATGGGTGAAGAAGTGCTTCACCCGCTCGACCTGGATGGCCTGCATATCGCCGATATCGTTGATGGCGTCATACATCTTGGTGAGCTTGCTGACCGGCACGGCCAGGATTTTTTCGTCCTGCCCGCCATCGTCTTCCATGAACAGCACGCCGATCGGGCGGCAGCGCACGACTGCGCCGGGGACGAGGGGACGCGAATTCATCACGATGACATCGAGCGCATCGCCATCGCCGCACAGGGTGTGGGGCACGAAGCCGTAATTGCCGGGATAGCGCATCGGCGTATAGAGAAAGCGATCGACGAACAGGGCGCCGGTGGCCTTGTCGATCTCGTATTTGATCGGTTCGCCGCCCATGGGGACTTCGATGATGACGTTGAGGTCGTCGGGCGGGTTCTTGCCGGTCGGGATGGCGTCGATGTTCATTTGCTGTCAGGTCTCGTTCATGCGAAGGGCGGCAGTGTGGCCGCGTTCTGCCTAGGAAGAGCCCTAAAAGCAAGCCACATTGCGGCTGATGCTGATATGCGCGCGAGGAGACGAGATGATGACCATGGTAATGCGGGTACTGCCGATATTGGCCTTGATCGGGGCTTTCGGAGTGACCCAGCCGGCTTTGGCCGCCTTCAACAGCGCCTATACCGATATCGACCTGGACCAATGCCTGGTGCTCGATGCCGATGATTTCGGCGCCAGCTGGGCCTGTCCGGGCTATAAGGGCTATCCGCTGCAGGTGGGCGAGGGCGATCTGCGGTTCAGCCTGTCCTATGGCTTCAATATCGACAAGGAGCCGGTGCGCTTCCAGACCTTGAGCCCGTTCAACCGCCTGGGGCCGAAGCTGGAATGGCGGCTCTCCAATGCCCTGGGCCGCTGGATGCCGATCGCCACCATCGTGCGCTATTTCACCGCCGATAGCGAAACCGGCGAGGAGAAGGGGCAGGTGCTGGTGGTGACCCAATTGGTCGAGGGGCAGACCTGCCACATCGCCTATATCGATGCTTTGGCCAATCCCGATGCCAATGCGCTGGCCCAACAGGCCGCCGACAAGGCGGGCACGTTCGATGCGCCAAGGACGAGATCGAATATATCGGCAAGTTCACCGCCTGGGAGCGCTAGGGGCAATCGGCATTCAGGTTGGCTGTGGTTTCCGCGAGCTCGGATCGGCCCCCTCCCCCTTGAGGGGAGGGCTGGGGTGGGGGTTCCGGGTTTTCAGTTAAGCCCATACCTCTTGATGAGCCCCTTGATAGTTCGGAACCCCCACCCTCAATCCCTCCCCTCAAGGGGGAGGGAGGCAGATCGTGGCTCCCGATGTGCAGGGTCGAACTTGAATGCCGATGAGCCTAGCCTTTCCGGGCCTTGCCGATGCGGTTGCGCAGCACGGTGCGGTCGCGGGCGGAGACGCCGATCAACTCGGCGATGCGCCAGACCATGTTGTCTTCAAGCTCGTGATTGTCCTTATCGGCAAACACCACCTGCCACATCATGGCGATGATCTCGATGCGATCCTCGCTGTCCAGCGAGGATAGAGCCGAGGTGAATTTGTAGAAATCCACCGATTCGGCATCGCGCAGCGAGGCTTCCTTGATCAACTTGTCCACGGCGGCTTCGTCGAGATCATAATGATCCTGCAGTGCGGCCTTGATGGCGGTGCGTTCCTCGTCCTTCACATGGCCGTCGACCGCCGCCAGATGCACCAGCAGCGCCGCCACGGCCAGCTTGGGATCTTGCAGGGAGGTGGCTTCAGGCTTGGTGAACAGGCGGGACAGGGCCTCGAACATGGGGCCTCCTTTGACGAGCGGCGAAATGACAGGACGGGGCACGCCGGGAGGCAGGCCTGTTCAAGATAGAGAGCGGCCCGGATTCTCTCAAGCATGGGGCGGGTGGATCACGCGGTCTTGTCCCACGCTGATGCTGGACCGCCACACCGTAAGAGCTTGAAAAAGAGTCGGCTTGACTCATGCCCGAGTCATAGTGTTCCCTATTTGTTCTGATAAGAGCGGGAACAATGGGCTCCATGAGCAGCCTCGTGAGACAGGAGCGGCTGGCGGCCTTGCGCGCCAGCATCGCCAATATCGAACGCCGGGCGGTGCCGGGTGCACCCTCCGGCGTGGCCGATCCTGTGGCGGGCGGCTTTCCCATGCCCGCTCCCGGCCTGGTGCAGGAGGTGTTTGGCGATGAGCGGCGCAATAGCGGGGCGCTGCTGGGCTTTGCGCTGGGGCAGGCACGCAGCTTGTTGACCCCCGTCCGGCGGGCGGTGGTCTATCTGCAGATGCTGGCCGAAGCCCAGGAAATGGGCCTGCCCTATGGTCCGGGGCTGGCCGTTTTCGGGTTCGATCCCGATGCAATGGTGCTGATCCGGCCGGCCAATATGATCGAGCTGCTGTGGGCGGCCGAGGAGGCCTTGGCCTGTGGCGCGGTGGCGGCGGTGATCGCCGATATTGCCGGCCATCCCAAGGTGCTGGATTTCACCGCCAGCCGCCGCCTGAGCCTGCGCGCCGATGCGGGCGGCACCTCATTGTTCCTGCTGCGCTATGGCGCCTGGCGCGAGGCCAGCGCCGCCCAATTGCGCTGGCACCTGGCGCCTGCCTTGAGCGCCGCGCCCGCTTTCGATGCGCAGGCGCCAGGGGAAACGCGGTGGCGGGCGCGGCTGGAGCGGGGCGTGATCGGGGGCAAGCAAAACCAGGAATGGCTGCTGGAGTGGACGGAAAATGGCTTTCACATCATCGACGACGCTCGAATTGGCAGAGGCCAGGCTGCCGACCGGGCGGCGCTATCTGGCGCTGTTCCTGCCGAATTGGCCGACCGATTATCTCAAACGGCGTGAGCCGGGCCTGAGCGGGCCGCTGGTGCTGTACGAGCCTATCAAGGGTGGGTTGCGGCTGGCCGCGGTGGATGGCGAAGCGGCGAAACGGGGGCTCAGCACCGGGCAGAACCTTGCCGATGCGCGCGCCATGGTGCCGGGGCTGATCGCGCGCGAGATCGACCGGGCCCTGCTCGAAGCGGCTTTCGGCGATTTTGCCGACTGGCATTCCAATGCCAGTCCGATGGTCGCGGTGATGAGCGATATGAGCGCCTATGGCGATCTGGTGCTCGATATTACCGGGGTGTCCCATCTGTTCGGCGGCGAGCTGGAGATGCTGCGCAGCTGCTGAGCCGCGCTTGCGCGAACTGGGCTATACGGTGACGGGTGCCGTGGCCTCGACCATCGGGGCGGCCTGGGCGGTCAGCCATTTCGCCCGCAGCCAGGTGGTGCCGGCCGATCAGACGGGAGCGTGCTGGATGGCCTGTCGGTCGCGGCGTTGCGTCTGACGCCGATGCAGATTGCCGGGCTGACCCAGATGGGGCTCAAGCAGATCGGCCAGTTGCGCGGGCGCAATCGCAAGGCGTTGCAGGCGCGGTTCGGGGCTCGCTGATGCAGCGTATCGATCAGGCCTATGGCTATCTCGAAGAGCGCATGACGCCGCGCCTGCCGATGGCCGAACGCTATGCCGAACGGCGGTTTCGCCGATCCGATCGGGCTGATGGACGATGTGTTGATGACCACACAGGATCTGGCCATCCAGCTTGGCATACGGCTCGAAAGCGAGGGGCTGGGCGCGCAGGCTTTCATCTGTTCCTCTATCGGGTCGACCACAAGGTCATGACCCTGTCGGTCAATGCCGGCAGCCCCACCCGCGATGCGGACCATATTGCCCGGCTGTTCGCCAATCGTGCGGAGCGGCTTGCAAGGCGAATACGATGCCGGCTTCGGCATCGACATGATCCGGCTGGCCGCCAGTTCGGTAGCGCCGTTGGATGCGGTCCAGCTCGGGGTTTTTCGAAACGGGACGGCACGGACTGGACCGTCTCTATGATCGCATGAGCAGCCGGCTGGGCGCCGCTGGCAGTGGTGCGCAGCGAATTCGTCGACACCCATATTCCCGAGCGTGCGGTGCGGCTCGAGCCGGTGATTGCCCGGATGCCGACGATCCGCATGCAACGCCGGATCCGAAGCCGGCGCGGCCCTTGCGGCTGTTGCCGATGCCAGAACCGATCATGGTGTATGGCCGAAGTTCCCGATGGTCCGCCCATGGCGATGATCTGGCGGCGCGTCAGCTATAGATTCGTCAAGGCCTCCGGGCCCGGAGCGGCTCGGTGCCGAATGGTGGCGCAGCGGTCAGCGGCTGCAGCTGGTGCCCCAGCCACGGCCGAATCACTGGAAGAGCTCAAGAAGCAGGCGATCGCCCCCTTACATACCGGATACTGCCGCTCGTTTTATCGCGGAGCGCCAGTCTCGCGATTACTATGTCGCCGAGGACGACGGCGGCCGCCGCTTCTGGCTGTTTCGTCTGGGATGTTATGGCGTCGCGACCAAGCCCGACTGGTATCTGCACGGGTTCTTCTCGTGAGCGACGATCGTCCTTCTGCCGGAGCGCGGCCAAAAGCGAAGTCAGTGCCCGGCGCCGGCCTATGCCGAGCTGATCGCGACCAGCAATTTCTCTTTCCTGCGCGGCGGCTCCCATCCCGAAGAGCTGGTTTCGGCGGCCATGCAGCTGGGCCTGACCGGACTGGGCCTCTGCGACCGCAATAGCTTTGCCGGAGTGGTCCGGGGCTTTGTCGACGGTGCGCGACCTCGAAGGCGACTGCCCCGGATTTCCGCTATCTGGTGGGCATGCGGCTGTGTTTTGCCGATGGTACGCCCGACATCGTCGCCTACCCCACCGATCGCGTGGCCTATGGGCGGCTGTGCAAGCTGCTGACCATCGGCCAACCAGAATGGCGAAAAGGGCAAGCCACTGCTGAAACTGCCGATCTGTTCGATCGGGTGATCGTCGACGGACGATCATGGCCACGGAAAATTCGCCTGGGCAGCTGTTCATCCTCGATCCCGATGAGACGGGACTGGCATTCGACCGAGACGGTGCTCACAGCTGGCGCAGCATTGCGCCCGGGCAATGTCTGGGTGGCCGGCAACTGCCGCGTTCTTGGGCGGGACCGGGCCCGGCTCAACCGCATTGCCGATCTGGCCGCCGCAGTCGGCGTGCCGATGCTGGCCAGCAATGACGTGCTCTATCACGATCCGGACCGGCGCGATCGTGCAGGATGTGGTCACCTGCATCCGCGAGCATATGACGCTCGAAGACGGCCGGGCGCCGGCTGGAAGCCAATGCCGAACGCCATCTGAAGCCGCCAGACGAAATGGCGCGGCTGTTTGCCGAACATCCCGATGCCATCGCCGCAAACGCAGCGATTCGCTGCCCGGATCGGATTTTCGCTCGACCAGCTCGAATATAATTATCCCGAGGAAACCATCGGCAATGGCGAAACGGCGCAGCAGACGCTGGAGCGGCTGACCTGGGAGGGCGCGGCCAAACGCTTTCCCGAAGGGCTTCCCGACCAGGCACCAAGGAGCAGATTCTGGAAGAGCTTTAACTGATCGACTAAAAGGGATATGCCGCCTATTTCCTGACCGTGCAGGACATCGTCCAATATGCCCGTTACGAGCTGCAAGATCCTGTGCCAGGGGCGCGGCTCGGCGGCCAATTCCACAGTTTGTTATTGCCTGGGAATCACCGAGGTGCGATCCGACGCAAGGCCACCTGGTGTTCGGCCGGTTCATCTCGACCGAGCGGGACGAGCCGCCCGATATCGACGTCGATTTCGAGCATGAGCGGCGCGAAGAGGTGATGCAATATGTCTATAAAAAATATGGGGGCAGCCATACCGGGCTGACCGCCAAGGTCATCTCCTATCGCTCCAAGAGCGCCGATCCGCGAAACCGCCAAGGTGTTCGGCATTTCCGACGACACGATCGCCGCGCTCAATCAATTGCACTGGGGCTGGGCGAGCGAGCATCGAGGTGGGCGCCATGCGCGGATGCGGGGCTGGATCCCGACGATCCGATCCTGGCCAGATGTTGGAAGTGGTGAAGGTGCTGCGGGGATTTCCGCGCCATCTGTCACCAGCATGTGGGCGGCTTCGTCATCACCCGCGATCCGCTCGAAAGCTGGTGCCGATCAGCAAGACGGCCATGGAAAGCCGCACCATCATCGAATGGAACAAGGACGATATCGATGCGCTGGGAATTCTCAAGGTCGATGTGCTGGCGCTGGGCATGCTCTCCTGCCTGCGGCGGGCGTTCGAATTGATGCACGAGCATTATCATCAGGATATCGAGCTGGGCGACCTGCTGGCCGAGGAAGGCGATAAGACCAAAGCGAGCCGAGGTCTATGCGATGATCCAGCGGGCCGACACGATCGGGGTGTTCCAGATCGAAAGCCGGGCGCAGATGTCGATGCTGCCGCGCCTCAAGCCGAAGGAGTTTTACGATCTGGTCATCGAGGTCGCCATCGTCCGGCCGGGGCCGATCCAGGGTGGCATGGTGCATCCCTATCTGAAGCGGCGGCTAGGACAAGAGAAGGTAACGTGATACCCGATCCGAGGCCTTGGAAGGTGTCCTGCAACGGACCCTGGGCATTCCGCTGTTTCAGGAACAGGCAATGCAGATCGCCATTGTCGGGGCAGGTTTTACCGCTGGCGAGGCCGACCAATTGCGCCGCGCCATGGCGGCGTGGAAGCGCACCGGCAAGATCGCAGCAGTTCGAAGATGAATTCATCGCCGGCATGGTGAGCAATAACATACGACGCTGGAATTCGCCGAGCGCTGTTTTGCCCAGATCAAGGGCTTTGCCGAATATGGCTTTCCCGAAAGCCATGCGGCGTCCTTTGCCCTCTTGGTCTATGCCTCGTCCTGGCTCAAATGCCATTATCCCGATGTGTTCGCCACTGCGCTGCTCAATAGCCAGCCGATGGGGTTTTATTCGCCGTCCCAGATCATTCGCGATGCCCAGGAACATGGCGTCGAAATCCGTTCGGTCGATGTCAACTGTCCGATCTCAAGAGCGTTCTGGAGGACAGTACGCGCTCAATCCGCGAGCATATCTGGCCCCAGCATGCCGAAATGGCCGATCATATCCGTTCGAGCAAGGCGATCCGGCTGGGCCTGTCGCTTTGTCGAGGGGCTTGCCGATGCCGACGCCAATATCATCATCGCCCGGCGTGGCACCGGCTATGATTCCGTGCGCGACCTGTGGCTGCGCACCGGACTGGGTCCGCCGATCCTGGAGAAACTGGCCAATGCCGATGCGTTTGCCTCGCTAGGGCTGTCGCGGCGCGATGCGCTGTGGGCGGTCAAGGGCCTGATGGGGACCGATGGCGCGCAAACCCTGCCGCTGTTCGCCAGTGCGAAAGCGCCCTATCGCAGCGTGGAGGCCGATGCCGACCTGCCGGCGATGCCGCCGGGCGAAGCGGTGATCCACGACTACAAATATCTGTCGTTCTCGCTCAAGGGCCATCCGGTCGGGTTTTTGCGCCCGGTGCTGGAGCGCAAGGGTATGACTGCGGGATCCGACCAATTGAGCCTGGCCACGCCGGGACGGTTCATCGAGGTGGCTGGCCTCGTGCTGGTGCGGCAGCGGCCGGGGACGGCGAGCGGGGTCATCTTCGCCACGCTGGAAGACGAAACCGGGATCGCCAATGTGGTCATCTGGCCAAAGGTGTTCGAAGCCTATCGCCGCACGGTCCTGGCTTCGCGCATGCTGGCGGTGCGCGGGCAATTACAGCGGGAGGGGCTGGTGATCCATATCATCGCCAAGGAAATGGTCGATATGACGCCGCATGCTGCTCGACCTGGCGGCGGGGCACGATATCGGCGAGCCCATGCCGGCGCGGAGCGATGAGAGCAAACCCGGCTCGCCGCCCGGACGTGACCGGCAGGCGCTGCTGCAGATCGAGGCGGCCCGGCGGCAGGCCTATGCCGCCATGCCGGGCGGGCGGAATTTTCACTAGACTAGGCAAGGATAGCGTCGATCGCCTTGGCCAGGGCCACGTCCTTGTCGGTCAGTCCGCCGGCATCGTGGGTGGAGAGCACGATGGTGACCTTGTTATAGGCGTTGGACCAGTCGGGGTGGTGGCCGAGCTTTTCGGCGGCGATGGCGACACGGGTCATGAAGCCAAAAGCCTCGGAGAAGTTCTTGAACTTGAAGACGTGGCTGATGGCGTCGGCAGCCTCGTCATAGACCCAGCCATTGAGGCCATGCAGCGCCGTGTCGCGCTGCCTGGAGCTTAGCTTTTCCGCCATTGTGTGATGTCCTGTTCCCGCTGATCGTCTCGTCTAGCCTTTGAACACGCCCGTTGCGTGTCCGGTTCCAGACTTACCAGCGCGCGTTCCAGGCCAAAGGCTTCGGCGACGAGTTGATAGGAGCGGCGGCGCAGGTCGTAATCGTGGATGGTGGTGGTGATCATCACCTCGTCGGCGCGGCTTTCCTCGACCTTGGCCATGATCTGGTCGCGTACGGTCTGGGGTGAGCCGACGATCCAGAGCGTGGATTGATGCTCGATGATGCGCCGCTCCTGCTCGGTATAGGGGTGAGCGGTGGCTTCTTCGGGAGAGACCAACTTGCGGATCTGGCCGGAATGGAACAGCGCCCAGCTCAGTTCCTGCGAGCTGGACAGATAGCGCGCTTCCTCGTCGGTGGGGGCGCAGACCACGGAAACGCAGAGCAAGGCATAGGGCTTGGGGAAGGCCCCGGTGGCCTTGAAACCATAGCGATAGGCTTCGAAAGCGGGGCCGGCTGGGGTGTGGCTGAAATGGGCGGCGAAAGCATAGCCGATGCCCAATTGTCCGGCGGCCTGGGCGCTGGCGCCCGACGAGCCGAGCAGCCAGAGCGGCGGCAGGTTGATGCCGCCCGGCGCGACGGGAACCCGCGAATAGGGATGGTCGGGCGGAAAGCTGTCTTCCTCGAAGGCCATCAACTCGCTGAGATAGTGCGAAAATTCTTCGCCGCCGCCAGTGCGTAGCGCCCGCATGGCATAGCTGTCGCCGCCGGGGGCGCGGCCCAGGCCGAGATCGATCCGGCCAGGATGCAGGGCTTCGAGCGTGCGATAGGCCTCGACGATGCGCAGCGGAGCATGATTGAGCAGCATGACGCCGCCGGAGCCGATGCGGATGGATTTGGTATGGGCGGCGGCGCTGCCGATCAGGATTTCGGGGACCGAGGAGGCGATCGAGGGCATACCGTGATGCTCGGCATACCACAGGCGGGTGAAGCCCAGCTCATCGCCCAATTGGGCCAGCTTGATGGTCTGCGCCATGGCGCCGGCAGTGGAAATGCCTTCGGCGATGGGGGCAAGGTCCTGCATCGACAGGGGGATCAGCGGGGTCATGGGCGGCTACTCGACAAGGAGAATAATTTGCGAACCGGCGGGCGCAAGTTCTATATCGGCAAATTACGATGCAGGCGAGATGCGCTATTGCCACGCCGGTGAACGAAAAATAAGAGAAGACGAGGCAATATGGCGCCTTCGCGGGTGACGGCGTGTTCGCTTCATCACAGGCGCCGACAATCGGCGCGATGGCATTGACTCCATTGAGCAATGACGGCTCATTAGCGTCAATCTTAGTCGTGAGTGTGTGGAACAATGAATTTCGGGCGAATTTTAGCTTTGGCAACGCTGCTTGGCTTCGGTGCGATGGCCCCGGCAAGCGCGCAGGATTTGTTGTCGTCCCAGCCTATGGCCAAGGTGGTCGATGAGTTGCGCTTCGGCATCCATGCCCATGACGTCGATTACGCGGCGCTGCCGTTCCGGGTGAGTGAATGGGACCTGAGCCAGATCGAGGATGTCAGCTTCGACGTGCTGTTCGTGTCGCCCGATCTCGATGCGTTCCGCTGGATCGGCTCGCCCCGGCCCGAAGTCGGCTTCACCGTCAATCTGGACGGGCAGGAAAGCATGGGCCATCTGGCGCTGACCTGGCAATTGCCAGTTTTCGATACGCCGATCTATCTCGAAGGCTCGCTGGGCGCTGCCGCGACCACCGGCTACCGCACCGGTGCGCCGGAGGGGTTCAAGAATATGGGATGCCCGATCAATTTCTATGAGCGGTTTGGTATCGGCACGCATATCGGCGAGAACGCTACGGCGACGCTGACCTATGAGCATACCTCCAACAATGATTGGTGCGATGCCAATGACGGGCTGTCCAATTTCGGGCTGCGGGTCGGCTGGAAGTTCTAGGGCCAACCCGATGATGCGTGCTGCCCCGTGGATTTTGCGGGCGGCCTCGTTTTAGAGTGCGGCAAGGGAGATTGTTCCGATGCCGCTCCACCACATCAATACCGTGCCGATCCTGCGCAGCTTCGATGAGGCCAAGGCGCGGGAATTCTATATCGACTTTCTCGGCTTCAAAGAGGATTGGCAACATCGGTTCGAGCCGGATATGCCGCTCTATCTGCAGGTAAGCCGGGATGGAATCATCCTGCATGTATCCGAACACCATGGCGATGCGACACCCGGCAGCGCCGTGCGGGTGGGCGTGCATGGGATCAGGGAATTCCATGCCGAACTGATCGGCAAGAATTACAAGAACATGCGGCCGGGGCTGGAGACGCCATCTTGGGGCGGGCTCGAAGTGACGGTGATCGATCCGGCAGGCAACCGGATTGTTTTCGCGCAGGCAGACTAGGCCGAAATTGTTTTGGCAGGCGGTGTCGAAGCGGGCGCCGGCCAATCGACGAGATGCGACAGAGACAGGAGCATCAGCATGGCTTGGCAGGACGACGATCTGGAAATTTTTGCGACGCAGGGGGCGGTGTTGCCGGAGGGGGGCAGCGTGGGTGTGCTCGAACACGAGGGCGCGCGCATCTGGCATGTCAGTTATGGAGCCGGCATGCCGGTTTTCTTGCTGCATGGCGGGCTGGGGCATAGCGGCAATTTTGCTCATCAGGTGCTGGCGCTGGTGGAGGCCGGTTATCGGGCGGTGTTGATCGATAGCCGGGGGCATGGGCGCAGCACGCGCGATGAGCGAGCGTTCAGCTATGATCTGCTGGCGAGGGATGTGCTGGCGGTAATGGATGCACTCGACATCGCGCGGGCCCCGATCGTGGGGTGGAGCGATGGCGCCTGTGCTGGACTGGCGCTGGCGCGGATGGCGCCGGAGCGGGTGAGCGGCGTGCTGTTTTTTGCCTGCAATGTGGATGAGAGCGGCACCAAGCCGTTCGTGATGACGCCAGTGATTGGGAACTGCATCGGGCGGCATCAGGCTGATTATGCGGCCCTGTCGGCGACGCCGGATGATTTTCAGGCTTTTTCCGATGCGGTGGGGCTGATGCAGCGGACGCAGCCGAATTACACGGCAAATGATCTGGCGGCGATCGGGGTGCCGGTGACGGTGGTGCAGAGCGAGTTCGATGAGTTCATCAAACCCGAGCACGCGGATTACCTGGCGCGGACGATTCCGGGGGCTCAACTGGTGCGGCTGGATGGCGTGAGCCATTTCGCGCCGTTGCAGCGGCCCGAGGTGTTCAATGGCGCGGTGCTGGGGTTTTTGGCGCGGGTGGCTTAGGCTGCCTGTCCAGCGGCCCAGCCGGAGGCCCAGGCCCATTGGAAATTGTAGCCGCCGAGCCAGCCGGTGACGTCGACGACTTCGCCGACGAAATAGAGGCCGGGGATGGCGCGGGCTGCCATGGTCTTGGCGTCGATGTCGCGGGTATCGACACCGCCCAGGGTGACTTCGGCGGTGCGGTAGCCTTCCGAGCCGACGGGTTTCAGCGTCCAGGCCTTGAGCTTGGCTTCGACAATGGCGAGTTTTTTGTCGGAGAAGTCGCCGATCATTGAAGTCATGTCGAGTTCCTCGCCCAGCAGTTGCGCGAGGCGCTTGGGCAGGGTGTTGGCGATGATGGTTTGTACTTGCAGCTTGGGCGTGGCGGTGCGGGCGGCCCGCAGCAGGTCGATGGCGCTGGCATGAGGCAGCAGGTCAACGGCGATGGAATCGCCTTCGCGCCAATAAGAGGAAATCTGTAGGATCGCCGGGCCGGAGAGGCCGCGATGGGTGAACAGCAGGGCCTCTTCGAACTTGGTCTTGCCATGGCTGACGATGGCGTCGGTGGCGATGCCGGCGAGTTCCTTGAGCTTTTCCAGTGCGCGGGTTTCAAAGGTCAGCGGCACCAGAGCAGGACGGGTGTCGGTAACGCGCAGGCCAAATTGAGTGGCGATCTGATAGCCGAAACTGGTGGCGCCCATCTTGGGGATGGATTTGCCGCCGGTGGCGATGATCAGGCTCTCGGACGTGGCGTAGCCCGAGGCAAAGCGGACGGAAAAGCCGGTATCGGTTTTTTCGACGGCCTCGATATTGGTCGAGAACGAGAAAGCGACGCCGGCCTCGCGCATTTCGCCCAGCAGCATGGTGTTGATCTGGGTGGCGGGGCCATCGCAGAACAATTGGCCGAGCACTTTTTCATGGAAGGTGATGCCATGGCGGCGCACCAAAGCGATGAAGTTTTCCGGGGTGTAGCGGCTGAGCGCCGACAGGGCGAAGCGCGGGTTCTGCGACAGGAAACGGTCGCGCCCGATCTCGACCGTGGCGTTCACATTGGTGAAATTGCAGCGGCCGCCGCCGGAAATGCGGATCTTTCCGCCGGCATATTGGACATGATCAACCAGCAATACGGTGCGGCCGCGCTTGCCCGCCTCGATGGCAGCCATCATGCCGGCGGCGCCGGCGCCGAGAATGATTACGTCGTAATGGGCCATGTTTTTGGGCCTTTCAGGTTTGGCGCAGTTACCCTCACACGGGCCTTCACCACAAGGGGGCGTAGCAGAAGGAGAGAAAGATGGGCCTTCTCAAGGAGATTGTGTTCGAGAGCGGGACGCCGTCGGCACTGGCCCGGTTTTGGGCGGAGGTACTCGATGGCTATGCGGTGCGCGCCTATGACGAGGCGGAGATCGCGCGGCTGGCGGGTCTGGGCCTGACGCCCGAGACCGACCTGAGCGTGATGGTGGATGGACCGGGGCCGAGCCTGTGTTTTCACCATGTGCCGGGGCGGGATTACCAGAACAACCGGCTGCATCTGGATGTGGTTGTGACGGATCGGGCAGGGGAGGCGAAGCGGTTGGTGGGATTGGGCGCGAGCGTGCAGCGGGAGGCCGAGGGATACACGGTGATGCAGGATCCCGAGGGGAATCAGTTCTGCATCGTGGGGTGAACTCCGTGCGCCCGCCCTCGTGGTTCGAGCCTCGAACCACGAGGCGTGCCCCGCCAAATTCATTGACTCTTTGCCATTTGGGCGTAAGAGACGCTGGCTTTCAACAAAGCAGTCAAACCGATGCGCAGCGCTTTCATCATCGCCATGATGACCACCACGGGGCTTAAAGCCCGGCGTGGTTTTGCTGCGTTTGCAACCAAAACTACCAAAACCGCCTGACGCTTTTCCCCGGGTCGTCTCCCGACGGGGAGAGGCTGAACCCGGATGGGCCGCGATGTGACAATCGCGCGGGGGCGGAAAATGGTAAGGGACTGGAGTTCCAAAAATGGGTTATCGCGTCGCTGTCATCGGTGCCACGGGCAATGTGGGCCGTGAAGTTCTCAACATTCTGGCCGAACGCAAATTTCCGGCCGACGAGGTGATCGCTCTCGCCTCCTCGCGCTCCACCGGGCGCGAAATTTCCTATGGCGACAAGATTCTCAAGGCCAAGAACCTTGAGGACTATGATTTCAAGGGCGTCGATTTTGCCATCATGTCGGCCGGCTCGGAGATTTCCAAGATCTGGGCGCCCAAGCTGGGGGCGATGGGCATCATCGTCATCGATAATTCCAGCTTCTGGCGCTACCATTCGGATGTGCCGCTGATCGTGCCGGAAGTGAATGCGCATGTGCTGGACGCCTATATGGCTAATCCCAAGCGCAACAATATCATCGCCAATCCGAACTGCTCGACGGCTCAGCTCGTGGTGGCGCTCAAGCCGCTGCACGACTTCGCCAAGATCACCCGCATCGTGGTGTCGACCTACCAGTCCGTCTCGGGTGCCGGTAAGGAAGGCGTCGATGAGCTGTGGAACCAGACCAAGGGCATTTTCGTCAACGACACCGCAACTGTCGGCAAGTTTCCCAAGCAGATCGCCTTCAACGTCATCCCGCACATCGATGTGTTCATGGAAGACGGCTACACCAAGGAAGAGTGGAAGGTTCTGGCCGAGACCAAGAAGATCCTCGATCCCAAGATCCGCGTGACCTGCACCGCCGTGCGCGTGCCGGTGTTCGTAGGTCATTCGGAAGCTGTCAATATCGAGTTCGAGAACCCCATTTCGGCCGATGAGGCGCGCGATATCCTGCGCGAAGCGCCGGGCATTTCGGTGCTCGACAAGCGCGAGGCGGGTGGCTACGCGACCCCGATCGACGCGGTGGGTGAATACGATACGTTCGTGTCGCGCATTCGCGAAGACAATACGGTGGAGAATGGTCTGGCCATCTGGGTGGTGTCGGACAATCTGCGCAAGGGCGCGGCGCTGAACGCGATCCAGATCGCCGAGACGCTGATCGAGCGTAATTTGATGGTCAAGAAGGCGGCTTAACGGCTGCCTATTGCCGCTCGACGTGTCCCCCTCACCCGGCCTCCGCTACGCTCGGCCGCCCTCTCCCCGATGGGGAGAGGAATCCTGAGAGCGCGGCGCTCCACTATTCTTCTCCCCATCGGGGAGAAGGTGGCCCGAAGGGCCGGATGAGGGGGATGCTAGTCGCATCCTCTGAATTTTCAGGACCCACTCATGCCCCTCCGCGACCTCCTCCTCGCTCTTGTCGTCGTCGTCATCTGGGGCCTTAATTTCGTGGCGATCAAATGGGGCGTGGCGGAGATGTCGCCGTTCCTGTTGACGGCACTGCGCTATATCGGCTGTGCGCTGCCGGCGGTGTTCTTCATTGGTAAGCCCAAGGTGAGCTGGAGCCTGTTGATCGTTTACGGCGTGAGCGTGGGCGTGCTGCAGTTCGGCCTGCTGTTTTCGGCGATCCAGTTGGGCATGCCGGCGGGGCTGGCGAGCCTGGTCATGCAGATCCAGGTGTTTTTCACCATGGCGCTGGCGGTGCTGTTCCTGGGGGAGCGGCCGGGGCCGTTCCAGATCGGCGGCGCGGCGGTGGCTTTGGCCGGGCTGGGCGCAATCGCGGTCGAGCAATTGGGCGGCGCGGTGCTGGTGCCGCTGCTGATGACGCTCTTGGCGGCGTTCTTCTGGGGCATTTCCAATATCGCGACCAAGCGCGCCGGCAAGGTGGACATGCTGGGCTTTGTGGTGTGGGGGAGCCTCGTGCCGCCCATTCCCATGCTGGTGCTGTCGCTGGTGTTCGAGGGGCCGCAGGCGTTCGCGGCCTTGGGGCATGTGAGCCCGCTGGCGATCGGCTCGGTATTGTTCATCGCCTATGGCTCGACGCTCTTGGGCTATGGAACCTGGGCGGTGCTGCTGGGGCGGCATCCGGCCAGTGTGGTGGCGCCGTTTTCGTTGCTGGTGCCCGTGGTGGGTTTTGCCGCGGCCATGGTGCTGCTGGGCGAAGCGGTCAGCGGGCCCGAAATCCTGGGCAGCGTGCTGATTTTCCTGGGGCTGGTGCTCAATGTGTTCGGGCCGCGCGCCCTGGCGTGGTTGCGCGCGACGCCGGCAGGATAAAGCCGCCCCGGAAGCCGGGGCGGCGATAGGCTTAGTGGGCCGGCATCAATCGGTCGGCTCAGGAACGACATCGGTGGGGGCGAGCGTCGGCGCGGCCGGCGGAGCGGCGGCTGGCTGCAGCGCGCCCAGCTCGGTGGTCGACAGGCCACTGCTGACATCGGCATCGGCGGTGTTGAACTCTTCCTGGCTCAAGTCGGGCCAGGCCACCTGCAGCTCGGCAAGCGACAGCTCGCCGCTGGCATCGGTATCGACATCGGCGAAAGTGGTCGGTGTCTGGGCGAAGGCAGCGGTGGCGGAAAGACCGAAGGCGGCCAGGCTCAAAGCAATCTTGTGCACGGGATATCTCCGTTTATGGGCCGCGCCAAAGGCTGCGGCGATAGTGGGTGGATCGGCGAAGCCATCCCGAACGTGGAATGGCTTCGCGCTGGTGTGCGCCTTATGGAGCCGCGGGCGTCGCCACGGCGGCGTATTCCTCGGCGGACAGCTCGCCACTGGCATCGGCATCGGCTGTCTTGAAGGCGTCTTCGGTCAGAGTGGGCCATGCGGCATAGGCTTCAGTCCATGACACGCCCCCGCTGGCATCGGCATCGACGGTGGCAAAATCGGTTGCTGTCGCCTGCGCGAAGGCTGCACCGGACAGGCCGAGAATGACGGCAGCGGACAAAACGATCTTCTTCATGGCGGTTAAGCTCCATGTTGATGGAGATGAAAGCGGCGACCGGTTAGCCAGTCCCCGACGGCCCGCTCTCCGGCAGCCCGTGACAAACACAATGGAAGCGCAATGTGGTGCGCGGGAGCCAGAAAATTGACGCTGATCCGGGTATAATTGGGTCATTTCTGGGCAGTGGAATTTTGGCGTGATTGCAAGATAAACTGAAGTGTTGCTGGTTCAGGTCGATGCATAACTTATGCCGTATTGCCGCTGGCGTAAAATTTTCATGACCGTGTTGCTCGGCATGGAAAGTGCATTTTTGTGGCAGCCAAGAGTTGAGGGGCTGGATTGGTGCGGTGGTGACTATTGGGCGCTCGCGAAGCCGTGATTGGGGAGAGGTTTGTCTGAGCGTGCAAGTCTAGGGACGTCGGGCCGATGCCGGGTTCAGGAGGGCGTAATCGGGTGACGGGAACCGCGCGGTCGGCGATAAGGCGATGCAGTCGACGAGCCGAACGGAGCATCTCATGAATATTCTGACCATATCGGGAAGCCTGCGGGCGGTGTCTTCCAATGCAGCGACGCTCGACGCTGCGGCTCTGCTGGCGCCGGCTGGAATGGTGCTGACGCGCTACAAGGGGTTGGCGGACTTGCCGCATTTCAATCAGGACCTGGATGGCGATGCGGCGCCGGCGGCGGTGCTGGAGCTGCGCCGGCTGGTGGGGGCGGCTGATGGGCTGCTGATCTCGTCGCCGGAATATGCCCATGGCATTGCCGGCGCATTCAAGAACGGGCTGGACTGGCTGGTACGGAGCCAGCAATTTCCGGGCAAGCCCGTTGGACTGATCAATGTGGCGCCGCGGGCGCATCATGCCGAAGAGCAGATGCGTGAAGTGCTGGCAACGATGTCGGCGCGGCTGGTGGAGGCGGCGATGCTGACGCTGCCGGTGCAGGGCAGTGGGCTCGATGCGGCGGGGATTGCCGCCAATGAGGGGCTGGCCGTGCCATTGCGCGCAATGCTGGAGAGCTTTGACCTCGCTGTGCGCGAGGGCTGACGGATCAGATCAGTGGGCGAACGAAGTCGCCGGTATCACCGTCCATGACCCAGAGTTCGCCGGTCGAGATATCGAACCAGGCGCCGTGGACGGCGAGCTTGCCGGCGGCTTCCAGCTCGGCGACATAGGGGAAGGTTCGTAAATTGTGGATCGAGGAGCGGATCGAGATGCGCTCCAGTGCGGTTTGGCGCTCGGCGGGGGTCATCAGGTCGTTCTGGCCGACCTGCTCGGGCAGATCGCCCAGCATGCTCATCCACTTGCCGATGAAATCACCGTCGTCGAGCGGGGTCGAATCAGTGTTCAGGGCCGCCTTGATGCCGCCGCAGCGGCCATGGCCCATGACCACGATGTTCTTGATGTGCAAAGCTTTGACGGCAAATTCGATGCCTGCCGAGGTGCCGTGTTGGCCCCCGTCGGGCTGGTAGGTGGGCACCAGGTTGGCGACATTGCGCAAAACGAACAGTTCGCCCGGGCCCGCATCGAAAATGGTTTCAGGCGCCGAGCGGCTGTCGCAGCAGGCGATGATCATGGTGGTGGGGTTTTGGCCCTGGTCCGCCAGATCGCGAATCCGGTCCCGCTCGCGGGCATAGCGGCCCGCCATGAAATTGGCGTGGCCCGTCAGCAGTTCTTCAGGAAACCGATGCATGGGCTCTCGATTAGCGCTAAGAGGCAACAAGATCAACACCGGCGCCGTGGTGGGCGCCGCATTGGAGGCATGCATGCAGATATACCGCTTCTTGTCGGGCGAGGACGATTCGACTTTTTGCCACAAGGTGACCAAGGCGCTCTCGGAAGGCTGGGTGCTGCATGGCTCGCCGACCTATGCCTATGATGGCTTCTCCAAGAAGATGAAATGCGGGCAGGCGGTGACGCGGGTGGTCAAGGACCAGCCCTATGATCCGGATAAGAAGCTGGTGGATTATTAAGGGTGCGTGAAGACTAAGGCCCCCTCATCCGGCGCTGCGCGCCACCTTCTCCCGCGAGGGGAGAAGGGTGATGACTGAAAACTCTCGGCTCCATCCCTTCTCCCCTTGCGGGAGAAGGTGCCCGAAGGGCGGATGAGGGGTGTTTGCCCTACCGATTCAGCACCAGCCAGTGCAGCAGCATAATCGTCTTGGCATCGATGATGCCCCCGCTCTGGATCAGCCCCAGGGCGTCATCGAGGCTCATTTCGAGCAGTTCGATTTCCTCGCCTTCGGATTCCAGCCCGCCGCCTTCGGTAATCTTGGTGGTGGCGTCGTAATGGCCGACGAAGAGCGACAGGCGCTCGGTGAGCGAGCCGGGGCTCATATAGGCGTCGAACAGGAACTGCACGTCGCGCGGGCGGTGGCCGGTTTCTTCCAGCGCTTCGCGCATGATGCCAGTGAGCTTGTCGTCGCCATCGAGCAGGCCGGCACAGGCCTCGATCAGCCAGGCCGGATCGCCATTGAGGGTGACGGGGTAGCGGTATTGGCGGGTCAGCAGCACGGTGCGGCGCGCGGGATCGAACAGGATAATGGCGGCGGCATTGCCGTGGTCATAGACCTCGCGGGTCTGGCTGTGCCAGGAGCCGTCGGCGCGCCGATAGTCCAGCGTGGCGCGGGTCAGCGTGCCCCAGGCCTTGGACAGGGTTTCAATGCCGATCAGTTTGATGCGCTCGTCCACGTCCGCTCCTGTTATGTCCCGTATCGCCGAAGCCAATGGCAGGCTTGGCGGTGGCCGACAAGTGCCATGAATACGAGACGATTGAGCGAAGGTCCCCCTTCTGCTGCAACGATAATTGCGCATTTTTCTGACTGCACCCAAAGTTTATGGCGCCGTGACTGTTTCGGGCTTTGACGAGCAGGCTGACCGGGGCTAGAAGTCTCGAACCATTCCAAACTGCAGCGGCCAATGCCGTGTGACAGCGAGGCCCTATGCCGGTTCGATCCCGTCCTCTATCTCCCCATTTACAGATTTATCGCTGGACCATCACGATGGCGATGTCGATCGCCCATCGTGGCACCGGCATCGCCAATTACATTGGCTCCGCGTTCCTCGTCATCTGGCTCGCTGCGGCGGCCTGGGGGCAGGGGCCGCTCGATGTCGTCAACGTGGTCTATGGCAGCTGGTTCGGCCAATTGGTGCTGTTCCTTTATACCTGGAGCCTGCTGCATCACATGCTGGGCGGCATCCGCCATTTCATCTGGGATTTCACCCAGGGCATGGAGCCAGGACAGCGCGAGGCGCTGGCCTGGGCAAACCTGGTCGCCTCGATCGTGCTGACGCTGGCGGTCTGGACCATTTTCGTGTGGGTGGCATAATGGGCGAACAGATCATTACCCGCGACGTCATCGCCAATCCCAAGAGCAAATATGGCGACGCCAAGGCCTCGACGCGCCACTTCATCACCCAGCGGGTGACCGGGGCGATCAACATCGCCTTCCTGATCCTGCTGCTCTACGTGGTGATGCAACTGGCCGGCCAGGATCGGGTCGATATGGTCGCCACCATCGGCAATGGCTGGATCGGCATTCCGCTGGCGATCCTGCTCGTCATCGTGACGCTGCATATGCGCAACGGCATGCGCGACACGCTGGAGGACTACTTCGCCGGGCGGGTCTATAGCCTGCTCATGATGCTCAACACGCTGTTCTGCATCGTCATCGCGGTGATTGGTGTCGCCTCCATTCTCAAACTGGTCTTCTGGGGTTAGCATCGTGGCTTCTGCTTACGAAATCATCGACCATGAATTCGATGTCGTGGTCGTGGGGGCTGGCGGCGCCGGCCTGCGCGCGACGCTGGGCATGGCCGAACAGGGGTTCAACACCGCCTGCATCACCAAGGTGTTCCCCACCCGCAGCCATACCGTGGCGGCACAGGGGGGCATCGCGGCCTCGCTGCAGAATATGGGTCCCGACAGCTGGCAGTGGCACATGTATGATACCGTCAAGGGATCGGACTGGCTGGGCGATAACGACGCCATGGAATACCTGGCGCGCGAGGCGCCGGCGGCAATCTATGAGTTGGAGCACTACGGCGTGCCGTTTTCACGCACCGAGGCCGGCAAGATCTATCAGCGCCCGTTCGGCGGCCACATGACCGAATATGGCGACGGTCCGCCGGTGCAGCGCACCTGCGCCGCCGCTGACCGCACCGGCCATGCCATCCTGCATACGCTTTACGGGCAGAGCCTGCGTCACAATGCGCAGTTCTATATCGAATATTTCGCGCTCGACCTGATCATGGGCGAGAATGGCGCCTGCGAAGGCGTGATCGCCTGGAAGCTGGATGACGGTACCTTGCACCGTTTCCGCGCCAAGACCACGGTTTTGGCGACTGGCGGCTATGGCCGCTCGTATTTCTCGGCCACCTCGGCCCATACCTGCACCGGCGACGGCAATGGCATGGTGGCGCGGGCCGGGCTGCCGTTGCAAGACATGGAATTCGTGCAGTTCCACCCCACGGGCATCTATGGCGCAGGCGTCTTGATCACCGAAGGGGCGCGCGGCGAAGGCGGCTACCTGACCAATTCGGAAGGCGAGCGCTTCATGGAGCGCTATGCGCCCAATGCCAAGGACCTGGCATCGCGCGACGTCGTGAGCCGCTGCATGACGCTGGAAATCCGCGAGGGGCGCGGCGTGGGTCCGAAGAAGGACCACATCTACCTGCATCTCGACCATCTCGATCCCAAGGTGCTGCATGAGCGGCTGCCGGGCATCACCGAATCGGCCAAGATCTTTGCCGGCGTCGACCTGACGCGCGAGCCGATCCCGGTGCTGCCGACGGTGCATTACAATATGGGCGGCATCCCGGCCAATTATCATGGCGAAGTGCTGAACCCGACCCCGGAAAACCCCGATGCGATTGTGCCCGGGCTGATGGCGGTAGGTGAAGCCGCCTGTGCCTCGGTGCACGGCGCTAACCGGCTGGGCTCCAATTCGCTGACCGACCTCGTGGTGTTCGGCCGCGCCGCCGCGCTGCGCGCTGGCGTGGTGATGGACCGCGCGGCGCCGATCCCGGCGATCAATCCAGCACAGGACGAGAAAATCCTCGCTCGCTTCGACCGCCTGCGGAACGCCAATGGCTCCAAGCCGACGGCGGCTTTGCGCGACGCCATGCAGCACACCATGCAGGAAGACGCCGCGGTGTTCCGCACCTCGGAGTCGCTGCAGTCTGGCGTCAAGCGGATGAGCGAAATCTACGGTCAGCTGCCGGACGTCAAGGTTTCCGATCGCTCGCTGATCTGGAATTCGGACCTTGTGGAAACGCTTGAACTGGAAAATCTGATGGCCAATGCGATGGTCACGGTGGTGAGCGCCGAAGCGCGGCATGAAAGCCGTGGCGCTCATGCGCATGAGGATTTCCCGAGCCGCGATGATGTCGAATGGCGCAAGCATACGCTGAGCTGGATCGATACCGATACCGGCGCGGTGACCTTGGGCTATCGCCCGGTGCATGTCGATCCGCTGACGCCCTATGAGCAGGGCGGGATCGACCTCAAGAAGATCGCGCCCAAGGCGCGAGTCTATTGAGATGATCAGGGGTCTGTTAACCGGATCGTTGATGGCTTCGGCAATACTGGGCGCGGCCCCCGCAATGGCGGCGGCGCCGACGGACGCGCAGAAGGCCGAATTTTACCAGACCTGCATGAGTATCGCTCAGGATGCGGCGCTGTGCTCGTGCAAGGCCGATGCGGCGCTGAGCCTGATCGACAGCGATTTCATGGCGGTGGTGATCGCCTCAATGGGTGGCAAGACGCTGCCGGTCGAATATTCGGTGGCCTACAACACCTATGTCGGCAAGTCCAACCAGGTCTGCAAGCCGAACTACTGAGTTTTAAGAAGCAGGGATTTTCGTCATGGTCGAGCTGATGCTCCCGAAGAATTCGCGGCCCGCCAAGGGCAAGACCTGGCCCAAGCCCGCCGGGGCCAAGCGGCTGCGCGAATACCACATTTACCGCTACGATCCCGATAGCGACGCCAATCCGCGCATCGATACCTATTTCGTCGACCTGGACGATTGCGGGCCGATGATTCTGGATGGCCTGCTGTGGATTAAAAACAAGGTCGATGCGACGCTGACGCTGCGCCGCAGCTGCCGCGAGGGCATTTGCGGCTCGTGCTCGATGAATATCAACGGGCTCAATACACTGGCCTGCACCAAGGGCATGGATGACAGCACGGGGCCGATCAAAATCTACCCGCTGCCGCATATGCCGGTGGTCAAGGATCTGATCCCGGACCTGTCCAATTTCTACGCCCAGCATCGCGCCATCGAGCCCTGGCTCAAGACCACGACGCCGGCGCCCAAGACCGAATGGCTGCAAAGCGTGCCGGAGCGGGCCAAGCTGGATGGCTTGTATGAGTGCATCCTCTGCGCCTGCTGCTCGACCTCGTGCCCGAGCTATTGGTGGAACGGCGAAAAGTATCTGGGACCGGCAGCACTGTTGCAGGCCTATCGCTGGCTGATCGATTCGCGTGACGAGACGCAGACCGAGCGGCTGGACGATCTGGAAGACCCATTCAAGCTCTATCGCTGCCACACCATCATGAATTGCGCCAAGGTGTGCCCCAAGGGGCTGAACCCGGCGAAAGCCATCGCGGAAATCAAGAAGATGATGGTGGAGCGCAAGGCGGCTTGATCTTCGGCGTTGGGGAGAACCCCTCACCCTGATTTTCTGCTGAACGCAGAAAATCTGTCCTTGTTCGGCTCAAGCCGCTCCAGTGGAGCGAATTGAACTGAGAAGGTGCCCGAAGGGCAGATGAGGGGCCTGCGGGCACCGCCAAATTTTTGTCGTTACACCAATTCTTGACGCCATGAATAATTGGCGTTACATAAATTCATGGAAATCGTCTGGGACGAGCGGAAGCGGCCAATCTGACCAAGCATGGCTTGGATTTCGCCGATCTGACGCTGGAGTTCTTCGTCACCGCAGTCCTGCGTCCGGCCAAGCAAGGGCGCTTGAAAGCGATGGGCAAATTCGCGGATGGCTCGATTGCCGTTGTGTTTGCTGGCTTGGGAACCGAGGGACTTTCAGTGATCTCGATGCGTCCGGCGAACCTTTCGGAAAGGAAATTGCTGAGATGACCAAGCCAGAGATTCTGACGGAATTTGTGCCAGGCCGCGGTTATACCAAGGAAGATTGGGACGAGGTATCCGATAATCCCGAGTGGACCGAAGAGGACTTCAAGAACGCTCGCCCCTTTGCCGAGGTGTTTCCCGAGTTGACCGAGGCCATCCGGCGCAGCCGGGGCCGCCCGGCGGTGGAGCATCCCAAGCAGCAGGTGACGTTGCGGCTGGATGCGGAGGTGCTGACGCGGTTGCGGGCATCCGGCAAGGGCTGGCAGGCGCGGGTCAATGCGGTGTTGCGGAAAGATCTGGGACTGTAGGGGGCGTTTAGCCTGATGCTAAAACAAAACGGCGGGACCAGGTCCCGCCGTTTGTCGTTTGATGTGATGCCAGTTTAGTCGATCAGCATGATGGTGCCGGCTTCGAAGGCGGTTTTGCAGTCGTTGCGGTCATGGCGCAGATCGCTGTCGAGCATGGTGTCGGCGACGCCGGGGCCCTGGAAGCGCGGATCGTCGCACTGGTTGTCGTCGGCATATTCGGAGGTGTTGTCGCCGAAATTGATGCCCTTGCTGTCATAGGGAGCGCCGGCGAGGTAGGCGGGGTCATAGACCGGGATGATGCTCAGCGAGCCTGCCTCGACCAGGGTGCGGCAATCGGTGGCGTCGTTGGAAATGTCTTCTTCCAGCAGCTTCTTGTCCATGCCTTGGCCGGTGAAGCGCTTGTCGTCGCACTCGTCATCCAGGGCATATTGGGAATTGTCGGTGCCGTAGTCGAAAGCCGCCGGCTCGTTGGTGGCATCGGACTTGAAGGTCGCGGTGCCCGCTTCCACGGAGGCCTTGCAGTCGCTGGCGTCGTGCATGCGGTTTTCGTCGAGCGGCTCGTCGGCGACATTTTCGCCTTCGAAACGCGGATCGTCGCATTCGCCGTCATTATTGTAGTCGCTGCTATCGTCGCCATAGACGATCTCGGTGCTGGCGGTGGAGATGGCATCATCGGCGCCGGCGGGCTTGAGGGTGATGGTGCCGGCTTCGAAGGCGGCCTTGCAATCGGTGGCGTCCTTCATCAGGTCGGCATCGACCAGTTCGGAAGCCGAAGCGGTGCCTTGGAAGCGCGGATCATCGCATTCGCCATCCTTGGCCCATTCGCTGGTGTCATCGCCGAAGTCGATATCGGCGGTGGGAGCGTCGGTGGCCGTGGCGGTATCGGTCTCGCTCTTGAGAGTGATGGTGCCGGCGTCGAAGGCGGCCTTGCAATCGGTGGCGTCCTTCATCAGGTCGGCATCGACCACTTCGGAAGCCGAACCCGTGCCCTCGAAGCGCGGATCGTCGCACTCGCCGTCCTTGTTCCATTCGCTGGTATCGTCACCGAAGTTGATGCCGGCGGTGACGGCGGGCGCGGTGGTGGTATCGCCCTTTTGTGCGAAGGCGGGGGCGCCCAGGCCCAGGGTCAGGACCAGGCCGACCAGGGTTGAGGCCAGCAGTTTATGCGTATTCATCAATCGACTCTCCCAAAAATCTGTCCGCAGACGCCTGACTGCACATTACAGCGGCATTGCGACGGTCAAAAGCCTTGTCCAGAGATTTAGATCTGGCACTGTTTTTCCCGGCGCTCCGCTTGGCTGAACATAATTGAACCCAGGATGACCAGGGCGGTGCCGGCCGCATGAAAAACCGTGAATGGTTCAGACAGAAACACCACCGCGAACGCAATTGTAACGACCGGGCCGAACGTGGCGGTGGAGGAATTGGCGCGCGGCCCGATACGCGAAATGGCGGCATTGGTCAGGAACGAGGGCAGCACGGTGGAAAATATCCCCAGCCCCAGGCCATAGACCCACACCATGGGCGGTAAATGAATGAAAGCATCGGCGCCGCCGATGACGGCGCTCTGGCCGATGGCAAAAATCGCCGCCGTCGACATGCCGATGCAAGTGAACAGGCCGGTGCCGATCCGCTTGATACTGCCCTTGGCGAACAATTGGTAGAAGGCGAAGGTGACGGCGGCGGCCAGCACCAGCAGCGTGCCATGCAGCAGGCCATCGGGCTGCGCCACCAGGGACCAGCCGAACAGCAGGATGATGCCCCCATAGGCGACCAGCATGCCGGGCACGATGCGCCAGTGGAATTTTTCGCCGAAAAACAGCGTGCCGAACAGCACCACGAAGAACGGATAGGTGAACAGCACCAGCCGCCCATATTGGGCGGTGATGAAATTGAGCGCCTCGAAATCGAGATAGCTGGAAATGTAATAGCCCAGGATGCCAGTGCCCATGGCGGGCAGCAGCAGGGCCGGGGTGAGCTTGGCGCGCAATTCGGGATTGCGCCGCAGCAGCGTGACGAGAATCACCAGATAGACCGGCAGCGCGACCAGCATGCGCAGGGCAAGCAGGGTTTCCGTCGGCGCGCCCTCGGCATAAGCGAGTTTGATGAGGATGGATTTTGAGGCGAACAGGGTCGCTCCGCCAATGGCGAAGAGGTAACCCAGCGAATAGGCGGCGCGGCTGGTGGGGGCGGTCACGGCAGGCGATGACATTTGAAAAAAGTCCTGGATGGACCCGCCTACGAAACACCGGAGCGCCACGAGGGCGGGCCGGTGAATGAAGTCGCTCAGGTCGTCAGCGCTCGGTCCGGGCCCGGAGGGTGCCAGAAAGTGGGGTGGTAAGAAGGAGGAACTTGGACGAGCGCATGGCTGATTTCGTACACTGCCAATTGGTGGCTGTCAAAGCTAACAGGATGCTAACCAATTCAGCCCCTGGGATGGGCCTTGCGGTAGCTGTCGAGCAGGCGATCGGTATCGACGGCGGTATAGATCTGGGTGGTGGAGAGGCTGGCGTGGCCGAGCAATTCCTGGATGGCACGCAGGTCGCCGCCGCGGCTCAGCAGGTGGGTCGCAAACGAATGGCGCAGCGCATGGGGCGTCGCCGAAGGCGGCAGGCCGAGGGCGCTGCGCAATTGGACGACGCGAAGCTGGATCGGCCGGGGGGAGAGCACGCCGCCCTTGATGCCGCGGAACAAAGGCTCCTCGGGCCAGAGCTTGAACGGGCAGAGGTCGCGATATGTGTCGATGGAGCGGCGGACATTGTCGATGAGGGGCACGAGGCGAATTTTGCCGCCCTTGCCGGTGACGCGCAGGGCTGTGTCTTCCAGATCGCCGCTGGTGACGGCGAGCGCCTCGGAGATACGCAGGCCGGCGCCATAGCACAGCGAGAGTACGGCCATGTCGCGGGCGGCGACCCAGGGGCGCTCTTCCAGTTCGGCAGTGGCGGTGATGGTACTGCGCGCCTCGATCACCGTCAGCGCTTTGGGGAGCGATCGCGCCAGTTTTGGAGTGCGGATGATGTTGAGTGCTTCGGTGGTGACGACGCCTTCGCGTTCGAGGAAACGGAAGAAGGATTTGAGCGCTGAGAGTACGCGGGCCAGCGAGCGCGAGCCCAGGCTGTCATTGCGGCGCTGGGCCATGAAGGCGCGAATATCGGCGCCGCGGAGGTCTCGCAAGGTGGTGAGGGTAACCGGGCCGCCGGTGTGGCCGGACAGGAAGCCCAGGAACTGATCGAGGTCACGGGAATAGGCTTCGAGGGTGTTTTCGGCGAGACGGCGCACGGAGCCGAGGTCGCGCTGCCACAGATTGATCTGGGCGCGGACGGTTTCATCGGTGGCAAAAGCGGAATCGGCCATAACGACAGGATAGCTGAGTCGGGGTTAGCAAAGGGTAGATCGGGTGGGCGGAGTGTGTGAAAGGCCCCCCACCCGACGCCGTGCGTCGACCTCTCCCCCAAAAGGAAGAGGTGAGAAAATCAGCGGCCGCGGCGGATCAATTCGCGGTCCCGGCTCGGCTGCAGGCCGAGATCGGCGTATAGCCAGGTCGGCAGGGGCTGGGGCTTGCGCTGGGGTCGCAGGGCGGACAGCAGGTGCTCACAGAGGCTGGCGCGCTCGATGATGGCGAGCAGTTCGTTGGTGGCGGACAGGCGGTCGATCGATTGGGTCATGACATCCTCCTTGGCTTGGATAGGAGCATAGACCCCTCTGCTGTCAGGGCCTGTCAGCAGAGGCGGCTTTGGCAGAATCACTTGGCATGCCTATGTTGGAGATGCGAACAGAACGAGCACAAATGGAACATCGACCGGACATAGTTGCAGTGATGGTGGGGGTGGCCGTGGAGGGCCCTTATTCCTATCGCGTGCCGCCGGGGATGGCGGTGCTGCGCGGCTCGATCGTGTCGGTGCCGCTGGGGCCGCGCCTGACGCTGGGCGTGGTGTGGGGGCCGCCCAAGGACATGGTGGCGCATAACCGGCTCAAGGATATCGCCTATGCCTATGAGGTGCCGCCGCTCAGCGAGGAATTGCTGAAGCTGGTGGAATGGGTGGCGCGCTATACGCTGGCGGCGCCGGGGCAGGTATTGCGGGCAGTGCTGCGCTCGACCGAGGCGCTGGACGCGCCGCGGCCGGTGGTGGCCTATCGGCGGACCGGGTTCGAGCCGGAGAAGCTGACGCCGGCGCGCTTAAGGGTGCTCGATGCGCTCAATGACGGCATGGCCTGGCCTAAACCGACGCTGATCGGGGCGGCGGGGGTTTCCGTCTCGGTGATCGAGGGGTTGGAGCGCGCGGGGGCGGTGGAAAGGCTGGAAATGGCGCCGCCGCCGATCGTATTGCCGCCGGATCCAGAGGCGGCAATTGCCACGTTGAACGTCGAGCAGCGGGCGGCGCTGGAGCAGATCACGGCGCTGGATCCAAGGCAGTTCGGGGTGGCGCTGCTCGATGGGGTGACCGGGGGCGGCAAGACTGAAGTATTTTTCGAGGCGGTGGCCGATACGCTTGCGAGCGGGGCGGCAGGCGCTGATCCTGCTGCCGGAAATCGCGCTGACGCATACGTTTCTGGAGCGATTCACCAAACGATTCGGGACGCGGCCGGCCGAGTGGCATTCGGACATGACGCCGGTGCAGCGCGGAAAAGTGTGGCGCGGGGTGCTGGACGGCACGGTGCGGGCGGTGGTGGGCGCGCGCTCGGCGCTATTTTTGCCGTTTCGCGAATTGGGCATGCTGGTGCTCGATGAGGAGCATGACGGGGCCTACAAGCAGGCCGAGGGCGTCAATTACCATGCCCGCGACATGGCGGTGGTGCGCGCCCATCTGGCAGGCGCCAGGGTGATTCTGTCATCGGCGACGCCGTCGGTGGAGACACGCAATAATGCCAATGTGGGGCGGTATGCACATGTGCTGCTGACCTCGCGCTTCGCCGAGGCGGCGATGCCCAATATCACTGCCATCGATATGCGGGTGGATGGGCCGGAAAAGGGGCAATGGATCGCCCCACAACTGGCGCGAGAAGTGTTTTCGGCGATCGAGCGGGGGGAACAGGCGCTGCTGTTTCTCAACCGGCGCGGCTATGCGCCGCTGACGCTGTGCCGAGCCTGCGGGCACCAGTATCAGTGTCCCGATTGCTCGGCCTGGATGGTGGAGCATCGGTTCCGGGGCGTGTTGATGTGCCACCATTGCGGCCATGAAGTGCGCACCCCCAAGGTGTGCGGCAAATGCGGCGAGGCCGATACGCTGACGGCGGTGGGGCCGGGGATCGAGCGGGTGGCCGAGGAGGCCGCGATACGGTTTCCCGATGCGCGGCGGGTGGTGCTGTCCTCGGATATGGGCAGCAATGCGCAATTGCGCGATCGATTCTCCGAAATCGAGCGGGGGGAGTTCGATCTCATCATCGGCACGCAATTGGTGTCCAAGGGGCATCATTTCGAGAAACTGAGCGTGGTGGGTGTGCTGGATGCCGATCTGGGGCTAGCGCATGGCGATCCGCGCGCTGGGGAGAAGACGTTCCAGATTTTGACGCAGGTGGCGGGGCGCGCTGGGCGGGCCTCAAGGACGGGCAAGGCATTCTTGCAGACCTATCATCCCGATCATCCGGTGATGAAGGCGATGGTCAGCGGGGATCGCGAGGCGTTTTATGCGCACGAACTGATGGCGCGTGAGGCAGGCGGGCTGCCGCCATTCGGGCGGCTGGCAGCGCTGATCGTCTCGGCCAATGAGCATGACGCGGCGATGGGGTTTGCCAAGAAGCTGCTATCGGCGGCGCCGATGGCCGATGGGGTCAAGCTGTTCGGGCCCGCCGATGCGCCGGTGGCCATGGTGCGGGGGCGGCATCGGGTGCGGCTGTTGGCACAGAGCGGCAAGGATTTTGATCTCAGCGGTTATGTCCGGTTCTGGCTCGGATCGGCGGAGAAGGTGACGGGCAATCTGCGGGTGCAGGTCGATATCGATCCGATGAGCTTTATGTAGTGACTCGCCCACTGTCTGGCGCCGCAAAATTCCTGCGCGCCGACGCAAACCAGATTGCGTTCCCCTGCGACACTTTCACCGCGCGGGAATCTCCGCTCCAAGCCTTGCAAGCCGCGCAATCCTTGTGTTAGAGCGAGCGCGACTTTGAAGGGGTCTCCGGACGGCCCCTTGCTCCATAAAAACAACAAGCGTCAGAGACCGCCCGGGTTCCTTCGAGTTTGCGAAGAGGCGGGCAGGCAACCAAGAGGGTGATGCGGCATTGGCAGCGCAGAATTCAGTGCTTGTGCAGATTGCGCGACCTTATGCGTCGGCGCTGTTCGATCTCGCTGACAGCGAGAACCAATTGGCATCGGTGGAGACTTCACTCTCCGACGTGTCCCGCCTGATCGGGGAAAGCGACGACTTCTCGCGCTTCCTGCGCTCTCCCGTCATTACCGCCGATGCCAAGGCCAGCGCGCTCGACGCGGTCCTGGCCAAGGCCAACACGAATGGCCTCGTCGCCAATTTCTTGCGCCTCGTGGCCAAGAATGGCCGGCTGTTCGCGCTCGACCAGATCATTGCCGGGTTCCGCGAGCTGGCAGCCGCCGCGCGTGGCGAAGTGACCGCGGACGTGACCTCGGCGACGCCGCTGAGCGGTGAACAGGTTTCGGCCCTGGCCGATACGCTCAAGGCCAAGATCGGCAAAAGCGTCACGCTCAACCAATACGTCGACTCCTCCTTGATTGGCGGCCTTCAGGTGAAGGTCGGCAGCCAGATGATCGACAGCTCAATCAAGACAAAACTCGCTGCGATGAAGATCGCCATGAAAGAGGTCGGATAATGGACATCAAAGCCGCGGAAATTTCTGCGATCCTCAAGGACCAGATCAAGAATTTCGGCCAGGAAGCCCAGGTTTCCGAAGTCGGTCAGGTGCTTTCCGTCGGCGACGGTATTGCGCGCGTCTATGGCCTAGACAATGTGCAGGCCGGTGAACTCGTCGATTTCCCCGGCGGCATCAAGGGCATGGCGCTGAACCTGGAAACCGACAATGTCGGCGTCGTGATCTTCGGCAACGACCGTTCGATCAAGGAAGGTGACGTCGTCAAGCGCACCGGCTCGATCGTGGACACCCCCGTCGGCATGGGCCTGCTGGGCCGCGTGGTCGATGGCCTGGGCAATCCGATCGACGGCAAGGGTCCGATCGTTCACACCGAACGCCGCCGCGTCGACGTCAAGGCGCCGGGCATTCTGCCGCGTAAGTCGGTGCATGAGCCGATGTCGACCGGCCTCAAGGCCATCGATGCGCTGATCCCGATCGGCCGTGGCCAGCGCGAGCTGATCATTGGCGACCGCCAGACCGGCAAGTCGGCAATCATTCTCGACACTTTCCTCAACCAGAAGCCGGCCCATGATGCGGGCGCGTCCGATACCGATAAGCTGTATTGCATCTATGTCGCCGTCGGCCAGAAGCGTTCGACCGTCGCACAGTTCGTGCGTCAGCTCGAAGAAGCCGGCGCACTGCAGTATTCGGTGGTGATCGCGGCAACCGCGTCCGATCCGGCACCGCTGCAGTACATCGCGCCGTTCACCGGCTGCGCCATCGGCGAGTTCTTCCGCGACAATGGCAAGCATGCCGTGATCGCCTATGACGATCTGACCAAGCAGGCCGTCGCCTATCGCCAGATGTCGCTGTTGCTGCGCCGTCCGCCAGGGCGCGAAGCCTATCCGGGCGACGTGTTCTACCTGCACTCGCGCCTGCTCGAACGCGCCGCCAAGATGAACGAAGAGCACGGCTCGGGTTCGTTGACCGCACTGCCCGTGATCGAGACCCAGGCCAACGACGTGTCGGCCTATATCCCGACCAACGTGATTTCGATCACCGACGGCCAGATCTTCCTTGAAACCAACCTGTTCTTCCAGGGTATCCGCCCTGCCGTGAACGTCGGTCTGTCGGTCAGCCGCGTGGGCGGTTCGGCCCAGATCAAGGCGATGAAGCAGGTTGCCGGCTCGCTCAAGGGTGAGCTTTCCCAGTACCGCGAAATGGCGGCATTCGCCCAGTTCGGCTCGGACCTCGACGCCTCGACCCAGCGCCTGCTGAACCGTGGTGCGCGCCTGACCGAATTGCTGAAGCAGCCCCAGTTCTCCCCGCTCAAGAGCGAAGAGCAGGTTGCGGTGATCTTTGCCGGCGGTAATGGCTATCTCGATAGCCTGCCGGTGAGCAAGGTTGCGGATTTCGAAAAGACCGTGCTGAGCGCCCTGCGCGGCAAGTATGCCGATATCCTCAAGACCATCGCCACCGAGAAGGCCTTGAGCGACGACACGCGCGCCAAGCTCAAGGCGGCTCTCGACGATATCAAGAAGACCTACGCGGCTTAATTTGGTTTGGCGCGGAGGTGGCGGGTTTGCCTGCCACCTTCGCTCTAAGGCCCTCAAGGAGACGATAGGCAGATGCCGTCGCTAAAGGACCTCAAGAACCGTATCGATTCGGTCAAATCGACCCAGAAGATCACCAAGGCCATGCAGATGGTCGCGGCGGCCAAGCTGCGTCGTGCCCAGGAAGCGGCACAGGCGGCGCGCCCCTATGCCGAACGCATGGGCAAGGTTCTGGCGGCTTTGGGCGCTGTCTATGACGGCCAGGAAAATGCTCCCGTGCTGCTTGGCGGCACCGGCAAGGACCAGACCCACCTGCTGATCGTGGCCACCGGCGAGCGCGGTCTTGCTGGCGGTTTCAATTCGTCGATCGCGCGCCTGGCGCGTGAACATGCCGCAAAGCTGTTGAGCCAGGGCAAGACGGTCAAGATTTTGACGGTCGGCCGCAAGGGCAACGACATTCTCAAGCGCCAATATCCCGACAATATCGTCGATACCTTCAATTTCCGCGAAATCAAGCAGGTCGGGTTCGTCCAGGCTCAGCAGGTGGCGGACAAGGTGCTGGCCATGTTCCATGCCGGCGAGTTCGACGTGGCGACCCTCTATTTCGCCAAGTTCGGCAGCGTGATCAGCCAGGTGCCGACGGCACAGCAGCTGATCCCGGCCAAGCTGGAAAAGGTTGCGGGCGAAGGCGCTGCTGATGTTTCGGCGGTGCCTTACGAATACGAGCCGAGCGAAGAGGCCATCGTCGAGGACCTGCTGCCGCGCAATATCAGCGTGCAGATCCTCAAGGCCCTGCTCGAAAACAGCGCTTCGTTCTATGGCGCGCAGATGTCCGCTATGGACAATGCGACCCGGAACGCCGGCGAAATGATCGGCAAGCTGCAGCTGAGCTATAACCGCCAGCGCCAGGCCCAGATCACCAAAGAACTCATCGAAATCATTTCGGGCGCGGAAGCGCTCTAAGCAATCCAGCGAAGGACGAAACAAATGGCAGAGAAAAAGGCCGGTCGCGTATCGCAGGTCATCGGCGCCGTCGTGGACGTCGTGTTCGACGGCCACCTGCCCGCGATCCTGAACGCACTTGAAACCACCAACAATGGCCAGCGCCTCGTGCTGGAAGTGGCGCAGCACCTGGGCGAAAACGCCGTGCGCACCATTGCCATGGACACCACCGAAGGGCTCGTGCGCGGCGCCGAAGTGATCGACCTGGGCGGCGCCATCTCGGTGCCGGTCGGGGAAGCCACGCTGGGCCGCATCATGAACGTCATCGGCGAGCCGATCGACGAAGCCGGCCCGATCGTTGGCGACAGCCTGCGCGAAATCCACCAGGAAGCGCCGAGCTTTGCCGAGCAGAACCCTGAATCGACGGTTCTCGTCACCGGCATCAAGGTCGTGGACCTGATCGCTCCTTATGCACGCGGCGGCAAGATCGGCCTGATGGGCGGCGCGGGCGTGGGCAAGACCGTGCTGATCCAGGAATTGATCAACAACGTCGCCAAGGCGCATGGTGGTTATTCGGTGTTCGCGGGCGTGGGTGAACGCACCCGTGAAGGCAATGACCTTTACCACGAAATGATCGAATCGGGCGTGAACAAGGACCCGGCAGAGAACGGTGGCTCGGCCGCAGGCTCCAAGTGTGCCCTGGTGTTCGGCCAGATGAACGAGCCCCCAGGCGCGCGTGCCCGCGTGGCCCTGACCGGTCTGACTGTTGCCGAGAACTTTCGCGATCAGGGCCAGGACGTGCTGTTCTTCGTAGACAACATTTTCCGCTTTACCCAGGCCGGCGCCGAAATGTCGGCTCTGCTGGGCCGCATTCCGTCCGCCGTGGGTTACCAGCCGACGCTGGCCACCGACATGGGCCAGATGCAGGAACGCATCACCACCACGAACAAGGGCTCGATCACTTCGGTGCAGGCCGTGTACGTGCCCGCCGACGATTTGACCGATCCGGCACCGGCGACCTCGTTCGCCCACTTCGACGCAGTGACCGTGCTGAACCGCGCGATCTCGGAAAAGGGCATCTATCCGGCAGTTGATCCGCTGGCATCCAACTCGCGTATTCTCGATGCCAACGTCGTTGGCCAGGAGCACTACGACGTTGCCCGCCGGGTGCAGGAAGTGCTGCAGAAGTACAAGGCGCTTCAGGACATCATCGCCATCTTGGGCATGGACGAGCTTTCCGAAGAGGACAAGCTGACCGTGGCGCGTGCCCGTAAGGTCGAGCGCTTCATGAGCCAGCCCTTCGACGTGGCCGAAGTGTTCACCGGCTCGCCCGGCGTGTTCGTGCAGCTCGAAGACACCATCAAGGGCTTCAAGGGCCTGGTGGCTGGCGAATACGATCACCTGCCGGAAGCCGCCTTCTACATGGTTGGCACCATTGAAGACGCCGTTGCCAAGGCACAGAAGCTGGCTGCGCAGGCCGCTTGATTTCTGCCAATCGGGCTCGCCGCTTGCGGCGGACCTGCTGCCTGATACCAGCATGCCGGATTTCTTGCTAAAGGACCAAATGAATGGCTGAAGGCCTCAAGATCGAGATCGTGTCGCCCGAGCGGCTGGTGCTGTCGGAAGTCGTGACCTCGGTCACGGTGCCGGGCAGCGAAGGCTACTTCACCGTGATGGACGATCATGCCCCGTTCATGACGACGTTGCGCCCCGGCTTCATCACCGTGAGCGCCGGCAATGGCCGCGACGAAATCTTCTTCGTGCGCGGTGGCTTTGCCGATGTGTCGCCGGAAGGGCTGACGATCCTGGCGGAAGAGGCTTCGCCCTATGCCGAGTTCGATCATGCGGACCTCGCAGCCCAGATCAAGGCCGCCGAGGAAGAGCTGGCCCGGGCGCAATCGCCTGAGGACAAGTCCTATGCCCAGGCTTTGGTCAGCGGGTTGTTGAACCTGGCGATCGAAGCAGGGCAGTTGAACGGCGCGCACGTTCACTGAACGGGTGAATTATAGTTTGAAAGGGCCGCTCCGTGGAGCGGCCCTTTTTTATTTTGGCCGATGAAACGGCAGTGCAAAATGGTCTTCATCAAGTCTTTACGGTAAAAGCAGATAGTCAGGGAAGTCCCGGACAATTGCAGCATCGTCTTGGGCATCGATTGCTCAGGAGGGGCCAAGTGAAGTTCTTGTTTTCCATAAAGACTGCCGCGACGACTGTTACGTTGGCCCTGCTCCTGGCCGGTGCGGTTCGCGCCGATGAATTCACCGCCCCGCTGACCGCGCTGGCGACCAGCGAAGTCAAGGCGTTTGCATCCGATCCGGCGCTGATCGCGGCGATCGTGGCGCAGAATGCGGTAACCGCCGGCTACGATCAGGCCAAGATCGATGCGCTCGATGCGCAGTGGCAAGCCGAAGTCGGCGCTGCCAGCAAGCCGCTGATCGATGCGACGCTGGGCAATGCCGCCTCGCAATATCTCAAGGGCGTGCAGGAGGCTTCGGCCGGTAAATATACCGAAATCTTCGCCATGGACGCCAAGGGTCTCAATGTTGCGCAGAGCACGTTGACCTCGGACTATTGGCAGGGTGACGAGGACAAGTTCACCCAGACCTACGGCGCCGGTGCCGATGCGGTACAGGTTGGGGACGTCGAGCAGGATGAGAGCACCCAGGTGTTCCAGAGCCAGGTGAGCGTTGCCATCACTGACCCGGCTACCGGCGCTGTCATCGGTGCGATCACCGTCGGCGTCGACGTCTCGATGCTTTAGGTGCACCCATATTCCGGTGAGGCCGGTCTGCAAATGACAAGTTTCTCCGCTTCCGGTGCTCACGTACCCAAACGTACGCTCCGCTCCGGTTCTCGAAACTTACCATTTTCGACTCGGCCTGACCGGAATCTCGGCACACCTAATGCGCACAACTGGGCAACACACCTTTTGAATTCGAGGCTACAATGGCGCTGAAAATCTCGCTGACCCAGAAGATCGTCGGTCTGGTCGTTGTGACCATGTTGATCGGGGCGGGCGCCAATATCTGGTTGTCGACCAGCCAGAACAGCGCCTTGCTGCGCGGGGAACTGGAACAGGCCAATGTGACCGTCGCCGCAGCCAGCACCGAGCAGCTGGCAGGGGGGATCCGGTTTGCCAAGCCGGAGACCATCACCACCGTCTATGACGGATTGAAGAGCCTGCTGGGCCAGCAATTCGCGGCCGGCGCTAGTTTTGACCTGCAGGGTGCGCAGATCGCGGCCACCGAGGGGGCGCAGGCCTATGCCAGCGACATGGCCGCCCTGGCTAAAGCGGCCGGCGCGGCCGATACAGAGCAGCACATGACCTCGGGCGCGATAACGCTGGTGGCGGTACCGGCCCATTTCGGGCCGGACAAGGCCATTGTGGGTACCGCGGTGTTCGTTTGGGATATGAGCGAGAACCTGACGCGGCAGAATCAATCGGCGCTGAACAATGCGGCGATCAGCCTGGGGCTGATGGCGGTGCTGGTGTTGGGGCTCTATGCGTTCGTGCGCCGCGCCATTACCGGGCCATTGCTGAAACTGGTGCGCACGGCCAGCGCCATCGCTGCCGAACCGGGCGATGTCGAGACGGTGCCGGGCACCGCGCGCCAGGACGAGCTGGGTGAGATGGCCCGGGCCGTCGAGGTATTCCGCGACAACGGGCTCAAGGTTGCCGAAATGAACGGGGCCGAGAAGGCAAGGCAGGCGCGGGCCCAGAGCGATCGCAGCACGATGATGGTTTCGCTGCTGGACGCATTCGGGCAGGTCGTCGATGCGGCGGTGGCGGGCGATTTCAGCCAGCGGGTAATGGCGGATTTCCCCGATGACGAGCTTAACCTGCTGGCGGGGAGCATCAACAATCTGGTGGCGACGGTCGAGCGCGGGCTGGACGAGACGCAGGCCGTGCTGGCGGCACTGGCCGATACCAATCTGAGCGTGCGGATGCAGGGCGATTACCAGGGCGCCTTTGGCGCGCTGCGCGATAGCACCAATAAGGTGGGCGAACAATTGACCGATATCGTCGGGCAATTGCGGCAGACCAGCAAATCATTGAAAAGCGCGACCGGAGAAATCCTGGCCGGCGCCAATGACCTGAGCGAGCGCACCACCAAGCAGGCGGCGACGATCGAGGAAACCTCGGCGGCCGTCGAGCAATTGGCCGGCACGGTCAGCGACAATGCGCTCAAGGCAGCGGCGGCCAGCAACAAGGCCGATACCGTATCGCGGGCCGCCGAAGAGGGCGGAGCCGTCATGGGGCGCGCCACCGACGCCATGGAGCGCATCACCGCCTCATCGGGCAAGATTTCCAATATCATCGGATTGATCGACGATATCGCCTTCCAGACCAACCTTTTGGCGCTCAACGCTTCGGTGGAAGCGGCCCGGGCTGGCGACGCCGGCAAGGGTTTTGCCGTGGTGGCGGTGGAAGTGCGGCGGCTGGCGCAATCGGCGGCCGGCGCTTCGGCAGAGATCAAGGCGCTGATCGAAATTTCAGCCACCGAAGTGGCCGGCGGCAGCAAGCTCGTGACCGAAGCGGCCGACAAGCTGGCGGCAATGCTGGGGGCGGTGCACGAAAATAATGTTTTGCTCGACGGTATCGCCTCGGCGAGCAAGGCGCAGGCTTCGGCCATCGAGGAAGTGGCCGTGGCAGTGCGCACCATGGACGAGATGACGCAGCACAATGCAGCTTTGGTGGAGCAGACCAATGCCGCGATCGAGCAGACCGAAGCGCAGGCGAGCGAACTGGACCGGATCGTCGATGTGTTCACGCTGGACGAAACGCAGGCGAGGGGCCGGCATGGTTCTCACCGTACGGTGCGGCGGGTCGCCTGAGCCGGCGGCAAAAATAAAAGTATAGTTACCAATTCATTAAGTTCCGCTGCGTACACTATTAGCATTCCGGAATCATTCCGTCTGCTAGCAGGGGCGCAGCATCATGAAATTTGCAACAATGGTCGCATGCCTGTCGGGCGCGATCCTGCTCACCGGGGCGCTGATGTCCGGTTCGAGTTTCTATGTCGGGCAGTCCTTTGCCAAATCGGGCAATGAAGCATCGATGCTGCTCAGCTCGATGCGCGAGCAGATGACCGCCGACATGATGCACGATGCGATGCGCGGCGTGGTTTATCGTTCGCTCTATGCGGCCGCCAGCAGCGACGCCGCGATGATGGCGGAGACCAGAAGCGAACTCACCGAATATTCCGAGGCTTTTCACGCCGCGATCGATGCGCAGAAGGGGCTTGCGCTGCCGCAGGACATAAGAGCTTCGCTTGAGGGCATCGCCACGCCGCTCAATGCCTATATCTCCAGTGCCGAATCGCTGGTGGGGCTGGCCAGCGCCGGCAAGATGGCCGATGCCCAGGGGCAACTCCCGGCCTTCGAGACGGCCTTCGGGACGCTGGAGGCGGGCATGGCCACGGTGTCCGATACCATCGAGGCGGGCAATGCGCGCGCCGATGCTGCGGCCAACGCTGTTGAGCTGCTGTCGAGCGTAACGAGCTGGATAGGCGCCGGGATGATCGCGGTGCTGGTGCTGGCGCTGCTGATGCTGAGCGGCAAGCTGGTGACAAGACCGCTGGCCGGCATGACGGTGAATATGGGCCGCCTGGCCGATGGCGACCTGTCGGTGGTGGTGGACGACAAGCAGGCAGTCGATGAAATCGGGGCGATGGCAGAGGCGCTCAAGGTGTTTGCCGAGGCCCTGCGCAGCCGGGCCGAGCTGGCCGCCAGCGCAGAGGCTAGCGCGCGGCTGGATGCGAAACGGGTGGCAGAGGCGGCCAGCCTCAACCGGAGCCTGGCCGAAGTGGTGGGCGCGGCGGCGGCGGGCGATCTGTCGCGGCGGGTGGAAACCGGCTTTGCCGACAGCGAATTGAACGCTGTGGCCAATGCAGTCAACAACCTGGTGGCGACGGTGGATACGGGCCTGGCCGAGAGCAGCGGCGTGTTGGCGGCGATTGCGAAGGCCGAACTCGACCGCCGCGTGATGGGCGATTACAAGGGCGCGTTCGGCAAGCTCAAGGGCGATACCAATGCGGTGGCCGACCGGCTGACCGAGATCGTCACCCAGCTCAAGACCACCTCGGAAGCGCTGAAGACGGCGACCGGCGAAATCCTGGCCGGCGCCAACGACCTGAGCGAACGCACCACGCGGCAAGCGGCAACCATCGAACAGACTTCGGCCGCGATCGAGCAGTTATCGGCCACGGTGGTCGACAATGCCGGTAAGGCCGAAACGGCCAGCAAGCAGGCCGGCAATACGGCCCGGACCGCCGAAGAGGGCGGCGTGGTGATGGGCCAGGCCACGGTGGCGATGGAGCGGATCACCGCGTCGTCAGGCAAGATTTCCAATATCATCGGGCTGATCGACGATATCGCGTTCCAGACCAACCTTTTGGCGCTGAACGCCTCGGTGGAAGCGGCCCGGGCCGGGGATGCCGGCAAGGGCTTTGCCGTGGTCGCGGTGGAAGTGCGGCGGCTGGCGCAGCAGGCGGCGAGCGCATCGGCAGACGTCAAGGTTCTGATCGAGCAAAGCGCGCGGGAAGTGGCGGGGGGCAGTAAGCTGGTCTCGGACGCAGCGGGCAAGCTGGTGCAGATGCTGGCGGCGGTGCGCGACAATCACGAGGCGCTGGATGCTATTGCCCGGGCCAGCCGCGAACAGGCTTCCTCGATCGAGGAGGTGACGGTTGCGGTGCGCACCATGGATGAGATGACCCAGCATAATGCGGCTTTGGTGGAACAGACCAATGCGGCAATCGAGCAGACTGAGGCGCAGGCGAGCGAGCTGGATCGTGTGGTGGATGTGTTCAAGTTGGGTGGTGGTTCGGGGCGGATGCGCCGGGCGGCTTAGGGGGACGTTTGGGTAGGGGGCACTTCACCAATGACTGTGTTTGCGACAACAACCCCTCACCCTGATTGCTCCGCTGAACGCGTCGCAAGCTGTCCTTGTTCGGCTCAAGCCGCTCCACTGGAGCGTCTTGTGGCTTCGCCACCACCTCCAAGTCCCGCAAGGGAGAGGGTGACGGCTGAGGATTTTCGGCTCTACCCCTTGCGAGAGAAGGTGCCCGAAGGGCGGATGAGGGGTTTTCTGGCGGAGGCTTTGCAGCTACGCCAGCGCCGCCTCTACCAGCGCCCTGGCGTGCAAATCTGTGGTGTCATAGACGGGCAGCGGGCTGGTGCTGTCGTCGATCAGCATGCCGATTTCGGTGCAGCCCAGGATGACGGCTTGCGCGCCGCGGGCGGCGAGCTGGGCGATGGCGTCGATATAGATCTTTCGCGATAGTTCGCGAACGATGCCCAGGCAGAGTTCTTCGTAGATGATGCCGTTGAGATTGGTGCGGCCAACTTCGGGGATCAGCACCTTGAGACCGGCGGCTTCCAGGCGCTCGCGGTAAAAACCCATTTCCATGGTGAAGCGCGTGCCCAGCAGCCCCACCGTGTCAAAGCCATCGGCGAGCAGGGCGGCGCTGGTGGGGTCGGCGATATGGATCAAGGGGGCGCCGAGGCCGGCGGTGATGGTGTCGGCAACTATGTGCATGGTGTTGGTGGCCAGCCCGATGATTTCAGCGCCCGCGGCAACGAGGGTCTTGGCGCTTTGAGCGAGGATGGCTCCGGCACCGTCCCAATCGCCGGTCGATTGCATGGCGGCGATGGGGGCGAAATCGAGCGAGTGCACCAGCAGGGGCGCGGAATGCAGGCCGCCGAGGCGGGACGCCGTTTCCTGGTTGAGCACGCGGTAATAGTGGGCGGTGGATTCCCAGCTCATGCCGCCGATAAGGCCGATGGTTTTCATGGTAGCTCCGCCCACAGTGCCACGACCTCGTGGTTCGAGGCTCGTTTCGTTCGCACCTCACCATGAGGTCTACTGGATGGGCAGTCATCGGCCAAGATCAAAGCGAGGTCCCTCTCCCCAGAGGGGTGAGGTGAGAAGGTCTAGGCGTTGGTGAAGCGTTGGGGGATGTCGGAGAAGGCGGCGACGATCTTGTCGTAGGCGTCCTTCTTGAAGGGGACGATAAGGGACGGGGTGCGGGTGAGGCGTTCCCAGCGCCAGGCATCGAACTCGGCAGGATGCTTGCCGCCACCTGGGGTCAAAACGTCGATTTCGCTGTCGTCGCCGGTAAAGGCGAAGGCGAACCAGCGCTGGCGCTGGCCGCGATATTTGCCCTTGAGGGCATGGCCCAGTTCGTCATCGGGCAGGTCGTAATAAATCCATTCGGGCGCTTCGGCGAGCAGGCTGATCGAGGTGATATTGGTTTCCTCGTGCAGCTCGCGCAAGGCGGCCTTCAGCGGGTCCTCGCCCTTGTCGATGCCGCCCTGGGGCATTTGCCAGGGGGCGCCATGCTCAGCGCTGGCTTCGGGATCGCCCTCGGACTTGCGGCGGCCGATGAACACATTGCCCTGCGCGTTGAACACGGCAATCCCGGCACAATCGCGATAGGGCATGGTTTCACGATCGGGACGATGGGACATGGCAGGGGCTTTCTATTTCATCAGGGTGCTGATGGGCACCAGAGTGATGCCCTTG
Organism: uncultured Alphaproteobacteria bacterium; assembly: GCA_963717095.1. Lineage (GTDB taxonomy): Bacteria > Pseudomonadota > Alphaproteobacteria > Rhizobiales > Devosiaceae > Devosia. Next base: position 337,005 of record CAVQVF010000009.1, read on the forward strand.
GCCTCAAGTTGGCGGGACCATTCGGCAACGCTTTGAACCGATATGGGCAGGGCGCTCACAATACCAATAGCGGAGCCGTTCTGCAGTGCTTTGGCTTCAAGGCTGCCAAGCGCCTCAAGTATGGGTGCGCGGGCCGGATTGGCATCGATCACGAGGTCGGCGCGCGAAAACGGCACCTTGTTGCCGGCGGCGAGCTGGGGCGCCAGCGAGCGATTGGAGGAGCCATCGTCGATATAGCCGAGCCCGCGCGAGCCCAGCTCTTCCATCACCGGGGAGAAATCGGCGGCCGAAGCGGTGAAGCGGGCGCCCATATTGTTGATGAGGCCGATATAGCCGCCGAACCGCGCCATCAGCCAGAACAGCTTGTCGAGATTAGCGCGCGGCTGCTCGTCGGTAAGCAGGGTCTGGGGGCCGGGATCGTTCTGGGGGTAATCGAAAGGTTCGAGCGGGATTTCCAGCAACACTTCGTGGCCGGCGGAGCGGGCGGACGAAACGGTCGACTGCAGGGTCTTGCCATAGGGGGCGAAAGCCAGGGTTATGGCTTCGGGAAGCTGGTCGATGGCGTCGAGCGAGCCCTGCTCGTTGATCCCCAGGCCCGTAACGATGATGGCGATCGCCGGCTTGCCGGGAGCGAGCGGGACATCGAGCGGGGTCGCATAGGTGGTGAAAGGGGTCTCCCCGGTCGTGGACATGCGCGGGATTGGCCCGTTGGCGGTTTCCTCGCTCAGATCGGGCAGGGCGGCGTAAGGGTCGCCGGTGGTGGCCGGAGGCGCAAGAGGCGTCAGCGCCGGGCTCTCGCCGGCCGGATATTGCTGGGGATCGGCAGTGATGGTCACGGGGCCGGTGGCGATGTCATTGGCGATGGCATTGCCATTGCGCGTGGAGGTGATGGACACCTCCTCGGTGGGGCGGCCGCCATCGGGATCATCAACCAGCGCCAGGCGTGCCACGAACCCGCCCACCGCCAGCACGATCACGCCGAACAGGACACGGGCCAATGGAAAACCGCGCGGCTTGCCCGAATTGGGTTTGCGCTTGCGGCTGGTCAGCGGTGTGCTGAGATCGTTGGCCATTTGTCATCCCGCGCGGGTTCAGGGCTGAGGGAACAAAGCGGCGAATCAGCCAGCTTCATTCCCTCAATGCCATAGCACAGACCGGCGAGGCTTAATCGCCCTTGGCCGGGAAGGAAGGATCGGTTTCCTTCCCGTCGATCAGGCGGATGGCATATTGCAGCTGGGTATCGTCGGCCTTATCGGCCGGCACGAAGACCGAGGAGCCTACCGTCGTTTCTTCCTGGCCTTCGATGGTAATGTGGCCAGCGAGCCCCGCTTCGCCCACAATGGTATCCTTGCCCTGGAATTCGGGCGGCACCACTTCCTGCACGGCGATATCGGGCTGGATGCCCAGGGCCTGGATCGAGCGGTTGTTGGGCGTGTAATAGCGTGCCGTGGTCAGGCGCATGGCGCCATCGGGGCCCAGCGAAATGATCGACTGCACCGAACCCTTGCCGAAGGAGCGGCTGCCGATCAGGGTCGCGCGCTTATGATCCTGCAGGGCGCCGGCGACGATCTCGGAGGCCGATGCGGAGCCGCCATTGATCAGCACCACCAGGGGCACATCGTCGGTCAGGGCGTCGAGCGCATCGGGCTGGGCGTCGTAGCGGGCGCTTTCCTCAGGCAGGCGGCCGCGGGTCAGAACTACCGCGCCCTGTTCGAGAAAGGCGTCGGTGACGAACACCGCCTGGTCGACCAGGCCGCCCGGATTGTTGCGCAGATCCAGGATGATGCCCTTGGGCGGCACGTTCTTGCGGTCGGCATAGATGGTCTTGATGGCCTTTTCGATGCCGACAAAAGCCTGTTCCGTGAACTGCGACAGGCGCAGCACGGCGACATCACCCTCCATCGACCACTTGACGGCCTCCATGGTGATGGTGGCGCGCTGCAGGTTGAAGTCGATCGGGTCGGGAGCGCCTTCGCGCACGACGGTGATCTTGACCGAGGAGCCGAGCGGCCCGCGCATCTTGTCGACGGCTGCGTCCAGGGTCAGGCCCTGCACGTCGGCGCCGTCGATCTGCACGATCAGATCGTTGGACAGGATGCCGGCCTTGGCGGCGGGCGTATCGTCGATCGGCGAGATGACCTTGACGACGCCGTCTTCCATAGTGACCTGGATGCCCAGGCCCCCGAATTCGCCCGAGGTGTTCTCGCCAAAGGCGTCGCGATCGGCCGGCGGCAGATAACTTGAATGGGGGTCAAGGGAGGTCAGCATGCCCTGGATCGCGGCGCGGATCAGCTCCTTCTCGTCCGGCGGATCGACATATTCGGCGCGGATGCGGTCGAAGATTTCGCCGAACAGGTTGAGATCAGAATAGACTTCAAGCGGATCGCGGGGCGCAGCGGCTTCCTCGGCAGCGGTGGGTTCGGGCTCCTCGCCGCCGGGCGCGGGATCGGCAGCGGGAGCCTGGTCGGGGGCCTGATCGGGCGCTGGGACAGCGGGCTCTTCGGAGGGCGCGGGAGCGGCCGGCGGCTCCTGGGCAACGAGGGTGGACGCAGGCAGCAGCAGCGCCAAGGTCATTGCGGCGGCGCGGATGGTCGGAAAGCGCATCAGGGTTTATCCACTCTCATGTCGTTTTGGACGGGGCGGCCCACCAGCCGGTCGGATCGATGGGCTCGTTGTCGTGTCTCAGTTCTATATAAAGGGTCGGCTGGGAGTTGCCAGCGCTGGTGGTAACGGTACGGCCAATTGTGCGTGATCCCATGGTGCCCAGGGGTTCGCCCATCAGCACGAACTGGCCGATATCGACGCTCACGGTATCGAGCCCCGCCAGCAAGGCAGTGTAGCTCTGGCCGGTATTGAGAATGATGATTTGGCCGTAATTGAGGTAAGGGCCCTTATAGAGCACCCAGCCATCGGCCGGGGCAACCACCTGGGCCTGGGCGCGGGTGACCACCGAAATACCCTGGGAGATGCCGCCAAAGCCATCGCCAGCCCCGAACTCGACGACATTGACGCCATTGGAGGGCAGGGTGAGATAGCCCTTGGCCTGGCCAAAGGGCAAAGCCGGCTCGGTGCGTGAGGTATTGGCGAGCGCGACCTGGATGGCATCGGGCGTCATGGCAACGCCGTCAGCCTCGGAATTGGATGCGGCGGCGGCGGAGGAGACGCTGGTCATGCGCGCTCCCAGGCTATCGATCAACTCCTTGAGCGAGGTGGCGCGGGCGGCGAGCGCAATGGCGTCCTGCTCCTCGGCCTGGAGCTGGGTGGTCATCACCGCGACACCCTGCTTGCGGGCGACGATCAGGGTGGCGATGCGCAATTGCTCTTCTTCGAGTACCGAATAATTGGCTTGCAGCACCGACTGTTCATCGAGCGCGGCCTGCTTGATTTCGCCCAGGCGCTTGAGATCGGCGGTGACGGCATCGGCCTTGGCGCGCAGCTGCGGCACGATGGCGGCGATCAGGATGGCGCTGCGGGCCGAGCCCAAAGCATCGTCGGGATCGACGATCAAGGCGGGCGGCGGATTGAGCGAAATGCGCTGCAGGGCGGCCAGCACATTGGCGATCTGGCTATCGGCGCCATCGAGGCGGCCACGCACTTGCAGCTCGGACACGATCAGGTCGGACAGGCGTTCCTCTACATCGGCGACCTCGATTTCGGCCAGCTTGACGCGCTGGGCGGCGGCGATCAGGGCGGCGTTCTGCTTGGTGCGATCGCCTTCCATATCGGCGATCTCCTGCTTGAGCGCGTCGGAGCGCTCACGGCTGAGGCTGATGGAGGATTCGATGGCGTGCAGGTCCGCCTCGGCGGCGGCGGGGTCGGCAGGGGCGGTGGCTGCCGGAGGGGTTGCGACGGGTGCCGGAGGCTCGGTTTGCGCCAGCAGCGGGAGGGCCGACAGCGCGGCGAGGGCCAGGCCCGCCATCACCATGCCTATCCTGACGCCGGGACGCACCGACATGACCACTCCATCCATGGGGCGCGGCCCCGAATCAATCCGCGCACCATAGCAAACGGCGGGAAAACCGCAGGTTAACGATGTTTAACCATATGAAAATCAGAGGGCGCTGATGATGTCGGTGCGGGAGAAATCATTGCCGATAAAGAGTAGTGCGCAATTTCGTGATCTAGCGAGTTGATAGGCGAAGCAGTCGCCAAAATTAAGACCGGCCGGGTGGACACCTTTGCCCCATTGGAGATGTGCCTCGGCACATTGCTGTGCCGTTAGGGCTGTCACTGGAACAACCTCCACGTCTGCGGCTTCCAGCAATGCATCAAGCTCTGCCTGCAAATTCTTGTGTGCCGCCAGTATCGAAGTTTCGGTGAGCGTACCTGCCGAAATTGCCAGTTCATTAGCATTTTTAAGTATCCCGAGGCAGGACGGCCCATGCTGTTCTTTGAGCAGGATTGCCAGCAACGCCGAAGTATCAATGACGATCAATTGGGTAAGCCAAACTCGTCGTAAAGAGCGTCCTGCAGCTCTTTGCTGGAGGGGCCGCCCGGTGTGAGTTTGGCATGTGCCTGTGCCACGATTTCGTCCAGCCGGTGGCGCCGTTGTTCTACACTCAGCTTAGCTTTAATCGGTATGATACGCACCGTGGCCTGACCATGCCGGGTCAGGACAACCTCTTCACCTGCCTCAGCACGACGAACGAGATCGGTTAATTGAGCCTTGGCGTCGGACACGGATATTTCCATAGTGCATCTCCAGTCACCCAAATATAGACTATTTAATGGTCCAAATCAATCGCCGCGGTGGTAGGGGTGGCCGGAGAGGATGGTGGTGGTGCGGTAGAGCTGTTCAGCCAGCATGATGCGCACCATCTGGTGGGGCCAGGTGAGGGGGGAGAAGCTGAGGGTCATGTCGGCTGATGCGACGAAGGCGGGGTCAAGGCCGTCGGCGCCGCCGATGATGAAGCTGACGGCGGGGCGGCCATCGTCGCGCCAGCGGGAGATGAGGGCGGAGAAAGCCTCTGATCCCAGGGACTTGCCGCGCTCGTCCAGCGCGACGATGATGCCCTCGGGAAGGGCGGCGCGGAGGGCCTTGGCCTCGTCGGATTTGCGGGAGGCGGAGGAGGAGGCGCGTGACTCGGGGAGTTCGATGACCTCGAATCCGGTCAGCGCCAGGGGTTTGCCCCCGCCGATGGCGCGATCGAGATAGCGCGCCACCAGTTCACGTTCGGGACCGGCCTTCATGCGGCCGATAGCGGCGATAGCGAGACGCATCGGTTAACGTCTCGTTAGCGTTCAGTGCGCATCGGCGGCGAAATCGGCCTGCCACATCTTTTCGATGTTGTAGAATTCGCGCACTTCGGGGCGGAAAATGTGGACGATGACATCGCCCGCATCGACCAGAACCCAATCGCAATGGGGCAGTCCCTCGATGCGCGGCTTGCCGTAGCCGGCTTCGCGCAGGGCGGTGACCATCTGATCGGCGACGGCGCCGACATGGCGCTGCGAGCGGCCGGAGGTGACGACCATATGGTCGGCCAGTGACGACTTGCCGGTGATATCCACGGCAATAGTCTCCTCGGCCTTGGCATCGTCAAGGCAATCGAGGATCACATCGATCAGCGGGCGCACCGGAGCCGCCAGGGCGGGCGCGGTATCGGGGGTGGAATTATTGGGCGAACCGGCCATCAGCAATGGCCTTCCGCCCATGCCTTAAGAGCATGAGTCATGCGTTGGGATAGCATCCTTGGTTGTTGCTCGGAATATCGCAGCGTCTTTTCAAACGACAAGCGGTTTGTTCCCGTTCCGGTGATCGTCGTCACACTTTGCTAATATGCCCTTTCCGGGGCGTTTGCGCAAGGCGGGCCGTGGTTTGACTTTGGACAGGGTGAACGCGCTCAGGGCGTTACCTCTGCCGGGGCCAGGTGCAGGTGGGGCCGGCGGCGGCTCAGCAGGACCAGAATGCCCAAGGCAGCGCATGAGCAGACCACGGCCAGAGCCAGCACCGAGCGACTGCCAAAGCTGGTGAGCAGCGCCACCATGAGCGGTGGGGACGCCGCCGAGACCAGGTTGAGCGGCAGCGCAATGGTGGAGGCGGCCTGGGCATAGGCGGCCTTGTCGTAGAACACCAAAGGGATGGTGGCGCGGGTGACGGCAAGGGCGCCGGCGCCCAGGCCATAGACCAGAATGAAGACGGCAACCGCCCAATATTGGCCGTTCCCCGCGATCAGGATCACAAACGAAATCGGCAGGGCCGTGCCCGCGAACAGGGCGGTGGCAATGCCATCCCAGCGGCCGCCGCCGATGAAATCGACACCTCGGGCAAAGGCGCCCAGAATGCCAAGCGCAGAGCCGAAGGCGATGGCTTGTGGCGGCGGCAGGCCTTGCGCCTTGAGCAGTTCGATCAGGATGGCGGCAAAGCCGAAGGTGACGAAGGCATTGCAGCTGATGGCTGCGGCAACGAGGTAGAAGGTGGCGTCCCGTTTGAGCGGGGCAATCGGGGGAAGGGCGGTGCCCTTCTCGATGGCGGCATGGGCGGCGCGCGGCAGGCCGAAGGCGTAAAGCGGCAGGCAGATGAGCGCAACGAGGCCGGCAAAGTCGAGGCAGGTGACGCGCCAGCCGAGCAGATCGGCAAGATAGGCGGTGGTGGGCCAGAAGATGCTGCTCGACAGGCCGGTGACCAGCGTAAGCGCGCCGATGGCGCTTTTGGCGGCCTTGCCGGCAATCTCGTTGACCATGATCTGGGCGGCAGTGGTGAGCGAGGCGCTGCCGGCAATGCCGAGGAGAATCCAGGCGGCGAAATAGGTGACTGGGTTTTGGGCGAGGGCCAGCAGGATGAAACCGGGGCCTGCGAGGGCCGAGCCGGCGATCAGGACGCGGCGGGCGCCAAAGCGGGTGAAGGGGCCCGAAAGCCAGGGCGAGCAGAGGCCCATGACGACATAGAGAATGGAGGAGCCGGCAAAGACCGCGGCGATATCCATGTGCAGATCGGCGGCGATGGAGCGGCCGACGATGGCGAGCAGGCCCAGCGTGCCCCAGGCGATGATCTGGGCGAAACCCAGCACGATGAGGACGCGCAGGATGGCCGGGTTTGGCAGCGGCAGGCGCATGGGAGATCCGAAGAGCAAAAGAGCGTGCTTAGCAGGGTGGATATGTCGGGACGATGACGGGGCACGTTGGGAGTTTGCGGAAGCAAACCCCTCACCCGTCTCGGCCTCCGGCCGATCCACCCTCTCCCGCAAGGGGAGAGGGTTGGCTCCGAGCCTAATTCAACCACGGAGTCCCCTTCTCCCCTTGCGGGAGAAGGTGCCCGAAGGGCGGATGAGGGGTCAGCGGGCCATCAAAACACGCTCATCATCGGCCTAACGCGCCCCTGTCTCACGCCGCTGGCGGGCGCGGATGGCGGAGGAGGAGAGGGACGAGGTCAGGCCATGCAGATAGGTCCAAGCGGGGGCGTCGTACATGGCCAAGCGGCCGGCATCGGCTTCGTCGACGCGGTATTTGGCCAGGGTCGTGGCGGCGAGGGAGGCGGGGGCGCGGCGCGATGAGCCGGGGCGGACATAGACGGCCAGGGGAAGCATCTGCGCGATATCGCGCCAGCGCTCCCAATGGTGGAAATTGACCAGATTGTCGGCGCCCATGATCCAGACGAAATGGCGGTCCTTCATGGTCTTTTTCAGGAACATGATGGTCTGCCAGGAATAGGTGAAGCCATGGGCGGCCTCGAACCCGGTGACGCGAATGCGGGGGTGATCCATCGCGGCGCGGGTGGCGCGGACGCGATCGGCCAGGGGGGCCAGTTCCGACTGGTCCTTGAGGGGATTGCCGGGGGTGACCAGAACCCACAGCGCGTCGAGCTGCAGCTTTTGGATGGTTTGTTCGGCGACGAGGCGATGGCCCTCATGGACGGGATTGAAGCTGCCGCCGAACAGGCCAATGCGCATGCCGGCGCCGGAGGGGGGCAACTCGGTAATGCCGGGAATGCGGAGGATGGGGCGGTGGGTCAAATCGGGCTTTTCGGGCAAGAAGCCTGCAGTCGTCCTCCCTCCCCCTTGTGGGGAGGGTTGGGGTGGGGGTGCTTCAATCTGCCTGAGTGAGCGTTAAAGAAACCCCCACCCTTGATCCCTCCCCACAAGGGGGAGGGAGACGACTGACGATTCATGGTCTGCAAATTCAAGCTTACGGCCTCGTCTGGCCATTGCCGCTGATGCGGTAGTTGAAGGTGGTGAGCTGTTCGACACCGACGGGGCCGCGGGCGTGCATCTTGCCGGTGGCGATGCCGATTTCGCCGCCGAAGCCGAATTCGCCGCCATCGGCGAACTGGGTGGAGGCGTTGTGGAGCAGGATGGCGCTATCGATCTCGTTGAAGAACTTTTCGACCGCGCCATGGTCCTCGGTGATGATCGCCTCGGTGTGGTGGCTAGAATAGTGTTCGATATGGGCGATGGCGGCTTCAAGGCTATCGACCACTTTCACCGAGATGATCGCGTCCTCGTATTCGGTGTGCCAATCCTCTTCAGTGGCGGGCTTGGCCTCGGGGATCAGCCTCATCACTGCGGCGTCGCCGCGAATTTCGCAGCCCTTGGCGATCAGCGCATCGATGATGGGTTTGAGGTGGGTTTTGACCACATCCTTATGGACCAGTAGCGTTTCGGCGGCGCCGCAGACGCCGGTGCGGCGCATCTTGGCGTTGAGCACGACCGGGACGGCTTTTTCCAGATCGGCTGATTTGTCGATATAGACGTGAACGATGCCTTCGAGATGGGCGAAGACGGGGACGCGGGCCTCATCCTGGACGCGGGCGACCAGGGTCTTGCCGCCGCGGGGGACGATGACGTCGATATTGCCGTCAGAGCCCCTTGAGCATTTCGCCAACGGCGGCGCGGTCCGTCGTGGGGACGAGCTGGATGGCGTCGGTGGGCAGGCCGGCAAGGTGAAGGCCATCGAGCAGGCAATCGACGATGGCCTGGGACGAATGGAAGCTGTCGGAGCCGCCGCGCAGGATCACGGCATTGCCCGACTTAATGCAGAGCGCGCCAGCATCGGCGGTGACATTGGGGCGCGATTCAAAGATCACCCCGATGACGCCGAGCGGGGTGCGGACGCGGGCGATGTGCAGGCCATTGGGGCGGTCCCATTCGGCGATGACGCTGCCGACGGGATCGGGCAGTTCGGCAATAGTCTTGAGGCCGTCGATCATGGCGTCGATGCGGGCATCGGTCAGGGTCAGGCGATCGAGGAAGGCATTGGAAATGCCCTTGGCGGTGGCCGCCTCGATATCGTTGGCATTGGCGGCGAGGATTTTGCCGCGGTGGGCATTGATGGCGCCGGCGGCGGTGAGCAAGGCGGTGCGCTTGGCCTGCGGGCTCGCCTTGGCCAGCACCCGCGCGGCGGTGCGGGCATTGCGGCCGATTTCGGCCATGGTGGAGGCGATGTCGGCTGCCGATGCCACTGCGCTCATCAGAGTTCTCCTGTCTTGGAGGAAACCAAGACCATATTGTCGCGATGCACAAGCTCGCTGCGATTGCTGGTGCCTAAAAGTTCCATCACGGTGGGGCCGCGCTTGCCCATGACGAGGCGGGCATCGTCGCTGTCGAGACCGGCTAGGCCGCGGGCGATTTCGTGGCCATCTGGATCGGTGATGGCGATGGCGTCGCCGCGATCGAAATTGCCTTTGACCTGGGTGACACCGATGGGCAGCAGGGATTTTCCGGTGAGCAGGGCGCGCGCTGCTCCGGCGTCGACCTGGAGGGTTCCGGCGACGGCGAGCGTGCCCATGATCCAGCGTTTGCGGGCCTGGGCACGGCTTTGGGCGGCGTGGAACAGGGTGTGGAGGGCGCCTTCGGTCAGGGCTTTGAGCGGATGGTTTTCCGTGCCCTTGGCGATGATCATGGCGGTGCCGGCTTGGGTCGCGATCTTGCCGGCCTCGACCTTGGTGGTCATGCCGCCGCGGGACAGGTGGCTGGCAGCGCCGCCGGCCATGGCTTCGATGGCGGGGGTGATGGCGGGCGACTTCGGGAATGTGGGTGGCGGTGGGGTCTTTTGCCGGGGGCGCGGTGTAGAGGCCGTCGATATCGGAGAGCAGGACCAGGCAATCGGCCTCGATCATGGTGGCGACGCGGGCCGAAAGGCGGTCATTGTCGCCATAGCGGATTTCGGCGGTGGCGACGCTGTCGTTCTCGTTGATGATGGGGATGGCGCCCAGGCTGAGCAGGGTGGCGATGGTGGTGCGCGCGTTGAGGTAGTAGCGGCGCTCCTCGGTGATATTGGGGGTGATCAGGATCTGGCCGGTGACGATCGCGTGGCGGCCGAGCGCCTCGGCCCAGGCTTGGCTCAGCGCGATCTGGCCGGCGCTGGCGGCGGCCTGGGATTGCTCCAGGGGGAGGGCGATGGCGTCGAGCTTGAGCAGGAGACGGCCCAAAGCGATGGCGCCGGAGGAGACGATGACGATCTCGGTGCCAGCGGATTTGAGGGCCGCGATGTCTTCGGCGAGGTCGGCGAGCCAGGACGAGCGGAGTTTTCCGGTCGCGCCATCGACGAGGAGGGCGGAGCCGATTTTGATGGTCAGGCGGCGGTAGGGGGCGAGGGGGTTCATGGTGCCACAAACGCGATCTGCACCCTCCCCCTTGCGGGGAGGGTTGGGGAGGGGGATGAGAGCCACGATGTCAGATTGAGAGATTGGGGCTCCGAACACCCCCTCCCAACCTCCCCCGTCAAGGGGGAGGTGCCGCTCCGTGTGTGTTGCAGCATGAAAGGCATCACGGCGCCCAATTGGGTTCCGCTTTGCGGCGGGCCGCCTCCAGCTTGGCGGCTTTGGTAGCGTCGAGGGTGTCGACGATGGCGTAGAGGACCATGTCGGTGCCCTTGCCGGTGACGCCCGAGACCAGCATGACGTCCTGCTTGGAGATCTTCTTGAGGATTTTCACCTTTTCCTTGAGCTCTTCAGGATCGATGGCGTCGATCTTGTTGAGCACGACCAGTTCGGGCTTTTCGGCGAGGCGCTCGTCATAGGCGGCAAGCTCGCCACGGATGGTTTTATAGGCGGTCTTGATGTCGGCCTCGGTGCCGTCGATCAGGTGGACCAAAACACCGCAGCGCTCGACATGGCCCAGGAAGCGGTCGCCGATGCCGGCGCCTTCGCTGGCGCCCTCGATCAGGCCGGGAATATCGGCGAGGACGAAATCGCGCTCACCGATGGAGACCACGCCCAGATTGGGGTGGAGCGTCGTAAAGGGATAGGCGGCGATCTTGGGCTTGGCGGCGGAGACGGCGGCCAGGAACGTCGACTTGCCGGCATTGGGCAGGCCGACGAGACCGGCATCGGCGATCAGCTTGAGGCGCAGCCAGATCCATTTTTCCACGCCCGGAATGCCCGGATTGGCGTGGCGCGGGGCCTGGTTGGCCGAGGTCTTGAAATGGGCATTGCCGAAGCCGCCATTGCCGCCCGTCAACAGCACGACGCGCTGGCCGACCTCGGTCATGTCGGCGATCAGGGTTTCGTTGTCGTCCTCGAAAATCTGAGTGCCGACGGGGACGCGCAGCACCGTGTCCTCGCCATGGGCGCCGGCGCGGTCCTTGCCCATGCCATGGGTGCCGATCTTGGCCTTGAAATGCTGCTGATAGCGGTAATCGATCAGGGTGTTGAGGCCATCGACGCATTCGATGACCACGTCACCGCCGCGCCCGCCATTGCCGCCATTGGGGCCGCCGAATTCGACGAATTTTTCGCGCAGGAACGAGACGGCGCCGGCGCCGCCATCGCCCGAACGGACATAGACCTTGGCTTGATCGAGGAATTTCATTTGGGTCTTCCAGTCCACGCGGCCCGCGTGATGATTGTGTCGATATGCTCCACCTCGGCGTTGCGCGCAAGGCAGAGCAGGGTGGAGCGTCCGGTTTGGGTAAACCCGAGCTTGGTTTGAATGGCGAGCGACGCCTCGTTGAAGACGAAGACGCCGGAGCGCACTTCGGCGGCGCCGCTGGCGCGGAAATACCAATCGAGGCTGGCGATCACCGCCTCGGTCATGATGCCCTGGCCCCAGAAGGGCTGGCCCAGCCAATAGCCCAATATGGTGCCGGCCGGGCCGCGGTGAAAGCCGATCTGGCCGGCAAAACCGATGCCGGGCAGGTCGATGGCGAAATTGGTCTCCTCGATCGGCAGGCCGGGGCGGCGGGTCTTGAGCCAGGCGCGGGCATCGGACAGGTGATAGGGGAAGGGTACGCGCGCGAGGCTCCCCGCGACGGCGAAGTCGTTGAGGTAGCGCGCGATGGGTTCGGCATCGCCCATGGCGGGCTGGCGCAGGATGAAGCGCTTGGTGGCAAGGCTGGTCATGGGGTGAACTCCAGGCGCAGCAGGGCGACATTTCTGCGCTGGTGGGTGTCGCTGTCAACGATGTCTTCCCCGATTTCGGTGAAGCCGACCTTGCGTAAAACGTTGCGCGACGCCGTATTGCTCAGCAGGGCGCGGGAGCGAAGGCCCGCATAGCCGGCCGCTCTTGCCGCCGCGACGACGGCCTGAGCGGCTTCGGTGGCATAGCCCTGACCCCAATAGGGTGCGCCAAGCCAGTAGCCCAGCGCAGGCAGTTGATCGGGCAACAGGTTCAGGCCAATGGTGCCCAGATAGCGGTCGCCGAGCAGGATCGACCAGGCAAATTCCTCGGGACCGCGGGCGATGGTCTGCACGAAATAGCGACCGTGACTTTCATCATATGGATGGGGCAGGCGCGCCAGCACTTCGTAAATTGCGCGATTATTGGCGAGCACGGCCATTTCCGGGACGTGTTCCAGCGACGGCGTGGTCAGAACCAATCGCTCGGTGTGGATCGTCGCCGGTAATGTGTCGCGCGGGCTGCTCATCATCTGCATCCAAAACGAAAGAGGGGAACCGGTGGACCGGTTCCCCTCAATCAAATGGGTTTGACAAAACTCAAACCGGGGAACGGGTCACCGGCTGAGGTTTGTAAGACCGTACCGGGTTATTCGGCGGCCATTGCCGGTTCGACCGACACGAAGACTTGCGAATTGGCCTTGGTGCGGAACGCGACCTTGCCATCGACCAGTGCATAAATGGTGTGGTCCTTGCCCAGGCCAACGCCGGTGCCGGGATGCCACTTGGTGCCGCGCTGGCGGATCAGGATATTGCCGGCGATGACGGCTTCGCCACCGAACTTCTTGACGCCAAGACGACGGCCGGCGGTATCGCGGCCGTTGCGGGATGAACCGCCTGCTTTCTTATGTGCCATGGTGCTTCTTCCTTATTCCTGATCGGCCTTGGGAGCGGCTTTTTTGGCCGGGGCCTTCTTCGCCGGCTTTTCAGCGGCGGCTTCGGTTTCAGTAGCGGCGGCCTTCTTCGGCGCTGCCTTCTTGGGCGTTGCGGCTGGCGCTTGGCCGGGGCTACAGTTTCGGTTGCGGCGGCGGCTTTGGCTGCTGCGCGGGCCTTCGCAGGCTTGACCGAGACAACAGCGGCGGGTGCTTCCACCTTGGCGGCGGCGGCAATGGTCGGCTTGGCGCCGCCGGTCAGGATTTCGGTGATGCGCACGGTCGACAGCAATTGGCGGTGGCCATTGCGGCGACGATAATTGTGGCGACGGTTCTTCTTGAAGATGATGACCGTCTTCTGCTTCTTGGTATCGAGCAGTTCGGCAGCGACAAGCGCGCCTTCGATCAGGGGAGCCCCCACTTCGCCATCAATCATCAGCACCTGGTCGAAGGTGACAATGGTGCCGGCTTCAGCGTCGAGTTTTTCAATCTTGATAACGTCGTTGGCGGCAACCTTGTACTGCTTGCCACCGGTTTTGATCACGGCGAAGTTCATATCTGCGCCAGGCGTTGCAAACGCCCAGTCCCTTTGTGTCGCGCTTTGCGGCGCCGCAGGTGAGCCCATGGGGCAAGCCCCGGTTCTGCGGTCTTCGGACAGTCTGCCGGACAGGTCCGGCGGGCAGCCTCAAGCAGCGGTTTGATAAACCAAAGAAGCGCGCCAAGTTGAGTTGGCACGCATTCCGAGGCGGCTTATGTGCGTAAACGCCCGTTGAGTCAAGCGTTGCGGGCGATTTCAGGCGGCTGGATACCATTCGCGCAGGCGCACTTCGGTGTGGGCGCCGACGGCGGCCTTGAAGGCTTCCAGGTCGCTGCCCTGGTAGTGATAGGGATAGACCACGGCGGGCTTGAAGGCGTTGACGGCCTCGGCGGCCTGCTCGACGGTCATGGTATAGGGCAGGTTCATCGGCAGGAAGGCGACCGCGATATCGGTGAGGGCCAGCATTTCGGGGGTCGGTTCGGTATCGCCCGCAATATAGAGCGTCTTGTCGCCCAAGCTGAGCAGATAACCATTGCCGACGCCGACGGGGTGATACTGCATGCGGTCGGACGTGGTGTTGTGAGCCGGGATGGCGGCGACGGGGATATCGACCAGCGTGCCCTTGTCGCCATTGGCGAGGGCGGTGGCATTGGCCTGCAGCGCCGGGGGCAGCTTGTCGAAGACTTCCTTGCTGGTGATCAGCGGCACGCTGCCGGCGATGGCTTCGAGCGTGGGCAGGTCGAAATGGTCGCCATGACCATGGGTGATCAGGATGGCGGTGGGCTTGGGCAGGCTCTCATAAAGGGCCGCGCCGCCGACCGGATCGACATAGATGACCTGATCCTTGAAGCCCAGCAGGAGGCTGGCATGGCTGACCGGGTGAATGATGACGTCGCCGTCAGCGGTGGTGAGAGTATCGCCGTCCAAAATAGGGGCCTCCGTTTGGGCAAAAGTGGGAACGAGCGCTCCCGGAATCAGAACTGCGAGCGGCAAAGATGCCATGCCGATGACGATGTGACGACGCTTGATCATGATCCAATGCTCCCGGTTGATGAAGTTTCTGGCTGGTGAAATTTTGCGTTCGCAGAACGCATGAGCGGTTTGAACGGTTCACCGCCCCACGCGATCGTGAGGGTCAGGTGGATTTTGGCGCATTCAGGCGGCGACGCAATGCTGTCTCGTCCGATAGCCACCGGCCAAAGCCGCGGTTGTGCGCCAAGGCCAGTTGGCCAGCCTCCAGGGGGCTGCGTCAAGGGGGGAGGCGTTGGCCAATAACAAGCGCAGATGGGGAGTTGCAGGGTTTGGCTTGCTATGCCATAAGCCCGGCCATCGACCGAGCCAGCCGCAAGGCAGGCGTTACGACCTCGCGGAGAGGTGGCAGAGCGGTTGAATGCACCGCACTCGAAATGCGGCATAGGGGCAACTCTATCGGGGGTTCGAATCCCCCCCTCTCCGCCACAATCCTAACCCGTTGAAATCGTTGCTTCCTGTGATTCCGGAACTTTCGGTTGTACACCCGAAAGTACACCCAGATGCCGACTCCATATTTGCTCCGTAAGGGATCTGCTTGGTCCTTCCAGATTCGAATTCCCAAAAAACTCGACCCAGCCTCGACTCTTCCCCGTTGCGTATTTCAATTGGTGCCATGTCGGCGCGGCAGGCCGGGCAGCATGGGGCGCTACTGGTCGCTGCGGCGCAGATCGCCTTTGAGAGAATACTCATAATGCAACGGGACAAATCCATGCCAGCCGAGGCGATCCAGCCACTTTCCAAGTAGATCATCACATCGATCCTGCCGATCGCCGCGGGGTGGAGTCGACGTTGAGTTTATCCGACGTCGACGCGGGCCGCTTCGGGAGTGCTGAGCAGAAGTTTCCTACGCTTCTCCAAGTCGTAGAGCTTAGCCACCGAGGCTTGGTCTCGTTGCTCTACAATTTTTTTCATTCGATCACTCGCACCATGGAGATAATCGTCCAATGCCGCGCCTTTGATATACTCGCCGCTGAGCTTGTTCAGTGTTGTCCAGCCGTCGGTGAAGCCTTTGTTGAACTTGTCTGAAACCGTCTTGGTTGCCGACCACTGGCTGCACTGCCGGATAAAGAACACATCGGTAGACTGAATGAGCCGCGCGAACGCATTCTTGCCAAATTTGCTTTTGGCGACGGAGTTTTCGAACAGTTCAAGTTGAAGCATCGCCTCATTTGATACGGTGTCGAGGAAGTCAGAGAATGATTTGAAGAAAAATGCGACCTCCTGGACAGTTTTTTTGTGCGCTTCAGAGCGCTAATGCTGATATTTAGAGATTGGATCGTGAGCTTGATCGTTTCTTCCTCGGTCCGCTTTCCCTTGAGGAGGATCGTTATCTTGACCATCGCTGCATTCTGCAGGCGCCGTTCCTTCTCGTAGGCTTCTGCCTTGTCGAGGAGCTGCATTTGCAGTTTGCGCAGGTCGGAGGCCGTGTCTTTTTGGTCCTGGGAAAGCTCCCCCAGGCCCTGAGCCAACGCATTGAGCGATGTCTGCAGCCCGGTGAGGGTTGCAGCGAGGTTTTGTGCCTTCTTCTCAGATTCCTTCAGGGCCTTTTTCGTCTCTCTCAGACGCGCCTTTTGAAATTTTACCTCTGTGGTATCGTCTGGTTTGTCTTCATCTTCATCGAATGATGTCGCTTCGCCGGGCGCGACATTGGTCACGCCAGGACCGACGGCGATGATGGTGCCGACACCCTCGTTACCGATCATCGAGGGCAGGTTTGGCCGCACGGCGTACCAGCCCATGACCAGCAGCAGGTCAGCAGGATTGACCGGGGCATAATCCACACCGATCAGCACTTCGCCAGGGCCAGCAGCGGCGGGTTCCGGCAGATCGACCAGGGTGATGGTCTCGGCAGGATTGCCATAGGCGTTAAGTTGGACAGCGCGCACAGTTGTAACTCCATGGAGGACGCCAGCCACCACTCTGACGGCCGGCATGATGTGAAGAATGTGGGTGAGCGCTCAGACGGCCGGGCTGGCTATGCGGTAACGCGCGGCAGGCTCGGAGCGCGACAGATTGGGAGCCATGGCCTGGCGGGCAGCCTCGTACGCGTCCCATTGGGCAGCCTCGGCGAGCGCAGGAATGGTCACCAACTCGCCCTGGTCGAGCCCGGACAGGGCCGCGTCGACCATGTTTTCGGCCGACATCACGATGTCCTTGGGCAGGTATTCGAGTGGCGTCGTCGCCGGATTCCAGAACTCGGTGGCGGTGGCGCCGGGCAGTACGGCCTGTACCGTGACGCCCTTGGAAGCGAGTTCATGATGCAGCGACAGGCTCAGGGTGAGCACGAAGGCCTTGCTGCCCCCATAAACGCCATTGAGGATTTCCGGGCTGATGGCGGCGATCGAGGCCACGTTGATGATGGTGCCGCCTTTGCGCTCAACAAAGCGCGGCGCGGCGGCATAGGTCAGCCGGGTGAGCGCGGTAACGTTGAGCGCGATCAAATCATCCATCAGCGCAATGTCCGAGCCGAGCAGGGGGGCACTGGCGCCGATACCGGCATTGTTGACCAGCATGGTGATGCTGGCATCGGTGCTGAGGACCTGTTCGATCCTGGCCAGATCGGCCCGATCGGTCAGGTCGGCAGCGATGGTCTCGACCGTGCGGCCGGTTTGCGTCGACAGTCGATTGGCCAGCTCATGCAGCCGGTCGCGGTTGCGGGCGACAAGGATCAGGTCATAGCCGCGCCGGGCGAGCCGATCTGCATAGACGGCGCCGATGCCGGTCGAGGCGCCGGTGATGAGGGCAGTACCCTGATGATGTGTGCTCATTGTTCGTGTCCTGAAGTGTTGGTGATCGTCTGCAGCAAGGGTATAGGCCTGCTTGCGAATGGCTCAAATGGCATATATCCAACCTTTTAGGACAGGGGATCGACATGCATCGCATTGCCTTCGTGGTGGCGCCCGGCTTTCAGATGATGAGTTTTGCCGCGCTTTCGGTGTTCGAATTCGCCAATCTGGCGCCGGACGGGCCCGCCTATGCGGTGCGTATTCTGTCCGAGCACGGCGGATCGGTGCGCAGCTCGATGGGGGTGAGCATCGAGACCGGACGCTTCGACGGCGAGAGCTATGACACCATGATCTTTGGTGGTGGCGTCGCGCCGATGCCGGCCACGCCGGCGCTGATCGCCTTTGCCCAGGACGCGATGACGACAGCGCGACGCGTCGCGGGCATCTGCATCGGCGCCTTCATCCTGGCGGAGGCCGGCATTCTCGATGGCCGCAGGGCGACCACGCACTGGCTCAGCGCCCGCGACCTGCAGACGCGCTTTCCGCTGATCAAGGTGGAAGAGGACCGGATTTTCATCATCGATGGCCCGGTCTGGACGTCTGCGGGCGCCAGCGCCGGCATCGATCTGGCGCTCGGGATGGTGGAAAAGGATTTGGGCGCCGAAATTGCGCGGCAGGTAGCCCGGCAGCTCGTGCTGTATCATCGCCGTGGCGGTGGGCAGTCGCAGCATTCGGCGCTGCTGGAATTGGCGCCGAAATCGGACCGCATCCAGAGCGCGCTCGACTATGCCAAGCAGAACCTGGCGAGGGAGCTATCGGTGGAACAGCTCGCCGAGGCCGCCCATCTCAGCCCGCGCCAGTTCAGCCGAGCGTTCCGCGCCGAAACCGGGCAATCCCCGGCCAAGGCGGTGGAGAACCTGCGGGTGGAAGCTGCTCGCGTCATGATGGAGCAGGGCCGCCATTCGATCGATGTGGTGGCCAATGAGACCGGCTTTGCCGACCCCGAGCGAATGCGGCGGGCGTTTCTGCGCGCCTTCGGCCAGCCGCCGCAAGCGATCCGTCGCACGGCGCGGCAGCAAGCCGAGATTGTCTGAGGTTCAATCGATCGGCCAGAGCCTCACCGGATGTTCGCGTGCCAGCCGTTCGTCCCGATCACGACGGCGCGCTCGAAGCTCAAGCTAGACGTGGACCACGTTAGACTCGGATGCAAGGCGACGCTTGCGTTCATCGGCCATGCCGAGTTTGACCCCGAGATCTTCAGGGCTAAACGGCTTCAGCAGAATGGCGTCCACCCCCGCTTGCACGGCTCGCTTCGCAGCCAATGCCGTCAACGATGAGGTCGATAGAACGACCAGAGCGTTCCGCGCGCCATTTGCCTGGCGAACCCTGTCGAGATAGTCGCCCATGTCGGCAACACCGATATTGTCGTCAACGAGGACGATATCGAAAGCCAGGCTCTGCAAGGCACCAAGGGCATCGTCAGCGCTTGTCACGGTCTCGACCCGCATGCGGCCCAGCTTGGCGAAAATACGCGCGATCAGTTGGGCAACCGAAGCATGCCCATTTGCCAAGAGTACATTTGTCGGCCCTGGATGCATAACGATGCTCACTTCAGATCACCTTCAGTCAAATCTATTTCGTTGCGGCCGTGATTTGTCGGTCGGCTTCTTCTGCCATCGCTGCTTGATGCACCCAGAGTTCGCCCGCCACCTGGTCGGCTAAATTCTGCAGCAAATCGACATCGATGCTCTCGGCCGCCCTGGGCTTGGTGTCCATGATGCAAAGCGCACCCAAACGGATTTGATCGCCATAGTACAAAGGCGCGCCGGCATAAAAACGAATGTATGGAGGGCCGACGACGAGAGGATTGTTGCTGAACCTGGGGTCGGCCAGCGTATCGAGAAGCACCAGCGGTTCATTTCGCAAAATGGTGTGCGTGCAAAATGACACGTCGCGCGGCGTTTCTGAGGCCTGGAGACCAACCCGAGCCTTGAACCATTGTCTGTCGCGATCAACCAGAGTGATCGTTGCGATAGGGGCATTATAGGCGCGGGCGGCGCGTTGGGCGATCTCATCAAAAACAGGGTTGGAAGGGGTGTCCAGAATCTTGAGACTACGAAGGACATTCAGTCGCTCGTCCTCATTCTCAGGTGTCTTAAAACCCATCAGCGCTGCTCCGCTTGATATGCTCGTTACGCCGCGGGACAATGCCCGTTATTTGTAAACTTTTATCTCACCTCGACAAATCACCGCGGCGCGCCCAAACCTCTCCCGTCCCAAGCCGGACTCCGAACGCGTCAGCTAGCCAAGTCAGGATTTGCGCGATAGGCCTTGGCCGACAAACGCAATGGTTGGGGACCACATGTCTGACAGAAAATATGTGATCGACGAGATGATATCGGCCAAGGCCATTGCGGCACGGGTCGAGGCTCTGGCCAAGGAAATCTCGGTCTATTATTCGGGAACCGAAAAACTCGTCGTGGTCGGACTGCTGCGCGGCTCGTTCATCTTCATTGCCGACCTGGTGCGCGAACTCGATCTACCAGTGGAGGTGGATTTCCTAGAAGTTTCGTCCTACGGAAATTCGACGGAATCGAGCCGCGAAGTGCGCATCCTCAAGGATCTTCGTGGTGAGATCGAGGGCCGCGACGTCCTGCTCGTCGAAGACATCGTCGATACGGGCTACACCCTCAAGCACGTGCTGGACATTCTCAATACGCGCCACCCCAAGCGTATGGCCGCCTGCGCATTGCTCGATAAACCGTCGCGGCGCGAAGTGGCCATCACGGCGCAATGGACCGGCTTTACCATCGAAGACAGGTTCGTGGTTGGCTATGGCATCGATTATGCGCAGCGTAACCGCAACCTTCCCCATATCGGGAGCGTGCGCTTTATTGACTAGCGCCTGACGCCAAACACCTTTTCGTGACCCGACACTCACTCCATCCGGAAACGGAAGGAATTGTATCAGAACGTACCCGAACGCCCCTCTGTTACATCCAGATACAAAGCAGGCGATACGGGACACATCAGCGACACATGCCGCCATCCTCTTCCGATGATCATCAATGCAAATCGGAAAGAGCCAATGTCCACCGAAATAAACCTTCAGCGCCGTCGTTTCTTCGGCGTCGCCGCCATGACTGTAGCCGCCGTCGAATTGGGCATGAGCGGAGCCGCATTTGCACAGTCGCCAGAGGTTTCTGACGGCGATATCTCCGCCGGCGGGGCCGGGGAGAACACCTCCTTTGAGGCGCTAAAGCAGATCAAGGCCGGTCTCCTCGATGTGGGTTATGCCGAAGCTGGTCCTGCCGATGGTCCAGCAGTTTTGCTGCTGCACGGCTGGCCTTACGACATTTACAGTTTCGTGGATGTCGCTCCCATCCTTGCCGATGCGGGCTATCGCGTGATCATCCCCTTTCTTCGCGGCTACGGCACGACACGGTTCCTGAGCAACGACACGATGCGCAATGCTCAGCAATCCGCTGTTGCACAGGACATGATCGCACTGATGGACGCACTCGACATCGATCAAGCGATCGTTGCCGGCTTCGATTGGGGTGCCCGCACGGCAAACATCCTGGCCGCACTTTGGCCAGAACGGTTCAGCGCCATGGTCTCCGTCAGTGGGTATTTCCTCGGCAGCCCAGAGGGCAATAAGAAGCCGTTGCCCCCGGCGGCTGAGCTGCAGTGGTGGTATCAGTTCTATTTCGCGACAGAGCGGGGCCGCCTCGGATATGAAGCCAATACGCATGACTTTGCCAAGTTGATCTGGCAGACGGCCTCCCCGACCTGGAAGTTCGACGAGGCAACGTTCAACCGCTCGGCTGCCGCATTCGACAATCCGGACCATGTCGAAATCACGATCCACAACTATCGTTGGCGCTTGGGGCTTGCCGAGGGCGAGGCTGAATATGATGGCTATGAGGCAGAAATTGCCAAGGCACCGCTGATCGGTGTCCCGACGATCACGATGGAGGGGGACGCAAATGGCGCCCCGCATGCCCCGCCGTCCGCCTATGCCGCCAAGTTCTCGGGAAAATACGAGCACCGAACCATTACCGGCGGTATCGGTCATAATCTGCCACAGGAAGCGCCGCGGGCTTTCGCCCAGGCTGTCATGGATGTTGATCGTTTCTGATCCCAACTGCTGCCGCGACGCCTCGGGCTGCGTCGCGGCAGCCAGCTGCAGAGGCCAGCAACCCGCAACGCGAAACGCCGCATAGTAGGCTCGCGCAGGACGAACCCCTCCTCGATTGTGTATCCGATTGTACTCGGCCCAGGCCTCGCTACAGTTCGTTACAATTCTCCCCCGATCGAGACACATCCGGGATAAGTCGCACGCCTCTTATGCGGTCAACGGCTGGTTTCCAGCCACTGCGCTACAGCGCATCCATCACCGCACAGGAAATCCTGATGACCCTGCTGATCATTGCCTATCTCGGGGGTGTACTGACCATCCTCAGTCCGTGCATTCTGCCGGTCCTGCCCTTCGTCTTCGCCCGCGCCGAACAGCCTTTCGTCAAAAGCACTTTGCCCATGCTGATCGGCATGGCACTGACCTTTGCCGGCGTCGCCACCCTGGCCGCCGTCGGCGGCAGCTGGGCGGTCCACGCCAATGAATTCGGCCGCTATCTGGCGCTGGCGCTGCTTGGCCTCTTCGGGGTGACGTTGCTGTTCCCGCAGATCGCCAGCCGCCTGACCCAGCCCATTGTCACCCTCGGCAGCCGGCTGTCGCAGTCCGCGAGCGGTCCTGGCTCGGCGCCAACCATCGGCAGCGCTTTGCTGCTCGGCGTCGCCACCGGCTTGCTCTGGGCTCCCTGCGCCGGCCCCATTCTTGGCCTCGTGCTCACCGGCGCCGCCTTGCAGGGCGCCAATGTCGGCACCTCCCTGCTGCTCCTGGCCTATTCGGCTGGCGCGGCGACCTCCCTCGCCTTGGCACTCATGGTCGGCGGCCGCGTCTTTGCGGTGATGAAGCGCACGCTCGGTGCCGGTGAATGGGTGCGTCGCGGCCTCGGCGTCGCCGTACTCTGCGGTGTCGTCGTCATCGGGCTTGGTGCCGATACCGGCATTCTCGCCCGTCTTTCCAGCGCCAGCACCAGCTCAGTCGAGCAGGCTTTGCTCGATGCCTTCAAGGCCGATGACGCGCCGCCGGCCCCCAATCTGGTCGCCAGCGCCAGCATGACTCTCGCCGCCGACGACGCCCGCCAAGGGGTCCAAAGCAATCTGCCGGTCGAAGGCCAGTTCCCCTCGCTCGATGGCGCGGTCGAATGGCTCAATGGCCCGCCGCTCACCACCGAGCAACTGCGCGGCAAGGTCGTCCTGATCGATTTCTGGACCTATTCCTGCATCAATTGCATCCGCACCGTGCCTTACACTCGGGCCTGGGCGGAAAAGTACAAGGATCAGGGCCTCGTCGTCATCGGCGTGCATTCCCCCGAATTCGCCTTCGAAAAGAAGGTCGACAACGTCAAGCAGGCCATCGACGATTTCGACATCGGCTATCCCGTCGCCATCGACAATGATTTCAAGGTCTGGCGCGCGTTTCAGAACAATTACTGGCCCGCCGCCTATCTCATCGATGCCAAGGGCCAGCTTCGCTATCACCATTTCGGCGAAGGCAATTACGATACCACCGAAAAAGCCATCCAGGACCTCCTGGCCGAAGCCGGAAGCCAGGTCGCCGACAGAGCCATTACCGTCCCCGACGCCCAGGGAGCACAGGCGGCACCTGATCTCAATTATATCGGTTCGGGGGAGACCTATGTCGGTTACCAGCGTGCCTCCGCCTTTGTTTCTCCCGAAGGCCTGCAGCCCGATACCGCCCAGGACTACACCAGGGCGGAACCGCGCCTCAATCAGTGGGGCCTCTCCGGCAACTGGACCGTCGGTCCCGAGGAAGCCGTTCTCAACCAGCCCGGTGGCGGCCTTACCTATCGCTTCAGCGCCCGCGACCTGCACCTGGTTCTTGGCCCCGATGCCGATGGCAAGCCGGTCCGCTTTCAGGTGACCGTCGACGGCAAGGCCCCCGCCACCAGCCACGGCGCCGATACCGATGCCGATGGCAACGGCACCGTCACCGATACCCGCCTTTACCAGCTCGTTCGCCAGGCCGGCGACGTCGCGGAGCGGACCTTCGAAATCCGCTTTCTCGACCCCGGCGCCAAAGCCTTCGTTTTCACCTTTGGATGAGGATCATCATCATGCATGAGAAAAATCAGACCAATATCTTCAAGCGCATCGGCGTTCGCCCGCTTCTCGTCACCGGTGGCCTTCTGGGCCTGCTCGGCGCCGTCCTCTTCGGCAATGCCCCCTCAGCCGAAGAGCCTCGCCTGGTCCCCGCCGCCCTGCACGACGTCGCCGCCGCCAGCGGACCGCAGACGGCGGTCCTTGCCGGTGGCTGTTTCTGGGGCGTGCAGGGCGTGTTCCAGCATGTCGATGGCGTCATCAGCGCCACCTCCGGCTATGCCGGCGGCACTGCTGACACGGCAAATTACGAGGCGACCGAAACCGGCCGCACCGGCCATGCCGAAGCCGTGCAGATCGTCTTCGATCCGCAAAAGATCAGCTACGGCACGCTGTTGCAGATCTATTTCTCGATCGCCCACGACCCCACCCAGGTCGACCGCCAGGGCCCGGATTCAGGCACCCAATACCGCTCCGCCGTTTTCCCGCAAACCGGCGAGCAGGCGCAGATCGCTGCCGACTACATCGCCCAGCTCGACAGTGCCAAGATATTCACCAGCAAGATCGCCACGCGCATCGAAGCCGATAAGCCCTTCTATGAGGCTGAAGCCTATCACCAGGACTTCATGGCCAATAATCCGAGCTATCCCTATGTCGTCTATAACGAGGTGCCCAAGATCGAGAACCTGAAGGCCATCTTCCCGCAATATTACCGGGCCGATCCGGTGCTCTTGGCAGAAGGGCCGGGCTGATGGCCACTCAAGCGCCGGATTTGCTGGTGGTCATCAGATTGTCGCGCAGATTGGAAATCGCCTTCTGCAGCACGCCGAATTCTTCGGGATTGAGGCAGGTGGCGTTCATCGTCACCTGGCTGAAGGGGATGCCCTTTTCGCGCACGCGGCGGCCCGCTTCGGTCAGCGACACACGCACGATCCGCTCATCCTCCACCCCGCGCGTGCGGGTGAGATAACCCATGGCCTCAAGGCGCTTCAGCATCGGGGTCATGGTGCTCGGCTCCAGAAACAGCTTTTCGCTCAAGCCCTTGACCGTCTGATTGTCGTCTTCCCACAGCGCGATCAGGGTAATGTATTGCGGATAGGTTAGGCCCAGCTGTTCCAGCACCGGTTTATAAACTCGCGAGAAGGCCAGATTGGCCGAGTAAATCGAAAAGCACAGGAAGTCCGCCAACGGCGCGGTGTCCGCGGGGCTCAAGGGTGTGTTGGCCATCGCTGTCTCCGGCAGAGAAAATTATCATCGATAAGCATTTTCGCGCTTGTAAGCCGATCGAACGTGTGGCACAAGCACTATCATAATAAACATTACGACGATAATTAAATAGTCACCCAACCCGAAGGAACAATGCCATGACCATCACCGCGATCGAAAAAGTCCTCTATACCGGCAAGACCCACACCACTGGCGGCCGTGACGGTGCTGCCCAAAGCTCCGATGGCCGCTTGGATATCAAGCTGTCTTCGCCAGGCACTTCGGGTGGCGGCACCAATCCTGAGCAGCTGTTTGCTGCCGGTTGGTCCGCCTGCTTCATGGGCGCCATGGGCCTGGCCGCCGGCCAGCTCAAGATTGCCCTGCCAGCCGATCGTGCTATCGATGCGGAAGTCGATCTCGGCACGGGTGAGGGCGGCTATCTGCTGCAGGCCCGTCTTAACGTCAGCCTGCCGGGCCTCGACCGCGGCCCAGGCGCAGCAGCTGATCGACGCCGCCCACCAGACTTGCCCCTATTCCAAGCTCAGCCGTGGCAATATCGACGTGAAAATCACGTTGGTCTGAGCCGAGACGCACAGGGCCCTGTCCGGCACGCCGGGCAGGGTGACCCAGAAAAGGCCTTCCCGATGGAAAATATCGACCACATCCTCATCGTCGACGACGACCGCGAAATTCGGGAACTGGTATCAACCTACCTGGTCAAGAATGGCCTGCGTGCGACTGTAGCCGCCGATGGCCGTCAGATGCGCACATTTCTAGAAGCCAATGCCGTCGACCTCATCATCCTCGACGTGATGATGCCCGGCGATGACGGCCTGGTCCTCTGCCGGGAACTGCGCTCCGGCAAGAACAAGGCCACTCCTATCCTCATGCTGACCGCCCGCAGCGACGAAACCGACCGCATCATCGGCCTCGAAATGGGCGCCGACGATTACCTGGTCAAACCCTTCGCTGCCCGCGAACTGCTCGCCCGCATCAAGGCTGTTCTGCGCCGAACCCGCATGTTGCCGCCAAACCTGCGCGTCACCGAGGTCGGCCACATCCTCTCTTTCGGCAAATGGCAACTCGACACGGTGGGCCGTCATCTTATCGACCAGGATGGCATCGCCATCGCCCTGAGCGGCGCCGAGTATCGTCTGCTGCGTGCCTTCGTCGATCATCCCCAGCGCGTTCTCAACCGCGATCAGCTGCTCAGCCTGACCCAGGGCCGCGAAGCCGAATTATTCGATCGCTCGATCGATCTGTTGGTCAGCCGCCTGCGCCAGCGCCTCGCCGACGATGCCCGCGAGCCTGCCTATATCAAGACCGTCCGCAGCGAGGGTTATGTCTTCTCCATGCCGGTCGAAATCTCCGAGGCGCGCAAATGAGCCAGCCAAGACGCTTCTCCTGGCCGAAAACACTGGGTGCACGGCTCTTCCTAATCTTCCTTGCCGGCCTCACTCTCGCCCACGGCCTTTCGTTCGGCGTGCTGTTCATCGAGCGCTATACAACCGCCAAATCGATGATGTTTGGAACGCTTGAATCCGACGTCGCAACATCGGTGGCCATTCTCGACAGGCTGCCCGCTGTTGAGCGTCCGGACTGGCTGACGCTCCTCAGACGAGACAACTACCACTATGTGCTCGGCCCCGGACAGCAGGGCATTCCCGACACAAATGGCAGCTTCCCGGAGGTCGCCGACACAATTCGACAGGTCGTGGGGCCATCGTCTCCGGTGTCTGTCGAATCCATTCCGGGCAGCAATCGGATCCAGGTCCATTTGTCGCTCAGCGACGGCAGCCCTCTGACGCTGGATATAACCCCAGAGATCATGCCCCTGGCGCAATGGTTGCCTTATGTGCTGGTCGCCCAATTGTTGCTGCTGATCCTCTGCAGCTGGTTCGCCGTCCGCCTCGCCATCCGCCCCCTGGTGCGCCTCGCCAATGCCGCCGATACCCTTGATCCCAACGGGAAGGCCCCCCGCCTCAGCGAGACCGGCCCCAGCGAAGTCGCGTATGCCGCCACCGCCTTCAATGCCATGCGCGACCGCATCGCCCAGCATCTTCAAGAGCGGGTGGAAATCCTCGCCGCCATCTCCCACGATCTGCAAACCCCGATAACCCGCATGAAGCTGCGCGCCGAACTGGCCGAAGACTCGGTCGAAAAGGACAAGTTGGTCCATGATCTCGCCGAAATCGAGCGGCTGGTGCAGGAAGGCATCGCCTATGCCCGTAGCGCCCATGGCAATGCTGAAAAATCGGCACGCATCGACATTGGCTCCTTTCTCGAAAGCCTCGTCTATGACTATCAGGACACCGGCAAGGCGGTGACGCTGACCGGCATGATTGACGCTGCTCTCGTCACGCGCCCGCTCGCCCTGCGCCGCGTCCTCACCAATCTCGTCGATAATGCCTTGAAATTTGCCGGCCAAGCCGAACTGCAGGTCGAGAAGTCGTCGAACGGGGCCGTGTCGATCTCGGTGCTCGATCGGGGCCCCGGCATCCCCGAGGATCAGCTCAACGCCGTACTCCAACCATTCTTTCGGCTCGATCAGTCGCGTAATCGCGGCACTGGCGGCACTGGCCTCGGCCTTGCTATTGCCACCCAGCTTGCCTCCGCCATTGGCGGTACGCTGAAATTGAGCAACCGTCCTGCCGGCGGCCTCTCGGCTCGCATCTCCATCGGCTCATGAGATACCGCGGCAAGCCCGGACGACCTCAAATCATAATCGCATCGTGTAGCGGGGATGGTCTTACGCCGGTTTGTCTTGCGGAAGAGCGCAGGACATTTGCGTCAGTTGGCCCTGCAAGTCGCGAGGTGCGCCGGAGCGAGGTTCGCTCCGGCGCTTTTCGTTAGTCGATGCGAAGGCTCTGTTCCATGGCGTAGCACTGGTCCCAGACGTAGACGTCGAAACCACCCAGCTGCGATTGCCACTTCGGGGTAACGGCATCAACGCACTGTCCGGCAACGCGATCGATGTAGTTGTCAAAACCGGCCCAGGGATTGCCCTTGTCCGCCTCATTCATTTCTTCGCCGAAGGCCGTCGTCTGCAGTGCCGTCGCGGCCGCCGCCTTGACGTCGTTCATGAAATCGAGTTGTAGCTTGACGTCGGCATGAGTGCCCACGCGGCTGACATGGCCGCCAACGATGGTCTCGAAGGGAACCTGGTCAATCTCGGCGACCTGGGCGAAATAGCCAGGGACGTCCGCAGCCAGAGCCCAGCGGCGCCAGGGCATCCAGCCCGGGAACACGACGTCGACGACCATCAAAGTCTTTTGAGCCGGCGCGTAGATGAAGATGTTGCCGGGCTCATGGGCGACACCGTGATAGCTCAGCTCCAGCACCTGGTCGCCGACCTTAAGGGTATATTCGTCCTTGAAGGTCTCGGTCGGGATCGGGCGGTTGGGGTCATTGGCACGAACCAGCAAGCGCTTGGTTTCTTCCTGGGCGATGATGATCGGGCTGCCGCCAAGGCTTGCCGTCCCGCCGATATGGTCGATGTGGGAGTGGCTATAGATGATGTGAGTGATCGGCTTGTCGGTGACTTCGGCGATCGCTTCCTTGATGTGGGCTGCATAGGAGGGCGGGGCATCGACCACAACCACGCCGGCGTCATAAACCAGGAACATGGACTGGTAGGCATTGTCGGTGACCATGTAGAGGCCCTGGCCCAGATCTTGGGTCCGATAGCCTTTTGCCGGATCGACGGCCTCAGCGGTGGCCGATTCCGGAACGGGAAGATAGCGATCGACGCGCACGCCGATCGGGGCCAATTCCGGCATATGTGCATAGGGTGCGCCAGCCTGGCCTGGAAGCGCTTCGGTCTGCGCGACGGAGGGAGCCGCTGCCAGAGCGGTGAAGACAATACCTGTGGCCAATGCGACGGCCGCCGACCTCAGGAAGGCTCGGCCGCTGGCGGCTTTCTGCTTGATGTTCATGATGTGTAACCTCGTACCATCTGCCTCGATCGCACTGCGTGCGTCGACCAGCGCCCTTTTGACGCCGGCACGATTCTTGTATTTGGTTTCGCTTGTCGCCAGAATTGCTGCTGTTCGGCACACACTAATGCGTATATCGGTAGAATGAGGCAGGCCTATGTCATCATGCAGAGCCACGCTGAACTCGGTCGCCGCGCCATCGAGAACGCCGAAAAGCGCTTGGGAGCGAGCACCTTCCTGGCCTTGGCTAAAGAGATCGCCCACACCCACCACGAAAAGTGGGACGGTTCGGGTTATCCTCGCGGATTGGCGGGACAGGAAATTCCGTTGTCAGGCCGGTTGATGGCGATCGCTGACGTCTACGATGCCCTCGTATCCAAGCGCGTCTACAAGCAGGCCATGCCGCATGCCGAGGCGTTTGCGCTGATCGAGAGCGAGAGCGGACGCCCCGCATTGGTCGAAGTGTTCCACACCGTGGCACCGGCCTTCGACGACATTCACCGCCAGTTTGTCGACCACTAAAGCGGTATCACTCACGGAACGGGTGTGTAGGACGCTCTTGGGCTAATTGCACCGACGAGAAGGGCCACGAGGATGGCGGTCAGTGACCAAAGCGCGTCCATAGTCTTCTCCGGATACTAGTTGGCCATTTCGGCGATCAGTTCCGCCATCAACCTGCCGGTGGGAAGCGAACGCGCCAGCGGTGCGCCCTGACCGGCCCATTGCGCGCCGTAGCTAAAATCCCCCTTGGCTTTCGCTGCAGCGTTGAGCGCTTTCCCAGCGTCGTAGGCGATCGGATAGGCGGGGATATCGCTGGTCGCCACGCCCTTGGCTAGAGTCGTGAACCGGTTTTCCAGACATCGCGCCGGGCGCCCTGAGATGACCTGCGTCATCACCGTGTGGTGGGCGGCCGGCCCCGACAAGGCGCTGCGATACCCTTCATCGGCCGCGGATTCGTCGGTCAAGACAAAGGCCGTGCCGAGCTGCGCCGCGCTGGCGCCAAGCCGCAGTGCAGCGGAGATCCCGGCCCCATCCATGATGCCCCCGGCGGCGATCACTGGGATATCGAGTTGGCGCACCAGCAGCCGTGTCAGCGCGAGCGTTCCGAGCTGAGTGTCTTCACCTTCGGGGTTGAAAATGCCCCGATGGCCACCGGCTTCATAGCCTTGCGCCACAACGGCGTCGACGCCTGCCGCTGCGGCAAGGCGCGCCTCCTCAGGGTTTGTGGCTGACGCAAAAAGGACGATCCCGGCTTGCCGCAATACTGCGATCCGTTCCGGGGAGGGGATGCCAAAATGAAAGCTCACGACCTTGGGCTTGGCAGTAAGGAGTGTCGCCAGCATGTCGTCGTCTTGCAGAAAGCTCTTATAGATCTCGCTGAGTGAGTCTGGAGGTTCGGCACCCTGCTGATGGAATTGAGGCCGCAGACGGTCGAGCCATGCGGCCTCGCGGACGGCGTCGGCTTCGGCTGGACGGTGGCAGAAGACATTGACGTTTAGCGATCCGCCCGAGCGTTGCCGCATATCGGCGATCATTTGGCCAGCGGTGGCGGCGTTGACCGACCCGACACCAAGCGAGCCCAGGCCGCCGGCATCGGCGACCGCTGCAGCCATTGCCGGTGTCGAAGTGCCCGCCATCGGAGCCTGGACAATCGGTGTCTTGATATCGATCAGGTCGAGAAGCATTTGCAGCGATTGGCGAGCCATTGGATACCTCATGCGACGATCCGCAGTCGAGCTTTGCTCGCTTCGCCGGGCAAACCACTGCCGGCGGCCCGGTCCGCGCGACCGCACGATATCAGGCACTCACGGACGTTGGAATTTCATTTGGGCACGAAAGGATGCCGCCCCCGGGACGAGCCCGGCAGGCGGCGCAAGACAAGTATCAGGATTTCGCGGCGGCAGCGCGCTGTCGACGGAATTCCAGGGCCGGAAGGCCGCCCCAACCCCAATTGTCGGTATCGACTTCCTCGATCACGACGAAGGTGGATTCGAGTGGCTTGTTGAGGACATTGAGCAAAACCTCGCTCACGCCTTTGATGATGGCGGCTTTCTCTTCGGCAGTGACGGAGTTGCGCTCTGGAGCCGTTCCCTCGCGGGTAACCTGAACATTGACGATCGGCATGGCAGTTTCCTTTTGTGAGACGTTGAAGATCACCGCCGTTAGGCGGCGGCGCGCAGGGCGTTGAGGTCCTGCTCGAGGGAATCGACATGGGCATAGCCGGCGCCGACCCGACGCAATGTCCCGTCCTGTTCAAGGAACAGGGTCGGAAAGCTCTGGACGCCGATGGCGCGTGCCTTGGCGAAGTCCGCAGCGGCAGCCTCGATGGTGCTCTTCTTGAGCCACATCGCCAGGAACTCATCGGCGGTGACGGGGAAGCCCGCCGCAGTCAAAGCATCGGCGCCAACCTTGGCCAGAACGGTGCCATCGGTGGTGTCGAGAGCATCGACGTAAAACGCGTGCTGGAACGCACGGAAAACAGCGAGCAGATCGGCCTCCGGGGCCAGGATACGAGCGGCCACGACGGCGCGGCAAACCGGTTCGGTATCGTAGACGAAGCCCTGGCGGGCCATCAGGCCCTCGCGATTGAAGGGCAGGCCGCTGGCCTGTTCAACCTTAGCCCAATGGGTCAGGCGAAAGCGCTTTCCGTCTTCATCCAGCACATCGGTCGCGCCGGCGCGAAGCCCGCCCAGCACGATCTCCAGAGACAATTCGGGATGACGCTGCTGGAGCGCGGTCATCTCTTTTCCAAAGCCGTAGCACCATGAGCACATCGGGTCGGCGACAAGGACCAGTTTCATTTGCATTCTCTTTCCTGGTTTTGGGGCTTACCAGCGTCCAGCGTTCTGGCCGCCATCGACGTGGATGATCTCGCCGGTCACGAAGCAGGCCTGCTCGAGATACAGGACCGCATCGACGACATCGCGAATCTCGCCCATCCGACCGACAGGGTGAAGTTCCGCGAGCGCGGCATGGGTTTCGACCGGATGCATCGGGGTTTTGATGACGCCGGGGGAGACCGCGTTCACGCGCACGCCGCTCTTGGCGTATTCCATGGCCAGCGACTTGGTGACCGCATTCAGCCCGCCCTTGGTCAAGGAGGCCAGAGCCGAGGGCATGCCGGCCATGGGCTGATCGGCGAGGCTCGTGGTGATGCTGACGATATGCCCGGAATTCCTGTTTCAGCATCTCGGCGGCGGCGCGCTGCGTGATGTGAAAGAAGCCCGAGACATTGACGCCGATATTGTGGGCGTAGTCCTCGGCGGTGAACTCGGTGAAGGGCTTGGAAAGGAAGACGCCGGCATTGTTGACCAGCGAGTCGATGCGTCCAAAACGCTTCAGGCCTTCGCTGACGATGCGCTCGGCGGTTTCGGGCAGGCTGATGTCGCCTGGCACGGCGAGGATATCGGCGTCTGCAGTGGATTTGATCGAACGGGAACTGGCGATAACGCGATAGTTCCGATCGCGATAGGCCCGAACCAGGCCCGCGCCAATCCCCTGGGAGGCGCCGGTGATGATTACGACCTTCTGTTCGGCACTCATGATGTGAACCTTTTTCGAATAGCTGCGGTCGCGAAATGGCGTCCGCCTACGCCCTCGGCGTTGGTGCTATCGATCTAGGTCAATCCAGGCTTTGCGAGAATGGTCGGTGTTTGGGAGACAGCCAACCGGGAAGCGGCATAATCAGTTGAGCGTGTTGGCCTCCGCAGCCATACGGCTGAACTCGGTCCGCAACCGCGGCGTGGCAAAATCGACAAAGGCGCGGACCTTCGGAACCGAGATGCGGCCCTGCGGCGTGAGCAGATGGATGGGGAGTGGGGGATGCTCGGCGTCCGCCAAAACCACCTTGAGCTGCCCGTCTTTGACATAATTGGCGACGTGATAGGAATAGAGCCGGGTCAGCCCGCTGCCGGCCGCGGCCGAAGCGGCAGCTGCGCGTACAGTATTGACGGTCAGCCTGGGCGTGAAGTTCACTGTCCGTGGAAGCGCCGAACCCTTGATCGGGGTAAAATTCCAGTGGTCGAGACCGAAATTGGTGAAGGCAACGATCTGATGCTTCGCCAGGTCTGCGGGTTCATCGATCCGGGGGTGACTGGCAAGATAGCGCGGGGACGCGACCACCACGCGCCGGACATCGCCGCCAAGTCGGACTGAGATCAGCGACGAGTCTGGCAGGTGGCCGACACGCAGTGCGATATCGACGCCTTCATCAACGAGGTTGACCGGCCGGTCGAGCAGAATGAGCCGCGCCGATACCGTTGGATGCAGATCCAGGAAATCGTCGAGGATAGGGCGCAGCACTTCCTCGCCGCTGATCGGTGGCGCCGAAATCGTCAGCATGCCGCGCGGGGCGGCACGCTCGCCGGCCACCAGCATGTCGGCTTCTTCAAGATCTGTCAGCACCCGGCGGCACGCTGCGGCATAGCGCTCGCCCGCTTCGCTGAGCTTGAGAGTGCGCGTCGTCCGGTGAATCAGCTCAACCCCGACATGGGCCTCAAGGAAGGAAAGTGCCCGGCTGACCGCGGTGGGGGATCGCTTCAGCTTGCGGGCCGCACCCGCCAAGCTGCCCTCGTCCAGAGCGGCGACGAAAACCGTCATTGCGTCGATGCGATCCATATTCTGCCGTTCCTCGGGACAGTGCCTGCCGAGCAGCGACTATTCTCCCGAATGCAGCCGAAAGTAAATATGGCAACCGAACCAAGCAGCCCCCCGCAACGGCATGGCGCCAAGGTTCTGTAACGCAAATGGATGAACTACTATGACAAATGCAGTCCTTGACGCCATCGACCATCGTCGGACCACCAACCTCTATGACTCGTCGCGCTCGATCAACGACGAACAGATCAGCGAACTGGTGCGCCTGGCAACCCATGCCCCTTCGGCCTTCCACCTGCAGAACTGGCGCTTCGTCGCCGTGCGCAGCGACGACGCAAAAGCTCGCCTCAAGGCCCTGGCTTTCGGCCAGCCCAAGATCACCGAGGCCGCCGTTGTCTTCATCATGGTCGGCGCTCTTGCCGATCACACCAAGCTTGCCGATCGTCTGGCTCCGTCCGTCGCTGCCGGCTTCATGCCGCTGGAAGTCGTTGAAGGCTGGGGCGGCGCTGCCAAGGCGCTGTACCACGAACAGCCCCAGCGCCAGCGCGATGAGGCCGTCCGTTCGGCCACCTTCGGCGCCAGCCAGCTGATGTTCGCTGCCTCTGCCCAGGGCCTGGGCTCGACCCCGATGATCGGCTTTGACGCCGACGGCGTCGCCAAGGAATTTGGTCTTGCTCAGGACGAAATCCCGGCCCTGCTGGTCGCTGTCGGCTACGCGACCGAAGGCAACTGGCCCCAGAAGCCGCGCCGTGCCGTCACCGAAGTGCTCGATTTCTTCTGAGACCTCCAAAGGTGCAATCCCGCGCGGGCCGGCTCCCCTGGCCCGCGCACCAACCAGAGGTGAGATCCGTGTCCCTTTCTCGAGCATTAAGCATTCAGCCCCGTCGTCTTCTTTTGGATGGGCCCACTCCGATCCAGCGCCTGACGCGTATCGAGGAAGCTCTCGGATCGTCGGCAAAAGGAGTGCACATTTACGCCAAACGCGACGATCTGATGTCCCTTGGCGGCGGCGGCAACAAGCTGCGCAAGCTTGAATTCCTGCTGGGCGATGCCATTGCTCAGGGTGCCGATACGATCATCGCTACGGGTGGCAGGCAGTCGAACTTTCTTCGCCTCGCGGCTGCTGCAGCCGCCAAACTGGGCCTGTCCGCCGAACTTGTCCTCTCCCGCATGGTCCCGCGGGAAGGGGCCGAATATGACCGCAACGGCAATGTCCTGCTCGACGAGCTATTCGGTGCGCGCCTGCATCATCTGCCGGCCGGAGCCGATTCTACAAATTATGCCCAGCAACGCGCGGAAGTGCTGCGTCAAGACCACCGGATCGCTTATGTGGCGACCCTTGGCGGCTCCTCGACGGTTGGCGCTCTCGGCTATGTGGCAGGCACCATCGAAATCCAGGAGCAGTCGGCGGCACTCGGCATCGAGTTCGATGCAGTCGTCGTGCCGAATGGCAGTTCAGGAACCCAGGCTGGCCTGGTTGCTGGTTATCGCGCCCTGGGGCTCGGTACGACCCGCGTGCAAGGTCATTCGGTGTTGGCGCCTGCTGTGGCTGCCACTGCCGGGACGATGGACAAGGCCAATGCCGTCTTATCGCTCTTGGGCTTCGAGGCATCGCTGACCGCCAGCGACATCGAAATCTCGGGGAGCCAGCTGGGTGAGGGATATGGACAGCCGATCCCTGCAATGGTTGCGGCCGTGCGATTGATGGCCAGCAGCGAAGGCTTGCTGCTTGATCCCGTCTATGGAGGCAAGGCCTTCGCTGGACTGCTCGCGGATCTCGAAGCCGGACGATACCAGGCCGGCGACAATGTCCTGTTCCTCGCCACCGGTGGCAGTCCTGGCCTCTATGCCTATGCCAGCCAGTTCCTGGGCGAAGTCTAGATCGACCGAGCCTCTCAATCCCCTTTAGATTTTCCGTTAGGCGATCCCATGACTTCCCGCCTCGCTCTCGAACACAAATTTGTCCCCGCGGATGGCCGAACGCCTTGGGTTGCCGAAACGCCTACACCAGCCTATCTACGCTTGCCGCAAACAGCCCGGCGAGCAGTAAATTTTGCGGCTAAGGCGTTATGAT